>OY969584.1:1350000-2656704 GCA_963701285.1 uncultured Chloroflexia bacterium | reverse complement strand
AAGTCCTTGATCGGGCCACGGAAGCGATAGCCTTTCGCTTCCATCGAGGCCACCAGCCCTTCCAGGTCGTCCGTCTGAACCCCCAGGTGGTGCACGCTGCCCGAGCCGACGACCCGCGGCGGCTGATCGTACAGGTTAAGGAAGCCGCGACCGACCGCGAGCCGGACATTCCGCGCGCCGGCGACCTCGAGGTCGAACACGACGCGGGCGTTAAGCATCTCGCTCCACCAGCGGACGGTCTCGTTCAGGTCGGAGGCGAAAATGTGGACGTGGTCCAGGTCGATCTGCATGGCGCGTTCCTCCACGGCTCACCCATCCTTCGACAGGCTCAGGATGAGCGGGGTGCTACACCACTTGTAGCATGCTCTCCAGGGCGACCTTGGCGTAGCGGGCCGTCTCTTCGTCCACCGCCACCCGGTTCACGATCTTGCCCGCCACCAGCCGCTCCAGCACCCAGCACAGGTAGGCCGGGTGGATGCGGTACATGGTGGAGCAGGGGCAGACCACCGGGTCCAGGCAGAACACCAGCTTGTCCGGGTTCTCGCGGGCCAGGCGCGACACCAGGTTGATCTCGGTGCCCACCGCCCACTGGCTGCCCGCCGGCGCCTCGGCTATCGTGCGGGCGATGAACTCGGTGGAGCCGTCCATGTCCGACGCCTGCACCACCTCCAGCCGGCACTCCGGGTGGACGATGACCTTGATCTGCGTGTACCTCTCGCGCGCCCGTTGGACCTGCTCGACACTGAAGCGGGCGTGGACGGAGCAGTGCCCCTTCCAGAGGATGACGCGCGCCCGCTGGAGCTGCTCGATGGTGTTGCCGCCCAGGCTGCCCGGCGGCAGGGTGTAGTCCCAGACGGCCATCTCCTCGAGGGGGATGCCCAGCTTCACGGCCGTGTTGCGGCCGAGGTGCTGGTCGGGGAAGAAGAGGACGCGCTGACCGCGCTCGAGGCCCCACTTCAGCACCAGGCGGGCGTTGGAGGACGTGCAGACGATGCCGTCGTGGCGGCCGCAGAAGGCCTTGAGGCTGGCCGCCGAGTTGATGTAGGTGACGGGGACGATACCGGTGATGCCTCCGCCTAAGGCGGACTGGAGCTCGTCCCAGCAGGCGTAGACGTCATCGGCGGCGGCCATGTCGGCCATCGAGCAGCCGGCGGCCATGTTGGGCAGCATCACGGCCTGATTGGGGCCGGAGAGGATGTCCGCCGCCTCGGCCATGAAGTGCACGCCGCAGAAGACGATGTACTCCTTGTCCCGCTGCTCGGCGGCCCAGCGCGCCAGCTTCAGGGAGTCGCCGCGGTAGTCGGCGAACTGGATGATGTCCTCGCGCTGGTAGTGGTGGCCGAGGATGACCAGGCGCGGTGCCAGCTTGGCCTTCGCGGCGTGGACGCGCTCGACGAGGTGCTCCGCGCTCAAAGCCCAGTACTCGGCGGGAATGTCCTGCTGCCAGAAGGCGAAGGCCGGCTCCTCGGCCAGAGGCGCCGTCGCCAGGGGACGGTCGGCCTGGCACTCCATGGCCTCCGCCAGGAGCACCTCTTCCGTGAGGGGAAGCCGTCGCGTGGTCTTGACCTTGGTCACCATCCTGAGCAGCCTTTCCAGCCGGCACTTAGTGTACGTTGTACACTTACCATGCTCAAAATAGCACAGTGTGGCGATGGTGTCAAGAGGACACGAAGGGGGGCGGGCGGCTCCGATGCCGGATGTAGCGGAAGGTCGCGGCTACGTTCAGGGGCCGTCGGCCACGTGCTGGACGGAGCTCAGAAGACCACCGGCCGGCGCTCGCGGAAGGCGTAGAGCTGAGCCGGCCGGTGAGCGCCATCGGCGACGGTGCGGCCCGTCGGTTCGATGATCCCCAGCGAGAGGATGCGCTTCCGGAAGTTCCGCTTGTCCAGCGGGCGGGAGAGGATCGCCTCGTAGACCCGCTGGAGCTGGCTGAGGCTGAAGTAGCGGGGCAGGACGCTGTAGGCCACGTTCGAGTAGTCCAGCTTGGCGCGAAGGCGCTGCACGGCGTAGTCGACGACCCTGTTGTTCTCGAAGGCCAGGCGCGGCAGGCCGGCAACTGGGAACCAGGCGGGTCGCCAGGCGCGGCGATGGGCCAGCTTGGCCTGGCGGCTGTCGACCAGGGCGAAGTAGGCGACGGCGACTGAGCGGCGGTCGTCCAGGTCGTGGAAGGTGTAGAGCTGCTCCAGATAGACGTCCGTGACGCCCGTCTCGCGTTGCAGCCTGTGGGCCGCCGCTTCGTCCAGCGACTGGCCGGGGGCGAGGACGCCGCCGGGAAGGCTCCACAGGCCGCGGAAGGGCTCGGCGCTGCGGGAGATGAGGAGCACCCGCAGCTCGCCCTCATCGACGGTGAAGATGGCGACGATGACGGCGACCGCGGGAGAGGAAGCAGGCGAACGGGCCAAGGAGGTGGGGCCGCTCTTGGTGGTGGCCATCGGCGGAGCTAGGCGGGGCCGGCCGGCCCCCCCTGCCGGCCCTGGAGGGACCAAGCGCTGCTCTTCTCGATGAGCACGCTGACCGTGTCGCCGGGGTGGCCTTGGCCGCTGAAGTGCACGATCTTGTTGGCCCGCGTGCGGCCGTTGAGTTTCCCGCCCTTTTCCCCTTCGATGAGCACCTCCTGCACGCTGCCCACCAATCCGGCGTTCATCTGGGCGGCGATGACCTCCTGGAGCTCCTCTATAGCGTGAAGGCGCTCCATCTTGACCGCCTGCGGCACGTCGTCGGGCAGGGTGCGCCAGGCGATGGTGCCCGGTCGCGGCGAGTAGCCGGCGACGTGCACCTTGTCGAAGCGCAGCTCGGCCAGGAGGTCGTAGGTGCGGCGGAACTGCTCCTCCGTTTCGCCGCAGAAGCCGACGATGACGTCGGTGCTGATGGCGGCGCCGGGCACCGAACGGCGGATCTTCTCCACCACCGAGCGGTATTCGCTCAGGGTGTAGCCGCGGCGCATTCGGGCCAGGACGCCGTCGTCGCCCGATTGGACGGGGATGTTGAAGCACTCGCACACTTTAGGCAGCTCGGCGACCGCGCGGATGATGGCGTCGGTCATGTCCTTGGGGTAGGAGGTGAGGAAGCGGATGCGCTCCAGCCCGGGCGTGTCGTGGACGGCGCGGAAGAGGTCGGCCAGGCTGGGGTCGTCGGGCAGGTCGTGGCCGTAGGCCTCCACCGTCTGGCCCAGGAGAGTGACCTCGCGCGCGCCGCGCTCGGCCAACGCCGCCACCTCGCGTTCCACGTCGGCCAGCGGCCGGCTGCGCTCGCGGCCGCGGCGGTAAGGGACGATGCAGAAGGTGCAGAACTTGTTGCAGCCGTGGATGACGGGCACGTAGGCGGTAGGCCCCGCCGGTTGGGCGAAGGTCTCGGGCCAAAACTCGCCGCCGACGTCGTCCTGGGGGAGGGCGGCGCGCAAAACGTCGGCGAAGGCCTGGGGCCGGGCGAACACATCGACGAAGGGGAACCGCTCCTGGAGGAGGTCGCTGGGCAGGCCCACCATGCAGCCCATGACGGCGATCCGCAGCCGGCCGTCGCGCTGGGCCTTGAGCCGCCGCAACAGGGCGAGCTTGCTCACCGCCCGGTCCTCCGCCTTCTGGCGGACGACGCAGGTATTGAGGACGACAAGGTCGGCTTCCTCCGGTCGGGCCGTCTCCCGCCAGCCGAGGCGCTGGAGGCCGGCGGCCAGCTTGGCCGAATCGGCCTCGTTCATCTGACAGCCAACCGTCCAGATGTGGTACAGAGGCATCTTCTTCTCGTTGTTGAGAATGGGCTTGCGCCCGAGGCGCGCGGAGGGGAGTTTCCTCAATGCAAAGTGTAGCATCGGGTCAGGGGGCATTCAAGGATGGGAACACCCCTGAAGGTTGAAACCCTCAGCTGCCTGGAAAGCTGCGGGATTCATCCCGCAGGGTGAACTCAAATGGTTCGACGCCATCAGACTTCGTGTGGTGCCGAGGACTCTGGCGTCCCCTCGCTCGCTCCCTATACACTAGTACTGTGACGACGAGCGAGCGGCCAGCCGCCCTGGTTTGGGCGTGGAACGCTCTGCGGCGGCGGGTCGAGCAGATCCCGCGGCCCGTGCGCTACGGGACGGCCATCACACTGCTGGTGGCCGTACTGGTGGGCACATCTCTGCTGTCGGTGATAGCGCAGCTCGACCAGGACGACCTGAGGGACCTGGGCTACGTCGGGCTGTTCGTGGCCAACTTCCTGGGCACGGCCAATCTCCTCGTGCCGGTGCCGGGCCTGACGGCGGCGGGGCAGGCCCTCATCGTGACCATGGCCGAGACCCATAACCCCTGGCTGGTGGCCGCGGCTGGCGGCGGCGGCATGACCCTGGCGGAGACGACCTCCTACGCCGCTGGCCGCCTCGGCCGCGCGGTGGGCGAGGAGCGCCACTGGCTGTTCAGGGGCGGCCTGGGCGAGCTCCTGCGGCGGGTGGCGGCCTTCGTGAACCGGCTTATGATGCGCTGGGGCTTCCTCACCTTGCTGGTGCTGGCCGCTGTTCCCAACCCGGTGTTCGAGTTCGCCGGCCTCACCGCCGGGGCGGTGCGGATGAACTTCTGGCGGTTCATGCTGGCGGTGGGCATCGGCAAGGGCATTCGCGCCGTCACTTTGGCCTTCGTGGGTAGCCACTTCTTCGGGCCGACGGAGGTCTGAGGGGACGCAAGGTGCTCAGGGGAGGGCATCGCTGCTGGCGGAGGGAATGGGATTCGAACCCATGACTCCGATTTCTCGGAGTACCCGCTTAGCAGGCGGGCGCACTCAGCCACTATGCGATCCCTCCGCCTGTCAATGGCATCGGTATTGTAGCACAGCCGCGCGATGTAGGGCGCACGGCCGTGCGCTCCACCCGTTGGCCGTCAGTCCGCCAGCAGGCCCGCGCGGCGCGACCAGCGGTGCAGCGCCGCCAGCGCCGATATCGCCCGCTCGGGCGAGTACGGGTAGCTGGGGATACCTCGCTCCTCCAAATAGCGGGCCGCCTGCTCCACCTCCACGTCCCCGGACAGCGAGGCCACGATCGGCTTGACGATGCCCTTCGCCCGCGCCTGCTCCACCACTCGCCCGATGGCCTCGGCGTAGACCATGGGCGGCGTGATGATGGTGTGCCAGTAGCCCAGAACCACGCTGTGCACCCGCGGGTCCTCGATGGCCAGGCGGGCGGTCTCGGCCTGGACGTCGGGCGTGGAGGAGCCGGTGACGTCCACCGGGTTGCGGAACGAGCCGAAGGGCGGGATGTGCTTTCGCAGCGCCTCCTCCAGGTCGGCGGGCACCTCCATGGCCTGGAGCCCCTCGTCGTACATGGCATCGGCGATGATCACGCCCAGGCCGCCGGCGCTGGTGTGCACGAAGACGTTTGGCCCCCGCGACGGCGGCAACACGGCCAGGGCGCGGGCCCAGTCCAGCAGCTCGTCCAGGGTGCAGGCGCGCAGGACGCCGGCCTTGTCGAAGGCGGCGTCGTAGATGCGGTCGACGCCGGCGAGGGCGGCGGTGTGAGAGGCGGCCGCCCGGCTGCCCAGGGGCGTCCGGCCGGCCTTGAGGGCGATGACCGGCTTCCGAGGCGAGACCTCTCGCGCCGCCGTCACAAAGGCGGGCCCGTCCTTCAGGTCCTCCATGTGCATGGCGATGACCCGCGTGTTGGCGTCGCGGCCAAAGAAGGCCAGCAGGTCGTGCTCGGCTATGTCGATCTTGTTCCCCAGGCCGACGATGGCGGAGACGCCGATGCCCCTGGAGCGGGTGAAGCCGATGACGGCCATGCCCACGCCGCCGCTCTGGCAGGTGAAGGCGACGCTTCCCCGCTTGGTGTAGGGGGTGCAGAAGGTGGCGCAGAGGTCGTTGTGCGGGTAATAGAAGCCGAAGATGTTGGGCCCCAGCACGCGCACGCCGGCCTGCCGCGCCGTCTCGATAAGCTCCGCCTGGAGGTCGAGGTTGCCCATCTCGGCGTAACCCGAGGTGATCACCACCGCCGTCGGCACGCCCTTCCGGCCGCAGGCGACGATGGCGTCGTTGACGGCGGCGGCCGGTATCACGATGACGGCCGTGTCCACCGGGCCGGGGATGTCGGCCAGGCTGGCGTAGTAGGGGCAGCCGAAGAGCTCGTCGCCGGCACGCGCGGGGTTCACCGGGTAGACCCGGCCCTGGAAGCCGCCGTCCACCAGGTTCTTGACGACCGAGTGGCCGACCTTGCCCGCCTCGCTGGACGCACCGATGACGGCCACGGACGAGGCGTTGAACATGCGGTCCAGGGCGTCTTCGCTCATGGGAACGTACCTCGCTGCTGTCTTGCCTTCTACAGGAGGCCGCGGTCGCGCAGGACCCGCTGGGTGACGGCGCCGATGTCGGCGGGGCTATCGGCGATGGCGGCGCCGGCGGCGGCCAGCGCTTCCTTCTTGGCGCGGGCGGTGCCCGAGGCGCCGGCAATGATGGCGCCGGCGTGGCCCATGCGCCGCCCCGGCGGGGCGGTGCCGCCGGCCACGAAGGCGATGACCGGCTTGCTCATGTGGTTGGCGATGTAGTCGGCGGCCTCCTGCTCGAACACGCCGCCGATCTCGCCCACGAAGACCACGGCGCTGGTTTCCGGGTCGGCGTCGAACAGACTCAGGGCCTCCACCGGCGTGGTGCCGACGATGGGGTCGCCGCCGACGCCCACGCAGGTGCTCTGGCCGATGCCCAGCTCCGTGAGCTGGGCCACCGCCTCGTACACCAGGGTGCCACTGCGGGAGACAACGCCGACGTGGCCGGGCGAGAAGACGTCGCCGGGCATGATGCCCACTCGCGCCTGGCCGGGGCTGATGACGCCCGGACAGTTGGGCCCGATCAGGCGCAGGCCCTGGGGCTGGAGGTAGTGGCGCACGGTGAGCATGTCCTGGGTGGGGATGCCTTCGGTGATGCAGATGATGACGTCGATGCCGGCGTCGGCGGCCTCCAGGATGGCGTCGGCGGCCGCGGGGGCAGGCACGAAGATGAGCGAGCAGTTGGCGCCCGTCTGGTCCACCGCCTCCCGGACGGTGTCGAACACGGGCACGCCCTCGGCGGTCTCACCGCCGCGGCCGGGGGTGACGCCGGCCACCACCTTCGTCCCGTACTCGATGCAGCGACGGGTCTGGAAGCTGCCCTCCCGGCCGGTGATGCCCTGAACGACGAGTCGGGTGCTGGAATCGACAAGAATGCTCACGGGGTCTCCTCTCTGCCCACGATCTCCCAGAATTTTGGACCCCATTCCGGATGGTTCCTCAATGCTTCAAGATCCACGTCTTGGCGCGCCTCGGCCCGATACCGGGGAGTGCCAGCGATGGCGGCCCCGAGGTCGCGCAGCGACTCGTCCCAGTGGCCGGCGACCGAGAAGGCGCATGCGCGGTCGTACAGGATGCTGGGTGCGCCCGGCTTAAGGGCAAGCGCGTGAGCGAAGTCATCGAACGCGTGTTCCTGGTGCCCAAGCTTGACGAGGGCCAGAGCCCGGCTGCTTACAGTGCCGGGGTGCTCGGGCCGGATGTCCAGCGACCGATCGAGATCGGCCAGAGCCTCCTCCAGTCTGCCCATTTTGGTGAGAGCGAAGCCGCGGTTGTTAAGGGCGTCCGGGTCGTCGGCGCGAAGCTCGAGGGAGCGGCTGTAACTCAGGAGCGCCTCCTCGTAGCGCCCTAGGATGCGGAGGGTGCGGCCGCGATTGCCGAGCGTGTCGGGGTCGTCGGGTCGAAGCTCCAGGGCGCGGTTGTAGCTGGCTAAGGCCTCTTCGTAGCGCCCCAGGTCATAGAGGGCGTTGCCCCGCAGGAAGTAGTCCACTGCGGTCAGAAGGGCAGGGCTCAGAACTCGAGTCTTCTCCAGCAGTTCCGTCAGCTCAATCCGGCGGGGCTCCGGTGCGGGACGACGCTCCAGCGTCAGCACCCCGCGGGGTGCGGTCTGACGTAGCGCACTGTTCTGCCGGTAGGCTGCTTGCTGCTCGATGTACTCGTTTTCTTCCACCTCAAGACGTCTCCTCCTCTCCTCTCTCTTGGCAGCGTCTGTTTCCCTCTGATACTGTTTTTCGAGCGTGGCTATGGACTTCTCGTAGGACGCAAAGAACGCTCGATGCTCCTCCCGACGCTCCTGGTGCCACACCCGCCACAGGCCAATGAGGCCGCCGCCGCCGCCCAAAACGCCGACCACGCCCCCGATGACGCCAATCGTAGCCGCTGCGTCTGCCAAGGCCTCGGCCTCCTACCCTGCGGCCTGCACCGCTTTGGCCGCCGCCTCGCCCAGGCCGATGGCGCGGATCAGGGGCAGGCCGGCGTCCTCCAGGATGCGCTCGCCTTCGGCCACGTTCGTCCCGGCCAGGCGCACGACCACCGGCACGCGCATCTTCATCTCCTTGTGGGCGTCGACTACGCCCTGGGCGATGACGTCCACGCGGGCCATGCCGCCGAAGATGTTGATCAGGATGGCTTTGACGCTGGGGTCGGCCGTCAGGATCTTGAAGGCGTTGACCACCCGCGCCACGTCGTTGACGGTGCCGATGTCGAGGAAGTTGGCAGGGTCGCCGCCCGCCTGCTTGATGGCGTCCATGGTGGCCATGGCCAGCCCCGCCCCGTTGACCACGCAGCCAATGTTGCCGGTAAGCTTGACATAATTATTAATGCCGAGCTCCTGGGCCTGGACCTCCAGCGGGTCGTCCTCGTCGCGGTCGCGGAGCTGGGCGATGTCGGGCCGGCGGAAGAGGGCGTTGTCATCGAAGCTCATCTTGGCGTCGAGGGCGAGGAGGCGGTTGTCGGCGGTGACGACCAGGGGGTTGATCTCGGCCAGGGAGGCGTCCTTGGCGGTGAAGGCGCGGTAGAGGCCGCCCATGAGTTGGACGGCGGGGCGAAGGAGGTCGCCGGTCAGGCCGGTGGCGAAGGCGAGGCGGCGGCCGAGGTAGGGCTGGAAGCCGACGAACGGTTCGACGAAGGCCTTGTGGATCTTCTCCGGCGAGGCGGAGGCCACCTCCTCGATGTCGACGCCGCCGGCCTCGCTGGCCATCACCACCGGGCGAGCGCTGCCGCCGTCGACGACGATGCTCAGATAGAGCTCGCGCTGGGCCTGCACCTGCTCCTCGACCAGCACGCGCCTGACGATGCGCCCCTCGGGGCCGGTCTGGTGGGTGACGAGCGTCATGCCGATGATCTGGCGGGCTGCCTCCTCGGCCTGGGCGGGCGAGTCGGCCAGCTTGATGCCGCCGCCTTTGCCGCGGCCGCCGGCGTGGATCTGGGCCTTGATCACCACTGGGACGGCCAGCTCCTGGGCGACCTGGCGGGCCTCCTCGGGCGTGGCGGCGACGCGCCCCTTGGGCACGGGCACGCCGAACTCGGACAGGATCTGCTTGGCCTGGTATTCGTGGATCTTCATGGCGCTCCTCAAAGGGTCAAGGGTTATGGGTCATGGGTCATAGGGGACATCGTCCTCAGTGATGGCGTAGGGTCGATGGCCGCTCTCTTCTTGCAGCTTCTTCGATAAGGAACGGATCAGGGCATAGAGGACAGCGGCGGCCTCAGAGTACATGGATGAAAGTCGTTCATAGGCGTCAGCGTCAACGATGGCGTTGCGGTGCATGAAGTGCAGGTAGTATTCAGTTTCAGCGAGGGAGCCCCGAGCGATGCTTAGGTAGTGCAGGTACTCTCTTAGGGAGCGGCGCGAGTAGCCTTCCGCAATGTTGGCTGGGGCGGAGACCGCGGCGCGGATCGTCTGCGACGCAAGCCATCGAAGGTTGGCGGGCAATGTCTGCAAGAGCGCGAAGAGCGCGCAGGCTAGGTCGTCGGCCTTCTGCCAGGCTTTCAGTTGCCTGTACCCGACAGGAGTCTCGCCTGCTTCCACGCCTGCCCTCGATCCGTTGCCCGTGAGCCCCTGTTTGACCCTTGACCCTTGGCCCATGACCCTCCCGGTGCGCTGGCGGAGGGGGAGGGATTCGAACCCCCGATCCCGACAAGCGGGATTGCGGTTTTCAAGACCGCCGCCTTAAGCCACTCGGCCACCCCTCCGTAGATTCGGTTTGGAGCCGGCCTGGACCAGGGGCCGGCGACATGGGCGAGTGAGTATCCGGGGCGATGCTGACCCTACAGTGGCCGAGCCGCTCCTAGACGATTCTAGGTTGAAGCGCTGCGTCTGGCAATAGCGATGGTTGCTGCGGGCTCTAGCCCACCGCCGGGAACGAGTAGCGGAGGAAGAGGTGGCTTTCGGCTCGCCTGACGGAGAGAAGGTTGCCCCAGACCGGATGCTCGGGGGCGAAGGTCTTCCCCGAGACGAACCCCGGCCGCTCCGTGGAATCGGTCCGGCCGGCCACCTGGGGGGCGAGGGTGAGGAAGAGCTCATCGAGGAGGCCTTCGGCGAAGAAATCCCCCATCAGCCGCGGGCCGCCCTCGAGGAGCACCAGATCGGATGGCCGGGCGCGCCCGATGGCCTTGAGGATTGCCGCCGCCGCTATCGGCCCGTCTTCCGACGCGGGCACGACCCTTACGGACGGCGCCAGCGTCTGGCGGGCCAGCTCCTCGGCGCCGCGCGCGGTCGTCACGATGAGGACTGGAACCTCGCCGCTCTCCAACACACGGAAGCCGGCGTCGATCCTGCCGCTCGCGGTCACGATGACGTTCAGGGGATGCTCGGGGTAGCCCAGGGCCGCCCTCAGCCCTCGATACTCTCCCGCGAGGGCCGGGTAGATGTGCTCGGCGGTCCAAAAGTGGTCGGGCACGGACCGCAGTGTGCCCGCGCCGACAACGACGGCGCCCGCCGCGGCGCGAAGGAGGCCCATGAGCATCCGATCGTGCTCGTTGAACCCGCTGATAGGGCCGCCCGCGGACGCGCCGGTGGTCAAAGTCGCCACGCCGTCCAGCGTGGTCACGAAGTTGCCGATGAGATACGGTCGGCCGGCCTGGAGTGGGAACCCGAGGTGACCGTAGAGAGCGGCCAAACGCGGCGGGAGAGGCAGGTCGCGCCCCGGAGAGACATCGAGCAGGACGTCGAAAGGGGCTAGGCTCGTCACTGCTCCAGCCCGGATGCCCTCAGGAACTCCGAGCGCAGGGCGGCATCGGTTTCGTACAGGCCCCGCCAGAAGGATGTGCGCGTTCGGGGCGAGACCTCATGGACGCCGCGCATCTGGGTGCAGAGGTGCTGGGCCTCCAGGTACACGGCCACGCCGTGGGGCTCCAGCATCGTCTGGAGGGCGTCGGCGATCTCCTGGCCGATCCGCTCTTGCACGGTGAACCGGCGGCTGAACAGGCGCACCAGCCGGGTGAGCTTGGAGAGGCCGATGATGTGGGCGTGCGCGATGTAACCCACCCAGGCCTGGCCGAAGAACGGCAAGGCGTGGTGCTCGCACAAGGAGAAGAGGTGGATGGGCCCCTCGATCACCTGGCTCACACGGCAATCAGGGCCGCCGCGGCACTCGGTTTCGAAGACCTTGAGCAGCTTGGGGTCTCCCTCATACCCTTCGGTGCAGTCGTAGAGGGCGCGGAGAAAGCGCTGGGGCGTCTCCACCGTAGCGGGCGTGTTCAGGTCTAGCCCGAACGCCGAGAAGATCTCGGCCGCGTAGCCTTCAAACTTGCGCATGTCTTCCTGAGAGACATGGCGCGGCCGCACCATCGCCGCGCGGAAATCGTTGTCTTCAGATTCAGTTATCATCGGCGTTCCCACGGGCCTCCTTCTGGCGCCCTAGCCTCCATCCTCCGGCAGTCTGCCCTTCAGCTCCTCGGCCCGGATCGGGCCCCGCTCGGCGATCAGCCGCCTGGCCGCGTCCACCTGGCCCCAGACATTCCAGAGCAAGACCCCGCGGACGCGGCCCTCCTGGAGGTAGTAGACCACGCCCTCCTGATAGGGCTGCTTCCAGTCTGCCACCGTCTCTAGGCGTGAGTCTAGCTCGCCCACCGCCTCGTATCCCAGCTCGAAAAGGTCGGAGTAGAAGAAGGGAAGGTGGTGATACGGCTCCGGCTGGCCTGCCATGGCCCGTCCGGCCAGGCCGCCCATGGCGTAGGCGTTGTCCTCGTGCTCCACGCGAATCCGCTTGTCCAGGGCCGGGTTGTAGAAGAGCGCCACGTCTCCGGCGGCGTAGATATCGGGGTGGCTGGTGCGCAAGAGCTCGTCGACCACCACGCCGCCGTCGACTTGCAGGCCGGCCTGCTGGGCCAGCTCCACGTTCGGCTGAATGCCGATCCCGGCGACGACGCCGTCCACCAGGACCTCTCGCTCGGCGGAGTCCTTCCGGTTCAGGAGCCTCACCGCCAGGCGCTCGCCGCGCCTCTCCACGCCGACCACCGAGTGGGCGGCCAGCAGCTCGACGCCCTTCTCCCGGTAGTAGTCGTTGAGGAACTGGGCCAGCTCGGGCGGGTAGATGCGCTCGCCGATGGTGTCTTCGGGGAAGATCATGACCACGTCCTGCTGGTTCATGGCCAGGGCGGCAGCGATCTCCGAGCCGATGAAGCCGCCGCCGATGACGGCAAAGCGGCGGCGCTGGCGGGCCATCTCGTGCAGGCGATGGTAGTCGGCCAGCGTGCGGTAGTAGATCACCTCGTCAGAGCCGGGGAAGGTGAAGCGCCGGGGCGTTCCCCCGGTGACCAGCAGCAACTTGTCGAACGTGTACTCTTCGCCGTGGTCGTCGGTCACCCGTTTGTTCCGTGGGTCCACCGCCACCACCTTGCGGCCCAAGTGGAGGTCCACCCTCTGCTGTTCCGTCTTAAGCCAGACGGTGTCGAAGGCGGCGCCTTTCCAGAGGGCCTTGGTGAGGGGTGGCCGCTTGTACGGCCGGTCGGGCTCCGCGCTGATCACCCCGATGGGTCCATCCGCGTTCATCTTGGCGATGCTCTTAACGGCAGCATCGGCGGTCATGCCCCCGCCGACGATCAGATACTTGTAGTGCGTCATCATCGCTTCCTCCGGTCGTCGTTCTCACGCATTTCCCTTGCGGGCATGCTTGGCCACTTTGGGGTCGCATCCGTTGCTATCTGGCAACACAAGTTTCGCCGGCCGCCGGCCGGAGCGGGCTCGGAGCCTTATCGCCTCGCCTCGGCTCGGCAGCGGAGGCGCCATATCTTACGGGGCACTGGTTGAGGCGAGGACGATGCTTCCGGTCACAGCGGACTATCTCCTGCTCAACATTCTACGATCGGAGCCATGGCGGCAGATTCTTTGCCCTTGAGGATGGCGCTGATGGCGTCGGGCTGCGTGGTCTTCGTGCTGGCGAAGACACGCCGCGGCCAGGCCGCTTCGAGTCGGGCCTGGCACGGCTTCTAGGTTGACTCACGACCCGTCGTAGGCTCTGGACGCGACGGCAATCAGTCGCTATGATGGTTGGAAGCCCCGTGACGCAGAGCACAGAATCGGCCATGGCCCCGCGCGAGATACGAGAGCGACTCCGCGTGAAAGCGCTGCAGGAGATCGCCCGGCAGCGCTTCGCTTTCCCCAACGAGCGCTATCCGAACCTCAGGGCCTTCGTCAATGAGCCTGAGCGCAGCATGGGCGTGACGCTGGACAGCCAGGTGCTCTATCCGGATATTGTTGTGCTCCAGTGGCCGGAGAAGGTGACACAGATGGTGGCCCAGGTGGAGTCCAGCGCCACCGTCACCGAGCAGCAGGCCCGGGAGGCGTGGCTCCCTTATTCGCAGGCCGGGCCGTTGCACCTGTTCGTGCCGGTGGGCTACGCCGGGGAGGCGAAGCGCCTCTGCCGCCGCCAGCGCGTGCAACTGGTGGGCCTGCGTACCTGGCGGTTCAGGGTGGGCTACCGCGACCTGGAGATCACCGACATCGAGACCGCCGCCAAGGGTCTGGAGGCCCTGGTGCCCGGCTTCCTCGCTCGCCTGCTGACGCGGCGCGACCGCGGCGGCTAGCCCCACCGCCGCTCATGGTGAGCCTGTCGAACCACTGGCGGCCGCCCACCCTTCGACAAACTCAGGGTGAGCGGGCTGGAAGCACCCCTCGGTCCAGGATCTCCTTTAGCAGCGTGCGGTGGCACCGCGTTTCGTCTTGGCAGCTGCAGAGGAGCGTTACATCGCCCGCTTTGGCCAGGGCCGCCGCCTTGGCCAGCGCCTCCGGCCGGCCCTTCATCTCCTGGCGGTAGCGCTGGGCGAGAGCCGGCCAGTCGATCTTCCCCTTTCGGTAGTCGGTCAGGAGGGGCAGGCTGGGGCCCAGGTCCGGCTCCCAGGTATCGACGGCGGTCTTCTTGATGCCCCGAGGCCAGCGCCGCATGATGAGCAGCCGGTGGCCATCGGCGGGGTCTGCCGGTTCGTAGATGCGCTTGGTCTTGATCATGGCTTCAGCGCCGCCTCGATCTCCTCGCGGTGCTGGGGGTGCTTCTCGGCGAAGGCCCAGACCAGCCCGAAGCAACCGCTGATCATCATGTCGCCGTGGGGCACGGCGAAGTGCGGGCGGAGGCCGCTGTGGCGCAGCTTCCCGCGTTGCGGCCCGGTCACCGCCACCAGCGGCCGCGGTCGCGACGGGCTCTCGGCCTGCTCCGCATAGAAGACGCCGTGGCCGTGGTGGTCGAACACGTCCTCGTGGCGGAGGGTGCCGGCCAGCAGGCCCTCGGTTAGGGTCTCGATCTCCTCGCCTGTCAGGAGCCCGGTGTGGTGTTCATACAGCGAGAGGATGTGGGTGCCACGCAGGTGGAAGGCGAGGGCGTGCATGTTCCCCAGGTTCAGGACGAGCTGCTCCTCCTGCTTGGCCACTAGCGGGTCCTGGAGAGCGCCCAGGGCGGCGGCAGGGCCGGTGTCCAGGAAGATGGTGGGCAGGTCGGCGTCGGCGCAGGCCAGCACGGCGCGAGCGCGGGTCAGGTAGTCGGGCACTTCTTCCGGCAGATAGGCGAAGGCCCGCAGGTCGTTGCGCGTCTCCACCACGCGGCGGAGGTGGTCGAAGCGGAAGAGGCGGTCGGAGTAGCCGGGGGGCGCGGCGCCGTGGTCGAGGCAGGCCAGGGCCAGACCGTCGAAGGCGTCGTCCACCTCGAAGGCGGCCAGGGCGCGGCGGATAGCCGGCAGATCGAGGTCGGCCATCTCGATCCGGCGGGCGTCATCGAAGTGGGGCCGAGTGTCGGCCGACCTGTCGGCCCGGGCCTCATCCTCGGAGACGACGGTGACGCCCATGGCCTGGACGACCGCCAGGTCATCGTCGAAGGTCTGGGCGGCCTGGGGCGTGGCGTAGGCGCGGAGGCCTGCCTCAAGGTGGGCCTGCAGGGCCCAGGCGCAGGGGCCGCCGCCCATGGTCACGCCGATAAGCACGACACCGCGGCGGTCGTGGGTGGCCTGGCGGATACGGCGGGCGGCGATCTCGGTGGCAGAGGGCATGATCATCTTGAGGCAGTTCTCCGCCGGCCCGGAGGAGTCGAAGAGCAGGATGTCCTGGGTGCCGGTGCCCATATCGATGGCGAGAATGCGCATGGGTCGTCCTTGGTCTGTTATTGCCGGACCCCAGGCGTCAAGGCTGGGGCGTCGAGGCCGAATCACGGTCGCTGGCTGGTGGAACATCCCCGGCCTGCCGGGGCGCAGCTCGCGTAGAAGTTGCGGGTTTCAACCCGCAGAGCGGCAAGATATCTCACAAGTCAAATGTACTACATTTCGGTTGAAGCGCTAATCTTTCCGGGCTCTAATGGCGAGCGTTGGTGTGTCCCACCCGCCCGCCCCGATCGTCCTTCCGAGAGGGTTCCACCCTCTCGGGCTCTCCCGCTTGACGGGCAACGAGCGGGCCAACATCCCGGGTCGCACTCTCGAACGTAGCGGGGGCCTTCAGGCCTCCACATGGCGACCTGAAGGTCGCCGCTACACTCATCCCTGGCCCTCGATGGCCTCCGCTCCTCCCATGTAAGGGCGCAGGACGTCCGGTACCACCACCGAGCCGTCGGCCTGCTGGTAGTTCTCCAGCACGGCGATGAGCGTGCGGGGCAGGGCCAGACCGGAGCCGTTCAGGGTGTGGACGTACTCCGGCCGCGCCCCCTTCTCTCGCCGGAAGCGGATGTTGGCGCGCCGCGCCTGGAAGTCGCCGCAGCTGGAGCAGGAGCTGACCTCCAGCCACTCGCCGCAGCCTGGCGCCCACATCTCGATATCGTAGGACATGAGCGAGGAGAAGCCCAGGTCGGCGGTGCAGAGCTGCACCACGCGGTAGGGGATGCGCAGGCCGCGGCAAACCTCCTCGGCGTTGTCCACGAGGGAGGCCAGTTCTTCCTCCGAGCGCTCGGGTTCGGTGAGCTTGTACATCTCCACCTTGTCGAACTGGTGGCCGCGCTTGATGCCACGCACGTCCCGACCGGCGCTCATCTTCTCGCGGCGGAAGCAGGCGGTGTAGGCCACGTAGTGGCGGGGCAGCGAGCCCGGCTCCAGGATCTCGTCGCGGTGGAGGTTGGTCAGGGGCACCTCGGCCGTGGGGATGAACCAGAAGTCCTCCTCGGCGTCGTGGTACAGGTTGTCGCGCAGCTTGGGCAGCTGGCCGGCGCCCCACATGCAGGCCTCGCGCACCATGAAGGGCGGATAGATCTCGGTGTAGCCGTGCTTCTGGGTGTGCAGGTCGAGCATCCAGGCGATGAGCGCCCGCTGGAGGCGGGCGCCGGCACCCTGGAGCACGTAGAAGCGCGAGCCCGAGAGCTTGGCACCCCGCTCGAAGTCGATGATGCCCAGTCGCTCGCCCAGCTCCCAGTGGGGGAGCGGCTCGAAGTCGAAGGCCGGGGGCTCACCCTCGCTGCGCACGACAACGTTGTCCTCCTCGCTGATGCCGAGGGGGACCTTGGGGTCGGGGATGTTGGGAAGCTGGAGGAGGAGGTCGTTCAGGCGCTCGTCCACGGAGCGCAGCTCGTCCTCCAGCGCCTCGATCTGCTGGCTGACGCCCCGCATGCGTTCCAGCAGCTGGTCGCGGCGGGCGATGGCGTCGGCGTGCTCACGGGCGGCGTCGGCGGCCTGGTCCTGCTCCTCGACGGACGAGTAGTCCTTCTCGCGGGGCAGCACCTCGCGGCCCGCCCGCTCGATGGCCTGGCTCAGGCGGCCGATCTCCTTGCCGGCGGCGTTGCGTTCGGCCCGCAGCGTCTCCACCTGCTGGAGGAGGCGCCGCCGCATGCCGTCCAGGGCCAGGACGTTGTCCAGGGGCGCCTGCGTCTGGCGGGCGGTCATGGCCTGGCGCACGACATCGGGGTTGTCGCGGATGAAGGCGAGGCTCAGCATGGCGGAACCTAGAACCCAAGGCTACGGGCCGATTGGATGGCCGTCAAGGCCAGGAGGCGGACGTCATCGCTCACGGGCGCCGCCACGCCGCAGCCGACGAGGTCGACGGGGCGGTTGGGCCGCAGCGTGTCCTCGTCCACCCAGGCGACGATGGCGCCCGGCGGCGGGCCCAGGGAGGCACCGTCGGCCGGACGGCAGAAGTAGATGAGGTCGATGTGTTGGTGGGGCTGTCCGGCGTCGGCGCTGTCCTCCAGAAGGATGGTGAAGGGCGGCGCGATCTGGCCCGGGTAGGCGAAGGGGAAGGTCTCGGCCAAGGGCAGGACCTCGACCGTCAGGCCCGTCTCCTCGCTGATCTCGCGCAGGACGGCGGTGACGGGGTCCTCGTTGGGCTCCAGGTGGCCGCCGGGGGGCACCCACATGCGCAGGCGAGGGTGCCAGAGGAGGAGGGTCTTGTCGTCCTGGACGACGAAGCCGGTGCAGGTGAAGTGGCGGTTCACGGCGTCGCCTCTACGGCTCTTCCTTGCTCCTTAGCTGCGGGAACAGTATCACTTCGCGGATGGACTGCTGGCCGGCCAGGGCCATGACCAGCCGGTCGATGCCGACGCCGAGGCCGCCGGTGGGCGGCATGCCGTGCTCCAGGGCCACCAGGAAGTCCTCGTCCACCGTCTCCGCCTCCTCGTCGCCGGCGGCGCGGAGGCGGGCCTGCTCGAGGAAGCGCTCGCGCTGGTCGAGGGGGTCGTTGAGCTCGGAGAAGGCGTTGGCGATCTCGCGGCCGGCCAGGAAGCCTTCGAAGCGCTCCACCAGGCTCGGGTTGTCGGGCTTGCGTTTGGCTAGGGGTGAGAGCTCGACCGGATAGTCCAGGAGGAAGGTGGGCTGCATGAGCTTGGGCTCCACGAAGGTCGACAGGAGCTCATCGATAAGCTTGCCGCGCCCGGCAGTGGCCGGGGTCACGATGCCTAGGGGGCCCACAGCCCTGCGCAGCGACCCGGCGTCGGCGTGGGCCTCGAAGTCGATGCCGCTGTGCTCGAGGATGGCCTCGCGCAGGGTGAGGCGGCGCCAGGGCGGCGTCAGGTCGATCTCGGCGTCGCCGTAGATCAGGCTGAGGCGGCCCAGGACCTGTTCGGCCACGTAGACCACCATCTCCTCCACCAGGCGCATGATGTCCTGATAGTCGGCGTAGGCCTGGTAGGCCTCCAGCAGGGTGTACTCCGGGTTGTGCTTCGTGGAGACGCCCTCGTTGCGGAACACGCGGCCGATCTCGTAGACGCGCTCGAAGCCGCCGACAAGGAGGCGCTTGAGATGGAGCTCGGTGGCGACCCGCAGGAAGAGCGAGCGATCCAGGGCGTTGTGGTAGGTGACGAAGGGCTTGGCGGCGGCGCCGCCCGCCGCCGGCTGGAGGACCGGCGTCTCCACCTCGAGGAAGCCGCGCTCGTCCAGGAAGCGGCGGATGGCGGCGATGACGCGACTGCGGAGGTGGAAGATGTCGCGCACCTGGGCATTGGCGATGAGGTCGAGGTAGCGCTGGCGATAGCGCACTTCTACGTCCTGGAGGCCGTGCCACTTCTCCGGCGGCGCCCGCAGGGCCTTGGTGAGGATGGTGTACTGGCGGGCCTCGATGGTGGGTTCGCCGGTGCGGGTGCGGAAGAGGGTGCCGGTCACGCCGACGAAGTCGCCCAGGTCGACCAGGTCGACGAAGGCGTCGTAGGCGTCGTCGCCCAGGAGGTCCTGGCGGAGGTCGGCCTGAACTTTGCCGGAGCCGTCGCGCAGGTCGATGAAGGTGCGCTTGCCCATCCTCCGCATGGCAGTCACGCGACCGGCCACGCTCACCTCGCGGCCGGGGGCAGCCGCCTCCTGCTCCTGGCGGGCCAGGAGGGCCGCCGCCTCGTGGGCGGTGTGAGTGCGCTGGTAGCGGGCGGGATAGGGGTCGTAGCCGCGAGCGCGCAGGCGCTCCAGCTTGGCCCGTCGCTGCTCGATGAGCTCTTCGCCTCGGTCGCTCAACGTCGTCTCGGATGCTTACGAAATGAACAGGCGGGGCGCCGGCCTTGCCACCGCCCCGCTTTGGCGTCCGTTCTGGGATGTCTTCTAGTTGATGGCCGCGATGGTGAAGCGGAGGTCGCCGGCCGGCACCGTCACTTGCACCTCGTCGCCAACGCCCTTGTCCAGGAGGGCCTTGCCCACCGGCGACTCGTTGCTGATGCGGCCCTGACTGGGGTCGGCCTCGGCGCTGCCCACGATGGTGTAGTGTAGCTTCTCGCCCTTCTGGTTGACCAGAGTGACGGTGGAGCCTAGCTGCACGCGGCTGGCGTGATGCGCCACCTCCTCGTCGATCATGACGGCGTTCTGGATGATGCGCTCCAGGGTGAGGATGCGTCCCTCCACGAAGGCCTGCTCGTTCTTGGCGTCGTCGTACTCGGCGTTGTTCTGGGCGCTGGTGAGCTCTTTGGCCTCCTGGATGCGCCGGGCAATCTGAGGCCGCCGGACCGTCACCAGGAAGTCCAGTTCCTTTTCTATCTTGGACAGCCCCTCTTTGGTAAGAGGAACAGGCTTGTCTGTCATGCCAGATCACCTCGGGTCGCGTTGGGGAGAAAAAGAGGCTGAGGTGCAAGTACACCTCAGTCGCGCTTAGCGAGCGCCCACATTATATGGACAATCCGTCCACTTGTAAAGACGCTGTTGGGGGCCAAAGGTTGCCGGCTGCTGGAGGAAAATTGCGCCCCGCCGTTTGCAGGCACGGCGCCGCCTTGGGGCGGTTCTGGGGCGTCTCGCCGGCCGCGGTGGCGGGTCTACGGCTCCTCGGCTGGCCCAGGTGCCCGCAAGATGGCTCGCGCCATGTAGGCCACCACGAGGAGGCCTGCTACCAGTGCCGCGAAGAAGAGGGCGATGAGGCCCGTCTGGCTGCTCACCGCCAGGTTGCCGGTCGAGAAGTGGGGCGAGAGGTATTGGTCTCGCACGAAGTGGCGGGTGACGCTCATCAGGCCGACGGCGGTCACCACGCAGAAGCCGCCGGCTAGGCCCGGCGGCAGGGGGTTACGCAGGCGCAGAGCGGCGGCCATGGCCAGGAGCCCGAGGACAGCGGCGGCGATGCCCGCAATCAGCAGGGCCGTGCGCAGCGTGTCATCGCCGACGAAGGGGTCACGCACGGCGGAGGGGAGCTGGAAGAGGAACAGTGGGCCCAGGGCTGCCTGCAAGAGGGTGGGTACCAGGAACCAGACGGCGCCGTAGCGAGCCGCCCACGCCCAGTAGCCGTTCGGCGCGCGGCTCTTCATGAACAGGGCGTAGACCACCAGCGCGGCGCCCGCCACCGCCGGCGCCGCCACCAGGAAGTGGAGCAAACGGGGCACCAGGGTGCCGTCCGCCGTGTTGAGGAAGAGGCCGTTGGAGTGGGAGGCGTAGATGTCGTGCCAGCGGTCGGGCGTGAGCATCAGGGTGATGTTGTTTACGTAGAGGAAGGCCACCACCGCCAGGAGCAGGGCGCTGCCGGCGCCCACCCATATGCGACGGTCGCCCAGGCGTTCGCCCTGCCAGGCATAGAGGTAGATGCCGTAGTAGGCCACGATGACCAGGGGCACCACCATCAGCCAGGGCCAGGCCAGCAATATGGACGAGGTGTAGAAGAACTGGCCGTAAAGCGTCTGAATAAAGAGCAGCGGCGCCACCCCCAGCGTAATCGTGACCGCCAGCGCTATCGGCAAAAGGGAGGCCACGTCGCGGGCGAGACGGCGGTAGCGTTCGTCGCCGCGGCGGCGGCCGAGGAAATCGCTGACCGCGGCGACGGCCGTACCGCCCAGGGCCACGTTCATCGCCAGGATGTGCAGGGTGAAGGTCAGCACCAGGAGGGCGGTCAGCAGACCAGCCGGGGCGGGGAGGGGGATGGGGTCGGGATCCGGGATCACGGCTGCTTCTCCTAGTGCCCCAGGCTCGCCAGCCAGGCCGCCAGGGCGTCTTGTTCCTGCGCGTTGCCCAGGAAGGGCGGCATGTAAGGCTTGAGCACATCGAGCTGGCCCAACTGCTGGTGGATGAAGTTCTGCGGCCAGTCCTTCACTATCGGGCGGATAGCGTTGTAGCCATCGACCGTGTGACAGGCGGAGCAGACGAGGTGGAAGACCTCCTTACCCGCCTGCAGCTGGTTGTCGGGCGTAACCGTTTGCACCGTGCTCCACTTGGCGCTGGCCAGAACCCCCTGCTGCTGGACCGCCGCCGCGTCCTCGATGCGGATGGAGTTGGAGTACATGTAGTTGTAGATGATGTAGGGCTTGCGAATGGCCTCGCGGACAAACTCGGACGAACCGACGACGGCCAGGCCCATCGCCAGCAGGACGAAGGCGGTGGTCACGGAGAAGCGTCGGGGCTGGAAGCCGGCGCCGAGGATGCCATAGATGAAGATGAGGGCCGACAGGGCCACGCTCGCTAGCAGGAATATCTGTACCACCGCCGCGCTGCCGATAACCTGTTCGCGGGCAACCGAAGGGATGACGGCGAAGTACCACAACGCACCGATGGGGATGATCAGGAAGGCGGGCACCAGCCAGCGAGCGGAGTAGCGCAGCATATTCGTCCGCAGGTCCTCCTCCCGCATCAGGACGGCGGTGATGAAGGCAAACAGGCCGGCGAGGGCTATGACCACGCCCGTCCGGGTGAAGGTGGAAGGGAAGAAGCTGGCGTTGAAGAATGCGTTCTGGATGTGGTGGGTCTTCAGCCAGTCGTCCGGCGTGAGCATGAAGCTCAGAATGCCGTTGATCAGGAACAGGCTTATCCAGGCGGCCCCAAAGTAGATCCAGCCGATCGTCAGGTGGGTGCGGCGGTCCAGGCGGTTCCAGCCATAGTAGTAGACGATGGCGGCGGCTATCTCCACCGTGAAGAACACCCACTCGATGGCCCAGACCCAGACGAAGGTATGGATTAGGGTCGACGTGCCGGAAGGCTGCACCAGGCCGATGGTGAACCAGATGCCCACCCCCGTCAGGGCACCCGCCACCAGCGTTAGCAGGATGAGGAAGCGGGAGTAGAGGCGCACATAGTCGAGGATGCGCCGGTCACCTTCGCGGTAGCCCTTCATCTCCGTGAGCACGAGGAAGAGGCCGCCGCCGATGGCGAAATGGGAGATAAAAACATGGACGATGGCCACGGCGGCGATGAGCAGGCCACCGCTGAGGAGGGGGATTTCCCAGACGGGGTAGTTCATCGGGAGCATTTTAGCAGCCTCGGAGGGTTCTCACAATGCGGCGGGCGCCCTTTGACCGTTTGGAGCCCTGTGATAAAATGCCTGTGACGTGGGGCCGTTCTTGGAACGTGGGCCGGGGGTGGATGCCAGGCGGTCGCCCTGGGGTTGGGTGGTCGTCTTGGTCGTGGTGTCGCTGTCGGCAGGCGGGGTCGCCGGCGGTCTGGCGGGAGTGCTAACGGCCGGCCTGCTTTCCGACAACGGCGAGGAGAAGACGGTGGCGCCTCTTCCCACCCCGGTTCCGGGCGGCGTTGTCCTCCAGAGCGAGGAGTCGGCCGTCACAGAGGCGGTTCAGAAAGCGCTGCCGGCCGTAGTGGCTGTCGTTAACAAGGATGCCACCTTGGCCGGCGACGGCGGGCAGCCCCTGGCGATGGGCTCAGGCGTCATCATCGACGCGCGAGGATACATTGTGACCAACGAGCACGTGGTGGACCAGGTAGGGCAGATTACGGTTCTGCTGGCCGACGGCCGCCAGCGCGACGCGGAGCTGGTGGGCCACGACTGGCCCTTCACCGACCTGGCTGTGCTGAAGATCGATCTGGAGGGACTGGTGCCGATCGCTCTCGGGGACTCCGATGCCCTGGTGCCTGGCCAGCGAGTGATTGCGCTGGGTAACCCGTTGGAGAACTTCCGCAGCAGTGTGACGGTGGGGGTGGTCAGCGGCCTCGGGCGGCGCTGGCAGCTGGACGGCATCTTCATGGAGGGCCTGATCCAGACCGATGCGGCGGTGAACCCCGGCAACAGCGGCGGTGCCCTCATCAACAGCCTGGGGGAACTGGTGGGCATGCCCACTTCCGTGGTACGCTCGGACAACGGCCGAACTGTGGAGGGGGTGGCCTTCGCCATTCCTAGCAAGGCGATCCAAGACGTAACTGGGCAGATCATCGCGAGCGGGAGGACGCGGCGTGCTTATCTGGGCGTGTCCCACGTCGACGTCACGTCGGAGGTGGCCGCCGCGCGGAGTTTTCCGGTGGATCGGGGCGCGTGGATCTCCAGCGTGGGGGATGGCAGTCCTGCGGCTGAAGCCGGCATAGCGGTGGGCGACATCATTCTTCGCATGGGCGAGATGGACATCACCGCCGACGTGCCCTTCTTGAACGCGCTGATGCGCCTAAACCCAGACGAAACGGTGCCGGTGGTCATCAACCGCAACGGGGATGAGATCACGCTGAAGGTCACGCCCATCCAGCGGCCGCTACGCCCTTAGGGAGGCCCCGCTGATCGAGGGGGAGGAAGGCAGTAGCTAGCCATGAGTCGTAGACCGCCACCACGCCGCGGCAGAGAATTCTCCCGAGGGGAAAAGCCGTTCGACCGGGTGTTACGTACCGGTCGGGAGCGCGACCCCGCACCTCTCATCATCGGTGGCACCATAATCTTCCTGGCTGTCCTGATCCTCATCCTCGTCCTGCCGCCCTTGTCCTTGCTGGGTGGTGGTGGCGGCGACAACGGCGGGGGAAAGTCGCAGGAGGTGGGTTGCGGCATCACGGCCCGCGCGAAGACGGACCTGCCTAACCTGCCCGAGGGGCTGGTGCCGCTGAGCGCGCTCTACGAGATGACGGTGCCGGACCAGGCCAAGGAGCAAGGGTGCCTGGTCACCACTATAAGCCTTTCGACACCGACCCTGGACGCGGCCAATCTGGGCTTCTACACCTATGATGGCAGCAGCTGGCGGCGACTGGCGTCGGCCACCCTGGCCGCAGACGGCGCGGCCGCCGAGGCGCAGCTCACGGACATCCCTGCGAACATGGCCGTGCTGCGGCTGGCGACGGCCAAGTTCGACGCTATCGGTGCGATACCCAGCGGCGGTACCCTCGACCCGGCCATGGCCGGCCTGATATCCACCATCAGCCCACGAGACTACCTGCCGGCCGCGGATGGCAGCATAACGGGCACAGCCACCGTCCTGCCCGCCGATAACAAGCTAAAGCTCTACCCCACGATCGCTGCCGTGGACGGTGAGGCAGCCGCTGCTGTCAAGACCATCCTGTCCGACCCTGGCCGCATCAAGAGCCACATCGATGCCATCGTCGCTCTGGCCGAGAACGGCAAGTACGCGGGAATCGATATCGACTACCGTCAGGTGGACGCGAGCGTGAGCAGTGAGTTCAGCCAGTTTGTGGCCACGCTGGCCCAGGAGTTGCACAAGAGCGGTCGCAGCCTTAGCCTCACCCTGCCCATGCCGGCGGTGCGAGACACCACCGTCGATACCGGCGCCTACAACTGGGACGCGTTGGGCAAGGCGGCGGACAAAGTGAAGCTGCTACCGGAAACGGATCAGTCGGCCTACCGCACCCGCATGACCCAGGTTCTGGTCCACGCCACCAGCATCATCGAGCCGGCGAAGCTGTACCTGGTGGTCAGCCCCTTCAGCCACGAGAAGACCAAGGACGGCATCCGCAGCATGACGTTCCTGGAAGCGATGGGCATCGCCAACGTCATGTCGATGGTGGAGGGCACCCCGGAGGCCTCGGCTACCGCGGAGGGCGAGGGGATCTCCGGTGGTCAGCGGCTGGTTATCACCGGCGACAACATCTATCGCCCGAAGGGGGGCACGGGCCTCAAGTGGGACGACGCGGCGGCGGCGGTCACCTTCTCCTATCGCTCAGGCGATGAGACGCGCACGGTGTGGGTGGAGGACCAGTTCAGCGCCAGCTTCAAGCTGGAGGCGACGCAGGCCTATCGTTTGGGTGGCATCGCCATCGAGGACGCATCCCAGACCGCGGGAGTGGCAGCTATTCTGCCAGCCGTGGACGCGCTGGTGCGCGGCGGGCAGACCCAGCTCGTGCGCCCCAACCCCGACAACTTGCGCCCGGAGTGGACCGCGACCGGCGGTACTGTGGAAGCCGGCAGCACCGGTGGCGCTGCCACCTGGGTCGCTCCCGACGCGGGGGGCACCTACGAGATCTCTCTCGTGGTTAGCGACGGTGCTACCCGGGTGGGCCGTCGCCTCAGCGTTGAGGTGAAGGCGACCCCCACTCCCACGCCGACACCGGAGCCGACGATCGTCGAGACGCCGACGCCCGCAATCACCGCCACACCCACGCCGACGGTCGCGCCGACGCTCACCGTCACGCCTACGCCGGCGTCCACCACTGTCGCGCCTACGGCGACGCCAACGGTCACCGCCACGTCCACTACCACGCACACAGCGACGGCCACCGCCACGTCGGCGGCGACGGCGACGCCCACTGCTGCGCACTAGGGAGCGACGGCTGTCACGATGCGCGTCATCGCTGGCCAGGCCAAGGGGCTGCGGCTGAAGAGTCCGCCTGTTCGCCATCTGCGGCCCACCTCCGATCTGGTGCGAGGGGCTGTTTTCGATATGCTGGCCTCGCTGGGGGCTGACTTGTCGCGTGTCCTGGACCTCTACGCCGGCAGTGGCGCTCTGGGCATCGAGGCCCTGAGCCGGGGCGCCGCCTGGTGCGACTTTGTGGAGCGCGATCGGGCCGCCTGTGATACCATCCGGGAGAACCTGGCGGTGGCGGGCTTCGGGGAACGGGCGCGGGTCCTCTGCCTGCCGGCCGAGCGCGCCCTGGAACGCCTGGAGGGGCCGTACGGTCTGGTGCTGATCGACCCGCCGTACGAGGACGACGCCGCTCTGGCCATAGTGAAGCGCTTGGCGGCGTCGCCGCTGCTGGGGCCGGGCAGCACGCTGGTCCTAGAGCATTCCTGGCGCCGTGTGCCTCCGGACGAGTTCGATCTGTTCAAGCTGGCGGTGCGCCGCCGTCACGGGGATACGGCCGTATCCATCTATCGATAGGAGGGACATCTTGGGCGTGGCTATCTATCCCGGCCGCTTCGACCCCGTCACCCACGGCCATCTGGACATTGCTCAGCGGGCTGCCGCCATGTTCACCCACCTCGTGGTCGCCGTGTACGATCAGCCGGAGGCGCTCTTCCCCGTGGAGGAGCGGGTCGCCATGTTCCGGCAGGCGGTGAAGCACCTGCCGAACGTCTCGGTGAAGTCCTTCAGCGGACTCGCGGTGGAGTTCGCCCGCACGGAGAAGGCGAACGCGCTGGTGCGGGGCATCCGGGCCGTGACCGACTTCGAGACGGAGTTCGATATGGCCCTGATGAACAAGAAGATGGCGCCGGAGGTGGAGTCGGTTTACCTGATGGCCAGCCTGGAGCACCTGTTCGTCAGCGGCCGCCGTATCCGCGAGGTGGCTAGCCTGGGCTACGACGTTACCGATCTGGTGCCCGCCCACGTGGCGGAGGCGTTGCACCGCCGCTTCGGACGCTAGGGGGTCTGTCTTGGCCACAGAGCCCATGGACATCGTCTACCTCATCGACCGGCTCGAGGAGCTGGCCGCCAAGGGGACGCGCGTGCCCATGGGCAGCGGCGTGGTGATCCACCGTCAGCGCTTGCTGGACCTCATCGACCGCCTGCGGGTGACCCTGCCCGCCGATATCCAACAGTCGCGGGAGATCATCCAGCGGCGGGAGGAGGTGCTGGCCGATGCTGACGAGGAGGCGGCCCGCATCATCGCCAAGGCCCAGGCGGAGGTAGAGGAGCGTTTGAAGACGGAATCGGTGGTGAAGGAGGCGGAGCAGAGGGCGCAGGAGATGGTGCGCGAGGCCGAGAACCGGGCCCAGAACCTGGTACGCGACGCCGAGGCCCAGGCCCGCGAGCGGCTGGACGAGGCGCAGTCGGCCGCCGACCAGGAGACGGAGGAGGCCGACCTCTACGCCCTTCAGACCCTACGCCGGCTGGAGACGCAGCTCAACAACTTCCTCACCGCCGTCCACAAGGCCATCGCCACGATGGAAGAGCGGAAGCGGTAGCACTTACCGCACCACCACGTTTACCAGCTTGCCCGGCACATAGATGACCCGCTGCACCTGCTTGTTATCGATGTGGGCCCGCACCCGCTGGCTGGCCAGGGCGAGTTCTTTGGCCCGCTCCTCGGCGATGTCCGCCGGCACCTGAAGGCGGTCGCGCACCTTCCCGTTCACCTGCACCACCAGCGTTATCTCCTCCTCCTTGGCCAGTTCCTCGTCCCACTGGGGCCAGGTCTGCTGATGGATGCTGTAGGGCTTGCTCAGACGGGCCCACAGCTCCTCCGCCATGTGGGGCGCCGACGGCGCCAGGAGGAGCAGCAGCGCCTCGATGGCCTCCTGCCAGGCTTCGCCGTCCACCGGCCGGTCCCTGGCCTTGGTCAGGCCGTTGGAGAACTCCATGAGGGCAGCGATCATCGTGTTGAAGCGAAAGCGCTCCATGTCCTCCGTGACGCGGCGGATGGTCTTGTGGGTCAGGTGGCGGATCTGGCGGGCCGACTCCGCGTCCGCGCCGTCGGCGCGAGGCGAGGCTAGCACCAGGCCCCACACCCGGTTCAGCCAGCGGTGAATGCCGTAGATGCCCGAATCGTCCCACTCGCCGCCCTGGTCCCAGGGGCCCATGAACATTAGGTAGCAGCGCACGGTGTCCGCCCCCAGGCGGCCGACGTACTCGTCGGGGGTGATGACGTTGCCGCGCGACTTGCTCATCTTGGCCTTGTCGGCGATGATGTGCCCCTGGTTGAACAGCCGCAGGAAAGGCTCGTCGCCGGGGACGTAGCCCAGGTCACGGGCCACCTTCCAGAAGAAGCGGGCGTAGAGGAGGTGCATCACGGCGTGTTCGGCGCCGCCGGTGTACTGATCTACGGGCAGCCACTTGCGGGCCAGGCGGGGGTCCACCGGCCCCTCGTTGTAGTGCGGGCTCAGGTAGCGGATGAAGTACCAGTTGGAGTCCATGAAGGTGTCCATCGTGTCCGTCTCGCGGCGGGCGGGCTCGCCGCAGCGCGGGCAGGTGGTGTGGAGGAAGCCCTGGTGGCGGGCTAGGGGCGACTCGCCGGTGGGCTTGAACTCGGCGTCCTCGGGCAGGAGGACGGGGAGCTGGTCTTCGGGCACGGGCACGATGCCGCAGCGCTGGCAGTAGACGATGGGAATGGGGCAGCCCCAGTAGCGCTGGCGGGAGATGAGCCAGTCGCGCAGACGATAGGTGATCTTGCGGCCGCCCCAGCCCTTGGACTCGACATAATCCGCCACGGCCTCGTAGCCCTGATCGGTGGGCAGAGCGTCGAAGGGGCCGGAGTTGACCATCGGGCCGGGTTCGACGTAGGCCTCGGTGAGCTCTTCGCCCTGCCAGCCCGGCGGCGCGATGACGGTGATGATATCGAGGTTGTTGCGCTTGGCGAAGTCGAAGTCGCGCTGGTCGTGGGCGGGCACGCCCATGACGGCACCGGTGCCGTAGGTCAGGAGGACGTAGTCGGCGATCCAGATGGGGACGTCGCGGCCGGAGAGGAGGTTCTTGCAGTAGGCGCCGATGAAGACGCCGGTCTTCTCCTTCTCCGTAGATAGGCGCTGGATCTCCGACAGGAAACGGGCCTGCTGGACGTAGGCCTCGACCTCCTGGCGCCGATCGGGAGTTGTCAGCCTGGCGACCAGCGGATGCTCGGGGGCCAGCACCATGAAGGTGACACCGTAGATGGTGTCCGGCCTGGTGGTGAAGACCCGTATCTCCTTCTCCTCGACGTCCGGCACGTTCAGCCCGAATACGAGCTCGACGCCGTGGCTCTTGCCGATCCAGTTCTTCTGCATGCTCGCCACCCGATCGGGCCACTGGATCCGGCTGTGATCCAGGAGCTCGTCGGCGTAGCGGGTGATGCGGAAGAACCACTGCTCCAGGTCGCGGCGGGTGACGAGCGTGCCACAGCGCTCGCAGGTGCCGGCGGGGAGCACCTGCTCGTTAGCCAGCACCGTCTGGCAGGAGGGGCACCAGTTGGCGGGCGCCTTGGCGCGATAGGCCAGGTCTTTCTCGTAGAACTTGAGGAACCACCACTGGTTCCAGCGATAGTACTCCGGGTCGCAGGTCACGACCTCGCGCGACCAGTCGAACATCGCGCCCATAGTCCGAAGCTGCTGTCGCATCCGCACGACGCCGTTCATGGTCCACTTGTAGGGGTGGATGTTCTGGCGGATGGCAGCGTTCTCGGCGGGCAGGCCGAAGGCGTCGAAGCCCATCGGGAAGAGGACGTTGTAGCCCCGCATCCGCCGGAAGCGGGCCGCCACGTCGGAGGGGGCCATGGCGTACCAGTGGCCGATGTGAAAATCGCCGGAGGTGTAGGGGAGCATTGTGAGGAAGTACCACTTGGGGCGGGGGTCATCGTCCGGCGCGCGGTAGAGGGCATCCGCCTCCCACTTCTGCTGCCAGCGTCCCTCCATACCCAAGGGGTCGTACGGGTCAGCCATCATTGCCTCGCTCTTCGCCTTGCTCTTCGCGGGCGACAGCCTCGCGCAGCCGTTCGCGTACGACATCGTCCATGCGCCGGACCACGGGTCGCGCCTCCAGCAGTATGAACACGAGGATGGAGCCAAGGCCGCCCACCAGGTACAGCTCCCGGCCGACGGCCATGCCGACCGCGGCGGCGCTCCAGATGGTGGCGGCGGTGGTGATGCCGCGAACGGTGTAGCCTTCGCGGAAGATGACGCCGGCGCCGAGGAAGCCGATGCCGGTGACGATGCCGGCGGCGATACGGTCCTCCACGCCGGTGATGTTGGAGATCTCAGTGAACAAGGCGGAGCCCATGGCCACCAGGGCGATAGTGCGCACGCCGGCGGGGTAGCCGCGTATCTCCCGCTCGAGGCCCATGAAGGCGCCGAGAAGAGCGGCGAGGGCCAGCCGCCCCACAATGGCTAGCTGATCGTCAACGGGCATTGCTTATCTCATGTCCAAGGCCCTCCGCCCACAGGGACGGAGGGCCTATCCGCGGTACCACCCTGGTTCCTCCCCGCCTGAGGCGGGGAGACTCTCGGGGGCGCTGTAACGGGCGCTACCCGTCGCCGGCTAGCCTCCCTTCACCGGCGCTGCTCCCGGGCGAGTTCGGCGCCTGGCGCTGACTTGCACCGGCTGTCAGCTCTCTGAATGGCGGCGCCTACTACTCCCGTTCTTCGCTTTTACCTATCCGCCGCTGGCGGAAACAAGAAAAGAATGGTGGAGCTGGGGGGACTCGAACCCCCGACCTTTTGTCTGCCAGACAAACGTTCTCCCTCTGAACTACAGCCCCGTTCCGTGCCAGTATGTTAGCAAAATGGCGGGCACGAGGCAAGGACAAATGTAGCGACGACCCCCAGGTCGCCACGTGGAGGCCTAAAGGCCTCCGCTACTGCGCCAAGGCCCATCGCGCTTGACACAGGCTGGCCCCCAGGCGATCATGCCCCTGAATTCGCCACGAAGGGAGGCGCCGCCTCATGCTGCCCCTGGAGGGAATCCACATCCTCGACCTGTCCCGCCTGGCCCCCGGCCCCTACTGCACGATGCTCCTGGCCGACCTGGGGGCCGACGTGCTCCTGGTGGAGGAGCCTCTGGACACCGGCGGCCGCCTGACGGGCACCGCCGCTCGCCGCCTGCTGGACCGGGACGTCAGCGAGCGGGCCATGGCTTTCAATGCCCTGAGCCGTAACAAGCGTAGCATTGCCCTCAACCTCAAGCTCGCCAATGCGCGACAGGTCTTCTACCGCCTGGCCGAGCACGCGGACGTGGTGCTGGAGGGCTTCCGGCCGGGCGTGGTGAAGCGCCTGGGTGTGGACTACGAGACTCTGAGCGGCGTCAACCCGCGCCTGGTCTACTGTTCGCTCTCCGGCTACGGCCAGGACGGCCCCTACGCTGGCCTGGTGGGCCACGACATCAACTACGTCGCCATCGGTGGGGCACTGGGGATGATCGGCTGGCCGGGCACGCCGCCGGCCATCCCCCTGAACATCCTCGGCGATTTCGCGGGCGGCGGCCTCTATGCCGCCTTTGCCATCCTGGTGGCCATCATCGCCCGCGAGCGCACGGGCCGCGGCCAGTGTGTCGACATGGCTATGACCGACGGCGTCATCTCCCTGTTGGCGGGCGTGATCAGCCAGTACTTCGCCTCTGGGTCGGTGCCCAAGCCGGGGCAGAGCTTTCTGAACGGCGCCGCCCCCTTCTACCACGTCTATGAGACTGCCGACGGCCGCTGGCTGAGCATCGGCTGCCTGGAGCCCTGGTTCTGGGAGGCGCTATGCCGGGCCATGCGCTGCGAGCAGTTTATCTACGATCAGATGACGGCCGACAAGTTCCCGAAGATGTTTCAGTTTTTCCGGGATGCCTTCAAGACCAAGACACGCGATGAGTGGTTCCAATACCTGAGCCAGTTCGATATCTGTGTGGGGCCCGTGTACAGCCTGGACGAGGTGTTCCAGGACCCCCACGTGCAGGCCCGACAGATGGTGGCGGAGCTGGAGCACCCCAGTCTGGGCAAGGTGCAGCAGGTAGGCATCGGGGTCAAGCTGTCGGAGACACCGGGCTCGGTGCGCAGTCTCTCGCCGCGCCGCGGTCAGCACACCGACGAGGTCTTGCGCGACCTGGGGTTCTCGCCTGAGCAGGTTCAGGAGCTACGGGCCCAGGGCGTCGTCGCCTAGGCGGCCGGCACCGCCTCGCGGGCGGGAAGCTCCTCTTGGGTCATGGCCCGCCACCATAGGGGCAGGACGGCCATCCCCGCCAGGATCAGCGCTGCCCCCGTCCAGAAGGCCGCCGCCAGCGATACCTTGTCGGCGATGAGCCCGGCCATGGGGGCCAGCGGGATGAGGACCAGGCAGTAGACGAGGTTGGTGAGGGAGAGCACGGTGGCCCGCTGGCTGGTGGGCACGCGCCGGTTTAGGTAGTCGCTGATCACCGGTCGCGTCATGACGATCGCCAGGTTCATCACCGGAAAGGACACCTGAGCGTAGACCGAGTCCCATCCCCCGAGGATGGCATAGCCGACAACCAGCGCCGCCGGCAGGAGCAGCAGCGTCCCTCTTTCCCCCGCCGCGGCGACCACGCGGTAGGCAGCGAGGGCGCCCAGGATCCCCATTAAGCGCATCGGCGTCTGCCAGAAGCCAACCTGACTCAGGTCAATGTCGTGGCGTATCAAAAAGGGCTGGAAGAAGAAAACTGGCCCGATGCCGCCGATCGTCATCACGCCGAAGAAGAGGATGGCATAGCGCACCGTCGGCTGGTGGACGGCCAGACGGATGCTCTCGCGCATGACCTGGCGATAGGGGAGGAGGGCTCGGTCGTGACGGGACGGCCGGGGTTCGGTGAAGGTGAGGGTGGCCAGGAAGCCTAGCCCGGCGATAGCGCCGCTGAGGACGATGGGGAAGGACAAGCTGGTCGCCGCGGCCAGCGGCGCGCCGGCCAGGGTGCCCGCCAGGCTCGCCGTCGAGATTACGGCCCAGGCTCCGCCGTAGATCCGCTGGTATTCGTCCTCGCGGCCCAAGGCCTTCAGGGTATCGTAGAGGAAGGCCGAATCGGCTCCGGTCATGAGGGCGATGGCGATGCCCCAGATCAGGTAGGAGAGGAGCAGGAGCTGATACGTCTGTGCCAGACCGAAGGCAGCGATTCCTATCCCGAACAGGAGTGCGCCTGCGGTCAGGCAGGTGCGCCGGCCCCAGCGGTCGGCAATGGCGGCGGCCGGGATCTGGAGGGCTGCGATGCTTAGCAAGAAGGGGACTTCCATCAACGTCACCTGCCCCAGGGTGAGGCCGCGCTCTTCCTGGAGGTAGATGATCCAGATGGGCCACCAGAGCTGGAGGTTCAGGAAGAAGGTGTGGAGGTAAAACTTCCAGATGTTGGCCCGATACGCCCGTGCCTGGGTGGGTGATAGGGCAGAGCTCATCAATCGAGTCCTTGGGCGTTCTTAGCCGCACGCAGTGATGGGAGACCCACCAAAGGCAGGTCTCCCATCATGTTAGCGGCTGGCTGGCCGGCGGGCCAGCGACGGCGTGGCGGCGGTCTTCTACGGGTTGAGGTTGAAGAAGAAGAGGCCCGGCGCCAAGCCGCCCGTATTGTAGACCTGGCTGATGTTCGACAGGATGCCAAGGACTATGGCGAACACTAAGAAACCTAGGACGTTGGCGATCACGACTTGCCGGGTCTCGGCCGGGGTGGTCGCCTGTATGGCCACGTTGCTGAGGAGCAGCGTGCCCCCGATAGCGATGACGCCGAAGGGCACGGTGAGCATGCGGATGACCATCAGCACGGAGATGGCCATAGGGGCGAAGGCGAGGCCCATGGTGCGCACCATTTGGTTGATGTCGGCGGCGACGCCGAACCCGCGCGAAAGGACCATGGCAGCGATGTAGACCCAAAGGAACCAGAGCGCGGACTGGAGGATGCCGCCCAGGACCAGCGACTTGAGGAAGACCTCGCCGTTCTTCGAGGCGACGAGGGGGCCAAAGTCCTGCTGGATCCACCAGAGCCAGGACCCTAAGCCGGCCAAGAAGCTGGCCGCCACCACCACGGTGATGGCTGGCAAGGTGGCCGACACCTCATCCTTCACGTCGTCGAAGACCGTCAGGTCTAGTCTGACCAGCCGCAGCAACCAGCCGCCCAAACTCTGGAAACTGGCGCCCTGAAACTCCATCCTATCCTCCTCCTGGGAACGGAACTATCCGGCGAGCGAGGCTCGCCCGGCCGCTCCCAACAGTTCTCTGTCTTTATAAGGCATGGGCGGGTTTTTGTCTAGGGGTCTACGCGCTCTACTGGATTATTTTCCGGCCGAAGTTCTTCATGTTTCATTGCAGAGGGCGCTTGGCGGGGAGGCCGGGACGGCGGGGGTAGAGGGAGGGGGTGGGGGCCGCCTTCTGTACCAGGACCAGGGCCAGTCGCGAATCGGGAAGGCGCTCCCCGGAGAGGAGATGGCCGCCACAGGCCCGCAGCGCTGGCCCTGCGGCGGCCGCCTCCTGCTCGGCGCGGCTCCCTTTGGGGGCCGCCAGGACCCCGCCTAGCCTCAGGAAGGGCAGCGCCAGCTCCACCAGCACCGCCAGGGGGGCCAGCGCCCGGGCCAGGGCCAGGTCGTAGGCTTCGCGGTGGGCGGATTCGTGGGCCAGGCTCTCCGCCCGGGCGGTCACCACCGACACGTCCGGCAAGGCCAGGCGCTTCACCACCTCCGCCAGGAAGCGCGTCTTCTTCTGGGCAGACTCGACCAGGGTGAGCCGCAGGGCTGGGTGGACCATCTTGATCGGCAGGCCGGGGAAGCCGGCGCCTGCGCCCAGGTCGATGGCGCGCGCCGCCTGTCCGGGCTGAAGGACCCCGGCCTGGTAGAGGGCGGCGACCACGGCCAGCGACTCGCCGAAGTGGCGGCGCTGCACCTCTTCGTAGCCCGTAACGCTGGTCAGGTTGAATCGCTGGTTGGCGGCCACCAGCAGGCGGTAGTACTCCTCGAACTGCTGGAGCTGGCGGTCGTCCAGGGTCAGGCCGCGCGCCGCGGCGATGTGGGCCAGCACATCCATGGGCATGGGGGTCACCACATTATGTTAGCTCTGACGGCTGGAGGGATGTAACGGTAGGGGAGAGGAGTTCGTCTATTGTTATGGAAAGCAGAGGACGGGGAGTGCCGGCCTGGACAACCAACTCCCCGCCCCGAGCACGTCGGGCCCGGGCTACGGACCCTAACGCTGTGTGAATTATACCACACGCTGTCAAGGCGTTATGACAACTTCTTCCAGCAACGCAGTTCGACCATGGCATCGAGCACTCGTCGCGTTCATTATGGGAAGCGGCCTGTTTTTGCTTCTGGCCATGGCGCCCCTGCCGGCCGCGGGCGGGGCGCCGCTCCTTTCTGGTGAGGAGCAGGCCCTTCTAGGATACATCAACGACTACCGTGTCCAGAACGGTCTTAGTCCCCTTAACGTCTCGCCCACGATAACTGAGGCCGCTCGCTGGATGAGCCAAGATATGGGGGCCAAGGACTACTTCAGCCATACAGATTCGCTGGGCCGGAGTCCCTTCCAGCGCATGGCCACGGCCGGATACGACTGCGAGGCCTACAATACATGGTGCGGCGAGAACCTGGCGGCCGGTATCCCGTCCGGCCGCGAGACATTCGAGATGTGGAAGGGCTCGCCGGGTCATAACGGCAATATGCTGAACCCCAACTACCGGGTGGCGGGGATAGCCGCCGTTCTTAACGAAGATTCTACCTACGGCTGGTACTGGACGCTCGATCTGGGCGGCGTCGACGACAGCGGCCAGGCGCCCCCCACTGCCACGCCGGAACCCACTGAGACGCCAGCACCGCCGTTGCCCACCAACACGCCGGCACCGTTGCCCACCAACACGCCGGCACCGTTGCCCACCAACACGCCGGCACCGTTGCCCACGGAGACGCCAGCGCCGTTGCCCACGGAGACGCCGGTGCCGTTGCCTACCGACACGCCAGCGCCGTTGCCCACGGAGACGCCAGCGCCGCCGTTGCCCACCCAGACGCCGTCGCCTGTGGCGACGGTGCCGCTAACCGTCGAGCCGTCGGAGCAGACGCTGGGCCTCCAGTTCGGTCAGGCGCCACCCATCCGCACCGATGGGCTCCATGCCGCCAACGCTCCCCAGGTCTGGCAGCTGGGGGTCGGCTGGAATCAGGTCCAGGTATCCGGGCAGGCGAGAAGCGTGGCGGAAGTCCTGCCGGCGCGCGATGGCCGCCTGCTGGCCGTCTACGCCTGGGATCAGGGCCGTGGAGTCTGGCGCCGCTATTTGCCCGGCGTCGACATACCGGGAGTGAATACCCTGACGCAAGTGGGTGCCGGCCAGACGGTGTGGATCCTCGCGGCCCGCCCCGTAGTGCTGACGCTGCCGCCTAGGGTATGACGCGCGCCGGCCGTGGCGTTGGAGTGGCGGGTTCGGGGTAGACGCGTTCCGCTCGAATGATCTGACGGTGGGTGTAGTTGCCACCGAGGGGATTGCCCGCCTGGGGCACCCAGGTGCCGCCACAGGTGATGATGGTGAGCATCTCGATGGGCGTGGCACCCATGGCCTTCAGAGCCTCGGGGTCGTCGTAGGGGACAGCCACATTGCCGGTGACCTTGTAGTCGTACTCCGTGGTGTCGGCCAGCCTGATCTTGATAATGTCCCCGACCTCTACGTTGCGCAGGTAGTAGAAGACGCCGGTTACTGGCACGCCGTGGACGGTCCAGTCCACGTGGCCGGAGAAAACGGCATTGCTGCCCCAGCCGGGCCGCGTGCTCCAGTCGTACCAGACGACGTCGTTGGGATTATCGGGCACCTGGGGCACACTGTTCTGGTCCAGGCCCATCGTTGCGACCGGCGCGTCCACCCCGATCTTCTCGATGATCATGCGGGCGACAGCCGCGCTGCTGGGGGGAGGAGTGGGCACGGGGGTGGCGGTAGGCGTGTCCTGGCCGTTGCGGGGCAAGTCCAGGGTGCCGCGATACACCACAGCGGGTTCGCTCTCCTTGGCCAACAGCAGGCCGGTCAGGCCGGCGGTGAGGAGGCCAAAGGAGGCCACCAGCAGGACAGCGGCCAGGAGCAAGCGTCGCTGTTGCCAGCGAAGAGGCGCTGCCATTCGCCACAACCCGCCACGTAGGAACTTCATCCCTGTCTGCCTCCCTGTTGCGGCTCTCCTATGTGTCCTTCGCCTGACGAGGGTGCCGGCGTCTCTCCGATCAGCTGCGCGCGCACGACCTGGCGATGGTCGTAGCGGCCGCCCAGCGGGTCACTAGGGTCGGGGGTCCAGACCCCGCCGCAGGTGATAAGGGTGACCATGTCGACGGGGGTGGCCGCCATGAGGTCCATGGCCTGGGGATCACCGTCGGGGATGGCCAGGTTGCCGATGATGCTGTACTTGTAGTCGGTGCCATCCGCCAGCTTCACCTCGACAATATCGCCGAGACCGAGAGCGGCCAGGGAGTAGAACACGCCGGTCACCGGCTTGCCGTTGATGGTCCAGTCGAAGTGGCCGGCGAAGACGGCGTTGCTCCCCCAGCCGGGCTTGCTGCTCCAGTCGTACCAGACCACGTCGTAGGGGTTGTCGGGCACCTTCGGGATGCCGTTCTCGTCCACACCCATCGCCACGACCGGCGCGTCGACGCCGATCTTGCTGATGATCAGGCGAGCGATGCCGGCGCTGCTGGGGGGTGGTGTGGCGACGGTCGTGGTGGCGGTGCCGACAGGGCCCGGCCCCCCGACGGTCTTGAGCTCGGGCCCGTGGCCGCGGGCGAGGAAGAGGCCGGTGAGGCCGCTGGCCAGGAAGGCCAGCGAGGCGGTGAGCAGGATGCCGGCCAGGAGTAGCCGCGGCGGGCGGAGGGTCGTGCGGAGGCGCCGGGCGGCGCTCACGTTTGCCTCCTGGGCTCGGCTCTTTGCCACCATACGGCGGCCACCAGGCCGACAAGGATGACCGCTACGCCAGCGCCGCCGGTGGCGGCTGCCCACCAGGGGAAGTCGCCGCTTGAGGAGGCGGCCTGGCCTGGCGCGGCTTGGGGCGTATCAGACGCTTGCCCCTGGGCCGTGGTGGTCGGCGCCGGGGTCTCTCCTACCGCAAGGTTCAGGGAGTTGAAGCCGGCCCTCCAGGTGCCTGTCTCATGGGCGGACTGGCCAGCCACCTGGAAGGTCACGATTGCTCCTTCCGTGCCGCAGCCTGGGGTCTGGCCGTCGCTTACCACCTCCATGATGTAGACGGAGTCGCCGGCGTGCACGCCCAGGTCGGTTGCGTCTTGGTCCAGGGTCCAAGTGCCCTTCTGACCGGGTTCGCGGGAGCTCTCGCCGCACTGCTTGCCGTTGACGAAGGCCAGGACGGGCGTGCCGTCGGACACGACCTGACCGTCGACCTTGACCGCTCCGAAGAAGGTGGCTGGCGGCGACGGTTGGGCCTGAGCCCCGCCCACGCTGAGCGAGTACGCCGTCAGAACCAGGATGGTTGCCAGCGTCAGCTCACGACTCACCATGCTAGGATACCATATCTGCCTGCGGACAGGGCAAGCGCCAGGGCCGCTGCCTGCAGGCTTGTCTCCGCCTAAACACGGTAGGGCAGCTCCCGCAGGAGCTGCCCTACATCAGTTTCCTCTCGCCAAGAGTTCTGTTCGTGGCCGCCTAGCGGCGGGCCCGGCGAGCGGTGTATAGACCGGCGACGCTGGTGAGCGCAGCCGCTGCCAGGGCCAGCGGCCACCACAGGAAACCGCCGCCCTCGCCGGCGGAGCCCATGCCTGTGGAAGGCGCCGCCTTGGGTGTGGGCGTGACCGTAGCCGTAGCGGTGGCCGTCTTGGTGGCCGTCACCGTCGCTGTTACCGTCGTCGCGACGGCGGTTGGGGTGGCCGTGGCGACGGCGGCGCAGGTCAGGTTAAAGCTAAGCTTGGGGCCACTGGGCACCTGTGCGGTCTCGTTGCAGGCTGCCCCGTCGGCCTCGAAGGTCACGGAGCCCCCGGTGAAGCACGGAGCGGCGGTTGGCATCTTCTTGGGCACGTCTACAACGTACTTACCACCGGCGACGGGTTCCTGGTCCCAGACGACGCCGCCGACGATGGCCTTGATGACCGTGCCGTCGGGCGCTGCGGTGCCGCCGCTTACGGTGACGGTGCCGCTGAAGGTGGTGGGGAGGGCGGGCCCACAGCCTTCGGCCGTGGCCGTGGCGGTGGTGGTGGTGGTGGCCGTAGCAGTGGCCGTGGCCGTGGCGGTGGGCGATGGTGTGGGCGTGTCGGCCCGGGCGGCACCGCTGGAGCCCCAGGCCAGCAGCGCCACGAAGGCTGCCGCCCCGATGACCGTCATCGCGATTCCTGCTTTTCTCATTCCCCTCACTCCTTTGCTTGCCGCCCGTTCCCGCGGTGGCCACTGGCCGCCGCGGGAACGGGCGGTGGCGTCCTACGCTATCCTGCTACGGGTCGAACACCCAGGTGGTGCTGTCGGCGGTCACCAGGATGAACACGGACGTGAACTGGTTCAGGGTTTCTCCGATGGTGTTCAGGTCCGGCCGGCCGGGCACGTAGCGCTGCCACGACTGGTCAGAGGAGGCCAGCGTGTAGATGATGCTGAAGTCGCCGGCGATGGAGGCCGTGGCGTCGGCCGGAGGCTTGGGGTTGCCAGCATAGCAGACGCTGTTCCAGTCCTTGACCAGGGCAACGTCGGTGGGCAGGGCGGTGGTCTCCACCTCCCAGTCAACGCTGGCCTTCATCAAGATGATCAACTGGTCGTAGGGCTTGACGGTGGTGATGGTGCTGATGTCCGCCCGGCCCGGGAACCAGCGGTCAAATGTTCCTTCCCCGTTCACGAGGCGGTAGACGGCCACCACATTGTCGATGACGGGAGCCAGGGCGTCCTCGATGGGCTGCTCCCGACCGGAGTAGCAAGCGTCGTTCCAGCCATTTACAAGCCGGACCAGGTGAGAGGGCGTCGGGAAGTGGCGGGTGATGTTTCCCTCGGGGTCGTTGAAGACGACGCTGACGTCAGGCTGCACATCCGCCGGGTGCTCGACGACGATCCACGCCTGGCACTCGTCGTCCGTTATGGCAGTGTCCATGCGAGCGAAGCTCGGGTCGTGGCCGTCGAGTACGCGGATGTCCTCGGCCAGAGCTATGGCGTCGTCGCGGTCAACGACAACGCCGTCCGCCCAACCGGTGACCATAGCTTCGCCCAGCGGTACGTGCGGGGCTTCGGGGACGTGTGGCGGTGTGAACAGGGCGCTGGGCGATACGGAGAGAATGGAGGCGAGGCCCTTGTTGTTCAGGATGAACTCGATCTCCTCGCCCTCCACCGGGTGCATGCTGGGCGAGAAGACGACATCGATCTCACCCTTCTGGTTGGCGACAGCGGTGCTCGTCTCGACGGTCACGTCGTACTTGCAGAAGCCGTCGCGGTCCTTCAGGTGGGCGATGATGGCCGTGTGGTTGACGTCGATGCGCTCGGCCGTCACCCTCTTAAAGCCGCCCCAGGTCCAGGTCTTGACCACCGGGTTGGACTCCACCGCGGCGTGCTTGCGGAAGTACGGGTAGTCGCCGATGACGGTGATGTCGCTGCTGCCCACAACGTTGTCGGGGTTGCAGTCAGGCGTGCCGGTGTTGAGGTCGGTGAGGCAGCCGAGGAAGCTCAGGTTGAAGTCACCGTTGGCGAAGAAGAAGCCCTGGCCGCGGTTGTCGGTGTAGAACTGCATGCTCCGCGTGAAGTTGTCAACGGTGGTCTTGGTGAGCTCCTGGTAGAACACGTAGGGGCCCTGCTCGATGCCGTAGTCGCCCCCGCAGATCACGACCTGGTCGCCGTCTACGTCCTCGATGGAGTAGCTGTGGAACCAGGGCAGTCGGCAGGCCCAGGAATCCCAGTCGTAGCCGCCGTTGTTGACTATCGGCGGGATGTCGGGGTCGGCTGGGATCATGATCGACGCGTAGGGGCTCAAGATGCCAACGTCATCGACCTTGTTGGCCTCCTTCAGGAAGCCGGTCTCGCCCGGGTCGACGACAGTGTCACCGTTGTCGGGGAGGGAGGCGATGATCTTCAGCGGCGGCATCAGGGCGTCGCCGACGGTGATCTCGCCATCGGGGTCGATGGTCTTGCGCGGGCAGTCGTTGGCGCCGCCGTCGGGGATGCCGGTAGGCGGGTTGAGCACCGTGGCGTCGAACGAGGAGTCGACACAGGGAACCCACGGCCGCATCACGGCCTCGCCCACCGGGTCGTGGCTGTCCAGGCTGCTCTTGGGGCCGATGAGGAGGGCGTCGGACGACGCGGCCTCATCGATGTCTCCCATGACATCCCACGTGGCGAGGCGGTCGGGGCTGGGCCCAGCCAGGAGTGGCAGGTCGTCGGGGAGTACCCAGTAGCCGCCGGCCAGCATCTTGTCGGGGCCGTTGGGTGGCCCATCGGCGCAGCCGGTGTGGGTCGTGTCGCCGAGGTAGGGCTCACCAGGAGGCGTCGCGTCGGCGCCGGTCTTGCCGTTGCCGTCGCCGTCCATGTCAATGCAAACGTCGGGCCGGCCGCTGGGGTCGCCACCGCGGAACCAGCCCTTCACCGTGACCCGCAAGAGGGCGTCCTGGGAAACGTTGAGGGTCTCGGCAGTGTCACCCGTGCTGGTGGCCGGGTCTTCTCCGGCCCAGGTGCCGGAGTTGTGGTCTGCGCGGCCCACGCCATCCGCCAGGAGAATGTTGTCGAGCTTTACCTGGAAGATCTTGATCCACCAGACCAGGAAGGCGTGCTTGTTCTCGATCGACGAGAAGTTGAAGGCGGTGGGGTCTATATCGAATTCACCCTCGTTGACCAGGCTCAGGAATTCGTCGCCCATGTCGGCGCGGAGCTCGTCCGCGGTGATAGTGCCGTTCCCAAGCTCGACGTTCAGACGGTCGAGCTCGCTCTGGGCCATGTCGAGGGCGTCGCCGTTGGTGAAGTCCTCCAGGTCGCCTAGTTCGGTCGACCAGGAGTGGAGGGTGGCCTCAAAGTCGCCCTCGCCCTGGTCCTCGCTGGAGGCCATGGCCCGGGACACGCAGTCGAGGTCCACCATGCTGATAACCGTGTCGATGCTGTTGAACGGCTCGAAGATCTCCGGTATGCCGCCCACCAGGTCGCCGGCGCTGGAAGTGGTGAGACGGTTGTAGCGAGCGACCTTGAAGGCGTTAGGGCAGATGGGGAGGAACGTGCCGTCGGCCGCCTGGTTCGGGAACCAGTCGTCGGGCAGCGCCCAGCGCTTGGCCAGGACGATCTCTTCGCCGGCCCAGCGGATCTGGGGCTGCTTGGCGATCTCGGTGGTCACCCAGTTGATAGTGATCTCCTCAGCATCCGGGAGGTCCAGGGCGGAGCCGACCGGCTCGGGGTAGTCCACCGTGAAGGTAATGGTGGCCTGCTCCTCGCAGATGGTGTCAAGCCACAGGTCACGGATGGCCCACGGCTCACCGGTGACCGGGTCCGTATTATCTTCGTAGCCGTTGTTGGTGAGTGGCCCAACGAAGCGGCCCTCGGCGTCGCTGCGCCCGGTGACCACGCTACCGAAGTCGTGGGTCTCGGGCTGTACCGTCACATCGATGTCGCCGTCAGGCGGGACGCTGGTGTCGTACTCCAGCAAGGGGTTGGTGAAGTAGGTGCAACCCCTGGGGGAGGTGATGGTGGCGGTAATGATGGCGCCCTGGGTGGGGTGGTGAAGCGTAACGCCGGGCGCCCCGTTGGCCTGGCCCACGTGCTCGCCGTGCACGATCTCGATGAGCTGGACGGGAGCGGGCGAGCGGATACTCTTGATGGCCTCGTCGAAAACGACCGGGTCATTCTCGACGGTGCCCTGCTCGTCGGCCAGGTGCTCGTCGACCACGTCGATGTCCGTGTCGCCGTCCATGTCCGCGGGCTCGGACTTGAGGATGACGGTGTCAATGAGGCTGTCCCACTCCTTGACGATCGGATCGGTGGTCAAGGTCTGGGGCGTCCCCGTCGCGATGGCCTGGGTGAAGGACAGGCGGACAACGGTCTCGCCGGGCAGCGTGGACTTGATCACAACGCACTGCTCGTCATCCTTGAGGCCGAGGGGAGCAGGCTGAGTGCCGGGCTCTTGCGAGTCCACGGCAGGGGCCCACAGGGGCCGGTTGGTGACCTCCGCGAGGCTGCCGCAGGCGCCCGAGGCGATGACTACGGCGTTGGCCGTCGTGGCCGGCGCGCCCGGGCCGTTCTGGAGAATCCAGGTGGGGGCGCTGTTGGTCGTGTCGTCCGTGGATGTCCAGCCCCGGGTGCGGATGACGTGTTCAGTGCCCATGGCGTTATTGCACACGTCAAGGCCTCTGTCGATGATGGTGTCTTCCGCGGTGTTGTCGACGACGGTGTCGCCGTCATCGTCGACGCCGTCAGGCTCGAGGATCTGGGGCTGGCCGCCGTTAGGGCAGAAGGAGTTCCCCAGATAGTCGCTGCCGTCCAGGTTGACGTGGATGAGAATGACGCTGGGCGCCACCTCTTGCGCGCTGGCCGAGTGGTTCTGGGCCCATGCGCCGCCTCCCAGCAGGGCCAGCGCTAGGATGAGCGCTCCTGCCAGCCCTAGGGGCAGGTAGCGCTTACGAGTCTCGAGTTTTCTCATGGCTGCACCCCATTACTGAATGTGCCCATGAAAGCACACAAAAGCGGACCCGTTGCCTCGCGGCACGAGGGCAATAGGCCCACTTGCTCTCTCCCGTTGTTTCCTGGTGTTCGCTCCCCTCCCTCCTGCGAGGAGATCCACCATATGGCTTTTGCCATTCTTTGCCTTACGATTCCTTTCCTTTCGTCAGGCCCCTGGCAACACCCCCATCCACCCCGCTTCCTGCCACTAGCGCCTGACTTTATCCAACCGCTATGGGATTGTCAAGCGACTGCCGAGGCATAGAACTTCCCCCCGGCAATCAGCCCGTCACCCCTTTAGAACGCGAGGAGAGGTCAAAGGTTAACGGGCGCCGGGCCCCAGGAAATCCACCGGCTCGACGGCATATCGACAAGGCGTGGAAAGCCTGTGGAAAAGTTAACTTTCCCTGCCTGGAAGCGTTCTACACAGTGGCGAGGATATGGGGTATCATACTGGGGTGGCCGGCCTGGCCGCCAAGCGGCAATGGCGGGCACAGGAGGTTCGCCCCTTGTACCCTAGGTCTGAGGCTCGGAGCGAGCGTCCTTTGGTGGACGCCGCCCGGGCCGGCGATGAGAGAGCTATCGCTGAGCTGTATAACGCTTACTTTCCGCGGGTCTACCGCTACATGCTCGCCCGCACGACTAATGTGGGCGACGCGGAGGACCTGACGGAAGAAGTGTTCATCCGGGTGCTGGACGCCCTGGGTAGGTTCGAGTGGCGCGAGGCACCTTTCTCGGCCTGGCTCTTCCGCATCGCCCACAACGCGATCATAAGTCATCAGCGGCGCGACGGGGCGCGGGGCCGGCAGGCTCCCCTCTCGCCGACGCTGCCGATGAACGCGCAGGGACCGGAAGAGATGGTGGAGGCCCGCCTGACCCTGGACGAGGTGATGCGGGCCACCGAGAATCTTCCGGAGGCGCAGCGACAGGTTATCGCGCTGCGCTTCGGGGCCGGTCTGTCAGTGGCCGAGACGGCGCGGGCCCTGGGCAAGGGCGAGGGGAATGTGAAGGTCATTCAGCACAAGGCGATTGCCAAGCTGAGAGAGCTTCTGGTGGACAAGAGGCAGGACGGTCATGAGGACGGGGCTTGAGGAAGCACTAGCGGAGTGCCTGGTCTCCCTGGAGAAGGGGCGCAGCATTGAAGAGTGCCTGGCCCGGCACCCTGGGCTGGCCTCCCAGTTAGAGCCGCTGCTACGCACGGGCCTGGCCCTGCGCCGGGCCTACGACGTGCGCCCCCGGCCGTCCTTCCAGCACGCCGCCCGGCAGCGCTTCCTGGCGAGAGCCGTCAACCTCCGGCGAAGCCGGCGGCCGGCAGCAGCGGCGCCGCCGCGACGACGCTTCGGCTGGGGCTGGCGGTGGGTGCCGGCGGCCGTGGGCACGGCGGCCATGGTGGCGGCGATGGCCTTGGCGGCAGTGCTGGCCCTGAGTGGCGGTGGTGGTGGTGGGCCCGCACCCGGCGGCGTCGTTTTCAACGAACCCGTCCCCACATCCACGCCCACACCGGCGACCACGGCGACGACGGCCCCGGCGATGGCAGCTGAGATCGCTAGGCGAGTGCAGGAGGCAGAGGAAAGCCTCACGCAAGTGCGCGAGCAGGTGGAGCGGGGTGAGACGCTCCAGCCGGGCGCCATCCAGGATTTGCGCGACGCCACACAGTCGCTGGTGGCAAGCCTCGAGGACCCGGCGGCGTCAGTGCTGCCTCAGGAGGAAGCTGCCCGGATCCAGGGCCTGCTGGCAGATCAGCAGGACGTGCTGAACCAGGCTAAGGCACAGGATCAGGTGGCGCCCGAGGCGGCCGACGATGTCGATGACGCCATCGCCGTCGCGGCGGCGCAGCAGACGCGGATCGAGCAGATGCTCTCGCCGACAACGACGCCGACGGCTAGCCCAACTCCAACGCCGACGGCCAGCCCCACTCCAACTCCGACGCCCACGGCGACTTCTACCGCTTCGCCCACCAGCACAGCTACACCGGTAGCCGGCGCTACAGGGACCGCCACGCTGGCCTCTTCTCCCGTTCCCGGTCCGGCCAGCGCCGCCGGGGCCAGCCCCACTCCGCCGTCAACGCCGACGCCGACGCCGAACCGCTAGGGCGTGGCGGCAGCCGTCGGCGTCGGGCTACCGAGGATTTTCTCCCAGCCGGAAACCCGCAGGATTCGTCCGTCCACACGGTTGGCCCAGGCCACGGCTTTGTCCACGCTGCCCAAGGCTTTGGCGATGGCCACCTGGGTGCGCACGATGGTGTTGCCGCGGCGGAAGTCCACCACGTAGGTGCTGGTGGCGACGTCACGGGTGCCCAACTTCTGGGTGCTGTTGTTCACCCAGGCCACCGATTGGTCGCCGACTGTGGCGGCCTTAACGATGGAGATGGCAGGATTGCCCTTGATGGTGTCGCTCAGTCTCTTGGCGTTGTAATCGAAGGACGCGGCGGCGCCGTTCACGGTATCGTAGACGGATACGCCCACCAGGATCTGGAAGACCCCCGAGACCAGGGCGTTGGGGTCTGTGGAGTTGTATAGCACCTGATAGTGATCGCGGCGACCCCAGCCGTTCAGGCGATCGATGCAGGCCTGTTTCTCGGTTTGGTCCGTGGCGGTGGCGCAAGCCTGCTCGTTGGTCACGTGGGTGCCGCCCTTGTCCGCGGCCACCAAATCGACGGGCATGTCGCTGGGCTGGAGGGCGACCGCCTCCGGGTCTTGGATTACCGGGCCCGCCGACTGGCTTTCGCCACCGCCACCGCAGGCCGCGAGCAATACCAGGAAAGCGAAGCAGACGGATAGGGGGAAGAGATACCGCATGGCAGATCGCGGGCCATGGTGCGCTGGCCGCAGGCGCTCTGTCAAGCTAAGCCGCTGCTGCGATTTGACACTGCCATCGCAGCCTTCCTAGAATGGGGTTGACCATGGCCCAGGGAGCGCCAAAGGCGGGCAGGGGGAGTGCGGGAGAGCCCCTGAAGCTGTCCCGGGCCGCTGCCTTATTCCTTGCCAGTCTCGCTGGCGAGGTACGCCAGGATAGCCAGGCCGAGGTTCATCGTTTCGCACGCTGGTTCGGCGCTGACCGTCTTATCACCGACCTCCGCGGCCACGACATCGCGCTGTACGCGGAATCCCTGGGGCCGGCCACCCCCGAGGTGCTACGGCGGGCGGAGGTGGTGCGCTCCTTCCTCTCCTTCGCCAAGAAGGAGGGCCTCACGGCCACGAACCTGGCGCCTCATCTCCGGTTGCGCAAGAGCAACCTGCCCGCGGACGGCGTTGTGGCGCCCGCGCCGAAGCGGACGCAACTTACGGAGGAGGGCCATACGTCGCTTCAGGCGGAGCTGGACGGGCTGAAGGCACAGAGGCCGCTGGTGGCTGAAGAGCTGAGGGGGGCGCGCCTGGACAAGGACGTGCGCGAGAACGCGCCCCTGGACGCCGCGCTCGATCGCCAGGCGCACCTGGAAGGGCGCATTCGCGAGCTGGAGGCGCTACTGAAACACGCCGACGTTGTTGGGCGCGGGACCTATACCGGCGCCAAAGCTCACCTGGGCAGCGCCCTAACGGTGCGCGATCTGGCCTCGGGCGCCTCGATGCGCTACACGCTGGTCAGTCCCAGCGAGGTGAACCCTGCCAAGGGGAAGATATCCATCGCCTCGCCGGTGGGCAAGGCCCTCATCGAACGATCGCTGGGGGACGAGGTGGAAGTGTTGGTGCCCGCGGGCATCCTGCGCTTCCGCATCGAAGAGATCAGCGGGTAGCGGCGCCGCTTCCTTCGCCTGTCTGTCTGCTCGGATCTGCCCGGCTAGGGCCTCTCGTCAATGGGCACGTAGGGCAGGTCCTTGGGCCCCACGTACTTCAGCAACGGCCGGATGAGGACGTTATCCTGCCACTGCTCGAAGACCTGCACGATCCAACCGGCGATGCGGCCGATAGCGAATATGGGGACGAACATGTCCTCGGGTATGCCCAGCAGGTAGTAAACGGCGGCGGCGTAGAAGTCGACGTTGACGTAGATGCCCCGCTGGCGGTAAGGGGCCATGACCTCGTCCACCTTGCGCAGGATGTAGTACCACTTCACCTGATCGTACTTGCCGGCCAGGACGCGCGAACGGTCGCGGATGTGGGGGGCGCGGGGGTCTTCCGTCCTGTAGACCCGGTGACCGAAGCCCATGATGCGCGCGCCGCTGGCGATGCGCGCATTGACGTACTGCTCGACCCTTTCCGGCTCGCCGATCTCCCGCACCATGGTCATGACCGCCTCGGCGGCGCCGCCATGGAGGGGGCCCTTGAGGGTGCCGAGGGCGGAGACGATGGCCGAATGGAGGTCGCTCCTGGTGGAGGCGGTGACGCGGGCGGCGAAGGCGGAGGCGTTGGAGCCGTGGTCGGCGTGGAGGATGAAGTCCACGTCCATCGCCCGGGCGTCCACCTCGTCCGGCACCTCGCCCCGGAGCATCCAGAGGAAGTTGGCGGCGTGGCCCAGGTCGGGGTTCGGCGGGATGGGGTCTTTCCCCTCGCGGATGCGGTGGTGGACGGCCACCGCCGTGGGGAAGCGGGCAGCGAGGCGGCTGGCCTTGTTCAGGTTGGCCTCGGGCGAAGTGTCACTGCCCTCGGGGTCGATAGCGCCCATGGCGGAGACGGCCGTGCGCAGGACGTCCATGGGGTGGCCATCCTTGATCGCCCGGATGATGTCGACCACCTCATCCGGGATGGTGCGCCAGCCGGCCAGGCAGCGGGTAAAGTCCTGCACCTCGCGACGGTTGGGCAGCTTGCCGTGCCAGAGGAGGTAGATGGTCTCCTCGAAGGTGGAGTAATCGGCCAGGTCGTGGATGTTGTAGCCACGATAAAGTAGCTTGCCGTTCTCGCCGTCGACGTGGCTGGACTCGGTGTTGTCGATGTAGATGCCGTTGAGTCCGCGGGCGATCTGGACGTCAGTCTCCTGCACCATGTTCCCGTTCCTCCCCTGTGCGGAGGTGAAAAAGATTGGGGCCCCGCCGGGCCGCTTTCGTTGGAGCAACATATGCGGGCTATAGGCGCCAGCCATCGCCCCATTGTTGATTATACCCACCGAATGGTCGGGCGTAAACCCTTCGCTAGCGCAAGACTGGCCTGTGAGGGCGCACATTGCGGAACGAAAATGGGGCGATGGGCAGCCCTTTGCGGGCGAATCCGCAGACTATCATGCACCGTATCCTAGGTGGATGACAAGCAGCCGGCCGCTTGCCGTCCCAAGGGCGGCCGCGGATCTGAGGAAGGGTTCATGTTGCAGGGCCGGGGGTGAGGATCCGCGGCCGCTTCAAGCTCCGGTCTCCTATGGCCGGCATTTCCTTTGTCCTGCCTTTCTCCCGGCACGCGCCAGGGGCGCAGCGCCGACCCTCTGCGCCAAGCCACACGACCTCAGCCTGATGGTCATTGAGAAAATAGACCGACATATGCATGTCCGGTCATCGCAATGTAGGGGAGGCCTTTAGGCCTCCAGCGGGCGACCCAAAGGTCGCCCCTACATCCCACATCCCATTCGAGGCCTTCTGCCGGACCATGTCGACCATTGACGGCGAACAGCTACTTGGGCGCTCATGCCTTGACCCGCCTCTCGATGGCGAGGGATAATCGCTAACAGGAGGAGCGAAGTCATGCGCACCCTGCGCCTCGGGCTGGCTCAGATCAACACCACCGTCGGCGACCTGGAAGGCAACGTCGCCAAGGTCTTGGAGTACGTGGAGCGCGCCCGCGCCCAGGGCGTCGACCTGGTCAGCTTCCCCGAGCTCACCATCACCGGCTACCCGCCTGAGGACCTGCTCCTGCGCCCTCAGTTCATCGAGGACAACCTGGCCGCCCTGAAGCGCGTGGCGGAAGGCTGTCGCGGCACTACGGCTGTCGTGGGCTTCGTGGACAGCAACGAGGACATCTACAACGCTGCGGCGGTAATCCACGACGGTCGCCTGGTCGATGTCTATCACAAGCATTTCCTGCCGAACTACGGCGTCTTCGACGAGAACCGCTACTTCCAGGCCGGCAACCGCTTTCCCGTCTACACGGTGGCCGGCGTGGGCGTAGGGGTGAGCGTCTGCGAGGACATCTGGTATCCGGGCGACCCCACGCGCGCCCAGGCGCTCGCCGGGGCGCAAGTCATCATCAACATCAACGGCTCGCCGTATCACCTGGGGAAGCGCCGCTTCCGTGAGCAGATGCTGGCCACCCGCGCCTCGGACAACGCCGTCTTCGTCGCCTACACGAACCAGGTGGGCGGACAGGACGAGCTTGTGTTCGACGGCGCCAGCATGGTGCTCGAGCCCCCAGGGCGAGCTGGTGGCGCTGGCGGCGGCCTTCCAGGAGGAGCTGCTGGTCTGCGACGTGAACCTGGAGGAGGTGTTCCAGGCCCGGCTCCACGACCCCCGCCGGCGCAAGGAGCGCCTCGCCAGCGCCGAGTCCGACCACGCGCCCCTCATCGCCGTCTCCGGCGAACCGCTGGTTAAGGACAAGCCGCCCGTCGAGTGCCGGCGCGCGCCGCCACTGGAGGACGAGGCGGAGGTCTACCAGGCGCTGGTGCTGGGCACTGCGCGATTATGTGCGCAAGAACGGCTTCCGGAAGGTGGTAATCGGCCTGTCGGGAGGCGTCGATTCCAGCCTGACGGCGGTGATAGCCGTCGACGCCCTGGGTTCGGACAACGTGATGGGCGTGGCCATGCCGTCGCGGTTCTCCTCCGAGGGCAGCCTGCGGGACGCGCACGAGCTGGCGGAGAACCTGGGCATCCCGCTCATGACCATCCCCATCGAGGAGCCGTTCTCGGCCTTCCTGAACGTCCTGACCGAGCCCTTTGCCGGCACCGAGCCCGGCGTCACCGAGGAGAACCTCCAGGCGCGTATCCGCGGCAACGATCATCATGGCGCTCTCCAACAAGTTCGGCTGGCTGGTGCTCACCACCGGCAACAAGAGCGAGATGGCCACCGGCTACGCCACCCTCTACGGCGACATGGCCGGCGGCTTCGCCGTGATCAAGGACGTGCCCAAGACGCTGGTCTACCGCCTCGCCCGCTACCGCAACGCCCAGGATGCCGTGCCCGTCATCCCGCCACGCGTCATCGAGAAGGCGCCATCGGCCGAGCTGCGCCCCGACCAGAGGGACACCGACACCCTGCCGCCCTACGAGGTGCTGGACCCCATCCTCCAGGCGTTACGTGGAGGACGACCGCAGCGTGGAGGAGATCGTGGCCATGGGGTTCGACGAGGCGCTGGTGAAGCGCGTGGTCGACCATGGTCGACCGCAACGAGTACAAGCGGCGGCAGGCGCCGCCCGGCGTCAAGATCACTCCCCGCGCCTTCGGCCGCGACCGGCGGCTGCCCATCACCAACCGCTACCAGGGATTCTAGGCAGCGCCTACAGTTCACCCCAGCCTGAAGGCTGGGGCATGACCGAACGGATCCGATGCCCTGCCCTGCACGGACTCATGATTCTATCCGTTAATCCGTTCATCATCCGTTGGCAGCTTCCCAGCACAAGGTTTCTTGTGTTATCCTGGTAGAGAGTGTTTCTCTCGGGGGGATGATATGAAAGTCGCCGACATTCGCCGCAAGCTGGGTCAGAGGCTGCAAGAAGCGGCCATGGAGAAGGACCCTGATGCCCTGGCCCTAGTCCTGGACTACGGACGGGCCATCCTCCTGGCCTTAGCGCCGCTACCGGAAGACGAGGAGGTCGACCTGTCGGAGGTGACTGTGAGCACCTCCACCGCTGCCCGCATCCTGTCGTTCCACGTCGAGTACGTGCGAGAGCTTATTCGGCGCGGCGTCGTGGCAGGGACCAAACACAACAACGAGTACGAGATAAAGCTTACCGACCTGATGGAGTTCATGAGCTCGCCCCGCTATCAGGCCGTCGGGACGCCAGGCGCCGGTGTCCGCGCTACGTTGCGGAGATTCCGCGACATCGGCGGCACGACCATGTGGCGCCGGCCCGAGGAGGAGCCCGGCTCCGCCCTCTAGCGACGTCATGATCCAGGCAGTCCTCTTCGACTACGGCGGCGTCATCGGCCACCTCGATCAAGAAGAGGCGGCCCGGCTGGAGGAGAAGTACGGCCTTCCCCGGGGCAGCCTCCTCTCTGCCTTGTACGGCATTCCCCAGTGGCGGGAGATCGCCCTCGGCCACGGCTCGGAGCAGGAGTGGCTGAAGGCAGTGCTGGCCCGTCTCTACGAACTGGCCGGCCGGCCCATCCCCGGCATCCGCCGCGAGTGGCCCAAGATGTGGCGCCGCCTCGACGGGGACGTGGTGGCGCTGGTGCGAAGGCTGCGCCCTCGCTACAAGGTGGGGCTGATCACCAACGCCACGAAGAACCTGGAGGGGATGCTCCTGAATCATCACGGGATCGGCGACCTGTTCGACGTGGTCATCAACTCGGCGCGCGTGGGGCTGGCCAAGCCCGACGTCCGAATCTTCCACATGGCGGCGGAGCGGCTGGGCGTGCCAGTCTCGGCCTGCGTCTTTGTGGACGACATGCCCCACAACGTGGAGGGGGCGAGGGCGGCCGGCATGGGGGCGTTTCGGTTTCAGGGCGCCGCCCACCTGGAGAGCGAGCTGCGGGCACTGGGGGTCGAGTGGTAGGTCCTGGACAGCGGCCTGCCTTACCATTAGGATCGATAGACCCTTCCCGTTCTCGACTGCTCCAATCAGAGGGAGGCCGTTGAGAGACGGCCTACTCGCCCTTCGACAGGCTCAGGGCGAGCGGTCTTCAGGCTCCGCTCATGGTGAGCCTGTCGAACCATGAGCGGGGCAATAGGGGACTTCAAGAGCCTCTAGGAGGCACCCATGCCCAAAGTAACCGTCGAGGTCATACCCCAGATCCGGGAGATGGTGCGCGAGGTGGTGGCCCGGTCCGGCCGGCGCCTGCGCCAGCTGCGCTACTGCGACCTGCGCGTCGAGGTGGACGAGGGCAAGGGCGCGGCGGCCGAGAACGGGATGGACAAGTTCGCCGGCGAGGACTACGGCTTCGCCTTCGGCGTGCGGGTCATCGCTTCCGCCGGAGGCGAGGCGGCCGCCGGCTACTTCGGCCAGTCGCTGGGCGCCGCCGACCTGCCCCGCCTGCCGCGCGTCCTGCGGGCGGGCATCGACCATGCCTACGGCCGCGCCCTGGCCTCGGCCCGGCGCAAGGACGCCGCCCGTCAGGAGTACGGCCCCCTCGGCGAGGCCCTGCACGCCACCGAGCTGGCGCCCATCGACGTGCGCCAGGATACCGTCGTCGCCGAGTACGAGATCGACCCCCGTTCCGTCGATCTGGGGGAGATCACCCGCTACGTGCGGGAGGCCTCGAAGGCGGTGGGGGCCGTCGACGGGCAGATCCTGTACAACCACGTGGGCGCCTCCACCGCCCTCACCCGCCAGCTCTTCTGTAGCTCGGAGGGGGCGGACATCGACCAGAGCTGGGCGGTGACTCAGGGCGTCTGCTTCGTGGTGGCCCAGGGCCAGGAGGCGGGCCAGGAGATGTACGACTTCCTCGGCCACCAGCGGGGCTGGGAGGTGATCACGCGGGGCGTGGACGAACCGAGCATCCAGCGGCCGGACCTGCACAGCTTCTCGCTGGCCCTGGCCCGCGATACGGTGGCCCTGGCCGGGGCGCGGCCGCTGCCCGCCACCGACAAGGACGTGGTGGTGGTGACCGATCCCCACTACAATGCCCTCCTGGTGCACGAGATCGTCGGCCACCCCACGGAGGCCGACCGGGCGCTGAAGTTCGAGACGGGCTACGCCGGCCGGAGCTGGCTGCTGAAGGACGTGGCCCACAACCAGCTGGGCCAGCGGGTCGGCTCCGAGCTGCTGACCGCCTTCACCGACGCGACGCTCTCTGGCTTCGGCCACTATCTGTACGACGACGAGGGGACGCCGGCCAAGCCGGTGACGCTTATCGACAGGGGCATCCTCAGGGCGTTCATGAACAGCCGCCAGACGGCGGCCTTGCTGGGCGCCGAGCCCAACGGCTCGTACAAGGCGACCGACGCCTCGCTGGTCCCGCTGATCCGCATGTCCAACACCTGTTTCGCCGGCGGCGACCGCGATCCGCAGGAGATCATCCGCGAGGTGGAGCACGGCTACTACGTGGTGAGGCATCGCATCCCGTCCATCGCCGAGTCGCGGGAGAACTTCCGCATCACGGCGATGAAGGTGTACGAGATCCACAACGGCGAGCTGGGGGAGATGTTCCGCGACGGCGGCCTGACCAGCGACAGCCGCGACTTCTTCCTGAGCATCGACGCCGTGGGCAACGACTTCCGGATGTTCCCCATCCCCAACTGCGGCAAGGGCGTGCCGATGCAGACCAAGCGCATGAGCAACGGCGGCCCGACCCTGCGCGGCCGGGCACGGCTCACGGGAGCGTGACAGCGATGGCGGTCGAGTCTGGGCGCGAGGAGGCGACCTGGCAGGCAGTGGCCCCTCTGCCTGGATTCGCGGCGGCTTCCTATCCGGTTGAGCTGCCAAATGGGGTGACCATCCGCGAACTCGAGGACGTTGAGAGGCAGCGCCTTGGCGATATCGCGTGGATGCTCGGCCCCTTGCAGGCGCATGAGTGGGGGCTGCCCTTGGCCAAGTTTGCCATGTCCTGGTGGCAGCCCGTTCCGAACGAGCCGCCCCGGGCGGCCGACAGCGATTTTGGCGCGGTTGTAACCGCGCTTAGGCTCCTAAAGCCTGGCGCCGTTTGGTACAACGCGGTGGGTCACTGGCCGGGTCACCCGGCGTTTGGGTCGCACCCTGCAGATGGCACAGCGAGCTGGACGCCGAACGTGGCGGGGCGCGAAGGCAGCTACGAGCTTGTCGAGGGGGATGTCCAGCCTCTGAGGGACCTCGTGAGGGCCCTGCTGAACCTGGGGCAGCACGAGCGTCTCTCGCTGGCCCGGCTCCGCTTTGACCTGGCGTACGAGAGGACGCGGCCGGAGGACAGACTTATCGACCACTGGGTGGCCCTTGAGGCTCTCTTCTCTCCCTCGGACAGAGGGGAAGCTACCTACAGAATTGCCCTGCGAGCGGCCTATTTCATCGGATCGTCTCCCGCGGAACGCCAGAGCATCTACCTTGACCTCGTGAAGTACTATCGTACGCGGTCCGATGTCGTCCACGGACGGAAGCCCAAGCAGGACGTGAAAGCCGCTGGGGAGGCAGTCGAGGAGTACCTGAGGAGGGCCCTGCGAAAGGCTGTGTCACACCCGGCGACGTTCCGGCCGGATCAGCTTGATGTAGCCGTCGCGCGAGGCCAGTTCGATGAGGGAGCCACATGATCCCCACAGTCCACCTAAAGAGATCTGTTGCTGAGGCTCTCGCCTATCTCCGCACCGTCGGGGATATCGAGGAGGCGGAGGTCTTTGCCTCCAGCAACGGCCAGCTTCTCACCCGCCTGAACTACACCTCCCACATCCCCTGCAACGGCGTCGAGGAGCCCAAGTCCACCGAGTCCTTTGGCATCGGCATCCAGGCCGTGCTCAAGACGCCCGAGGGGCGGAAGATCGGCTTCGGCAGCGAGAGCAGCGACATCTCCCTGGACGGGGTGAAGGAGGCGCTGGCCAAGGCCCGCCTGGGCGCGGTGCTCGACCCCGAGTTCCAGTCCCTGGCGCGGCCGACCGGCGAGAAGCGGAAGCTGTGCCGCTACCACGACCCCCAACTCATGCGGATGGCCGACGGCGACCTGGTGGGCGCCGGCTGGCAGGTGATGGGGGGCGCCCTGCGCACCTTCCAGGCTTCGGAGGCGCTGAGCGAGCTGGCGGGTAGCGGCGATCTGCGCGACCTGGGGCTCATCATCGGCGGCGACGTCACGATCCTCCAGGAGCGCATCGCCGTCGCCTCCTCGGCCATGCCTGAGCCGCAGACCGACGAATCGGCGCTCATCCTCTCCTTCATCACGGCCATGGTGGAGCGCGAAGGCTCCAAGGGCAGCGGCTACGGCGCGGCCACTCGCCTGGCCGATTTCGGCGACGGCGCCGGCCGCCAGGCCGCCCGCAACGCCATCGATTCCATCGGCGGCGTGCGGGTGAAGACGGGCGAGTACCGGGTGGTGTTCGGGCAACAGGCGGTCATGGACTTGATGGTGAACCTGGTGATGCCCGGGCTCAATCTGAGCACGTTCTATGCCGGCGCCAGCCCCTTTTTGGGCAAGCTGGGACAGCCGGTCGCCGCCGAGATGCTGTCCGTCTACGACGACGGCGCTGCGCTCGGCCTGGCCGGGAGCAAGGGCATCACCTGCGAGGGCCTGCCCACCGGCCGCACGGACCTGATCGTGAACGGCACGCTGAGGGGCCTGCTGACCAACTACTACGAGAGCCAGCGAATCCTGGTCGACCCGCGGGCCAGGGAGAAGCTGGGCGTCGACCCCAGCGAGCACCGGGCGGCCTTCGTGCCGCGCAACGGCTTCCGGTTCGCCAGTGGCGGCGGCCGCTACTACGGCTCGCAGCCGGGCATCTTCGCCACCAACGTCATCATCCAGGGCAACGACCGCTCGCGCGAGGAGCTCCTGCGGGACGTGGGTGACGGGCTGTACGTGGGCCGCATCTGGTACACGTATCCGGTGAACGGCCTGCGGGCGGGCGATTTCACCTGCACGGTGGTGGGCGACTCGTATGTCATCCGCGACGGCCGCCTGGCGGAGCCCATCAAGGCCAACTCCATCCGCCTGAACGACAGCATCCACAACGTCTTGCGAGGCGTCATCGGCGTGGGGAGAGAGAGACAGCCCACGCTGGTGTGGGCGGCGGACGAGATCGTCTACGCGCCGGAGGTGGCGGTGGCCAAGGTTCGGGTGGAGGAGATCGCCGGCTACATGGAGACGATCTAGGTTTCGCCCAGCCCCTTGAGGCGCAGGTACTCGTCGATGGCGGCGGCGGCCACCTTGGCGTCGGCCACGGCGTCCACCACCAGGTCCGGCCCGCGGACGTTGTCGCCGCCGGCGAAGACGCCCGGGCGACTGGTGCCGCCGGTCTCGGGGTCGATGGCCAGGAGGCCCTTCTTGTCGGCCTCCAGGCCGGGGGTTGTCATCTCGACGAGCTTGTCGGCGCGATAGCCGATGGCCAGCACCACCGTATCGGCGTCCATCTCGAACTCGGAGCCTGCGACCGGCACCGGCCGTGGCCGGCCGCTGTCGTCGGGTTCGCCCAGCTCCATGCGCCGGCAGCGCACCGACCGGACGTGGCCCTTGTCGTCGCCGATGAAGGACACCGGCGCCGTCAGGTAGACGAATTGCACCTGCTCCTCGCGGGCGTTGCGCTTCTCATCGCGGCGCCCGGGCATCTCGGCCTCCGTGCGGCGATAGACGCAGCAGACCTGGCCGGCGCCCATGCGCAGGGCACTGCGAACGCAATCCATGGCCGTATCGCCGCCGCCTACCACCACCACTCGCTTGCCCACAGGGACGGGCTCGCGCATGGATGGAGGGAGCTGCTCCGGCGGGAGGTTGCAGCGCACCAGGAACTCGGTGGCGGAATAGATGCCTTCCAGGTTCTCGCCAGGGATGCCCATCCTGACTCGCTGGCCCGCGCCCTGGCCCAGGAAGATGGCGTCGAATCCGGCGGCGAACAGGTCGGCGACGGCGACGTTTTCGCCGATGGTGGTGTTGCAGACGAAGCGGACGCCCAGATTCTCCAAGAAGGCGATCTTCTCGTCCACCACCGCCTTGCTCATCTTGAAGCTGGGGATGCCGTAGCGGAGGATGCCGCCGGGCAGCGGCCACGCCTCGTAGACCGTGATCGAATGGCCCAGCTTCGCTAGTTCCTCGGCCACCGCCAGCCCGGCGGGCCCGGAGCCGACCACCGCCACCCGCCTCCCGCTGGGCGATGCGGCGGGCGGCAGGGGGAAGCCCTCCTGCTTGCGCTGGCAGTCTGACACGAACGCCTCCAGCCGGCCGATGGCCACGGGAATGGCCTTCTTGCCCACCACACAGTGGCCCTCGCACAAATCTTCTTGAGGGCAGAGGCGGCCACACATGTCGGGTATGGGGCTGGTCTCCCGGAACTTGTTGGCCGCGCCGATGACGTCGCCCTTTTCCAGCAGGGCCAGGGCGCCCGGGATGTCGTTATGGACGGGGCAGGCCTTCATGCAGGGAGCCGCCGGGCACTGGATGCAGCGGGCGGCCTCCAGGCGGGCCACCTCCATGTCCAGGGGAAGGGAGACCTCATCCCAGTTGTGGATGCGTTGGCGGGGATCCTGCTTTGGGAGCGTCTGAGGAGGGATCTTGAGCCGTTGCTTTCGATCAAAGGTAGGGGCGGGAAGAGAAGGCGAAGTCTGATCGGTCAATGCGCTTTACCTTTCATCGAGGGGCTTGACCCTATATGAATTATATCCCAGGGCGCGGGTTTAAGGGAAGGCCTGCTATCCTGCCTCGGGGGTGCCGGCCAGGCGGGCGCGGCGCGGCCAGAGCAGCCCCTGGCGGGGCGAGAAGAGGAAGGCTAGCAGGAAGAAGCAGGTCGCGGTCAGAACGACGGCGGCGCTGGCGGCCACGTCGGCATGGTAGGAGAAATAGAGGCCGACCAGCGACGACAGCGCTCCGATCACGGCACCCACCGCCATCATGAGGTGCAGGCGCCGTACGAGGAGCTGGGCGGTGGCGGCGGGCGTCACCAGCATGGCCACCACCAGTACGATTCCTACCGCCTTCACGGCGATCACGATGGTGAGGCCCAGCAGGACGAGGAGGCCGTATTGGACGACGGCCACCGGTAGGCCACTGGCGGCGGCCATAGTGGGGTCGTAGGCGGTGAAAAGGAGCTCTTTGTAGAACGCGGCTACCAGCGCCAGAACGACGGCGCCGATGGTGGCGATGAGCACCAGGTCGCCGCGGTCCACCCCGAGCACGTTCCCGAAGACGAAGCTTGTGAGGTCGACGACGTAGCCCTGCTGGCGGCTCATGATTAGGATACCCAGGGCGAAGGCCCCCACGAACAAGATGCCGATGGCAGTGTCGAATTTCAGGCCCGCCCGCCGGCTAACGAAGGCGATGGCCAGGGCGGTGAGGACGGCGCCCACCGCCGCTCCCAGGTAGATACTGCCGCCCAGAGCGAAAGCAACGGCCACGCCACCGAAGGAGGCATGGGCTAACCCCTCGCCGATGAAGGCCATGCCCCGCACCACCACGAAGGAGCCGACGACGGCGCAGACCAGGCTAACCATTAGCAGCGCCAGCAGGGCGCGCACCATGAAGGGCGAGGCCCAGGGGCCGAATAGCAGGTCACTCATGGATGGCAAAGGCCTTACCCTCCACGTTCAGCAACAGGAGGTGCCGCTCGAAGGTCGCGTTGAGCACTTCCTCAGTGAGGATGGACCGGGGCTCGCCGAAGGCGATGACCTTCCGGTTCAGGCAGACGGCATGGTCGAAGCAGCCGGCCACGCAGGAGAGGTCGTGGGTAGAGATCAGGAGCGTCTTCCCCTGCGCCCGCAGGTCGTTGAACAGGTGGAGGAGGTCGTGCTCGCCGGTAGCGTCCACGCCGGTGAAGGGCTCGTCCAGGAGGAGGACGCTGGGCTCCTGGGCCAGTGTGCGGGCGATGAGCACGCGGCGCTGCTGGCCGCCGGACAGCTCGCCGATCTGGCGGCGGACAAGGTGGGCTAGACCCACCTGCTCCAGGCACTGCTGGGCGATCTCGCGGTCGCGACGGCCGGGCCGCCGCAGGGGGCCCAGGCGACCGTAGCGGCCCATCATCACCACGTCGAACACGGATATCGGGAAGCTCCAATCCACCAGCTCCGTCTGCGGCATGTAGCCCAGCGCGGTGCGGGAGCGCTCGCTGGGCCGGCCGAAGACTCGCACATCACCGCGCCAGGGGCGGTGCATCCCGAGGATAACCTTCAGTAGGGTGGACTTGCCCGAGCCGTTGGGCCCCACCAGGCCGGCCAGGCAGCCCCGCTCGATGCTGAAGGTCACGCCCTCCAGAGCGGCGTGGCTGTTGTAGCCAGCCCAGACGTCGCGCAGCTCGATGGCGGCGGCGGTGACTGGGCCCCCGGCCGGCGGCCGGTCGTTGCCCGGATTAGCCACTGGTTCCTCCCAGGCAACGGGCCAGCTCGTTGGCGTTGAAGCGCATCAGGTCTACGTACGTGTTGACTTTGCTGTCCAGGGCATCACTATAGAGGACGCATACCTGCACGCCGGCGTCGCTGGCCGCCAGATCCAGGACGCGGGCGCTGAACTGGGGCTCCTTGAATACGGCGGGCACATTCTGGTCGCTGATGGCCTTCGTCAGGTCGGCCACCGCCTGAGCGCTGGGCTCCATGCCCGGGCTCTCTACCACAAAGCCCACGATCTCCAGTCCGTAGCGGCGGGCGAGATAGGGGTAGGCGTCGTGGAAGGTGACCAGCTTGCGGTGCTCCGGCGGGATGGACTGGACGCTCGTGACCACATCGCGGTCCAGCGTGACCAACCCGGCCAGGTAGGCGTTGGCGTTGGCGCGGTAGACGCTGGCGCCGTCGGGGTCCACAGCAGTCAGCGCATCTGCGATGCGCTCCACGTAGGTCATGCCGTCCTGCACATCGAGCCACAGGTGGGGATTGTTATCGATGGTGACAAGGCCTTGCGCCAGCTCCAGGATGGTGGCGGAAGAGGATGCGTTCTCGCGGACGATCTTCTCGAGGCTGGCCTCCAGGTTGAGGCCGTTCATGACGATCAGCTTGGCCGAAGACAGCTTGGCGATCTGGCCCGGCGGCGGCTCGTAGGTGTGGACGTCAGCGCTGCCGGGCACGATGCTCGAAACCTGCACGCGGTCGCCGCCCACCTGGCGCACGAGATCGGCGAAGAGGGCCAGGCTGGTGGTCACCTTGATCTGGCCCGAGGCCTGGGGTTGGGTGCCCTGACCGCAGGCTGTGGCAAGGACGGCCGCTGTCAGGGCCCCGCCTAGGATGGGAACCAGGGAGAAGGCCTTGATACTTGGTCTCATGTAACCACGGAAGACTTACGCCATCTTCGCCGGCCCGGCGCCGCGGCAGGTGGGGCAGCGGCCGTAGAGCTCCAGCCAGTGGCCCTCGATCTCGTAGCCGGTGCTGCGGGACAGTTCGCCCACGACCCCGCTCACCACGCAGTCGCTCAGGTCCTCGACGCCGCCGCAGGAGACGCACACCACGTGATGATGATGGCCACGGCGGCGGCGCAGACGATAGTGTAGGCTGCCATCGTCCAGGAGCACCCGGCAGATGGCCCCGGCCTCAGAGAGGAGCTTGATGGTCCGGAAGACGGTTGCCCGGCCCACGCCGGGCGCCTGAGTCAGGATGTCGTCCACGCTGAAGTGCCCCCGCTGATCGAGGACGGCGGCCACCACTGCCAGCCGCGCCGGCGTCAGGCGGTGGCCCTGGCCCTCCAGCCTCTGCAGCAGCGAACGTAGCGCGGGGGCGGCCACTATTGATACCTCGTATCAAAAGTCTACACAGAGTGGCGCCGCTTGTCAACAGGGCGCACGGTGCCGGGTGGTCTACGGTTGGGTGAGGCTGGCGTAGAGTACGGTATTGCTGGAGGGACTGGCGCTTCCTCCGGCTGGCTCCAGGCTGACAATCACCTCGGAGATAGGAGCGCAGTCCTCCAGGGACACGAAGTGCTGACATTGCCCCGCCACCGGTGTGAAGGTGCCGCCGCTCACGGTCGTCTGGCCATCAGAGAGCCAAAGCTGATAGACCATTCCGTCGGGCGCCGGCGGCATATCCTGGCAGACGAGCGCCCCCGACTTGCTCGCGCTGGTCCACACATAGTAGGCGCCGGCCGCGGCAGTGGCGGCTATCCCCGAAGTCTCCATAGCCAGCTTCTGCACGTCGGGGCTCGTGACGATCGACGTGAGGTGATGCATGATCGCATCCTGCTGCGTGTTGACGTCTACCGCTTGCTGAACGTCGTTGTGGACATGGACAAGGGACCAGGACAAGGTGCCGACGGCGGATAGGGCTACGACAGCCGCGCCTACTGCCAGGAACTGCGGCAGGCGCCAGCGGCGCGGCGAGGACTGGGCGACGGGCTCAGCCTCGCGCTGGGCCTCGGCGATGATGCGTCGGCGCAGGCCTTCGCGGGGCTCCTCCAGCGGGACGGCCAGGGCCAACAGGGCTGCCGCCCGCTGCGACCGCGACAGGTGATCCCAACAAGCCAGACAATCGGCCAGGTGCTCTTCGATGTGGGCGCCCTCGTCGGCGGGCACGGCCCCCAGGGCATAGGCCTCCAGCATCAGCCCTACTTCTTCGCACTCCACCGCTACTCATCCCCCATTTCGCCCGCCAGGGCTGCCCTCAGCTTCTGCATCGCCAGACGGATGCGTGTCTTCACTGTTCCCAAGGGCTGGTCCAACATCGCCGCTATCTCTTGTTGAGTGTAGCCTCCGTAGTAGGCCATCTCAATAACTCGTCTCTGTTCCGGCGGCAGGCTGGCCAGGGCCTGTCGCACCTTCTGCCTCTCGTCGGCCAGTTCGGCCATCATGGCCGGGTCGCGATTCTCGTCGCCCGGCACCTCCTTGTCCGGCTCGTCGCCGGCCGTTTCGCGGCGGCGCCGGCGGCCGCGCGTCCTTACCTGATCGACTGCCCCATTGCGGGCCACGCTCAGCAGCCAGGTGACGAACCGCCCCCGCTGCGGCACGTAGTGATCGGGCCGCCGCCAAATGCGCAGGAACACCTCCTGGGCGATGTCTTCGGCGAGCTGGGTATCTCCCACCACGCGTAGGGCGGTCGAGTAGACCAGCGTGCCGTAGCGGTCATATAGCGCCTCGAAGGCCTTGATGTCCCGCATGGCCAGGCGGGCCATCAACTGTTCATCTGGCAGGTCAGGGTAGTCCACGATGCACTACCGCCGACAGGCCGAAGGCCGAAGCCTTAACCCATTCTTAATACGTTGCATGACTCGCGACAGATTTGCGCTATTTTTCACCACTGGAATTTGGGCAGCCCCGACATTGTATCAGATGGAACCCCGGTGCTACCCTGGACGTTGAATGACAATGGATGAACCCCCCGGTTCCTCTCATCTTCCAGGGTAGAGGGGAGGGTATTTGATGCGCAAGCTGGTGTTGGCGCTGATGGGTTTGCTGGCCATCGCCGTGACGGCGGCCGCTTGCGGCGGCGGCGAGCCGTCGCCCACGGCGACCAGTCCGGCCGCGACCGTCGCGGCGACCGCTACCCCGGCTACCACGCCGGCAGCCACGGCCAGCGGAACGCCCGTGGTGCAAGGCGGCGAGCTCTCCGTACCGGAGATCGTCAAGCGACTGCGCCCCTCTGTAGTGCACATCCTGACGGAGGGAGCCAGCCTGGATGTCTTTGGCCAGGTGCAACCCACCCAGGGCGTGGGGACGGGCATTATCATCGATGCGGAGGGGCACATTGTCACCAACAACCACGTCATCTCACTCGACAGCAACCGGCCGGCGCAGAGCATAACAGTGACCCTGAGCGACAATCGTAAGCTGACGGCGCGGCTCGTGGGCGGCGACCAGCCGACCGACCTGGCCGTCCTCCAGATCGAGGCTGACAATCTGACGCCCGCTGTGCTGGGCGACGCCTCGAAGCTGGAGGTGGGCGAGGCGGTGGTGGCTATTGGCCATGCCATGAACCTCCCCGGCGGGCCCACCGTCACCCGCGGCGTCGTCAGCGCCACCGACCGCCTGATCCAGGAGGACCCGTACATGATCCCGGGCGCCATCCAGACCGACGCGGCCATCAACCCCGGCAACTCCGGCGGCCCGCTGGTGAACTCGGCCGCGGAGGTTGTGGGCATCACGACTCAGGTCATCCGCGGCAGCGCCGAGGGGCTGGGGTTTGCCATCTCCATCGACACGGCCAAGCCGATAGTGCAGGAACTCATCGCCAAGGGCCGCGTGGAGCGCGGGAACCTGGGCATCCGCCTCATCAACATAACGCCGGAGATCGCTCAAGAGTTCGACCTGCCGGTGGAGAGCGGGGTGGGCATCGGCTCTTTGGTGGCAGGCGGCGCGGCGGTGGGGGCCGGTCTCCAGCCGGGCGACATCATCGTCAGGATCGCCGGCCAGGACGTGAACAACACTGGCGACCTCATCGCCATCCTCACGGAGCACAAGGGCGGCGAGACGGTGACGGTGGAGTTCTACCGCAATAGCCAGCTTCGGAGCGTGGACCTGACCCTGACTTCGGGCTGAGGATAGGGCGGGGCGCAGCGGACCCGGGCCTACCTGCGAGCAGCGCGTGCTATACTAGATGATCGTCGAGTTGCGATTGTTCCTGTAAGAGGGAGGGGCCTAATGAACCTCAATCGCGACGTCTCCGTCACCTGGCTCGGCCATGCCGCCTTCCGCCTGCGCACGCCCGGCGGCAAGGAGCTGCTCATCGACCCCTGGCTCACGGAGAACCCGTCCTGCCCCGACGAGCACAAGCGGGTGGAGAAGGCCGACCTGATCCTGGTGACACACGGCCACTTCGACCACCTGGGCGACACCGTGCCCATAGCCCAGCGCACCGGCGCCACCATAGTGGCGATGCCCGAGCTGTGCTGGTGGCTAGACGGCAAGGGCATCAAGAAGACGGCTCCCATGAACAAGGGTGGCAGTCAGGTGGTCGAGGGCATCCGGGTGACCATGGTTCACGCCGACCACTCCTGCGGCATCCTGGAAGACGGCAAGGTCATCTACGCCGGCGAGCCCGTCGGCTTCATCATCGAGCTGGAGAACGGCTTTCGCATCTACCACGCCGGCGACACTAGCGTCTTCGGCGACATGAAGATCATCGGCGAGCTGTACCGGCCGGAGCTGGCCATGATCCCTATCGGCGACCTGTTCACCATGTCGCCACGAGAGGCAGCCTATGCCTGCCGCCTGCTGAACTGCGGGACGATCATCCCCATGCACTACGCCACCTTCCCGCTGCTCACCGGGACGCCCCACGCGCTGCGCCAGGAGACTGCGGCTATCGAAGGCCTCCGCATCCTCGAGATGAAGCCGGGGGAGACGCTGAAATAGGGTGACCCGCCGGTCGCAGCCTGCGCTATCTCCAAGCATTGGCGACGCCCTGGGCCGCCCGTTCACGATTGGGAGGCCGCCCGAGCGCATAGTGTCGCTGGTGCCCAGCCTGTCGGAGGCGCTGTTCGCCTTCGGGCTGGGCGAGCGCGTCGTCGGCATCACCCGCTTCTGCGTCGAGCCGCCCGAGGGCGTCGCCGGCAAAGCGAAGGTAGGGGGCACCAAGACCCTGGACGTCGCTGCCGTGGAGGCGCTGCGGCCCGACCTCATCGTCGCCAGCGCGGAGGAGAACCGGGAGGAGGATGTCCGCCGCCTTATCGACGGCGGCTGGCCGGTGTTCGTGACGTTGCCGACGACCGTACGGGGGGCTATCGACCTGCTGGGGCAGCTCGCTGTGCTGACCGGCAGCGCCGAAGCTGCCCGGCCGATCATGAGCGAGGCTGAGGAGGCGCTGGCGGCGGTGCAGGCGGCCAACGCCGGCCGGGAGCCCTTGCGCGTCTTCTGTCCCATCTGGCGCAATCCGTACATGACCATCGGCGCGGACACCTACGTGCACGATGTCCTGGCCGTCTGCGGGGGGCGCAACGTCTTCGCTGGGCGGCAGGAGCGCTACCCGCGGGTGGAGCTGGCGGAAATGGCAGCTGTGGACCCGGAGGTTATCCTGCTGCCCAGCGAGCCCTATCGCTTCCGCGGGCGCCACCTGGCCGACCTCGAGGCGTTCCCCACGGTGACGGCGCTGCGGCGGGGAGACGTCTTCCTCGTCGATGGCCGGATGCTCACCTGGTACGGCCCGCGCATTGGGCGCAGCCTGCGGGAGCTGAGCGCCCTGCTCGACGGCGCCCGCCGCGAGGGCTAGGTGGAGGCAACGCTTCATGAAGAAGGAAGTGTCCCTGGATCGTCTCGACCGCCAACTCAGAAAGTCGTCGAGAATGCTTGATGACTGCGCCCGTCTAATCAGAGATCTCGATCTCAGCTCGCGGGAGAACATCAGGAGGGTAGGCCAGGCTCTCGTGCTGATCTTCGAGATTCAGGACCAGATCTACAAGCGGCGGCCAGACCTGACCCCCGAGCATCTGAAAGAGGGATGGAATAGGCCGAGGCCCGGGACTGAGGCGGCAGAGGATGAGCTGGGGTTTCTAAAGAACCAGGCTGAGGCCTACAAGCGATCGAACGCCGGATAGCCGAGCTAGAGAAGGCGGGTAAGTCTGAAGGGTGATGCGGGTAGGGACTGTGGGGCGATTGGGCAAGCGCCGGAAGGGAGGATAGCCTTGCGTTCCAAACGCAAATCGAGACCTCTGGCGGGATTCCTGGGTTTCACCGGCGCCAGCATGTTTCGCTTCTGGCTGGGCTGGCTGCGACAGGGCAACCTGAAGGAAGGCGTGCGCACGGTGGAAGGCGACTCCTATGTCGCCCTGCACCTCGCCGCCGAGGTGCTGACCGGCCTGGCGGCAGTTGTCGCTGCCATCGGCCTTGTGGCGGGCAGGACCTGGGCCGCCATCGCCGCCGCCTTCGCCTTGGGGATGATCGCCTACTCGGCCGTCAATGCCCTGGGCTGGGCACTGCGCAACGATCGGAAGCTGGTGCTCCCGCTGCTGGGGGCGCTGGGCGGTTCGCTGCGGGGACTGACGGCCCTGCTCCGACGGGCGGAGCCGCCGGAGGAGTAAGAGAACGGCGGGGCCGGCGCGAATCGTTTCGGAGATGCCGCCGCTGAACTGGAGGTTGCTCCTGGCCGGCAGCCTGGCGGCGGGCGCAAGCGGGGCGCTGTGGGGCTATCCCCGCTGGCTCATCGCCCGGAATGAGGACCTGGAGCCGGCGGCGGCCAGGCCGGGACGGGTGTTGCACCTGGGCGGCCTGGCCATCCACTACATCGACAAGGGTCAAGGGCCGGCGGTCGTCCTCATTCACGGTCTGGGCGGCTGCCTGTACAACTTCCGCTACAACATTCCCGCGCTTTCGGAGCAGTTCCGAACGGTGGCCCTTGATCTGAAGGGCTTCGGCTACTCCGATCGCCCTCCGGATGCTGACTACTGCGAGACAGCCCAGGCACGCCTGGTGGCCGGCTTCATGGACGAGCTTGGCCTGGAGCGGGCGGCGGTCCTGGGTCACTCCTTGGGCGGCGCCATCGCCCTGCGGCTGGCCGCGCTGTTCCCCCAGCGGGTGGACAGGCTGGTCCTGGTGGCGAGCGCGCCGCCGACGCGCCTGGTGCCGCCGGGCGGGCCTGTCCTGCGGCCCCTCCTGCGGTTGGGGGCGGCGCTGGTCTTGCACCAGCCCGGCCTGCGGGCGGCGGTGCTGCGCAGCGGTTTCTACGACCCTTCTTTCGTGACGCCGGCGATGCTGAAGGAGTTCCGCTGCCTCGCCCGAATCCGCGGCTCCACCGAGGCCATCGTCCGCGTGCTCATGGACTCCGCCCGCGATGAGCCCCTGGACCTGAGGCAGATCCGCCAGCCGACACTGCTCCTCTGGGGCGATGGCGATCGAGCGCTGGGTCTCGGCGTCGCTCGCTGGTTTCAGGCGCGACTGCCCGACGCTCGGCTGGAGGTGATCGAGAGGGCGCGGCACATGGTGATGGAGGAGCGCGCGAACGAATCCAATGCGGCTATCCTGTCGTTTCTACAGCGGGAAGTGGCTTAACATATAGCCAGAAGCCGTGGCGTATAATGAGCGGGAGGTGTAAGATTACGGGGAGTGAACCATGAACCAAGCCAAGACTGTGCTGCTATTGACGGTTCTGACGGGAATCCTGCTGGCCGTGGGTTGGGTCTTCGGCGGCACCACCGGCATCATCATTGCGTTTGCCTTCTCGCTGGTGATGAACGCCGGAAACTACTGGTTCTCCGACCGGCTGGCCCTGGCCATGGCGGGCGCCCGCCAGGTGAGCGAGCAGGAGGAGCCCCAGCTCCACCGCATCGTGCAAGACGTGGCGGACATGGCTCGCCTGCCCAAGCCCAAGGTGTACGTTGTCCAGAACGATTCCCCGAACGCCTTCGCCACCGGCCGCAACCCGAAGCATTCAGCGGTGGCGGTGACCACCGGCATCATGCGCATCTTGGACCCGGACGAGATGAAGGCGGTGCTGTCGCACGAGTTGGGGCACGTCCGCAACCGGGACATCCTGGTGAGCACCATCGTGGCCACAGTGGCGGGGGCCATCATGCTCCTGGCCGGCATCGCTCGCTGGGGGCTGCTCTTCGGATTCGGTGGATTCGGCGGGCGCCGCGGCAATAACGCCAGCGGCATCATCGGCCTGGCGCTCTGGCTGGTGATAATCGTCCTGGCGCCCATTGCCGCCTTGCTTATCCGCATGGCCATCTCGCGGGCGCGCGAGTACGGTGCCGACGAGACGGGGGCGGAGATCTCGGGTCGGCCGCTGGCATTGGCCAGCGCCCTGCGCAAGCTTCAGGCGGGCGCCAACATGAGGCCCATGCAGGTGAACGAGTCCATCGCTCATCTCTACATTGTGAACCCGTTGCGGTCCGACTTCGTGGGGAACCTGTTCAGCACCCACCCGCCGATCGAGGACCGGGTTGCCCGTTTGGAGAAGATGGCCCACCGCATGGGCATGTGGGGCTAGGGCCGGAAAGGGGAGGAGGTCATGGTTGAGGAAGGGCAGGGGCCGGCGGCCGAGCATACGCAGCCGCAAGGGGGCGAGTCGCGCCCCGCTGGCCGGCGAGGGAGGGCCGCGGCCCAATCGGAGAGGGCGGCAGCCCCTCTCACGCGAGCAGGCCTGCCGCCACACATAGCCTCGGCGATAGTTTCGGCCGTCGTGCTGGCGGTGCTGGCACCGGCCCTGTTCGTGGGCGGCTTCTTTACCCACGAAGCAGTGGACGGCGGCGGCGGCAGCAGCAGTGCGTCGGCTCCGAACCCGACGGCCACTCAGGCGGCGGCCCAGGTGACGCCCCAGCCGACGGCCACGCCGCCGGTAGTGGTGAAAAACATCAACATTGAGGGCCAACCTTCGTGGGGGCCGACCGACGCGAAGGTGATCGTGGTCGAGTTCAGCGACTTCCAGTGCCCTTACTGCGGCCGCTTCGCCACCCAGACCTACCCTCAGATCAAGCAGACGTACGGGGACAAGATCCTCTTCGTCTTCCGCAACTTCCCCCTCACCCAGCTACACGCGAACGCTCAGAAGGCAGCCGAGGCAGGTGAGTGCGCCAATGAGCAAGGCAAGTTCTGGGAGTTCCAGGACAAGCTGTTCGCCAACCAATCGGCTCTGGACGTGCCCAGCCTGAAGAACTACGCCAGCCAACTGGGCCTTAACACGGACACGTTCAACCAGTGCCTGGATAGCGACAAGTACACCGCTGAGGTGCAGAAGGACCTTCAGGACGGCACCACCTACGGCGTGCAGGGGACGCCCTCCTTCTTCATCAACGGACTGCTTGTGGAAGGTGCGCTGCCCTTTGCCGACTATCAGGACGCTAGCGGACAGACGCAGAAAGGGCTCAACTCGCTTATTGCGGCTGCCCTGCAGAACCCCCAGGGAGGCTAAGAGGGCAGAAGAGGCAAAGACTAGGACCGGCATAAGCCAAAGCCCGGGGCCAACCGATTGAGGGTCTCGGGCTTTCGCTTGGGTCGACTGAGGCGGAGGGAATGGCCATGAACCGACAGGACGCCTGGGGTCTACTCTGCGAGTACACGAAGAGCCCCGGCCTGCGCAAGCACGGTCTGGCGGTGGAGGCGGCCATGCGGGCTTACGCCCGGAAGTACGGCGAGGACGAGGAGAAGTGGGCCATCGTCGGCCTGCTCCACGATTTCGACTACGAGATCCATCCCACCGTCGACCAGCATCCCCAGGAGGGCGCCAAGATCCTGCGTGAGCGCGGTTACCCGGAGGACGTCGTCTATGCCGTCCTCTGCCACGCCGACCATCTGGACCTGGAGCGCAAGTCGCTCATGGACAAGGCCATCTACGCCGTAGACGAGCTCACAGGCCTGATCACCGCCGTGGCCCTGGTCAAGCCGGGCAAGAGCCTGGCCGAGGTGGACGGGCCGTCGGTGCGCAAGAAGATGAAGGACAAGGCGTTTGCCCGCTCGGTGAACCGCGACGATATCGTGAAAGGGGCCGCCGCCCTGGGCGTGGACCTGGACGAGCACATCGCCGTCGTCATCCAGGCCATGAAACCGGCGGCCGCGGAGCTCGGCCTGGCGGGCTAGGCGTGGCGGCGGGTGGGGCAACGGGCCCTCGGAGGCGATGGCCATGCTGGTGAGCACAGAGACCATCTCGTTCCGGACGGAAGGCTTCTGCCACCTGGTCGATATCACGCCGATGGCCCAGGACAAGGTGCGCCAGTCCGGCATCAGCCAGGGGCTGGCCGTCGTCTTTGTCCCCGGGTCGACCGGGGCGGTGCTCACGCTGGAGTTTGAGGGCGGGCTGGTGCAGGACTTCGAGCGACTGATGGAGCGCCTGGCGCCCCAGGACGCCTCGTACGAGCATGACCGGCGCTGGGGCGATGGCAACGGTTTCTCCCACCTTCGCGCCGCCCTGATGGGCGCCTCGGCAGTGGTGCCGGTGGTGGGTGGAAGGCTGGCGCTGGGGACGTGGCAACAGCTGCTGTTTGTGGACTTCGACAATCGGAGGCGCCAACGGACCGTCATCGTTCAGCTCCTGGGCGAGTGAGCCCCGCCAGTGTCGGCTGGCGCTGCGCGATGGCCCTCCTTTTCGCGGTTTGCCTGGCAGCGCTGAGTGCTTGCAGCGACGGCGGCCAGCCCAGCCCTACCCCCACCGCGACGCTGACGCCGGCGCCGGTGGTCACGGGCAGCCATAGCGCTACGCCCTCGGCGACGCCCAGGCCCACCGCCACCCCCTCGGCCTCGCCGACGCCGGCGCGGACCGCGACACCGGCGCCGCCCACGCCTGCGCCTTCGCCGACATCGGGGTTCACGACCTATGAGGTGCAGGCCCGCGATACCCTCTACTCCATCGCCCGCCGCTTCGGCACCACCGTCGACGCCATCGTCGCCGCGAACCACCTGGTGGACGCCAGCCAGATCGATGTCGGCCAGGTGCTGCTTATCCCCGCAGGCGGGCCCATTTCGACGCCCACCCCGACCCCAGGCGAGGCTCAGGTTATACGCCGGGGCGATCCCAACGTGAAATCGGTGTTCTTCACCTTCGATGCCGGCGCCGACGCCGGTTTCACCGCGCAGATCCTCGACGTTCTGAAGGGCAACGGAATCGTGGCGGCCTTCGGCGTCACCGGTCGCTGGGCGGAGGAGAACCCCGACCTGTTGCGGCGCATCGCCCAAGAGGGCCATCTCCTCATCAACCACTCCTATGACCATCCCTCTTTCACCGGCCTGTCGACGAACCAGCTGCCTCTGACTCAGGCGCAGCAATGGGAGCAGCTGGACAAGACCGAGAGCATAGTCGAGCAGCTCGCCGGGGTCAGCACCAAGCCGTACTTCCGCCCGCCTTACGGCGACTACGACGAATCGGTGAACGCAGACGTCTATGCGCGAGGCTATCTGTACAACGTGCTGTGGACGGTGGACTCCATGGGCTGGAACGGCCTGCCGGCCCAACAAATCGTGGAACGTTGCCTCCAGCAGGCTGAGCCCGGGGCCATCTACGTCTTCCATGTTGGTTCGGCGTCCCAGGATGCCGCGGCCCTTCAGGCTGTCATCGATGGCCTGCGAGGGATGGGCTACTCGTTCGCTTCCCTGGGGGCGCTTGCCAGCCCCTAGCCAGCAGGCCCGGTAGACGGGGAGTGCCGCGCCGGTCATGAACTACGCCGAGATCCAGGAGAGGCTGCGGAGGCTGGCCGCCCGGCCGGCCCGCGACATCCCGGACGCGAGGATGAGCCGGGTCTACGAAGAGATCCGGGGGAAGACCCGACGCTCGGCTGCGCTCTTCGAGAGGGCCAAGAGGGTCGTCTCGCAGGGCGTGGAGCATGTGCTCTTGCCGACGGACCCGTACCCCCTCTTCATGGAGAAGGGGGAGGGAAGCAGGCTCACGGACGTGGACGGCAACGTCTACGTCGACTACGTCCTCGGCGGCGGCGCCGTCCTCTTCGGCCACAACTCATCGCGGGTGAACGAGCGCGTCGTGGAGGTGCTGCGGCGCAAGGGGCCGCTCCACGGCCTCTGCGACGAGTACGAGGTCCTGGCGGCGGAGAAGATCGCCCAGCACATGCCGGCCGTCGAGAAGGTGCGCTTCTTCCAGTCCGGGACCGAGGCCGACATGGCGTCGGCGAGGCTGGCGCGGGCCTTCACCGGCAAGAGGAAGATCATCAAGTTCCGGGGGACGTACCACGGCTGGGCCGACCAGTTCGTGGCCGACATGTGGGTGCCCGGCAGCGGCCTGCTGCTGGCTAACGGCATACCGCCCGAGCATCGCGCCCACACCGTGCTCGTCCACCTGAACGACCTCGACGAGCTGGAGAAGGCCTTCCGTGACCACGAGGGCGACGTGGCGGCGGTGTTCGTCGAGCCGGTCGGCGCCGAGTCGGGCAGTCTGCCGCTGATGGACGGCTTTCACCAGGAGGTGCGCCGGCTCTGCGACCGGTACGGCGCCCTCTACGTCTTCGACGAGGTGGTGACCGGCTTCCGCCTGGGCCTGGGGGGAGCCCAAGCCTACTTCAATGTCCAGCCGGATGTCACCATCCTGGGCAAGATCATGATGGGCGGTTACCCCTCCTGCGGGGCGGTGGCCGGCAGGGTCGCGATCATGGACACCTTCAGCAGCGCCGCCGGCGTCGGCGGCCGCACGGCGTTCGTGGCGGGGACGCTGGCGGCCAACGTCCTCTCCGCGGCCGCCTGCTACTTCACGATGCTGGAGCTGGAAGAGACCGGCGCCATCGAGAAGGCGGCGCAGGCCACCGACAGGCTGGTGGCGGAGCTGAACGCCATGTTCGCGAGCCGCGAGACGGACTACTTCGCCTACAACTTCGCCTCCATCCTCCACGTGGAGACGGCCGCTCCCACGGCCTACCGCATCGATGCGCCGGGGGGGCTGGACGAGGTCGTGCGGAGAAAGGACCGCCTGGAGAAGTACGCCCTGGTGCTGCGGAACGAGGGCATTCTGTCGCTTCTGGGAAGGGGCTTCGTCTCGGCGGCCCACTCCGCGGAGGACATCGCTGCCACGGTAGCCGCCTATGCCAGGGTCATCGACATGATGGAGTGAGGGCACACAAGTCGATCCCGTGAACGAGGGGGAGCAGCGCTGGGTCCTGAAGGCCCTGCGGGAAGCGGGCGACGAGCTCATCGGCCAGTTCTACGGCCTGGGCGAAAAAGAGCTGCGCTGGCGGCCGCAGGACGATGAGTGGTCGCTGAAAGAGATCGCCGGCCACCTGCGGGACAACGAGGAGCTCGCCCTGGAGCAGATGCGCCTCGTGGCCGGCGGCGAGGAACCGCCGCTGCCGGCGCGGGACGTGGATGCGCTGCCTCTGGAGCGGGACTATCGCTCGGCAGACATCGAGGAGCTGATCGGCGCCTTCGCGAGGCTGCGCCACCAGACCTACCGCCTCCTATGGGGCCTGATTCCGGAGGATTGGGAGCGCTGCGGTCTCCATCCCTATCGCGGCCAGGTAGCCATCGCCCAGATCGCCCGCGAGCTGGCGGAGCACGACCTGGGCCACCTGTGGGAGGCGCGACGCCTGCGGGAGACGCTGGGGCAAGGGCGAAAGCGGCCTCCGGCCTAGGATGACGACAGCCACCCTGCGCTTGAAGAGATCCGTTTGGCTCGGTGGGGTCGTAAAATCGTAGTTCTGCCCCCACCAGCGGATGGCCGAAGCTCACGACTAAGGAGGCGACATGCAAGCGGTTGGTCAGATCAGAGTGCTCGTTGGGACTAGGAAGGGCGCCTTCATCTATTCTTCCGATGAGGGGCGCGAGAAGTGGAAGCTGTCCGAGCCGATGTTGCAGGGGTGGCAGGTGCACCACATGGCCGCCGACCGGCGCCGTGAACCGACGCGGCTGTACGCTGCCGCGAATCACGCCGTGTGGGGGCCGGCAGTCGCCAAGAGCGATGACGGCGGCAAGACCTGGGACGTACACAGCCGCGACCTGGGCTTCCCGCAGGACATGGGCGTCACCATCAATACGGTGTGGCATGTCCGCCCCGGACACGAGAGCCAGCCCGGCGTCGTCTATTGCGGAACCGTGCCCGCCGGCCTCTTCCGCAGCGAGGACTGGGGGGTATCCTGGACAGCGGTGGACGGTATTAACCGTCACCCGCTTCGGTCGGCGTGGCAGCCGGCGGGAGGGGGCCTGGCTCTTCACTCCATAGAGATCGACCCGCGGAATCCGGGAAGGATGTACTTGGCGATCAGCGCGGGCGGCTCGTATGTGAGCGACGATGGCGGACGCACCTGGCGGCTGTTCTCCTACGACACGATCGACATGCCGACGACCGAGCAGTTCATCTCGCAGCTCGAGGCCAGTGTGCCACCCGGCGTCGACCCGGCGGCGGTCAAGCAGTTCATCTCACAGCTCGAGGCCAACGTGCCCGCCAACGTCGACCCGGCGGCGGTCTTCGACATGCACCGAATGCGCCTCGACCCTAAGAACCCGGACCGGCTGTGGGTCCAGGCCCACACTGGTGTGTTCCGCTCCGACGACGGCGGCCGCTCCTGGGAGGACGTCACGGCCGGCCTGCCCTCGTTCCACGGCTTCCCCATCGCCGTCGCCCGCCGGGCGCCCGATGCGGCCTACGTCGTCCCCCTCCAGGCTGATGCATTCCGTGTCTGTCCCGGCCAGTTCACGCTGTACCGCACTCGGGACGGCGGCCGATCCTGGCAGGCCCTCAGCAACGGCCTGCCTGGCCCTGGCGACTACCAGAGCGTCTATCGCGAGGGACTGGACACCGATGGTCTCGACCCAGAGGGCGTGTATGTGGGGACGAGCAACGGACAAGTCTTCGCCAGCGCGGACGGGGGCGATCGCTGGCAACGGCTTCCGGGTACCCTGCCGCCAGTCCTGTCTGTGACGTGCGCGGCGTTCTAGCGGGGCGTGGCTGACGTTGACACCTGGACGGGGCGTTTGCTAGACTCAGGCGAACCAGGGGAGACTGTGGGCATGACCCGCTGACGGCGGCCCCGGCCTAGGTGGTGGAGGAGATCGAGGAGCAACTTCTAGACTTCGTCCAGTACGTCTACGGCGCCATCGGCTGGCCGGGCGTGGTGGTCATGATGGCCGTCGAAAGCGCCTGTATCCCCCTTCCCAGCGAGATCATCATGCCCCTGGCCGGCTGGTTCCTCATTCAGGACCGCGGCGGCGGCGAGCAGTGGCTCTTCCTGGCCGCCTTCTATGGTGCCCTGGGCAACCTCATCGGCTCCCTGGCAGCCTACTCCGCCGGCGCCTGGGGTGGGCGGCCTCTCCTCCAGCGCTTCGGGCGCTACGTGCTCATCTCGCCCGAGGAGATCGAGCGGGCCGAGCGCTGGTTCACCCGCTACGGCGACCGGGCGGTGTTCATCTCGCGCGTGCTACCGGTGGTGCGCACCTTCATCAGCCTACCGGCGGGCGTGGCCCGCATGGATGTGCGGCGCTTCGCGGTTCTGAGCTTCGTGGGCTCTTTCCCCTGGTCGCTGGGCCTGGCCTGGGCCGGCTTCCTTCTGGGCGAGAACTGGGAGCGCATCCGCGAGTGGATGCGACCGGCGGACATCCCCATCCTCATCGTCCTGGTGGCGCTGGTGGCCTGGTACGTGTATCGCCGGGCGCGTACCGTGTTCGGCCCTCCCCAGGCTTCAGCCTCGGGCAGCAAGGAGTAGACAGCGCTTATGCGACCCTTGGTTATTGCGTTCCTGGCGGTGGCTCTCTTGGCGGCGGGTGGCGTCGGTGGATGGGTGGCCGCCGACCGTCTGATAGGCGGGGACGGCGGCACCGTCGCCAAGGTCACGCCGACTTCGACTCGCGCCGGCACCGCTACGCCGCTCGCCACCGGCACGCCCCCGATCAGCGGGCCGGCGTTTTTGTATCAAGAGTTCGCTAGCGGCGCCGATACCCTGTGGCTCGCTCCCGCGGGCGGCCCCGCCGACCGCAAATCGGTGGCCCAGATCGACCACGCCCCCGACTGGGGCATATCGGCCAGCCTCTCGCCCGACGGCAACCTGGTGGCTTATCTGGTGCTGCCGGCCGGCAGCCAGAACGCGGACCGCGAGGCTCAGGCGTGGGTGCTGGACGTGCGCAGCGGCGAGAAGCGACACCTCGCGGACGGCTTCGATCTGCGCACCGCGCCCGTGTGGTCGCCGGATAGCGCTGCCATCGTCGTGCGCCGCAACGGGCCGCAGGCCGACACGGGCGGCGAGGTCTCGCTGGTGAGTGTGGGCGTCGCCGAGGGCACGGAGCATCTTCTTTGCACAGAAGAAAGCGTTTTCGGGCTCTTCCCGATGCAGTACTCGGCTGGAGAGCTCCTCTATGCCCGCATCGCGAGCAAGGGCAGCGACTTCGTTAGCGTAGCCAGCGGCGGCGACGCGAGCATCCTGGTGCACGCCAGCGACGGAACGGCCCGTGATTGGCACCTCTCTCCCGATGGCTCCCAGGTGGCCTTCCTGGCCGGGCAGCGCACCGGCGGCCGCATTGCCGTCCGTGCCTTCGTGGCGGATCTACAGTCCGGCGCTACGCCGAAGCCGCTGTCGGCCGTGGCCGCCGCCCTGGAGGCCGGCGATCACTTCAACCCCGTCTGGCGCGGCGAGGACACCGTCAGCATTGGCCGGACTCCGGCTGACGCCGGCCAGAGCGCGCCTGCGTCCCTGGTTTCGCTGACGGGAGGATCACTGAAGGATGTCGAGCCGGGCCCGGAGCAGGGCTTCGATGTGCCTGTGGCCTGGTCGGCCGACGGGCGGTATCTGGCGGTGCGCTCCTTCGCCGGCACTTCCGCCGCCGAGCCCGGGCGCGAGAGCCTCACCATCATCGAGCAAGGCGTTGGACGGAAAGCGGTGGGCGAACAGGGGAGCCTGGAGTTCATTGGCTGGTTGCCCGGTGGTTCGCGGTAGGCTGCTTCTGGCGATGGCCCTGCTGGCCGTGAGCGCGGCCCTCCTGACCGGCCGCGACGGCTTGGCGCCGCCGCCGGCCGGGGCCACCCACCTTTGCGGCGAGACGGGCAGCACGATGGGGCCCTTCAACGTCATGGCCTATGATGCCAAAGACTACCGCTCCGTTTACAACGAGACGTTCAATCTGGCCGGCGGCGACAAGCTCTTCCCGGGCGACCCCTACTTCGCCCTGCCGCCGCTGGAAACGGGCGCACGGCCGGGAGTCACGCCGCTGGCGACGACCGCCTCGGCCACGCCGACCCCGACGAGTGCCGAGGCCGAGGCGGCTGCGGCGGAGGCCTCCGCCTCGAAGACGCCCACCGGCACGGCCACGGCTACCGCCAGCCCGACGGCCACTGCCAGCCGCACCGCGACGGCGACGCCGGCCCCTTCGTCGACGCCGTTCCCGCCCGTCGGGCCCGGGTTCACGGCGCCCTATATCCCTCCGAGCCTCCTCAAGGCGATCGGCTGGATCGAGAGCAGCTGGGCGCAGGCGGCCTATAATGTGCCCTACGGCAGCGTCGGGCCGGCCCTCATCTCGCACGACTGCGGGTATGGCATTATGCAGGTGACCTCCGGCATGGAGAACACTACCGGCGCCCCTACCCGCGAGCAGCTCATGGTGGCCTCGCACTACGCCTACAACATTGCCCGTGGCGCCCGCACCTTGGCCGACAAGTGGAACCTGTCGCCGGAGTACCGTCCGCTGGTGGGCGACCGCAACCCGCAGGCCATCGAGGACTGGTACTACGCCGTGTGGAGCTATAACGGCTTCGCGTTCCAGAACCATCCCCTGAACCCGAACTTGCCCGCCTGGCCGCGCACATCGTATAGCTGTGGCCCCAGCGACGACGGGTTCAGCCACGACCGCTCTCAGTACCCGTACCAGGAGCTGGTGTACGGCTGCATGGCCCACCCCCCTCAGCCCGACGGCGCCCCCCTCTGGCCGGCGCAGCAGGCCAACCTACCCGACCTGGCGCTGGTGGAGTTCGCGGATCCCTTGAACGTGGAGAATTTCGTCTGCGACACCACGGACGACTGCTTCACTCGCATGGACATGCCGCGACCCGCCGGCGCTCATCAGGATCCCACAGCCACTGGCGGCGACCGGGCGAAGGTCATCGGAGCACCGGCGCTGGAGGTGAGCACGACCGCCGTCGACATCATGGCCCGCCCCGACACCCCCAGCGAGCCGCAGAAGGTGACGGTCACCAATTCGGGCAGCGGCGTCCTGGTGTGGACTATCACCCCCTCCGTGCCCTGGCTCCAGGTATCGGCGCCCAGCGGCGTTGCCCTGGGGAGCGATCTGGGCGGCGTCGGCTCGTCCCTCACCGTCCAGGCCAACATGGCCGGCCTGCCTCGCGGGCGCTACGTGGCCCAACTCACCCTCGAAGCGCCCTACGCTGCCGGCAATCCCAAGGTGGTGACCGTCACGGTCAACACCTACGCCCAGTCCTTTGTGCCGGGCATCGCCAAGAGCTAGCGGGCGCCGTGCTATACTGGATAGGGAGGGATCGATTTGGACATCCTCGCTAGTGTCCGCCGCAACCACGCGCTAGAGCACGCGACCATAGCCGTCCTGATGGCCAGGGCGGGTCCCAACGTCCGACTGGTGGGCCGGGCCTCCACCGATGGCTTCTACCTGTACGGAGACGTCCCGACCGACAAGGTGCGCGAGTCGGCCGCCGAGGCGCTGGCCCGTCTGAGGGAGGGCGAGTCGCAGTTGGCGATCTCGCCGCTCTGCGGCACTAACCTCGCCGTGGCCGGAATCCTGGCGGGGCTTGCCTCGCTCATCGCGCTGGGCGGCCGCAGTCGCCTGGAGCGCCTGCCCAACGTCTTGACGGCGGCCGTGCTGGCGGTGGTGGGGGCGCAGCCTTTGGGCCGCCTGGTGCAGAAGCATCTCACCACAACGGCCGACGTGCAGGGCCTGGAGATCGTGGGAGTGACCGCGGGCCACAACCTAACGACCTCGCACAAGGTAGAGACGGCTTATCGCCCCGGCTAGCCGGCGGCTGGACGCCGCTGCCCCTCGGCGAGCCACGTTTGCTCCAGCCGAACGCTGGTTGATAGAATAAGGCCGCTGGGGCAGCCGAAGATCGCGCCTCAGACGCCCCTGTAGCTCAAGCGGACAGAGCAGCTGCCTTCTAAGCAGCAGGTCGCAGGTTCGAGTCCTGCCAGGGGCACCAGATGTGTTCGGCAGAGGTCTGTCTGTCTGCTGTCTGATGAATAGGTGGTGGCCGGTGAGGGAAGCGCTTGACACGAGTCCCATGCGTTGGTTTGGCATTGGCCTAGCGCTACCCTTCGTACTTGGGCTCGCGGTAGTGCTGGCGGCCTGCGGCAGCGAGGCGGAGAATGCCGGCATGCCCTCGAGCACGTCGCTGCCGACCGGGACGGCGGCCGCCACGGCCACGCCCGGCGTGGCCCCGACACTTCCGGCCGCCGCGTCACCGGCATCGGGAGTGCGGTCGGGGTCTCCTTCCTTCCAGTCGCCGTGGGGCGTGGGCGTCAACGCGACCACGGGCATGGTCTACGTGACCAGCTACGCCAGCGGTAGCCTCACCGTGGTCGACGGCGTCACCAACACCGCGGTGGCGGCGGTGTTGGTGGGCGATGGCCCTATGGCGGCGGCGGTGAACCCCGTCACCAACCGCATCTACGTGGTCAATCACCAGGGCAACAGCGTGTCGGTCGTCGATGGGGCCACCAATCAGGTGGTGGCGACTGTCCCTGTGGGCGACGAGCCGATAGACGCAGCCGTTGACACGCAAGCCGACCGCGTCTACGTGAGCAACTACGCGAGCAAGACCATCTCAGTGATCGATGGCGCGACGGACGCGATAATCTCCACTATTCCCGGTGGCGACGGCCCGTGGGCGGCGGCCGCTAACCCGGTAACCGGGCGGGTCTACGTGGCGAACTATCACGGCAACGACCTGACGGTCATCGACACCTCGACCAACGCGGCGGTGGCGACGGTCACGCCGCCCCTCGGTATGCCCTCAGGCGTAGCCGTCAACCCGGACACCAACCGGGTGTACGTGGGCAATCTCTTGACCTACAACGTGATGGCTATCGACGGCGCCAGCGGCGACCTGCTCGGCAGTGCCATGGTGGGGGCCCAGCCCCGAGGCATTGCGGTCGACCCAATCACCAATCGTATCTACGTGGCGAACAACGACAGCGACAGCGTCTCCGTGATCGATGGCACAACGGATACCGTCACTGCCGAAGTGCCCACCGGCAACGGGCCGGTCGGCATCGCTGTGAATCCGAGTGCCGGTCGTCTCTATGTGGCCAACAACGGAGACAACAGCCTGTCGGTGATCGACACCGCGACCAACGCCGAAGTGGCCACCATCAGCTCACCGCGGTAGCACGTGCCTCCCGCCAGCGAGCGCGCCCGAGGCTACAGCCCGCCTGTCGAGCCCGAGTGCGGCCTCTATTGGAGGGAGCTGCTAACCGTGCCGGCGACGAGCAACGGTCACCACCAGCAGCGCGACCAGACCAGTGACGATCATCATGCCCAGAATCGCACGTCGCTTGCTTAGACTCTTCATCACTACTCACCACCCCAAGAACTAAGACCCGCGTGCCTGGCTTCTAGTCGAGCCTCTTAGTATTTACGATCGCCTCTGCACGGAGGATTGGCGTCTGGAGGTGGCAACGGCCCGGTCCGCCCTTTCGCTGGCCTATCCGGAGACACCACATCGGGTTGACATGATCCGCCCAGGGTGGTATATTCGCGCCAGACTCCATATCGCATCGGCTGCGAACAGGGCTAGTAGGCAGCGAAGCGGGGCCAAGAGAGCCGGGGGCAGGTGCGAGCCCGGCGCCAGCGCAGTAGCCGAATGGGCCTGGGAGCCGTCAACCGAAAGGGTCTGCACGGGCCCGAGTAGGCTTGGCCGCAGGGGCAGCGTTATCGGAGCCCAGGGTATCGCCTCGGCCCGTCGGGGCCGTATCCGCAACGAGATCCCTCCTCGACGCGTCGGGGAGGGAATAAGGGTGGCACCGCGAGAGACCCCTCGCCCCTTTTGGGCGAGGGGTTCTTGTTTTGGGGGGCGCCGAGGTGTCGATCATGTACTACCCAAGCCTGGCTCAGGCCAAGGCTCTGGCGGCGCAGGGCAACCTGGTGCCCGTCTATCGCGAGGTGGCGGGCGACCTGGAGACACCTGTGTCCGCCTACCTGAAGGTGGCCCGCGGCGACCACTCGTTCCTCCTGGAGAGCGTGGAAGGGGGCGAGCGCCTGGCCCGCTACAGCTTTATCGCCACCGAGCCCTATCGCGTGGCGCGCCTGGGCCCCTACGTCCGCCCGGAAGAGGGCTCCGACCCCTTGCGGGCGGTAGAGGAGGAGCTGGGCCGCTTCCGGCTGGCCGGCGTCGACGGCCTGCCCCGTTTCACCGGCGGCGCCGTCGGCTATCTGTCCTACGAGGCCATCCGGCACTTCGAGCCGCGGGTTCCCCAGGCGGAGGTGGACGTCCTGGGCCTGCCCGAGGCCGTCTTCATGTTCGTCGACACGATGCTGGTGTTCGACCACCTGCGCCACACGATCAAGGTGGTGACCCACTGCCGCCTGGACGGCGACATCGACGCGGCCTACCGCCAGGCAACCTGGCGCATCGACGAACTGGTGGAGCGCCTGGCCCAGCCCCTGCCCAGCCAGCCCTACGCCCTGGAGGCGAGGCCCCTGATGGATCAGGGGGTGCGCTCCAATATGAGCCCCGAGGAGTACATGCTGAACGTCGAGCGCTGCCGCGAGTACATTATCGCCGGGGACATCATCCAGGTGGTGCTCTCGCAGCGCTTCTCTCGCCCCACCAGTGCTCATCCCCTCAGCATCTATCGGGCGCTGCGGGCCATCAACCCCTCGCCCTACATGTACTACCTCCAGTTGGGCGACTGCCACATCGTGGGCGCCTCGCCGGAGATGCTGGTGCGGGTGGAGGACGGCGTCGTGTCCACCCACCCCATCGCCGGCACCCGCCCCCGCGGTCGAGATTCGATCGAAGACCAGGCGCTGGAGCAGGACCTGCGCGGGGACGAGAAGGAGCTGGCGGAGCACGTGATGCTCCTGGACCTGGGCCGAAACGACATCGGCCGCGTTAGCCAGCCGGGGACGGTGCAGGCCAGCCAGCTCATGGAGGTCGAGCGCTATTCGCACGTCATGCACCTGGTGTCGCACGTATCCGGCCGGCTGCGTGACGGCCTCAGCCAGTACGACGCTTTGCGCGCCTGCTTCCCGGCGGGCACCGTCTCCGGCGCGCCCAAGATCCGGGCGATGGAGATCATCGCCGAGCTGGAGAACGACCGACGCGGCCCCTACGCCGGGGCGGTCGGCTACTTCAGCTTCTCCGGCAACCTGGACACCGCCATCACCATCCGCACCATCGTCATGAAGGACGGCGTGGCCCACGTCCAAGCCGGCGGCGGCATCGTCTACGACAGCGTGCCCGAGCGCGAGCGTCAGGAGACGGTGAACAAGGCCAAGGCCCTGCTGGCAGCCATCCACCAGGCGGAGCTGGCCGAAGCGGAGCTTCCGCGTGGCAGCCTGGGGTACTGAGCCATGCTCTTGCTCATCGATAACTACGACAGCTTCACCTACAACCTCTACCAGTACCTCTGCGAGCTGGGCGCCGACGTGCACGTGGTCCGCAACGATAAGGCCACCATCGCCGAGATGGAGGCGATGGCGCCGGAGCGCATCGTCGTGTCGCCGGGGCCCTGCACCCCGCGCCAGGCCGGCGTCAGCGTCGAGGTCATCCGCCACTTCGCCGGCAAGACGCCGATCCTGGGTGTCTGCCTGGGCCACCAGTGCATCGGCGAGGCCTTCGGCGGCGTCGTGGCCGGGGCGGGCGAGATCGTCCACGGCAAGCTGTCGCTCATCCACCACGAGGGCAAGGGCGTGCTGGCCGGCCTGCCCAGCCCCTTCCCCGCCGTCCGCTACCACTCGCTGGCCATCCAGCGCGAGGGCCTGCCCGACTGCCTGGAAGTGACGGCCTGGACGGACCGGGGCGTCATCATGGGCGTGCGCCACAAAGAGCTGGCGGTGGAGGGGGTGCAGTTCCACCCGGAGTCGATCATGACTGACGTGGGCAAGGACATCCTGCGGAACTTTCTGGAGATGGGGTAGAAGGAATGCATTGGAAGAGTCTTAAGTTGGCTTCTGAGATATTCGGCCAGCAGGAATGGAATAGGTTCTACGCCGACTACATGGATTCAAGGGATGAGGCAGCTTGGTATTCTGATGCGGGTCCAAACGACACAGAAATCAAGGCCCTCTTCCAATTCCTGAATCAGTGGGCTTCGCATTATGCTAGTGGCGCGGACGCTCGCGCCGGGTTCAAACGGGCTTACCTTCAAGTCTTACCCACGCTAAGAGCGCTCCAAGGGCTCACTCTGTTAGACACCGCGTTCGGGGGCGGCATTGTTCAAGGATTGTGTGTCTCTGAGGATGTGGTTTCGATATTCGAGACGCTAGCAGGCTCGGGCAGCCGGTATGCATCCACGGCGACATCAAAGATTTTGCACACGCTCAATCCGTCATTATTCGTAATGTGGGATTCAGCCATACGAGGTGGCTACGCCGTCGACCGCGGTTCAGACGACTACGCCAGCCGCTTCTTGCCGCGGGTTCAGGGGGAAGCGAAAGAGGCCGTAGACTCCTACATAGACGATAGCCTGGCCGATCCTGCCGTGGCAGCCCAGGATCTGGAGAGGCTGTGCGGCGGTCGTCGCACACTTGCGAAGCTTGTCGACGAGTACAACTACTGCAAGTTCACGCTCCGTCGAGACGAGCTTTGGGGGTAGACATCTATGATCCGCGAAGCTATTGCCAAGCTGGTTGACGGCCAGTCCCTGGCCGAGGACGAGGCGGCGGCGGTCATGGAGGAGATCATGACGGGCGGGGCCACGCCCGCCCAGCTCGCTGCCTTCGTGGTGGCGCTCCGCCTCAAGGGTGAGACCGTGGACGAGATCGCTGGCATGGCTCGCGTCATGCGGGCAAAGGCCCTGCGCGTCCCGTACGAGGGGCCGTCGCTGCTGGACACCTGCGGCACCGGTGGCGACGGCAGCGGCACCTTCAACGTCTCGACTGCCGCCGCCTTCGTGGCGGCCGGCGCCGGCGCCGTCGTCGCCAAGCACGGCAACCGCGCCATGACCAGCCAGTGCGGCTCCGCCGACGTGCTCGAAGCCCTGGGCGCCCGCATCGACCTGTCGCCGGAGCAGGTGGCCTGCTGCCTGCGCCAGGCGGGCGTCGGCTTCATGTTCGCGCCCAGCTTCCACCCGGCCATGCGCTTCGCAGCCGGCCCGCGGCGAGAGATCGGCGTGCGGACGGTGTTCAACGTCCTCGGCCCGCTGACCAACCCGGCCGGCGCCCAGGCCCAGGTGCTGGGCGTGGCCGACGCCGACCTCGCCGAGAAGATGGCGCAGGTGCTGGCGCGCTTGGGCTGCCATCACGCCCTGGTGGTCCATGGCAAGGATGGCCTGGACGAGATGACCCTGACCGGCCCGACCCTGGTGCACGAGCTGAAGGACTGCGCCCTGCGGTCCTACCGGGTGGCGCCCGAGGACGTGGGCCTGGCCCGCGCCGAGGGCTCCACGGTGTTGGGCGGCTCGCCGGCCGAGAACGCCGCCGCTCTGCGGGCCGTCCTCGCTGGCCGGCCGGGCCCCCTGCGCGACATCGTTCTCCTGAACTCGGCGGCGGCCCTGGCGGCTGCGGACATCGCTGCCAGCCTGGGCGAGGGCGTATCGCTGGCCGCCGCCGCCATAGACAGCGGCGCGGCGACCCGCGCCCTGGAGCGCTTCGTGGAGGCGAGCAACAGCTTTGGCGAATGAAGGAGGCCGCCGTATGACCCCGCTCATGGTTCGACAGGGTCACCATGAGCGGAATGAGAGCCCGCTCACCCTGAGCCTGTCGAAGGGCGAGCCGGCCCCGCAGGGTCGATGCCGCAGCCTTCAGGCTGCGGTAGGGGAGGCCCATGACTAGCGAAGCGCCCACCTTCCTCGACCGCATCCTGGCGGACAAGCGGGAGGAGCTAGCCCGCCGCCAGCGCGAGGAACCTCTGGAGACGCTGCAAGGGCTCGCCGGTCGAATGCCGCCCGCGCGGTCGCTGGCCGAGGCCTTGCGGGCCCATCCGCCCGGGCTCATCGCCGAGATCAAGCGCGCCTCGCCGTCGCGGGGCCCGCTGCGACCAGGCCTGGATGCGGCGGCGCTGGCCCGCACCTACGCCGAGGCGGGCGCCGCCGCCATCTCCGTCCTCACCGAGGAGCGCCACTTCCAGGGCAGCCTGAGCGATCTGACGGCTGTGCGCGAAGCCCTGGACGGCCTCGAGGCGCGGCCGCCGCTCCTGCGCAAGGACTTTGTGTTCGACATGTACCAGCTCTTCGAGGCGCGGGTCTACGGCGCCGACGCCGTCCTCCTCATAGTCGCCATCCTCAACCCAGGCCTCCTCGCGTCGTTCATCGCCCTGGGGCGCACCCTGGGCCTGGAGTGCCTGGTGGAGGTGCACGACGAGCCGGACCTGGAGCGGGCGCTAATGGCCGGCGCCGAGATCATCGGCATTAACAGCCGCGACCTGCGCACGTTCGCGGTCGACCTGGCGACCGCGGAGCGGCTGCGGCCGCTGATCCCGCCCGAGGTGACAGTGGTGGCCGAGAGCGGCGTGCACACGCGGGCGGACGTCCAGCGCCTCGCGGCGCTGGCCGTGCACGGGATCCTGATCGGCGAGGCGCTGGTGCTGGCAGAGGACCCGGTGGGGAAGATACGGGAGCTGTTCGAGTGACACTGGTCAAGATCTGCGGCATCCGTGAGCCCGCGCACGCCCTGGCGGCGGCCGAGGCGGGCGCCGACTTCGTCGGCCTGGTGTTCGCCGAGAGCCGGCGTCGGGTGAGCGTGGAAGAGGCCAGGGCCATCGCTCGCGCTCTAGGCGAGCCGCTGGCGGTGGCCGCGCGTGGCGCCGAGGGCATCGAGGCGCTGCTGCGGCAGAAGCGGCCGCTGGTCGTGGGCGTCTTCGCGAATGCCGACGCGCAGACCATCAACCGCACCGCCGACGCGGTGGGCCTCGACCTGGTGCAGCTCAGCGGCGACGAGCCCTGGGAGATGTGCGACAAGCTCTCGCGGCCGGTCTTGAAGGCGGTGAAGGTGAAGGACGGCACATCGGCGGAAGAGATCATCGCCGCGCTGCGGCCGGGCGCCGTCCTCCTGCTGGACAGCCACGCCGAGGGCGCCCTGGGCGGCACGGGCCGCCCCTTCGATTGGTCCGTCGCCGTGGAGGTGGCCCGCCGCTTCCCCATCGTCCTGGCCGGCGGCCTCACGCCGGTGAACGTGGGCGAGGCCGTGCGCCGGGTTTGCCCCTGGGCCGTGGACGTATCGACGGGCGTAGAGACGGACGGCGTGAAGGACGTGGCAAAGATCCGCGCCTTCATCACCGCCGTCCAGGAGGCGGACCGGTGACAAAGAGCGAAGCTCTCCCTGACGCCCACGGCCACTTCGGGCCCTTCGGCGGGCAGTTCGTCCCCGAGACGTTGATGACGGCGCTGGCCGAGTTGGAGGAGGCCTATCGTCAAGCGCAGCAGGACGATCTCTTCCAGCGGCGGCTGGCGGACCTTTTGCGCGACTACGCCGGCCGGCCCACGCCCCTCTACTTCGCCGAGAACCTGTCGCAGCGGCTGGGGGGCGCCCGCATCTACCTCAAGCGGGAGGACCTGGCCCACACCGGCTCGCACAAGATCAACAACGCCCTCGGCCAGGGGCTGCTCGCCCAGCGGATGGGCAGGCGGCGGGTCATCGCCGAGACCGGCGCCGGCCAGCACGGCGTCGCCACCGCCACGGTCTGCGCCATGCTGGGCCAGGAGTGCCTGGTCTACATGGGCGAGGAGGATGTGCGCCGCCAGGCCCTCAACGTCTTCCGGATGAAGCTGCTGGGAGCGGAGGTGGTGCCGGTGGCCAGCGGCAGCCGCACCCTCAAGGACGCCATTAACGAGGCCATCCGCGACTGGGTGACCAACGTCGAGACGACCCACTACCTGCTGGGGAGCACGGTGGGCCCGCACCCCTACCCGATGATGGTGCGCGACTTCCAGTCGGTCATCGGGCAAGAGGCGCGCGAGCAGATTCTGGCGGCCGCGGGCCGTCTGCCCGACTACGCCATCGCCTGCGTGGGCGGCGGGTCCAACGCCCTGGGCCTCTTCCACCCCTTCTACGCCGACGCCGAGGTGCGCCTGGTGGGGGTGGAGGCCGGCGGCCAGGGGCTGGACAGCGGCCGCCATGCCGCCAGCCTGGGCCGCGGCCGGCCGGGCGTCCTGCACGGCTCGCACTCCTATCTCCTCCAGGACGAGGGGGGCCAGGTGCGCGAGACGCACAGCATATCGGCCGGCCTGGACTACCCGGGCGTGGGGCCGGAGCACAGCTACTACAAGGAGACGGGCCGTGCCCAGTACGTGGCGGTGACGGACGACGAAGCGCTGGCCGGCTTCCGCCTGCTGGCGGAGGCCGAGGGCATCCTGCCGGCGCTGGAGCCGGCCCACGCCATCGCCTACGTCGCCAGGCTGGCGCCGACGCTGCCGCCGGAGGCGATTATCTTGATCTGCCTCTCCGGCCGGGGCGACAAGGACATGGAAGTGGTGGCGTCCGCCCTGGGCGTCTCGCTCTAGAGGGAGCACGTGAGCCGCATCGCTCAGAGCATGTCGCAGCTAAGGCCCGATGGCCGCCCGGGCGTCATCGCCTACCTGACGGTCGGCTATCCCGACGTGGAGTCGACCCTACGGCTGGTGCCCGCCCTGGCCGCCGGCGGCGCCGACATGGTGGAGCTGGGCGTACCCTTCAGCGACCCGTTGGCCGACGGCGCCACCATCCAGCGCGCCAGCCATCACGCCCTGGGCGAGGGCGTGACGGTGGCGGTCTGCCTGGATGTGGTGCGGCGGCTGCGGCAGGGGGGCCTCCGGATACCGCTGCTGCTGATGGGGTACTACAACCCTGTCCTGGCCTACGGGGTCGAGGCGTTCGCCGGCGATGCCGCCGACGCCGGGGCCGACGGGCTGATCATCGTCGACCTGCCGCCGGAGGAGGCGGTCGCGCTGCAGACCGCCTGTGCCGGCCGTGGGCTGGACGTGATTCTATCTCCTGGCCCCGACCTCGAGCGATGAGCGCATCGCGCAGGTGGCCAAGCAGGCCAGCGGATTCCTGTACTGCGTCAGCCTGGCGGGCGTCACTGGCGCCCGCGGGGACCTGTCGCCGGGTCTGGGGGAGTTCCTGGCGCGCGTGCGGCGCCACACGTCGCTGCCCCTGGCGGTGGGCTTCGGGATCTCCCGCGCCGAGCACGTTCAGGCGGTGGCCGGGCTGGGTGCCCAGGCCGCAGTCATCGGCAGCGCCATCATCGACCTGATCGACCGCACGCCGGCGGGGGAGCGCGAGGCAAAGGTCAGGGAGTACATGGAGGTGGTCACCGGCCGAGGGCATTCCTCGGCGTAGGTGGGACGTTGTGCGAAGTGTGGGAGGGGGCGGATGGTTCACCATCCGCCCCCTCCTGACGCCGGCCACAGCGAGCTTAGGGGGCGCGGCGACGGCCGGGTCGGTAACTGACTATTGATTCGAGGGCTGCGGCGCAACCGGGCGCGGCCGTGGGCGCTCGGCCCCGGCCGTCTTGCCGGCTTTCACCACGCGGATCTCCTTCGCGAGGCGACGCAGCAGGGCCGCCGGCACGTCGGCTGCAGGCGGAGCGTAGCGCCCCACCTGGCGCGGCACGCGCTCGCCGGGCCGCAACCCCAGCACTGCGCGAGCGTGCTCGCAGACTCGCTGGACCACCTGCGCCGGGTCGGTGATGCGCTGGAAGCCATGCTCGGGGTCAACGTAGGCCTCGACCGCCTTAGGCGGCAGCGGCCCGCGAAGCCGGAAGAAGTCGCGGTCCAGCGCCAGGGTCTCCTCGCTGGCCTCGGTGTAGAACTGGATGACGGCTCGGGCCATCCTTGCGCCCGCCACGCGAACGCAACCGAAGCGCGGCTGCGAGCACTGAGCAGTGTCGGCCGCGTAGGGGCACTCGACTGCTGCTTGCCGCTTGGCGTCCTCGAAGCTCTGTACCTCCGGGTCCGAGAGAAGGCTGCAGCACGGGTTACCGTAGTAGATGAAGCACCTGTCTTTCATGGCTGCTTCCCTCCTATCAAGTCAGTTTTTCCGTTGTCACTCTCGACCTTGGCAGCGGCCAGGGCGCTGGACGCGCCCCAGCCACTGCCAATGGCGCTCAGAGGGCGGCTACCGGAAATCGCGCCCTCCAAGTCGGAAGCAGGCTCGACCAGGATGGCTGGCGGCGTCGCCACCTTCTCCAGCAACTCCACCAGGTCCAGAACCTCCAGAGGCGTCTCCTCATCGCGACCGCCGGCAGCGTCCTCGAACATCTGGAGGCAGAAGGGACACGCCGTCACCACGATGTCGGCCTTGGCGGCGATGGCGTCCTCAACGCGCAAGCGGTTGACCCTCTGGTCGGGTTCTTCCTCCATCCACATGCGACCCCCGCCGGCGCCGCAGCAGAGAGCGTGGGAGCGGCAGCGGGCCATCTCCACCACCTTGACGCCCGGGATGGCTGCCAGGATCTTCCTGGGGGCTTCGTAGATGCCGTGGTAGCGGCCGAGGTAGCACGGGTCCTGGTAGGCGACTACCTTGTTGAGCTCCCCGTTGAACCTCAGCTTGCCTTCCTCGATGAGCTGAAGGATCAGCTCAGTGTGATGGACGACCTCGAACTCGCCCCCGAACTGTGGGTATTCGTACTTGAGGGTGTGGTAACAGTGGGGGCAGGTGGTAACGATCTTCTTCACCTGATAGCGCTGCAGAATCTCAATGTTCTGCTTGGCCTGGCACTGGAACAGGTACTCGTCGCCGAGACGGCGGGCAAAGTGGCCGCAGCAGGACTCCTCGTGACCGAGCAACTCCACCTCCACGCCGGCCGCTGCCAGGATCTTCACCAGGGAGACGGGGATGTTCATGCCCCGCTCCTGAACGGCCGCGGTGCAGCCCACCCAGAAGAGGATGCCGCCGTTGTGGCCGTTGCCGGAAATGGTCTTGACTTCCAGGCCGTTGAGCCAATCGGTTCTGGAAGCCGCAGCCCCCTTCCAGGGGTGGCCCCGGTCCTGAACCGAGCGCAGGCTTGACATAACGCTACCAGAGATCTTGCCCTGCTCCAGCACGAGATTCCGCCGCATGGCGACGATCTTGCTGATGGGCTGGATCCGGACGGGGCAAACCTCCTCGCAGGCGGCACAGGTGGTGCAGGCCCAGAGCTCATCTTCGGTCACCACGCCGTCGACCAGGGCCGGGCAAGGAGCCTCAGCAGCGGGCTGCCCGTTGTGCTTCGCCCGCAGGAGGGTGGGGGCCTGCTCGGCCATGTGGCCTTTGAGCTCCTGGATCAGCTTCTTGGGTGAGAGCGGCTTGCGGGTGAGGTAGGCGGGGCAGACCTCCTGACACCTGCCGCAGCGAGTGCAGGCGTCCAGGTCGAGGAGGTCTTTCCAGGTCAGGTCTTGGATCTTGGCGGCGCCGAAGGTCTCGAGGTTCTCCGTGATCTCGATGGGCTGGAGGACGCCCTTGCCGTCCCCAGAGCCCAGGAAGATGTTCAGGGGCGAGGCAACGATGTGGGCGAGCCGCGAGAACGTCACGAAGACGTAGGCGATCGCCCCCATAGATATGAGCATGTGGCTCCACCACAACACCCGGTGCAAGGCCAGGTCCGCGTTCTCGCCGAGGGGGCTGAACGCTTTGGCGAAGACAAACCCGACGGGCGACCAGGCCGCCCAGTCCGGGTGAGTACGGAGGTCGGTGGCGGCGATTCGCAGTCCTTCCAGGGCGAAGCCGGTGACTATGATGACGAAAAGCAGGCTCAGGGCAACGGCGTCGTCCAGCAGGTTGTCCAGCTTGGCCGGCCTGATGACATACCGCCGGTAGGCGGCCAGGCCAACCCCGATGAGGACGAGAAGCCCGCCCAGGTCGAGCATGAGCGAGACCCCCAGGTAGACATTGCCTTTCATGAAGTGGAAGAAGTCCTCGCTCAGGAAGTCCAGGAGGGGGCCCATCAAGAGGAGGCCGAATCCGCCGAAGATCAGGACGTGCATCATCCCGGCGTAGCGGTCGGTCACGATTCGCCGGTGCCAGAGGCCATCCGCCATGCTGAGCACGAAGGACCGTATGCGTGGTCCCAGGTTGCTCAGCCGCTCGTCCTTGCTGCCCAGCCGCCAGAGACGAAAACGTCTGTAGATCGCGAAGCAGGCGATAGCAATTACCAGGAACCCAAGGGGGTAGACTAACTGCCCGAACTCGATGTTCCAGAAGATCTCTCTCGACGCCATTGGGCCCCTCGTTTCTGGCCTACGAGCTGCCGGTCATGCTCGCCAACGGCCGTTCCTGGGCCGGCTCCGACTGGCTTTCCGCCAGCGCTGAGTCGAGCATGGCATACACCGGGTTGGACCGCAGGCGGTACCACCACCGCATGTACTGAGCCAGGGGCTCCCAGGACCAGGTGGCGGGCACACAGGTGATGCCGTGCTTCTCCAGGAGGGTCAGCAAGAAGTCCAGGTCCTTCTTCTTGCAGGTGAGGCGGTCGGTCCGGTCGATTACCAGGACCTCGAAGTCCAGCGTGGCGAGCAGCGCCGGCAGGGCGGGCCGGTCCAGGTCCTCTCCTGACCAGCCGATGTCCTCGAAGATGTGGATGAGATGCCAGTCGTTGGCGTCGGCACGGGCAGCTATCCGTGCCTTCTGACCCTCGCAACTCGTCCACTTCTTGTCCATCTCGCCGAAGCCCTGCCTCACGTAGCCAATGGCTCTCATCCTCCGGGGCAGATGGACGGGCGGGCTGTCGCCGTCTCCAGCCTTCTGCACTACCGCTCGGAGCTCCGTCTTGAACTGTGTGATTGTCATTTCTGTCACCTCCATCGCTTGTTTTCCGTCTTCGCCTGTAACTTACCGCGTCAGCTGGGAGGCGTATTCCGCTGAGGCCGCTCTTGTTGATAGGCATTTGACGTCTCTAGGAGATCACTGGAGGCGTGCTGTTGACGGAGGGTGGGCGGGCCACATTGCTGGCCCGTTTGCCCAAATGGCGTAGCCTCCGTCGAGCGGACTAGGCATTTCTCCCTACGTCTTTCTTTCCTTGTGTCCGGGTCAGGCTTGTGATAAAATTAACAAGGAGGAACTGGTTTTGTGGCGTGCGTGACCGCTGGAGTAGGGCGTAGGGAGAGGACGACATGGGCAAGATCAGCATTCTGATCGCCGACGACCATACGCTCGTCCGGGAAGGGACCCGCGAACGGCTGGAGCGCGAGGAGGATTTCGAGGTCGTAGGGGAGGCCGCTGACGGCGAGGAAGCCGTGCGGCTGGTGAACGAGCTCAGGCCGAACGTCGCCATAGTCGATATCGCCATGCCGAACCTGAACGGCATCGAGGCCGCCAAGCAGATCAAGAAGACTCAGCCGGGCACGGCGGTACTGGCCCTGAGCGCCTACGACGACGATGAGTACATCTATGCGCTCCTGGAAGCGGGCGCCGACGGCTACCTGCTAAAGAATGTCCGGGGCCAGCAACTGGTCGACGCCATCCGGGAGGTTTGCGCCGGCGAGGTCGTGCTCGATCCTCACGTGGCCCGCAAGGTGGTGCAGTGGTTCTCGTCTCTCAATCATGGGCATCGCGCCGAGAGCCCCGGGGACCTGAGCGAGCGAGAGCTTGAAGTGCTCAAGCTAGCCGCCAAGGGTATGAGCAACAAGGAGATCGCGACGGAGCTTGCCCTCAGCGTGCGCACCGTCCAATCTCATCTGGGCCACATCTTCGACAAGCTGGGGGTCAGCTCGCGCACCGAGGCTGTGCTGCACGCGCTGAAGGCGGGCTGGCTTTCCCTGGAGCAAATACCCTAGGGGCGCTGAGCCAGGCAAAGCGGTGAGGATGAAAGGGGGCGTCGTGAGACTGTCCTCCTTGGTCAGGCAACGCTTCCCGGTTCCCAGGGAAGTGCACTTCTGGGTCATCCTGGCCATCATCGCCTGTGGGACGGTCCTCTACTATGCGGACTCCATCCCCGGGATACAGAGTATCGAATCCAGCGTTAGGCTAGACCTCGCTCGGCGCTCGGTGCACCGGATACTGTCCGTTCTGCCCGTCGCCTACTCCGCTCTTGTCTTCGGACTGGTTGGTGGCCTGCTGGCCTCGGCCGTGATCGCTGCGCTGCTGTTGCCCCGCGTCTTCCTGGAGTCGTCGGGGGCGCAGGAGGCGCTGATCGAAGTCGCCGCCTTCCTCTTCATCGGCGCTTTCGTGAGCTGGCTCATCGAACTGCAGAACCGGGAGAAGGCGCTCCACAAGGAGACGATCACGTCGCTCCAGTGGGCCCAAGCAGAGCTTCGGTCCCACATCCTGGCAATCGAAAATGAGGAGAGGCGGCTGGCTGCCATCAATGCCGTGTTGGGCGTCGTCACCGAGTCGCTGGAACTCCGAGACATCCTGAGCCTTGCTATGAACAAGGTCGGCGACGTGATGGGCGCGGAGATATGCCTGCTCTTCCTCCTCGACGAGAAGGCGGGCGAGCTCACCCTTGAGGCTCATCAGGGTGTGTCCGACGCGTCGGCAGCTGGCGTGAAGACGATCAAGGTGGGGGAGGGGTTCAATGGGCGGGTGGCTGAGACAGGAGAACCGCTAGCAGTTACGGACCGCTCGAGCGACGCGGCCCTCTACAGCGGTTGGGCTGTGCAAGAAGGGATCCGGGCCCAGCTAATCGTACCTCTGAAGTCGAAGGGCCGGGTGATGGGCACTCTCTGCGCCGCCACCCGCAGCCCGAGGGAGTTCACGGCCGACGAGATAGAGATTCTGAATGCTATCGGCAATGCCATTGGCGTCGCGATCGAGAATGCCCGCCTCTACCAGAAGCAGCGAGATATCGCTGAGCAGCTTCGCCAGTCAGAAGAGAATTATCGAGGCCTCTTTGAGAACGCCACCGAGGCGATCTTCGTCCACGATCTGGCCGGCAAGATCATCGCGGCCAACCGGGCGTGCGGAAGGCTTACCGGCTACGCGCCGGCGGAGATGGTCGGTATGGATATCGGCCGCTTTCTGTCGGGGCCGGGCCGGGAGGCCGTCAGGGAAATCGTCAGCAGGCAAGTCAACGGCGAGGCGATGGAGGGCCCCTTCGAGCTCCGGTTGACGAAGCGAGACCGGACGGAGGCGATCGTGGAGCTGATGCCCAGCTTGATCGTCCGGAGCGACCGGCCGGTGGGCGTCCAGGCGATCATGAGAGATGTGACCGAGCAGCGGCGGATGCAGGAGAACCTGCGCTTCTACGTCTCGCAGGTTCTCAAGGCGCAAGAGGGTGAAAGGCTGCGGATTGCCCGCGAGCTCCACGATGATACGGCGCAGGCCCTGACGGGGCTGTCTCGCCGTCTCGACATGCTGGTGGACACGCTGCCCTCCAGCGACGACCAGTTGGCGCCCGAGATCACCAAGCGTCTCGAGGAGCTCCGCGATCAGAGCGACAAGATACTGGAGGGCGTACGCCGTTTCAGCCGCGACCTGCGTCCCCCTGTCCTTCACGATCTGGGCCTGCTGCCGGCGCTGAAGTGGCTGGCGACGGCGCTGGAAGAGCAGCACGGCATCGCTGCGAACATCAGGGTGCTGGGAGAGCAGCATCGCCTTCCGGACGACGCCGAGCTGGCCCTGTTCCGCATCGCTCAGGAGGCTCTAAACAACGTGAGGAAGCACTCAGGGGCGTCGGCAGTTGAGGTCACGCTGGACTTCCGCGGCGAGGGCATCACGGTGATAGTCGCCGACAACGGCAAAGGGTTTGAGCTGCCGCGTAACACCAGCGACCTGGCGGAAAGCGGCAAGCTGGGCGTGATCGGCATGCAGGAGCGAACGCGTCTCCTTGAGGGGACCTTGTCTATCGATTCGCAGCCGGGCATGGGGACCAGGGTTGTGGCAACCGTGCCCGGACAGGCGCTCTGAGCAGCCCCGGCCTACCCCCCGTCGTAGTCCCCCATCGTCACGAACCAGTTCCTGAGCTCGTAGGCTAGGCGGCTGGGGCTTCTCTCCTCCTCATGGCTCCTAACCACGAGACGGAAGGGTCGGGGCTCCAGGAACTTCGGACATACCCAGAAGCCCATCGACCGGAGGAGTCGGAACTCATCCGTGTGGCGCAGGGCCAGGCTGGCAAGCAGGTCCAGGTCGCGCTCTTTGAAATAGGAGTACGCCTGGTCGATGAGGAGCCGGCCGGCGGCGCGCCCCTCGGCGCTGGTCTCCACTATGAGGTCGACGATGAAGCCCGCCGCGAACTCGCCCAGGGGCGCGACGCGAAGGACGATAAAGCCCCGTATCTCTCCCTCCGACCTGGCGGCGAAGGTCTTGTACTCTCGCATGGGGACGTCGGCGAAGCGCCAGTTGAGGTAGGCGGGGTCTCTGACCACCATGACGGGGAATCGATGCTCGACCCTGTCCCAGAAGACCTTGAAGGAGCTATCGAACGAGGCGACCTGCGCTATCTCCAGGCCGGGTAGGGCTTCCGGCCGTGCCACCGGTTCGGAGGTGCGCCAAACGCGCCTGGCCACAGAGGCTGCTTTCGCCGGAGTAGGACTGTGCGCCGTTTTCATGGCCAGGCGCTCCGGGTTCAGCGGCCTGAGGAGAAGAGGGACCGCTCCGACACTCCTGAACCCAGCTTGATTCAAGAACGTGGAGTAGGAGGCCTGGTTGGGGAAGCCGTAGGTGAAGGCGATGCCCTCCTCGGCGGACAGGGTAGAGACCTTCCGCAGCAGGCCGGCCAGGACAGTGCGGCCCTGGCGGCTGGGGTCGACCACCGGGTCCAGCGCAAGGCTGGCCAGGCGCACCTTTCCCGCTACCCTGACCCTCATGGGGATTGTCACGGCCTGGCCGATAAGCCGGCCGGTTTCGGCTTCGCGGGCCAGGCTGGCGATAGCTGTTCCGCCCGGGCTCCGCTGGCACTGCCATTCCTGACAGGCGGAGGCAGTGGCCTCGCTCTCGCCCAAAGCGTTGCGCAGGAGCCCGAGGGAATCCCGGGCGTCCGCCGCTGTGTATCTGCTCGAAACCCAGGGCTGTTCGTTGCTCATGCCCAAACCCCCGTGCAGACAGAGAGTCGCGGCCAGTCGGCCGTCGCTAATTGTAGCACGCGACCGCGGAGGGCGAATCCGTTGCCGAGCCAGCTTCCGCCCCGGCGAGTTGACATGGCCACCAGTGGGTGATATATTCGCGCCAATTCCATAGGGCATCGGCTGCGAACAGGGCTAGTAGGCCGCGAAGCGGGGCCAAGAGAGCCGGGGGGTAGGTGCGAGCCCGGCGCCAGCGCGGTAGCCGAATGGGCCTGGGAGCCGTCAACCGAAAGGGGCCGAAGGGGCCCGAGTAGGCCTGGCCGCAGGGGCAGCGTTATCGGAGCCCAGGGTATCGTCAGCGACAGACGCCCCAGCCTTCAGGCTGGGGTGGCGAGAATCCTGTCGGGGCCGTGCCCGCAAAGAGAGACCCCCGACTGGTCGGGGGGAACAAGGGTGGCACCGCGAGAGACCCCTCGCCCCTTTAGGCGAGGGGTCTTGTTTCTGGACGCGCAGAGAAGGAGGTACGTTATGCAGACCAAGTTTCTCTTGAACGAATCCGACATCCCCCGCCAGTGGTACAACGTGCTGGCCGACTTCCCCTGGCCGCCGCCGCCGCCCATCCACCCTGTTACCCACCAGCCTGTCGGCCCCGAGGCGCTGGCGCCCCTCTTCCCCATGGCCCTCATCCAGCAGGAGGTCAGCAGCGAGCGTTTCATCGACATCCCCGATGAGGTGCTGGAGGTCTATAAGCTGTGGCGGCCCACGCCCTTGCATCGGGCCCATCGCCTGGAGCGGGCGCTGGATACCCCCGCCCACATCTACTACAAGTACGAGGGCGTCAGCCCGGCCGGCTCCCACAAGCCCAACACCGCGGTGGCCCAGGCCTACTACAACAAGCAGGAGGGTATCCGCCGTATCGCCACGGAGACCGGCGCCGGCCAATGGGGCAGCGCCCTGGCCATGGGCTGCAGCTTCTTCGGGATCGAGCTGAAGGTCTACATGGTGAAGGTGAGCTACCACCAGAAGCCCTACCGCCGCGTGCTCATGGAGATTTGGGGGGCGAAGGTGGTGCCCAGCCCCAGCACCGACACCCAGGCCGGCCGCGCTATTCTGAGTGAGGACGCCGACTCGCCCGGCAGCCTGGGCATCGCCATCAGCGAGGCCGCGGAGGACGCCGCTGGCCGTGAGGACACCAAGTACTCCCTGGGCAGCGTCCTGAACCACGTTCTCCTCCACCAGACGGTGGTGGGTCAGGAGGCCATCAAACAGATGGAGATGGCCGGCGAGTACCCGGACGTGGTCATCGGCTGCGTGGGCGGCGGCTCCAACTACGGCGGCTTGTCCTTGCCCTTCGTGCGCGACCGCCTGGCCGGCCGCACCAAGACTCGTTTCATTGCTGTGGAGCCGGAGGCCTGCCCCAGCATCACCCGCGGCGAGTACGTCTACGACTTCGGCGACACCGCCGCCACCACACCCCTCTTCCGTATGCACACGCTGGGACACACCTTCGTGCCGGCGGGCATCCACGCTGGCGGCCTGCGCTACCACGGCATGGCGCCGATCATCAGCCAACTCTGCCATGAAAAGGTGATGGAGGGCCGAGCCTACCACCAGACGAGGGTCTTCGCCGCTGCCAGCCAGTTCGCGCAGACCGAGGGCATCGTCTCGGCGCCCGAGACCGCTCACGCCATCGCCTGTGCCATCGACGAGGCGCTGGCCGCCCGCGAGGCCGGCGAGCGGCGGGTCATCCTTTTCAACCACAGCGGCCACGGCCTGCTGGACCTGGGCGCCTACGAGGCGTACCTGGCCGGCCAGCTGGAGGACTACGCTTATCCAGCGGAGAAGGTTCGGGAGGCGATGACCCACGTGCCGAAAGTGTGAGGATGGGAGAACCAAGAACCAGGGACCAAGACCCAGGAAGTTCTGAGTTCTAGGTTCTGCGCGAGCCATGCCCATCATCACCGTGGGCGCCATCGTCCTGCGGGAGAGGACGGGCCAGCCCAGGCAGGTGCTGCTGGTCAAGCGGCGGCTCGATCGCGCCTGGGCTGGCCTGTGGGGGGTGCCCGCCGGCCGTCTGAGGGAAGGTGAGGAGGTGGAGGAGGCCGTCGTCAGGGAATTGGCGGAGGAAGCAGGCCTGGCGGCAATCGAAATCGAGTTCTTGGAGACGGTCTACGCCCAGGAGCCCGTCAGCGGGGAGCGCTACGTCCACAACCTCTACCTGGTGAGCCAATGGGAGGGGGAAGCCGAGAACTGCGCCCCCGAGGAGCACGAGAGCATCGGTTGGGTTGCGGCACCGGAGGTGGCGTCGCTGCCAATGCCGCCCCACCTGCAGCGCGCCCTCCTCGCGCTTTTGGAGGAGCAGGGTCAGTAAGCCGCTCGTGGTGAGCCAGTCGAACCACGAGTTTCACTCGCCCTTCGACATGCTCAGGACGAGCGGCTAGCGTGAGCGACGCTAAACGCTGATGACGGCGTCCGCGTCCAGCACGATATCGTTCAGGGTGGCCGCACCCACTACCTGCGCCGACTCGATGAAGTCGCCCCGCTTCAGGCCCAAGAGCATGCAGCTCTGCTCGCAGACCATGAGCTTCACGCCGGCCTGCACGGCCTGATCGATGACGTCCTTGAGGCTGGGGAACTCGCCGATGCGGATCTTCTCCGCCTCGCCCTTCTTCACGGCGGTAATGCCCTTGATGAAGAAGTAGACGATGGGCTCCTGGCCCATGGCCGCCGCAGTGGTGGCCAGGATGAAGGGGGCATAGAGGCGCTCGGGCGTCTCGACGCCGCTGGTCTGCAGGTAGACAATCTTCTTCTTGTCAGCCATCGCGTTCTCTTGTTTAGCCTTTCCGGACGAGGAAGGTTAACTCACTGGCGTCCTTACTGAACTCCAGCACCGTGTGGCCGGCGCGCTTGGCCCAGCGCTGGATGTCCTCCTCCGCCGCGGGGTCGTTGGCCAAGATGCGCAAGAGCTGGCCCGGCGCCAGCTTGTCCATCTCCTCCGCCGCCCTAAGCACCGGCGATGGGCAGAACAGGTCGCGGGCGTCCAGGGTTAGGTCTGGATGCAAGCCTACCGTCATCGGCAAAGCCTCCAAGCTAGTCGGGTCACTCCAGGTCGGTCCAGGCCGGCGCTCCCCGCAGATCTATTATCGTCTTTGTCGGTCGATAAAGTCAAGTTACTCCCGCCGCTCATCCTGAGCCTGTCGAAGGATGAGCGGGCCGATGGCGGGGGGTGGCGGCGCGCGTAGACTCAGGTCTTGCGCGCGATGAGCTGAGCTACCGCCTTCGGGCCGCGGTCGCCCGGGATGACGCCCTCGTGGTAGAACAGGGTGTCAAGGGCAGGGAACATCTCTCGGAGCTCTCCGGGGCGCAGGAGGAAGGTCGGGTCCTTCGGGCCGTGGCCGTACTGGAGCTGGTCGATGGTATAGGTCTCGAAGAGCAGAACGCCGCCGCTCTTCAGCGCCCGGGCGATGGGGCCGGCCAGGTTGCGCTGGAGGTAGTAGAAGTTGGCGACGACGTCGTATTCCGCCACCGGCAGGCGATAACGCTCGAGGTCGGCGACAATGGCCTCGACCGTCAGGCCCAGGCGGGCTGCCCTGTCCTGGCAGAAGGCCACCGCCACGCGGGATGCGTCTATGCCCGTCACCTGGAACCCCAGCGAGGCGAGATAGAGGGCGTTACGCCCGCTGCCCATGGCGATGTCGAGGGCGCGGCCGCCCGCCGGCAACAGTGCCCGGTTGTCGACCAGCAGGGCCGCCGGCTCCTCTGGCATGGCCCGGTCCTGGCGATAACGCTCGTCCCACTCCTGCCCGGCGTTCTTCACGGAGGGCAGTGTACGGCAGCGCGTGCCGGCGGCCAAGCCGCCCATTTGCCCGGCAGGGAGCTTACGTGCTAATAATGGTAACGTCCCGCGGGGCAAGGAGGCTGAGGCAGTGCTGGACGAGCCGGAGCAGACCATCCAGCGGCCGCAGGTGCCGTGGCGCCTGCGCGACCTGGGGCTGGCGCTGGCCTGGGTGGCGGCAGCCGCCATCGTCACCAGCATCGTGCTGGCCGTCATCTTCATCGGGCCCGGCTCGATGACGGTCCAGCAGACGACCCAGTCGCCGACCGGCGTGTCGCGGATCGAGACCAAGACCGAGCTGCGCGACTGGACGGTACCTGCCGCCCTAGTCTCAAGCCTGGCGGTAGAAGCGGCGTTCCTGGGATCGGCGGTCTGGTTCGGCGCTCGTCGCTACGGTCGAGGCTGGAACGTGCTGGGCTTCCGCCGGCCCCAGCGCGGCTGGTGGACGCCGCTGGTTGTTCTGGTGGGCGCCTACTTCGTGCTCGGCGTTTACGTTGCCGTGATGGAACTGACCGGTCTGACCGACCTAACGCCCCAGAGCACCCTGCCCGAGGACGTGTTCAAGAACCCGTTCGCGCTTCCCTTGGCCGGCATTCTGGCTCTGCTGGCCGCCCCCCTGGCCGAGGAGACATTCTTCCGGGGCTTTCTCTTCGCCGGGCTGCGCAAGCGCTGGGGAACACTGCGAGCGGCCCTGGCCAGCGGCTTCTTCTTTGCAGTGCTGCACTTCAACGTGGGGAGCATCGTGCCCTTCACCGTCATCGGCATGTTGCTGGCCTGGGCCTATGTGGTCTCCGGCTCGCTGTGGATGTCCATCGGCGCCCACTTCGCCTTCAACGCGATCAGCTTCATAATAACCGTCGCTTCCAGCGGGTGAGCCGCGACGGGGCGGCCGAACGAAGGTAGCGGCGACCCCTCAGTTCGCCACCCATGGCCGTGGAGGCCCAGCAAGGCTTGCCATACGGCGATTGCCTATGGGATACTACAGACCCACTCTGAGGTACAGGACAGAGAACATGCGGAGGTGGTCACTGGCCAACGGAGGGCCTCGGTCTAGCACGACTAGGGGTCCCCAGGCCGGGGAGTTCGGGCCCAGCTAGCGGGGCCCGCCCGCCCGGTAGCGGACGCCTGCCCCGACGGGCGTGCAGGGCTGAGGGAGGGACGTCCTCCGGCGATGCTGTGTCGAGGCATCAGGGGCGCCACTACGGTGGACTCCAACACCCCCGAGGCCATTCTCAACGCCACCGTGGAGCTCCTGACGGCCATGGTCGAGGCCAACAGCATTCGGTCTGAGGACGTGGCGAGCGCCATCTTCACGACTACGCCCGACCTGAACGCCGAGTTCCCTGCCCTGGCTGCGCGCCGTCTGGGCTGGAGTGATGTGGCCCTGCTCTGCGGGCACGAGATGGCTGTCCCCGGCAGCTTGACCATGTGCCTGCGAGTCCTCTTACACGTCAACACCGACAAGAGGGCCGATGAAATGCTCCACATCTACCTGCGGGGGGCCCAAGCGCTGAGGCCCGACCTACAGTTCGAGCCTCCGAGCAAGCTCTAGGGAGGCCCATCTCATGATCGTAGTAATGCACGTAGGTTCAACGGAGCAAGACGTAAATGGGGTTCTTAACCGCCTGAACGAATTGGGTCTGCGCGGCCACCCCTCCCGTGGTGCGGAGAGGACCGTCATCGGTGTGGTCGGCCAGGTCTTTCCCGAGCTGGCCGACGAACTGGGCGTGCTGGCCGGCGTCGAAGACGTGGTCCGGGTCAGCCGACCCTACAAGCTCCCCAGCCGCGAGTTCCACCCACAGGACACGGCGATCCGCGTCGGCGACGCCGTGATCGGCCAGGAGACGGTCGTGGTGATGGCCGGCCCCTGCGCCGTGGAATCGGAGGAGCAGGTCATGGCCACCGCCCGCGCCGTCAAGGAGGCCGGCGGCCATATTCTGCGCGGCGGCGCCTACAAGCCGCGCACCTCGCCCTCTGGCTTCCGCGGCTTCGGCGAGGACGCCCTGCGCATCCTGGCCCAGGCCCGCGCCGAAACCGGCCTGCCCGTGATCTCCGAGGTGATGGACACCCGCGATGTTGAGCTGGTGGCCCGCTACGCCGACATCCTCCAGATCGGCAGCCGCAATATGGGCAACTATGCTCTCCTGGAGGAGGTGGGGCGAGTCGACAAGCCGGTCATGCTCAAGCGAGGGATGTACGCCCGCATCGACGAATGGTTGGGCGCCGCCGAGTACATCATGAACCAGGGCAACCCCCAGGTCATGCTGTGCGAACGGGGCATCCGCACCTTCGAGACGGAGACCCGCAACACCATGGATATAAATGCTATCCCGGTTCTGAAGCACCTCAGCCACCTGCCGGTCATCGGCGACCCCAGCCACGCCACCGGCAGGCGCTATCTGGTGGAGCCGGTAGCCCTGGCTTGTCTGGCCGCCGGGGCCGACGGCCTGCTGATCGAGGTGCACCCCAGCCCTGATCACGCCCTGTCCGATGGCGCCCAGTCCATCACGTTCGATAGCTTCCGGCATCTGATGGAGCGGGTGCGGGTCATGGCCGAGGCGGTGGGGCGGTCGGTGGCCTCGCCGGTCTAGGCAGCGGTACGAAGCGAACCCAGGGGGGCCTTGGGAGAGGGGAGAGCGAGCGTTGTTCGAGCTCAGGCTCACCGTCTTCCAGGGCCCCCTGGATCTCCTCCTCCATCTCATCGAGCGGGAGGAGCTGGACATCACCGCCGTCTCGCTGGCCCAGGTCACTGACCAGTACTGGGCCTACCTCCATTCGGCCAGCGGCCTGGACCCCGAAGCCCTGGCGGAGTTCATCGCCATCGGGGCCAAACTGCTCTACATAAAGTCCCGCGCCCTTCTGCCGGAGCTCCGCCCGCAGCCGCGCGAGGAGGAGAAGGAGGACGTCGGCGAGGCGCTGGCCCAGGCGCTGGTGGAGTACAAGCGTTTCCGCCAGGCAGCGGAGACCTTCCGCGATCTGGAGGAGCGGGGCCAGCGGGCGTACCCGCGGGTGGCTCCGCCCAAGGGCGTGGTCCTGCCGCCGGGCCTGAAGGGCGTCACGCTGGAGGGGCTGCTCTCGATTTTCCAGGAGGCGCTGAGCCGCCAGCCGGCGGAGGAGGTCACCGAGGGCGCGATCCCGCGCGAGCCGGTGCGGGTGGCGGACAAGATGGAGACTGTGCTGGTGGCGGTGGCCCGCGGCCAGGGCCGGGCTTCCTTCCGGGCGCTGGTCGAAGCCTGCACCTCGCGCACTGAGGTCATCGTGGTCTTCCTGGCGGTGCTGGAGCTGATGAAGGGCGGCCGGGTGAGGGCGGAGCAGGAGGGTCTGTTCGGCGACATCGCCCTGGTGGCCGCGGCTGTCCCCTCTGAGCCGGGCTCCTGACCGCTCGTCCCGAGCCCCCGCCCGGGGCGGGTCCGCCTGCGGCGGACGTCGAAGGACGAGCGCGGTGGCTCATGGTTCGACGAGCTCAGCACGAGCGGTTTAGGTAGGCCTTGACGGGTTTGCAAATTGTGTGCAGTGCTGGTATGCTGAATGCCAGTGGTGATCGTTTCGTTTGCCCCTGGGTTCGCGCAGCGTCCTGGTGTCCGGTGACCAAACCATCGCCAACTTTGAGCGAAAGGAGGTCATCGATGAGCTACCAGGACAGGACTCTTACGTGCCAGGACTGCGGCCAGCCCTTCACCTTCAGCGCCGAAGATCAGTCGTATCACGCCGAAAAGGGCTACACCAACGAGCCTAAGCGCTGTCCGTCCTGCCGCCTGGCTCGCCGCGGCGAGCGCTCTGGCGGCGGCGGCTACGGCGGCGGCGGCGGTGGCGGCGGCTACGGCCGTTCCAGTCGGGAAATGTATCCCGCGGTCTGCGCCCAGTGTGGCAAGGAGACCCAGGTGCCGTTCCAGCCCCGAGGCGATCGCCCGGTGTACTGCAGCGACTGTTTTAGCCGCCAGCAGGTTAGCCGCCCACCACGGCGGTACTAGGATCTGGCACAGGTACGAGAAGGGGGGCGATTCGCCCCCCTTCTTCTTTGTCTCGCAGACCTGGCTCCCTAGCTCCTGACCGACCGCTCGATATCGTCCAGGTGCATGCTGTGGTGGTCGACGAACGTCCCGACTATGAGGTCGGCCAGCATCTTGCGCTCGCCTGTGAAGGGGCTGGTCATTTCCTTGGACAGCACGTCGTCGCTCACGCCGTCCAGGAACGTCAGACTGCCCTCGAAGCCGGTGCGCAGCTCCGCCAGGATCTCGTCGGTGCTCCTGCCCTGGCGCTGGGCGACTTGTTGGGCGTTCCAGGCGTCGACGTCGAAGCCGGCGCCAACGCTGGCCGCGGCCGAGGGGTTGGTCGCCATGTTCACGAAGAAGGGGATGCTTCCGCTCAGGGACGCCAGATGGCAGTAGGCCTGCTTCACCGTCCAGCCCTGCTCGTAGGTCGTCTTCTCCCAACCGGCGGGCGATAAACCGGCGGCGATCTCATCCGCCCGCTGGACAAATCCCTGCACGGTGTCGGCGATCTCTTGTCGGGTGGCCATGCTTCCTCCTATCGTTCTCGATGTTCCTAGCCTGAACCGAGCCGCCGCTGCATGGACTCCACCGCTTCGGTCAGGGCGTGCGGTTCGCTGACCGGCGGCGAGCAGGCGGTGCCGTAGCAGACGTAGGCCGCCGGCGACGGCTGCGCCGGAAGGAGCGATGCCTTCAGGCGGGCCTCATCGCGCCGGGGATGGAGCACTTGGACGCTCCGCGCCGGCAGCTCCAGGCGCAGGGCTGCCCGCAGGAGGGCCAGCGTCCCGTCCTCGGCCACGTCGCCCACGATGTTGATCTGGGCGTAGGGTGCCAGGAAGAGGTGAACGGCCTGGCCATAGGCGGCGGCGAAGTAGCCCAGGGGGGCATAGACGCCGGCGAACGCCTCCAGGGTGGCTTTGGCAGCCTGGAGGGCCGCCTCGTCGCCTGTGAGGCGGTGGAGGCGAATGAAGAGAACGGCGGCGGCTGTGTTCTCCGCCAGCGCTTTCTGGCGCTCGCGGAGGCGGCCCAGGCTCTCGTTCTGGTCCCAGGTGTCGAAGAAGCCGCCCGCCGGGTCGGCGAAGCGCTCGCGGATGAAGGACGCGAGCTGGCGGGCCCGCTTCAGGTGGGCGGCGTCGCCGGTGACCTCGTAAGCATCGAGGAAGGCGGTGGCGGTCTGGGCCTGGTCGCCCAGCAGGCCCAGGATGTGGGGCCGGCCGTCGTAGAAGCGGTACATGCCCTCGGCGGCCTTCCGGCAGCGGCGCCAGAGGAAATCCAGCGTCCGCAGGGCCCGCTCGGTCAGCTCCGGCCGGTCCAGTACCCAAGAGGCCTCCAGGTAGGCGGAGGCGGCCAGCGCATTCCAGCTCGTGTAGCAGGTTGGATCGACGTAGGGCTCCGGCACGCCTTCCCGCTGGGCGGCGGTTAACGCATAGAAGTGCTCGTCGGCATCCTGGCTGCCGCCGAAGTAGCCGCGACTCTCCTGCCACAGGTGGCCGTCCAGGTAGGCGATGATGCGGCGCGCCACGTCGGCGGCGAGTTCCTCGCCGGTGGCCCGGTACAGGTGGAGGTAGACGGACAGGAGGCGGGCGTTGTCCTCCAGCATCTTCTCGAAGTGGGGGACGGTCCAGTCGCGATTGGTGGCGTAGCGGAAGAAGCCGCCCCACTCTTGGTCGAAGACGCCGCCGCGGGCCATGTGCTCCAGCGTCTTGCGGGCCATATGGAGGATGTCCGGGTCGCGATCCTGCTGGTAGGCGTAGATGAGCAGGTCGATGGCATCGGTGTGGGGGAACTTGGGGGCATCGTCGAAGCCGCCGTAGAGGGGGTCGTAGGCCTCCTTTACCGCGCGCAGGATTTCGGGGAAGGTCTGCTCGCTCAGGGCCCCCGGCTCGATGCGGGGTCCGGTCTGCCGCTGCTGGAGGATCTCCTGGATGCGCTCCTGAATCTGCTCGCGGTTGCCCTGGTAGTGGGCGGCGAGTTGCGGCAGGAGCTGGCGCATCCGCTCCGGCGGGAGGTAGGTGGCGCCGGTCAGGATATCGCCCTCCGGCGTGAGGAAGGCGGTCGTGGGCCAGCCGCCCATGTTGTAGCGGACGTTGATGTCGGGCCGCTGGTCGTTGTCCACGCGGATGGGCACGAACTGGTCGTTGATGTACTGGATGACGGCCTCGTCAGAGTAGGTGGTCTCGTCCATGACGTGGCACCAGTGGCACCACACCGCCGAGAGGGACAGGAGGATGGGCTTGCCCTGCTGCTGGGCTTCCTCGAAGGCGGCGGGCCCCCACTCGTGCCAGCGGATCTCGCGGGCCCGGTTAGGCCGGGGGAAAAGCGAAAACGGGTGCCTTCCTTCGCCACTGGCCTCGACCGGCCCTCTAGTTCTGCCGCTCACGGTGCGACAGGCTCGCCATGAGCGGTTATCCTTTCGCCTCCGCCACGAGGTTGGCAATAGCCTCGTAGCGGCCGAAAGAGGGGACGAGATAGACGCCGTTGGCGCGGGCCTTGGCCACCGCCAGGATCTCGCGGGCCAATGCCATCCCTTCGGCGAGGCCCTGCTCGCCGGCGCGGCGCATCCGTTCGCGCGTCTCCTCGGGAATGCGGATACCGGGTGCCTGCTCGTGGAGGAAGTCGGCGTGGCGGGAGCTGTGCAGAGGCATGATGCCGGCCACCAGCGGCACCTGGAACTTGGCCGCGCGCTCCAGGAAACAGTCGAGGCGGGCGGGGTCGTAGGTCACCTGGGTCATGAAGAAGTGGGCGCCGGCCTCGGCCTTGCGTCGCATCAGCTTGATCTCGCCCTCCATGGGCTCGGCGTTGGGGTTAGCGGAGCCACCGATGAAGAACGATGCGGCGTGGCTGATGGCCTTGCCGGTCCAGTCCATGCCTTCGTTCATGAGCTTGAGGATGCGGATGAGGCCCACGGAGTTGATGTCCCACACGGCGACAACGTCGGTGTAGCCGCCCAACGATGGCGGGTCGCCGCGCAGGCAGAGGATGTTGCGCACCCCCAGCACGTGGGCGCCCACCAGGTCGGAATGGATGGCGATGAGGTTGCGATCACGAGTGGTGTAGTGGAGCACGGCCTCCACCTCCACCTCTTGCTGTAGGAGGATGGCCATGGCTAGGGGGCTCATGCGGGCGCGGGCCATGGGGCTGTCGCCGATGTTGATGGCATCGACGCCGGCCTCCTTGAGGAGGGCGGCGCCGGCCAGGGCGCGGCGGGGCATGACGAGGCTACGGGGCGGGTCGACCTCCGCGCTGACGACGAAGCGTCCGGCGGCCAGCTTCTCGCGCAGGGTAGCGGGCTGAGCGGCGGCGTCAGGCGGACTGCCTTCCGGAGCTGGGGCCATGGTGTCCACAGATGAAGGGTAACGGAGAGGTGACGATGGTGCAAGACAGCCGTCAGGGAGGGCTTGTGGCCGGCGATCCTTGGCGGCGCGGGCGGCGTCGGTCTGCGGTCGCCCGCGGTGGATGAGAAATGTCGACGAAGTCGCGCCTAGAGGCTTGACGAGCGCGGGAGAGGAGCGTAAGCTCGTCGGGAGGCATCTACGATGCGCGGCGGATCCTGGAAGCACGATAGGGGCTGCTCCGCCGTCGCGAGCTTGGTGATTGTACTGCTGCTGTCGCTGGCCTGCCAGGGTCAGCGGACGGAGCCGAACGACCAGGCGGCCGTTGCCGCGGACCTGGCTCTGCCCAGTCCAAGCCCGACCGAGGCCGCGGCGGCATCCGGTCCTGAAGAGGCCATGGATCACGTCGTCGTGGGGACGGCCGATTGGGCCGACTACTACAAGTCGCTGGCTGAGCTCGTGCGGGTGGAGCGGATCATCCTGGTGGGGCGCGTGACAGGGGTCCTGCTCCCGTGCGACAACCGGCCCGGCTATCTCGGCCAGCCCACCCCCGACATTGACTATTCGGACTGCCCCCCAGATCCCTTGGAGGCTGTTCCCCTCCACCCCGAGCTGAAGCACTGCCTCCTACCCACGCCCTCGCCGGAGGAGCTGTCACGGCCGCCGGGGCGAAGCTTCAGCGTGTACTCGGTGGAAGTCCAGCGGGTGATCGCTTCGGGATCGGTGAAGGCAGGGGATCGGATTGCCGTTCTACAGCCAGGCGGGATCTGTGTGGACACTCCCCCCGAGGTCGCGGCGGCATACGACCCGAAGGTGGAGTACGAGACCTCGGAGGACCCCATGATGCAGGTTGGCTCGACCTACCTGTTCTTCCTGGAACCATTCTTGGGCTTGAGGGAGATCAAGGTGCCGGAGCCGTGGGGAACCACCTACTCGGGCGGGCCCTTCGGCCGCTTTCTTGTCGGTCCAGATGGCCGTCTCCAGATTGTGGCCAAGTTGTGGACGTGCGAGGTATGCCTCGCCCCCAAGGCGCTGGCGGGGAGGACCGTGGCCGAGGCCGAGGCCACCCTGCGGCCCGTCATTGCGCGGGCTGCGGGCGCGCCCACGGCCACTCCCGCTCCCACGGCTGCGCCCCCACTCACGGGTACGCCCGCTCCTACGCTCGTCCCAGATACGCCTCAGCCCTAAGCCCTGACGGCCGCCGCTTCCCGCATCTCCGAGAGGATCAACTCGTAGTCCTCGGCCGGGATCCGGTGGAGGTTGCCCTGGAAGGCCAGGCGCCAGTGCTGGGGTGGCCACTTCTTGGTATAGGCGAGCCGCGGCCCGATCTCGCGCACGTCCAGGTAGGCGGGCTCGTCCAGGATCACATCGGGCTGAACGCGCACCCGGAAGGGGAAGTCCTCGCCGGGCTTCTTCTCGCTCCGCCAGATGCGGGTGTGGTCCTCGAAGTAGGGCGACTGGATGGTGGCGATGCCGGCCAGCTTCATGACGCCGGTCAGGTAGAAGATGAGCTTGTCGCCGGGCTTCATCTGGCTTGCCTCGTGGCGACGGCTGCTCTTGAACCCGAAGATGTCGAAGCCGCGCTGGCGGGCGATGGCGAAGTTCTCCGGGGAGCCGACGACGATCCAGTAGGCCATCCTTCTCTCCTTTCGAGCGCTCTGGGGGCTGCGAACCGTCCGTCAGATGGCGGGCTTAGTGGCAGGCCCTGGCCTGGCCGCCGCCGCCCGCCGTCTGGAAGCTGTGGCCGCAGGCGCAGCTATGGACGGCGTTGGGGTTGTAGACGGTGAAGCCGCTGCGCATGAGGTCGTCGACGTAGTCGATCTCGGCGCCCTCGAGGAGGAGGGCGCTATCGGGGTCGACCACCAGCTTCAAGCCTTCCTGCTCCATCACCAGGTCGTCCTGCTCCGCGTGGGGGGCCAGGGCCATGCCGTACTGGTAGCCGGCGCAGCCGCCGCCCACCACGAACACGCGCAGGGCGCCCTGGGCCAGGCCCTTCTCGTCCAGAACTTCTCTGGCCTTGACGGCCGCCTTCTCGGTTATGGTCAGCATTCCGCGATCCCCTTCCCAGCTGCGTGGATTTCGCAAGTCTGTACTTAGTTTAACTTACGAACGTGTGCCCCGCAAGGTGGAGGGTCTCTGGGATCAGGCGAGACCGGTCGCTGCGGCAGGAGTGAGCGCTATCGAATACGGGGCGATTAGGTTGTACGATGATATGTGGTGAGATCGCGCGTGATCCCGTGGAACGTAGGCCGGACAATGCGCGTGGCTGGTCGTAAATGTCTCTCGGCCCATCTTGCGCGCCTGGCCGCGATCGGCTAAGAATATGGTTAGCACTCTTGGTCAAGGAGTGCTAATCTGTCTTAGCGAGGGGGAAATCTGATGGCAAAGCAGCTCCTGTTTGAAGAAGCGGCGCGGCACGCCCTGAAGAACGGCATCGACGCCCTGGCGGACGCCGTGAAGATCACCCTCGGCCCTAAGGGCCGCAACGTGGTCCTGGAGAAGAAGTTCGGCCCGCCCACGATAACCAACGACGGCGTCACCATCGCCAAGGACATCGAGCTGGAGGATCCGTTCGAGAACATCGGCGCCCAGCTGGCGCGCGAGGTGGCGGCCAAGACCAACGATATCGCCGGCGACGGCACCACCAGCGCCACCGTGCTGGCCCAGGCCATCGTCCACGAGGGCCTGAAGAACGTGACCGCCGGCGCCAACCCCATGGCCGTGAAGCGTGGCATCGAAAAGGCCTGCGAGGCGGCGGTGGCCGCCATCAAGAAGAGCGCCACGCCCGTGGACACCCGCCAGCAGATGGGCCAGATCGCCGCCATCTCCGCCATGGACGAGTCCATCGGCGAGCTTATCGGCGAGATCATGGAGAAGGTGGGCAAGGACGGCGTCATCACCGTCGAGGAGTCGAAGGGCATCACCACCGAGGTCGAATTCGTCGAGGGCATGGCCTTCGACCGCGGCTACATCAGCCCTTACTTCATCACCAACCCCGAACGCATGGAGGCGGTCATCGAGGACGCCTACATTCTCATCACCGACAAGAAGCTGTCGGCGGTGAATGACATCCTGCCGGTGCTGGAGAAGCTGGTGGAGAGGGGGAGCAAGAACCTGCTGGTGGTCTGCGACGACTGCGACGGCGAGGCGCTGGCCACCCTGGCGGTGAACAAGCTGCGCGGCACCCTCAACGTGTGCGCCGTGAAGGCCCCCGGCTTCGGCGACCGGCGCAAGGAGAACCTGGGCGATATCGCCGTGGTCACCGGCGGGGGGGTCATCAGCGAGGAGCTGGGCCGCCGCCTCGACAGCGTCAACGTCGGTGACCTGGGCCGCGCCCGACGGGTGGTGGTCGCCAAAGAGGACACGACCATCATCGAGGGAAAGGGCGAGCCCAAGGCCATCGAGGACCGGGCCAAGGCCGTGAAGACGGCCATCGACCTCACAACCTCGGACTGGGACAAGGAGAAGCTGCAGGAGCGCCTGGGCAAGCTGTCGGGCAAGGTGGCCGTGATCAAGGTCGGCGCCGCCACCGAGACGGAGCTGAAGGAGAAGAAGCACCGTGTCGAGGACGCCGTGTCAGCCACCCGGGCGGCGGTGGAGGAAGGCCTGGTGGCCGGCGGTGGCGTGGCCTACCTCGCCGCCCAGGCGGCGGTGGACAAGCTGAAGCTGCAGGGCGACGAGGCCACCGGCGCGGCCATCTTGCGCCGGGCACTGGAGGAGCCCACCCGTCGGATCGCCCTCAACGCCGGCCAGGACGGCTCCGTGATCGTCAACCAGGTGAAGGAGATGAAGAAGAACGAGGGCTACGATGCCCAGCGGGATGAGTTCTGCAACATGATCGAGCGGGGCATCGTCGATCCGGCCAAGGTGAGCCGCGCCGCCCTGGAGAACTCCGTGAGCATCGCCGGCATGGTCCTCACCACCAACTGCCTGGTGACGGAGATCCCCGAGAAGAAGGAGCAGCCGCGGGTGCCCTCGGAGATGTACTAGGGGCCAGCGGAGGGCAACGGCTGAGACAGGCGATAGGCACAGTCTGGGGCCGAGGGGCGGGACCCCGAGGCCCCTTTCCTTTGCTCGAGGAGTGCGATGGCACAAGAGGCGCGCAAGCAGTATCTGGGGGCGGTGGACCTCGGCGGCACGAAGATCCTCTCGGTGGTCGCCGATGAGGGGGGACACATCGCGGGGGAAGACCGGCGGCCGACGGAGGCGGGCGAAGGGCCGCTGGCGGGGCTGAAGCGCATCGCGGCGTCTCTGGAGGCGGCGCTGGCTGCCGCCGGCCTTCGCCGCGAGGATTTGCGAGGCGTGGGCGTCTGCTCGCCGGGGCCCATCGACGCCGCCAAGGGCGTGATCACCGAAGCGCCGAATCTCCCCGGCTGGCGCGACGTGCCCGTCTGCCAGTACCTGGCCGACCGCCTGGGCGTCCCCACCATCCTGGAGAACGACGCGACGGCGGCCGCCTACGGCGAGTTCGTCTATGGCGCCGGCCGGGGCTACCGCCACATCGTCTACATAACCGTGAGCACCGGTATCGGCGGCGGGCTGGTGCTCAACGGGCAGCTCTACCGGGGGGCCAGCGGCTCGGCGGGGGAGGTCGGCCACATCACCATCGACGCGGACGGCCCCCTCTGCGGCTGCGGCAAGCCGGGCCACGTGGAGGCGCTCGCTTCCGGGCGGGCCATCGCTCGCGAGGCGCAGGCCCTGCTGGCGCGCGGCGGTTCGCCAGTGCTGGCCCGCCTGGCGGAAGAGGAGGGCGAGGTCAGCGCCGCGACGGTCCAGCGGGCGGCCGAGGCCGGCGACGTCGAGAGTCGCCGCACCCTGCAGCAGGCCGGCTACTACTTGGGCATCGGCCTGGCAGCCTACATCGATGTGTTCAACCCCGAGGTCATTATCATCGGCGGTGGGCTGCGTCACATGGGCGACCTTTACCTGGGCCCGGCGCGGGACGAGATGGCCCGGCGGGCCATGGCGGAGCCGCTGAAGGTCGTGCGGCTGGTAGAGGCCGAGCTGGGCGACTACGCGGGGGCCATGGGCATGGTCGCCCTACTACGGGAGGGGACGGCGACCGCCTAGGCGACGCCGCCGGCGGACGTACCACGGCCGGCCGCGGGGCGCCGGGCGCAGCGGCGGCGCTGGCGCCTGGCCCAGCAGCGGGCGGCACTCGGCCAGGATGGGCTCCATGGTCTGGATAAGGGCGGCGAGCCGCTGTGCCGCTTCAGTGGCCTCGTCCTCGTCCAGGGTGCCCAGCGGCAGCGTCTGGTGGAGGCGCGTCCAGGTGGGCGTCCACTCCTCCAGCTCCATCGACGGCCCCAGGGCAGCCTGCACCTCGGGCATACGCTCCGCCAGGAGAGCGGCCCAGCGGTAGTTCGTCTCGCCTTCCCCCTCGAAGTGGAGGCCGATCTCGATGCGGCCGGTCTTCTTCTGGGGCCAGACCTCGTAGTGGAGGGAGGGATGGTCGAAGTAGACCTGGAGGAGGTTGAAGCGGATGCGGGCCTGGAAGGAGCGGAGCTCCGGCGGCAGGAGGGGCTCCAGCCGCTCGCGCACCAGCATCAGGAAGTCGCGGATGCGCACGTCCGCCCCCTACGGCAGGACCACCACGCCTTCGCCCTCGATCGCGTCGCCGATGCGCCAGAGCGACTCGTGGGCGGCGGCGAACTCGCGCTCGAGCTCGCGGCCTTGCTCCGGCGCGGCGGCGATAAGCAGCCCGCCCGAGGTCTGCGGGTCGAAGAGGAGCGAGGCCATCTCGTCGGCGATGCCCTCCGCCAGGCGCACCTTCGGGCCGAAGAAGTCGCGGTTGCGGGACTCGCCGCCGGTACGGATGCCCTGGGCGGCGTAGGCCAGGGCGCCCTCGAACAGGGGGACGCGCCCGGCTTCGATGCGCAGGGCCACGCCGCTGGCCTCGGCCATCTCCTGGCCGTGGCCCAGCAGGCCGAAGCCGGTGATGTCGGTGAGGGCGTGGCACCCCGCCTGGCGCACGATGTGCGATGGGTGGCGGTTGAGGCGCAGCATGCTCTCGATGGCAGATTCCAGGTGGCGGGGCTCGGCGAGGTCGCGCATGGCGGCGGTTGTGACGATGCCGGTGCCGAGGCGCTTGGTCAGGTAAAGGGCGTCGCCGGGGCGGGCGCCGGCCTTGGTGAGGATCTGCTGTGGATGGACGAGGCCCATGACGCAGAGGCCGTACTTGGGCTCCTTGTCGATGATCGTATGGCCGCCGGCGATGAGGCCGCCCGCCTCTAGCACCTTCTCGGCGCCGCCGCGCAGGATTCGCGCCAGTATCTCGTGGTTCAGGTCATCGGGGAAGGCGGCCACGTTCAGGGCCAGGAGCACCTCGCCGCCCATGGCGTAGATGTCGCTCATGGCGTTGGCGGCGGCGATGGCGCCGAAGATGTAGGCGTCGTCGACCAGGGGCGCAAAAAAGTCCACCGATAGCACCACCGCCTGCTCGTCGTTCAGGCGATAGACGGTAGCGTCGTCCTGGGCGTCCAGGCCCACCAACAGATTGGGCCAGTGGACGCCGCCCTCCACTTCGTTGAGCTGGCGCAGGACCTGCGCCAGGGCCTCAGCGCCCGCTTTGCCGGCTCAACCAGCGCAGGCGGCGAGGGCCGTCAGGCGGACCTCATCGCGCGTCATGCAACCTCCTTTGGGCTCGTGATTCCAGTATACGGGCCACGTTTGCGTTGCCACAAGGGAAGACCTGCCGCTCATGGTGAGCCCGTCGAACCATGAGCGGGGGCCGCTCGCCCTTCGACATGCTCAGGGTTAGCGGCAAAGGGCAGCCGCCCCGCTGTGCTAGGATGGAGGGAAATGGCAGTCTGGACCCCCACCGAGATCATCGAGATCTTGCGCCGGGAGTACGGTGAGTTGCCGTGGCGCCCGCACGGCGACCCCATGACGGAGCTCGTCCTCACCATCCTCTCGCAGAACACCTCCGACGCCAACTCCGGCCGCGCCTTCGCTCGCCTGCGCCTGCGCTTTCCCACCTGGGAGGCGCTGCTGGCCGCCGACCCGCGGGAGATAGAGGAGGCGATCCAGATCGGCGGTCTGGCCCGCATCAAGGCGCCGCGCATCAAGGCCATCGTCGAGGAGGTGTGGCGGCGACTGGGCTCCTTCGACCTGTCCCTTCTGAAAGAGATGCCCCTGGCGGAGGCCAAAGCCTGGCTGCGCTCGCTGCCCGGCGTCGGGCCGAAGACGGCCGCCTGCGTGCTGATGTTCGCCCTCGGAATGCCGGCCCTGCCGGTGGACACGCACGTCTACCGGGTGGCCAGGCGCCTGGGCCTGGTGCCGCCGCGGACGGGCGCCGAGAAGGCACACGAGCTGCTGGAGGGCATGCTGGCGCCCGAGCAGGTCTATCCGTTCCACATGAGCCTGATCCGGCACGGGCGGCGCATCTGTAAGGCGCAACGGCCGCTGTGCCCCCAGTGCCTTCTTGCCCCGCGCTGCCCCTCGGCGGTGCTGTGACGTTTCGCTCATCCGTAGGGGCGAGGCTTGCCTCGCCCAATGGGGCGCGGCGAGCGGCGCGCCTACCGGCAGGATAGGCATGAGCGGCCGAGGGCAGCCGCTCTCTGAGTTCCACCGGTCGCTATACTGAAAGCGATGAGCCGGGCGGCCGTGCACAAGCCTTCGTATCTGCGCCTATCGCCGCAGGAGCTGCGCCGTCGCATCGAGGCGGTCTGGGAGCTGATGGCCGGCCCCTGTCGGGTCTGTCCGCGCGGGTGCAAGGTGGACCGTCGCGCCGACGACCAGCGAGGGTTCTGCCGCGCCGGCGCGCGGGCAGTGATATCGTCCTTCAGCCCCCACTTCGGCGAGGAGCCGCCGCTGGTGGGCAGGCGTGGATCGGGCACCATCTTCCTCACGTCCTGCAACCTGGCCTGCGTCTACTGCCAGAACTGGGAGATATCGCAGGCCCGCTGGGGCCGGCCAGTGACCGACGAGCAGCTCGCGGGGGCGATGCTGAAGCTCCAGAACCTGGGCTGCCACAACGTCAACTTCGTCTCGCCCACCATCTACGTGCCGCAGATCCTGGCCGCGCTGCCCTACGCCATCGAGGGCGGGTTGCGGGTGCCGCTGGTCTACAACACCGGCGGCTACGATTCGCTGGACGCGCTGCGCCTGCTGGACGGTGTCTTCGACATCTACATGCCGGACATCAAGTACGCGGACGAGGCCATCGCCCGCCGGTACTCGCTGGTGAAGGACTACTATCCGGTGGCCAGGGCGGCGCTGAAGGAGATGCACCGTCAGGTGGGCGACCTGGTGGAGGAGGATGGCGTGGCCGTGCGAGGGCTCATCATCCGTCATCTGGTGCTGCCGGGCGGCCTGGCCGGCACGGCCGAGGTGGTCCGTTTCATCGCCCGGGAGCTATCGGTGCACTCCTACGTGAACGTCATGGCTCAGTACCGGCCCGAGAACAAGGCCGATCGCTACCCCGAGCTATCGCGGCGGATCACGGCCGCCGAGTACGGCGAGGCGCTGCGCCTGGCGCTGGAGCAGGGGCTGTACCGGCTGGCGCGGTAGGGGGTGGAGATGCAGGAGTGGGACTACATATGGGTTCAAGTGCGGTGGGTCCCGCTGCCCGGCAAGAAGCCTGGGAGAGGCTTGGTGATGGGGATGTGGCAAGGTGCGGATAAAGTGGGCCGAGCTCGGAGGCGAGGGATGGCAGCTGGTAGCCGTGCAGCCTTTCACCATGACCTTCGGCGGGGAGTCCTGGGCGGGCGGGCCGGCCGCATCCCAGGTCTCGAGCTACATGTTCTTTTTCAAGCGGGCGAAAGCGCAGACAGCCCAAGGCTGAGAGGAATCTCACTTGTTGCCCTTCAAGCGCTCCAAAACAAACCCCACGATCGCATTGTCAACCACCTTGGTCTGGCTAGTGTTCCACGGCCCACTGCCGACGTGGCGGTCGATGTGCTCTCGACAGGAAACTGCTACCCGATGGAAATGGGGGTAGATCTCTCGGAAAGCTACTTCGTCACCTTGGTTCAGCGCTGTGTTGTCGTAGAAGAATCGCAGCGTGTACGCACGGTCGATAGGGGGCATGAGGTCGGGGAGCAAGTGGTGGAGGGCTTTTGAATTCGCAACGATCTTCGTTCCGCCGGCCCCAACCCGGAGGCCGTCCAGGATGGCCCACAGCCTTGACACGGTGCCGGAAAGCTCGACATTGGGAATCCTGCTGATGCAAAGCGATTCCAGCTCGCGAATCGACCGTTCTTGGCCAAGGAAGCTCTGCCTAATTTTCGGGAGGTCAACCAGCTTTGCCCCTCGGGGTCCCATCCGATGCATCCCCCATGCAGTCAAGGTCGCGTAGAGATAGTCGAAGAACTCGTCGCAGTAGAGCGCTTCAGAGGGCGCGGAGAGCCTCCGTGATACCGCGAGCGTCTTGAGGTGGAAGTACAAGCTAGGCCCCGTGAACGGGTTGGCGCTGTCAAAGGCTTTCACGTACCGGTCAAACCCAGCGATTAGGTCGTCGACCCGGTCCTGCATTCGGTCGAGTATGGCTTGCCGCTTCCTCGCCGCTCCAGGTCTGGCGGTCGTCGTGTCGGGGAGAAGTGGCGCACGCCGGGCAGCTTCACCCGGCTGCCCGAGCAACTTCATTGCCTCGGCGTAGGTATACTCGTCGAGGTCATCTGTTGGGTGTGCCAGGAAAGCGCGCCGCTCCTCCTCTGTCAGGAGACGATAGCGCTTCCCATACTTGGTCGGGTCGTCCGTCACAAGCAAAGGGTTACCGCGGTACTGACGCCCGGGCGCATTCCTCTTGCTGGGATCGTTGATACAGTGGTACTTCACCTGAAGGCCGATTGTCCCGAGGTGTACGGTGGGGGTCTTCTTGTGCACCTCCCGCACGATCTCGCCCACGGTCAACCACTCCTCGCCCCGCTGGTGGGCGGCGCCCATAGCGTCCTGTACGAGCTTCCAGACGACCATAGATTATCCTCCCTGCCGTGTCGCGCATCCGATTGTAGCGTCCTGAGGGCGGCTTGCCAAGATGGATCGCCTGGCAGTGAGCTCGTTTGGAAACACAGGTGACACCCGAGAATAGGGTCACTATCGGATCATCAGCGGGACAGCGCCCGAGGCGCTGCGCCTGGCGCTGGAGCAGGGGCTGTACCGGCTGGCGCGGTAGGGGGCCAAGAGCAGGGGGCCTTTCTTACTTGGCTCTCGGCGGTCTGATCGCCGCGAGTTGGCCGCCTTGGCCTGCCGGCGAGGCGGTGGCTTGCTCCGGCAATCCTCGGCCTTCTACTGCCAGGAACGCGCTAACCACGTCGGGATCGAAGTGAGTGCCAGCGCCGCGCGTTAGCTCAGCGATGGCTTCCTCCCTGGGCAGCGCCCGCCGGTACGCCCGCTCGTGTGTCATGGCGTCGAATACGTCCACCACGCTGAGGATCCGCGCCTCCAGCGGGATGTTCTCGCGGGCCAGGCCATCGGGGTACCCGTTCCCATCGAAGCGCTCGTGATGGTGGCGGACTATGGGCACCAGCCGTTGCAGAGCCTCGGCCTTGGCGGTGATCATGGTCGCCCCCAGGGCCGGGTGCTCCTTGATCTTGGCGAACTCCTCTTCAGTCAGCTTGCCGGGCTTGTTGAGGATGGCATCGTTGATGCCGACCTTGCCCAGGTCGTGCAGGAGACCAGCAATCCGAATGTTCCGCACCTGTTCCGCCGGTAGTCCCATTTCCTGGGCGAGGGTGGCTGCCCAGCGGCTGATGCGCTCCTGATGCCCGCGGATGTAGGGGTCCTTGATCTCGGCTGCGGCCCCCACGGCGGCGATAGTGCGCAGGTCTGGCTCGGCTACGACATCCGAAGCGCCGAGGTCCTGGAGGGCAGCGGCCAGGGAGCTAGCGGCGACGGAGAGCATTCCCGACTGCGTTTCGTGGAGGGGCCAAGAGGGCGACTCGACAGCGCGGCCCTGCACGGTCACGCCGCGGGCCCAGGCCAGCCGCTTGGCGTTATACAGCGCCTCGTCTGCCAGCTTCACGAGCTCATCCCCGGTTCTGGCGTCGTCTGGGAAACAGGCTATGCCGGCGCTGAGCCCCAGCCATGCTGCGGCAGGATCGTCCATCTCCCGGAGCCTGGTCGTGATCCGCCTGTTGATGCGGTTGACGATGGTCTGTGCTTTTGACGGATCGGTATGGGGGAGTATGGCCACAAACTCATCGCCGCCGTAGCGGAAGGCGGTGTCTGAGCGGCGTATGGCCCTGCGGATGCAGTCCGCGACGAGGCTCAGAGCAACGTCACCCGCCTGGTGGCCGCGGGAATCGTTGTAGTGCTTGAAGGCGTCGACGTCCATCATCACCAGAGCGAAGCCATGACCGTACCGTTTCGAGCGCTCGATCTCCTCCGCCAGGCGCTGGAAGAAGTGGTCGCGGTTGTAGAGGGTGGTGAGGCCATCGGTGATGGCCTTCGTTTGTAGCTCAGCGTACAGTCTGGCGCGCTCTTCGTCCGCCTTCTTGCGCTCGCTGATGTCGCGGGTGATGCCCAAGATCCCGATGGGGCGGGTGTCTGCGTCGCGCAGGAAAACCGTCATGACCTCGGTCCAGATGGTGGAGCCGTCCTTGCAGTACATCTCGAGCTCGAGAGCGCGCGGCCGGTGAAGGTCCTTGTTTTCGTCTTGTTCCATGGCTAGCTCTTCCACCATGGTTTCCCTGGCAAGCTGGAGAGAGGCGGAGGTCAGGGTTTCGGCGACCGTCTGGCCGACCACTTCCTCGGGATCGTAGCCCCGCATGCGCTTCACCGCGGGGCTCATGTAGGTGTACTTGAGGCTCATGTCCATGGTCCAGATGATATCCAGTGAGTTGTCCGCGATTAGGCGGTAGCGTCTCTCGGTCTCTTCCAGGGCCTGCTCGGCCTTCTTGCGCTCGCTGATGTCGCGGGTGATGCCCAGGAGCCCGATGGGGTGGTCATCGGCGTCGCGCAGGAACATTACGCTGGCCTCGGTCCAGACGGTCGAGCCGTCCTTGCGGTACATCTCGAGCTCCAGCAAGCGCGGCCGGTATCTTTCGGGATCGTCGGTCTCTTCTCGCGCGAGTTCTGCGGCAAGGGTCTTTCTGGCAAACTCAAGCGAAGGGGGGGTCAGCGTTACTGCCACGTTCTGGCCGATTACTTCCTCGGGGGTGTAGCCGCGCACGCGCTCCACCGCCGGGCTCACGTAGGTATACCTGAGGCTCAGATCCATGGTCCAGATGATATCCAGCGAGTTGTCCGCAAGTAGGCGATAGCGCGTTTCGCTCTCTTCCAGGGCCTGCTCCGCCTTCTTGCGCTTGCTGATGTCGCGGGTGGTGCCCAGGATCCCGACGGCGTGCCCATCTTGGTCGCGCATGAACGTCATGTTCATCTCGGTCCAGATGGCGGAGCCGTCCTTGCAGTACATCTCGTACTCCGCCCTCGTCTCCCGATTCGGGTCAGCGTCTCCCGTCCGTTCAACAGCCAACGCTTCTATGAGATTCTTCCTGGCAAGCTCAAAAGAGGCAGAAGTCATGGTTTCTGCCGCCGAGAGGCTCATCATTTCCTCGGGCGTGTAGCCTCGCATGCGGGTGATGGCGGGGCTTATGTACGTATACTTGAGGTCTAGATCCATGGTCCACACAACGTCTGCCGTGTTCTCCGTAAGTAGGCGGTAGCGGCTCTCGCTCTCTTCTAGGGCCTGCTGTATCTGCTTGCGCTCGGTCATGTCGCGGCCGGTAATCTGGATTCCGGCATACTTACCCGCCGCGTCGAAGAGGGCATGGCCGTTCCATTCGACCACCCGGATTCCCCTGGGGGTGACCTGGCGGTTCACGAACCCCGTTGTCAGCGCCTTCTCTGCTCTCGCGTCGCGGATGAACTGGGCAGTCGGCTCCAGGTCCTCCGGGTGTACAGAGGCTCGGGAGTCGGTACCGAGGAGCTCCTCTCTGGGCTTACCGTAGAATTGGCAAGCCGCGTCGTTGAGGAAGGCCCACATGCCATGCTTGTCCAGCTTCGCAACGATGTCGCCGGTGAGGTTGGTGGTGGCGATGTACTCCTCTGTCTTGGCCGATAGGGTGTCCGTCATCTCGTTGAAGCCACGGGCCAGGGAGGCCACTTCCTCCGGACCGAACACCTTTGCCCTCGCCTGCAGGTCTCCCGAGGTGATGGCCCGGGCGCTTTCCCGCAGGCGAGCCAGAGGCCGCACCACCGACAGCAAGACTGTGGCCACCGTGACCGCTCCCACCGCGAAGGCAGCGGCACTAAAGCCTATTAGGAGCCAGAGGGTGGTCTCCGCCGCGCTGTCTGCTGCTGCTCTCTGGGCAGCCAGCTCGTTGCTCTGGCTCGCAGCTAGCTGGTCAAGCTCGGTGGAGGCAGGTAAGATCAAATCCCACATTTGCGGCAGGTAGGTGTTCGCCGCCTGGGCTATCTGGGTCTGGTCCATCTTCTGAATCTGGGGCAATGCCAGGTCGAGCGTCTGCTCAAACTGTGTTCGCCGCTGGATCACGTCATCCAGTGTGGCCAGGTCGCTCGCTTCTCCTGTGGCCAGGATCCCGGCTCTAGCCTGGCTCAGGCTGTTGTCAAGTCCTGCCTTGGCCTGCGCGTAGGCGGTCGTAAGGTAGGGGTCTCGCGAAACTGTTAGGCCAGCGAGGGCGGTGGTCTCCAGGTAAAATTCGGCCCGCGCCTGCTCCAGGGCGGTAGCGGTAAGGGAAATCCGCTCCAGTTCGCTGAGATGATGGTGATCGGCTTGGGCGGACCGAACCGCCAGTATCGTCAGGCCGGCGAGAAGTGCAAGGAGCACCAGGCCCGCCAGCATGGCGCGGCTTCGGGCTGATCTGAGGCCAATCATTGGGGGTGCCTATCTCCCTTCGCCACAGGGCTTGATCCAGGTTGGCCGACGAGGGCGCGGCTGGTGGGCTCGGCCCTGCCCCAGCCACTGGTGGGCTACATAAGCGAACCGCTGGCCAGACGGCTGTGCTAGGCCAGCAGGAAGCCCTCCCCCTCTAGCTCTATACCTAAGACGCCGCTTTGACGCAGCAGTTACAGACTCGTTGGCAGTGCCGGGATGAGGTCGTGGCGGCCCCCCGTCGCAACGGTTGACATCCCGGCGGTCCACTCCCTATAATCAGGCCATGCTTCCGATGACGGCTGTCCAGCAGCAGGCGCCTCTCCGACGAGAGCGACGTCGCTCCCAGTGGCGTGGGGGTGCTTGCCGCACGACACCGCCCGGATAGCCCGCCGAGCCGTAGAACGCTCTTGCTAAGCCCCACCACGTCGCGGTGGGGCGCTTTGTTTGTTCGGGGGTTGGGTTGTCCAGCGAAGAGGCCCTGAGTATAGTAGGGGCCTGAGGAACGGCAGATATGGTTAAGGTTGGCATCATAAACGTCACAGGCTACGCCGGAGCCGAGCTGGCCCGTCTCCTCTATCTTCACCCCGAGGCGCAAGTGGTCTGCGTCACCGGTCGCAGCGCCGCCGGCAAGGCGCTGGCGCAGGTCTTCCCCCACCTGTGGCCGCTGGACCTGACGGTCGTCGAGGAGTTGGGCGACGTCGATTTCGCCTTCTCGGCCCTGCCTCACGCCGCCAGCGCCGAGGCGGTGGCGCCGCTTGTGCGGCGGGGCCTGCTGGTGGTCGACATAAGCGCTGACTTCCGCCTGGCCGACGCCGCCGAGTACGCCCGCTGGTACGGCGTCGAGCACCCGGCACCCGAGCTGTTGCCTCAGGCCGTCTACGGTCTGCCGGAGCTCCACCGCGCCGCCGTGCGCGAGGCGCGTCTGGTGGCGAACCCCGGCTGCTATCCCACGGGGGCGCTGCTGGCCCTGGCGCCGGCCGCCCGCGCTGGTATCATCCAGCCGGACGTGGTCATCGACGCCAAGTCGGGTGTGTCCGGCGCTGGCCGCACGGTGGGCCTCGCCTACCACTACGCCGAGGCGAATGAAAGCGTGTCGGCCTACGCCCTGGGCGGTCATCGCCACCTGCCGGAGATCGTCCAGGAACTGGTGCGCCTCTGGCCGGATTCGCCCCAGCCGCGGGTTACCTTCCAGCCCCACTTGGTGCCCATGACCCGCGGCATCCTCACTACCTGCTACGCCTCCCTGGCCGACGGCGGGCTGCCTGCGGGCGAGGGGGCGAAGGCGGCGGTGCGCGAGCTGTACGAAGAGGCCTACCGGGACGAGCCCTTCGTGCGGCTGGTGCCAGAGCCGCCGCAGACCAAGCACACTTGGGGCAACAACCTCTGCCTGGTATATCCAACGGTGGACGTGCGGGCGGGCCGGTTGGTGGTGGTGAGCTGCATCGACAACCTGGTGAAGGGCGCGGCGGGCCAGGCCATCCAGAATATGAACCTGATGCTGGGCCTGCCCGAGGCGACTGGCCTCGACCAGCCGGCCGTCTACCCGTAGAGCGCGTGGCCATCATGAGCAGCGAGCGCGAATTACCACCCGAAGACAGCGTCTCCCTGCCGCGGGGCTTCCTGGCGGGGGCCGTTCGGGCGGGCATCCGGCCCGACGCGGACAAGCTGGACGTGGGCATTCTCGCCTCCGAGGCGCCGTGCACGGCCGCGGCCGTCTATACCAGCAACCGGGTGAAGGCGGCGCCCCTCCTTCTGTGTCAGGAACACCTGGCCGACGGTCGCGCCCAGGCCATCGTCGCCAACAGCGGCTGCGCCAACGCCGCCACCGGCGAGCAGGGCCTGGCCGACGCCGGTGAGATGGCCGGGCTGGTGGCGGCGAAGCTGGGCATTCGGCGGCAGGACGTGCTGGTGGCCAGCACTGGCGTCATCGGCACTTTCCTGCCGATGGAGCGGGTGCGCCAGGCGGTGCCGCGTATCGAGCTATCGGCCGGCGGCAGCACCGACTTCGCCCGCGCCGTCATGACCACCGACACGCGGCCTAAGTGCACGGGCGGTCGCTGCGGTCGGGAGGGCGAGGGCTACACGCTGTGGGCCGTCGCTAAGGGCGCGGGGATGATCCACCCCAACATGGCCACCATGCTCTGCTTCATCGCCACCGACGCGCCGGTGGCCCAGCCCTACCTGGCGGCCTGCCTGCGGGAGGCGGTGGACGCCTCCTTCAACATGATCGACGTGGACAGCGACACCAGCACCAACGATACCGTCATCGTCCTGGCGAACGGCCTGGCTGGCGGCCAGCCCATCGACGAAAGGCACGCGGCCGCCGGCGCCTTCCGCTCCGCCCTGACCGACTGCTGCGTCCGCCTGGCCAAGGCCATCGTCGCCGACGCCGAGGGAGCGACCAAAGTCATCGAGTGTGTGGTGGAGGGCGCCGCCTCGTCGGAGGACGCCCGCCGGGCGGCGCGGGAGGTGGTGCGCTCGCTGGCGGTGAAGACGGCGGTCTACGGCTGCGACCCCAACTGGGGGCGGATCCTGGCGGCGGTGGGCAACAGCGACGCCCAGATGATCGAGGAGAAGACCGTGATCTTGCTGTCGGCGCCGGGGAAGGACGGGGTCTGCTTTTACCGACAGGGGTCGCCCCTGCCCTTCGACGAGCTGCTGGCACGCGCCTGCCTGGCCGCGCGGGAGGTGCATATTCGCGTGGACCTGGGCCTGGGCGAGGCGACGGCGACCGCCTGGGGCAGCGACATCACGGAAGAATACGTGCGCCTGAACAGCGCCTACACGACCTGACATGAGCGAATCGCGCATTCTGGTGGTCAAGATCGGCGGCAGCACGCTCGGCAGCCACGACACGACTCTCAAGGATTTGGTGGCCCTCCAGGGGCAGGGCTGGCGGACGGTGGTGGTGCATGGCGGCGGCGCTGCCATTAGCGAGTGGCTGAAGCTCCACGATACGCCGACCCGCTTCGTGCGCGGCCTGCGCGTCACCGACGCCGCCTCGCTGCGGGTGGTGGTGGCGGTACTGGGAGGGCTGATCAACAAGGAGTTGGTCGCCGCCATCAACGCGCTGGGCGGCCAGGCGATCGGCTTGTCGGGGGCCGACGGTGCCCTGATCCGCGTGAGCCCGCTGGACCCGGAGCTGGGCTACGTGGGGCAGATCGAGCGGGTCGATGGCGAGATGCTGACGCGGCTGCTGGACGGCGGCTATCTGCCGGTGGTGGCGCCTCTGGGTCTCCTCTGGGCGGACGACGGTCCGCGCAACCAGATCATGAACATCAACGCCGACACCGTCGCCGGCGAGATGGCCCTGGCCCTGGGCGCTCGCTGGCTGGTCTTCCTGACGGACGTTCCCGGCATCGCCGGCCGTGATGGTCGCTCCCTGGCGCGCCTGCCGGGGCGGGAGGCGGCGGCGCTGGTGGAGGAAGGCGTCGTCTCCGGCGGCATGATCCCAAAGGTCGAGGCCTGCCTGCGGGCCGCGACGGGGGCGACGCGCACGGCCATCATCGACGGCCGGCTGCCTCACGCCCTGCTGGCGGCGGTGGAACGGGGCGAGCTGGCGGGCACGACTATCGGCCCGGAGCAGGAGGCGCAATGACGGACTGGCAAGACCTGGAGAACCGCTACTTCTTCTCGACGTTCAAGCGCCTGCCGGTAACGCTGGTGCGGGGGCAGGGGGTTCGCGTTTGGGACGATCAAGGGAAAGAGTACCTGGACTTCGTGGCGGGCATCGCGAGCGTAAGCCTGGGCCACTGCCACCCGGTGGTGATATCGGCTCTGGCGGAGCAGGCTTCGACGCTCATCCACGTGTCGAGCCTGGTCTACAGTGTGCCCCAGCTGCGCCTGGCCCAGCTCCTCGTGGAGAATAGCTGCCTGGACCGCGCCTTCTTCGCCAACAGCGGCGCCGAGGTCGTCGAAGGGGCCATCAAGCTGGCTCGTAAATGGGGGAAGGAGAAGAAGGACGGCGCTTACCAGATCATCTGCGCCCGCAACTCCTTCCACGGCCGCACCCTGGCGACTCTGACGGCCGGCGGCACGGAGAAGTACTGGCTGCCCTATGTGCCCCTGCCCGAGGGCTTTGTGCACGTGCCCTTCGACGATGTGGAGGCGATCCGGCGTGCCACCGACGCCAAGACGGTCGCCGTGATGCTGGAGCCTGTCCAGGGCGAGGGCGGCGTCAACGTCCCCCACGACGACTACCTGCGCCAGGTGCGCGCCTGGTGCGACGAGGCGGGGCTCCTGCTCATCCTGGACGAGGTGCAGACGGGGATCGGGCGGCTGGGGGCGCTATTTGGACACCAGCTCTACGGGGTGGAGCCGGACATCATGACCCTGGCCAAGGGTCTGGCCGGCGGCGTGCCCATCGGGGCGCTGCTGGCGAAGGAGCACTGCGCCGTCTTCTCGCCCGGCGACCACGGCTCGACCTTTGGGGGCAACCCGCTGGCCACCCACGTGGGGTACTCGGTGCTGAAGTACGTCGTCGAGAACGACATTCCGGCCCAGGTGGCGGCCAGGGGTCAGCACCTGGAGCGCCGCCTGCGCAGCCTGGCCGACCGCCACCCGCTGGTGACGGAGGTGCGCGGCCGCGGGCTGCTCTGGGCGATCGAGCTGGACAGCGAGCTGGCGGAGACGGCGACCCGCGCCTGCCTGGAGAGGGGACTGATCCTGAACAACGTGAAGCCCACAGCCCTGCGCCTGATGCCGCCGCTGGTGGTGAGCGAGGACGAGCTCGACCAGGCGGTGGCGATCATCGATGGCGTGCTGGGCAAACTGGGGGAGAAGAAGGCTTGACAGACGGGGAGATACGTGGTAGGATGCTGGTGACCTAATGGAAACCAACTGAACAACAGGAGGTCACCAATGCCCGAACAGATCAATCTAGGAGAGCTGCGCGACGGCCTGCGGGCAATCAGGGAGGTCCTGGACCGACTGGAGGCCCTCCTGGGCTCGTCGGGGGAGCAGCCGGATCCCTACGAACGGCGAAAGGCCGTCCTGGAGCAGATCTACTGGGCGGGCAATAGCATGCCCAGAGAGCGGCTCTTCTTAACGCTAAGGGAGGCGGGCACCCAGTACCAGTGGGTGGGCCAGCAGGTCAAGAAGGGTTACCTGTCGGTGCTTCCTCTGCCCGGAGGCAGCGTCCGCTACTCGGTTACGCCGCGGGCGGTGCGGGAGCTGGGCCTGGGGGAGGAGGTGCCGGAGCGTCTAGAAGAGACGGCGGCGCTGTCGAAGGTTTCGGAGGCCTCCTTCGCGGAGGAGTGGGACAGCCCGGAGGACTCGGTCTATGACCGGCTATGAGCGGGGCGACGTGGTCCTGGTGCCGTTCCCTTTTTCGGAGCGTCTGGTCACCAAGAAGCGGCCGGCGGTGGTGGTGAGCAGCAATGCCTACCATGAGGCCACCGATGACGTGCTCATCGCCCAGATTACGAGCAAGCTCGCGGTCAGGCCGAGACCGGGCGACCACCGCATCGTGGCCTGGGAGCGGGCGGGTCTGGTGACGCCGTCGCTGGCGCGGGCCAAGCTCGCCACGCTGGACGGCGGTCTGATCCTGCGTCGCCTGGGCACAATGCCAGAATCCGACATGCGTGCTATCGACCGGGGCCTCAGCGTCGCCCTGAGCTTGGGGAGGAGTTCGAGAGAGGAGAGACATGCCTGAGAAGCTGATCCTTGCCTATTCCGGTGGCCTAGACACGTCTGTGGCCGTCCGCTGGCTGAAGGAGGAGCGCGGCTACGACGTGGTCGCTCTCACCGTGGACGTAGGCATGCAGAAGGACCGCGAGACGCTGCACAGCCGCGCCCTGGCGGCGGGGGCTGTCGCCTTCCGCTGGGCGGAGGCGCAGGAGGTCTTCGTGCGCGACTTCATCTTCCCGGCCCTGACGGCCGGCGCCATCTACGAGGGGCAGTATCCGCTGGCCACCGCCCTCGGCCGGCCGCTCATCGCCCTCAAGCTGGTGGAGGTGGCGCGCCAGGAGGGAGCGACGGCCGTCGCTCACGGCTCGACGGGCAAGGGGAACGACCAGGTGCGCTTCGACGTGAGCGTGGCGGCCCTGGCGCCCGACCTGCGCATCGTGGCGCCGGTGCGCGAGTGGGAGATGAAGACCCGCGAGGACGAGATAACCTACGCTCAGAAGCATGAGATCCCGGTGCCGGTCACCAAGGCGAGCCCCTACTCCACCGACGAGAACCTGTGGGGGCGCAGCATCGAGTGCGGCGTCCTGGAGGACCCCTGGACGGAGCCCCCGCAGGACGTTTTCCTGTGGACGAAGTCGGCGGCGGCGGCGCCCGACAAGCCGGCCTACGTGGAGATCGGGTTCCGAGAGGGGATTCCGGTGAGCCTGGACGGTCGCGAGCTGGACGGCGTCTCGCTCATCGGGCGGCTGGCGGAGATGGCCGGGGAGCACGGGGTGGGCCGCGTCGACCACCTGGAGAACCGCCTGGTGGGCATCAAGTCGCGAGAGGTGTACGAGGCGCCGGCGGCGGTGACGCTGCTGCAGGCGCACCGGGCGCTGGAGCAGATGTGCCTGGCCAAGGAGCAGGTGCGGCTGAAGGAGCGAATCGCGCAGGAGTACGCCGACCTGATCTACAACGGCCTCTGGTTCACTGCCCATCGCGAGGACCTGGCGGCCTACGTTCGCAGCACTCAGCGCCACGTGACGGGGAGCGTGCGGGTGCGGCTGCACAAGGGGTCGGCGGTGGTGGTGGGTCGCAAGTCGCCCAAGAGCTTGTACGACTTTTCCCTGGCCACGTATGATAAGGGCGACGTGTACGACCAGAGCGCAGCGCCGGGCTTCATCCACGTGTGGGGTCTGCCGGTGCGGGTGCAGGCGCGGGCCCAGACGCTGGAGGAGGGCGAGCGGTAGGCCGATGGCGGACTTCCTTTCGGTGCTTGGAAACCGCTCTCCCAACCTGGCTGACCTGCTGGAAGGCTACGCTGGTCGGATTGGGGCGCTTGGTGAAGGCGAGGGGGCGAAGTTCTGGGTATGGAGGGCGGCGAAGCGGCTGGCAGCGGGTGCACCTACCACCATGGCGGAGTGGCTCTTGGTTCTAGATCGCATCGCTGCTGTGGTCCGAGAGGACGGGGACAACGCGGCCGTGCTTAGAGGCAAGTTCGGCCGGTGCCTGCCCGCCCGCGCTGTCGCTCACCGGGAGCATTACGACACCCAACTCCTCGACACCTTTGCAGAGATGCTGGGCTACGATTACCTGCGCCGGGCGGGGTACGGGCCGCTAAGGTTCCTTCCGGAAGGGCCAGAGCCTGGGCCCGACGTGGAAGGATTTGGGGGGGCCGGCCGGAAGCCTGTGGTCATGGAGTGCAAGAATCTCCACAACTCCGATGAGCAGAAGAACTACTTCGCCCACCACCAAGGGGAGGTGCGGACGGTCGACTGCCGTCTGGTGTCACCAGACCCAGCTGAGAATCCGCTTCTCAGAAAGCTGCGAGACGCGGCGGCGCGAGCGACGGTGCAGTTCAACGCCTATGTTGCTTCGCAGTACAGGAGGATTCTGTTCCTAAACTACACCCTGGACATCCCGGTGGTGCTGATCGAGGACGAATTCCCGGGCGACGTCGAAAGCCTATTTCGCTGCGTTGCATTTGAGCTCCACCAGCGGGAAATTGACCTCGTGCTGGTGGACAGATACGGTCTCGGGAAGACCAGGGAGTTTTGCCGGTCGTGACGCGAAGGAGACTCTCGGCCGTTCTCTTCGACCTGGGCGATACGCTGTGGCATTTCCCCAACATGCCGCCGCACATCGTCGTGCGGGAGGAGACGGTGCGCCGTATCAACGCCGTGCTCCGCAACTGGGGCATCGAGCCGGAGGGCGCGCTCATGTTCCTGGGCCGCGACATCCGCCTGGCGGTGGAGCGCGTAACGGAAGAGGCCTATCGCGCCGACTACGTGAGTCCCGACTACCCCGACCTGTGCGCCGAGGTGGCCGGCAGCCTCGGCCTGCGCCTGACGCCGGAGCAGACGCTCGAGCTGTGGGACGCCTGGAACCTGGGCGGCCAGTTCTTCGGCCGCACCCTCTTCCCCGACGCCCTGGAGACGCTGCGCTGGCTCCGCGAGCACGGCTTCAAGCTGGGCGCCGTCACCGACCGCGCCTTCGGCGGGCCGCGCTTCATGGCCGAACTCGAGGGGTACGGCCTGGGCGGTTTCTTCGGCGTGGTCGCCATCTCCTCGGAGGTGGGCTACCTGAAGCCGCACCCCGCGATCTTCCAGCGCGCCCTGGAGTCGCTGGGCGTGGCGCCGGAAGAGTCGATGATGGTCGGCGACTCGCTGCGCGGGGACGTGGCCGGCGCCAAGGCGCTGGGCATGGTGGCGGTGTGGAAGCGCCCGCCCCTGGACGAACCGACGGAGGTGGGCGCCGACAAGCTGGACGTGGTGGGCGAGATCGCCCCCGACTATGCGATCGATAGCCTCTGGGAGCTGACCCGGCTCCCCATCCTGAACCATGGCTGAGCGTAAGTCAGGCAAGGTCTGGGGCGCTCGCTTCGCCAAGGCCGCCGACCCGCGGGCGGAGGCCTTCACCGCCAGCATCGACGTCGACCGGCGGCTGTACAAGCAGGACATCGCCGGCTCCATCGCCCACGCCCGCATGCTGGCCCGCCAGGGGATCATCCCCGCCGCCGACGCCGAGGCCATCGTGCGCGGGCTGGAGGAGATCCGGCAGGAGATCGAGGCGGGGCGCTTCGTCTTCCGGCGCGAGCTCGAGGACGTGCACATGAACATCGAGGCTGCTCTGCGGGAGAAGATCGGCGAGGCGGCCGACCGGCTGCACACCGCTCGCTCGCGCAACGACCAGGTCGCCACCGACCTGCGCCTCTACCTGAAGGAGGCCATCGGCGACGTGCTGGCCGCCCTGCGCCGCCTCCAGACCGCCCTCCTGGAGCTGGCGGAGGCCAACCGCGAGGTGATCATGCCCGGCTACACCCACCTCCAGCGGGCGCAGCCGGTGCTCTTCGCGCACCACCTGCTGGCCTACTTCGAGATGCTGGACCGCGACGCCGGCCGCTTCCGCGACTGCCGCTCGCGCGCCGATGAGCTGCCGCTGGGCGCCGGCGCCCTGGCCGGCGTCCCCTACCCCATCGACCGCGAGTCCGTCGCCCGCGAGCTGGGCTTCGCCCGCGTCAGCCGAGAACAGCATCGACGCCGTCTCCGACCGCGACTGCGTGGTCGAGTTTCAGGCGGCGGCGGCCGCGGCCATGATGCACCTGTCGCGGCTGTGCGAGGAGCTGGTCCTGTGGTCGACGGCCGAGTTCGCCTTCGTCCAGCTGGACGAGGCCTTCGCCGGCGGCTCCAGCATCATGCCCCAGAAGCGCAACCCGGACGTGGCCGAGCTGGCGCGCGCCAAGACAGGTCGCGTCTACGGCAACCTGATGGGCATCCTCACGCTGCTCAAGGGGCTGCCGCTCTCCTACGGCCTCGACCTCCAGGAGGACAAGGCCGGCCTGTTCGACACGCGTCGACACGCTCCTGGCGACGCTGGACGTGCTGGCCGCCATGCTCCCCGGCCTGCGCGTCAACGTCGAGCGCATGGCGGCAGCGGCCGCCGAGAGCCACACGCTGGCCACCGACCTGGCCGACTACCTGGCCCAGCGCGGCCTCCCCTTCCGCCAGGCCCACGAGGCCGTGGGGCGGCTGGTGCGCTACGCTGAGGAGCAGGGCAAGGCCCTGGGTGACCTATCGCTGGAGGAGTACCGGAGCTTCTCGCCGCTGTTCGAGGAGGATGCGTTCGGGCGGTTGGACGTGCGCGCCGCCATCGGGGCGCGGGACGCGCCCGGCGGTACGTCGTCGCGCCAGGTCGCGGCGGCGCTCAAACGAGCGGGGCGGCGTCTGGAGGGCCAAGGATTGTGATCAACGGAGTGAAGCTGGCGCCGTCCATCCTCTCGGCCGACTTCTCTCGCCTGGGGGAGTTGGTGCGGGAGGCGGCGGCCGCCGGTGCGGACTACATCCACCTCGACGTGATGGACGGGCGGTTCGTGCCCGTCATCTCTTTCGGCACGCCCCTGGTGGCGGCCGTCCGCCAGATGACCGACCTCACCCTGGACGTCCACCTCATGATCGAAGAGCCGGAGCGCCACATCGGCGCGTTCATGGATGTCGGCGGCGACATCATCAACGTCCACGTCGAGGCCTGCCGCCACCTGCATCGGGTGGTGCAGGAGGTGCACGCCCGCGGCAAGCGGGCGGGGGCCTGCCTGAACCCGGCCACGCCCGTGGCGGCGGTGGAGGAGATCCTGGCGCAGCTCGATCAGGTGATGGTGATGGCGGTGAACCCGGGCTGGTCCGGCCAGCGCTTCATCCCCGAGGTGCTGCCCAAGGTGGAGCGCCTGCGCCGCCTGATCGACGGTGCCGGCCTGGGCGCGGAGATCGAGGTGGACGGCGGCGTCGGGCCGGAGACGGCGCCGGCGGCGGTGAGGGCCGGCGCCTGCGTGCTGGTGGCCGCCTCGGCCGTGTTCAACGAGCGGGCCTCGGTGACGGAGAACATGGCGCGATTGAAGGAGGCGCTGGCCAGGGTGCGGGAGGGGGCCTGAGGGCTGTCGGGTCGGGCGCTAGCCCGCGGTCTTGAGCTGCGTGCGCAGGCAGCGGGTGCAGATGGCGACACGCACCGGCTGCCCGCCGATGGTCACGACCTGCTTGTGGACGTTGGCCCGAAAGACGCGATTGGTGCGAGGCGCCCGGCGCTCCCATCGCCCCGCGTGCTGGTGGCGGATGTTCCGCCCGTATGTAGTTCCCTTGCCGCAGATAGCGCATCTGGCCACGTGACCGCTCCCGCCTCGCTTGCGTCTGATTGTGGCTGGGGGTAGAATTCAGCCGCAGGCATGATACCATCCCCCGTACCCCAAGAGCAAGGTGAGTTGAAACGGCCCATCGCACGCGTTCCGCTCGTGCTGTCGAGAAGAGGCCATCTCTATCTAGAAGCCGCCTTATGACTGACCCAGCGGCGGTCACTTCCCTCTCGGGCAGCGATTTGCGGGCGATGTTCGCCACGGCTACCGCCTGGCTGGAGCGCCACGTCGAGTCCCTAAACGCCATCAACGTCTTCCCGGTGCCCGACGGCGACACCGGCACCAACATGTACCTCACCCTGCGCTCCACGCTGGAGGAAGCCTATCGCGTCGACAGCGACCGGGCGGAGGCGATGCTGGAGGCGATGTCGAGGGGGGCGCTGCTAGGGGCCCGCGGCAATTCCGGCGTCATTCTGTCCCAGATCATCCGCGGCCTGGCCCTCGCCGCCCGCGAGCAGCCCCGGCTGGATGCAGCGGGCCTGGCCGCGGGGCTGCGCGAGGGAGCGGCCGGCGCCTACACCGCCGTTAGCCAGCCACGCGAGGGGACGATCCTGACGGTGGCGCGCGAAGCGGCCGCCGCTGCCGAGATGGAGGCTCACCGCGACGGGCGAGACATCCTGGCGGTGCTGACCTCCGCCGCCGAGGCCGCCCGCGAGTCAGTGGCCAGGACGCCCACCCTCCTGCCAGTGCTGGCCGAAGCCGGTGTGGTGGACGCTGGCGGCCAGGGCTTCTTCGTGATGCTGGAGGGCACGCTGCGCTACCTGCGCCGGGAGGAGGAGGAAGCGCCGGTCGGCGCGCCGGTAGGCCGCGAGGAGCTGGAGCACGACTGGCTGGCCGTTACCTCCCAGGTGCACGCGCAAGTCCACGCCCAGGGTGAGGCCGTGTACGGCTATTGCACCGAGTTCCTGGTTGCGGGTCAGGGTATGCCCGTCGACAGCGTGCGGGAGCGGATGCTGGCCCTGGGCGACTCGGTGCTGGTGGTGGGCGATGACAGCCTGGTGCGTGTCCACCTGCACACAGACGACCCGGGCGCGGCCCTCAGCTTCTGCACGGCCCTGGGCCGCCTGAACCGGGTGAAGGTGGACAACATCGAGGCCCAGGCCGAGCAGTTCCTGGCCATGCACCAGCGACAAACGGAGGCGGCGGAACCGGCGGAGATCGCCACGGTGGCGGTGGTGGCCGGCGAGGGCATGGAGCAGATCTTCCGCAGCGTGGGTGCCACCGCCGTGGTGCGCGGCGGCCCGACGATGAACCCCAGCACCCGCGAGCTGCTGGACGCCATCGACCAGTGTCCTTCCGACAAAGCGATCCTGATCCCGAACGACAAGAACATCGTCCTGGCCGCCCAGCTGGCCGTCCCTCTCTCCCAGAAGGAGGTGCGCGTGGTCAAGACCACCACCCTCCCGCAGGGGGTGGCCTCGCTCCTGGCCTTCAGCCCCGACCTGGACCTGGACGCCAACGTGGAGGCTATGGAGGAGGCGTGCACTTCCGTCCACACGGTGGAGGTAACGCGGGCCATTCGTAGCACCCGCGTCGGCGGGCTGCATGTCCGCGAAGGGCAAGCTATCGCGATCGTGGACGGCGAGCTCAAGGTGGCTCAGAAGACGCCGGCGGAGGCGGTGAAGGCGGCTCTGAGCTATCTGCCCCTGGCTGAGCTGAGCCTCATCACCCTTTACTACGGTGAGGACACCAGCGAATCTGACGCTCACGCCCTGGCCCGCGAGCTGCGGCGCCTCCATCCCCAGCACGACATCGAGGTCGTCTGGGGAGGCCAACCTCACTACTACTACATCGTCTCAGCAGAGTGAGGGGCGTCTCGCTCACCGCTATTCCGCCACGGTGTCCAAAGGTCGGTTCGCGGGCCTCCCTTTAGCTTTTGCGGGGCGCGCGCCGTTGGTATACTAGCCAGCAGCGAGGTTTCGGCGCTTGGCGGTCAAGATAGTCACAGACAGCACCTGCGATTTCACGCCCCGTGCAGCCCAGGAGCTGGGGGTGACAATGGTGCCGCTGCACGTCATCTTCGGCGATGTGAGCTATCGCGAGGGGATCGACATCACCGCCGAAGAGTTCTACGAGATGCTGGTCAAGAGCCGCCAACTGCCCACCACCTCGGCACCTTCCGTGGGCGACTTCCAGGAGGTCTACGAGCGCCTGCTGGAGGAGACCGACTCTATTGTCTCCATTCACCTGTCGGGCAAGCTGTCGGCCACGGTGAGGATAGCCCAGGCCGCCGCCGATTCTATCAACAAGCCCGGCCGCATCGCCGTGGTGGACTCGCAGAGCATATCCGTGGGCATAGGCTTCGCCATTATGGAGGCGGCGGCGGCCGACCGCGCCGGCGCCAGTCTGGAGGAAGTGAAGGCGGCGGCCGAGAGCGTGCCCGGCCGGCTGTCTATTCAGTTCATGGTTGATACGCTGGAATACCTGCGCCGCGGCGGGCGCATCGGGCGGGCGCGGGCCTACCTGGGGACGATGCTCAGGGTCAAACCGATCCTCTCCGTGCGCGAGGGCGAGCTGTATCCCGTGGAGCGGGTGCGCACGCGGGTGCAGGGGGTGGAGCGGATCATCCAGGCGGCGGTGCGCCACCAGAACGTGACGATGGCCGCCGTCGGCCACTCTACCACGCCTGACGAGGCGGATCTCATCCTCGGGAGGCTGGCCATGGCCTTCCCCCACGCCCAAGTTTTCACAACGCGATTCGGCCCGGTGCTGGGCACGCACGGCGGTCCCGGTGTCGTGGGCGTGGGTGTCGTGGAGGGACGCTAGGGCGTTGGCCGAGGCGCCGGTGGGGAGCCTGCGCAGGGTCCTGGAACTAGAACGGGCCAAGGGCTTCGCCGACAGCGCGGTCATGGGCGGGCTGGACAGCTTCCTGCGCCGCCTGCTGCAGGAGGACCGTTCGCCGGCCGCCGCGCCCTTACGGGCGGCGGTGCGAGCCCTGCCCTCGGGCGGGTACGCGAGCCTAGCGACGGCCGAGCGCCGTGCCTGGGTAGATCGTCTGCTGGCCTCTCCGACCGATGGCCCCCGCCAGACCAGAACGCGGGTGGCGGCGGGCGAGGCGCGGCCGCCATCTCCGCCGCCGCCCAGCCGTCGGCCGGCCGCGCCGCCGCCTCCCGCTGGCGGGATGACCCTGGACTCGCCGGTCGAAGTGCTCAGCGGGGTGAGCCGCACCACCGCGGCTCGGCTGGAGCGGCTGGGCGTGCGCACCATCGGCGATCTGCTCTACCACTTCCCCCATCGCTACAACGACTTCGCGCACATCCGGCCCATATCGCAGCTCGTGGTGGATGAGGAGCAGACGGTGCTGGCCACCGTCTGGACAGCGGCCGAAACGACCATGGGCCGCCGGCTCAAGGGCACCCAGGCCATGGTCGGCGACGACACGGGCACGCTGCGGGTCATCTGGTGGGGGCAGCGCTACATCGCCCGCCAGTTGCGGGCGGGCATGCGGGTGGCCCTTAGCGGGCGGGTCACCGTTTTCCGCGGCCAGCGCCAGATGGAGAACCCGGAGTACGAGCCCCTGACCTCCGACGACCTCATCCACACCGCGCGTCTGGTGCCTGTTTATCCTCTCACCGAGGGCCTCTCGCCGCGGGTGGTACGGCGGCTGGCCAAGAAGGCGCTGGACGCCTTCGCCGACCGCGTGCCGGAGACGATGCCTCCTTCGACTCAGGAGCGGTTCGGTCTGTGGCCTCTGCCGCGGGCGCTCCGCCAGATGCACTACCCGGACAGCTTGGAGGCTGCGGAGAGCGCCCGGCGCTCACTGGCCCTGCGGGAGCTGCTCATCATTCAGCTTGGGGTCTTGAGACGGCGACAGGCCTGGCAGGCCAGCGGTCGAGCCAATCCGCTGGCGCTGTCGACGACGGCGCTGGAAGGCTTTGTGGCATCGTTGCCGTTCCCCCTGACCGCTGCCCAGCGGCGGGCCATGGCCGAGATCGCCGCCGACATCGCCCGGACGGTGCCGATGAGCCGCCTCCTCCAGGGCGAGGTGGGCAGCGGCAAGACGGTAGTGGCCACGGCCGCCCTGCTGGCCGCCGCGGCCAGCGGCTGCCAGGGCGCCATCATGGCTCCCACGGAGGTCCTGGCGGAACAGCACTACCGCACGCTGTCGGCGCTCTTCAGCGGCGGCGGCGAACCGCTGTGGAGCGGCGTCTTCCAGCCTTCCTACCTGGACAAGCCACTGCGGGTCGCCTTGCTCACCGGCAGCCTGGCGGCCAAGGACAAGACAGTGGCTCAAGAGGCCATCGGCCGCGGCGAGGTGGACATCGCCATTGGCACCCACGCCCTTGTTCAGGAAGAGGTGAGTTTTCCGCGCTTGCGCCTGGTGGTGGTGGACGAGCAGCACCGTTTCGGGGTCATGCAGCGGGCGGCGCTGCGGGCCAAGGGCGGCTGGCCCCACGTGCTGGTGATGACCGCCACGCCCATCCCGCGCACCCTGGCCCTGACCGTGTACGGCGACCTGGACATCTCGGTCATCGATGAGATGCCGGTGGGCCGCAAGCGGGTCAAGACCATCCGCGCCCTCCCGCACGAGCGGGAAGAGACGTACGCCTTTCTGCGAGAGCAGGTACAACAGGGACGGCAGGCCTACATCATCTGCCCGCTGGTGGAGGAATCGGAGGCCATCGCGGCCAAGGCGGCGGTCCAGGAGTACGAGCATCTGGCGCGCGAGGTCTTCCCGGACCTGCGGTTGGGCCTGGTGCACGGCCGCCTGCCGGCGCCCGAGCGCGAGGCTCAGATGCGGGCCTTCCGCGACGGCAGCCTCGACATCCTGGTCTCCACCGCTGTGGTGGAGGTGGGCATCGACGTGGCCAACGCCACCGTGATGCTGGTGGAGGGAGCCGATCGCTTCGGGCTGGCGCAGCTCCATCAGTTCCGGGGGCGCGTCGGCCGCGGCGAGCACCAGAGCTACTGCATCCTCCTCTCGGAGAACCCATCGGAGGAAGCGCAGGAGCGCCTGAGCCTGTTGGAGAGCATCTACGACGGCTTCCGCCTGGCCGAGGAGGATCTGCGCCTGCGCGGCCCGGGCGAGTACTTCGGCACGCGCCAGACGGGCCTGCCTGACCTGAAGGTCGCTCGCCTGTCGGACGTGGACCTGCTGGAGCAAGCGCGGGCCGAGGCCGCCCGCCTGCTGGAGGCCGACCCGGCGCTGGCCCGCGCCGAGCACCGGGCGCTGGCCGGTCAGGTGTCGCGCTTGTGGGGCCGGCTCACCGCCGAGGCGAGCTAGGGGTGGCAGACCTGAAGGTCTGCAGCTAGACCCGGGAGGGATTATCGGCCGTAGTCGTAGCTGCAGGGCTTCAGCCCTGCCCGTTCTCTGACTGTTTTGTTCGGACTGCGGGGTTGCGGTAGTATACTTCCGTCATGCTGATCAAGGACGAGATCGCCCGTCTGGTGACCGAGGCGGCGGTCAGGGCGCAGGAGGCCGGCGACCTGCCGGCCATCGCTCTGCCCGACGTGACCGTCGAGCACCCGGCCCATGAGGAGCACGGTGACTACGCCGTCAGCCTGCCCCTGAAGCTGGCCCGCGCCGCCCGCAGCAGCCCCCTGGCCATCGCCGAAGCCATCGCCAAGCACGTCAGCGCCGGCAGGACCCTGGCCGACGTCTCGGTGGCGGCGCCGGGCTTCATCAACTTCCGTCTGAGCGATGGCTGGCTCGCTCGCCAGGTGGACGACATCCTGGCTCAGGGCCCCCGTTTCGGTGATATGCCGCTGGGGCAGGGGAGACGGGTGCAGGTGGAGTTCGTCAGCGCCAACCCCGTGGGGCCCTTGCACGTGGGCGCCGGCCGCGGTCTGGCCATCGGCGATACGCTGGCCAGCGTACTGGCCGCCGCCGGCTATGAGGCGGAGCGGGAGTACCTTATTAACGACGCCGGCACCCAGACGGAGACCTTCGCCGCCACCCTCTACGCTCGCTACCAGCAGCTCTTCGGGCGAGAGGTGGAGATCCCCGAGGGGGGCTACCCCGGCCACTACATGATCGACCTGGCGGAGCAGCTGCGCACCGAGCACGGCGAGGCCCTCCTGGGCCCGCCGGAGGCAGGCTGGCCGCCCGAGCTGCACGACCTGGGTGTCCAGAAGATGCTGTCGGTCATCCGCAACGACCTGGCCGCCATGAACGTGCACTACGACATCTGGTTCAGCGAGAAGAGCCTCTATTCGGCCGGCACCTTCGACAAGGTGATGGGGATCCTGCGGGACAAGGGCTATCTGGTGGAGAAGGAGGGCGCCGTTTGGCTGGCCGCCAGCCAGCTAGGCGAGGAGAAGGATCACGTCCTTATCCGTAGCAACGGAAAGCCCACCTACCTGGCCTCGGACCTGGCCTATCACTACGACAAGTTCTTCGTGCGCAGCTTCCAGCGGGTGGTGGAGGTCTGGGGGGCCGACCACCAGGGGCACGTAGCCGCCATCCGCAGCGGAGCGACCGCCCTGGGTGTCGATCCCGAGGCACTGGACATCATCATCCACCAGTTGGTGACCCTCACGCGCGGCGGGGACATCGTGCGGCTGTCAAAGCGGACGGGGGAGATCATTACCCTGCGCGAGGTGGTGGAGGAAGTGGGGCCCGACGCCTGCCGCTTCTTCTTCCTGGCCCGCGCCGCTGACTCCCACATGGACTTCGACCTGGACCTGGCCAAACGCCAGAGCGCCGAGAACCCGGTCTACTACGTCCAGTACGCCCATGCCCGCATCGCCGGCATCCTCGCGTTCGCCGCCGAGCGGGGCGTGGACTACGCCGACGGCGACGTGTCGGTCTTGGCTCACCCGGCCGAGATGGCCCTCGTCCGCAAGATGCTGCTCCTACCGGAGCTGGTGGAGAGCGTGGCCCGCGCGCTGGAGCCCCACCACCTGCCCCACTACGCCGTGGAGCTGGCCACCGTCTTTCACGACTTCTACGAGAAGTGCCGCGTGGTCTCCGATGACGAGGCGCTGACCAAGGCGCGCCTGAAGCTGGTGGCGGCCTCCAAGACCGCCCTGGCTCGCACCCTGGGCCTAATGGGCGTGGCGGCGCCGGAGCAGATGTAGGGAAGACCCCTGCGCCAGACGGCGGGGGTTCTGCCTGTCGAGGCTGCAAGCAGCCCCACCCCGGCGGCGTCGCTATCCCGCTATCACATCATCGTGGGCAGAGCGCCCGGCACGAAAATGACCAGCGCCCCATAGGCGATGAGCGCCACGGCCGCCATCTGGCCGGCCTGGCGCCCAATAGGTGACGACTTCTCGGCGAAGATGAGCAGGGTGATGACCGCCATGGCCGCCACATTCATCACGCCCAGGGGGAAGAGGATCACGAACAGGAGCCAGCAGCAGCCCAGGCAGTAGGCGCCGTGCTCGAACCCCATGCGGAAGGAGCCGCCGTAGCCGTCGCGCCAGGAGCCCAGGAGGAAGCCCAAGGGAGTGCGGCACTTGGAGAGACAGGAGCGCTTCAGGGGCGAGAGCTGGTAGAGGCCGGCCAGGGCGAGGGCGCCGCCCCCGAAGCGGGCCGCGTTGTCCATGAGCCACATCGAGTGCTCCGCCACGCTGTCGGCGCCGACGGCAACGGTGTAGGCCACCACGCCGAACAGCGCCCAGACGGTCATGTAGGCGCTGACGAACACCCAGGTCGGGACGAAGGGGCCGCCGCGCTCTCGCTTGCCAGCATGAACGCCGGCGAAGGTCAGGATCATCGGCGCTGCGGTGGGGAACATCATCGCCGCCATCATCGCCACCCAGATGGCGATGAAGAGGGGAGCGCCCATTCCCATCGTCAGGCCCATGGCACTGCTGTCCGCTGTGACGGACTGCCACACGAGGAGCGCCCAGGCGGCGGTGGCGAGAACCAGCAACGAGGCAAGGATGAGGTTTCGTTCGCGGGGCATCGGGTAGGATACTGCTGTCGCCATTCCTCCTCCAGCTCCGGGGCGTCACGCCTTGGTTGCTTTGGGTTCGACTGTGTCTAGCCGTTGGACCAGTTGATCGCTGCGTAGTGGCCGTTCTTGCCAGAGTTGTCCCAGCGCATGCCGTAGTCCGCCCACGTGCTGCCGTCGTCGCCGACCGCCATCGCCACCTGGCCAGCAAAGGGGTGCGCGTTTGACGCCCAGATCTCTTCGGCGGGGTTCAGGCCTGGGGCGGCATGGACGCCAACACGCATCACGCCGGGAATCTCCACCGAGCGCTGCTTGCCCTCTTTACGCCAGGCGATCGCAGCTGTCTTGACGCCGAGCACGGTGGAGATGAGGGGTGCCAGGTTGGCTATGGGGCCGCCGGCCGCGCCGGTGAAGATCGCCTGGAGCGCCTCGCGTTGCCGCTCGTCGGCCCGCTCATCCAGGTAGAGCGCGACGGACCAGTTCCCCTCGCCCATCGGCCCGGGTGTGCGGGCGATCATGGCGACATTCAGGCCGTCGAGCCTCGTGTCGCCGTAGCTCGCCCGGTCAAGGTGGAAGCCGAAAGCCACCTCGCAGGCTCCGGCGGTCGGTTTCGCGCTGAGCTGCGGGCCCGGCGAGAAGAGACAGGGGCACACAACGTCGCAGTTGCAGTTCTCGAAGTAGTCTCCGGTCAACTGCCACCGGGTCTGAGCAGAAACCATGGGACACCTCCACCCTGTTTGCACAAACCAGGCGGCGCGTCCAACGGGACGCGCCGCCCGTCGTCTCTGGATTATCCGCTCCAGTCGAACTCGCTCTGCTCGCCGTGGCCGGCGCTCTCCCACCGCCGCAGGTCCGGGTCCTGCCAATAGGTGCCGATACCCTTCGCCAATATGATGTCCTCGCGGAAGGTGGCGGCGCCGTTCAGCAGCCTGGTGATCTCGCCGCTGGGCGCGCGCAGGGGTTTGACAACCGCCTGGCCGAAGTCGCCCACGGTTATGCGGGTCTCTTCCGGGCCGGTCTGAAGCTTGATCGGCGCGTGCCTGCTGGGCAGCACCTTTGGGACGAGCGCCCCGATAATCTCGGGGGTGCCGCCCCGCTGGCCCGTCACGACCGGCTCCTGGGCAGCCCGCTGCTGCGGCGAGAGAGCGGAATCGAAGTACACGCGGCCGGTGCCTCTGCCGCCCAGGAATCCACTGGGCCAGTCGGCCATGCTACCTTGGCGCCGCTGACGTCAGTGCCGTCGACGTTGCCGCTGCGGACATCGAAGACGAGGACGGCTGAGCACCATCCCTGTCGGCCTCCATCTCCCCCAGGGCGCAGGGGCAACCGACCTTGCAGCTACAGGGGTTGTACAGGGTTCCGGTGATGTGCCAGGGCATAGCTCCCTCCTTCCGGCTCGCGGGTGGCGCTTCTCGGTCACGCTCTTACGCTGCGGGTGGTGGAGGACCTGCCCTCCACCACCCGACATTCGCATTGCCCTTGAACGCGACCGACGAGGGCGCCGACTAGCTCTTGTGGAACGACTGGATCTGCTCGGGAGTGAACTTGCTCACCGGGACGATTCGCGCCTTACCGCGCACGATGGGTGGCACCATCTCTCGGGCCTCGGCCTCACTCTTCGCCTCTACGGTGGCCCAGGCGGTGTGATCGCCGGCCATGCAGCCCCAATCGAACTGGGCGAGAAACCGGGGCCCCCGTGCCAGGGCTCCATCCAGCGCCTGCAGGCACTCCTCTTTGGTGTGTGGCGACTCGATCAGATACGTCATGGCGTTTTTCCTCCCTGTCTCTTGCTAGACCTTAGGCTTTCCTCTGGTGGGTCACCTGCACCTTGTCGATAGCGTCTCCCTTCCAGCTGGCCAGATGCTGATGCGAATCATGATCAATACGCTCAGGGCCGCTGGAGGGATGTCAACCGCCCTGCGCTTCTTGTCCCTGAATCGGCCCGTATGCTACCATTCGGCTAGCCTGGAGGACGGTTTCGTGAGCAAGAAGGGCCGCGTCTTCGCGGGTATCCGCGGCACCAGCAGCCAGCACATCGGCAACTTCCTGGGGGCCATCCAGAACTTCGTGGCGCTCCAGGAGGACTACGATTGCGTCTACTCGGTGGTCGACATCCACAGCCTCACCACGCTGGAAGAGACGGACCGCCTGCGCGAGAACGTGCTGAGCACCGCCCTCGACCTGCTGGCGGCGGGCATCGACCCGCAGCAGACCATCCTCTACGTGCAGTCGCACGTGCCGGAGGTAGTCGAGCTGGCCACTCTGCTGGGCATGATCACGCCGCTGGGCTGGCTGACGCGCGTGCCCACCTTCAAGGAGAAGGTGCGCCTTCATCCGGACAACGTGAACTACGGTCTGGTGGGCTACCCGGTGCTCATGACCGCCGACATCATCCTCTACAAGGCGGACACGGTGCCCGTGGGCGAGGACCAGCTCCCCCACCTGGAGCTGGCCCGCGAGATCGCCCGGCGGTTCAACCGCCTGTTCGGGGAGACCTTCCCCGAGCCCCAGGCCAGCCTGACTCAGGCGCCGCTGATCATGGGCCTGGACGGCGTCAATAAGATGAGCAAGAGCCTGAACAACGACATCGCCCTGGCGGCCACGCCCGAGGAGACGAAGCGCCGGGTGATGACCGCCGTCACCGACCCGCAGCGCACCCATCGCAACGTCCCCGGCCGGCCGTGGGTCTGCAACGTCTACAGCCTGCACCACTTCTTCAACCCGGATAGGGTGGCCTGGGTCTACGAGAACTGCACCACCGCCGGCATCGGCTGCGTGGAGTGCAAGAAGCTCCTGGCCGACGGGATCAACCGCGCCCTCGCGCCGTTCCGTGAGCGGCGGGCCGAGGTGGCCGCCCGCCCCGGCTACCTGGACCAGGTGCTGGCTGACGGCGCCGCCCGCGCCCGCGCTATCGCCCGCCAGACCCTGACCGAAGTCAGAGAGAAGATGGGCCTGCTGGCGCCCTATGGCCCCTGAGTTCGCACGCGACCCCAGCCTAAAGGCTGGGGCATGCATCCGGCGCCGCCCCGACGAACCGACGGGCCGCAGGATCAACCTCTAATGGCAAAGCGCTTGCCTGACTTGCCCCTCGCTCGGAGCGGCCGGACGCCGCTGGAGGTGGCCCGCCGCTGCGCCCAGGAGGGCGCCCGCATTGTGATGGAGGGCTTCGGGAAGCCGCAGGAGGTGCGGGCCAAGGGGCGGGGGAACATCGTGACGGCGGCGGACCTGGCCTCGGAGCGGGCGATCCAGGCCATCCTGGCGGAAGAGTACCCCGACCACTCGATCCTGTCGGAGGAGACGGCCCCGGGATGGGTCAAGGGTCAAGGGCCAGGGGTCGAGAGTGGAGGGGCAGGGGGTGGACAGGCCGTGACCCGTGACCCGTCACCCATGACCCTGGAGGGGTCGGGCGGGGGGTGGCTCTGGGTGGTCGATCCGCTGGACGGCACCCGCAACTACCTGAGCGGCATCCCAATGTTCTGCATCAACATCGCGCTCTGCCACAACGAGGAGCCGCTCCTGGCCCTGACCTACGAGCCGGTCCGCGGCGAGGAGTTTCGCGCCGAGCGGGGCGAGGGCGCCTTCCTGAACGACCGGCCGATCCGCGCTTCGAGCAAGGAGAGCGTGATGGCCTCGGTGCTGGGCATCGACATGGGGTACGACGATGCGCGGGCGGCGCGGGCGCTATCGCTGGTGCGCGAGCTGTGGCCGGGGATGCAAAGCGTGCGGATCATCGGCAGCGCCGCCCTGGGGCTGGCCTACGCGGCCTGCGGTCGCTTCGACCTGTTCGTCCACCACATGCTCTACCCGTGGGACATCGCGGCGGGCATCCTGCTGGTGCGCGAGGCCGGCGGCGCCATGACCGACCGCGACGGCGGGCCGGCCAGCATCCGCAGCGAGGGGGTCATCGCCGGGGCGCCGGGCGCCCACGCGGACTTCCTGCGCCTGGCGGCAGGTAGGGCGTGGAGGTAGGAGGGCGGGGCCGATCGTTGGGGACTGGCCGTGCGGCGCCGAAGTGTTGACTATTTCCCCAACTGTGGGATAAGCTGGCTCGGGAGCGTGGATGTGACGTTTGGACAACGCATAAGGACGCTGCGCAAAGATCTGGGACTCAGTCAGCGCGAGTTGGCCCAGCGAGTTGGCATCGATTTCACGTACTTGAGCAAGATCGAAAACGACCGTAGTGAGCCCCCGAGCGAGGCAGTCATAAAGAGGCTCGCCCTCGAGTTGTCCGCCGATCCTGATGACCTGATTGTCTTGGCAGGCAAGATCCCCTCGGACTTGGCGCCGGCCCTCGATCCTCAGCAGATCAAGTACCTTCGCAAGCTAATGTCGGATCGCAGCACCAAGGGGCCGGGTGGTGAGCGATGAAACGCGCCCCGGCCCGAGCAAGGTTCATTCCAGACCAGGCGGTAGAGAGGGAGGCGAGCACCCTCCTGAGTCGCTATGGTGCGCGCAGTGGTCGCCTAGGATTACCGATTCCCATCGAGCGAATCGTCGAAGACGTCTTGGATCTTCGCATCCTGTGGGACCAGATCGAGAGAGACGACGCGTCGACACTAGCTGGCCTGTCACCGCAGAAGCGTTTGATCCTGTACAACGAAGCTGCTCGGGGCTTCATTGAGGGCAGGCCTGGTTTGTACGAGACCGTACTGGGGCACGAGGCGGGCCACTGGGTGCTCCACGCTGATCGTGGGGCGGAGTTCCAGGGCGCACTTCCCGGCCTGTCGGGAGAGTATGTCTGCAAGTACCGCGAGATAACAGCGGAGCAAGGATCCGAGGAGATCCAGGCCCACAAATTCATGGGGTATGTTCTCCTCCCCGCCGACCTGCTGCGACCCCTGGTTGTAGGACGCGATCTGCTGCAGTGGTCGGTCCTCTACGAGTTGCGCGAGGCCTGTGGCGTCACCATTTCGGCCCTCGTTAGGCGGCTTGAAGGCCTCGGCCTTCTGTACGTCGACGAGAACCACCGCCTGTACCCCTCAAAGGAGGTGGCGCGAGGCCAAGGTGCACTCTTCTAAAAAACCGTGGTAGTTGTGTTGACTTTCAACACAACCACCCTTAGAATACCGATTGAGATCGGTTTGCGCGGTGGTTCAGGAAAGGAGATCATGGCGATGCCGCGAGTCGACTGCATAGCAAAGGACGACAGACTGAATCCGTACGAGCGGATACGATACTTGGGAGGGCCGAACGGCCAGGGGGTTGGGCGGTGGAGGCTGACTCAGGAGGACGTGATCAAGGCGATCGAGACCAACAGGTACGGGGAGTTCTTCGTCGAAAGGGTGCCGGGTCGTCGGGTAAAGCTGGTGGTTGCGGTGAGCAGGTTCGGGAACAAGTACGTGAAGACGGAAGCGGACTCTGAGGAGCCGAACAACCTGCTGTCGCTGCCCAGTTGCACCGGGTGAGCGGCCGGGGCCTAGCCCCTACCGCACGCGGCGTGCGAACCGCCCGATGCGGGCCAGCGCTTCCTCGATCTGGGCGTAGTCGGTGGCGTAGCAGGCGCGGACGTGGCCGGCGCCGCACGCCCCGAAGGCGGAGCCGGGCACCACCGCCACCTTCTCCTCCTGCAGCAGCCGCTCGGCGAAATCCTCGTCGGAGAGGCCGGTGCTGCGGATCGAGGGGAAGGCGTAGAACGCGCCCCGCGGTTCGAAGCAGGTGAGGCCCAGCCGATTGAACCCATCGACGATGAGGCGGCGGCGGCGGTCGTACTCCGCCAGCATGGCCTGCACCTCGTCCTCGCCGTTGCGGAGGGCCTCGAGGGCGGCGTGCTGGCTGGGCGTGGGCGCGGACATGATGATGTACTGGTGCACCTTCATCATCGCCTCGAGGATCTCGGCGGGGGCGCAGGCCCAGCCCACGCGCCAGCCGGTCATGGCGTAGGCCTTGGAGAAGCCGCCGAGGAGGATGGTGCGCTCGCGCATGCCGGGCAGGGAGGCGAAGCAGGTGTGCGGGAAGCCGTAGATCAGGCGGTCGTAGATCTCGTCGGAGATGACGATCAGGTTGCGGCGGGCAGCCAGGTCGGCGATGGGCAGGAGGTCGTCGCGGGTCATGGCGGCGCCGGTGGGGTTGGCGGGATAGCCGAGGAGAATGGCCTTCGTGCGCGGGGTCAGGCGCGCCTCGAGGTCAGGGGCGAGGACGTGGAAGTCGTTCTCCTGCTCCGTGGGCACGGGGACGAAGGCGCCGCCCGCCAGGGCCACGCAGGGCATGTAGGCCACGAAGCAGGGGTCGGAGCAGAGCACCTCGTCGCCGGGGTCGACGATGGCGTGGGCGGCGAGGAGCAAACCCTCGCTGACGCCGGCGGTGATCACAATCTCGCTCGCCGGGTCGTAGCGGACGCCGTAGAGGCGCTCCAGGTGGGCGGCGACGGCCTCGCGCAGGGGCAGGATGCCGTAGTTCGAGGTGTAGTGGGTGTGGCCGTCGTCCAGGGAGCGAATGGCGGCATCGACGAAGGGGCGCGGCGTCACGAAGTCGGGCTCGCCGACGCCCAGGGAGATGACGCCGTCCATGCTAGCGATGAGGTCGAAGAAGCGACGGATGCCCGAGGCAGGGATGGCCTGCACCCGGCGCGAGATGATGTCAGGGCGGGCCAAGGGGGCGATGTCGTCGGTGTCCACTAGTTGCCTCCACCTCCCGGACGGCCGCCGGCTTGTCGCGGCCGGCACGTCCAGCGATCATTGGAGATATCATAGCAGAGCGTCAACGATAGGTCACCCTCGAGGCGCACCTGGAAGTAGTGGCGCCCTGGCTCCCGCCACTCCCGCTCCACTTCCACTACGAGGCGCTGGACGCGGCGCCAGGTGACGCGGAGGGGCCGGTCGGGGTAGCGGGCGCCGGCGTAGCAGGCGACTTCGACCGGCTCGTCAAGCAGGGGCGGCGCCTCCCTCGGGCCGGAGGGCCGCCAGGGCCAGGCGGTAGCCGGTGGAGCCGGCGCGGAGGCAGACACTCATCGCCTTCCCGGAGCTGAAGAGCTCTTGCACGCCCTCGGGCGTAGTCAGGTCGAGGCCGGTCAGCTCGCGGCAGATGGTTGAACCCATCTCCTCCTGGAAGCGTCGGTAGACGTCACGGGTCAAGGCGTAAGCCTGGTCGCGCGACTGAGACGGCTCCTCGCGGCCGTGGGCCAGGCCGATAGCCATGACGGCGCCGACGACGGCCCCGCAGACGGAGCCGATGCCGCCCATGCCGCCGCCGAAGGCGGTGGCGATGCGCGGAATGAGGGGGCTCTCGATGCCCAGTTCCTGGCTCACGGCCAGGAGAACGGCCTCGGATCAGTCGAAGCCGCGCAGCATGTTCTTCTGCACCGGGTCTGGTTCCATCGCTGGTCACCTCCTAGGCCGGCTCGCTTCGGTCATGCCGAACCGGTCCTGTATCCGTGCCGAGGCGGAGGGGAGCACTGCACCGTCCCCTCCCCCAGATTCTTCGCTTCGCTCAGCATGACAGAGGCGGACCCCGCGCATCACTCGGCCACGGCCTTCAGGATGCGAAGGGCGCGCAACGTGACCCACTTGCTGGCCCGTCCCTTCTCCTCGATGTTCGCCCACATCTTGCCGTTGAGGGTGTGCTCCAGCTTCCAGCGCCCCCGGTCGTCCTGCTTGGAGAGGGCGAACTCGATGGCGCCAGCCAGGCGGGCGTCGCGAGCATGGCCCAAGCGGGCGAGCACCTCCAGCGCCTCCAGGATATCGCTGGTGTAGCTCAAGGGGTAGCCGAACCTGAACCAGTCGGAGCTTATCTGCCGCTGGTAGGGGTAGTCGGCGCGGGCCAGGTCGCGGCTGAGCATGAACTCGACGCCGGCATCGATGGCCCGAGGGATACGCGGCGTGCGGGCCTCGGGCGGCAGGAGGGCGAAGGCCTTGAGGGCCTTGACGGCGCCCCAGGCGCAGGGCAGGCGCCAGTTGGCGGTGCAGGCGAACCCGGGGCCGGTGGTGCCCGAGGCGTAGTAGGTGGCGTCCTCCCCGAGAGTGGCCCGCGCCTGCCAGTCGAGGGCTCGCTGGACGCGCTCGGCCTGCCAGGGCAGGCCGAGGGCGAGGAAGGCGGAGGTCAGGTTGCCGTTCAGGCAGTGGACGACACCACTTGGGGTGGCGTTGTGGGCGAAGCCGCCGGTGCTGGTCTGCTGGTGAGTCAAGACGTGCTCGCAGCTCTGGCGGACGCGCTCGTCGGCGGCGTTGGCGCCGAGGTCGGCCAGGAATATGACCTGCCAGACGGTGCCGGTGTACTTGGGCGAGTAGCCAGGGCCGGGCTTGACCCAGTAGCCATCGGGATGGCGGGCGGCGAGGATGGCGCGCGCCGGCTCGCTCTCCATGATGCCGGCTTGGGCGCCCCGCACTTCGGCGTCGGTCTCGGGGCGGTCGAGGAGGTCGCGCAGGGCAAAGTAGCGAACGGAGGGGTTCTCCGGCTCGAGGAGCCAGGGCAGGGGGTCGGCGTTGAGCTTCGCGCGCCAGGGCATGGGGTGCCTCTTACAGCGGCGGCCTTGCCTTGTGCCAGTCGGTGGCCTGCTCGTAGGCGTAGGCGACGCGCAGGATGGTGCCCTCGTCGAATGGCTTGCCGATGATCTGCAGGCCGACAGGCAGGCCGTCGACAAAGCCGCAGGGAACCGAGATTGCCGGCAGGCCGGCGATGTTGACCGGGATCGTGCAGACGTCGCTGAGGTACATCTGGAGCGGGCTGGCTACCTTCTCGCCGAGGTGGAAGGCAGGTGTGGGCGACGCGGGGGTCACCAGGACATCGCACCGCTGGAAGGCGGCGTCGAACTCGCGGCGGATGAGGGTGCGCACCTTCTGCGCCTTCAGGTAGTAGGCGTCGTAGTAGCCGGCGGAGAGGGCGTAGGTGCCGAGCATGATGCGCCGCTTCACCTCGGCGCCGAAGCCGAACTGGCGCGTGCGTCTCCATGGTCTCCCACATGTTCTCGCCGCGCTGGTCGGAGTAGCCGTACTTCACGCCGTCGTAGCGGGCCAGGTTGGCCGAGGCCTCGGAGGGGGCGATGATGTAGTAGCAGGCCAGGGCGTAGGCGGTGCTGGGCAGCGAGACGTCCCAGTCGACCTCGGCGCCCAGCGCTTCCAGCTGTCGGACGGCCGCCTCGACGCAGGCGCGGACGCCGGCTCCATGCCCTCCACGAAGTACTCTTGCGGCACGCCGACGCGCAGGCCCTTGAGGTCGGGGATGAGGAACTGGCGTGTAGTCGGGCACCTCGAGGGGGGCAGAGGTGGAGTCGCGGCGGTCGTGGCCGGAGATGGCGTTCAGCACCAGGGCGCAATCGGTCACGTCCTTGGTCAGCGGGCCGATCTGGTCGAGGGAGCTGGCGAAGGCCACCAGGCCGTAGCGGCTGACGCGGCCGTAGGTGGGCTTCAGGCCGACGACGCCGCAGAGAGCGGCCGGCTGGCGGATGCTGCCGCCGGTATCCGAGCCGAGGGCGTAGATGGCCTCGCCGGCGGCCACCGCGGCCGCCGAGCCGCCGCAGGAGCCGCCGGGCACGCGCTCCAGGTCCCAGGGGTTGTGGGTGGTGAAGAAGGCGGAGTTCTCGGTGGAGGAGCCCATGGCGAACTCGTCCATGTTGGCCTTGCCCACCATCACCAGGCCAGCCTCCTTCAGGCGCTCCACGACGTTGGCGTCGTAGGGCGGGACGAAGTTCTCCAGCATCCGCGAGGAGCAGGTGGTGCGCACGCCCTTCGTGCACATGACGTCCTTGATGGCGGCGGGCACGCCGGTAAGCGGCGTGGCGTCGCCGGCGGCGAGGCGGCGGTCGGCCTCGTCCGCCTGGCGGAGGGCGACCTCCCCGGTGACGGTCATGAAGGCACCGACGCGGTCCTCTACCTGGTGGATGCGCTCGAGCACGGCCTCGGTGAGCTGGCGCGACGAGACCTCGCGGCGGGCGAGGAGGTCGGCGGCTTCGTGGATGGTGAGATCGTACAGGGGGCGGTCGGCCATCCCTTACTCCAGGACCGCCCGGACGCGGAAGAAGCTGCCCTCCGGCAGGGGGGCGTTGGCCAGGATCTCCTCGGGGGGAAAAGAGGGCCGCGGCTCGTCCTCGCGCATCACGTTCTCCAGGGGCAGGGTGTGGGAGGTGGGCTCGACGCCTTCCGTGTCGACCTGCTGGAGGACCTGGAAGTAGTCGATGATCTGGGAGAGCTGCTCCTGGAAGCGGGCGATGTCCTCCTCGCTGAGGCCGAGGCGGAAGAGGGTGGCGACGTGGCGTACTTCCTCGCGGGTGATGGCCATGGGCGCCCTTTCTATCGGGAAAGTGGGCCTATTATAGCAGGTGGGAGGCGGGAGATGGGAGATGGGAGGTCGGACGCGAGGCAAGGGCCACGGGCCACGGGCACTAGGGTCAGGGGGCGTGCGATTCTGTCATTCTGAGCGCAGCGAAGAATCTGGGGCGGAGGCGCAGGCTGGCCGCTCCACGCGGCCCCAGACCCTTCGCTTCGCTCCGGGTGGCACAGCGGGCGCCGGGTAGCTATGGGTAGTACTGGAGCGTGCTGGCGTAGTCCGGGTCCGGCCCGACTTCGGCCATCGTGCGGGCCACGGCGTTGGGCGTTGGCTGGCCTTCGAGGAGCAGGTGCTGGAGCAGGCGCTCGGTGGCGGCGTCGGTGTGACTGGCGGAGACCCGTCCGTTCCAGCCGACGACGGCCTTGGCGCCCTTGCGGATGAACGCCTCGGCAGTCGAGTCGGTTATCAAGCCGTCGCAGCCCATCAACACTATCGTCGCGCCGCCGAAAGTGCCCGTCATGGCCGAATCGATGAAGGCGGGGACAATGCCAAAGTACTCAGGGCTGCCGTCGTAGTAGGCGGCCCGGCCTACAAGGCCGGCCGCCCTCTCTTCGGCGTACTCGGTGTCGCTGTACGGCTCGTTGCTGAACAGGCTCACGTAGTCGGTGGGCTGGCCGTAGTCTCTGGCCAGGCCGGAGTGGGCTCTCAGGAGTATCACGTCGTAGCCGTGGGTGGGGAGGTTCTTGTAGAAGTCCACGGTCACCTCCTCGCCGGAGTAGTAGTCCACCGCGTATCCAGCCTGCTTCAGCGTGGCGGTGGCTGTTTCGGCGAAGGCTGGGTTGGGCTGCGTGAGGCTGAGCTGGTCGACGATGGCAGCGGTCTTGGGCTCGGACGAAGAGCCGCCCGAAAACGAGTCGCGGAGCAGGAAGCCGCCCGCGAACAGCGCGGCAACCAGAAGTGCCCCGGCGAGGATCGATATCGTCTTGGGCAGACGCCGGGCGCGGCGAAACCAGGCTTCAGCCTTGAGCGACCTGCCCGTCGTGGGCTGGCGCGCCCTCTTCGAGCGGCCCATAGAAGAGCGCCCCCTACGCTAGGCGGGACTATCCGAGTCGCCGTCTCCTAGCGTACCACGCGCTCGCGGCCAGGGCGAGGCCGGCCATGATGACGGCGACGCCGGCGATAGCAGCCGACGGCAGAGCGGAGCCGGAGCTGTCCGTGGGGGCGGCAGAGGCATCAGTGCCGTCAACGTGGAGATCGGTTATGCCGCCAACGCCGGGTGGAGGTGTGGCCGGGGGCGTGGCCGTGGCGGTAGCGGTAGCCGTTGGCGTGGCCGTAGGGGTGGCAGTGGGTGTGGCCGTTGGGGTGGCGGTGGGTGTGGCCGTTGGGGTGGCAGTGGGTGTGGCAGTAGGCGTGGCGGTGGCAGTGGGCGTCGGTGTGGGAGTGGACGGCACCCCCGAGATGTCCAGGTCGATGCCGTCGGGCACAACGAGCCCGGTGGTAATCAGGTCCTCAACGGAGGTGCCGTTGAGATTGGCGCGCTGGATCTTGTTGGTGCCGTTGTCGGTCCAGTAGATCTTGCCGCCGCTGGCATCGATGGCGAGGTCCCGGGCTTCCACGAGCCCAGTGGTCACCAGATCCTCTACGCTGCTGCCATCGAGGTTGGCCCGCTGTATCTTGTCGGTGGCGGTGTCGGTCCAGTAGATCTTGCCGCCGCTGATGTCGATGCCGGTGGGGGCGGTGAGTCCAGTGGTGATGACGTCCTGCACGCTGGAGCCGTCGAGGTTGGCCCGCTGGATCTTCTTGGTGCCTTCGTCCGTCCAGTAGATCTTGCCGCCGCTCACGTCGACGGCGATGGCACGGGGCAGTTCGAGCCCGGTGGCAACCAGGTCCTGCACGCTGGTGCCGTCGAGATTGGCCCGCTGGACCTTCTGGCTGCCGCGGTCAACCCAGTAGATCTTCCCGGCGCCGTAGTCCACGTCGATACCACGGGGCTCGACGAGGCCGGTGAGAATGTCCTGCACGCTGGAGCCGTTGAGATTGGCCCGCTGGATCTTGCTGGTGCCGTAGTCGGTCCAGTACACCTTACCGCCGCCAATAGCCAGCGAGATGCCAGAGGGGACGCTGAGCCCGGTTACCAGGTCCTCCACGCTGGTGCCGTCAAGGTTGGCGCGTTGGACCTTGTCGATGCCGGAGTCAACCCAGTACATCTTGCTGCCCGCGGCGGAGGTTCCCGCGAGCTGAGTCGCGATTGGGATGAGAATCCCAACCAGAGCAGCGACGAGGACAAATATACCTATTGGTTTCATGGCCGCACCCCAATGCCTACGCTCGCGCGTTGATGCCACTAGTTTACTCGTTACTCCCGATTTGTCAAGGCAGTGTGCGTACATCTTTGGGACGAATAATTGGGCCTCGCTCTGGAGGCGCCTCAGTTGGGCCATCGCCTTCTGACGTCCCGCGCGCCGGCGGCGATCGGCGGCGCTCCGGGGCGAGCGGTTGGTGTGGCGCGCTGGGCGTAGGGGCAAGGCGATTTGCCTATTGTTGGGCGCCCTGCTACCATACCTTAGGTTGTGGTCGAGGAAGCGAAGACAGCCCCCGCCCCCGAAGTGGCGAGCCTGGGCCAGCCCAGCTACGTCTGGCGATTCGGTCTGGAACGCCGTCTCTCCCTTATCCGCCACTACGTTCCCCTGGAGGGCCTGCGCATGCTGGACATCGGCTGTGGCGTGGGCACCTTCGTCCGCCGGCTGGGCGAGTTCTCGTCGCAGGTGTACGGGGTGGATATCGATGGCGAGCGCGTGCGGCGGGGGGCGCAGTCGCTGCCGCCCGCCGAAGGCGCGTCCGCCTCTGGCGGAGGCCTGGCGACGGCGGTGAGCGAGAACCTCCCCTTTCGGGACGGAACTTTCGATCTGGTGCTGCTCCACGAGGTGCTGGAGCACGTCCGCGACGACGCCCTCACTCTGCGCGAGGCGTGTCGGGTGACGCGGCCGGGCGGCAACGTCGTGATCTTCTGTCCGAACCGCCTCTTCCCCTTCGAGACGCACGGCGTGTTGTTGGGGAAGCGCTACGTCTTCGGCAATATCCCGCTGGTGAACTACCTGCCGAATCCTCTGCGGCGGCGGCTGGTGCCCCACGTGCGGGCCTACACGAGGGGCGGGCTGCGGCGATTGGTGGCGGGCCTTCCTGCCCGGCTGGCGGTGCACACGTGGGTCTGGCCCGGCTTCGACAACCTGCGGGCCCGCAGCAGGCTGGCCTCGGCCGTGCTGCGACGAGCGCTCTATCCGCTGGAGAGGACGCCGCTTCGAAATCTTGGCCTCTCGCACTTCGTTATACTGGTCAGGCAGGGATAGGAGACGATGGCTGCCAGGCATCCTTACACACGGCGCAGGCGGCGGCGGCTCAACGGGAACGGCAAGCATTCCGCCGCGCCCCTGTGGGTGTGGTTGCTGGCGTTCGGCGGGCTCCTGTTCCTGACCGTCTTGATGGTGGGCGCCGGTGTGGCCTTCGCCGTCTACCAGCACTACGCCAAGGACCTGGAGCGCCCCGACAAGGTCCTCGCCTACACCGGCTCGGCGGGCAGTCGAATCTACGACCGCAACGGTACGCAGCTCTACGAGTTCGTCGACCCCCTGTCGGGGCTAAGCGACCCGGTGCCGCTGGCGCAGATATCGCCCTGGCTGGTTCAGGCAACCGTCTCCACCGAGGACGCCAGCTTCTACGACAACCCGGGCGTCAACGTGCGCGGCCTCTTCCGGGCGGCGATGGAGAACCTCACTCCGTTTGGACCCGGATTCTTCGAGGGGAGCGGCGGAAGCTCCATCACGCAGCAGCTCGTCAAGAATGTGTACATCCCCGAGAAGGACCGGCAGAAGCGGACTATCGGGCGCAAGATCAAGGAGGTTGTGCTGGCACTGGAGCTGAAGCGCCAGTACAGCGACGATCAGATCCTGGAGTGGTATCTGAACCAGGTCTTCTACGGCAACTTCGCCATCGGGGCCGAGGCCGCCGCCTGGCGCTACTTCGGGAAGCCGGCCAAGGACCTGACGCTGGGCGAGGCGGCGATGCTGGCGGGGATTCCCCAGGCTCCCGGCTTGTACACGCCGGTTGTCCCCGAGAACCGGCCGGCGGCGATAGAGCGGCAGCACCATGTGCTCGATCTGATGGTGAAGCACGGCTACATCAGCCAGGAGCAGGCCGACGCCGCCAAGCTGGAGCAGCTTTCCTTCGCGAATGCCAGCTTCCCGATCCTGGCGCCGCACTTCGTGTTCTACGTGAAGGACACCGTCGCCAAGATGTGCGAGCGGGGCCTCCTTCAGGTCCCTAAGGATACCGACTGTCAGACCCTCATCACCCGCGGCGGCCTCCGCATCACTACGACGCTGGACCTTCCCTTGCAGCAGCGCGCCGAGGGTATCGTCCAGGACATCATCTCGAAAAAGGAGGACTCGACTAACGGCCACAATGCGGCGAGCGTGGTTCTGAACCCCGCTACGGGCGAGATCCTGGCCATGGTGGGCAGCCGCGACTACTTTCGGGAGGACATCGACGGGGAGGTGAACGTCACCACCTCCGACCGCTCGCCGGGAAGCACCATCAAGGTGTTCACCTACCTGACAGCCTTCCTCCAGGGCTGGACGCCGGTGACGATAGTGCGGGACGAGCCCATCGACATCAAGTCAGACACCGGCCAGCCCATCCAGAACTGGAACCACAGCTTCATGGGTCCGATCACCGTGCGTACCGCCCTCTCTCAGTCGGTGAATGTCGCGGCGGTGCGCACGATCCTGAAGGTTGGCATCGAGAACGTCATAGACACCGCGCATAAGCTAGGCATCACGTCCTTGAACGACCCGGGCCGCTACGGCCCTGCCCTGACCATCGGCGGCGGCGAAACGAAGCTGCTGGACGAGACTTATGCTTACAGCGTCCTGGCGGAGAACGGCTCCATGCGGGGCATGCAATCGGTGCTGAACCTGCCGAACGGCTATCGCCAGCTGGATCCGGTGCCAATCCTGCGGATCGAAAACTCCATGGGCACGCCCATCTTCGAGTACAAGCAGGCCGAAGCCATCCAGGTGGTGCCGGCGCCCTACGCCTACCTGATAACCGACATCTTGTCCAAGAGCGCCATTCAGTGGAGCGGGCTCACCCTGTCCCGGCCGGCGGCGTCAAAGACGGGCACCAGCGAAGACTTCAAGGACAACCTGGTGATGGGCTACACCCCCGACCGGGTGGTGGGCGTCTGGATGGGTAACTCTGACGGCACCCCGATGGCCGATGGTACGTTCAGTGCTGGTGGCGCCGGCCCCATCTGGCAGGCGATCATGAACGCCGCTCACGAGGGCATTGAGCCGCACGATTTCACGGTGCCGGAGGGAGTGGTCTTCCAGCCCTGCTACGGTCGCAACGAGGCCTTTGTCCAAGGCACGGGCTGCACCTACGTGCCGGCGCCCCAGCCCCAACCCACGCCAGCCGGCACCGCCGTCCCCGGCACCCCGTCGACCACCGTCCCTGGCACGCCGCGAGCCACCCCCGTTCCCGGTACACCGGGCGCTACCCCCATCGCCACCCCTGCCGCCACGCCTGCCGCCACGCCTGCCGCCACGCCTGTTCCTACCGTCGCCCCCACGCCACCACCGGCGCAGGGTATGGCCGGTGCCCGCAGCTAGCGGGCAGGCCCGGGGCAAAGGGCTGCAGTCGCGCTCAGTCTGCCAGCTTGCGTCTTCTTCCTCAAGCGATACTATGTAGGTTAGACGCCATCTAGTTCGATCGTATGGACAAGAAGAGCCGTCCATCCTTCGTCCGCATCCGGCTGCGCAAGGGGCGCCCCGCCGAGGGCGAGACCACCGAGCCGCCACCCGCCGGGGAGGCTGCTGCCGAGGCAGAGGCTGCGGAGCCCAGCGAACACCACGCGCGAGTCGTGATCCCGCGACAGGAGCGGGGTGGCCCTGACCGGCCGGAGCAGGACATCGAGCTGCGGGAGGTTCGCTACGGCCGCGCCTCTCGCGGGCCTTACCTGCGGGTTGTCCCGCGTCAGCAGAGGTTCACGCGGCTCGGCCCCGGCTACCTGGAAGCCACGCCGCTGGGCAGCCTGCCGGCGGACACCATCGGCCGCTACATAGCAGGCTTCAAGCGAGTGATCATCGGCAGCCCGTTCGCCACCTCGCAGGCTATCCATGAACGGCTGACCAAGATCAAGGCGCTGCCAATCTTCTCCTCGGATGCAATATCCTCGTCGGCCTACGGCCCGGAGGAGATCCTCCGGGTACTGGTGCTGGCCGGTTCGGGCGCCTTGGCCATCGCGCTGCCCATCGCCGGGATGATCGTCTTGCTGCTGGCGATCCTGACGCTCTCCTATCGCCAGACCATCAAGGCTTACCCCAGCGGCGGCGGTTCCTATATAGTGGCGCACGAGAATCTGGGGCAGAAGCCGGGGCTGCTGGCGGCGGCGGCGCTGTTCGTGGACTATAACCTCACCGCCGCCGTGAGCGTGGCGGCAGGGGTGGCGGCGATCACCTCGGCAGTGCCCGCTCTATACGACGTCCGGGTCCCGATGGGGGTAGCGATCGTGGCGGTGTTTGCCTGGGGCAACCTGAGAGGGATTCGGGAATCGGGCACGCTCTTCGCCTCCCCCGCGTACTTCTTCATCCTCGCCATGGGGATGGTGATCGTGGTAGGCCTCTTCAAGGTGGTGACAGGGCAGGCGCCTGGGTCGCTGTTGCACGCGGCACCTACCCGAGAAACGGTGGTGGCCACCCAGGGCCTGACCGTGTTCCTGGTCTTGCGGGCGTTCTCCTCCGGCAGTTCGTCACTGACGGGGGTGGAGGCGATCTCCAACGGCGTGCCGGCTTTTAAGCCGCCCGAGAGCCAGAACGCTCGGACGACGATGGTGATGATGGGCGCGATTCTGGGGCTCCTGGTCTTGGGTATCGCGTTCCTGAGCAATCGCTATGGCATGGTGCCTTCGGAGAAGGAGACGATCGTCTCGATGCTGGGTAGGGAGGTCCTGGGCAAGAACCCTCTCTACTACGCGTTTCAGGCGGCGACGGCGCTGGTGCTGTTCCTGGCCGCCAATACGAGCTTCGCCGATTTCCCGCGGGTGTCGGCGATCCTGGCCAAGGATGGGTACATGCCGCGGCAGTTCGCCTTCAAAGGGGACCGGCTGGCCTTCTCCCACGGCATCGTCGACCACGCGATCATTGCGTCTCTCTTGCTGTTCGTCTTCAATGGAGAGGTGACAAGGATGATCCCCCTGTACGCGGTGGGGGTGTACCTAGCGTTCACGCTGTCGCAGGCGGGTATGGTGAGACACTGGTGGCGGTTGCGCGAGCCTGGGTGGCGCACGAGCATGGCTATCAACGGTGTAGGGGCAGCCGCGACGGCGGTGGTGGCGGCCGTGTCACTCGGCACGAAGTTCACCCAGGGGGCCTGGATCTCCGCCCTGATGATGCTTGCGTTGATCGTCTTGTTCACGCGAATACGGCATCATTACGACCGGTTCGAGGAGGAAATGCGGGTTGAGGAGGGCGCCCTGCCCGCCGGCACGCCAACGACGGTGCCGGCGGTGCGCCTATCGAGCCGCGAGCACGTCCTGGTGCCGGTGGACACGATAAACAAGGTGACTCTGGCGGCCATAGCGTTCGTGCGGGAGCTCTCGAGCCGGGCTACGGCGGTGTACGTCACCGACGATCGGGAAGAGGCGGAGCAGTTCCAGGCGCGCTGGGAGAAGATGATCCCCGACGTCCCCCTGCTGGTTATCGAGTCTCCCTACCGGGCCTTAGTGGCGCCGATGCTGGCGTATGTCGGCTCGCTGCAACGGAGCGAGCCAGACGTGGGGATCGCGCTGGTGCTACCTCGCTTTGTGCCGCGGCACTGGTGGGAGCGGCCGCTGCACAACCAGGATGTCCTCCGCCTGAAGGGCCAGCTGAGCAAGCGGCCCGGGGTGAGGGTTGTGGAATTCCCGTACGAGCTCGAGGAATGAGCGCCGAGCGCACCATGAGAGGTCGGCAGGCAACAGTAGCGCCGCAGTCCGGACATGAGCGATAATGGACGAGAAGGAGCCGTAAAGATCAATCATGACCAAGGCCGACGGACGTAAGCCGTTCGAGTACGAGTACCGGCCGGGCGAAGAGCTGGTCTTGCGCTTCCGCCGCCCCGTCCTCGACTTCATCCCCTGCGAGGCGCGGGACCATCTGCTGGTGGCCCAGAAGGAGCTCCTGCTGGGCCTGCGCGCTCTGGTGGATGCAGCCCTCAGCCGCCTGGAAGAGCGCGAGCGGGGCGAGCCCCGGCGCACCGAGATCAAGGTGGAGTGACCGTCGGGGTCGCTCTTTGGGCCAGCAGGCGGTCCAAGCCCTGCTCGCTTGTGATCCTCGATACCGCCCGCACGAAATCCCCCACGGACGGGCTGAGCTGACGCAGCTGCGTCATCTTCGGGCCGATGGGGCTGCTGGAAGCGGGTGTGTCGGCGTAGAGGCCGTTGAAGGCGAAGTAGGCCTGGTTGATCTTGCGGATGTAGTACCCATTTGCGGCTAGGTACTGACGCCGCTCCTCCATAAGAGCCTCGGCCTCATCCACTTTCCCCTCGCCCAGAAGCGCGTCCACCTGCGCGCGCAGGTCGCGCATCACTTTGGCGAAGTCGATCTTCGGCGCTGGCGTTGGCGACGGCGCGGGCGTCGGGGTTGGCGTCGGCGTTGGGCTGGAGGCCGGCTGGCTCAGGGGGAAGCGCTGGCGCACCAGAAGGCCGAGGTCGCGGCCACCGATGTTGGCGACGGTCTCGTTCAGGGTGCGGGTGATGTTGCTGTCGAAGTAGCTGGCGCCCAGAGGGTGGAAGAAGAGATACTGGTGAAGCCACTCGTGGGCGATAAAGTCTACCGTCGACTCGTAGGTGGCGTCCGAGGGGATGGCGCTGGGATAGAAGGCCACGGCCTCGATGTCCACCACCAGGCTGGACACGCCGGTGGCCGCTGTCTTCTCTTCAAGCGAAGATACGTCCTGGTCGCTGAGGCCGCCGCGCAGCAGGATAGCCTCCTGGAGACGGATCACGTTGCGCGGAGAGATGACCAGCACCGCCGGCGGCCGATCGAACTCGAAGTCCACCGGCGGAAAGACGAAGCGCATCGAGGAGAAGAGCGGCAGGCTGGTCGTGAGGCCCTGGTCCTCGAGGACCTGCGAGAGCCGTCCCTCCAGGATGGCCTCCACCTTGTTCGCCAGCTCCAGCTGCTGGCGGCGCTCGTCTTCCAGCGTGGCCTCATCGACCGGGCGGCCGGCGATCTGGTCGCGCTGCAGGGAGGCCACGTCGCCGGCCAGGGCGAAGTAGCGGCGGAGCGTGTCGTTCTCCTCTTCGATGCTGGGGCCGCTGGAGAAGAGGTGGCCGATCTTGTAGAGCCAGTGGTTGGGCAGATGGCGCCACTCCCAGCCCACGAGGTCGTAGGCAAAGGGGGCGGCGGCGCGCGCGATGGGGTCGGACGGGCCGCTGGCGCGGGCCCAGAGCAGGGCGCCGGCTGCCGATCCGAAGATGAGCAGGAGACCGGCGATGGCGATGAAGGGTCTGAGCATGTTTGTGGCGAGCCGCTATCGGTGGGCAGGCGCGACCGGCAAGTCCATCCGCGGCCTGTCCTTCCCGTACATTATACGAGAATGACGGTCGATGGAGGGCTAGAGGCCTCCGCCACAATTCAAGGCCGGGGGCCAGGCCAACTGGCGGTCGATGGGCGCCTCGCCGGGGCGCCCTATGCGTGCGTCCCTTCAACTCTAATTCATCCTCGTGCCCCCGATACGGGGCGTGAGACCTAGCTTGTTTGGGATCCGAGGCATACGTTTCGTCCTGAGCTGTCGGCAGCTTGCGCGGCTGTCCTTGACAAGGTACCGAGTCGGCGCTAGGCTTAGGCGGCTCCTATTCTGAAGCTCCTCTCGTGTGTGGGGCGGTCTACAGCGCTTGAATGGCGCCGATCCGCCGTGGAGGGTTGATATGATTCATGCGAGACGCACACGCTGGCCACTGGCCGTACTCACCGTAGCACTGGCGATCACGCTTGCTTTTGTGTCCGTCGTGGTTCATTGGCCCGGCAGGCCGGGGAGCACATCTGCTCAACCGGGCCCGCCGGATGGTGAATCTCTGTCAGCTCCTGCGAAGTCGATCACACTTCTCGAGGCCTGGAACATCGCCGAGCGGGTGGCAAAGCAATGGCAGGCGGACGCAGTTCTGACCGGGATTTCAAGTTCCGACCTGGGCGATAGTCCGGACAAGTTGTCCGGAACCGATGGCGCCCGTCGCACGTGGACGGCCTTCGCCACATCTGAGACCGCTGAGGGAGGTCTCTTTGTCAGAATCACTGACGGTGTTGTTGCCGAGCAGACCGAGGAGGATGTTCCGTTATCTGACCCGATCACTGCGAAGCCGGCCATCGACAGCCCTCAGGCGGTTGAGATTGCTCGCACCGTTGCGCCGGAGCTTGGATCGGGCGGGGGTAAGGCTGCTGGCATCCACTTCGCGCTGGAGTCCGATCCAAACAGCGGGGGCCCGGTGATTCGCGTCGTGGGAACGAATTCCGAACTCGGCGTATTCGTCGAACTCGACGCGCTTAGCGGCAAGCCGGTTGCGTCCTACCAGCAGGACTACGCCAACGGCGCGGTGCTCAACTCCGCGGATGCCGGTGTCACCTGGCATCCCTCCGACCTCGCCGACGGCGCGGTCAGAGCGGTCGCGAATGACCCGATCTCTACGTCTACCACCTACGCTGTAGCGGCATCGACAACAGGGATCGAGGTATACGGCTCGGACGATTGGGGAGCAACCTGGGGGCGCGTTGGCCAGCTTCCCGTCGCGGCCGGCACCTGGCCCTACGATATCGAAGCGCTGGTGCTCCCTGCTTCCAAGACCCCTGGGCTCCTTGTTGGAACGCCGTCTGGCCTGTGGCTCTCTACTGATCGTGGCACGACGTGGTCTCAAGTAGCTGGGCTACCGGCTGGCCCTGCATGGCAGGTCGCGGCGGCTGGTGAGGAGTCCAGCCCGGTCGTTTTCGTGACTGTCGTGCCTGGCCCCGACGAGGCGGTGGTCTACTCGTCGGCAGACCTGATCAGCTGGAAAGAAGAGCTACAAGGTGCGTTCCGCCTCTCCGAATCGCTGGGTGGTACGTCGGTCCTCGCAATAGACGAGACCCAGCCGGCCGAAGGCACGATCCTCGGACCAGGTGAAAGGGATGCAGTGCGTCTTCCTGCCACAAGTAACCTCCCTCAGGACGTCGTCCTCCGGGCCGCCGGGCGCTTTGGGGGGACCTCTCCCGTTGTTGCTGAGTCTCCCTCTGGCATTTACGTGTTGGACGCGAACGGCGTGACTTGGCGTAAGACCTTGGACACGAGTCTGGCAAGCATCGCCTTGTCCCCCGACTTCGAATCAAGCGGCATCGGGTTGGCTGGAGGTTTCCGAACCGGAATCTACCGGACCTCCGACGGCGGTCGCACATGGGCGCACGTGGTAGCTGACCCATCTGCGATTACGCCCTGTAGCGGGGAGGTCAGCAGCATCCTCTTCCTGGCCAAGAGCAACGCTCTAGCGGTATGCGAACCGACGCTAGTGTGGAGGCAGCGATGACATGCGACGGGGCGAAGATGCTCTCGACGACCGCAAATCAGCGCAGTCGCGGCAATGAGGACGCTGCAGCCGGCGGTGGCGCCCGGCGGCGCACGCGCAGGGCGGTTGTATGGTTTCTTGGGCTGGCGGTTCTCTTCCTGCTGTGGCAAGCGGGAGGCGTGCCCGTCGCACAGGCGCACGTGCTATGGCGGGTAAATCTGCGGGTCCAACACAGTGGCAAGTGCATGGATGTCAAGTGGGGCTGGACCGATGACAAGACAGACATTTGGCAGTGGCCGTGCAATGGTAGCTTGGCACAGTCCATGTATATGGGCGACTCCGGCGGCGGGTGGCACGAATTTGCGTTCTGGAACAGTGGAAAGTGCCTCGACGTTAAGTGGGGAAGTCACGACGATGGGACTCCCCTTTGGCTGTGGCCGTGTAACGGCAGCGATGCCCAGTTGTTCACAGTCGCTTCTTCCGTCGGCGGCACCAGCGTGCTGAAGAACAAAGGGAGTGGGAAGTGCGTCGAGGTCGAGGGTGGAAGCATGGACGACGGGGCGCTGCTCAAACAGTACCCTTGCGATTACGCATCCAACCAGTTGTGGATGCTGCGTGAGGTGGGCGTCGGGACTTTCACCGGATACGCAATGGGCAATCAGTACGGTGCGGCCGGTGTTGAGGTGGCTGTTGGGCATTTCGCTAACCATAGTCCCACCTACTGTCCGAATGACCCCGCAGCACCGTGGCCGTTTGGCACCCAGATCACGACAGCGAGCCAACAGGGTCCGTTCCACAACCCAAGTTCCGGGAGCTCTTACTACCGGTATACTTTCTACCTGGAAGACACAGGCGACACCAGTTGTTCAATGGGAAACTACTGGGCCGACCTGTATTTTGGGCGACACAAGAGGTCGTCGGAGCCGTGCTATTGTGGGGGAGTGAGCGGCTATTGCTACACCAGTACGGTCGTCAATCATTGTACAGACGCGACCAACTACGGGGCCCCCACCAATGTGTTGTACCGTAGATACTGAGCGAAACTCGTGGATGCGATGGATTGCCTTTGAATCGCCGCCATTTGTTACGAGGAGTCTTCGTCTGCCCGATCCTTGTTCTGGGAGCGGTGGCCTGCGGCGGAACGGCTAGGGTCGATATCGGGTCACCTACCCGCCAGGCTGAGTCGCCGACCGCTGGGGCCGCGTCGGCGACCCCGGCATCGCTTGCCTACTGCGTTCCGCAGTTCGACGACAACGGTGTTGCGGGAGGAAAGGTGGACAGCGGCCCCTTCACATTCGACCTCGCTCTCTACACCGATCCTGCCATCAAGTCCCAGCAGGAAGCCGATCACCCCTCCCGGGCCAGCGATATTCCCGGCGTTGGCTTTCGGGCGACGTGGACATACAATGGCCCGACCACTGAACTGGGCCCGCAAGCCTGGGGGCTTCTGAACAACGTTGCGAGTGACATCGAAGGTGGGATCGAGGGTCCCGTACCACCCGAACGCCCCGAAGTGCGAGCGGGCAACTCAGGAGGGAGAGACGGTGGGGGAGTTGTCCTTGCGCCTGATGCCAAAGACGCTGACCGGATCGGACTGGGAATCAGAGTGAAGATCCTCGAAGGGACCTACGGTGCTGCTCTGTTCTTCACCCTGCGAAAGCAGGATAGCACAACTTCTGCCTGTGGTGTAACCGTGACCCCGTGGTCCGACTGAACCTGTGGGGCTCCGACGCCTCTTGATGGGGACGCGCCTTAGCCGCTCTTCGCGGGGCCGGCGGGCCGGCCTAGGCCAATCGCTCGGCGAGGCGGCGGAAGCGGAGGGTGGCGTCCTTGCGGATGACGCCGCCGTGGCCAAAGCAGGCGGTATCGAAGTCCAGGGCGGCCAGCCGGCGGATGGACTCTCTGGCCTGGGCCATGTCCTCGGTGGACATGGCCATGGGGGCGCGCAGGCCCAGGACGTTGAGGACGGCATCGCCGGCGAAGAGCATCCGCTTGGATGGCAGGAGGAGGGCGATGTGGCCGGCGGTGTGGCCCGGCGCGTGCACGACCTTCAGGCCGCCGGCGGCGTCGATCTCGTCGCCGTCTTGGAGCTCGCGGTCGACGTGGCAGGGCTCCGGCGGGGGATAGAAGCGGACGAAGGGAAGGAAGAGCCAGCCTGAGAGGCCGACGCGCTTGAAGGGGGGCCGGGGCAGGTCGCCGCGGACGTAGGGGGCGTCGGCGGCGTGGACGGAGACGGTGGCCTGCGAGACCTCGGCCAGGCCGGCCAGGCTGCCCACGTGGTCGAAGTGGTGATGGGTGATGACGATCTGGCGGAGGTCGGTGGGGCGGCGGCCCAGGGCGGCGAGGGCGTTCAGGACGGGCTGGGCGCTCCCCCGCAGGCCGGTGTCAATAAGGGTGAGGCCCTCAGCCTCGACGAGGAAGGCGTGGCCCATGCGGGCGCCTTCGATGCTGTGAACGCCGGGCACGATCTCCATGAGTCACCTCCTCCGCGGAGCGGCACCCATTATATCCGCAGGGCCCGGTCTAGGGCCACTGAAGCTGGCCGTTGCGGTAGATGTTCTCTAGCGCCTGCGTCGAATAGGCCGCCGATAGGTCGGCCAGGGGGCCGGACAGCGCCTGGTAGCGCCGGAGCATGTCGTAGAGGCCCTGCCACTGGCCGGCCGTCATCCAGCCGATGCCGTTCTGCTGGCCTTGGCCGGCGAGGGCCGACGCCAGCTCGGTATCGAACATGAAGCGCTGGTGCTCCCGGTCCTCGCCTGGCGCGTACTTCAGGACGATATCGATCGCCTCGTCCGGGTTGTCCTTGGCGTAGTAGATGCCCTTGAGGGCGGCCTTCAGGAAGCGCTGCACGATGTCGGGGTGCTGCTGGAGATAGGTCTCGCTGGTGGCGTAGGTGAGGCCGAGGGTGGGCACGCCGTAGTCGGCGGGGTCGAACGTGCGCACCTGGTAGCCAAGGCGGGCCAGGGTATCCGGCTCGTTGGACAGGAAGACCGCCAGAATGTCCACCTTCTTCTCGGTGAGCACCTGCGGCTCGTAACCCACCCGCACCTCCTGGATCTTGCTGCGGTCCACACCTGCGGCGTCCAGGATGGCCAGGTAGTCGGGTGTGGGCTTGCTGCCCTTGTAGCCGGCGGTTTTGCCCTCCCAGTCCTTGGGGGTCTGGATGCCCGAATCGGCGAGGACGGCGAAGCCCTGCTGGCCCGTCTGGCCGATGAGGGCGAGGGCGACCACAGGGACGGCCGGGTCGCCGGAACGCCGCTCCAGCACCACGGCGGCGTCGGCGGTGGTGATCTGCACATTACCAGCCACCAGGAAGCGGAACTCCTCGCCGGAGGTGCGCGAGTGCTGGATGTCGACGGTCAGGCCCTCCTCCTGGAAGAAGCCCTTCTCCTGGGCGACGTAAACGCCGACGAAGGGGAGGTTGGCCTGGGGCTTGAAGCCGGCCATGAAGGTGAGACTGGCCGGCGCCAGGGTGGCCGGCGGCGTGGTGGCGGGCGTGGCGGTGGCCGCCAGTTGCTCCTCGCCGCCGCAGGCGGACAGCAGCAGCGCTAGGAGGAGGAGCGGGGGGAGGGTGGCCCATCCCAGGCATGTGAAAGCGTGGTCTCCGATTTTGTCATTCTGAGTGCGCCGGAGGTGGACGAAGAATCTGGGGTGGGGAGCTGCAACCCCGCCTCGTCCAGACCCTTCGCTTCGCTTAGGGTGACAACGCAATGAAGCGAGGCGGTTCTCTGCAGGGACGTGAGGCATAACCGCTATCCCCTTTCCTAATCCTGCTCGCGAAAGGCCTCGTGCCAGAAGAGGGCGCGCCGCTCCACCAGCGAGGTGACGGTGTTTAGGGCGACGCCGATGACGGCCAGCACGGCGATGGCGGCGAAGAGGGTGGGCGTGTCCAGCTGGTAGTTGGCGGTGAAGATGACGAGCCCCAAACCCTTGTCGCCGCTGAACCACTCGGCGACCACGGCGCCGATGAGGGAGAGCGGGAGGGAGACCTTGAGGGCGGCGAAGAGGTAGGGCAATGCGCTGGGCGCCCTCAGCTTCAGGAAGACCTGAAGGGGCGAGGCCTGGAGCGAGCGGACGAACTCCATGGCGCCAGGGTTCACTGAGCGAAAGCCGGTGATGGAGTTGACTAGGAAAGGGAAGAAGGAGATGAGCGCGGCCACGCACACCTTGGGCCACAGTCCGAAGCCGAACCAGATGACCAGCAGGGGCGCGACCGCCACCACCGGCGTCACCTTCACGAGGATGGCCAGCGGGAAGAGGGCGCGCTCGGCCAGGCGGGAGTGGGCCATGAGGACGGCCGCAGCGATGGCCACGGCCGCGCCCAGGGCCAGGCCCAGCAGCGCTTCGTAGAGGGTGGTCATGCCCTCGCCGAGGAAGAAGCCGGGCCGGTCGAGGAAGCGGTCGATGACCCGCGAGGGCGGCGGTACCAGCAGGATGGAGATGCCGCGGGCGCGCGTCCACACCTCCCAGAAGAGGAGGCCGATGGCTAGGGCCACGGCCGGGGGCAGGACGTAGGCGGTCAGCGCTCGCAGGGCGCCGTTCCAGCGCGGCGGCGCCAGGGCCAGCGGCTCCCACTGTTCGGACAGGGGGACATCGGTCATGAGGGGGCCTCCTTCAGCAGGTTGCGGAGCTGCTGGGCGTAGTCCAGGAACTCAGGGCGTCGCTCCAGCGATTCGTCTCGCGGCCGGGGCAGGCGGATGTCGATGGTGGCCCGCACCTGGCCGGGGCGCGGTGTCAGCACCAGCACGCGGTCGGAGAGGGTGATGGCCTCGGGGACGCTGTGGGTGACGAAGAGGACGGTCTTGGGGCGGAGGGCCGGCCCGGAGGTCGGCCCCTGCCAGATACGCAGGAGCTCGTAGCGCATGGCGGAGCGGGTGATCTCGTCCAGGGCGCCGAAGGGCTCGTCCATCAGCAGCAGCGAGGGTTGGAAGACCAGGGCGCGGGCGATGGCTACTCGCTGCTGCATCCCGCCCGAGAGCTGGTGGGGGTGGTAGTCGGCGAAGGCGCTGAGGCCCACGAGCTCCAGGAGCTCATCCGGCTGAAAGAGAGGGCGGCGGCTATCGGTGGGATTCACCTCCAGGGGGAGCCGGACGTTGCCCAGGACGGTGCGCCAGGGCAGGAGCGAAGGGTCCTGGAAGACGAGGCCGATGTCTTTTTCCTTCTGGGCCCGGCGCGGACTGCGGCCATCGATGCGGACGCGGCCGGCGGTCGGCTCCAGCAGCCCGCCGACGATGCGCAAGAGGGTGGACTTGCCGCAGCCGCTGGGCCCGATGACGGAGACGAACTCTCCCCAGCCGACGCGCAGCTCGAGGCGGCGCAGGGCCTCGAGGGGCAGGCCGCGATGAGGAAAGACCTTGGACAGGCCCTCGACCAGGATATGCTCCGCCATACCAGCAAGGCTCGCCTGGCCCGCCCCGGGCGGGTCAGCGGATGTTGGGGCGACTCGCGAGCCGCCCCTGCGCGGCCTTACGGGGGCGCTGTCCGGCGGATGCGGACGGCCGCGGCGGAGCTTGGGGGACATCCGGGGAGGAGCGCCCCTCGCCGCCTCCTCGGGAGCTAGGGCCTGGTGGCCCTGAGCCATCACATTGTAACGAATCGGCACGGGCGAGGACAATGGTGCGGTCGACATCCCGCGTAGGCCGCCTTCCGGCCGGGGCGGGCCTTGGTTATAATGGCGCCGATCTGGAAGGAGAGTGGCCATGGCCCCTGAGAGGCTGGCCTTTGTGGGCGGCACCGGGCCGGAGGGGTTGGGTCTGGCGATGCGCTTCGCGGCGGCGGGCCATGCCATCGTGATCGGCTCTCGCTCGCCGCAGAGGGCGCAGGAGGCGGCGGCGAAGGTGAGGGCGAAGGTGCGCCAGGCCCGGGTGGAGGGCAAGGTGAACCAGGAGGCGGTGGCGGCGGGCGAGATCGTGGTGGTGACCATTCCCTTCGCCGGCCACCACGACGCGCTGGAGGCGCTGGCGCCCGTCATCGGCGCCAAGATCGTCATCGACGTGGCGTCGCCGCTGGCCTTCGAGGGCGGGCAGATCACGGTCCTGGCGGTACCGGAGGGTTCGGCCGCCCAGCAGGCACAGGCTCTGCTCCCGCAGGCCGAGGTGGTGGCGGCCTTCCACCATCTCGATGCCACGGAACTGCAGAGGGTTGACAAGCCGCTGGAGGCCGACGTTATCGTCTGCGGCGACCATCCGCAGTCCAAGCTGCGCACCATGGCCCTGGCCGAGCAGATCGCCGGCGTGCGCGCCCTGGACGGTGGCCCCCTGGCCAACAGCCGCTACCTGGAGGAGTTCACGGCGATCCTGCTGAGCCTCAACAAGAACTACCGCGCCCACACGGCCCTTCGCATTCAGGGCATCCCGCGAACTGGGGACAGGCCTGGGCGTGAGGGCGGGGCTGCTCAGCGGTAGGCCGGGGTCGGACTCGCCCGTGGAGGTGCCGCAGCTTCAAGTAGTCGGGCTCGTCGGGCTGCCCGAGGTGCGCCCCGGCGACGACCTGGCCGCCCTCATCATCGCGGCCGCCCGCGAGCAGGGCACGGCCGTCGAGGACGGCGACGTGCTCGTGGTCACGCAGAAGGTGGTCTCCAAGGCTGAGGGGCGCCTGGTGGACCTGCGGCGAGTGCGGCCATCGGCTCGCGCTGACGGGGTGGCGAAGTCGACGGGCAAGGACGCCCGCCTGGTGGAGGTGATCCTGGGGGAGAGCCGTCGCATCGTGCGCCAGGAGGGGTCGGTGCTGATCACCGAGACGAAGCACGGCTTCGTCTGCGCCAACGCCGGCGTCGACGCCTCCAACGTGGGCGGTGGCGACCTGGTGGCCCTCCTGCCGGAGGACCCCGATCGGTCGGCGGAGGCCATCCGCGGAGCGATCCGGGAGAGGGCCGGCGTTTCGGTCGCGGTGATCGTCTCCGACACCTTCGGCCGCCCCTGGCGCGAGGGCCACACCAACGTGGCGGTGGGAGTGGCGGGGATGAGGCCCCTGCGCGACTACGTGGGCCAACGCGACCCCTTCGGCTACGAGCTGCGGGTCAGCACGATGGCGGTGGCCGACGAGCTGGCAGCGGCGGCGGAGCCGGTGATGGGCAAGCTATCGCAGATACCGGTCGTCATCGTGCGGGGCTTCGCCTTCGAGCCGGGGGCCGGCACTGCGCAGGAACTCATCCGCCCGCCGGAGCGGGACCTGTTCCGCTGACGAAGCGGCTTCGCGGTCGGTCACGACTCGCGGAACACGCGGGCGATGATGCCGTCGCTCGTCCAGCCAAGCACGTCCACTCCGGCCCCGTTGGTGAGCTGGTAGGCGCCGGAGCCGTCGGCGCTGGCGACGACGATGCCTGTCACCTGTCGATCGGGATCGAAGGCGAGGAAGGCCACGGCCGAGCCATCGGGGGACCAGGAGGGGAGTGGGGCCCCGTCGCTCACCGCTACCGGCGACAGGTTGGTCACTACGCCGTCTTCCAGTGAGACCGCGTAGACGCCACTAGCAGTCCCGTAGGCCAGCTCATGGCCGTCGGGTGACCAGGCGAGAGCGGCAGGTGCGGAGCCAGTCGAGGCGAGCGTTCGGACCTGCGACAAATCGGGAGTGGCAACCCGGATCTGCCCGGCGTCAGTGAACGCAAGCCAGCGCCCGTCGGGCGACCACCGAGGCTGGACGTAGGGACACGGCCCGATCTTCTGGGGGGCCCAATCGGGCGGCTGGGCGACGTAGAGGACGTCGTCCTTCACTATCGCCAGGCGGCTGTCGTTGGACCAGGCGAGGAAGACGGGCTTGCCCAGCTCGCCGAGGTCGAAGCGTGCCCCCGACCGCACATCCACGACGGCCAGGGTGGGGCCTTCCACCTGCGGCAGGATGGCTGCCCAGCGGCCGTCGGGAGAGACCTCGCCGTCCGAGCCCGGGCCGATGTCGGTAAGCGTTTGCGCTTGTGCATCGAGAACGGCGAGGCCATTGGCGGTTGACTCAACGGCGTAGCGGCCCCCGGCCAGGCTGCGGGGCACCTGGCCGCCGATGGGCGGCCGCTGCTGGTACTCGCCGGTGTCAGGGTTGACGGTGCCCCACGCTTCGGAGGCCGCAGGGCTCAAGGCGGTCGTGTCCAGGGGGACGGGTGGCGTGCCGCGCTGGAGCCAGGGCGCGGCCGCCGGCGATGGGGTGGGTGTGGGGGTTGTAGAGCCGCCCTCCCTGTTTGTGACCACCAGGCCCCAGGCCAAGAAACCTATGCCGCCTGCTGTAGCGATTGCGACGGCCACGCCCGTAGCCTTGGTCGCCAGGCCGAAGGGTAAACGTTTCACCGGCCAGAGGAGGAAGGTCAAGGCGCCCATCCACCAGGGTCGCGCCTCTTCTGGTTTCCAGGCGGCCGCCTCCTCACGCGTGGTCACGCCGAGCTTGGACAGGATCTCCGAGACGTGGTACTTGGCCCCGTCGCGGCTGACGCCGAGGCGCTCGGCGATCTGCTCGTTCGTCAGCCCCTCGCGCAGGAGCCTGAGGACTTCCCACTCGCGAGGAGTTAGGACATCTGCGTACGGTGGCCGACCTCTCTTCGCCATCTCAGATACAACCTAGCACCGCAAGCAGGGAATTGCACTACCCGTTTGCGACCAGCGCTACGACTGCAGGTACTGCGAGCTGGCCCAGCCCTCCGCGCCGGCGGGCGTCATGACCCGTCGCCAAGTGGTTCCATCGGCCTGCTGCGTCTCGCCGGTGTCGCGTAGTAGCACGCCATCGGCAGCGCAGGCGAGGGCGTCGGCGGCCATGGCGGGCTGGGCTCGGACGCTCAGGCAGCTTCCTGTGTTGACCACACGGGCGAAGGGGCCGCGGAGGACAGCCCGAACGATATAGCTGAACCTGCGGGGTTGGTCGAGGAATGGGTGCGGAATGGGGCGCGCCTCACCGGATTCGAGATCGAAGATGGCGGGCAGGATGCCCAAGTACTCGGGTGGGGGGACCAGCCCCGGGGGAACGCCGACATTGCCGACGACCAGGGTGTCGCTGAGCCAGCCGGCTACTCGGGGGGAGCCCGACGACGAGAATGCACTGATGGGCCGCCCATCGCGGGAGAAGACGCCGAGGAGGCTGAGCGAAGCGACAGCGAGACGCTCGCCGCTCGCGTCTGGAACGATGTCCTCCACCCGCCCGCTCTGACCGACAGTCAGGATCTGGCTGCCGTCGTCGCGCAGCAGGCGACCGTCCTTCGTCGGCCAGGCCAGTTCGCCGTCGGAGAGAGTTAGGGGCCCGCGGCTGCCCCCGGACGGCGGCTCCACTGGCTCGCCGCTGGGGAAGAGCTCGTACCTTGGTTTCCATTGGGTTTCCGGCCCTTGGGCGCTGACGAAAAGGCCCTCTTTCGCTACGGCCTCGACGTAGTGCCTGCCGTCCAGGACGCCGAACTGCTCCCACGTCACGCCGCCGTCGGTCGAGCGGTAGAGGGTCGACTGGGCATCAGGGCTGGCCTCGTTGATCCATACACAGCGGCCGCGTGTGCAGACGTCGACGACAATGTCCGACGCGTCGCTATTGAGCACGAGACTGTGGATGTAGGGCCCGTCCGGCCCTATCGCTGAGGGAGTGCTCATTGCTGGCGGCAGGAGGCGCATGGTCTCGCCGAACAGGTCGTCCATCCTCACTTCGCCCGATGCGTCGCGATAGACAAGGTAGAGGCCGCTGGGCGGCCCGTCGCATGGCTGGCAGGTGGCCTCGACGATCAGGGCCACATCGTCCGGAAGCTCCACCTCCTCGCCGATCTGGAGAGGGACGACTTCGACGCCATCGATCACCTCCGGGGTGGCCGCAGGCGTGGGCGTTGGCGCTACGAGGGTCGGCGTCGCGGTGGCGACCGGCGTCAGTGTCGCTGGGCCGAAGTCGGCGGGCGCCGGCTGCGTCCCGCTATTGTCGCAGGCGGTCGCGATGGCCAGGGACAGGACTGCAATCGCGGCCAGACCGTAGGCGGGCTTGAAGCTAGACATGGCATCTCGCCTCACATCTCACAACACCAGCCTAGGACGTCCGGTCAGCCCTTGCTTGACGCCAGGCTTCCTCTTGCCTTGCGCTTCCCCTTCGATGAGTTCAGAGCGGTCTCACAACGTATTAGACGGATAAGCGGATGGCATGTGACATCGCCATCCGCTTATCCGTTCCTTTGTCCGATGTCCGGACGTGCCCTATTTCTGCATGACGTACTTGATGGGGTTGGCGTCGAACTCGTGCTTGCAGCCCAGGGAGCAGAAGTAGTAGGTGATGCCGCGATAGGTGGACCTTCCGGCGGCCTGCTCGGGGTCCACCTCCATGCCGCAGACGGGATCGAGCCTCTTGTCCTGCGCCATCTCGGCTGCGCTCACCAGCTACGGGGCAGAGACGTATCGCCGCCGCCGGCCGTCTCCGCGAAGACGTACTCCCCATCATCGCGGAGCTCGATCCAGCGGCCGACGTCGGTGATCTGGCCGCGCGCGTCTAGCTCCGTGCGCAGAATGATCAGCTCCTCGTCGGTGGGGGTCTCCACGACGCCGATCTCGGGAGCCATGGCCGGCTCGAAGCTCATCTCTTCCAGCACCTGGTCCACCGTGACGAAGGGGGAGACGGCCATAAGGCGGAGGCGGCGGTTCTGGTCGTAGTCGAAGACCGACCACGGGGTGACCACCCGCCAGGGGCCGGTGCCACGAGGCAGGCCCGCGTTCTCGCGGGCGCCGGGCGAGCCGTCGAGGAAGCCGGGGGAAGAGATGAAGTCCACCCGCGGGACGAACTTGCGCCGCTGCTGGTCGGTGAGGAGGATGGTTCGCCAGCAGAGGGCGGCGATGGAGTCGGCGCCGCCGGGCCCACCGAAGCGGCGATGCTCGCCCTCGTAGTCGCCCACGGCGGTGGAGTTGATGTTGCCGTGCATGTCCACCTGGAGGGTGTTGATGATGCCGTAGTCCATCAGGCCGATCTGGGCCTGGAAGCCGACGCTGTTCATCGTGCCCCACTGGAGGGCGCGGTAGCCCGCCCGCGAGCTCACCATGTTCATGATGGGGTCGAAGGGGAGGGCGGGCTCGGCGCCCAGGACGCCGTCTTCGGTGACGTAGACGGCATCGGGGGCGTAGAGCTTCTTGGCCAGGAGGATGGCGGCCATGGGGCTGCCGCCGCCGGTGACCCAGTAGGTCCTGGCGTCCTCCACCATGCGAGCGACGGCGCAGATCTGGTGCTCGCGTTCGCTGAAGTGGGTGGCCTTCTCGCTCATAGCGACACCCTTTCTTGGTTCACCCTAGGCAGTCCGCGTCTCCGGTTCTGTCATTCTGAGTCCGCTGGAGGTGGACGAAGAATCTGGGGTGGAGGGTGGCAGCCCCGCCTCCTCCAGACCCTTCGCTTCGCTCAGGGTGACAACAGCTCTCGTTCGCTGAAGTGAGTGGCCTTGGTCATGGCCGGTAGCCCTCCTTGATGGTTTCCCGCTGCTGGAGCTCCAGCAGCTTGGCGACGCCCATGCGCTTCTCCAGCAGCTCCTGGTGCGACTCCAGGCTGTAGACCCAGCGCTCCAGGTAGGCGTCTACCAAGCCGCGCATCACTGAGCCCATCACCTCCACCACGTGGGGGATGTCGGAGGCGTAGTAGCCCTGGACGGTGCCCGGTAGGGCGCCGAAGGGGGCGTGCACCACGGCGTCGACCACGTAGTAGGGGATGGTAGTGCGGCCGGGGTCGCGGCGAATCTCTTCGGTGTCGATGATCTCCTCGGTCGAGATGATGACCTTCCTGGAGGCGAGAGCCGCCTCGGTGTGGGAGATGCCGGTGCCGAAGACGCGGGCGTTGCCGTAGATGTCGGCCTGGTGGACGTGGATGAGGGCCACGTCCGGATTCAGGGCGGGGACGACGACGGTGGGCCGGCCGCTGTAGGGGTCCTCGATGAGCTTGGCGCCAGAGTACTTGAAGCCATCGGTGCCGCCGAAGGAGCGCACGGCGATGAAGGGCAGGCCCATGGCGCCGGCCATGATGCGGTTGGTCATCACCACGTTGGAGTACTCGTAGGCCTTGACCCGCCCCTCGCGGATGGCGCTTTCGACGACGGGGCCGAAGAGGAAGAAGCCGACGTCCAGCTTGGAGACGCAGCCACCGCCCACCAGGAGGGCGGCGCTAACCCAGGTGAACTTGGCGCCGATCCAGAGCTCCTTCTTGCGCTGGCGAATGACCTCGCGGATGAGGGAGCTGGGGCCGCGCTGGAGGTAGGTGCACTCGTAGACCAGGTAGTCGCCGTCCTGGACGAACTTCTGGACGGCCTCCTTCTCCGTCATGAGCTTGGAGACCATGGCCCGCGACTTGTGGTCGCGCACCCACTCGCGGTAGGCATCGGGGTCGGGTCGAACGTACTCGCCCTGGCCTTCGGCAAGAATGTCGAGCGTAGTCATGGGTCGCTCCTTGATTGGAGGAAATGGATGGCGGCCGAGTATTTGCACCTGGAATATTACCCCTGCCGCCTTGGGTGTCAAGGAGCGCGACCTGTGGGCGCCGGGGCGCGCTGCGGCGCACGGCTGTGCGCCCCTACGTTGGGGGCTCTACCCCGTGTACCAGTCGATGATGGCGCCGCCCCAGAGGAGGGAGATGATGGCGCCCAGGGCGATGAAGGGCGCGTAGGGCATGTACTGGCCGAGCCGTACGACGCGGGTGAGCATGAGGATCAGGGCCACCAGGCCAGCGCTGATGGCGGTGAAGAACAGGCCGACGGTCATGGCGGGGAAGCCGGCGGCCAGGCCCATGAGCGTGGCCATCTTCACGTCGCCAAAGCCGAACCGACCCATAGAGATGATGTACATGAAGAGCATGATGGCGAGCGCCAGCCCGCCGCCGGCGAAGACCTGAGCCGCGTTCCGGTCCGGCCAGGCCCAGGAGACGACCATGGCCAGGATGGCGGCGGGATAGACGATGCGGTTGGGGATGAGGCGGCGCTCGAGGTCGGTGAAGAGGAGGGCCAGGAAGATCGTGCAGAAGATGCCGGTCAGGATGATGGCGGCCCAGCCGTCGGTGGCCAGGGCCGCCAGGGCGAAGCAGAGGGCGCTGGCCGGGGCCAGGAGAAGGACAGGCAGGGGCAGGCGCTGGTGGCAGTCGGGGCAGCGGCCGAGGTGGAGGAGGTAGGCGAGCAGCGGCAGCAGGTCTACGACTCGGATGGGCGAGCGGCAGGTGGGGCAGCGACTCCACGGGCCACCGAGGGGCGAATCGGAGTAGGAGCGGTCGAGAGACAGCGCGACGGCGTGTCCTACCAGGAGGCCGATGAGCGCGGCGACGATGGCCATCGCTAGGCAGGGTAGCGCATCGCGCCCGCCAGGGCAAATATGCGAGGGCTGTCCGTGGGTAGTTCGCCGTCGGTACGTTGATACTCGACCCCCGCCACAGCCTGAGGCTGATCGGCCTTCGGCCGATGAAGGCGGGGGCATCGGATCCGTTTCCCCATGCCCCGGCCTTTAGGCCGGGGTGTTGTTTGAACTGCGGGCCCGCAACCCACCAATCATGAACCAGTTACCGCCGTCCGCCTATCCGCGGCGCTCTCTGCACTGGGTGAAAAAACGGTGACAAGCGGGATATGCCCCTTCACCAGGTGGACATAACTGTAACGGCTCGCAGATATCGTTCGTCTAACCTTCTGGAATAGATTGAATGGGCGATGAGCAGGGCTTGTCGCGGTGTGGCAGGGAGGTGGGTATCGGAACGATAGAAACGCTAGAACAAGCGGACGGGGCGGGGAGAGCTGGCCTGGCAGGACCGCAGTTCCCCACCCCGGACGCCGGGGTGCGCGGGGCCCGACGTCATCTCTTTTCTATCACAAGGTAACGCGGCCTGCAAGGAGTTCCCGCAACTGAGCAGGCCTATCACGGAGGTGGAAGGAAGCTATGTTGGCTAACTGGTTCTGTAGGCTCCTGGCTCGGTTCCAGGCAGAGGAAGGACAGGCTCTGACTGAGTACGGCCTGATCCTGGCGCTCATCGCGGTCGTCTGCATTGGGCTGCTCACGACCCTCGGCCTGGCTGTTTCGGGGACGCTGGGGAACATAGCCGGCGCAATGCCGTAGCCCCCAGCCAGGAACCCGACGTGTTGCGAGTTCCCCGCGGTACCGACCAGGCGCATCCGCTGCGGGCCGTCGATTCGGCCGAGCGGCCGCCGGCGGGCCGCGGGGGCTCGTCAGCCTTTTCAGGAATTAGTCAGCACGGGTGAGGAGGTATGCTAGCCATCCTCAAGGCTGTAGTTAGGCACCGCGGCAAGCGGGAAGACGGGCAGTCTCTGGTTGAGTTCGTCCTGGTGCTGCCTATCTTTCTCCTTGTGCTGTTTGCCATCGTCGATTTTGGGATGGCCTTCCACGCCTGGATCACCGTCACCAATTCGGCACGAGAAGGGGCCCGCCTCGGGTCCGTTCACGGCTCCGCTGCTGCCATACAGCAGCGGGTGCGAAACACGGCCAGCGCCCTGGATCAAGCGAACCTCACCGTGACCGTCACCAACGCTGACGATCAGGGAGGTCAGCCAGGGGAGTCGGTGGTGGTGGACGTGAGTTACGACTATTCGTTGATTACTCCCCTGGCTGACCTCCTCCAGCTTGTGAGCGGGGGTTTCATCCCCAATACGCTCACGCTGGATTCGGTGGGGGACATGCGATTGGAGTGAGGCCAAAATGCGTCTGCTAAAGCTCGCACTGGCCCGCTTACGCTCGGAACGCGGTCAGGCGCTGATCCTGGCCGTCTTCGCCATGGTCGCTTTGCTGGGTTTCGCCGCCCTGGCCGTGGACGTGGGCTACTGGTACTCCCAGAAGCGGGAGGTCCAGAAGGCCGTGGACTCCGCCGCTCTGGCCGGCGCCATGGAGCTGCCGGACGACTACGTGATGGCGGAGTCTATGGCCCGTCAGTACTTGGCGAAGAACGGCGTGAGCACAAGCAAGGGCGATACCATCTCGATAACCTTCAAGTGCACCAGCCAATATCAGATCGCCTGCAATCCTGGCACTAACCACTGGGATACCATCGTGGTCAAGGTGGAGCGCCCGGCGCAGGCGTGGTTCGCCAGGGTCTTCGGCATCCAGCAGGCGCTGGTGAAAGACGTGCACGCCGCGGGTTGCGCCGGGTCGTGCGGCGGCCCGGCCTTCCAGCCGGTGGACGTGGTTGAGATCCTGGACCGCACCGGCAGCATGAGCGGCGCCGATATGACCCACGCCAAGGATGGGGCCAAGGCACTGCTGGAGTACTTCCTGCCCAGCCTGCAACACGTTGGGTTGGCGGTGCAGGGCCCCAGCACCTCCTGGAGCAGTCCTTGTGGGTCGTCGCTGCCGGGCGTCTTTCTGCCGGTGAACCTGAGCGACAACTACCAGAGCAGCCCCGGCGTCCTGAACACGAGCAGTCGCCTGGTGAGCACCATCAACTGCCTGACGACGTCTTCCGTTGGCACGGATATCGGTGATCCCATAAAGGCGGCCACCGATGAGCTGGTGGCTCACGGCCGTCCCGGTCTGAAGTGGGGCATAATTCTGCTCACCGACGGCGCCGCCAACGCCATGCCCACCTATGATACAGGCAATCGGAGCCCCACGGCGCAGGCGGCGGTGACCAGCGGTAGTGGCGACAACAATGGCTTCGAGATCAACCCCACGAACGCCTATGCCGACGATGCCAACCGTGCCGAGGACCGCAGCAGCGGCACGAACACGAACACAGGCTGCACCAACAGCGGCAAGGACCGGCACAACTTCTACAACTACGGGATTTCGGTGCCCAGCGGCGACAACGTCATAGGTATCGAGGTGCGGCTGGACGCCTGGATAGACTCCACTTCTGGTGCCACCACCCGGAAGATGTGCGTCGAGCTCTCCTGGGACGGCGGCGCCCACTGGACGACCACGGGGACCGCCTACCAGACATCCAACCTAACCACGAGCCAGGCGACATACACCCTTGGCAGCAGCAGCGACACCTGGGGCCACACCTGGACGCCTTCCCAGCTGTCCGACGCCAATTTCCGCGTGCGGATTACGGACGTCGCCAACAGCACGAGCAGGACGTTCTATCTGGACTGGGCGGCGGTCAAGGTGTACTACACACCAACCAGCGGTCCTTGCGCCTACGCGGCGGCCGAAGCGGACGCCGCCAAGGCCCTCGGGATCGAGATCTTCAGCATCGGCTACGGCGTGGGCAGCGGTGACCTCTGCACCAACGACTCCGGTGCCTGGAGCGGCAAGAATGCCCTTCAGCTTCTGCAGTACGCGGCCACCGACGCGAACCACGTCTTCAACGAGCCGACGAAGGGGGATCTGAAGCCGATCTTTGAGACCATTGGCTACCAGTTGGCGGGCGGTTCTCGCCTAGTGGAGTGAACGAAGGGCTGCCGCAGGGCGGTCTAGGGGCGGACGCGCCCGGCCCCGCCTGGGCGGGGCCTTGGCGCGCGCCGTCGAATAGGCGGACTGGAGGGAATCGATATGCGCAACGCTCTGGGGGGTAAGGGAAACAGGGGGGTCTTAGTGCTGGCCCTCTTTTTGGGCCTGCTAAGCTTCGTGCTGGTCTTCGTCTACCTGAACCGCTCGGGTGGCGGCGGAGAGACAGCGCCTTCCGGAGAGACCAAGTCCGTGGTGGTGGCCAGCGAGAACATCGCGGCCGGGACCCGTATCACCGATGGGATGGTGCGGGTGAAGAACGTGCCGTCGGACGCGGTAGTGCCGGAGGCGCTCACGTCCACGGAGGGGCTAGTGGGCAGCGTGGCCCGCTTCCCTATCAGTACCGACGAGCAGATCCTGAGCAACCGCGTGGCCGCTAACGGCATAACGGTTCCCAAGGGCGAGAAGGTCCCTCTGTCCTACATCGTGCCGGAGGGGAAGCGCGCCATTTCCATCAAGGTGGAGCAGGTCATCAGCGCCGGCGGCCTGGTGGTGCCCGGCGACTTCGTGGACGTGATCATGGTGGCCGACATCAAGTCGGACCTGCCGCCGCCCCTGGATCAGTCGAAGCTGTCCATGACCATCCTTCAGAACCTGGAGGTGCTGGCCGTCGACCAGGACGTGGAGAACGTGGTGCCCGAGAGCAGCAGCGATGGTTCGACTACGACCAGCACCGACGGCACTGTGTCCACCCAGCGGGTGCCTGTCACCCAGCCAGACCCCAACCCAAAGGCCACCACAGTGACCCTGTCGGTGACGCCCTCGGAGGCGCAGATCCTGGCCATGGCCGACGAGAAGGCCAGCCTCCGTCTGTCCCTACGTCCCTTCGGCGACGAGCAACAGGTCTCGGTCAACGCGCAGAGCGACTTCGAGCTGGTGTCCCTGCCGGTCTTTGAATCTCTCATGAGGACGTGGCAGCAGCTGGCGCCGCGCATCAAGGAACTGAAGGACATGTTCCAGCAGTAGCAGCAGAAGGCAGCGGGAGAGCCAAGGCTGACACCCATGTCGAGAAATCCCAAGGTCATCGTCATCGATCAGGACCCCTCCAGCCGGGCGGAGACGCAGCGGATGCTGGCCCTTTGCGGGTTTGCTGTGATGGGGGCGGCGGGCTACGGCATGGAGGCCATTACCCTGTCCAAGGAGACTGAGCCGCAGATCATCGTGGCGGCTCTGGAAGAGCCCATAGCTCGCGCCCTCCAGACCATCGAGTCCGTGGCTGACGTGCTGCCGACGGTGCCCATGATCGCCTACTCGACCATTAACGACCCGGGCACTATCCGGCGGGCGATGCAGATGGGCATCAAGGACTACATGCTGATGCCCCTCAAGGAGGAGGAGCTCAGCCGGTCCATCTTCACGGTGCTGGCGCAGGAGGAGCGAAGGCAGCAGCGACTGTCGGGCGAGGTGGAGGCGCAGCCCTTTGGCACCGTGCTAACCATCTTTGGGGCCAAGGGAGGTATCGGCAAGACCACTATCGCCACCAACGTGGCTGCTGCCCTGGTGCAGAAGACGGGTCAGTCGGTGGTGCTGGTGGACCTGGACACACGCTTCGGCGACGTGGCGATCCTCATGGACGTTCCTGCCGACCGCAGCATCGCCGACCTGGCCCTGCCCGACGACCAGATCGACCGGGAGGCCGTGGAGTCCTGTCTGTACAAGCACAATAGCGGTGTGACTATCTTGCCGGCGCCCATCCGGCCTACAGACTGGCAGAGCATTCACCCTGGGCACATTGAAAAGACGGTGGCTGTGCTGGCGGCAAACCACGACTATGTGGTTCTGGACACGCCCGGCACGTTCAACGATATCGTGGCCCGCGCGTTGGAGATGTCGACCATCGTCCTGCTCATCGCGACCATGGATCTGGCCAGCCTGAAGGACACCATTCTCGCTCTGGAGATGCTGCGCTCCTGGTCCTTCCCGGCGGAGAAGGTAAAAGTGGTGGTGAACCACACCAACGAGGCCCACAGCGATGCTCGCGTCGACATCCGGCGCATCCTGGGGAAGGATGTCTTCTGGTCCATCCCCTACGACCGCAACATCAGCCAGGCCACCCAACTGGGGATGCCCATCGTGTCGGCGAAGCCCAAGGCCAAGGCCTCTGAGAGCTTCATCGAGCTGGCCTATGCCGTGGCCGGCATCCGTCGCCGGCCCAAGGGGATGCTGGAGCGTCTGGGCGAGCGGATCACTGGCAGCGGTACTGCTCCGGGGCCGTCACCGGCGCCGACGGCTGAGCCGGCGGAGGAGCCCGAGCGGGTAGTAGAAGTGCAGCTAAGGGAATTGGTCGACTAGTGCGAGTGATGGGAGAGGGAGTGCGATGAATCAGTGGCGCTACCGACCGCAGCGTCCGCCGGACTCTGATAACGGCGGCCCGGCTGGCGAAGAGGCCAGCGTGCCCCAGTCGCCGGCCGCCGCGCGCACGGCGCGGCTGGGCGAAGAACTGGAGCAGTTGGTCTACCGCTATCATCAGCGGCTCATCGATGAGCTGGAGGCTGAAAAGCTGGAGGCGATGCCCCCCGACAGGCGGCGGCAGGCGGTGCAAGAGGCGGTGAAGGCCCTTCTGGCCCGTGAGTCGCTAAACGCTTTGGTCCGAGACGCCGTTGCCTCTCGCGTGGTCGACGAGGTGGTGGGCTTCGGGCCCATCGAGCCGCTACTGCATGACAACTCCGTCTCGGAAGTGATGGTGAACACTCCGGACGAGGTGTACTTCGAGCGGGACGGCATGCTGTATCAGAGCGATGTGCGCTTCCGCGATGCGAAGCATGTCATGCAGATCATCGAGCGCATCATCGCTCCGCTGGGCCGGCGGGTTGACGAAAGCTCGCCCATGGTGGACGCCCGCCTGCCGGACGGATCACGTGTCAATGTCATCATTCCCCCACTGTCTCCCCGCAGCCCTACGCTGACCATCCGCAAGTTCCGCAGTGACAAGCTGACCATGGAGGACCTGGTGAAGGTGGGCAGCATTTCCGCGGAGGTGGCGGAGTTCCTGGGGTCCTGCGTGCAGGTGCGTCTGAACGCTCTCATCTCTGGCGGCACGGGCAGTGGTAAGACTACTCTGCTCAACGCCCTCTCTGCCTCTATCCCTGACTCGGAGCGCATTGTCACCATCGAGGATCCGCTGGAGCTGAAGCTTCAGCAGCCTCACGTCGTCTCGCTGGAGGCTCGCCCGCCCAACATCGACGGCAAGGGCGAGATCGCGCAGCGCGATCTGCTCCGCAACTCCCTGCGCATGCGGCCGGATCGCATCATCATCGGCGAGGTGCGCGGCGGCGAAGCCTTCGACATGCTCAACGCCATGAACACCGGCCACGAAGGCTCGCTCAGCACGATCCACGCCAACTCGCCCCGCGACGGGCTCGCCCGGATGGAGAACATGGTGCTCATGGCCAATCTGGACTTGCCACAGCAGGCCATCCGAGAGCAGATATCATCGGCCCTTCACCTCATCATCCAGATCGCCCGTTTCCGCGATGGCACCCGCCGCATCACCCACGTGACAGAGGTGAGCGGCATGGAGGGCACGGTCGTCACCCTCCAGGATATCTTCCGCTTCCATCAGGGCGGGATAGATGAGAACAACCACATTGTCGGAGAGCTGCAGTCGACGGGCATCCGGCCGAACTTTGCCGAGCGCTTCGCGGTGGCCGGGGTGCGCCTGCCGGACTTGCTCTTTCAGCCGGTGTCGGAGTGGTAGCCATGCTTTTCCCCCTCTTGATTGCCCTTCTGGTAATGGTAACAGTCGCCTTACTGGTGATCGGGTTGACGCAGGGAGTCGGCTCGGGGCAGCGGATACTTACCCGACGCCTCGAGCAGCTGAGCCGGGGAGCAAGGCCTCAGGTGGCCAGTTCGGTGCCGGGTGGCTATCTGCGGGTCACGGACTTCGCCAAGCTGGGGCCGTTCGCCAAGCTCTTCACCAGTAGCGGGGTGGAAAGCGTTGCTTTGGACCTGGAGCGAGCGGGCATCCCCCTGCGGGTGGGCGAGTACATGATGTTGCGCTTCGCTGTGGCCGCGGTCTTTCTGCTGATGACCTTCCTGCTGACAAAGATGATTCCGGTGGCCCTGCTGCTGGCAGTCGTTGGCTACTTCTTGCCCCGCTGGCAAGTCAGGTCGCGGCGGAAGTCTCGACAGGCGAAGATGAACGCCCAATTGGTGGAGATGTTGGGCCTCGTGGCCAACTCCTTGAGGTCGGGCTACGGCCTACTCCAAGGGTTTGAGTTCGCTTCGCGCCAGTTGGTGCCGCCTTTGGGTGCCGAGATCAAGCACATGCTTCAGGAGACGAGCCTGGGCGTCAACGCGGACATCGCTCTCCAGAACCTGGGCGCGCGGGTAAACAGCTCCGATATGGATATGATCATCACGGCCATTACCGTCCAACGGTCGGTGGGCGGCAATCTGGCGCAGCTCATGGATGGCGTCTCGCACACAATGCGGGAGCGGGAGCGCATCCGGGGCGATATGAAGACGCTGACCTCACAGCAGCGCATGACGGGCATCATCATCGGCGCCTTGCCGGTTTTCTTGGGCCTGCTCTTCTTCGCCATCAACCCGGACTATATGAGCCTCCTGTTCACCAGCACGGCGGGGAAGGTGTTGCTCCTGGTCGCCGTGGCGCTGGAGGGAATGGGGATCATGTCGATTCGCGCCGTGCTGGCTCTGGATGTGTGAGGGGACAATGTTTGCTCTCTTGATCGCCCTGACCGTATTCGCAAGCGTGAGTATGACTGTGATGGCGGTGGCGGGGCCCCGGCGGAGCACCATCGAGGCCCGCATTGCCACCCTGCGTGAGCAGGTGGCCCAGGGACAGGTCTCAGATCTGGTTCTCCCCTTCGAGGAGCGAGTCCTGGGGCCCATGGCGCGTGGCTTTGGCCGGGTGCTGTCCAACTTCCTGCCCGCCACCTTCATGGCCGGCATTCAGAAATCGCTCCTTACGGCTGGGATCAACATGACGGCCATCACCTTCGTCACCGTGTGGGGGGTCTGCGTTGGGCTGTTCACTATGCTGGGTCTCATGGTCGTCGTTGCCATGGGCGGTCTCAGCGCCCAGGGCATGCTGGGTCTGATGATGATGGGTGCCCTGGGCTTCCTGCTACCGCAGACGTGGTTGAAGTCGGCGGTAAAATCGCGTCAGAAGCTGATCCTGAAGGCGCTTCCCGACGCCCTGGACATGGTGACCACCTGCGTGGAGGCCGGCCTGGGGCTGGACGCCGCCCTGGGACGGGTGGCTGAGCAGATGAAGGGCCCCTTGGCCGCCGAGCTCTCCCAGACCCTGCGCGAGATCGGCATGGGCCGGCTGCGCCGGGAGGCGCTGAGCGACTTGGGAGAACGCACCGGGGTGCAGGAGCTCATCTCTTTTGTGAACTCCGTGATCCAGGCCGAGCAGTTGGGCGTAAGCATCGCGCAGGTTCTGAAAGTGCAGGCGGACCAGATGCGGACGCGCCGCCGGCAGCGGGCCGAACGGATGGCCCACGAAGCGGCCATCAAGATGACGTTCCCGCTGGTTCTCTTCATCCTGCCGGCTTTCATGGTGGTGGTGTTGGGTCCGGCGGTCATCAGGATTGCGGAGCAGATCGCGACGAAGTAAGGGGGCGGAGAGGCGATGGTGATGAGGCTAGGCAGGCGACTCCGCGAGCTTCGGGAGCAGTTGGGCGCGAGTCAGGCCCAGCTGGCCGGCCAGGCCGAGGTAAGCCAGGGATATCTGTGCCAGCTAGAGCGGGAAGAGGTGAAGAACCCTAGCGCCGCCATCCTGCTGCGGCTGGCGAAGGCCTTGTACGTCGACCCGCACGAGTTGATGGATGCGGCGGGCTACACTCCGGTGCGCAGCCCGCACGAGACCAACAACGACTACCACGCCCGCGTCGACCCCGATCTGCTCAGGTTCCTGGCCGGCCTGTCGCGGGATCAGCAGCGGTACATCCTTCTGCTCTTGGAGGGCATGGAGGGACGGGTAGACTCGGCGCGGCGCCCGTGATATGGTGGCACCCGCTTTGGCCAGTTTGGTGAACGCCAGCCGGGGGACTGTCGTGGCCTCTCGCGCAGAGAAGGCCGAGAGCTACTGGGCGCGGCTGATGGGCCTGATGGGGCGACGCAGCCTGCCCGAAGACGGTGCCTTGCTGATAACGCCATGCTCATCGGTCCAGACGTTCTTCATGCGCTTCGCCATCGACATCGTCTTCCTGGATAGAGGCGGTGAGGTGGTGAAGGTGGTGCCGGCGCTAAAGCCCTATCGAGCGGCCTTTGGCGGGCGGGGAGCCCATTCGGCCCTAGAGCTGCCGGCAGGCACCGCCGCCAAGCGCGGCATCGGCGCCGGCGACCGGCTCGTCTGGCAGGACAGTGGCCAAAGAAAGCACAAGGACGACGGGCCGTGAGCCCGCCGTCCCTGTTGGTGGTCCGGTTGCCTAGTCTACATGCAGTACCGGGTCTACACGCAGTGCTGAGCCTACACGCAGAACCAGTAGTTTACGTAACGCCACCCTGTGCCATAGGGGCACAGGTATCTCAGAACCCACTCGTCTTGGTTGCCGCAGCCGCCGTCGAAGATGCTGATGCCAACGAAGTAGCAGCTGGACACGAGCGATGCCTCGTCGCTGTTCAGCGAGGGACCGGCCGAATCGACGCTACTGACCATCGCGTCGCTGGTGGCGGCGGAGCAGGCGGCGGAGTCGCCGGAAATGGCGGTCGCCTGAGCCTCACCCGAAGATCGGAGGGTCAGGACTCCGGCGGTGAGCAGGAGAAAGGCGATGGGTAGTAGTGACAGCAGAAGCAAGCGCTTCATGGTCACTCACCTCCTTTGGCGGGTGAACCGAATAGGCCAGGACTACCGGACCTGCCGCGAGGTCTCCAGCCGCCGCCATGCTTCCTCCCCCCACTTGGAGCCCAGCGCGGCCATGGCGCGCCCGGCCTGCCGACGCAGACGCGCCACCTGCAACAGCTCGCGAACTTCAGGTTGGGCTACGAGGGTCTTGCGAGGCTCGCCCAACAGGAGGCGGTCAATGGCGTCGCAAAGCTTCTCAGCCTGCCCGCTCATTCCGATCCCCTCTCCCCTCGCAAGAGAATGTGAAACAAATAGCCTACGGAATTCGCGAAAACCGCTTCTAAACCAGACTATTAATATACTAATAGGCGCTTATTGTCAAGGGTTTCTATTGACAAATTTGTGAAAATGGCTCACAATTTCAGGCACGCTTACGGAGGCGGTGGAAAAATGGAACTAGGTAAGAGGATCCGGGAGGTGCGGGAGGAGATAGGTCTAACCCAGGGGCAGCTAGCCGGCCACGCTGCCGTGAGTCAGGGTTACCTATCGCAGCTGGAGAACGGCGACGTCCGGAACCCGAGCGCTGCCGTCCTTCTGAGGTTGGCCGGGGCGATGCACATCGACCCGGACGACCTGTTCGAGGCCGCCGGCTACCCGACGGTGCGGACCCTGCGCCGGGTCTACGAGGGCTACGAGGCCAACGTTGACCCTGACCTCCTGCGCTACCTTGGCCGCCTGCCGCGCGATCGGCAACGGCGTTTGCTCCTTTTGCTGGAGGGCATGGAGCACCTGGTGGAGGATATGGGGGGAGGCGAGCGGTGGACCAGCCAGAGTTCCAGGCTACCCAGCCGGCTGGAGTAGGAGGTATGGCCGAACCTTCAGACAGTCGCCTCGCCTTAGCGGAGAAGGTGGATGCAGACCTGCTACAGCTTCTCGCCCGCATGCCGCGCCGTCAGCAGCGAGCGGTCCTGCTGCTGCTGATGGTGGTGGAGAACCTGCTCTACGAGATGATGCGGGAGAGAAGGCTGCGGGAGGACATCGACTAGGCCCTATCGCACCACGCTGGGCGAAATCAAAGGAGCGGCCTGGGTTCTGGCCGCTCCTTCATTGCGTCTTCTGCGTCGAGGCGCCGACCGAGCCTACTGCGCGAGCATCGACTCGGCGATCTTGAGCAGTTCCTCTTTGTCGTCCTGGGCCATCTTCCAGACGATCGAAGTCCTGACGCCGTTCTGATCGAACACCAGCGTCTGCGCGTTCGCGTCAGCCCACTGTAGCGCTCCGTCAGCACCCGCCACCCACATTCCCTGTGCGAAGGTGGCTGGCACCGCGCTGCCGATGAGGACCGTCTCGATGTGGTCGGTCTGCTGCGCGACGGCGTCGGGTGTCGAGGCCTCCTGGCGGATCAGGATGATCGGGTCGGTGAGAGGAACGGACTCAGGTTCCACGCCTCCCTGGGTGTAGATCAACTGGTACGAGCCCTGCTCGGGGCTCATGCGCCCCTCCGCGTAGTACATGGATGAGGCCAGCTTGAAGCCCTCGGGCAGGTAGGTGGGTTGCCTCACCGGCAGGCCTAGGAGTTCCCCAGCCTGCTCTGGCGATACAGTTTCCTTGGAGGGGTGTACGGGCACCTGGGTCGGCGGCGGGCCATCCACGCCCGCGACGCCCACGTGCTCGCTCACGAACTCGAAGACCTGACTGAGGGGGTGGTCGGCGAAGCCGGTGGCCGCCCAGGGGCCCAAGGCGAACAGGGTAAGGGCGACGACGGCGGCGGCAGCCGCACCATACTTCCAGGGCGCGTGACCAACCGCCGCGGCGATGCGTGGGTGCGGCTCGCTGGCCTGGCGCCGCAGGGCGGCGGCCAGGCGCAGGCGCAGGACGGACCACAGACGGCGCTTGTAGGGGGTGCCGGCGGCGGCCAGGGCTTGGCCCACGTAGCGACGGAGATTCGCCACCTGCACCAGTTCCTCCAGCTCCGGGTCGTCCATCGGCGATGTCTGCTTGCGTCTGCGGACGAGCCGGTCGACGACGGGCGCCAGGGCATCGGCCTTGGTGGCCTTGTGCTGCTCCGAGGCCTGCCAGAGGGGGATGACGAGGGCCTGCCCGGCCGTCTTGGCGGCGGCGCCCCTTGCCGTGCCAGGGAGGCCGCTGCCGGGGTGCTCCACCTGTCCGACGCGGGGCCAGAAGTCGAGGAAGTTGACCAGCTTGCCGTAGCCCGGGTCCAGCGGGTCCAGGTAATCGCCGGGATCGCCGACAGTCGTGATGTCGCCGGTCTCGGGCGGAGGATCTTCGGTCTCCTTCGACGGCTTCATGTGGCGGGAGGCCATGCGGGCCTGGAGGACGCGGCGGAGGAGCTCCTGATAGGTGAGGCCAACGTCGGCCAGGGCCTTGCCGGCCCGCAGCCGGAGGCGGGCGATCCCCAGTAGCTCCTCGAGTTCCGGGTCGTCCAGGTTGGGCTCCCGGCCTTCGAGGATGGCGTCTATGGCATCGGACAGCTTCTGGGCCTTCTCTTGCTCGTTCATTCTGGTACACTCTTCATGCGGTCGCGAAGCTTACGCAGCACCCGGTACAGGGTTACCCGTACATTGACCTCGCTGGTGTTCATGACCTGGGCGATCTGCCGGTTGCTCAGCTCCGCGTCGAATTTGAGCGATAGGACCTCCTGCTCCCGTTGGGAGAGCTGGTGGACGTGATAGAGCAGGATGGCCATCTGCTCGCGCTCGAGGATGGTCTGTTCGGGGTCACGGTGATTCTGGGTGAGCTCCCACTCCCAGGCGACGCTGTGCAGGGCGCGGGCGGCGGGCTTCTCCTTGCGCCAGTGGCTGGCCACAGCGTTGCGGGCGATGGTGAACAGCCAGGCGCCGAAGGCGTCGCCGCACCGTAGGGAGCCGCCCTTGGAGAAAGCACGCTCAAACACCTCTGAGACGATGTCCAGGGTCACCTCTTTGTCCTGGACGCGCCCGTAGACATAAGCGAAAACCTTGGGGTAGAACTCGCGGTATTGGGCAGAGAAGTCAACGATGGAGGGATTGGCTGCGGGCTCCTGGGGGCGTCCCTCCTGGGGGCGCACCTCTGGGGGCCGCCCCTCGTCGGGGGCGACCGCTGTCGGTGATCTGCTAGTGAGAGGGAGGTTCATGCCCTTCGTTCCCCGGCGGTGTTCGGCCGCCGGCCCTTCAGGCCGATTTCGTCCACTTCCCGTCCCTAGTATATTCAGACGCGGGAAGCGACCCTCTGTTACCTTAATCGGCCCCTCGGCATCAGTTTCCATAACACCTCTCACTTATCGGGTATTCTTATCCATCCTGTAGTATGGGCGGAATGTTACGAGGAATGCAGTAGACAGAAGGAAGGATGGGGTGAATACGGGGTGAAAAGCGGAGCCACGGCCACCGGAGGGCCGTCAGACGTCTAGGGGCCAAGCCGGCAGATTCGCCGGCCTTAGGTCAACTTTCGGCCCCGATGTTCAGGGCGGCTCCGCCTTCGGCGGAAATGGGCGGCGAAGGCCCTCTTGCCTGAGGCGGCCAGGATGGCGGCTATTCCAGGATGATCACCTCTGCCGCCTTGCCCACCCGCGAAGCGAACTTGCGGGAGTCGCCGCCGGTGGCATAGCCGTAGTGCATGGGGATCGCCACCTTGGGCCGTATGTCCTTGACGGCTTCGGCCGCCTGGTCCTCGTCCATCGTGTAGGTGCCGCCGATGGGCAAGAGGGCCACATCGATGGCGCCAAGGCTTGCCATCTCCGGTACGCGGCCGGTGTCGCCGGCGTGGTAGATGGTGAGGCCGCCGAGGCTGAACACGAAGCCGACGTTGTGGCCGCGGGGATGGACGTTGTTGTAGCCGGGCACGGCCCGGATCTGGAGCCCCTTCTCGCTGACCGACTGGCCTTCCTCGATGCTGACTATGCGTGCCTTCACCTTCCCTCGGAGTTGGCGGGCACAGGGGGCGTTGGCCACGATGACCGTGTCGGCCCCTTCTATAGCCTTGATCGAGGTCGGGTCCAAGTGGTCGAAGTGCTCATGGGTGATGAGCACCAGGTCGGCTGTTTCGCCCTGGGTGATGCGGTGGGGGTCGACATAGACCACGGTGTCGCCACTCTTGATGCGGAAGCTGCTCTGGATGAAGCGCTCCAACTGGACGCCGCCGATGGTGGTGCTCTTGGGCATGTCACCCTCCCTCCGAGGCGATGCTGCAGAGTCGGACGGATGAATTATACCTTGCGCTGGCCGGCTCGATAAGCCTCGTCCAGGAGCTGGACGACGTGAACGACGCGGCCGGGGAGGCCGGAGCGCCGCAGCCCGGCCTCGAGCTGGAGGTGGCAGCCAGGGTTGGCGGTGGCGATGACCGAGGCGCCGGTGCTGGCGACGTCCTGCATCTTGCGTCGCAGGAGGCGGCCAGACATGTCGGGGTGGAAGGCGCTGTACAGGCCGGCGCTGCCGCAGCAGAGGTCGGGTTGGGCCATCTCGCGTAGCTCCAGACCGGGGATGGCCCGCAGCAGGGCGCGCGGCTGGCTCTTCACCCCCTGGGCATGGGCCAGGTGGCAGGGGTCCTGATAGGTGACGACCTGGCGCAGGCTGCCCAGCCCATCGGCCAGGGGCGAGGCGGCGAGAAACTCCGTCACGTCCTGCACCAGCGAGCTGAAGCGGCGGGCCTTGTCTGCATAGCGGGGGTCGTCGCTCAGCAGCCCGCCGTATTCCTTGAGGGCGGCCCCGCAGCCGGCCGCGTCGACTACCACCGCGTCCACATCTTCGGCCAGGAAGGCATCGATGTTGCGGCGGGCCAAACGGCGGGCCTCCTGCCGGTCGCCGGCGTGGAGGTGGAGGGCGCCACAGCACACCTGGCCCGGCGGCACCGTCACGCGGCAGCGCTGGCGAGCGAGGACGCGAACGGTGGCCTGATGAACGTTGGCGAAAAGGTAGGGCATGATGCAGCCCGCCAGCAGGGCGACGCGAAATCTGGGCGGCCCGTCAGCTGGGGCGGCGACGAGGCCGCGGGCCTCGTAGGGCCGTGGCGATACGAGGGGCGCCATCTGGGCGAGGGGCTGCCAGGGCCCCCTCAGCGTCTGGGCCAGCGCGGCGAGGCCGGACCGCTGGTAGAGGCCGAGCACAGTCATAAAGGGCCGCAGCCGTTGCGGCTGAGAGAAGAAGCTGCGCAGCAGGAGGCGGCTGGCCCGCCAGCTGGCGGGCGCTCGCCGGCCGTCGCGCATGATCTCCGCCCGCGCTCCCTCCATGATGTGGCCGTAGCGCACGCCCGAGGGGCAGACGGCCTCGCAGTTGCGGCACTGGAGGCAGAGGTCCAGGTGGCTGACCAGGTTGGCGGTGATGGGGACTCGTCCCTGACTGACGCCTCGCATCAGGTAGAGCCGGCCGCGGGGCGATTCCGTCTCCAGGGCCAGCTCGGTGTAGGTGGGGCAATGGTTCAAACAGAGGCCGCAGTGGACGCAGCGCAGTAGGTCCGGCAGGGTCGGGCTGTCGGGGCCGCTGAAGCCGGCGGTGGTCTGTTCTTTCACGGTCTCATAGCCTTCCCAGAAAGCGGCCCGGGCTGAGGGTGCCTTGGGGGTCGAACTGTTCCTTCAGACTGCGCATGAGGGGGAAGTCGGCGCCGGGCTCGCCCCAGATGTCGAGCCTCTCCTTGAGCGCGGGAAGCGCCGCCGTCACCACCAGGGTGCCCTCCAGCGACGCCGCCGCCTGGCGCATGGTTGTCACGAGCCGCAGGTCGGCCTCGGGCCCGTCGCCGACCGGCCAAGCGCTGTGGAGAATGCCCGCCGTCAGGTGACAGGCGATGCGCGGTCGGCGGCTCGCCTCCTGACCGATGGTCTCGATGTGCTGGATCAGCTCGGGCAGGCGGGAGGGCAGAACCGCGGCCCGGGCAACGATGCCGCCGGCCGGCGGCTGCGTGAGCTGACCGACGGCCGACCACAGGCTGGCAGCGGCGCCTTCGACCACCGTAGTGCTGGCCACAGCGGCTATGGTTTCGCGGGTTCGCTGCACTGCGGCCGGCGGCCCTGCCGCCGCCAGCAGGAGAACGAACCCGCCCTCGGGCACGGGAGGCGGGATGTCCAGGGCGCGGGCGGCGGCCGCGTTCAGCAGCTCCACTGCCCGCAGGCTGAGGCCGGTGGCCTTGCCGGCCAGGTCATGCGCCTCCGGGGCGGAGCCAACAACGACGGCCAGTGTCTCCTCGGCCTTCGGCAGCGGCGTCAGGCGGAAGCAGGCCTCGACGATAACGCCTAAGGTGCCCAGCGAACCGATGAGCAGTCGGCACAGGTCGTAGCCGGCTACGTTCTTCACCACCCGGCCGCCGGCCCTGATGATGCGGCCGTCCGCTTGGACAAAGCGCAGGCCCAGGAGGAGGTCGCGGGCGGTGCCGTGGGCGTGGCGGGAGGGGCCGGAGGCGTTGCTCGCCAGGATGCCGCCGATGGTGGCCTCGCTGGGCGAGGGCGGGTCCAGGGGTAGGGACTGGCCGGAGGAGGCCAGGTGGCGCTGGAAGTCGGCCAGGGTCTTGCCCGCCTGCACGGTGGCCGTCAGGTCGGTGGGCTCGTGCTCAACGACCGCGTTCAGGCGCGAGAGGCTCAGGGCGATGTCGTAGCGCTGGGGGAGGTTGCCCAGGCCCATAGCCGTGCCGCCACCCCAGGGGATGACGGTCGCGCCGGCGCGGTGGGCGAGGCGCATCACCTCCGCTACCTCCTCCACCGTGCCGGGAAGGACCACCGCCTGGGGAACGATGCCGTCGACGGCGTAGCTAGCCGCCTCCTCCCGCGCGAAGACGCGCTCGGAGCCCAGGATGGACTCCAGTTCGCTGTGGAGGGCGGTCTGCTTCACCAATGCGCCGGCTCCCTAGATGCAGGCGTCAGGGCCCAGGGACTGGATGACTGCCCGCTGGTTGGAGGCCGCCTCAGCGCGGCCGACGCCGGTGGGGAAGATCTTCTCCGGATTGAAGCCGTCGCCGGCGCCGAAGGCGATCTTGATGCGGCTCTGGGCCTCCAAGTCGTCGTCGGAGAAGACCCAGCGCATGAAGTCGCGCTTCTCCATGCCGACGCCGTGCTCGCCGGTGATGGTGCCGCCAGCATCCACACAGAGGCGGAGGATCTCGGCGCCAGCGGCCACCACCTTCTCCAACTGGCCAGGCTCCGCTTCGTCGAAGAGGATGTTGGGGTGGAGGTTGCCGTCCCCGGCGTGGAAGACGTTGGCGATGCGGAGGCCGTACTTCTCGCCGATTTCGTAGACGCCCCGCAGGACGCGGGGGAGCTGCGTGCGGGGGACCGTGCCGTCGAGTATGTAGTAGCTGGGCGCCAGGCGGCCAAGCGCCCCCAGCGCTCCCTTGCGCCCCGCCCACAGGCGCTCGCGGTCCTGGGGCGAGAATCCGACACGTACCTCCCTGGCCCCGAACTCGCCGCAGATGCTCTCGATCTGCTCCGCCTGGAGGGGTAGCGATTCCTCCAGGCCATCCACCTCGATGAGGAGGACGGCGCCGGCGTCGGGCGGGTAGCCGGCGTGAACGGCCGCCTCCACGGCCTCCATAGTCGCCTTGTCCATCATCTCCAGGGCGGCAGGCAGGATGCCCTGGCCGATGATGGTGGAGACGGCCTGGCTGGCCTGATCGACCTGGTCGAAGATGGCGAGGAGCGCGACCGTGGCCGGAGGCAGGGGCAGGAGCCGCACGATGATCTTGGTGACGATGGCCAGGGTGCCCTCGGAGCCGATGACCAGGCCGCGCAGGTCGTAGCCGGGGCGGTCGGCGGTCTTGCCGCCCAGCCAGACGATACTGCCGTCGGCCAGCACCACCTCCAGGCCGAGGATGTGGTTCTGGGTGACGCCATAGGCCAGGCAGTGGGGGCCGCCGGCGTTTTCGGCGACGTTGCCGCCGATGGTGCAGGCCTTCTGGCTGGAGGGATCGGCGGCGTAGTAGAGGCCGTGCTGGGCGACCGCTTTGCTGATGTCCAGGTTGATCACGCCCGGCTCCACCACCGCCAGGCGGTTCTCGGCATCCACCTCCAGGATGCGGCGCATACGGGCCATGGCGACGGTGATGCCTCCCTTGGCCGGGATGGCGCCGCCGCTGAGGCCGGTTCCGGCGCCGCGGGCCACCACCGGCAGGTCGTGGTGGCGAGCTACCTTCACCACCTCGGCCACCTGCTGGGCGGTGGCCGGCAGGACGACGGCCTCGGGTAGGCCACGCTCGATGGTGGCATCGTATTCGTAGACCAGGAGGTCCTCGGGGGCGTGGAGGACGAACTGGCGGCCAACGATGGCCTGGAGCTCGCGGACTAGCTGGCGGTTAGCCATGGCAGTTCACAGTCTAGCAAATCTGACAACGGATAGCTAACGGATAGACGGATAATCCGTAAATCATTCGCTTCTCGTCTGTGCGGCTCGGGCGGGGTGATAGGTTCTGGTGACGTACTCGCGGTAATCGGCCACCTCTCGTGAGACGCGCTCCTCGTCCCAGCCGGCGTGGCAGGTCAGCAGGCGGGCGGCCGCCGGCGCGCAGTCCAGGCCCAGGCAGCCGCTGAGGCCGACGCCCGTGCGCCGGACGAGGACGTCGGTCAGGGTGAGGGCGAGCTCGCGCTGGACGGCGTAGACGGCCTGGGCGGCGATGTCCGGGTTGTGCGGGCAGATGCGCTGGCGAAGGGACGGTTCGGCGTCGGCCAGGGCCAGCACCTCTGGGAGGCGGGGGCCGCAGAGGGTGGCCAGATGGTCCACCTGCGCCGGCTCCAACCCGTGGGCCGCGGCCAGCTCCTCGAGCTCGGTGGGGGTGTCAGGGAGGCGCGCCCAGGCGTGCGAGGGCCAGGGGGCGGGCCGCTGAGCGCGGCCCAGCTTGCGCGCCGCCAGGTCCACCGCCTCGCGAGAGAGCTCGCGGAAGTTGGTGAGTTTGCCTCCGACAATGGAAATGAGGCCGCGCAGACCGTCTTCGCGCTGGTGGTCGTGGATCACGTGGCGGCGGGTGATTCTCGCCTTCGGACACGCCCTCGGTCGGGGGCAGGGCGCGGACGCCGGCGTAGGTGTAGAGCACGTCGGCGCGAGTCAGCGGCCGCGAGGGCAGGAGGCGGTTGGTCCCAGTCAGAAGGTAGTCCACCTCGGCGTCGCTGGCCTGGGCCTGGTCGGGGTCGCCCTGGTATCGGATGTCGGTGGTGCCGATGAGGCTGTACTCGCGCCAGGGCAGGATGAAGAAGGGGCGGTTGTCGGCTTGAGCGAAGCCGAAGATGGCGTGGCGCCCCGACTGGGCGGGGTGGCGGGCCGCCACCAGGTGGCTGCCGGCTGTGCCGCCCAGCCGAGGTGGTGCCTGGGGGTCGGCCATGCGGCAGACGCGGTCGACCCAGGGCCCGGCGGCGTTCACCACCAGTTCGGCGCGCACCTCCGCCTCTTCACCGGAGGCAGCATCGCGCAGGCGGACGCCGTGCACGGCGCCGTCGGCGGCGAGGAGGGCGGTGACCCGGGCGTGGTTCAGGGCGACGGCGCCGGCGGCCAGGGCCTCGACGGCGACCTCGACGCAAAGGCGCTCGGGGTGGACGACCTGGCAGTCGTGGAACTGGAAGCCGCCCACCAGCCCATCGCTAGCCAGGCCCGGCTCCAGCGCCAGCAGCTCTTGTGCCGAGAGGCGCCGGTGGCGGGGCATGCTCTTGCCCCAAGAGAAGAGGTCGTAGAGTCGCATGCCGGCGCCGAGGACGGTCATACCCGGCCGACTATGGCGGTACACCGGCACGACGAAGGGCAGGGGCCGCACCAGGCGGGGGAAGGCCTGGAGCAGGGCCTCGCGCTCCCGCAGCGATTGGCGGACCAGTCGCCATTCGCGGTGCTCCAGGTAGCGCAAGCCGCCGTGGATGAGCTTGGAGCTGCGGCCGCTGGTGCCGGCGCAGAAGTCATCCTTCTCCACCAAGAGGGTGGCCAGGCCGCGCAGGGCTGCCTCGCGGGCGATGCCGCTGCCGTTGATCCCCCCGCCGATGACAATGACGTCGTAGGTTCTCGCCGTCACCCGGCTCAGCGAGGGCCGCATGCTACTCGCTCGCCCAGCCCTTAGCCCGCTCCACCGCCCGCTTCCAGCCGGCGTAGAGCGTCTCACGCTGGTCGGCGGGCAGGCGGGGCTCGAAGCGCTTGTCCACGCGCCAGTTGGCGGCAAGCTCGTCCTGACCCCGCCAGAAGCCGACGGCCAGGCCGGCCAGATAGGCGGCGCCGAGGGCGGTGGTCTCCGTCACGGCCGGTCGCACCACCGGCCGCCCCAGGATATCGGCCTGGATCTGCATCAGGAGGTCGTTGGCGGCGGCGCCGCCGTCGACGCGCAGCTCAGGCAGGGAGACACCACACTCACCCTCCATCGCCTCGATGACGTCGCGGGTCTGGAAGGCGATGGCCTCGAGGGTGGCGCGCACCAGGTGGGCGCGAGTGGTGCCGCGCGTGATGCCGACGATGATCCCTCGCGCCCGCGGGTCCCAATGAGGCGCGCCCAGGCCCACGAAGGCGGGCACCAGGTACACCCCGTCGCTGGAGGGGACGCCGGCGGCCACGGCCTCGCTCTCGGCGGCGGTGGCGATGAGCCCGAGGCCATCGCGCAGCCACTGGACGGCCGCGCCGCCAATGAAGATGCTCCCTTCCAGGGCGTACTCGACGCCGCCGCCCAGGCCCCAGGCGATAGTGGTGAGAACGGACGAGCCCAGGGGCAGGCTGTCGTGGCCCGCGTTCATGAGGACGAAGCAGCCGGTGCCGTAGGTGTTCTTGGCGGTGCCGGCGGCGAAGCAGGCCTGGCCGAAGAGAGCGGCCTGCTGATCGCCGGCGATGCCACCGATGGGGACGGCGGCGCCCAGGAGCGAGGCCTCGGTCTCGCCGAAGAGGCCGGAGGACGGGAGGACGGCCGGCAGGAGCGACGGCGGCACGTTCAGCTCCCGCAGGATGTCTTCGTCCCAGCCCAGGCGCGAGATGTTGAACATGAGGGTGCGCGAGGCGTTGGAGTAGTCCGTGGCGTGAACGCGGCCGTCGGTGAGCCGGTACAGGAGCCAGGAATCGACCGTTCCGAAGAGGACGTGGCCGGCCTCGGCCCGGGCGCGGGCGCCGGGGACGTTGTCCAGGAGCCAGGCTGCCTTCGTCCCCGAGAAGTAGGGATCGATGACCAGCCCTGTACGCCGGCGGAACCAGGGCTCGAGGCCGCGCTCCTTCAGCGCCTGGCAGAGGGGCGCCGTACGGCGGCACTGCCAGACGATGGCATTGGCCAGGGGCTCGCCCGTGCGGCGGTCCCAGAGGACGGTCGTCTCGCGCTGGTTGGTGATGCCGATGGCGGCGAGTCGAGAGGCGGGGACGGCGGCCGCGGCCAGCGCCTCGCGGGCCGATTCGAGCTGCGTCTCCCAGATCTCCTGGGGGTCGTGCTCGACCCAGCCGCTGCGGGGGTAGATCTGGCGAATGGGCCGGCTGGCGCTGGCGAGGGGCCGCCCCTCCCGGTCGAAGAGGATGGCCCGGGAGCTGGTTGTGCCTTGGTCGAGGGCGAGGAGGTAGTCGCTCATTCGTCGTGCTCCCGCCAAAACTTAAACCAACGGCACAACCGGCGCAACCGGGACGGCGCAACGGTGCCGGGTGAGAGCGCATTGGCCGCTGGGCGGAGCGCCGCTGGGCCCCTCCGTGCCGCTTGCCCTGAGCGCGTCGAAGGACGAGCGGCCGCCGCTCGTCCTTCGAAAAGGTCACCGTGAGCGGTGAGACGGCGGTTGGCGCTATAATTGAGGCGGGGGAACGATGGCCACCGCGACTCTATCTGGCATCCTTGACGCGCATACCAAGGAGGGCGAGCTCTACGAGCGGCTCCCCGATAACAAGGTGCGCTGCTACGCCTGCGGCCACCGCTGCCTGATCCTCGATGGGCTGCGCGGCGTCTGCAAGGTGCGCTTCAATCGCGGCGGCACGCTCATGGTGCCCAGCGGCTACGTGGCGGCCCTCCAGGCGGACCCCACGGAGAAGAAGCCCTTCTCCCACTTCCTGCCAGGCTCCATCACGCTGACCTTCGGGATGCTGGGCTGCGACTTTCACTGCTCCTACTGCCAGAACTGGCTGACCTCGCAGACCCTGCGCGACCCCGAGGCCGGCATCCGCCCCGAGCTCATCAGCGCCGACGAGATGGTGGACATTGCCCTGAGCACCGGCGCCCAGATCATCGGCAGTTCCTACAACGAGCCTCTCATCACCTCCGAGTGGGCGGTCGAGGTGTTTCGCCTGGCCCGCGAGAAGGGACTGAAGACGCTCTACGTCTCGAACGGCAACGCCACCCGCGAGGTTCTGGAGTACCTGCGCCCCTGGGTCGACGGCTACAAGGTGGACCTGAAGGCGATGTCCGAGAAGGGCTATCGCAAGCTGGGGGGCCAGCTTTGGCATGTGCTGGAGACGATCCGGATGACGGTGGAGATGGGCTTCTGGGTGGAGGTGGTGACCCTGGTGGTGCCGGGCTTCAACGACTCGGACGAAGAGCTGTGGCAGGCCGCCGACTTCCTGGCCTCGGTCTCCCGCGATATCCCGTGGCACGTCACCGCCTTCCACAAAGACTACAAGATGACCGACTCCGCCAACACGGCGCCGCAAACGCTCCTGCGAGCGGCCAGCATGGGCAAGGAGGCCGGGCTGCGCTACGTCTACGCAGGCAACCTGCCGGGGCGAGTGCGCAATCTGGAGAGCACGTACTGCCCGGCCTGCGGCGAGCTGTTAGTGGAGCGGCTGGCCTATCACATCGAGCAGTACCGCCTTCAGCCGGGCGGTCGCTGCCCCAAGTGCTCCACCGTGATCCCCGGCATCTGGTGGTAGGCGGACGCCTGCGTCGGACGGCGCGCGGCAAGCAGCGCCCCTACAGTTTGGCTCATGTCGCTAGGCAAACGTCAGCTCACAACGCTCCGCCGGACGGCGGAGGCCCTTCTGCCGGAGGGAGGGCCGCTGCCGGGCGCTGCCGACACAGACGTGGCCGGCCGGCTGGCAGCCCTCATCGCCGGGCTGCGCCCCTGGCAGGCCCGCTCGATGGGGCTCGCCCTCATCGCCTGGGAGCTGTCGCCCGTCTTCTCCTCCTGCCGCCGGCCCTTCGGGCGCCTCTCGCCGCGGGAGCGAGCGGCCTATCTGAAAGCGTGCCTTGAGGGGCGTGGGCTTCGGCGCGCGCTGGCGCTCTGGCTAAAGAGTTTGTGCCTGATGGCCTTTTGCAGCCACCCCCGCGTCGAGGAGGTTATCGGTTTCACCGGCTCGTGTTTGGACGAAAGCCCGCCGCGCGACGGCTCGAGCCTGGAGCCCGTCGCTTATCCTTACATCCGTGGCCGGGTGAAGGAGCGGGCCGACGTCTGCGTGGTCGGCTCGGGCGCCGGCGGAGCGGTGGTAGCCAAGGAGCTGGCCGAGGGCGGGCTGTCGGTGATCGTGCTAGAGGAGGGGGCATATTTCCGCCGGGCGGACTTCCAGGGCTCGCCCTGGGAGCGGGTGCAGAAGCTCTATCGCAATCGGGGTCTCACCGCCGCTTTCGGTCGGTCGATCGTGCCGATTCCGCTGGGCAAGTGCGTCGGCGGCACGACGGTCGTCAACTCCGGCACCTGCTTCCGGACGCCGGAGCGGGTGCTGCGCCAGTGGGAGGCCTGGGGTATCGAGGGCGCCGACCCGGTGAGCATGCAGCCGATCTTCCAGCGGGTGGAAGAGGAGCTGTCGGTGCAACCGGTGCCCTGGGAGATCATCGGGCGGAACGCGCTGACGTTCCAGCGGGGCGTCGAGGCGCTGGGCCTGCACGGCCGGCCGATCCGGCGCGCCATCCGAGGCTGTCGGGGGTGCGGTGTCTGTACCTTCGGCTGCCCGACCGACGCCAAGCAGGCGATGCACGTGTCGTATCTGCCGAAGGCGGCCGCGCACGGGGCCAGGGTCTTCGCCGGCTGCCGCGCGGACCGCATCCTGGTGGAGGACGGCCGAGTGGGGGGCGTGGAGGCGGACATACTCGACCCGGCGACGGAGCAGGTGCGCGGGCGGCTGGAGGTGCGAAGTCGAGTGGTCGTGCTAGCGGCGGGGGCCATCCACACGCCGGCGCTACTGATGGGCAACGGCCTGGCCGCCGGCCCCGTGGGCCGTAACCTCTCCATTCATCCGGCCACAAGCGTTGGCGCCTTCTTCGACGAGGAGGTCTTCGGCTGGCGGGGCACCCTCCAGTCCTACTACGTGGACGACCTGCACGAATCGCTGGGCGTGCTGCTGGAGGTGACGTCGCCGCTGCCGGGGGTGGGTGCGGTGAGCCTGCCGGGTAGCGGGCTCGAGTTCAAGCAGGCGCTGGCCGATTACCGGCATCTGGCGTCGGTGGGGCTGTTCGTCGCCGATTCGTCCACCGGGCGGGTGGTGCGAGGGATGGGCCAGCGCAGGCCATCGGAGCCACTGGTGTTCTACTCGCTGAGCCGCAGGGACGCCGCGCGCCTTCAGCGGGGCATCGCACTGGCGGCAGAGGTCTTCCTGGAGGCCGGCGCCCGTACGGTGTGCACGGGGCTGCGGCAAGTGCCTACCTTGGCGGGGCGACGCGACCTGGAGCGCCTGCGCGAGATGGCCATCCGCCCGGAGGAGCTGATGGTGGTGGGTTTTCACCCCATGGGCACCTGCCGGATGGGGCGCGGCCCGGCGACATCGGTGGTGGGCCCCTACGGCGAGAGCCACGCTGTGCGGAATCTGTTCCTGGCCGACGCCAGCGTTCTGCCTTCGTGTGTGGGGGTGAACCCGCAGATCAGCATTATGGCGCTGGCCACCCGCACGGCCTTCCACCTGCTGGAGCCGAGCGGGCGCTATTTCTCCTGAGCGCGGCGGCTACTGACGCCTGTCTATCCCCAGGTGAAGGGGGGATACTCCTGGGTCAGGGAGAAGAGGTAGGCGGTCAGTCTTGTCTGCCAGCGCATGTAGTTCCGGACGAACTCGTAGAACTGCTTGGGGTACTGCTCGTTGACCAGGCCAACAACGACCGTCCAGGGGATGATGAGGATGAAGGCCAGCCCCAGGATGCCCAGCACCAGCCCGTGGGGGATGAGGAGGATCTGGGTGAAGAGGGCGTGGATCGCAGTGGGGTTGCCGCTGGGCTTGAAGTCCACCTTGACGTTGCTCTCGATGGCCTTCTCCGGGCTCTCGTCGGTGAGGAAGAAGAGGTAGGCATAGACGGCTATGAAGAGCTTGCCGTAGCGGGCGAACTCGGGCCCGTCCTCCTGGATGAACTTCTCGCCGCCCTTGGAGTTGACCCGAATGGCGATGGCGATGGGGGCGACGATGTACGCCAAGAAACCAAGGATCCCCCCCGCTATCCAGAACACGAACAGCATGACGGTGTGCAGGATCGCCTGATCCCTGGGGACCTTCTCGCGGACCGGTATCTCCAGGGTGGCGGGATAGGCAACGGCCATGGCTTCCTCCTGTCGCTCGCAATTCGGCGATCTCGTGTCGCAGGCATAATGGGGCTCCGCCGCTGCCTTGTCAACTAGGTAGCTGCTAGCGTTTCGCCGGTTGCTAGCGGTCCGAGCTGCGAACCGGAGCCAGGGGCAGGCAGGAGAGGACGTTCCGCTCGTCGCGGAAGAGATCGCAGTGCTCCTCCATCATGGCACGTAGCCTTGCTCGCGCCCGATGGAGGCGCATCTTGGCGGCGTGCAGGGAGACACCCAGAACCTGAGCGATCTCGGCGTTGGTTAGACCTTCCATGTCGTGAAGGATCAGAGGGGTGCGTAGGGGTTCCGGCAGGCTCACTACGAACTCCTGCACGCACTCCGTCATCTGGGTCTGTCGGGCCGCCTGCTCGACGGTGAGGGGTGGCTCTCGGCCGAGCGTAGTGGCACTCTCCCCCCCGTCGTCCAGTGGCGCCGCCTTCGCCTGGCAGGCGCGGGGGCTGCGCAGATAGTCGAGGCAGACGTTGCGGGCTATCCGCAGCAGCCAGATGCGCTGCGGCGCTTCGCCTCGAAAGGAGCCCCACGCTTCGTAGGCCTTGAGGAAAGCGTCCTGGGTCAGCTCGTCGGCCAGCGGGGCATTCTGCACGAACTGGAAGACGAAGCGGCGCACATCCGAGAAGTGGGCGCGGTAGAGCGAGTCGAAGTCAACTTTCACAGTCTTCATGGTGTGGCCCGTCGGGCACATTATATCCCGCTCTCTCGGTCGTGGCCCGGCAGGTATCCCTTTGCCGGCGGATCTCGTCCGTTTGTGGTGAAGGCCGAAGGTTAGCACAGAAAGGGGGACACGATGACCGCCCAGGAGACGGGGAAGAGCCAAGAGGAAGCTACGGGGAAGGAGGAGCCGGCGGGGCAGCAGGGCTGCATGGACATGTGCCGCCAGATGATGGGGGGTGGCATGCCCAGCTGCTGCGGCCCGGAGACGAAGGGGATGATGGCGCAGTGGATGCGGGAGTTCTGGAGGAAGGAGCGGAAGTAGGCCGAAGGGCCAGAGAGGTGTGAACATGGCATCCCTAACGGACGCAGAGAAGGAACTGGTCGCCATCGGAGCGGCCATTGGCGCTGGCTGCCAGCCGTGCACCCAGTACCACGTGAGGGCCGCGCTCAAGGTCGGCCTTACTGCCGAGGACATTGGGCGCGCCGTGAACGAGGCCCAAGCCGTGCGTCAGGAGGGCGGCACCGCCGTGTCCAACGTTGGCAGGAGGGTGCTCGGCGTCGGCGAGGAGCAGGCGCAATGGGACGGCCAGCCGTCCGACCGGCCGCTGTCCCTTGTGTACATCGGCTCTGCGGCCGGCTGCAACGCCGGCAGTCTGCTGGCGCGTTATTTGGAGGCGGCGGGCGGGCTGGGGCTTTCGCCGGAGGAACTGGGCGAGGCGCTGGGCATCGCTCAGGTCGTGAAGGAGCGCGCCGCTGATTTCCTATGCAAAGACGCCGAACGGGTGCTGGGCAAGCTGGCACTAACGGCGGCACCGGTGGCCGGCGGTTCGGCGCCGTGTTGCGCCTCGGACTGCGGCGGCTAAGGATCGAGGGTCAGGGGTCAAGGGGTCAAGGGCCGGCCCCACCACCCGCTGATCTCTGCTACTCGTAGCGTAGGGCTTCGGCGATGGCGATGCTGGACGCCTGGCGCGAGGGGATGATGGTCATGAGGAAGGAGGCGCCGTAGGCGAAGGCGGCGATCAGGATAAGCTGCCACCAGGGGACGAGGAACCCCATATCGATGTTGCCGAAGTACTGGCTGTTGAGCAGGTTGAAGGAAAGCAGCAGGGCCAGGCCCAAACCGGAGGCGATGCCCAGGATGGCGATGAAGGAGGTCTCCAGCAGAAGGCCCAGGGCCACCGCGCTGCGCTGGAAGCCGATGGCGCGCAGCATACCGATCTCCTGCCGGCGCTCCACCACCGAACGGAAGGCGATAACGCCAACGGCCGCGGTCCCGACCAGCAGGCCCATGCCCATGAACCCCTCGATGAGGTAGAAGAAGGCGTTGCCGGTGGCCTGCTGCTCTTGAATGAGGTCCTTCAAGGAGTCGGCCTGCGCCCCCTTAGTGACCAGCGCCGCCTCGATGGCCTTGGCCATCTTGCCGGAGTTGGTCCCGGGCTGGAGCTGCAGGTAGAACCGGGAGAAGTCGGGCGGGCCGTAAACGTCCTTGAAGGTCTTCTCCGATAGGTAGATGCCGGGGAAGTTGGTGGACGCCCCGAGGTTGATAATCCCCACGACCTGGACGGAGGCCGGTCGCTTGCTGGCGGGGTCGCGGATCTCCAGGGTGGGCGGGTCCATGACCGTATCAGTATCATCGACCCCATTGAGATGAAACGCCCCAGGCGGCCCAAAGCCGGCCGCGGCCACCGTGTTGGCGTCTACTATCGCCAGACCGGGCGTGGTTCTTACGGCCTGCCAGACGGCAGCATCGTCCGCGTAGGCGCGAGCGCGGGTCTGGAGAGGGATGTGCGCCGCCGCCAGGAAGCCATCGTTCAGGCCCTGGACGGGGTAGTCCTTCCATTCGCCCGCGGCAACGCCGTTCTCGACCTGGCGGACCTCGGAGCCGGTGAAGAGGTTGGGGAATAGGACAGCGCCCACGGCGGTGAAGCGGGTTGTGTCCACCGAGGGGTTGCTTTCCAGGGCGGCCTTGAGGTCGCCCACCGGGTTGTTGGGGTTCTCCGTCACCACCACGTCCCAGCCACCGCGCGAGTCGTCTCGCAGGAAGAGGCCGTTGAAGTTGGCGTTGATGATGGACATCACGACCACGGCGAAGACCACCAGGGAGATCATCGCCATGGTCATGCCCGTGCGGAACTTATTGGCCAGGGGATAGGCTACGGCAATCCTCACCGCCGGCAGGATGCGGCCCAGGCGGCCGCCCAGGCGCTGCACGGTCAGCAAGATGAGGTCAGCGTTGTAGATCAGCACGAAGGTGGCTGCCGTCACCATCATGATGCCGCTGAGGAAGAACATCTCGATGTTCATGTCCATCTTCGGGTAGATCATCTCGGAGATCGCCGGTGGCAGCGACCACCAGCCGAGGAGGGTCAGGCCAACGATCGTAAATGCCGGCCGCTCGGGGAGGGCCAGGCGCCGCAGAATGGGCGTCGAGCTCAAGAGGATCAGCGACACGCCGAGGGCATGAGGGAAGTACTGCCGGCTGGCGAGGCCGACCCAGGCGAGGAATAGGCCGAGGAGGATGCCGCCGATGCCTAGGAAGAGCGAGCGGCGGCTGGCCCGCCGATAGGTCGGCTCGGGGATGCCGCGGATGGCCCGCACGATGTTCAGGTGGCTGACCCGCCAGGAGGAGAAGACGACGGTAATGAAGGTGATCACCACGCCCAGGCTGTAGGCGACAATGAGGCTGCGGGGGGTGACATAAGGCTTGATGGAGACCCCGAACTGGCTGAAGAGGGCAGCCATGATGCGGGTCATGCCCAGCGACACTAGCACGCCGAGCGCGGCGCCTACCAGAGCTGCCCCCAAGTTGTAGGCCATGCCCTCCGAGAGAAAAGACTGGACGAGCTGGCTGCGCTTGGTGCCCAGGGCCCGGCTCATGCCCATCTCCGGCTTTCGCTCGGTGGCCAGCATGACAAAGATCATGAAGATGAGCAGGATTCCCGCGGCGATGGAAAAGAGGCCCATGACCACGAACATCGTGGTCATCACGTTGCCCATAAGCTCGGCGCCGTGCACGTATTCCTGCTTGATCTTCTCCACTTTCAGGTTGGGGTTGGCGAGAGCCGCCTCGACCTTGGTCGTCACGGCGTCGGTCAGGCCGAGGGTGCCACGGACGCCGCCGCGGTTGGAGATGCCGATGGCATCCAGCTCGCCTTCGCGGCCGAAGAGCTTCTGAGCGACGTCGAGGCGCACGACGGCGCCCTCGCTGGCCATGCCCTCGTGCTGGCTCCCGCTGAGGTTAACCGCGCCGGAGAGGACCGAGTTCTTGACAATGTCCACCACGGTGAAAGTGTAGGGATAGTTCTGGACGAACATCGTCACCGTGTCGCCGGGGCGGGCGTCCAGCTCGTCGGCTCCCTTCGCGTTGAGGTAGATCTCGTCGTCGGCCAGGCGGCCCGGGTCCAACAGCGTGCCATCGCGGGCGACGATGTCCGGGAATCCAGCCAGTCGCGTGGGGTCGACGCCGACCATGGTGGCGGCGGGGCTGCTGAGCTTCGTGCGCTCGTTGATGATCGGCAGCGGCTCGAAGATGACGGGGAGGATGCCGTCCACGTTCGGGTCGTTGGCCAGGGCAGTCTCCAGCTCGCTGACGGTGGACTGGGGCACCACCGCCTTGTCGGTGGCGACCGTGGACTCCTGGGCGTTGAAGACCACCGCCTCGTCCACGTGGCCCAGCCATTCGTAGGCGAAGCCGGTGATGCTGTGATCGACAGTGTCGCCGGTGGTGAGGGCGGCGGAGATGATGAGGGTGCTGAGCATGAGGCCGATGACGATGAGCACGGTCTGGGCGACGCGGCGGGGGACATTGCGCACGCCCATTTTGAACATGATGCGGTTACGCAGGACGACGTACCCCACCACCGAGAGCGACAGGCCCAGGCCTACCAAGAGGACGACCATGATGGAGCTCATGGGGATGCCGAACAGGCTGTGCACAGCGGGCCTTCCTAGCTCTGTGCCGGCGCAGGCTCGCTGGCGGGCGCAGCGCGGTCGACGCTCTTCTCGTCGACGATGAGGCCGTCCACCATGTAGATGATGCGCGCAGCGTGGCCGGCCATACGGGCATCGTGGGTGACCATGACGATGGTCTGCTCGCTGCGGCGGTTGAGCTCGCGCAAGAGGGACATGATCTCTTCGGCGTTGGTGCTGTCCAGGGCGCCGGTGGGTTCATCGGCCCAGACGATGGCCGGCTCGTTGGCCAGGGCGCGGGCCACCGCGACGCGCTGGCGCTGGCCGCCGGAGAGCTCCGCCGGGCGGTGTCTGGCCCATTCGGCCAGGCGCACCAGCTCCAGGGCGGCGATGGCCCGCTTCCGCGCCTCGCGGGCGGAGGTGCCGGACACCAGCAGCGGTAGCTCCACGTTCTCCACCGCGGAGAGCACCGGCAGGAGGTCGTAGACCTGGAAGATGAAACCCATGTTGTGGGCACGGTAGTCGGTCTTGGCGTTGTCGGGGAGGGTGGCGATGTCGGTACCGGCTACGACGATCTGGCCGGAGTTGATATCGTCCAGGCCGCTGAGGCAGTTCAGGAGGGTGGTCTTACCACAGCCGGATGGCCCCATGATGGCCACCATCTCGCCCTGGCGCACGGCCAGGGAGACGCCGCGGAGGGCCGGCACCTTGGAGTAGCCGGTGTCGTAGACCTTGACGACATCGATGGCGCGGATGATGGCCTCGTCGCCAGGGGTGACCTGCGCCTCGTCGCCCTTCTTCTCCCGTTGCGCCTGCATAGGCCCTACTCCCTTCGCTTCCCCCGCCGCCTATGCAGCCAGGGCTGGCAAGCCACGCGGGAACCGCTTCGAACCGGCGATCACACTGGTTCTCAGTTTACGGGATGGGCGGATCGCGGGCAACCCCGCAAGCTGCTGCACACTCGCCGGGCAAGGCCCTTGAAAAACGGCGGTGGCGATGTATACTGCGCGTGTATCATCCAGGAAGATCGCGCGGGTTCCGTTCTTTGAGGAGGGAAAGGGCCATGGCCAGACAGTGGTTACTCGCCCTGCTGGCGGGGATCGGCGTCGTGGCGTTCGCCTGCGGCGGCGGCACGCCGGCCTCGTCGCCCGCGTCGCCGGGCAGCGGCTCACAGGAGACGCCCGAGGTCAGCCCCGCCGCAGCGGGCGAAGAAGCAGGGGCTGTCGGCGACTTGATCCGCGGCGGAGCCGCGCTGACGCCCACCTTCCCGCTGGCGATCCTGCCGTCCTCCCCCGGCGACCCGGAGGTGCTGGCCAGGTGCCAGCAGTCGCTAAAGGCGCCCGAAAGCTTTCGCTACACGATGGAGAGCAGCTGGGGCCTGGCGGACCCGGAGGGCCTGCTGGAGGAGATGAGGGCGGCCAAGGCCGCGGCCCTCGATTCGCTGATACGGTCGGGCGTGACCCCCGATCAGGCCCAGAAGCAGGTGGACGACCGGTATGGCGATCTGAATGTCCTGCCAGACGAGGCCTATGTCACGTCCCAGCAACGCACCGAAGGTGAGTTTCAGGCCCCCGACCGTTGGCTCTTCACCGCCACCGGTGATGATTCCCCGCTCTCGGGGGAGTACAGGGTGGTAGGCGATACAGTGTGGAAGAACGAGGGCGGTGCCTGGGCGGTAGACGAAACCGCCTCTCAGGGGGACGTGGACGCGGCGACGGTCCCGGTAGAAGAGGAGACCCTCTGTGCGGGACTGGCGAGCCTCGCGGCCATGCACAACGTCGATTCGTCGCAAGAGATGCTGGGCGGCGTCGCGACCACGCATTACCACCTGGGCACGGACGCGGTCAACGACCTGAGCGCTTCAGCAGCCGAGGAAGCGGGGGGCGAGAACGTAGACAATTTCGTCTCGGCAGACCTGGATATGTGGATCGCCCAGGACAGCTACTGGCCGCTCAGCATGCGCTTCGAGGCCGTCTTCGACTTCGGCCCGACACTCGAACGCAGCTTCGACGAGGCTTTTGGCGCAACCCCAACACCGGAGGGCACCCCGTGGCCGGGGGAAGCGCCCGGCGCGGTAGCGTTGATGATGCGTGCGACGTTCGACGCCGGAATCTCCGACGTCAACGACCCGTCTATCCAGATCGAGGCGCCGGCCGCGCCCTGAGAAGGAGGCGCTCGCCGCTCAGGGAGCGGGTGAGGTGGCGGTTTCGCCGCGCAGGGTGACCTCGGCCGTGCCCTCGGCCACCAGGCGGCCGCGCTGGTTCTCGCACCAGACGGCGATGGTGAGGCGCTCGCCCGGGGCGGCCGGATCTCGCCGGGTGATGACGCCGCCGGCGCGCACGCGATCGCCGGCGTAGACGGGGGCGACAAAGCGCACATCCACGACGCTGCCGTGGAGATAGTCGTCGCCGAAGGCGGCGTGCAGCATCTCGATGATGAAGCTCAAGGTGTGATTGGCGTCGGCGACGGCGGCCGGCAGGCCGCGGGCGCGGGCGAACTCGTCGTCGGTGTGGATGTTGACCCGCCCCTCGTCTTCGAAGAGCGTCATGTGCTCCTGGCTAACCAGGCGCACGACGGGCGGCAGCGGCTGGCCGCAGGGCTGCTTGAAGCGTCGCGGCTCGGCCGGGCCGGCGACCTCGGTGCGACCATCCGCCGTCTCGCGCTCCAGGCTCAGCAGGTTGACGGCGCGGCTGCGCATCAGCAGGTGCCCGTCCTCGTCCTCGCTGGTAGAGTCCAGGACGAAGAAGGGGCGCCCCTTGTGGCGAAACTTCGCGGCGAGGCGCCCGTGGACGATGATGCGCTGCGCAACCCCGGGCGGGCTGCTCAGCTCCAGGCACTGCCCGACCTGGATGCCGCCGCTGAGGCGATAGCGGTTGCGGGCCAGCTTGATGCTATCGGAGGCGAGGATAGCCGGCGAGGCGATGCGTCCGTTGCCCGCCTCGGGGGAGTAGCTTGGGTGGTCGGCGCCGGTGGCCAGCAGATAGCGCCGGACGCGCTCCTCGTCCAGGACGTACTCCAGGCGGCCCAGATCCAGCCCCTCCGGTAGCTCCTCGAACGAGGGGTACTCGGCGGACAGGGCAACGGTCTGCCGAGGGGGCGCGGCGGGCGCGGGCTCGGGCGGCGGCGCCGGCGCCTCGACCGTGGCCGGGCCCTGGTTGGAGGAACGCGGGCGGTAGGCTTCGGCCAGCTCGCGCGTGGAGCCGGCGAGGAAACCGGCGTAGACGGAAGCCGCCCCCAGCGGGCCGCTGGTGCCCAGGGTGCGGACGGTGGAGAGCAGGCGGAGGACGGTGGGCAGGCCGATGGTGAGGATGCCCTTGGCCAGGGGCTCGCCCAGCGGCCGGGCCGATTCGTCCAGGCGGAGGAGCTGGCTGTGGAGCGAGGTGAGGTCGCGCCAGATGTGCAGGCCCGGGCGGTCGCCGATGAGCTTCTGGCCGAAGAGGAGATAGCGCTGGCCGCTGCAACTGAAGGGCAGGTAGTAGAGCATGCGCGTCCGGCCGTTGCGGCGGCAGAACAGGTGGAAGCGGCCCTCTTTCACCGGCAGGTGCGAGCCCAGGCCCGCGTAGTCGAGGATGGCGGTGAGATTCGCCTGGTGCTCCGGGTCGCGGAGGAAGCTGTCGATGTCGGCGATGGCGATGGTGGCGGTGAAGCGCACGTCGCCGCCGGCCGCCTTGCCCCAGCGATAGCCGGCGCGAAAGCTACCGGCGGGGGCCATATGGCCGGCCATCGTCTCTCGGAAGCGCAGACCGCGGGTCGCCAGGGCCATTGGGTGAATCTCCAACAGGGCGGCGGGCCAGATTGTCCCCTAAGCGGTGCTAATTGTCAATAACCGGCCGGTGCCGCCGCTGGCGCCGGGCGAGGGCCCGAGCCGGCGCGTCGCCGACGGCCGTGGTCAGTGCATCTCCTGGCCGCCGGTGATGTTGATGGCCTGGCCCGTCATGTAGTCCGCTTCGTCGGAGGCGAGGAAGGTGACCAGCTTGGCGACGTCGGCCGGTTGGCCCAGACGGCCCAGAGGGATGGGCGGCAGGAACCGCTGGGCGACCGCCTCCAGGGTGAGGCCCATGCCGTCGATGACGGGCTGGAGGGTGCCGCGCAGGAGGGGAGTGTCGATGGTACCGGGACAGACGGCGTTGACGGTGATCTTGTGGATGGCCAGCTCCTTGGCCAGGACCTGGGTGAGGAGGATGACCGCGGCCTTGGAGGCGCAGTAGGGCCCAAGGTGGACGAAGCCCGTCTTGCCGGCCTGCGACGACATGCTGATGATGCGTCCGCCCTGTCCCTGGCGGATCATCCAGCGGGCGGCCGTGCGGGCGCAAAGGAAGACGCCGCGCAGGTTGACGGCGAGGGTGCGGTCGAAGCCGTCGTCGGGCATGTTCACGAGGTGGAGGGGTGGGTTGCTGATGCCGGCGTTGTTCACCAGGATGTCCAGGCGGCCGAAGCGGCGTTCCGTTTCGGCGAAGAAGCCCTCCACCGAGACCGTGTTGCTCACGTCGCCGAGCAGGCAGAGGTAATCGGTGCCTGCCTCATCGAGCAGGGGTGCGGTGGCCTCCAGGTTGGCGGCGGAGATGTCCACCACGGCCAGCTTGGCGCCCTCGCGGGCGAAGCGCAGGGCGATGCCCCGGCCGATGCCGCTGCCACCGCCGGTGATCAAGGCCACTCGATCCTGCAGGAGCATTGTCCACCTCCTCGGTTGCGCGCCCTACCCCTCGGCGGCCAGGAACTCCTCCACCACCGCCAGGAAGCGGTCAAGCTGGTCGTGGTGGACCCAGTGGCCGGCATCGGGGACGGCGACCGCGCGGTAGTCGCGAAAGGCGCTGGCCCTGCTGTCCTTCTCAGGGTCGGAGGCCCAGCTCTCCTGGCCCCGGACGAGGAGCACGGGGCAAGGGATCTGGTTCCAGATGGCGCGAGCGTCCTCCATGTTGAACCCGTAGGGCGAGCGGATGCGCACGTAGTTGTCGAACTTCCAGCTCAGACTGCCATCCTCGTTGCGGAGGGTGCCGTGCAGGGCCAGGTGGCGGGCCATCTCCGCCGTTAGGCGGGGGTTGGCCTGCCGCATGCGGGCGGCGGCGTCCTCCAGGGAAGCGTAGCGGTGGGGCCGTCGCTGCTCCAGGCTGTGCATGCCGTCGATCCACTGGCGCATCCGGACGTGGGCGAGGCGCTGCTCGACCACGCCGGGGCCCAGGCCCTCGATGGCGACCACCTTCGCCATGCCCTCGGGATAGACGCCGGCATACTGCAAGGCGATGGCCCCTCCCATCGAGTGGCCGATGAGGGTGAGAGGGCGGCGGTTCAGCACGTCGCCCAGGGTGGCCACGTCGAGGACGAAGTCGGGCAGGCTGTACTGGCTGCCGATGGCCCACTGGCTGTCGCCGTGGCCGCGCAGGTCGAGGGCGTAGACCGCGTAGCGGTCTATGAGCGCACGGGCCACCGGGTCCCAGCTACGGGCGTGGTCGAGCCCGCCATGGATGAGGAGAAGAGGAGGGTTGGCCTCGTCGCCCCAGACGACATAGTGCAGCTTGAGCCGCTGCGAGTAGAAGAAGCGGGACTGTGGTTCCATGCCGGGTCTCCTTAGAGGAAGGCGCGATTGGGACAATGATCGGGCAGCACGGGGGCCGTGTCAAATAGGGCAAAGGGTCACGGGGCCAAGGGGTCATTAAGGGCAAAGACCGCTCGCCCTTCGACAACCTCAGGGCGAGCGGAAGGGCTGGCGGGTTGCCGCCATCGGCTTTGGCGCGTTTCGGTGCTTGCCAAGGTGGGCGTCGCGAGCGAGAATAGGGTGGCGCTAAACATGGCGGGAGCGCCCATATAGTCGTGTAGAAAGGAGCGTGGCGATGGAACTTGGCGGGTACGCAGACCGCATCGCGCGCATCGATCTGACCAGCGGCGACATCAAGTACGAGGGGCTCAACGAGGATGACGCCCGCAAGTACATTGGCGGGCGCGGCCTGGGGGTGAAGCTCGTCTTCGACAACGGCCCCACCGTCGACCCGCTGTCGCCGGACAACATCCTCTGCTTCATGGTAGGGCCCCTCAGCGGGACCAACGTCACCATGAGCGGCCGCATGGCGGTCGTCACCAAGTCGCCCCTGACGGGCACCGTCACCGACTCCCATCACGGCGGCTGGTCGGGCGCGCGCCTGCGCTGGGCCGGCTTCGACGGGCTGATCTTCAAGGGGAAGGCGGAGAAGCCCGTCTACGCCTACGTCGAGGGGGGGAACGTGGAGCTGCGCGACGCCTCGGACCTGTGGGGCAAGGGCACCCACGAGACCGTCAAGACCCTCCTGGCCCGTCACGGCGAGGACGTGAGCGTGGTCTGCATAGGCCGGGGCGGCGAGAAGCTGTCCCGTTTCGGCAACTGGATCAACGAGAACGACCGGGCGTCGGGCCGCGGGGGCACCGGGGCGGTGGGCGGCAGCAAGAACCTGAAGGCGCTGGTCATCAAGGCCGAGAAGAAGATGCCGCAGGCCAAGGACCGTGACGCCTTCAAGGTGGCGCACAAGGATGCCCTGGAGGCCATCACCACGAACGAGACCACGGGCCCGCGCAAGGGTGGCCTTTCGGTGTTCGGCACGAACGTCCTGATGAACATCTCCAACACTATCGGCGCTCTGCCCACCAAGAACTCGCAGCTCTGCAGCTTCGACAAGGCGTTTGATCTCAGCGGCGAGCACGTGAACGAGACGATCTTGGTGGACAACCCCACCTGCCACGCCTGCCCGGTAGCCTGCAAGAAGGCGGTGGAGACGAAGGCCGGCCGGTTCCACGTCCACATGGAGAGCGTCGAATACGAATCGGCCTGGGCTCTCGGCGGCAACTGCTTCAACGCCAACGTCGAGGCCGTCGCCTACCTCATCGATCTGTGCAACGACTACGGGCTGGACACCATCGAGATGGGGAACGTCCTGTCGATGACCATGGAGGCGAGCGAAAAGGAGCTGATCACCGAGCGGGTGCCCTGGGGCGATGTCGACAAGATGGTGGAGCTGGTGCACAAGACCGGCCTGCGGCAAGGCATCGGCGACACGCTGGCCGAGGGCACGGCGAGAGCGGCGGCGAAGTTCGGCGACCCCGCCATGTCGATGACGGTGAAGGGGCAGGCCATCGCCGCCTACGACCCACGGGGCATGAAGGGCATGGGCCTGGGCTACGCCACCAGCAATCGCGGCGCCTGCCACCTGCGGGGCTACTCGCCGGCCAGCGAGGTGCTGGGTGTGGGGGGCAAGACGGACCCGCTGGCCTGGCAGGGCAAGGGCGCGCTGCTGAAGCTGTTCCAGGACCTGCACGCCGTGTCCGACTCCTTCGACATGTGCAAGTTCTCGGCCTTTGCCGAGAGCGCGGATCACTACGCCGCCCAGTACTCGGCCGTGGTCGGCATCCCTATGAACGCTGTCGACCTGCTGAAGATCGGGGAGCGCATCTACAACCTGGAGCGCTACTACAACAACCTGGCGGGCATCGGCGAGGGCTCGGACACCCTGCCCGATCGCTTCCTGAAGGAGCCGTCGACGGCGGAGGGCTCCAAGGGACACGTCTGTGAGCTGGACCTCATGCTCAAGGAGTACTACGCGGTCCGCGGCTGGGTGAACGGCGTCGTCCCCGAGGCGAAGCTGAAGGAGCTGGCGATCCCCTAGCGATGACGGCGGTGCGGCTGTACGCGGCCCTGCGCGAGGCGGCCGGCCAGCGCGACTTCGATTTGGAGGTGCCGGCGGGCGTCTGCATCGGCGAGATCCTGCGCCGGCTGGTAGCCCTGCGCCCCAAGCTCGACGGGAAGGTCCTGGACGAGAACGGCAATGTGCCCCGCTACGTCGCGGTGTTCGTCAACGGCCGTGACATCCGCCACCTGAGCGGCCTGGAGACGCCCGTCCAGCCGGAGGACGAGATCGCCGTCTTCCCGCCGGTGGCGGGGGGGGTGAGGCTAGCGGGTGCCGGCAACCACGAGTATGAACCTAGGATAGCGCCACGGCTGCGGGTATTGCGCCTCGATGTCGGCTGGAGGTCTGGGCTCGGCCACGCGCTGAATGAGGAAGCCAGCCTCCGTGACAGCCCCGCATAGCTCGTGCAAGGGACGATACACCACCTGTACCGCGGCGGGCAGAGGCGCGGGGTCCAGGCTGATGGCCAGGGGCTCAGCTAGGCCGACGGTGTCCCAGTACGTGAGTTCCGTGTGTCCCTTGTACTGGCGCCAGAACCAGGGGTGTACATCGGTGAGCACGAGCCGGCCCCGCCGCCGCACGACCTTGCGTAGAGCCCGCAAGCTGGGTTTCAGGTCGGTGACTCCCGTCAGAGACATGTTTGTCACCACGATATCGAACGCCCCGGCCTCGAACAGGGTGGGTAGCTGACTGAAGTCGGCCTCCAAGAAGACAAGGCCAGGTCTTTCCCCGCTGTCTCTCCTGGCGATCTCTACCATAGCGGGGGATTTGTCAATCCCCGTGACTCTCCACCCCACGTCCCGGAGCCGCTCGGCTAGCGCGCCTGTCCCGCAACCGGCGTCTAGCAGACGCGACCACACACGGCCATCCGGTCTAGGGAGGCTCTTCAGAATGGCCGGGGTGAGCACGTGGGCGTAGGAGAGATCGATCCCGCTCGTAATCTGTTGGTGCCGCCGCTCGGCGTTCAGATCCCAAGCGTTCATTTCAGCGTTTCCACGTGCTGTACGTACGCCCGCGCGAGGGCTATTACCTGGGGGTGGTGCTTGTCCTCGTACACGTCGATCCAGTGGTTGGGCAGGCCCTCTCGCACCACAGCCATCTTCTCGGACCCGCGCCTTCCCAGGTTTAGGAGGGTAAATCGCGGGGGCTCAGCTAGCCCAGCGGGATAGGTCAGTACGCGAATCCCGGTCTTTCCTAGGTGGTTGGTGAAATCGTCCGGCCCCGCTGCAAAGATGGTAACCTGCTTGCCTCTTGCGAGCTCGCCGGTGAGAAAGTTTTCCATCGATCCATCCCCTCTCACCCACGAGAGGCGATATGACGCTATGTGAATCGCCGTACCCTGTGAAATGAACCAGCGCATGAATGCCTTTATCTCGGCCTCCGACGTGCACAGAGTCATCTTGGGCTCGTTCTTCGCGGAGTAGAAATGGCCGATCGATGTGCCGACAAGTGGGACTCCTGCGACTAACGCGGCGGCGGCCGTGGACCAGTTCTGCATCACGAGTTCAACAGTGGCCGTCACCAGGCAGGCTATCCCGATCAGCACGGCGATTACCGTCACTACAAGGCTTAGCCGCGAGTGCCATAATTTTCTTAGGTGGTTCCACTGGTTCATGGTGGCCACTCCCTTGCCCAAAAGGCTGGCTCCGCGAGCGCGCTACTTCCCTGAGCAGTCTATCACTTGGGCGACCAAGTTCCCAGCCCCCTAGGGTTGCGGGCACGGCCTGTACAGTCGTCCTCACCCCAACGCCGGGCGGCGGCGGTGCCAGTCGGTCGCCTGCTCGTAGGCGTGGGCGGCGCGAAGGACGGTCTCCTCTTCCCAGGGGCGGCCGGCGAGTTGGAGGCCAATGGGCAGGCCGCGGCCATCGAAGCCGCAGGGCAGGGAGATGGCCGGCTGGCCGGTGACGTCGAAGGGGGCGGTGAAGCGGTGGATGCGAGACTCGCGGCCGGTGGCGGCCAGTTCCTCCGCGATCAGGGTGGCGGTGAAGGGTGTGGTGGGGGTGACCAGCAGGTCGATGTCGGCGAAGAGGCGGGCAACGTCTTCCTTGATGCGGCGCTGCACGTCCAGTCCGCGCAGGTAGTCCACCGCCAGCAGGTTGCGACCGGCCAGAAGACGGTTGCGCACCTGCTCGGCGAAGTCCTGCGGCCGCTGCTCCAGGTTCTGGCGGTGGTATTGGGCGGCCTCCGGCCCCACGATGGTCGGCCAGATGACCACGGCCTTCAGCAGCCAGGGAGCCGGCACCTCCACCACGGTCGCGCCCAGGGTCGCCAGCGTGCGCAGGGCCTCCTCGATGCCGCCGAGCACGGCCTCCTCTACGCCGGACAGGGTGTCCTGGTGCGGGACGCCCACCCGCAGGCCGCGTATGTCGCCGGTGAGGGACGCGGAGTAGTCGGGGACCGGACGGTCGACTGTGGTCGGGTCGTCGGGGTCGAGGCCGGCGATGGCCTGGAGGATGAGGGCGGTGTCTTCCACCGTGCGGGCCATAGGGCCGGCGTGGTCCATCGATTCGCCGAGGGGGATGACGCCCTGCTTGCTCACGCGGCCATAGGTGGGCTTGAGGCCGACGATGCCGCAGAGGGAGGCCGGCATCCGAATGGAGCCGCCGGTGTCGGAGCCGAGGGAGCCCAGGCAGAGGGCGGCGGCCAGGGCGGCTGCGGAGCCGCCGGAGGAGCCGCCGGGGATGCGCTCCAGGTCCCAGGGGTTGTGGCAGGGCCCGAAGTGGGAGACGGCGGTGGTGCCGCCGAAGGCCCACTCGTGCATGTTGGTCTTGCCCAACAGCACCGCGCCCGCCTCGTTCAGGCGGCGAACGCAGGTGGCGTCGCGCTGAGGGACGTAGTCGGCGAGGATCTTGGCGCCGGCGGTGGTGCGGATGCCGGCGGTCTCGTACAAATCCTTCAGGGCAAAGGGGATGCCGTCCAGCGGCCCGCGGGGCTCGCCGCGGGCCAGACGGCCTTCGGCCTCCTTGGCCTCGGCCAGCGCCCGCTCCGGCAGGACGGTGATGAAGGCGTTGAGCCTGCCGTCTAGGGCCTCGATGCGTTCCAGGCAGGCGCGGGTCAGCTCCACGGGCGATAGCTCTCGCGCGCGGAAGGCGTGGGCGGCCTCAACGATGGTGAGGGCGGTGAGCTGGTCGATTGGCATGGAGCGCCTCCTTCCCCGACTGGCGGTCGGTATCTCCATATATGCTCACGCTCGCCGTGCTGTCAACGGTGGCGGTTGTCCACGCACCTCGGCCCAAAGGCTGGGCATGGGATGCTGCCTGCCCTTGCGCTGTGCTGTAGACTGTGACGTGGCTATTTCCCGGCGAGGAAGAGAAGGAGAGCCTTTGGAGGACTTCGGCAGGGTGAGTGGTCTGGAGGCGGAGGCCCTGGGCCAGCCCGGCCAACGCACCTTCCGCCTGCGGATCAGCAGCGGCCAGCGCACCGCATCGGTGTGGATGGAGAAGGAGCAGCTTCAGGCGCTGGCCCTGGCCCTGATGCGGTTGCTCGTGCAGATGGGCCGGCCAGAGGATATCCCGGAGGCGGACGCGGTGGCGAGGCCGCTCTCGGTCTTCCCCCAGCGGCCTTCGCTGGAGTTAACGGCGGGCCGTCTCGGCGTGGGCTTTGACCAGACGGACGAAAGCATCGTCCTTCTGGCCTACGACGCGGAGTCCGAAGAAGAATCGGAGCAGGGGGAGGCGGTGCTGGCCTGTCGCGCGGCTCCCTCTCAGTGCCGCGACCTGGTGGCGATGATCGAGGCCGTCATCGCCGCCGGCCGCCCGATATGCCGTCTCTGCCTTGCGCCCATCGACCCGGAGGGCCACGTCTGCGCGCGCTCCAATGGCCACCGGCCGGAAGCGGACCTGGAGACGCTGTCCTGAGGAGGGAACGATGGCGAGAGGAGTGAGGCCCAGCCTGGGGGCGGTCTTCACCAACTGGCGGGGGCCGCTGCCGCCCTGGACGAAGTTGCGGCTGGCCCTGGCCAACAACTGGACGAAGATCCGGACGCGGCGGGGCTGCTGCGGCCACCCCGGTCAGCCCGGCTGCTGAGCCGTCGCGGAGGAGCCTGGTCAGGCTCCCCAGAGCAAGAAGACGTAGGATGGCCGTCGATAGCTTCCGCTGGCTGCCGGGCGCCATCGCCGCGTACTACCGAGGGCTGCCGCTGAAGAAGGCCGAGCCCATCCCCTGGACACCGCTGACCAAGCCTATCGAGGAGTGTCGTTTCGCCCTGGTGACCACCGCGGGCTGTATATGAAGGACCGCGACCCCTCCTTCGACCTCGACGGCGAGCGGCGGGGCCCGTTCTGGGGCGACCCGACCTATCGGGTGATCCCACGCGAGGCGAGGCAGGAGCAGATCGGCGTGGCCCACCTGCACATCAATGCCGCCGACCTCCTGGCCGACATGAACGTCGTGCTGGCCGTGCAACGCTTCCTGGAGCTGGAGGCGGCCGGGAAGATCGGCTCGCTGGCGCCCAGCAGCTATTCGTTCATGGGCTACCAGCCGGACAACTCCGAGTGGGAGAAGCGCTACGCACCGGAGGTGGCCGGCCGCATGAAGGCGGAGGGGGTGGATGCCGCTTTCCTCACGCCAACGTGACCGGACTGCTGCCGGAACGTGCCCGTGCTGGCACGTGTCATCGAGGCGGCGGGGATCAGCATCGTGATCGTGACCCCCATGCCCTACTTCGCCGAGGCGCTGGGCGTGCCGAGAGGGGTGGGCGTGGAGTTCCCGTTTGGCCACCCGCTGGGCCACGCCGGCGACCGCGACGAGCAGATGAAAATCATCGGTGAGGCGCTCCGCGTACTACGAGAGGCGCCTGGGCCGGGTACGGTGGAGCATCTGCCGTACGAGTGGCCGGACCCCGAGCGCTGGATGCGGCAGTGGCAGCCCGCCGAGCCCTCGCCCATCGTGGCCCTCCTACGCGAGCGCAGGCGGGCCCAGGCGGAGAGCCAACGCCAGGGCGATTCGGGGAGCTAGGTCACTCCGCGCCGGCGGCGGGGTGGTGTCTCCGTCGCGGCTACTCTATCGCCGGCGGACGGCCGGCTTTCGCCCTGCTCACCCCTCGCAGACGATTGCGGCCCAGCACGTAGAGTCGGGGCACACGTCGCCGGAGGAACGCCTTCAGCCCCGTGAACTCCCTCTCCCACAGCCGGGCCAGCGCCGCCAGCGGGCGGCGGGGCAAGAAGCGCGAGAGGAAGATGCTGTCCAGCGCCGTCTCCGCCAGGCGCCGAGCCGGGCCGGGCAGGCGAAAGGCGGCGCGATAGGCGCGCACGAACGCCTTGAAGTAGTAGCGGGTAAAGAAGAGCTCGCTGCGGGAGAGCGTCGGCTGCACGAGGTGCCGGTCTTCCCGGTAGTCGAAGACAGCCGGGACGAAGCCGTGCTCGACCGAGAGCTCGAACAAGCGGGTGCCGGGGAAGGGGTAGTACACGGGGCAGAGCGAGTGATTGGCCCTGGCCTCGGCGTTGAGCTTGATGGTGTCCAGCATGGCGCGGTTATCCTCGAAGGGCACGCCGATCATGTTGTAGGCCACCGTTCGGATGCCCGCCTCCGCGCAGAGCCGGAAGGCCCTGATGATGGTCTGGCGGGAGAGGTTGCGATTCAGCACTCGGTTTCGTATGCGCTCGTTGCCGCTCTCGATGCCGAGGAAGATCTGGTAGCAGCCGGCGTCCTTGAGCAGGCGCACCAGCTCGGCGGTGATCAGATTGACGCGGTGGTTGCAGGTGAAGGGCAGCGCGACCTTGCGCTTGTAGAGGCTGCCGAACTCGGTTAGCCAGGCGATGTTGGGCCCGAACATGTCGCTGCAGAACTGGATTACCTGCAGGTCGGGGCGCAGGCTGACCAGTTTCTCCACGTACTCCACCGACCGCTCGGGGCTGCGCTGGCGCCAGTAGTGCTTGCGGTTGGCGTAGAGGGCGCGGGTGCGCGGGTTGATGCAGTAGGCGCAGCTATAGGGGCAGCCGCGAGAGAGGACTGCCATGCCCGAGCCGATGGCCGTGCCGACCAGTTGGTCGAAGTCGAAGAGGGTGAAATCCGGTAGAGGCAGGGCGTCGAGATCGGTGATGAGAAGCCGGGAAGGATTGCGCACCACATCGCCGTCCGTCCTGACCCAGGTTCCGGCGAGGTCGAGGTAGGGCCTTCCGGCGCTCAGCCGGTCGCAGAGCTCCACCATCGTCTCCTCACCTTCGCCCAGCGAGGTGATGTCGATCTCCGGCACGGCCGCCACCTCTTCCGGGAAGGAGTCGGGGTGATAGCCGCCGCAGATGATGGGCACGTCGGCGGTGTCTTTGACCCAGCGGGCGTATTCCTTGACGAAGGGGAAGCTGCGCGTTCCGGCGGTGAAGCCTATCAGGTCGGGGCGCTCGTTGCGCAGGCGCCGCGTGAAGGCGGCCCGGCTGGCCGGCCGGATGAGGTGGTAGAGCGCGACATCGTGGCCCTTCCCTTTGAGCACAGCCGACATGGAGGCCAGGCCCTCCATGTACCAGCCACCCTCCTCTTGGGCGAGGACGCGCTTTGTCACCGGGTCGATGTCAACGGTGAAGTCGGGGTAGATGAATAGTACCTTCACGAAGGGTACCCCCCCAGCAAACAGGGCCAACCGCCGCCGATCACCTCGCCATTTTACGGGCCGCCCCGCGCTTGGGGCAAGCGGAAATGCCTTCCGTCATTTGCCCCTAAGGGGTGGCCCTAATACAATGGCGACGGCCGGCCAACCGCTAAACCGCTAGATGGGATCGAATACATGAGCGACGGGGCACTCCAGGGCGTGCGCCTCCTGGAGTACGGCCAGATGATAAGCGCGCCCTATTGTGCCAAGCTTCTGGCCGATCTGGGGGCGGAGGTCATCAAGATCGAGGAGCCCTCGGCGGGCGACCCGGCCCGCCGCCGCGGTCCTTTCCCCGACGACATCCCTGACCCCGAAAAGAGCGGCCTCTTCCTGTATCTCAACACGAACAAGGTGGGCATCACCCTCGACCCGCGCTCGCCCACCGGCCGCCTTATTTTCCGGCGCCTGGCTGAGCAAACGGACGTGCTCATCGAGGACCGCCCGCCCGGCGAGATGGAACGTTTGGGCCTGGGATACGCCGCGCTGAGCGCGCTGAACCCGGGCCTCATCGTCGTCTCCGTCACTCCCTTCGGCCAGACGGGGCCCTATAAGGACTACAAGACCTACCATCTGAACCTCTATCACGCAAGCGGCCACTCCTCTTTCTACTACGTGACCCCCACAGACGACGGAGGACGGGCCCCTCTGGTGGCTGGCGGCTGGGTGGGCGAGTACGACGGCGGCCTCACGGCGGCCGTCGCCTGTATGGCCGCCCTCATGGCCCGTCTGGCCACCGGCGAGGGCCAGCACATCGATGTCGCCAAGTTCGACACCATGGTTGGCCTGGAGCGGGTGGAGGTCGCCCGCTGGGCCAACGACCCGGCGCCGGTGCCCCTCCGCGGCATGGTGGGTGGGCTCGTGCCCTGCAAGGACGGCCATATCGTGATTACCCCGGCGCAGAAGCACCAGTGGGACGCTCTCGTCCAGCTCATGGGCAGCCCGGCCTGGACCGAGGACGAGAGGTGCAAGGACGACTTCGCCCGTTTTCGGAACCGCAACTTCATTCAGCCTCTGATCGAAGAGGAGCTGGCCGAGCAAGGCAAGGAGGATCTCTACCACCGCGGTCAGGCCTTAGGCCTCCCTGTTGGCCCAGTGCGCACCGCCGCCGAGATCATGCAGTGGCCCCAGGCGCGGCAGCGGGGCTTCTTCGCGGAGGTCGAGCACCCGGCGGCCGGCCGGTTGGAGTACCCGACGGTGGCCTATCAGCTATCGGAGACGCCGTGGCGCGCCCAGCGGGCAGCCCCGCTCCTGGGCGAGCACAACGAGGATGTCTACTGCGGCCGGCTGGGCTTGTCGCGTCAGGACTTGGTGCGGCTGGCGGCGGCGGGCATTATCTAGCGATGGGCAGATGATGAGCAGGCAAGCGCTGACGGGCGTGCGGATCGTGGATTTCACCTGGGCCTGGGCCGGCCCCCAGGCTACCCTGCTGCTGGGCATGCTGGGAGCGGAGGTCATCCGCATCGAGAGTCGCGCACGCCTGGACCACACCCGCGTCCGCTCCCTGATGTCGGGTCCCAACCTCGCCAGCCCCGACCATTCGGTCATCTTCGGCGAGCTAAACTTCAACAAGCTCAGCGTCTCTCTCAACCTGGCTCAGCCGCGGGCGGTGGAGATCGTCAAGAGCCTGGTGAAGATCAGCGACGTGGTAATGGAGAACATGCGGCCAGGGGTGATGGAGCGGCTGGGCCTGGGCTACGAGGCTTTCCGCGCTGTCCGGCCGGACATTGTCATGCTCTCTTCCTCGGCGGTGGGCAGCGCCGGGCCCGAGCGGACCTACGTGGGGTACGCTCCCACCTTCGCCGCCATGGGCGGCATCACTCACATCACCGGCCAGCCGGAGGGCCCGCCCATCCCCCTCAGCGGCGCCATCGACCTGAGGGTGGGCACTACCTCCGCCTTCGCCGTCCTGGCGGCCCTCTACCACCGCGCCCGCACCGGCCAGGGACAGTACATCGACCTCTCTTCCACCGAGGCCATCTGCACCCTGATCGGCGACACCTTCTTGGAGTACGCGATGAACGGCCGCTCGCCGGGGCGCGCCGGCAACCGCGACGCCAGCATGGCTCCCCACAACTGCTACCCCTGTGGCGGCGACAGGTGGGTCACCATCGCCGTCGCTACGGACGACGAGTGGCACGCCCTGCGCACCGTCATCGCCGACCCCCGCCTGGAGGACGAGCGCTTCGCCGATGGCTACGGCCGCTGGCAGAACCAGGAGGAGCTCGACCAGATCATCGGCGAGTGGACATCCAGCCGCAGCCCGCAGGAGATCACTCAGGCGCTGCAAGCGGTGGGCGTGGCGGCGTTGCCCGCGAACAACGGCCGCTCCTTGATGGAGGATCCTCAGTTGGCCGAGCGCGGCATCATGGAGTGGATCGAGCACCCCCTGACCGGCAGGCGACTGATAGCGGGCCCGCCCTGGCGCTTCTCCAAGACGCCGACCAGCATCCGGCGGCCAGCGCCGCTCCTGGGCGAGCACAACCACTACGTGCTCAACGAGTTGCTCGGCATCCCCGAAGAGGAGATCCAGCGGCTGGTTGACGACGGCGTGATCTACTAGCCGCGCCACCACAGGTAGGCGCGGCACTTGTCTAGCCCAATAGCGGCCCCCGCTGTAATGAGCGGCACCGCGCCGGCGTCACTATAGTGCGACCCCAACTTAGGAGGACAGGATTCCGTTCTCTAGACTCCCGACGCCGACCGATCCGAAGAAGGCGAGGCGAGGGGTTGTACTCCTCCTGGTACTCGCTTCCGCGATGGTTCCCATAGCCGCTTGGTCGATCGTCGACCGGGACTGGTTTCTTGTGGCTGTTTCGGTATATGCAGAAGCAGATATAGGCGTCACCGCAACGAGGTACTATACCGTGGGGTGGCCCGGGTCGAGGCTGGATCCGTACCGCAGGTTTTTGTCTATCCGCATTTCCAATGCTCAGTGGCTCCTCGCTGGTCTAGTGTTTCTGATCGCAACGCTCCCTCTCCTACTGGCAAACGACCATGGGCGGAAGGACGTGATCGTGGCTCTCACGGGGCTGCTGCTCGCCGTTTGGCTGTTCAGGCTCGTGCGAACCATGCGGAGGGAAGGCTGGCGGGGCAAGGAGCGCAGGGCGCCTCCAACGGGGCCCTAGCCGCCGAAAAAGGCGGCCACCGCCGGGTCTTCCAGCGTCTCGACCAGCAGGTCCGCCTGGGCCAGCGCCTCCAGCGGGCGGCCGCGATAGACGCCCACGCAGCGCATACCGCCCCGCTTCGCCGCCTCCACCCCCGCGGGCGCATCCTCGATGACCACGCACTCGGCGGGCGGCACGGCCAGGCGCTCCGCCGCCAGGAGGAAGCCCTCGGGGTCGGGCTTGCCCCTCGTCACGTCCTCTTCTCCCACGACGGTGGCAAAGGTCGTTTCCAGCCCCAGCGAGCGCAGCACCAGTTCGATGTTGGCGCAGGGTGTCGAGGAAACCAGCGCCAGTTCGACGCCGCGCTTCTGCAAGAGGCGCAGGAGGGCCAGGGCCCCGGGTAAGGGGGTGATGCCACGGCGCGCCGCCCGGCGGAAGAGCTCCTCTTTGCGGGCGGCCAAGCGCTGGACCTCCGCCGGGGGCAGGTCGCCCAGGAGGTCGCGGAGGATGGCGTCGTTGCGCAGGCCGAAGGTGCGGCGGAAGTCGGCCTCGCTCACCTCCCGCCCCAGCGAGGCGAAGAGCCCCTGCCACGCCTGGAAGTGGAAAGGGGCGCTATCCACCAGCACCCCGTCCATGTCCCAGAGGACGGCCTTCACGGATTGGACTCCTTTTGGCGCAAAGGCGTGCCGAGCTCCTCGGAGGCCATTCTACCGCCAGGGAGGCATTCCGACCACCACGTAGCGGTGTGCGAACAAGCCCGGCCTCGCACGCCAATTTTCACCAAGATTTCACCGAGAGCAGGCGCGGCGCGGCGCCTCGAGCTGCGCCGGCGGGCGTATCGGGGAAGGAGGTTGGAATGAGCACCGCAGAGATCCGAGAGCTGCTGGCTGACGAGGGAGAGCGGCGCCGGCGGTTGGGCCTGTCGGCGGCGCGGCGCGACCTCGGCGACTCGGGGTCGCGTGCGAGTGCGCCCCGGTTGTCCGAAGGGGAGCGCAAGGCCGATGGCGGTGGCTAGCCCAGGAAGAGGGGGCGGCCAAGGTGGCCGCTAGACACGGCGCGAAGAGGGCCGAGAGCGCCGGCGAGACGCCCTCGCCCGATTTTGGCGAGCGCTACCGGCGGTACTACCCCCAGGTGTTCGCCTACGTCTACGGGCGGATCCAGGACGTCCAGGCGACAGAGGATCTGGTCTCGGAGGTCTTCCAGAAGGCCTTCGCTGGAGCCCACACCCTTCGCCAGGAAGAGGCCTTCGGGACCTGGCTCTTCACCATCGCGCGGAACGTGCTCATCTCCCACTGGCGCCACCAGCGCCACCGGGGCCGGCGGGCGGACTACCGCGAACTGAGTTCCCTGGCCGCCGATGGCGCTGTTGAGAACGATCTGATACGGCGGCAGCAGGTGGCCAGGATCATGGAGCACCTCCGTCGCTTGTCCCTCCGGGAGCAGGACATCATCGCCCTCAAGTTCGATGCTGCCCTGACCAACGCCCAGATCGCGGAGGTGGTGGGGCTCAGCGAGAGCCACGTGCGGGTGATCTTGCACCGCACCCTGCGGAAGGTGCAGAAAGGCCTGCGGCAGGAGGCTTAGCCCTCGTCGGCCTCTGCCCCTACCTGGTCCACCGCCTCCGCGCGTACCAGGCGCCTCCGGTTAGAGCGAGCGCCGCTGCCGCCAGGCCCGCCGCCAGCGGCACAACCGGGAAGCCACCGCCGTCCGTCGTGGCCGGTGGCAGGGTGGGCGGCGTGTCCGGCTGCGAGGCCGGCTCGTCGGGCACGTCCACCGTCGGGAAGTCGCCTTCCGCCACCTCGTAGGCCTGGCCGTCGGCCAGGAAGATGACCCGCTCGCCCAGGGAGAAGAACGACCCCCAGTCGGGCCGCTGGGCCAGCAACTGGTAGTAGTCGTCGCTGCCGAAGCCGACCTTGGTGGTGGCCATGCCTTCCTGGTAGCCGGAGTCGGTCCAGACGTCGTCGCGCAGGACGAAGGTGCGGTCGCCCACTACCTTCAGCTGCTGAACGTCGCTGTCGGTCGCCGCTTTGTCGGCCTCCTGGAACGAGCGGATGGCCTGGGAGTTTTGCACCGCGCCGGCGCCGCTAGGTGGTGCGGCCGCCAGTGTCGGCGCCAACTGCTGGCCTGCTGCCCTTCTTCCCTCCTCCGTCAGGATGTCCGTTTGCTCCTGAACCAGGAAGGAGGTGTAGGGCGTCATGACGCCGTAGCGCAGGCTCAGGTCCACGATCTCGTCCACCAGCTCCTGGTTGCTGCCGTGGAGGCGGATCTGGCTCAGCAGGTAGCCGATCTTGCGGGTGGCCCACAGGCGAGGGAGGAAGTCCATCTGCGTGGCCTGGGCGGGGAACTCCTGGCCGTCGTAGGTGAAGGACTGCTCCTGGCCGTTGACCTGGCCGGTCAGGCGCAGGGTGACCGGCCCCTCGCCGTGGTAGCGGCCCACCACGACGAGCTGTGTGCCGGCGAACAGGTCGGGCAGCGGCTGAGGATAGACATCGGACACGTCGATGTCGCCGAAGTCGAGCTTGACGTCGGCCAGCACCGGCGTGCTCACCTTCTCGTAGAAGCTCGACACGGCGGCGGCGATGTCCTCGCCCGGGCGGACGTACTGGCTGGCGCCGCGGTCCTCCTGGGCCAGCGTGTCGAGGAGGATGGTGTTCACGTCGTCACCCACGCCGAAGACGAACAGGCGCGTGCTGGGGGAGACGGCGTCGCTCACGTTGCCGATGATGGCGTCCGCCTCCTGGATGCCGACGGTGGGCTGGCCGTCGGTGAGGAAGATCACCAGCTCCGGCCTTTCGCCTGGGAGAAGGCGGAGCGCCTCGAGCAGCGCGTCGTTGATGTTAGTGCCGCCGCTGGCGGCCAGGCCGTCCACGAAGTCGTCAGCCTCGCCTGCCTGTCCGGCGTTCTGGAGGGTATCGGCGTAGGTCTTGATGGTTGTGTTGAAGGCCAGGATGTTGAAGCGATCGTCGGGGTTGAGCCGATCCAGGACGAAGCGCAGCGCGTCCTTAGCCTGGTCCAGCTTCTCGCCGCCCATGCTGCCGGACGTGTCCAGCACCAGCATCACGTCCTTGGCCACCACGTCCTGCTGGCTGAAGTCGGCCTTGGGGGCCACCAGCAGGAGGAAGAAGCCGTCCTCGCCCGGCAGGCGGTAGGTGGTGACGCTAGCGCCGATGTCTTCGGAGGAGAGGGAGTAGAACAGCTCGAAGTCGGTGCTGGGCGTCACGTCTTTGGCCTCGTAGCTGGCGGTGACGTGGGTCTCGCTGGGGCGGTCGATCGCCACCTCGTGGCTCGGCGAGTACACGGCCTTGATCGGCGTCTGCGAGCGCACGTCCACGCTGATGGTGACCTCTTGCAGCGGCCGCGGCGAGAACTTCTCCGTGTTCAGAGGATAGACGAAGTGGACCAGGCCCGCGTCCTGGGTCAGGACCTGCGTGTAGCTGATCTGCACCCGCCGCTCGCCGTGGGCCGGGATAGGGAAGACGTTGGCCTGGAAGGCGTTGCGCCCTACGTACTCCAGCAAGGCCGGGTCGCGCTTGCGCCGCACGATGCTCTCATAGATCTGGCGGGCCTCGTCCTTGTCCAGGATGCGGCCCTCCAGACGCTCGCCGTCCACGTAGAGCGAGAAGTCGGAGATGGCGGCGTCCTCGGGCAAGGGGAAGACGTAGGTGGCCTCCAGCGGCACCTCCGAATCGTTGACGAAGGCCTGGTCGACGTTCACCTGCGCCACCTGGTCCTGGATGTCCACCGTCACGTGGTGGTACTTCACCGGCAGGTACGGCAGGATGACCTGGTCGGGAGGAGGATTGATGGGCGGATCGACGATGATGAGGCCGTCTGCCCGCGCGCTGGGAGCGATGAGCGATAAGAGGCCGAGGGTGGCGGCCAGCGCCGCCGCTATCGACAGGAGCTTCGTCATGGTCCACCTCCGAGGGCCGGGCGATATCCCCCTCTGCGCTCGGTCCCTCCGCCCTTTCAGACGTTACGGAGGCGAGGAAAGTTCCCGGGCTGGCACACGACCCCAGCCTGAAGGCTGGGGCATCGGAATCGTCCGGTTATTGCGCCTTGACCCAGGCCACCGGTCGCCCTAGAGTGGGGCCTTGGCGATACGCCATCAAAGGAGCAGAACCATGGCCATCTTTCTCGACTCGGCCGACCCCGAGCAGGCCGCCGGCGCCTTCCCCCTGGGCTTCCTGGCCGGCGTCACCACCAACCCGGCCCTCCTGGCCGCGCAGGGCCCCGACCCGCTGGAGACCATCCGCCAGGTGGCCCAGCACTCCAGCGGTCTCATCTTCTACCAGCCAGTGGGCGAATCGGTCGAGGCGATGGAGGCGGAGCTGCGGCGCGTGCACGCCTTCCTGGGCGAGCGGCTGGTGGCCAAGATCCCCTGCTCGCCGGCCGGCTTCCAGCTCGTCGTGCGCCTCCGGGACGACATGCCCTGCGCCATGACCGCCATCTTCTCGGCCGGGCAGGTCTACGCTGCCGCCTGCGCCGACGTTCGCTACGCCTTGCCCTACCTGAACCGCATGACCCGCCTGGGCGGCGACGGCGCGGCGGTGGTGGAGCGCATGGCCGAGGTGGCCGCCGACACCGACCTCGAGCTGGTGGTGGCGAGCATCCGCAGCGTGGAGGAGATGGAGCGCGCCCTCCTGGCCGGCGCCGACCACGTGACGCTGCCGTTCGCCGTCGTGCAGGAGCTAATCGATCACCCGCTCTCGCGCCAGGCCATCGCTGAATTCGCCGCCGCGGCGAAGGGACGGAAGCGCGGGCGATGACGGGGGCTGTATCGTTTACAGAGGGCTCATGCCGTGGCGGCCAAGTCCGAACAAAATGATCGCTTCCGGCGGCTCGTCGAGCGCATCGCGATGTCGGCGCTGGAAGGCAAGTACCAACAGCACCGGCTGCTCCATTCTTGTCGCGAGTTCGAGTCTTTCCTCTCTCAACGGGACCTTTCGTTCTTCTACCGCGGCCTTGAATCACTTTGGGACCTGGGCATCCTTAGGCCGATAGCCATTGTTCGCAAAACTGAAGGGCAGGAGATAGCCGCGGGCCTTGCGCCACTTCCTGGCTTGGATGAGCAATACTGGGTGGATGTGCGCCCGCTGCCACTGACCCTCGCGCGCCGGCCAGCTGACGAGTCCGTCTCGAAGCTTGCGAACGAAGCCCTGTATCACCCGTTTCAAGTGTGGCAGGCCAAGCTGGTGTCCGACTACCTGCGCGGCGTGATCGGACCTTTGGCTGCGCTCGGTCACGCGCACGCTTACCTGCGCGCCGCGCGACGGGTGCGCAGCATGAAGAGAGACGGCCTGAAACAACTGCTCAGCCGGGGGCCCCTACTGGACTCCTACAAGCTCCTGGGTGTGCTGCTCGACATCGCTCCCGTCTCGCTGCCCTGGGTGACGCGTAGGATCGTTGGGGGCTTTGATGAGCCGGTCGAGCAGTACTGGTCTTGGAGGCGGAGCCATCAGCCCGACGGTCTTCTTGCACAGCATGGCGTGACACCAGAGGACTTCCGCCGGTGGCATGAGGGCTTGGCGCTGTCTGCCACCCGCGTTGACCCGCTCGCAGACTGGTTTGCACTGACACAGCAGGTCGACCTTGAGCACCGAAAACCCCTTGAGAGTTCTCTGTCAGGCCCTAGAGGCTCGGCAAGGCTAGCCCAAGACCTATATCTCATGGCACAAGCACTGCGTTCTTACGCCGCCGAGTTCCTTGGTCTTGACTTGTCAGAGGAAGACGCCGTGCGCCTCGGCCCCGCCGCGACGGGAGCGAATGAGAGGTTCTACGGATTGCCCTACGTCACCCTGGGCTCTCGCGATGTGCGCCGCCGGGTGGCGCGAGAGTACGGCACGGAATCAGGGATCCGCGTCGTTTGGTTTGTCGAGGGAGACACCGAAATTGGGTTCATCGAGCGCTACTCTGCCGAGGTGGGCATCGCCTTGCACGACCGGGGAGTCGCTGTGCGGAACCTTGAAGGCGTTGGCGGCCTGAAAAGCAGCAAGCTTCGCCAGCTCCTGAAGGAAGCCCGTGATGAGCAGCAATTCGTGTTCGTTACAGCAGACGATGAGGGGGAGGCGGGGCGCGAGCTCAGGGCGCTGGCCCGCAGTGAATCGGTTACCGCAGGCTTCCGACTCTGGACGGGGCGCTGCCTCGAAACGGCAAACTTCTCCGACGACGAGTTGGCTCTTATCACCGCCGAATACTTCCATCTGCCTAAGAAGCATCGGTTCACCGGTACTCAGCTATCCACTGCACGGAAGCAGGCTAAGTCAATCAAGGACGCCATCAATGCGTGCCTCGCAGGGTCTACATACAGCCTCCAGACCGGCCGCGAATGGGGCGAGGAGCTAGCGCACTGGGCGCTGTGTCACCCGGTCCCGGACGACCTGCGAGAGGGTGCGGAAAGGCCCATCGTCGGCGATTTCCTTTTCCTGGCCTTGCACACGCCGGAAACAAGTTACGCCGACACCGTGGCGGGGTTTAGGGTCGGCGACGGTGGAAGGCTGGAAGAGAGACCGCGAGCCACGTAACCCCCGACGTGCCGCCATAGGCCACCCGCACGCCCGCCCCATCTCTCCGTCTGCTAAGATAGAAGTAGCGGTACGTTTTCGACTTTCCCAGGGCAGGAGTGGTTGCTATGAATCCTGAACGGGCGATGGTCATCGTCGCTCACCCCGACGACGCCGAGTTTCTGGCCGGCGGCACCGTCGCCGCCTGGTGCCAGAACAGCACCGAGGTGACCTACGTCATCGTCACCAACGGCGACAAGGGCACCGACGACCCCAACCTGACCAGCGCGGAGCTGGCCGTGATCCGCGAGGAGGAGCAGCGGCAGGCCGCCCGGCGCCTCGGGGTGAGCCAGGTGCTCTTCCTGGGCTACCCGGATAGCATGCTCCAGCCCACCCTCGAGGTGCGGCGCGACCTCGTGCGGGTCATCCGCCAGCACCGCCCGAACGTCGTCGTCACCTTCGACCCGACGAATCGTTTCATCGCCGCTAACTACCTGAACCACCCCGACCATCGCGCCGCCGGCGACGCCGCCCTGGATGCCGTCTTCCCCGCCGCCCGCGACCGCCTCACCTTCCCCGAGCTGTTCACGGAGGAGGGCCTGGCGCCGCACAAGGTGGAGGAGCTCTGGATGGGCGCCGCTCGCGAGCCGAACCACTGGGTGGACATCGAGCCGGTGCTGAAGGACAAGATCGAGGCCCTGCGCGCCCACCACAGCCAGCTCGATCAGTTGCCCGTGGACGAGTTTATCCCGATGATGGCGAAGATGATGGCCGAGGGCAGCGATTACACCTACGCCGAGGCCTTCCGGCGCATGGTGCTGATGTAGGTCGCGGCCGCCCAGGCCCGGCGGGCCTAGGCCACGACCTTGAGGCGCTTGTCCAGCACCTCGAAGGTGGCCGGCAGGGTGCCAATGGGCTCGCCCTCCACCTCGATGGGCACCGTCGCCTCCGAACGCGCCTCGATGCGGCGGGCGGTGAGGTAGGTCACGGTGGGCTGGTCGATGAACTCGCCGCTGCGCAGCTTGCGCATCCTCACGATCTTCTCCATCAGCGGCGCGTGGGCGATGGCGACCACGTCCAGGAGGCCATCGTCCAGACGGGCACGGGGCGCCATGCGGATGCCGCCGCCGGAGTACTGGCCGTTGGCCAGCCAGGCGTTGTTCAGGCGAATGCGCCAGGGCTGGGCGTCATCGAGGGTCAGGGTCACCCAGTGGTCGGGGTAGCGGAACATGGTCACCAGGATGCCTCGCAGGAAGCTGAGGCGGCCGCCCAGGCGCTTGGAGCTGCGGTTCACCTCCTGGCAGACGGCGGCGCCCATGCCGATCTCCGCCTCGTTGACGAAGAAGCGGACGGCGTCCTGCCCGGCGAAGTCGCGGAAGCGGACCTTCGCCACGTCCACTTCGCGCACTCTTCCCTGGGCGAACTGAGCGAGGGCGGCGTCCAGGTCGTGGGGAATGCCCAGGGTGCGCACGAAGTCGGCGCCGGTGCCGCGGGGGATAATGCCCAGGCGCAGCTCGGGCTGCACGGGGCCCTGGTCGTCCACGAGGCCGTTGACCACCTCGTTGATGGTGCCGTCGCCACCCAGAACCACCACGCAGCCGTAGCGGCTGGTCGCTTCGCGGGCGAGGGTGGTGGCGTGGCCCGGCTGCTGGGTGAAGGCGACGTCGAAGGCGGGCAGCGCCTGGCGCAGCCGCGCCTCGAATCTGGGGCCAGCGGCGGCCGGTAGAGCCGTCGGCCGAGCGCGGGTTGACGATGACGAGCAGTTCGGCCATCAGGAAGACTTTTCCTTCCGGGCGAAGGCGGTCATGGCGGCGACGGCCTCACCGTAGCGGCGAAGCTGCCGGCGGCGGCCGCGCCAGCCCCAGCGCAGGACGCTGCCCATCAGGCGGGCGGCCGCGTGGGCGGCCCGCTGACCGTGGCCGCGGTCGAAGAGCATGAAGTCGGTGCGACGAGCGAAGAAATCCTCGAGCATCACCGCCATCTCCTCCTCGGCGGCGTAGATGGCTTCGGCCCGCAGGACGGCGGCGTCGCGGGCCAGCGGCTCGAGCAGGCGCCTGTCCCGCAGCCCGTAGGCCAGGACCTTGGGGTGCTCCGTGCCGTAGGTGCGCACCAGGTGCGAGGCGACAGCTCGGGAGAAGCCCCAGCCCTCTTCCAGGGCGGCGACTGCGCCCTCGGCGTAGGTCTCGAAGCCCTGGACATCGCCACCGGGCAGGGGCAGGTCGGCCGTGCGACAGGGCCGGGGCGACCAGCCGTGGCGCCGGCCTTCCGTCGCCACCAGGCGGTCGAGCAGGTCCTGGGCCATGGAGCGATAGGTGGTGAGCTTGCCGCCGGCGATGGTCACCAGGCCCGGCGGCTCGTTCTCGATCTCGTAGTCGCGCGAGACATCGGACGGGCTTGGGGAGCCCTCCTCGGCTACTAGCGGCCGTACGCCGGCCCAGGTGGAGACGATGTCTGCCGGCGCGATAGCCCGGCCAGGGAAGGTCTGGTTGATGGCCTCCAGGATGTAGGCTACGTCGGCGGCGTCGGCGCGGGCCTGGCCGGGGTCGCCGTGGTAATCGGTGTCGGTGGTGCCCACGTAGGTCCAGTCGTCCTTGGGGACGGCGAACATATTGCGGCCATCGTGGGACAGGATGATGATGTTGGTCACCGGCAGGCGTTGGTGGGGCAGCACGATGTGAACGCCCTTGCTGGGCCGGAGCATCGGCGGCAGGCTGGTCATGCCCCGCAGTTCGTCGCACCAGGGGCCGGCCGCATTGACCACCACCTTCGCTCGTAGCAGACCCGCCCGGCCGGACAGAGAGTCGCGGAACTGGACGCCCACGACCCGCTCGCCGTCGCGCTCCAGGGCGGTGGCCTGGACGTAGTTGGCGACCGCCGCTCCCTGACGGGAGGCGGAGCGGACGGTGGCCAAGGTGAGGCGGGCGTCGTGGACCAGGCAGTCGAAGTAGCGAATCGCGCCCTGAAGGCCGTCGGCGCGCAGGGCGGGCTCCTGGTGGAGCACCTCCTGGCGAGACAGCATGCGGTGGCGCTCGAGCCCGCGCCGGCCGGCCAGCAGATCGTAGGCGGTGAGGCCCAGCCTGAGCTGAACACGCTCGTCCAGTCCGCTGTCGTAGATGGGAAGCAGGAAAGGAAAGGGATGCACCAGATGCGGGGCGATCTTCATCAGCACGCCCCGCTCCTGGAGGGACTCGCGCACGAGGGCAACATGGCGCTGGCGCAGATAGCGGAGGCCGCCGTGGATCATGCGCGAGGACTTGCTGCTGGTGCCGCTGCCGAAGTCGCCCTTCTCGACGAGGGCTACCGACAGCCCCCGCAGAGCGGCGTCGCGGGCGATGCCGGCGCCGGTGATGCCGCCGCCCACGATGGCGATATCGAAGCTCTCGCGCTGAAAGCGTTGGACGTTGGCGGCGCGTGTCCGCACAGAGAAATGGCCGCGGGGCGGCGATAGTCTAGCCACGCGGCGCCTCCTCGTCGGCGGGGACGAGCTTGCCCGGGTTCATGATGTCCTGGGGGTCGAAGGCCTGTTTGAGGGCGGTGAGAGCGCGGCTGCCGCCAGGCCCCAAGTAGGCGGCCATCCATGGCCGATGGTCGCTGCCGATCCCGTGGTGGTGGCTCAGGGCTCCGCCGTTGTCGACAATCGCCTGGGTGGCGGCGGTCTTGGCCCGCTGCCACTGCTCGATCTCTTGGCCTTCGTCCTGGCGGGCGATGAAGGTGAAGTAGATGGAGCCGCCGTGGGGATAGGAGTGGGAGAGGTGGGCCATCACCACGCAGCGGTCGCCCAGCGCGGCGGCGATGGCGTCACGGACGGCGGCGTGGAGGCGAAGGTAGCGGTCCCAGGTGGTGGCGGTCTCCAAGGTTTCCACCAAGATCGCGTGATCCAGGAGCACGTCGCGCAGGTAGGGGGCCTCGTAGCGGCCGCGCTCCCAGGCGCGGGCGGGGCTTTGGCCCAGGGAGACACCGCCCCAGCGGCGAAGGATGGGCTTGGCGCGCTGCCACTGGCAGCGGACGGCCACCTCCTCGCCCTCGAAGCCGAGGATCAGGAGGGAAGCGCTGGCCAGGTCGACGCCGCGGCGGGCCAGGTACCAGCCACCCGCCTTCTCGGTAGCAGCGGCGGCCAGCCCGCCGGGGCTCGGCCGGAGGGCCAGGGTGACCGCCGTCTCTGGCTCATCGGAGAGGCGGAGGACCGCGGGCGTCAGCTCGCGCTGCATCATCTCGCGGGCCGCTTCCACGCCGCCCGGGAAGGCGGGGAACAGGTAGCCGCGGTATTCGCTGTGTTGGGGCAGGGGCGCGAGGCGCATCGTGGCCCGGGTGATGACGCCGAGAACACCTTCGGAGCCAGCGATGAGCTGGTTGAGGTCAGGGCCGGCGGCGGCCGCGGGCACCTCTGGCGTGACCATGGTTCCGCCGGGGAAGGCGAGGCGCACGCTCTGTACCCGTTCCTCGATCTTGCCGTAGAGGGTGGATTTCTGGCCGCCGGAGCGGGTCGCAATCCAGCCGCCCAGGCTGGAGAACTGGAAGGACTGGGGGAAATGACCCAAGGTGAAGCCGCGGGCGTTGAGCTGGGCCTCGAGGGCGGGCCCCAGGATGCCTGCCTCGACGGTGGCGGTGGCCGGCACGGCGTCGATGGCCAGGACACGGGCCAAGCGCTGGAGATCGAGGGTGATGGTGGGGCGGTCGCCGGTGGGCTCGACGCCGCCCACCACTGACGTACCGCCTCCGAACGGAATCACGGCGATGCCGCGGCGGGCCGCCTCGGTCAGGATCGCCGCCACCTGCTCTTCGGTCTGGGGCCAGACGACGGCATCGGTGGGATGAGGCACCTCGCCGCGGCGGATGCGCACCAGGTCGCGATAGCCCTTGCCCGCGCTGTGGACGGCCCGCTGGGCGGTATCGGCGGCCACGGCGTCCTCGCCCACAGCGCGGCGCAGGGCGGCCAGGGCCTCGCCTTCCAGGCGAGTGGGCGGCAGGGCGATGGCCTCCGGCGACTCGATGCGCGAGGCAACGCCCGGCTCGCCCAGGCGGCGGGCCAGGAAACGCCAGAAGCGTCGCGGGTCCGGCAGGGGGAAGGTTCGGCCCTCTTCCCCCCAGCCCCACCATTTCATAGTCATTGGGAATACGACAGGGGCGCTATCCGCGCGAATTATACCACCCAGGGTGCTTGCGGCCCTTGACGGTCTGGGAGTGCGCGCCTTCATACTAGAATGATGCTGGATCGCTGACGGAACCAAAGGAGGGCGGGTGGTTCGCGGTCGGTGGGTCGCTATCGACGGCCGCTTGAAAGCGGGGGCATCGGGCTCTTCTGTCATGCCCCGGCGTCAGGCCGGCAGAACCACCAGTCATGAACCGTTGCCAAAGGAGGGCGGGATGGCGGAGACGATGCCCCTGACGACGCGACTGTCGGTGCCCTACGAGAGGGCGCTGGACATGACCAAGTCTGCTCTCAAGGCAGAGGGCTTCGGCGTTCTCACCGAGATCGATGTGAAGGAGACCCTCAAGGCGAAGCTCGGCGCCGACTTCCGTAAGTACGACATCCTGGGCGCCTGCAACCCCTCGATAGCGTTCATGGGCCTCCAGCGCCACCTGGAGCTGGGGTTGCTCTTGCCCTGCAACGTGATCGTCTACGAAGACGGAGACGGTTCGGTGGTGAGCATCCAGGACCCCGGCGACATGCTGGCGGTGGCCAGCAACCCGGACCTGGACGAGGTGGCGGAAATCGCCCGCGGCCACCTGGAGCGGGTGATTCGGGCGCTGGAGGGTGCCAGGTAGGGGCCACGGCCGTGGGCCCGTCAGGTGGCTACAGGACTTCCTCCAGGGGCGTGTGGGAGAGGCCGAGGGCCTGGGCCACGCCCTGGTGGGTGACCTTGCCCCGCATGACGTTGACCCCCGCCGCAAGGGACGGGTCCTTGCGGATTGCGTCCACCCCCTGCTGGGCCAGGTCGAGGACGTAGGGCAGGGTGGCCGAGGTCAGGGCCTCGGTGGAGGTGCGAGGCACCGCGCCGGGCATATTCGGCACGCAGTAGTGGATGACCCCCTCCTCGACGTAGGTGGGCTCGGCGTGGCTGGTGAGGCGGGCCGTCTCGACGGCGCCGCCCTGGTCGATGTCCACGTCGACGATAACCGCGCCGGGGCCCATGGATTGCACCATCTCGCGGCTGACGACCTTGGGTGTGACCATCCCCGGCAACAAGATGCCGGTGATGAGAAGGTCCGCTCCCGCCAGTTCCTCAGTGAGGCTGAGGGGCGACACGACGCGCGTGGCGATGCGTCCGCCGAAGTGTTCCTCCAGGTAGGCGAGACGCCGGAGGTCGCGGGACATGACGGTGATGCGAGCCTCCAGGCCCATCAGCACGCGACAGGCGGCCGTGGCCACCGAGCCGCTGCCCAGCACGACCGCTCGGGCGGGGGCCACGCCGGAGATGCCACCCAGGAGCTTGCCGCGGCCGGGGCCCGGGCGCTTCAGCAGGTGGGCCCCCATTTCAGCCGCCATGCGGCCGGCCACCTGGCTCATCGGGGCGAGGAGAGGGAGTGAGCCGTCGGGTCTCTGCACCGTCTCGTAGGCGATGGCCGTGGCGCCGGTGGTTAGGAGGGCCTGCGTGAAGTCGGGCAGGGCCGCCAGATGGAGGTAGGTGAACAAGATGAGCTCCGGCCGCAAGAGGCCGAACTCCGGTGGCAGGAGCTCCTTCACCTTGACCAGCAGGTCGCACTGGTGGGCCACCTCCTCGGGTGTGTCCACGATGGTCGCGCCGGCGCGGCGGTACTCGTCGTCGCTGAAGCCGCTGCCCTCGCCGGCGCCTCGCTCGACAATCGGCTGGTGGCCGGCGTGGGTCAGCGCGCCGGCGCCGGCGGGCGTCAGGCCGACGCGGTACTCCTCCACCTTGGTTTCCTTGATGGTGCCAACGTTCATGTCGCGCCTCCCGCGGATCGATTGCTCTGTCTCCCCAGGATTCTACCCGCTGCGGGTGCCTGCGGGGAACCGACAGAGTCGTGTTGGCCTGTCGTCAGCCGGTGCTGGATTGCTGCTGACCCCAGGGCTTATGCTTGAACTAGCTGGATCCTGAGAGCGAAGGGCGGGGGACTGCCGAGGAGCCAGGGTTCGTTCAGCGTGCGGAAGATACTGTTCGTCTGCGTGGGCAACTCGTCGCGCAGCCAGATGGCGGAGGCGCTCTTCAACCACCTGGCGCAGGGACGGCCGGACCTCGTGGCGGCTTCGGCGGGCACCGAGCCCGCTCGGGCCCTTGACCCCAATGCGGTGGCGGTGACGGCCGAGCTCGGGATCGACATGAGCGGCCAGTCCCCCAAGGCCCTGACGCAGGAGATCGTGGACGGCGCCACGCGGGTGATCTCGATGTGCTGCGGCGTGCGGGAGTCCTGCCCGACCTGGGCCCCCGACGAGGACTGGGATCTGGACGACACCTATCATCAACCCGTCGAAGTGGTGCGACGCATCCGCGACCAGATCCGAGCGCGGGTGGAGGCGCTCCTGGGGGAGCTGGCCCAGGCGGCGTCGTCGCGCGGCCAGCCGCGGCCGGAGGGTTGACCTGCTGCAACGGGCGATGCTACCCTTGTGGCGGCAATGCGTTCCTTGGAGTTGTGCCAGTGCGTTTCTCCTTAATCCCCCGAAACTACCAGTTCTACGATCTGTTTGAGAAGAGCGCCCACAACCTGGTGGCGGCCGGCGACCAACTGCTCGATCTCATGGAGCACTACGAGAACGTGGAGATGAAGACGGCGCGCATGAAGGAGCTGGAGCGCACGGGCGACACCATTATCCACGACATCATGGGGCAGCTCCACAAGACCTTCATCATTCCCCTCGACCGTGAGGACATGACCGCCCTGGCCCAGCACATGGACGACGTTGTCGACTACATGGAGGGCGCCAGCACCGCCATGCGCATCTACGGCGTGAAACCCACCGCCGCCGCTCGCGGCCTCGCCGACCTGGCCCGCCTCCAGACCGTCCAGGTTGAGAGGGCGATACTTAAGCTGCGCCATCGCTCTCAGCTGAAGGGCATCCTGGAGGATACGGTGGAGATCCACCGCCTGGAGAACGCCGCCGACGCCCTCTTCCTGGATGCCATGGCTGAGCTCTTCTTCGACGAGGTGAATGCCGTAGAGATCATCAAGTGGCGGGAGATCTATGACCAGTTGGAGCAGGCCACCGACAGCGCGGAAGATGTGGGCACGGTGCTGGAGGGGATCGTCATCAAACATGCCTGATGGCTTCAGGTATGCCTGATCGAGCCATACGACGGTTTACGGGGAAGCGCGGCTTCCCCTTTTTTGTGGCAGGTACAGGTACGGGCAATGGACGGTGAGCTGATCTTCGTCATCTTCATTGTGGCCGTGGCCCTGCTCTTCGACTTCTTCAACGGCTTCCACGACGCGGCCAACTCCGTAGCCACGATTGTATCGACCCGCGTCCTCAGCCCGGGCCTGGCCGTAATGTGGGCCGCGTTCTTCAACTTCGTCGCCGCCTTCGGTCTGGGTATCCACGTGGCCAACACCATCGGCCAGGGCATCATCGAAACGTCCGTCGTCGACGAGAAGCTCATCCTTTCAGCGCTCATTGGCGCCATCGTCTGGGATATCATCACCTGGCGCCTGGGGTTGCCCACCAGCTCCTCGCATGCTCTGATCGGCGGCTTGGTCGGGGCGGCCCTCGCCAGTGGCGGCATGGGCGTCGTCATAGGCAGCGGCGTGAGCAAGGTTGGCGCCTTCATCGTCATATCGCCGATGGTGGGGTTCATCGCCGCCACCCTCCTGTCCCTGGCGATCCTCGATCTCTACCAGCGAGTGGCCCCGAGCACCGTCCAGGGGGTCTTCCGCCGCCTCCAGTTGGTGTCCGCCGCCGCGTACAGCTTGGGCCACGGCACCAACGATGCCCAGAAGACGATGGGAGTGGTAGCCGTCCTCCTGTTCACCACCGGCCATCTGGGCAGCGAGTTCTATGTTCCTATCTGGGTCATCCTGTCGGCCCATGCCGCCATTGCTCTGGGCACCATGCTCGGCGGGTGGCGCATCGTGCACACCATGGGCATGCGCATCACCAAGCTGGAGCCGAAGGATGGCTTCGCCGCCGAGGCGGCCTCCGCTGCCGCCATTCTGTTCGCGTCGCAGATGGGCATCCCGGTCAGCACCACCCACACCATCGCCGGCGGCATCGTGGGCGTAGGGTCCGTCAAGCGGTTCTCGGCGGTGCGCTGGGGTGTGGCCCTCAATATCGTCTTCGCCTGGATTCTGACCATACCGGCGTCCGCGCTCATCGCCTGGGTCACCTTTCACATCGCCAGAGTGTTGTAGCCGTGGCAGGGATACTTCGGGAAATAGCCCTGGGCATCCTCACCGCCGCGCTGGCCGCGGTGGTCCTTGTCCCCATTTTCATCGTCCTGAAGGTTCTTATGGACCTCGGCCTGGATGTCCTGCTGGCTGCCGTGGTAGTTCTCGGCCTGTTGCTGGCCTACATTCTGCGTCGTGAGACAGTCGGAAGCTAGCTGGGTCTCTTTCCCGCCGGTCGTAGGAGGAAGCCCATGAGAGAGCGCATCGGCTTTATTGGACTGGGGATCATGGGACGGCCCATGGCCCGCAACCTGCTGGCCGCTGCCTATCCTCTCACCGTCTGGAACCGCAGCCGGCCGGGCATCGATGCGCTGGTGGCCCAGGGCGCCGGCGAGGGTGCTGGCCCGAAGGACGTGGCCGACCGCTGCGACGTGGTGATCACCATGGTCTCCGACTCACCGGACGTAGAGAGCATCGCGCTGGGGCCTGGCGGAATCATCGAGGCCGGTCGGCCGGAACTGGCTTTCGTGGACATGTCCACGATCTCGCCGGCGGTGACCCGCCGCATCGCGGTCAGGCTGGCGGGGGCAGGCGTGGAGATGCTGGACGCGCCGGTGAGCGGCGGCGAAACGGGGGCGATCAACGCTACGCTGTCCATCATGGTGGGCGGGCCCGAGGCCGCCTTCCAGCGCTGGCGCCCCATCTTCGAAGCGATGGGCCGCACCATCGTGTACTGTGGGCCAAGCGGCGCCGGCCAGGCGGTGAAACTGTGCAACCAGATCGCCGGCGGGCTGAACAACCTGGCGATGTGTGAGGCGCTCCTTTTCGCCGCCAAGATGGGCGTCGACCCGCACAAGATGCTGGAGGCGGTGGGCGCCGGCGCGGCGACCTCCTGGGCTATTCAGAACCTGGCCCCCAAGGTGTTGGCGCGCGATTTTCGCCCTGGCTTCAAGGTGGCTCACCAGCAGAAGGACCTGCGTCTGGTGCTGGAGGCGGCCGAGGAGCATCACCTGCCGTTGCCGGGCACAGGCCTGGTGCACCAGCTCTTCGCGGCGGTCGAGGCCGAAGGTCTCGGCGGCGAGGGCGTTCAGGCTCTGGCCAAGGCGCTGGAGAAGCTGGCCAGCGTGCAGGTCTCGTAGGCGTGCTCGGCAGGGGCGATGGAGCTGCGACTAGGCCGGCGGGTTGACTTGCGCTTGGGCTGAGCCTACCATGAGGGCTTGGTGGTGATCATGGGGGAGGACGAAACCAGCGCATGAGACGATGGCAGTGGGCGGCGGTCGGCCTGGGTGCTCTGACCTCGTTGCTGGCCGTCCTGGGGTCGTTCGTCGATGTGCTGGGCCCGGCCTCCCCGTCGGTCAGCCGGCCAGCCCACGCCGCCATAGCCGGGCAACTGGCCACCCTGGGGAACGAGAACACCTCCTTTTGGGTGCAAAATACGGGCCTCAGCCCGGCCCGCTTCACGGTTGAGTACTACAACTCCGATGGCACGCGGGTAACCCAGGAGGCCATCCCCGGCGTGCCGGCCGGCGCCTCGGTGGGGTTTCACCAGGATAGCCAGAATAGCCTGCCCCACGGCTATACAGGCTCCGCCGTTGTCACCGCCGACCAGTCCGTCCGTACCGTCATCCTCAAGCAGATCCAGCGGGCCGACGGCTCGCTCTCCGTGGGCGGCGACGACGGCGTCACGCGGGGGTTCAGCCGGATATACCTGCCGCTGATCTATAGCCGCTACGGGCCCGACCGTAACTGGAGCACCCGCCTCATCGTGCAGAACGTCAGCAGCGGCACCTCGGCCTGCGTGCGGATGACCTATCGCGACGAGAAGGGGCAGGTCGCGCTGGTGGAGCCGGCGGCCGGTGGCCAGCCGCTGCCGCAATGCCCCGACGGAGGTCTGCTGCTGGCCGCCGGCAGCGTTCTGGAGCGAGACCAGGCGGAGATGCAGGGGAGCCTGCCCGCCAACTTCCAGGGCTCGCTACTGGTGGAACTGGTGACCCCTAGCCAGCAGCCGCTGGTCAACAGCCAAATCCTGGCCGCCACTGTGGACATCTACCACAGCCAGCGGGCCAGCTTCGCCACGTACCGCGGGCTCGGGTGGAGCCCCGGCGAGGGGATAGGCGATCTGTCGACTCGCGTGTACCTGCCCCTCGCGGAGAAGAACTTCGGTCTGGGCAGCGGCTGGAACACCAGTTTCTTCGCGAGCACGGTAGACCCGGCCCAGCCGGCCAACCTGACGCTGGTCTACTGCTGCGACAGTCGCTTGCCAGGGGCGGGCGGCTCGCTGGAGCGAAAGCTGACGGTATCCGCCTGGGCGACCGTGGACCTGGCGCAGGAGGCCGGCCTGCCCGATGGCTTCGATGGGGCGGTCAGCATCGCCAGCGACCAGGCGGTGGCGGTGGTCGCCACTTGGGGCGTGAGGCTCCCCGGCATCGACGACTTCGCCGCCTACAGCGGCGTGCCACAGGCCGAGGCATCGACGGCCGTCTGGGTGCCGTTGACGTACCGCGACTTCGGGTACAAAGGCGACAGCGGCCAGGCCCGCGGCTGGAACTCGTGGATGCGCATCCAGGTGGTGGGTGGGGGCACGGCGACGGTCAAAGTGACCTACAATGGCTCGACGTTGCCGGGAGGGGTGGCCAGCTTCACACAGAGCGTCACGGGCGTCCAGGCCTTGCTGCAGCGGGACGATCCCCTCCTGCCGGCGGAGTTCGAGGGGTCGGCGGTGCTGGTCTCTGACAAGCCGATCGCCGTCGTGGCGGGAGTCTTTTCGGATGCCTACCAGGGCGACACCGATGCCGTTTTCGGCGCGTTCGGGCCGGACGTTCTTTCCAACCCGCCGGGGCCGTTTATGACCGTATCGCTGGCACAAGGCTGGACTCACGCCTGCTATGTGGGCAGCCAGCAGCCAGTGGAGACCGCTCTGGCCGACGTGTTGAAAGACGTGCTGGCGGTCTACCGTCTGCGAGCGGACCAGGGCTTCGATCGCTGGTTCCCCGGGCGGCCCGAGCTCAGCACCTTGACGAGCCTCAACCCCAACGACGCCCTTCTGCTCCTCACGGATGCGGCCGTGGCCTGGCTACAGGAACTGCCGGACGCACAGCCTACCAGCGTCAGCGTGACGCAGGGCTGGAACAGCGTGTGCTATGCGGGGCAGACCAAGGCCGTAGGGGACGCCACGGCCGGCATAGCTGGACAGTTCGGTATCCTGTACGCGCTGGGAGCTGGCCAATCGTGGGGGCGGTACGTTCCCGACCGGCCGGACGTGACCTCCATCACCACGATCTCCCAAGACAGCGCGCTCCTCATCCTGAAGAGCACCCCCGGCAGCGTGCCCTGGACCTTCCAGCCGTAGCCGGCGCCGTCCTGCCGCGCCTTCTTCTTACGATTGGCTGCGCTATAATTGTAGCAAGGGTTGCAGAGTCCTCATGTCGTGGAAGGGGTGGTGACCATGGCGGCGATTCCGTCGTCGGCGGAGGCCCGGCCCGGCATTTGGTCGGCGGCTCCTTCACTGTCGCCGCGGGTGCGGCGCCTCCGCGACGAGTACTTTTCCTTCTACAGCCGCGACCACTTTCGCAATGAGGTGCGCGCCTACGGCAGCGGCAAGCCTTGGGACGAGGTCTGGTCGCCCTATCACTGGGGTGTCGTCCCGGAGGTCTATGTGTTCATGGACGCCTATCGCGACAGCCTGCTGGCCGCCGCCCGACCGGTGCCGTTGCCCGCGAGCTTCTGGCGCGAGCCGCTGGCCGCGCGCCGCGCCCGCTTCTTCCGCGAGGTCATCGAGAAACACCTGCCGGTCCAGATCCTGGACGGCGAGCTCATCGTTGGCTCGTATTTCAACACTGCCCTGTCCAAGACTCACACGGCCCGCGAAGCCCGCCGCTGGAAGGCGCGGGTGGCCCGCTGGCTGAAGAAGGCTCGCTGGCTCAACGAGCTCGGGATCGGCAACTGCGGCGCGATACCGGGCCACCTCCTCCCCAACTACCCGAAGGCGCTGCGGCTCGGCTTCAGCGGAATCGTGGTCGAGTTTGAGGACAAGCTGCGCGCGGCCAAGGACCAGCGGCACCGCGACTTCCTGAAGGCGCTCGTCGTCGCCTGTGAGGGGACGCGGGCCTTCGCCGAGCGCTACGCCGTCGAGGCGGAGCGGCTGGCGGCGGCAGAGGGCGACGAAGGGCGTCGTGCCGAGCTTCTGGAGATCGCCCGCATCTGTCGCAAGGTGCCCTGGCAGCCCGCCGAGACCTTCGCCGAGGCGCTGCAGGCGCTCTGGCTCACCCACATGCTGGTCATGGCGGCGGAGTCCTACCCGGGCCCGGGGCTGTCGCCGGGGCGCATCGACCAGTACCTCTACCCCTACTACCGCCGCGACCTGGACGAAGGCCGCCTGACCCGCGAGCAGGCGCGAGAGCTGCTTCAGTGCTACTGGATCAAGCACAACTACGCCTACGACTACCAGGGGCGAGTGGGCACGAACCAGGGGATCACCTCGGGCTTTGGGCAGCTCATCACCCTGGGCGGCATCGGGCCCGGCGGCGAAGACGCCAGCAACGACCTCACCTTCCTGATGCTGGACGTCATCGGCGAGATGAACCTGCTGGAGCCCAAGCCCAACATCCGCCTGCACCAGAAGACACCCGACGAGCTGCTGCGGCGGGTGTCTGAGCTCATCGCCGAGGCCCAGGGTTCGCCGTTTCTCCTGAACTTCGACGAAGCGGCAATGCGCGGCCTGGAATGGCAAGGCTTGCCCAAGGACCAGCTTTGGGACTATGCGCCGGTAGGCTGCCTGGAGAACACCCTCCAGGGCTGCGATCGCTCGGGCACGGTGGATGTGAACCTGAATATCGCCAAGGCGGTGGAGGTCGCCTTAAACGACGGCAAGGACATGCGCACCGGCGCCCAGATCGGGCAGCGCACCGGCGACCCGCGCACCTTCCACGACTTCGGCGGCTTCTTCGCCGCCTTCCAGGCGCAGCTCAAGGCTATCCTTGGTCACCTCATCGACGCCGCCAGCGAGGCAGACGCCATCCGCGCCGCCTTCGAACCGACGCCGTACCTCAGCGCGCTGGTGGACGGCTGCGCCGACTCCGGCCGCGACGTTACGCAGGGCGGCGCTCGACATAACTACATCACCGTGGAGGGGATCGCGCTGGCCACGGCCGTGGACTCGCTGGCAGCGGTCAAGAAGCTGGTGTTCGAAGAGGGCAAGGTGAGCATGGAGGAGCTGCTTGGCGCCCTGCGGAGCAACTACGACGGACATGAGGAGCTGCGCCAGACGCTGCGCAACAAGGCGCCCAAGTACGGCAACGACGACCCGCACGCCGACGACCTGGCGCGAGAGGTGTCGCGCTTCTGGACGGAGGAGGTATTCCGGCACACGTCGCCGGCGACCGGGCGGCGCTACCGGGGCGGCTACCTTTCCTGGAACTACTGGGTGGCCTACGCCCCCTCCACGGCTGCCACGCCGGACGGCCGCCGCCGCGGGACGTTCCTCTCCAACGGGGTCTGCCCGGTGGACGGCGCCGACCGCGAGGGGCCGACGGCCATCGTCAACTCGGTGGGGCGCCTGGGGTTGGAGACGGCGCCCAACGGAGCTTCGCACACCATGAGCCTCAGCCCGTCGTTGGTGGCAGACCCCGAGCACCGCGAGAAGCTGGCCGCCCTGCTGCGCACTTACGGCCTGGTGGGCGGCACGGCCCTCCAGCTCAACGTCCTGGACTCGGCTACCCTGCGGGCCGCCCAGGCCGACCCCGAGGCCTATCACAACCTGCTGGTGCGGGTGACGGGCTACAACGCCTACTTCGTGATGCTGGGCAAGGAGATCCAGGATGAGATCATCGCCCGGCAGGCCCACCAGTGCGGCTGAGGTGGGGGTTCGATGGCCGGCCGCACCATCCACTACGGCGAGCTGACCGCCAGCGAGCTCGCGACGCTGGACCCGGCTCACACCATTGTCCTCATGGCTTTGAGCCCGCTGGAGGTGCACGGGCCGCACCTACCGCTCGCCTGCGATGTCGTCATCGCGGAGGAGGTGCAGCGACGCTTGCTGTCTCGCCTGGCCGAGCGCTATCCGGAGTACGATCGCCTGCTGCTGCCGCCCGCCTATGCCGGCGCGGATACTAATCCCGTGCCGGGATCAGTGAGCGTGGACAGCCGCGCTATCTACTACCTATTGCTTTCCACCGGCCGCAGCCTGGCCCGGCAGGGCTTCCGCTACCTGTTGGTGACCGACAACCACGGGGGGCCGCGCCACCAGATCGCCATTGAGAAGGCTGTGCGCAGGGTGTACACGGAAAGCCGGTTCACCATCATCGCTCCGTTCCTCAACTTCTACCGCCGCACGGTGGAGAACGACCCAGCCCTGCTGGCGGCGACGGGCACCGGCCCTGGAAGCTCGGGCGACCTCAGCGACGCGCACGCCGGCCGCAACGAGACGTCGCTGATGCTGGCCACAGCGCCGGAGAAGGTGGCGCCCGCCTGGCGGTCGCTGCCGCCGGTGACCGTGGGGCAGGGCGCGGTGGCGCGAGGCCTGGTGCGGGTCGGCTCGGCGGCGCTGCGGCTGTTGGGGGCGCGGCGGTTGGCCGCCGACCTGCCGGCGCTGGGCATGGCCCTGGGCTGGCTGGCCGCCGGCGCTAGGGTGACCTACGTGGGCGAGCCGCGAATGGCCTCGGCGGAGGCGGGCGAGCGGATGCTGGAGGCGCACGTGCAGGAAGCGCTCGCCCAACTGGACCGGGCGCTGGCCGGCCGGCCGCCCTATTCCCGGCCGGTGCTGTGGAGCCTGCGCTGGGTGGAGCGGAGCTGACGGCCATGGCCACCACCGGCGTCACCTTCAACGTCCAGCGCTTCTCTACCGAGGACGGCCCCGGTATCCGCACGACCGTTTTCATGAAGGGCTGCCCCCTGCGCTGCCATTGGTGCCACAACCCGGAGGGCCTGTCGCCGCGGCCGGAGTTGGTCTGGTACGACGTGCGCTGCATCGGCGCGCGGCGCTGTCTGGCCGCCTGCCCGGAGGATGCCCTGGCCCTGACGCCCGACGGCATGATCATCGACCGCAAGCGGTGCACCGTCTGCGGCCTGTGCGTCGACGCCTGCCCCGCCGCGGCGGTGGAGGTCATCGGACGGGCGTGGACGGCCGCAGCGGTCTACGCCGAGGTCGCCAAGGACCGCGCCTTCTACCAAACCTCCGGCGGCGGCGTCACTGTTTCCGGCGGCGAGCCACTGATGCAGCCGGAGTTCGTCAAAGAGTTGCTGGCCCTGTGCCGCGAGGGCGGCATCGCCACCGCCCTCGACACGTGCGGTCACGCCGACTGGCGCAGCTTCGAGATGGTGCTGCCGTTCGTGGACCTGGTGCTGTTCGATCTGAAGATCGCCGATCGGGAGCGGCACCGCGCAGCGACGGGCGTCTACCCGGACCGCATCCTGGCCAACGCCCAGCGCCTGGCCGAGGCGGGCGTGCCCATGTGGGTGCGCACGCCGATCATTCCCGGCTTCACCGATGGCGAGGCGAACATCGCCGCGCTGGCCGCCTTCATCGGCCAGCGGCTGCCCACGGTGGAGCGCTGGGACCTGCTGGCCTTCAACAACCTGGGTCGCTCCAAGTACACCCGTCTGGGCCTGCCCTATCCGCTGGACGGAGCTCAGCTGGTGACCCGTGAGCAGATGGAACGGCTGCAGAGCCTGGCGACGACGGCCGTGGGTGAGGTGGCCCGATGGTCGGGCGCGACGCGGCTCTAGAGGCGGCCGTCCTGAGCCCGGCCATCATCGAGGCGATGGCGCCGGTTGGGCCGAAGTTCCTGGCCACCCTGGACGCCGAAGGCATTCCCAACGTCGTGCCCATCACCTCTCTCGAGGCTGCGGACGAGAGCACCATCATCTTCGGCGAGCTCATGATCTGGAAGACCCGGCGCAACCTGGAGTCGAATCCCAGGGTTTGCATCGCCGTGATGACGCCCAGCCTGCGCGGGTGGGTGATCCAGGGCGACTTTCAGGAGTTCCAGCGCAGCGGCCCCTATGTCGATCGGATCATGAGCGGCGACTTCTTCCGCTACAACGCCTACAGCGGCATCCGCAGTGCCGGGGTCATCCGGGCGCGACGGGTGGTGCGGGAGTTCGCAATGTCGCGGGGCGGCGTCCTGCTGGCGGTGGCGCGCGCCCGCTGGGCCGCCCGCTGGCGGCGGCGGCCGGGCGAAGGCGCCGCTATGCCGCCGCCGGTGCGGGAGAAGTTCGCGCGATTGCAGGCGGCGAAGTTCCTGGCCTACCTCGGGCCGGACGGCTACCCGGACATTGTGCCGGCCCTCTCCCTGACGCCGGCCGGGGACCGGGCCCTGGTCTTCGCGGGGAGCGCGGCCGGGCTGGAGCGCCGCGCGGCGGTGGCAGCGGCCGTCCTGAGCGCGGAGCCGGTAGCCTATCAGGTGAAGGGGCGTTTTCTGGGGATGGAGCGCGGCGTGGCCGGCTCGGTCGGAGCCATCGAGGTGCTGGAGGTGTACAGCGGCTCGCCGCCGCTGCCCGGCGAGCGTCTGGCCTAGCGCGGCCCACCGCAGCGCGTCTTGGCTTGCTCGACCCTCGTCGCCGACGCGCCGCTGTTTTGATCGATCTATCGGGCAGACTTGCCAGGACGATTCGACAGGACTACTATTAGGCCAATGCTTGGCCGGTAAAGGGCTAACACGTCTTATGCTTGGGGAGGTGGTGCGGCGGCCGGGAGGTCAAAGGGGAATCGTTTTCATCCAGCGGAACGGCGCTCAGTCAAGAGAAGGAGGGAACATGAGACCTGCGAACTGGCTACGATTGCCAGGGCGGAGGTGGTGGGTGCCTCTAGCGGCCCTGGCGGGACTTCTCGTGCTGTCGGTGTCTTGCGGTGGCGGTGGGGAGAGTACGGCGACGGCGACCGGCACCGTCAAGCCGGGCGTCTCCGCTACGCCGGCCGTGGCGCCGGCTTCCCAGCAGCAGATCGTCGTCCAGAGCGGCGAGCCGCAGTACTACGACCCGCACCGCTCCAACTTCGAGCAGGACATCGCTATCGAGCGGATGCTGTTCCGGGGCCTGTATCAATTGGAGGCAACGGCAGACGGGGGTGTCCAGTCTGTACCGGCCATGGCCGCTGGCGAGCCGACGGTCAACGGCAGTGTGTACACCGTGAAGCTGAAGTCGGGGCTCAAGTGGTCGGACAACCAGCCGCTCACGGCTAACGATTTCGTGTACGGAATCCAGCGGGAGTGCGACCCGGCCACGGCCAGCCCCTACCAGTACTTCCTGGGCGCCAGCATCCTCAACGTCGTCGGCTGCGACGACTTCTTCAATGCTCTCGGCACCACGGATGCCCCGAAGACGCCGACCGATGCCGAACTGGCGGCGCTGCGCGATGCCGTTGGCGTCAAGGCGCTCGATGACACAACCCTCCAGGTGACGCTGGTGGCGCCGAAGCCCACGTTCACGACGATCATGGCGACGTGGCCGGCCTTCCCGTCGCGCAAGGACGTCATCGACAAGAACGGCGACAAGTGGACAGACCCGGGCAACATCGTGGTCAACGGGCCGTTTACCATGTCCGAGCTGGTGCCCGGTCCCGGCGGCCACGTTGTCCTGACGCCCAACCCTAACTGGGCGCTGACGCCGAAGCCGGCCCTACAGAAGCTCACCATCAACTTTATCGATGACCTGGAGGCGGCCTTCAGGGCCTTCCAGACTGGGGAGCTGACGATCACCCAGATCCCGCCCGCGGAGATCGCCACCGTCCAGGGGAATCCCTCCCTGAACAGCCAGTACTTGAAGGTCGGCTCCTCACGCATCTGGTCGGTCGAGATGCAGATGAAGAACGCGACCATCGCCAAGGATAAGGTGCGGCTGGCGCTGTCGCGGGCCATCGACCGAGCGACGTTGGTGAAGGTGGTGTACAGCGACGCCTACCTGGCGGCCACCTACTGGGATGTCCAGGGGCTGCCGGGCTTCCAGGGCAACGCGCCGTTCGAGAACATCATCGGCTACGACCCGGCGGCGGCCAAGCAGGCCTTGGCGGACGCTGGCTATCCCAACGGCCAGGGCTTCCCCACTCTCACGCTCACGGCTCTTGACCGGACCGACCGTAAGGCAGAGGCGGAGTTCCTGCAGAAGGCCTGGAAGGATATTCTGGGCATCACCGTCAACATCTCGACAGTGGACGCGAAGACCCGCTCCGCCACCTTCAACTCCCAGAAGTTCGATCTGTTCATGGGGGGCTGGCAGAACGACTACCCCGACCCGGAGAACTCCCTCATCGGGCTGTTTGACACGGGTGGGGGCAACAACCAGTACAACTGCAGCATGCCCGACATCGACGCCAAGCTGAAGGCAGCGAGCACGGAGACGGACAACGCGAAGCGGATCCAGGACCTCCAGCAGGCGGAGACGCTCATCGTCACCAAGCTCTGCGGTGCGGCGCCCGTCTACCAGACCGCTCTGCTCTACTTGGTGAACTCGAAGGTCGGGGGCGTGAACCCCAACGGCCAGATCGACGCGGCGATGCCCGGCAACTGGTGCCCGGAGTGCTGGTTCGTGAAGGCCCAGTAGAGAAGACCAATCGCTTAGAAGCGCTAGATGCCGTAAGATAGGTGGTGCTTTAAGGTGTGGGGCCCGGCGGCTCCGGGCCCCACACCGCGGTGGAGGTTATGGCGGCTTACGCGATCCGGCGCGTGCTGTGGCTGATCCCCGTCCTGTGGGCGGTGGCCACTATCACTTTTTTCTTGATGCACGCCGTCCCCGGCGGGCCCTTCACGCAGGACAAGCAACTGCCGCAAAGCATCATTATCGCTCTGAACCGGCGCTACAACCTGGATCAACCCCTCTGGAGGCAGTACCTGACCTACCTCTGGAATCTTTCCCACGGCGATCTGGGGCTCTCCTTTCGCGGCGACCGCGACGTGTCGACACTCATCCGCGATGGCTTCTTCGTTACGGTTCAGCTTGGGGTCATGGCCTTTGTCGTCGCCATGGTGTTCGGCCTGTCGCTGGGCGTCCTCTCGGCCCTCAACCAGAACGGCCCGCTGGACTACATCGGCGTATTCGTTGCCACCATCGGGGCCGCCCTGCCCAACTTCATCCTGGCTACCTTCCTCATCGTCATCTTCGCGATAAACTTCCACTGGTTCCTTCTCCTGGGCTGGGGTGGGCCGGAGAGGCTGGCAGACGTCTTAGATCCGTCGGCCTGGAATATGAAGAAATTGGTCTTACCAGTTGTATCGCTGTGCTTCTTGCCGATGGCCTACATTGCCCGCGTTACGCGAGCAAGCATGCTGGAGGTCTTGCGGCAGGACTACATCCGTACCGCCCACGCCAAGGGACTGGCCGAGCAGGTGGTCATCATTCGCCACGCCATCAAGAACGCGATGATCCCGGTGCTCACCCTCATGGGGCCCATCGCCGCTGCTCTGGTGACAGGGTCTTTCATCGTGGAGAACATCTTCTCGATCCCCGGCGTCGGGCGCGCGTTCGTGAACGCAGTGCAGAACCGCGACTACGGCATGATCATGGGCAGCACGTTATTCTACGCGGCCATCGTCGCCGTGGCCAACCTGGTAGTCGATCTACTGTATGCGGTGGTCGACCCCCGGGTGCGCTATAACTAGGCCCCACGCATGCAAGACGCTGAGCTTGTCGAACGAGGGCTGGAAGGGGTCACCGCCACTACCACCCGGGAACGGGGCCTGTGGGCCGATGCTTTCTATCGCCTGACCCGCAACCGGCTGGCGATGGCCGGGCTGGTGATGCTAATCCTGATCGTCGGGCTGACGGCAGCCGCAGCCAACATCCACGCCGTGCGGCGCTATGACCCTTATCAGGACCAGGACTATGCGCATCTTCAGGAGGGGCCCAGCCTACAGCACTTCTTCGGGACAGATAACTTGGGTCGGGACAACTGGTCACGGGTACTGGCAGGCGTGAACATCTCCCTCCAGATCGGCCTGGGGACTCAGGTTGTCGTGCTGCTTATCGGCCTGGCGGTAGGGGCGACTGCCGCATTGGGGGGCCGTTTCACTGACAATGTGATGATGCGCCTAACGGACATAACGTACGCATTTCCTGACCTTTTGTTCATTATCCTGATGCGTTCGGTGCTCTTCGGGAGAACCTGGCCCGTGATCGATGACCCCAAGCTGCAGGTGATCCTGGCGATCGCGTTCGTGAACTGGACGACTATCGCCCGGTTGGTGCGGGGCCAAATGCTCTCTCTGGCGGAGCGGGACTTTGTGCTGGCTGCCAAGGCGCTGGGCGCGTCGCCCTGGCGGATTGTGGTGAAGCATATGCTGCCCAACAGCCTGGGGCCGGTGATCGTGGCGGTGACCTTCGGCATCCCCATCGCCATTTTTGCGGAGGCGGCGCTGGGGTTCGTCGGGTTCGGTCTGCCGGCGCCCACGGCCAGCCTAGGCAGGCTGGTCAACGACGGCTATGCCTACATCCAGGTGAACCCCTGGGTGGCGGTGTTCCCGGCGGCGGCCGTCGCTTTGCTCATGCTCTGCTTCACCTTCGTCGGCGACGGCCTGCGCGACGCCCTCGACCCGCGAATGCGGTAGGGCCGGGCGGCTGCCGCCGCTGGCCGGCCTCCTCTCTCCCAAGCTTCCGGGTGGACCTTTACTCGTCGGCTCTTGACGTCGTGGGGCGATACCTATAATATAGGTATGCCCCTGGAGGTCGATTCTGGCCGTGCGAGCTTGAGGGAGTCGCGTTGTCTTTGAAGTGCACGATCCTGGGTCTGCTTGTCGATACGCCCATGCACGCCTATGCGCTGAAGCGCGCCCTGTCGCCTGCCCTGCCGCGTGAACGGCTGATGAACGACGGCGTACTCTATCCGATACTCGCCAAGATGGAGAAGGAGCGACTCGTCCGGCGCGAGGTGGAGAAAGGCGACAAGAGGCCCGATCGCCACGTGTTTCACCCCACCGCGAGCGGCCGGCGGGTCTTCACCAAATGGCTGCACGGCTCGGCCTGGGAGGAGGACGAAGTCACCTATGACTTCTTCCTCGGCCACCCCTTCATCAGCAAGTGCATGTTCTTCAAGCGCCTGAGCAGCGATGAGGTGCGTGCCAAGCTCGTGGCTCAGAGAGAGAGCGCAGTGGCTAAGCTGGAGGAGTTCCATCGGATTCGGGAAGGGATGGTGGAGCGCGGCGCCGACCCATTCCGCATAGCTATCCTGGACCTGGGCATCGCTCAGCAGCGGGAAAAGATCCGCTGGCTCCAGGAACTTGCCGGAGAAGTGGCCGGGAGCTCGTCTGCACCGACGTCAGGAGGGGGAGATGTTTGAGAGCCTATTGACCGAGGAGCGAAAGAAGCTACGAGATGAAGCGCGCGCCTTCGTGCAGGATGACGTTCCGCGGCAGCTCATCCTCGACATGGATGCCGAGAAGGTTCGCTATCCCCGCCAGTTCCTGGAAGCGGCTGCCAAGCGGCGGTTGCTGGGCCTGCGCTTCGCCGAGGAGTATGGCGGGCGCGGGTTGGGTTGGCTGGACGAGATCGTGACCCTGGCCGAGGTGGGAGTGCTGGGCGGCACGCTGGGGGCCCTCTTCTGCCTGCCCAGCATTGTCGGCGAGGCGCTGCACATCTTCGGTACGCTGGCCCAGAAGGAGCGCTGGCTGCGGCCCACCCTCGAAGGCAAGCTGATGGTGTCGGAGGCGCTCACGGAGCCGCGCGGCGGCTCGGATGTCTTCGGGGCCACGACGACCGCCGTGCGCGAGGGCGAGCACTACGTGCTCAGGGGCGAGAAGCGGTTCATCATGGGCGCGGAGGGCGCCGACTACTTCCTGGTGTATGCCCGCACCCACCCCGATGTTCCCGCTCACGAGGGACTCACCGCCTTCATCGTCGACCGCTGCCCGGAGGTGGATGTACGGCACATCTACGGCCTGATGGGCGCCCGCGGTGGGGGCACCGGGCGCGTCTATTTCCGCGACGTGCGCGTGCCGGCGGAGAATGTCATCGGCCGAGAGAAGGGTGGCACTTTCGTCTTCTACCAGACGATGGTGCCCGAGCGGCTGACCAGCGCCGCCGGCTCGGTGGGAGCCGCCCGGGTCGCTCTGGAGATCGCTGCCCGCTACAGCGACCGGCGCAAGGCCTTCGGCCGGAAGATACGCGCCTTTCAGGGAGTCAGCTTCCTGGTGGCAGATAGCATCACCATGCTCGATGCCGCATGGGGGCTGGTGTACGCGGCCGCCTACTCCCTCGACCACAACGACGAGCCGAACCGCGCCCGCCGGCTGGTATCTGAGGCGAAGAAGTTCGCCACGGAGGCCGCCTGGAAGGTCGTGAACAACGCTATGCAGATCATGGGCGGCATCGGCTACACCAACGTCTATCCCATCGAGCGGCTCCTGCGCGACGCGCGGCTGGCCCTGATCTGGACGGGCACGAGCGAGATCATGAACCTGATCGTTCAGCACGAATACTACCGGGAGCTGGGCATGGACCGCCGCGCGCGAGACGTGGAAGCAGATGCTCCCGACGCCGACCTGGCCGAAGAGAAGGTGTACGAGTAGGCCGCCTCTCGGCGAGAGCTACGGCGCCTCAGCCGGTTCGCTGCTTGAGCTCGCGGGGTGCCCGCGCTGCTACACGGTTGGCTTGATGTTCTGGTTCATGCGGAAGAAGTTGGTCGGGTCGTACTTGTTCTTTAGCGCCACCAATCGCTCGTACTTGGGGGCCCCGTAGGCCGCGCGGACGCGGTCCTCGCCCTCGTCGCCGAGGAAGTTGACGTATGCCCCTCCGCCAGAGAACGGTTGCATCGCGGACCAGAACTTGCGGGCCCAGGCGACGTGCGCGTCGTCCTGCGCCGGGTCGTTCCAGAGCCCTATGATGTTCAGGGCGTAGCTGGAGCTGCGCTGGCCAAAGGCCGTCCCTTCGGAGCCCGCTCGGTTCACCGCTCCCTCTAGGTGGTGGATGTGCACCACCGACAGGGGGAACAGCGACCGCATCTTGGCCGCATGATCGAGGAGAGCTTCGATGGCCCGGCTGCTCAGCTCGGCGAGATACTCGGTCTTCCAGAAGCCGCGCATCCCTGCCGGCGCGCTGGCGTCGAACATACCCTGGAGTGCCGTGTACGGGATGGGGCCGACCAGGTCCACGGCGGGGGGAGCGAATTCCCTCAGCGGCCTGAGTGCCTTCTGCCCTTCCTCAACCGGCCCCGCGTAGCAGAGCGCGACGGCCACCATCTGAGTTCCCTGGAGATGCTGCGGGATGAACGGCTCGGGCGGCGCGGTGAGGAAAACGACCAGCGTCGTCAGTTCGTCGGGGAGCGTCGGCGCCCACTGGTCGTAGAAGCGTAGGAAGTCTCCGGCCCGGTCGAGGGGGTGGAAGATGGCGCCACCCAGGACGACAGGTCCCACAGGGTGTAGGCGGTACTCGAAAGAGGTCACGATTCCGAAGTTGCCGCCGCCGCCCCGGAGGCCCCACAAGAGGTCGGCGTTCTCGTCGGCGCTGGCTCGGAGGAGCCGTCCGTCGGCGGTGACCACGTCGGCCGAGATCAGGTTGTCGATAGTGAGGCCGTGCTTGCGCATGAGCCAACCGATGCCGCCGCCGAGCGTGAAGCCGGCGATGCCGGTCGTGCTCACCAGGCCGCCGGTGGTGGCCAGGCCGAAGGCCTGGGTCTCGTGGTCGAAGTCGCCCCAGGTCAGGCCGGGCTGGGCGCGGGCGGTGCGCGATTCGGGATCAACCCGCATGCCCTTCATGGACGAGAGATCGATGACCATGCCGCCGTCGCAGGTGCCGAAGCCGGCGACGTTGTGGCCGCCGCCGCGTACGGCCACCGCCAGGTCGTTCGCCCGGGCGAACCGGACGGCCTCGATGACGTCGGCTGTGCCCGTGGAGCGGGCGATGAGCGCTGGACGCTTGTCGACCATCCCGTTCCAGACCTTGCGGGCCGCCTCGTATCCTTCATCGCGTGGTTGCAGGACCTCGCCGCGCAGGCTTGCCCTCAAGTCTTGGACGGGTAGGTCCGCGACGGCTGTCCCCACCGTGGCTCGCCGATTTGTCATGGTCTGCCTCCTCTCTTGCCTCTGAAATGCACAACACCTTGATACGCGGCGGTGGCCCTGGGGGATTCATCCGGTGGGCCGGGGAGCGAGAGCGGCGGAGAGGCGCTGGCGGCACGTCCGCGTGAGGGGGTGACTAGTGTAAATCGCCTCTGATAGTGCTAGACTCCCCTCGCGATGCGAAAGCGAGGTCGGCCGCCATATCCGGACATCCTGACGCCGCGTGAGTGGGAGGTTCTGAGTCTCCTCCGTGAGGGGCTAACCAACGAGCAGATAGCGGAGAGGCTGGACATCACGCGCCACGCTGTGCGGTACCATGTGTCCGAGATCCTGTCGAAGCTGGGGGTCACCAGCCGGCAGGACGCCGCAGCCTGGCAGCCCCAGAAGGCGAGGCCCGCCTGGATGGGCGCCTTCGCGTTCGTGCTCTGGCCGCTGAAACATGCTCCTCTCGGTCTGGCGGCCAAAGGTGCGGGAGCGGCCGCCGTCGTAGCCGCGGCCGGTGGGATAGGGTTCCTGACATGGGGCCTGGTTGTCACCAACCGGCACCACGACGACAACTTGGCCAGCCTGACGTCGAGCCCTACGGCTGCAGCCACCATCAAGCCTGCACCCACTGGCACCCCGTATCCCTACCCCAGCCCCTTCATGGTTGTCACGCCGAGGCCCACCCCGACGCCCGACCTGTATCCCAGCCCGCTCGCCACCATCACGCCGACACGCACGTCGACGCCGATACGAGACCCGTATGCCACCCCCTTCGTCACCGTCACGCCACCGGCCGCGCTGACGCCGAGGCGCTACCAGGAGGCCACCCCTCCGATCACTCTGACGCCGAGACCCACACCGACGCCCATGCCCGACCCCAGGCGGACCGTCGAGGGGACAGGGACGCCTAGCGACTGCCTGGCTATCTCGCCTAACCCGTCGGAGGCGGCCGTGAATCTGGGCGAGCCGATACGGTACGCCCGCGGCATCTACTCCATCGGCCTGGACGGCGCCGGGCCGGCCCTCCTCCTCGAGCGTCCGAGACTCGCGAGCGGAATAGGGGGCTGGAACACCCCGTACCAGACTTACTCTGTCACCGCGGATGGTCTGACGGTCGCCTTCATGTCTGGCGGGCTGTATCTGGCGACACTGACCGGCGGTAATCCGCACTTGATCACCACGTTCGACCGTCAGGTGTTCGAGCTTGCCATTGCGCCAGATGGTGAGCAGGTGGCGGTTCGCGGCAGCGACGAGAAGGGATATCCCCTTCCCTACATCGTCCAGACGAACGAGGGAGCCGCGACGCCTCTTTCCTTGGGTCTGGCGTATCCCACCCAGCCATTGTGGTCGCCCAACGGTGACTGGCTGGCGCTGGCGGGCGAGGAGGTCGTAGACGGCCCGGCCGCCGTGTACATCGTACGTCCGGACGGGAGCGATCTAAGGCGGCTGGGAGCCGGCGGGCCGCCGATGGCCTGGTCGCCGGACGGCTCGCGCCTCGCCTTCACGGTCTCTCGCTGGGAAGAAGGAACAGGGATCTACGTTTCGGACCTTGACGGAAACGTGGTCAAGGTCTCGGAGTCCGTTGTTCCTCAGTCGGGGATTCCCTCGCTGACCTGGTCTCCGGACGGGCGGTGTCTGGCGTTCTCTGCAATCGGGCCGACGTGGGAAGATCCGTCCTCCTTGAGGGTGCTGGACGTGGATACCGGCTGGGAGGTCTACCTGACGAGCGACGTCAGGCATCCCGCCTGGTCGCCGGACGGCTCGCGCATCGCCTTCATCCGCGACGGCAATCTGTGGGCCATGAACGTCGACGGTAGCGAGCAGACGCGGATCACCAACCCCAGACAGCCCTTCGTCCAGGAGCCGGCCTGGCTGCCCGATGGCTCCGGGCTGCTGTTTGCCTTCGCGCCGCCCATCGCGAGCTCGGTATACGTGGCCAACGTCGACGGGACGGGCGAGGTGAACCTGGCGGACGGGTACGTTCCCGTCTTCTCACCCGATGGAACGCAGATCGCCTTCTACGGGGGCGGTTTCTTCGGTGGTTTGGGCGGCATCGTCCACATTTACGTGATGGACAGCGATGGCCGCCAGCCGGTCAAGATAGCCGAGGTTCAGTACGGAGACGTGGTCACCGCTTGTACGGGTGGCAGCGACACCGTTTGGTCGCCCGACGGACGCTTCCTGGCCTACGGCGGCAACGTGCACGGCGTGGAGATAGTGCCCAGTGACGGCAGCGCTCCCGCGCAGCAGCTAGGCGGCGGCGGGCCCTCCTGGGCCCCCGATAGCCAGCACCTGGCGTTCTCTTCCTACAGGCTGGGGAGCCCATCGCTCGAATCTTGCGGTGTTACCGTCTTCGACCAAGAGACTGGACAGGTTAGTTTCCTTGCCCAAGGGAAGTCGCCTTCCTGGTCGCCCGACGGCCAGCGCATCGCCTTTTATCGTGACGGCGCTGTCTATGTGATCGACGTCGATGGAAGCGGCGAGCAGAAGCTGTTCGAGCCAGGCTCGACGTGGGCCCGCCTGGCCTGGTCGCCGGATGGAAGCAGGCTGGCGGTCGCGACGGATGGCCTGTTTGTGGTGGATGTCGCCAGTGGGGAGAGCAGGAAGCTTGCCGATGATGTCCACTACGCGCCGCCTTCGTGGTCGCCGGACGGCACGCAATTGGCGTTCTCGGCGTGGGATGACCCGATCTCGTCTGAGACTAGCCGGGTCTACATCGTCAGCGCCGACGGGAGCGGCGCGCCGCGGAAGCTGACGGACGGCAGCGACCCCTACGGCAGCGACCCCTCTTGGTCGCCTGACGGGACGCGCATCGCCTTCGCGAGGTGACGGGAGCCCGGCGCGCCGGCGCTCACTCCGCCATCTGGATGTGGGGGAGCCACTCGAGCCACGCCGGCAGGTACCAGTTCCACTCGCCCAGCAGCTTCATGCTGGCCGGCAGCAGGATCGACCGGATGGTGGTGGCGTCGATGAGGATGGCCGTGGCCAGGCCGAAGCCGAACTGCTTGAGCGTGATGTCCCGCGTGAACGCGAACACGAGGGCCACCGCCACCATGATCACTGCCGCGCTGGTGATCGTGCCGGCCGTCGCCTTGACACCGATGGAGATCGCCTCGTCGATGCTGGCCCCCTTCTCGTAGGCCTCCTTGATGCGGCTCATGATGAACATGTGGTAGTCCATCGACAGGCCGAAGAGGATGGAGAACAGGAACAGGGGCAGCCAGGACTCGATGATGCCGGTCGCTTTGAAGTTGAGGACGCCTTCCAGCAGCCAGCCGCGCTGGAAGACGAGCACGAGCAGGCCGTAGGCGGCGCCCACCGACAGAAGGTTCAGAATGATCGCCTTGATCGGTATAACGATCGACCGGAAGGTGAGCAGCAGGATGATGAAGGCCAGCCCCAGCACGAACGCGAAGACGAAGGGCGTCCTGAAGGTGATGTTGTCCTTAAAGTCGATGTTAGCGGCCGTGGCACCAGTCACAAGGGCGGTTCCCTTGCTGGCCCCGAAGGCCGTCGGGATGAGGTCGTTCCGCAAGTGGTTCACGGCATCGATGGCCTTCTTGTCGCCGGTGTCGGCGTTCACCGGAACCTGGACCACCTCCGTATCGCCGGCGTCGTTGACGTCGGTCCGGATCGGGACACCGTAGGGGGCATTCGGGTTCTCCGCCGAGACCGTCTCTGCCTGGATGAGGCTGGTAAGCCGGCTGACGCGAGCCTGGATCGCTGGGTCGAAGACGTTCCCATCCTTGCCGGCGTCGACGACGATCTGCGCCGGGGAGATCAGGCCGAGGGTGAAGCTGTCCTGGAGGGCGAGCAGCGCCTTCTTCGCCTCCACCGCTTTCGGCAGGGCATTGGCGCCGTTGAAACCAAGGTTGAAGGTGGTGACCGGCACTGCCGCCGCCAGGAGGATCGCGAGGGTCGCGATGGCGACGATGGCCGGCCGGGCCAGGACGCGGTCGCTGATGAAACCCCAGACTCCGCCTCCCTCGGCGCCGGGGCGGTTCAGGAATGGGATGCGCACGCGGTCCACGTTATCGCCCAGCAGAGCCAGGAGCGCCGGCAGGAGGGTTACGGAGAAGGCGATGGCCAGCGCGACAACGACGACGGCCGCCAGTCCCAGGCTGCTGAAGGTTGCGCTTCCCACCAGGAACATGCCGCAGATGGCCAGCAGGACGGTGGTGCCGGCGAAGACCACGGCCTTGCCGGATGTGCCGCTGGCTACCCGCAGGGCGTCCTCCTCCGACAGGCCGGTGCGGCGCCCGTTGCGGTAGCGGGTGATGACGAACAGGGCGTAGTCGATGCCGGTGGCGAGGCCCATGAGCAGCACTACCTCGCTGTAGACGACCGACAGGGGATACCCGTGGCTGATAAGGGCCAGGATGGCGGAGGCCACCACCACTGCTGCCAGGGCCAGGGTCAAGGGCACGAGGGCGGCCACCAGGGCGCCGAAAGCCAGGACAAGGATAATCAAGCTGATCGGCAGGTTCAGGAACAGGGCAAAGCGGAAGTCCTCGTTTACGACCTGCGACCTTTGCTTGTTGATGGAAGCGTCGCCGCCGATGAGGATGTCGAAGCCTGGGGAGGACTGCGCGGCCTGATTGACGGTCTGCACGACCGGGTCGATGTTCTTCTCCGCCTCGATGAAGTCGCCCTCCATCGTAACCAGAGCGAAGGTGACGTCGCCGCCGCTGCTGTTCTGCGCGACGAAGGGCGATTGCTCTCTCGGCAGGCCGAGATCATAGTAGGTGGTCGTGGCCGAAACGGTCCTGGTGCTAGAGACAACGGTTGTGCCACCCACCACCGTGGACTTGTCGGCGCGCAGGGCCCGCAGGCTCTCCATAAGGCCCTGCACGGTCTCCTTGTAGGTCGGATCGGTCACCGGCAGGGAGGGCGAGGAGAAGACGACGATCTCCGTGATCTGGGTCAGAACGCCGAACCGCTGCTGGTACAGCGCGGAGGCTCTGCCGGACTCCCCGGGCGCCGTCTCTTGCAGGTCGGTGTTGGCGCGGATGGCGCTGCAAGCGCCGAGGGAGACCAGGACTATGCCGACCCAGGCGGCGAGGACGGCCCGGCGGTGGCGGGCGCTCCACATCGCCATTCGCGCGGTGAACGAGTGGGCTTCGGCGGCTCTACTGATCGCAGTCTCCTACGGCTGGTGCTCACAACGGACGCGAGCCCTATAATAAAGCGAAGCTTGTCCCTGGCTCAACCACCCATTCTGGGCAGATGGAGGTGGGTCTGTGAGATTTCTAAGTGCTGGGCGCGCTGCGGTGATGCTGCCGCTGCTAGCGCTGCTCCCGTTGGCGCTGCTGACGGCGTGCGGCGGCAGCAAGGGCGAAGGAGCGGCCCTGGCGGAAGCCTCGCTGCGACCAGACCCCGCGGCACCGATAGTCGTGCCGGCGGCAGCGCCCGTCGTGATAGGCATCTCGGCCCCGCTGACGGGCCCCGATTCCGCCTCCGGCATCGAGGACGCGGACGCCGTGATGGTGGCTGCCGACCGCTGGAAGACCGCCAACGGCGCTCAGATCAAGGGACATGAGATCGCGATTCAGGCGGAGGACGACGGCTGCACCGAGACCGACATCACTGTGCAGGCGGCCGATCGCCTGCTGCGCCGGGAAGGGCTGGTGGGGGTTCTGGGGCCGGACTGTAGCGCCGGCGCCGCCGCAGCCATCCCCGTCTACGCGCAGGCAGGCATTGTCGCCATCTCCGGCTCGGCGACGCTGACGCATCTGACGCTGGACCAGCCGGGGGGGAAGTTCTTCTTCCGCACCGCCTATCGCAACGACCTGGAGGGCCTGCTCATCGGCCTGTTCGTGACTTCCGAGCTGAAGGCGACGAGGGGCTGGCTCATCGACGACAGCGAGCCCTATGGGCAGGACCTGGCCGATGCCGCCGCCCGGGTGGTCACGGGCAGCGGGGTGCAGATCGTGCGGGAGAGCGTGGTACGTGGGACAGACGACTTCAGCCAGCTCACGACCAGGATCGCCCAGGACAATCCGGACTTTGTCGGCTTTGCCGGCTTCACCCGCGAGGTGGCGCTGCTGTATCGCCAGCTGCGCGACGCCGGCTATGCGGGCATCTTCGGCTCGGTGGATGCCGCCGCCTCGGTGCCGGGCTTCGTCCAGCCCGTGGGCCCCGAAGCAGAGGGCGTCCTGTTCGCCGGCTGCTCCCTGACGCTGCCGCAGGATTTCCTGACCGAGTTCAGGCAGCTCCACAGCCACGAACCCGACGCTTCGGCCTTCGTCGCCCAGTATGCCGATGCCACTACCGTTCTGCTGGACGCCGTCGCGAAGGTGGCCCAGGAGCAGCCCGATGGCTCGCTGGCAATCGACTCTGGAGCACTGCGCGATACCGTGCGCGCCTCCGGTCTGTCCGGCGGGCTCTCCGGCTCCTTCGCCTTCGACGCGAACGGCGACCGGGTTCCGCACCAGGGGGACATCCTCGCGGACATCGTTGCGACCGCCATCGTGAGCGGGGACATAAACGTGTTCGTGGACCTTGGCCTGGTTCCGTGCCAGGTTCAGGACGGTAAGCTGGTCAACCTGCTGGGCCCCGGCGCCCAGCCGCGCCGCTGACGTTCGGCGGCTCCACCCGTTGGCGGCGGTTCGAGAGCCCTACGGCGCCTCTGCGGCCGCCGATCCGCCCAGAGTCAGGATCCCCTGGATGGAGTCGATGGTGAGCAGGTCGCTGATCTCGGGATGGCCGTTGAAGTAGCGAAGCCATGCTTGGGTCGTCGGGTCGATTGCGTAGGCCGCCTCCACGCCGGGCCAGCAGGTGGCGAGAGCCTCGTCGATGGATACGTCGTCGGGGCCGTCCCAGGTAGAAATCGCCCACTTGTCTGCCAGGGGACACTCGTGGAGCTGAACACCACTGCCGGTAGGCGCCTCGGGACCGGGCACGGCTGAGGCTGAGCCCAAGACGATGATGCCGCGCATGTCGCCGAGAAGGCCGACGTTGCTGATGTCCGGCCGGTCAGGGAAGTAGCGCTGCCATATCTGGTTGGACCGGTCTAGCGAGTAGGCGGCGTTGACCGCGCCTGCGCCACAGGTTGACAGGGCCTCCGCCATCGGCGTGCCTTCCATGCCGCTCCAAACGGCCAGGGACCAGCCGTTGGCAGGGGGGCAGCCGTAGAGCTGGTCTCTGGGCGCGGACGTCGACACGGGGGTCGGTGTGGGCCAGAGGGTCGGTGTGGGTGTCGGTGCAACCGCCAGCAGTGGGTCGATCACGGCCTGGAAGCTGGAGAACGGCTGAGCGCCGACGAGCTTCACTCCATTGATGAAGAATGTGGGGGTGCCGGGCACGCCGTAGCTGGCTCCGTCGCTATGGTCCTTCTGCACCTCCTGGGCATTCTTGCCCGAATTCAGGCAGTCATCGAACGTGGCCATGTCTAGGCCGAGCTGCGCCGCGTAGGCCTTCAAGCTCGCGATATCGAGCGCCCCCTGGTTGGCCCACAGCACATCGTGGTAGTCCCAGAAGCGCCCCTGGTCGTCAGCGCATTCGGAGGCTTCCGCCGCCTTCTGAGCGTACGGGTGAATCGACGTGAGGGGAAAATCGCGGTAGACAAACCGAACCCGGCCCTCGTAGGCGGCCTTTATGGCAGGGAAGGTCTCATCGTAGAACCGCTTGCAGTAGGGGCACTGGTAGTCACCAAACTCCACGATGGTGACCGGCGCATCGGCGGGGCCCCACGCCGGGTCGTCGTCTGGGCTTACGTCGGGGTTCGCCTGGCTCCTCGACCAGAGCGCGAGAGTCGCGGCGAGGACGATGAAGGCGAACAGCAGCAGGCGGGCCAGTTGTCCGCTAGGCATGACCTACCGCCAGTCGGGGACCTTCCTGCCTCGGGCCGAGGCCCCGAGGCGTGTGCGGGGCTGTCAAAGCGCTCTCATGCTAGTCCAAGGACGTGGGCACCTGCAACCCTCAATCTCTACGATTGGAGCATGCCGTTCTGCTCAACGGAGCACGGCCGTCGCGGCCGGCTCACCCAGAAAGAACCAGAGCCGGCCCTCCGGTCGTAGTTGGGTTTGACGGAACAACCGGAAGGGCAAAGCTTCGGAGGTGCAGCACGATGGCCGACTCAACGGTTCACGAGACCGCGGATCGCTGGCCGTCGGCGCGACATCCGAAACTGGACGCTCGCTCGACTGGCGGAAGTAGGACAGGCGCTGCTCTGGCGTCCGGGCCCCCGTGCTGGGCGGCGATGGCAGCGATCGGGTCGCTGTTGGTCGTGGTGGCCACTGCCTGCTCTAGCGGCGCTGGAAGCGCGCCTGGGGGTGGGACTGTTACGCCGTCCGCGCCTCCTCCCCTCTCGACGGCAGCGGCCCCCTGGCCTGTCCCCGACGCCGAGGCCGCACGGATCGTTGCCGCGGGTCTTCCTGCCCTCAGTCAGGAACAGGTGGCGTACCATGTGCACGCCCACCTGGACATCTTCGTCGACGGCAAGTCCGAGCCCGTCCCAGCGGAAATCGGTTTCGACCTGAGGGCCCAGCTTGGCTCACCTGTGCATACTCACGACGCATCAGGGGTCATTCACGTCGAAAGCCCGGCGCCCGGCGTCTTCACGCTAGGGCAGTTCTTCACCGAATGGGGTGTCTTCCTCAACCAGGGCTGCGTCGGCGGCTACTGCTCGCCGCAAACGCCAGTACAGGTCTACGTTGATGGGCGCCCGTTCTCCGGCGACCCCTCCACCATCGAACTGACGGAACAGGAGGAGATCGCTGTGGTGATCGGGACGCCTCCGGCACAAGTCCGTGACCACTACGATTTTCCGCAGGGGCTCTAGACCGCCCCTGGCGTTGCCCTGCCCTCTGGCTGCTCGGGGGGAATCCAGGCGAGCGGATCGCGTCGTATCCCTATGAAACGCTGTCAAAGGAGAGGGAGGATCATGAAGCGCCTGTTCATCGCGATCGCTCTAGCGTTGGTGCTCACTGTCGGGGGGTTCACGGCTGCCTTTGCGGCGCCGAGCCCCAACGGGCCGGGGCAACCCGGAGCACCGGGTGTCTCGTGCGGGTCGGGTAATGCCACCGCTCAGCCTCCAGGGTTCGGCACCGCGGGCTTCACCTTGGCTACCTCAGTCTATGCTGGCAGCCCAGGCACGCCATCTGCTGCGAACGCCAACAGCCCGCACGCCGTGTCTCAGTACGACATCGCCTGCTTCCAGCAAACGGTGAATCACTGAGGTTGACGGCGGCCGCCCTAAAGCATCGCTGCCCTTCAGCTGACGAGGAGAAGGCTACTCTGGGCAGCGGGGGGAGGGGCGATTGGCATCGCCCAAGGAGGATAAGCATGTCTGCCCGCGGAGCTAGTTGGATGCACCGGAAGTTCATCAGCAGAGCTTTGGGCGCCCCAGTAGTGCTCCTAGCGATAGGGCTGGTTGCGGCGGCCTGTAGTAGTAGCGGTTCCAGCGCGACGCCGACGGCGACAACTCCAGCCGGTGGGGCGACGGTGGCGGTCGCGACGAACGCGACGCTAGGCAAGATCCTTGTAAATGGTCAGGGGATGACCCTCTACACCTTCGGCGCGGACACGCTAGGAACGAGCAACTGCAGCGGGGCGTGCCTGCAGAACTGGCCTGCGCTGACCATCACGAGTGGCAACCCCGTGGCCGGATCAGGGGTCACGGGCACGCTGGGAGTGATCACGCGTGCGGACGGCACCAAGCAGGTCACGCTGAATGGAATGCCGCTGTACACTTTCTTCAAGGATACTAAGGCGGGCGACGCGAACGGGCAGGGGATCACGGCTTTCGGGGGCCTGTGGAGTGTCGTTGTGGTCGGCGGAGCAGCCCCAAGGCCAACACCGAGCCCGGTGCCGTCCGGCGGCTACTAAGGAGGAGCCGGTCGGTCGCCCCAATGGAGATTGACAGGGTGGCCCGGCCGCGCCTAGAATAGGCCGGGTCTCAAGAGAGCCCAGCGAGGGCGGCCCCGTGGTGTAGCGGTCTAACATGCCACCCTGTCACGGTGGAGATCGGGGGTTCGAATCCCCTCGGGGTCGCCAGACATACCTCGAGCGTGGCACTCGTCTGACAGCGCGAAGAAGGGTTTCAGTTCCGGTCGTGGTCGAACAGCCACGACCTTCTCGTTTCTCACCCAGACCGCATCGAAAAGCTGTCGGGCCAGCCGGTTCCGCTGCTCGTGGCCGGCCGCCGGCTTCTAATTGCTGTCTGTCTCTGGCTCCTGCGTACTCGACATCCTGCAAACGCGTATAGAAGGCAAGGATTTGCCGATGGCCGGTCGGCGTAGTGAAGTCCATCTGCTCGGTAATTGAGACAAAACCAACCCCAGCCTTGTGGAGCTTCTCGAAGTAGTCCAGTGTGAATCGAAGCTTGCGGGAGAAGCGGTCGATCTTGTGGACCACGAGCACGTCGTACTTACCTGCTGGTGCGTCGTCAATAGTTGCCTTGAACACTGGGCGTTTCTTGATGTCGTCTGTGTGGGCTGATCGCGCCTCCTCGACGTACTCGCGGAACATGGCCCATCCAGCTCCGCCACAAAGGTTCGCCTTGCCCTAAGCTGGGCGTCCAGGCTGTAGCCCTCGACCTGCTCTTCGGAACTGACCCGAGCGTAGATAGCCGCCCTCATCGCTGGGGCTGCTTTTCTTGGTTCTGGGCCTTCACACTACCCCGACGCCTCGGTTTGGCCGCTGCCATGAACGCCTCGACGTGGGCGGCCGCTATGCGGTATCCGCCCCTGCCGCCTATGTAAGAGCCCTTCAGGGCACCCCGGCGCAGTAGCCGGCGAATGGTGTCGGGATGGAGGCGAAGGGTAGCGGCAACCTCAGCAACGGTCAGCCACTCGTCCTTCATCGGTGTACTCCTTGTCATATCTGATAGGATGACATAAGATTAGAAAGGAGTTGTCAAGGCATCGGGAGCAGGATCCTGGGTGAACCAAAGCCAGGCTCGCTAGAGACCGAGCGCTTGTGCCACCCTCTGCCAACTCCTGTCCTCCTGCCCCTCGAGCCGCCGCAGGTTCATCGTCGGTGATACATACCCGGCCGATAACGTCCGATTCCACTGCTTCTTGGCGCCCCGGGCCGCAGTGTGCTATGATGAGCGTAGAGAGGCGCCTTGACTGGCGCGTCTCTAATCCGGCCCTCAGGCAGTGCGCTATGTGAGGGGAGAGCGATGCCTTTACCGGCGTCGCCTCAATTGCCCCTCAGGTAGCCCCTTGAGGGCCGCTTCATTCTCTACACGCCCAGTGCCTCCGCCACCTTTTGCCAGCTCCGGTCCTCCTGTCCTTGGAGTCGCCGAAGGTAGACTGTCGTCACCACCAGCGAGCTCTGGTCCAAGAACCGACTGACATCCTCGATTGACTCGCCGGCGTCGCGGCGCAGCTTGGCGGCCGAGTGCCGCAGGACGTGGACGCCAGCGGGCGGCAGGCCAGCGTTACGCAGGTAACGCCGGAGGTTCCCGTAGAAGGTGCCGCTGGTCAGGCCGCGGCCGTCGGTGGCGGGGCTGCCGGACGGCCACAGGGACTCTTTCGGCTCCATGGTCGCTAGGCTCTTCCCCCACGCCGACAGCGCTTTGTCGATGGCCTCGAACGCGGGCCTGGGCAGCTCGCGCTTTCCCTGCTTGCCGCCCTTGCCGCGGTACGTGTAGTAGGCAGTGCCATTCTCGCAGGAGATGTCGCCGCGCTTCAGGCCCAGCACCTCGGTGCGGCGCCGGCCGGTGAGGGTGAGCGTCAGGACGATGGCCCTGTCCCGCAGCCCGACCGGCGTCCCGGGGATGGCGGCCAGAAGCCTGCGAATGTCCTCGGCGCTGAGTCCCCGTGGCGGGCTCGGTGAGACCCTGGGCCGCTCCAGCTGGTCGCAAGGGTTAGAGGCGACGAGCCCCATCCGGATGAGGAAGCGGTAGAAGGAGCTGACGCAGGCCATCCGGGCGCCGATGGTGACTGCGGACGGCTCCCGGCCCGACAGCCCGACGCCGTGGGCGAAGGCGAAGACCTCCCGGCTGGTGACGCGCTCCGGCGGCTTGCCGACGGCGCCGAAGAAGTGCTGGAGCATACGGGAGTAGCCCTCCACCGTGCGGCGGGAGCCGCTGCGCCGCTCCTTCTCGGCTAGAAAGGCGTAGAGGGCGAAAGGGACCAGCGTGGCGACATGGTCGTTTCCTCCTGTTCTCGAAGTCAGCGACCATGTTCGCTCTACGTGGCACGAAGTCAAGGCATTATGGCGCAATAGTGGGGGTTCCCACTAGCCTGAGCGTTTTTGGTCTGCTAACGGTGAGGCACGTTTACGGGTGTGGCCGCGAATTGAGGTAGGGGACCATGCCAGAGAAATTGGGGACTTGCGTCAAGTGTGGGGCGCCGCTGGACCAGCCGGCGATGTGCCGGCCCCGGGTCTACTGCGGCCTACGAGGTCCAGCGCCTCTAGCGCCGCCTACAGGCTCTCGAGGAGCAGGCGTCCCGCTCGGCCCTTTCTTGACCTTGTCCTGCTTGGGTTTCTTGACATTCTTGCGGCCCTTTTCTCCCATTGTGTCCCTCCTTCAGCTTTCGTGAGGATTGTAACACGAGCCGGAGCCGCGGTCACAAGGGGCAGACGCGCGACTTTGCGGTCGTTCCTGCAACGATTGCAGAAACGCGGCCCGTGTGTGGAGACAGCTTAGTACGTGCGTAACACTCTGAGGAGGGGCTGTGCACCCGCTCTGGGCCGGTGTCCTGGATGCCGACCATGCCCGACGTCAGAACCTCCTACCCCCGCCTCCCGGCGTACGAGGCGCCTGCGGTGAGGGCGGGCAGCAGGCGGACGAGGTAGGTGTCTAGATTGTCTACACACCCCGGCCGTGCGCGATGGCGCCGCTGGAGGTGAGCACTCCAACAAGCTTGTCCATCGCCGCAGCCCGCAGCTTTTCCACCTTGGCCTGCAGATCCTCGAGCTCGCGGTCGGTCAGAACAGAGGAGAGCTCCTCGGCCAGGCGATTGGCCACGGGGAAGGCCTCGGCAAGCGCGCGGTCGCCCTTGGGGGTCATGCGAACCCAGGTCTTGCGGCGGTCACGCCGGTCAAAAACACGCTCCACCATCTCCGGCTCTTCCAGCCGGTCGACGAGCCCCGTTATCGTCTGGCTGGCCTTGACCATCTCACGGCCGATCTCGCCGGTGGTGAGGATGCCGCCCCCTTTCTTGAGGATGGCGAGAAGATGAAGCTGGGGTAGGGAGAGGTGCTGGGGCAAGAGGGCCAACTCGGCCACCTTGAAGACGGCGTTGTAGGCCTTGTAGATCGTAACCCACTGTTCGACGCCCCTCGCGGTGTCCATCTGGGCTCCCGCCTTTGGCTGCCGCCGTGTGGGGTTCTCTAGCTGCCGTCGTGTCGTCATTGCATCCGTCCTCCGTCCTGCACCTTGGCCGCCGCCAGCCGCGGTGCCCAGGCCTTTAACGTTGGCGCACCGATGATCGCGACCATCATCGGCTGTTCCTCTCGCTTGTTAGCACAGACAAGTCCCCATTGCATCCGCCACCTGCAGCAAATTCCATCCCCTCTTCTTCTTTCAGATGTACGTTTCGGGTGCCATCTACGATGTTTCTTTGGCTCCGTATGAGGTCATCGCTATGACCTGATCGTGTCCAATTCTGGACAAGGCGGCCGCGGGCGCCTAAATTAGGGGCCGGACAACCTCCGGGGGTGCCCCATGGCCGCGCGTGCACGATCTGTTCGGTACTCCGCCGCCACCGGCGCGAATCTCGGCTTCGAGCAGAAGCTGTGGCAGGCCGCCGACAAGCTGCGCGTCCCCGGGCAATCCGCCGCATGCTCAGCCCCTGCAAGAAGTGAGGCCCGCCGGATAAGTTCCTTCTCGTCCACGTCGATCACGCCGGCCCTCCGGTGCCGCCAGACCTGCCGTCGTTGCAGCATACCGCATGGGTCCCTGGGTGGCTCTGTTTTTCATCATCACTGACACCCCAACTGGCGCTCTTTTAGGCTAGCGTTCACAGAGACAGCGCCCGCACGCGATTCCTACGGTAGAGGTTCCACTGAGCAAGCGACTGCAGCACGCCTGAACGCATCCCATGCGCCGATGTGCCTTCGTGGCCGAGGTGCCTCACCGCGGGATCTCCTACGGCTAGCGGCAGAAGCTGCACTCCCAGCTCGGCGCTCGGGTTGACACCGACCATGCCCACATAGTGTGCCCTAGCACCAGGACGGGCAGGACATCGATGTGGAGGCAGCCTTCACCGCGCCTCGCCGCCGAGGGTTACCAGGCCCTGCAGCTCCCTTAGATCTGGCAGGTTGCTGAGGTCTGGCCTGCCATCGAAGTAGCGCTTCCACACATCGGCCTGCGGGTCGATCCAATATGCGGCAGCGACCCTCACGGAAGAGCAGGTCGCCAGAGCCTCAGAAGGGGGTGTCCCAGTCGCTCCATTCCAGACGGAGATAGCCCATTTCCCTGGCTGGGGACAGCCCTCCATCTGGCCCTCCGGTTGCTCCTGGACGGATTGGGCAGCCGCAGCTGACACGAGCTCTGAAGGTGACCCAAGGGCGAGAACGCCCTGGAGACTCTGAAGAGAGGCCAGGTTGGTGAGTTCTGGCCGCCCGCGAATGTAGCGGCTCCAGGCCTGGGTGGTGGGGTCGAGCCAGTAGGCAGCCTCTACGGACACGGCACACTGGGCCAGTGAGTTGGCAGTGGGTTCTCCCGCGCCACTGTATACAGCTATGGACCACTTGCCCGCGGCAGGGCAGTTCAGCATGTGCACGCAGGTTAGATCCTGAGACCTAAGAGCGGGGCCCCAGTTCGGTTTTTCCTGCGCTTCCGCGCCGTCGCAGGTGAAAGTCAGCGGCCCGCCGGTGCTCTCGAAGCACGGCGGGATGACGGGCGCTGAGGAGGGCACGTTCGCCGTGTAGGTGCCGTCCTCAGCGACCGTTGTGCTGCCGAATTCGATCCCGCCTCTGAAGACCTTGATGACAGTGCCTGCAGAGGCAGGCTGGCCGTCGATGGTGACCGCCCCGTGGTACGTCCCGGGTATGTTGATGGCACAGGACTCCCTCGGCTCCGTGGAGCCCAGGGCGAAGACCCCCTGCAGGTTATCGAGGTGTGACAGCGTGGTCAGATCCGGCCGTTCGTGGACGTAGCGCTGCCATGTTTGCGTCTGAGGATCGAGCCAGTAGGCAACGCTGACGACCTCGGTGCAGGGTGCCAAGGCGTCCGCGGTCTCGGTCGCGTTCGGGCCATTCCACACCGATAGCGCCCACTTGCCAGCCAGGGGACAGCCATTCATTTCGACCGGGGCTGGGACCAGGAGTAGGCGTGGGCTGATCGCTCGACGCAGGACTGGCCGTAGGGCTGCCAAGCGTCGCGACCGCCTGCAGGTCATCAAGAGTGTTCAGATCGCTGATCGCCGGCTGCCCCCTGAAGAAGACCCGCCAGGCCTGGGTGAGCGGATGAATGTAGTACGCAGCATCAACGGCGCCGGCTCCGCAGGTATCCAGGGCTTCCGCGGTGTCTACCCCCTCGCCGCTCCAGACCGATATCGCCCACTTGCCCGCCTGGGGGCAGTTGTACATCGTTCCCGCCCCAGCCGCGGAAGGACTCGAACTGCTTGCCCAAGAAGTGGTGAGCAAAACCAAGGCGACAACGCTGATCAGGGCTACAAGGCAGCACTTCAGGGGCACCCTAGGCATGGCTGATCTCCTCAAATGTCGGCAGTCCGATGATAGCCGTTGGTGTGGAAGCTGTCCAGCACCTTCCGATCTCAAGCCGATCCCGGCGCGCGCTGCAGCGGAGAAGCAAGATGGACTTCTTCGCAATGCTTTCGTGTGATCTTAGCCGCGTGGCTTCGTGCAACGTGCCTTTATCTGTAATTCTGGGCATCGGGGGCTTTCTTAGGACGGGACACGATGCCGACTTAGTGTGCGTTCCGGCGGTCTTGAGCGCCCGGTGGACCGGCGGCAGCAGCGATCCTCATTCCGTCTTGCGTGGGAGCTACCTCTTCCCATGGAAGAGCTCGCTTCCTGCTCCGGGGTAGACGACGCGCTGGGTCTCGGGGGTGGCCCGTGTGACCGCCGGCCACTTGTCCGGCCGAGGTTCCGCGCCCTCCTGGGTCACCTGAGAGGGTGCCGAGTCCTTCATGGAGGGGTTTCGGCGAATGTCGATGCCCTCGACGTTGTGGCCGAATTCCACCGGTATCCCGTTGGGGTCAAAGCTGTAGATGGAATGAATGAAGCCGTGGTCTATCACGTCGGAGACGTAAAACCCAGCAGCCTCCAGTTTGTCTTTCAAGTCCCATAAGTCGCCCTCGGTATCGACGCCAAACGACACGTGGTCGAAGATGAACGGCCCCTGGACTGGCCTGCCGTGGTCTTTCTGAGCGACCGGCGTCACTCCGGGCCACTCGAAGAACGCAATCAGGTCGTAGTCCGAGATCTGGAAGAAGTAGTGCCGGTAGCCCGGCTGTCCCAGGCCAGCGACCAGCCGCATCCCGAGCAGGTCCCTCCAGAAGCGGATCGTGGTGTCCATGTCGCCTGTGGCCATAGCCAGGTGGTTGACGCCGTTGAACCTAACCATGCTCTTCCTCTCCTTCCCTACGGCAGCGACTCGCAGGCGATGCCAGCCTTGTCCCTTCCCGCTCCCGGGCACCTCGGCCCCCCCCCCCCCCCCCACTTACACGATGAGTGCGAGCACGCTCATTCTACGCCTTGCTCGGAATTTGTCAATGCTCTCACGATGGGAACATAGTGTCGGCACCAAGTCCGCAGAAACCGGGCCGGGATCAGCCGCGGCCGTCAGAGTTTCGCCCCATGTGGCCGGCCCCGGGGCCAGGCACATGGGGCGACGTACCTCGCAGCGACCCCATCGAGGCCGCATGATTGGCCAGCGTGTGAACAGCCCCGTCGGTCAGTTGGCTCGAATAGTCAACCTCCCAGCAATTGCGGACCCCTTGTGTGCGCTCATGTGGAACATGTCCTGGTGCACCATCCCACTTCCATCAATTCTGGGTCACCTTCACCCAATCGACCTGGATCGTGATGGGGTTCAGAGGAGCCGAGGTGGAGGTGAAGGCGCTGAACCTGATGGGCAGGTTTCCAGTGGGGACATAGCTCGTGTGCCTCACTACTAGGTTTCCGTCCTCGTAGAAATCGACTTGGGTGTTGCTGACTCGAACAATCTTGATCGTTCTCCAGCCGGTCGGATAGCTCGATTGGAGAAGATAGCACGTATACGAGGCTGAACCGGTCTTGGTCTCGGTGTACTTGTTGCTCTCCTGGCCCCGCCACATAGCGGCCTGGGTCTCGCCCTGGCTGCAGTCTGCTCCGACACGGGCATCGGCGTAGCCCATACCCTTGCGGTCAGAAGCCTGGCCTGCGGACACATATACCCGCGCTTCGATGGTGGTGCCCACCGGGAAGGAGGTGTTGGAGAACAGGTCGGCGTAAGCGTTGGGGGCGGCGGGGACGGTCATCGTGAGGTAACCACCGGACTGGGAGATGGTGGGGCCGGGGATGGTGACCTTGACCCAATCGATCTGGATCGTGATCGGGCTCGCGGGAGCTGCGGCGGACGCAGCGGCGCTGAACCTGATCGGCAGGCTTCCAGTGGGGATATTGGTGGTCTGGCTCCCAAGGAGCACACCGTTCTCGTAGAAATCGGCCTGGGTACTGCTCACTCGAACGACCTTGATGGTCCTCCAGCCGGCCGGGTAGCTCGATTGGCGGAGCGAACACGTGTACGAGGCTGATCCGGTCTTGGTTTCGCTGTACTTGCCGCTGTCCTGGCCCCGCCACATGGCCGCTTGGGTCTCGCCCTGGCTGCAGTTCGCTCCAATGCGGGCGTCTGCGTAGCCTATGCCCTTGAGGTCGGAGGTCTGGCCGGCCGATACGTACACTCGAGCCTCAAGAGTGGTGCCGACCGGGAAGGCGGTCTTGGAGTAGAGGTCGGCGTAGGCATTGGCGGCGGCGGGAATCGTCATCGTGAGGTAACCGCCGGACTGGGATATGGTGGGGCCGGGGGTGGTCACCTTCACCCAATCGACTTGGATTGTGATTGGGTTGGCTGGCGCCGAGAGGTAGGTGTAGGCGCTGAACCTTATGGGAATGTTGCCAGTGGGGATACTGCTCGTGTGGCTCCCCAGGAGGACCCCATCCTCGTAGAAATCGACCTGCGTGGTGCTGACCCGAACGACCTTTATGGTCCTCCAGCCGGCCGGGTAGCCCATCTGCCTGTACACGCCGTTGCATGAAGTTGGGAGTATCTTAGTCTCGGTGTACTTGTCGCTATCCTGGCCGCGCCACATTGCCGCCTGGGTTTCGCCGAAGTTGCAGTCTGCTCCCACTGTCGCGTCGGCGTAGCCGATGCCTTTGTGGTCGTACCACTGACCTGCCGATAGGTAGACCCGCGCCTCAAAGGTGCTACCGACCGGGAAGGGCGTTCTGGAGTACAGATCGGCGTAGGCATTGGCGGCGGCCGGAATAGTCATCGTGAGGTAACCGCCGGATTGGGAGACCGTGGGGCCGCCGGTGGTGACCTTCACCCAATCGACCTGGATCGTGATCGGGCTCGAGGGGCCCCAAGTGTAGGTATAGGCGCTGAACCTAATGGGAATGCTGCCGGTGGGGACACTGGTGGTGTGGGTGCCGAGGAGGACCCCGTCCTCATAGAAATCGACCTGCGCACTATTGACCCGGACGACCTTTATGGTCCTCCAGCCTGCCGGATAGCCCGTCTGCCTAATCACGCCATTGCATGAAGTTGGAACTATCTTGGTCTCGGTGTACTTGTCGCCATCCTGGCCGCGCCACATCGCCGCCTGGGTTTCACCTGAACCGCAATCCGGGCCGATGCGGGCATCGGCGTAGCCGATGCCTTTGTGGTCCAACCACTGGCCTGCTGATAGGTACACCCGCGCCTCAAATGTGCTGCCAACGGGGAAGGAAGTCAGCGAGTACAGATCCGCGTACGCATTTCCTGCCGTGGGGACAGTCATCGTGAGGTAGCCGCCCGACTGGGAGACGGTGGAGCCGCCGCCCACTGCTGTGCCCCAAAGACTCGTATTCAGGGACCCGGAGCTGAAGTTGTCCTCGAGCAGGGTGGTTCCTCCGCCGGTGGCGACGCCCCAAAGAGCGCTGTTCAGTGAGCCCGAGTCGAAAGTGTCATCGAGGAGGGTAGCCGCTCCACTGGCAGCAGTGCCCCAAAGGTCGGTATTGAGAGAGCCCGAATCGAAGTTCTCGTCGAGCAGGCTGACTGGGCCACTGTTGGCGGTGCTCCAAAGGGAACTGTTCAGTGAGGCCGAGCTGAATTCGTCCGACATCAGCAGTCGGGTAGGCGCCCATTTCATCGACAGCGCCGCCGAGCCGCTGTTCTCATACCACTCGATTCTCAGGTTCGTATAGCCGCTCAAGGTGAGCTGGGTCGTGTAGGTTGCGGCGTGGTCTCCCCATTGGTCTAGGACGAGTGCGTCGTTCACGTAGAAACGGACGCCGTCATCCGTGTAGAAGGTGATGTTGTACCTGGTGTAGGTTGTGGCAGGGAAGTTGAACTGGGCTCGCCAGACGCCACTGACCGTGTCGGACTGGCCGAACGCCACTTCGCCTGAGCCGAAGTCATGTCTAGGCCACCAGCCGAAGTTGCCGTTGTCGGTCACGAAGTTGGGGGCATCGATGAGTGTGCCCAGGTAGGTCCCGGCGAAGCCGATCCCGTCATAGTAGCAGACACGGCCGGTGTCCAGTGGGTACGACGTGTCACAGGCGCCGGAGACAATATTCTTCACATTGACGGTGATCTCTGCCTTCGCGATGTGCCCGCTGTTGTCGTACGCGATGGCGGTCAGTTTGTGAGAGCCGTGGCCGAGCTTCGTAGTGTCCAGGGAGAAGGAATACGGGGCCGAGGCATCGACCCCTTGCCAGTAGCCGTCAACGAGGAGCGCGGCGGCTTCGAGGCCGCTGCCGCCGGTATCAGACGCGCTGAGGTTGACGGCAATGGTCCCGCTCACGATGCTGCCATTGACCGGGCTCGTGAAGCTGACTGTGGGGCTTTGTACGTCGGTCATGGGCTCCGTCAACCAGGGGAGGGCCCTAGCGCCGGCAATCTCGCTGGGATTCTGCGGATTCTGGTAGGAGAAGTCATTGTTGTCGTCTCTGCCAATGTTGTGGTTCATTTCGTGGGCCACCGTAAAGACGTTGGGATCGACGACGCCTGTGCCGTCCAGCGTCCAAGTAACGTCAGGTTCAAGCCAAGGAGTCTTGACTCCCCCCGCGGTGGCGACAGCCCAGTCCCCTACGACCGCTAGGGCGTGGTCCGGACCCCAACCTCCCGCCCAGCCGCCGGCCCCCCAGGCAAGGACGATGATTTCTTTGGTGTATGGGACACAGGCCCAGTAGCCCGAGATGCAGCCGCCTACCGCCTGCTTGGCCTGCGGCAGGGCGTAGTTGTAGACAAGGGTTCCGGAGGCGAGGCGATCGGTGCAGTCGCCGCCGCACATCTGGGCTTCCGTCTGCGGGGCGACAACCACCTTAAGAGGGTTCATTCGGTACGTCGCGCCGTAGATCTCGTAGTACTCGGCCTGGATTCTCCGCAAGGATCGCTGAATCTGGTCGACCATTGCCTCAGGGACCACGTTCCCCGGGAAGCTGTCTTTCGGCACAAACAGCACGGGGTTGACCGAGGGCAGATTGCCCGGGTCGAGCCGGTCAGCTGGGTTCGGCAGCACGTCGTAATGACAATTACCGCCGGTCTGGACTTCCCCCGACGCTGTGTCTGTCACATCGACCTGAAACTCCCACACGCCGAAACCATCAGCGGGAGCTGTCAACGTGTAGGGGCTTCCGGAGCCGATGTGGGTTCTTGTGCTGGTCTGTCCTCGGTATGTGCCGCCCGACGAGTGGTACCATTCGTACGTAAATGGGCCTGTTCCACCCGAGACATGGGCCTCGAGCCGCGCAGGGCTGTTCTCCTTAACGGGGAAATTAGTGGATGATCCCATGTCCGGTGGGAATGGATTGGGACCCGCCTGGCAGGTCGCGGAGAAGCCGGCAGCTTGGGCCGGGGCCTGTCCCCCGGGGACGCGAAGAAGCATTCCTCCAAGAGCCAGCACCAGGCACAGCCCCAGGAACCTCAAGGCAACATGAGCGGACCGGCTTGTCATGGCGTTACCCTCCTTCATTGGGCCGAACTCCCGGATCTTCACGCGTCCGGGCCCGTGAGGCCACACCATAGAGCGAGGTCGACATACCCCTGTAGGTAACACCCCACCGTGGATTGCCGGACCCTGTCTCGCTGGTGAACGGCCCGATTGTACAAGATTCCGAGAGATTGTCAAGTGGCCGACGCAAGAAGATGGGCGCGTAGAACGTCCGGCAGCCCCACCGACGACAGCGCACTCCAGGCCTTCGACGAGGCAGCAACTCTGGCGATAACACCGCCTTGCGACAAGAGTCGTTGCTCGAACAGGCACGCTTGCTGCTAACTAGACAAGACTGCGCGCGAGTGGAAGACATTCGCTGTTGCGTTGAAAGAGAAGGCGGGCAGGGTCCAGGCCTCGGCTACATCCGAGGCATTCTCCTAGTTGGCCGTCGACGCCAGAGGAGGCGCTTCCCATCCTCGAGCGGGCCAGGAGTTCATATCCAAGGGAGAAGATCTTGCAGACCAAGACGACATCGAGCTTCATGGTTCACCTGGGCAAGCGAGTGGTGGCCGTTGTCTGGGAGCAGGAGCCGCAGCTCTCCTAGCGACCTCCATTGCTGCATATTTCCCGGTACACGTGGCGAAGCAGAAGGGAAGACCCGAGACTGCGCGATTCCTGGCTCGCCGAAGTGCGCGCCGGCGCCTGTGTGGCTCCGACCGACCGCGACGATACGTGAGAGTCAGCGCTGCTTGCGCGGGAACCACGGGAGGAAAGCGCTGGTGCTCTCGATGTACTCTCTGTATTTGGGCTTCGTCTGAACCTGCCTCCTCTCCAGGAGAACCACGCCAGAAACCCTGAGCAGGAGCACCGTCATCAGGATGGGACTAAAGAGAGTCCAGTAGCCATCGGCCGTGCCCGCGGCAATCAAGTAGTGTCCCCACCACAGAGTGGCCTCACCGAAGTAGTTGGGATGGCGCGTGTAGGCCCACAACCCGCTGCGCATCACCTTGCCGCTGTTGGCCGGATCGGCCTTGAAGCGAGCGAGCTGCCAGTCGCCCACAGCCTCGAAGAAGAAGCCAAGCCCCCACACCAAAGCGGGGGGATGGGCTTCTTACTCCTAGCCGCGTTCTACTTCCTCCACCCATCTGGCGTGCAGGGCCGCCAGAAGGTAGGAGATGACATCCTCGATGGCTATCGGCTGAGCCAGGATCCGCACCCAACGGGGCGTTATCATCACGGGTAGCCTATCGACCAGGGCGCGAATCATCTCAAATGAGAGGCTACCTGACCCGATGATGATCGAGGCGCGAAACTCGATGGTCGGAACGCCCGATTCTCGCAGAATGCGGCCGACCTCCTGCCGGCTCGCCAGATGGGGAGAGAGGGCGGGCCCGCCGCCCAGGCCACCCAGGTAGATGATGCGCCGCACCCCGGCCTCGCGGGCTGTCTGGGCGAAATTCTCTGCGGCGCGGCGATCATCTTTCTCGAAGGTACCGCCGGATCCCATTGAATGCACCAGGTAGTATGCGGAATCCACCCCTTCCACCGCCGCGCGGAGCGAGGGCTGGTCCAGTACGTCGCCCTTCACCACTTGGGTGGACTCGGCGACCCGAGGCCGAAGAAACTCAGGGCGCCGGGCCAGACAGCGTATCTGGTAGTTCTCCTTTTCGAGCGCCTTGAGCAGCCGTCCGCCGACGTATCCGGTGGCTCCTGTCAGGAGGATGAGTCGCGCTCTCTCCATATCGGATTGGCCCCTTGTTTCTGACCGCCTCGGCGACGGGCCTTGGTGTCGTTTCAATGGAGTGGGGGATGCGGATGCCAGGGATCGTCGCACCTTTGAGCAAATCCAGCCCGTTTCCGGATAGGATGTCGTGCTCCAAGCGATGACGTTCCTGGCTGCGTTGTTTGTATTCGCTACAAGTGGTGTCCGGCCGCCAGTTGGTTGACGACGACCCAGCATACGGCCAGGATGCGTTGGTCGTCAACAAACAATCTGAGCCGCTCGAACGCCAGTCGTCGAGTTTCGTTCAGGATAGACCCGCGGAGGATCACGATGCCGATTTCCCGTCGCGGTCGGCGAAGAAGGCGATCTCTGAGCCGTCGGGCGGCCAAATGGGTGAGCCGTCCGAGGCAGGGCTATCGGTGAGCCTGGTCTGACCCGTCCCGACGGTGTCCATCGTACCGACATTGAGGCCGTGATCTGCGATGCGCATCCCTAGAAGTTCGTGCCCCCGGACCGGTCGTACCAGAACTGGTAGTGAAGGTTGCCCTCTGCATCTATGTCCAAGATATCGATCCCGCCATAGTACATTCCCTCATGGAACAGAAGAATGCCTTGGTAGCACCAGGACCCCGTGTCACCTACGATGATGATATCTGGAGCCGTAAAGGTATGGTCTTCAGCACTTCCAAAGTCCGTGATATCTTGCACTCCTTGGTAACCCGGGTAGTTCGGCGCACAAGGCGAGGGAGTGGGTATGACGTCACCGAAATACATGGTGGGCGTGGAGTACGAGCCGCCGTATAGGTATCCACGATCCCCGTCGTTGACGTAGCTGTAAAAGATGTCACCAGTGCCAAAATTGAAGAAGTCGGCGTCTGCCACTACGCCAGTCCCAGTGATGATATCCGTGGGCGTCGGCGGAGGGTGTGCTGGTTGGCGGGGGCGTAGGTGTACGGGCTGGCCCGGGCGTCGGTGTGGGCGTTCGAGTAGGTGTGGGTGTAGGTGTAGGTGCCGGTGTGAGGCTTGGTGCTGTCGTGGTTGGGCTGACCGTGGGTGTCAGTGGTTGCGGGCTCGGTGTTGACGGCTGCGGAGTGGCCGTGGCCTCGGGAGTCCCGGTGGGCCTTCGCGTCGCCGTTGCTGCGGGTGTCCTGGTGGCTGCCTGGGAGACCGTTAGCGTTGCCGCCGCGGTCCAGTCTTCAACCTCTTCCTGCTGTGCTACGCAGGCAAGTCCCAGCGTCAGCGTGAACAACAGAAGCAGCGGAGTGGCCAACCACCTCATCACACACCTCCGATGGACACCGTCGGTTGTAGCTCTGGCCTGCCGGGTCGTGGTTCGCGCAGGCTGCCATGGTAGCGGAGATGGCTCTCGGCGAACACGCGCCGGAGTTCCTAGCGCCCGTGCTCAGGGTGGGGAGTGCCGGCCTGCCAACTCCCCACCCCAAGCACGTCCGGAGCCGCCATTAGGCGCGTATTTCCGAGAACAAATAGCAGCCGCCAGGCGTTCGCCTCAGCGACCGCTGTCCAACTACCGTTGCTGCGGGCTTCCCGGTTCCCGCACATGGTGTCGCCCCCACTCACACGATCAGTGCGAGCACGCCGAGTCTACACCCTGCGGCGACATTGTCAATGGTTTCGCGATGGGAACATTGTGTGCGGACAATCTGCGGCGCTACCCCCCACCGTCGTCATGTCGTGCGCCTCCGGTGGCAGCGATGAGTGTCACAGCTGCGAGTCCGGTCAAGGGGATGTTGTTCCGACCCGAGGGAGGGCCTATCTGCTAGCCGTTGGAGTAGGTAATGCGACTGCGATTGCCCACTTTGTCATACTGATAGGAGACCCCCTTGTTTGAAGCGGGCGGTCAAACGAAAATTGAATGCCGACAGTTCGAGACAGGTGCGTTACCGCTGGAGGAGCTACCGATACGGGGCTAAAGGATTCCTCGGGAATGGTCACGGGATGGCAATCGCTTGAACTCGGAGAGGCAGCGAGGCTTGACGCAGCCGACGTGCTCGCCCGCCTGGGGAGCTCAGAGGCTGGCCTAGGCGCCACCGAGGCAACGCGCCGTCTCGACGAGGTCGGACCAAACGCCGTCCGCAGCCATGGTGTGCGGCTCCTGGAGGTGCTACTCCGCCAGGTCAAGAGCTTCCTGCTCCTCTTACTGACGGTGGCTGCGGTCGCTTCGCTGGCGGTCGGCGAACGGACCGACGCACTGATCATCTTGGCCATCATCTGCGTGAGTGTGGGGCTCGGATTCTTCAACGAGTACCGCGCCGCGCGAGCGGTCGAGGCCCTGCACTCGCGGATTCGCCACGCGGCCGTCACTGTCCGCGATGGTCACCCCGTCGAGGTCAGTGTCACGGAGTTGGTCCCCGGCGACATCGTGCGCCTGGATGTCGGCGAGGTGGTGCCGGCCGATATGCGTCTGCTAGAAGCCAACGGCCTGGAATGCGATGAGGCGGTGCTCACGGGTGAGGCGACGCCGGCGGAGAAGAGCGCTGACCCAGCGCCGGCGGGCGAGTCGCCTCTCGACCTGGCGTCGTGCGTGTTCATGGGCACGGTTGTCCGCGGGGGCACGGGGCGAGGCGTTGTGGTGCGGACGGGGGCAGGGACCGCCTTCGGTCGCATCGCGATGCGCCTCGGCGAGGCGCTTGGGGAGACGGCCTTCCAGCTCGGCCTGCGGGATTTCTCCGGTCTGCTGGTGAAGGTGACGGCTGTGCTGACCGTGTCGATATTCGTTATCAACGCTGTGCTGCAGCGGCCGCTCCTCCAATCGGCGCTCTTTGCCCTGGCCATTGCCGTCGGGCTCACACCGCAGCTCCTGCCCGCGATCGTTACCATCAGCCTCTCAACAGGGGCCCGGCGTCTGGCCCGCAAGTCTGTGATCGTCAAGCGACTGATCAGCATCGAGGACCTGGGCAACCTCGATGTCCTGTTCACCGATAAAACAGGTACCCTCACCAAAGGCTGGATCACCTTCTCGGCGGCTCTGGACCTCGCCGGCCAGCCATCGAACGAGACCTTGCTTTTTGGGCTGCTGTGCAACTCGGCGGCGGTTGAGGGAGGCATCGCCGTTGGCGGGAATCCGCTCGATCGTGCCCTATGGGATGCGCCCCAAACCACGGGCGCCGCGGTCGCGGGCTTCACGCGCCTCGCCGAGGCCCCTTTCGACTATGATCGCCGGCTGATGTCGGTGCTTGTCCAGGACCACGACGGGCGCCGCCTGATGATCACGAAGGGGGCGCCAGAGTCGGTGCTCGTGCGCTGCCTTGAGGTAGCACCAGGCGTTCGATCTGTGCTGGACGCTCAGTTCGAGGCCGGAAGCCGGATCATCGCCGTGGCTACCCGTGACGTAGGGGATGCCTCGACCCTCACTCCAGCGGACGAGCACGACCTCACGCTGGCCGGCTTCCTGACCTTCGTTGACCCGCCGAAGCTCGACGCCGGCAGTTCCATGGAACGTCTCGCGAGGCTGGGCGTCACCGTCAAGATCGTCACTGGAGACAATGACCGGGTGGCAAGCAAGCTCTGCGCTGATCTGGCGATCCCCGTCGCGGGGACGCTGACCGGCGCCGCCGTGGAGACGATGAGTGATGACGAGCTTGCGGCAGCGCTGCCTTCTACGACCATCTTCGCCCGCGTAACGCCCGAGCAGAAGTCGCGGATCGTCCGAGCTCAGCAGAAGCTGGGCGCCGATGTGGGGTTTCTGGGGGACGGCGTCAATGACGCAGTGGCGCTGCACGACGCCGACGTGGGCGTCTCAGTGGAATCCGGCAGCGACGTGGCTAAGGACGCTGCTGACATCGTACTGCTCGACAAGGACCTGGGCATCCTTGCCGACGGCGTCGCCGAGGGCAGGCGCATCTTCTCCAATACAATGAAGTACGTGCTGATGGGGACCTCGTCGAACTTCGGCAACATGTTCAGCGCGGCCGGGGCCTCGCTCGTGCTCTCGTTTCTGCCGATGCTGCCGCCGCAGATCCTGCTTAACAACCTGCTGTATGACGTCAGCGAGATGACGATCCCGACGGACAACGTGGACGAGGAGCTGCTACAGCGTCCGGCGCACTGGGACATCGCGTTCATCCGCAAGTTCATGATGTTCTTTGGCCCCATCAGCTCGGTGTACGACTTCCTCACCTTCGGCGTCATGATCTGGGTCTTCAACGCGGGGGAGGTGCTGTTCCATTCCGGGTGGTTCGTCGAGTCGCTCGCCACCCAGACGCTTGTGATCTTCGTCATCCGCACTAGGCGCGTGCCGTTCTTCCACAGCCGCCCCAGCCTTCCCCTGCTGGCGACGACGCTCGCGTGCGTCGCCGTTGGCGTAGCGCTCCCGTTCTCGCCTCTCGCAAGTCTGTTTGGCTTCAAGGCTCTGCCGGTCGGGTTTCTCGCGATCCTGGTGGTCATGGTCGTGACATACCTGGGTCTGGTAGAGGCTGGAAAGTCGCGCTTCTTCCGCCCTGTGCCGGGCGAGCAACCGCTGGCTCGGCCTCGTGAGCGACGGCAGCGGCGCATCCATCGACTCTCGGGGCGTTGGAGCCACCCGAAGCTGCCCGACACCCAAGCAGCCCCACAATAGCCTCCTTCGCCTCCGCGGCCATTGGGCGGATCGACGGTTCCCAACGGGAAGCGCCAGATATGAAGGCATGGTGGGCGGCCACCTCACGGCACCGGGGGCCAATCAGCCGCAGGCCGATGAGGCTCTACGGTGACCCTGGACGACGACGAACCAGACGATGGCGTCGGACGGACGGCAGACCTGCCTACTTGTCTTGTGAAGATGGCGGAGGCTGAAGGCCCCGGCGCTCCAGCTCACGCCGGACCATACGTTCCTCTACGTCGCGGCCCCAGAGAATCGGTGCAACGAACATACGCAGGAATTGCAGCCCGAGGATGCCGGCCCAGATGATGGCCACCCACTGCACCCACCATCCGCCTCCGGTAGCCCAGTCGATCAGGGCCAGCGCACCCACGATGACGACGAAGGACATCACGTCGCGATAGAATCTGAGCTTTCGTCGAACGCGGCGGCGGACGCGTACCTCAGGGTTGTCGTCATGTGGCATGGGTCTTCCTCCTGGCCGTCGTGCCTTTGATACCACGATACGGTCCCCATCCTATCTCGCGGGCGCGACGCTTCACAAGCAGGCGCTACCTCAGCCACCGCCTCCTGGCATACCAGGCGCCCGCTAGCCGCCTGCGGCCTGCTCCGCTTCGGCTTCCATCTTGGCGAGTCTGGTGTAGTAGTCTAGGTACTCGTTCAGATGTGCGAGCGCAATCTTTCCGGTTGTTATGGGGTCGTCGTGAGTGACATCAGTAGAAGGGTCCTGGCGACCGTGCTCCAGTTCGACATGGAGGCCCATCAGGAACTGTTCGACGTCGAACCTGCTTCTGCTCCAGTCGATGCCGATCGCCTCTCCGATTCTCCTGGCGTCGTCCAGCGTGAAGCGTTCCGTCTCTGCCATTGTGCTCCTCTTTCCCCTGATCTTGGGTTCGCGTCGGGTCAGGCTCCATGGACGCTCACCGCGTACGCCCTTGTGAGGGATGGCGAAGTCGCCCCCCTTCTAGCACAGGCAAGGTGGGGCGTCAAGAGAGCGGGCGCTCCAATAGGCGTTCATTAGGGTCAGCTCATGGCCGCCACGAAACAGACCGTGGCGTCGCCAGCAGAGGGAAGCCGCTACCTCCCTCACCGCCTCCTGGCGTACCACGCGCCTGCTGTGAGCGCGGGCGAGTGCTGTTGCGCCCCATGGCGCGATGGGTATGGTGCAGCTCACGGGCGCCGTCACCAGGATCAGGAATGGGTCGTGGTTATTCAACGGCTTCCTGCTAGAGATGTCCCGCCCGCACGCCGCCTCTCTTCGCCATCTTCTCTGGCTTTGTGCCAGGCCGCCGGCGGCCCGCAGGGCACCTTTCACCAAGATTTCACTGAGAAGAGGCGCTGTCTGGCTCCCTAGGCGTTGACCAATTGCGGCTCGATGCCTACAGTAATAAACATCACACATCGAAGGCAATTTTCCCCCAGAGGCGAGCGAGCTTCGGTCACCGCGGGGTGCTGGGCGGGCGTATCGGGAAGGATGGCCCATATGGTTGTCAAAGAGATTCGAGGGTTCCTCGTCGGGGAGGGAGAACGGCTTCGAGGGTTGGGTCTGTTAGTGCGACGCCAAGTGGACGACGACTGGGGACCTAAGTCTCAAGCCGTCGAAGTTGTCCTAAGAGGAGCTCAAGACTCTCTAGGATGATTGGTGTCCCGTCGGGCTGCGGCTCTCGTTGCGTTCGTGTCACGACGAGGGCCGTGCTACCCACAGGTCTTCGCTTGCATCTACGGGCGAATTGGAGACGTACTAGCGACGGGGGCCTGGAGGTTCTGCCAGGCCAGCGGGGGCATCATGCCAGAAAGTCTCGAGGGAGTCAATACACGGGCGCGAGCGATCCCTACCTCCCCCTCCGCCTCCTCACGCACCGGGCGCCTGCGGTGAGGGCAGGCAGCGCGGCAAGCCGCTCAGCTACCGGCTTCATTGGAGATTCGGCCTCATGCCCACCACGTGCCAGGCCACGAGGGGGTTAGTCTCGGCGGCGCCGAGCCTGGTCCACCGCGCGCCATACTTGCGGGTCTGAGCGCAGAAAGCGCAAGACCTGGCTGGTTGTGAGGCCGAGGGCCCGCGCCGCCTTCGCGTAGCTTCCTTCCGCTGCTTCAAGCGCGTCAAGCACAGTGGCCACAACGATCGGATAGGCTCGATTACGTCGGTTTACTGAAAGCCCGCCCTTCAGGCCTAGATGCCCCACGAAGTCAGGGACTAGAGGTGGTGCCTCCAAGTCGAATGGCGCCCGCAGTTCCAGCGCGATGCGCTCGCGTAGGCGCCGAATGGCCCGGGAGCGGTTCTCCTCTTGGGAGCGCGACTCCTCTGCCTGAGCTATGAGGCCGGTGGGCCGGTGGTGGAGGCGGACGGCGGTCTCGACCTTGTTCCGCCGCTGGCCACCCGGCCCGCTCGCCCGATAGTGCTCTTGATGGCAATCCTTCAAGAGAGTAGCGTCGTCTAGACGCAGCCAGGCATTCCTACCGGAAGAGTAAGCTTCCTTGTCCCTCTCAGACGTTCGTCGCGTCAGCGCCATAGACTACTGAGGCTCCACTTAGATATCACCGATTGCAGCGCTCGCAAGTGGAGAAGGGGCGTATTCTCCCCTGTTGTCGAGAAGGTGATGCTCGCCCCGTAGGCCGTCTGAGCGTATTGGGTGCGCGGCTCCATTGCGCCATTATCCTACTCGCAGGCGCGAGGGTCTGCAAGGGCAGGAGGCCCACGTTTAGGAGGTGCTACCTGCTCTGCCGCCTCCTCGCGTCCCAGGCGCCTGCGGCCCGGGTAAAGTTCTCGCACCACACGCGATGCGTCTTGCCGCGCTGCGTCGAAACCCCGGGCAAATGGAGTCGGTGAGCAGGCCTATCCTTGAGACTATGGGCGGAAGCCCGTTGCGGCCGAAGGGTCCCGAATACGGGTGCGGCGTCTACAGACGGTCGCCTAGCTGGGCTCGTCAGTGGAGGGCTTGTTGAACTCGCTGACCCTGGCTGCTGTATCGCCAACTGACTTCGTTGGCAAAGTCTCGGCGAGCATTGCACCACTTGCAGACGCCCCCACTGATCGGGCCGTCTGGCCGCTCAATCGACCAGTGGTGGGCGTTGTGGGAGCACCCCGGACTGGTAGCGGGAATGACCGCCTCGGTCCCACTACCTACGGCCGTCGGCGACCGTAACCCGAGTCGCGTGGACGACCGCCCGGCCTCTTTGTACTCTGACGGGGAGCACGTCCTTCGTCCACGGTCATGGTCCGTCGCTCCCAGCACCTTCCCGTTCAACTCGCTGATCGCCTGCCGCGCCTCGGCATCGGTCGACATCTCCACGCAGCCGAATCCCTTTGAGCGGCCGGAGAGGCTGTCGGTGATTACGATCGCGGAGTCGACTTTACCCGCCTGCTCAAACAAGGTTTTGAGCTCGGCATCCGTGGTCTCGAATGGAAGTCCCCCTACGTAAAGCTTGCGCGCCATGGATGATCCCCCTCTCTTCGACCTTTGGGCAGTCGGTAGCCAGGCTCGCCAGGTTGCGTATCCGAATCGCTCGACTTCCCCGCACCCCGCTGCGCCGAAAGAGGGGGGCTATGCCCCCCTCTTTCGGTTGGAGACCTAGTAACGGCGCGAAGAACCGGCGGGTTGCTGCCGGAAGCAGTCGCTACAGTACACTGGGCGATCCTGACGGGGCTGGAAGGGGACTTCGGTCTGCTTGCCACACTGGGCGCAGACGGCGGGGTACATCTCTCGGGGGGACTGACCATAACCGCCGCCGTTGCCACGTTCGTTGCGGCGCGATTGACGGCAGGACGGACAGCGCTTGGGCTCGTTGGTGAAGCCCTTTTCGGCGTGATAGGCCTGGTCGTCAGCACTGAAGGTGAAGGACTGACCGCAGTCCTGACAAGTGAGGGTCCTGTCTTGGTAGCTCATCGATGACCTCCTTTCGCTCAATAGTTGGCAAAAGCTCGGTCACCGGAGTCCAGGACGACTGGAGGGCATTCCCGCGGAGAACTAAACGATCACCACTGGAAGAAGCATATCACGAGATGGAGAAATCCGCAAGGGCGCACGCCCGAAGATTCCTGCGTGGACCGAAAGTTGCCATTGTGCCGGCTGGAGGTTGGGCGCACCATCGGAAGATAGTGTAGCTGCCCCCTGGGCAAAGGGAATTGCTTCATCCTCGACCAGTGGTCGTCCCGTAAGCCCGCCGGCAAATGCCGGAAAACCGCGTCGTCCCCTGCAGCGTATCATCAATCAGAATATCGAGCCGACGGCGTGAGAGGGCTCGAAACGCGGCAACTCGGACGAGCGCACTAGCAAGATCGCTGGCTGGCTCAGAACGGATTGACGAGTAAGGATCTTGGACGGCGGCCGCTTTCATTCACCCCCAGCGGGGCTGTGGACCCTCGCGACTTCCCGCTGGCCGCCTAGGGGGAGGAGGTGATGGGCCAAGGGTAGCTATGGGGAGCCATCTCCAAGAGGGTTGACGGGTCTTGCATCGAATGATCAAGGAGGAACATATGAGGTTACTCCGTGGAATCTCAGATAAGATTGACTCTTGGGGCGGATCGAAGTACGTAAGGTTCGCGATTGTGGCCGCGCCCATCATAGCGATTGCCTCTCTGTGGGCAGCAAACTCTACCGGCGACGCGGTTGCTGCCGCCAACACCGCTTACGTGTCTTCCAGTACCGGCAGCGACAGCAACCCCTGCACACACAGCCAGCCGTGTCGAACCATAGGCCATGCCATCTCCGTCGCCGGCTCCCATGGCAGGATCATTGTGGAGCCGGGCACCTATCCGGAGATGGTGACGATCACCCAGGCTATTACCGTCCAGGGCCAAGGCGCTACGATTGACGCTTCTGGACGAGACAACGGTATCTTGATAACAGGCGCCTCCGCTGCCGGGACGGTGGCCCGAGGTTTCACGGTAGAAAACGCCACGTTTGAGGGCATTCTCGCTCGTGAGACGTCGCACATTACAATCGCAAACAACGTCGTCCAGAATAACGACCAAGGAGCTACGAGTCCTACTCCTGTGGGAGAGTGCGCTCCAGCTGGCGAGGTTCCGGGCGATTGCGGCGAAGGCCTACACCTCTGGGCCGTGACTCATTCACAGGTTGTCGGCAATGACGTGAGCCACAATGTGGGCGGCATCCTCCTTACGGACGAGACCGGACCCACCTATGCCAATCTGATCGCCAAGAACCACGTGACGGACAACGTCGAAGACTGTGGCATCACGCTGCCCTCTCACAACCCCTTCGCGATGACCGATCCGAGCATGGGTGGTGTCTACGACAACTGGATCGTTGGCAACGTCTCGGAGGGCAACGGAGGGGCCGGCGTCGGCATGTTCGCGCCCTTCCCCGGCGCGGCCTCCTACAACAACAAAGTCATAGGCAATACTCTGGAGGACAACGGCGAAGGAGGCGTCGTCATTCATAGTCACGCCCCTAACCAGAACGTGAGCGGGAACGTCATCGTCGGCAACGTAATCGCTGGCAACGGCATCGACCCGGACTCCGGCAGCACCCACCCGAATGGGATCTCCCTCTTTAGCGCCGTCGATGCCCAGCAGGAGACGATTGCTGCGAATAGTATCAGCGCTGAGTACTACGGCATCTTCATTGCGGGACCGGTGACGATTCACGGCCTTCCCAGCAACCACTACGCCTCCTCCGTTACGGTACCAGTGCAGTCTTAGCCAACCTGTCCCGCGTCCAGTTTCAGAGCGGCACCAGCGTACCGGTGCCGCTCTGCTTACGCCGGGAACTGCTGACATGACGAGTCGGCAATTCAGTCGACATAATCAGGCGGCACTTAGTGTGCGTTCGTCCGCTCTGGGCAATGCGTCCAATGGGCATAGGAGTGGCCAACCGCCGACCCCGTTAACCGGCAGGCTACTGATTTTTCACCGGTTTACATGTAACTGGATTCACCCTGCTGCTACGCTGTAACACAGGGGGCGCCATGCCCTTCTACCCGCGAGAAATCTCCATCCCGGCTAGGAGGGGACAGGCAAACGGTGGTTCGACAACTAGCCGTCTTCTTGAGCAGAATCGGAGGCCGCATCGGACTGCCGTTCGGCCGTTCTCGTGTGGAGGAGGATCTGGGGGCGCACTGGGTCGCCCTGCACATCTACGTGATGCTCGGCGACGTGGACGCCGCGGCTCCTATTCCGGTCGGCGACAGCAATGGGCGTGGCTTTGTGGGCTTCATGACGGTCGAGGCCGTCCTCAAGACGGTCCAGGCCGGCTGGGGCTGCTGGGACCGCAACACTCAGGCCCGGTGGTGCCGAACCCTGGCGGATGCCACCCAATACTTGCTTCGGGAAGAGGCGAGGCCGAGCCGCGAGGTGCTGTCGCCGAAACGTAGTCCCCTTCGCGTCGGAATAGATCGACCGAGGCGGGTGACAACAGCAGGGCGGTCCAGACGATCCAGGAGTAGGCGCCCTAGAAGCACTTAGCATTCATAGCCACGTGAGACTGCAAAAGCATCTCGCCGTTTTGCTCGCAGCGGGGCCTAGCGCTTGGCCCAACGCCCTACGAGGCGGCGCTTGAGGCGGGGTACAGCGACCGGCACGCGCGCAGGCTCGAGTGGTGGGTGTAGGGGCGCCGAATAGCCTACTTTGAGACGCAAGAGGTGGGGAAAGCCGGTCAGTCTCCCCACCCCATGGCACGCCAGGAGTCATGAGCCAACACCCCTAAGGCTAGACTCCATATTGGTCCCACCATCGGAAGATCGTGTGCGGTCGGCGCGGCCGCCCGTGGTCGCCGCTCGCCCGAGGAGAACCAGGCGCTGTTTAGCGTCGTATAACTATTAGCATCTGGAAGGAGGAAAGCTGAAATGGCAAAGGCCGAGCGAAAGAACCTGAGTTCACCAGACGAGACCCGGACGTTCGAGAAGGGAAAGCTCGAGCTAGTGAAGATAGGTGGCGGGGTAGTTGGTCGGCTCACGTTGGAGCCGGGATGGAGATGGTCACAACACGTAAAGCCCATTGCCGGGACTGAGTGGTGCGAGGCTCCACATTTCCAGTACCACCTGTCCGGCCGCATCCACGTCGTGATGTCGGATGGCACCGAGTTTGAGGTGGGCGCTGGCGAGATCTCGGCGCTCCCCCAGGGCCACGACGGCTGGGTCGTGGGCGACGAGCCCGTCGTACTCATCGACTGGGCCGGCGCCAGCAACTACGCCAAGCGCTAGAGCCATCCCTGCTGGTGAGACCACCGGCGGTCTGTTCGAGTACTCGGATCGAGGAGGGCACAGATGAGGATGATAATGCACATCGATTTTCCGCCAGAGCCGTTCAACACGCTCGTCAGGAACGGCACAGTGGGCGCGGTGCTTCAGCGAGCGCTCAACGAGGTGAAGCCGGAGGCAGCGTATTTCTCAGAAGAGAACGGGCGGCGAGGGGGCATCCTTATCGTGGACCTGCCAGAGGCATCCAAGATTCCTGCCCTTGCGGAGCCGTTTTTCCTCACTTTGAACGCCAGCGTGAGATTTCGGATAGCCATGACCCCTGAGGACCTGGCAAGGGCGGATCTGGAGGGTCTTGGCAAGAAGTACGCGCAGTCCCGGTGATCCGGGGGCAGAGCCCCGGGCATTGGCGGAGGAAGATCCGGTCTGGGAAGACGGCGATGTCGTTACCGTCAGTGGTCGGGAGTGCTGACGATAAGGAGGAGTCAGGACATGGCGACTTACCTGACGCTCTGGAAATGGACGGAGCAGGGGGCGAAGAATGCCAAGGCGAGTCCCGATCGGGCCCAGGCGTTCAAGACTGAAGCGGGACGGCATGGAGTCAAGGTGGTTGAATTCATGTGGACGCAGGGGCGATGGGATGGATTCCTCCTAAGCGAAGGTCCTGACGAACAGACGATGATGGCGGTCCTGCTCGATCTGATGGGCGCCGGCAACGTCACGACCCAGACGTGTCGGGCCTTCAGCGAGAAGGAGATGCGGGAGATCATCCAGAAGGCGGGCTAGCTGAACCCAAGGTGCGCTTGCTGTCCTGATGCAGCCCCCGCTCCCTTAGCGCCGTCACTCGCTCCTCGTCAACCTCCGGGAGTTCCTCGACGAGTTCCTGGTGCGTGTGGTTGAGGACTCTTCGCAGCGCGAGCAAGAGCGGGTCCTCCCCGTCGAACTCCGCCGCCACTTCGTCGAGCACCGTCTCCACGGCGCCGGTGGCGTTCTGGTCGCGGCCGGGGACTATGCACCCGGCAGCCGTCCTCGCAGCATCGAGACGTTTTGGTCGCCTAAGGCGGCAATCAGCTCGAAGATGATCCCGCCACGCTCACGGGTGTCCAGGTAGGCGTAGGCCTGGCGGAACGGGTCCATCTGGAGCACCTCGAACCCCATGGCTTTGGCTTGCTCCAGCCTGGCCGGAAAATCCCTAACGAAGAAGCCCAGGTGGTGGAGACCTTCCCCATGCCGGCGGAGGAACTCGAGGTGGAAGCTGTCGCCCTCGAGGATCTGGATCAGCTCGAGCTCCACCTGGCCCAGGGTGGCAAAGCCCAGACGGGCCTTGATCGCCTTCTCTTCGCCGCGGTCCCACACGTTAGGCGCTCCCACCTCCCGTACGTCGAATGGGCCCAGCCCAAAGACGGACTGGTAGAAGGCCACCGTGCGGTCGAGGTCCTCAACCACCACCCCGATCTGGCCCACGGCGGGCAACTGGAGATGCTGTCGGACATCGTCTGCTGACATTGTCGATCTCCTTCGTTGCCCGGCCCAAGTCTGGTCTCCTTGGTCTTACCCTACACCCGGCGCCAGGTTGGTGCCAACGGCTCAGCGTTGCGTATCTTCTGGCTCTGGCTTGCTCTCTTGGCAGCCTGCGCGCAAGAAGTTAGGATGGCAGTGCCGGCGTGACAGCGACCAACGGAACGATGGCCCCGTGTGGAGAAAGGTGAGCGATGAATCGGCTAGGCATTCTGCTGATGGCAGTGGTGGGGCTAACGGCTCTGCTGAGCGGCTGCGGCGGAGAGGACCGACTGGCAGGGACGCTCACGGCCGAACCGACGGGAGTCGTGCTGCCGCCCGATCTGACGCAGGAGGAGACAAAGGCCGTACTCCAGATCCCGAACCTGGCGGACGACACGAGGCCCCTGGCGACCCTCGTCTCCCAGAAGACGCTGGGCGAGGAAGAAGTTCGCGCTGCCGTTGACGATGACCCGCAGTACGTGGAGCTCGAAGCGCTGGCGAAAGACGCCGGCTTCGAACCGGCGGGCGCCGGGCTGGAGTTTCAGTACGACACCGGCACCAAGGTGACAGCGGCGATGCTCGACTCGCCGAACGGCGGTTTCGCCGTTGCGATGCGCGAAACGGGCGAGACGCCTGTCTATGCGGTCCTGCACCTGGCGTCGGACGGGCGAACCGTCACCGAGTACAACAGCCAGGGGACGATCACGCTCGATCTTGAGACCCTCAAGGGGAGCGAGGTGGATACGCCGGACGCGCACCACAGTTGCCGGACGGGGCACTGCATCTGGGCGGCGCTCAGCTGGCTGGCCGACTCGTGGTACGGCACGGTGGTCAACAAGATCTGCGGGGCCTGCATGGAGACGGCCGCCGCGACGATCGCCACGGCAGGCGCTTCAGCTGTGATTTCGATCCCGTCATGCATCGTCTGCGTCGCGGCCCTTGCGGCGGCGGGGATCTCGTCGGCATACGTATGCTACGATGCCCCCTGCTCATACTGTGTGGACAACACCTGTGGCGACCCCTCCATGTCACACGATCAGTACTGCGCCTGGCAGGTCGGCGAGATAGACCCCGTGACCGGCATCACTGCCAGCGTGACCGGGGCCGACACCGGATACCAGTGCGTTGGTATCACCAAGAACTGGGATGGTAGCGACGACCTTTCGGGGAGCGAGTGCCAGTACAGCAGCGAGTCCACCGGGATCGTGCGGGCCTGCCCCTTCGGCTGCGCAGACCCGCCGCCCGGCGACACGCGGAGCCGCGATTGCGCTCCGCCGTCCACCTGCGACCCGGCAACCTGCAACCTCGACCAGGCGACGGGGGAGCCGTACTGCGTGCACCGCGCCCCTCCCGACAACGACGTCATTAAGCGCGACTACGAGGTGCGCCAGTGCGTGCCGACGATCTACCCGGGCGGTTCGATGTGCCAAACGACGACCGAGCCGAGGGTGATCGAAGAGTGTGCCTCAGGTTGCGCCGCCGACAACCGCTCCTGCGCTCAGCCCACACAGACCTCCATCTGCGACCCGGCGACCTGCAACGGCGACAAGCCGGACGGCGGTCCGGTGTGCACCACCGATCCGGGCGGCCACACCGGCCGGGTGACCCAGCAGTACAAGAGGTGCAGCTGCCAGACCGTCCAGGGTGTGTCCGGCTGCGTGTGCGTCCCGATCGCGCCGACGGTAGTACCGTGCACGCTTGGCTGCGCCGCCGACGGCAAGTCGTGCGCCGGCCCTGGCGGGAGCCGCAGTAGTTGCGATCCAAACAGCTGTGAGCAGCCCGATGAGGCCGTCGGCGACCCGCGCTGCGTGTTCCGCCCTGACGATCAGAAGTGGATCATCGAGCGGGACTACAACCACTGGGAGTGCAACCCGGTCCAGGGCGGCGACAACGCGACGTGCGAGCAGTCCACGATCACCAAGCTGGAGCAGATGTGCCCGGCCGGTTGCGCGCCGGACGGCAAGTCGTGTGCGTCGGGTGGCGGCGTGCCGGCGGCGCCCAGCGACTTCCTCGCCCTGGAGAACGCGGGCGGCACGCACTTCGAGTGGACCGATAACTCCCTCAACGAGGACGGCTTCAAGATCTACTTCGGCGCCCGGTCGCTGGGACGGCCATCGCAGCTGATCACAACGGTCGGGCCGGATAGGGAAACAGTCGATACCGACTTTGTGCGGTTCGGGACCGAGATCTGCTGGGAGATCTACGCCTTCAACTCGGCGGGAGACTCCGCCCCCGACTGGTACTGCCTGCCGCCGTAATCCAACGGCACCGGCTATCTCGGTCGGGCGAGCGGACGCTCACTCGAACAGGGCCCGGCGCCGCCTGGCCCCGGGCCCGTAGATGAGTCCGAATCTGCGGATCGCCGCGTCGCGAATCAGCGCCACAGCATCGTCGGCAGAGTCGACCACCTTCATGAGCTCGAAGTCGCCTTCATCGATCGTGCCACGCCCCAGCAAAGTGTCCCGCATGAACTGGACGAGGGGATTCCAGAAGTCCGAGGCCATCAGCACTATCGGGAAGTCCCTGATCTTGTCGGTCTGGATCAGGGTCACGGTCTCGAAAACCTCGTCGAGGGTGCCGAAGCCGCCCGGCAGGACAACAAATGCGTAGGAGTACTTGACCAACATCACCTTGCGCACGTAGAAGTGATGAAAGGTGACGCATTCGTCCAGATAGGGGTTGGGCTTCTGCTCGACCGGCAGCTCGATGTTGCAGCCTACGGCCCGGCCACCCGCATCCTTGGCGCCGCGGCTGGCGGCCTCCATGATGCCCGGGCCGCCTCCGGTCATCACCGTGAACCCGGCCTCGGCAAGTCGCTGACCCACGTCTCGCGCCAGCGCACAGTAGGGATGGCTCTCGGGGAAGCGCGCTGAGCCAAAAACGGTGACGCAGGGTCCCAGAAGATGTAGTTTCCGAAATCCGTGAATGAACTCTAGCGAGATGCGCCAGAGCCGCAAGAGTTCAGAGCTCCGGTCTTGCGGACCTAGTAGGAATCTTCGTTCTCCTTGTCCCGGCGTTTTCTGGCTCTGCGAAGTCGCAGTCACGGGTCCTCCTGAGCGCAGCGTGGCTTTACGGTTCGCTCCACGCCCAGTCGCGGATCTCCGGCATGTCTTCCAGATGATCCTTGATGTAGCTCTGGTGCTCCGCCAGCTTCCTCTCGAACAGTTCCACCACGTGCGCCGACTTGGATTGCAGGGCCGGCACCCGGCGCAAAGCCTCCATAGCCAGGTGGTAGCGACTGACCCGGTTGGCGACCACCATGTCGAAGGGCGTGGTGGTGGTGCCCTCCTCCATGTAGCCGCGGACGTGGAAGCGCTCAGGCTCCGGCCGGCCATGCACCAGGTCGTGGATCATGCGGACGTAGCCGTGGAAGGCGAAGATCACCTGCTTGTCAGCGGTGAACATCTCCCTGAACCCCTCCTCGTCCATACCATGAGGATGGTAGGCCGGTGGTGAGAGAACCATGAGATCGACCACGTTGACCACTCGGAGATGCAGTTCGGGGATGTGCTTCCGCAGGAGCCAGGCAGCAGCCACCGTCTCGAGGGTGGGTACATCGCCGGCGCAGCCTAGCACAACGTCGGGCTCGCTGCTCTGGTCGTTCCCCGCCCAGTCCCAGATGGAGGCGCCGCGAGCGCAGTGCTTACGAGCAGCGTCCATATCGAGCCACTGCAGCTCTGGCTGCTTGCCGACGACAACGACGTTCACGTAGTTCTGGCTGCGCAGGCAGTGATCCATTACGGAGAGCAGGCAGTTCGCGTCGGGCGGCAGGTAGATCCGCACCACCGTGCTCTTCTTGTTGATCACGGTGTCGAGGAAGCCGGGCCCCTGGTGGCTGTATCCGTTGTGGTCCTGCCGCCAGGCGTGGGACGTAAGCAGGTAGTTGAGCGAAGCGACGGGACGCCGCCAGGGCAGCTCGCGGCAGGTCTTGAGCCACTTGGCGTGCTGGTTAAGCATGGAGTCCACGATGGTGGCGAAGGCCTCGTAGGACGCGAACAAACCGTGCCGTCCGGTGAGGAGATAGCCCTCCAGCCAGCCCTGGCAAAGATGCTCGCTCAGTACCTCCATCACCCTCCCATCGGGCGAGACGTGGTCGTCGATGGCGACGGTGGGATTGACCGAACATCGGTCTGTGACCTCGAAGACAGCGTTCAAGCGATTGGAGTTCGTTTCGTCGGGGCAGAAGAGGCGAAAGCTGGCTTCCTTCGCGTTCTTCTTGAACAAGTCCCGCAGATAGTCGCCCAGGTTGCGCGTGGCTTCAGCGGTCACGGTGCCGGGGGCCGGCACCTCGGCGGCGTACTCGGTGAACTCCGGCAGGTCGAGGGGAACGAGGAGGCGTCCGCCGTTGGTGTGGGGGTTGGCCCCCATACGGCGACCGCCATCGGGGGCGAGCTCGGCCAGCTCGGGGAGCAGGCGGCCGTTCTCGTCGAAAAGCTCCTCTGGCTTGTAGCTGCGCATCCATGATTCGAGCAGTTTCAACTGCTCGGGGTTGGTCTTCACCTCTGTAAGGGGCACTTGATGGGAGCGGAACGTGCCCTCGATGGGCAAGCCGTTCCACTCTTTAGGCCCCGTCCAGCCCTTGGGGGTGCGCAGAACGATCATCGGCCAGACGGGCTTCGCGGAGAAGCCGTTGGTTCGGGCCGTCTTCTGTATCGACTGGATCTCCGCGTAGACGCGGTCCAGGGTGTCGGCCATCATCTCGTGCACGGCCATAGGTTCGTCGCCCTCCACGAAGTGGACCGTGTAACCGTAGCCGGCAAACAGGCTCTTGAGCTGCTCGTCGCTGGTGCGGCCGAGGATGGTGGGGCCGGAGATCTTGTAGCCGTTCAGGTGGAGGATAGGGAGAACGGCCCCGTCGCGGACAGGGTTAAGGAAATCGACGGAGTTCCACGACGCGGCCAGCGGCCCGGTCTCCGCCTCGCCGTCGCCGATCACGCAGACGACGAGGAGATCGGGGTTGTCAAAGGCGGCTCCGAAGGCGTGGGCCAGGGAGTAGCCGAGCTCACCCCCCTCGTTGATGGAACCGGGCGTCTGGGGGCTGACATGGCTGGGCACACCGCCCGGCGTGGAGAACTGGCGGAACAGCCTCTGCATGCCGTAGATGTCCTGGGAGACCTCCGGATAGGTCTCGGAGTAGGTGCCTTCCGCGTAGGCGTTGGCCAGGATGGCGGGTGCGCCGTGGCCGGGGCCGGTGATGTACATGATGTCGGCGCCGGTGTCCTGGATCAGCCGGTTGAGATGCACATAGACCAGACTGAGCCCCGGGGAGGTTCCCCAGTGGCCCAGGAGTCGCGGCTTGATGTGGCTGGCTTTGAGCGGCTGTCGCAGGAGCGGATTGTCCAGCAGGTAGATCTGGCCGACAGCCAGGTAGTTGGTCGCTCGCCAGTAGGCGTCGATCTTTGCCAGACGCGCAGCCGTTAGTTGCGGCATGGCTCACCTCTCCTCGGGGCTCAGGCGCTCATCGTTGGTCACCGGCTTGCGGGACGCCGAGTAGCGCTGCGCGGTCAACGTTGACGAGGTCGCCAATCCGTTCGACGCTGATGTCCGCTGGCGGGTAGGTGGCGAGAATCTTCGGGTCGTGCGCGTAGTGCCCTTGCCGCGGAAAGACAGTCGTCAGGCGGTCGCCCCAGAACTGTTTCGACTCAGCGAGGATACGCAGCTTGTCGTCCACCATGACGTAGTGCCGGGCCGGGTAGCGCTGCTCGACATCGTCCAGCATCTGCTCCTTGTGGATGTAGATTAGCACATGGCCGCGCACCGCTTGCCATAGCCCAGAACGGTCGATCTTGCGCGGCTGGAAAACCACGTCGCCGTCGGACAGGATGGCCGTTGGCCCCCACGTGCGGAGCCGTTCGACCACGGCAAGCGCGCCGGGGTAGAGGCGACTGGCGAAGGGATAGTCGACCAGGAACAAGGATATCTCTAGCAGGCGTGGGTCGCGGAGATGTTCGACGCGATAGCGTTGGAGAGCGCCTAGGTAGTCGGCATAGCCTAGGTCGGCCCGCAGCGCCTCGAAGATCTCCCAATAGCGCGCCTGACGCTCGACGCCGAACGCTTCCTCGAGGTGACGGCGGAGGTCAGCCTCGATCGCATCGTTGTCGAGCAGGGTGTTGTCGACGTCCAGCAGAAAGACGACCTCGTCTGTCACCGTCCCGCCTCCTTCGCCCTCGGCTTGGTCAAGATTACTACGTTCGGTGGCGCGCCGCAGGTTCTCACGGCCCCTGGTCGTGGCGCGCCCCGTGCGCGGGGCGTGCCGGCCAGTCCCACGCCATCTGCCCCTACTGTCTGGTTCGCCCGAGCCCTGTAATTCTTATCTGCGCGGAGCGTCATTGTTATTAGACGGATAACGGATCGTTCGAAGGCGCAGTGAGAGCAGCCTGCCGCGGGGACGAGGATGCGGGGGGATGCTAGGACACCTCGTGCGGCGAGCAGGCTGAGGGGAGCTAACGCGGTCTAGTTCGTGGGGGTGAACCATGCGCGGCAACGGCCGCACAGGCCTCTTACTTACGTCTGGAACCATACTTGCTCTGGCACTGATGTTCTTCGTCTGGACGGACGGAGGGGGCTCATCACAGGCCCAGCAGGACGCTGTCCAGAATTGCCCGCAGGCCGGCAAGTGGGCGATATCCGTATGGGGCGGCGTTGACGGCACCGACGCTGGGCAGGCTTTGGCGAGCTGCAGCGCGCCGTCGGTGGCCGCCGCTTACTGGATCGATCCGGAGACGCAGGCGTGGCTGCGATGGTTCGCCGGCCGGCCCGAGATCAGCGATCTGGCGCCGCTGCAGCGCGGCCAGGGTCGGCTCGTGCTCGGAGACTCAAATGCGCCGCCTACCCCGACGCCTACGCTGACACAGGAGACGACGGCCACGTCGGAAGCCTCGCCCACGCCGGAGGCGACGGCGACGCCAGAAGCTACGCCCACGCCGGAGCCCACGGCGACGCCGGAACCCGACGTCAGTCGCATCATCTTCCTGCGCCACTCCGTTGGGGCCAACCTCATCGCCGAGGGGGACGTGCGCGAAACCCTGACCGACCTGGGCTATGAGTTCTACGATCACGGCTACAACGGCGATGGCCTGGTCCTGGCCGACGGCACTTCGGCCGGCATCAACTTCGGCGTGCCCGGTGACAACACCAACCCGGACGGGCTGGCCGGCATCTTCGCCCAGCCGTTGCATGAGCCAGCGAACAACACTTTCAGCCATCTGATGGAGTACGACGTCATCGCGTTCAAGTCCTGCTTCCCGGTCAGCAATATTCAGAGCGACGAGCAGCTGGCCCAGTATCAGTCCTACTACCGGTCCATCCGATCGCGAATGGACCAGTATCCCAACAAGGTGTTCATCGTCATCACACCGCCGCCGGAGATTCCCGCCGAGACCGACGCCGAGGCGGCGGCGAGGGCGCGCACCTTCGCCGACTGGCTGACCTCGGATGAGTATCTGGGCGGCCAGCTGAACGCTCTAGCCTCCAAAGAACAACATAAGAAGCACGGCGATGACGTCGGCCAGAATGAAGATGACGACAACGAGAACGAGCATCCAGCCGCGCATTAGCCCAGCCAGCGCCTCCTCGCGTACCAGCCGCCGACGCCAAGCGCCGCGAACGCCACACCGAACCCAACAGCGAGCGCCGCATACGCCCCATTTGACCAGTCGGAGCCCTCAGACGCGCCACCAGACTCGGCGGGAATTGCGGCCGGCCGGAGGTCGACAATGCCGCCAACGCTTAGAGGACCAGAAGGTGTTGATGTTGGTGTTGGTGGTGGTGTGATGGGACTTCCCGCGACATCGCCGCTGCCGTTCTGGACTGTTGCGTCCACCGGGTGGGGGTCGGCGTCGTCAACCACGGTCGTCGGAGCAACCGTGCAGTGGCCGTCGACAAATGACGAAAAGGTGCACGACGTTAGAGACAAGTCTTCTATATGCCTGGGGGAGAAATATGGGCTCGTGCTCGTCAACTCTACGACGTCAACCATCGCGAAACCGGACGCCTCAACCGGACTGAATTCGAGAATCCCGGGGGAGTTGTTCTGGGCCTCGGTGATTCGGCCGCCGCCTGCCCCCCCGCCCTGAATGCTGATGGAAACCCAGCCGCCCTCAAATTGACACCCTGAGACCGAACCCTGGTCCGAGAAGCCAGTGATGATGTAACTGTCGGAGTCGCGCGAGTCCGTATCAATGACTACCGTGTCCAGGGGCATGCGGTACACGTTCACCTTCAAATAGAAGTTGCAGTGGCCCTGACCGAACGTGAAGTCGAACACATTGAGATCGAGCGACATGTATACGATGCCGGAACCGCCGACAGGTGTCGGCGGCGGAAACAGAATCGCCTGCGCCGGCGCGCTGCCAAGGGCAACCAGGCCGGCCACCACCGCCAAAATGCCGAGCACGAGGAACTTCTTCATGTCCGCACCCCCTTTAGCCCGTCAGGGACGGGCATCATCTCTATGATGCAAGGGGAGGCAACAGGTACAGACGTCGCCGCGTTAGGCTGTGGCGCTATGGGGCCAACGCGACTTTCGTGGAGAACACAGAAGGAACCACGGCAAAATCGCCTCGCCGGGTGTCCGGCTGCGCTCTGGACGGAAAGGACCGCACCTACCCTCTCCTGAGTCAGCGTCTCCTGGCCGGTAGGAGGCAACACGAGTTTTGCATATCCGAGGAGAATTGTCAAGGGGTTATGGGTGTTTTGTGGAAGTTGTTGTCGGCGGCGAGAAGAGCCTGCAAAGCGTTTACTTGCCGAAACCGCGTTGGCTTCGGCTACCCATAGGGCGCGGGGGTGCCCTACGCCAGCCATCGCCTCCTGGCATACCAGGCGCCTGTGGTGAGCGCGAGGGTAATGGCTGAGAAACAACTTCCTGGGAGGCTGCGGACTATGGCCCAGGCGGCATGTCCGCCTGTCTCACACCGGGCCATCCCAACGTGTTCACCTTCGACCTCTTCGACCGGCTGGCCGACCCGTCCACCAACATGCTGCGGGATGACTATCAGACGAGCGAATACGATGCCCACCCCAACGCCCACGCGAACCAGACCATCGGCCCCCTTTTCGCCGATTTCATTGACGAGTCGATCGGGAGCTACACCGGCCAATGATGATCGGTCCACAATGGGGAGGTCTTGACTCCCAGCCTCTTTGAGAGCGCTGGGCGCTGGTGTATAATCGTCGGGACGAGACTGGCGATCTGCGAAGAACATCCTGGTTTTGCGAGAGCATGCGCGGGGCGGTCTTAGCACGTTTGAGACTGTCCTGTTAGTCGTTTTGGGGCTGGCAAGTTGACTCGACCGCCAGCGGTTGAGAGAGTAGTGCTGGTGGCAATCCGCCTGCCGACAGCGCTGCGAGCGGCGCTGTTCCGGCGGAGCGGGCCGGCATCGGGCGGCTCTAAGGCGGGCGCCCACCCCGGGGACTCCCCGGGCGGGAAGCCGGTCAGGCAGGGGTTGCCCTATCTGCCTGGCGTCGATGGGCTGCGGGCGCTGGCCGTCCTGGCCGTTCTCCTCTACCACTCCCAGCTACCCTGGATGGCGGGCGGGTTCCTCGGCGTCGACGTCTTCTTCGTTATCAGCGGCTACCTGATAACGTCGCTCCTGCTGGCCGAGTGGCGGCAGCGGGGGCGCATCGATCTGCCGGCGTTCTGGCTCCGGCGGGCGCGGCGGCTGTTGCCCGCCCTCTTCCTGCTGATTGGGGTCACGCTGGGGCTGGCCATTGCGTTGCTGCCCGACGAGGTCGCGGGCCTGCGGAGCGACGCGGCCGCGGCCATGGGGTACGTGACTAACTGGTACCTGGTGTTCAGCCACAAGTCCTACTTCGAGATCATGGGCCGGCCTTCCTTGTTCCGCCACCTGTGGTCACTGGCGGTCGAGGAGCAGTTCTACATCTTGTGGCCGCCAATCTTTGCCTTCCTGATGTGGCTCTGGCGACCCCGCTATGTGTTGATGGCGGTGCTTGCCGGGGCGCTGGCATCGACGGTCCTAATGGCACTCCAGTACCGGCCCGAGGGTGATCCTTCGCGGGTCTACTACGGGACGGATACCAGGGGTGTCGGGCTCCTCGCCGGGGCGGCCCTCGCCTTCCTGTGGGCGCCGGGTCGGCTCGGGCGCTGGGCGAGCCGCGCCCGAGTAATACTCCTGGACGTGGTCGGTCTCGCCGCGCTCGGCGGGCTCGCCTACTTCTTCGTCCGTTTGGACGGATTCCAGCCGCTCCTGTACAGGGGCGGCTTCGCTCTGGTCGCGCTCACCAGCGCTGTGCTGATCGCCGTCACCGTACACCCGCACGCGCACTTGGGGAGGGTCCTGGACCGGCAGCCATTGCGCTGGCTGGGGCTGCGGTCGTACGGGGTCTACCTCTGGCACTGGCCCGTCTTCATGGTGACGCGGCCCCAGCTTGACGTCCCCATCGACGGGTTGCCCCTGCTGGCCCTGCGGCTGGCGATCACTCTTGTCGTCGCCGAGATCTCCTACCGCCTCGTGGAGATGCCGATCCGGACTGGTGTACTGCGACGGGCCTGGAAGGCGTTGCGCGAGGCGCAAGGGAGCTTGGGCTGGCGGGTGCGGTGCCAGTGGGCCGGTGCCACCGCCGCTGTCCTGGTATCGTTTGCGGTGGTTGGCCTGTCTGTGGTGGGCGCCCAACGGCCGGCCCCGCCCTCCTACCTGTCTGTGGGCGCAATCCACATGGTGGTCTCTGACGCTCCGTCTCCTGCAGCGACGTCGACCGGCCCGGCCGTGGGTAGTGGCCTGACAGCAGGCACGGCAATCGCGAAGATCCGGGTGGTGGTGGGGGCCCCGCAGTCACCCCAACCTACGATCGAGCCGACTCTGCTCCCGCCGGCCACTCCGACGGCGGAAGCCACCAGCGAACCGCCGCCGTCGGCGGACGCCCCGGCGGCCGAGCCCACGACGGAACCGGCGCCACCACCGACAGACGCGGCGGCCGAGCCCACGCCGGAGCCAGACGTCAGCCCAGCAGCCGAACCCGTGACCGAGACGCCGCCGCCAAGCACCCCATCGCCGGAGATACCAGCGTTGGACACGCCACCGCCGGCGGACGCCGGCCAGGAATCGGCGACGCCGGAGCCCACGCCGCCGGAATCTCCGCCGGAACCGCCTCCCACGTCTGCGCCGCCGGAGGCGCCCACAATCTGGGTTACTGCCATGGGCGATTCGGTGATGCTGGGCGCTGCCAGCGTTCTAGCGCCGACCATCGGCAACATCGAGGTCGACGCGGCGGTCGGCCGCCAGGTCTCGGTCGCCATTGAGATCCTGCGCTCACTGCGCGACGCCGGCCGGCTCGGCGATGTGGTGGTCGTCCACATGGGCAACAACGGGACGTTCACGAAGGGTCAGTTCGACGATATGATGGGGGTGCTGGCGGATGTCCGCAGGGTCGTGTTCGTGAACCTGAAGGTTCCGCGCGACTGGGAAGGCCCGAACAACGACGTGCTGGCCGAGGGAGTGACCCGCTACCCCAACGCGGTGCTCGTCGACTGGCACGCCGCCAGCGTGGATCGCCCCGACTTCTTCTGGGACGACGGGATCCATCTCCGGCCGGAAGGTGCGCAGTTCTACGCCGACCTGATCGCTTCGTACGTCAACGCCCCCTAGGCCAACGCCGCCAGACCGTGCGAAGGCCGGGTCCTGCTGGCGCGGTCTTCGCCAACCCCCGCGGGCACGTGCCTCGCAAGGTCCGTTGCGGCAGCCGCGCTCCGGGGGAAACCGCTGGAGGCTGCCGGATCCCCCGACGATGAAGGTTGACCGATCGTGTAAAATAGCACAGACTCCCGGCTGTGGCAGCACGTCGGTCAATAGGAGGGCAGGGACTGGCGACTACCGGTAGGATCGTGGCGCGCGGCGGGGCGCCTTCTGGACGACGAGCAGGCATTACAAGAGGAGGGCCTGTCGCTGGCGGAGCGAGCGAGAGCCGCCTGCGGGGCCGAAATAGCCAAAGCAAGAGGACGACCCAGGCCGGCCCCGGGATTACACAGCGGAGGCACTATCTCCACGGCCTAGTGCTGGGCGCCATTATGGCCGCCGCCCTCCTGGCGGCTTGGCCCGGCTCGCGTGGCGTGCTCGGCAGCGGTCTCGCCGCGCAGGTTCGCATATCCCCTCGACAGCTGACGGCCAGTCAGCCGTATCGCGACGGCGACTTGGGCGCGCCTCTCGCCACCACCGGCGCGGCCTTGCGTCCTCTGGAGGCCGTGGCCGCCAGCCTGGCGCCGGAGAAACCCAAGGCCACCGTCGAGGTGCAGCCGCCCGTCGTCGCCGTCGTCGCCGAGGCCCAGACCGACGAAGTCCCTTCCGCCCACCCGTCGCCAATACCTGAGCCTCCGCCCGAGGCCGTGGTTGCCGCCGGCGCGGCACCGGCCGACGACACGGTGGTGCAGGACGCTGTCGGCCCCGGTCAACCACTGCCGCCGCCTCCTGCTGGGCCCGCCGTAGCGGAATCTCAGCCGGAGCCGGCTCCGGCGGGCACCGCAGCCGATGTGCCTGCGCTGCAGGTCACGGCCATTGGCGATTCGGTGATGCTTGCCGCCGCCGGAGACCTCGAGGAAGCCATCGGCAGCATCGAGATCGATGCGGAGGTCGGCCGCCCGGTCGCGGCGGCAATCGACATCCTGCGGGCGCGCCGCGAGGCCGGCCAGCTCGGCGGGGTCGTGATCATCCACATCGGCAACAACAGCCCGTTTAGCACCGGTCAGTTCGACGAGATGATGGGGCTGCTCGGGGGCGCGCGCCGGGTCGTTTTCGTGAACCTGAAGGCGCCCCGCGACTGGGAGGGCCCGAACAACGCCGTCCTGGCCGCGGGAGTGAGCCGCTACCCCAACGCCGTGCTCGTCGACTGGCACGCCGTCAGCATCGACCGGCCCGAGTTCTTCTGGGACGGGTTGCACCTCCAGGAGGAGGGGGCGCGGGCCTACGCCCAGCTCATCGCGGTGTACGCCAAAGCCCCCTAGGCCAGCTCCCGGTCATCGCCTCCGGTTGCTGACCCGCTAGCCAGCGACCACGACGGTGATTCTGAACACGATGGACGGCGCAGCGCAGGGAGGCTGCGCCTTGCGGCACGGCGGGTCGCCGGTTGCGGTCAGCTCAGTCGAGCCGGGTTTCTTCGCCTCGTAGAGGCCCTGGGCGCCGCGAATCACGGCGACGTTCACGAGCCGGCTCAGGACCGACTGGTCGGCCACCTGGACCGTCCAGTCGAAGCTCTCAGCAAGGTCCAGAAGGAAGCGCTCCCCCACGTTTAGCTGGATCGTGTACCCATTGTCGTCGAGGGTCACGGTCGGCACGGATGCAGGGGTCGGAGTGGGTGGGGGAGTGGCCGAGGTGGAGGAAGTGGCCGAGGGACCGCTCGGGGAAGACGTGCCGCCGCAGGCGGAGAGAGCCAGTAGGCCTCCCAGCATCAGGGCGGCGGCAATCATCATCGAGGTCCGAGGGGCCATCGCGCAGCTCTCCTTCCTACCTGCTCCTACGAAGCGCACGCCCTCTTCGGTTTGCCAGCGAGCCGTACCCCACTTGACAATAGAATGAATGTTCTACACAATGGGGAATGAGGGCCACCTCATGTTCACCGTCTGCGTGTACGTCCCCCGATTTGCCATCGATGTCGAGCGGCGGCGCCGAAACGACGTGGCCACTCGCCTCATCCTCATCGGCGACGCCACCGTCTTCGACTGCTCCCTGGGCGCCGAGGCCTCGGGCGTCCAGCGGGGCATGCGCATGTCGGAGGCCATCGGCCTCTGCCACCGGGCGGTGGTGCTGGCGCCGGACATTCCCCACTACCAGCGGTGCTTCGATGAGGTACTGGATTTCCTCGAGGGCTACAGCCCGGTGGTGGAGGCAGGCCATCCTTCGACAAGCTCAGGACAGGCTCCTTCGGCGGGCTCAGGACAAGCTCTGGGCACCGCCTTCCTCTCGCTGGACGGCCTTGCGGCGGAGCCGGGGCCCTTCGCCGATGGCCTTATCGCCTCCCTGCATCGACAGCTTGGCTTCACGGCCGCTGTCGGCCTCGCCGGCGGCAAGTTCGCGGCGCGGGTGGCGGCCGAGACGACGCGGCCCGGCCTGGCGAAGATCGTGCCGCTGGGACAGGAGGCGGCCTTCCTGGCGCCGTTGCCCGTCGACCACCTGTCTGCCGATGAGGCGATGCGCTGGCGGCTCGGCCTGCTGGGCCTGCACACGATGGGCGACATCGCCCGGCTGCCGCTGGGGGCGGTACAGGCGCAGTTCGGGCTGGAGGGCAGGCGCTGCTGGGAGCTGGCCCAGGGCATCGACCACGAGCCGCTAGTGCCGCGGATCAAGGAGGAGACCATCCTCCGGCGGCTCCAGCTTCCGGCGGCGGCTGTTACCCTGGAGGCGATCCTGGCAGGCGTCGAGCAGCTGGTCTACGCCGCTTATGCCAGCTCTGACCGGAGGAACCGGTGGGTCCGCAAGGCGGTGGTGCGGGCGGCCCCGGACGACGGTGGGACGTGGGAGCTAGCGGTACCCTTCCGGGAAGCGCTGGCTGACCCCCGCGACGCCTGGTTCGTCGTCAAGAACGCCATCGCCCGTAGACCGCCGGAGCGTCCGGTGGTGGAACTGGAGGTGGAGCTGGTGGGCCTGAGTGGCGAGTCCGGCAAGCAGACCGCCATGTTCGAGGGCAAGGGCAAGCTGTGGCGTCAGGTGGAGGAGGCGGCGCGGCAGCTCCGCGCCCAGCAGGGGCGGGCGCCCATCGGAAGGGTAGTGGAGGTGGAGCCATGGTCGCGCATCCCCGAGCGGCGAGCGGTATTCATCGAGTTCGACCCTTCGATATAACTCAGGGCAGGCCCCTGAACCGCCCACGGCCACTGCGGGTGGAGGCCGACGGCCAGGGCCGGCCTACCGCCGTTTACGTTTCGGGCCAGCGTTGCGCCGTCGAGGCGGTATTGGAGACCTGGCGCATCGACGACGAGTGGTGGCGGGAGCGGCCGGTGAGCCGGGTGTACTTCAGCGCGCTGCTGGAGGATGGGCGGCTGATAACGGTGTATCAGGATCTGCTGAGCGGGCGATGGGCGAGGCAGGCGTACTAGCGGGCCGCTCTCGGTATGAGCCCCTTAGCTATCGCATCCATACCTTCCAGGGAGTCGTACGGATCGGGTTGATCAGAACCAATGGTCCTACCGACGCAGGAGAGGCACAGGGGCGCATTGACCGCTACTACTGTGTCCCCCAGGTAGACGTGGGCCAGAAAGCGGTCGAAGTCTTGTGCGACGGGGCACTCGATCACAGCCGGTGTAGGCGACGGCCGGCGAGTCGGGGTTGGAGAAGGTTCCTCCCCTGGCTCGATGGGGACGGGCTCCGCCAGTGGCAGCTCGTGCTCCGGCTCATAGCCCATGAAGATCACGGCCCGTCCCGCGTCAAGCTGCAGCTCCTTGCCCTGCACGCAAGGGGAGTCCCACCAGAGCTGACCAAGAGACGTCTCCAGAAACTGCTCCCAGTCCTCAAGGCGCCACAACTGGAGTATGACGGTGGGCCCGCCCGCGGTGGGCTGGTATTCGAGCATAGCCCTGTCGCCAGGGCCTCCTCCGGGGGGTCGCACGCCGAGAGTCCGGGAGAGGGCAAGAGGCGGCAGGCCGCCGCCCGGGCTGAACTCGCGCCCGAGCCAGTAGACGGTGACACCCAGATTGGGGTCGTCCAGGGGTGCTTCGGGGTCCTCCTTCACGTAGCCGATGGAAGATGGGTCGAAGAAGTCAGGTGGGAGAGAATCCACCGGCACGAATTCATAATCGTAGCGCGTGATGATCTTACCTCCCCGATCGCTTCCCGGGGCCCCGAATTCTGTGATCCAGGCGAGAGGGAGGAACGTCTCTCGATCGATGTAGAAGCTAGTTATCGTCTCATTGCCCCCTTCTTGCCCGCTCCCATTCGCGCTCTCCTGGTACACGAGAGCGACGGCGGCGGTGCCCTCGTACTCGGCCTCGGCATCAACCTGCGGAGGGCTAGCTTGAGGAATCTCCTCGCAGTAGAAGACGAGGTTTGCGAGCACGGCGCTCTTGACGCCGGGGCACTGTTCAGCCTTGCTGCTCCACGCCTCGTACCCATCGCTGAGGTAGAGCACGTCCTCTCTGATGATGATGGTGACTCGCTCGGTGACGTCGGCACTCCACGAGGGGTCCTTCGGCCATTCCCCGCGGCCCACCCCACGCTCCATGTCCAGCCACGCCTCGTTGGTGCCAAAGGACTGGGCCTCGCCATCGGCGACAGCCACCTTCATCGTGGCGTGGAAGACAGCGCCCTCGCGGGTCAACGCCTCCTCCAGCCGAGCGAAGACGTCATCCGCAGTCAGGCCGGAGAGGTCTTCCCGGTCGCGGGTGGCTTGGCAAGCGATGGTCACGAGGAGGAGCAGAAGCGACAAGGCCATGATTCGCGTCATCAGGCAACACCCCCGTTTCCTGGCGGTCATCCAAGTATAGCTCCGGCGGAGCGGGCTTGTCGATGAAGAAATACGGGGCGATAGGAGTAGGGGCAGGCGTCAGTGTCCCCTACGCTGAGCTCCACGCCCACTCCAACTTCTCGTTCCTCGATGGCGCCTCGCACATCGAGGAGCTGGTGCTGCGGGCGCGGGAGCTGGGGTACGAGGCTCTCGCCCTCACTGACCACGACGGCCTGCACGGGGCGATGGAGTTCGCCCAGTGCGCCCGCGCCTGGGGCCTGCGCCCCATCACCGGCGCTGAGGTCACGCTGGCTTGGGACAGTACTGACCCCAGCCTTCAGGCTGGGGCATCGACTCACCATCTGACCCTCCTCTGCGAGACGCAGCGCGGCTACGCCAACCTCTGCCGTCTTCTTACTCACGCCCATCTGGAGCACGAGCGGGGCAAGCCCTGCGTCGAGCCGGAGGTGCTGGCTAACCATACAGAGGGGCTCATCGCCCTCTCCGGCTGCCGGCGGGGCGAGGTGCCGTCGCTGATGGCCGAAGGCCGCTACCGGGAGGCGGAGGAGGCAGCCCGGCGCTACGTCCAATGGTTCGGGTCGGGCAACTTCTTCATCGAGCTCCAGAACAACCTGGTCTACGGCGATGCCCGCCGCAACCGCGCCCTGACCGACCTGGCCGAGCACCTGGGAGTGGGCGTCGTCGCCACGGGCAACGTCCACTACCACGTGCGGGAGCGCCACCGCCTCCAGGATGTGCTAGTGGCCATCAAGAACCGCACGACCCTGGATGCCTCCCACCGCCTGCGCCGCGAGAACTCGGAGTACTATCTGAAGACGCCCGCGGAGATGGTGGAGCTGTTTCGCGATTACCCACAGGCCATCGCCAACACCGTGCGCATCGCCGAGCGCTGCACCCCTTCGGCAGGCTCAGGGCAGGGCTTCGACCTGACCCGCGACCTGGAGTACCGCTTCCCCGACTACCCCGTACCCCAGGGCGAGACGCCGGACTCCTACCTGCGCAAGCTCTGCTATCGCGAGGCGGAGGACCGCTACCGCCGCATCACCCCACAGGTGCGCGGCCGGCTGGAGGAGGAGCTCCGGTTGGTCGAGCAGCACGGGCTGGCCGGCTTCTTCCTTATCCATCAGGAGATCCTCCAGCTCGCCTACCAGATCGCGGAGGAGGTCAGAGGCCGGCCCGCCCTGGCCCCTCCCGGCCGGGGGCGCGGGTCGTCCGTGGGCTCGCTCATCTGCTACCTCATTGGCCTGTCGCACATCGACCCCATCGAGAATGGCCTGTTCCTGGGCCGCTTCCTCAATGAGGAGATGGCCTCGGTGCCGGACATCGACTTAGACTTCCCCCGCGACATCCGCGAGAAGCTGATCCTGCGGGTCTACGAGCACTTCGGCCACGAGCACGTGGGCCTGGTGGCCACGTTCCCCACCTATCGCCTACGCAGCGCCGTACGGGAGGTGGGCAAGGCCCTGGGCCTGCCGCCCGCCGAGTTGGACCGGCTGGCCAAGGTGAGCGAGGGCGGGTGTTGCCGTGGTGCTTCCGGGAAGGAGATCCGGGAAGAGATGGTCCGCCTGCCCCACTATCGCGACAAGCTCAGCACTCCCCTCTGGTACCATCTGGCGGAGCTGGTGGAGCAGATCGCCCGCTTCCCTCGCCACATCTCGCAGCACGTGGGCGGCATGGTCATTTCGTCGAAGCCGCTGGTGGAGATGGTGCCGCTGGAGCAGTCGGCTATGGAGGGGCGCGTCCTCATCCAGTGGGACAAGGACTCGGTGGACGACGCCCGCATGGTGAAGATCGACTTCCTGGCGCTAGGGATGCTCTCGGCGGTGGACGAGTGCCTGGAGCTCGTCGAGGAGCACAGGGGCAAGCGCATCGACCTGTCACGCATCGACTTTCGGGACGAGCGGGTGTACGACGCCATCTGCCGGGCCGATACCATGGGCGTCTTCCAGATCGAGTCGCGGGCCCAGATGCAGACCCTGCCGCGGGTGCGGCCGCGTTCGCTGGAGGACCTGACGGTGGAGGTGGCCATCATCCGGCCGGGGCCCATCGTGGGCGGCGCCGTCAACCCCTACATCCGGCGTCGCATGGGGAAGGAGCCCGTGACCTACGACCACCCCTCGCTGGAGCCGGTGCTGGCGGAGACGCTGGGGGTGATCCTCTTCCAGGAGCAGGTGTTGCAGGTGGCGATGGCCCTGGCGGGCTTCAGTGCCGGCCAGGCCGAGAGCCTGCGGCGGGCCATGAGCCGCAAGCGCTCGCAGGAGGCCATCGCCAGGCTCAAGGAGCAGTTCATCGAGGGCTGTCTGGGCAACGGTGTATCGAATGAGGTGGCGGAGACGGTGTTCCGTAAGATCGGCGGCTTCGCCGAGTTCGGCTTCCCCAAGGCCCACGCCGCCGCCTTCGGGCTCCTGGCCTACCAGACAGCCTGGCTGCGGACGTACCACCCCGTCGAATTCCTCTGCGCTCTGTTCAACGCTCAGCCCATGGGCTTCTACGGGCCGCATGTGTTGGTCAACGACGGCAGGCGTCATGGGGTGGAGGTGCTGCCGCCGGACATCAACCGCAGCGGGGCGAGCTGTACTGTCGAACCGCTGCCGGAAGAAGGCCTCCTCTCCCCTGGCGATCTGAAGGTCGCCGCTACACCCTCCTCGCCTGTAGGGGCGGCCTTTAGGCCGCCCGGGTGGGGCGCCGTGCGGGTGGGCCTGCGCTATGTGCTGGGCCTGAGCGAGGCGACGGCGCGAGAGGTGGAAGAGGAGCGAAAGCGGGGCGGCCCCTACCGCTCGCTGTTCGATTTCGTGGAGCGGACGCGCCTCAAGCGGGAGGGTATCGAGAACCTCATCGCTTGCGGCGCCTTCGACGGCTTCGGCCCTTCGACTGCGCTCAGGGCAGGCCTGGAGCGGCGGGAGCTTCTGTGGCAGCTAGGGCTGCTCTATCGCTCCGATGGCCGCAACGCCGTCGAACGGCAGCTCGCCCTGCCCCTGCCCACGGAGCAGGACATGGTGGAGTTGCCCGCCATGACGGACTGGGACCGCATGGCCGCCGATTACGCCGTGCTCGGCCTCTCGCCGGGTCGCCACCCGCTGGCCTTCTTGCGAGCGCAGCTCCACGAGGGCATTGTCGCCAGCCGGATGCTGGAGTCGCTGCCCGACGGCGCAGCGGTGGAGGTAGCGGGCCTCGTAATCTGCCGCCAGCGGCCGGGGACGGCTAAGGGGTTTGTCTTCCTGGTGCTGGAGGACGAGTTTGGTCTGGTGAACGTGGTGGTGAAGCCGGACCTCTACGAACGGGAGCGCTCGCTGGTGCGCACCGAGCCGTTCGTGGTTGTGCGTGGGGAGCTGCAGCGCCGGGACGGGACGGTGAACGTGCTGGCTCGGTCGGTCAGGCCGCTACGGGCTGACGCGGCGATGGCGCCGGCGGCGCACAACTTCGGATAGCCGTTCCGACCGCGAGCGCGCCGATAGACAAACGCGGCGCACCGGTCATAGAGCCCGGCGAGGGTCTGGCAGTCTGCCGCCGTCGCCCGGTCGACGAGGGCCAGCAGGCGGCAACGGTCAGAGGCGAAGATCTCCATCGGTACTGAAGACGTAGTAGGCGCAGGTTCGATCTGCAGGCGTCGTCCGTTCAGATCGAATTCCGTCTGCGAGGCGCCCAACAGGCGGGGCCGACGTTACTGGACGAGCGTCAGTAGCCTGGTTTCCTCTGGTGCTTCGGCGGGAGGCGCGGGTTCTTCGGCTAGCCTCTTGGCCACGGCGAGGAATGCCTGTACCACCGCCGGGTCAAACTGGTCACCGGCGCCGCGCTTCAGTTCAGCCACTGCCTCGTCGACGCCCAACGCCTGGCGGTAAGCGCGCTCGTGGGTCATAGCGTCAAAGGCATCCACAACGGCCAGGATGCGCGCCTCCAGCGGGATGTCTTCGCCGGCGAGGCCGTCGGGGTAGCCTTTGCCGTCGAAGCGCTCGTGGTGGTGGCGAATTAGGGGCACCAACTGCTGGAGGGTCTCGATCTCGGCCATCATCATGATGCTCCCCAGTGGGGGGTGCTCTTTGACCTTGGCGAACTCCTCTTCGGTTAGCTTGCCGGGCTTGTTGAGGATTCGGCGACTGGTGCCGACCTTGCCGAGGTCGTGTAGCAGGCCGGCCATCTTGGTGGCTCGAACCCGGTCGGACGGGAGACCCAGTTCCTCGGCTAGGGACGCCGCCCACTCGCTGGTGCGTTTCTGGTGTCCACGGACATACGGATCCCTGATCTCGGCTAGCGTCCCCAAGGCGGCCATAGTGCGCAGGTTCAGGTCGGCGAGACCGTCGGGCACCCCAAGTCTACGGAGGGCAGCCATCAGGGAGTTGATCATGGCCGGAGGCATCTTCGCTGGCTCCTTAGTCTTCGGTGAGGGGCCCGCGGACTCAATAGCGTGCTCCTGGCGGGCCACGTCGCGGGCGCGCGCGGCCCACTTGGCGCTGTAGAGGGCAGCGTCGGCCACGCGCACGAGGTCGTCGGCGGTCTTTCCGTCATCGGGGAAGCAAGCGACGCCGGCACTCAGAGCCAGGGGGGCCGTAGCCCCGTCGTCCATTCGGTTGAGCGTCTTGGCGATACGTCTGTTGATGCGGTTCACCACGGCCTGCGCCTTTGCTGCGTCGGCGTGGAGCAATATCACGGCGAACTCGTCGCCGCCGTAGCGGAAGGCGAGGTCGGAACCCCGCATCGTGGACTGGATGGAGCCAGCAATGAAGCGGAGCACTTCGTCACCCGCCTGGTGGCCGCGGGAGTCGTTGTAGAGCTTGAAGTTGTCAACGTCCATCATCACCACGGCGAAGCCACGATGGTAGCGCTTGGAGCGTTCTGTCTCCTCGGCCAGGCGCTGGAAGAATTGGGCGTGGTTGTAGAGGCCGCTGAGGCTGTCGGTGGTGGCCCTCACCTCCAGCTCGGCGTGCAGTCTCTCCCGGTCCGCCTCCATCTGCCTGCGCTCGGTGATGTCGCGGCCGGTGATCTGGATGCCGGCGTAGCGACCGTCCTCATCGAAGAGGGCATAGCCATTCCACTCGACTGCCCTGATGCCCTTGGGTGTGATACAGCGGTTGACAAACCCCGTTGTCAGAACCTTCCTTGTTCTGGCGTCCCGGATGGACTGGGCGGTCGACTCCGCATCCTCCGGATGCACATAGGCTCGGGAGTCGGCGCCTAGGAGCTCCTCTCTGGGCTTGCCATAGAACTGGCAGGCGGCGTCGTTGAGGAAGGTCCACTTGCCATGTGCGTCCAGCCTGGCGATGATGTCGCCGGTCAGGTTGGTGGTAGCGATGTAGTGATCGGCGGACCTTTTGATCTCTTGGGCATACCGCTCCACTTCCTCATGCATCTGGAGCGCCTTGAGAGCCACGGCCACCTGGCTGACGAAGCCCTGGAGGAAGGCGACCTCCTCGGGGGGGAAGGTGTGGGGCTTGAAGGATACGAAGCTCATGGCTCCCAGGAACTCGTCCTGAAAGAGCAGAGGGAAGTCCGCCGCCGACCTGACAAGGACGCGCGCGAAGTATTTCCTCACGTCTTCTGGATAGGTAGGGTCGTTCTGCATGTCGGGTGAGAGTCTGGGCTGCCGGGTTCGCATGACTTCCACGTTCCAGGGGTCGGGTCGGTCGGGGTTGAGACTGGCCGCCCAGACCTGGTCCCAGATACCGGTGGTGTGGCGCTGTTCGCTCAGGATGCGGAGGAAGAAGCGGCGGGTGGTGGCGTCGTACATGTCGATGCATACTATGTAGTCGGAGCCGGTGGCCGCAGAGACAGCGGTGGCCAGGTCTCTTAGGGCCGCCTTCACATCCTCGGATTGGGTGAGCACCTGGGCGGCGTTGGCGAGGGTCTGGAGTTGCTGGGCGAGGCGGCGGCCGCGGTCGGCGTTGAGGAACCGCTCCAGGATGATGGTGAGGGCGGGCGTTGCCGATTCCATGAAGCGTGAGATGCGAGCGCGGTCCTTGCGGTTCCAGGCGCCGCGGAGGATGCACATCTCGGATGGGCTCTCGGAGGTAGGGATGCGGAGGGCGAGGAACTGACACCGGTCGCCGTCTGGGGCGCTGGTGAAGCCCTCCACGCGGTGGCCGGCCAGGTTGAAGGCCACCAGCCCGCCGGCCTGCGCCACGTGGTGCTGGATTGTGGTGAGAGCAGCCAGGGTGAACTGGGTCTCGGGGGTGCCCGCGGTGTCGCTGCAGGCGAGGAACTCTTTATCCTCGGCATAGACCACCATCGCCTCAGCCGCGCCGGTGGCCTGGCGGATGATGGTGGCTGCCTGGGCAAGGGTCTCCTTAGCGGCAGGGCCCTCGACAGCGATCCTGGCTAGCTGCTGAAGGACTTCGACCTCTCGTCGCACGTGTCAACCTCCGGAAACATCGTCCTGGTACCGCAGCCGGAACGAGCGCCGCGCTGGCCCGCGAGGTGTCCTCCCAAGCCGATCTCCTTATGAGCCCGGGTACCAACCTCAGCAGGGGGTCTGGTCTCGCGTCTGCCTCTTTCTCCACTATGTAGGACGCCGGAGCAACGCAACGGTTACAGGCTCGGTCGCGGCGCCGAAGGCGTCCCCAACAGCTCGAAAGCGCTGTCGATCGTATTTGAGCCACGGACCGAAATCACTGCACAGCGGTCGGGAACCCGCGTCGATCGGCTGCCAGTGAGGGCGCAGTCAGTCCCTCGTCTTCCATACTCAAGAGCGTTTGGTATGCTTCCACGACCATCGGGTCGAACTGGGTGCCAGCACAGCGTTCCAGTTCGGCTCTGGCTTCCCCGAGACTCATCGGGTTGCGGTACGGGCGTTGGTGGGTCATGGCGTCAAATGCATCCACCACGGCCAGAATGCGTGCCGCCAGCGGGATGTCCTGGCCGGCCAGTCTGTCGGGATAGCCGTTGCCATCGAAGCGCTCGTGGTGGTGGCGGATTACAGGCACCAACCGCTGGAGAGTCTCTATCTCCGACAGGATCATCACGCTCCCCATTAGGGGGTGCTCTTTGATCCTGGCGAACTCTTCTTCGGTCAGCTTGCCGGGCTTGTTGAGGATCTGCCTACTGATGCCAGCCTTGCCAAGGTCGTGCAGCAGGCCCGCAAACCGGGTGAGTCGCACCTGTTCGGGCGGAAGTCCCATTTGCGCGGCGAGGGCCGCCGCCCGGTCGCTGGTGCGTTCCTGGTGCCCACGCGCGGACGGGTCTCTAATCTCGGCCAGAGCCCCGAGGTCGGCAATGATGTGCAGGTTCAACTCGGCAAGAATGTCAGGCACACCGAGCTCACGGAGGGTGGTTGCCACGGCGCCAACCGCGGTGGAGAGCCCGCCAGCCTCGATCTCGCGCAGCAGGTCGGCCGGCGGGGTCAGTTGCTCGATGGCGTACGCCTGCACCATCGCTTCGTGGGCGCGTCCGGCCCACTTGGCGCTGTAGAGGTCAGTGTCGGCTCGTTTCACCAGTTCGTCGGCGGTGCTTCCGTCATGGGGGAAGCAGGCCACGCCAGCACTGAGACTCAGCCGAGGTGCAGCCCCATCGTCGAGGTGGTTGAGCCGCTTGGTGATGCGCCGGTTGATGCTGCCGACCGCAGCGCGGGCCTTAGCTGGGTCCGCGTGAGGCAATATCGCCGCGAACTCGTCGCCGCCGTAGCGGAAGGCGAGGTCCGATCGTCGCATTGCCGAACGGACGGATTCGGCGATGAAATAGAGCACCTCGTCGCCAGCCTGGTGACCGCGGGAGTCGTTGAAGCGCTTGAAGTTGTCCACGTCCATCATGAGCACGGCGAAGCCATGGTCGTACCGCTTGGAACGCTCTATCTCCTCGGCCAGGCGCTGGAAGAAGTGCGCGTGGTTGTAGAGGCCGGTGAGGCTGTCGGTGAGGGCCCTGACCTCCAGTTCGGCGTGGAGTCGCTCTCGCTCCTCCTCCATCTGCTTGCGCTCGGTGATGTCGCGACCGGTAATCTGGATACCGGCGTACTGCTTCTCCTCATCGAAGAGGGGATAGCCGTTCCACTCGACTACCCTGATCCCCGTGGGTGTCACGTGGCGGTTCACAAAGCCGCTGACCGGTTTCTTGTCTTTTATCATCTGCCGGATGGCCTGGGCGGTCGGCTCCACATCGTCGGGATCGAGGAAGGTCCGGGAGTCGGTGCCGAGGAGCTCCTCCCTGGGTTTCCCATAGAACTGGCAGGCGGCGTCGTTGAGGAACGTCCACATGCCACGCTTGTCCATTTTGCAGATGACGTCGCCGGTGAGGTTGGTAGTGGCGATGTACTGGTCGGCGGACCTCTTGATCTCTTGGGCATACCGCTCCACTTCCTCATGCATCTGGAGCGCCTTGAGAGCCACGGCCACCTGGCTGACGAAGCCCTGGAGGAAGGCGACCTCCTCGGGAGCGAAGGTGTGGGGCTTGAAACAGACGAAGGCCATTACTCCCAGGAACTCGCCCTGAAACAGCAGAGGGAAATCCGCCGACGACCGTAGGAGCGCCCGACTGAAGAACTTCCTCACGTGTTCTGGATAAATTGGATCGTTTTGCATGTCGGGCCTGAGCACGGGTCTCAGAGCCTGCATGACTTGCACGTTCCAGGGGTCCGGTTGGTCCGGGTTCAAGGTAGCCCCCCACGCCTGACCCAGGCTCCCGCTGCCATGGCGGTCGCGGGTCATGGCGCGGGCGACGAAGCGGCCGGTAGTGGGGTCGTACAGATCGATGTTCACTCTGTACTCGGAGCCGGTCGCCGCGGCGATGGCGGTGGCCAGCTCTGTGAGGGCCGCCCCCACATCCTCGGATTCGGTGAGCACCTGGGCGGCGTTGGCCAGGGTGTGGAGTTGCTCCGCCAGGCGGCGGCCGCGGTCGGCGTTGAGTAACCGCTCCAGGATGATGGCGAGGGAGGGTGTAGCCGATCCCGCAAAGCGCAGGATGCGGGCGCGGGCGTTGTGCTCCCAGACTCCCCGCAGAATGCACATCTCGGCCGCGCTCTCAGAGGTCGGTATCGGGAGGGCCAGGAACTCGCGCTGATCGTGGCTGAGGGCGCTGGTGAAGTCCTCCACCCGCTGGCCGATCAGGTTGAAGGCCACCGGCCCGGCGGCCTGGGCCAGCTGGCGCTGGATTGTGGTGAGAGCGCCCAGGGTGAAGTGCGTCTCGGGGCCAGCCCCGGTATTGTTGCAGGTGAGGAACTCTTTATCCTCGGCATAGACCAACATCGCCTCCGCGGCGTCGGTGGCCTGGCGGATAATGCTGGTCGCCTGGACAAGGGCCTCGTTGGCGGCAGGGCCCTCGACAGCGATCTTCGCTAGCTGCTGAAGAGGCTCCTCGACTTCTTCCTGCACGCATCAACCTCCGGAAACATCGCCCTGGCACCACAACGGGAAGGGCCGCACCGGCCCAGTCTCAGCACGGGGTTGGCCCGGCATGCTTGCCTTTCGCTCTACTATCTAGGACGCTGGGGCGACGCACAGGTTACAGATTCGCTCTCAGTGCTCACGGCGTGGGCCGTTGCCGTCTGCATCCGGGGCGCGGCCTCGGCTGCGGGAGCTAGTGACTCGATGGGATACGCCTCTACCATCACGCGGCGAGCGCGTGCCACCCACTTGGCGCTGTACAGGGCAGCGTCGGCCGTTCTCACCAGGTCGTCCGCAGTTGTCCCATCATCGGGGAAGTGGGCTATGCCAGCGCTGAGAGCCAGGTTATCTGTAGCCCCATCGCTTATCTGATGGAGGGTCTTGGTGATGCACCTGTTGATACGGCTAACCACGGCCCGTGCCTTGGCTGAGTTGGCGTGCGGTAGTATGGCGGCGAACTCGTCGCCGCCGTAGCGGAAGGCCAAGTCTGAGCGCCGCAGGCCTGACCGGATGCTGTCGGCAACCCGGCGCAGCATTTCGTCGCCCGCCTGGTGGCCGCGGGAGTCGTTGAAGCGCTTGAAGTTATCCACGTCCATCATCACCACGGCGAAGCTCTGGCTGTACCGCTTGGCGCGCTCTATTTCCTCGGGCAGGCGCTGGTAGAAGTGGGCGTGATTGTACAGGCCGGTGAGGCCGTCGGTGATGGCCCTCACCTCCAGTTCGGCGTGCAGTCTCGCCCGCTCCTCTTCCGCCCGCCTGCGCTCGCTGATGTCGCGCGAGATCCCGAGGAGTCCAACCGGCCGGTCATCCTCGTCGCGGAGGAAGGTCACAGTGACCTCGGTCCAAATGGTGGACCCATCCTTGCAGTTCAGTTCGAGCTCCAGCGTGCGCGATTCGAAGGGTTCGTTGACGCGGTTCGGATCTAGGCCCAGCTCTTTGGCAAGGACTTTCGTGGCAATTTCGAGGGATCTGGGGGTCAAGGTGTCAATCAACGTGCCCGCCATTACCTCGTCAACAGGATAGCCTCGCATACGTGTGACGGATGGGCTGACGTAGGTATATCTGAACTTCAGGTCAGTGGTCCAGATGACATCTGTCGCGTTCTCGGCGATTAGGCGTAAGCGTGCCTCATTCTGTCGCAGTTCCTGCTCCATCTGCTTGCGCTCGGTGATGTCGCGGCCGGTAATCTGGATTCCAGCGTAGTGGCTCTCCTCATCGAAGAGCGGGTAGCCGTTCCATTCCACTACCCGGCTTCCCATGGGTGTGACCTGGCGGTTCACGAAGCCGCCAAGTGGCTTCTTCTCTGCTCTCAACTGCCGGATGGCCTGGGCAGTCAGTTCTCGGTCCTCAGGATGCGTGTAGGTTCTGGAGTCAGTATCGAGGAGCTCCTCCCTGGTTTTTCCATAGAATTGGCAGGCGGCGTCGTTGACGAATGTCCAGCGGGCATGCTTGTCCATCCTGCAGATGACGTCGCCCGTCAGGTTGGTGGTAGCGACGTATTCATCGGTGCGGCGGCGGAGCTCCACGGTGTGATGAAGGTTGTCCAGGGCTAGGCCGATGGTTAGGCCGATAGGGGAGAGAAGCATCTTGTCCCGAAGGTCGGAGGCTTTCCGTCCGCCGACCAGGATTAGGAGGCCAACGACTTTGTCCAAAGAGAGCAGGGGGACATGGGCCACCCAACAAGGGCCGCTAGCGCCAGATTGCCAAGGATGCCCCCTATCCAGCCGGGCGACGACGACCTTGTGCCCGTCCATCGCCTGATTGACGTTCTGCTGCCACCAGGATGGGGACGTTGCGTCGGCCATTGCCTCGGGAGCAATACCGTGTGTGGTTACGGTGGTCAGCGAACCATCCTCTTGGTTTCTCCATGCCAGGGCCACCTTTTCGGCGCCCAACAGCTCGGCCAGCATCAGCACTGCCCTTTCGCAGGCGCAGGCAAAATCGCCGGTCGCGCCCAAGTCCACGGCCAGCATTGTGGGGTAGGCTGCCTCCTTGCGAAGCCTCCAGCCATACCAGAAGCCGAACTCAATGCCCAGCGTCGCCACTAGATAGCCTCCCACCGCGTGGCTCACAAGGGCGGCCATCCAGGGCGTCCCCAGAAGGAAGTGCGAGAGAGGAATGAGGGCCGTGACGGCGGGGTAGACAACCAGGCGTGTGCGCAGCCTGAGGGCGCGCATCAGTTCCAGGGGATCGCGGCCCAAGGGGTACTCATCGCTGGCCTTGGGAGCAGGGCCCTCTCCTTGGGTCGCTGATCCTAGGAGTTCGTCGGCCATTTCTTCCAGTTCTCCTCCGGCTGGAGGGCGCGAACCACGCCCGTGCAGTTGGCCGGCAGGAATGCTCCCCTGCCCTCGCCTCCATCTCCTCGGCCGTATAGGCTCTCGTCAAGGCCGCTTGGCTGATCCGGATGCAAGGCCGAAGGCATAGCCTTTTGGCGGGACATGCGCTACTCTTGCTCCACTATGTAGGACGCTGGGGTGACGAGCAGGTTACAGTTCTCCTGGCTGGATACGACAAGGATGAGAACGGCGGTTGGCAAAGCGCTCTCCACCGTCAGCGTGAGCCGCTCGCCGAAGCTGTAGGTGTCATTGACCCGTGAGCGGCGGTGTTCTAAGAGACGTGGACTCCTTCGAGCGCGTTAGGAACGAGATCGTCGAATGTCGAAAGTGCCCCCGGCTCGTGTACTGGCGAGAGAAGGTCGCTTCCGAGAAGCGGGCGGCCTTCAAAGACTGGGACTACTGGGGCCGGCCGCTGCCGGGCTTCGGGGACCCCGATGGCGAGCTACTCGTCGTGGGTCTGGCGCCGGCGGCTCACGGAGGGAATCGGACCGGGCGCGTCTTCACCGGCGACCGCTCGGGCGACTGGCTCTACCGGGCGCTCTATCGCGCCGGCTATGCCAATCAGCTCAGGAGTGAACACCGCGACGATGGCCTTCGTCTCACGGGCGCCTACGTGACGGCGGCGGTGCGCTGCCCGCCTCCCGGAAACAGGCCCACTACCCAGGAGCGAGACAGCTGCCGGCCCTACCTGGCGCGGGAGCTCGAGCTGCTCACAGGCGTGCGGGTGATCGTGCCACTGGGAGGCTTCGCCTACTTCGTGGTGTCGGGGCTGGTCGGGCTTCGGCCGCGACCCGCCTTCGGCCACGGCGTCGAAGCCCACCTGCCCGACGGCCGCATCATCCTCTGCTCCTACCACCCCAGCCAGCGGAACACCTTCACCGCCCGGCTCACCGAAGAGATGTTCGACGCTGTCTTCAGCCGGGCGCGTCAGTTGGCTCGGCTTTGAGGTGCGGGCGCTAGGTTCTAGCCTTCTCGGTCTTGTGCCGACAGCGAGGGCCTTCAGGGGTGTCCTGAACGTCGAATCCGAGGACTGCGATCTGCTGACGAAGGGCGTCGGCCCGTGTCCAGTCGTGAGCCTGCCTTGCCTCCTCGCGCAGGCTCACCAGCCGGGCAACCTCTGGTGGCAGCGTCGGCGCCGGGCGCTCCCGCACCCTTGCGCGGGCGGGCGCTGGGGGGGAGGCGAGAGCGGGCGGAAGACGATAGGGTCCCAGCTCGGTGAGGTCGAAGGAATCGCCCGCGGGATGGACCTTGTCGCCGGCGGTGGAGCTGATGGTGATAGTTCCCTTGCCCTGGACCAGCCCCGTGCCCTGCTGCAAATCGAGGATGATGGCGCTGTGCTCGTCGATCCCCAGCACTACGGTCGACGCGGGCAGGAGCTGCCGGAGCTGCTCCATGCGCTTCTGGCCCATGAAGCAGCGACTCGTATCCAGGTGGACACCGCCATCGGTGTTGTTCCAGTGCGGCACGATGGCGAGCTCCAGGCCGAACAGGCCGAAAACGTTGAGCCCATCCAGCCAGTACAGGTCCGAGCCGGCCTTGAAGATCTCGTAGACCGGCAGGACCTTGGCACTCACCGCCAGCGTGGCCGCGCTGGCAAAGCAAAGAACCGCGCCCGCCCGGTGGCGCTCCAGCAGGTACTGGAGAGCCAGGGTGTTCTCCAGATTGCGGGCGGCATAGGTGGGGCTTCCCGGCCCCAGGAATATGTAGTTGGCGTCCAGAAGGGGTTCCAGAAGGTGGGGATCATCGGGGCTGAACGGCGTCCCCTTCTTGCGGGCGGGGATGATTCGCACCTCCGGCCGGTAGTTCCTAAGCCGAGCTTCCATGAACTCTCCCACCTCGCGCGCCACGTGCTCGCTGTTGGGCTGGAAGCCGGCTGGCGTTTCTAGGATGGCCACAATGACCGGAGGCGGCAACTCGGCCATCAGCCGGTCGTGGATCACACGACCGCTGGCCGAGGTCTCACCGGACCCGAACAGGACGATCTTGCCCAGACGGACTCTTTCCTCGGTCATGTCCAACCGTCGCGCAACATGTCTCCAGCTGGATCTTCCCACGGCGGCGCCTGGCCGTTCAACGCAGCTCCCAGCTATCGAGCGATGCGGAGGGCGGCGAGCGTCGAGGCGGCGCGATCAGTTGGCTGGGGCGGCGCTCTTCCCATTATACTTAAACTAGATGCGTTTGCGTGCGTGCCGCCGGCCTCGGAGAGGAAACCCGGCCCGTGCGAATGGAGGTGGCCCGTGACCGACGCCGGTCAGCTCATCACCCAGACTCGAGAACAGCTCAAGGTCGTCGAAGGCAAGCTGTTCGCTCACCCCTATCTGGCTGCCCTGGAAGAGGGCGCGATAGCCGCGAGCAGGCTCCGCCTTTTCGCCGGCGAGCAGTACCACATCATCAGCTCCGACCTGCGCAGCATGGCGCTGCTGGTGAACCGGCATGCCGGGCTGCCGAGCCGCGACTACTTCCTGGCAGCCCGCCAGGGCGAGGCCACGGCAAGCGAGGCCCTGCTCGCCTTCGCCGGCGCGCTGGAGACGGGCGAGGACGACCTGCGGGCCTACGAGCCCCTGGCGGGCTGCCAGGCCTACCCCGCCTACGTGGCCTGGCTGGCCCTCTACGGTTCCGAAGCCGATTTCGCCGCTGCTTTCCTGGTGAACCTCCCGGCCTGGGGCTCCAACTGCGCCCGCATGAGCGCGGCCCTCAAGGCGAAGTATGGGCTCTCCGCGGAGGACGTCGCCTTCTTCGACCTGTTTGCCTCGCCCGCCCCGGAGTTCGAGGCCGACTCGTTGCGGATCATCCAGGACGGCCTCGACCGCGGCCTCGACGCGCGGGCCGTGGCCCGCGCCGCCCGCCTGGTGCAGGCCTACGAGCTCATGTACTGGGACACGCTCTACGAAGCGTCCAGGTAACATGGCCGAGCGCTTCAGCGACCGCCTGTACGGCCTGGTCCGCCCCATCTGGGAGGCCCAGAACGAACATCCCTTCGTTCGGGGCATCAGCGACGGCAGCCTCGATGTCGAGAGGTTCAAGGTCTGGGTGCGCCAGGACTACCTCTTCCTCATCGACTACGCACGCCTGCTGGCCCTGGCGGCGGCCCGCGCTCCCGACCTGCCCACCATGCGCCGCTTCGCCGACCTGGTGCAGGCCACGCTGAACGTGGAGATGGAGCTTCATCGCTCCTACGCGGCTGAGTTCGGCATCTCCGCTCAGGAGCTGGAGGCGGAGGAGAAGGCGCTGAGCACCCGCGCTTACACCGACTTCCTCCTGCGGGTGGCCGCCCTGGGCGACTTCGCGGAGCTCGTGGCCGCGCTGTTGCCCTGCATGTGGGGCTTCAGCGAGATCGGTCGGCGGCTGGCGCAGGGCCCCCGTCCGGCCGAGGAGCGCTACGCCAGGTGGGTCGACACGTACTCGTCTGCCGAGTTCGCCGAGTTGGCCGACTGGTGTCGCGATCTGGTCGATCGGGCGGCCACGGGGCTGCCGGAGGAGGCTCTGGCGCGCATGGAGGATGCCTTTCTCACCTCCAGCCGCTACGAGTATCTGTTCTGGGAGATGGCCTGGAGGCGAGATTGGTGGCCGGTCTGAACGCAAGGGCGGCCGACGGAGGGCGGGAACCAGCGGCGGCGGCCATTTTCACGATAGGCCACTCCACCCGCAGTCTGGAGGAATTGGTCGCGATCCTGCCCGGAGAGCAGATAGCTTTGCTTGTCGATGTGCGCACGGCGCCGCGCTCGCGCCACACGCCTCAGTTCAACAAGGACGTATTGGAGGCCGAGTTGCCGCGGCTAGGCATGGAGTATCGCCACGGCCCCGGCCTCGGCGGACTGCGCCGCGGCCTGGGAGCCGCCTCGCCCAACACGGGATGGCGCAACCAGACCTTTCGCGGCTTCGCTGACGGAGGAGTTCCGGCAGGCGCTGGACCAACTCCTGGCCGCCGCTCGCGAGGCGAGGACCGCCGTCATGTGCGCCGAGGCTGTCCCCTGGCGCTGCCACCGTTCGCTCATCGCCGACGCCCTGACCGTGCGAGGCGTGCTGGTATGGCATCTCCTGGGCCTGAACCGGCGACAGGCCCATCGGCTCACGTCCGTCGCGCAGGTCGAGGGCGAGCGGATTCTGTACCGCGCCCCGGCAGAGCAATGATGGGCCGGGCCGCGACCGCGACGCGATGCAGCTCGCGAGGGCAATCGTAAATCAACGAGGATGTGCAGGTCATGAGTCTCTTGACAGGAGCAAGCTGACCTAACAAGAGGCGGGTTACTCCTGGGGAGTCAGGAAATGGGGCATGGATGACATGAGAACACGCAAACTGGGAAGCCAGGGGCTGGAGGTCCCGGAGATCGGCCTGGGCTGCATGGGTATGTCCGAGTTCTACGGGCGTCCGGCCGACGAGGCTGAGGCGATAGCGGTTGTCCACCGCGCCCTCGACCTGGGGATCACTCTCCTGGACACGGCCGACATCTACGGCCCGTTCACTAACGAGAAGCTTGTCGGTCGAGCCATCGCTGACCGGCGCGATCGGGTCGTGCTGGCCACCAAATTCGGGATCGTCCGGCGCGAGGACGGCAGCCGCGCCGTCAACGGTCGGCCGGAGTACGTCCGCGCCTCCTGCGACGCTTCGCTCAAGCGCCTGGGCGTCGACTACATCGACCTGTACTATCAGCATCGTGTCGACCCGAATACGCCGATCGAGGAGACGGTCGGCGCGATGGCCGAGCTGGTTGGCGCCGGGAAGGTCCGCTACCTGGGCCTCTCGGAAGCGGCGCCGGAGACGATCCGCCGCGCGCATGCCGCGCACCCCATCTCGGCGCTCCAGTCCGAGTATTCGCTCTGGACCCGCGATCCGGAAGACGAGATCCTCCCCACTGTGCAGCGATTGGGCATCGGCTTCGTCGCCTACAGCCCCCTGGGTCGCGGCTTCCTCTCCGGCACGATCCGCTCGCCGGAGGATCTGGCTAAGGATGACTTCCGCCGTCACAACCCACGCTTCCAGGGCGACAACTTCCGGCGCAACCTCGACCTCCTGGCTGAGGTCGAGGCGATCGCGCGGGAGAAAGGCGTCACCCCCTCGCAGCTTGCCCTCGCCTGGGTGCTGAGCCGCGGTAATGACATCGTGCCGATCCCGGGAACGACGCGACGGCATCACCTCGAGGAGAACGTCGGCGCCCTCGACGTGCGCCTTACTCCGATAAACCTTGAACGACTTGAACGCTCCTTCTCGAAGGGCGCGACCGCCGGCGACCGCTACCCCGACATGTCGGTCGTGAACCGGTGACCGGGGCGCTCAGGCGCCGCGTCTATTTCGGGGCGGGCCGCCAGCCCGACTGAGGCCCCGTGATGGGCGTGCCGTCGGCGATCTTGGTCAGGTGCGAGCCGTCGGGGTCGGCTATCCAGATCGTGTGGCTCATCGGTGTGCCGAGCGGCGTGGGCGACGGCATCACGGAAGGCGGCGGCAGCGCCTCGCTCTGCTGGACGAGCAAGTGGTCGCCGGCCGGCGAGTAGGAGCCGAAGACGAGTCCCTTGATGACCGCCGAGGCCGTACTGGTGGTGGTATCCGCGATGTACAGCGACGCCTCGGCTCGATCTTCCTCCTGCCCAACAAACGCGAAGTAGCGCCCATTCGGGCTCCAATTCCCGCCGTAGCCCGGGCTGCCAGCATGCGGGATGTCGGCCTGACTGGTATGGAAGACGGTTCGTTGCTCGTTGTCGAGGTCCAGAACCACCAGGCTGCGAGGGCCGGAACCGAACGGTCGTCCCTGAACGTACGCCACCTTCGTCGCATCCGGGGACCAGGCCACGATGGCCCCCGGCCTCTCGAACAGCTCCGTCGTCTCGTCGGTCTCCGGGTCGATGCGCAGGTTGTGGAAGATGAGCGCGTCCTCGCTCGGCGCCCACCGGGGGAACTCGTCGCTCGTGAACTCGCCCAGCCGAATCTCCGCACCGGTTGTCAGGTCCATCGCGTAGATGTCGCCCACCATGGCGCTGCCGCCGTGCTCGTTCTTCCAGTAGGCCAGGAAGCGGCCGTCAGGCGACCAGCCGGGCCCGCCAAAGAACGTCCCATCGTCGGTGAGCTCCCGTCGCTGGCTGCCGTCCAGGCTAACCAGGAAAAGGGTCGCGCGGTGGTAGCATTCGCCGTCACATTCAGGGGGTCGCCCCACTTCATAGGCACACCAGCTTCCATCGGGCGACCAGGCGCAGCCGCTCGTGCCGACGCTCCACTTGGCGTCGCCGAGGGTAACGTCCGCCACCCACGTGTCTGATGCTGGGTGGTCGGACTCCGGGTTCGGGGTGTACTTCAGGTAGGAGAGGTAGCGGCCACCCGCAACCCAGCTCGGATGGCCGGCATTGTCATCGATCAGCCGGTGCTCCCCGGTGGTGCCGTCCCAGACCCAGAGGTCCCCGCCCAGGTCCGGGGTCATGGGATCCCGGGGGTCGCGCCTGACATCTATGTAGGCTATCCTCCAGCCGTCGGGCGACCAGACCGCGTCACGAGCGTCCTGCAACGCCTGTTGACGGAGCTGCATGGCTGCCTCAGGGACGATCTGTTGGTTGCCGCTGCCATCAGCGTTGATGAGCCAGATGGCTCCGGTGGGGGCCACGTAGGCGATCTGCGAGGCCGTCGGCGCGAAGGGCAGGGCGCCGGAGGGGGTTGGCGACGCTGGCGGAATGGGCGTCGGTGTCGGCGTGGGCGACGTTGTGGGAGCCGCAGTCGCGGTCAGGCCCGGCGAAGGGGTTGGGCTGGTCGCCGTCAAGGCCTCGTCTTCGTTAGCGCAGGCGGCGGCGATAATCAGGGAGAGAACTGCTATTGCAGCGGGGCTAAGGTAGGTCTTGAAGGCAGACGTCCACATTCCTCACCTCCCCGGCCCGCCCCTTCGGCGGGACGCTGACCGGCAACACCAGTGTGGGATGTCCGGTCGGGCGCTGCTTGACGCCAGGCCTTCTCTTCCCTTGCGCTTCCCCTTCGACGTATTGCCGACCTGGCCGGCACCCGCTCAGCCGGAGTGGACAGAATCAGGCAAACGTTGGGCAGACGCGGGTGTGACCAGCCTGCCGGGCGAGTGCACGGTGTTGGCCTTTGCCTTCGGCTGGCATATAATGCTGCTGGAGACACAATAGACCAGCAGGAGAAGACGTGCCTAGACGTAGACGAGCCCGCGTCCGACGACCCCAGACCGCGCAACGGCAGGAAGTGTCAACACCAGCTCCGCCGGAGCCCCAGTCGGCGGTGTCCGTCGCCACGCCCGCGGAGGCTGCGGAGCCCGCCCGCCGCTCGCCCGGGCGGGTCGCGACGGCGACGGCTCCGGCTGCCAAGACTGCTTCGCGTCACATCAGCCGCGACTACAGCTATGTGGGCGGCGAGCTTAGGCGCATCGCCATCACGATGGGCATCATCGTAGCGGGCCTCATCGTCGCCACCCTCTTGCTCCGCTAGCGATAGGGGCTGCTTCTCGCAAGCCCCAGGCGCTATTGTGCCGCGATCCTGCCCCGCTGACGGGCGAGGGCGATGAACTGTTCCACCGCCTCGAATGGCAAGGGGATATCGCCCAGGTCGCGCTCGCGGGCGCTGCCGATTCCGTGAAAGTCGGTGCCGCCGAGGGGCAATAGGTGGTGGTGGCGAGCTGCCGCAAGAAGGCGCTCGATATCTTGCGGACCGTAGTCCTGATAGTAGACCTCGAGGCCGATGAGACCCACCCCCTTCAGCTCCGTCAGGAAAGTGTCCAGGTCCTGGAGGTGGGCCGGGTGGGCCAGGACGGGCAGACCGTCCACGCTGGTGATCAGCTCCACCGCCTCGGACGGGGCCATCTTCTCGCGCTCCACGTAGGCGGGGCCATTGCGGCCAAGGTAGCGTTCGAAGGCCTCATCCAGGGTCTTGATGTGGCCGGCCTCCAGCATGGCCAGGGCGATGTGGGGGCGGCCCACCGCTCCATCCCCGGCGATCTCCTGGACCCGCTCCCACGGTAGATCGATGCCCAGGTCGCGCAGCTTGGCGAGCATCGCCTGGCCGCGGTCGAGGCGCGAGAGGCGCAGGCGGGCCAGGCGGTCCTGGAAGGCGGGCGCCTGCCAGTCCATGAAGTAGCCCAGGACGTGCACTTCGTTCTGGGGGACATCGGTGCTCAGCTCGACGCCGGGGATGAGGAGGAAGCCGGGATGACGGGCGGCCGCCGCCAGCGCTTCGGGGAGGCCGTCGGTGCAGTCGTGGTCGGTGAGGGCCATGACCTCCAGGCCCCGCTCGACGGCGCGGGCCACCAGTTGCGCGGGCGTCAGGGAGCCGTCGGAGAAAGTGGTGTGGCAGTGAAGGTCGGCCCTACTGGCCATGCCTGGTCACCTCGCGATCGATCCGCTCGACGCGCAGGGCGCGTCCGCTCGTTTCGTCGATCTCCAGGAGGACGGAGTTGAAGACGGCTGGCCCCCTCTCCACGGGCGAGAAGTGGGTGGGGAGCTGGGTGAGGAATCGCTCCACGATGGGCTCCACCTCCATGCCGATGATGGAGTTGAGGGGGCCTACCATGCCGACGTCGCTGACGAAGGCGGTGCCCTTGGGAAGGATGCGGGCGTCGGCGGTGGGCACGTGGGTGTGGGTGCCAATGACGGCGCTGACGCGGCCATCGAGGTACCAGGCCAGGGCGGCCTTCTCGCTGGTGGCCTCGGCGTGGATGTCGACGATGACCACGGCTGCGCCCTGAAGCGAGGCCAGGGCGGCATCGGCGGCGCGGAAGGGGCAGTCGGTGTCGGGGCCCATGAAGGTGCGGCCCAGGAGGTTGATGATCGCCGTGCCGTCGCGCAGCACGAGCCCGTGGCCGGGCGCGCCCGGCGGGTAGTTCAAGGGGCGAATGATGGGCGATTCGCTCTCCAGGATGGGGTAGATCTCCCGGTGCTCCCAGATGTGGTTACCGGAGGTAATGATGTCCACGCCGGCGTCGAAGAGCTCCTCGGCGGTGCTGAGGGTGAGCCCGCGGCCGCCGGCAGCGTTCTCACCGTTGGCCACGACCAGTTGGGCGCTCGTCTCGCGACGAAGGGTGGGCAGGAGGGACTGGACGGTGCGTCGACCCAGGCGGCCGACAACGTCACCCACAAACAGAATGTTCAATGCATCTCCAGAGACTAGGAGGGACTGAAGGGGAGCGGCCTTGAGGCGGCTCCCCTTCCCTCGCTACTTGGCGTACTCTATCGCCCGTTTCTCGCGGATGACGGTGACCTTGATCTGCCCCGGGTACTCCAACGATTCCTCGATCTTCTTGCTCACATCCTTGGCCAGCCGCACGGCGGCCAGGTCGTCGATGTCGTCAGGCTTGACGATGATCCGGATCTCGCGTCCGGCTTGGATGGCGTAGCACTTCTCCACGCCGTCGAAGCTGCTGGCCACCGCCTCCAGGGCCTGAAGGCGCCGGATGTACTGCTCCAGCGACTCGCGGCGGGCGCCCGGCCGGCTGCCGCTGATGGCGTCGGCGATGATGGTGATGACCGCCTCCACCGAAGCGATGTCCACCTCCTCGTGGTGGGCCTCGATGCAGTGGACTACGGCCGGGCTGACGCCGTGGCGGCGGGCCATCTCGGCGCCGATGGTGGCGTGAGTGCCCTCCGTCTCCTGGTCGATGGCCTTGCCCAGGTCGTGGAGCAGTCCGCCACGGCGGGCCACGTTGGCATCGGCCCCGAGCTCCTCGGCGAGCATGCCGGCGATCTGGGCCGTCTCGACGGCGTGCTTGAGCTGGTTCTGGCCGTAGCTGTAGCGGTACTTGAGCCGCCCCAGCGCCTTGATGATCTCCGGGTGCAGGCCCGGGGTGCCAGCCTCAAGCACCGCCTGGTCGCCGGCCTCCTTGATGGCGGCGTCCACCTCTTTCTTGGCTTTCTCCACCATGTCCTCGATGCGGGCTGGGTGGATGCGGCCGTCGCTGATGAGGCGGGTGAGGGCCACGCGGGCGATCTCCCGCCGCACGGGGTCGAAGGTGGAGAGGGTGACGGCGTCGGGCGTGTCATCGATGATGACGTCGACGCCGGTCAGGTGCTCCAGGGTGCGGATGTTGCGGCCCTCGCGGCCGATGATCCGTCCCTTCATGTCCTCGCTGGGCAAAGGCACCACCGAAACGGTGGCCTCGGAGATGACCTCAGAGGCCAGGCGCTGCATGGCGGTGGAGAGGATGTCGCGGGCCCGCTGGTCGCCTTCCTCCTTGAGCTCGACCTCCAGCTCGCGGATGCGGCGGTTGGCCTCGTCGCGGAACTCCTGTTCGACCCGCTGGAGGAGGATCTCCCGCGCCTCCTGGGTGCTGAGGGCGGCAACGCGCTCGAGCTCCTGGCGTCGCTGTTGCTCCAGGCCCTCTAGTTGGCTCCGGATGTTCTCCAACTCGCGCTCCTTGTTGGTCAAGGAGCGGTCGCGGCGTTCCAACGATTCTATCTTGCGGTCGAGGTTCTCTTCCTTCTGGATCAGTCGCCGTTCTAGGCGCTGAACCTCGTTGCGGCGGTCGCGCAGCTCGGCCTCGATCTGGCTGCGCTGACGGATGGATTCTTCTTTAGCTTCGAGAAGTATCTCCTTCTGGTGTCGTTCAGCCTCTGCGAGTATGCGGTTGGCTTTGCTTTCAGCTGTGGCGGCACGACGATACTCGATTCGCTGTTGTATCCAGGCGCCGCCGAGAATCCCTCCTATCAGAGCAACGAGGCCGATGGGTATGGCGAGTACTATGGCCTCGGCCATCTTCACCTCACTTCCTGTCGGGGCAGATGTCAAAGTTCGGATGGAGCTTTCAGAGTTCATCATAAGCCGCGCCCGAATGGGGTGTCAAGGAAATGGTCGACTGGCCGCCGGCCGGGAAAGGGCAAGCGAGGCGGCACGGGCAGAACCGCGATTCCGGAATAAGCGGCGGTTCCTACGCCCGGGGCGGACGCCGGCGCTGCAGCCAGAGCTCCTGCACCAGCGCCCGAGCGGTCTCGTAGGGAAAGCCGCGGCGCAGCAGAAACTGGCCCAGGCGACGGCGGAAGGCGGCGTAGTCCAGGTCGCGGAGGTGGCCGGCCTTCTTTTCGGCGACGCGGCGGGCGGCCTCCTCCTCGGCCACTGGTGCCAGGACCTGGCACACGGTCTCCGGGGCGATGCCCTTGGCGGCCAGCTCGTGGGAGAGGAGGCGGCGGCCGCGGGGGCTGGACCGCTGTCGGGTCTCCACCCAGTAGCGGGCGAAGGCGTCGTCGTCCACGAGGCCTTGCTCACGCAGGCGGGCCAGGGTCTCTTCGATGACCAGGGGTGGCAGGTCGCGACGGGTCAGGCGGGAGCGGAGCTCGGCCTGGCTGCGAGGGCGGTAGGCCAGCAGGCGCAGGGCGGCTTCGCGGGCCTGCTGGCGCTCGTCGGCCTGGCGCAGGGCCTCCAGGCGGTCTGCGGTTACGGTGTCATCCGGGTGGAGGCCGGCCTGGGCCAGCAGGGTCAGGCCGAGGGAGAGCGCGAAGCGGCCGTCGACGAAGACGTTGGCCCGCGGGCGCCGCTTCTGCCGTTCGATGGCGGTGATGCGCATGGGCCCCGACATGCCGGGGCCGAAGGGATCCTTCACACTTCTATTCTGACTCGGGCGACCCCTCGGGGATGAGGGTCACGGGGGCTGCGGCGGCCTCCCACTTGCGGCGGATCTCCGCCTCGATCTCCTCCGCCATCTGCGGGTTCTCGCGCAGGTACTCCTTGGCGTTCTCGCGCCCCTGGCCCAGTCGCGTGCCGCCGTAGCTGAAGAAGGCGCCCTGCTTGCTGACGATGCCGGCTTCTACGCCCAGGTCGACGATGTCACCCTCGCGGCTGATGCCCAGGCTCTTGCCACTGAAGATGAGGTCGAACTCGGTCGTGCGGAAGGGGGGCGCAACCTTGTTCTTGACCACCTTGGCCCGCACGCGGCTGCCCACCACCTGCGTGCCCTGTTTGACGGCCTCCGCCCGGCGCAGGTCGATGCGGACCGAGCTGTAGAACTTGAGGGCGCGACCGCCAGGCGTGACCTCTGGGTTGCCGAAGATGATGCCGATCTTCTCCCGGAGCTGGTTGATGAAGATGACGGCGGTGCGGGAACGGTGGATGACGGCGGTGAGCTTGCGCATGGCCTGGGACATGAGGCGGGCCTGAAGGCCAGGGAGGGAGTCGCCCATTTCCCCCTCGATCTCGGCTTTGGGGACGAGGGCCGCCACGCTGTCCACGACGATGACGTCGACGGCGTTGCTCCGCACCAGGGCGTCGACGATCTCCAGCGCCTGCTCGCCGGAGTCCGGCTGGGAGATCAGAAGGTCGGCGATCTGAACGCCGAGGGCTTGGGCGAAGGTGGGGTCGAGGGCGTGCTCGGCGTCGATGTAGGCGGCCAGGCCGCCCGCTTTCTGCGCCTGGGCGATGACGTGGAGGGCGAGGGTCGACTTGCCGGTCATTTCCGGCCCGAAGATCTCCGTGACCCGGCCGCGGGGGATGCCCCCGACGCCCAGGGCCATGTCCAGGGCCAGGGAGCCGGTGGGGATGACTTCCACCGCCAGGCGATGGGAGGCCTCGCCCAAGCGCATGATGGCCCCCCGGCCGTGCTTCTTCTCGATCTGCTCCAGGGCTAGATCCAGGGCTCTTCGCTTGTCGTCAGTGCTGATGGCACGTTCCCCCTTTGGAGAATCTATCGCGGCCGATTGTCGGACGCATCATAGCACGGGGGCAAAAGGAAAACAAGTGTTTTGGTGGCACGTGGAATGGCATCTCGCCCGCTTGACCGCCGGTTGTAAGATGGGGCACGGTTGTCCCTATTAAGTGTGCGCGGGAGGAGCAAAACAATGCCGGTCTACGTTGCTCTGGGCAAGTCCACCGACGAGGGGCTGAAGAACCTGACCGCCGTGGCCGACCGCCACCAGCAGGCGGTGAAGCGCGCCGAGGCCCTGGGCGGCAAGGTCATCGGCAGCTACGCCGTCATGGGCCACTACGACTTCGTGGTCGTGCTGGAGGCGCCGGACGAGAAGGTGGCGCTGCGTATCCTCACTCGCGAGGCCTCGGGCGGCAACATCCGCTATGAGACGATGACAGCCATCCCCACCGCGGAGTTCGGCAAGGCGGTCGAGTAGGCCGGCTGTCAGAGGGCGTTGGCCGCCGCCCTCCCGATCACCTGGATTAGGAGGATGGCCACAATCGGGCTGATGTCGAACATCCCCAGGCGGGGGATGACGCGGCGCAAGGGCTCGAGGATGGGCTCGGTGATGTCGTAGAGGAGGATCACCAGCGGGTTGCGGGGGTCAATCGGGAACCAGGAGAGCAGCACCCGGAAGAAGATGGCCGCGGTGAGGACCTGGGTGAGGATGAGGACGAAGCTGGCTAGCGTGTCGTCGCTCCTCCCAGCTGCTTCGCCCGCTCATAGGCGGCGATGATGGCCTGAGCGAAGGCGGCGCGCAGGCCTGCCTCCTCCAGCGCTAGTAGCCCCTCGGCGGTGGTGCCGCCGGGCGAGGTCACCTGGTTGCGCAGATCGGCCGGGTGGCGGCCGGTGGCCTGGGCGTAGCGGGCCGATCCCAGTACGGTCTGGAGGACCATGGCGGTGGCCATCTCGCGCCGCAGGCCGATGTGGACGGCGGCGTCGACCATCGCCTCCATCATCAGAAAGACGAAAGCCGGGCCGCTGCCACTGACGGCGGTGGCCATGTCCACGTACTTCTCTTCTGCTACGTAGAGCTCCTGGCCCAGAGCGGCTAGGGTGCGGCGGACGTCCTCGCGGGCGGCGGCGCCCACGGCCTCCGTGGCCGTCCAGACGACCATGCCCTCGCCGATCTGAGCGGGCGTGTTGGGCATGGCGCGGACGATGGCGTCGTGGCCCAGCCCGTCGCGGAGGGCGGTCAGGCTGACGCCGGCCATGATGGAGACGGCGGTCTGGCCGGCCGCGAGCCGGCCGCGCAGCTCGTCGGCGACGGCGGGGAACTCCTGCGGTTTCACCGCCAGCACGACCAGGTCGACGCCGCCGGCGGCGCTGGCCGCCTGCTCGGCAATGGGGATGCCGTAGGCCTGGGACAGGTGCTCTCGCCGCTGGGCAACGACATCGCAGGCGGTGATGTCGGCCGGCTGGGCCAGGCCACGCCGCAGCAGGGCGGCGATGACGGCCTCGCCCATGACGCCGGCGCCGATGACGGCCAGGCGCATTTCAGGGCGTCCTCTCGCCAAAGATGGCCCGCCCGATGCGCACCAGCGTCGCGCCTTCCTCGATGGCCACTTCGAAGTCGTCGCTCATGCCGATGGACAGCTCGCGCAGGCTAATGGCGTCGCGCAGGCGACGCAACCGGCGGAACACGGGCCGCACCGCCTCCGGGTCGCGTACCCAGGGGGCGACGGTCATGAGGCCACGCAGGTCGAGACGGGGCAGACGGGCGACGGCCTGCGCCGCGGCGGCTACATCCTCGGGCGGGAAGCCGAGCTTGCTCGCCTCGCCGGTCACGTTGACTTCGAGGAAAACGGGCAGGGGCCGCTGGGCGCGCTGGGAGAGGATCTCGGCCAGATGGAGCGAATCCACGCTGTGGATTATATCAAAGAGCTCCAGGGCTGTCTTTGCCTTGTTGGTCTGGAGGTGGCCTACCAGGTGCCAGGTGACGGACAGCTCGCGGAGGCCGGGGATCTTGGCGGCTGCCTCCTGCACCCGGCTCTCGCCCAGATGAGCGATGCCGGCGGCCGCCGCTTCCTCGATTGCCTGGGGCGCGACGGACTTGCTCACCGCCACGATGGTCACGTCGGCGGGCGAGCGGCCGGCGCGCTCGGCGGCGCCCTGCACGCGCTCGCGCACGTGGGCGATCCTTTCGGCGATGGTGGCGAGGCGCATCCTGGAGCCATGATAGCACGGCAGCTATCGGGCGCGGCTGGCTCACCGCGAGGAGGCATCCGGGCCCGGCGGGCGGGTGTTGAGCGAGGGTCGGGCAGGTGACGGTGGGTTAGACAGACTTGTGACGCAGGGCAGGCACTCGGAGGACTGTTCCCTGGGCGATCATCTTCTCGACAGCCTCAGCGGGCATCGGCCTGGCGAAGAGGAACCCTTGCACCAGGTCACAGCCTCGTTTCTTCAGGAAGGCGAGTTGCTCTTCCGTCTCGACACCTTCGGCGAGCGCCTTGAGGTGCAGCTTGTGCGTCATCGCGACAACGCTGCCAACTATCGCCGCATCGTTGGAATCGGTGGTGAGATCGCGCACGAAGGACCGGTCTATCTTCACTTCATCGATAGGCAGGCGTTTCACGTAGTTCAGGGAAGAATGGCCGGTGCCAAAATCATCTATGGCGACCTGAACTCCCATCTTCTTGAGGTTGCTCAGCGTGGCGATGGTGAAGTCTATGTCCTGCATCGCGACGGTCTCGGTGATCTCCAGTTGCAGGCAATGAGCGTCGAGGCCAGTCTCCTGCAGGGCCAGTTCCACCACCTCCGAGGGATTTCCCTGCTGGAACTGCCGCGCCGAGAGGTTCACGCCGACGCGAATGGGGGGAAGGCCGGCTTCCTGCCACGCCTTGGCTTGGGCGCAGGCGGTGCGCAGCACCCATGTCCCCAGCGGTACGATCAGGCCGGACTCTTCCGCCAGGGGGATGAAGTCTCCGGGGAGCATGAGCCCTCGCTGGGGGTGCTGCCAACGCACCAGGGCCTCCACGCCGACGATCCGCCCGTTGGCTATCTCCACCTGCGGCTGGTAGTAGACCACAAGCTCCCCGTGCTCCAAAGCGCGCCGCAGTTCGTTTTCCAGGGTCATCCGCTCGGCAATTTGGGCATGCATGGCGGGAGCATAAAGCTGGTAGTTGTCCCTCCCTTGCTCCTTGGCTCGGTACATGGCGATGTCGGCATTCCTCAGGAGGGTGTCGGTTTCGTCGGCGTCGTTGGGGTAGAAGGAGATCCCCATGCTCGCTGTCGTGTGGAATTCGCGATGGTCCACCGTCAGCGGTTGTCTAAGGGCTTCGAGGGCCCTGTTGGCGACGTCAACCGCGTCCTGGGCCCTGGAGATCTCCGGCAACAGTATCGTGAACTCGTCGCCTCCGACGCGAGCGACCATGTCGGCGTCGGGCGCGATGGCCGTCAGTCGCTCAACGACGGCCTGCAACATGTGGTCTCCCAAGGCGTGTCCGACGACGTCATTGACCCGCTTGAAGCGGTCCAGGTCGAGGTGTAGCAGGGCAAGCATATTGCCCTTGCGGCCTGCCTCAGCCAAGGCATCGGCGAGACGCTCCTCCAGCAGAGTCCGGTTGGGCAGATTGGTGAGAGCGTCGTGATGCGCCAGGTGCCTTATCCTGGCCTCGGCCTTAGTGCGTCGCTCTATGTTGTGCTCCAACTGCCGGGTTCTGCCGACGAGCGTGGCGCCGGCCAGGGTTCCCGCCATTAGGGCGACGACGCCCAGGATCAGCTGCACTTGGAACGAACGGTCTGAGGTCCGCGCCGCCGCCTCCCGCTGGGCAGATACCGACGCTTCCTGTCGTATGACCAACGCACGGAGGTCTTCGGTAAGTTGAATGGCGCCGTCTATGAGGGGGGACGCCGCCTCAGTTACCGCTTGCTCACCTTCGGCCAGGTACAGCGCAAGAGCGTCTCGAATCTGCTGGTCGTAGGAGTCCGTTCTCGCGATCAAATCATCCACCGTAGCAACGTCGGCGTCTGTGCCCTCGGATAGGGCGATGGCCCGAGCACGCGCCAAGTCCTCGCGGGCCAGGCCGAAATCCGTGTCGTACCGGAGGAAGAGGTCCTGGTCTCGGGTCACTGCAGCACCCGCCAGGTCACCCGTGGCAGCCAGGAACTCGCTGCGGGCGGCTTCCAGAGCGTTGGCATAGAGGGAAGTCGCTTCCAGCGACTGGAGATGCGACTGCTGCTGACGCGTGGCGAGGAGCGCCGAGACAGTGGTCGCGATCAGCAGGACCAGTACCAGGCCGACCGTCAGCGTCGCCCATCCTCGCGCCGATCTGATGATGCGCCTCCAAGTCTTCCAGCGGGTCTACAGGTGCAGCGAGGCCACGTGTGACGTGACACCCAAATGTAGGACGCGCGCGTGCCTACGATGTTACGGCAAGCGCACTCTGCGACGCGGGAGGTGACTAGAGCGCTGGATAGGTCGCCAATCTGTCAACGGCGGCGCTCCCACCAGGCGAAGGCGCCCGCGGCCAGGGCGAAGGCGCCCGCGGCCAGGAGGGCGAAGGCCCAATAGGTGGCGAATAGGTAGAAAAAGGCCAGCAGGCCCAGGATCAGGGCGACCAGCGCCAGCACCGGCCAGAAGAGGATGGCGTAGACGGCGCGGGTGAGGAGCCAGAACTCGGTCCAGAGGGACGGGCGGTTGCCGGATGGGTACATGGCGGGCGCAGGCCTCCGGGGTCTATCGTATGGCGCGGGCGGGAGGTTGTCAGCGCTTCGCTGGTGGCGAAGGGAAGAACACGAGCGGCGGTAGGCCGGCAGACCGCCGCTCGTCATTTTTGGCGGGGGCTTGTCGCACCGCCGCTCATTTACATAATAAAACCACGCTATGCGGGTGTCAATTGATGCGGCGCGGGGGTGGACGCGGCGGGGCGAAGAGGGTGGGCGGTGCGTGGGGGCGGGGGCGGAGGGTCGTAGGGGGCGGCGGGCGTCAGGCGCTGCGGGTGGTGGGGCGCGAGGGCGGACCCGGCCCCTGGTGTACCTCTTCCGGTAGGTGGTGAAGGAATCGTCGTATAGGTTATGGCGATGACTCCTAGCTACCCCTGACCGATGGATACTAGCTCGGCGCCTGCGGGCAGCAGCTGCTCCTTGATCTCGTGCACCAGGCCGTAGGCGACCGCCTGCTCGGGGTTCAGTGTCGTCCTGCTCAGCATGTCCTCGGTTACGGATTCCTCTGACTTCCCGGTGTTGGCGGCGATTACTCCTGCTATGTTCTCACTGTCGATCCTGAGGCCTTTCAGGCGCTCCTCGAGTTGTTTCTCCTCCAGGCTGGCTCCCTGGGGGAAGTTCGCCTGGACACCGTGCAACAGAAACCTCGCGTGGGGCACACTGAACCGGCGGGCGCCGGAGCAGAACAGGACGACACCGATGGAGTCTACGCTCCCGAAGTTGTGGGTCGTAACCCTGGCGGGGATGCCCTTGAGGAAGTTGTAAGCAGAGAGCCCGTGGAACACGGTGCCGCCGGGCGATGATATGAGCAGGACGAACTCCCTGGCGCCCTGGGCCAGTTTGTGCTCAACGGCCGTCATGAGCGCGCTGATAGACGTCTGATCCACACCAGCAAAGAACTTGATGTACGCGACCTTGTCCTGCATGGCCTTAGCTCCCAGTTGCCTGCCTGCCCGCGTCAGCGGTGGGCTACCCTATCCGCACTTGTTGTACCCACAGGCCCGGCAGACGAGGCAGCCCTCCTGGTAGATCAGGATGCTGCCGCAGTCCGGGCAGCCCAGGCCGGAGCTATCGGGCGAGACGGGCATCCCGTTCTCGTACTTGGGCAGCGGGTCGTGGCTGTGGGCGGCCCCCGGCACGAACTTCAGCTCCAGCCAGCGGAAGATGTAGTCCACCAGCGACGTGGACCAGGGGATACTCTTGTTGTTGGTGCGGCCGTAGGGCTCGAAGCGGGTGTTCTTCAGCTTGCGGGCCAGGTCCTCCAGCGGCACGCCGTACTGCATGGAGACGGAGGTCAGCAGGGCCACGGAGTCCATGAGGCCGGAGACGGTGGAGCCCTCCTTGGCGATCTTGACGAAGATCTCCCCCGGCCGGCCGTCCTCGTAGAGGCCGACGGTCAGGTAGCCCTCCTGCTCGCCCACGGCGAACTTGTGGGTGATGGACTGGCGCTCGTCGGGGAGGCGGCGGCGATAGGGGCCGGGGCGCACCGCGCCCACGGTCTCGGTGACCACGGCCTCCGGCTCCTGCTCGGGGCCCTTCACGTTGACCACGGCGTGGGAGAGGACGGACCAGTCGCGGGAGCCCTCGCGGTAGATGGTGATGCCCTTGCACCCCAGCTCGTAGGCCAGCCAGTAGGCCTTGCCCACGTCGTCCACCGTGGCCTCGATGGGGAAGTTGATGGTCTTGGAGACGGCGTCGTCGGTGTGCTTCTGGAAGGCGCCCTGCATGCGCACGTGCCACTCGGGGGAGATGTCGTGGGCGGTCACGAAGACGTCCTTCACCCACTGGGGCACCTCCGGCCGCTCGGATACCTTGCCGCCGCCCGCCAGGTACTCCATGAGCTCCTCCGAGTAGAAGCCTTCCTCCTTGGCCACCTGGAGGAAGTGCCGGTTGACCTCGGTGAGCTGGGTGAGCTTTGAGGGGTCCTTGGGGTCGAGGAAGTGCTGGCGGGTGAAGGCCAGCGCGAACAGCGGCTCGATGCCCGAGGAGCAGTCGGCGATGATGGAGATGGTGCCGGTGGGGGCGATGGTGGTGCGGCTGGAGTTGCGGTAGCGAGGCCCGCTGCGAGGGTCGCCGGTGGTGGGGTCATAGACGGAGCCTTCCCAGGCAGGGAAGACGCCGCGCTCCTCGCCCAGGGCCAACGAGGCCTCGTTGGCCTTCTGCTGGATGAAGCGCATGACGGCCTCGCCCACCTTCAGCGCCTCGTCGGAAGCATAGGGGATGCGCAGCTGGAAGAGCATGTCGGCGAAACCCATGACCCCCAGGCCGATCTTGCGAGCCTTCTGGGCGGTATCGCGGATCTGGGACAGCGGATAGCGGTTCATGTCGATGACGTTGTCTAGGAAGCGGACGGCCAGCGGCACCAGCTGGGCCAGGCGGTCGAAATCGACCTTCTTCTGGCCGTCGCCGACGACGAAATGGGAGAGGTTGATGGAGCCGAGGGTACAGACGCCCCAGGGCGGTAGGGGCACCTCGCCGCAGGGGTTGGTGGCCTCGATCTCCCCCAGGTTGGGGCAGGTGTGGGCGCGGTTCATGCGGTCGAGGAAGACGAGGCCGGGGTCGCCGTTGCGCCAGGCGTTCTCCACGATCTTGCGGAAGAGGACGCGGGCCGAGACCTTGCGGGCCACCTCGCCGGAGCGGGGGTTAACCAGCGGCCAGTCGCGCTCGTGCTTCACCGCCTCCATGAAGGCCTCGCTGGCCCCCACGGAGATGTTGAAGTTGGTGAGGCTGGTCATGTCGGCTTTGAGGTCGATGAAGTCCTCGATGTCGGGGTGACTGACGGAGAGGATGGCCATGTTGGCGCCGCGACGGGTGCCGCCCTGCTTGATCTGCTCGGTGGCGGCGTCGAACACCTTCATGAAGGAGACCGGCCCGGAGGCGATGCCCATGGTCGACTGGACGCGGTCGCCCTCGGGGCGCAGGCGGCTGAAGCCGAAGCCGGTGCCGCCGCCGGACTTATGGATGAGGGCGGCGGCCTTGAGGGCGTCGAAGATGCCGTCGATGGAGTCGGAGACGGGGATCACGAAGCAGGCGGCGAGCTGCTGGAGCTCGCGGCCGGCGTTCATGAGGGTGGGCGAGTTCGGTAGGAAGTCGAGCGCGGCCATGAGCTCGTAGAAGCGCTCTCCCCACTGGGAGGCGGCGTCGAAGTCCTCCAGGGGCTTGTAGTTGAGCTCCGCCTCGGCCAGGTTGTAGGCCACGCGGGCGATGAGGTCTTCGGGCGACTCGGCGGGTGCCCCCTGGTCGTCCTTGGCCAGGTAGCGGCGCTCCAGGACGACGTGGGCGTTGGGCGAGAACTCGATGGGCCGGCGGTGGCGCTTCTCCACGAGGCGGCGGTCGGAGGTCGTGGTCATGACGGGTCGTCTCCCTTCTAACGGCGGCGTCAGCCGCCGAGGCGGTGTGCCATGACTGTCATAAGGCCTTCGAACTGCTTTGGTGTCAGACGTTCCTTTATCACCGACAGCACGTAGCGGTGCTCTCCCGTGCCGAAGGCCTTAGACTCGCAGTAGAACTTGGGCCCCCTGCCCTCGGCCCGGACCGGCTCGTCGTTGCTGATTGCTGTCCGCGACGACCAAAGTGCGCGGACGGGGGCCGATTCGAGGTCGGTGAACGCCCGCGACATTTCGTCCTGCGAGGCGTACTGGCTAAAGTGCCTGAATCCGCTGAACCACGCGGCTTCTAGCACTGAACCCCGGGGCTTCCAGCAGACTACCTCGGCGGGCGCTTCGGACGACTCGGCCAGGCGAATTGCCGCCGCTTGCCTGGAGACTTCGAAGTGGGTAGCAGCGGCCTCTATCGCACGGATTGACATCGCCCTTCCCGCAAGCCAGGGGCGGAACAGTGACTCCGGCATGAGGATCTCAGCTGCGGCGAAGTCACAGATTCTCTCCTCCCGCCGGTGATTGGCGGGGCGGCGCACGTTGGCTCTAGTCGTCAGGTGTCTGTACTTGCAGCCGGTGGGCGCGTCTTTGAGAAGAGTGTGGCCGATCTCGTGCGCGAGGGAGAACCGGCGCCGCCGCTCGGGCGCGTCTCGGTTGACCTTGATGGCGAATCCTCCTTCGCACGGTATAATGCAGGCGTCCACGTTTCCTAGGTCGGCGTCCTCGATGCGGAGGACCCCCTGCACCCGCGCTACGCGGCAGAGGTCGACGGGCGCCTCCCGAATACCCGCGCGCGCGAGAAGTTTCGAGACTGCATTCCTCACCGCTCGTTTGGTGGAATGGCCCTTAGGTGACACTGCCCACCTATCTACTAGACGCTGGTGAACAGAGAGCGTGGTCGCTGCTCCGGTCCGCGCCGAAAGCACTCCCGGTAGAGTACGCTCCACGCATTGTACGAGATGGCCTTCCCTCGCGCGCTGGCTCGGCCAAAGGCGAATTCCCAGAGCACCCGGATGTCCTTCCAGTGGATATGATGGTCTTCGCAGAAGTGCCGATATTGATCTGCGGACTCGTAGCGCCACTCGTCGACGTCGGCGCGAACCGTTTGGTCCCTCTTTGGATCGACACCCTTCGCCAGCCAGACAGTTGACACGCCGAGCGCCCCCGCGAGGAAGCTCACGACGTAAGGCGGGGGCTTGGCGATGCTCCCGTCAAGGATGGCGTCGATCGTGAGCTCCGGAACGTCCGTCGATTCCGCTAGTGCCCCCACGCTCAGGCTTCGCTGTCTCATCAAAGTGCCGAGCCGGTCTGAGATTGAGTGCTGCGTCATGTCATCCTCCCATCACAGGGCGGCCTGGTTGCGTCCCAAGCATCGCGGCTGTTTCACTCACGTGCCGCCCCCCTATCGTTCGTATCTCATTCGGTCGTCCATCGCGACACTGCCCTCGCCGGGCACTGCCGTTGGCTGGTGCGCTCTCCTGCGTTCTCAGCCCCTCGGAGGGAACGGGTCATGCCCGTAGCTGTCCCGCGCGCGGATCTTGCCGTCCTCCCCGTGTATCAGCAGTTCCGTGCCTTGTCTGCGCGCTATTTCGCGCGCCGCATCGATGGCCTCACGCTGGGTGTCGTGGACTGAAGTAGCTCGTTCAGCGCCCTCGGCTCGCACAGCCCACTTGCCGTCGTGGGGCACTACGTGCTGGCTTGGCATCCTTGTCTCACCTCCTCCGTCTACCCTTTGGCTTGCCTCTTCGCGGGCGGGGCCTTTGGCTTCTCGCGCTGGCTCAGAGCGCTGCCGGCCGCAGTCTTGGATTTGCCGCCTGTGCTTTTACTCCTGAGTACCTTGGAGGCAGCGCTCGCTGCTCGTGGACTAGTTACCTTTCGGGCCATCTACCTGTCTCCTTTCCCAGTCCGATCTAGGCTCCCTTGGCCGTTCTCGCTTGCGTTTTCGTCTCCTGCGCTGACCTGCTGCTTCTCGGTTCTTGCTCGCGGATCCCCGGCACCGCCCGAAGGCGCGGTCGGCGCGGTCGACGGGGCGTCGCGCCCTCCAGGGCCTCGGTGGGCAGCAGCGGCAGCTGCTGGCTGGAGGTGGCCGGCGTGCGGCCTCGCTCCAGGGCGGCCAGCTCCTCCTTCAGGTCCTCTACGTCGCGGAAGGCGCGGTAGACGCTGGCGAAGCGGATGTAGGCGACGTCGTCCAGCTCGCGCAGGCGCTCCATGACCAGCTCGCCGATGAAGCGGGTGGGCACCTCGGCCTTGCCCAGGGCGTGGACGCGGGCCTCGACGTCGTCCACCAGGGCCTCAATCGCGCCGAGGGGGATGGGGCGCTTCTCGCAGGCCCGGCGGACGCCGAGGAGGATCTTGTCGCGGGAGAACTCCTCGCGGCGGCCGTCCTTCTTGGCGACGAGGAGGACGCCCAGCTCCGTGCGCTCGATGGTGGAGAAGCGCTGGCCGCAGGCCAGGCACTGGCGGCGGCGGCGGATGCCGCCCTCGCTGGCGCGGGAGTCTATGACCTTGGAGTCCTCGGAGCCACAGTAAGGGCAGTTCATGGACAGAATTTGGAACCAGCAGTCCGGTCGCCCCAGAGGGGGCGAAGGTTAAGATAGCACAAGATGTTGGGTTTGTCAAGGGTCTAGGCCCAAGATGTTGTGTCTAGAATTCGGTGCTCGGCTACCCAATCCAGACGACCGCGTCCCGCGTATCTTGTTTGGAGAAGCGAAGAGGAGACTGACATGCGGCTTCTAGTCCAGGTTGAGATGCCCGTCCAGGTAGGGAATGCGGCCATTCTAGACGGCTCCCTGTTCCCGGAGATCCAGAGATACCTGGGCGATGTGGAGCCAGAGAGCGTCTACTTCTTCGCGGCCAACGGTCAGAGGACCGTCTACTTGTTTCTGAGCATAGAAAGGCCCGAGCAACTGCCGGAGATCGCTGAGCCCCTAAGGCTGGACATGAAGGCCAACGTTAACATTGTCCCAGTGATGAACGCGGAGGACATCGAGAGAGCCGGTGTGCGGATTCTGAGAGCGGTTCAGGCCAAGAAAGTGAAGCAACCGCTCCCCGTTCGGCGCTGATCGGGCCGCAAAGATACCGCTGGCCGGATCAGTCCTCGTCTGACGAAGAACCACCCCGGTCCCGCCATTCGCCCGCGGTACTCCATCTTGGGCTGAACCGGGGCCGGGCTGCGTCCCCAGAGTGCCCGGTGTCTTGAGCAGCCGCACCTCGGTGTAGTGTGAGCAGCGCCCCTCTGGGGGTACCGTTACCCTTAGCTGGAACGCGACCCTCGAGGGTGGCGTCGTGAGCGGCTGGTCGGGTTCGCGCGACTTCCGGCTGACGGTGGGGGGCCAGTGAGGGCCGTGCAGCCGCCGGTGCGGCACGCTTGTGGAGGCCCGGCTCATGGTTCGACGAGCGCACCATGAGCCGCCCGTGACTCCCGCTCATCCTCAGCCCGTCGAAGGACGAGCGGGTGGGGACTACACCACGATCACCGTGGGCTCGATCGGGGTCTTGTTCAGGGGCTCGTTGCCGTCCGGCGTTATGAGGACGGGCATCTCCATCCGCATGCCGCCCACGCCCGGCTTGTTGAGGACGATGGCGGCGATCTCGACCATGTTAGGCTGGAGGACAAGGCTCGCGTTCGACTCGCAGGGGACGCTGGAGTTGACGATGAGCGGATACCACTCGTTGCCGACGATGCCGATGCCATGGCCGTAGCCGGGCATGGCGTACTGACGGTAGCCGGTCTTGTCCAGGAAGGCCTCCACCTTCTGGGCCACCTCGCCGTAGGTGACGCCGGGGCGCAGGCTGTCCACGACCAGGCATCCGGCGGCCACAAAGATGTCGGCGAGCTCTTTCTGGGCAGGCGAGGGTTGACCTACGATGGCGTTGTGGGAGAGGTCGCCCAGGTACAGGTTGTACATGGCGTGCAAGTCGAGGACGACATTGTCGCCGCGCTGGATGCGCTTGTGGCTGGGCGGAGTGCAGCCGCCCCAGTTGTAGGCGGTGCGATAGCCGGAGGCGATCTCCTGGCCGCCGGTGAATGTCCAGTTGAGCTCGCTGCCGGCGGCGCGCATGGCATGCTCGGCGACGCCGGCCACCTCGGTCTCGGTCATCCCTACCCGCAGCTCCTTGAGGACCGCGGCCATGCCCAGGTCGCAGATCTCGGCCGCGCGCCGGAAGGACTCGATCTCCGCCTCGTCCTTGATGAGGAAGAGGTCGTTCATGAGGTCGGTGGCACTGACTAAGGAGGCCTCCGGGAAGGCGCCGCGCAGGAGTTCCTGCTCGCTGGCCAGGAGGAAGGTCTCGATGCGGATGGGCGAATGGCCCAGCTCCACGCCGATGGCGCCGTTCTCCAGCCCGCGCGCTCGTAGGTAGGAGAGGGCCTGGTCCCAGATCGTCATGCCGGGGAAGGGCGCCGTCAGGTTGACGTTCTTGAAGAAGCAGTCGTCCTTCAGACGTTCGGCGTCGAGGCCGACGACGTACAGCTCCGGCTCGCCCTGGCGGGGGATGATGGCCACGCTGCGCCAGGGAACGAACCCGCCGAAGACGTAGCCCACGGTGCTCAGGCGGGTGGCGACGAGGGCATCGAGGCCCTGGTCGTCCATGCGGCCCTGGATCTTGGCCAGGCGACCGCGGTAGTCGACGTTGGCGCCCACGGCGTGCCTCCTCCCTGGAACTGCCTGCGGCTTCAGTCTCACGATAGTCTGTCGAGAACGTGGGGGCAAGGTAGGGGCGCTTGGCCGAGCGCCCCTACCTTGCCCGCTCACCCCGAGCCTGTCGAAGGGCGAGCGGGCGAGGGCGGCCGCCATCCCGCGCTCACGGTTCGACAAGCTCACCACGAGCACCTCGATCGGCGGAAAACGGCAGCGGGCCTGTCCTGGCCACAGGCCCGCTGCTGGGGAGGGGGTTGGTGGCAAGAAGCCAGATACTGTCAGTGACGAACGCCCGGTGAGCCGTTCCCCCTTAGCGGTGGACCACCGGGCGGCGCAAAAAAGTCGGTAGCTCTGTGTCCGAAATGCCCTGCTGGAGGGACTCGACGCGAATCTGGCGCAGACGCTCCTCGCGGGTCGTCTGCTCGAGCACCTCCGGGGTAGAGAAGCCTACGGCGATAAGGGTCATCTTCACTTCGTCGCCCATGTTCGGGTCGGTGGCGGTGCCAAAGATGATCTCCGCGTCCGGGTCGACCACTTCGGCGATGACCTGGGCGGCCATGTTCAGCTCGTGCAGCCCCAGGTTGGAGGAGCCGGTGAAGTTGAAGAGCACCCCGCGGGCGCCGTGGATGCTCACGTCCAGGAGGGGGCTGGTGATAGCGGCGCGGGCCGCCTCCACCGCGCGGTTGTCGCCGGAGCCGCGGCCGATGGCCATGAGAGCCGGGCCGGCGTCGTGCATGATGCGGCGCACGTCGGCGAAGTCCAGGTTGATGTCGCCCGGGACGGTGATGAGCTCGGAGATGCCCTGAATGCCCTGGCGAAGGACGTCGTCGGCCACACGGAAGGCCTCGGCGATGGATGTCTTCTGGTCGCAGATGGCCAGCAGGCGGTCGTTGGGGATAACGATGAGGGTATCCACGCGGTCGCGGAGCTGGGAGATACCGTCTTCGGCCTGGATGCGGCGGCGTGAGCCCTCGAAGGCGAAGGGGCGGGTAACCACGGCCACCGTGAGGGCGCCGCTCTCCTTAGCGGCCTCGGCGACCACCGGGGCGGCGCCGGTGCCCGTGCCGCCGCCCATGCCGGCAGTGATGAACACCATGTCGGCGCCCTTGACGGCCTCCAGGATCTCGTCGCGGCTCTCGTCGGCGGCACGCTGGCCTTGTTGAGCATCGGCGCCGACGCCCAGGCCGCGCGTGAGGCGCTCGCCGATGCGCAGGCGCGTCTCGGCCTCGCAGAACAGCAAGGCCTGGGAGTCGGTGTTGACACCCACGAACTGGACGCCGGTCACGCGCGCCTCGATCATGCGGTTGATGGCGTTGCAGCCGGCGCCGCCCACCCCCACCACCTTGATGGGCGGCAGTCCTTCTGGCGGGATCTTGCTGGCCACCTTGACCTCCTTTCCCCGAATGCTTCTCATCGTCTCTCGGTCAGTTCAAATTCCCTATTGAGGCAGCAGGAATCTCAGCCAGCGGCCGATGGTGCCCAGCCAGTCGCTGCGGGCTCCGGGCAGCTTCTTCTCGCGGTGCTTGCGGCCGTTGGCCGGTTGGTCGCGGAGGGCCCAGTGCAGCAGGCCGACGGCTGTGGCGTAGGACGGGTTGGCCAGGATGTCGGAGAGGCCGTGGATGCCGCGCGGCACGCCGATGCGGGCCGGCATGCGCAGAACCTGCTCGGCCAGGGTATCGATACCGGGCAGGTTGGCGCTGCCGCCGCTGAGCACGAGGCCGGCGGCCAGCATGTCGTCGGTGCCGGCGCGGCGGACATCCATGTAGACCATCTCCAGGATCTCCTCGACGCGGGCCTGGAGGATCTCCGACAGGCGGCGGCGGGAGACGGTCCGGCGGCGCTCGTTGCCGAAGGCATCGATCTCCACCAGCTCCTCGGCGTCGATGGTGCTGGGGATGGCGTGGCCGTAGGCGGTCTTGGCCTCGTCGGCGGTGCTGAAGGGGGCGCGCAGGCCGGCCACCAGGTCGTGGGTCAGGTGGTAGCCGCCGACGGGGAGGACGCCGAGGTGATAGACGCTACCTTCGGTGAAGAGAGCGACATCGGTGGTGCCACCACCGATGTCAGCCAGCACCACGCCTTGCTCCTTCTCCTCGGGCTCCAGCACGGCCTCGGCGCTGGCCATGCCGCTGACCACCAGGTCCTCTACCTGCACGCCGGCGCCCTCGACGCACTTGGTGAGGTTCTGGATGGCGTTGACGGCGCCGGTGATGACCAGGGTCTCTACGTCCAGGCGCTGGCCGAACATGCCCACAGGGTCGCTGACGTGGTCCTGGCTGTCCACCACGAAGTAGCGGGGGATCACGTGCAGCACTTGGCGGTCACTGGGGATGCTCATGCCGCCGGCAGCCTCCAGCACGCGGGCCACGTCTTCGGGACCGATGGGCCGATTGCGGCCGGGGATGGCCACCACGGCGCGATTGATGATGGCGCTGACGTGGCCGCCGCCGATGCTCACCCGGGCGGAGACGATGCGAGTGCCGCTGGAGCGCTCGGCTTTCTCCAAGGAGTTGAGGATGGACTCGGTGGCCTGCTGGATGTTGTCCACCATCCCCTTCTTGATGCCGCCGGTGGGAGCGATGCCTACCCCCACGATGCGCATCTCCCCCTCGGGGGTGAGCTCGCCGACCAGGGTGCAGACCTTGGTGCTCCCTACATCTATCGCTGCCAGAGTGCCGTTGCGATACATCTCCCACCTCCCCCTTCAGCGAAGGGAGGGCCTATCTCCGAATCTCAGATCCAGGACGTGCCCCCGGATACTTTCGCGGCCCAACCTCTGCTCCAGTGCTTCCCAGACGGCCAGCTTGTAGTCCAGGCTGTGGCTGTCGCCCAGGACAACGCGATAGTCGGCATTGGTGACGAGAGAAAGACCTTCGCTGTCGTCGTATTGCAGGCGCTCCACCGTCAGGTCCAGGGCGGTGGCAGAATAGTCCATGAGCTGCTTGGCCAGGCGAATGGCATCGGCGTCCACCCGATCGCCTGGCTTATAGGTCTTGGCGCCGTTCTCCTGATAGATGGTGAGGCCCCCGGTCGGGGGTGATACGCCCTCGAGGACGACGCCGTCGCTGTCCACCACGAAGTCGCCGTCGGGGGTGTGCCAGTAGCCCCAGGGCTCGCGCTCCTCCACCACCAAGCGAACGGTGTCGGGCCAGATGCGTTCGGCCTGGATGCGTTTGATCATCGGCTGGGCGGCCAGCTTGTCCTCCACCTCCGAGAGGCGGGTGGTGAGCATGCTGCGGCCCCGGAGCCCGGAGAGCTGGGCGAGGGCATTGGCGTCCACGGTCTTGGTCCCCACTACCTCGACCTGCTGCACGCGCAGCAGAGGGGAGAAGTAGAGGGCCATGACGCCGCCGATCAGCACGGCCAGCAGGGGGATGATGAGCAGGCGCCGCCACAGGTGGGGGCCGCCTGGCTCTTCGCCTTCGTCTAGAAGGACGTGGCCGCGCAGGGGTCGGCGGGGCGGTGGCAGCCGGTCGTAGCTAGACAAGGTGCTGCCTCTGCTGGTGGCGCTCCAGGCCCAGCTCTATGAGCCGCGTGATGAGGTCGCGGTAGGAGAGACCGGCGGCCTCCCAGAGCTTGGGATACATGCTCACGGGTGTGAAGCCGGGGATGGTATTGATCTCGTTCACGTAGGGCTGACCGTCAGGGGTCAGGAAGAAGTCCACTCGCCCCATGCCGGCGCAGTCCAGCGCCTGGAACACGGCGATGGCCATGGCCTGCAGAGCACGGGTCAGCTCCGGCGGGATTTCCGCCGGGATGATGAGCCTGGTGGTCGAGTCCTGATACTTGGCCGCATAATCATAGAACTCGCGGCTGAAGGCGATCTCGCCGATGGGCGACGCCTCCGGTCGGTCGTTCCCCAGCACGCTGCACTCGACCTGGCGTCCCTCGATGGCCTGCTCGACGAGGACCTTGCGGTCGTGGTGGAAGGCGTCGGCCATAGCGCCGGCCAGGTCCTCGCGCGAGCGCACTTTGGACGTGCCGATGCTGCTGCCGCTGTTGGCCGGCTTTACGAAGCAGGGGTAGCCCACCTGCCTCTCGACCTCATGAGACAGAGTCGAGCGCTCCTCCTGCCAGCGGCTGGTGGTCACCACCAGCGACTGAGGGACGGGCAGGCCCGCCTGGCGGAGGATCATCTGCTGGAGGGCCTTGTCCATGCCCACGGCGCTGCCGGCGACGCCGGCGCCCACGTAGGGCAGGTTCAGCATCTCCAGCAGGCCCTGGAGGGAGCCGTCCTCGCCGAAGGTGCCGTGCACCAGGGGGAAGACTACGTCCAGCTCGCGCAAGGCGTCCAGCACCTGCGGCCGGATGTCGCCGCCTGCCGGCGAAGCAGAGAGACTGGCCATGCGTTCGGCCTTGATGGTGTCCAGGGCGGCCTGGGTCTCATCGGGGGTGAGCCAGGCGCCGTCTCTGGTGACGCCCAGGGGCGCCACCAGGAAGCGATCGCGGTCGATGGCGCCCATCACGCCCTGGGCGGAGACGACCGACACCTCGTGCTCGGCCGAGCGGCCGCCGAAGAGGATGCCGACGCGCAGAGGGCTAGCCACGGAAGCCCTCCCCCACCAGCGCCACCTCCGCCTCAAGGCGGAGGCCGAAGCGCTCCTGGATCCGCTGTTGGGCCAACTCCATCAGCGCGACGACGTCGGCGGCGCGGGCGCGGCCGCGGTTGACGAAGAAGTTGGCGTGGCGCTCCGAGATCTGGGCGTCGCCGATGCCATGGCCGCGCAGCCCCACCTGGTCGATCAGCCACCAGGCGGGGTGCTCGGGCGTGTTCTTGAAGATGGAGCCGGCGTTGCGCCCGCGGGGCTGGGCAGCCAGTCGGCGGGCGTCCAGGTCGGCGATGCGGCGGTTCAGGTCGCTGGCGTCGCCCTGTTGCAGGAGCAGATCGACAGAGAGGACGAGCTTGCCGGCAAGAACGCCGCGGGTGAAGGCGCTGCCGCGATAGCCCAGGGCCAGCTCCGACGCGGCCACCTCCGCCGGGGCGCTGCCGTTAGCTACCCGCACGCTGAGCAGCACGTCGGCCAGGCAGCCGCCGTAGGCGCCGGCGTTGTAGACGACGGCGCCGCCCAGGGTGCCTGGGATGCCGCAGGCCCACTCGAGTCCGGCCAGGCCAGCCTGGGCGAGCCGGCGGGACAGGGCGGCAAGGCTGGCGCCGGAGGCGGCACGCAGCAAGAGGGCGCCGTTGGCCTGGGGGACGGGCTCCTGGCAGTTGGCGCAGCGGTTCTCGATGACGAGACCGCGGATGCCGCCATCCCCCACCAGGATGTTGCTGCCGGAGCCCAGAACGAAGAAGGGGACGCCGTGGCGACGGGCGACGTCCGTCAGCGCCAGCAGCTCGCCTTCGCTGGCAGCAGCGGCGTAGCAGTCGGCGGCCCCGCCGATGCCGAAGGTGGTGTGGCGGGCCATCGGCTCATCCAGGCGAAGGAGCGCCAGGGCGCGCAGCTCGGTCAGGAACTCTTCGTCCATTGTCCCTGCCTCAGCCCTTCCAGCACCTTGGGACCCACCTCGTCCACGTCGCCGGCGCCGATGGTGAAAAAGACATCGCCCGGCTGCAGGACCGCTAGCACCGCCCCCGCTGCCTCGTTCAGGCTGCCGACGTAGCGGGCAGGCGGGTTCTGGAGCAAAGCAGCCAGCTCGCGGGCGCTCATGCCGGCGGTCGGCTCCTCGCGGGCGGCGTAGGTCTCGGCGATGAGCAGTTCGTCCACCCCCTGGAAGCAGGCGCGGAAGCCGTCCAGCAGGTAGCGGGTGCGGGTGTAGGTGTGAGGCTGGAAGAGGCATACCAGGCGTCGGCCGGGGAAGCGCTGGACGGCGGCGGCGATGGTGGCGCGGACCTCGGTGGGATGGTGGGCGTAGTCGTCCATGATGGTTACGCCGGCGGCGTCGGCGATGTGTTGGAAGCGGCGCTGGACGCCGCGAAAGCGGGCGACGGCATCGCGCATGGCCCCCTCCGGCAAACCCAACACGCTGGCGACGGCAACAGCGGCCAGGGCGTTCCTCACCTGATGGATCCCCGCCAGACGGGTCTCGAAAGCCCCATGGGACTCTCCGCCGTATTCTAGCAGAAAAGTATACCCGTCTACATCCTTTCTCAAAAGATTTTCGACGGAAATTTCTGAATCCTCGCCGAGGCCGTATTTCACAACGCGCGCCCGGATGGGCGGGTGCTGCTGGGGATGCGAGAGCATCTCGGCAAGGGTGGGGTCGTCGTCGCAGGCCACGATGGTGCCCTCGGGAGGCACCTGCGACAGGAACTGGCGGAAGGCAGCCACCACGCGAGGGAAGCTGCCGTAGTAGTCCAGGTGGTCGGGCTCGATGTTGGTGACCACGGCGATCTGAGGGTGGTAGTGGAGGAAGGCGCCGGCGAACTCGTCGGCCTCCACCACGATCTCTGGGCCACGACCGGCCTGGGCGTTGGTGGCCAGGTCGAGCACCTCGCCCCCGACCAGGAACGTCGGGTCGCGGCCGGCCTCATGGAGGATGAAGGCGATGAGAGCGGTGGTGCTGGTCTTGCCATGGCAGCCGGCCACGGCGATGGCGCGGCGGCCGGCCATCAGACGGGCTACCATCTCCGCCCGCAGGAGGACGGGCAGGCCGCGACGGCGGGCCTCGGCCAACTCCGGGTTGTCGGCGTGGGCCGCGGCAGTGTACACCACCAGCTCCGCGTCGCCCAGGTGGGCGGGATCGTGTCCCTGGTGGACGACGGCGCCCAGCTCGCGCAGGCGGTCGGTGAGGGGTGAGAGCCGAAGGTCGCAGCCCGAGACCTGGTGGCCCCAGGCCAGGAGGATGCGGGCGATGGCGGACATGTGGACGCCGCCGATGCCCACCAGGTGAACGCGACGCGGGATAGCGGCATCGCTCATCGCGCCACCTCCAAGAGGATGCGGGCGATGTCGCGAGCGGCATTGGGTTGGGCCAGGCGGCGGGTGGCTTCGGCCATGGCCGCGCGGCGCTCCTCGTCGGCCAGGAGCTCGCCGACAAGGGGGAGGAAGCCGTTAAGCTTGTTGTCTTCGACCACTATAGCGGCGCCGGCGTCGGCCAGGTACCGGGCGTTGAAGCGCTGGTGGCCGCCGGCGTAGGGGTAGGGCACCAGGACGGCGGGCAGGCCCAGCGCCGGCAGCTCGCCCATCACCGAGGCGCCGGAGCGCATGACGGCCAGGTCGGCGGCAGCCATGGCCCAGGGCAGGTCTTCGTACAGGTAGGGGTGGAGGTGGTAGCGCTGCCGCAGCCGTTCGGGGAGGTCCTGATGGAGGCGTTGGAGCCGGGGGTAGTCGGCGCGGCCGCTGATGTGGATGAGTTGACATAATTCCAGAACCTGGGAGAGGTGCGCAGCGACGGCTTGGTTGAGAGTGCGAGCGCCGAGGGTGGCGCCGGCGACGAAGAGGATGCGCTCCTCATCGGGGGTGGTGAGGCGGTGGCGGGCCTCGGCCTTGGTGGCCTGCCAGAAGGCGGAGCGCACGGGGTAGCCGGTGACGGCGGTCTTGCCCGCTGGGAGAGAGGGTAGTGAAAGCGGACTGCTGACGGCGACGCGTCGGGCGAGGCGTGCCATGAAGCGCACTGCCCAGCCCGGCCGGACGTCGGGGAGGAAGACGACCAGCGGTACACGGTCGAGGCTGCGGGCCGCCACGGCCACGGGGACGCTGGCATAGCCGCCGGTGGTGAGGATCGCCTGGGGCTGGAAGCGACGCAGGATGGTGCGGGCCTCGACCGTGCCCTGGGCGAGCTTGGCGAGGCCGGCGGCGAAGCCCCAGGGGGAGCGGCCGCGAACGCCCTCGGCGGCGACGGCGCGGAAGGGGAAGCCGGCCCGCGTGACCAACTCGCGCTCGAGGCCGGCCGTGCCGCCGATGTACAGCGCGTCGAGGTCGTCGCCGAGCTCTTGGGACAGGGCACCGGCCACCGCCAAAGCGGGGTATACATGGCCGCCGGTGCCGCCGCCAGCGAAGACAACCTTCATCGTGTCACCCTGCGAAAGCGGAAGCGGGGGCGCGGCGTTTCGCGCTCCAGATAGCCATCGCTGCGGCTGAAGCGGGATACACTCAGCAGTATGCCGACGCCGGCCAGGGTGGCCACGAGGGCCGAGCCGCCGTAGCTAACAAAGGGCAGCGGGATGCCGGTCATGGGTATGGAGCGGGTGATGCCGCCGATGTTGATCAGGGTCTGATAGGCGATCCAGGAGAGGATGCCTACCGCCAGGTAGGCGCCGAAGTGATCGCGGGCGTTGAGGGCCGTCCTGATGCCGCGGTAGACGAGGAAGGCGAACAGGGCGATGACGGCTACCGCTCCCACGAAGCCCAGTTCCTCGCCGAGGATGGCGAAGACGCCGTCGGTGTGGGAGCCGGGGACGTAGAAGAACTTCTGGCGGCTCTCGCCCCAGCCCAGGCCGGTCGGGCCGCCGCTGCCGAGGGCGATAAGGAGCTGGATGATGTGGTAGCCCAGGCCCTCGGGGTCCTGCGTCGGCGAAAGAAAGGAGACGATGCGGTCGGCCTGGTAGTGGGTGATGTTGATGAGACTCCAGCTAATGAAGCTTCCCCCCAGGATCAGGAGCCCCAGGTGGCTCAGCGGGGCGCCGGCCACGAAGAAGAGAGTACAGGTGGTAAGAACGATGATCAGGGTGGTGCCCATATCGGGCTCCAGGAGCACCAGGCTGGCCACCAGGCCGACCATCAGGGTGAAGGGAAGGAAGCCCATGGAGAAGTGCTTGATGTTGTCGCGGCGGCTGGACAGCCAGGCGGCGATGTAGACGATGATGGCGAGCTTGGCGAACTCCGACGGCTGGAGGGGCGGCAGCGGGCCCAGGCTTAGCCAGCGGTGAGCCCCGTTCCGCTCCAGGCCGATGCCCGGCACCAGGACGGCGAGCAGGCCCACCAGGGCCAGGAACATCATCAGAAGGCTGGCGGTGCGCAGGAAGTGGTAGTCCAGGCGCATGAAGAACCAAAGGAGAGCCAGGCCCAGCACCGCCGCGCCGGCCTGGCGGAAGATGAAGTAGTTGGTGTCGCCGTATTCCAGCTCGCCCACGGCGAAGCTGGCGCTGTACACGACCAGGAGGCCTACCACCAGAAGCATGGCGGCAACCAGGATGAGGGCGAAGTCGGGGGAGCCGGGCCGCAGGCGGCCGGCTTCGCGCTGGGAGTAGGCCGTCTCTAGCGTGGCGATGAGTGCACCTCCTGGACGAGCGCGAGGACCAGGCGGCGGAAGTGGGCCCCGCGCTCCTCGAAGTTTTCGTAGGCGTCGAAGCTGGTGCAAGCGGGCGAAAGGAGGACAGCGTCGCCGGGGCGGGCCAGGGCGTAGGCTTCCTCCATGGCTTCGGCCAGGCCGGGCACCCGCACCAACCCGGGCCGCTGGTCGGGCGGGTGAGTGGCGGCGGCGCTCTGAAGGGCATCCTCCAGGAGCTGGCCCGCCTCGCCGAAGAAGACGACGGCGCGGCAGCGGCGGCAGGCTTCGCGGGCCAGCTCGTCGAGCGGCAGGTGTTTTTCGCGGCCGCCCAGCAGGAGCACCAGCGGCTGGCCGAAGGACCGCAACGCCGCCAGGGTGCGCTGGGGTGTGGTAGCGATGCTGTCGTTGTAGTAGTCGACGTCATTGGCGCGGGCCACCAGCTCCAGGCGGTGAGGCACCCCTTCGAAATCACGGACCGCCTGGCCGATGGCCGCCGCGCTCACGCCGCCCAGGCGGGCCAGCACGGCGGCGGCAGCGGCGTTGGCCCAGTTGTGGCGGCCGCGCAGATGGAGGGCATCCACGGGAAAGAGGCGCTGCTGGCGGCCACGCCAGCGGAAGACGATCCAGCCGTCGCGCAGGAAGCCGCCGTCGCCGGGGATATCGCGGCGGAGGCTGAAGTAGACCACCTGGCTGTCAGACAGACCGGCCAGGGCACTGGCCACGGGGTCGTCGTAGCCGAGGACAGCGTAGTCATCGGCCGTCTGGCCGCGGAGAATGCTGGCCTTGAGGCGCCAGTATTCGTCCCAGGTGAAGCGGTCCAGGTGGTTTGGGGTGATGTTCAGGACGCAGGCCACGTGGGCGCTGCGTTGCGGGGGGAGCTGAAGCTGGGTATGGCTCACCTCGAGGATGACCCAGGTGTCGGCCGTGATCTCGTTCAAGTGGGCCAGGAGCCCGACGCCGATGTTGCCGCCCACGAAGCAGGGCTTGCCGTCGTGGCGGAACATCTCGCCGGCCAGGCTGGTGGTGGTGGACTTGCCGCTGCTGCCGGTGATAGCGACGACCGGCCCCGGACAGAGCTCCACGAAGAGTTTGAACATCGAGCTGATGGGCACGCCGCGCTCTCGCGCCTGGACCAGCGCCGGCAGGTCCAGGGGCACGCTCTGCGACACGAAGACCATGTCGGCAGAGGCGATGTCCTCGGGGTCGTTGGCGCCAAGGGAGAGATGCGCCGGGATGCCGGCGATCTGCTCCAGGGGGGCGGCCAGTCTCTCGGCCGGTTTGGCGTCGCTCACGGTGATGCGGGCGCCGCGATTGTGGAGGAAGTGCACCAGGTCGATCCCCTCCAGGCCGAGGCCGACGACGGTCACCCGCTTGCCGCGAAATTGCTCGTCGTTTGTCACCAGTTTCATCTCAAACCTGCGCCGCCAGGGTGATGCCCAGAAGGGCGCCAACCATGCCCAGCAGACAGAAACGCATCGTCACCTGCGGCTCGGACCAGCCCAGGAGCTCGAAGTGGTGGTGCAGGGGGCTCATCTTGAATACCCGCCGGCCGCCGGTGAGGCGGAAGTAGGCGATCTGGATCATGTCAGAGAACGCTTCCAGCACGAACACGATGCCGATGATGGGCAGGATGAGCCACTGGCTGGTCATGAGGGCGACCACCGCCAGGGAAGAGCCCAGGGCCAGGGCGCCGGTATCGCCCATGAACACGCGGGCAGGATAGCTGTTGTACCAGAGGAAGCCGCCGGTGGCGCCGACGACTGTGAAGCAGAAGGTGGCCAGGTAGATCTGCTCCTGGAGCAGGGCGATGACGCCGTAGGCGAGGAAGGCCAGGGCGGTCGTGCCGGCGGCTAAACCATCCAGGCCGTCGGTGAGGGCGACGCCGCCAGCGGCAAGCATGATGACGGTTGCCGCCAGGGGGATGTAAACGGGACCCAGGTCGAACTGGCCGGCCCAGGGGATGAGCACGTCGTGGGTGTCCACTGCGAAGTAGAGGATGAAGGCGGCGGTCAGGCCCAGCGCGGCCAGGAGCACGCCCTTGAGGCGCCGCTGGATGCCGGTGCCGCGCCCGCGGCCGACGATGGTGCGCAGGTCGTCTGACAGGCCAAGAAGGCCGGCGGCGACGATGGTGCCCAAGGGCAGAAGGATGGACAGCCGGTCGACGATGTTGGCGGCCAGGGTGATGGGCAAGACGGTGGCGAAGATGAGGACGCCGCCCATCGTCGGAGTGCCTGCCTTCACCTGGTGGGAAGCGGGGCCGTCAACGTTGATCTCCTTGCCCAGACCGCGGCGGCGAAGGAATCTCACCAGGGGCTCTCCGGCCGTCAGGGAAATCGCGAACGCTATCATTCCCAGTACCAGCGCGTGGATCATCTCAGGCCGTCAGTTCCTCGACGACCGTCTCCAGGGCCAGGGCGCGGGAGGCCTTGATCAGCAAGTGGTCGCCCCGGCCGAGGACGTTGCGCAAGACCGATGCCGCCTCCTCTTTTGACTCCAGGAAGCGCACCTCAGGGTGGCCCGCCTCCTGGGCTGCTGCCTCGCCGATGAGTCGGCCGCGCTCGCCCAGGACGTACAGGGAGTCGAGGACGTGAGCGGCCCGCTGGCCGACGAGACGGTGTCCCTCCGCCTCGAAGGCGCCCAACTCCAGCATGTCGCCCAGCAGGGCCAGGTGGCGGCCGGGGAGCTCCGCCAGCAGGTCGAGGGCGGCCAGCATGGAAGCCGGGCTGGCGTTGTAGCTGTCGTCAATGATGGTGCTGCCCCGAGGCCCAGGCAGCGTGCGCAGCCGGAGGGGCACCTTGGCCGTCGCCAGGGCCTCGGTCACCTGCTGAAGGGAAAGGCCATCGGCCAGCCCCACGGCGGCGGCGGCGAGGGCGTTGTACAGGTTGTGGCGGCCAGGAAGAAACGCGTCTACGTCGACGCTTTCGTCGCCGCAGGCCAGGCGCAGGGTGATGCCCTGGAGGCCGGCGCTGGCCAGGACGGTGCCCCGCACGTGGCACTCCGAAGAGGTGCCGAAGCAAATGACGCGGGCGGCCGTGCGCTCGGCCATAGCCGCAACCAGAGAATCGTCGCCGTTGAGGAAGGCGGTGCCGTCGGGTGGCAGGCTCTCCACCAGTTCGGCCTTGGCGGCGGCGATGGCCTCAAGGCTGCCGAGCCGCTCCATGTGGACGGGGCCCACGTTGGTCACTACCCCCATCTGCGGCCGGGCGATCTGGCAGAGGGCTCGGATCTCGCCCGGGCCGTACATGCCCATCTCCAGGACGGCGCGCTGATGGTCGGGGCGCAGCTCTAGGAGGGTGAGGGGGAGGCCGATCTCCGTGTTCAGGTTCGCCTCGCTCTTGAGAACGGCGTAGGCCCGAGCGAGGACCGCGGCGGTGAGTTCCTTGCAGGTGGTCTTGCCGATGCTGCCGGTGATGCCGATGACCTTCACGTCGTGCTTGGCGCGCCAGTAGCCGGCCAGCGCCTGCAGGGCCGCCAGGCTATCGTGTACCTGGAAGACGGTCACCTCCGGCGAAAGGGAACCGGGGAACTGCTGCGCAACGACGCCGGTGGCGCCCCTGGCCACCGCATCGGCGATAAAGTCGTGGCCGTTGCGCCTTTCGCCGGGCAGGGCAACAAACAGGTCGTCAGGCTGGACCTGGCGGGAGTCGATGGTGACGTGGGCGAAGGGTCGACCCTGCCGGGGGCCGCCGACGGCCAAGACCATCGGGCCGAGGCCGCTGGTTATGTCTTGCATCCCCAGCATGGCCCGATCTTACTGCGAAGGGTTTCCCTGCACCAGTGCCGGTGCCTCGGGCTGTACCTTTAGATAAGAAAGGATGGATGAGGCCAGGCGGGCAAAGACGGGCGCGCACACCGCGGAGCCCCAAGGTACGTCCTTGGGTTCGTCGATCTTGACGAGCATGGCGAGGACCGGGTCGTCGCTGGGGACGAAGCCGGCGAAGGAGGCAATGTAGGAGTCTGGCTTGTAGCCGCCCGGGACGGAGATGGAGGCCGTGCCCGTCTTACCCGCCACTCGATAACCAGGAACGGAAATGGCATAGATAGAGGTGATGCCGTCCACCACCGCGTTCATCATGGTGGTGACGGTCTTGGCTGTTTCCGGCGTGATCACCTGACGCACTACCACCGGCTGGGTCACCTGACTGTGGTCGCCCTGGCGGATCTCCTGTACCAGGTAGGGCCGCATGAGGCGGCCGCCGTTGGCGATGGCCGAGACGGCGGTGACGATCTGCAGGGGGGTGACGTTTATGCCCTGGCCGAAGCTGTTGGTGGCCATGTCCACCTCGGACCAGCCTTCGTCGGCGGAGGTGCGCACTTGGCCCGCCGCCTCGCCGGAGAGGCCGACGCCGGTGGCCTGGCCGAAGCCGAAGCGCTTCACATAGTCGTAGAAGCCGTCTGGCCCCAGCAGCTGGCTCAGCCAGACGGCGCCGGTATTCAGGCTCTTGGTGAGGATTCTGGGTGGCCGTCTGCACGCCGTGGGCGCCCAGGTCCCAGTTGGTGATGGTCCAGCCGGAGACGTGGGCGACGCCCTCGTCGACGTAGGTGCTCTGGGGGGAGACCAGGCCCTCGTTCAGGGCGGCGGACATGGTGATGAGCTTGAACACCGAGCCCGGCTCGTAGAGGTCAGTGATGGCGCGGTTGCGATAGAGGTCGAGCTGTCCCTCGTCCGCGAGGTCGAGGTGGGTGATGTCGAAGGAGGGGCGGCTGGCCATGGCCAGTATGGCGCCGGTGCGGGGGTCCATGATGATGATGGTGCCGCCGCTGGCCTTGTGATCCTTGATCGCGGTGTCCAGCTCCCGTTCGGCCAGTTGCTGCATGTAGCGGTCAATGGTAAGGATGACGTCGGCGCCCGGCTCGGCCGCCACCTGCTTCTCCCCGGCGACAGGGATAGGGTTGCCCCTGCCATCGCGCTCGTAGACCAGAGCGCCGGCGGCGCCGCCCAGCTGGCTGTCGTAGTCCGCCTCCAGGCCGGTCAGACCGACGTTATCCCGCCCGGTGAAGCCCAGCAGGGCCGGCGCCACATTCCCCTCGGGGTAGACGCGGCGGCTGGAGCGCATGAGGCGGACGCCGGGCAGGCCCAGGTCCTCTACGGAGACGCTGGCTTGGTAGTCCAGGTCGCGGGCCACCGACACCTCGCGGCTGATGGAGGCGTCCAGGTCGGCGAGGATGTCGTCAGCGGGACGGTTGAGGACGTCTGCCAGCTTCTCGGCGGCGCGACGGGCGCTGTCCCCGTCGCCCCAGATGTGTTTGTCTACCAGCACGTCGTAGGCGTCGACGCTGGCTGCCAGGGGGTAGCCGTTGCGGTCGAGGATGGCGCCGCGGCGGGGCACGATATCGAGGCGGCTGACGTGCTCCTGCTGAGCCGCCAGGAGGTAATGCTGGTGGTTGCGCAACTGGAGGTCGGCCAGGCGACCGACGAGGCCGAGGGCGGCCACCAGGAGCACGGCCACCACGATGGCCAGGCGTCGGGCGATGCCGTTCCCCACTTTGGTCACCGGCCGCCGTCCTTCCGGGGCGAAAGGCCCCCTCTAGGACTCACCTTGCGCCCGTTGGCGCGGCCTCCCCCGGCCGGTGCCTGGATCAGGGAAGGGGAAGCTTGTGCAAGAGGGATTCCCACCACGACTCCTCCTGGCGCGGTTGCTCCTTCTTGGCAGGGAGGAAGCGCGAGGGCACGAGTTGGGCCTCGGGCTCTGGCGCGTCCACGGTGACGTAGACGGTCTCGGTGGGGGGAACCATACCCAAGCGCTCGCGCGCCTCCTTCTCGATTCGATCCAGCGAGCCCAGGAAGGCGATGTCGGCTTGGAGCTCCTGGACACGCGCCTGCCAGTCGTTGGAGGCACGCTCCAGTTGCTGGACATCGCTGCTGGTCCTGGTGGTTTCGCTGCTAACTATGAGGGGCAGCAGCCCGGCCAGTCCGATGACCACCACACAGATGGTCACCAGGGCTGGCAAGCTGAGCTGCCGCCCCTCGCTCGGGGCAGCGCGTTCGGGGAACCTGACCGCTGGCCGGGCGTGCACTCGCGTGGCCACGCTCAGATCCTCTCGGCGGCGCGGAGACGGGCGCTCCGGCCGCGGGGGTTGACGGCCACCTCGGCGGACTGGGGGCGGAGGGCGCCGCGGGTGACCAGACGCAGGGTGGCCGTGTGGCCGCAAACGCAGACAGGGATGTCGGGCGGGCAGATGCAGTCTCGCGCCTCGGCACGGAAGAAATTCTTGACGATGGCGTCTTCGAGCGAATGGTAGCTGATGACCACCAGGCGGCCGGCATAGCCCAGAAGCTCCCGCGCCTGGCCCAGGGCGAGGGTCAGGTTCTCGAGCTCGGCGTTGACGGCGATGCGAATGGCCTGAAAGCTGCGGGTCGCCGGGTGGATGTGGGAGCGCTCGCCGCGCACCGCTTGCTCGACCACGCGGGCCAGATCCAGAGTCGTGGCCAGCGGCCGCTGGCGCACGATGCGGCGGGCGATGGCGCGGGCGTGGCGTTCCTCGCCGTAGCGCCAGAGGATGGCGGCCAGCTCCTGCTCCGGGTAGCCGTTGACGATGTCGGCGGCAGTGAGGGCCTGCTGGGGGCTGAAGCGCATGTCCAGGGGCGCCTCGGTCTGGAAGCTGAAGCCGCGCGCCTCGTCGGAGAGCTGGAGGGAAGAGAGGCCGAGGTCGAATAGCACGCCGTGCACGGGAGCGAAGCCGCGGGCGCGACAGATGGCAGCCAGGTCACGGAAGTTGCCCTCCACCAGGACGGTGGCGTCGCCGAAGCGGGCCAGGCGGGCGCTGGCCAGGCGCAGGGCGTTGGGATCGGCGTCGATTCCAAGGAGCAGACCGCCGGGCGAGGCGGCTTCAAGCACGGCCTCGGCGTGGCCGGCTCCCCCTAGTGTGCAGTCAACGTAGCGGCCGCCGGGCTGCACTGCCAGGCTGTGCAGCACCTCGTCGACCATCACCGATGTGTGGCCGAGTGTGGGCCGAGAGATGACGCTCACCGCCTCTCGTCCTCGCTACCTGGGCTCGCCAGAGCGGCCCTGGGCTAGTCGGGACTCTGTCTCCGCCCAGCGCTGGGGGTTCCAGATCTCCAGACACTCGCCGCGGCCGCTGACGACCACCGAGCCGTCCAGGGCGGCCTTTTCGCGGAGCTTGATGGGGACGAGAACGCGTCCCTGGCGGTCCAGCTGCGCGTCCCAAGCGAAGGCGAAGCGCTGGCGACGCAGGTCGCGGCCCTCGGCGGTGGTCATGGATTCTTCGGTGTACTCCAGGGAGGAGGTGCTGTATCCTTCCATCGTCCAGAGCTCAGCCTGGCCGTCAGCGCCCAGCACCACCATGGCCCCTCGTTCGAACAGGTGGCGATAGCGGGCGGGCACGGCCAGGCGGCCGCGATCGTCCACGGTGAGATCGTAAATGCCCCAGAACTCTTCGCCCAGTGTCATAAGATTTCGCGTCCCGGCGGCCCCACGGTCGCAGACAGGCATTCTCCTAGAGCGCTACCTGTGCTATGATCGGTGGGCCAGAGAAGAGGAGGTGGGGAAAGGGGCTGCCCCACTTTTCCCCACTCCATCCCCGTTCGCCCCACATGATACCATTGCGTCCAGTTTTGTCAAGCAGGCGCAGCGGCATTTTAGGGACGAAATCTTGAGACGGAGCGGCATGAGCATTCGCGTGGGCATCCTCACCGTCAGCGACAAGGCGGCGCGCGGCCAGCGCGTTCGATACCAGCAGCGGCGCCATCCGCGAGTTGCTGGCTGGCCTGGACGCGCAGGTGGAGTGCTATGAGGTGGTGCCCGACGAGCAGGAGGTCGTCGCCGGCCGACTGCGCGCCTGGGCCGATGAGGAGCGACTCGACCTGATCCTCACCAGCGGCGGTACCGGCCTCTCGCCCCGCGACGTGACCCCGGAAGCCACGTTGGCGGTCATCGATCGGCAGGTGCCGGGCATGGCCGAGGCCATGCGCCAGGAGAGCCTGAAGCGTACACCGATGGGAATGCTCAGCCGGGCCGTGGCGGGCCTGCGCGGCCGCACGCTAATCGTGAACTTGCCGGGCAGCGAGCGGGCGGTTCGCCAGAACCTGGCCCAGCTCCTGCCGGTGCTGCCTCACGCCATCGAGACCCTGCGGGGTGAGGTGGGGGACCACGTGGCGACGCCGAGAGGGGTCGAGCCGGCGGGCGGAGAGATGTCAGGAAGAGAATGACTCGACGCGGGTGGGATCCGGGTGTAGGGGCGGTTCGCGAACTGCCCCTACGGAAGCCTTCGAACCGCGACGGATGACAGTGAGATGCGCATCGATATCCTGACCATCTTCCCGGGCATGTTCCGGGGCCCCTTCGACGAAAGCATCGTGAAGCGGGCTGTGGAGAAGGGGCTCGTGGAGATCCACATCCACGATATCCGCGGGTGGGCCACCGATCGACATCACAGCGTGGACGATTACCCCTATGGCGGCGGGCCGGGCATGGTGATGACGCCCGAGCCGCTGTTTGCCGCCGTCGAGGCGGTTCTCGCCCAGACGCCGGAGCGAGGGCCGGTCGTGCTGTTGACGCCGCAAGGGCGGCTGTTCCGGCAGGAGGTGGCGGTGGAGCTCGCGCACGAGGCGCGCCTGGTTCTGGTGTGCGGGCACTACGAAGGCGTGGACGCGCGCGTGCACGAGCACCTGGCGACTGATGAGGTGAGCATCGGCGACTACGTGCTCTCGGGGGGCGAGCTGCCGGCGATGGTGGTGGCCGACGCGGTCGTGCGGGAGCTCCCCGGCGCGTTGGGCTCGCCCGACGCCTCGGTCGAAGAGTCATTCGCTGGGGGTCTGCTGGAGTACCCCCAGTACACCCGCCCGGCGGAGTTCCGCGGCCGGACGGTGCCGGAGGTGCTCCTTTCGGGCAACCACCGGGAGATCGCCCGCTGGCGCCGCCGCGAGAGCCTGCTGCGCACCGCCCGTCGGCGCCCCGACCTTCTGGCTCAGGCCGACTTGACGGAAGAAGAGCGGCGCTGGCTATTGACGATGCTGCCCAAATAGTAGTTCACTGTAGGACAGTTGCCATGGACCTGAAATCGTTGGTCGAACTGAAGGAACGCTCCGACATCAAGCCGTTCCGCCCGGGTGACACCGTTCGGGTGAGCGCCAAGGTGGTGGAGGGTGACCGCGAGCGCACCCAGACCTTCGAGGGCGTTGTGATCCGACTGCGGCGGGGAGGAGGCAACTCCAACTTCACCGTGCGGCGCATCAGCCACGGCGTAGGGGTGGAGCGGACATTCCTCTTGCACTCGCCGCGGCTTGAGAAGGTGGAGGTGCGGCGCGCTGGCCGCGTCCGGCGGGCCAAGCTCTACTACCTGCGGGGGCTGACGGGCAAGGCGGCTCGCATCAAGGAAAAGCGGCGGGCGCTGGCCGAGCCGGTGGCGAAGGGCGAGGAGGAGCGGGAAGAAGAGGAGGAGGAAGAGGAGGAGGAAGGGGAGGAAGAAGAGGAGGAAGAAGAAGAAGAGTAGGCGCGTTCGCCTGGCGGGCAAACCGGCGAGGGCTGCGATGACAGCCCTCGTTTCGATCTGTGGATGGCGGGTGATATATTGGGGCTGTGCCCTTCGCAGAATGAACCCTCACACATCGCTCCACCCTTAGGGTACGAGTGGCTGCATAGTCGGTTCCCTTGCCAACCGTGGCGCCTGCGAGCTAGGATTCGGCAGAGAAAATGGGAGCCCTGTTAGAAAAGGCGGCGAGTAGCCAGAGGGAATCAGTGATGCCGTGGCTACTGAGTAGGAAATTACGTGGGAAAGACAAAGTCCAAGCTGTTCGTCTCATGCGCCATCTTCAAACTCAAATCGCGCTCCAGCAATTGGCAATGGAAACGTATAACGATGGGTACGCGCTAGCGGCGGAAACAATCGAACGAGGAGACGAGATATTTAACCGCCCAAAGGGTCTGTTTCAGAATCCGTCACTGGTAGCCAAGTATGCTTTGCCTGCGTCTGAGAAGAAGGTTGCAATTACGGAGGAAATGCTCTCGGAGCATCAAGCATTTGATGTTTCTGGCCTACCTAAACAAGCTCTTGAAGTTTACAGTTTGGCCACCGAGTCTTTGACCGTGATAATTGCCAGGGCACGACTGCAGCTAGCTTGCCTGAGAGACTGGGTGGATAATCCCAGCATTGATGTGAATGAACGAATGTCATCGCTGGACGGGGCTGAAGAGGTGACCGTTTTGGCTGCAGTTAGGGCACTGAACAGCTTGATACAGCACGCTGGACTGTCTGGTGACCCTTGGCTCGCTATTGTTCATGAAGTTTTCAATGATGTTCGAGGCCGGGTAGGACTCAGCCCCCTCTCGGCCACTGACTTCCGAGCGAGGATGCTGCAGGGAATGGCCGGAGGCCGCGCTCGCTTTTTTGGCACTGAATGATGCTTCAACGGTAAGTGCGTGGAAGCCTACGGATTGACTCGAATTCGCCCGCGCCCCCTCCTAGCCGACGCCATCGTCTGGTTCGTCACCGCCCAGGGGTGACATTCGCCATCCGTGCCACAAGGTCCGCCTAGTCGTGCTCCAAATAAACGAGGAAGAGGAAGAAGAGTAGGCCCGCCTGAGGCGGGGCGGCGAGGCAGGCGAGGGCTGCGGTGCCAGCCCTCGCTTCGATCTGCTGGCGGTGGGTGATATATTGGCCTCGGGTGTCCGCGCCATGCCCTTCGCCGAAGTAGCCGTCAACTCCACTGCGCCTCATCGTCGCACCTTCACCTACTCCCTCCCCAATGGTCTCAGCGTGGCGGTGGGCCAGGCGGTCTACGTGCCCTTCGGCAGCCGCACCCTGCAGGGGGTGGTGCTGGAGGTCAGCGAAGAGCCGCGCTTTCCCGAGACGCGGGACATCACCGCCGCTATGGATGGCCGGCCTCTCCTCTCGCCCGAGCGGGCCGCTCTGGCCCGCTGGATCAGCGACCATTACCTGGCTCCCATCTTCGATTGCGTCGCCCTCATGCTCCCGCCCGGCTTCCGTCGCAAGCCACTGACCCAGCTGCGGCCGCTGGTGGCGCGCGAGGCCATTGCAGCGCTGGACCTGACGCCGCGGCAGCGCCAGGCGCTGGAGGCGCTGGTCGGCCGCGGCGAGGTCGAGCAGGAGGAGCTGCGCCGCGAGGCCGGCCTGCGCAGCCTGGGCGGGCTGGTGGATCAGCTCGTCGGCCGGGGCCTGGTGGAGCGTCGCTATGAGCTGGGGCGACCGAAGGTGCGTGCGAAGGTGGTGCCCCACGTCCGCCTACTGGTGGAGCGCGAAGCCGCCAGAGCCGAGGCGGCGACGGGCCTGCTGCGCGCCGATTGCGAGGGCGGCCGACGGTCAAGAGCGCGGCGGGGGCCGATGGCGGCGGTCCTCAACTCTCTGGCCGGTGAGGGCTCGCCGCTGCCCCTGGCCAGGCTGCGGGCCGAGACCAGGATCGGCCAGGCGGGGCTGCGCGAGCTCGTGGAGCGAGGGTTGGTGGCGGTCGAGGACGTGGAGGTGGAGCGGGACCCTCTGGCCGACCTGGAGGTCTCGCCGCGCGAGCCGCCGCTGCTCACGTCGGCCCAGGAGGCGGCCTACCGAGAGATAGCGGTTGCCCTGGAAGGGCGCGAGGGCGAGGCGGCGCCGGTCTTCTTGCTCTACGGCGTCACCGGCAGCGGCAAGACGGAGGTCTACCTGCAGGCGCTGGAGCGCACGATCGCTCTGGGCCGGCGGGCCATCGTCCTGGTGCCGGAGATATCCCTCACTCCGCAGACGATACGGCGCTTCGCCGAGCGCTTTCCCGGCCAGGTGGCCGTCATGCACAGCGCTCTCTCCCTCGGCCAGCAGTTCGACCAGTGGCGGCGCATCCGCGACGGGCACTACGCCGTGGTCGTCGGTGCGCGCAGCGCCGTCTTCGCGCCGCAACCCGACCTGGGGCTGATCGTGGTGGACGAGGAGCACGAGTGGACGTACAAGCAGGAGGAGCCGGCGCCTCGCTACCATGCCCGCGCCGTAGCCGAGAAGCTGGCCGAGCTGACCGGCGCCGTCCTGGTGCTTGGCAGCGCCACCCCCGACCTGGAGAGCTACCACAAGGCCAGGGTCGGCCGCTATCGCGTCCTGGAGTTGCGGGAGCGGGTGCAGCCTCTGGCCGAGGCGGATCAGCCTCCGGCTGCCGCCAGCGAGGGCGGGGAGTCTTGTGTCGTCCGGCCGTTGCCGGCGGTGGAGGTGGTGGACCTGCGCCGCGAGCTGAAGGCGGGCAACCGCAGCATCTTCAGCCGCTCGCTGGGGCGAGCCGTGGCCGAGGCTGTGGGCGCGCACGAGCAGGTCATCCTCTTCCTCAACCGCCGGGGGGCCGCTTCCTTCGTCCAGTGCCGCGACTGCGGCTACGTTCCCACCTGCTCCGCCTGCGCCGTTTCCCTGACCTATCACGCGGCGGAGGAGCGCCTGGTTTGCCACCACTGCCATCGCGGCCGCCGCCTGCCGGAGCGCTGCCCTCAGTGTCAGAGCGCGCGCATCCGGTTCCTGGGGATTGGCACCGAGAAGGTGGAGGAGGAGGCGACCTACGCCTTCCCCGGCGCTCGCCTCCTACGCTGGGACCGCGACGTGACGCGGCGGCGGGGCTCGCACGAGCGCATCCTGGCGCGTTTTCTGGCCCACGACGCCGACATTCTCATCGGAACTCAGATGATCGCCAAAGGGCTGGACATGCCGGCTGTGACGCTGGTGGGCGTCATCTCCGCCGACGTGGGCCTGAACCTGCCCGACTATCGCAGCGGCGAGCGAACGTTCCAGCTGCTGGAGCAGGTGGCGGGACGCGCCGGTCGCGGCCCGCGGGGCGGGCGAGTCATCATCCAGACCTACACCCCCCATCACTACGCCATCGAGGCCGCCGCCCGCCACGACTACGCCGCCTTCTACGAGCACGAGGTCAACTTACGCCGGCGCCTGGGCTATCCCCCGTTCGGGCGGCTAGCCCGATTGGTGTTCGGTCATACGAACGCGGCGCTAGCCCAGGAAAAGGCGCTGCAGTTGGCGGCTGCGCTCCGCCGCGAGCGCGATGTGCGGGGCATCGCGAACCTGGACGTGCTGGGGCCGGCGCCGGCGCTGGTGCCGAGAGTGCGAGGGCGCTATCGCTGGCAGATCACCCTGCGCGGCGGCGACCCGGCGGAGCTCCTGGGCGCGCTCTCTTTGCCCCAGGCCTGGACAGTGGACATCGATCCGGTGAGCCTGCTTTGAAGCTCACAACGGATTCGAAGCGGATGAACGGATGGAGGTGACCGCGATATCCGTGCATCCCTGCCTGCCGGCAGGCGTTTCCATATCTGCAGTGAGAAGGGTAGAATATGTGGCGAACCTTGACTTTTTCGTCGGGAGGTCTTGGCTTTGGCCGTTCGTCCCATAAGGCTACTGGGCGACCCTGTCCTACGCCGGCGGGCCAAGCGCGTGCCCCAGGTGGACGCCTCCATCCTGCGCCTCATGGACGACATGATCGACTCCATGCGGGAGGCCAACGGGGTGGGCCTGGCGGCGCCCCAGATCGGGGTCTCCCTGCGGGTCATCGTTATCGAGGTACCGGACGAGGAGGTCGTCGCCCTGGTCAACCCGGAGATCGTCAAGCGCTCGGGCCAGCGGCGGCTGGACGAGGGCTGCCTGTCCGTTCCCGGCTATCGAGCGGAGGTGACGCGCTCGGAGAGTGTAGTGGTGAAGGGGCTGGATCGCCAGGGGCGGCCAGTTCGCGTCAAGGCCAAGGACGACCTCCTGGCCCACGCCCTCGAGCACGAGATCGACCACATCAACGGCGTCCTCTACATCGACCACCTGGAGAGCCCGGACGAGCTGATGAAGATAGAGCCGGTGCCCGGTGACGAAGAGGAGGAGGTGGCCGCCGACCCCTGAGCCTGCCTCCACCGGAGGCTGAGGCCGGCGGCGAAGGTGGCAGGGAAGAAGCGAGACCTCAACGTTCGGCAGCGGGCGACGCTGGCCGCCGTGCACACGTTTCTTGATGCCGAAGGCGTCGAGGCGTACGTGGCGGGTGGCTTTCTGCGCGACGCTCTGCTGGGCCGCCCGGCCCACGACATCGACCTCTCGGTGACAGCCGACCCGCTGGACCTGGGGCGTCGCTTGGCCGACGCTCTGGGCGGCAGCTTCGTCCCCCTGCACGAGGAGTTCAGCATCGCACGCGTGGTCCTGCGGGACGAGAGCGGATTGCACAGCATCGACCTTCTTCCGGTGCGCGGCGACGTGGAAAGTGACCTGGCGCAGCGCGATTTCTCCATCAACGCCATGGCCATGCCCCTGGCGCCCTTCGTGGAAGGGAAGCGCAGGCCCCTGATCGACCCCTGCGGCGGCCAGCGCGACCTGGAGCGACGGCTGGTGCGGGCGCTGAGCGAGGACATCTTTCACCGCGACCCTCTGCGGCTTCTGCGGGCGGTGCGTCACTGCGCCGAGCTGGACTTCTCGCTGGCGCCGGAGACGGCCGCCCTAGTACGCCGGGACGCACCGCTGCTTGCTCAGGCGGCGCCAGAGCGCCAGCGGGACGAGCTGCTGCGCATCCTGGGCTCGCCGCGGGGGGCCGTCGGCCTGCGCCTGGCCGATGAGCTGGGCCTGCTGGGGCAACTCTTGCCGGAAGTGACGGGCACCCGGGGGGAGACGCAGCCGCCGGAGCATCACTGGGATGTCTTCCAGCACACCCTGGAGGCGGTGGCGGCTCTGGACATCCTCCTGGGCCACGACGAGCCGGCCGACCGCCACTGGGCGCCGCTCTGGCGCCACGTTTGGGCGGAGCTGAAGGACCTACCGATGGTGGAGGAGCACTTCGCGGAGGAGGCCTCGCCCGGCCACGGTCGCGTCGGTCTGCTGAAGCTGGGGGGTCTGCTGCACGACATCGCCAAGCCCGAAACGCGCACGATCGACGAAACGGGCCGTATGCGGTTCTTCGGTCATGCCCGCGAAGGGGCGACCAAGGCGGGGGCCATCATGCGCCGCCTACGGTTCCCCGGCGTGGAGGTTCGCCTGGTGGAGGCCATGGTGCGCGAGCACCTGCGCCCTCTCCAGATAGCCCAGGACGGCCCGCCCTCGCGCCGGGCCCTGTTTCGCTACTTCCGGGACTGCGGCGACGCCGCGATCGACGTGCTCTTCTTGAGCCTGGCCGATCACCTGGCCACCGTGGGCCCGCGGGTGGAGTGGGGTGGCTGGCAGGGGCACGTGGCGGTGGTGAAGTACTTCCTGACCCAACGCTCGGCCGACGAGACGCTGGCGACGCCGCCCCGCCTGCTGACGGGCCACGACCTGATGGAGGCGCTGGGTCTGTCGCCGGGGCCGCTGGTGGGGCAGCTCCTGGCGATCGTGGAGGAAGCGCAGGGCGCGGGTGACGTCCGTACGCGCGAGGAAGCGCTGGCGCTGGCCCGTCGCGAGCTACGAGAGCGGGCGGAAGCACAGGCTGGGTGTGGATAGGAGGGGAGGATGGAGCGCAAGGAGCGGGCCCATCTGGTATCTTGAGCCGAGACGGACAAATGTAGCGGCGACCTTCCTGCCGGCAGCGCAGCTGCGAATGGGAGAGATGGTACCTGGACCCACTGCACTTTACGCTACGGTCTGGCTGCGTTAGCATGGAGTCTAGCATGCCTACTGGCCGAGCTTGCCATCGAGATGAGTGATGCGTAGTCGCGGGAACCTGGCGGTCTTCGCCCTCATCTTTCTCCTCACAGCGATGGCTGTGGTCATCGTTTGGCCCTCCAACCCCGGGCGCTATCTGCCCGGCTTCATCTCTTGGCCCAAGGGCCATGGCCTTCAACTCGGCGGCGTGGACCGGCCGACGATGCGTCTCGGTCTGGACCTGAAGGGCGGCACCTACGTGCTGCTCGAGGCCGACACCAGCAAGTTGCCCTCTGGCACCAGCGTGGACGATGCCATGAAGGGCGCCCAAAGCATTATCGAGCGGCGCGTGAATGGCTTCGGCGTCTCTGAGTCGCAGATCCAGCGGGAGGGCGCCAACCGCCTGGCCGTTCAACTCCCGGGCATCAGTCAGCAGGCTGCCCGCGACCTCATCGGCCGCACTGCCCTCCTACAATTCGAGGAGCCGCAGCGGGACGACAGCGGCAACATCGTCTGCAAGGACGCCAGCGGGCAGACACTCACTGTTCCGGCCGATACGGTGGCGGACTCGAATGGTGACTTGCACCCAGCCTACATTAGGACCGACGCGAACAAGAACCTTACCCAGTGCATCGGCACTGACGGGACACAGAAGGGCAGCGTGGTCTGGATAGCGGCCAAGGGCGTGGGGAGCGACGGTCTTGAAAAGACCCTTACGGGGAGCTTCCTTCAGCCCAACGCCAAGGTGATCTTCGACAACTTGGGCAGGCCCGAGGTCTCAATCCATTTCAACTCTGAGGGTGGCAAACTGTTTGACCAGCTTACCAACCGCCTGGTCGGCCTGCCCATGGCCATCTTCTTGGACAACGACATCATCTCGGCGCCCACCATCCTAACCCGCATCTCCGGCGGCGCCGCCGTCATCACCGGGCCGACGGCCGACGAGGGGCGAACGCTCTCAATTCAGCTGAACTCCGGTGCTCTGCCGGTGCCCCTGAATGTCATCCAGGAGAGCACGGTGGACGCCACCCTGGGCGACGAGTCGGTACGGCACAGCGTCCAGGCGGGCGAGATCGGCATCCTGGCCGTCATAATCTTCATGATTGCGTACTACCGACTGCCGGGCGTGCTGGCTGGCATGGCGCTGGTCACCTACACCTCGGTGGTTCTGATGATCTTCAAGCTGTGGCCGGTGACCCTGACCCTGGCGGGCATCGCCGCTTTCGTCCTGTCGGTAGGCATGGCCGTAGACGCGAACGTGCTTGTGTTCGAGCGGCTCAAGGAGGAGTTACGCGCGGGGCGCAACCTGGTGACGGCCATCGAAACCGGGTTCAACCGCGCCTGGACCTCGATCCGAGACAGCAACATCTCGACCCTCATCACCTGTGGCATCCTCTGGTGGTTCGGCGATCAGTTCCAGGCAGCCCTGGTAAAGGGGTTCGCTATTACCCTGGCCATCGGTGTGCTGGTCAGCATGTTCTCGGCTATCGTCGTCACGCGCACCTACCTGCGGCTGATGGTGACCACCGGAATGTCGCGCCGGCTGGGCTGGTTCGGCGCGCCGGCCGTCAAGCCGACGCCGGAGGCGGCGGCGGGGCTGCCGGTGCGACAGAGCCTGCCCAGCGCCTCCCCGGGCCGCGGCGGCGGGCACTTCCTGGACTTCGTGCACCGGCGCGGCTTCTACTACCTGCTCTCAGCGGCCATCATGGTGCCTGGCATTATCTCGCTGTTGGTACCGCCGGCGCTGAGGCCGGGCATCGAGTTCTCCGCTGGGACCAGCATGACCGTCCGCTTGGAGCAATCGGTGCAGGCGAGCGATGTCCACACGGCTCTGGTCGACCTGGGCCACCCCGAGGCCCGCGTGCAGCGCACCGGCGAGGGTGACTTCCTCATCCGGATGGGTCAGCTGCAGGGGGCGAGCGACGTGCCGCCGGTCGGCCCCGCCCTGCCTTCTGAGCGGGACAGCATTCAAGCCGGGCTGCAGAGCCGCTTTGGCCCGCTGACGGTGCTCGATTTCAACTCTGTGTCGGAGATCGTGTCGCGGCAGATCGGGCGGAACGCCACCGTGGCTGTGCTGGCGGCGTCGGTGGCGATTGTGCTGTACATAAGCTTTGCGTTCCGGGGGTTGGCGAAACCGTGGCGCTACGGCATCGCCGCCATCGTGGCCACTTTGCACGACGTGGTGGTCGTAGTCGGTCTCTTCTCCATTTTCGGGAAGGTCTTCGGCACCGAGATCAACACCATGTTCATCACCGGACTGCTGACGGTGATCGGGTTCAGCACGCACGACACTATCGTCGTATTCGACCGCATCCGAGAGAATGTAGGTCGGAACCCAGGTGTGCCCTTCGCGGAGGTGGTCAACGCCAGCCTTACGGAGACGCTCGCCCGCTCCATCAACACCTCGATGACGGTGGCGGTGACGATCGTCGCCCTTCTCCTGCTGGGCGGCGTGAGCATCCAGAGCTTCCTGGTGGTGCTCCTCATCGGTGTCATCAGCGGTACCTACAGCTCCATCTTCGTCGCCAGCCAGATCCTGGTGAGCTGGGAAGAGGGAGACTTGGGCCGCATCCTGGGGCGGTTCTTCCCGCGCCTGGCGCCGGCGCCGGGCAGCTAGTCTGGTTCTGTTCCTGCGAGGTCCACTGTGCCGGTAGAGTTCATCGGCAAGGCCATTGAGGTGGAGCTGGGCGAAGGAGAAGCGCCTTCGCCGGCGGTCTTCCGCCTGGGAAAGAAGGAGCACCGGGTGGCGGAGGTGCTCCAGCGCTGGGAGGAGCAGGGCGCTGGGCAAGAGATCCCCGGCCACCTTGAGCGCCGCGACCAGGCCCAGCGCGTCCACTATCGCGTGCGTACGAGCGAGGGCGAGGTGTACGAGCTGTACGTGGACTGGCAGGCCAGCCGCCGCCCGGGCAAGAGCCGTCAGGAGAAGAGCCGCTGGTTCGCCCACCGGCGCCTCTCGTGAGGGTTCCCCCAAGCCCCTGAGCGGGGGCGCTGGGGCCTCTACTGGCGGCTGCGACCGCCTGGCAGTCCTAGGCTTCCGCTCATGGTGAGCCCGTCGAACCATGAGCGGGCAGCAGGCCGCTCACCATGAGGGGGGAACAGGACCGCTCGCCCTGAGCCTGTCGAAGGGCGAGCCCGATCCCTCGGCCTAGCGCCGGCCCTTTTCCTCCAGCTCACGCTGGTCGCGGCGCACCGCCTCTTCGCGCTCCTTCTCGCTTATCTCCGCGTCCGGCAGCGGCTCCGGCGGCTCCTCCGGCGCGCTGAGGTCCTCGTCGATCTCGCTACGCAGTTCGTCCTCGGCGGCCTTGGGGAGCCTGAAGCCGGGAAGGGACACGCCGGAGAGCCAGGACCAGCCGAAGAAGCGTCTCAGACCCTTGCCGCGTGGCATGGTGTAGGCCTCCCTTCATGGCTCAGGGGGCCGCGCCGGCGAATTGGCAGGCGGCCGGCTGACCACTGGCGCTGAGGGCCAGCAGGGCGTCGTACTGAGCGACGGCTCCCATGTTCGAGAGCTCCGGGCGGCCGCTGATCCAGCGCTGGAAGGTCTGGGTGGCGGTGTCCAAGTGGTACATGACGGCGATGTTGCCTTGCCCGAAGCAGGCGGCCGCGCCGTCGGCAGGGGGGCTGATCATGCTGGTCCAGGCGAAGTTGGCCCAGCTCCCGGCCGGGATGGTCACGGTGCGGGCGAGCAACACGTCGGGCATGGTGCAGGTGGCCGGCTGGCTGCCGGCGTTGAGGGCCAGGAGGGCGTCGTAGCGCTGGACGTCGCCCATGTTGGTCAGCTCCGGGCGGCCGCTGATCCAGCGCTGGAAGGCCTGGGTGGCGGCGTCCAGGCGGTACATGACGGATATGTTGCCCCCGTTAAAGCAGTCGGCGACGGTCTGAGCGGAGCTATCGCCGGTCCAGGCGAAGTTGGCCCAGCTCCCGGAGGAATGGTCACCGTCCGGGTGCCGCCAGGTGTGGGCGTTGGGCTGGGCGTAGCGGTGGTCGTTGGCGTGGGGGTCGACGAGCAACCGCTGGCGGCGATGAAGGGTTCGAAGTCGACGCGGCCCAGTGCGGGGTCGTCGGCCTTGTCGTAGATCTCCTGCTCGATCTCGGCCGCCGTGCAGAGGCCCCAGTCGTTGTATCGGGCATCGATGTTCGTTTGGATGTCGGTCAGCGCCAGCAGGTAGTTGGAGTCGCCGAGAGCCCCCCCGGAGTCGGTGAAGGTGTTGGCGTCGGCCTGGCTGCCGCCGATGGTCGCGGCCAGGGGGAAGCCGTCACCTGGGTCCGAGTCCAGAAGGTGGATGGGCTTGTCCGCGGTTGAAGGTGTTGCGGGCGATTGTGACGTCGGTGGAGATGAAGCCCGCTAAGGTCTCTGCCTGGATTCCGTAGCCGGTCGTGCCGCTCAGCTCGTTGTCTGTGACCCCGATGCGATTGCCCGTGACGTCTATGAGGGGGCCAGCGGCAGGCCCAGATATCTGATTGTTCGAGATCAACAGATCATCACCGTAGGCAGCCACAGTGCCAAGGCCGGGAGATGCCAGCAGGGCGAGGGCGACGGCGAGCAGGAAGAGAACGCCTCTGTTCAATACGGCAAGGTCTCCTTCTCGGCCTGTCACTGTGAGGCCGGTGTCTGATGGTTCGCACAGGCCGTGGCCCAGTGATACGACGGGAGCGGGGCTTGTCAAGGAACGCCTGTCTTTGGACTGCTCGCTGCGGTCGTGCTGGCAGCGGCGCGTCGCCTTCTGTCCCCGAGGCGGCCGGGCGCAGGCGCCAGCGGCGCCTGGCCTGGAGGCTACTATTCGACCTGTAAGCGGGTGTGGAGAAGCTCCCCCAGGGCTCGTGCCAGCTCTTCTGCGCTACCGGCGGCGTCGTTCTCTGTGGGAGCGACCACAGACGCCTGTGCGACAACATTTCGCATCACGAAGATGACGACGAAGACGTTGATCCCCTGAAATCGTTGCGCAAAGGCCCTGCTCTCGCTGCCGATCCCAGGGCCGGCGCCTTCATCCACGTCGACCTTGGTGCCGGCGGGTACGGGTGGGTTCTTCACATCGCTGGCCAGAGCGGCGAAGGCTTCGCGCGCCCCCTGGGCATTAGTGTAGAGATCGACAGTACAAGTGGCCCCACTGAAGGGCGCAGCCAGGATCTCTTGCCTCGCCCTTTCCTCCGCTGCGTCTGCCTCCTCCTTGCTTAGGCGACTCGCCTCTTCCTTTTTGAGCTCACTGGGGGGCGAAAAGGCCCACTGACGATAGTAGCCGCTGATGCGACCCCATGTCTGGTACTCCTGCTCGCGTTGTCGAGGGTCGGGCGCCAACTGAGCGGCGGACTCGTTGTCACGCGCGCCTTCGCCGTCCAGAACGAAACCACTGGGAAGGGCGTCCAAATCGAAGCATAGCGTGGCCGGATCCACGCCTTGCACCACGAAGTCTGGGCCTTCCGCCACCGCCGCAGAGGGCGTCGGCGTACCCGAAGGCGGGGGTCCCTCGCCACCGCCACAGGATATGGCCGCCAGGGCAAGGGCTCCACCGGCTGCCAGTAGTTTGAGGGCCGGGCAAACGGAGGATCTCATTTTCGCGCCAGCATGACCCGACACGGGATTCCTCACCTTCATATGGAAGCCGCTCGGCTAGACATCGAATCGCAGGCCGATCATACGGCGCGGGCGCGGCTTGTCAAGGCGGACGCAATGCAGGGCTGAAGCCCTGCGGCTACGGCTGAGCGATGTAGGGGCAGCTCGCGAGCCGCCCCTACACGTCATTCGCTGTACATCTCCTCCAGCCGCTCGCGGAAGGGGCGGGCCGCAGCGAAGCGGGCGTAGGACGCCTCCGAGCCGTATTCCTCGGTGCGGACGACCACCGGCATGGGCACGGCGTGCCCGAAGATGAGCGCCTGCTGCCGCGACTCCATCCGCGCCAGGACCGACCGCAGCTCGCGCTTCTCGCCCACGCCGGCCAGGACGGCGTCCACGTCGGCCTCGTTGTCCAGCAGGCAGGCAATCTTGGTCCCGACCTGGGACATGACCTCCGCGTCGATGGCGCTGGGCCGCTGGTCGACGATCAGTAGGGTGACGTTGTACTTGCGCATCTCGCGGGCGATCTGGCCGAAGACCGTCTGGCTGGCCACGGCCGGGTTGAGGAACTTGTGGGCTTCCTCGATGGTGATCATCAGGTGGATGGGCTCCTGGCCGCTCTCGCCCATGGCCGCCTCCGTCTGCTGGCGGTAGCGCTCGTGGATGCGGCGGGTGAGCAGGTTGGCGACGAAGATGTAAGCGGTCAGGTCGTTCTCATAGCGGCCGAACTCCAGGACCACGTTGCGACCTTTCTCCAGATAGCCGAGGATGGTCTGCACCGACTTCTGGTCGCTGTGGGGGTGGAGGAAGCCCAGGCGGGCCAGCCGCTCCAGGCCGCGGCGCAGGTTCCGGAAGGAGCGCTCGTCGATGTTCAGGCTCTTCAGGAGGTCGCGGCCTTCCTCATCGGCGGCGTCCAGGGCGATGGCCTGCTGGATCCAGGCGCGGCGGAAGTGGCGCTCCAGCGAGAAGCAGGCCTGCACCGCCAGGTCGGTCAGGTAGAGGGTCTCCTTGAGTACCTCCACGTCCTCGGGCTCCACCTCATCGAGGCCGACCTCCACCACAGCGTCGGTGGGGACGCCGCGGCGGCGCGAGCTCTCGGGGTCGAGGGTGAAGACGGCGACGCTGGCGTCCAAGAGCTGCTTCAGGCCCTTGACCTCGCCGCTGGGGCCCTCGCTTGTGCCCTTCCAGCCGTACTCGTTGTGCATGTCGAAAACCAGGTTGACCACCCGCTTGCGGGCCTCGCGCTGGGCGCCGCTTTTGAGGATGACGCTGGCCAGGATGAGGCGGGTGAGGAAGGTCTTGCCGGTGCCGCTCTTGCCGAAGACGCCGTTGCTGCGCTCGGCGAAGCGCTGGTAGTTGAGGCAGACCTTCACTTCCATGTCCAAGGGGCTGCCGATGACGAAGTGGTCGCCGTCGTCCTGGCCGAAGATGCGCTCCACGTCCTCCTGCGAGGCGTCCCACACCTCGGCGAAGTGGCCGGGCACCGTCTTGGCCGGCTCGAAGGGGGCGTCGGCGGTGGGCCCCACCTTCAGGTAGGGCACCACGTGGAGGCTGCCGAAGGTGGCGGTGCCCGCCATCACCTCGCGCGAGAAGTCGTCGGCCAGCTCCGGCAGCGACCAGGCGATCTCGGCGCTGGTGGAGCGCAGCTTCACGTCGTTGAGGATGGCGAAGAAGCGGGAGCGCTGGCCCTGGATGATGACGTACTTGCCCACCGCCATCTCCTCCACCGAGCGGCCGCTGTCCAGGCGCACATCGAGCCCCTCGGACAGGGAGCCGCCCACCACCAGGCCCAGCCGCCGGGCGTCCGCTGTCGGCGAGTCGTGGTCGTTCATGGTCGCACCCTCCTGAGGATGGACGTGAGGCGCTGGGGCTCGGTCGCCAGCAGGCGCGCCAGCTCCTTGCCCGCCCGCACCAGGAAGGCGCGGCCGTCGCTGTGGACTGCGGCGGCCAGGCGCAGGCAGGCAGCGGTCGTCTCGTCGCTGTGGGCGGGCGCCTCGAGGAGGAGCTTTAGGAAGTCGAGAGTCTGACTGAAGCGGGCCGTCTCCTCGGCCGAGCAGCGGCGGACGGGGGCGAAGAGGGGGGCGGGCGCCGACGGCAGATAGTGGTGGAACTGGGCCCCGTCCTGGTGGCCGACGACGACGGCCTCGCACTTGGTCTGGAGGAGATGGCGCAGGTGGGGATGGGTCTCCAGGTACGATTCCAGATCCGCCTCGCCGGACAGGCGCGCCACCGGCGGGCGGCCGTCGATGCTCTCGGTGGAGGCGTCGCAGACGACAGCGAAGATAGCGTTGCCCTCGTCTACCCTGAGCAGGCTACCCAGCGGTGGCGTCTGGAGCAACGGGCAACCGGTGGTGAAGCTGGCGATGTCCGCCTGCACCACCTGCCCGATGATCTGCGGTGGGGCTTCGTTCATAGCCCGCGCTCCCTCTTTCTCAAGGCTTTGGCCGATGTCGATGCAACCATCCCCGCGGCAGCCACCTCCGTCTCCAGCAGGCTGCGGAAGACCTCGCGCTCCGGCCCGGTGATCACCGCCTGCTCGTGAGCTTCAGCAAGGGCCAGGGGATAGCCCACGCTCCGGCGGCACTGGTCCAGGAGGAGGGCGTGGAGCAAGGCTACGCGCTGGTCGTCCTGGGCCAGCCAGAGGGGCATCTCCACGCAGGCGATCTCGTCGATGCCGCCGGCGGGCGTTCGCAGGTAGAAGATTGCCAGGCGGTGGGCGCCGTAGTACTCCGCTTCGATCGACCTCGGCGTGGGCTGGGGCGCGAAGACGGCCGACCGCTGGCCGGGGGCGAGGAGCGCGGCGAAGAGCTGGCGGTCGGAAGCGACGCCCACTTCGTCGCAGGGTCGCTCGCCGCCGTCGCGACGGGGGCAGGCCTTGCAGTCGACCCTGGGCAGGGGGCAGACGGCCACCCGCAGGGAATGGACGACCTCACCCCGGTCGGGCCGGCTGACGTAGCCCGCCGGGAGCACCGGCCTTTCGCGGGCCAGCGCCTGCAGGCGGTCGAGGGCGGGAATCATCCCTTCGTCCAGAAGGTAGCGTTTGACCGGGCCGGTGATCTCCTCCCGGGCCAGGCCCCAGAGGAGGAAGGTGCCGTCGACGAGAGCCAGGGTGGGCAGGTCGGCGTCGCTGGCAGCCGCCAGGTCGGCCAGCCGCTCCACCTCGCGCACACTGCGGAGCGCGGCCAGGAGGTCGCCGCGCAGGGTTGCCTCTCGGCTGGCGTCGCTGGGGTCGCCCAGGACGAGGCGCTGGTCGGCATAGGCCAGCTCCGGCTCATTGGCGAGCTCGGCGTCCGGCGAGCGGCCGTAGCGGATGCGGGCGCAGCCGAGGTTCATCAGGTAGCAGGGCAGCGGGCTGTGGCGGTCGACGTCGATGTGGGAGCCGTCGGTGGCCAGGGCCACGTAGTCGGCCGGTGGAGGCGGCGGATCGATGGCCGCATCAAGGGGCTCGCCTAAGGGCTCGGCCAGCCGCCAGCGGGTGTCCGCCTCGGCCAGGCGGCGGCGCAAGTCATCCGGCCGGCGGGCCCAAGCGTGCACAGCTTCGAGGGCGCGGGTCAACCGTTCGTGCGCCTCCCCGGCCCGCGAGCGCAGGTGGGGGCCCAGGCCGTCGAGTTGGGCGGCGACTCGCTGGAAGTCGAGGGTCATCCCCTGTTCACCGCCTATCCAAGTCGAGCATGTCCCTATTTGCCGGATAGCTCCTCTTGTTCCTCAAGCCATCTCCTTGTTCCGACATCGGTGCGATGCTTGAGACTCTCAATACTCTGCCGCTTGTGCAAATCGGCTTCGGGGTCGTTGGGGTCCTTCAACTCAAGGTATGTGCTACAGGGAAAATCGGAACAGAGACCGCAGTGTTGAAGTCGTTTCTGTTCCACACAGCACTCCCATATTGGGCACGTATCCCAAGGGGTTTCTTCCGATTTTGTCCAGAACACTCTTCCTTTCTCTGCACTGCATCCCTTGCACATCTCGTCTAGGCATTTGCACGCGCCGCAGTAGATTCCACAAACGGCTGCTAGGTTCGTCTCCGCCATTTCATTTGCCTCCTACCCGTTGTCAGCCTCCCTTCCGCAGCACCCGCTCGTCGCCCACGCGGCGGGTGATGCGCTGGTCGTCCAGGTGCTCCAGCAGGGCCTGGGCGTACTTGCGGCTGGTCGAGAACATGTCGCGCACCTGGGCCAGGGTGATGGTGCCGTGGGCGCGCAGGTGCTCCACAATGCGGGTCGTCATCTCATCATACGCCTCGCGGGCGAAGGCGATACCCCCTTCCACACGCACGATCCGTCCTTGCTCCTCGAGGAAGGCGAGGAGCTCGGGTTCCGGCAGGCGGTCGGTGGGTGGGGAGTAGGGATCAGCCCTGAGGGCGGCCAGGAAGGCGTCGGCGGCGGCCTGGTGGGCGGGCGAAAGGCGCGGCTGGTGGTCGGCCAGCGCCACACTGCCCGCCGACTCGCGAATCTCGCCGCGACCGGCCGAGGTCGCCACGAACGCGTCGAAGGGGCGGGCCTCCAAGCCCAAACGATTGCGCAGCTCCTCGCGGGCGACGCCCCGCCGCAGAGGGTGCTGGCGGTGGAAGGACGACAGGACCTCCCGGGCGCGGGCGGTGAGGCGAGCGAAGCCATCGGCGGTGATGAGCAGGGTCGATGGCGCCAGCTCGCCCGCGGTCAGGGCCACGGCGCGGCCGCTGGCCACCAGCGCGGCGGCGGCGGCCATGGCCTCGTCGGCGGCGAACTCGCTGTGGCGGGCGAGCTGGCCCGCCTCGCACGGCTCCAGGCGGGCCAGCGCCACCAGCAGCGCCTCCTCGGGCGAGCCGCGGGCCAGCTTCTCCAGCGTCTCCAGGGTCGGGCCGTGGAAGCGGCGGTGGCGGCGCGGGTGGGCGTCCACCACGCTGCCGCCGCCGAGGGTATCGTTGGGCGAGCGGACGACGAAGGCTTCGCCGGGAACGACGGCCACGGGCTCCTCCAGCCGGAGCTGGGCCCAGGCCTGCTGGCCGGGGGCCAGCTCGTCGCAGTCCAGCAGGAGGAGGCGGCCGGGCACCTCGCTGGCGCCGGTGTGGAAGGTGACCTGAACGTTGTGACGGATGGCGCGCGGTGCGTATCGCACCGCCCGCAGGCGGACGTCGACCGCGGTCGTCGGCCGAAGCCAGCCGGGGGTGGTGACGACCATGCCACGGCGCAGGTCGGCGGGAGAGAGGCCGCTCAGGTTGACGGCCAGGCGGCGGCCGGGCGAGGCGTCCTCCACCTTGCGCTGGTGGGTCTGGAGGCCGCGGATGCGCGCCCGCAGCCCGCCTGGCACCACCTCCACCTCGTGGCCGGGGCGGAGTGAGCCGTCGATGAGGGTGCCGGTGACCACGGTGCCGAAGCCGGCCACCGTGAAGACGCGGTCGATGGGCAGGCGAGGACGGCCCAGGTCGCGCTTGGCCGGCGTGCGGGTCAGCTCCGTCTCAATGGCGGCGAGCAGCTCGGGGAGACCCTCGCCGCTGACCGCCGAGCAAGCGAGGACGGGTGCTTCTTTCAGCGCGGTGCCGGCCATCGCTTCGGTGATTTCGGCCTCCACCACCGCCAGGCAGCTCCGGGTCCGGCACCAGGTCCTTCTTGGAGACGACGACGATGCCATGTCGCACGTCCAGGAGGTCGAGGATGGCCAGGTGCTCGCGGGTCTGGGGCATCACGCCCTCGTCGGCGGCGATGACCAGCAGGGCCAGGTCGATGCCGCCCACGCCGGCCAGCATGTTCTTGATGAAGCGCTCGTGGCCGGGCACGTCGACGATGCTGACCTCCTGGCCGCTGGGCAGGCGCAGCCAGGCGAAGCCGAGGTCGATGGTCATCTCCCGCTCCTTCTCCTCCTGGAGGCGGTCGGGGTCGATGCCGGTGAGGGCCTTCACCAGGGTCGACTTGCCGTGGTCGACGTGGCCGGCGGTGCCGATGACGTACATCTGTTCGGCGAAAGATGTTAGCACACCGAGGGCGATTTGTCTCTAGGTGGGCGGGAGCAGTTCTGCGGGTTCCCGCCGAAGGCGGGTCGGCCTTTGGGGGAAGGACCCGCGGCTTCAGGGCATCACCGATTCCGCTCATCCTGAGCCTGTCGAAGGATGGCGGCGCTCGTGGTTCGACGAGCTCACCACGAGCGGACAAGGGTCCGCGGGATTCATGCCGCAGGGGCTGGACCGCCTCGGCCGTTGTTTGAGGCCCGCGCTTGGCCTAGGATGATGCCGGGAGGAGAGCGCGATGGCGCGCGTGGGCCTGGTGTACGACCCTCTGTACCTGGAGCACGATACCGACGGCCACCCGGAGAGCGCCGTGCGCCTGCGGGCGATACTGGCGCTCCTGGACGAGTGCGGCCTGCGCTCTGCTCTGGTGCCCATTCCCGCTGACGACGCGACCGAGGCCGACCTGGAGCTGGTGCATCGGCCGGAGATGATCCGCTGGGTGCGGGAGCGAATAGCGGCCGGCGAGCGAGCCCTGGACATGGACACGGCCGTCTCGTCTCGATCCTACGAGGCGGCACTGCGGGCGGCCGGCGGCTGCCTGCGGGCCACGGATGCGGTGCTGGGCGGCGATGTGGATGCGGGTTTCTGCCTGGTGCGGCCGCCCGGCCACCACGCCACGCCCGGCCACGCCATGGGGTTTTGCCTGTTCAACAACGTGGCCATCGCCGCCCGTCATGCCGTCGCGCGGCGAGGCCTGGAGCGGGTGGCCATCGTCGACTTCGACGTGCATCACGGCAACGGCAGCCAGGAGGCCTTCTACGCCGACCCGGCGGTCCTTTACCTGTCCACCCACGAGTTCCCGCTCTATCCCGGCACCGGCACCTGGCGGGAAGCCGGCACGGGCCCCGGCATGGGTTTCACGGTGAACGTGCCCTTGCCCATGAACAGCGGTGACCAGGAGTACCGGCGCGCCTTCCAGGTGGTGCTGCTGCCCGCCCTCCGCCGATATCGGCCGCAGCTAGTCCTGGTGTCCGCCGGCTTCGACGCGCACTTCGCCGACCCGCTGGCCTGGATGTCGCTGAGCTGCGCCGGGTATCGCGAGCTGGTCGTCATGCTGCGCCAGGCGGCGGAGGAGCTCTGCGGCGGCCGACTGCTGTTCGCCCTGGAGGGTGGCTACGACCTGACGGCGCTGGCCTGGTCGGTGCGCGCCTGCCTGGACGTGCTCCTGGGGAACCCCTTTGCCCCTGATCCGCACGGGCTGGTGCCCGCATCGGGTGATCACCCGGACGTAGAGCCGCTGCTGGCGGCCATCCGGGGTATGCACCGCTTGGGTAGCGCTTCGTAGAGGCAGCGGACGACCCCACCCGGATGCCGACGGGCCAGTGCGTTAGTCGCTAAGCTTAGCCTGTGACGCGACCGCGGGCGTTTCTTCGACCAGCGCTTCCCACTTGTCCGCCCAGCGCTGAATAGCCTCGACGACATTCTCCAGCTCGCGCCCCTTGGCGGTGATGACGTAGGCGATACGGACCGGGGTTTCCGGAAAGACCTGTCTCTCGACGATGCCTTCCCGTTCGAGCTCCTTGAGCCGTTCGGAGAGCAGGCGGTCGCTGATGGGGGCCGCGTAGGCGCTGAGCTCGCTGAACCGCTGCGAGCCGCCGAGCAGAGCGCGAACTATGACCGGCGTCCAGCGCTTGCCAAGGATATCGACAGCTCGCTCGTACTTGGGGCAGGCGTGCTCCAGATCGATGTCGTATCGCGGTTTCATCTCAAGGTCATCCTAACACAAGGTAAGGGACTTGACAAGGGTAAGCCTAGTAGACTATCATAATGGTAGCGACTAACGATAACCAAGGAGGTGGGTTGTTCATGGATGGGGTGATTCTGGCCGGGCGGATCCTGTTCTCGGCCATCTTCGTGATGAGTGGTGTCGGCCACTTCCGCCAGTACAAGGGGATGGTGGCCTACTCCCGGCAGATGGGCCTCCCGCTACCGGAGATCGCGGTGCCGGCCACCGGGCTTCTCATCGGCATAGGCGGAATAATGTTCGTCCTCGGGATCTGGGCGGACCTGGCGGCATTGTTGCTCGTCATCTTCCTGGTGCCCGCGGCGTTCACCATGCACCGGTTCTGGGGGTTGAAGGACGCCATGATGGCGGCGAACCAGCAGGCGCATTTCATGAAGAACATGGCCCTGGCGGGGGCAGCGCTGATGGCCTTCGCCTTCTTCCAGAACTTCGGCTCGCAGGTGGGGCTGACGCTGACGCATCCGCTCTTCGGATAGATGCCGAACCTCCCCGACGGTATCGCCGTCGAGGAGATTCGGCCCAACCTCGCGCTGAAGGCTATGTGAGGTCTGGCCTACCGGCCGGACTTGCTCATGACCGCCGCGAGGTGCTCGGCGAGACGGTCGAAGCTCTCGCCCGCGCCCTCCTCCATGCCTGACCGCAACACACCGTCGCGCTCTTCAACTGAGTCGAAGGCGGAGGTGCCCGTGATCGTGGTCTTGCCGTCCCGCTCGGTCAAGACGAGTGTCTCGACCGACACGTGACCGGGCATGCCCTCGAACTCGAAGGTTCGGACGATGCGATCGGGCGGGACGATCTCGCGGTACTGGCCCCTGAACGCGAACTCCTGGCCGTTCGGTGCGCGATGGACGAAGCGATAGGTGCCGCCAGGACGGAAGTCCATCTCACAGGCAGTCATCTCGAGACCCCTCGGGCCCATCCAGCGCTTGAGGTATTCCGGCTTGCTGTACGCCTCGAAGACCAGGCCGCGCGGCGCATCAAAGCTCCTGGTCCAAACGATCTCCCGCTCCGAAGGCGTCGTCACCGTCAAGGTTCCGCCAGTCTGTTGAGTCATCTTCTTCCCCTTGCTACCATTACTGGCCGGCTTTGGTCTGCCAGAGGGCGAGGGCAGCGCCGGTGGGGTCGATGATAACGCTGAACCAGCCCATACCGGGGACCTCGGTCTTGGGCTGGACGATGGTGGCGCCGAGCGACTTGGCCTTCTCCGTCGCCACGTCGACGTCGGGGACGTCGACGTAGGCGAGCCAGTGGGAGGGAGCGCCAGGGACGGGATTGGTGAACATGCCTCCGCCCGTGCCCTCTCCAACGTTGATCACGGTGTAGGACGCGCCGTCGCCCATGGGCATGTCTTCGAGCTTCCACTCGAAGAGGCGCTGATAGAAGTTCTTCGCCTTATCCAGATCATTGGTTTGCAGCTCAATGTGCACGAATGAGTTGGGCATCGTCACCCTCCTTCATGTTGATAACCACGGTCTACCCCTGCCTTGCGGCCGTTGCTCGCTGGAGCGCCTCGATCTGTGCCTCCCATCCAGCCGTCGGATCGCGTGGTGTCGCGAGTGGCTCTTTCTGTCGATATACGAAGGCAAGCGGGCGAGCGATCTGAGGGGACGAGACCCAAACGTGCGATCGAGCTGGTGTAGGCGGCTACGCGTCCGGCAGGAACCGCTCGAACGCCTCGTTGCCCAGCAGGCGCCCCCTGGCCGTGAGGCGGAGGCGGCCGTTCGCTCGCTCCAGCAGGCCCAGGGCGCTTAGGTCTGCCACCGCCGGCCCGTAGAGCGAGAGCAGCTCGACGCCGAAGCGGCGGCGGAACGCTGCCAGGCTCACCCCCTCCGTTAGGCGCAGGCCCAGGATGGCGCTCTCGGCCATGGCGCGGGCGGGCGTCACATCGACGGCGGCCTCCAGATGGCCGAGGCGGGCCAGGAGCGAGCCGACGCCGCCCGCAGGCGGACCGTCGCCCGCGGCTGCCACCCGGCGGATGTAGTCGCGCGGGTCACGCACGCTGCTGAAGCGGAAGCCGCCCAGACAGGAGTGGGCGCCGGCCCCCAAGCCCAGGTAGGGCTCGTTGCGCCAGTAGACCAGGTTGTGGCGGCAGCGACGGCCGGGCAGGGCCCAGTTGGAGATTTCGTATTGGCGATAGCCGGCGGCGGCCAGCGCCTCGCCGGCCCAGAGGTACATGTCGGCGGCCAGGTCGGGGTCCGGCGCAGGCAGGTGACCGCGGGCCACGTCGGCGGCGAGGGGCGTCCCGTCCTCCAGGGTGAGGGCGTAGAGCGAGAGGTGCTCCGGCCGGAGGGCGATGGCTTCTGTCAGGGTGCGCCGCCAGGCCACCAGCGGCTGGCCCGGCAGCCCGTAGATCAGGTCCAGGTTCACGTTCCGGAAGCCCGCCTGCCGGGCAGCCTGGTAGGCGTCGCGCGCTCCTGGCGCCGAGTGGATGCGGCCCAGCAGGCGTAGCTCATCGTCCTGGAAGGACTGGACGCCCAGGCTCAGGCGGTTGAAGCCCAGATGGCGCAGGCCGGCCAGGCGAGCGCTGTCGGCGGAGCCGGGGTTGGCCTCGATCGTGATCTCGACGGCGGGCGCCAGGTGGAAGGAGCCACGGATAGCGGTCAGGATGCGCTTGGTCTGGGCCAGCGGCAGGAAGCTGGGCGTGCCGCCGCCGAAGAACACAGTGGTCAGGCTGGTGTCGCGGGTGGTCTCGCGCCAGAAGGCCATCTCGGCGATGAGAGCATCGACGTAGGGCACCATCAGGCTCTCGAGCCCGGCGTAGGAGTTGAAGTCGCAGTAGCGGCACTTGGCCTGGCAGAAGGGGATGTGGACGTAAAGGGCGAGGGTCGACGGTGTGGCAGTCATCGACAGGATCGTAGCATCGCGTGCGGGCGGGCAGCAAACCGGGGCTAGCAGGCGACGTCACGCGGCGACTAGAGAGCGGACGCCCTATCCACTTAGAGTGCGTCGCGATCTGCTGCGACGGTTTGGCGCAAAAGGCGCGTAAGAAGGAGTAACAGAAGAGCCACTAAAGTTGTCATAATCATCAGGTGTCCAGTAGACGCGCGATGATAGCCTCGCGCCGCGCCCTCGGGCCGAAGCCATCGGCATCGCTGCTCGTTAATGGTAAAGGGCTGATATGCAACAATCTCCGGGGAGTACGTGGGAGGAGGAGCGAGACCTCTGCCGCGAGATCAAGGCGGCGTCCCCTGAGGCCTGGGCTCGCATCTATGACAAATATGCCCAGAAGGTGTATCTGTATGTCCTAGGGCGCATTAGGAACCGGCAGGCTGCCGAGGACATAACGTCCACTGTCTTCCTCAAGGCCCTAAAGACGATCTCCTCTTACAACCCCTCGCGGAAGCCGTTGTTGGCCTGGCTCTATGGAGTAGCTCGGCATGCGGTGACGGATTGGCTCCGGAAATCCCGTCCAACCGTGCGGCTGGAGGGAGCGGCGGCCTCTGCCACAGAGCCGCTGCCAGCCGTGGAGCGCTTGGATCTCGGAGCCGCGCTGGACAAGCTCACTGGGAAACAGCGTGAGGTGGTGGTCCTCTACTACTACGCCGGATTCTCAGTCCCAGAGATCGCCGTGCTGTTTGGTAAGAAGGAGCGAGCAGTCTATTCTCTCCACGCTCGCGCCTTAAAGGCCCTGCGCGGGCACTTGGTCACCGAAGAAGCGCCAAAGAATTTCGCGCGGGTCGAGTAGTTTGCGGCCCGTTCCCCGAAAGAAGTGATAGGAAGAGGAAAGGCGATGGGTGGCTCCCTGGATGATCTTCTGGCGCGCTGCCTCGAGGAGCTAGAGGCTAGCGGCGGCGACGTCGAGGCCTGCTTGCGGCGATACCCGGAAAGGGCCAACGAACTACGTCCCTATCTTGCCCTATCGGCTTCGCTGCGCGGCAGTGCCCCCGCACCGCCGGGCGAGGCTTTGTCGGCGGGTCGAGAGAAGCTTATTCGGGCCGCCCTCGATGCCAAGGCGACCGCTAGCAAGGAGGATCTTATGTGGAAGAATCCAGCCTTTCGTTGGGGTACTGCCGTCGCGGCTGCTCTGCTCTTGGGTGGCGCCGCTTTCGGCATCGCAGGGGCCGCAGGTGGTGGCGGCGGCTTGGCCAGCGGTGTCTTGAGTGCTCTACACCTCAACGGCCCGAACCAGCAGGCCGGCGGTGGGAGTGCGTCACCTTCGCCCGTAACCAAGGTAGCGGCCACCAACCCTGATGGCCACTGTGTGATGCTACCTTCGGTTTCGGACATCGTCAGGCATCCCGAAAAGCACCCCGGCTGGCACGTCATTGGGGGTCAGTGCCCATCGGTGACACCCACGCCTTCTGCCACACCCGAACCTTCCGCCACGCCCACACCGACGCCCACACCTTCCGCCACGCCCACAGGTTCCGCCACACCCGAACCTTCCACCACACCCACACCGACGCCCACGCCTACAGCGACGCCCACACCCACGCCCACGCCCGCAGGTCCGCCCGGCCTCACCAAGGTGGCCGCCACCAACCCCGACGGTCACTGCGTAATGCTACCTTCGGTTTCTGACATCATTAGGCATCCCGACAAGCACCCCGGGTGGCATGTGCTCGGGGGTGAGTGCGGCGCGCCCACACCCACTGCTACGGCCACGCCTACGCCCACAGCCACCGAGACGCCCACACCGGGAGCCACCGAGACGCCTACGCCCACACCTACCGCCACGCCCGAAGGCAGCGGAGAAACGGGGCAGGGGCAGGGGCAGGGCAATCACGGCGGAGGTCACGGAAACGGCGAGCACGGCAATGGGCAGGGCAACTCGAACGGCCATGGACCGTCCGGGCAAGGCCACGCCCACGGCGGGCTGCAGTAACTGCACCAAGTGTGATTTGAGAGCGAGGACCGTTCAGGGGCCCGTCATCACGATGCGGACATAGTCACGACGGGCCCACCTCTGTTTTCGGGTTGTTGCCCGCGTAGGCGTGGGGGAAGGACGCGTCCTTGGGGCTTAGGTGCGCTCCGGGCGATCGAACCGCGGTAAGCCAAATTCCTGGAAGAGATTATCACGGATCCTGGCCACATCAAGTGAGTCGACCTGCAGTGGACCACCCAGCTTCTCCAGCTCCTCCCTAAACCGCTCCCTGTACCGCGCATCGTCTGCTCCCCGATAGGGATCAGGATCATTGCGGGCGGGACGCCGGAGTCGGAACTTCTCAGTGAGCTTCTGGCGGATCCGGTACACGTCTGCCACGGAGACCCTGTCCGGGCCCCCTAGCTCCTCCACTTGCTTTCGCCAGCTCTGATCGTACTGCGCTCGATCCGCGTTGGTGTATCTATCGCCGGTTCCAGGTTGGGGCTGCCACATCACAATCTCGAGCACCATACGGCGGGTGCTTTCGCCCATGTATGGCCAGGCCTTCGTGAGAAACCCATGACCGACGAGGTACTCGCACAGGGTCACGCTGACGACCTCCTGCACCCGTTCCTCGGGATGCTTGGATAGCTCCTCAAGAAAGGCGAAGATGCGTTGCAGCGTCTCGTCCGGTCCAGCGGACTCGAGCAGAGCCGTGATGTACGGGGTGAGCAGGTCTCCATAGACAACATGTTGGCCGGGTCGATGTTGGCCCCACTCGCGGAAGAGCGAGTCGACGCGTTCCTTCAGTTCAGGCAGAGCGTCGAGTAGCTTCGTGGACAAGTCGTCGTACGTGTAGTGTTGCATCTCAGCATTGGTCTCCATTCAAAGAATACCGCAGATCGTCCTCACCGGTGACCCTGACCCATCCCCATTATACGAGGACTTGCGGAGGCAGATCTTCCGGCACCGGTCGTTGTGTCGGGCCTAGCGCGAGGCTTCAGCCTTCCATGTCTCGCATGGAAGCCTGAAGGCCTTCGCTACATTCGGCCCGGTTCCGCCCACCCGAACGCCGCACTCGTTGACTCACGCCAGACCCCGTGCGAAACTCTGCTTGACCATGAGGACGTCATACAAGACCCACAGCTGCGGCGAGCTGCGCGCCGACCACGAGGGCGAGGAGGTGAGCCTGGCGGGTTGGGTGCACCGCCGCCGCGACCACGGCGCCCTCATTTTCGTCGACCTGCGCGACAACGACGGCATCGTCCAGGTGGTGTTCAACCCCAAGCAGGCCCAGGAGGCCTACGCGACCGCCGACCAGGTGCGGGCCGAGTACGTAATGCAGGTGAAAGGCAAGGTGGCGCGCCGCCGGCCGGGCACTGAGAACCGCGCGCTGCCGACCGGCGAGGTGGAGGTGCAGGCGGCCGGCGCTACCATCCTCAACCCCGCTAAGACGCCCCCGTTCTACATCAACGAGGAGTCGGAGGTGGAGGACCTCCTGCGCCTACGCTATCGCTACCTCGACCTGCGCCGCGAGCGCATGCACCGGAACATGTGGTTCCGAGCCCGGGTGGTGAAGTTCATCCGCGATTTCCTGGGCGACAACGGGTTCATCGAGGTGGAGACGCCCATTCTCATCAAGAGCACGCCGGAGGGGGCCCGGGACTACCTGGTGCCCAGTCGCGTCAACCCCGGCTGCTTCTACGCCCTGCCGCAGTCGCCGCAGCAGCTCAAGCAGCTCCTGATGGTGGCCGGCTTCGAGCGATACTTCCAGATCGCCCGTTGCTTCCGCGACGAGGACCTGCGGGCCGACCGCCAGCCGGAGTTCACCCAGCTAGACGTGGAGATCAGCTTCATCAACGAAGAGGACATGCTGAATCTGATGGAGGGGCTGCTCTCGGCGCTGGCGGAAAACGTGCGGCCGGACCTGCGCGTCACCAAACCCTTCCCGCGCTTCACCTACGACGAGGCGATGCGCCGCTTCGGCTCCGATAAGCCGGATCTGCGCTACGGGATGGAACTGGCCGACTTTTCCGACCTGCTGCGCGACTCCGAGTTCGCGGTGTTCCGCGAGACGCTGGCCGGGGGCGGCGTCGTGCGCGCCATCTGCGCCGCCGGCGGCGCGGCCTTCAGCCGCCGCCAGGTGGACGACCTGACCCGCTTCGTGGAGGGCGTCGGTGGGAAGGGACTCATCTCCATCGGCCTGCTGGGCGAAGGGCCCATCGAGGCGTTGACGGAGGAGGAGTTCCACTCGCCTATGCACCGCCACCTGACGGTGGCGGAGGTGCGGGCGATGGCCCAGCGGGCCGGCGCCCGGCGTGGCGACCTCCTGATCCTCGTGGCGGACGAAGAGTACCGGGCCTGTCAGGCGCTGGACGCCCTGCGCCGGGAGCTGGCGCGCCAGCTCAAGCTGGCGGACGAGGGTCTGCTCGCCTTCGGTCTGGTCACCGACTTCCCTCTGGTGGAGTGGAACGAGCGGGAGGAGCGCTGGGATGCGGTTCACCACCCCTTCACCTCGCCCAGGGACGAGGACCTGCCCCTGATGGACAGCGACCCCGGCCGCGTGCGCGCCCGCGCCTATGACATCGTCTGCAACGGCTGGGAGATCGCCGGCGGCAGCATCAGGATCCACCGCCGCGACGTGCAGGAGAAGATGTTCGGCCTGTTGCGCATCCCGCCCCAGGAGGCACAGGAGCGATTCGGGCACATGCTGGAGGCGTTCGAGTATGGCGCGCCGCCTCACGGCGGCATAGCCTGGGGCCTCGACCGGATAGTGATGATCCTGGCCGGCGAGCGGGACATTCGCGAGGTGATCGCCTTCCCGAAGACGAAGACGGCCTCCGACCCCATGTTCGGGGCTCCGTCGGCCGTCTCCGAGGCGCAGCTCCGGGAGCTGCACCTGAAGCTGGACCTGGACGAAGGCGGCGCCAAGGCCTAGCCCGTGGACGCTCATCCTGAGCTTGTCGAAGGGTGGGCGGGGGCCTCATGGTTCGACAAGCTCACCATGAGCGAAGCGGACGCCGACGCCTTGAACGCCGTCCGGCCGATGGGTATCATAGACTCAATGTCTCGACGGCTCACCATGAGCGGGTGGGCGGGCAGGGTTGAAGCCCTGCAGCTACAACTGCGGAGGGATGCTGGGCTGAGATGAGGGCGCTCTGGCTGGTGCTGGGGGGGCTGGCCGCCACGACGGCGGTGGCGGTCGGTGTGGTCGCGGCGCTGGTGGCGGGTGGTGGCGGGGACAGCGAAGTAGGCCCCTCAGGCACGCAGACGCCCGTGGTCCAGACCACCGGGACTCCCACCTCGACAGGCGCCAGCGGCACGCTGCGCCTCCTCGGCAACGACCCCATCACTCTGGACCCCGCCTGTGCCAGTGACGTCGATTCCGGAGCCTACATCGTCGAGATCTTCGGCGGACTGGTGACTACCGACCGCGACCTGAAGGTCGTGCCCGATATCGCCGAGAGCTGGGAGATCAGCCCTGACGAGACGACCTACACCTTCCACCTGCGGCGGGGCGTGCTCTTCCACAAGCAGGACCGCCAGGTAACCGCCGAGGATGTCAAGTACTCACTGGAGCGGGCGCTGAACCCCAGCACCCAGTCGCCCATCGCCGAAACGTACCTGGGGGACATCGTCGGGGCCAAGGAGTTCGCCGCGACCGGACAGGGCGGCGTGAGCGGAATCCAACTCGACCCAAATGACCCCTACAAGCTGACCATCACCATCGACGCCCCCAAGGCCTACTTTTTGGCCAAGCTGACCTATCCCACCGCCTTCGTGGTGGACCATAACCAGACGGAAGGCACGTCTTGTTTCAGCAAGACCAACTGGCAGCAGCACCCCAACGCGACCGGCCCCTTCAAACTGAAGGAGTGGAGCCTGGGGCAGCGCATCGTCCTGGAGGCCAACACCAGCTATCACCTTGGGGCGCCGCTGCTGGCGCGGGCCGAGTATACCCTGGCCGGCGGCTCGGGCATCACCATGTATGAGAACAATGAGGTCGACGTCACGGGCGTGGGTCTGGACGACATCGAGCGGGTGCGCGACCCCAATGAGCCCCTGAACAAGGAGTTCCACAGCGAGCCGCGGATGGACATCTGGTACATTGGCTTCAATGTGGAGAAGCCCCCGTTCGACGACGTGAAGGTGCGGCAGGCCTTCGCCCTCGCCGTCGACAAGGACAAGCTTATCGAGACGGTGCTGAAGGGCGCCGTGATCGAGGCGAACGGCATCCTGCCGCCAGGGATGCCCGGCTACAACGAGAACCTTCAGGGCCTGACCTTCGACCCGGTCAAGGCCAAGCAGTTGCTGAGTGAGTCCAAGTACGCCGGGAACCTCCCGCCCGTGCAAATCGCGTCGTCGGGCCGGGGGGCGAGCGTGGGCCCGGTAAGCGAGGCCCTGTTGGGCATGTGGAAACAGAATCTGGGCATCGATGTGGCGGTAGACCAGGCGGAGCCCTCTACCTTCTTCCAGGACATGCGCGACGGCAAGTTCCAGATGTTCGAAGTGGGCTGGGTGGCCGACTACATGGACCCGGAGAACTTCCTGAAGGTCAAGCTCTACGGCGCCAGCAAGGACAACGAGTCCAAGTACAGCAATCCGGAGGTGGACCAACTGCTGGAGCAGGCGGATTCGGAACAGGATTCGGCCAGGCGGCTGGCGCTCTACCAGCAGGCCGAGCAGATCATCGTCAACGATGTGCCCTGGATCCCGCTCTTCCACGACGAGCTGAATGTCCTCATCAAGCCCTACGTCAAGGACTACCTGTTGCCGCCCTTCGTGATCCCCCGACTGCGCTACGTGCACATCGAGAAGTAGATACCGGGGGAGGGCAACAGAGCGATGCAGGGCATCCTCCCCTACATAGTGCGGCGCCTCCTCTGGGCGCCCTTCGTCCTGGTGGCCGTCTCGCTGGCCACCTTTGCCCTGGGTCGATTCGGCCCCGGCGACCCCATCGCGACCCTCCAGGGGCAGTACCACGATCCGGTGGTCGTGGAACGCATCCGTGAGCAGCGCGGGCTGGACGACCCCTTCTTCGTTCAGTACGGCCGCTACATGTGGGACGCCCTGCACGGAGAGCTGGGCACCAGCACAACGTATCTGGGGGTGGCGGTGGAGGACGTCATCTTCAAGAAGATGTGGGTCACGGTCCAGTACAACCTGCTGGCTCTCGTCATCATCTTCGCCATCGGCCTGCCGGCCGGCATCTGGGCGGCGCTGCGCCAGGGCAGCTGGCAGGACCCGTTCATTATCGGCTTCTTCCTGCTATTCAGTTCGTTGCCGGTCTTGGTGACCATACCCATCCTTTCCTACATCTTCGCGATCAAGCTGGGCTGGCTGCCCAGCAGCGGCTGGGTGGAACGCGACATCCTGGGCCTGAAGCTGGGCATCTTCGACAAGCGCATCATTATGCCCGTGCTGGTGCTCTCACTGCCGGGCGTCGCCGGGGTCGCCCGCTTCATGCGGGCGCAGACGCTGGAGGTGCTGGACCAGGACTTCGTGCGGACGGCGCGGGCCAAGGGGCTGCGAGAGTTCGTGGTGGTGAGCCGGCACATAGCCCGCAACGCTCTGCTGCCGATGACAACTATCGTTGGGTTCGCGTTGGTGGGCCTGCTGGGGGGCTCGTTGTTCGTCGAGACCTTGTTCGGCATCCCGGGCATCGGCCAGTTCGTCTGGAGCGCGGTGGGCCACCAGGACTACGACGTCATCATGGCGGTGACCCTCATCACAGCCACCGCCTTCATTCTGGTGAACCTGGCGACGGACATCGCTTACGGGTTCATCGACCCGCGTGTGCGCCTGGGGGCGAGAGGCGGCGGCTAGGTGGCGGGAGCAGACCTAGCGCTGCAGGAGCCTCTGGCCGAGGCGCAACCGCGCTTCGGTGCCGGCGTCCTGCGCCGGCTGCTGCGCAAGCGGCTGGCGGTGGTCTGCCTGGGCATTATCGCCGTCGTCTACCTGGCGGGCATCCTGGCGCCCTGGGTGGCCCCCTACGGCTACAACGACCAGAACCTGGACAACACCTACGCTGGGCCCAGCCTTTCGCACCCACTGGGCACGGACGGCCTGGGCCGCGACATGCTGAGCCGCGTGATCTGGGCGGCGCAGACCACGGTCGTCATCAGCGCAGCGGTTATTCTCACCGGCGGGCTGGCGCTGGGGGTGGGTCTGGGCCTGCTGGCCGGCTACGCTGGCGGCAAGGTGGACGACCTGATCATGCGCGTGGCCGACGTTTTTTTCGCCCTGCCAGACATCCTCCTCCTCCTGCTGATCGCCACCACTGTTCGCGACCGGGTGGACAAGGCGTTCACGGACCACGTCGCCCACTGGCCGGTGCTGGGGGCCATCGAGCACGCTGGCGGGCCCGACTATTTCCTGGTGTTCGGAGTGCTGGCCTTTATCGGCTGGGTGGGCATCGCCCGGCTGATCCGCTCGCAGGTGCTATCGCTGCGCGAGAGCGAGTATGTGCTGGCCGCGCGGGCCATGGGCGCCTCGCTGTGGCGGGTGCTGGGGCGGCACCTGCTGCCCAACGTTATGAACATCATCGTCGTGAGCATCACCTTCTCCCTGGGCGCGGTGGCCGGCACCGAGATCGCCCTCACCTGGCTGGGCATCGGCGTGCAGCCGCCGCACCCCAGCTTCGGGGCGATGATCTTTGACGGCAGCGGTCTGAGCACCCTGCGGGCTCACCCCAACCTGTTGCTGGTGCCGGCTACGGTCGTGGGGCTGCTGCTGTTCGCCTTCAACCTGCTGGGCGACGCCCTGACCGACGTCCTCAGCCCGCGCCGGCGATGATCGCCGTCACCCTGAGCGCAGCGAAGGGTCTGGTCGTTGTGGGGGAGACTATAGCACCGAAGTAATCGTGCCCCGCCCCGGATTCTTCGCTTCCCTCAGAATGACGCGGCGCGAGGCAGCGGGAATGCGTGACGCCGGGGTATCCTAGAAGGGCGCCATGCTATAATGAAATACCGGAGGCCATCCGTAGGTGTGAAAGTTTCCACTGAACGCATCCCCGATAGCCAAGTCGTCCTGGAGATCGAAGTCGAGCCCGAACGTATGGAGAAGTCGCTGGAACGGGCGTATCGCCGCCTTGCCCAGCGGACGAGGGTGCCCGGCTTCCGCAAAGGGAAGACGCCACGGGCGATGCTGGAGCGTTACCTCGGCCAGGACGCCATTCGGAGCGAGGCCCTGGACATCGTCATCCCCGAGGCTTTCCGGCAAGCGATGGAACAGGAGGACATCTCGGCTGTCGGCCCGCCGGACATCGAGGTGGTCCAGGAGGAGCCGCTGGTCTTCAAGGCCACCGTGCCTGTGCGGCCCAGCGTCGATCTGGGCGACTACCGGGCCGTGCGGGTCGAACGGGAGCCAGCCACGGTGCGCCCGGAGCAGGTGGACCAACGGCTCGAGGAGCTGCGCCACCGCTACGCCCTGCTGGAACCGGTGGAGCGGCCGGTACAGATGGGCGACCTGGTGCGGGCCGATGTCCAGATCAGCGTCGATGGGCGCCAGATCATCCGCGATGAGGACGCCGAGCTGCGCCTGCGGCCGGGCGTGGCCATCGTCGTGCCGGGCTTCGCGGAGGCGCTGGTTGGCAGCGAGAAGGGTCGGCGGTGGGAGTTCACCCTGGACGTCCCCAGCGACTATCCGCAGCGCAGTCTGGCCGGGAAGGCCTGCCAGTGCAGCGTGCTGGTGAAGGAGGTCAAGGAGGAGCGCCTGCCCGAGCTCACGGACGCCTTCACGCGGGAGGTGGGCGAGGGTTTCCCTAGCCTGGCTGCTCTGCGCGAGCGACTGGCCGCCGACCTGCGCGAGGAGGCGGAACACGACGCCGATGCCGACTATCGAGAGAAGGTGGTGGATGCCATGGTGGCCGCCGCCACCATGGACTTCCCCCCGCAGTTGGTGGAGCATGAGATAGACCACCTACTGCATGACCGGGCCAGCGCCAGCGGCGCCGCCGATGTGGAAGCGTACCTGCGCGACATGCGGAAGTCGGAGGAGGAGCTACGGCAGGAGCTGCGCTGGGAGGCGGCCCAACGAGTGCAGCGATCGCTGGTGGCGACTAAGGTGGCGGAGATGGAGGGCATCACCGTCAGCAAGGAAGACATCGACGCCGAAATCGAGCGCCTGGTCGCGTCGGCGGGCCGGCGGGCGGAGGAGGTGCGGCGCATCTTCTCCAGCCGGAAGGGCCGTGAGGCCCTGGAGCATTCGCTCTTCGGCCGCAAGACTCTGGACCGTCTGGTAGCCATCGCGTCAGGAGAAATGCCCTCGCCTGTGGGCGAGGAGGAATCGAACAAGGAGTGAACTGTATGGAGAAGCCGAGCGTGATCATCCCGTACGTCATCGAGACCAGCCCGCGCGGCGAGCGCGCCTTCGACATCTACTCCCTTCTTCTGAAGGAGCGGATCATCTTCATGGGGACGCCCATCGATGACCAGATAGCCAACCTCGTCGTGGCGCAGCTTCTGTACCTGGACCGAGAGGACCCGGACAAGGACGTCAACCTGTACATCAACTCGCCGGGCGGCTCGATTAGCGCCGGTCTAGCCATCTACGACACGATGCAGCTCATGCGCTGCGCCGTCTCCACCATCTGCGTCGGCATGTGCGCCAGCATGGCTACTGTCCTGCTGGGCGCCGGCAGCAAGGGCAAGCGCTATGCTTTGTCCCACTCGACGGTGCATATCCACCAGGCGCGCGGCGGCGCCAGCGGCGAGGCGGCGGACATCGAGATCTACGCTAAGGAGATCCTGCGCAACCAGCAGATCATTCGCGACATCCTGGCCAAGCACACCGGCCAGTCGCAGGAGCGCATCGCCCGCGACTCCGACCGGAACTTCTTCATGGACGCCGAACAGGCCAAGGAGTACGGCATCGTCGACGAGATACTGATCAAGTCCTAGGCTTGCGGCGAGGCCGTTGCCCCATAATTAACCGGCTGTTTCCCCATCTGCTGTTATGCTGGGGGTTCGGCTAGCGTCGTGATATGATGGGGAGACTCTAGGGTATACTGGAAGCAGGGGAGCGAGAATGCCTACTGCTCGCGGTGGCAGCCGATCTCAATATCACTGCTCCTTCTGCGGCAAGACGCAGGACCAGGTGCGGCGGCTCATCGCCGGGCCTGGTGCTGTCTATATCTGCGACGAGTGCGTCCAGCTCTGCCGGGAGATTCTGGAGGACGAGTCGGTTGCCACGCCGGTGCGGGCCAAACTGCCGTCGCAGCGCCTGCCGCCGCCCAAGGTCATCTACGAGCAACTGGGCGAATACGTGGTGGGCCAGGAGCAGGCCAAGAAGGTCCTCTCGGTAGCTGTCTACAACCACTACAAGCGCATCGGCAGCGGCATCCAGTCGGCAGACGTGGAACTGGAGAAGAGCAACATCCTCCTTCTAGGGCCCACGGGCTGCGGCAAGACTCTCCTGGCCCGAACGCTGGCCAAGATCCTGGACGTTCCCTTCACCATCGCCGATGCCACCGCCCTCACCGAGGCCGGCTACGTGGGCGAGGATGTGGAGAACATCCTGCTCCGCCTCATCCAGGCGGCCGACTACGACATCGCCCGCGCCGAGCGGGGCATCATCTACATCGACGAGATCGACAAGATCGCCCGCAAGACCGGCGACAACCCCTCGATAACCCGCGACGTCTCGGGCGAGGGAGTGCAGCAGGCCCTGCTCAAGATCATCGAGGGGTGCTTGGCCAATGTTCCGCCCCAGGGCGGTCGCAAGCATCCCCACCAGGACTTTATCCAGATCAATACCACCAACATTCTCTTCATCTGCGGCGGCGCCTTCCAAGCCCTGGATCAGATTGTCGACCAGCGCCTGGGCAAAGGCCGCCGCTCTATCGGCTTCCGCCAGGACGGCGGTCAGAAGGACGCTGTGGCCCTGCGCGATGAGCTCCTGGCGGAGGTGAGCCACGACGACCTCCTCCAGTACGGCCTGATCCCCGAGTTCGTGGGGCGTCTGCCGATGATCGTGCCCCTTCAGTCGCTGGACCAGGCCGCGATGATGCGCATCCTCACCGAACCCAAGAACGCCATCGTCAAGCAGTTCCAGCGCTTCTTCGGACTGGATGGCGTGGAGCTGGTGTTCACTGACGACGCGCTGGAGGCGGCGGCTGAAGAGGGCATGCACCGCAAGATGGGAGCGCGCAGCCTGCGCACCGTGATCGAGGACACGCTCCTCGATGTGATGTACGAGATCCCGTCGCACCCAGACATCAAGAAGTGCGTCGTGGACGCCGAGGCCATCCACGGCGGACGGCGGGCCATCCTCCTCACCGCCGGCGGGCAGGTGGTGGAGCTGTTCGGGGAAGAGGCCCGCGGCGAGACGGCATAGTTAGACGCAGGTTCTTGCGGGATAGATCGCGGTAGGGGCGGTTCGCGAACCGCCCCTACGAGTTTCTGGATCACATGACCGCAGCCTGAAGGCTGCGGCATGGACACCGATTGATGCCACACCCTTCAGGCTGTAGTGTTGTTCAACAAGGCCGAACTGTCGGCACGCCATCCTTCAAACGGTTTTGCCTTGACTTTCCTTCTTGCTGCTGCCTATTCTGGGTTCACGCTTCATGGTCAAGCGAAGGGTGGACAGCCTGCTGGTGGAAAGAGGTCTGGCCGAGAGCCGCGAGAAGGCGCGAGCGGCGGTTCTGGCCGGCGATGTCCTGGCAGGCGAGGGCGCGGTCGCTAGGCCAGGGATGCTGGTCGATGAGGCGGTGGAGCTGCGCCTGCTGGCCCGGCCGGCCTACGTCAGCCGCGGCGGCGAGAAGCTAGCCCATGCCCTGAGCGCCTTCGGCATCGATGTGGACGGTCTGGCGGCGGTGGACGTGGGCGCCTCCACCGGCGGCTTCACCCACTGCCTTCTGCAGCGGGGCGCTCGCCGCGTCTACGCCGTGGACGTGGGCTACGGCCAGCTGGACTTTCGGCTGCGGCAGGACCCACGGGTGGTGGTCATGGAGCGAGTGAACGCGCGCTATCTGCGCTCTCTGCCAGAGAAGGTCGATTTGGCGACGGTGGACGTATCGTTCATAGGGCTGCAGACGGTTCTCCCGGCGGTGGCGCGGTTGGTCAGGCCGGTGGCGCCTATCGTTGCCCTGTTCAAGCCGCAGTTTCAGGCTCGCAAGGGCGAGGTGGGGAAGGGTGGCGTGGTTCGCGACCCGCTGCTGACTGCCACCCTCATCGGGAGGTTCGTATCCTGGGCAGTAGGGTTCGGCCTTCGCATCCGCGGCTTAACGCCGTCGCCCTTGCTGGGCCCGGCGGGCAATCAGGAGCTGTTTCTCCTGCTGGAGACGCCCGCCGGCGCCGGCGAAAGGGCCGATAGCGAATGAGGAAGGTCGGTATCTACTACCATCCGCAGTGGGCGGCTGCCCACTCCTTCGCGCACGAGCTGAAGGGAGCCTTGGAGTCGCGGGTAAAGGATGTGTGGCTGGCTTCGGCCTGGAACGAGGAGGCGGGCCGCGCCAACGTAGCAGACACCGACCTGCTGATCTGCGTGGGCGGCGACGGGACGATGCTTTGGGCCGCCCGCTCGGTCATTCCCCACGCAGTACCGCTGCTGGCTGTCAACATGGGCCGCCTGGGCTTCCTGGCCGAGCTTGGGGCCGAGGAGGCGCTGGCTAACCTCAATGCCGTCCTTGACGGCGGCTTCCGCGTCGAGGAGCGGGCGATGGTCCAGGCGGAGCTGCTGGCTCCGGGCGATGCTCCCGGTGAGGGCAGCGAGACCTTCCACGGCCTGAACGACATGGTGCTCGGGCGCGGCGCTCCCGGTCGCCCGATCTACGTCGAGACATGCGTCGATGGGCGACGCTTCTCCCTCTACCGTACCGACGCAATGATTGTGGCCACCGCCACCGGCAGTACGGGCTACGCTCTTTCGGTGGGCGGGCCCATCCTCCACCCCGAGGCGACGGACCTGGTGGTGGTGCCGGTGGCGCCGCACCTGGCGGCCGCGCGGGCGCTGGTCCTGCCAGCGGCGGCGGTGGTAGAGCTGCAGCTCATGGCCGAGCCGGACGGCGTCCTGAGCATCGACGGTCAGGTGGACATGGAAGTGACCCTGGGTCAGCGGTTGCGCGTCCAGCGCAGCCCGCATGTGGCCCGCTTCGTGCGCCTGGGCTCGGTGGTCGACTACTACGAGGCGCTGAGCGCGCGCCTGGGCTGGCTCAATTCCCTCGGCGCCCGCTGGCGGGGCTACGGCTCGCGGGAGCCGGGCGAAGACGACGTGGCAGGATAGGATGAGCGAGCACATACGCATCGAGAAGGCCACCATGGCCGATGCTCCCCAGATCCAGACGCTGGTGAGCAGCTTCGCCGCCATCGGCGAGATGCTGCCGCGCCCGCTGGCGGAGATCTACGAGCACCTGCGCGACTTTTTCGTCGTGCGGGACGAGCAGCAGGTCGTGGCCTGCGCTGCGCTCCACATCATGTGGGAGGACCTGGCGGAGCTCCGTTCGCTGGCGGTCGTGGAAGGCAACCAGGATCAGGGGATCGGGCTGCAGCTCATGAACGCCTGCATCGAGGAGGCGCGCCGGCTGGGCATTCGCACCATCTTCGCCCTCACTCAGCAGCCGGCCTTTTTCGAGAAGGTCGGCTTCCATCAGGCCGACGTCATGACTCTGCCCCGCAAGGTCTGGGGCGAGTGCTTCCGCTGTCCCAAGTTCCCTCAGTGCGACGAGATCGCGATGACGATGAACCTGGGCGAGAGCCCATCCGCCTGAAGGTGGTGACGGTGCCCTCCGACAGTCCCGCCGGCCCGGAACGCGTGCTGGAGAGCCGTCGGGTCTACCAGGGGCGGGTGGTGAGTCTGCGCGTGGACACGGTGGCTCTCCCCAACGGCCGCACAGCGGTGCGCGAGGTGGCGGAGCACGCGCCGGCGGTCGTGGTCGCTCCCCTGGATGGGAAGGGGAACGTCATCCTCGTACGCCAGTACCGCTTGCCGGTGAGCCAGCTGCTCCTGGAGCTGCCCGCCGGCTGCATCGACGGCGGCGAGAGTGTGGAGGAGGCCGTTCAGCGGGAGCTGCGGGAGGAGACGGGCTATCGGGCTGGCCGCCTGGAGCGTCTGGGCGGCTTCTACGTTTCGCCCGGCTACTGCGACGAGTTCATCCACCTCTTTCTGGCCACCGACCTGGAGCCCAGCCCTCTCGCCGCCGACAGCGACGAGAGCATCGAGGTGGTACGAGCGCCGCTCGGAGATGCGCTGGCCATGGTCGAGCGCGGGGAGATCTGCGACGCGAAGACGATCATCGGGCTGTGGGCGGCCGCCCGGCGGGTTCGCGGGTGACTTCGAGGCAAGGACTGCCGCAATTGAAAGGTGATCCGCTCTGTTGATAGACTGGAATAGGAGGTGCGGGCATCACGCTGTCTCATGATGTTCTGATAGTGGGCGCCGGTCTGGCCGGAATGCGGGCGGCCCTGGAGGCCTCCCGCAAATCTGTCGATGTGGCGCTGCTGTCCAAGGTGCACCCCCTGCGCAGCCACAGCGCGGCAGCCCAGGGCGGGATCAACGCTGCCGTTGGGGACGAGGACTCCTGGGAGAACCACACCTTCGACACCGTGAAGGGCAGTGACTACCTGGCTGACCAGGACGCCGCGGAGGTGCTGTGCCAGGAGGCGCCCAAGAACATCATCGAGCTGGAGAACATGGGCGCCGTCTTCAGCCGTCGGGAGGACGGCCGCTTGGCCCAGCGGCCCTTCGGCGGCGCCGGCTACCCCCGCACGTGCTACGTCGGCGACATCACCGGCCAGGCTATCCTGCACCTGGTGTGGGAGCAGGTGGTCAAGGCCGGCGTGCGCGTCTACGAGGAGTGGTTTGTCACCTCCCTAGTGGTGGAGGACGGCGTCTGCCGCGGCGTTATCGCCATCGAGATGCGCAGCGGCCAGGTCCACGCCATCGCGGCCAAGGTCGTCATCCTGGCTACCGGCGGCCTGGGCCGCGTCTACCGTCCCACCACCAACTCCCTTAGTTCCACCGGCGACGGCATGAGCTTGGCCTATCGCGCCGGCGCGCCGCTCATGGACATGGAGTTCGTCCAGTTCCACCCGACGACTCTCAGGGATAGCGGTGTCCTTCTTACGGAAGGCGCCCGCGGTGAGGGTGCCTATCTCCTGAACTCGCGGGGCGAGCGATTCCTGAGCCGCTACGCCCCCGAGAAGATGGAACTGGCCGCCCGCGACGTGGTCGCCCGCGCCGAGCAGACAGAGATCGATGAAGGCCGGGGCGTAGAGGACTGTGTTCTGCTCGACCTGCGCCATCTGGGCGAGCAGCGCATCCGCGAGCGCCTGTGGCAGATCATGGAGTTGGCCCACGACCTGGCCGGGACCGATATCCTGACCGAGCCCGTCCCGGTGCGGCCGGGAATGCACTACCAGATGGGCGGCATCAGGACCGACGTCTTTGGCGCAACCCCCGTGCCGGGCCTCTTCGCCGCCGGCGAGTGCGCCTGCGTCTCTGTACACGGCGCGAACCGCCTGGGCGGCAACTCGCTGCTGGAGGCGGTGGTGTTCGGCCGCCGCACCGGCGCCGCTGCTGCCGACCACGCCCGACAGGTGGCGCCCCACAACGTGTCCCAGGCCGCGGTGTCGGACGAGGAGAAGGCACTGAAGGCGGTGCTGGACCGGCCCCGCCGCGAGGATGCCACCGCCAGCATGCGCCGCGAGATGGGCGCCACCATGAGCGCCAAGGTGGGCATCTTTCGCACGGAGCAAGAGCTGGCGGAGGCGGTGGACAAGATCCGCGAGCTCAAGGAGCGCTACCGCTCGCTAGGGGTGCAGGACAAGGGGCACATCTTCAACTTCGACCTGACGGGCTATCTGGAGCTGGGCTACCTGCTGGACTGCGCCGAGTGCATCGCCGCGGGGGCCCTGGCGCGCCAGGAAAGCCGCGGCGGCCATTCCCGCCGCGACTTCCCGGAGCGGGACGACGCGAACTGGCTGAGACACAGCCTCTCCTACCGGATGCCGGAAGGCCCCCGGCTCGAGTACACGCCGGTTGCCATCACTCGCTGGCAGCCGGAGAGGAGAACCTACTGATGCGGGCCAGGCTGCGGGTTCGTCGCTTCGACCCGGAGTCAGGGGATGGCGCCCGCTATCAGTCCTACGCGCTGGACGTGGCGGAGTACGCCACGGTCCTGGACACCCTTCTCCAGATCCGCGACGAGCTGGACGGGACCCTGGCCCTGCGCTGTTCCTGTCGCAGCGCCATCTGCGGCTCCTGCGCCATGCGCATAAACGGCCAGGCGCGCCTGGCCTGCAAGACCAAGGTCGCGGCGATGGCCGCCGGCGGCGAGGAGATCACGGTGGAGCCGATGGGCAACATGCCTGTAATCAAGGACCTGGTGACGGATATGGAGTCCTTCTGGAAGAAGGTGAAGGCCATCGAGCCCTGGCTCCAGCCGGCGGGGCCGCCGCCCGAGCGGGAGTACCTCGTTCCCCCGGAGGCGATGCGCCAGGTGTCCGAGGTGATGGCCTGCATCATGTGCGGGGCCTGCGTCTCCGATTGCGCGAGCCTGGAGACGGAGCTGGGCCTGGGGAAGGATCCCGAAGCCACCTTCCTGGGGCCAGCCGCCCTGGCCAAGGCCTATCGCTTTGTGGCCGACCCCCGCGACGGCGCCGACAGAGAGCGCCTGAAGGCCCTCAGTTTCCCTGAGGGCATCTGGGACTGCACCCGCTGCAACATCTGCGTGGAGGTCTGCCCCAAGGACGTGGCGCCTCTGGAGCAGATCCTGGCCCTGCGCCGAAAGGCCATCGAAGCGGGCTACGAGGAGAACCTGGGCGCCCGCCACACCCTGGAGTTCGAGAAATCGGTTCGCGAGAGCTCATGGCTGTGAGTTGGGAAGGTCTGGCATGAAGTACGCTTTCTGGCCCGGCTGCAGCGTCCCTCGACAGGGCACGCCCGAGTTCCGCATCTCGGCGGTGGCCGTCTGTCAGAAGCTGGGGATAGAGCTAGAGGAGCTGAGCTATGCCCCCTGCACCGGCTCGGGCATTGTCCAGGGGAAAGACCTGCTGCTGGCCGATTCCCTGAACGCCAGCACCTTCGCCATGGCCGAGGTCATGGAGCTGCCGCTGATGACCATCTGCAGCACCTGTCAGGGCGTGCTCTCACAGGCCAACAAGCGGATGCGGGAGAAGCCCGGCTACCTGGCCCAGATCAACCAGACCCTCGCCGAGCAGGGCATGGAGTACGGCGGCAAGGTCGAGGTGAAGCACCTGGTCTGGGTCCTGGTCGAGGACTACGGCCTCGACCGGCTGAAGGCGGCGCTGGCCAAGCCGTTGACCGGCCTGCGGGTGGCGCCCTTCTACGGCTGCTACATAGTGCGACCGTCGGCGGCCCTGGGCTTCGCCGACCACCCGGAGCGGAAGGACTCGCTGGAGCGGGTCATCGCCGCCCTCGGCGCGGAGGTCGTGGACTTTCGCGGCAAGACCCTCTGCTGCGGCTACCCGCTGGTGGGCGTGAACGATGAGACTTCGGCGGCGATGGTGGGCAACCACACGACCGAGGCGAAGGCGAAGGGCGCCGACTGCATGGCTACGCCCTGCCCCCTCTGTCACATGAACCTGGACGGCGTGCAACCTCGGGCGGCCGAGCAGCGGAACGAAAAGATCGGCATGCCCATCCTGCACCTGACGCAGCTCATCGGGCTGGCGCTGGGCATCGCTCCGTCGGACCTGGGGTTCGACCGCCATGCGGTCCCCGTGAAGGGCGTCCTGGAGAAGCTGGGGTACTGACCGGGCCCCTTCACGTTCGCGTGCCCGCTAGCCCCGGAGCACCTCGGCGCGGCGCCACTGGGCCTTGCCCCGCTCCAGCAGATCGGCGCCGTAGATGTCGTTGCAGACGATGACCGGAAAGTCCGCCACCTCCAGGCGGCGGACGGCCTCGGTGCCCAGGTCGTCGTAGGCCACCACGTCCACCTTCTTGATGTGGCGGGCCAACAGGGCGCCGGCGCCGCCCACGGCGATGAAGTAGACCGCTTTGTGCTGCTTGAGGGCCTCGCGGACGTCGGGGCCGCGATTGCCCTTGCCGATGATGCCCTTCAGCCCGGCCGCCAGCAGGGCGGGCGTGTAGGGGTCGAGGCGCATTGAGGTGGTGGGGCCGGCCGAGCCGATGACCTGGCCCGGCCTGGGCGGTGTGGGGCCCACGTAGTAGATGACCTGGCCGCGGATGTCGAAGGGCAGGGGTTGGCCCTTCTCCAGCGCCTCGATGATGCGGCGGTGGGCGGCGTCGCGGGCGGTGTAGATGACGCCGGTCAGACGCACGTCATCGCCGACGCGGAGCGTCTCGATGACGTCGTCCGTGAGGGGCAGGGTAATGTTCCGTTCGGCCATTGTTCGCTCCTTGGGCGGGGCAAGCGCCGCCCCTACAGCACAGCCTCCTTGAGGCGGGCGCTGTGGCACTGGAGGTTCACCGCCACGGGCAGCGAGGTGATATGGGTGGGGTGGGTCTCGATGTGCACTGCGAGGGCGGTGGTGCGCCCGCCGACGGCCTGGGGGCCCAGGCCCAAGGCGTTCACCTTCATCAGCAGCTCCTGCTCGAACGCCGCTGTCTCCTCGTCGGGGTGGGGCTGGCCCACGCGGCGGGTGATGGCCTTCTTCGCCAGGAGCATTGCAGTCTCCGCCGTCCCGCCGATGCCGACGCCGACGACAACCGGCGGGCAGGGGTTGCCGCCGGACTCCTCCACCGTGCGCAGGACGAAATCGGTGATGCCCCTCTTGCCCACGCCCGGGAGCATGATGGTGAAGCGAGTCATGTTCTCACAGCCGCCGCCCTTGGGCAGCACCTTGATGCGCAGCTTGTCGCCGGCGACGATCTCGGTGTGGATGACAGGCGGCGTGTTGTCCTTGGTGTTGACGCGGGCGGAGAACGGCTTCTGCACCATGGAGGCGCGGAGGTAGCCACTGGTGTAACCCTGGCCCACGCCTCTCTCGATGGCCTCGTACAGGTCGCCGCCCACGATGTGGGCGTCCTGCCCGATCTCCAGGAAAACCACCGCGGTGCCCGTATCCTGGCAGAGGGGCAGGCCGTCTGCGCCGGCCAGCTCGGCGTTGCGCAGGATCTGATCGAGGACCTTCTGGGCCAGGGGTGACTCCTCCTTCTCCCGCGCCTTCCGCAGGGCCTGGAGGACATCGTCGGGCAGGAGAGTGGCGGCTTCTTGGCAGAGCCTGGCGACGGTCTGTTCTATCTGACCTGCGTCGATCTCTCTGACGTTGGCCATTCCCTGCTCCCCGCTACGCCTTCACCAGGCCGGCCAGCTCACGGACGGCCTCGGCGGCCTTGCGCAGGCCCTCCAGCTCCGCCGGCTCGAGCTTCACCTCGATGACCTTCTCCACGCCGCCGGCGCCCAGCTGGGCCATGACGCCGACGTAGGCGTCGCGGATGCCATACTCGCCCTCCAGGTGAACGCTACAGGGCAGGACGCGCTTGCGGTCCTGGAGGATAGCCTCCACCATCTCTACGCAAGCCCAGGCGGGGGCGTACCAGGCGCTGGTGCCCAGCAGGCCCACGACCTCGGTGCCGCCCTTACGCGTGCGGTCGATGAGGGCGTCGATGCGCTGCTGGGAGAGGAGCTGGCGCAAGGGGATTCCGCCCACCTGGGCGGTGCTGACGATAGGGACCATGGTGACATCGGTGTGGCCGCCCAGGACGTAGCACTGCACGTCCTTCACCGAGACTCCCAGCTCCCAGGCGACGAAGCAGCGGAAGCGCGTGCTGTCCAGCATGCCGCCCTGGCCGACCAGGCGGTTGCGGGGGAGGCCGGTGGCCTGCTTGGTGATCTGGCACATGGCGTCCATGGGGTTGGCGAAGATGACGATGTACGCGTTGGGCGAGTGCTTGAGGGCCTGTTGCGCCACGCCGGTGACGATGCCGGCGTTGGTGTTCACCAGGTCCTCGCGGCTCATGCCTGGCTTGCGGGGCACGCCGGAGGTGATGACGACGACGTCGGAGCCGGTGGTCTCGTCCCAGGTGTTGGTGCCGGTGACGCGGACATCGGAGCCGACGAGGGGGGCGGCGTGGGCCAGGTCCAGGGCTTTGCCCTGGGGTAGGCCCTCGATCACATCCACGAGGACGATGTCGCAGATGCCTTTCTCCAGGAGGATCTGGGCCATGGTTCCGCCGGTGGCACCCGCGCCGACGATAGTTACCTTCTTGCGCACGACGCACCTCCTCTGCGCTCGGGCTGGAGCCTCGCCGGCGGTAGGCCAGCGGGCGATTCTCGATCTAAGCCACCGTGGGGGCCTGGTAGCCCTGCCATTTCTGCTCCAGCCGGGGGCCCTGGAGGGTCTCCATGACGTAGTCCGTGAACTGGACCCCCTTGGCTCCGCTGGGCCGGCCGGTGACCACCACTTGCTTCTCGAAGGAGCCGCAGACATCGAGGGCCATCTCGAGCCTGCGGGCGCGGTCGGTGAAGCCGATGTGGTTCAGGAGCATGGCGGCGGCCCGCATTATGCTGCTGGGGTCAGCGTACTCGGTGCGGCCTTCCTGGACCATGCGGGGCGCGCTGCCGTGGACGGCCTCGAACATGGCGTAGCGCTTGCCGATGTTGGCGCTGCCGGCGGTGCCCACCCCGCCCTGGAGCTCCGCCGCCTCGTCGGTCAGGATGTCGCCATAGAGGTTGGGCAGGACGATGACGCGGAAGCTCGTGCGCCGCCTGGGGTCCAGCAGCTTCGCCGTCATGATGTCGATGTACCAGTCGTCCCACTCGACCTCGGGGTAGTCCTTCGCCACATCTCGGGCAATGTCCAAGAACTTGCCGTCGGTGGCCTTGATCACGTTGGCCTTAGTGACCACGGTGACCTTCCTGATGCCGTTCCGCCGGGCGTAGTCGAAGGCCAGGCGGATGATCCGGTCGCTTCCCTGGGTGGTGGTGACCGTAAAGTCGACGGCCAGGTCGTCCGTGACCTGGATTCCCTTGTTGCCCAGGACGTAGGACCCCTCAGTGTTCTCGCGGAAGAAGATCCAGTCGATGCCCTGATCGGGTGCCCGCACCGGCCGGACGTTGGCGAACAGGTCCAAGGCCCGCCGCATGGCCACGTTGGCGCTCTCGATGTTGGGCCAGGGGTCGCCGCGACGGGGCGTTGTGGTGGGGCCCTTGAGGATCAAGTGGCACTGCATGATCTGCTTCAGCACGTCGTCGGGGAGGGCCTTGTTCTGGGCGGCCCGATTCTCGATGGTGAGCCCCTCGATTGGTCGGAAGGTGACCCTGCCGCTCTCCAACTCCGGCTTCAGCAGGTGCTCCAGCACCCGCTGGGCCTGGCGGGATATGTAAGGGCCGATGCCGTCTCCACCGCAGATGCCGATGACGATGGGCGTAAGCCGGCTGTAGTCGACCCACTCCTCCTCCGTCTTCATCCGCTCGATGCGGGCGAGCTGCTCCTGGATCAATCCCGCGAAGTGCTCCTTCGCCCTTTCCAGTGCTTGGCTGTCCATCCTCCTACCTTTTCTGGCCTAGCTCTGGGAGCTGCGGACGTAGTTTAGCAGCCCTCCGGCCAGCGCGATCTCGACCTGGCGTGGCGTAAGGTCGTGGTGAGCAGTGAACTCGTAGCTCTGGGTGACGTTGCGGACGCGGACCTCCTGGCCGGCCTGGATGGCGTGGCGGGCGCCGGCGATCTCCAGCTCATCGCCGGGGTTGAGGTGGTCATAGTCGGCGTCCCCCTCGAAGCGCAGGGGGAGGATGCCGAAGTTGATCAGGTTGGCGTGGTGGATGCGGGCAAAGGTCTTGGCCAGGACGGCCTTCACGCCCAGGTACATCGGCGCCAGGGCGGCGTGCTCGCGGCTGGAGCCCTGGCCGTAGTTGGCGCCGCCGACGATGAGGCCGCCGCCGGCCTCCTTGGCCCGCTGAGGGAAGGTGGGATCGACGCAGGCGAAGACGTACTCGGAGATGGCCGGGATGTTGGAGCGCAGGGGCAGGATCTTGGCGCCCGCCGGCATGATGTGGTCGGTGGTGATGTTGTCGCCCACCTTGAGCAGGAGCTGGCCGCGGATGGTCTCCGGCAGGGGTTGGGCGATGGGCAGGGGCTTGATGTTGGGCCCGCGGACGATCTCGACCGCCTCCGGGTGCTCGCTGGGCGGGATGATGAGTTCGTCGTCGATCAGGAACTCCTGCGGCACATCGATGGGGGGCACGGGCCCCAGGTCGCGGGGGTCGGTGATGACGCCGCGCAAGGCGGTGGCCGCCGCCGTCTCCGGGCTGGCGAGGAAGACGCGGTCGTTGGGCGTGCCGCTGCGGCCGGCGAAGTTGCGGTTGAACGATGCGCAAGGAGACGCCGTCGGTGGGCGGCGCCTGGCCCATGCCGATGCAGGGGCCGCAGGCCGACTCCAGGATGCGGGCGCCGGCCTCGATCAGGTCGGCCAGGGCGCCGGAGCGGGCGATCATGGTGAACACCTGCCGCGAGCCGGGGGTGACGGTCACGCTGACGTCCGGGTGAACCTTCTGCCCCTTGAGCACCGCGGCTACGACCGCCAGGTCGTGGTAGGAGGAGTTGGTGCAGCTCCCGACGCACACCTGGACAACCTTGGTGCCGGCCACCTCGCGGACCGGTACCACCGCGTCGGGGCTGGAGGGCGCGGCGACCAGGGGCTCCAGAGAGTCCAGGTCGATCTCGATCACCTCGTCGTACTCGGCGTCGGGGTCGGCGGCGAGAGGGCGCCAGGCCTCCTCCGCGCTCCTGGCCGCGCAGGTATTCGCGGGTGCGCTCGTCGCTGGGGAAGATGGAGGTGGTGGCGCCCAGTTCGGCGCCCATGTTGGTGATGGTGGCGCGCTCGGGCACGGAGAGGCTGGCCACGCCCGGCCCGCCGTACTCGAAGACGCGGCCGACGCCGCCCTTGACCGTCAGGCGGCGCAGCAGCTCGAGGATGATGTCCTTGGCCGTGACCCAGGGCTGCAGGCGGCCGCCGAGGCGCACGCAGCACGACCTTGGGCGCGGTGAGGTAGAAGGGGCCGCCGCCCATGGCCACGGCCACGTCGAGGCCGCCGGCGCCGATGGCCAGCATGCCGAGGCCGCCGCAGGTGGGCGTGTGGCTGTCGGAGCCGAGCAGCGTCTGTGCCCGGCACGCCGAAGCGCTCCAGGTGCACCTGGTGGCAGATGCCGTTGCCGGGGCGGGAGAAGTAGATGCCGTACTTGGCGGCGATGCTCTGGAGGAAGCGGTGGTCGTCGGCGTTCTCGAAGCCGGTCTGGAGCATGTTGTGGTCGACGTAGCTGACCGAGAGCTTGGTGCGCACGCGGGGGATGCCCATGGCCTCGAACTGGAGGTAGGCCATCGTGCCGGTGGCATCCTGGGTGAGGGTCTGGTCGATGCGAATGGCGATCTCGGTTCCGGGTGTTGCCTCGCCGGAGGCCAGGTGCTCTTCCAGGATCTTGTAGGTCAGGTTCTTTCCCAAGCTCCAAGCCTCCTTTAGACGCCCGCCGGGCGGCAGGGTCTGGTCAGCATGAGGCGGCGGCGACGGCTAGACGAAGCGGTTGAGATAGGACGTAAGGTCGAACGACCGCGTGTCCTGTTCGAACTGCCTAGCCTCTACCTCGTAGACCGGCCTATCCTCTTGGTAGAAGATGCCGAGATGCACGTTCTCCTCGGTCAGCGCCAGGTTAATGGCGGCCGGCAGGTTCGACCGGTCCCAGTCCTCCGGCAGCTCCTCCACCAAGCCGTCGTAGTAATCATACGTGTTGTAGAACTCGGTGCAAGGGCTGTGGACGTGAACAAAGGAGAATCCCCGATGCTGCGCCGCCTGCAGGATGATGCTGGCCAGCTCGTTGGGGCGAGCGGAGTAGCCGCGAGCCACAAAGGAGGCGCCGTAGGAGAGGGTCAGCAAAATAGGGTTGGCCGCCTTGGCGATCATGCCATAGGGCGTGGACTTGGACTTGTGGCCCATGGGCGAAGTAGGCGAGCCCTGGCCCTTGGTGAGGCCGTAGACCTGGTTGTCCATCATGACACAGGTGATGTCGATGTTGCGGGCACACACGTGGGGCAGGTGGCCGGCGCCGATGCTCATCAGGTCGCCGTCGCCGCCCATGGCGAAAACGGTTAGGTCTGGCCGGGCCAGCTTCAGGCCGCTGGCGATGGGGATGGCGCGGCCGTGCACGCCGTGGAGGCCGTAGGTCTTCATGAAGTAAGGCAGGCGGCTGGAGCAGCCAATGCCCGAGACGATGACCACCTGGTAAGGCTTGACTTGGAGGGCGGCCAAGGCCTTGGCCGTCGCGCTGAGCACGCCGAAGTCGCCACAGCCGGGGCACCATATGGGCTTCACTTCGCTCTTGAAGTCCTTGGCGCTGAGCGCGAACTCTACCGGCGCTACCGCGGCACGCGTGGGGGCACTGGTGGCCCCGCCAAGGCGGCTAGGCATGGCTCATGACCTCTTCCAACTTCTCAACGATCTCGCCGGGGCTGAAGGGGACACCGCCGATCTTGTTCAGGCGGATGGGTTGCACCCCTAGCTGCGCTGCCAGGTGATGGGCGAACTGGCCCTGGTAGTTGGCCTCTGGCACCAGCACTCGCCGCACCGACGCTATGAACTGGCGCAGCTGGGTCTGGGGCAAGGGGTTTAGGATGCGGGGATGGATGGCCGCCACTTTGTACCCCTTCTCCAGGGCGCGGTCCACCGCCTCGCGGATGGCGCCCTCGGTGGCGCCCCAGCCGATGATGCCTATCTCCGGGTGAGGGTGGCCATAGCGGGGCGCCCAATCGGGAGTATCTGTCTCCTTGGCGGCGCTGGCCAGCTTGCGGAACCGCTTCTCCGTCATCGCCTCGTGCACCTGAGGCGAGAGCTCGGTGTGGCCAAACTCGTTGTGCTCCAGGCCGGGTGCCACGAACGGGTGGCGGGAGATGCCCGGGATGCCGACGGGAGAGACGCCACTTTCGGTCAGGGCGTAGCGGGCGTACTCTTCACCGTCGCGGCCGTCGCTGGGCTGGAGACGGTTCACCACCTTGAGGCGGGATAGGTCCGGCGTTTCGATGGTCTGGGTGCGGTGGGAGAGAGACTGGTCGGAGAGAAGGATAACAGGCATCTGATACTTCTCGGCCAGATTGAAGGCGTAGACGGTGCGGCAGAGGCAGTCCTCCACCGAGGCCGGGGCGATGACGATGCGGGGGAAATCGCCGTGGCCGCCGTAGAGGGCCTGGAACAGATCGCTCTGCTCGAGCCTGGTCGGCATGCCGGTGCTGGGCCCCGACCGCTGGGAGTCTACCAGCACCACCGGGATCTCGGTCATCGAGGAGAGGCCGAGCAGCTCGATCATCAGGGAAAAGCCGGGGCCGGACGTCGCGGTCATCGCCTTGACGCCGCCGTAGGAGGCGCCGATGCAGGTGCCCAGGGCCGCCATCTCGTCCTCCGACTGGAGGCAGACGCCGCCCAGCTTGGGCAGCTCGCGGGCCATTGACTCCAGGATGTCGGAGGCGGGGGTGATGGGGTAGCCGGCGTAGAAGCGGCAGCCGGCATGGAGCGCCCCGGCGGTGATGGCGTCGTTGCCGCTCATCACCATCCGCCGGACATGGTCGCTGGTGCCCAGATAGTACTTATCTTCCTTGCGGATCTGCTTCGTGTACTCGAAGCCGTAGGTCAGAGCCTGGAGGTTCTTCTCCACCAGCTCGGCGCGGCGCTTGTAGCGTAGGCGCACGAGCTCCTCCAGGGAGGTCATGGGCAGGCCGAAGAGGCCGGCCATCAGGCCCAGCACCAGGACGTTCGTGCCGCGCACGAAATCCAGCTCCTGGCGGGCGATGCGCTGGAAGGGGACGGCGTAGTGGGTGGACCTGCCGTCTTCGGCGCGGACGTGGTCGGAGTCGTAGATGAGGACGCTGCCGTCGTTGAGATCGCCGCGATGCCTGTCGTAGGCGTCCTGGTCGAAGGCTATGAGCACGTCGACGCCGTCGCCCAGGGAGAGGACGGGCCGGTTGGCGATGCGTACCTGGAACCAGGCATGGCCGCCCTTGATCTCGGCGGGGTAGGAACGGAAAGTGAAAACGTGGAAGCCCAGGCGGGCGGCGGCCGTAGTAAAGTTCTCGCCAGTGCTGATGACGCCGCCGATAGCGGTATCGCCGCCGATACGGATGACGAAATCGTTTCTTATTTGGCCTTCTGGGAGGGACTTACGCTGTCTCATTGAGGGCTCGGCGTCAGGACTATCAACTATATTTTACGCCAATATAAACAATTAGGCAAAGAGCAGTCTCCGCGTTCGAAGACGAACATCCCTATGTACTACGGTAGCAGGCGCCGCGACCGATGTCTTGGGTGGTGCCGGCCGCGACGCAAGAAGTGGGACGGTCGTATAGTATAATAGGCAAATCTGGTTCCGCCTGGTAGGGCCGTTCGCTAGCTCAGCAGGAGTGATGTTCATGGCTATCAAGGCCTACGTGCTGGTCGTCACCGATCCCGGCAAGACCAAGGGGGTCCTGGAGGTCATCCGGAACATCGGCGGCGTTACCGAGACTCACGAAGTGATGGGGCCCTACGACATTGTGGCCGAAGTTCAGGTAGAAAACCTGACGGAGATTCCGTCCATCCTGGGGGACAGGATCCGCAAGATCGCCGGCATCCAGAGCACTACCTCTCTGGTGACTCTGCCGGACTAGGCCTGGGGCGCGGCCGTTCGCCGCCAGGGCGCAGCGCGAACCCGCTCTCTTGCCGTGTGGGCGCTAGGGGGCGATTACCGCCATGGCGGCGTCTTTGGGAACCGGGTCCCCCGGCTTGAAGAGCAAAGCCTTAACGGTTCCATCGATAGGACTGGGGATGTTGTTCTGCATCTTCATGGCTTCGAAGAGGACGACCACGTCGCCCGCCTTGACGCGATCGCCCACCTTCACCTCGTAGCGGATGATCATCCCCGGCATGGGCGCCACGATGGCCGCCTCTCCGGCAGCGACCTCGGTGGGGCGGGCCGGTTTCTCCGCCGCGGCCGGTGGCGCTGCCGGCCTGGATGCGGCCGGGGCTGGCGCGGCGGCGCCCGCTGAGGAAACAGCGGCCGCCGCGGGCGGGCCTCCCACAGCCTCCACCGCCACCTGGTAGTACTCATCGCCCACGAAGACGTTGAAGGTTCGGATGCCGGGTCCGGCAGGGGGCGGCACGACCTCCTTCTTCTCCACCAGCTTCCCGGCCTTGGCCAGCTCGATGAGCTCCTCTTCCCGCTTCGCCTCCTCGAGTGTCTTTGGCGCCTTGGGGGGCTTCCAGTCGTCGGGGATCTCCTTGTCCAGCCCGTACTTCAGCCGCAAGAACCTCATGCCGGTAGTCGGGTAGAGGGCGTAGATCAGGACGTCATCGATGTCCTTGGCCACGTCCTTCGTGGCTTCCTTGGCCTTCTCCAGCTCCGGGTCGAGCATATCGGCGGCGCGAACGGTAATCGGCTCCTGGCCCCTCTCGTAGCCTTTGAGGGCCAACTTCTGCACCTCGGGATTGATGGGCACCGGTGGCTTGCCGTAGAGCCCCCAGCAGTAGTCCTTCACTTCCTTGGTAATCATCTTGTAGCGACCGGCGAGGACATTCTGCACTGCCTGCACCCCCACGATCTGGCTGGTTGGCGTCACCAGGGGCGGATAGCCGAGATCTTCTCGGACCCTGACGGTCTCGTCGTGGCACTCGTGCAGTCTGTCGAGGGCGCCGGCAGCCTTCAGCTGGCCGATGAAGTTGGAGGTCATGCCGCCGGGTATCTGGTGCGACAACACCTCCGGATCGATGGCGGCCATTTTGGAGGTGTCGAGGAAGTCCCGGTATTTGGGCGCGATCTGCTCGAGCATCTGATCGCACTTGACGAGCTGGTCGATGTCCAGGCCGGTGTCTCTCTCTGTGCCGTACAGGGTCACCACCAGGGGCTCGATGGCCGGGTGCGAAGTGCGGTGGGCAAACGGGGCGAGGGAGGTGTCGACGATATCGACTCCCGCTTCGATGGCCTTGAGATGGGCCATGCAGCCCTGCCCGCTGGTGTAGTGCGTGTGGAGCTCGACGGGAACGCGCAGCACCTCCTTCAGGGCCTTGACCAGATCGTAGGCGTCGTATGGTGATATCAGGCCGGCCTGGTCCTTGATGCAGATGGAATCGGCGCCCATGTCCTGAAGGATGAGCGCCTTCCCGACATAGTACTCGATATTGTAGAGAGGCCCGCCCAGGCGGGGCTGAGTGAGCGAGTAGCAGATCGCCCCCTGGATGTGCTTGCCGGTTTCCTTGATGGCCTTGTAGGCCATTTCGTGGTTGCGCTCGTCGTTTACGGCATCGAATACGCGGAAGATATCGATGCCGACCTCGGCTGCCTGATGAACGAACGCCTTCACCACGTCGTCGGCGTAGTTGCGATAGCCGACCAGGTTCTGCCCCCGCAGCAGCATCATAAGCTGGGTATGGGGCATGAGCTTCTTGAGGATACGCGGCCTCTCCCAGGGGTCTTCGCCCAGGAAGCGGTGGGGGACATCGAAAGTGGCTCCTCCCCAGACCTCCATGGCCCAGAAGCCGCACTTCTCCATCTGGTCGGCAACGAACTCCATATCCTCGGTGCGCATGCGGGTGGCGAGCAGGGACTGGTGTCCGTCCCGCAGGGTGATGTCGGTGATCCTGACCGGACTTTCGCCTTTGGGTCGCGTCTTCACCTTTTCAGGGGTCAGTTCGCTTGCCGGAATCATCTTTCCCCTTCCTCGTTCCCTTTCTCTACACCGTTCTCCGCGACAAGGCTCGCGCCCTCATGGCCTCCCAGCGCCCGAAGACCCGCCACAGGCTGACGGGGGCAGCAGGCCTGGGCGGCGGAGGTGCGGCCGGGCGAGCCCTCTCCTCTTCTTCCAGATAGGCGGTTACGGCAGCCACGACGGCTGCCATAACTTGGCTCTCATCTTTCACGGGCTGCCACCAGGCAACTTCGGCCAGCCAAGAATCCGCCTAGCCTCCTCGGGTCGTTGGCTATCGCTCTCCAGGCGCGACGCGCTGGGGTATGAACAATCCTCGGCCACTCTGATCTACAGGGGTATGTTGCCGTGCTTCTTGGGCGGGTTCCTGTCGACCTTGTTCTGTAACATCTCCAGGGCGCAGATGATCCTGTAGCGCGTCTCTCTTGGGTCGATGACGTCGTCGATGAAACCGCGGGAGGCGGTGATGTAGGGATTGGCGAACTTGAGGCGGTACTCCTCGACCAGGCGCTTGCGGGCCTCGTTGGCGTCCTCGGCCTTCTCGATCTCCCGGCGGAAGACGATGTTCACGGCCCCATCGGGGCCCATGACGGCGATCTCACTGCCGGGCCAGGCGTAGTTGATATCGGCCCGCAGGTGCTTGCTACCCATCACCAGGTAGGCGCCGCCATAGGCCTTGCGGAGGATGACGCTGACCTTAGGGACGGTGGCCTCCGAGTAGGCGTAGATAAGCTTGGCGCCGTGAGTGATGATGCCGCCGTGCTCCTGGGTGGTGCCGGGCAGGTAGCCGGGCACGTCGGCCAGGGTGACGATGGGCACGTTGAAGGCGTCGCAGAAGCGCACGAAGCGAGCCGCCTTGCGAGAGGAATCGATGTCGAGAACGCCGGCCAGCACCAGCGGGTTGTTGGCGACGATGCCTACCGGCCAGCCGTTCATGCGGGCGAAGCCGACGACGATGCTCTGGGCCCAGAAGGGGTGCACCTCCAGGAAGTCGCCGCTGTCCACGATGCGATAGATGACCTCGTGGATGTCGTAGGGGCGCGAAGGGTCCTTAGGGACGACGGCCAGGAGGTCGTCGGCGGACCGGCGGGGGTTATCCTCGGGCTCCTGGCGGGGCGGGTCCTCCATGTTGTTGGACGGCAGGAAGGAGTGAAGCCTGCGCACCTCGGCCAGACAGTTCTCTTCGCCCTCCACGGCGAAGTGACAGACGCCGCTGCGCCGCGAGTGCGCTTCGGCGCCGCCGAGATCCTCGTGGCTCACCTCCTCGCCGGTGACGGCGCGGATCACATCGGGCCCGGTGATGTACATGTTCCCGGTGCCCTGCACCATGAACACGAAGTCGGTGATGGCGGGGGAATAGACGGCGCCGCCGGCACAGGGCCCCATGATGACGGAGATCTGGGGCACCACGCCCGAGGCCATGGTGTTGCGCAGGAAGATGTCGCCGTAGCCCTTGAGGCTGGCCACGCCCTCCTGGATGCGGGCGCCGCCGGAATCGTCGATGCCGATGACGGGGGCGCCCATTTTCACCGCCAGGTCCATGACCTTACATATCTTCTCGGCGACGGCCTCGGAGAGGGAGCCGCCGATGACGGTGAAGTCTTGGGAGAAGACAAAGACCGGCCGGCCGTCGATGCGGCCGTGGCCGGTCACCACGGCGTCGCCGTAGAAGCGCTGCTTGTCGATGCCGAACTCGGTGCCACGATGGAGCACCAGGGCATCGATCTCCTGAAACGAGTCTTCGTCGAGGAGGATTTTCAGGCGTTCCCTTGCCGTAAGCTTGCCGCGGGCGTGCTGGGCCTCGATCCGTTGCTGGCCACCGCCCAGCCGCGACAGTTCCTTCAGCTTGTGGAGCTCGTTGAGCCGGTCCTCGGCTGTCATGGACGGGGGAGTGTGAATCTCTCTCTGGCTGCGGTACGGTACTGGGCCCGTGAACGGGGAAAGAGAGTTGTCATAGCATCTTCTGTAGCGTTATCCGTCAGGGCGATGGTGTGGCTGTGGGGATGATCAGCTCCTGTCCGATCTTAAGGCTGGTAGGGTCGGTGATGCCGTTGGCGTCCATCAGGGCCTTGGCGGATATGCCAAACTGGCTCGCGATGCTCTCCGGGTAGTCGCCTTCCTTCACCGTGTATGTCGTCCCGCCGGCGGACGGCGTGTGGGTGGGCGTGGGGGCGCTGGTGTTGGGACTAGCCGTGGTCACCGGCTGCGGCTGGGACGCTTGCTGAGGGATGGTCAGCTTCTGCCCCACCGATAGCTGCGCGATCTGATCCACCGTCATATTGTTGGCAGCCGCGAGTGCCTCGACGGTGGTGTTGAACTCCCCGGCGATGGAGTAGGCTGTGTCGCCGGCCTTCACGGTATAGGAGGAACCGCCGCCTCCGCCGGTCGTGGGCGAGGGGCCGCCCTCCACGTAAACCACGGGCGGCGGGGTGGCCCAGGGGGTGGCGGTGGCCACGTCACTGGGGTCGGTGAGGCTCTGCGAGCCGTGGCTGACGCCGCCTCCATTGCCGCCACAGCTCGCCAGCAGCACGGCGGCAGCAAGGAAAAACAGCGGCAATGGCACCTTGACCCGAGACATCTCTCTCCTCCCCCGATCACCACAGCGACGGCCGGGAGTTTCGCGGGCATATTACACTAACCGGCGGCCGACGGCAAGGCGCCTGAGGATTGGGCCAGTTCGCGGAGGGCCAGGAGGGTCAGCTCCGTCGCTTCCTTGAGCGACTGGGGCTCCACGAACTGCGCTTGGTCGTCGGCGCTGTGGTAGCGGGGATCGTTGGAACGGTAGATGAGGATGGCGGGGATGCCAGCGGCGATGAAGCTGTTTTGATCGGCGGTCTCGCCCGGCGGCATCTCGGCCGGGGCGGGATCGAGGCCGACGCTGCCGGCATCGCGGTCCACGGCGTCCACCAGTTGGCTGGAGCCGATGAGCTGCCACTCGTCGCCGACTCCCACCATGTCCAGGTTGACCATGCCCCTCAACGCCTGGTGCTCCTCTGGATTGAGGCTGTCGACGAAGTGGCGGCTGCCCAGCAGGCCCTCCTCTTCGGCGGCGAACGCCACGAGGCACACGCCCTCGCGGTCGCCGTCGGCGGCCAGGACGCGGGCCGTCTCCAGGAGGACGGCGGTGCCGGAGGCGTTGTCGTTGGCGCCCGGACCGGCGGCCACCGAATCGTAGTGGGCGCCGACGACGCTCTGGCACTGGCCATCCGGCGGGCGAGCGATGACGTTGCGGGAGGTTCCCTGCCGCTGGCCCGCCTTGACCGACAGGCTTACCGTGACCGGCCCCTGGGCCAGCAGGGCGAGGAGCTGTTGCCCCTCGGCCTGGGAGATGGCCACGGCGGGGATGGCGCTCACCTCCTGGAGGTCGCCGCGGAAGGACCCCTCTTCGTTGTTGTAGAGAATGACCGCGACCGCGCTGGCCGCGGCGGCGTTGGCGATCTTGGTGGAGAAGGCGATGTCGCCTCGTTTCACGAGGGCCACCTTGCCGGCCACGCCCTCAGGCGGGAAGTCCTCCGGCCGGCCGAGGCCCACTGCGACGAGCTCGCCCGAGGCGTCGCCCCCGAGGCTCAGATGAAGGGCGTGCGGCTGCAGAACGATCGTCTCCGGCGAGAGCACAGTCAGGCCGGGGGGTTTCCTCGACATAATACTGGACATCGAAGGGCTGGACGTCCGGCTGGTAGCCGTAGGACGCCAGCTGGCCGGCGATGTAATCGGCGGCGGCCGCTTCAGCGTCGCTGGGGGAGACGCGGGACCCGATGTCCTGGGAGAGGGCCAGCACATGGCGGTACGCCTCGTCGCCGCTGACCACCGCCGCGCCCGGCGAGGCGGCGGCTGTAGGCGAAGGTTGTGCCGGCGAGGCGGTGGCCGTGGGCGAGGCCTGTGCCGGCGAGACGGTGGCCGTGGGCGAGGCCTGTGTCGGCGAGACGGTGGCCGTGGGCGAGGCCTGTGCCGGCGAGGCGGTGGCCGTGGGCGAGGCCTGTGCCGGCGAGGCGGTGGCGGTGGGCGAGGGCTGTGCCGTCGACCCGGAGCCCTGGCAGGAGGCCAGCAGGACGGCGAAGGCGAAGAGAGAGGCCAGGACGGGGAAGCGAACAGGACGGCCGGCGGAGAGGGAACAATGGTCCGGAGGCTAGCGGCGCGAGCGGCGACGGCCCTGCCAGCGCTCCCACCAGGCGCGGAGGCGGGTGCCGACGCTGGGCTCGCGCAGGTCCAGGGGGCGGCCCCGCCAGCGCTGTTCGACGCGGGGATAGCGGCGGCGGCTCAGCGAGGCGATGAAGGCGGCGAATAGCACGACGAGGCCGGCGATGATGATGAAACGCGAGATGGAGGGGCCGCCCAGGCCGAAGAAGACGGCCGCCAGGACGAGGATGAGACCGGCCAGCATCAGCCGTCCCGCGGTGAGGTAGCGCAGGGGGGCGGTCAGCCCCCGGCTCGCAGCCGCCGCGAGCTCGGATGCCCTGCGGCGCAGGCGTCTGAGTAGAGGCTCGCGCCGGGGGAGCTTATCGTACTTGCTGAGGATCTCGTCGATCTCCTGCTGCAGCCGGTCGGACATGCTCCACCCCTCCCCAAGCCTATGCGGGCGCCCTCATTTTACAACGGCCGCGGCAAGGGGGTCTACCTGAGCGGCAGAGTGTCGGGCGCGCGGTCGCTGCTGTCATGTTCGGCGAAATTCCCCCTATGTATATTACGACCGACTGGGCCGCAACGTGTGCCTGCTATAATTCATTTGTGATGGAGAAACGCAGCGAGGAAGGGGCCTCGGATTGAGGATCGGCGCCCACGTATCCACCGCCGGCGGGCTGCCCACCGCCATCGAGCGAGCCCAGGGCCTGGGCGCGGAGGCTATCCAGATCTTCGGGGCGGCGCCCCAGAGCTGGCGCCGGCACGACTACACGCCGGAGGAGGGCCAGGCCTTTCGGGCGGCGGCCCAGGCGACCGACATCTGGCCCGTGTTCATCCACGGCGTCTATCTGGTGAACCTGGGCACCAGCAAGCCGGAGAACTTGGACAAGTCCGTCGAAGCCCTCGTGGCCGATATGCGCCTCTCCTCCCTCATCGGCTGCCGGGGGGTCATCTTCCACGTCGGCAGCCATCGCGGCGCCGGTTTCGCCGCCACCTTCGGCCAGATCGTGGCGGCGATGGCGCGCGTCCTGGAGGAAACGCCGGACGACACGTGGCTGATCCTGGAGAACAGCGCTGGCATGGGCGGCGACGATCGGCTCTAGGTTCAGCGAGCTGGCGGCTATCATGCGCGAGGTGGGCAGCCCGCGGGTCAAGGTGTGCCTGGACACCCAGCACGCCTTCGCCTCGGGGTACCAGGTGGCGACGCCCGACGGCCTGGCGGCGACGATGGACGAGTTCGACCGCGAGGTGGGGCTGGCGAGCCTGGTGGCGGTGCACGCCAACGACTCGAAGTGCCCGCTGGGCGGCGGCATCGACCGCCACGAGAACATCGGCGAGGGCTACATCGGCCGGGAGGGCTTCCGGGTGATGATGGGCCACCCGGCCTTCCACGACCTGCCTTTCCTGCTGGAGGTGCCGGGCTTCCCGGTGGGGGACAAGAAGCCGGACGGGCCGGACAAGGAGAACGTGGACCGCCTGAAGGCGCTCGCGGCGGGGGTGGGGTAGGGGGGCGCCGCCGTTCTCGGCCCTCAAAGCGCTTGCAGTGTCTGCCCCGGGCCAGAGCGCCGCTCCTGGCTTAGTCGTTGTGCCTCTTGCCAACCGGTGCGTCTGCGAGCTAAGATGGGGACGCTGAGATGAGCGTGGCGGGACGGACGGCTGCGCGGCGGCGCGTTCGCCGTTTTGGTGAGGGCCGCCCGAGCGACGACATCCAGGGCCCCTGATGTCGCCGGCCTAGCCGCTTTTGGGGCTCCGACGAGGGGGGAGGTCGCAAACAATGATCGAGGGCGAGCCCACGCGTCCCGGAACCGCAGAACTGGTTCCGGCGTCTGAGGTCCCGGATCTTCTGCAGCTAATCCGTCCGGCCTGGCAGGCCAAAGACTTGATAGCCCGCGTCCGGAGGCTGTTTCCTGTCGACGCCAGCAGCGCGTGCCAGCGGATGTTCAACGCAGCGATCCACGACCTTCGGGAGAAAATCGTGATCGCAGGCGTGGACATTGCCAGGGACGCGGCGAAGCAATACAAGCTCCCTCCGGTGGAGACAGCTGAGGACGTCGAGGAATATCCCACGTCGAAGCTCATCGATCTCGCCTACCGCATAGGGCTGCTCTCCCGCCCGGAGTGGAGGCGCATGTCGCGGGTATACGAGATTCGGAGAGATCTTGAGCATGAGGACGACGAGTATGTTGCGGGAGTCGAGGACTGCATCTACGTCTTCAAGACGTGCGTCGAGGTCGTACTTTCCAGGGATCCCATCCATCTGCTGCGCGTGGCGGACGTCAAGGAGATCGTAGAGCAACCCGCGCCTGTCGTTCCGGACCAAGCTCTCCTCGACGACTATGAGCACGCTCCAAGCGCGCGCCAAGAGGATATCTTGCGGTTTCTGACCAGCATCGCCCTGGACGGCGCGCAGCCAGATGTCGTTCGCCAGAACAGCGTCACCCTCCTCAGGCGGCTTGAGCCGATAACCCAGAATGCGGTGAAGCTCACCCTGGCCACGAGCCTTCAAGAACGGCTGGGTCGCAAACCGGTTGATCTCGCGCACGCTCTTGTTGCACACGCCTCGGGTGCGTTGCCCTACCTGAGTCGAGCGCAGCGGCGGTCGTTTTTCCAGACCTTCTATGAGCGGCTGCAGAAGGTTGGCACGCGCTGGCAGTCGCACCCCCAGCATGGCGAGGAGCTACGAACGTTCAGAGAGGTCGGCGGGCTGTTGCACGTTCCGCCTCCCGTGCGCAAGAGGATAGTCGAGTGGCTGGTTCTGGCGTACATGGGAGAGCCCGGGGGCTACGGGACCTTCGGCCGCAACCGGCGAGTTTTCCACAGCGACACCGCTGCCCCGTTGGTGGTGGAGCTGCTTTCCGAAGCGGCGGCGGTGATCAGACAGGAGCTGCGGGAGTGTGAGACGTCTCCGGCCGTGAAGCAGGCTGCGCAGGACGAGTATGTGGCACGTCGCTTTCAGGAGTTGCTCGATATTGTGGAGACGCATGGGGCGACGGGGTAGCGGGTGCACGGCCACTCCGAGGCCGCGTGGAGGAACGTGGCACCCCGCGCCAGGAGGCGGTGGCTCAGTACACTCTCCCCGACGCCGGGCTCTCCTCAGGGCCGTGCGGCCGGTGGCGTGCGCTGGCGTGCCCCGCTACCAGCCCGGCGGGGCGTCCGGCGTCCAGACCATGGTCAGCAGGGCGTCGCCGCGGTCCCGGTTGACAGGCCTGAACACCTCCCACTCTATTGGCTCCACCTCGAACTCGATAATCGGGTAGCCAATGGGCTCGCCCGATCCGATGCAGACGAACGTTTCCGGGTCGAATGCGTGGCTGCCAAAGGCATCGGCAATCGCTTGGCCTACCTCCTGCTGCCAGGGTGTTGGCCGCACCCCTGGCTTGGGGATCACTGTCGGCATACGCGTAAGTCCTCGCGCGCTGGCGGGATGAGCCATGCGCCCGCAAGTCAGCCGGCGCGAATGCGGGGGCATCTGGACGGCCAGGAAGATGAGATACTCGAGCTGGCCGAAGAGGCCTCGCCGCCGGAATTGCGGCCCGATGCAGCAGATCCCGGCGAGGTTGACCACCTGCCCGGGTAGACGCGGCAGGTCCATGGCCCGGGATTCGCCGAGAGCGAAGCCGGCCGTCGTCCCTTGGTGCTCGGCCAGGGCCAGGTATCGCAGGGTTCCCAGCGATTTCTCCAGATAGGCGCGGTTAGCCTGGCGATAGTTCAGCTCGAAGAGGGAGAAGGCCTTTTCGCGGTCTTCTTTCGATGCCTTGTCCGTCTCGACGACCTTGAACTCGAACGGGGAGAGGTCGCGCTGGAGCTTCTCGACCTCGTCATCCCATGCCATCGTGTGGCCCTCCGTCCATAGAGAACAACGTTTGCTCCATGAAGGGCCCGAGGCAGGTGCTGGGACGCCCCACAGATGCGTTCAGTATTATACCAACGCAGGCAACCACAGACCTGCATACGTCGGCCTTTGGCCCCTCGTTGACACACCGTCGTTTTTGTGCCATTCATAACGCGAGCCCCGTATCGATCGGGGCGGGTGCGATCGCTTGAGCACGAACATCGATCTGCTGGAGAAGGGATACCGCTTCCCGCCGGTGCCTTTCGTCCTGGACGAGGCGGCGGTGCGTCTGTACCTGGAGGCGGTGGAGGACGCCGCCCTGCCCGCGCTCTGCCGGGCGGAGGGTCGGACCTGGGTGCCGCCCATGGCCGTGGCCGCCCTGGCCCTGCGCGGTCTGATGGAGGCGATGGGCCTGCCGCCGGGCGCCGTCCACGGCTCGCAGGAGTTCGAGTTCCGGCGGCCGGTGGTCGTCGGCGAGCGGCTGGCGTCGCGCGCCTGGGTGGCGCATCGTTCGCAGCGCAGCGGCTGGCTGGCCCTGGCGGTGGAGATGGAGGTGGCGGACGAGGCCGGCCAGGCAGTGCTGGCCGGGCGGGCCAGCGTTCTCATCCCCCAATGAGGCCCGAAGAAAGCACCGTCGAGTCCTGGAGCGCCGGCCGCGAGCTGCCGTCGCTGAGCAAGGCCCTCACGCAGGAGAAGATCGACCGCTACGCCGGCGCCAGCGGCGACCGGAACCCCATCCACGTCGACCCGACGTTTGCTGCCGCCACACCCTTCGGCGGCACCATAGCCCACGGCATGCTCCTCCTGGCCTACCTGTCGGAGATACTGACCGCGGCGTTCGGCCGCGCCTGGCTCTCTGGCGGGCGGCTGAAGGTGCGGTTCAAGGGGGCGGCCCGCCCCGGCGACACGCTCGTGGTGCGCGGTCGAGTCGAGAGGACGCAGGACGAGGGCCGGCGCGTGTTCGCGGCGGTCGAGTGCCTGAACCAGGCGGGAGAGGTGCTGGTGGCCGGTGACGCCGAGGTGCGGCTCGGCGGGGAGAGCGCGGGTGGCTGAGGACGCTGGCAGCCGCCACTACTGCTTCGGCTGCGGCGACCGCAATCCGCACGGCCTCCACCTAGACTTCCACCTGGAGGGCAAGCGGGCGCTGGCCGAGTTTCAGCCCCGCGCCGAGCACCAGGGCTACCCGGGCCTGGTGCACGGCGGCGTGACGGCGGCGGCCCTGGACGAGGCGATGGGTTGGGCGATGTACGGCGAGGGCGTGTGGGCCGTGACGGGCAAGATGGAGATCAAGTACCGCCAGCCGCTGCCGCTGGGCACCAAGGCCACCGTCTCGGCGGAGGTGATCCGCAACCGCGGCCGCTGGCTGGAGGTGCGGGGTGAGGTGCGGAGCGAGGCGGGCAAGCTGATGGCGGAAGCGCATGGGCTGTTCATGCGGCTGCCCCAGGACAAGGCGGCGGAGATGGACAAGCTGTACTTGGGCACGGAATCTCAGGAATCTCCCGCTCATCCTTCGACAGGCTCAGGACGAGCGGAAGATCCGACCCGCTCATGGTGAGCCTGTCGAACCATGAGCGGAGTAAGGCTGGCCGCTAACACGCGAGAGCGTTAGACTGGCCATGGTGACGACGATCGGACGGAGGACCGCCCCGGCGAAAGACAAGGCAAGGCTCGAGTCGTGGATCTACCGCGCCAACGTGGTGGCGGCGAAGGTGATCCCCCTCAGCCTCGCCTATTGGGTATCTCAGCCCATCGCTGACATCTTCTACTGGATCTGGACCAGCAAACGCGAAGCCGCCCGTCGCAACTACGCCCGCATGCTGGGCACCTCGCCTGACGACGAGCGGGTGGAACGCCTGACCCACAGCTCGTTTCGTAACTTCGGCAAGTACATCGTCGAGCTGTTCCACGTGCAGGGCTGGAGCACCGGTCGCCTGGACCGACTGGTGAGCCGACACGGCAGGGAGCACTTCGACGAGGCGCGCCGCTACGGCCGCGGCATCATCTTCGCCAGCGCTCATATGGGCAGCATCGAAGTGGCCAGCGCGCTGGTCCTGCTGGAGGGCTTCCGCATCACGTCAGTGATGGAGCGCCTACGCCCGAAGCTGCTCATGGACTGGATCGTCCTCTGTCGGGCGAACATGGGCGTGACCCTGCTCCAGACGGCGGGCACTGGGCGCCAGCTCCTGCGAGCGCTGCGGCGGGGCGAGATGGTGGCCCTGGTAGTGGACATCGGCTACCGCAGCAGCAACGGCGGCGTGCCGGTGACCTTCCTGGGGCACCCCACCTACTTCCCTGCTGGCCTGGCCCGCCTGGCTCGCATCAGCGGCGCGCCAATCATCTTCGGGACAGCGGTGCGCCTGCCCGGCGACCGCTTCGCCGCCTATGCCAGCCCACCGATCCTGGCTGACCGCACGAAGGACGCCGAGGCCGACATCCGCAACACGACGCAGGCGGTGGTGGACATGCTCGAGGACTTCGTGCGGCGCTACCCCGACCAGTGGTACGTCTTCCGCGATATGTGGCCCAACGGCGAGGAGGGGCCGCAGCTACCGGACGGGCATCGGCCGCGCGAGGCAGCGCCGCTGCGCTAGACTTTGGCGCGCGCCTTCTCGATGTCGGTCAGGGTGAGGATCTGACCGGTGAAGGACGGCTCGCGTCTCACCAGCCACACCAGGTCATCCCCCACTTTCTCCGGCGTGTCCCAGGTCGAATGGTCAGCTTGGGGGGTCAGGTACACGAAGCCCTCGCTGGACACGAACCGCTCGATTTGAAGGCAGTTCACATTGACGCCGGAGGGCGTCAGGTGAGGGGCCAGGCCGGTGGTGAAACGCTCCAGCGCCGCCTTGGACACAGAGTAGGCCAGGCCGGAGGTGCCCTCCTCGTGGGAAGCATAGGAAGAGACGTTGATGATACAGCCGCTGCGCCGTTCGATCATGCCGGGCAGGAAAGCGCGGACGCAGAGATAGGGACCGCGCACGTTGACGTTGAACACCAGGTCCCAGCGGCCGACGGGTACCTCGAGGAAGTCGCCGGGGGCGGCGATGGCGGCGTTGTTGATCAGGATGTCGACTCGCCCGAACTCGGTCAGAGCACGCTTGGCCAGGGCTTCCACATCTTCCTCTTTGCTGACGTCGGCGGGCACCGCCAGGGCGCGGCGACCAACGGCCTCGACCTGACGGGCCGTGTCCTCGATGGTGCCGGGGAGCACCTTGTGGGGATTCGTCTGCGTGGAGCGAGCGGTGCAGACGACATCGGCCCCGGCCTTCGCCAGGCAAAGGGCAATGGCATGCCAAGCAAGTCGACGAACGCCAGAAACCGTTACAATAACGGGTCCCAAACAGACGGCGGCTGTAACAGAGATGGTGGGCCAAAGCGAGCTCGCACGACCTCGGATAAGTAATATATCGTTTATGAAGCGCTTGTCCGCCTTTAGTAGAGGCCGCCCCTTCCATATTCGGCGCGAACTTATTCCATATCTGAGGGCCTGGTAACTCCGAACAGCGGGGGCCTGTGTGTGGGGAAACACCCTCTTCGTCCCCTTCCCTCTCGCCCTGCGGCTGAGCCTGCTAGCTCCGATAGCTGTAACGGATCGTCCAATCTGCCCAGATACGGTCAATAGTGTTGACAGCGTTACGCATCTCCACGCAGAAGGGCCGAATGCCCGGAAGGATGTCGGCTACCTTATCTGTCCTAGATGACTCCCCCACCGGGGGCGATGTCCGACGGCGGTGGGCAGTTCGTTGGCGGCTTAGCAAGAGCAGCATGGCTGGGATGCGCCAGCGGGCTGCGACCCTGGAAGCTGGCCGCCATTCAGCTTGGAGAGCCAATCTCGACGGCGTGCCGATAGATGAAGCCCAGAAATCCGCCGGAAGCCCGGCTGAATCATCGTAGAGTTGGGCACAGGCTGTCAGCCAAGGGGAGTCGTATGCGCTATGCTGATTCCCCTCCATCAAGCACTATTGTCTGACCGGTCACGAAGGAAGACGCGTCTGAGGCCAGCCAAACACATACGCCGGCCATTTCCTCCGGCTGGCCAATACGGCCAAGCGGCGTCTGTTCCACTGTGCGCTTCAGGATTAGCTCATTCGACCAGAGCGCTTCTGCGAAACGGGTCTGGATGATGCCCGGCGCGATCGCGTTGACGCGGATGCCGTGGGGGCCAAGTTCCTGCGCCAGTACCTGAGTTAACATAATTACGCCAGCCTTGCTGATTGAGTAAGCTCCCAATCCCGGCGAAGCCCTCTTGCCGCCCGCAGAACCAACGTTGATGATGTTGCCCGACTTCCTCTCAACCATCCCCTTCGAAACCGCCAGCGCGAGCAGATAATATCCTTTTAGATTGACTGTCATTATCTGGTCCCAGGTGCGCTCCTCCATCTGCAGGAAAGGACCGAAGTAGGGATTCGTGCCGGCGTTGTTGACGAGGATATCGATCTTACCGAATTCGTCGAGCGTAGCCTGTACCAACTTCTGAATATCCTCAGCGTTTCGCATGTGAGTAGCGATCGCCGCAGCTTTTCGTCCGATTGCTCGAATTTCGTCTGCGACAACGTCTAGGTCGGCCTGCTTGCGACTTGCAACGACGATGTCCGCTCCATACCTTGCCAGCCCGAGGGCGATTGCCCTTCCAATACCACGCGATCCGCCCGTAACGACCGCGAGCTTGCCGCTGAGATCGAACGATGGCTGTATCATTGCCTCATCCTTTCTCCGGTTTCCCTCGAATCAGCTCGTCAGCGCGATCTTCTCATAGCAGGTCACAGCATGGTGCGAATGGCGCGCTCGGCGGGATTCGAACCCACGACGCTACCTTGCCTGAAATGTCCATGAAGCAACTCCTCTTCTGGTAGATATAGCTAGATAGGGCAAGAGGGATGTTACTTCATCCGGTGGTGGGGCGCAAGACGGCGTGCCGGCTCGGGATCAGTCCACCCGCGAAGGTGTTCCGGCGGTCTACAGCGGCCAGAGCGCGGCGGTGCGCACCCTGACGCGGCGGCTGTGGAGCACGTCCACGAACGTGCGGCGACCACGCCGCCGGTATTGCAGGTCGACCTCGCCCTTGCCGACCCGCAGGCCGCGCACCTGCACGGTCTCGAGCCAGTGGGGCAGGCGCGGCCGCACGATGAGCAGCTCGCCGGCGGGGGCGTTCGGGCGGAGGCCGAGGATGGCCTGAAGGATGAGGGGGAAGGCGCCGGCGGCCCAAGCCTGCGGCCGGCAGGCCACGGGGTAGGGGACTGGCGTGGCGTGGATCGAGCGGGCACTGCCTGCGAACAGCTCCGGCAGACGGTAGTAGGCGAAGGCGCGGGCGGCGTCGAAGAGGGCGGTGGCCACTTCGTTCAGCTCCTCCTCGAAGCCGTACTTCTTGAGCCCCATGGCGATGAGGGAGTTGTCGTGGGGCCAGACGGTGCCCAGGTGGTAGCCGAGGGGGTTGAAGCGGCTTGACGTGGCGCTAAGGGTGCGGATGCCCCAGCCGCTGAACATGTCATTGCGCATGAGCACCTCGACCACGGGCGCCGCCAGGCGACGCTGGACGACGCCTGTCCAGAGTGCCTGGCCGGGGTTGGAGGTAGTGGCATCGGCGGGGCGTTTGTCGCCGTCCAGAGCGAGGGCGAAGAAGCGTTCGTTCTCCAGCCAGAAATCGCGGTTGAAGCGGCGCTTGAGCCTGGCCGCCTCCTGCCGAAGGCGCAGGGCGAGGGGCTCGTCGCCAAGGGCGGCGAAGACGGGCGCCGCCTTTTTCTTGGCGGCGTAGACGTAGCCCTGCACCTCCGCCAGGGCGATGGGCGGTTTGGCCAGCGTGCCGTCGGCGTAGGTTACGGCGTCGCGGGAATCCTTCCAGCCCTGGTTCACCAGGCCGGTAGGCGAGCGCTTCTCGTATTCCAGGTAGCCGTCGTGGTCCGGATCACCGTACGTGTCGATCCACTGGAGGGCGGCCCGCAGGCTTGGCTCTAGCTCGCGTAACAGCTTGAGGTCGGCCGTCCAAGCATAGTACTCGCCGGCTAGGAGGAGAAAGAGCGGGGTGGAGTCGACGCTGCCGTAGTAGGGGGAAAAGGGCAGCTCGCCCGTGGCTGTCATCTCATCCTCTCGCAGCTCGTGGAGGATCTTGCCCGGCTCCTCGTCCCGCCAGTCGTCGAGCTTGGTGCCCTGCCAGCGAGCCAGGGCCTTCAGGCAGTTGCGAGCGATGTCCGGGTTGAGGGCGAGCGTCTGCATGGAGACGATGGCCGTGTCGCGGCCGAAGATGGTATCGAACCAGGGGGTGCCGGCGGCCAGGTAGCAGCCGTCGTCTCTTTGCTGCCAGAGCATGCGCAGGTCAAGCAGGGAGCGGTCCAAGGCGGCGTTGAAGAACTCGTTGTCGGTCATTATGCGGGTGGCGCTGTCCATCCAGTGGCGGTACTGATCCATCAGCTCCGCGAAGTGCTCCGCGCTCCCAGGCGCCCTCAGATGGCCGTCGAGGGTGAAGAGGAGACGAACCGTGGTGCTCTGGCGGTGGTCGAGGGCGATGCGGAAGGTGACCTGATCCTCTTCGATGGCGGCCGGTTCGGGCGAGAAGCTGACCATGGTCTGACGGTTGCGCCCGTCGAGCCCTTGGTAGGCGAAGACGATGTGTCCGTCTTCGATACGTGTGGGCAGGAGCTGGCCCTGTTCTTTGCGCTGGCTGCCTCGAACCTCAAAGATATCGGCGAAGTCGGCTCCTAGGCGGTAGACGACGTCGAAGCTAATGGGGAAGACGTTGTAGTTCGTGACGTGGAGGGTCTCCTCCAGAGCACCGCTCACCAGCCGCTCCCGTCGCAGCTCCAGGCTGCCGCGGGGCAGGACGCGCCCGTCGTCGGAGAGCATGGTGGGGTTCGTGAGCACCTGCTCCTCGCTGAACCCCAGCTCGGCGGTGGACAGGAGCACCACCGGGCGGGCGTCGGCGAGGGAGAAATCGTACACCGAGAGGTAGCGCGTGTCCGCGTGGTACAGACCGAAGCCGTTAGGGTTGTTGGGCGGGACGTTGCCGCCGGTGTCGGTGAGGAGAAAGACGCCGCCTTCGCGGATGACCAGCGCATCGCGGATGTCGCGGACGAGCATGGGCTCCGCCTCGGGGAGGAGAACTTTCCTCCTCCCCGCGCGCCTGCGGTGGGAAGGGGGAGGGGTCATAGCCAAAAGCTAGCGTCCGTGGCCCGTCACGGCAAGTAGGGTCGGGGCGAGCGGCAGGGAGGCCCTTCAGGCGGTGAGGCCATGGGCGCGGGCAGGGGCCGATGCCGATGCATCCACGGTCAGGTGGTTCACGACATCCCTGATCTGGGGGTGCCAGCGGATCAGGTCCTCGGCCTCGCGGGCTTGGTCGCGGGAGGGCACATGGCCGGACAGGTGGGCTACGCCCTTGTCCACCTGGACGCTGACGCGCCAGGGCTCGACGTCCAGGCACCAATGCAGGGCGTCCTCCAGGCGGCGCCCCAACTCCCGCTCTTCGATGATGCGGTCCGTGCCCACCTGAAGCTTGTTGGTGACCTGACGCACGCCCGACACGTGCCAGGCGGCGTACTCGGCGTCCAGCCGGGCGGTGGCGCTGTCCACCGTCCCCTTCAGCTCGAGGTTGCCGCCGCGGGCCGCGACGGAGACGGTTTGACCGGCCAGTGTGGTCTCGGCGTGAATGACCTGCTCCACGCGTTGGGCCAGGTCCGAGTCGCTCACGGGCGCGGCGGGCACCACCCGCAGGCGGTTCACGACGCGGCGCACGCCGGGGGAAGCAGCCACGAGGCGGTTGACGGCCTTCTTCTGCTCGTAGCTCCCCACCTCGCCATCGATCTGGACGACGCCTGTGGACACCAGCACCTTGAAGTTGCCGGGATCGGTCAGCTTGTGCTGGGCACAGCAGTTGACGATGGCTTCCTCCAACTGGCGGTCGTCATATTCGTTCACCATGACGAGCGACCTCCTTCGTTCGAATATGGGCGAGGCAGCCTGCGCATCTCAGGCCACCCCTGCTGAATCGGAGACAGCGGGCAGGAGCTCGGGGTAGGCCCGCTCACGCACGATGATGCGCTGGTAGGCCTGAAGGTAGCGTTCGGCCATCAGCGGCGCATCGAAGTTCTCTGCTACGTGCTGGCGGCAGCGGCGGGGGTCGATGCGGTCCACCCGACGCACTGCGTCCACCATCTCGTCCACGTCGCGGACGATGTAGCCGGTGTCGCCGTCCAGCACCAGCTCGGGCACGGAGCCGCGCCCAAAGGCGACGACGGGCGTGCCGCAGGCCATGGCCTCAATGAGCACGAGGCCGAAGGGCTCCTCCCAAGAGAGGGGCAGAACGAGACAGTAGGCCTTCGCATAGAGCTCTCGCTTGAGGCGCGCGTCGGCTTCGCCCACGAACTGGACCTGCTTGCCGTCGATGAGGGGTGCGAGGACGGACTGGAAGTACTCTTCGTCCACCCGGTCCACCTTGCCGGCGATGATGAGGCGCTTGCCGGTGCGGCGAGCCACCTCGACGGCCAGATGGGGCATCTTGTCCACGGAGATGCGGCTAAGGAAGAGGAGATAGTCCTCCTTCCGCTCCTCGTACGGGAACGAGGGGACGTTGATGGCGTTGTAGACCACACCTACGAAGTGGCCACTGGCCAGGGGCGGCATGTTCCGTCGCTGGGACATGCTGATGGTGTTGTAGTAGCCGGGATAGCGGTCCCAGATGAACTTCGTGTCAGGGGTGACCAGGCAGTGCATGGTGGTGAGCATGGGGACGTCGGGGACCAGATGGGCCATGGCCATCGTCAGCTCACCAGCGTGATTGTGGATGATGTCGAACTCGTTGGCTTCCCGCAGAGAGAGGGCAGAATGAAGCCAGGCGTAGGGCCAGGGGTCTTGAAGATCGCGAGCCGTGCGCAGGCTGCTCGGGTAGATAGAGAGCAGCTCCGCTTGGGTGCGGGAGTCGCCAGAGGCGCAGAGAGTCACCTGATGGCCGCGGCGTACCAGTTCCTCCGTCAGGACGGATACCACCGCCTCGGTGCCGCCGTAGGCGGGCGGTGGCACGGACTCCCACAAGGGCGCGATCTGCAAGATCTTCATCCAACCACCTTTACCTAGGGCCCGCCTGAGGCGGGCCGGCCAATAAGGGCTGATTGTGATGCCCCCACGACGGGTCCCATAGCAGCCCAGCTATGGATATAGACCCGCGTGCTTGACAGATCGTTACAGATTATTCACTTGTCAGTTGCGTGGAGCCTGGAGCGTTGGGGATGGGGGGAACCGCACAAATGCCCCACCACCCAAGGGGGCGAAAGTTGGGGAAGGCTCCCAGTCAATCTATCTTTGTCTAAATAGAATACCAGATCCCCACAGGGATTTCAATCCCCTGGCGAGTGTTATCCCGAAAACTCTTGCGTCTGAGGCTGTATCTCAGAGGAGCCGGCCGGCGCGGACATACGACCCGAGTCAGACCGTTCGCAGCCCGGGGGCCAGGTTCTGGAATGGAGGCCCCGGGCGGCGGTGGCGGCGCGGCCCCTACATGAACTGGTAGCCACCGCGCACGCCCGGTGGCTCGGGGTCGGTGATGACGTTGACGCAGGCCGGCTTGCCCGAGGCGAAGGCCCGCTCCAGGGCCGGACGGATGTCCTGGGGCCGCTCCACGAACTCGCCGTGGCCGCCCAGGGCCTCCACCACCTTGTCGTAGCGGGCACTGCCGCCCAGGAGGCTGGCCACCACGCGGTCGCGGCCGTACATGCCCCGCTGACCCACGAGGATCTGCCCCCACTGCCGGTCGTTGCCCACCACCGAGACGATAGGCAGGTTGAAGCGCACGAAGGTGTCGAACTCGAAGCCGTGGAGGCCGAAGGTGCCGTCGCCGTTGACCATAAGCACCTTTTTCTGGGGCAGGACCGTCTTGACGGCCATGGCGAAGCCGGTGCCCACGCCCAGGGTGCCCATGGGGCCTGGGTCGTACCACTGGCCCGGCAGGTTGATGGGCAGGACCTGCGCGGCCAGGTTCACGATGTCGCCGCCATCGCCGATGACGATGGTGTTTTCGTCCACGAACTGCGCCATCTCTTTGCACAGCCGCAGCGGATGGATGGGCACGGCATCGGAGTTGAGGAACTCCTGGCGCTCGGCCCAGGTCTTGTCTTCTTCGTCGCGGAGCATCTTCAGCCACGGGCTGTGGTCCGGGCGGCCATCACCCAGCTCGGCGAGGAGCTGCGCCAAGACGGCGCCGGCGTCGCCTTCCACCAGCACGTCGATATCGTGGTTGCGGCCGAGCTCGGTGGGATCGATGTCTAGCTGGATGAGCTTGGCCTCGGGGTTGAAGCGCTTGCCGTAGGCCAGGCGGAAGTCGAGGGGCGTGCCGATGATGAGGATGGCGTCTGCGTGGGCCAGCGCGCCGCGACGGGTGCGAGAGAAGAAGAGCGGATGGTCCTGGGGCAGCGAGCCGCGCCCCATGGCGTTGAGATAGACGGGCGCCTGGAGCCGCTCGGCCAGGTCGCGCAGGCGGTCGTGGGCGGCCGACCAGTAGACGGAGCTACCGCCCATGATCAGCGGCTGCTGCGCCTTGGCCAGCGCCTGGGCGGCCTGGCGCACGACGCGCGGGTCGGCCTGCACCCGGCCCTCGGGCCGATAGCTGCGGGGGAAGGGCACCTCGCTTTCCTCGACGCGGCGGAAGAGGACATCGGCGGGGATCTCCAAGAAGACGGGGCCGTAGCGGCCGGTGAGGGCGTGGCGGAAAGCCGTGGCCATGTACTCGGGGATGCGGCGGGTGTCGTAAACGCAGCGGGCCCATTTGGTGATCGGCTTGACGAGCTCCACTTGGTCCATCTCCTGGAGGGCGCCCTTCTCGAAGTCGGTCAGGGAGCTACGCCCGCCGATGAGGAGCATGGGGCTACGGTTCTGGTAGGCGTTGGCGATGGCGGTGACGGCATCGGTGACGCCGGGGCCGGCGGTGACCACGGCGACGCCGCACTTGCGGGTGGCCCGCGACCAGCCCTCGGCGGCGTGGCCGGCGGCCTGCTCGTGGCGCACGTCGATGACCTTGACGCCTTCGTCGATGCAGCCGTCGTAGATGGCCTGGACGTGGCCGCCGCAGAGGGTGAAGACAACGTCCACACCCTCCTGCTTGAGGCAGCGGGCCACCAAGTCGCCGCCGTCAACCTGGGACATGGCGATCCCTCCCTAGAACAGTACGTTTTCCATGACCAGCTGGGCCATCTCCTCGTCGTCCATGCCCAGCACTTCCTGGCAGACGAAGGCCGTGTGCTCGCCCAGGCAGGGCGCCGGCGAGAGCAGCCGGCCCGGCGTCTTGGACAGACGGAAGCCGGGGCCGTCGTAGGCGGTGCGGCCGGCCTCGGGGTGGTCCAGGTAGACGTAGTGGCCGCGGGCCTTCAGGTGCGCGTCGTTCTCCAGAACGTCCTGGGCGCTCTGGACGACGCCTGCGGGCACGCCCGCCGCCTGGAGCGTCTCCATGACCTCCTCGGCGCAGCGCGTGGCGGTCCAGCCTTCGATCAGGGCGTCCAGCTCGTTCTCGTTCTCCTTGCGGCCCTGGAGGGTGGCGAAGCGCTCTTCGCGGGCCCATTCGGGGTCGCCTATGGCACGACAGAGGGCGCGCCACTCGTCGTCGGTGAAGACGGCGATGACGCACCAGCGGTCGTCGCCCTGGCAAGGGTAGGCGCCGTGCGGCGCGGCGTGGGGCAGGCGGTTGCCAGCGCGCATGCCCACGCGGCCGTTCGCGGTGTAGTCGAGGATGGCGGTGCCTATGACGCAGGCCGAGGACTCCACCTGGGCGACCTCGATGAGCTGGCCCTTCCCCGTACGGTTGCGATAGCGAAGGGCGGCCAGGGTCGCGATGGCGGCGTGGCCGGGGTTGATGACGTAGTCCGTGTACTGAGTGCCGAGGCCCACGGGCTCGCGGTGGGGAAAGCCGCTAAGGTGGTTGAGGCCGGTGAGAGGCGCGATGACCACGCCGAAGCCGGCGAAGCTGCCGTGGGGCCCGCCGGCGCCCTGCATCGGCTCGCGCACGAAGATGATGTCCGGCTTGACAGCCAGCATGGCCTCGTAGGTCAGGCCCCACTTCTCCAGCGTGCCGGGAGTATAGTTCTCGGCCACGATGTCGCTGATCGACACGAGGCGTAGGGCCACGTCGAGCGCCTTGGGGTGCTTCATGTTCAGGGTGAAAGACAGCTTGCTGGCGTTGAAGTTGTTGTAGTAACCGCTGACGTTGAAGGAGTACTTCTCCTCGGGCATAGGGTGGGCCACGCGCAGGCCGTCGATGCGGGTCTGCGACTCGACGCGGATGACCTGGGCGCCGTGGTTGGCCAGGATCTCGGTGCAGATGGGGCCGGCGCCGAACCAGGTGAAGTCGGTCACGCGGATTCCGGCGAGCGGAAGGTCGTTGTCGCTCATGGGCTAGGCACCTCCAGCTCTCGCCGGCCTCAAATGACTCCGGCGCCGCTGAGGGCGGCCAGCTGGTCCACGGAAAGGCCCAGCCCCTGGCAGTACACCTCGTGGTTGTGCTCGCCGATGAGGGGCGGCCGGCAGCGCAGACGCCAGGGGGTCTCGCACAGCCGGTAGGGCGGGCCAGGGTAGGTCAGAGTGGCGGCCAGCTCTGGGTGGGCGAGCTCGGTGAACCAGCGGCGGAAGTTCAGTTGCGGGTTTCCCACAACGTCCTTGGGCGTGTCGCAGGGCGCCACCAGAAGGCCGCGTCGCTGCGCCTCCTCGTACATGGCCTGGGTGGTGTGGGTGCGGACGAAGCGGTCGAGCACGCCGTCGACGTGAGAGAGACGAGGTTTCCACTGGGCCGACAGCTCAGCGTCAGAGCCGAAGTAGAGCTGGGCGATGAGGCGGAGGTCCATTTGGGCGAAGACCTGACGCCAGTCGGGCGAGTCCAGGTCCTCGGCCATCCCTTCTTCGGCCATCCACTCGAGGAGGGTGGGCCAGGGGGCGCCGAAGCCGGGCAGTCCGACGAAAAAGGTCAAGTAGCCGTCTTGGGTCTGGTAGACACCGATGCCAGGCATACGGCGCTCATTACCGACGCGCCGGCGCAGGTCGCCGCGGATATCCCAGTACTGGACGGCCGTCTCCTGGTTCAGCGAGAGGGCCTCTTGCATGGAAACCTCCACGTGCTGCCCCTGGCCGCTGCCGTCGCGGTGGAGCAGGGTGGTGAGGACGCCCGTGGCCGCCTGGATGGAAGCGCAGTAGTGGGACTGGTTGCCGTAGGGGCGGTTGGGGGGGTCTTCCGGGAAGCCGGCAATGTACATTATGCCGCTCATGGCCACGGCGACGATATCCGGCGCCTTGTAGTGGCTGTGCTGTCCCCACTGGCCGAAGCCGGTGATGGAGGCGAGGATGATGCCGGGCCTGACCTGGCTCAGGGCCTGGTAGCCCAGGCCTATGCCGTCCAGGAAGCCGGGCGAGAAAGTTTCGATGACGACATCGGCGGTGGCGGCCAGGCGGCGGAGGAGGGCCTGGCCGTCGGCCGTGGCGATGTTGAGGGTGATGCTGCGCTTGCTGGAGTTGTGGGCGAAGAAGTAGAGGCTCTTCTCGGGGTCAACCTCATCGTGGTAGAAGGGGCCAATGCGGCGGCCGGGGTCGCCGCCGGGCGGCTCGACCTTCACGACGTCGGCCCCCAGCTCGGCCAGGAGCTTGCCGCAGTACCAGCCCGGCTCGCCCGCGAGGTCGAGGACGCGAATGTCGCTGAGGGTGCCGGGTGTCTCCCCGGGGTCGGCCACAACATCCCTCCTCGGATCGCCCGTGCCAAGGGCGAGGCCGCGAACATTATAGGCCAAGGGCGAAGCGTATTCAAAGAAGCGCGGCGGGTGAACCGGAGCGAGGGCTGGCAGTGGCGGCGGAAGTCGTCTATCTCTCGATCGGCGCGTCGATGAGGCTGCCCCACTCGGTCCAGGAGCCGTCGTAGTTGCGCACCTTCGGATAGCCCAGCAGGTACTTCAGGACGAACCAGGTGTGGGCGGCTCGCTCACCGATGCGGCAGTAGGCGATGACCTCCTTGTCGGGTGTCACGCCCTGCCCCGCATAGAGCGCCTCGAGCTCGTCCGGGGACTTGAAGGTGCCGTCCTCTCGCACCGCCTCCGACCAAACGATGTTCCGGGCGCCGGGGATGTGACCGCCGCGCTGGGCGCCCTCCTGGGGCAGGTGCTCGGGGGCCAACAGCTCGCCCTTGTACTCCTTGGGCGAACGCACGTCCACCAATGCCACGCCGGGCTGACCCACACGCGGCAGGATGAAGTCGCGCAGGGCGCGGACGCTTTGTTCCACGCCGTCGGCGGCGTAGGCAGCGCGCGGGTAGGTGAGGCGCTTGGTCGCCGTGGGGCGTCCCTCGGCCTGCCACTTCTGGCGACCGCCGTTCAGGAGGCGGACGTCGCGGTGGCCGTAGTACTTGAGGAGCCAGAAGGCGTAGGTGGCGAACCAGTTGCTGCTGTCGCCGTAGAGGACGATGGTGGTGTCGGGGCCGATGCCCGAACGGCCCAGCAGGTCCTCGATCTGGTCCCGACTGGCGACATCGCGGCGAAGGGCCGTCTCCAGCTCCGACTTCCAGTGCCAGCCGACGGCGCCGGGGATGTGGCCGCTATCGTAGGCGGCGACGTCGACGTCAACCTCCACGATGCGGACCTTGGGGTCGTTCAGGTGCTGAGCCACCCACTCGGTATCAACCAGCACCTCGGGATGAGTGTAGTTCTTAGCCACGGGCGACCTCCTCTGTTGTCGTTCTACTATCAGTATAGAATAAAGACGCACAACAATGTCAAGTTGTGTGGAAAGGGGTCAAAGGGTCAACGGGGCGATAGGCGAAGGGGTGAGGCGGTCAGGATGGGCGATGCGGAGGGGTGGGGGCGCTCTGGACGGGGATGAGTGGTTGGCTTCCTCCTATGCCTTGCCGGGGGCGGCAATGGGGCGCCTTCAGTGCGGGGGAGGCGCTCGCTACCCTGGCCTTGACCCCTTGGCCGGCGCCTGCGACAGCACAGCGTCCACGATCTTCTGGGCGTTGGGGAGATAGGCGTCCTCCAGGGGCGGGCTGAAGGGCACCGGGCAGAAGGGCGCGGCCACCCGCAGCGGCGCCGCGTGCAGGGACGAGAAGGCCTCTTCGGCGATCTGGGCGGCGATCTCGGCGCCCACGCCGCAGAACTTCACCGCCTCGTGCACCACGACCACGCGATGGGTCTTGCGCACGGAAGCCAGGATGGTCGCCATGTCCAGGGGCACGAGGGTGCGCGGGTCGATGACCTCGGCCTCGATGCCCCGCTGGGCCAGCTCGTCGGCGGCGCGCAGGGCCTCGTGCACCATGTAGGAGGTGGCTACGATGGTCACATCGCTGCCCCGTCGGCGGACCTCGGCCACGCCCAAGGGCACCTCGTAGGGCTCCTGGGGGACGTCGGCGGCCATGGTGTAGCACTTCTTGTGCTCCAGGAAGATTACGGGGTTGTCGTCGCGGATGGCGGAAATGAGAAGGCCCTTGGCGTCGTAAGGAGTGGCGGGCATCACCACCTTGAGGCCGGGGATGTGGCGAAGGATGGCCTCCAGGCTCTGCGAGTGCTGGGCGGCCAGGCGATAGCCGCCGCCGCAGGCGGCCCGCACAACGATGGGCAGGCGAGCCTTACCGCCGAACATGTAGCGCATCTTGGCCATCTGGTTGATGACCTGGTCCAGGCAGACGCCGAGGAAGTCCATGAACATGATCTCCGCCACTGGGCGGAGGCCGGCGGCAGCGGCGCCCACGGCCAACCCCAGGATGGCCGATTCGGAGATGGGGGTGTCCACGACTCGCTCCGGGCCGAACTTGGCGCGCAGGCCCAGGGTGACGCCGAAGGGTGGGTGCTGGCCCACGTCCTCGCCGGCGATGAAAACAGTGGGGTCGCGCTCCATCTCCTGACTCAAGGCTTCGTTGATGGCCATCATGTAGATCGTCGGGCGCATGGCGCTGTCCTTCCTACTCCTCGGGCGGAACTTGCCGAACCCAGTCTCCAACCTTAACGTAACTCTCCTCCTCGGAGAGCGGCGGCGGCAACTCCGAATCCTCGATCTTCAGCGTTCTGACGTGCCGCGTCCCGGGTCGTAGCATGTCTGACAGATAGGAGGGGAAGACTCCGGGCGCCTCGTAGGTTTCGTACGTCCTGCAAATGGCAAACTTCTCGAACACCTCTGTGGCCTTGACCCTGACCTTGTCGCGGTCCACCTCCCCCAGCAGCTCATGGCTGTCAGGATCCTCCACCCGCAAAGGGGTGTCGGCCAACACCGCAAAGACCATTCCCTCTTCTACGCCGTCCATTAGGCCAATGTTGATCCCGAGCTCTCTGACGCTGATGATCTTCGCTACTTTGCCCTGGAGAAGTGGTTGTTTCATCGGTCGGCCCCCTGCATTAGCCTAGCAAAAGCGCGGTCGGACTCCAGCACGTCCGCCTCGCGAAACACAGCCACGCCATCCGGCATGCGTCGCCTGTAGGACCCTATCTCTTGGTGGATGAAGCCCCAGAAGAGTGCATCGAGTTGCTGGTGAACCTCGGCCTCGAAGCCGTGCCCGTTCTCGTCCAGGACGCGTGCCTTTCCAACCAACCTTCTCTCGAGGACGTCTACCACGAGCAAGCAGTCGCCAGGCTGTAGGGACGCGGCGGAGTCCCCCCGGAGGGCAATCCGGAACCGCCCCTGCGCCTCGTATACCCCTTCCACCGGGACTGGCGGCGGCTCTCTGGCCAGGGCTAGCGTACCCTGCCAAGTGGCTAGCTCCGTCTCCAGGGCACGTGTACCCTCGAGCAGTGCTGGATAAAGCCGGGCCCTGCGCCATTGAGCGCGCAGCCATCGGCTGGCGAACCAGGCGTTGGGCGCAATGACGCAGGCTGCGGCGGCCACCGCCGCGGCGATGGCTCGCCACACCCAGGGAAGCTCGATGGCCAAGAGGGCGAGGAGGGTCACTGCCCCCACAGCCAGCGAGAACGCGAGGCTGAGAAGTTGGGGCGTATACTGAGGCGTCGCGACGTTGTACGAGTCGATGGCTTCGGGTCTGCGGTCCACCGTTGCCGTCCCTCTCAGGCAAGCACCCTCCTAGGCGTAAACGTCGGTCAGCAGGTCGTCGGGCGTGGGGAGGGGCGCCGCCTCGGCGAAGGCGATGGCCTCTGCGATGCGGCCGGCCACCCGCTGCTCGATCTCCGCCACCTCCGCCTCGGTGAGCGTCTCCGTCTCGATGAGGTGGCTGCGGAAGCGGAGGATGGGGTCGCGGGCGCGCCACTCGGCTATCTCCTCGGCCGGGCGGTCGGCGGCGCCGTCGCCCACGCCCTGGTGGTCGAAGAAGCGGTAGGTCTTGCACTCGACGAGGGAGGGCCCTTCGCCGACGCGGGCGCGCTCGATCGCTTCGTCCACCGCCTGGCGCACGGCCAGGACGTCCATGCCGTCGACTATCACCGCGGGCATGTTGTAGGCCTTGGCCCGCTCGGCCACATCGCGGATGGTCTGGTGGCGGTCCTGGCGGGTGTATTCGCCGTAGAGATTGTTTTCGCAGACGAAGATGACCGGCAGCTTCAGGAGGGCGGCCAGGTTGACCGCCTCGTGGAAGGCGCCCTCGTTGGTGGCGCCGTCGCCGAAGAAGCAGACGCTCACGGCGCGGCTGCCCTTGTAGCGGGCGGCGAAGGCGGCGCCGACCGCGATGGGGGCTTGCGCCCCGACGATGCCGTTGGCCCCCAGCATGCCCAGGTCCAGGTCGGCGATGTGCATGGAGCCACCCTTGCCGTGGCAGTAGCCCAGCGAGCGGCCCAGCAGCTCGGCGTACATGCCCTTGGGGTCGCCGCCCTTGGCGATGAGGTGGCCGTGGCCGCGGTGGCTGCTGGCGATGTAGTCGTCGTTGCTGAGCAGGGAGCAGGCGCCGACGCCTACGGCCTCCTCGCCGGCGTAGAGATGGGCGACGCCGGGGATCTTGCCGTCGCGTATCAGCTTGGCCACCCCCTCCTCGAACTGGCGGATGGTGACCATCGTCTCGTACATTCGGGCGAGCTCGTCCTTGGGGATGTCCATGCGGCCCTCCTGGGGGACAAATCCGGCCTGTCGGCGGCATGGGGATCATACGGCCGGGCCATCCGGCGGTCAACGCGGGTCGACAGGGAAAGGGGGGATGGGAGGATCGGGGCGGTCGCAAGGAAAGCGCGAGGAAAGCGCAAGGTTGGCGCACGGCATGCCGCGCGGGGTTGGCTTATGCTTTGCTGTGGCTGAATGGTTGTGGGCAAACCCGCGGGAGGTCGGCCATGTGGCGATTGTTGACGTTGGCTATGTCGGCGCTGGCGGTAGCGGTGCTCCTGGGGGCCTGCGATCCCTCGCAAGCCGAACCCCAGGGCGAACCGCCTCAGAAGCGAGCCTTTGAGGCGGCGGAGCAAGCCAGGCAGGCGGCAGCCGAGGCAGGCCCGCACGCCCCCAAGCATCCCGAGTTCACTCCGATACCTACGACACCCTCGCCGACACCCTTCGTCGCGGGGCCGGATGTGAGGCCATGCGACGCGGCCGATCTCAATGCAGGCGTGACCGGGTCCAACGGGCTCACGGGAGGCCAGGCCCTGGCCGGCATTGGCCTTGGCAATGAATCGGCGGAGCCCTGCCGGCTGAGCGGCCCGCCCGGCATCGAGCTTCTCGGCCCGGACGGAGGCGTGATACCTCTCGACGTTTTCCAGAGCCCGCCCTGCTCAGACACGACGTCCCGGCCGTGCATATTCCCAGGGCCGCTGCTGATGTTGCCGAACCTAGGTGAGGTCAAGCCCCATAGCGCCGTGCCCGGGCAGGGCTGGCTGGAGATCACTTGGCGGGGCCACGATGACACCGGGACCTGCTCTCCTCAGCCACGGGTGGCGACGGCCGTCCGGCTGTCGCTGCCCGAAGGGCGCGGTGAGCTTACGGTGGACCTGACCTCGGAGTTCCCGGCGACCCCGCAGTTTCCGGCCGGGATTGCTCCCTGTCAGAAGGTGGGGATACTTGAGTTTGGCGGAGTGCCCCCGAAAGGCTGAGGGTCGACTACGGCGGAGCGCAAGCAGGCCAGCCGTCAGCCCTTGCGCAGCACGGCCAGCATGTTCACCCGCAGCGAGGCCAGGGCCGGGATACGGTTCACCACCTTCTCGTAGGCCGCGCCAACGGCGAAGGCTAGCGGATTGAACGACAGGTACACCGGCGCCGTCTCGAACAGGTGGAGCTCCGCCACCTTGAGGCCGGCCTCTCGCGCCAGGCGGCGCAGGCGGCGGGGCGTGTTGGCCCGATAGCGGGTGACGTGGACCTCGCGCAGGGCCAGGCCGCGGCCACGGGCGACCATGCGCTGGAAGGGGTGTGGCAGGAGGGCGGCCAGCAGTGGCACGTAGTGGAGACGGTTGGGCGTGAGGATGACCAGCCGCCCCTGCGGCCGCAGGATGCGGGCCAGCTCGCGGAAGGCGGCGAGTGGGTGCTCGAGGTGCTCGAGGACGTGCTTGCAGATGACCAGATCGAAGGTCTCGTCGCGGAAGGGCAGGGCGCTCAGGTCGCCCAGGACGGGCTCTTCGATGTTGGGGTTGCCGGCCAGCTCGGGCTCGGTGTCCACACCGACGATGCGGGCGGCCTGGCCGCGCAGGTCGTAGGCGAACAGGCGGCCGCCGCCGCAGCCGGCGTCCAGCACGCGGTCGCTCGGCCGGAACCAGCGCTCGATGGCCGCCAGGAAGCGTCGCTCCAGCTCGCCCTCGGCGTCGGGCGGGTAGAAGCGGCGCAGCATCTCCTGCTCGCGCCAGCGCAGCTTGGGCAAGGCAATCCTCCTGCCGCATCGTAAGGGATGGGAGGTGCCTTGGGGAATGGGGGAGCCCCGGGCCCGCTCGTCGTGAGCCTGTCGAAGGGCGAGCGGGGGCTCATGGTTCGACAGGCTCACCATGAGCGGCCGGAGTAGGGGCGGCGCTTGCCCCCCCGAGGGCGGTTCGCGAACCGCCCCTACGCTGTCGTTGGATCTGCGCTGCGGCTCAAAGAGGCCGGTGCTATAATCGGCTCGTGGGCGGGAAGCGGACAAAGCCCCTCCTGGTTCTCCTCGACGGGCACGGTATCATCCATCGCGCGTATCACGCCGTGAAGGAGCCTCTCACCGTGCGCCGGACCGGCGAGGTGGTGACGGTGGCCTACGGCTTCGCCAACACCCTCCTTTCGGTTCTCCAGGAGCTCAAGCCCACCCACCTGGCGGTGGCCCTCGACAAGGGCAAGCCCACCATTCGTATCGAGAAGGACGCTACCTACAAGGCCCACCGGCCGGAGATGCCCGAGGACCTGCGCTCGCAGATCGACCGCTGCCGCCAGCTCATCGAGGCCTTCAGCATCCCGATATTCGAGCTGGAAGGCTACGAGGCCGACGACGTTCTCGGCGCCCTGGCTCGCCAGGCCGCCGCGCAGGGCGCGGAAACGTATGTCGTCTCGCTGGACAGCGACATCGCCCAACTGGTGCAGCCCAGCGTACACCTCTACATGTACCGTCCCTACCAGCGCGATAGCGTAATCTACGCGACGCCGGAGGACGTGCGGGAGCGCTACGGCGTCTGGCCGCAGCAGATGCCCGACCTGAAGGGCCTGAAAGGCGACACCTCGGACAACATACCGGGCGTGCCGGGCGTGGGCGACAAGACGGCGGTGAAGCTCATCGAGCAGTTCGGCAGCGTAGAGGGCGTGCTGGAGCACCTGGAGGAAGTAGAACCGGAGCGGCTGCGCAAGGCCCTGCGCACCCATCAGGAGCAGGCCCTGCGCAGCAAGGAGCTGGCGACCATCGACGCCGACGCGCCGGTGATCCTGGACCTGGAGGCCTGCCGCTTCGACCGCTACGACCGTCAGCGGGTGCTGGAGCTCTTCCGCGAGCTGGAGTTCCGCAGCCTGGTGCCCCGCTTGCCCGTGGTAGAGCCGGCGGCTGCGGAAGAGCAGATGCCCGCGCCCGCGGCGGAGGCGGGAGCGGAGGCCGCGCCATCAGTGGACTACCGCCTGGTCCGCACAATGGAGGAACTGGAGGCGCTGGCCCAACGCATCGAGGCCCAGCGCTCCTTCGTCTTCGACACCGAGACCACCGACCTGGACGCTATGCGCGCGCGCCTGGTGGGCCTGGCCGTCGCCTTAGCGTCCGGCCAGGCGTTCTACGTCCCCGTGGGCCATCGCATGGCGCCCGAGCAGCTCCCGCTCGACGTTGTCCTGCGCCGCCTGGGGCCGCTGTTCGAGGACGAGGGCATCGAGAAGACGGCCCACAACGCCAAGTACGACATCGTGGTGATGGCCAACGAGGGCGTTTGGCCGCGCAATCTGTCCTTCGACACCATGATCGCGGCCTATCTTTTGGGCGAGGGCGGTGGCGGCCTGTCCCTCAAGTGGCTGGCCTCCAAGCACCTGGGCGTCGAGATGACGCCCATCAGCGAGCTCATCGGCAAGGGGAGCAAGCAGCTCTGCATGGCCGACGTGGAGGTGGAGGCCGCCGGCCGCTACGCCGCCGCCGACGCCGACATGACCGGCCGCCTGCGGCCGGGCCTGGAGGAGGAGTTGCGGCGGCAGAACCTCTGGCCGCTGTTCGAGGACGTGGAGATGCCGCTGGTGCCGGTGCTGGCCCGTATGGAGATGGTGGGCGTGGCCGTGGACGTGGCTGTCCTACGGGAGATGTCGATCAGCCTGGGGCGCGAGATCGCCCGCATGGAGGACGAGATCCACGGGCAAGTGGGGCACCGTTTCAACATTGGCTCGCCCCAGCAGCTCGGCCAGGTCCTTTTCGAGCAGCTCAAGCTGCCCAAGACCCGCCGGACCAAGCTGGGTTACTCCACCGACGCTCAGGCCCTGGAGGCGCTGCGCGGCCTCCACCCCATCATCGACCAGATCCAGGCCTACCGTGAGCTCACCAAGCTCAAGTCCACCTACGTGGACACCCTCCCCGCCCTCATCAACCCGCGCACCGGCCGCGTGCACACCGACTTCAACCAGACGACGGCAGCGACCGGTCGCCTTTCGTCCAGCAATCCAAACCTCCAGAACATCCCGGTGCGGACGGAGCTGGGCGGCCAGGTGCGGCGGGCCTTCGTGGCCAGGGATGTGGGGCCGGAGCCGCTGCTGCTATCGGCGGACTACTCCCAGATCGAGCTGCGGATCATGGCCCACATCACTGAGGATCCGGAGCTGGTGGGCGCCTTCATGCGCGACGAGGACATCCACGCCGCCACCGCCTCCCAGGTGTTCGGCGTGCCGCTGGATCAGGTGACGCCGGAGATGCGGCGGCGGGCCAAGGTGTTCAACTTCGGGGTGCTGTACGGTCTCAGCGAGTTCGGGCTGTCGACGCGAGAGCGCATTTCGCGGGAGGACGCGGGCGACTTCATCAAGAGGTACTTCGCCAAGTACCCCGGCATCCGTCGCTACATCGAGGAGACCGTGCAGCGCACCCGCGAGCTGGGCTACGCCGAGACGCTGCTGGGCCGGCGGCGCTACATCCCCGAGATCCGCTCGGCCAATGCCGTCGTGCGCCAGGCGGCAGAGCGGGCGGCGGTGAACATGCCGGTGCAGGGCACGGCCGCCGACATCATCAAGATCGCCATGAACCGCATCGACGCCGAGCTGGAGTCGGGGCGCCTCAAGAGCCGGATGACCCTCCAGGTGCACGACGAGCTCATCTTCGAGTGCCCGGCGGCGGAGCTGGACGAGGTGCGACGACTGGCGCTGGAGATCATGCCCCAACCACTGGAGACGAAGGTGCCGCTGAAGGTGGACACGAAGGTGGGCAAGAACTGGGGGGAGATGGAGTAGGGGCGTGGTGAGCGAATCGACCAGCATGGAGATCGACCCGACTGGAGCCCTCTACATCAAGCTGGGAGAAGGAGGCAAGTGGGAGAAGGAGTGCATCGAGGAGCAGCAGACTCTGCGCATCGGGTTTGAGGAGGTTCCTCACGAGCTCTGCGTCGAGGGCAAGTGGGCGGAGGTTGCGGCGCGGCTTCGAGCGAGGCCTCGCTCAGCACGTGTAGCCAACCTTCTTGCCAATCAGATTCGGCTCTTCTATGAGGCTGGAGAGGATGTCCTCTGGATGACCTTCTACGCAGCCAAGTTGTGGTGGTGCTTTTCGGAGCCCAGGGTCACTGTTCTGCCTGACGGATGCAAGACGCGCCCCGTCGTTGACCGCTGGTCACCCTGCGACGTTCAACGCAGGGAACTCGACACTACGCGATTGAGCGGCAGGCTTGTCATGCTCCAGCGCTTTCAGGGAACAATATGTTCCGTCATGGGCGAGCGACTAGAGTATCTCAAACGGAAGATCAACTCGGAGGTAGAGCCGGAGGTTGAAGCCGCTAAGTTGGCCCGGTCATCCCTTGAAGAAGCAGTGAAGGTTATAGTGGGCAAACTCCATTGGCGCGATTTCGAAATACTGATCGATCTCATTCTGCGCGAGGCGGGATGGCGTAGGATCAGTGAATTGGGCGGAAGCCAAACTCCGTTTGATCTAGAGCTGCGCGCGCCGATTACTGGAAAGCGATATGGCGTTCAGATCAAGTCGCAAGCGGACTTCGCAGCGTTCCAGGACTATGAGCGACAGGCTGAAAGTATGGAGGGCTTCGACGGCTTCTATTTCGCTGTGCACTCGCCCTCAGCTGACCTCGAACGGGCCGAAACCGCAGGAAAGGTGGATCTCCTGCGTCCTGCCGAGGTTGCTGAATGGTCAGTCAGGTATGGCCTGGTGGACTGGATAGTCGACAAGGCGGGATGAACAATCATGCCGCCGCTCGTCCTGAGCCTGTCGAAGGGCGAGCGGCAATGAGACACCAGACCATTGCCTGAGCTCCCCGAAGTAGAGACGATCCGCCGCGACCTGCTGCCGCACGTCGTGGGCCGGCGGTTCACCGCCGTCGAGGTGCTGCCCGGCGCCGAGAGGGTGGCGGCCGCGCCCTCGCCGGCGGAGCTCGGGCGGGCGCTGCCCGGCCTGCGCATCGAGGGCGTCGAGCGGTGGGGCAAGTACCTCCTCTTCCCCCTGTCCGACGGGCGCTATCTCATCGTCCACCTGCGCATGACCGGCGCCCTCATCCACCGTCGGCAGGGCGCTCCGGCCGATCGTTACCTGCGGGTCCGCCTGGCACTAGATGATAAGACAGAGTTGCGCTACACTGACCTTCGCAAGTTAGGCATGATGTGCCTGGTGGTCGACCCGACGCTGGTAGTGGGCAAGCTCGGGCCCGACGCCCTGGAGGCGCTGCTGCCCACGACGTTACGCTCGCTCCTGGCCGGACGAAGACCGCCTGTCAAAGTCGTGCTCATGGATCAGACGCGGTTGGCCGGCCTCGGCAACATCTACGCCGATGAAGCGCTGTTCGTGGCAGGCGTCGATCCGCGCCGGCCGGCCGGCAGCCTGACAGTCGATGAGGTAGAACGGCTGCACGGCGCGGTGGGGAAGGTGCTGCGGGAGGCCATTGGGCATCGAGGGAGCAGCTTTCGCGACTACGTGGACGCCCAGGGACGAGCGGGGGAGCACCAGATGCACGTCAAAGTGTACCGACGCTCCGGCGAGCCGTGCTGCGTTTGCGGCGCCATTGTCGAGCGGGTCAAAGTGGGCGGACGGAGCACGCACTTCTGCCCGCGCTGTCAGAAATAGCAAGAGTCAATGGTAAGAGACCGCTGAAAGGAGGATAGCAAGAAATGCCAAAAGAGGCGGTCCTAGTTGATGCAGTGCGCACGCCCTTCGGGCGGGCGGGAGCCAGGGGGGTGTTGAAGGACATCACCCACGTGGACTTCATGGTCCCCCTGATGAAGGCCATCGTCAAGCGGACCAAGCTGGACCCGAACCAGATAGACGAGATCTCGCTGGGCTCGGCGCAGCTCGGGGGCATTCTAACCCGCTCGCGTATGCACGTGTTCGAGGCGGGCTTCCCCGACACCATCTCAGCCACCGACCTGAACAAGCAGTGCGCTTCTTCCCTCCAGACGATAACGATGGGGGCGCACGCCATCATGTGCGGCATGGCGGACGTTGTCCTGGCCGGTGGCGTCGAGACCATGGATCGCCTTGGCCCAATACCGGCCGGGGGCGATGCCCTGTCTGTGGATAACCCCCAGGTCCTGGCGGAGTTCATGAGGCGGGAAAACTGGCAGATGTACCCGGACAAGCAGGCCAAGCTCCTGCCCCAGTGGTTCAACGTCAAGGCGCCCTGGATCATGAACATGGGCCAGACGGCGGAGAAGCTAAGCGAGGTCTACAACGTCTCGCGCGAGGACTCCGACAAGTTTGCCCAGGCGAGCCAGGAGAGGGCGGTCGCTGCCCAGGACGCGGGCAGGTTCGACCGGGAGATCATCCCGCTCACCATCGAGTACCTCGATGGCCACACCGTAACGGTCGACAAGGACCAGGGCCCGCGCCGCGAGAGCACCCTGGAGAAGCTCGCGGGACTGAAGGGCGCCTACAAAGAGGGTGGCCTGGTGACGGCGGGTAACTCCTGCCCGCGCACTGAGGGTGCCTCCCTAACGCTGCTGATGTCCAAGGAGAAGGCCAAGGAGCTGGGCCTCAAGCCACTGGCCACCTTCCGCGGCGCCGCCACCATCGGCACCGACCCTGAGATCATGGGCATCGGCCCGCTGCCCGCCACCCAGAGGCTCATGAAGCGCTACGGCATGTCCTTCAAGCAGTTCGACCTCATCGAGATCAATGAGGCGTTCGCCTGCCAGGTTGTGGCAGTGATGCGCGGGCTGGGCTCGAACGAATGGGATGAGCGGCTGAACGTCAACGGCGGCGCCATCGCTTTCGGCCACCCTCTGGGGGCCACGGGGGCCCGCCTGGTGGGCACCATCGCCTATGAGTTGGAGCGGCGCGGTGCTCGCTGGGGCCTGACGACGTTGTGCATAGGCGGCGGCATGGGCATGTCCATTGCCTGGGAGCGCGAGAACTACTAGCCGCTAGCTGAACCCCGGCGCCTTCGCTTGCGCTGGACGATAGGACGCCTGCGGCATCCGCTTGCGGATGCCGCAGGCGGATACTGGCGATTCGAAGCGTGGTCGATGGCTCGGCTGGAACGCGAGCAGCGAGACCGGTAGGCGGGAGACGTTGCCCCGCGACGCGATCACCGCCGTCCCTGAGCTGTGTGTCGGGCACTGGACGAACCGGCGCGCCGCCACCGGCTGCACCGTCGTGCTGTGCGAGGGCGGCGCCGTCGCCGCTGTGGACGTGCGCGGCGGCGCGCCCGGCACCCGCGAGACGGACGCTCTGGGGCCGGGCAACCTGGCGAGCCGCGTGCACGCCGTCGTCCTGACCGGCGGCAGCGCCTTCGGGCTCGATGCGGCGACCGGGGTGATGCGTTTCCTGGAAGAGCGTGGCGTCGGCTTTCCCACGCCCGGTGGGCCGGTGCCCATCGTGGTGGGCGCCGTGATCTACGACCTAACGATCGGCCGGGCGGACGTGAGGCCGGACGCCGAGGCGGGCTACGCCGCCTGCCGGGCGGCGCGTCCTGGCCGCTTCGCCCAGGGCAGCGTGGGCGCCGGGACGGGGGCGACGGTGGGCAAGGCGCTGGGCCCCGGCCGCGCGGTCAAGGGCGGTATCGGCAGTGCCGCCGAGGCCCTGGAGGGCGGCGTCATCGTGGCGGCGCTGGTGGTGGTGAACTGCTTCGGCGAGGTCGTCGACCCCGACAGCGGGCGCGTCTTGGCTGGCCCCCGCGACGAGAAGGGCGGCTTCGCCAGCACGCTGGACGTGCTGCGCACGCGGGCGCCGTGGCTGCCTTTCGGGGCGACCAACAGCACCATCGGCGTCGTGGCCACCAGCGCTCGCCTGTCCCGCGAGCAGGCATACCGCCTGGCGGTGATGGCCCACGACGGCCTGGCGCGGGCGGTGCGCCCGGCTCACACGCTGGTGGACGGCGATGTTCTCTTCGCGTTGGCCACCGGCACCACGGAGGCGGCCGTCGACATTATCGCCCTGGGCGCGTTGGCGGCTCGCGCCGTCGAGCGAGCCATCGTGCGGGCGGTAACGGAGGCGCGAGGCCTGGCCGGCGTGCCGTCGCTAAGGGAGCTGGAACCGGCGCAGCTTCGTTGAGGGGTATTGACATATCTGGTACAATAGGGCTGCCACCGACCCGGATGCCTGCCTGGCGAAGGGCAGGGCGGTGAGCCAGGGCGCACGGGCGCCATCCAAATAGAGCCAGAGCCCGCTTGGATCGGGCCACCGACCGAGACGGCACATAGTAGAGGAGCGCTCCCGCGTGCCCTCTCGGTCCGGTACCGAGAGGGCTTTTCGTTGCCGGCCAAGGAGGGGAGAGTCCCGATGAGGACGATGCTCAAGAGCAAGATCCACCGTGCCCACGTCACTGGCGCCAACGTCGACTACGAAGGCAGCATTTCCATAGACCCCGTCCTCATGGAGGCGGCGGATATCCTCCCCTTCGAGCTGGTGCACGTGCTGGACGTGACCAACGGCGCTCGCCTCGAGACCTACGCCATCGAGGCGCCGCGCGGTAGCGGCGAGGTGGTGACCAACGGCGCCGCCGCCCGCCTCATTCGCGAAGGCGATCTGGTGATCATCGTCGCCTACCACACGGTGGAAGAGGAGAAGGCGCGCAGCGTGCGGCCGCGGCTGGTGTTCGTGGACGAGAAGAATCGCATTGCGCGAATGAGCCACGAGGTGCCGGTGCGAGAAGCGGCGGTGGCATAGGAGGTGGCGGCGATGCGGCGCGTATCCATCCACGACCTGAAGGCGATGAAGCAGCGGGGCGAGAAGATCGCCATGCTCACCGCCTACGACTATCCCACCGCCCGCCTGCTGGACGAGGCGGGGGTGCCCATCCTTCTGGTGGGCGACAGCCTGGGCATGGTGGTGCTGGGCTACGACTCCACCCTGCCGGTAACCATGGACGACATGCTTCACCACGTTGGCGCTGTGGTGCGGGGCACCCAGAAGGCGCACATTGTGGCCGATATGCCGTTCATGAGCTACCAGGCGGGCCCTGCGGACGCCCTGCGCAACGCCGGTCGCTTCTTGCAGGAGGCCGGGGCGCAGTCGGTGAAGCTGGAAGGCGGCGTGACTGTGGCCGAGACGGTGCGCCGTCTGGTCGACGCAGGCATCCCCGTCATGGGTCACATCGGCCTGACGCCGCAGTCGGTGAACCAGTTCGGCGGCTACAAGATGCAGGGCAAGACGCCGGCGGCCGCCGTCAAGCTGCTGAACGACGCTGCGGCGCTGGAGCAGGCGGGAGCCTACGCCATCGTGCTGGAGACGATCCCGGCGCCGCTGGGCAAGCTCATCTCTGAACGGCTGAGCATCCCCACCATCGGCATCGGCGCCGGGCCCTACTGCGACGGGCAGGTGCAGGTGCTGCACGACATGCTCGGCCTCTACCCCGACTTCGTCCCCAAGCACGCCAAGCAGTACGCCCACCTGGCCGAGGAGATCGGGCGGGCGGTGCGCGAATATGTCGCGGAGGTCCAGGAAGGCCACTTCCCCACAGAGCGCGAGAGCTTTATGATGGGGCCGGAGGGCGAGGTGGTCCTGGCGGAAGTGACGGGCCTCTAGCCAACATCCAGAGCGCCCTGCCGCAGCTCTACCCCGGCCTGGGGGCCTGCGGCAGGGCCCTCCTTGAATCCGATGCAGACAGCCGCCACCGTGGCCGAGATGCGCCGGCGCCGCGCCGCCATGGAGGGCGCCGTGGGGCTGGTGCCCACCATGGGCTATCTCCACGAAGGACACCTCTCGCTCGTCCGCCGCGCCCGCGCCGATTGTCAACACCTGGTAGTCAGCATCTTCGTCAACCCCAGGCAGTTCGGCCCGCAGGAGGACTACCAGCGCTACCCGCGCGACCCCGAGCGCGACCTGCGCCTGCTGGAGGCAGAAGGCACGGACGTGGTGTTCATGCCGTCGGCGGAGGAGATGTACCCCCCGCGCTTCGACGCCTGGGTGGAGGTGGGCCACTCGATCACCGGGCGGCTGGAGGGAGCGGCCCGCGCGGGCCACTTCCGGGGCGTGACCACGGTGGTGGCCAAGCTGTTCGAGATCGTCCGGCCGCAGCGGGCCTACTTCGGGCAGAAGGACGCCCAGCAGCTCGCGGTGGTCCGGAAGATGGTGGCCGACCTGAACATGGACGTTGAGGTAGTGGGCCTGCCCACCGTGCGCGAGGCCGATGGCCTGGCCCTGAGCAGCCGCAACAGCTACCTTTCGTTCGAAGAGCGGCGAGCGGCCACGGTCCTCTGGCGCTCGCTCTGCTGCGCCGAGGAGCTGTTCGACGGGGGGGAGCGCCAGGCGGAAGTGATACGAGACGGGATGCGCGCCGTGCTGGCCCGGGAGCCCCTGGCGGTGGTGAAGTACGTGAGCGTGGCCGACGCCGAGACGCTGGAAGAGCTGGAGAACATTGCGAGGCCGGCCCTGGTCTCGCTGGCGGTGCGCATCGGGGCCACGCGGCTCATCGACAACGTGACGCTGGGGGGCTAAGTACCCCTACGGTTCGGCGAACGCCGACGGGTACTTGACGAGTCCACTGACGCCGTCTAGTGCGCCGGGAACAAGCCCCAGCACCATGAATGCCTCGTCTGGAACCGGGAACGGCGTCTCCAGCCCCTTGGCTCTCGCAGAGGAGAACCCGAACCGAGGGTAGTACTCTGCGTGGCCGACGACCACCACGATCCTATGCCCCAGGCTTCGGCATCGCTCCAAGCCGTCGCGCACCAGGTCAGAGCCGATGCCCTGCTTCTGGAGCTCTGGTCGAACAGACAAGACTGCCAGGGCTAAGGCCCGGGTGGTGGCGCTCTCGGTCTCGATGGCCAAAGGGCTGAAGAGAATGTGCCCGACCACCTCGCCGTCTTGAACAGCCACGAGGGATAGCCCCGGGATGAAGTCGGGCGAACGGCGCAGGTTCTCGACCAGTCGCGCTTCCACCTCCCTGCCGAAGGCGAGCAGGTTGACCTCACCGATGGCGGCGTAGTCTTCGGGCGTCTCAGGGCAGATGGCGGTGATGGTAGCGCTCCCCTCCACGGGCCACACCGGCGGCCGCTCGGGTTCCTGCCTCGGCTTGAACCGCTCCTCTGCCGACTCCACCATTCGGCGAAGGTAGTTAACGTACAGCCTACTCAACGTCTCAAGCGAGCTGTCGCCTATTTCCTGCCCCAGGTGGGATCTTGGTGCTTCTGGTAAGTGAAGAGAAACAGTACCAATATCAAACGGGAGCTCCACGTAGTACTTCTCTACGGACCCGTCCGGAAGTTCAACTTCCCATCCACTGCCGCCGAGGCTATCCCCGACAAAGAACCCTCTTGCGTTTGGAGGGGGAAGGCCAAGCCGACCTAGATCCTCCGGCACCCGCAGTCGTCTAATGTGAATACGGGTTGAGAGCCCCGGCAGGGTCCCCTCCTTGAGTATCGCGGAGCGTAGCTCGTAGAAGTACCTCATGAGAGGATCGGACTTCATTTGTTCGCGGTAGGTTGCGTACCATTCGTCGAGCCCAGGCTCGTTCGAGCGGAGATTCTGAAGGACATTTGTCACCGCACGACCGAAGACAACCACGTTCCTAAAACCAGCCAGCTTCGTTTCGGCGGGTCCCGTGGCGAACTCCTTCAAACCGTGCTCTGCCGTCGCCAATGTGTCTTCAACGCTCCTTAGAATGTCTGCGGTTGTGCGATCTCTGGCTGCCATTGCACCGCTCCCTGGGTTATCGGTTGGCCCCAAGGACGAGCTTGGAGCTCTGCTCGGACAACAGGATGGTCCGGGCGCGGCAACATGCTAATCGCTAACGCTGGCCGCGTCAACAGCGCCCCCGGCCCGCGGGCCTTTTCCCGTATCCTTTGACCCCCTTCGGGCCTCGATGCTAGAATACGGCAGAAGCTTCGAGACGGAGGCCCAGTATGGGAGGCCACTCGCACTGGTCTCAGGTCAAGCGCCAGAAGGGGGCCAGCGACGCCAAGCGCGGCCAGGTCTTCACCAAGCTCGGCCGCGAAATCACGATCGCTGCTCGCGAGGGCGGCGGCGACCCGGCGATGAACCCCCGCCTGCGCCTGGCCCTGCTCAAGGCCCGCGAGTTCAACATGCCGGCGGACACCATCGACCGGGCCATCAAGCGTGGCACCGGCCAACTGGACGACGCCAAGGCGCTGGTGGAGGCCACCTTCGAGGGCTACGGGCCCGGCGGTGTGGCCATTCTCGTGGACACGCTCAGCGATAACCGCAACCGCACCGTCTCCGACGTGCGGATGGCCTTCTCCCGCGCCGGCGGCAGCCTGGGCGAGAGCGGCAGCGTCGCCTGGCAGTTCGAGAGCCGCGGCGTGGTGCTGGTGGAGGCATCGGAGGCTGATCCAGAGGAGGTGGCCCTGATGGCCATCGACGCCGGCGCCGAGGACGTGCAGATCGAGGAGGGCCGGGTCGAGGTCTACACCGCCCCCACAGACGTCGAGAAGGTGCGCCGCTCCCTGGAGGAGGCGGGCGTGCCCGTGGCCTCGGCCGAGCTGTCCAAGGTCGCCAAGAGCACCATCGCCCTCGACGAGAAGCACGGGGCGCAGGTGCTCAAGCTGCTGGACACCCTGGAGAGCCTGGACGATGTCCAGCGGGTGTACTCCAACGGCGACTTCCCCGACTCGGTGCTGCTGGAGTACGCCGGTCCTTAAGGCGGGCCGCGGCCGGCCGGTGATTACCCTTCTCCCCAAGCCCCTACCGCCCGGCCTGCTGGTGCTGGGCATCGACCCCGGGCTGTCGGTCACCGGCTACGGCCTAGTGCTCTGGTCCGACGACAAGGCGCAGGCGGTCGCCTACGGTGCCCTGGCCCTGAAGCAGCGCACGCCTCTGCCCGAGCGCCTGCGCCAGATCCACGACGGCGTCGCCCAGGTCATCGCCGCCTGGCAGCCGGCCGAGGTGGCGGTGGAGGACTTCCTCGTGGGCAACGTGCGGGCGGCCGTAGCCATCGGCGAGGCGAGGGCGGTGGTCCTGCTGGCGGCGGCCCAGGCTGGGCTGCCCGTCTGCCAGTACCAGCCGGCGCAGGTCAAGCAGTTCGTCACTACCTACGGCGGCGGCCGCAAGGAGCAGGTGCAGGAGATGGTGAAGATGCTCCTCGATCTGGAGGAACCGCCGGAGCCCGCCGACGCGGCCGACGCCCTGGCGGTGGCCCTCTGCCACTGCTTCCGGCGCAGCCAGCAGGAGATGCTGGAGAGGGCGGCGAGATGATTCCGCATTTGCACGGCGTGCTGCGGAGCAGGAGCGAGGAAGAGATGACCGTCGAGGTCGAGGTGGGCGGCGTCTCCTACGAGGTCTTCCTGCCCATGTTCGTCTGGCGCGCCCTCGAGGACGTGGAGCCGGGCAGCCCGCTGGAGCTGGTGACGCTCTACTATGCCGCCGAGCGTCAGCCCATTCCCAAGCTCATCGGCTTCATGCGGCCGGTGGAGCGCAAGTTCTTCCGCAAGTTCATGGAGGTCGACGGCGTGGGCGCCGCCAAGGCGCTGAAGGCGCTCGTTTTCTCCGTCTCCACCATCGCCCGCTGGATCGAGGCCGGCGATACGGCCTCGTTGGGCCGCCTGCCCGGCATCGGCGCCCGCAGTGCGGACAAGATCGTCGCTCACCTGAAGGGCAAGGTGGTCGGGGAGGCGCTGCTCCGCGACGAGGGGTTCGAGGAGATGCCCGAGCGCGGGGCGGTCGCGACGCCGCAGGAGGTGCGCGACGACGCCGTGCAGGGGCTGGTGAGCCTGGGCTTTGGCCGCGGCGAGGCGGCCCGCCTGGTGGACAAGATCGCCCGCGAGCAGGCGCTGGAGAGCGTGGAGGAGATCATCCGCGCCGTCTTCCGCGCCAGCCAGCAAGGGTAGGGGTGGCAACGTCCCCAGCTAATCGTAAGCCTCACGAATGATACAATAGCTGCGTAGCTATGCCTGACTTTCGCCTCGTCTCCGACTTCGGGCCGACGGGCGACCAGCCCCAGGCCATGGTCCGCCTGTAATGAAGCGCATCGTTTTTTCAGCACATGCCCGAGAGCAGCTCGTCCTTCGCGGTGGCACGGAGGATGAGGTTCAGATTGCTATACTAGAGGGTGAGAGGCTGCCGGCCGAACGAGGCAGGGTCGCCTTTCGCAAGAACTTTCCGTTCCTTTCCGATTGGAAGGGCAGGTACTACGAAGTGAAGCAGCTAGTGCCCATCGTGGTGGAAGAAGAAGAGGCCATCGTTATTGTGACGGTGTACGTCTTCTACTTCGGAGGTTCGGAATGAAGATAAGGTATGACCCCAGGGTGGATGCCGCCTACATCTACTTTAGGGAGGGGAAGGCGCAGGTAACCACGGTTCGCTTGACCGAGGACATCGCTGTGGACTTTGGCCCCAACGAGGAGATATTCGGCATCGAGGTGCTCGACGCCTCGCGGCACCTGGGGCTCAGGCGCGACGCGCCGCTGGTGGAGCTCGAGAACATACAGGCGGCGCCATAGGCCGGATCGTGCCTGACTTCCGCCTCGTCTCCGACTTCGGGCCCACCGGCGACCAGCCCCAGGCCATCGACAAGCTGGTGGAGGGCCTCCAGCAGGGCCACCGCTGCCAGACCCTGCTGGGCGTCACCGGCAGCGGCAAGACCTTCACCATGGCCAACGTTATCGCCCGCCGGAACCGGCCCGCGCTGGTCATCTCGCCGAACAAGACACTGGCCGCTCAGCTCTACTCTGAGTTCCGGGAGTTCTTCCCCGACAACGCCGTCGAGTACTTCGTCAGCTACTACGACTACTACCAGCCCGAGGCCTACATCCCCCGCACCGACACCTACATCGATAAGGACGCCGACATCAACGAGGAGATCGACAAGCTGCGCCACGCCGCCACCCGCGCCCTGTTCGAGCGGCACGACGTGGTCATCGTGGCCTCGGTGTCCTGCATCTACGGCCTAGGCGAGCCCTCCGAGTACTACAACTTCGTGCTGCCTTTCAGGAAGGGCGACCGCAGCAATCGCCAGCGGGCCCTGCGCAAGCTGGTCGACATGCAGTACGAGCGCAACGACCAGAACCTGGTGCGCGGTCGCTTCCGGCTGCGGGGCGACAGCCTGACGATCATCCCCTCATACGAGGAGCTGGCGCTGCGGATCGATTTCTTCGGCGATGAGGTGGAGCGCATCCTCCAGCTCGACCCGCTAACGGGTGAGGTGCTGGGCGAGACGGACGCCGTCGATATCTACCCGGCCAAACACTTCGTCACCTCGCAGGACAAGCTGGAGGCCGCCATCGCCGACGTCGAGGCGGAGCTGGAGGAGCGGGTGGAGTGGTTCAAGAGCCAGGGCAAGCTCCTGGAGGCCCAGCGGCTGCTGGAGCGCACCCGCTACGACATCGAGAGCCTGCGCGAGCAGGGCTACTGCTCCGGCATCGAGAACTACTCGCGTCCTCTGGCCCGCCGGCCGGCGGGCAGCACCCCCTGGACGCTGCTGGACTACTTCCCAGACGACTTCCTGATGTTCATCGACGAGTCGCATATGGGCGTGCCCCAGATCCGCGGCATGTACCGCGGCGACATCGCCCGCAAGCAGACGCTGGTGGATTACGGCTTCCGCCTGCCCTCGGCGCTGGACAACCGCCCCCTCAACTTCTCTGAGTTCGATGGGCACATCAAGCAGGTGATCTTTGTCTCGGCCACGCCCGGCCCGTACGAGTACGAGCACAGCGAGCAGGTGGTAGAGCAGATCATCCGCCCCACCGGCTTGCTGGACCCCGCGGTCGAGGTGAGGCCCACCAAGGGCCAGGTGGATGACCTCATCGAGGAGATCCGGCAGCGGGTGGAGCGCGGCGAGCGGGTACTGGTCACCACGCTCACCAAGAAGATGGCGGAGGACCTGGCCGACTACCTTACGGAGATGGGGGTCAAGACCCACTACCTGCACTCGGAGATCCAGACGCTGGACCGCGTGGAGATCCTGCGCGACCTGCGCCTCGGCGTCTACGATGTGGTGGTGGGCATCAACCTGCTGCGCGAGGGCCTGGACCTGCCGGAGGTGAGCCTGGTGGCCATCCTGGACGCCGACAAGGAGGGCTACCTGCGCTCCGAGTGGTCGCTCATCCAGACCATGGGGCGGGCGGCCCGCCATGTGGACGGCCGGGTCATCATGTACGCCGATACCATGACCGAATCGATGCGTCGGGCAATCGATGAGACGAACCGGCGGCGTCGCCTGCAGACGGCATACAACCAGGAGCACGGCATCCAGCCCGAGGGCATTCGCAAGGCGATCCGCGACCTCACCGACCGCGTGCGGCGGGTGGCCGAAGAGCAGGCGCCCTATCGCACCGGGCCGATCCCCAAGGAGGAGATTGCCCGCCTGATCAAGGACCTCGAGGCGCAGATGAAGCAGGCGGCCAAGAACCTGGAGTTCGAGCGGGCGGCTCTTCTGCGCGACCAGATCGTGGAGCTGCGGCGAGAGCTGGTGGGCGACGAGGAGGGTCTGCAGGAGCTGGCGGCCATGCGCCGGGTCACGGGCGCGCCGGGCGGGCGCTGGCAAAACCGCGTTCGGCTGGGCCGCCGGTACGGCCCTCGGCAGCGGTAGGGCCCTACCCCCGCGTGACACTTCCTCCCATCTCTGGTAACCTATGTCTATTGCACAGAGGAGGGAATGTTGAGGATACTGCTCGTCAAGCCGGACATATCGGACTTCTCGGTGGGCTTCGCCTCCATAGCGCGCACCGCTCCCCTGGAGCTCCTGATGGTGGCGGCCTCGGTGCCCGACGACGAGTGCCGGATTATCGACATGCGCCTGGAGGAGGACGCGGCCTTCGAGAAGGCGCTGCTGGACTTCCGGCCGAACGTGGTGGCGCTCACGGCCTACAGCGCTGAGGCGGACGCGACGAAGGTCCTGGCGCGGCGAGCAAAGCGGGTGCTACCTGACGTGCCCGTCGTCTGGGGTGGATACCACGCGACCATGGCCTTGGACGACGTGCTGGACGAGCCGTCGGTGGATTTCGCCGTTCTCGGCGAGGGGGAGAAGACGTTCCCGGAGCTGATCGCGGCCATCGCCGGCGGCAGCCCGTGCGATGGGATTGCCGGCATCGCTTTTCAGAGAGACGAGGAGAAGGTGCTGACGCCGCCGCGGCCGCAGGTCGCTGACCTGGACAGTCTGCCCTTCCCCGATTGGAGCCTCGTGGGGCGCTATCAGGCGGACTACTACCTGGGCGTGCAGGGGGTTGCCGTTGGCGTCGAGACGACTCGCGGGTGCCCGTTTGACTGCAACTTCTGCTCGGTCTGGGTGTTCAACCACCGCCGGTATCGCAAGAAGAGCCCGGCGCGGGTGATTGCCGAGCTGGAGAGGCTGCCTCAGGGAATCCAGGTCGTAGCTTTTGTGGACGATGAGTTCTGGGTCGATGATCGCCGTTCCTTGGAGCTTGCGGGGATCATTCAAGGGCTTAACCAGACTGGCTGGAGAGGCAAGGGGTGGAGATACTGGGGGCAGGCGCGCACGGACGACATCGTCCGGCGGCCGGAGCTGGTGGAGCAATGGTCGAAAGTCGGGCTCAAGGTGCTGCTCGTGGGCATCGAGACCTGCAAGGAGGACGAGCTGCGCGATCTGCATCACAAGCGCAACACCGTCAGCCAGGCGGTGCAGGCCCTGTCGATAATGCGGCAGCACGGGGTTGAGGCTTGGGGATGCTTCATCATCAACCCCGAGTGGGAAGAAAGCGACTTCTACGACCTCATTGAGTTCGTCAACAAGCACGAGATCGCCTTCCCTCAGTACACGGTGCTGACCCCTCTGCCTGGCACGGTGCTGACCGACGCGCTAGCGCGGGAGGGCGTCAAGAGGACCGACATCCCCCAGTCGCTCCTGGATTTCCTCCACGTCACGTATCCCAAGGCGCGGCTGCCCCTGCGGCGGTTCTATGAGCTGATGGCCGAGCTCTACCACAAGACGTCCATCTCCGCCAATATGCGCCTCTACCGGCGGGTGGTGCGCAACGGCGTCATCTCCAGGGACTGGCTGCGCTCGGAGATGGGTCAGCGGGTCACCGGTCTGTTCGGGCAGCTGAGCAATGTGGAAGCCTACCTCAAGGCGCATCGCCTGCTGGGCGAGAACGTGTAGCCCCCTATTCTTGGCCGGCGGGGACGGCGTCGGATGAGGCAAACTGTTAATGTTCGTTCCTGACTCACACCGGATGAACCCTGAGACCCTGGTGGAACGTATATTGACGGTGATAGACGCGTCCTGCCGGCGGAGGGCCTAGGGCGGTTCTGCTGACTCGTTGAAGCGTCGGGCTCGGCCCACCGCCGGCAGCGGCGGTGGGCTTTTCTTGTAGCGAATGAGACGAGGGATTATGGATGGCCAAGAGCGACGATCCAGGGGAGTGGAGGCACCGCCGTCGGCCAAGCCGGCGCGGCGCCGGTCCGCCAATACTTGCCCTGCCTGCGGGGCGGCTGTGCCCAAGGACTTCCGCTTCTGCGGGCAGTGCGGGCAAGCGCTGGCGGCTGCCTTGGGGCCGTCGGCGGAAGATAGCGTGACTATCATGTTTACGGATGTCGAGGGGTTTACGTTCCTCCTGGGCTCGCTGGACAGCGAGGAGGCGCACGAGTTGGTGCACGTCCACAGCTGGACGGTGCGCGAGTGCGTCCACAGGAAGGGCGGCTTCGAGGTGAAGGCCCTCGGCGATGGCTTCATGGTGGCCTTCGCGGCCGCGCACGAGGCGGTGCTCTGCGGCGTGGAGATCCAGCGCGCCCTGGCTGAACACAACGATGAGCGGCCCGACCGCCCGCTAATGGTGCGGGTCGGCATCAACAGCGGCGACGCGTTCCGCCACGGAGAGGACTACTTCGGGCTGGCGGTGAGCATGGCGGCGCGGGTGGTGACGAAGGCCCGCGGCGGCCAGATCCTGGTCACCGACAACTCGCGGGAGCTGGCCGGCCTGCTGGACGGGATCGACTACGTGGAGCGGGGCCGCTTTCAGATGCGGGGCTTCCCCGGACGACACCGCCTCTACGAGGTGGTGTGGGAGTGACGCCAGGCTAGGTGGACCTGTCGGACGGGCCGCCAGGGAGGCGTGCCTGCAGCTCCGCAAGCAGGCCGGACGCATCTTCCACCCACAGGAGGACCCCACGGCTGGGAAACAGGAACGGCGGGAACGGGACATAGAACCAGCGCCAACGCCGCAATCTTAACTGTATCCTCTCGCGGTCGACCTCACCGAACTTCCCGAATATGGGCGACGTTCCGCCGAACAGCCGGCCGAGTGCATTCGACGCATTAGCTAGAGTCCGTGTGAACCCTCTGAGGCGGTAGACGAAGAAGCCGGCATTGCGTATGTCACGGTACCGTATCGTATTGGTGGTCAGCTTATTGACGAGGATGACATCTTCCTGAAGTTCGACGTACCACCCCGGCTTAGCCGGGCGCAGAAGCCTGTACAGGCCACCGAGAGCGAACAAAACGAAGATCGGGGACAATACAATGGACCAGGCGGTCGCGGCAAGAAAGAGCGACAAAACGAGGGTGAATGCACCCGCATAGCGCCCTCGCTGGGTCCACGCCACTCCCCTGAACGCATGACGCCGAATTGGTCGCCGATCCATCAATTACTGGACGGGGCGAGCCTGTCGCCGTTACGGAACGCACTCCTTGCAGGGGGAGTGGGTTCCGTCGCCCTTGGCGCTCGGACGGTGGCCTAGAACTCCTGGTCCTCGCGCGAGGCCAGGACGCGGCGCGACTGGCCTCCCTCGGCGGCGCTGATGACGCCCTCCTGCTCCAGTTGGTCGAGCAGGCGGGCGGCGCGCGGGTAGCCGACGTGCAGCCGCCGCTGGAGGAGGGAGGTGGAGATGCGGGTGTGCTCCTGAGCGAGCTCCCGCGCTTTCTCCAGCAGAGGGTCCTCCTCTTCTTCCTCGACGACGCCCTTCGCCTCGTGGAGGAGATGGTCGGCCACCTCCGGCCGCAGGTGACGGAAGCGGTCGTCGGCCCAGAAGCGGACGATACGCTCGATCTCCGGATCGGACACATAGGAGCCCTGGATGCGCTTGGGCTTGGAGGCGTCGGTGGGCATGAAGAGCATGTCGCCGCGGCCCAGGAGCTTCTCGGCGCCGGCGCCGTCCAGGATGGTGCGCGAGTCCACCTGTGAGCTGACGGCGAAGGCGATGCGGGTGGGGAAGTTGGCCTTGATGAGCCCCGTGACCACGTCCACGGACGGCCGCTGGGTGGCGATGATGAGGTGGATGCCGGTCGCGCGGGACAGCTGGGCCAGGCGGCAGACCTGGCGCTCCACGTCATAGGGGGCGGCCATCATCAGGTCGGCGAGCTCGTCGATGATGACCACCCAGTAGGGGAGCTTGTGCGACACGCGCGGGCTGCGGTTGTAGCCATCGATGTTGCGCACGCCGACGGCGGCGAAGTGGCGGTAGCGGGTCTCCATCTCGTGGATCACGGCCTGGAGGGTGGCCACCACGTCGTCTGCCTCCATCACGATGCGAGAGAAGGCCAGGTGGGGAATAGGGGCGAAGGCGGCTAGCTCGACCCGCTTCGGGTCGACGAGGATGAAGCGCAGGTCCTCCGGGCTGTTGTGCATCAGCAGGCAAGCGATGACGGAGTTGATGCAGACGCTCTTACCGCTGCCGGTGGCCCCGGCGATGAGCAGGTGGGGCATGCGGGCCAGGTCGGCGACCACTGCCTCGCCCGAGACGCCCTTGCCCAGGCCCAGGGCCAGGTGAGAACGGGCGCCGATGCGCTGGAAGGCGTTGGTCTCGACTACAGATCGCAGGGTGACCAGGGAGGGAGTGTTGTTGGGGACCTCGATACCCACCACCGGCTTGCCCGGCACCGGCGCCTCGAGACGGATGGAGGGGGCCGCCAGGGCGAGGGCCAGGTCGTTGGCGAGGGAGGTTATCTGGCTTACGCGCACCCGCGTGCGGGAGACCACCTCCGTCTTGTAGCGGGGGTTGCCCTCCTTGTCGTAGACGGGGCGGCCGCGGTTGTCGCGCTCCATGACGGTGCGCGTCTTCACCTCCCAGCCGGGCTCCACGCCGAACTGGGTGACGGTGGGCCCCTGGTTAATCTGCACCACCCTCGCATCGACACCGAAGCTCGCCAGCGTGTCCTCGATAAGCTGGGCGCGCGCGGAGTTGTCAATCTGCTTGATGTCGTTCTCGGGCGTGGGATTGAGGGTGTCCAGGAGAGGAAGCTCCCAGCCATAGGCGGCCGGGCGGCCGGTGGCGACGGCGGTCGGGGTCGATGCCGTCGCTGGCTTGCCGTCGAAGGGCGCTGCGGCGGTCGCCGCTTCCCGGGCCGGCGGCGCTTCCGGCAGGGGGAGCTCGGTCTGGACGCCGCCTTCGCCCAGCGGGGTCAGCGGTTTCTCTTCCCACCCCTCGGGGAGGGGAAGCTCCAGCTCTGGCTCGTGAGGCTCAGCCCGCGGTAGGAAGACAGCGGCCAGGGAGCGCAGGCCCTCCGCCATCTCATCGGGCAGGCGAAACTGCACCAACGCTCGCCACAGGTCGGGCAGGTGGCTGCTGAGCCAGGCCACCTGTCGCGGCCACAGGAGGGCGACGGCGGAGAAAGTGATGGCCAACCAGGCCAGGATGCCGAGGGGGCTGCCCATGAGAGCGTGACCCACATCGCCGCCGGCGGTCACCTCCGAGAAGTAGACGTCGCCCACGTGCCAATCCGGCCGGAAGAGGGCCATGAAGCCGGTGATGCTCAGGCCCAGGAGGAGGCTACCCCACCAGCGGCGCCAGAAGGTGGGCGAACGGCTGAACTGCTTGCCCAGCACCAGCCAGCCGTTGGCCACCAGGCCGGCCACCAGCAGCAGGACGCCCAAACCGAGACGGCCGACCAGCGTGTCGCGCAGGTCGAGGGCGGCGTCGCGGATGATGGGCCCTACGAAGGGAATGAGGATGATGACGAAGACGATGACGGCGACGATGGCCCAGCGGCCCAGCGAGCGGCGTTCGGAGAAAGGATGGTAGCTGCCCCCGTGGCGCCTCCCGGCCGTCGGACGACGATAGGTGGGGCGGGGCCGAACCTTCGCTCTGGCCATACGCCCTACACCTCCACCACCAGGGGCAGCACCATCGGCCGGCGGCGGGTCTCCTGGTACACGAACTGGGCGATGGCGTCCTTGACGCGGTTGTTCACGTCGCCCCACTCGGCCACGTGGTTGGAGCCCTTGAGGGCGCGCACCACCTGGCGCCGGGCCTTCTCGCGCAGATCGCTCACCTCGTCCATGTCACCGAAGCCGCGGGCCACCACATCGGGCTGACCGACCAAGCGGCCGTTGCTTTTGTCCACCGCGAGGATGACCACAATGATACCATCGCTGGCCAGGCGCCGGCGGTCGCGGAGGACGACCTGGTCTAGGCCGACGGCCAGGCCGTCCACGTAGACGTGCTCGGCGGGCGTGCGGCCCACCACGCGGGCAGTGCGGGCGGTCAGCTCCAGGATGTCGCCGTCCTCCAGGACGAAGGTGTCCTCCTCGGGGATGCCGGTGGACTGGGCGAGACGAGCGTGGATGACCAGGTGGCGGTACTCGCCGTGGACGGGCACGAAGAAGCTGGGCTTCACCAGGTTGAGCATCAGCTTCAGCTCCTCCTGGGCGCCGTGGCCTCGCACGTGGACGTTGGCCGTGCGGCTGGTAGAGCACCTCGGCTCCTCGCCGGAAGAGGTTGTCGACGGTGCGGTTGATGAGTATCTCGTTGCCAGGAATGGGGGTGGCCGAGAGCACTACCGTGTCGCCGGGCGAGATACGCACCTGGCGGTGGTCGTGGTTGGCCATGCGCACCAGGGCCGAGGTGGGCTCGCCCTGGCTGCCGGTGGTGAGGATGACCACTCGCTCGGGACGGGTGCTGCCCACCTTTTCGATGGGGGCCAGGACGCCTTCCGGGGCGACGAGGTAGCCTTGCTCCAGCGCCATCTGGACGTTGTCGGTCATGCTGCGGCCGGTGATGAACACGCGGCGGTCGCTGTGGTAGGCGGCGTCGATGACCTGCTGCACCCGCGAGATGAGGGAGGCGAAGGTGGCGACGATAACGCGCCCCGGCGCCGTGGCCATGATGCGATCGAGCGTCTCGCCCACCACCTGCTCCGACGGCGTGTAGCCGGGCATCTCCGCGTAGGTGGAGTCGGACAGCAGGAGGAGGACGCCGTCACGGCCCAGCTGGGCCAGGCGGGCCAGGTCGGTCGGTTCGCCCATGACGGGCGTGTGGTCGAGCTTGAAGTCGCCGGTGTGGACCACTGTCCCCACCGGCGTCTCGATGGCCAAGCCGCACGGAGTCGGGGATGCTGTGGGCTGACGCGCAGGAACTCCACCTGGAAGTCGCCCAGGCGGATCTTCTCGCCGGGGGTCACCGAGCGCAGGTCGGCACTGTCCAGGAGGCCGTGCTCCCTTAGCTTGACCGAGATGAGGCCGCGGGTCAGCCGAGTGCAGTAGATGGGCGCGTTGAAGCTCGGTGAGGATGTAGGGCAGGGCGCCGGTGTGGTCTTCGTGGCCGTGGGTGATGACGATGCCCCGCAGCTTGTCGCGGTGCTCGAGGACGTAGGAGATATCGGGGATGACCAGGTCGACGCCCAGCATCTCCTCTTCGGGGAACATGAGGCCGGCGTCGATGAGCGATGATGTCATCGCCGTACTCGAAGCACCATCATGTTCTTGCCGATCTCGCCGAGCCCGCCCAGGGGGATGACGCGCAACGATTCGTCGGTCATGGTTAGGGGCTCAGAAAAGGCGCATCTGCTGAGATTCCGGCACTTCTTCCTGTGAGCCCTTGCTTCTCGCCTCCTCCAGGATGGCCGGCAGCTTGTGGAAGTCTTCCTCGATGATGCGGCGCATGTTGGCGGCATGTAGGGCGGCCGCCGGGTGATACATGGGCAGGAAAGTGATGCCGTCGCGGTGGCGGGCCTGGCCGTGGATGCGGCCGATGGACTCGGCGGGGAAGAACCAGGCCAGGGAGTAGCGACCCAGGGTAACGATGACCTTCGGCTGGATGAGCTCGATCTGGCGGGTCAGCCACTGGCGGCAGGCCTCGATCTCCTTGGGTAGGGGATCGCGGTTCTCGGGTGGGCGGCACTTGATGACGTTGGCGATGTAGACCTGGTCGCGGCGCAGGCCGATGGAGCCGAGCAGTTCCTCCAGGAAGCGGCCGGCGGGCCCCACGAAAGGTCGGGCCTGCTGGTCCTCGTAGAAGCCGGGCGCCTCGCCGACGAACATGATCTCGGCGTCTTCTGGGCCTTCGCCGGGGACGGCGTGGGTACGGGTGCGACAGAGGTCGCAGTTGGGGCAGACAGGGATCTGTTCATAGAGGTCGGTTAGTGCGGACATTCCTAACCGGTAAGCCGTAAACTCGCGCTCATAATCCAATCGCGCCCCGGCGCGCGCCGGGGAGACTAAGAACAGCCTTTCGGCTGATATTAGCACGAAGGGCGAAGGGCGTCAAACTCAGCGACCAGAGCCGGCGGCGATGCCCGGGGCCCGCCGCGGCTGTACGAGCCAGGCCAGGAGTATGCCCAGCACGTAGAGAGCGATGAGGGGGCCGGCCACCAGCGACTGGGTCACGGGATCGATGGACGGGGTCACGACGGCCGACACCACGAAGGCCCCCACGATGGCGTACCGCCACAAGCGTAGAAGCTGGCGGGCGTTTACCACACGGAAGCGGGCCAGCCCCATGATGAGCAGCGGTGTCTCGAAGACGACCCCCGTCCAGAACAGGAGCCGGGTAACGAAGTCGACATAACTGCTTATCTTGATCTGGGGCTTGGCCACTTCGCCGCCGCCGAAGTTCAGCAGGAACCCCAGGGCCGGCGGGAGGGCGACGTAGTAGGCGAAGGCGACGCCTGCCGCGAAAGCCAGGCTGGCCCCGACGACTACGCCGTAGGCCCAGCGCTTCTCCTGGCGGCTCAGGGCAGGCGTCACGAACATCAGAAGCTCAAAGACGATGATCGGCATGGCCGCCGTCAGCCCCACCAGCAGAGCCACCTTGAAGTAGGCCACCAGCTTTTCCATGGGCTCGGTGAAGATGAGGGCGAAGTCCTGACTTCGGCTCTCCGCGGGTTGCTTGAGGAATTCCAGGATCCGCTCGGTGAAGTAGAACGCGGCGCCGGTGGTGAGCGCGACTGCGCCGGCGGCGATGACCAGGCGGCGGCGCAGCTCCTGGAGATGCTCCACGATGGTCATGTACTTGGCGCCCTGAGCTTGTTCGGGCTCGCTGGGGGGCTGTTCGGTGGCGGTGGGTCTAGCGGTCATGGCCGGGGTTGGGGCTGGGCCCGAGCCCAAGCCCTTCGCTGGGGTCAGTGGTTTGGCCGGTGGCGTCGGTCTTATCCTTCAGGCTGATGTTCAGGGACTTGGCGATCTCATCCAGGGCCTGGGTGGGGGACCGGAGCTCCGCGCCGATTGACTTCGCTTCGTCTTGTACGCTCTGGCCCTGATGGCGCAGCTCGTCGCGCAGACCCTGGAGCTCCTGGCGGAGGGCCTCGTAGTCCTGCACCAGGTCGTCGAACTCCTCGCGGAGCTGGCCGCTGACCTGGCCGGCGTAGCGGCGGGCCTGGCGGATCAACCGCGCCAGTTGGACAGCTAGCTCAGGCATGCGCTGCGGTCCCACAACGATGAGGGTGACCACCAGGATGACGATCATCTCTTGGAGGCCGATACCGAAGAAGCTCACTGACGCCGCTCCACACTCCCCAGACCGATTATGGTCAATGCCATTATATACGAAAGAGAGGCCGAACGGCCCCTCGTACGGATGGGTGGTGTCCTCTCGGATGGGCAGCGCTGAGGGTCAGGAGGTCTCTTCGTCGCCGCCGACGTGCTCGATGATGTAGTTCACGGCGTCCTGGACGGTGGCGATCTTCTCAGCGTCCTCGTCGGAGATCTCGAAGCCCTGGCCGCCCTGGCCGAACTCTTCCTCTAAAGACATGATCAGCTCCACGAGGTCCAGGGAGTCGGCGTTCAGGTCTTCGACGAAAGCGGTGTTGGGCTTAATGTCAGCCTCGTCGACGCCGAGCTGTTCGGCAATGATCTTGCGTATCCTTTCGAAGACGGTCGCCACGCACGCACCTCCTGTATGCGGGTTATCGCGTCGCCATGAGGCTAACCGCGCCCAAGACGCCGTTGACGAACTTTGGGGAGCTCTCCCCGCCGAACGCCTTGGCCAGCTCAACCGCCTCGTTGATGGCGGCTCGCACTGGCACACTATTATCGAGCAAGATTTCGAAGATGGCAAGCCTGAGAATGTTGCGGTCCACCACTGCCACCTGCTCCAGCGGCCAGGCCGGCGCTTTCTGGCGAATGACCTCGTCGATCTCCCCCTGGTGGGCCAGGATGCCCTGCACCAGCCCCCGCGCGAAGGCCTCGACATCCGGCGGCGCGGCGGCCTCCTCCAGCAGGCGCGCCAGGATGCCCTCCGGTTCGTGGGCCACCGTGTCCATCTCGTAGAGCGCCTTAAGGGCGATGATGCGCGCCTTGCGCCGCCTGCCGGCCACCGTCACATCCCCAATCCGCCGTCCACCGTCAGCACCTGCCCTGTGATATAGGATGCCTCATCGGAGGCCAGGAACGCTACTGCCGCCGCCACGTCCTCGGGTGCGCCCAGCCGGCCGAGGAGGATGCGGCGGAGCGCCTCCTGGCGGAGGGCCTCGGGAAGATCTTTGGTCATATGCGTCTCGATGAAGCCGGGGGCGATGGCGTTGGCGGTGATGCTGCGGGAGCCCATCTCGCGGGCGGTGGTCTTAGTCAGGCCGATGAGCCCGGCTTTGGCGGCGGAGTAGTTGGCCTGGCCAGCGTTTCCGGCGAGGCCGGACACGCTGCTGATGTTGATGATGCGGCCCCAGCGCTGTCGCATCATCGTGCGCAGCACGGCCCTGGTGCAGAGGAACGCACCCTTTAGGTTGGTGGCCATGACTTGGTCCCAATCCTCCTCCGACATGCGCAAGATGAGGGTATCGCGGCTCACGCCAGCGTTGTTCACCAGGATATCTATGCGGCCGAAGGCCCGCTGGGTTGCCTCCACCATGCGCTCAACGTCGGCGGGCTGGCTCACGTCGGCCAGCGCGACCAGGCACTCGCCACCCTGCGAGCGGATCTCCTGGGCTAGCTCCTCGGCCTCGGCGGCGCTGCGGCGGTCGTTTATCGTCACCTTGGCACCGCACTGGGCCAGGCGCAAAGCCACCGCCCGGCCGATGCCGCGCGAGGCGCCGGTGACCAGGGCCACCCTACCCGATAAGTCCAGCACGAGACTCCGCCTGCTGCCGGACAGAGGCCACGTCGGCGATGTTGCGGACGCTCACGCTGGCGTCGATACGGCGGATGAGGGAGGTGAGGACGCGCCCGGGGCCGATCTCCACGAAGCTGGTGACACCGTGGGCCAGCATGTGTTCGACCGAGCGCTGCCAGAGGACGGGGCGGCAGAGCTGCCGGAGCAGCTCCTCGCGGATGGCGGCTGCCGCCACCACCGGCTCGGCGCTGCTGTTGGCCACGATCGGCACGCGGGCCTCGCCCAGGGCCACGCGGGCGACCGCCTCGGCCATGCCCTCGGCGGCCGGGCCCATGAGAGAGGTGTGGAAGGCGCCGCTGACGTTGAGGCGGGCCAAGTGGCGGGCGCCTCGCGCCCGGGCCAACTCCATCGCTCGCTGGACGGCCTGCAGCGACCCGCCGATGACCACCTGCCCGGGCGAGTTCAGGTTGCTGAGCTCGGCGCTGCTCTCCTGACAGAGGGCGGCCACCTTCTCCTCGGGCAGGCCCATGACGGCGGCCATGCCGCCCGGCACCCGCTCGCCCGCCTCCTGCATCAGGCGGCCGCGCTCGCGCACCAGGCACAGACCATCGGCGAAGGAGAGAGACCCCGCAGCCACCAGGGCGGTGTATTCGCCGAGGCTATGGCCGGCCAGGTAGGCGGGCGGCTCAACCAGGGTGCCCTCTGCCCGGGCGGCGGCCAGGCAGGCCAGGCTCACCGCCATGATGGCCGGCTGGGCATGGACGGTCTGGTGAAGGCTCTCTTCCGGTCCCTCGAAGCAGAGGCGGGTCAGAGGATAGCCCAGAACGGCGTCGCCCTCGTCGAGAAGGTCACGGGCGGCGAGATAGGCCTCGTAGAGGTCGCGACCCATGCCCACCTGTTGCGAGCCCTGGCCAGGGAAGACCCAGGCCTCGCGGGCGGGCCGCCCCTGGCAAGAGACGAACTCCCGCTGGGATGAAGGAACAGTTGACGTCATGCCGCGCTCAAAGACCCTGCTCGACGACACAGGCGGGGTCATGGCGAAGTATAGCAGAAGGCGAAGAACGCAGGAAGGGCCGCTGTGGGTCTCGAGGCGGGGATCGATGCCGCAGACTTCAGGCTGCGGTCGTGCAGCTCGTATTCGTCCTGTGAATGGGTGCCCTCGAAGGGCTAGGTAGTGTGGCGGCTCGGTTCCTCTACCTGGAATACCGTGCGTCCCCGGTACGTCCCGCACACCGGGCAGGCGCGATGGGGAAGGCGGGGGCTGCGGCACTGGGGGCAGGCGACCAGATGGGGCATGGTGATGAATATGTGACTGCGGCGTTGATGCTGCCGCGCGCGGGGGTACTTCTTCTTCGGCAGTGGCGGCACGGGCTCGCTCCTTATTGGCGCTCTAGCTTTTCGGCCAGCTCCGTCAGGGGCGCCCAGCGGGCGTCTGTGTCCTGGCGAGGGCAGCCGCAAGGGCCTTGGTTGAGATTATATCCGCAGCGGGGGCATAAGCCAAGGCAGTCGGGCTGGCAGAGGGGTTGCATTGGCTCGGCCATCACCCGGTACTGGCGCAGGGCCTCCGTGAGGTCCAGGTTCTGATGCGGGTCGATGAGGAAGGCGTCGGGGTCCTCGGGCGGCGGGAGCACCTCGCCGGTCGAGGGGTCGGCGGTGGGCCAGTACTCTTCCTGGAAAGCCAGAACCACCGGGTAGGTGATCTCTACCAGGCAGCGGCTGCACCGCCCGGCGATGGTGCAGTGGAGATCCGTGGATACGAGGATGCTGTTGCCCGTGGTCATAAGGGTGACGCTGCCCACCAGTTCGGTGGGTATGTCGTCGCCGGGAAGGGCTTGTCCCTCCCGGATGTCGTAGCGCACGCTGGTGCCTACGGGCTCGCGCAGCAATTGGCCAACAGTAAATTCCATAGAAACTAACCCTCAAAAAAGGGTCGGGGTCGCCTTGTCAGGGGGCCTCCTCTAAGTCTATAATCCTCGCGCGAGTAGTGTCCACCCCGTCCTGGCCGAAAAGCCTCGCTGTTCTCGTTGACGATGGCCATAGCTGCTGAGCTCTATGCCTTGCAGGAAATCGATTCAGCCATCGATGCCGCTCGGGCGACTCTGACGGCTGTGGAGGAGCAATTGGGCGAGACGGAGGAACTGGCCGCCGCGCGAGTCGCCGTGGCGGACCAGCGGGAGGCCCTGCGCGTCCTGCGTGAGGGCCAGCGGGAGATCGAGTGGCAGGTGGACGACGCCCGCTCGCGGCTGGCGGCGGTGGAAAGCAAGCTGTACGGCGGCACCGTGCGCAACCCCAAGGAGCTGAGCGGCCTGAACGACGATGCCAATGTCCTCAGGGCCCAGTTCCGGCGACGAGAAGACGAACTGCTGAACCACATGGTGACGGTGGAGGAGCAGGAGGCGAGCCTGCGCCAGGCGGAGGCCTCCCTGAGGGAGGTGGAAGGGCGGTGGCAGCGGGAGCAGGCGGACCTACTGGGGCAGAAGGAGCGGCTGGAGGCGGAACTGGTCGAGCTGGAAGGGCAGCGGCAGGAGCAGGCGCAGCGCATCGACGGCCGCGTGCTGGAGCTGTACGACCTGCTACGTGATCGGCGCCAGGGGAAGGCGGTAGCCAAGGTCGAGCGGGGGATGTGTCAGGGATGCCGCATCAGCCTGCCGATGTCCGTTTTGCAGAAGGCGCGTTCGGGGTTCGACGTGGTGCAGTGCGTGAGCTGCGAGCGCATCCTCTACGTGAGCTGAACCATGAAGGCGATGGGCTACTTCCACGAACAGAGCGGCGGCTGCGGCCAGTCTCTGGCCGAACAGAGCCGGGCCTTCCTGGAGTTTTGTCGAGTCAATGGCTACGAAGCCACGGCCACGTTCCTCGACGCCGCCAGCCAAGACGGCGAGCGCGCCGGCTACCGGCAACTGGTGGACTTCCTGCGCCAGCGGCCCGACCGCGGTTTCACGGTTGTGGTGGTGCCGTCCCTCGTCAGCCTGGGGGACGACCTCCGCCAGGTCGCCCGCCGCTATTTCCAGTTGGTTAGCCTGGGTGTGAAGGTGGTGTGTCTGGAGGACGAGGGCGACACCTCGACCGCCCTCCTCTCTCTCTGGACGGAGAAGGAGGGAGAGCGCCTGGGTCGGAAGGTGCAGGCGGGCATGCGCCGCAAGGCGGTGAAGGGTGAGGTGCTGGGCCGTCCGCCGTTCGGCTACAGGGTGGGGCCGCGCCGCCGACTGGAGGTCGTGCCCGAAGAGGCCGCGGTGGTGCGCAACATCTATCGCTTCTACTTGCGCGATGGCCTGGGCATTCGCCTCATCGCCCGCCGCCTGAACGAGGGGAACGTGCGCACGCGGCGCGGCGGGCTGTGGAGCATGGTGACGGTGCGCGACATCCTCCGCAATCGCACGTATCTGGGCACCTACAGTCGCCTCGGGATGCGGGTGCCGGCCAGCCACCCGCCTCTCATCTCGCCCGACGACTTTCGCCGTGTGCAGGAGCGGCTGGACTCGCGCCGGCCGGAGATGGCGAAGCGGCAGGCGTCGCTGTTTCTGCTTTCGGGCTTGGCCTACTGCGGCTACTGCGGCAACAAGATGATCGGCGTGAGCCGGCGACAGCACTGGCGGCGCCGCGACGGCTCGGAGAAGGCGGGCGAGTATCGCTACTACCAGTGCGAGTCCCGCACCAACCGCAGCCTGTGCGATTACCATACCCGCCGGGCCCCACAGCTCGAGGAGGAGGTGCGCCAGGCCATTCTCGGTCGGGGGCAGGCTTCGGCGCCGGCCCTACCGCGGGCGGGGGACGAGGCCGCCGTGCTGGCCGAGGCGCAGGCCCGCTCGCGCCGCCTGCGGGCCCGCCTGCGGCGGCTCGACCGCCGGCTGGAGCAGTACCTGGACGCTGCCGTGCGCGGCCGCCTCAGCCGCGAGCGGTTCGATTCCCTAAGCCTGGCGCTCGGCACCGAGCAGCTCGGCGTAGAGGAGAGCCTGGCGGAGGCGGAGCGCTTCGCCCACCAGCAGGCCTCGGCGGCGGAGAGGACGCGGCACTGGGAGAGGGCGCTGGCCCGTCTGCGCAACGAATGGGACCGCCTGCCGCCGCCGCAGCGTCAGGCCCTCCTGCGGGAGCTGCTGGAGCGGGTCGTGGTGCGCGACGACGGCATCCGCGCCTTGCTGCGGTCCTGAGACGGTGACCTCCGGCGAAGGGGTCTGGCTGCTCTATGCCGATGGCGCGTCGCGGGGGAACCCGGGGCCGGCGGCCATTGGCGCCGTCATCTTCGACGACCAGGGGCGGGAGCGGCACCGCATCTCGCAGGCCATCGGCCGCGCCACCAACAACCAGGCGGAGTACCGGGCGGCGATCGCGGCCCTGGAGGCGGCCCTGGCTCTGGGCGCCCGCCACGTCGAGCTGCGCATGGACTCCGAGCTCGTGGTGCGTCAGACGGACGCTCGGTACAAGGTGCGCAACCCCGGCCTCAAGCCGCTGGCGGACCGTGTGAAGGACCTGCGCTGGCGGCTCGCCTCGCTGCGGGCCGTCTCCATTCCCCGAGAGCAGAACGCTCTGGCGGACAAGCTGGCCAACCGGGCCCTGGATGAGTCCGGCCTGGCCGGGGATCGGTTCTGATATAATGCAGGTGGTCCAGCAGGCCGGGTGACCGCTCCTCGGCGCCGCGTCGGGGGGAGGAAAGTCCGAGCTCCACCGGGCAAGCGTGCTGGGTAACGCCCAGGCGGGGTGACCCGACGGAAAGTGCCACAGAAACACACCGCCCCGGCCGAAAGGTTGGGGCAAGGGTGAAATGGTGCGGCAAGAGCGCACCAGCGGCCGGGAGACCGGCCGGCTGGGCAAACCCCACGCGGAGCAAGGCCAAATAGGAGGACGATAGGGGCCCGGCCTGTCCTCGGGTTGGCCGCTGGAGGTGGTGGGCAACCGCCATCCTAGAGTGATGGTCACCGCCCCGACCTGTCGGGGTACAGAACTCGGCTTACAGGCCTGCTGGGCCGCCCACTTCTCTTCACACATCCTCGCGGAGCGGGGCCTCAGCCCCCAGACGGAGTACGCCTACCGCCATGACCTCCGACAGCTTGGAGAGTTCCTGGGCTGGCCGCCCCTGGAGAACATCGCCTCTGAGGACCTGAGGAGCTGGCTGGCCGACCAGCACCGCAAGGGTCTCTCCACGCTGTCCCTCAACCGGCGGGCTGCCTGCCTGAGGACGTTCTTTGCCTACTGGCAGACCAGAAGGGTCATCGGCTCCAACCCCGCCGGTAACCTTCCTCTGCCCAAGAAGCCCAAGCGCCTGCCCACCGTTCTCACTTACGACGAGATGCTGCGCTTCTTCACCACCCCCTGCAAGCCCTACCGCCAGAACGGGATAGACCTGAGAGACTGGATAGCCTTTGACCTCCTCATTATCCTGGGGCTGAGGCGGGGGGAACTCCTAAGCCTGGGGGTCGACGATGTGAACCTAGGGGAGAGGGTTCTCCTGGTGAGGAATGGCAAGGGAGGCAAAGACCGGCTACTGCCCCTCCCGAAGCTCCTGGCCGACCGACTCTACGAGTACATGTTCTCCCTCCTGCGTGTCTTGTAAGCCCTCGCCTCTGCGAGTAGAATGTGGCCGCCATGGAACCGCGTATCCAGTACGCTCAGACGAAGGACGGGGTCAGCATCGCCTTCTGGACTCTGGGGGAGGGGATGCCCTTCGTGGATATGCCACCGGTCCCTTTCAGCCATGCCCAACTCGAGTGGCAGCTGCCGGAGATTCGCCGCTGGTATGAACGACTTGCGAAGAACAGGAGGGTGATTCGGTATGACGGCAGAGGAACGGGGATGTCGGATCGGGGAATCCCCGGTCTCTCTCTGGACTCACTGGTGTCAGACTTGGAGGCCGTTACAGACTACCTTACGCTTCCGCAGTTCGTCATTTTTGCGCCTTTCAACTCAGGGCCTGTGGCAATTGCCTATGCTTCGCGTCATCCGGATCGGGTGGCGCGGCTTGTGCTATGGTGCACGTACGCAAAGGGCACCGACGCCTTCCAATCACCCTTTATGAGGGCCCAGCGGGCGATAGTGGATTTGGACTGGCACCTGTTCGCGGAGGCAGCAGCGCACGACAGAATGGGGTGGTCAGTAGGAGAACCGGCGCTCCGGTTTGCGGAACTAATTCGGGAGAGCGTCACACCAGAGGCGCAAAAGGCCTTCATGGATATGCTCGCCGAAATTGACGTTACCGACCTCCTGGCACACGTGAAGGCACCGACTCTCGTGCTCCACCGTCGTCGCTTTGGCTGGCTCACAGTGGATGTGGCCAAAGGTCTCGCGTGCCGTATTCCGGACGCCAGACTGGGTCTTCTGGAGGGCGCCTCCTTGGCACCCTACCTTGAAGATCATGGGAGTGTGGTCGCTGCCATCAACGAATTCCTCGGCCTTGGGGAGGAGATGACAACAGGAGGCAGAGCCGCATTGACAGAGGCAGGCGGCTTGGTCACCATCCTCTTCACCGACATCGAGGGCTCCACAACGCTCACCCAGCGTCTGGGCGACGCCAAGGCCCAGGAGGTGCTGCGTGCCCACAACGCTATCGTCCGCGACGCGCTGAAGGCCCACAGCGGCTCCGAGATCAAGCACACGGGTGACGGCATCATGGCCTCGTTCACGTCAGCCAGCCGCGCCCTGGAATGCGCTATCGCTATCCAGCGGGCCCTTGCCCAGCGCAACGAATCGAACCCCGATACGCCCATCCGCGTCCGCATCGGGCTCAACGCCGGTGAACCCGTCGTGGAGGAGGACGACCTGTTCGGCACAGCTGTTCAGCTGGCCGCGCGCATCGCGGCGAAGGCGGAGGGTGAGGAGATACTGGTCTCGGATACGTTGCGAGGACTCGTGGCGGGCAAGGGGTTCCTCTTCGCCGACCGCGGCGAGGTCGCGCTGCGGGGGTTCGAGGAACCTGTGCGGCTGTACGAGGTGCGCTGGCGGGAGGGCTAGGTCGCACGGCGCTCGCCAAAACGTGTACTTGAATTCGCTCCGGAAGTAGACGGAGACTTCGAGACGTTCTGCCATGATGCCCGCGCTGGCCTGGGGGAAGCCGGCCGACCCATGCCTTTAGGCCGGCCTTCCTTGCATCACAATTTGGCTGATGAGAACTGTGAGAACGAGACATAAGGGCTTGACAACGTCTCTGACAGGCTTATAATCATTGGCGCTTGAAGCCCTGTCAAAGTGCGCGCTGGGAGGGAGAGTGCAACGGGCTAGGCCGTCGGAAGTCTGTTCGACGTAGAGAGCCGGTAGCAAGACCGACCCCCGCGGGTCGGTCTATGTTTTGGGAGCAAGCCGCCGGACTGTAGGGTCACGGCCGGAGGGGAAAGGGAAGTAAGAGGCCCCGAACGGTGAGGCACACCGCCGGGGCCAGAGCACAGGGTGGGTGACCCCATGCATTTGTATTGTAGGAAGGGCGGCCCTCAATTGGCAAGAGCCGAGGCTGGTTCTGAAGGAGGTGAAGCAGGGCGCGGAGCGGTGACATGGGCATTCGGCCACGTCAATAGCTAGAACGCAGAAGTGGAACGTGAGCGAGAAGGGAGTTGACTGAGATGAGACGAGTTGTTGTGCTGGTGCTTGCGGCGTCGTTGGTGTTGGTGTCGGTGGGGGCGGCGAGCGGTGCGGTCATGGGTGTGCCGGGTGGGCCGAACCCGCCGCAGCCGCTGACGACGTTTCCGAAGGGGTCGTTCCCAGAGTCGCTTGCTGTTCGGGGCGGCGATCTGTACGTGTCGCTCGGGTTTCTGGGACAGGTGGTCAAGGTGACTGCGGCGGGCGACCAGACCTTGGTCACGAACGTTCCTCGCGGCGACGAAGGGTTGCTCACCGGCCTCGCCTTTGACGGTGCGGGCAATCTGTATGTGGGGGCGGCGACGTTCGCCGACGACCCGGCTCCGGGCGTGTTCCAGATCGCGCCGGACAGGACGGTGACGAGGGTGTTGACGTTGCCGTCGTCGAGCTTCCCGAACGGATTGGCGTTCCATGACGGGCACCTCTACGTGTCGGACAGCGCTCAGGGAGCAATCTGGCGTGTGCAGCCGGGAGGGCCGAGTCCGTCAGCACCCTGGTACCAGGATCCGTTGCTGGCGCCGAGCAAGTTCATCGGGGCAAACGGGATCGCCTTCGACACTTCCGACCACCTCTATGTCGTCGTCGCCGATTCTGGGCGGGTTGTCCAGCTCACGCTCACCGGTGATGGCAGTGCTGTCTCAGACGCGACTGTTGTGACCGAGCGTGAGCAGCTTCGCAGCGCCGACGGGATCGCCTTCGACGCTTCCAGCAACCTCTACATCGCCGTCAACCACACCAACCGGCTCTACCGGCTGGCGCTCCCAGACGGCACACTCACCCGACTGGCCGACCGCTCAGACGGGCTGTCTTACCCGAGCCAGCCCGCGTTCGACACTGACCCCGATGCGACCACGCTCTATCTGACCAACGGGGCCTTGTTCAACGGCATCCCCGACATCGAGGCGTTCGACTTCGGCGCTGGCGGCTTGCCACTCCCGTAACACCTATCGGGATGGTATGCCAGGAGGCGATGGCTGGCTTAGAGCCTGCTTCCTTGTCAACCGTCGCGCCTGCGAGTACGGTGGGGGCGGCCCGAGCAGAGGCCCCGCCAACGGCGGGGCCTCTCCACTCAAGGGCCGAAGCGTATGGCCTAGCTGCGCCAGGAGCAGCCCGGGTCCGCCGCGTCGATGAGCCCGTCCCCGTCGTTGTCGAGCCCGTCCCGGCAGGTGCCGGGGACGAAGATGCTCTCGGGGGTGCTGCCGGCGTCGTCCGGGTTCGAGCCCAGCAGCGTCTCGATGAAGTCGAGGTAGCCGTCGCAGTCCTTGTCAAAGGGGCACTTGACGAATACCGGGTTGGAATAGGCGAACTGCGGCAGCCCTGGCCCGCTGGCGGGTACGCTCGTGACTTCGACACGGTAGTAGCCACGGGCGGTCATGGCGTCGGTCAGGGTGGCCACGTAGCTGGGGCCACCGACCGGGATGGTCTTCCAGAGCTGGCCGTTCTTGTAGACGTCGATCTTGGCCACGACGTAGCCCGGGGTCTCCGCCTTGGCGCTCAGGTTCAGGTGGGCCGACCAGCCCCGGGGGATGTAGGCGGTAGATCCCATGAGGCTCCCGTTGACGTCGAAGGCGAGGGATGGCCCGGTGGTGGCGAAGCTGCGTCCCGCCTCGATGGCCTTGTAGACCTGCTTCGGCGTCAGGGCCAGCACGTAGAGGCCGTTCTTCGCCAGGCCCACCGTTGAGTCGGAGGCTCCCGTGTTGTGGGAGTCAGAATCGGCCACCGCGAAGATGGGCTTGTCGACGGTGCCATTCACGTAGGCCATCAGGAGCTCATCCCACGAGTTCAGATCGCCGGGATGCGAGGGGTTGAAATCGCCCCAGCCGATGATCTGCCCAACACCGGTTAGCATTTGCGTCGCGACGTACAGGGCGTATCTCAGGGGCACCTGAACCGGGAAGCCCGGGAACTGCACCATCGTCATCAGGTCCCTTTCGCCGTAGGGGGCGAAGTTGTTGATGGTCATGGCGAACTGCCAGGCCTGCTGATAGGGTATGCCCAGCTGTGCCGCGAAGCCGATCACCGAGTTGATGAACTCCTGGTTGTAGACCTCGATGTCGTTGACGCCGTAGCTGAGCTGGGTGGAACCCGTCGGGTGGGCGTGCACAGCGATGCCGCCCTGGGAGCGGATCCACTCGGCCCACTTTGCCAGGCTTACAGCGTTGGCGCCGGTGCCGGCCGGGTTCAGGGGCGACGGCCACACCGCCGAGGGGCAGAGGCCATTGATGAAGGGATTGGCAACGTTGTAGGCCAGCATGTGGTCGCGCATGAAGAGCCCCTCGCTGCCGGTGTTCTCAAAGGCGGGCAGGGCGAGGAAGGACCCGTCCGACACTCGGGCGGTGTCGGCCACCAGGGATTCCCACTCCCCCGGCGCCAGGTCCTCGCAGTGGTCAGTGATGATCACCGCTTTGAGGCCACGGGCAAGGGCCGTCGCCTTGATCTGGTCGACGGTGCCGCTGCCATCGGAGTACTTGCTGTGCATGTGGCCGTCGTAGTAGATCAGGGTGTACGGCCATTCGGCGGAGGCCTTCTGGCCGGAATCGGTAATGGCGGGGATGACGAAGAAGGCTAAGGCGAGCGCCAGGGCTATGGCGAAGACGGCTAGCACCCTCTTGGGAGCTTTCATTCCTCTTGCCTCCTTTCAGGCAGGCTCGCATTCTCCCGGCCGCAGAAGCCGGACTCCTCTCTGATGGGGCTAACGCCCGCAGAGAGTTTACATATCGACGAGATTTTGTCAACCCCTAGGCGGATTCGACGCTAATAGAAACCTCACGAAGTGAAGACCGCGGAGGGGTGGCGGCTCTGCGGGGCTCCGGCTGCTACGGCCTGCCAGCCTCGTGCCAACGGGGAGCGGTCCCGATTGACAAGGGCAGGGCCTTACGCCATGCTGCCCGCGACGAGGGAGCGACTGGAACGGAGGAAACGACCATGACGACGAGAGTGATCGTGGCGGCCATCGTGGGGGTCATCGTGGGGGCCATGCTGGCGGGCGGCATCGCCCTTCTGGCGTTCCCCTACCCACTGCGGGTGGACGTGACCAACTTCCCCCGCGACGAAAGCGGGGCGATCCGTGTGGGCGGCGCCATCCAGGCGACGCTCGTCAGCCAGACGGCGCAATCGGACTACGGGGCCGAGCTGGCGGCGTGGGGCGGCGGGCAGGCGCTACAGTGCGTTTGCTCGGGGGCGCGCTAAGGGCGCTACTGGAAGGAGGGGATGACCTCGTCGGCGAAGCGGCGCAGCGTGTCGAGGTCTGGCTTGGCGAACTGGCTGACAATGAAGTCGTCGAAGCCTTCGTCCACGAAGCGGCGGAGCATCGCCTTGTTCTCCTGGCTGCTGCCGCCCACGGGCAGGAACACGGTGACCCGGATCTCCGCCGGGTCGCGCCCGACATCGCGGCAGTGAGCCTGCAGGGTCTTCAGGCTCTGCTTCGCCATGTCCAGCGGCGGCCACAGGTTCACGGCGTCGGCGTAGCGGGCGGCGGTGCGCAGGGTGCGTCTGGGGCCGCTGCCGCCGACCATGATGGGTGGGGGCGGCTTCTGGATGGGCAGCGGTAGGAAGGGCGCGTCCTCCAGCTGGTAGTACCGGCCGCGGAAGGTGGCCGGCGCGCCAGTCCAGAGAAGCTTGATGACCTGGAGCGCTTCCTCCAGACGGTCCTCGCGCTCCGTGATGGTGTAGAAGGGGATGCCATAGGCCCGGTGCTCGAACTCGTGCCAGGCGGCGCCCAAGCCGAACTCCAGCCGGCCGTTGCTGATGAAATCGACGGTGGTCGCCATCTTGGCCAGCACCGCGGGATGCCGGTAAGTCACGCCGGTCACGAGGCACCCCAGGCGCAGGCGCTTGGTGGCCTGGGCGACCGCCCCCAGGATCGTCCAGCCTTCTAGACAAGGGCCGTGGGCCTCGGTCACCGTGCGGCCGGGCACGAGATGGTCCATGGTCCAGGCCGATTCGAAGGGCGAGTCGTCCAGCTGCTGCCAGATGCGAAGGTACTCCGGCCACTCGATGCCGATCTGCGGTAACTGCACCCCGAACTTGGCGGCCATGGTTCGCGCCTTTCAGGCTCAGCCGGCGAGCCAGGGGTCGATGAGCACCTTCCCGTGGGCGGGGCTGTTGTGGAGCTCGCGCAGGCAGGCCTCGCCTTCGGCCAGGGGCACAATGCGCGTGATGATGTCGGCGGCCTGCACCTTGCCGGCGGCCAGCAGCTCCAGGGCAGCGGCCATGCAGCCGCCGCCACCGGATACGCCCTGCACCCGCAGCTCGCGGACCATGAGCAGGAGGGGAGAGACGCTGTAGGAGAGCTGGCTGTGGCCCACCGCCATCAGCACGCCCGCCGGGCGCAGGAGGCCCAAGCCTAGCTCGGCGGCGGCCGGCACACCGGATGCCTCGAAGACGGCGTGGACGCCGCGGCCCGTAGCAGCTCGTACCGCCTCTCCCAGATCCTGGGCCGTGGGGTCGACCACCTGGTTGGCGCCGAGGCGAGCGGCGAGGGCCCGCCGTCCGGCGGCCGGCTCGCTGACGATGATGGGGCTGACCCCGCGCGCCTTGAGCACTTCGACGATTAGCAGGCCGATGGGCCCGGCGCCGGTAACCAGCACCGTCTGCCCGGTCTGGATGTTCGACAGGTCCACCGCGTGGATGGCGACGGCCAGGGGCTCGGCGAGGGCGGCGTGGGCCGGGTCCAGCCCCGGCGGCACACGCAGGAGGGTGTCCTGGTGGCTCACCAGCCACTGGGCGAAGCCCCCGGGCCGTCGGCCAGTGCCGATGCCGCTCTGCGGCTGAAGGCACAGGTACGGCCGCCTCGAGAGGCAGTACTCGCACTGGCCGCAGCGTCGGCTGCCTTCCGGTACCACCAGGTCGCCCGGCTGCCAACCGCCGGCCTCCGGGCCGAGGGCCGCCACCTCGGCCGAGACCTCGTGGCCGGGGATCGCGTCCGTAAAGAACATGCCGTGCGCAAAGAGGTGGACATCGCTGCCGCAGATGCCGCAGTAGCGCACCTTCAGCAGCACCTCGCCGGGCCCCGGCTGGGGGTCAGCGAGCTCATCGACCAGCATGCGTCCGCTGCGGTATACAAGCGCCTTCATGCTGCCTCCGATTGTTGGGTTGCGGGTGGCATTGTATAATGCCGCCGACCGGCGGACAACCGGGAGAACGCCTCGCGAGGAGGGCCAGGCATGGCGAAGATCCACGGCGGCGAGATGGTGGTGCGCGCTCTGGAACGGGAGGGCATCCGCGAGCTGTTCACGCTGGCGGGGGAGCACATCGACCCCATCCTGGAGGCGGCCAGCGTCCACCGCCTTCGCATCATCGACACGCGCCACGAGCAGGCGGCGGGCCACATGGCCGACGGCTGGGCGCGGACGACGGGGCGCCCGGGTGTGGCGGTGGTGACGGCAGGGCCCGGCGTCACGGACGTGGTCACCGCCGTGGCCAACGCCTACGCCGACGCCATTCCGATGCTCGTCATCGGCGGGCGCAGCCCCCTCATGGACGACGAGGCGATGGGCGTGCAGTCGCTCCCGCAGGTCGACTTCATGCGGCCGATCACCAAGTGGGCAGCCACCGCCTTCCAGCCTCATCGCATCGCCGAGTTCGTCACCATCGCCTACCGCCAGGCGGTGACCGGGCGCGGAGGGCCCGTCTACCTCGACGTGCCGCTGGATGTTCTGACAGCGCGCGTGGACGAGGAGCGGGTTCTCTTCCCCGAGCTATACCGCCCGGAAGCGCCGCCGGGGGCCCGGCCGGAAGCGGTGGAGCGGGCACTGGACGTGCTTGAGGGCGCCCAGCGGCCGGCCATCATGGCCGGCGGTGGTGTCTGGTTCGCCGGGGCGGCCGGCGAGCTGCTAGAGTTCGCCGAGCTGACCCAGAATCCCAGTTCTGAGCAACGAGAAGGCCCGTGGCTGCGTGCCCGAGGACACGCCCCTGGGGTTCGGCAGCTATGTGCCCATGGCCTCCGGCCGGCCGGATGTGGTCCTCATTCTGGGGGCGCGGCTGGGGCTGTTCACCGGCGGCCGCCAGTTTTCGCTCGTCCCCCGCGAGGCTCAGGTCATCCAGGTGGACATCGCCGGCGAGGAGATCGGGCGGAACCGGGAGATCCAGCTGGGCATCGTCGGCGACTGCCGCGAGGTGCTGCGCCAGCTGCTTGAGGGTGCCCATCGGCGCCACTGGCCAGCTCGGGACGCCTGGCTGGCGACGCTGAACGCGGTGCGTGGCGCCCGCGCCCAGGCCTTCGCAGGGGCGCTGGCCACTGAGGAGCCGCCCATCCACCCCTTCCGCCTGGCCACCGAGGTGAGCCGCTTCGCGGACGCCGACACGATCATGGTAGCCGACGGTGGCGAGGCCTGGGACTGGGTGAGCAACGCAGCCGTGGTGCGGCGGCCGGGCCACTGGCTCTCCCACGGCTACCTGGGCTGCTTGGGTATCGGCCTCAGCTTCGGGCTGGCGGCGCAGCTAGCCCACCCGGGCGAGCGGGTGATTGTCACCACCGGCGATGGCTCGCTGGGGCTGAACCTGGCGGAGTTCCACACGGCGGCCAAGCACAACCTGCCCATCGTGGTGGTGGTGTTCAACGACGGCGCCTGGGGCATGTGCAAGCACGGCCAGGAGATGTCTCTGGGCAAGGGGAAGTCGGTGGCCACCGAGCTTGGGCTGGTGCACTACGAGCAGGCGGCCGAGGGCCTGGGCGCCTACGGTGAGCTGGTGGAGCGGCCAGGCGACATCCGGCCGGCGCTGGAGCGAGCCTTCCGGTCGGGGAAGCCCGCCTGCCTGAACGTCCTCACCGACCCAAACGTGGTGTCGCCAGCGACGGTGGCGGGCGCGGCCATGAGCGCCGCGCTGATGGCAATGGGCTAGCGTCGGCGCGGGCATGCGTCTCTCCCAGCTTGCGGCCGAGCTGGCGGCCGTGGAGCTTCTCGGCCCGGACGTGGAGGTCTCCGCCATCTGCTACGATTCACGCGGCGTCCGCCCCGGCGCCCTGTTCGTGGCGGTGCCCGGCTTCCGCACCGACGGCCACCATCACATCGGCGAGGCGGCCGCCGCCGGCGCTGTCGCCGTGGCCGTCCAGGCCGACCGGCCCGACAGATGGCAGGCGGTCGTGGGGGAGCAGGGCCTCTCGGCGGTGGTGGTGCCGGACACGCGGCTGGGCCTGGCCGCCCTGGCCGCCGCCTTCTACGGGCACCCCGGTCGCCGGCTGCGAGTCGTGGGCGTCACTGGCACCGACGGCAAGACGACCGTCGTCCACCTGGTGAGCCATCTCCTGGAGACGGCCGGCCACCGCAGCGGTCTGCTAAGCACCGTCCTCTGCAAGGCGGGCGACCGCACCTGGCCCAACGAATCGCGCTTCACTACGCCCGAGGCGCCGGAGGTGCAGGCCCTCCTGGCGGAGATAGTGGCCACCGGCGCCGAGTACGCCGTGCTGGAGTCCTCCTCCCACGGCCTGGCCCTCCGCCGCCTGGACGGCTGCGAGTACGACGTGGCGGTCATGACCAACGTCACCGCCGACCACCTGGACTTCCACCGCTCGCGGGAGGAGTACGCAGCGGCCAAGGGGCGGCTCTTCGCTATGCTGGACGAGTCCGCGAGCAAGGCGGGCGCGGAGAAGGTGGCGGTGCTCAACGCCGACGACCCGGCATCGGACTACTTCCGCGGCCTGACTCGGGCCCGCGTGCTCGCTTACGGGATCGAGCGGCCGGCCGACGTGCGAGCTACGAGGATTGCGTCGACCGACTGGGGCTCACGCTTCCGCCTGGCGACCGCGGCCGGGGAAGAAGAAGTGACGCTGGGCCAGGGGGGCGACTTCAACGTCTACAACGCGTTGGCGGCGGCGGCTGTCGCCGTATCCCAGGGGATGGCTCTGGCCGACATCGCCCGGGGGATAGCGTCCTTTCCTGGCGTGCCGGGCCGCCTGGAGCGCGTCGACGAGGGGCAGCCGTTCACGGTGGTGGTCGACTTCGCGCACGCCCCCGAGGCGCTGCGGCGGGTGCTGGCGTTCCTACGCCAGCGCTGCCGGGGGCGGCTCATCACTGTGTTCGGCTGCATCGGCGAGCGGGAGCGGCCCCGCCGCGCGGGCATGGGTCTGGCGGCGGGCCAGCTGGCCGACTTCACAATCGTCACCAATGACAACCCCTTCGCCGAGGACCCCGACGCCATCATCGCCGAGATCGTCCAGGGTCTGAGAGAGGCCGGCCGCCACGAGGGGCACCACTTCGTGGCCATCCCCGACCGGCGCGAGGCCATCGCCCACGCCTTCGCCATGGCGGTGGAGGGCGATGTGGTTCTGCTGGCCGGCAAAGGCCACGAGCGGTCGATCACCATCGGCCCGGAAGTGATCCGCTGGGACGAGCGGCAGGTGGCGGAAGAGCTGTTGCGGGGGATGCTTTCGGGCCACCCGTCCTGAGCATGTCGAAGGGGGAGCGGCCGCTCTTGGTTCGACGGGCTCACCACGAGCGGCTCTACTGTTGTGGATTAACAGTCCTTGACGCCTTGGGGGGTCGCCTGTTAGCATCGAACGTAGGAAAGGAGGTGATGCGGATGGACGATAATAGTAGCGACGGCTTTCGGGCTGTCCAGCCGCACCGCCACTCCTTGGAGGTGATGGCGGGCTAGGCCCGAAGGCCTAGCACAAAGAGGCCAGCCGCAAGGCTGGCCTCTTTGCTATCGTGTTGTTGCCATGACTGCCCGCTTCTCCCTGAAGCTGCTCGAGGAAGGGTTGACCACCCGCTTCTTTGGCCGGCGCCTGGAATACCGGGCCGTGCTGGGCTCTACGCAGGACCTGGCCCGCCGGCTCGCGCGGACCGGAGCGCCGGAGGGGACGGTGGTGCTCGGCGGCCGCCAGACGGCGGGGCGCGGCCGCCTGGGCCGGTCCTTCCTCTCGCCGAGGGGAGGGCTGTATCTCACCGTCATCCTCCGGCCGTCGTCGGGGTCCGCCTCAGGTGGACGGGCGCTGCCTATCATCGCGGCCTTGGCGGTGGCCCGTGGCCTGGAGCGAGTGGCGGGCGTGAGCACGGGGCTCAAGTGGCCCAACGACGTGCTGGTGGGCGGGCGCAAGATCTGCGGCATTCTCCTCGAGTCGGAGCTGGTGGGCCCGGTGGTGAGCTACGTGCTGGTGGGCATCGGCGTCAACGTCAATGCCGACATGTCGGCCTACCCCGAGATCGCCGCTTCGGCCACCAGCGCAGCGGCGGAGGCGGGCGGCGAGGTCTCGCGGGAGGCGCTGGCGGCGGCCATCCTGAACGAACTGGAGGGGTTGTACCTGGCGGCGCGGGTCGGCCAGCCGGTGCTGGACGAGTGGCGGGCCCGGCTGGAGACGCTGGGGCGTCAGGTGCGGGTCACCTGCGGGCAAGTGGTGGAAGAGGGGTTGGCCGAGGACGTGGACGCCGACGGCAGCCTCGTCGTGCGGCGCGCCGACGGCAGCCGGGTGGCCATCGCTGCCGGCGACGTGACGCTGCGGGGCTAGCGGCGGTCTTGCTTCGCAGCTTTGCGCGGGCACGCCAGCCTGAAGGCGGGGGCATGAGAAGACGAACGCGATGCCCCCGCCTTCAGGCGAGGCTCGGCAACACACCCCGCCTGGGGAGGGCGGGGCGCTCGCTGACCGGCAGGCGCCCCACGCTCCGCCGTTCGACCTAGGTCTTGTCGCGCGAGGGTGGCGGGCTGGCTGGCTGCGGGAGGGCGCGGGCAGCCAGGAAGCTCTGGATAAGGTCGATCGGGAACGGGAAGAGGATCGTGCTGTTGCGCTCGCTGGCGATCTCCGTCAGGGTCTGGAGGTAGCGGAGCTGGAGGGTTCCCGGCGAAGCGGCGATGATGCGGCCAGCCTCCGCCAACTTCTCGGAGGCCTGGTACTCGCCCTCGGCGTGGATGACCTTGGCCCGCCGCATCCGCTCGGCCTCTGCCTGGGCGGCCATGGAACGCACCATCTCCGGCGCCAGCAGCACATCTCGCACCTCAACCATGCTCACCTTGATGCCCCAGGGCTCGGTGGCCTCGTCGATAGCTATCTGGAGGCGCTGGTTGATCTCATCGCGGTGGGCCAGAAGTGTGTCCAGCTCCGACTGGCCGATGGTACTGCGTAGCGTGGTCTGGGCGATGAGGGCGGTGGCCCGAAAGTAGTTCTCCACCTTCACCACGGCGTCCTCGGGATTGACCACCCGGAAGTAGATCACGGCGTCCACCTTCACCGTCACGTTGTCGCGGGTGATGATCTCCTGGCTGGGCACGTCCAGGGTCAACACGCGCAGGTCCATCTTCACCATCCGGTCCACGATGGGCAGGATGATGAACAGGCCCGGCCCCTTGGCGCCCTGGAGACGGCCCAGGCGGAAGATGACACCTCGTTCGTACTCCTGGACGATCTTCACCGCCAGGGGGAAGAGCGGAATCAGGAGAATGTAGCCGAGAACGGTAAGAATTCTAGCGACGACGTTGCTTTCCACCACCTCGCCCTTAGCCATCGCCGACTCCTTTCTCTTTGCTCACTGTGAGCCTAAGGCCATGCATGCCGGTGACCACCACTCGCTCGCCCGGCTCCACGCGCCCGTCCTCCACGGTGGCCGTCCAGTACTCGCCGTTGATGAACACCATACCCGTCGGGTCGAGGGGCGAACGGGCCACCGCTTGGCGGCCAACGAGGCTGATGGTCACTGTGGCCGGCTGGCGGCGCGCCCGTATGATGGAGGTTACCACAAACAGGAAGAACAGGCCGACAGCCGCTGCCAGGCCGAAGATTAGCCACTTCGATACCTGGAGCCCCGGCGGGTTGCCGGCGGTGAGCAGCAGCCCACCCAGGATCAGGGCGACGATGCCCCCGATTCCTAAGATGCCGTGGCTCGTGATGAACAGCTCGAGGCCAAAGAGGACGAAGGCCACCAGGATCAGCGCCAGGCCCGCCCAGTTGAAGGGCAGCACGCTCAGCGAGAAGAAGGCCATGATCAGGGCGATGGCCCCGAACACGCCCGGGAAGATGTGGCCGGGCGCCACGAACTCGAAGATGAGGGCGAGCGAGCCCAGGCTCAGGAGCAGGAAGGTGATGTTGGGGTCGCTGATGAGGTCCAGGAAGTTCTCCGCCACGTTCATGTCGTTGTAGACGAGCGGCGCGTTCTGGGTGTGAAGGACGGCTTCTCCCTGGGCGACCTGCACCGTGCGGCCGTCGACGGCGGTCAACAGCGATGGCAGGTCGTTGGCGACCAGGTCGACGACGTTCATCTGCACTGCCTGGTCCTGAGTGATTGAGACGCTCTGCCGCACCGCCTGCTCGGCCCAGTCGGCGTTCCGGCCGCGCTGGGTGGCGATGCCCCTGATCAGGGCGACGGCGTCGTTGGTCACCTTGTCGCCTAAGGTGCCGGTGATGTCCTCGCCGCCGGCTCCCACCGGATGGGCTGCGCCGATCCGGGTGCTGGGGGCCATGGCCGCCACGTTGGCCGCCATGGTGATGAAGGTCCCGGCCGAGGCGGCCCGACCGCCGGCCGGCCAGACGTAGACGATGACCGGCACCTTGGCCGCCAGGATGCGCTGGACGATGCTCTCCATCGAGGTGGAGAGACCGCCGGGGGTATCCAGTCGAATGACCACGGCGTCGGCCTGGTGACTCTCCGCGTTGTCGATCCCGCGGTCGATGTAGCGCTCCATCACCGGGTTGACATCGCCGTTGGTGGTCAGGATGTGGACAGCGCCGGGCGTGCCGCCAGGGCCGCAGGCGGCAGCCGCCAGCACCAGCACACCCAAGATCAGTGCCAGACTGCCAATCACAGGCAGCCTGTGCTTTCGCCCGAAGAACCTGCGCGTCATGGAGCGTCTACCTAATTATACTCGCAGCCGCGCCTGTGGCCTATGGGCAACGACCGGTAGGGGCGCTGCTCGCTGCGCCCATAGGGCGGGCAGGCAAGCCTTGCCCCTACATCGGCGCCATGAAGCACCGCTCGCGTTGAACGGGCGAGAGGCCTGAGGTAGAATTAGGCCAACTCCCGGTACGAAAGGTTTGCCTGTGTCCGAAGAATCCCAACGCTGCCGCGGCATGCGCGACCTGCTGCCTGCCGACATGGCCCGCTTTCGCCGCGTGGAGGTGGCCTTCCGCGACGTGTGCCTGGCCTGGGGCTACGGCGAGGTGCGCACGCCTACCATCGAGCACCTGCATCTGTTCACCGCCGCCGGAACCCTGTCGCCCCACATGCTGGGCCGCGTCTACTCCTTCCTGGACTGGGACGGTTGGAGCGGTGAGCGCGTGGTCCTGCGCCCCGAAGCGACCATCGGCACGGCGCGCCTGTTCGTCGAGCAGATGCGGGGCCAGAGGCTGGCCAAGCTGTTCTACGTTCAGAATGTCTTCCGTTTCGCCGCCGGCGACGAGCCCCGCGAGGGCTGGCAGTGCGGCGTGGAGCTCCTGGGCGATACCCAACCCCGCGGCGATGCAGAGCTCATCCTGTTGGGCCGGCAGGTGCTGGAGCGCCTGGAGCTGGCGCCGGTGGAGGTGCGTCTGTCGCATCCTGGCGTCGTGCGGGCGGTCCTCGCCCAGGCAGGCCTGGAGCCAGCCGAGCAGGTGCGCACGTACGACCGCATCCTGGATGGCGATCCGTCGGTGGTGGGCGAGCTGGAGGGGCGGTTGCCCGACCTGGGGGCGCCTCTACGTCTGCTGCTCGAGGGTGAGGGCAGTGGTACGGCCTATCTGGCCAACATGCGCAGCACCTTCGCCGCGGCGATGCCGGCCCTGGCGTCGCCTCTGGAGGAACTGACGGCAGTCGTGGAAGTCCTGGCCGGTCTGGGCGTGCCCTGCCGCGTGGCCACCGCGGCGGTGGGCAGCTTCGAATACTATACGGGCCCCGTGTTCCAGTTCGCTGCTGGCGGCGAGGTTGTAGGCGGCGGCGGCCGCTACGATGGGCTCATCGCCCTCGTAAGTGGGCCCAGCCTGCCTGCCTCCGGCTTTGCCCTGGACGCGGACGGGCTCGCCGCCCTCGTGTCGGCGCAGCAAGTGGCGCTGCCCGCCGAGGACGTCACGCTTCAACCCACGTCGCAGCGCCCGGCCGTGCTGGCCGCCGCCTTCGCCGCCGCCGATGCGCTCCGTCGGGCGGGCCTGAGGGCGGAGGTGGCCCTGGCGGCCAATCCGTCGCCGGCCTGCCGCTGGAGGGTGACTGTGGAGCTCAAGGGCGAGGGCGTGGTCTTCGCGCTGCGCACGGGCTCCAGCCGGCGCCGTCGCCTCTTCGCCGACGTCGACGGGCTGGTGGCCGCCCTGGAGGCGATGGCCGGTGCCCCTTAAGCTGGCCCTCCCGGGCGGCGGGCTCGCCGGCGCCGCCGATGCGCTCCTGGCTCGGGCGGGCCTGGTCGTGTCCGGCTACAGCGATGGCTCACGCTCCTACCGGCCCAGGCTGACCGGTCGGGACGGTGTGGCCCTTCGGGTGTTCCGAGAGAGAGACATCCCTATCCAGATCGCGCTCGGCAACTACGACGTCGGCATCTGCGGCCTGGCCTGGGTGGAGGAGCAGCTGGTGCGCTACCCCAGCCAGGCGCTGGTCCTGCTGCGGCCGCTGCCTTTGCCGCCCACCGGGCTGTACGTGGCGGCGGCCGCGACGAGTCAGGGCCCGCCGAGCCTGGCCGAACTGGCCGGTCGTCGCGGCCTGCGCCTGGTGAGCGAGTTCCCTGACCTGGCCGAGGCCTTCGCTCTGGCTGCCCGGCTGCCCGCCTATCGTGTCTTCCCGGTGTGGGGTGCCGCCGAGGCCTACCCATCCGAGGACGCCGACCTGGCGGTGGTGAGCGCTGGCAGCATGGAGGAGCTGGCGGGCCAGGGGCTGGCGCCGCTGCATCGCCTCCTGGTGGGCCCGCCCTGGCTCATCGCCCACCGGCGCAGCCTCCAGGAGAAGGACCTGAGCGCCCTCCTGGGGCCGCTCATGGCCGTGGCGGGGCCCGCCGACGGCGGCGCTCGCCTGGAGCTGCCGGCGGCGCCGCTGGCGGCGGCTCGGCCGGCGCCGGCGCTCCGTCCTACTCCGGATCGAGTGCGCCTGGCCCTGCCCGACGGCCACCAGCAGGCGAACGTTGTGGCCATCCTGCGAGCCGCTGGCCTCGCCTTCGCGGGGTACGACGAGGATCGGCAGGTGCGCCGGCCAGCAAGCCCTGTCGCCGGGCTGGAGGCTAAGGTCATCCGGCCCCACGACATGCCTCAGCAGGTGGCCCTGGGCAACTTCGACCTGGCCATTAGCGGGCGCGACTGCCTGCTGGAGCATCGCCTCCGCTTCCCGGCGAGCCCGGTGGACGAGGCGGTGGACCTGGGCGGCGGCCAGTTCGACCTGTCGGCGGTGGTGAGCCGCGACCTACCCGCGGAGGGCCTGGCCCAGGCCATGGCCATCTGGCGAGCCGAGGGCATCGCCTCCATTCGCGTGGCCTCGGAGTTTCCAGCCATCGCCGACAACTACGCCCGCACGAACCACTTCTGGCGCTATCAGGTCATACCAATCGGCGGCGCGTCGGAGGGCTTCGTTCCCGAAGACGCGGATCTGCTCATCGAAGGGGTCCAGACGGGCCGCACGTTGGAGGAGAACAACCTGAAGGCCATCGACCGCTTCCTTCGCTCCACCACCTGTCTCCTGGTCGGCCGGCGAGAGGCGTCGGGGCGGAAGGGGGAGCTCCTGGCCCAGCTCATCGAGCGCTTCCGAGAGGCAGCGGGCCGGCGTGCCTCCGACGGGTGATAGAATGGCGTTGGAAGGCTTGGGATCCATACGATGCCGCCGCTGACCCTCCACACCGTCGTCGCCAAACGCGTGGCCGGCGAGCTGTGCCACCGTCTCCTGGACGCCGATCCGGGCAGCTTCTACCTGGGCTCGACTGCCCCTGACATCCGCATCCTGACCCGGTGGGAGCGGGAGCGCACCCACTTCTTCGACCTGCACAACTTCGACCGGCAGGACGGCGTCGATGCGATGTTCAAGACGTTCCCTTGTCTGGCCCGGCCGTCCGGCCTGAACCCCGCCACGGCGGCCTTCGTGGCCGGCTACCTCTCCCACCTGGTGATGGACGAGATCTGGATCAACGACATCTATCGCCCCTTCTTCGGGCCGTCGTCGCCGCAGGGCGGCGACGTGCGGGCCAACATCATGGACCGCGCCATCCAGTACGAGCTCGACCGCCAGACGCGCGCCGACCGGGAGGCGGTGGCCCACGTCGTGAAGGAGCTGGCCCGCACCGCCCTGGAGGTGGAGGTGGGTTTCATCGATAAGGACACCATCAGCCGCTGGCGGGCGCTGACCGTCGAGGCGGTGAACCAGCCGCCGGACTGGGAGCGCTTTCGCTACCTGGGCGGGCGCGCGCTGCGGGCGGCGGGCGTGGACGGCGCCGACGACTACGCCGAGTTCATGAAGACCCTTCCCGACCTGCTGAACGAGGCTACGGCTTACCTGACCCGCGAGCGCATTCAGGCCTTCCTCGAGAGCTCGGTCAAGGACGCGCGTGAGGTCATCCGGAGGTACCTGGATTGAGGCTGGTGCGCGGCATCGACGAAGGGCGGCGACTGCTGGCCCGCCGGCGCGCGCCGGCGGACGTGGAGCTGCCGGCAGGTGTCCGTCAGCAGATCAGGCGCGTCTTCGGCGCGGAGCTGGATGCTCAGGCGGTCGTGGACCGCATACTGGCCGACGTGCGCGACGGCGGCGACGCCGCCGTTCGCCGCTACGACGAGGCGATCGACGGGGTGCCGCCGTCTGTTCCCCTGGTGGTGTCGCGGGAGGAGATAGCGGGCGCGGACCAAAAGGTGGACGCTGACGTGCTGGCGGCCCTTCGGTTCGCGGCCGACCGCATCCGCGCCTTCCACGAGGCGCAGCTTCGCCACGCCGCGTCCAGCTTCGAGGAAGGGCCGTTCGGCCAGCGGGTGCGGCCGCTCGAGCGCGTGGGCATCTACGTGCCGGGCACGCGCGCTGTCTACCCGTCGTCGGTGCTCATGACGGCCATCCCGGCGCGGGTGGCCGGCGTCCGCGAGCTGTACATGGCGACGCCTGCCGCCGACGACGGCAGCGTGTCGCCGCTGAAGCTGGCCGCCGCTCAGATCGCCGGCGTGGACGGCGTGTTTCGGGCGGGCGGTGCCCAGGGCATCGCCGCCCTGGCCTTCGGCACGGAGAGCATCCCGCGGGTGGACAAGATCTGCGGGCCGGGCAACGTCTTCGTCACGCTGGCCAAGAAAGCGGTGCACGGCCTGGTGGGCATCGACGGGTTCTTCGGGCCGACGGAGACGGTGGTGGTGGCCGATCAGCACGCCGACGCCGCTCTCTGCGCCGCCGACCTGCTGGCCCAGGCCGAGCACGACGCTCTCGCCAGCCCGATCCTCGTTACGGACTCGGAGGCGCTGGCCCAAGCGACGCTGGCTCAGGTGGAGAGCCAGCTGGCTACGCTGGAGCGAGCGGAGATGGCCCGCGCGGCCCTGGAGACCAACGGCCTGACAGTCATCGTCGCCTCGCTGAAGGAGGCGCTGGCCCTGGCCAACGAGTACGCGCCCGAACACCTCTGCCTGGAGGTGCGGGACGCCGCCCGCTGGGCCGAGCGGGTGATTAACGCCGGCTCGGTGTTCGTGGGTAGCCTCTCGGCGGAGGCCATCGGCGACTACACCGCCGGCCCCAGCCACGTAATGCCCACCGGCGGCAGCGCTCGCTTCGCCTCGTCGCTGGGAGTGCACGACTTCCTGAAGGTCACCAGCATCGTGTCATTGGATGCGGACGCGCTGGCCGAGCTCGGCCCGCCGGCGGCGGCCATCGCCCGCGCCGAGGGCCTGACGGCCCACGCCCGCGCCATCGAGCGGCGGTTGGAGGCATAGCGCATGGACAGCACGAAGGCGAGCGGCGACGTCACCCGTCTGGTGCGGCCGGAGCTCCTGGCTCTGCTGGGCTACGAGCCCATCCAGCCGATAGACGTGCTGGCCGAGGAGCTGGGCATCCCGTCGGAGCAGGTGCTGAAGCTGGATGGCAACGAGAACCCCTACGGCCCCTCGCCGCGGGTGAAGGAGGCGTTGGCGGACTTCGACCTCTACCACATCTACCCCGACCCCCAGCAACGGCGGGTGCGAGAGGCGCTGGCGGACTACCTGGGCGTCGGCGCCGAGCACATCGTGGTGGGCAACGGCAGCGACGAGCTGCTGGAGCTCATCCCGCGTCTGTTCCTGTCGCCGGGGGACGTGGCGGTAACCGCCGTGCCTACCTTCGGCGTGTACAGCTTCGCCACGCAGGTGTGGGGCGGGCGTATCGTCGAGGTGCCGCGGCGGCAGGACTTCGGGCTGGACCTGCCGGCGTTGCGCGCGGCCAGCCAGGGGGCGAAGCTGATCTTCCTGGCCTCGCCCAACAACCCCAGCGGCAACGCCATCCCGGCCGACGAGCTGGAAGAACTGCTTTCCAGCGGCGCGCTGGTCGTTGTGGATGAGGCCTACGCCGAGTTCGCCGGCCGGAGCTTCGTTGAGTTGGTGCCCCGGCGCGAGAATCTGGCCGTGTTGCGCACCTTCAGCAAGTGGGCGGGCCTGGCCGGACTGCGCGCCGGCTACGGAATCTTCCCGGCGGCGGTGGCTGAGCTCCTGAGCAAGGTCAAGATGCCGTACAACGTCAGCGTGGCCGCCCAGCTGGCGGTGCTGGCCTCGTTGGCGGATGTGGCGGTGTTGCGGCAGCGCGTGGGGCTCATCGTGCAGGAGCGAGAGCGGCTGTTGGCGGGGCTGGCGGCCATCCCGGGGCTGCGCCCATTCCCGTCGGAGGCTAACTTTATCCTCTGTAGGATCGAAAGCCTGGACGCCCGCGATGTCTGGCGCCGCCTGCGGCGGCAGGGCATCTTCGTGCGCTACTTTGACGAGCCCATGGTCAGGGACTGCATCCGTATCAGCGTGGGCCGGCCGGAGGACAGCCAGCGGCTGCTGGCCGTCCTGCGAGACATCTGCCTGCCGGCAGGGTAGGAGGGAGCCTTGCCCCCCGAACGAATCGGCAGCATTCGCCGCGAGACCAAGGAGACGCAGGTGGCGGTGGAGGTGAACCTGGATGGCGGGGGCCGCAGCGAGATCGCCACGTCGATCGGCATGCTGGACCACCTACTGGAGCAACTACCACGCCACGGGCTATTCGACATAACACTCAAAGCCAGCGGCGACACCGAGCGGGACCCGCACCACCTGATCGAGGACATCGGGATCTGCCTGGGGCGGGCCTTGTCAGAGGCGCTGGGCGAGCGGCAGGGCATCGTGCGGATGGCCCACGCGATGGTGCCCCTGGACGAAGCACTGGCGGTAGTGGCGGTGGACCTGGGGGGCCGCGGCTACGCCGCGGTGGACATGGCCTTCGGCAGCGACAGGATAGGCCAGTTGCCCACGGAGATGATCGGCCACCTGCTGGCGGCCTTCGCCATCGAGGGGCGGTTCAACCTGCACGTGCAGGTGACGGCGGGGACGAACGACCACCACAAGGCGGAAGCCGCCTTCAAGGCGGTGGCCCGCGCCCTGGGCGACGCCGTGCGCGTCGATCCGCGGATCACGGGCGAGGTGCCCAGCACCAAAGGGACGCTAGAAGGCTAGGGGTCAAGACCGCCCACCCTTCGACATGCTCAGGGTGAGCGGCGCCGTTCGGGCTAGGCTGTCTCCTCCAACGCGAAGCGGTAGTCCTCGATGACGGGGTTGGCCAGGAGGAGGCGGCACATCTCCGCCACCTGCCGCTCGGCCTGAGCGCGGTCCGTCGCCCGCAGGCGAATCTCCATGTACTTCCCGGCTCGGACGCTCTCCACCTCGGCGAACCCGAGCGAGTGCAGGCCGCCGCGGATGGTCAGGCCCTGGGGGTCGGCGACGGTGGGCTTCAGGGTGACGTAGACGCGAGCAAGGAACATGGTCATCCCCCCACTGGCTGAACTGGCTGAAGAGAATCGGCCACTTTCATCAGGTCGTCCTTGGAGAAGCCGCGGGAACTGATGAAGTACGGCACGTGGTCAAGGTTGGGCAGGTTCGGGTCGCCCGGGGCGCCCCATCGCCCCGGCTCCTGCCAGAGGAGCCAGGTGTCGCCGGTCGGATTCGCCTTGTTGAAGAGCTGGTAGGTGGCGTAGGTATGTCTGATGACCACTTCCTCCTGCTGGCTGTCGGGGCCCGCAAGGGCGGTCTTGCCGACGACACCGGCCGTCAGCGAGAGCCACTTCTCGTGGCTGGCGTCCGCATAGACGATGGAGAAGCGTAGCGGCTCGCTGGGGTCCACTCGCTGCACCTCGATGAGCCCGGGTGGCAGGTAGCTGGGACGGAGGATGGGCTTGACCAGGGTGGTGGCGGCGGCGATCTGCTCCCACACGGCATCGACCTGCCACAAGCGCACCCAGACGCCTGCGGGCAGAGGCGTGGCCGTGGCGGCCGGCGGTGCCGGCGCCGCTCCTCCACCGCCGCATGAGGCCAGGAGCAAGGCGACGGCGATGAGCCCCGCGGCGAGAAGCAGGAAGCGCGTCCGTGGCTTCACGAGGGCCGCCATAGCTCGCGGCCCGTGAGGCGCCGGAAGGCCTCGCGGTACTTCTCGGCCGTGCCGACCACCACGTCCGGCGGCAGCTCCGGCGGCGGCGGCTCTTTGTTCCAGCCGGAAGCGATGAGCCAGTCCCGCACAAACTGCTTATCGAAGCTGGGCTGGGTCCGGCCGGGCCGGTAGCCGTCGGCGGGCCAGAAGCGGCTGGAGTCGGGCGTGCACAACTCATCGATGAGGATGAGCTCGTCTCCCAGCCAGCCGAACTCCAGCTTCGTATCGGCGATGATGATCCCCCGTTCGCGGGCGTAGTCGCGGGCGAAGCGATAAACGGCCAGCGTGCGGATGCGGAGCACGTCGGCCGCCTTGGCGCCCAGCAGCTCGACCGTCTCCTCGAACGAGATGTTGATGTCGTGGCCGGTGGCGGCCTTGGTGGAAGGCGTGAAGATGGGCTCCGGCAGTTCCTCGCTCTCCCGCAGGCCCGCGGGCAGGCGGATGCCACAGACCTTGCCCGTCTCGCGGTACTCCTGCCAGGCGGAGCCGGACAGATAGCCGCGAGCCACGCACTCCACGTCCACCCGGCGCGCCTTGCGCACCAGCATCGAGCGGCCCAGGAGCTCCGGCGGGATGGGGAAGGGCACGCCCTCTATCTCCACGCTGTCCACCAGGCGGAGCAGGTGGTTGGGCACGACATCGCCGGTGAGGTCGAACCAGAAGGCGGAGAGCTGGGTGAGCACGGCCCCCTTGTCCGCGACGCCGTTGGGCAGGACCACATCGAAGGCGGAGATGCGGTCGGTGGCCACCATGAGGAGGTGGTCGCCGAGGTCGTACGTGTCGCGCACCTTCCCGCGATGGAACAAGGGCGCGCTGGGGAGGGCGGTTTCCACGAGAACGGTCATGGCTGCGTCCTTCCCTTCTGACCCGAAAGGCGCTCGCCGGCAAGCCAGGCCAGGCAATCGTCGGTGGTCAGGGCCAGCACGCCGATGTTCCGCAGTTCCTCGACGCCGCGGTCGTAGGCGCCGGAGATGGCGTCGACCAAGGCCACGATGCGGAAATCGCGCTCGCTGGCCTCGTAGATGGTGGTGCGCGGGCAGTTGGGGAAGTTGCACCCGGCCACGACCAGCGTATCGATGCCTCGTTCGCGGAGGAAGGCCTCCAGGGGTGTGCCGTAGAAGGCGCCCCAGCGCGGCTTGTACATGACGAACTCGTTCTCCGCCAGGCGCTGGAGCTGGCCCCGCAGCAGGAGGTCGGCGTCCAGGCGGAGGGAAGGATCGTGCTTCAGTTCGTCGAGCAGCTCGGCGCCGTCGGAGCCGGGCGCCACCATGCGCAGGCCGCCCTCGACAGCAGCCCGCCGCACGAGGTCGACGTTGCTCCCGTCCTCCTTGTACAGCCGCACAACGTGCACGATGGGCCGGCCGGCAGCGCGGAAGGCGTCCAGCAGGCGGCGGATGCGAGGCGCGATCTCAAGAGTGCCGGCGATCTCCAAGGGGGCGCCGGCCAGCGCGAAGTCGCGCTGCACATCGATGGTCAGCAGGGCGGCGGCCTCGGGATGGGGTTCGGTGTGGGGGTTCATCACCCAGGGCTCGTATCTCATCGGTAGATGGCGATCGCCGTCACCATCATCGCCGGGTACTGTACTCTCAGATCATCCATAGTTGGTGGTTTGCCTAGCTGCGGAGGCATGTCCCTGAAGAACCGCAGGAACTCCCGAAGCTGCTGCGTGGTCAGTCGATATCCCTCGGGAACAAAGCTGAACAGCTCCATCGTTGCGCCAGGTTGGAGCTTTCGTTGGATGCGTCCTAGCACGGTGTAGCGATCGGATATCTCGGCTTTTCCGCCGCGCAGATGCCGTTTTGCCAAGCTGCTAACCAGCGTCCAACCCTTTGGCTGCGCCACGGGAGTGAGGCGGACGTTGTATGAGTCGTGCTCTTGATCCAGGAAGTCAAGATATTGAACCACCTGCTGCCATTGAGGATCCTGGACCTGCTCGGGTGAAAGCACCGACATGAAGCGGTGGAGTCGACGGATGAAATCGAAGAGTCTTTCGAGCCCGGATAGGTCGAGCGCGCATTCGACCTCCATGAAGTCGCCACGCTCAAGATCGTCCCACGATGCGCCACGTTCGCCGGGGCATTGCAGCATCTCGTTTTCAAGGAGCGTTTGGTGCAATGATTCGAATAGCGAGGCGTGGGTCGCGCTCTGCATTTCTTCCCATGACAGCTCGGTCGCGCCGCCCCTCCTCTTGGCGCCCGCAATCTTCACATCCAAGCTTGCGTCTACACTTGGCGACGTACTCTTGCGTGCTCGCCTCCTCCCGGACGGTAGCCCGCCAACCAGGGCGGACAAGAAGTCCTCCACCTTTTCCCGGTTGACATACACGAACTCTCTGAGAGGCAGGCGCGGGCGCGCCGTCAATTGTCCCATCAGCTTTTCCCTCTACGACAGCCCCAACCGGCGGAAGCTCTCGTCCACGTACCGCGTGTAGTATCCATAGTCGAACAGCGAGGCCAGCTCGTCCCGCGAGAGGTGGGCCGTGACCTCCTGGTCGGCGGCCAGCAGGTCGAGGAACGGCCGCCGCTCGCGCCAGGCGGTCAGGGCATTGCGCTGCGAGAGCTTGTACGCTCGCTCGCGGGCCAGCCCTTTGTCGATGAGCGCCAGGAGCACCCTCTGGGAGAAGACCACCCCCTGGCCGGCCTCGATGTTCTCGCGCATCCGGTCTGGATAGACCTCCAGGCCGCGCATGATGAGGGTGAACATGTCGAGCATGTAGTCCAGGATGATGCAGGAGTCGGGCAGGATGACCCGCTCCGGCGCCGAGTTGCTGAGGTCGCGCTCGTGCCAGAGGGCCACGTTCTCCAAGGCGGTGACGGCGTAGCCGCGCATTAGGCGGGCGAGGCCGGCGACGCGCTCGCACTTCTCGGGGTTGCGTTTGTGGGGCATGGCCGACGAGCCGGTTTGGCCGGCGGCGAAAGGCTCGGCCACCTCGGTCACCTCCGTGCGCTGGAGGTGGCGGATCTCCGTCGCGAACTTCTCCAGCGAGGCGGCGATGATGGCCAGGGTGGCGATGAAGTAGGCGTGGCGGTCGCGCTGGACGATCTGGTTGCTCAAAGGGGCCACGGCCAGCCCCAGGCGGCGGCAGACGGCCTCCTCCACCGCCGGCGGGACGGTGGCGTGGGTGCCCACGGCGCCGCTGATCTTCCCTACGGCGATGCCCTGCTTGGCCTCGGCCAGGCGGTGGGCCTGGCGGCGCATCTCGTCCACCCACACGGCCAGCTTCAGGCCGAAGGTGGTGGGCTCGGCGTGGACGCCGTGGGTGCGGCCCATCATCAGGGTGTCCTTGTGCTCCACGGCCCGCTGCTCCAGGACGGCCGTAAGTCCGGCCACGTCCCGCTCCAGCACCTCTGCCGCCTCGTTCAGGAGCAGGCCGAGGGCGGTGTCCTCGATGTCGTAGGAGGTGAGGCCTAGGTGGACGAAACGCGCCTCCTCGCCCAGGCTGTCGGCCACGGAACGGAGGAAAGCGGTCATATCGTGGTGGGTCTCCCGCTCGTATTCGGCCATGCGCTCCAGGTCGAAGGAGGCGCGGCGGATCTTGGCGATGGCCTCGCGGGGAACGACGCCCTGGTCGGCCCAGGCCTCGCAGACGGCGATCTCCACGTCCAGCCACTTCTGGGTCTTGTTCTGGGGCGACCAGATGCGCCCCATCTCCGGCCGGGTATAGCGCTCGATCATCTAGCGATACTCCTGCGCAGCCCTGCGCGGGGCGATCACGTGCGGTATTCCTCCCGCGGCGGCGAGAAGACATCGATGGCCACCGAGGGCTCGAGGGCGGTCACCTGGTGGGGGGTGTCGGACGGCACCAGCCAGGAATCGCCGGCAGTGAGCTCGCGCCGCTCGTCGCCGACCTCGAACAGGAGGCGGCCGCTGGCCAGGTAGCCGATCTGCTCATGGGGATGAGTATGGAGGGGCACCAGCGCGCCCTGGGCAAGAGTCACCTCGACGAGCATGGTGCGGTCGCCGGCGTTCAGGGTACGGCGCACGACGCCGGGCAGCATCTCCACCGGCTTGGCCGACGAACGGCGGGTCAGCATGGCAGCAACTCTCCTGGGGCGCGCGCCGAGCCTGGGGCCGCCCCAAGATATGCTAACGCCAGCCGCGGGATGGCGCTAGGCGCCCCGGCTTGTCAGGAGCCTATCTTCTTGGCGCTAGCGTGAGCCCGTGCCGATAACGATCGAGGTCTGGCCGTCGCCGGTGGCGGCGATCCAGGCGGCGGTGTTGCCATTGTCGCGGGTGTAGGCGCCCCAGGAGACGCCCGATGCGTCGAACCAGCCTTGCTCCGTCCAGCCGTTATCGGGCATCTTGCCCTTGTAGAAGGTGGCCACTTTGTCCACCGAGTCGCCAGTCTGGTATATCGCCCACGCGAGATTAGAGTAGTCGCCGATCGCCGGCCCCTCGCCGCCTGGGGCAGCGGCAATGGGAGACGCGCCAGAGCCCTCCGACACCTTCGTGGCGCCGGGGTAGACCGGCACGTTGCCCAGGCTTGCCCCTCCACCGCCAGCCCCCGACGGGCTCGCGGCGGCCGCAGAGGTCGCGGCAGCCGTAGAGGTGGCGCCGGGCGCCGTGGTCTTGGCCGCGGTCGGGCTCGCCTTTTGTGTGCCGGTGGCGCCGGGTGTCGCCGTTTCTTTGCTGCTGCCGCCGCCGCAGGCCGCCAAGGCGAGCGCCAGCACCACACTACCTAGGGCCAAAGTCAATCGCAGTCGCAAGTTGCACCTCCCGCAGAATCATGAGCCATTCTACGGGTCGGCGGGGGCCAGGGCAACGGCTTGGAGGCCCTAGGGTAGTGGCTTTCTGTGGCCCGGTGATGGCGGCTGCGGTCGGTGCGTCGCGGCGCCCCTCTCGGGCCTCGCTCATGGTGAGCCCGTCGAACCATGAGGGCCGCTCATCCTTCGACAGGCTCAGGACGAGCGGCGGGAGGCGGTTTCGATCTGCAGGCGACACGTACGGTCAGATAGCCGGCGCCCCGCCGCTGCTATGCCTGGCCAAGCTCGCGGCGATAGTCTTCCAGGGCCCGGCGGACATCCTCGCGCTGGAGGGCGAGGATCTGGGCGGCGAAGAGGGCGGCGTTGCGGGCGCCGTTCACGGCCATGCAGGCGACGGGCACCCCCGGCGGCATCTGGGCGATGGAGAGGAGCGAGTCGAGGCCGCCCATGCCGCCGGCGGCCAGGGGCACGCCGATGACGGGGACGGCCGGGGCGTAGGCGGCGAGGACGCCGGGCAGGGCGGCGGCCATGCCGGCGGCGGCGATGATGACCTGCACCCCGCCGTCCTGGGCTTCGAGGGCGAAGTGGCGCAGCTTGTCCGGCGAGCGGTGGGCGGAGATGACGTGCGTCTCGTGCTCGATGCCCAGCCGGTCGAGGGTGCGGCCGCACTCCTCCATGACGGCGGCATCGGACTTGGAGCCGAGGACGATGGCGACGGGACGCATCACTCCACCACCGCCTGCTGGCTCGGCGCGGCGATGTCTTTGCGGTAGTGGCAGCCCGTGAAGTGGATTCGCTGCACGTTGCGATAGGCCTTCGCCCGCGCCTCGTTCAGCTCGGCGCCCACGGCCGCCACCGTCAGCACGCGGCCGCCACTGGTCACCACCGAGCCGTCCTCGCCCAGGCGGGTGCCGGCGTGGAAGACGATGGCGTCCGCCACGCTGCCCAGCCCGACGATAGGATAGCCGGTCTGGTACTGGTCGGGGTAGCCGCCGGAGGCCATCACCACGCCCACGCAGGCGCTCTCGCTCCACTCCACCGTCACCTCGTGCAGGCGGCCGTTGGCCTCGGCCCACAGGACCTCCGCCAGGTCCGACTTCAGGAGGGGCAGGACGACCTGCGTCTCAGGGTCGCCGAAGCGACAGTTGTACTCCAGCACCTTGGGTCCGTCGTCCGTGACCATGAGGCCGCCGTAGAGCACGCCGCGATAGGGCCGGCCCTCGGCGGCCATGGCGCGGACGGTGGGCTCAAGGATGGTCGTTCGCACGGTCTCGGCCAGGGCGGCGTCGTACCAGGGGGGCGGGCAGTAGGAGCCCATGCCGCCGGTGTTCGGCCCTTCGTCGCCGTCGAAGGCGCGCTTGTAGTCGCAGGCCGAAAGCATGGGGACGACCGTCCGGCTGTCGGTGAAGGCGAAGACGCTCACCTCGCGGCCCGCCAGGCGCTCCTCGATGACCACTGTGCGGCCGGCGTCGCCCAGCAGGCCTTCGGCCATGAGCTGGTCGATGACCTGGAGCGCCTCCTCCTTCGTGTCGCGCAGGAAGGCGCCCTTGCCCAGGGCCAGGCCGCTGGCCTTGACCACGGGCACGCCCTCCCAGCGCTCCAGGTAGGCGCGGGCGTCGGTGCGCGAGGTGAAGGACGCACCGCGGGCGTGGGGGATGCCGTAGCGCTGGCAGAGGTCCTTGGAGAAGGCCTTGCTGGCCTCGAGCTCGGCGGCGGCCCGGGACGGCCCGAAGGCGGCGATGCCCTCGGCGTCCAGGCGGTCGACCAGGCCCAGGGCCAGGGGGTCCTCCGGGCCGACGACCACCAGGTCGATGCGGTGCTGGCGGGCGGCGCGAACGATGCCCTCGATGTCGGCGGCCTTGACGGGCAGGTTGACGGCGATGCCCGCGGTGCCGGCGTTGCCCGGCGCGACGAAGAGGTCGGTGACGCGCGGGCTCTGGCGCAGCTTCCAGGCGATGGCGTGCTCGCGCCCGCCGCCGCCGACAAGAAGGACGTTCATGGCAGCAGAAGTTCAGCCCTGATCCCTAGCTCAACGGCCCGCTGGTACATCGACCGGTCGAGGGTAAGGAGCTCACACCTCTCGATCTCGGCGGCGGCCAGATACTGTGTATCATACGCCCGTCGCTGCTGGAAGCGGGTCGCGAGGTCGAGAGCGCGCACGTAAACCGAGCGATCCATCACCAATTCGACGGGCAGTTCTACCATGGCGGCCACTGCCTGTTCTGCCTGCGCTGATGTCAGGATGCCATCGAAGGCGGCTTCACGAATAACCGAGGTGCATTCGGCTCGAAACAGCGGTGGTGCCAGAAGCTGCTCGCGGCCGGAGAGCAGGCGGAGCCAGGCGCGATTGACATCGCCGCTCCGTTGGTGGGGCAGCAGCCAGGCTAGAGCGGCGCTGGCGTCTACGCAGACCGGCAACTAGTGCCCCTCGCGCGAACGTCTCAGCAGCTCGACGATATCGAGGTCGTGGCCCAGACGGCGCCGGATGGCCTCGCGGTTGGCGCTCACGCGTTTGATCAAGGCTTCGATCTCTTCGGTGGTCAACTTGGTCGCTTCCATGACTGCACCTGGCTCTCTAGTGCTTCTGCTGGGGCCGTGGGGATGCTGCTGATACCGCAACGGGAGCGACGCCTCCTCCACGAACCACTGCCCGCCGACGCGCTGGCCCTTGAGCTTGCCCTCGCGCAGGTAGCGGCGGACCTGCTCCAGGGAGCGGCCGAGGCGGCGGGCGGCCTCGGCGACGGTGATCATGCCATCGAGGGAGAGCATGGCAGGTCAAATGGTACCAGGAAATGTTGTTGTTGTCAACAACGACAGCCCTAGATGTCCTCCTGGATGTGCTCCCAATCTGAGAACAGGTCGTGGCGCCCCCCAAGAGGTGCCTCGTTGAGGCGTCTCCGCCTCTCCGGCCAGTTGGCCCTGAACGTAGGTACGTCCTCGCCGGCCATCTGGGCGAGAGCTCCGACAAGCTTCGGGTCCGCTCGCACCCTCGAGACGAACGCGCGCACGGCGCCGGAGCTTCCACGTATGAGCTTGAATCCTGGATAGAGAGGCATATACTCGTCTGGATGTCTGGCGTCGTAGATCAGGGCTGCGGTGAAGAGGAAACGCGAAAGCCCGCCGAGGTGATCTTGCCGAGACGCGAACATGCGCTGCAGCCCCTCGTTGCTCCAAGATTCCTCCTGAAGGTAACGCACCGCCAAGTCGGCCCGACCGAACAGACCCTCTGGCCAGAAGAAGTCGCGCCGATCGACGACAGGGAGGGTGGCGGCTTGGCCACTTGATTCGGTGGTGGTTAACGGGTGCGTTAGGAGGAGCCCCAGTATGTCAAGGCCCATCTCGTCTGCGGCCTTGGCTCCCCAGTTGGCCAGGCAACGGAGAGCCAATAGACCCGGCGCGCCCCTTACTGCCCTCAACGATCCGCCAGGGCGGTACTCCTCGGAGAGGCTGATCCAGCTCTCGAGGATACGCAGCATCTCGGCTAGGCCGTCCCCGTACTCCTCCGCGACGAGCGCCAGCCCAAACTGCTCAACAGGCTCGGCATCCGGCGAGAACTTTTGGATGTAAGGCAGACAGTGCTCGTAGATTTGGTCTGTCGGTACTTGAGCAGCCGCCGGAGCTTCCTGGTTCAGTTCGTCTATAAGCCGTGGCCACTGCCGCAAGAAGTGGCGTCGGGTTTCGACCACGATCGCGCGCACACCAGGGCCATCCCGGTTCTTCGCGAGGGTTCTCCCGAGGTCGAGTGCGTCGAAGGCCCTGCTCTCAGCTCCGGCAAGGGGTTGGGCCACAACCATCTCGCGCCCAGGGCGGCCGGCGGTAGCCCTTGGACGGACGAGGACGGCGCGGTCGCGTGCGGGAGCCACCCTCGGTGATACGCGGGCGGCGCGCGATGACGCACGGGCGACGTCGGATGGTATGGGGGCGACCTGCGGTGGAACGAAGACTCCACGTACAGTTGCCAGGAAGTCGCTCACCGGGTTGTCAGGCCGCTCTGGAGACCGGTCCACGTCGGCCAACAGCTCGCGAAGGTTCCTGGCGAGGTTCTGTCGACCCTTTTCTGTGCGCCAGTTGTAGACGTGGTAGGCGTAGGGCCGGAGGTCAAACGGAATGAACCTCTTATGCTGGGCAATCAGGATGGTGCGGTTCTTCATCGCGTGGCGCACACCGAGTTCGTAGAAAACGTTGGGGTTCTGGTCCGTCAGATCCGCCAAGACCACGTAGGCGTCACGCAGGGCTTCGACTATGGCGGCTACTATGTTCCCTCGTGTCGCCGCCGAGCGGTAGCACACATAGTTCAAACCGGCGCCTTCCACAGCGGGTCTCAGGAGGTTCTCGAATATCCAGGTCCACCGCTTCTCCGTACAAGATTGGGTGGCGGAAAAGGGCATGATCACAAAGCACAGCCGCGACCGTGGGGTGCCGTTCTTAGGTGTGCCGGTGCTCCGGGCCACGACGCCCTACTCCCACTCAATCGTCCCTGGTGGCTTCGACGTGATGTCGTAGACCACGCGGTTCACGCCCGGGACCTCGTTCACGATGCGGCTGGAGATGCGGGCCAGCAGGTCGTAGGGCAGGCGGGCCCAGTCGGCGGTCATGGCGTCCTCCGCTGTCACCGCCCGGATGGCCACCACGTGGCCGTAGGTGCGGAAGTCGCCCATCACCCCCACGCTCATGCTGTCGGTGAGGATGGCAAACGACTGCCACAGCTCGCGGTAGAGGCCCGCGTTCTTGATCTCGTTCATCACGATCCAGTCGGCGGCCCGCAGCATCTCCAGCTTCTCGGGCGTCACCTCGCCGATGATGCGGATGGCCAGGCCGGGCCCGGGGAAGGGCTGGCGACAGACCATCTCCTCGGGCAGGCCCAGGGCCAGGCCCACCTGGCGCACCTCGTCCTTGAACAGATAGCGCAGCGGCTCGATGAGGGTGAAGGTCATCTCCTTGGGCAGGCCGCCCACATTGTGGTGGCTCTTGATCTTGGCCGCGGCGCCGGAGCCGACGGCGGACTCGATGACGTCGGGGTAGATGGTGCCCTGGGCGATGAAGTCCACCCGGCCCAGCTTGTCCGCCTCCTCCTCGAACACGCGGATGAAGGTCTCGCCGATGATGCGGCGCTTCTCCTCCGGGCTGACCACGCCGGCCAGGCGGGCGAGGAAGCGGTCGGTGGCGTCGACGTAGACCAGGTTCATGCGCATGTGGCGGCGGAAGGTATCGATGACGCGCTCTGGCTCCTCGCGGCGAAGGAGGCCGTTGTTCACGAAGATGCAGATCAGTTGGTCGCCGACGGCCCGGTGCATGAGCGTGGCGGCCACGGCCGAATCGACGCCGCCGGAGAGGGCGCAGATCACACGGCCGTCGCCCACCTCGCGGCGGATGCGCTGCAGGCTCTCCTCGATGAAGTTGCCCGGCGTCCAGTCGCCGCGGCAGCCGCAGACGCGATAGAGGAAGTTCTCCAGGATGGCCCTGCCGTTGGGCGTGTGGACCACCTCCGGGTGGAACTGGAGGCCGATGATGCCGCGCTCGTTGCCCATGACGGCCACGGGCGAGTTGTCGGAGTAGGCCAGGGAGCGGAAGCCGGGCGGCAGCTCCACCATACGGTCGCCGTGGCTCATCCAGACGGGCATGGAGGGAGGCAGGCCGGCGAAGATGGGCGCCTCGCGGTCGGCCTGGTAGATGACGGCGTGGCCGTACTCGCGCACGTCGGCGGGAGCGACGCGGCCGCCGAGCTGGTGGGCCAGGGCCTGCATGCCGTAGCAGATGCCGAGCACCGGCAGGCCGCTCTCGAAGACGTAGGGCGGGGCCAGCGGCGCGTCGGGGTCGTAGACGCTGGCCGGCCCGCCGGAGAGGATGAAGCCCCTCGGCTTGAGGCGCTCCACCTTCTCCCAGGGCGCGTCGTGGGGGAGCAGCTCGCAGTAGACGCGGCACTCGCGCACGCGGCGGGCGATAAGCATGCTATACTGCGAGCCGAAATCAAGGACGACGACGGCCTCCGGGCGGGCGGGCGCGACGGCGGGGGCCTCCTCGCTGGGCAGCTCACCGACCTTCTCGCGGGCGATCTCCAGGTAAGTGGAGACCTCGATGTCGTCGCTGGTACGAATGCGGCGGCTGGGCTCATCGGGCATGGGGGGACACTCCTTGTGGACAAGGGTAGCATCGGCTGCCAGGGGCGTCAAGGAGGATCGAATGAAAGGCGTTGGCGCCCTAGCAGATTTCGTCGCCCCATGAGCGAAATGCTATACTCAGAGATACCGGAATGGCCAGGATCGTAAAGGCTGACGCCGAGGGCGCCCTGGCGGAGGCCATCGCCGTGCTCAGAAGCGGTGGCCTGGTGGCCTACCCGTCGGACACCGTGTATGGCCTGGCGGCAGCCGCCAACGACGAGCGGGCAGTAGGGCGCATCTTTGCGGTTAAGAATAGGGATGCCAGCAAGTCCCTCTCGCTGCTCCTGGCCAGCGGCGGCGACCTCGAGGGCGTGGGCGCAGAGGTGCCGCCCCTAGCCCGCGTGCTTGCTGAGCGCTACTGGCCGGGGCCGCTGACGCTGGTGCTGCGCCGGTCACCTGCCTTTCACAGCGCCGCGCTGGGCGGTGGCGACACCGTCGCCGTGCGAGTGCCCGACCATCGCCTCCTGCGGGAGCTTATCCGCGCCCTGGGCCAGCCTATCACAGGCACCAGCGCCAATCGGTCGGGGCGGCCAGCCTGCCGTAGCGCCCAGGAGGTGGAGCGCGAGGTGGGGGACGCGGTGGATCTGATCATCGATGGCGGGCCCAGCGGCGGGGGCGCGGAATCTACGGTGGTTGACGTGACGGGCGGCCCGCCGGTGGTGCTGCGCGAGGGGGCGATACCGGGGGCCGAGGTGGAGCGCCTGGGCCGCACGGTCCGGGCGACGTAGGGACGGCATGCGTATCGCCATCGGCGCTGACCATCGTGGCTTCGCCCTCAAGGAACGGCTGAAAGAGCTGCTGGGGGAGCTCGGGCACGAGTGGGTGGACTTCGGCTGTCAGAGCGAGGAGCCGGTAGACTATCCGGACATCGCGCGGCCGCTGGCGGAGGCGGTGGCCCGGGCCGAGTTCGATGCGGGGATCCTGGTCTGCAGCAACGGCATCGGCATGAGCATCGTCGCCAACAAGGTGAAGGGCGTGCGCGCCGCTCTCTGCCACGACACCTGGGCCGGCAGGCACGCCCGCCAGCACAATGACGCCAACGTGCTCTGCCTGGGCTCGTGGTGCGTGGGGCGGGGCGTGGCCGAGGACATCGTGCGGGCTTTCCTGGGTGCCCAGTTCGAGGGTGGGCGCCACGCCGTTCGCGTCGAGAAGATCAGGGCAATGGAATCGTAGGAGGTTGGTCTTGTCGCTGACAAAGACCGTACGCAATCTGGGAGTGCTGCTGGCGGTGGCGATCGGCGCCGCCGGCGGGCTGACTTACGCCTACCTGCGGCGCAGCGTGCCGCCCCGACGGGGAACGCTGCGCCTGGACGGCCTCGGTGCGGCCGTCGAGGTGATCCGCGATCGCTGGGGTGTGCCCCACATCTTCGCCCAGAGCCGACGCGATGCCCTGTTTGCCCAGGGCTACGTGCACGCCCAAGACCGGCTGTGGCACATGGAGCTGGCCCGTCGCCTGACGGCGGGCCGGCTGGCGGAGGTCTTCGGGCCGCTGGCGCTAGACTCCGATCGCCTCCTGCGGCGGGTCGGCCTCCACCGTGCCGCCCGGGCGGAGGTGAGCCGCGCCAGCCCGGAAAGCCTCTCGTACCTCGAGGCGTACGCCGCGGGCGTCAACGCCTTCGTCCAGACGATCGCGGGTCGCCTGCCGCCGGAGTTCCTCATCCTGCGTTTCCGGCCCGCTTCCTGGGCTCCCGCCGATAGCCTGGCCATCGGCAGCTACGTGGCCTGGATGCTTTCCGGCAACTGGGATTCGGAGATCGTCCGCTCGTGGGTGGTGGAGCGTCTGGGGCCGGAGCTGGCCGCGAAGCTGGAGCCCCTATATCCGGCCGGGCTGCCCGTGATCGTGCCGCCGGGGGCCGAGAGCAGCGGTCTGGGGCTGCCGCTGTTGGATGAGCTGGCGAAGGTACAGGAGTTGGCGGGCGCGCGGGGCGGCGCCAGCAACAACTGGGTCGTCGATGGCAGCCGCTCGGTCACGGGCAAGCCGCTCTTGGCCAACGACCCGCACCTGTTGCTGCAGATGCCGAGCATCTGGTACGAGGTGCATCTCAGCGGCGACGACTTGGACGTGGCAGGCGCCTCGCTGCCGGGCGTGCCGGGCGTCATCATCGGCCACAACCAGCGCATCGCCTGGGGCGTGACGGCCACCATGACCGACGGCGACGACCTGTTCGTGGAGCGCCTGAACCCAGACAACCCGCGCCAGTACGAGTACAAGGGCGTGTGGGTCGACGGTGACCTGCTGCGCGAGGAGATCGAGGTGCGCGGCCAGGCGCAGCCGGTGGTGGAAGAAGTGCTCGTGACGCGCCACGGGCCGATCATCGGTCCCGTTGTGCCGGGTGAGACCCGCGCCTTGGCGCTGCGCACCACCGCCATCGAGCCCGGCCAGCAGGCGCAAGCCGTCAGTGCCCTGAACCTGGCGGGCAACTGGCAGCAGTTCCGCGAGGCGCTGCGCCTCTGGCTGACGCCGCCGCAGAACTTCGTCTACGCCGACGTCGAGGGGAACATCGGCTATCAGTTTGCCGGGCTGGTGCCGCGCCGGGCCAAGGGCTACGGCCTGGTGCCCTCGCCCGGCTGGACGGGTGAGTACGACTGGGCGGGCTTCATCCCCTTCGAGGAGCTGCCCTTCGTGGCCAACCCGGAGAGCCACTACGTCGTCACCGCCAACAACAAGATCGTGGGCGACGACTACCCCCACTTCCTCGGCGCCGAGTACATCGACGGCTACCGCGCCCAGCGCATCGCGCAGCTGCTGCAAGCCAGGTCGAAGCACTCCGCGGATGACTTCCGCGCCATCCAGACCGATGTCTACTCCATTCCCCTCCGCGAGCTGGCGGACCACGTGCTGGCCCTCCGGCCCGCCGGCGAGGACGCCTGGCGGGCGCTGAACTTCCTGCGCGTGTGGGATGGGCGGCTGGCGGCCGACAGCGTCGCCGCCACCATCATCGAGGTCTTCTACCTGAACTTGCTGCGCCGGACGCTGGCCGAGAAGCTGGGCCCCCTGACCGACTACTTTCTGGGCAAGGAGGTGCATCCGGCCATCCCCGACGCCGCCTACTTCGCACGCTGCGCCTCGTGGCTGCTGCGGCTCCTGCGGGAGCAGCCGGCGGACTGGTTCGCCGGCCAGACCTGGCGCGACGTCATGGAGCAGAGCCTGGCCGACGCCGTGGCCGAGCTGCGCCGCGAGCTGGGCGACGACATGTCGCGCTGGACGTGGGGCCGCATCCACTACGCCCCCTTCGAGCACATCCTGGGGCGGCTGCGGGCTTTCCGGCGGGTGTTCAATCGAGGGCCGGTGCCGGTGGGCGGCGACATGAACACCGTCGCCCAGGCCGCCTACCTGGGCGCCCGGCCCTGGGGCGTCCACAGCTACACCGCCTCCTATCGCCAGATCATCGACCTGAGCGATTTCAACCGGAGCCTGGCGATCCTGCCGGGCGGCCAGTCCGGCCACCCGGCCAGCCGCCACTACGCCGACATGATCGCCGCCTGGGCGCGGGGCGAGTATCATCCGATGCCCTTCGACCGCGCCGAGGTGGAGCGCCACGCCGAGGGACGCTTGACGTTCACGCCAGCCCAGCCAGGAGGAAACGTCTTGTGAAGAAGACCGTCCGTGATATCGACGTCAAGGGCAAGCGGGTGCTGATGCGGGTGGACTTCAACGTCCCGCTGGACAAGGCCGACCACCACGTCGTGGATGACACCCGCATCCGGGCGGCGCTGCCCACTATCGACTACTTACGCCAGCAGAACGCGCGGCTCATCCTCTGCTCACACCTGGGGCGGCCTGACGGCAAGGCGGTCGATGTCCTCCGCATGGCGCCGGTGGCCCGTCGTTTGGGCGAGCTCCTTGGCTCGCCGGTGAAGACGACAGACTGCTGCACCGGGCCCGAGGTGGAGGCGGTCGTCCGGGCCCTGGCGCCAGGCGAGGTGCTCCTGCTGGAGAACCTCCGCTTTCACGCCGAGGAGGAGGCCAACGACCCCGCCTTCGCCAGGGCGCTGGCCTCCCTTGCCGAGGTCTACGTCAACGACGCCTTCGGCACGGCCCATCGAGCCCACGCCTCGACTGCCGGGGTGGCCGCCTACCTGCCGGCCGTGGCGGGCTTCCTGATGGAGAAGGAGCTGACCTTCTTGGGCCAGGCGCTCGTCAGCCCTCAACGGCCCTTCGCGGCCGTCATCGGCGGAGCGAAGATCAGCACCAAGATCGCCGTGCTGGACAACCTGCTCCAGAAGGTCGATCGGCTGATCATCGGCGGAGGCATGGCCTGCACCTTCCTGAAGGCCGAAGGATTCGATGTGGGCGCGTCGCTGGTGGAGGCGGAGCAGGTCGAGACGGCGGCCAAGATCATGGCCCGGGCGAAGGAGCGCGGCGTCCAGCTCCTCCTGCCTACGGATGTAGTGGTGGGCGACAGGTTCGAGGCCGATGCTCGTCGCCAGCAGGTCGCGGTGAACGCCGTCCCTGCCGGCTGGCAGATCATGGACATCGGCGAGAAGACGGCCGAAATCTTCATCCGCGCCCTGACGGACTGCAAGACCGTCCTCTGGAACGGGCCGGTGGGGGTCATCGAGTTCCCGGCCTTCGCCCGCGGCTCGCAGCGCCTGGCGCAGGCCATCGCCGAGCTGAAGGCAACGACCATTGTGGGGGGTGGTGAGACGGTGCAGGTGGTGGAGGAGCTAGGCCTGGAGGGCAAGTTCAGCCACGTCTCGACCGGCGGCGGCGCGGCCCTGGAGTTCCTAGAGGGGCGCGAGCTGCCGGGCGTGGCGGCGCTGGCGGATGAGGCCTAGCTCCTATGGACTTTGACCTGATCCGTGAAGTTGTCATTCCCGCCCAGACCAAGATCGTCCTGCTGGTGATGGACGGCCTGGGCGGCCTCCCTCACCCCAAGACCCGCCGCACGGAGCTGGAGACGGCCGATATCCCGCACCTGGACCGCTTGGCCGAGGAGGGTAGCTGCGGCCTGATCCAGCACGTGGGCCCCGGCATCACCCCGGGCAGCGGGCCCGGCCACCTCTCGCTCTTCGGCTACGACCCGTTGCGCTATCGCATCGGGCGCGGCGCCCTGGAGGCGGTGGGCATCGACTTCGACCTCGGCCCGCGCGACGTGGCGGCCCGCGGCAACTTATGCACCGTGGACGAGGCCGGCCGCGTCGTCGACCGGCGCGCCGGCCGCATCGACACCGATACCTGCGCCCGCCTCTGCGCCGAGCTGCGCACCATCGAGCTGGCGGGGGCGGAGGTCTTCGTGGAGCCGGTGCGTGAGCACCGCTTCCTGCTGGTCCTGCGTGGCGATGATCTGTCCGATGCCCTCAGCGGGACTGACCCCCAGAGGGAGGGCGTGCCGCCCCTGGAGGTGCGCCCGGAGGCGCCGGAGGCCAAGGCCAGCGCCGCCTTGGTGCGGAGCTTCGTGGAGCAGGCCGGCGAGCGCCTGCGTCAGCACCATCCGGCCAACATGGTGCTCCTGCGCGGCTTCGCCAAGCGCCCGGACCTGCCCCAGTTTCCCGAGGTGTTCGGGCTGCGGGCGGCGGCCATCGCCTACTACCCCATGTACCGCGGCCTGGCCAAGCTGGCGGGCATGACCGCCCTGCCGGCGGGCCCGTCGCTGAGCGACTCGCTGGCCTCCCTGCGTGAGCAGTGGGGCAGCTTCGACTTCTTCTTCGTCCACTACAAGGCCACCGACTCCGCGGGCGAGGACGGCGACTTCCAGCGGAAGGTGCAGAAGCTGGAGGAGGTGGACGCCCGCATCCCCGATCTGCTGGCGCTGGGGCCGGACGTCCTCATGGTCACCGGCGACCACGCCACGCCTTCGACCTATCGCGCGCACTCCTGGCACCCGGTGCCCTTCGTCCTCCACTCGCGGTGGGGTCTGCCTGACCGGGCAGAGGCGTTCAACGAGTTGGACTGCCAGCGGGGCTCGTTGGGGGTCTTTCCGGCCACGGAGGCCATGCCGCTGGCCATGGCCCACGCCGGCCGTTTCACCAAGTATGGAGCGTGATGATGAGCCGTCGCACGCCTATCGTCGCCGCTAATTGGAAGATGCACACCACCGTCAGCACCGCCGCCGAGCTGCTCGACGCGCTGCGCCAGCGGATCGAAGGGGTGAAGGGTGTGGAGAAGGTGGTTTGCCCGCCCTTCGTGTTCCTGCCCCTGGCACGCGAGGCGCTGGCCGGCTCGTCCATCAAGGTGGGCGCCCAGAACGTCTTCTGGGAGGAGAAGGGCGCGTTTACCGGTGAGATTAGCCCTCCGATGCTGGCCGACCTCTGCGAGTACGTCATCATCGGCCACTCGGAGCGACGCAAGTACTTCGGCGAGACCGACGAGACAGTGAACCGGCGCCTGAAAGCGGCGCTGGCCCAGGGCCTGCGCCCTATCTTCTGCGTGGGCGAGACGGCGGAAGAGCGGGAGGGCGCCCGCACGGAGGAGGTGCTGCTGCGCCAGGTGCGCCAGGGCCTGGCCGGGATCGAGATGCCGGTAGGCTTCGTGGTGGCCTACGAGCCGGTCTGGGCCATCGGCACCGGCGTCCCGGCGACCGGCGAGATGGCCAACGACACCATCGGTCTCATCCGGCGGGAGCTGGCATCGCTCTACGGTCGGGAGCTAGCCCAGGCGGCGCGCATCCAGTACGGCGGCAGCGTCGATGGGGAGAACATCGGCGAGTTCATGGCGCAGCCGGAGATCGACGGCGCCCTGGTGGGCGGGGCCAGCCTCAAGGCCGACGTGTTCGCTGCTATCGTGACCGAAGCCGCCCGCCTGAAGGGGACGGTGTGAGGAAGCTCGTCGCCGTCGTCGGGCCCACGGCCACGGGGAAGACGGCCCTGGCGGTGGCGCTGGCCCGCGCCGTCGACGGCGAGATCGTGGGCGCGGACTCGCGCCAGGTGTACCGCCGCATGGACATCGGCAGCGCCAAGCCCACGCCAGAAGAGAGGGCGCTGGCCCCGCACCATCTCGTCGACGTGGTGGATCCGGACGAGCCGTTCAGCCTGGCTCGCTACCTTGAGCTGGCCACCGCCGTCCTGGAAGACATCTGGGCCCGTGGCCGCCAGCCGTTGCTGGTCGGCGGCAGTGGCCAGCACGTTTGGGCGCTGTTGGAGGGGTGGACGGTGCCCCGCCTGGCGCCGCAGCAGGACCTGCGGCGCTCCCTGGAGGAGCGGGCTGCGCGGGAAGGGGCTGCCGCGCTGCATGGGGCGCTGGCGCGGGTCGACCCACAGGCGGCGGCGCGCATCGACGCCCGCAACGTGCGGCGGGTGGTCCGCGCCCTGGAGGTGTACCAGGCGACGGGCCGGCCGATATCTTTCTGGCAGGAGAAGGCGCCGCCGAGCTGGGAGACCCTCATCATCGGTCTGACCTGCCCCCGCGACGAGCTGTACCGTCGCATCGATGCCCGTGTGGACGCTATGATGGCGGCGGGGCTGGTCGATGAAGTGCGCGGTCTCCTGGCGATGGGCTACACCCCGGAGCTGCCGTCGATGTCGGGAATCGGCTATCGCGAGGTGTGCCAGTACCTGGCCGGCGAGCTGGCCCCGCCGGCGGCGGTCGCCCGCATGAAGACCGCGACGCACCGCCTGGCGCGCCAGCAGGCCACCTGGTTCCGGGACGACGATGGGCGCATCCGGTGGATCGACGTATCGGTAGGCGATCCGGTCCGGCAGGTTGCGCGCCTCGCAGAATCGGAGCTAGGCTCGGGGAAGGCTGTGGCGCATGGACGCTGAGGTAGACACCTACAGTCGACAGATCCGGTCAATCTTGCGGCGTGTCTCGGCCTGTCTAGAGGGGTTGAGCGAGGCGCAGCTCAACTGGCGGCCGCCCGTCGATGGGGCGAACAGCGCCTACGTTATCGCGGCCCACACCCTGGGCAACGCCCGAGCGTTTGTGCTGGGCATCGCCTGCGGCCAGCCCCTTGAGCGGGACCGGCCGGCGGAGTTCCGGGCATCCGGCCGGGACGCGTCCGACCTGGCGGCGCAGGCCCGGCGGCTGTCGGACGACATCGAGGCCGCTTTGGCGCGGATGTCGTCGTCGGACCTCGACCGGCGGCTCCTGCCGCCGCAACCGCTGTGGGGCGAGGGCGAGGCGCAGGAGATATCGGTGCGGGAGGCCATCCTGCACGTGGTGGAGCACGCCTCCATCCACCTCGGCCAGCTCCAGATCACCCGCGACCTGGCCCTTCGGGCATCGCAGCCATGAAGTTCGTCAAGATGCACGGCACGGGCAACGATTTCGTCCTCCTGGAGGCGAAAGGCGATGAGCGCGACTGGCCGCGGCTGGCCCAGGCCATGTGCGACCGTCACTTCGGCGTGGGCGCCGACGGGCTCATCCTGGTGCTGCCGTCGTCGCAGGCCGACCTGCGGATGCGCATGTTCAACCCCGACGGCTCCGAGGCAGAGATGTGCGGCAACGGCCTCCGCTGCCTCGTCAAGTACGCTGTTGAGGGCGGGCTGGCCCGTCCCAGCGGCGGCCGCATCGACGTGGAGACACCGATCGGCGTGCTGGCCGCCCAGACCTTCGGCGATGGGCGAACGGTGGAGCGGGTACGCGTGAGCATGGGCGCGCCCCGCTTCGCGCCGGCGGACATCCCCGTGCGGGTAGAGGCCGAGCCGCCGATCGTCGACCTGCCGCTGGAGGTGGGCGGCCACGCCCTACGATTGACCTGCCTCTCCATGGGAAACCCCCACGCCGTCCACTTCCTCGATGGCCCCGTGGCCGGCTTCCCGCTGGAGGAGGTAGGGCCGCTGGTGGAGCACCATCCGCTGTTCCCGCAGCGCGTGAACTTCGAGGTGGCGCGGGTGCTGGCCCGCGAGCGCATGGAGGCGCGGGTGTGGGAGCGGGGCGCAGGGGCGACGCTGGCCTGCGGCAGCGGCGCCTCGGCGGCGGTAGTGGCGGCGCGGCTAAAGGGCCTAGCAGGGGAGAGAGTTGACATAACTCTACTCGGCGGAACGCTGGTGATAGAGTGGGACGGCGCGGGTGAGGTCTACCTGAGCGGGCCTGCGGAGCGGGTGTTCGCGGGCGAGTGGGAGAAGGAGACGTGATTAAGGTCATCGTCGTGCTCCACAGGCGGCCCGACCTGAGCAGGGAGGAGTTCGTCCGCTACTGGCGGGAGGTACACGCGCCGCTGGCGGAGAAGATGCCGGGCGTGCGGCGATACGTGATCAACCCGACGGCGGAGGCGTTCGCGATGGGGGAGCCGTCCTTCGACGGAGTGGCCGAGCTCTGGTTCGACGACGCGGCGGCGGCACGGGGGGCCTTCGCCTCGCCGGCCGGCGTGGCTACCACGCGGGACGTGGTGAACTTCGCCCAGCCGCAGAAGGTGCAGATCGTCATCGCTGAGGAGATCCCCATCGTTCCCTAGTTGCACCGGATGCCGCCAATTCGTGCGCGGAAGATGCCGATAGTGTAGGATAGTGCCGCTATGGAGCCGCGCATCCAGTACGGTCAGACCGCCGACGGCGTGAGCATCGCGTTCTGGACGCTGGGCGAAGGCATGCCGCTTGTAGGCATGCCATGGATGCTGGCCACCCACATCGAGCTGGAGTGGCAGATACCCGAGATGCGCCGCTGGTATGAGCGCCTGGCGGAGCAGAGAAAGCTCGTCCGGTACGACGCTAGGGGATCCGGGCTGTCCGACCGCGACGTTACCGACCACTCCCTCGAAGCTCAGGTGCTCGACCTGGAGGCGGTGGTCGACCGTCTGCGCCTGGAGAGGTTCACTCTGTTCGGGATGAGTTACGCAGGGCCGGTGGCCGTCGCCTACGCGGCCGGCCACCCGGAACGTGTATCCCACCTTCTTCTCTTTTGCTCCTGGGCACGCACCCGCGACACAGCGTCGCCACAGCATCGGGCGTTACGCCAACTCCTGGATACAGACTGGGAGACATACACGGAGACGGCAGCGCACACACTGTTCGGGTGGTCGGCAAGCGAGCAGGCGCGCCGTGCTGCAGCTATTGCCAGGGAGTCTCTCACACAGGAAGCCCTACAGGCGGCTCTCAGAGCGTACCGCGAGTTTGACGTTACCGCCCTCTTGCCACGGGTGACGTCGCGCACCCTGGTTCTTCACCGTCGTGAGCTCCGCTGGTTCGATGTAGCCGTCGCGCGAGGTCTTGCCTCTCGGATTCTGGACGCCCGCCTGACTGTCCTGAAGGGGACGTCACCAGCGCCGTGGGTGGAGGACATGGAGGCGGTGCTGGCGGCCATTGACGACTTCCTGGGCGAAGGTGAGGCGGCCGCAGCGAAGGCCGCACCCCCTGAGGCGGGTGCGTTTCGCACCGTCCTGTTCACGGACGTGGAGGGGTCGACGGCGCTGACCCAGCGCCTGGGGGACGCAAAGGCGCGGGAGGTGCTACGAAACCACGAGCGCATCGTGCGGGAGGGGCTGCGGGCCCATGGCGGCGCGGAGGTGAAGGCGATGGGGGATGGGTTCATGGCGTCGTTCTCCTCGGCGACGGGGGCGCTGGAGTGCGCCATTGCCATGCAGAGGGCCTTCGCCGCGCACAACGAGACGGCGGAGGAGCCCATACGGGTGCGTGTCGGGCTGAACGCCGGCGAGCCCATCGCCGAGCAGGAGGACCTGTTCGGCACGGCAGTGAATCTGGCGGCTCGCATCGCGGCGCAGGCGGAAGGTGGAGAGATCCTGGCCCCGGACGTGGTGCGGCAACTCGTGGCAGGCAAGGGCTTCCTGTTCGCTGACCGGGGCGAGACGGTCCTGCGCGGCTTCGAGGATCCGGTGCGGTTGTACGAGGTGCGCTGGGGGGAGGAGGGGTGATGCGGTTCGCCAAACGGATCCAGGAGCTATCGCCCTATCTCTTCGCCGAGATCAGCAGAAAGATCGCCGAGAAGCGGGCGCAGGGGGTGGACGTCATCAGCTTCGGCGTGGGCGACCCCGACCTGCCGACGCCAGCCCACATCGTCGACGCGCTGGTGCAGGCGGCCCGCGATCCGGCCAACCACCGCTACCCGGAGACGGACGGCCTGCCGGAGCTGCGCCGGGCCATCGCTCGCTGGTACGAGCAGCGCTTCGGCGTCTCTCTGGACCCCGACCGCGAGGTGCTGCCGGTCATCGGCTCCAAGGAGGGAATTGGGCACGTCGCACTCTGCTTCATCGATGCCGGCGACCTGGCCCTGGTGCCAGACCCCAGCTACCCGGTCTACGCTCGCGGCACCTACCTGGCGGGCGGCGACTGCTACTTCCTGCCGTTGACCGAGGAGAACGACTTCCTGCCCGACCTGGACGCCGTGCCGGGTGAGGTGGCGCGGCGGGCCAAGGTTCTCTGGCTCAACTACCCCAACAACCCTACCGGCGCCGTGGCCGAGCTCGAGTTCTTCGAGCGGGCGGTGGCCTTCGCCCGCCGGCACGACCTGGGGGTCCTGCACGACGGCCCCTACACGGAGGTGGCCTTCGGCGGCTACCGGCCGCCGAGCTTCCTCCAAGCGCCCGGCGCCCGCGAGGTGGGCATCGAGTTCCACTCCTTCTCCAAGACCTACAACATGACCGGCTGGCGCATCGGCATGGCGGTGGGCAACGCGGCGATGATCGACGCCCTGATGCGGGTGAAGTCGAACCTGGATTCGGGAATACCGCAGGCCATCCAGCGCATGGCCATCGCCGCGCTGGATGGCCCGCAGGACTGCATCGCCGAGCACAACGCCGTCTACCAGCGGCGGCGCGACCGCCTGGCGGCGGCGCTGTCGAAGATGGGCCTGCGGGTGCGGCCGCCACGGGCCAGCCTCTATCTGTGGGCCCGTCTGCCGGAGGGGCAGACGTCCGTGGAGTTCGCCGGCCGCCTGCTGGACGAGACGGGCGTGGTGGTGACGCCGGGCGTTGGCTACGGCCCCTCGGGCGAGGGCTACGTGCGCCTGTCGCTGACCCTGCCGGACGAGCGGCTGGAGGAGGCGGTGCGGCGGCTGGACGCGTGGCGGGGGTGAGCCGCGTCGACGACCAGGGGCGGGCGTATGCTGGCAGCCGGCTTCAGATCGAGATCTGCGTCTGAGTATTCATCATGCATCCTCTCGACGGCCCACGCTTCAAGATCGCTCGTGCGAAAAGTCATATCGAGACTCTCCGGTCGGCCAATGCCAGTTTCACGGCAGGGGCCGACTACCGAGTTGTCGTAGCCGAGTTGAACCCGAAGTCCAAAGAATATGCACTCCGCGCTCTTGTGAACGTCCTCCCACCATTGGAGTTGGGCGTCTGTATCGGCGAAGTCGCTCATAATCTCCGTTCTGCCCTGGATGGCCTCGTCTATCAGCTGGGTATGCTCAACGGTGCAAGCGAAGAAGCACTGACACGGACTCAGTTCCCTATCTTCCTCAAGCAAAGAATCCGTGGGTGTCACGGGAATTGCCGTGGCCGGGGCAAGGAGGCTCATTTCAGGTGTGGTGGGTTCAAGATGATCGAGCCGCTTCGCCGTGAACATAAGGCAGCAATCGAGCGGTTGCAGCCATACAGACGTGGGAATAAGGGCAAGCGTAGCGCCTTGTATTTCCTTCACGAGCTCAACAATGCCGACAAACATCGGCTACTTCAGGTTGTGGGCGCGAAACCTGTTGGCTATCGGGTTGGTGCCGCCTGGGGCGATGAACCCACGCCCGACTACTGGATCTCGCTCAAGACGGTGTTTGAAGATGGCGCAAAGGTCGGCCGTGTTGCCGCTGCCGACGTCAACAAACGAAAGGTCGAAGGGGAGCAACGCATCGCGCCGCTTATAGCTTTCTGGCAGGGGTGTGAAGCCGTACAGGGACTCGGGGTGGCGCCCACGCTCAGCCAAATCGCGGATCACGTTTCGCAGATTATCGAGAGATTCGCGTCGGAGTTTGGCGAGCGGGCCTAGCCGTCCTGGTAGGGGCTGTTTATCAGGAGTCGTAACCGCGTTCGCTTCACGCCTCGTCCTAGACACGGGGAGCCTCTACACCCAAGGGCTAGAGGCCTTGCGGTATACTTGGGGTGAGACTGGCGCTTTCTGGAAGGGGCTGAGACCATACCCAACGTCACGCACGTGACCGCTGAGCCGGTGGAGCGGGCCTACCTGGTGGCGGTCGAGCTGAAGGGCCGCGGCGGCAACCGCCGCTGGAACAGCCAGAGCTCGCTGGACGAACTGGCGCAGCTCGCGCTCACCGCCGGCGCCACGGTGGTGGGCCGCTCTATCCAGCGCCGCGAGCGGCCGACGCCCGCGTACTACGTCGGGCGGGGCAAGGTGCGCGAGCTGGCCGCCCAGCGGCACGACCTGGGTTACAGCACTGTCATCTTCGACGAGGAGCTCTCGCCCTCGCAGCAGCGCAACCTGGAAGAGGCTCTCAAGGTCAAGATCCTCGACCGCACGGCTCTCATCCTCGACATCTTCGCCCAGCACGCCCACACCCGCGAGGGCGCCCTTCAGGTGGAGCTGGCCCAGCACGAGTACCTCCTGCCGCGGCTGGCGGGCCAGTGGACGCACCTCGAGCGGTTGGAGGGGCGCATCGGCACCCGCGGCCCCGGCGAGACGCAGCTGGAGACCGACCGCCGCCTGATCCGCAACCGGATCGCCCGCCTCAAGCGCGAGCTGGAGCAGGTGCGCCGGCATCGCGCCCTCTACCGGCGGCGGCGGGCGCGCCAGGGCGTGCCGGTGGTGTCCCTGGTGGGCTACACCAACGCCGGCAAGAGCACCCTCATGCGGGCGCTGTCGGGCGCCGACGTGCTGGTCGAGGATAAGCTGTTCGCCACCCTGGACCCCGTCACGCGGCGGGTAACACTGCCCCACGGCGCAACGTTTCTCCTGACCGACACGGTGGGCTTCATCCAGAAGCTGCCGACGCAGCTCGTCGCCGCCTTCCGCGCGACGCTGGAGGAACTGGCCGAGGCCGACCTCCTCCTGCATGTGGTCGACATAACCCACCCCGATGCCGCCGAGCAGGCCCAGACTGTCGAGGAGACGCTGGCCGAGCTGGGCCTGGCTGAGCGGCCGTGCATCACCGTTTTGAACAAGACCGATCTGCTGGGCGGACAGGACGGTCGGCCGCTGGAGGGCCTCGACCGCTTGGGCGAGGCGCGCGAGTCGCTGCGCTACTGGCGGCCGGACGCTCTGCTCAGCTCCGCGGTCAAAGGGTGGGGGCTGGCCGAGCTGCTGGAACGCATCGAGGTTGCGCTGAGGCTGTCGGAGGAGGAGCCGGCGGTCTACCGGGCGCGGCCGGCGGGGTAGGGCGCGGTCGCCATGTCGGTGGGCGTTGGGCTGGTCCTTCTGTGGGTGGTGAGCCCTCTAGCGGGAACGGTCGGCTATCTGCAGGTAGCGATACCCGCCCAGGTTTTCGGGTTGAGTACCCGCGTGTCCAGGTGGAGCCTTCGAGCGATCGGCCTCGATTCAGCCGCTCTGAGATGGCTGGCCACTCCGGTGCACCGGCGACTCTTCGGCGACCCGGTGACCTTCCTGGATAGAGCCTGCGAGCGCCCGGACCAGTTTCGTGTCGTCGTCCTTGGCATCCGGCTGACGGGGATCTTGTTCGTTCTCCTCTCCGTGTCCTCGGCTGCCCTCGGAATCGCGGTTCTGGCCACGGGCACGTAGGGGCGCACGGCGGTGCGCCTCTACGTGCACATTCGTGTTCGTCGCAGATCTGGCGCAGAATTCGTGTGGAAACTATATAGACAAACTTCGATATAGTGCTACAATAGGGTCGCCATGAACAAGGTAGGGGAGTCCGAGTTGGAATCCATCGCTGAGAGCTGTTGCCCCGGCCTGAGCGCGGCGGCGGTCGAGGCCGCCCGGCGCTGGGCGGCCGTCTTCAAGGCGCTGGCCGACCCGACACGGCTGCTGATCCTGGCGTTGGTGGCCAAGAACGAGGGCGGTGTCTGCGAGTGCAACATCGTCGACTGCACGCCGCTAAGCCAGCCTACCATCTCCTATCACGTGAAGGTGCTGAAGGAAGCGGGTCTGCTGGCCTGCGAGAAGCGCGGCCTGTGGTGCTACTACGCCCTGCGGAAGGACGTGCTGCGCCAGGCGGCGGCCGCCCTGGAAGAGATGGGATACAAGAGCACAGGAGGTGCGTGATGCCAGAAGAGCAGGAGATCAAGGATTTCGTGAAGCAGCGCTACGGCGAGGTGGCGCGCCAGGCCAGCGAGCGGGCGGCGACGAGCTGCTGCGGCGGCGAGCCTGACGCGAAGGACGCCATCAGCGCCCGGCTCTACGCGCCGGAGGAGCTGAAGGAGGTTCCGCTGGAGGCGATGCTGGCGTCCGCCGGCTGCGGCAACCCCGTCCTCCTGGCCGAGCTGCACCCGGGCGAGGTGGTGTTGGACCTGGGCAGCGGCGGCGGCATCGACGTGCTCCTGTCGGCGCGACGGGTCGGGCCGGCGGGCAAGGCTTACGGTCTGGACATGACCGACGAGATGCTGGAGCTGGCCCGCCAGAACCAGGCCAAGGCCGGCATCACCAACGCCGAGTTCCTCAAGGGCGAGATGGAGGACATGCCCCTGCCTGACGCCTCCGTGGATGTGATCATCAGCAACTGCGTGGTGAACCTGTCGCCCGACAAGGACAAGGTGCTGCGGGAAGCCTTCCGGGTGCTCAGGCCGGGCGGCCGGATGGCCATCGCCGATCTCGTAACCGTCGGCGAGCTGCCCGAGGCGGTGCGTCAGAATCTGAGCGCCTGGGCATCGTGCGTGGCCGGCGCGCTGGACGCCCGGGAGTACGTTCAGAAGCTAGCCGCGGCCGGCTTCGAGAGCGCGGAAGTGGAGGTGCACCGTAGCTTCACCGCCGACGGCGCCCAGGAGGGCAGCAACCCCGACCCGGCGCCCGGCGAGGGCTACGTCGCCAGCGCCTACATCCACGCTATGAAGCCCCAGGTTCGGCGCGGCTGCTGCGGCTAGCGGGCGGCTTTGGCCCGCTCGCCCTTGAACATCACCGGAGACGGACCCGCCTCAGGCGGGGGCCCGAAGTGAACGAAGGGAGATATCGATGCAACACACCAAGACGCGTACCTGGCGCTGGAAGGTCGAGCCGGGGATGGAAGATGCCTTTCGTGACCTGCAGGGCTGGCTACTGCCCAGCCAACGCGACGCGGAGATAGAAACGGCGGTGGCTATGACGTCGGGCAACCCTTCGTCTCGGGCCTGCTGTCGGCGTGCCGTCCGGTCTCTCTGCTGCGCTTGGGCGACGTAGGCGCCGGCAGGGGGTGCTAGCGGCCTCCGCCGGCCAGACGCGAGGCCACCTCGGCGACGCGACGGCCCAGCTCCCGCCCCTGGGCGCGGTCGTCCTCCGTGATCTGACCGACGGCCGTAGCGCCGTAGTACGAGCCGGAGACGCGCATCCGGTCGCTCCAGGGCAGGCCCACCACCACCATGCCGTGGGCGAGGAGCAGGTGGACGATCTGGAGGAGCGTCGCCTCCAAGCCACCGGAGGGCGACCAGCCGGCTGCGAAGGCGGCGCCCACCTTGCCCGCCAGTTCGCCTGTCTCCCACAGGTCGCCGCTCTGGTCGAACCAGGTCTTGAGCTTGCCGGTGATGCCGCTCCAGTTGGGCGAACCGACAATGAGGGCATCGGCGCTCTTCAGCTCCTCGGGCTTGGCGTCGTCGAGGCGGCGGACGGAGAGCTCGGCGCCGGCGACGCTGCGCACGCCCTCGGCCACGGCCTGGGCGAGCTGCTCGGTGAGGCCGCCGCGGGAGTCAAACAGGAGCACGACGGTAGGCACGGCGGAGACTTCTAGTCGCCCAGCAGGGTAGGGTAGCCCAAGGCGATGATCTCCTCGGCGTACTCGGAGCGCCAGCCCGGGTTGGGGACGGGCAGGCCCTGCTCGCGGAACCAGCGGTGGAAGCGAAGGTACTGCTCCTCCAGGTGGTGTCGCCAGCTGTCCTCCTGGGTGAAGAGCTCCGGGTCGACCTCCTCCAGGCGCTTCTCCATGTCGTCGGGATCCAGGTCCAGGTCCTCGCGCCAGTACTCGGCCAGGTAGTCCAGGCTCTCCTCCAGGTTGCGGCGGCACTCGTCCAGCAGGGCCACCATCATCCCCTCCTGTTCCACCTTGCGACCGCGCAAGCGGAGCTCGGTGGCACAGGGCTCACAGACGACGACCAGCTTACGGGCGTCGCAGTCCTCGCGGGGATTGCAGCCCTGGCAGAGGGGGGCGAAGCGGCTGGCGGCGGCAGAGCGCAGATAGCCCACCACCACCTCTGGCACCAGGGAGCCACAGTGAAGGCAAGAGATCCTGTTAGAGAGTATCTCCTCGATGGCCTTTTGCCAGTCTATTTGCATGTTGCGCGTCTCACAGGTCCGTCGATCCGATCATAGCGCTTCCGCCACCCCTGCTGTCAACCGCCTCGGGCGCCGGCCGCTCGTCCTGAGCGTGTCGAAGGACGAGCAGGCGCCCATGGTGAGCCCGTCGAACCATGAGCGCGGGGATCGTCAACTGCCGAGGGGTAGGGTGCACCAGCCGGCCTGGCCGGGGGCCTCCTCCACGCCCACGGTGACCGACGCGAGGTGCTGGCGGTCGGCGAGGGAAGCGGCCAGGCGCTGGCAGAGCCACTCGGCCAGGCGTTCGGCGGTGGAGTTGTCGATGGGCAGGTCGCAGACATCGCTTTTGGGGATGACATAACGTCGCTGGCCGAAAGCGATGTGGCAGGTGTCTTGGAGCTCGCGGATGGATAGGGCAGGGTTGTGGCGCGGCAGCAGGAAGCGATGGTCGAGCTCGTGGCACAGCGCGGCGGCCAGGCCCTTCAACTCGGCGAAGTCGAGCACCCAGGCGTCGGCGGTGAGCTGACCCTCCACCTCGACGATGACGTCGTAGTTGTGGCCGTGCAGCGGCTCGGCGTCGCCGGCGAAGGTGGCGAAATGGGCGGCGGCGAAGCGCAGCGTGTTGCGCTGGACGACGACCTTGTAGGTGGGCATGGCTGGGACATAATAGCCGCCAGCGCTGGTCCGCACAAGGGCGAGGGGGGCGAAAGAAGGACTGCGGGCGGCGGGCGGCGTAGATCGCACTATAGTTCTTACGTAGAGTACAACGCGAACGGCATCTGGTACGCGCTCGACATAAGTGGGCGGGCGAGATCGCCAAATTGCGGGGTGTGGCTACCAATGCTAGACTACGAGGGAGCAGCGCCCGCGCGGCGCGAGAATGCTTATTGAGGGGAATGATGCGCTATGGTGGGGGGAGGTAGGAGTTCGATGAACGGCAGGTCGCTGGCCCTGGGCAGCATGGTGGCGCTGGTGGTGGTGCTGCTGAGCGCGATGTCGGGGGTGATCGGGTTTCGCGTCGGCGGCGGTGGCGACGGCGGGGGGGCGATCAGCAGCACGGCCGGGAGCTCCGGTTTCGGGATCCTGGACGAGATCTACAAGGTTATCCGCGAAGACTATGTGGACCAGGGCAGCATCGACCCGGCGGTGCTGCGGCAGGGCGCCATTGACGGCGTGATAGCGGCTCTGAACGACCCCCACACCATCTACATCGACCCCCAGAGCCTGGCCCTGGGCGTGGATATAGTCAGCGGCGAGTTCCAGGGCATCGGCGCGAGGGTGGACCAGGACGCCACTACCCATGAGATCGTGATCATTGCGCCGTTCCGCAACTCACCGGCCGAGACGGCGGGGATCCGGTCTGGGGATGTCGTCCTGGCGGTGGATGGCGAGTCCACGGAGGGATGGAACATCAACGAGGCCGTGCGTCGGATCCGCGGGCCGGAAGGCACGCAGGTGACCCTGAAGGTCCGTCACGGAAACGGAGACACGGAGGACGTTACTGTCACCCGTTCCACCATCGTCGTCCCTACGGTCTTCACCCCTGCCATCGAGGACGCGGCCGGCAACCCGGTAGGTGATCTAGCTTATGTCGACCTGGAGCAGATCACAGAGAAGACAGTGCCCGATCTGCAGACCACCATCTCCGACATCCGAGATCAGGGGTATCGGGGGATCATCTTGGACCTGCGCCGCAATCCCGGCGGCTCGCTGAGCGCCACCGTAGACATCGCCGATCTCTTCCTGGAAGGCGGGCGCATCCTCACGCAGGTGGACAAGGATGGCAACCAGACGACGTATGACGCCCACCCGGGCGATGCGGGCGAGGGCATCCCCCTGGTTGTGCTGGTGGGCCACGGCAGCGCCAGCGGCGCCGAGGTCATCGCCGGCGCCCTGCGCGACAACCACCGAGCGATTCTGGTGGGCGAGACCACCTATGGCAAGGGCTCCGTCAACCATCTGCGCGAGCTATCCGACGGCGGCGCCATCTACATCACCATCGGCCGCTGGCTCACCCCCAACGGCGAGCAGATCGAGGGGGTTGGCCTGACCCCCGATATTCAGGTGACGCCATCGGACCAGGACGTCGAGGCGAACCGCGACGTGCAGCTCTATCAGGCCATCGACCATCTGAGGCAGGCCGTCCAGGCAGGGGTGCCGTAGCCAGCCTCTGGCCAACCGAAAGCGATGGGCTAGAAGCCTTGAATCCCGCGGCTTCGACGGAAGCTTGCGGGACTTATCGCGTAGAGTTCTACTAAGCGCCGCTACGAGGAGAGCCCTGCACAGACCTCGCCCGCCGGCGGAGCCAGCACATGACCACTGAGAAGACTGTCACGCTGAACCGCAAGGCCCTCCACGACTACCACGTGCTGGAGCGACTGGAGGCCGGCATCGTGCTGACCGGCACGGAGATCAAGTCCATCCGGCTGGGCCGGGTGAACCTGCGCGAGGCCTACGCCCGCCCGGAAGGCGGCGAGATGTGGCTGGTGGGCGCCCACATCGCTCAATACCCGGCGGCCGGCCCCTTCAACCACGACCCCACTCGCCGGCGCAAGCTCCTGCTCCACGCCGACGAGATCGCTGAGCTGATCAGCGCTGTGGACGAGAAAGGCCTGACGGTGGTGCCCCTCCGCCTCTATTTGAAGCGAGGGCGGGCCAAGGTGGAGCTGGCCCTGGCTCGCGGCAAGCGCCAGTACGACCGCCGCCAGGCCATCGCCCGCCGCGAGGCCGAGCGCGAGATGCAGCGGGCGCTCCGCCGCCGCGATCGGTAGGCAGGGCCGCTGCGTTCTAGGTCTCGAACGTTATGTCACGTTCTGTCCCCTGCGACGTGGGTGGTGGCCGTGAGAAGGCAGTCGCTGCTGAATCGGGGTCGCACTCGTGGTATAATGAAGTGGATTCGCCGGTTCCCTGTGGGGACGAAAGGGTTCGACAGGGAAGGTTGAATCTGGATTGCAAGCCGAGGTAGCCATCGCCCTCGTTAATCAGGTGGCGAAGATAACTGGCGAATCTCAGTTCGCCCTGGCCGCCTAAAAGGCAGGCCACGTCGACCCCGACCTCTCCTCGATGGGTTGGGAGTCGGCGCCGCAATGTCGAGGTGCGGCAGCCCCGACGCCGGTGAGGGTTGCCAAAGGCTAATCGGCTGAGCCTTCCGAAACTCCGTCGGCGGAGGTGCGGCGGGCGAGACCTAAACGCCGACTAAGCTTGTAGGATATTCAGGGCGGCCTTCTTCTGGACGGGGAGTTCAATTCTCCCCCGTCTCCACCAGAAAATGAGGCCCTTCCGAATCTAAATCGGGACTCGGAAGGGCTTTTTCCTGGGGTTTGACCGCCAATGCCGATCAAAGCCCCCGTGCAAACAGCCTGTCCATAGCGTCGGCGGCCTGCTGCTGCATCCCCGGCAGCACGTGGGAGTAGGTGCGCAGCGTGGTAGTGATATCGGCGTGCCCCAGCAGCTCCGACGCCACCTTGACGGGCACCCCCTGGGCCATGAGTAGCGTTGCCGCCGTGTGGCGGAGCGAGTGGAAACGCATCGGCGGGAGCCCGGCCTTGTCTAGCAGCCGCGCAAAGGCCCGCTGGCGGAAGTTGTTCCCGTCCAGGGGCCGGCCCGTGATGCTGGCGAACACCAAATCGTGATCCTCCCATAGGTTCGCAGCGCGCAGCCGCTCCTCTAGCTGTGCCCGGCGGTGTCGGCGTAGGGCGCCCGAACGAGGCCCGACTGAGAATGCTGGCCGGCCTGGACGTCAACCACAAGCCCATCGTAAACGACGATAGCACCGGCTACTGGCGCAAAACTCGCCTCATCCCCTTCACCCAGTCCTTTGAGCGCCCGACTCGCTCGGCGAGGGAGGGTGCCCAATCGCCAGGAGCTTCGTCCTCAGCAACTCCTTTGCCATGGGCGGCCAGAACGCCACGCCGATCCTCCACCGCCGGCGCGAGTAGCCACCACGCCTAGTGCGTCCACGTAACGCCGCCGTCCGACGTCGTCCACGTGCCCTCCGCTGTGACCACCGTGCCGTGCATCACGTCGCTGAAGTTAATCGACGTGACGGGCACGGCCGGCGGGATCACCGGAACCTCCGCCCACGTCACACCGCCGTCCTGCGAGCGGAACAGGTTAACGCCGGGGCTGTTCAAGCCCATCCAACCGTGCGTCGCATCGAGGAACAGGATCTGCACTACCCCGCTGCGGTTCGGCAGGTCACCGACTCCGGCCTCCGGCGTGGGGTTGCCGAGCGTGGTGCGGCTGATCAGCGTCCACGCCACACCGCCGTTGGTGGTGTGGAAGAGGTATTTCTCACTGTTGCCCGTCGCCGCGCCGCCGCCGCACAGCTGCCACTTCGTGTTCGCATCGAGGGCGAATGACGGGCCCGGCGCGAGCGGCCGTCCCTCGAGCGACGTGCGGAGCGTGCAAGGGTCGACGGTTGACGCGGACGGCGTCGGCGCCGCAGCGGCGGTTCCGGTCGCGGCCGGTGACGACGTGCTCGTCGGCCCGCTCACGGTTGCCGTGCCGAGCGCCGACGTCGGTGACGGCAGCGCCGCGGTCGGCGTCGGCGTCTTGCTCCCACCGCCGCACGCCATGAGAGTTACCGCAACACCGATGGCGATCGCTGCAATACAGATGCGATGCGTGCGTCTCATAACCTAAGATTCCCCATTTCAACCTGCCGATACCCAGATGGACAGTGTGTGTCTGCTCCCGACAAAGTCAGTCTATGCTCTCATGTCAACACGCCTCTCTGTGCTGATGAAGCGGCAGTCTTCTTTCCACTGGTTCGCCATCACTCAGGCCTAGCCACGGCGGCTTCACACGACGGACGATACGAATGCGTCGGTGTCCGCCTCGCAATAGATGGAACTCGCTTCGGGCTGGCGGTCGCTGGATTCCTTCAGTTCGACTCCTTTGACATTCGCTTCGTCCCCGTTCTCTTGATAGCTGTGGTGCAGGGCGCGGGCGCCGCTTCCCTGGCGCGCAGTTCAGTCTTCTGGGCAGGTTCACCGCAGCGATCACCGCCAGCAAACGCTCGACCCTGCCGGCCGCAAGGCCCCGGGCGCTGTTCCACTGATGAGCCGGATAGTGACGCAATTCTCCGGTGTCACCCACGTTTCGGAACGAGCCCAGCGGTTGCTGGTTCACACGTAGAAGGTCTTAGCTGCATTGCTGGGCTCTGCGCGATGACTTTGACGCCCTCAGGCCCTTTTGCCAAGAAAGGTCGGCGATCTTTATCACGCCTGAACATTCTTTCACTAGCATTTCGCCTGAGGACTGTGTGAGGAAGGGAGGCGATCCGGCTGACGTCACGCTGAGTCCCATAGGTAGGGCGCATCGGCGGGGCAGAGAGGAAAGGAGGCAAATCGATGCTGAAGCGACTCTAGGTCGAAGAGCAGGGGAAGGGAGGCAAGTGATGAGAGCGATGAGGGGAGGTGCGGTTGGCACGAACGACAATTGAATAGGGCGGTGATACGGGAACAATCGATTTCAAAGAAAGGAGATGGACAAATGACCAAGATACAGAGCTGGGCAATGGCAAGCGTGGCAGCAATCGCTCTAGTGGTTGGGGTCCTCCTGGCGACCGGGGCGCTGACTTCCGCCCAGACGGCGACGCCTGCGACTTCAACCGCCACCCCGGAGGCGTCAGCTACCGCCACGTCCAATGAGGATCCGGCTCACGAGGCTGCCGAGAGCGCAGAGTGGGAGGCCTATGAGCACTCTGGCAACTTTGTGCCCGGAGGTGGAGGTACGTTCACGCCTAATGAAGACCCCACTCACGAGGCTTCCGAGAGCGCGGAGCGAGAGGCCCAGGAGGACGCCGGACAGGCCCCAGCCGGACAGGCCCCAACGACCAGCAACTCGAGCGCGACGCCCGGCGCGTAGGTCAAGTGGGGGACAGTACTGCGAGGTAAGTAAGCTCCTCCCCCCGAGGTTGGGTGGAGCCTGTCGGAAACCAGGCTCCGCCCAACCCTCGCGGCGGACGACAGGGGAAGGTTGGAGGGTACGATGCGAGTGGACAAGCGAATCCTGGTAGTGGACGACGACGCCAAGACCGTCTCCCTGGTCAAGCTCTACCTGGAGAACGACGGCCACAAGGTCCTCTGCGCCTACGACGGCGCCGAGGCCCTGCGTCTGGCGCGGGAAGAGGGACCACAGCTCGTGGTCCTCGACCTCATGCTCCCCGGCCTGGACGGCCTCCAGGTCTGCCGCACCCTCCGGTCTGAGTCGGACGTGCCCGTCATCATGCTCACCGCCAAGACGACAGAAAACGACAAGCTCCTCGGCCTCGATGTGGGCGCCGACGACTACGTGACCAAGCCCTTCAGCCCCCGCGAGCTGGCGGCCCGCGCCAAGGCGGTGCTCCGCAGGACACCCAGCGAATCGCTGCAACGGGGGCCGGCGGAGATGACCCACGGTGATTTGAAGGTGGACTTTGCGCGCCACGCGGTGACCATGGCCGGGCAGCGGGTGGACCTGACGCCCACGGAATTTCGCCTGCTGGGCGCCCTGGTGCGGGCGGCAGGCCACGTGCTCAATCGCGAGCAGCTCATCCAGAAAGCGCTGGGGCCCGACTTCGAGGGGCTGGACCGCAACATCGACGTCCACATCCTGAACCTGCGCCGCAAGCTGGGCGATGACCTCGCCCGCCAACGCCACATCAAGACCATCTTCGGCGCCGGCTATAAGTTCCAGGAGAACAACGGTGATCCATAATGTCCGCTGGGCGGGTGTTCCCATCGTTCCCGCTGGCCATCCTGGTGTCCATGGGAGCGGTGGCCCTCCGTCACCGGCACCGCTAGCAGCGAGGTGGAGCGGTAGGAGACGCGAAGTCGGGACGTGTCCATCGGCCGCGTGGGGGCGCTGCTCGCCGCCCACTACGTGGAGGGAGGCAGATTGGACCAGCGGGGAGCCGGCGGTGGGGCAGATCGGGCAGAGTGGCGGTCCGATAGTAAGAGCCAGAGAACGCTGCCGGCGCTGCGGCTCATCGGAACGAGGAGGCAGCACATGACGCAGACAACCGGTGTTGCAGCGTCCAATCCCGCGGCCTCCCGGTGGGGGGCACGGGTCAATGGGTTCGCGGCGGTGCGAGTCGGCGGCCGCTGGATCGTCTGGCTTCCGTTTGTCGGCGTTGTCCTCCTGTCTTTGGCGTTGAACGCCTGGGGCCTGTCGACGGCTGGGTACGGGAACACGTACTACGCCGCGGCGGTTCGCTCCATGACTATGTCGTGGAAGAACTTCTTCTTCGGCGCATTCGATCCGGGCGGCTTTATCACCGTAGACAAGCCGCCCGCGTTTCTGTGGGTAGGGGCGCTGTCTGCCCGCATTTTCGGCTACTCGAGCTGGTCGATTCTGCTTCCCAGCGCTGTAGCGGGCGCGGCAAGCGTTGGGCTGCTGTGGCTCATTGTGCGGCGCTATTTCGGGCTGACGGCGGCGACGATAGCAGGGTTGGTCCTGGCGCTGTCGCCCATCTCAGTGGCGGTCAACCGGCTGAACCTCCCGGAGCCGTTCCTGATCCTAGCCCTGTTGGGGGCCGCGGGTGCGGTGCTGCGGTCGCTGGAAAGCCGGCGATGGTGGGCCTGGACAGCGTTTTCGGGCTTCCTCGTCGGCGTTGCCTTCAACACGAAGATGCTGGACGGCTGGATCCCGGGCCCGGCGCTTGCGCTCGCTCTCGTTGTCGCGGTGCCAACCGTATCGCGTACCTCAGCGCGACAGCTGCTCGCTCGGCTGGCAGTGCTCCTAGTCGTAACCCTGATCGTCTCGGCCTCATGGATGCTCGTCGTCGATGCATGGCCAGCATCCGGTCGGCCTTACATCGGCGGCAGTACCAACAACACTGTGCTGGATCTTGCCCTGGGCTACAACGGGTTTGGCCGAGTGAACGGCGAAAACCAGCTCGGCGGCGGAGGTGCCCGGCCGGGATCGAACACGGGCCAGGCGCAGCGCCCCGCAGACGGCACTGATGATGGGCGAGCGCAGGGGCTCGACGGGCAGCCCGTGCAACCGGGAGGACAGGGAGCGCCCCCGGGCGTTCAGGCTCCCGCCGGACAGGCCGCGCCCGGGGGAGCAGGCTTGCTGGGAGGCTTCCGAGGTGCGGGAGGCATCATTGGAGGAATCCCCAGCCTACTAAGAATGTTCGACGCCGCCAACGGAGGCCAGATCGGCTGGTTGCTGCCGTTCGCGCTCGGCGGTGGGCTCATCGCGCTCTGGTCCTGGCGGCGGGACCCCGTGAGGCGCGCCTTCGCGGTATTGTTCCTGGGGTGGATCGCTCTTTATGGAGGGATCTTCTCCTACGCGCAGGGCATCTACCACAGCTACTACACTTCGGCAATGGCGCCTGGTGTCGCGGCCCTGGTCGGCGTGGGGACCGTCACCGTGACAGACGCCATGCGACGCGACCGACGATGGCTGGTGGCGGTGATCGGGCTTGTCGGGATCACCGTGTGGACGCAGCTACAGATAGCGGGGCGTACGCCCGACTTCTACGGTTGGGTGCGACCGCTGACCGTGGCGACCGTGCTCGCCGGCATGGTTGTTGTCGTGATCCTGGCGGCTCGACGTCTCCCTGTGGCCAGCGGGCTAATGCTAGGCGTTGCGGGACTCCTGTTGTTGCCAGCGGCGTGGTCAGTGAGCGCGTCGGCGAACCCCTCTCTCAATGCCACGCTGCCGCAGGCCGGGCCGCAGCAGGGTACCTCCGGGCGGACCTTCGGCTCCCAAGCTTTCGACGATGGCACGCCCGAGCTCGCGGCATGGCTGAAGTCGCACAGCGACGCCGAGGCGACCTGGCAGCTAGTCGTTTCCAGCGCACAGAACGGCTCCAGGCTAATCGCCGAATACGGAGTGTCGGTGATGGCGCTGGGCGGATTTTCGGGCACGGACAACTCCATCTCCGTTGACCGGTTTGCTGATCTCGTGTCTTCCGGTGCTGTTCGCTATGTGCTGGTCGGCCAAGGGGGAGGGAGCGGTGTAGGTGCGCCGAGAAGCCCTGTGGGAGATGACGGAGCAAATGGCCGGCCTGGCGACGCCGGCCAGCGGGTCACGGCCCCTGACGGCTTCGGTGGAGCGGCGACCTCAGAGCCGAACGCGGTGATGTCGGTGGTCCAGAGCGCCTGCGGCGCCGTGACCGACTCGAGCTTGCCTGCACAGTACCAGGGAGTGCTGTACGACTGCGCAGGTAAAGCGGATGCGATGCGTGCTCTGAGATGAGGTGGCACCAAAGCGGCGCGGCTCAGCGGGACGCTCGGGTGATGTCGACACTACGTAGCTTTTGTGCGAGGCGGCGGCCGTTTCGCTCCCCGGTGCAGGTGGCCGAGGGAGGCAGACCCATGTCGGCTAACCGATCCTTGCCGTCCCCCTGGGCCCGCCCATTACGGTTTGCGGCGGTCGGCGGTCTTTCAGGGCTCGTCCAACTCAGTCTTCTCGCCCTCCTGACGGACGCGGGCTGCAACGGGTTTCTCGGGAACATCGTGGCGTTCTTGCTGGCGGCACAGTTCAACTTCTGGATGAGCTATCGCTTCACTTGGGGCGATCGGGCTAGCAGCCTCAATTTGCAGTCCATCCTCGGGCGGTGGGCACGGTTCCACGCTTCGATCGCTTGGACGGCGGTGCTGAACATAGGCCTGTTTGCCGTCGCGCGTACGGCCCTGGCTGACCTGCCGGCCAGCGCCCTGGGCATCACCGCCGCCGCTCTGGCCAATTTCATTCTTGGCGACAAATTCGTGTTCCGGAACGCGTCCACGGCTGCTGGGCCATCGTCAGCGCGCTCGACCGCACCTGTCCGATCGATCCCGGGACACCCGCGTGCTCTGCGGTCTCCCTGACGAGCACACCCCTGTGGGTCAGGAGGGGCGCCCCCTCGGTGGTGTCGCCCATCACTGATGGGGGGCCACCGAAGACCTGCCGTCTGTCCCTTCTCGCGCTGACGCCATCACAGCCAGTGCGGGGTCTTGACATGAAGGTGAAGTGTGGGTAGCATACCAACCAGTTAGTCTAATGCCTAGCCGAAGCCCCGAGAAACGTCTCGTTCGAGCAGCCATCGAGCTGTTCGGCCGCAAAGGCTACCACGGCACTGGCATCGCTGATATCCTGAAAGAAAGCGGCTGCACAAGAGGCGTTCTATACTACCACTTCTCGTCCAAAGAGGAACTGGGCTACGCCGCCATCGAGGAGGAAATGCGGCTCCTTTTCGACCGGGGGTGGATCTCACACCTGAAATCCGACCAACACCCCATCGACCGCCTGTTGAAGGCGGTGGACGCCCTGCCTACCGTAGCCGGCCCAGGAACAGTGGTGTCTTCAGTCGCTGACATTTCCGTCCGACTGGCATTGGTGCACGACGGTTTTCGAGAGCGACTGCAAGAGAAGTTGGACACGATGGTCGAACAAGTGGAGGAGATGGTGCGACAGGGCATTGTCGACGGCCAGATCGCCGGTACCGTGGACCCTCGTGTCCTGACTAGTGTCTTTGTCATCATGAGCGGGGGGATCCATGTGGCCACTCTCTTTCACGGACGAGAGGTTGTCTGGGAGAGTGCGCGGCGTTGGCTAAAGGAGTACTTGAGTTCACTTCGGAAGTAAGCGTTAAGAGTGGGCACCGCGGCCACCGGCGACCGCGGTGCAGGAGGAAGGAGAACAGGTTCAGTGACGACACGACGGCAACTGAAGCACCCGCCAGTGCGCAAACAAAAGGCTGGAGCCCAACTGGACGCCGCGAGGGGCGTTGAACAGTGGGTCACGATCTACAAGGCCTACAACGCTGTCTTCAAGGTGGCCGAGTTGGCTCTTTTGCCCCAGCACCTCTCCCTGCCCCAGCTTCACCTTCTCGCCATCCTCAAGAAAGGGGGCGACATCCTCACCACCGGCGAGATCGGCCGTGAGATGGTGAAGGCCAGCCAGACCATCACCGGCCTGGTAGACCGGCTGGAAGAGCCAGGTATGGTGGAGCGTGTCTTCGACCGGCGTGACCGCCGCAAGACCTGGGTTCGCATGACCCCCAAGGGCGACCGCGCTCTTGCCGAGGCCTTCCCTGTGGCCAATCGCCTGGCCGAGGAGCTCTCCTCTGTTCTGACCGACCGCGAGCTCGAGGACCTGCAGACCAAGGTGGAAAAGGTGCGCACTGCAGCGATGGACAAGCTTGTTGGAGTGCTCACCTCCAGCGGCGCCGTCGCGCACGGCCGGGGTGTGTAGACGGTTCCCGCATCTAGACGCCTCCCGTCGTCCGTCTGACCCCCAATACAGGACCTGCGGCGTTCACGCACGACGAGCGCCCCGGCCGACGTTCTGAACTACAGAGATTTCGTGTTCCCGACCCCCTCGGTCTTGACCGAGGGGAACCCGCACCATTGACAACGTCTCGGCGGGGTGTAGACTAGCTGCGCTCGCACTGATCGTGTGAGCGGGGGTGCGGCGAAATCCGCGGCAGCCGGGAAGCCGGGGTAGCCAGAGCAGATAGCGGCCGCTGGAGTGAACGCTCGGCGGCCGCTGCTTGTTGTGGGGCCTGGGGCTGAACGACTGTCAACGTTAGACCCCCGGGGGCGCTCGTGCTCGGCACGTTTGCTGTCCTCGCGGTAGGTTCTATTCACGGCCCGGAGAGGCGGACCCTGTGGGTTCGTGCCTTCTTCGGGTGGGAGGTGTCCAATGACCAGCAGGCACATCGTAGCTTGCCTATCTCTTTTTCTTGCGGCAGGCTTTCTCCTCTTATTCGCCTCGACGACACTCGTCAACGCCGACACGTACAACATGACCTATGGCATGACACTGAGCTGCAGTACGCCCAGCACCAACTGCACCGGGCCCGGCACCGCAGCCGGACAGGCGAACGGTCCCGGCTCCAACGCCGACATGACGGTGGACCTGCGAATACCCGTTTCAGGACTCGCCCTCCGGCACTCCAACTTCCAGAACATCTACGCGTTCAATGCGCCGACCGAGTGGATCACAGCGACTGACACCACGGCGCCCCTGGGGGCCTACGAGGCCAGCCTGGTTTCTGGCACCACTCTCAGCCTCCTGAACGCCGCCTGCCCCAGCACGCCCAACGTTATCGTCACCATACCGCTCTACAGCTGCAGCACTGACACTTCCGTCCGCATACCCTGGGGGAGCGATGGGAGCAACCTGCTGCACGCTACCGGCAACCTGCCTGACGGCTGCTGGCAGTACCCCCAGCACGTCTTCGACTTGACGAACGGCCAAACGCCGCGGCTCCGGCTGTTCGGCGAGGTCACGGTGGCCCAGGGTGCGCCGCCCACCCAAGTCGAGTTGGTCGTCTTCAACCCCGAACAGGCGAGAAATCTGAGTAACATAAACACGACCCTTACGGCGGCCTGCGGTCCGGGGTCTCCTGCGTCGTGCACCGTCGGTGACACGACAAACATGGTCACTGGCCAGTACATTGCCATCGGTAGCGGAGGAACGGATCTTGAGAACGCCCGGGTTGGGATCATTACCCCTCCGTACTCCGTGCAACTGTACCTAAACAAGGCCCACTCGGGCTCCCCGATATACGGGCTTCCCTACGGGGACATAGTGGACAGCCTGGGCCCCTTGAGCGTCGTGATCGTGGACAACCCCAACCAGCCTGCCCTCAGCCCCATCAGCGAGTTCTGCGCTCCCATGCTCAGCAGTACCACGGTGTTCGGGAAGACCCAGGGCCAAGGCGTCATGATCCCGGCGGCGGCCGGTGCGTCTGAGGCGACCAGCCAGTGCTACAACGGCCTGGACGACGACTACGACTTCGTCGCTGACGACGGCTGCTGGGAGGTTCAGCAGAGCTGCGCCGCGACCCCGACGTTCTGCGTCGCGGCAAACCGGAACCCCATCGCCAACTCCGGCCTCGTCGTCAACGGGGTGGCGACCGGCTCGCACCTGGTCGGCGCCTACAGCGAGAGCTACCGCGACGCAGACGGCGACGGCTTCCCCAACATTGAGGATGCCTGTCCCTACACCCCCGGGGTTCGCGACGTTGGCCTGGACGGCGTCACCGAGAACATCCGCGGCGCGGATGGCTGTCCGGCGGCTCCGACCGGCAACATAAAAGGGTGCGGACCCGCCATCAACGACTGCGACGGCGACAACTTCCTGAACCGGCAGGACAATTGCCCCTTCGACGGCAACCCCGACCAGCTAGACACCGACCATGACAACATCGGCGACGCGTGCGACACGCTGGGCAACGGGCCCAACGTGCCCGACGGTCCCTACCTCAACGTCATGCCCCGCGCCTCGGTCTGCGTCGGCGAGGCAGACACCGACCTCGACGGCTGGTGCGACCGCACGGAATGCGTTGGTGGCTACCCAACGTGCACGGGCGGCGGCTTGGGCTCCAACCCCAGCGATCCCATTGGTGGCCCGTACACCACGCCGGAGAGCAGCAAGATCGACATCGCCGTTAGCGCCGCGGAAAACCCGCCGGGACTGGCGCCTCATACCTGCTTGGACCTCCAGTACTACGACACGGTCAACTTCCCCGGCCCCGGCGCCCCGGTGAACAACGATGGCGAAGGCGGGACCAACGCGCTGGACAGCGGCTGCGACCCCGCCTGGCCTGGAGATGCCGCCTGTACCGTCGGGGGCCAGAATGACGCTGACTGTGACGGCGTGCCCGACGCCAGCGACAACTGCCCCAACGTCGCCAACCCGGAGCAGCTGAACACCGACGCCAAGGTAGGCACGAAGGTCGATCCTCTCCCCGCCCCCCTACGGGGCGACGCCTGTGACGCCGACGACGACCAGGACGGCGCCACCGACGTGGCTGAGTGGGCCGCCGGCACCGACCCTAAGAACCCCTGCAGCGCGCCGTTCCCCATCTTCGACGTCACCGGGGGCACACCTGGAACACCGGACGGCACCATCAACACCCTGGACATCATCGTTATCACGAAGCTGCTCAACAAGAAGTGCCGCGTGCCAAGCGTAGCGCAGGTTCAGTAGAGGGGGGACTGAGAGGCGAGAGAATAGATTGGCTGGGACGGCCTGCACCGCTAGGCGCAAGGGCCGTCCCAGCCAACGCAGAAGGATCGAGAAGTAGCAAGAGGAATCGGATAGAGCCCGGCGCGAAAAGGCCGCGTCTCGAGCCTCGGCCGCCGAGATCTCGCGCGCTGGTCTGTTCGGCCGATTCCTGTAGGTGCTCCCCTGGCGTTACACTTGCAGGGATGATGTTTCGACTCTCCAGGTTTGCCTTCTCGCGACCGTGGGTTGGCTACGCAACCGCCCTCGCCCTGACGGCGCTGGTCACCGGCCTCGTGGCCCTCGTCCGCCAGGTCATCGATATCGCCGGCATCTCCATGCTCTATCTGGTGGCCGTGCTGGCGAGTGCGGTTGCCTTCGGCGCTGGCCCAGCCATCGTTGCATCCGTGGCCTCCTTCGTCGCCTCCGACTTCTTCTTTGTAAGGCCGCTATACACGCTGACCGTCTCACAGGCAGAGGAGTGGGTGGACCTTCTGCTGCTCCTGCTGACGGGCAGTATCACGGGATATCTGGCGGCGGCTCTGCGCGGCCGGGCGCGCACGGCGCAGCGGCGTGAGAGGGAGGCCCTGGTCCTGTACGACGTGGTGAGGCTGGTGAACGATCCAGATCTTCACCGAGCCCTGGTGGCGGTCGCGGAGCGACTGCGCCGCGAGCTGGAGCTGGCGGCGGCAATCATAGACCTGGAGGCTGGCGAGCAGCTGACAGTAAGGGCTGAGTCCGGCGAAAGGAATGCCCTGGAGCTCGCTCGGTCAAGTCTGGCGTCCAGCTTGGTCCTCGAGGCAGGTCGACCGCCCACGGATGTTCGACGCGCCTCTCCGGGACGGTGGATCCGCGTGGTGTCGCCCATCGTGCGCAAGCCTGGCACGGCCGCCGGCCAGCACCGGCTACACAAGGTCCCGGTCAACCTGGGCGGCCGCGAGGCAGGCTCCATTGTGCTTGTCCGACAGCCAGATGCTCCAGCCTTCAGTGCCAGCGACGATAGACTCCTCTCCGCGGTAGCCAACCAGCTCGGCCTCGCGATCGAGCGCGTTCAGCTGAGAGAGGAGGCAGCAGAAGCAGAGATCGTTCGCCGCGCGGACGAGCTGAAGACCGCCCTTCTGAATGCCGTATCGCACGATCTGAGGACACCTCTTTCGTCGATCATCGCCTCGGCCGGGAGCCTTCTCCAAGAGGACGTGAGCTGGACCGAGGAGGAGCGACGGGATTTTGCCCACGCCATCGAGGAGGAGGCGGAGCGCCTGAACCGTCTGGTTGGCAACCTGCTGAACCTGTCGCGCATCGAGGCGGGTAGCCTGCGACCTGACAAGGGCTGGTACGATTTTGGCGCCCTGGTCGACGACGTGCTCGGCCGGCTGCGGCCGCTGACGGCCGGCCATTCGCTCGTCGTCGACGTCCCGGACGACCTGCCGCCCGTTTCGCTGGACTACGTGGAGGTCGACGAGGTCCTTTCCAACCTGATCGAGAACGCCGCCAAGTACGCCCCAGCCGGCGCTGAAATCCGCGTCGCCGCCCAGCGGGCGGACGGGGAGCTGGAAGTCGAGGTGGCCGACCGGGGGCCCGGGATTCCGCCCGACGCCCTTCCCCATCTGTTCGAACCGTTCTACCGAGTGCCAAACGCAGGTCGGCCTAAGGGGACGGGGCTGGGTTTGGCGGTGGCCAAGGGCATCGTGGAGGCGCACGGCGGCCGCATCTGGGCGGAGAACCGCGCGGAAGGGGGCGCTCGCTTCGCCTTCACGTTGCCGCTCAACCCACCCCCAGAAGCCGGCGCATCCGGTGAGGAGCATCGGTCGTGAGCCCATCAGCCGCCGCGCGCGTACTCGTGGTGGAAGACGAGCCGGCGGTCTCGCGGGCTCTGAAGACCAATCTGGCCGGCCACGGCTTTCAGGTGAGAACGGCGGACACCGGCCGCCAAGCTCTCGAAGAGCACCTGCGGTGGCATCCTGACCTTCTTCTGCTAGACCTGGGATTGCCGGACATGGACGGCCTGGACGTCATCCGCGAGGTGCGAGCACAGTCCAGCACGCCCATCGTTGTCCTTTCGGTCAGGGGAGGAGAACGGGACAAGGTGGCCGCCCTTGACCTTGGCGCTGACGACTACCTGACGAAGCCGTTCGGGGTTGGCGAGCTGCTGGCGCGGATACGGGTCGCGTTGCGGCATGCCGCCCGGCCCGGCGCCGGCGCGGCCCCTCTGTTCAGGAGCGGCGACCTGGAGGTCGACCTGGAGCGACGCCAGGTTCGTGTTGGCGGCAAGGAGGTCCGTCTGACGCCGACGGAATATGACCTGCTGAAGGCCTTCATTACCCATCCCGACAAAGTCCTCACTGACCGCATGCTCCTCCAGCAGGTGTGGGGCCAGAATACGGCTCCGAGGCCCACTACCTGCACGTCTACGTGGCAAGGCTCCGAAAGAAGGTCGAAGCGGACCCCCAGAAGCCCCGTCACCTGCTCACCGAACCCGGCGTCGGCTACCGGCTGGTCAGCGAAGAGCCGTAGGGAAATCCGCCCGCGTATCGCGGAAAGGGGCGACGTTGAGCCCGTATTGAGCCGGCCAGGCCGTTTGTTTAGGCGGCGTTGAGGCAGTTGGCGCGATCCTGGATGCGGAGGGCTGTGATGCCGACACGCTACCCGAACATCCTCATCGTCGAAGACGAAGCCACATTCCGCGAGGTCATCGCCCGCAACCTCAAGGTGCGCGGCCACCAGATCCGCGAAGCTGAGACGGCGGCGGAGGCCCTGAGCCAGCTAGTTCAGGAACAGCCCGACCTCCTGCTCCTCGACATCAACCTTCCCGATCGGTCCGGCTGGGACGTGCTGCGCGAGCTGCGAACGCGGGGCATGGACGTTCCGACCGTCGTCGTCTCCGCCGTGCGGGTCAGCCCCAACCGTCTCGCGGAATTCCGGCCGCTCGCCTACCTGCCGAAGCCCTTCCCCCTCGACGCGCTGCTACGGCTCGTTGGAGGTAGCCAATCGCCGGGCGAGGACGGCACTGCTGCGGGAGAGCCGAGGAAGGAGAGCTAGCATGCAGGACTTCCTCTTCGTTCTGGCGCCGCTCGGCTTCTTCCTGTTCGCCCTTGGCTTCGCCGTTGCCTGCAATCGGCTGGCAGGGCCGCAGTCATGACCCTTGAGTACGTCCTCGGTGGGGTTCTGGCCGGCCTCGCGATAGGGTACCTGGTCTATGCCCTCATTTGGCCGGAGAGGTTCTGAGGAGATCGTGACATGAGCGGCCGGTTGCGAGCGACATCGCCTGCCGTGGCTCAAGTGGGCCGCTCCCGTGGAGAGGAGCTGCTTGTGTCCGCTTTCGATACGCTGGACTCGACCTCTCCTGAGATCATCGGCGCAGTGACTCTCTCAATCCCCGTGGAGGGCAACGACGAGGCGCGTTCCCTGCAGAAGTTGGCCCTACAGCTGGCCGTAGAGTACGATACTTACCCGAACACGGCCGTCACCGACGGCCATCTGATCGTGCGCATCACTCGGCAACCACCCACTTCTTCCCTGACGAGGCACAGTCATGACGCTAACCGGCTGGCTCCAGATAGCCGTCCTCTTCGCGGCTGTCCTCGCGATCACGAAGCCGCTTGGACTTTACATGGCCCGCGTGTTCACAGGGGAGCGCACATGGCTGTCCCCTGTGCTACGTCCGGTTGAGAAGGGCATCTATCGCGCAGCGGGGATAGACGAGACACGAGAGCAGGGATGGCTGCAGTACGCCGTCTCCTTGCTCATCTTCAGCCTCCTCGGCCTATTGCTGCTGTACGTTCTCCAGCGCATCCAGGGCAGCCTGCCACTCAATCCGCAGGGCTTCGGCGCCGTGAAGCCTGACTTGGCATTCAACACCGCGGCCAGCTTCACGACCAACACGAACTGGCAGGCCTACTCCGGCGAGAGCACCATGAGCTATCTGACGCAGATGGCCGGCCTCGCCGTCCAGAACTTCCTCTCGGCGGCAGCGGGCATCGCTGTGGCCCTCGCCCTCATTCGCGGCCTGGCCCGCCACCGCGCCAATACAGTCGGCAACTTCTGGGTCGACCTGGTGCGGGCCAATCTCTATGTCCTCCTGCCCGTCTCGTTTGTCTTGGCGCTGGTCCTCGTCTGGCAGGGAGTGCCTCAGAACCTGGGCCACTACGTCCACGCCACCACGCTGGAGGGCCTGGCGCAGACCATCGCCCAAGGGCCGGTGGCGTCGCAGGAGGCCATCAAGGAGTTCGGTACCAACGGCGGTGGCTTCTTCGGCGCGAACTCGGCCCACCCTTACGAGAACCCCACCGCCATCACGAACTTCCTCGAGATGCTGGCCGTGCTCGCCATCCCGGCGGGCCTGACTTACACCTTCGGGCGGATGGTGGGCAACACCCGCCAGGGCTGGGCCATCTTCGCGGCGATGAGCCTCCTCTTCCTGGCCGCCGTGGGGATCACCTACTGGGCTGAAACCCAGGCGAACCCGGCGCTCAAGGGCCTCGGCATCGACCAGGCTGTCGGCAACCTGGAGGGCAAGGAGATCCGGTTCGGTGTGCCTCTGTCCGCACTGTTCAATGTAGTCACTACCGTGACGTCTTGCGGCGCCGTGAACTCGATGCTCGACAGCTTCAACGCCCTCGGCGGGATGATTCCGTTAGCCGACATCCACCTCGGCGAGGTGGTCTTCGGCGGGGTCGGCACCGGGTTGGCGGGGATGCTCTTCTTCGCACTGCTCGCCGTCTTCCTGGCCGGCCTCATGGTGGGAAGGACGCCGGAGTACCTCGGCAAGAAGATCCAGTCCTACGAAGTGAGGATGGTCGCGCTGGCGATCCTGATCTTCCCGGCCAGCGTCCTGGTGTTCACCGGACTCGCCGCTGTTACCGACTGGGGCAAGGCCAGCCTCAACAACGCCGGCCCGCACGGCTTCAGCGAGATCCTGTACGCCTTCAGCTCGGGCACAGGCAATAACGGATCGGCCTTCGCCGGCCTCGACGCCAACACGGGCTTCTACAACAGCGCCATCGGCGTTGCGATGCTGATCGGGCGCTTCCTGATCATCATCCCGACCCTTGCCGTGGCGGGATCGCTGGCAAGGAAACAGCCGGTGCCGCCGACCCTGGGAACCTTTCCCACTACCGGCGCCCTGTGGGTCGGGCTCCTGGTGGGGGTCGTGCTCATCGTGGGAGTACTGACCTTCTTCCCCGCCCTGGCCCTGGGCCCGATCGTAGAACACTTTCTGGGCAGTGCCGGACGCACCTTCTAGCGGGCGCAGTTGCAGTGACGGACGAGATGCAAGACGTCGAAGAGCCCAGACCGCCTCGCACGGTCCCAGCCCGCGATGCTGCGCCGCTGCGCGGCCTGGAGCCGCCCTCGATCCGCACGCCGGAAACCGACGAGATGAAATCGGTGACGGCCAGCCGGCGGGCGGGCGCAAGGGTCTGGACCTGGCCGCTGGTGAGGCAGGCGACGGGCAACGCCTTCCGCAAGCTGAACCCCCGCTGGATGGCCCGCAACCCTGTCATGTTTGTCGTCGAGGTGGGCAGTCTGCTGACGACCTTCTGGAGCTTCGAGAAGCTGTTCTCCGGCCACAGCGTCAGCTTCAGCTTCCAGGTGACTGCCTGGCTCTGGTTCACCGTCCTCTTCGCCAATTTCGCCGAGGCGATGGCAGAGGCGCGGGGCAAGGCTCAGGCCGAGACGCTGCGGGCGACCAAGAAGGAGACTCCGGCCCGCCGACTGCGGAACGGGGCAGAGGAAACCGTCTCTTCAAGCTCTCTGCGCCGGGGCGATATCGTCCTTGTGCGGGAAGGCGAGGTTGTCCCTGGAGACGGCGAGGTCATCGAAGGCGTGGCCTACGTCAATGAGGCCGCCATCACCGGCGAGTCCGCGCCGGTGCTGAAGGAGCCGGGCACCGACATCCGCAGCGGTGTCACCGGCGGCACCCAGGTGGTGTCCGACTGGCTGAAGATCCGGATCACAGCCGATCCCGGCCAGACCTTTCTGGACCGGATGATCGTGCTGGTGGAAGGGGCGCAGCGGCAGAAGACGCCGAACGAGATCGCGCTCACCATCCTGCTGGCGGCGCTCAGCATCATATTCCTCCTCGTGGTGGCGACGCTGCAGCCCTTTGCCGTCTATGCCGGCAACGCTGTGGAGACGGTGGTGCTGGTGGCGCTGCTCGTCTGCCTGCTACCGACGACCATCGGCGCTTTGCTCTCCGCCATCGGCATCGCCGGCATGGATCGCGTCACCCGCTTCAACGTGCTGGCGATGTCCGGCCGGGCCGTCGAGACATCGGGGGATGTGGACGTGCTGCTGCTGGACAAGACGGGGACTATCACCTACGGCAACCGCCTGGCCTCGGAGATCGTGCCCCTGGGCGGCGCCACGCAAGAGGAGGCGGCGCACGCCGCGCTCTGGGCTTCCCTGGGAGACGAGACGCCGGAGGGGAAGAGCGTGGTCGCCCTGGCGCGCCACCTGGGGGCGATGATGCCGGCCGGCGTCGCTGACGGCTTGCCCGCCGGCGCGGAGGTGATCCCCTTCAGCGCGGAGACGCGAATGAGCGGGCTGCGCATCAACGGGTCGTCCTGGCTGAAGGGCGCCATCGACGCCATTTCGGCGCAGGTCGGCGGTGAACCGCCGCCGGAGCTGCAAGAGCAAGCCGACCGCATCGCGCGCGAGGGCGGTACCCCTCTGGGCGTGACGGAGAATCGCCGGGTAGTGGCGGTTATCTACTTGAAGGACACCGTGAAGCCGGGAATGCGTGAGCGGTTCGATGAGCTTCGCAAGATGGGCATTCGTACCGTCATGATCACGGGAGACAACAGGTTGACGGCAGCGACGATCGCCCGTGACGCCGGGGTCGATGACTTCGTGGCCGAGGCCAAGCCGGAGGACAAGATCCACGTCATCCGGGAGCTGCAGGCGGAAGGTCACCTGGTGGCGATGAGCGGAGACGGCACAAACGACGCGCCCGCGCTGGCCCAGGCCGACGTCGGGCTGGCGATGAACTCCGGGACCGCCGCTGCCAAGGAAGCGGCCAACATGGTCGACCTCGACTCCAACCCCACCAAGCTGATCGAGGTTGTGCGCATCGGCAAGCAGTTGCTGATCACGCGCGGCGCCATAACCACGTTCTCCATCGCCAACGACGTGGCCAAGTACTTCGCCATCATCCCCGCGGCCTTCGTCGTCACCTATCCTCAGCTCGATCACCTGAACGTCATGCAGCTCTCGACGCCGCAGAGCGCGATCCTTTCGGCCGTCATCTTCAACGCCCTGATAATCATTGCCCTTATCCCGCTTGCCCTGAGAGGCGTAGCCTACCGAGCCGCCCCCGCTGCTGAGCTGCTCACTCGTAACCTGCTTGTCTACGGAGTCGGCGGAGTGATCGTGCCCTTCGTCGGCATTAAGCTGATCGACCTGATAGTCTCGGGCCTGGGTCTCGCCTGAAGGAGACAGCAAAGCGATGATATTGGCTATGCTCAGGCAGCTAAGGCCGGCCGCCGTCATCATCTTCGCGATGACCGTGCTGGTGGGGCTGGCCTATCCGTTGGCGCTGACCGGCCTCGCTCACGTGATCTTTCCCGGCCACGCCGACGGCAGCCTGCTCCGTGACAGCAACGGCACGGTCATCGGCTCGGAGCTTATCGGCCAGGGCTTCTCCGGCCCGGCCTACTTCTGGCCGCGTCCTTCGGCGGCCGGCGGCGGCTACGATGCGACCTCGTCGGGCGGATCGAACCTGGGCCCCACCAGCGCGAAGCTGCGTGGCCTGGCGACGGAGCGGGCGGCGGCCCTGCGCGGGGCCAACGGTTTGGCGCCGGACGCTCCCGTGCCGGCCGAGCTGGCAACCGCTTCGGGCAGCGGCCTCGACCCCGACATCTCGCCGGAGGCAGCACGATTCCAGGCAGCCCGTGTGGCGCAGGCACGGGGCCTACCCGAGAGCGATGTGCTGAAGCTGATCGACGAGCACACCGAGGGGCGAATCTTGGGGTTTCTTGGCCAGCCCAAGGTCAACGTCCTGAAGCTCAATATCGCGCTGGACGAGCTGCAAAGGTAGCTGAGTGGAGAAGCCTGTGGAACGGGCCGACGCTAAGCGTCCTTCCCCCGAGGAGATGCTGGAGCGGGTGCGCCGCCAGGCCGGCGCCGGCGCCCGCGGCCGGCTGCGCATTTACCTGGGAATGGCGCCCGGCGTCGGCAAGACCTACGCCATGCTGATGGAAGGTCGCCGTCGCAAGGAGCGCGGCACAGACGTCGTCATCGGATTCGTCGAAACGTATGGCCGACCGCTGACGATACAGGCGATTGGGGACCTGGAGATCGTCCCGCGTAAGAAGATCGAGTACAAGGGCGTCACGCTGGAAGAGATGGACACCGGGGCGGTGATCGCCCGCAAGCCGCAGGTCGCCCTCGTGGACGAACTGGCGCACACCAACGCTCCGGGCTCCAAGTACGAGAAGCGATGGCAGGACGTCCACGAGCTGCTTGACCACGGCATCACAGTGGTCAGCACCGTCAATATCCAGCACCTGGAGAGCCTTGCCGACATAGTCGAAACGATCACCGGCGTGCCGGTGAGGGAGCGCGTACCAGACTGGGTGGTGGACGCCGCCGACGAGCTAGAGATCGTTGACATGTCGCCGCAGGCGCTCCGAGCGCGGATGCGGCACGGCAACGTTTACCCGCCGGAGCGAGCGGAGCAGGCATTGCGCAACTTCTTCCGCGAAGGGAACCTCAACGCCCTGCGCGAGCTTGCCCTGCGTAAGGTATCCACTGCGGTCGAGCAAGATCTCGAGAAGTACATGCGGCAGCATGGCATCGACGCGGTCTGGCCGGCTGGCGAGCGAGTCATGGCCTGCATCGATGCCAGCCCCGACGCCCCGCGCGTGATCCGCCGGGCCTGGCGACTGGCAAACCGCCTCCAGGCCGATCTGCTGGCGGTCTTCGTCGAGACCCCTCGCTGGGCCGGCGCTAGCCCCGAAGAGCGCCGGGCCCTAGAGGAGAACATCCGCTTTGCCGAAGACCTGGGGGCCGAGGTTGTGCGCAGGCGGGCAGCCGATGTGGCGACCGAACTGGCCCGCGTAGCTCGGGAGAAGAATGCCGGCAGCATCGTTGTGGCCCGCTCGCGGCGTAGCCGCCTTCGCGAGCTGGTCGGCCAGACCACCGTCGCCAAGCTGGTTCACCTGGCCCGAGACGCCGACGTCGTCGTGCTGGCGGAGCGAGAGGAACGATGATCGCCTGCCGCATCGATTGGGCCTGGCGACGTCGGCATCGGCTAGACACGCGGGTCTCACCCTCGCCCCGCGTCGGCCGACAGCATGGTACGCGATAGGTCGCGGTGATAGAAGCCGTTGCGATAACCTCGCCGCGTCTCCACCGATAGCGGCCTGCCGCCAGCAGCTCCACCTGCTTCTCCTTCAGCGCTCCCTCCCGCCACAGACCCGAACGCCGTTTGACAATAGTGGCCTTGACAGGCGATTATCGAGTTATCCACGGCCCCAACGACGGAAGGAACGAGCAGACATGACCAGGGTAAACATCGAAAGCATCGGCCGCGGCCGCCGGCGAACGCGCATCATCATGGCTCTCCTTGCGCTGGCCGCAGTCGCAGCTGGCGCTTTCCTGGCCTACAACGCCTGGTTTGCCGGAGACGCTTCGGGCGGTAGGGCTTACAACACGCAGAAGGTAGGGGTGGCCACCATCCGCTCGACCGTGACGACGTCCGCTGCGGCGGAAGCCGTGGATAATACGGTGCTTGGCTTCGGGATCGCCGGGAGGGTGGAGTCGGTGGACGTCGAACTGGGCGACGAAGTGAAGGCGAGCCAGCGGCTGGCCAGCCTGGAGTCCGACGATCTGCAAAACGCCATGGCCAGCGCCCAGGCTAACCTGACTTCGGCTCGCATCCGCCTCCAGCAACTGGAGAACGGTGCCAACGCCGCCGACATCGCCAATGCGGACAAGGCCGTGGCCGGCGCTCAGGCCGCCCTGGACAAGGCTCTGAACGACCAGCAGGACCTGTTGGATGGCGCCAGCGAGGCAGACCTGGCCGCCGCCGACCAGGCGGTAAAGGGCGCCCAGTCAGCGCTGGCGACCGCCCAGGACAATCTCCGCAAGCTGAAGGAGGGTCCATCGCAGGCGGAGATAAGCGCCGCCCAGTCCAGGGTAGACACGGCCAGCGCTGGCCTGACCTCGGCCCAGGCAGCCGAACAGGAAGCCATCGCCGGCGTGGACACCACCAAGGCCGCCTTCCAGGGCGTCGCCAATACCTACTGCGACGTCGACGATCACCTCTTGGACATCTGCAACGACTTCCACATCCCTTTGACTAAGACGAACGTGCGCATGTTGAGCGACTCCATGGCGCTGGACGCCGAGCCGGAGCCCGGACCGGCCCTCATCGCAGCCACCACCGGCCTGATCAACGCCAACACCGCTTACGAAAACGCCCTGGACGCGCGCGGTGAGGCGAAGGCCGGCGTGGATGCCGCGCAGTCCACCCTGACGGCGGCCCAAGCCGCCCTGGACGACCTGACGTCGCCGCCAGACCCTTCCGACATCGCCACGGCCCAGGCGGCAGTGACCGCCGCCGAACAGGCCTTGACGGCGGCCCAACTGAAGCAGGATGAGCTGCTCCGCGGCCCGACAGCCTCGGACATCGCCAACGCTCAGGGGGCAGTGGACAGCGCCCAGGCGAGCCTGACCGCGGCTACCGCTGGCCGCGATCACCTGCTGGCCGGAGCCGAGCAGGAGGACATCGACCTGCAGACACAGCAGGTGAAGCTGGGGGAGTTGGCGGTGGAACGGGCGCAGAAGGCGCTGGACGATGCCACCTTGACGGCGCCCTTCGACGGGGTAGTGGCGGCCGTCGCCATCCATGTGGGCGATCTGGTTAGCCCTAATCTGCCCGCCATCACCGTCCTGGCCCCCAACGGCCTGCGCCTGAAGCTTACCCTGGGCGAGACGGACCTGCCGGCGGTGAAGGTGGGTCAGACCGGGCTCATCATCTTCGACGCCATCCAGGGCGTGGCCTACCCCCTGAAGGTCACCTCCATCGGCCTGGCCCCGGATACGCAGCAGGGAGTGGTTACCTACACTGCCCTGGCCGACCTCACCCGTTTGAACGAGGGCGGCGAGACGGTTCGGCCAGCGCCGGGCATGAACGGGGCGGCGGTCATCACCACGGAGGAGAAGCCCAACGTGCTGGCCGTGCCGGGCCAAGCCATCCGCACGCGGGGGGACAGCCAGGTTGTGGACGTGCTGGTGGACGGGAAGCCAGAGACCAGGGTAATCCAAACTGGCACCGCCGACGCTACCAACACGGAAGTAACCAGCGGCCTCAAGGCCGGCGAGTTGGTGATCCTTCCCGGAAGCGCCTCGACGGCGGCAGAAACGCCGACGCCGGCGGGAGGGGAGGACCTCCCCGGCGGCATCCGGTAGATCGCCATGATCAGGCTGAAGGGAATCACCAAGGCCTACCGGGCAGGGGACGTGCTCGTCCCGGCCCTGCGGGGTATCGACCTCCACATCCAGCAGGGTGAGTTTCTGGCCATCATGGGCCACTCAGGCTCCGGCAAGTCGACCCTCATGAACATCCTGGGTTGCCTGGACCGGCCCAGCGGCGGCGTCTACGAGCTGGAAGGGCTGGACGTGAGCACCCTGAGCGACGAGCGCCTCGCTGCCATTCGCAACCATAAGGTCGGTTTCGTTTTCCAGAGCTTCAACCTGCTGCCCCGCATCTCGGCCATCGAGCAGGTCGAGTTGCCCCTCCTCTACCGCCACGCCAATGACCGCCGCCGGGCAGTGCAAGCCTTGGCGGATGTGGGTCTGGGCGGTCGCATCGGCCACCGGCCCACCCAGCTCTCGGGCGGTGAGCAGCAGCGGGTGGCCATAGCCCGTGCTCTGGTGGCCAACCCCTCCCTCATCCTGGCCGACGAGCCCACCGGCGCGCTGGACACCGCGACCGGGCTCGAGATCATAAGCATCTTCCAGCGCCTGAACACGGAACGAGGCATAACCATTGTCCTGGTCACCCACGAGCGTGACATCGCCGACTACGCCCACCGCGTGGTGGTGATCCAGGACGGCCTGGTCGTGAGCGATACGCCCAACTCCCACCCTCCGGAGTCCAACGGGGAGCGGACGTCATGAGCATTCTCAACACCGTGCGTACGGCCTTCGTCGCGCTGGCGGCCAACACCTTGCGTTCGTCTCTGACCATGCTGGGCATCATCATCGGCGTGAGCGCCGTCATTACCCTGATGGCCGTGGGACAGGGGACCCAGAAGGGGGTGACAGAGCGCATCCGTGGCCTGGGCAGCAACCTCCTGTTCATCCGGCCGTCGCAAGTGGACACTTCCGACGCCTCCCGCGCTGTCGCTGAGGGGCAGGTCCTGACGCTGATGGACACCGACGCCTACGCCATGGACGACCCCCAACGCTTCCCGTACATCGAGGGGGTGGCGCCCCAGGTCACCTTCGACGCCCAGGTCATCGCCGGCGCCACGAACATGCGCACCACCATCACCGGCACGACCCCCGAGTACCAGTTCGTACGCGACTTCTACGTCGCCCAGGGGCAGTTCATTACCCAGGACGATGTGACTCGTAAAGGTCTGGTGGCGGTGCTGGGCAGCCGAGCGGCCAAAGACCTCTTCGCCGATCGCAATCCCATCGGTCAGACCATCAGGCTGGCGGTAGGCCCGGGCGGCTTCATCAGCTTCACCTTTCGGGTAGTGGGGGTGATGCAGCCCAGGGGTGCCACCGCCACCGGGGATGAGGACGACATGCTGTTCATCCCCCTGCCCACCATGCAGGCCCGCATCCCCTTCCTGAGAAACCCCCAGGGCCTCAGCAACGTGATGCAGATCACGGTGAAGGTGACCAATGACAGTCAGTTTGGCCGGGCCACCAGCGAGATCGGCGCCCTCCTACGCGAGCTGCACAAGGTGAAGACGGACGACTTTGTCATCCGTAGTCAGGAGGATCTCATCTCCACCGCCACCGACGTGTCCGACACCCTGACTCTCCTATTGGGCAGTATTGCCGGCATCTCCCTGCTGGTGGGAGGCATCGGCATCATGAACATCATGCTGGTGTCGGTGACGGAGCGGACCCGAGAGATCGGCATCCGCAAGGCGGTGGGAGCCACGCGCCGCGACATTATGATGCAGTTTCTGGTGGAGGCCTTGACGGTGACGCTGGTGGGCGGCGGCGTGGGCGTGGCGATAGGGATCACGCTCGCGAGCGTAGCCAACGGCCGCTCCGTCGGCGGCCAGGACGTCCAGACGGTTATCTCACCTTTCGCCGTCATCCTGGCGTTCGGCGTCTCCGCCGCAATCGGCGTCTTCTTCGGGCTCTACCCCGCCTTCCGCGCCTCTCGCCTGAACCCCATCGAGGCGCTGCGCCACGAGTAGCGGCGCTTAGGAGAGGGCCTGGCCCAGGCGTTGGTCCAGCAGGCGGATGATCTGTTCCACCTGCGGGCCGGGCTTGGCCCCGCCGATCGCAGACACGATGATGTAGGCCACGCCCCTGCCGTGGCGAACGACCACCGTGTCGGCCGTAAAGGGCACGTCGATGTTGTACTGCTGGTCGTGGAACTTGCCCGTGAACTCGTAGGCCATCGACTCATCGCCGACGGTGGCGAAGGAGATCGGCCCGCCCGCCATCTGGCTCACGCCGGGCATGCGCGCGCCCGCCCGGGCGGGGTCTGACAGCATGTCACGTCCCCATACCAGCGAAGCTGATGCCCCCTTCTCGTCGGCGAAGATACTGATGCTGGACTGGATCGTGGCGAGGCCGCCGTTCGTGAAGGCGCCCACGGGGTCGTTGTACGTGTAGGTGGTGTCTTCGCCCAGGAGACGTTGCCAGCCGTCCAGGCGTGGCTTGGTGGTCGTAGGGCCTTCTGGGTCGACGGCGGCCGCCTCCTCGTTGTTGGTGATGGCATCCGTGGTGACGTTGAAGCCGGGCGGCAGGTCCTCGGTCTTAAGAGCGATGCTCCCGAGCATGGCCTCGAGGGTCGGTCGATCAATAACCGTCGCTGTTGGGGTGGAGCTGCCTCCACCGCTGCCACAGGCCACACCCGCCGCAGCCGTCAGCCCGATGAGTAGTGCTGCCCAGAACCAAGCCCTCATGGTCGACCTCCCCCTGATAGTCGCTGGATTGCCCCCGTGCTTGCCGCGCTTATTCTAACCGGCTGGCGCCGTTCAAGATAGCCCTTCGGGCCTCGCAGCGAGGGAGTATGTAAGTGACGCCGACATCGAGGGGAATGGCGGCGTCGGCGCGATTGCGCCGTGGGAAGCGGGGCGCGCTCTACGGATGCGCCACGTCGACGACGACCCGGAAGGGGTCTCCCAGTTCAGATACGCGGAAGTCCGCCTCTTGGGCCAGGCCGAGAACCCACGTTAGATAGCCCTCGAAATCGCCTGTCTGTCTGACCTCAAGGAGGGATGGCAATCCGGGCGTCATATCCAGAGGGCCAGAGTATGTTGGGCTTCCGGTAGACGGGTCGTGCCCCGCGGCCACATGGAGGGTGACCTGCAGGAAAGCGTTCCCCTGAATCTGAACGGGCTGCCCGGAAGGATCCGCCAGAATCGGTGGCTGAACGTACTGGATTCGATAGCCGGGCAGGCCGACCTCGAACTCGAACACGACCCTGTCAACGCCATCCTGGCGGGCCGCCCGGACGTCTGCCAGAAGGGCGCCAGGAGGGACAGGGACCGTCCCCTCACTCTCGACGGGCCCTCGCGTGCCCTGGAAGGGGGTTGCCTGGGGGGACGCGCTGAGAACAGGTGAGCCAGTGGCCTGTGTGGTGGGCGTTGGCGTGCCGACAGTGGACTGCCCTCCGCCGCAAGCGGCCGCTGCCAGTAGCCCCGCCACCAGCACGAGCCATAGTGTTGCCACCGGTAGGCGCCTCATACTGGCGTCCATAGTAACACGCCACCAGCGGGTCTGGCATTAGGGGCGTCTCCGGGCCGAGCTATTGGGGGCAGTGGTTGCGCTGGGCTTGCGCTGACGGATCTTTCCCTGGGCCAGGGTCATGTGCTAGTCTTCGAGCCGAGTAAGGCAGGAAGGCGCCCTCCGTGAACTTCTGGCTAGCCCTGGAGCGGATGCGAACCACATGTCTTTCCTAGCGCTGATTGTGCGCAACATACTCACGCGCAAGGTGCGGGCATCGCTGACCGGCGCCGCCGTCGCGATCTCGATCATGACCGTATTCGCCCTCGGCGTGCTGACGTACAGTCTCCGCCAGACCGCAGTCTCGATCCTGCACACAGGCAGTGCAGATTTCACCGTGGGCCAGAAAGGCGTTTCCGACGTACTCAATAGCTCGATGGACGATACGGCGGTGGCGCGCATCGCGGCCTATCCCGAGATCGAAAGCGTTGTCGGTGTCCTGATCGCCGCAGCCCAACTGGACAAGAACCATCCGTTCTTCCTTCAGATCGGCATCCAGCCTGACAAGCTGGCAGCATTCGGGGTGCAGGTGGTCGCCGGCACGGCTTACAGCCCAACTGCGACCGACGAGATAATGCTGGGGTTCCGCGCAGCGAGCGATTTCGGCAAGTCGGTCGGCGATACGTTCACCATCGACCCCCAGCAATACAACGTCGTCGGCATCTTCTCCACCGGCCAGGTGTTTGGCGACTCAGCCTCGATGATGCCGTTGCCGACGCTGCAGACAAACGAGCGAAAGCCGGGCATCGTGACGCTTGCCTTCGTGAGGGTGAAGCCGGGAACCAACGTCGATGCCCTGCGGAAGCAGATCGAGCACGACAACCCCGAGCTGGCGACTGTGCAGACCGAGTCAGAGTTCGGGCGCATCGACCGCAACCTCGAGCTCATCAGCGCCGGCGATGTCGGCGCAACGATTCTGGCGCTGGTTATCGGCGCCATCGGTGTAATGAACACGACGATGATGTCCGTCTTCGAGCGCACGCGCGAGTTTGGCGTACTTCGGGCCGTGGGCTGGAGCCGGCTGCGCGTACTGGCCCTAGTGATGGCCGAGGCGCTGGTAATCGCTCTGGGAGGAGCGGCTGCTGGCCTGGCGGCGGGCTACGTGGCGGTCAGGCTGATTGAGCAGGCGCCGCAGGTGGTGGGCATATTCCAGCCGGTGTACCCCGGGAACATCTTCGGCCGCGCGCTAGGAATCGCGATAGGGATGGCGTTCTTCGGCGCGTTCTATCCAGCGGTGCGCGCTGCGCTGCTCAAGCCCATCGAGGCGTTGAGGCATGAGTGAGGAGTCCGGACCAACGCCGGCCATCCAAATGGCCGATGTCGTCAAGCTGTTCGACGGCGGCGTGATCCATGCGCTGGACGGAGTGACGATTACGGTGGGGCGTGGCGAATTCCTCGCGATAACCGGGCCGTCGGGTTCTGGCAAGTCGACGCTCCTCCACCTGATCGCGGCGCTGGATGTGCCGACCTCGGGCAGGATCACCGTGAACGGACACGATCTGGTCCGCTCGGCCGATGATCGCTACAGGCGCAGCGAAGTCGGGCTCATCTTCCAGTTCCACAACCTGTTGCCCCACCTGACAGCTCTGGAGAACGTCGAGATAGCGATGTTCAGCAACGGCATGGGGCACAAGCAGCAGCGCGAGAAAGCACGTGAGCTGCTGGCGGCCGTCGGTCTCTCCAAGAAGGAGACAACACCGCCTCCGCGGCTGGCTGGCGGCGAACGCCAGCGGGTCGCTATCGCCCGCGCGCTGGCCAACAACCCATCGATCATCCTAGCCGACGAGCCCACCGGCAGCCTCGACTCTGCGGCGACCGAACGTATCCTGGCGCTGTTCCGCCAAATCCAGGGCGAGCGCTATGTCACCATCGTGCTGGTGACGCACGAGGTGCACGTGGCGGCAGCCGCCGATCGAGTGATCCGGATGAGGGACGGCCGAATCGTCGAGGGCGCGCCGGAATCGCCGGACTGAGCGCTGGCGCGGCCTAACGCGGAGCGCCGTGCGTCTCAGCTGGCGGCCGCTCACTGCACCTGGAAGGTTGCGTCGGCGGTCTCGGGCCCCGCTGTTGGCGCCGCCTGAAGTCGCAGGAGATCATTGACCGACGCGGCCGCGGCTCCCTGGACGTCCCACGTGCCTGTTGGGCCGGAGATGGTCTGCGTGAAGGTGGCCATCCCATCGCTGCCAGCGGTCACCAGGTTCTGAGCGACCGTTGAGCCCTGCGAATCCGTGATCTGGAAGCCGATCACGTTCCCCGGCTGGGTCTTGAAGGTAATCGTCAGCTGATCGCCGACCTTCGCAGGATTAGGAGAAATAGAGCTGATCGTCAGGGTGATTTGGCCCCCCGGAGTCTGCGTGCCGGGAGCCGGCGTTCCAGCGGTTGGGGATGCCGCCGGACTAGAAGTGGCGCGAGTCTGGGTCGGCGTGGTGGCGGTAGACGTAGCGCTGCCCCCTCCGCCGCCACAGGCGGCGAGAAGAACTACGGCCAGGGCGCTGACTACGAGCCAGGGTCGTGCGGACACAGCACACCTCCTCTGCGATAATGAGGCTACCTGTTACTATAACGCCGACTGGTGCCCGGCGGGATCTTCGCCGTTTACACCAGATATGCCACCGATTATACTCGTGGTTGCGGGTGGGCGGGCAATGGTCCTGCCGGGGACCGTAGCGGGCGCTGCAGAACAGCCGTCGATCGGCCCGCCGGGAGATCGAGTCTCCGCTTGAGGAAGAGGGGTGTAACATGGCAGTTCGGTCAGCCGACGAATTCCGACAGAGCCTGAGGGATGGCCGTCGCGTCTTCATGAACGGCGAGCTCGTGGAGGACGTGACCACTCATCCGATCCTCAAGATCAGCACGGAGACGGCGGCCGGAGACTTCGTTCTGACCCACTCCGACGATCCGGCCGTGCGCGATCTCTTCGTGGTGCCGCACCCAGAGACCGGCGAGCCCATGAGCCGCTTCTTCGTGCCTCCGCATAGCCCGGATGACCTGGAGAAGCGCCTCCAGGCGATCGGTCAGTCCATCCGCCTGACCGGCGGGCTCCCCTTCGGCAAGGACGTGGGCACCGACGCCATGTACGCCATAATGACGACGGCGCAGCGCATGGGAAAGCCGGAGTACGTCGAGAGGGCGAAGAGCTACCTGGAGTACCTGCGCCACAACGACCTGAACCTGTGTGGCGCCATCACCGACGTCAAGGGCGACCGGGGCAAGCCGCCGGCCCAGCAGGTGCACCCGGACTACTACGTGCACGTCGTCGACCAGAACAAGGACGGTATTGTCGTCAAGGGGGCGAAGATCCACATCACCGGCGCGCCGGTGGCCAACGACATTCTGGTGCTCCCGACCCGCCAGATGCGGCAGGACGAGGGCGAGTACTCGCTCGCCTTCGCTATCCCGGCCAACGCCAAGGGCATCACGATGGTCAGCCGGCCCGGCCGCGGCGACCGCAGCTCCTCGGAGTACCCGGCGGCCCTTCCGGTGCGTGGCCTGGTCGAGGCGATGATCATCTTCGACGACGTCTTTGTGCCCTGGGAACGAGTCTTCATGTGCGGGGAATGGCAGTTCTCCATGCTGCTCGCCTACACCTTCGCGACCTACCATCGCTTCACGGCCGTGAGCTACAAGATCCCGGAGGCGGAGGTTATCGCCGGCTGCGCCGTCGCCATGGCCGAGATCAACGGCATCGAGGGCGCCGGGCACATTCGTGGCAAGCTGGTGGAGATCGCCGCCTACGTGGAGACGCTGAAGGCCCTCGCCACTGCCGCCATCAAGTCGCCGGTCATGCACGGCGAGGTGGCGGTGCCCAACCCCCTGATCACCAACATGGCCAAGCTGCACTTCGCTAGCCACTACCACGAGATCATCAAGCTGGTCCAGGACATCGCGGGTGGCATCATCACCACGATGCCCACCTACCTTGACTGGCAGAACGAGGAGCTACACAAGTCGCTGGAGCACTACCTGGGGGGCTCGTCCCGGTACACGACGGAGGAGCGCCTCAGGATGATCGCGTTGACACACCACCTGGTGGCCTCCGAAGACAGCGCTCACATGGAAGTGGTGACGATGCACGGCGAAGGCTCGATGGAAGCCCAGCGCATGATGATCCAGGTCGAGTCGCCTCTCAAGGAGTATCGCAACCTTGCCCTGAGCGCCGCCGGCATCCAGCCGCGCGGCTAAGGCGACGCCTGCGGCGAGCCCTGGGCGACGACGGACGACGCGGCATGGCGTTCGCGGATTTGCGGAGTGCCGTGGCGCGATGATATAGTGTCAACAAGTTTAGGCCTCCGCAGGCTTTGGTGTGGCAACCTGGGCTCGTGGTGGACCCAAGACTAGTCCAACTCTACGGGAGGAGTTCGCCATGAGCCACGGAGAGAGAGCTCTCCTCTGCCGCGAGTGCGGCGAGTCTCGTACCTTCACCGCCGCATGAGCGCGGATCCGTGGCCGGCGAACACGGCGCGTACCCTGCAAAGCGCAGCCCGTAGCCTGTTCCCAGCAGTAGTGCGCCAGCGACAGTTCCGCCTCTACTGGGGTTCCACCCTTCTCTCCGACATCGCTCAGTGGGCTCAAATGGCTATCCAGGCCTGGCTGATACTAGAGCTGTCAGCCTCGCCTCTGTTCTTGGGCCTCTATGCCGTGTCTCGCTTCCTGCCCAAGTTCTTGATGACGCCCGTGGCGGGCGTCGCCGCCGACCGGCTGAACCGGCTCCGCCTGCTCTTGATATCGCAGGGAGCGGTGCTGTCCATCACCCTGGCCATCGCCCTTCTCTTCTCGTCCGGCGCGGGCAGCATCTGGGTGCTGCTCGCCCTCAACTCCCTGCTCGGGGTCGCCTTCGCCTTCGATCAGCCGGCTCGACGCTCCCTGTTGCCCAATCTGGTCGAGCGGCGCGACCTGCTCTCTGCAGTGTCTCTGGGCAACTCAGCCTTCAACATCGCCGTTATCGTGGGGCCGATTGTGGCGACCTTGCTTCTGGGCACCGTGGGCAGCATCGGCGCCCTCTACATCAACGTGGCGCTCTTTGCCCTGCCCATCGTCCTTTTGCTCCAAATGGCGCCCGTAGCCAATGCCGTTGACCTCGCCAAGGAGGGCTCCATTGGTGGGCACTTCTTGGACGGCGTGAAGTATCTACGCAGCACGCCGCTCGTGTCGGGCCTGCTGCTGGTGTCCCTCTTTCCGGGGTTTCTCGATCGCCTTTTCGTCATGTTTCTGCCGCTGCTGACCCACGACACGACCTCTGTTGCGCAGAGCGGCGGCGACCTGATGCCTCTCATACGCGGCGTTGGCGCCCTTGTTGGCGCCCTGGCCCTGGCGGGCAGTGGCACGATGAGGGTCAGGGGCGCCCTGGTAATGCCGGTGGCGCTGACCTGCGCCGCCACCTCTGCCCTGTTCATCTTCGCGCCGTGGCTGGCTCTGTCGCTGCTTATCCTCGGCATCGCCGGCCTCCTGCGGGCCGTGCTATCGTCATTGACAACGACGATGCTCCACACGGTGGTGCCGGACACCTTTCGCGGCCGCGTGATGGCCATCTAGGTGGGGGTGCTTGTCCCCACCCGAGAGGTCGTCAGCCCTCACATGCCTGCCTGTGGGTGAACAACTGCCGGCTACAGCCGTTCGTCGGCGCCTCGGGGGAAAAAACACAGAAGAGGCCACTCATGCGGCCTCCTTCCTGGTATCGATCAAGAATACGTTGCGACCGGCGCCTCCGGATTCGTCGAATCTGCGGACAGCCGCGGGTGCGAGCGGCTAGGTCGGGCACGGCATGGTGCCAGGTCTAGAGCCGGGACTTCCGCCAGGCGGCGATCTGGGCGGTGTGCTCTCGGTAGTGCCCGTAGGTGTCGAGCCTTAGTCGGTGGCGAAGGCGCCGCTCGACGGCATCAATCGTCTCGGGAAGGTCCGCCAGAACGAGCCTTAGGCGCTCGTGGACGGCAGCCAGTTGCTGACTCACCTGGTCCAGCGAGAGATCTCGTTTCCTTTCGTGCTCTCGGGCATTGAAGGCGTGGATGTTCCCGTAACGGGGCAGCGGCTTACCCTCCAGAATCAGAGGAAGGACCTTCAGGAACTCTTCCTCCCAGGTGGTGACGTGGCACAGCACGTCGCGCACTGACCAGCCGTCGACGACGCCCGGCTCCAGGAGGGCCGGATCAGGCATTCCTTCATAGCTTTCCCGGAATGCCTGCCAGTTCCTCTCTACGTGGTTTAGCCGCCGCTCTGCACTCACGCGTCCGCTGGGCACCTGCCATGGTCCTTGATCCCCCTCCTTCTAGCACGGGCCAAGCGAGGCGTCAAGGCGAAAAAGGCCCCATGGTCCCACCTCCGCGCGACCTAGCGCCGCGCCGGCTCGGCGGGCCGCGAGCGGTCCGGGGGGTTGACCAATGGCGGCGTGACTGCCAAGCTGGAAACAGGAATCGATGCAACATTCAGGTTGTAATAGCGTCCTAAATGTAGCAGGAGTGCGCTCTGGGCTTGGTCTGAGGCGCTGGGCTTACAGAAAGCGCTGATTTGGAGAGCGTTCTCCTGGGTTACGGTGAGGGCTATATGTCAATGAGACAAGGTCGTCTGGGCATTCTGGTCGGCGGCGGGCCGGCTCCCGGCATCAATAGCACTATCAGCGCCGCGACCATCGAGGCGGTCAACAGCGGCCTGGAGGTCCTCGGGATCTATGACGGTTATCAGTGGCTCATGGAGGGACGCACCGAAGGCGTGCGCCCGCTGGCTATCGCGGACGTTTCTTTTGTCCACTCCCGGGGCGGATCTATCCTGCGCACTTCTCGCTCTAACCCGACGCGCAGCCCTGAGAAGCTCCAGAGCATCCTCGACGCGCTCCGCGAGCTGGGCATCGCTTATCTGATCACGATAGGTGGCGACGATACGGCGTTTGCCGCCCATGAAGTGGCGAGGGCCGCTGCCGGTAGGTTGAGGGTCGCGCATGTGCCCAAGACTATAGACAACGACCTGCCCCTGCCGGGGGGCATGCCGACCTTCGGTTTCGAGACAGCCCGCCATCTTGGCACGGAGCTGGTGCTCAACCTGATGGAGGACGCCCGTACGACCAGGCGCTGGGTCATCGTGGTTGTGATGGGCCGCAAGGCCGGCCACTTAGCCCTTGGCATCGGCAAGGCCGCCGGCGCCACCTTCACCATTATCCCCGAGGAGTTCCCGACGGAGCGCATCAGCCTTAATGACGTCTGCGCCATCATCGAGGGCGGTATCCTCAAGCGGCGGGTAATGGGGCGTCAGCATGGTCTTGCCATCGTCGCCGAGGGGATCGGCGAGAAGCTGGACACACAGGAGCTGGCGGGGATCACCGGCGGCGAAATGGGATACGATGCCTACGGAAACCTACGTCTGGGTGAGATCCCCTTGGCTACTGTTATAAAGCGCGATGTCCAGCAGCGCTTCAGCCGTCGCGGCGAGGAGCTGCCCATGGCGGACGTGACGCTTGGCTATGAGCTGCGCTGCGCCCGGCCGATCCCCTTCGACATCGACTACACCCGGACCCTGGGCCACGGAGCGATCCGCTTTCTACTCTCGGAGCCGGCCGACGAGCGTCTCCGCCTCGGCGGTCTTGTCTGCCTAGACTCCGGCCGCCTGCACGTCTTGCCTTTCGATGAGATCCGTGACCCCGCTACGGGTCGCACCCGCACTCGCCTCGTCGACGTCAACTCGGAGTACTACGATGTTGCCCGAGAGTACATGATCCGTCTAGAGCCGAGCGACCTCCAGAATCCCGAACTGCTGCCTCGCCTCGCCGGGCTCGCCAACATGACGCCAGAGGAGTTCGAGAGAACGTTCGCCCACGCCGCCCAGCTGAGTCGAAGGGATGCCACGAGGCCAGTTTGGGCGGCGACATGATGGAGCAGAAGGAGATGCCGATGGACGCGCGAGTATCGGAGGGTAAGTGGCGGCGCCTGCGGTCGCTGGCCGATGGAGAGGGCCGCTTCAAGATGATGGCCATCGACCAGAGGGGCTCGCTAAGCGACGCCATCGCCAAGGTGACGAACAGGAGCCCGGAGCAGGTCTCCGGCGAGGAGCTGGCCAAGGCGAAGGAGGTCATCACGAGGGTTCTTTCCCCCTACGCCACCGCTGTCTTGACCGACCCCGTCTACGGCTATCCGCACTCCTTCCGGAGCATTCCCCGTGGTGTCGGCCTCCTCCTTGCCCATGAAGAGACCGGCTATGAGCACTCCGGGCTCACGGGCAAGGAGCGCAAGACCAACCTGATCGAAGGGTGGTCGGTGGAGAAAGCCCAGCATGCCGGCGCCGACGCCGTCAAGCTGCTCCTGTACTACCACCCCGATGCCTCGGAAGAGGTCCGCCGTCATCAGCAGGACATTGTCCAGCGGCTGGGCGAGGAATGCGAGCAGGCCAGCATGCCCTTCCTGGTGGAGCTGGTTGCCTACGCGCTCGAGGAGGCCAGCACCAACACCGACGAATACGCCCGAAAGAAGCCGCACCTCGTCATCCGTAGCGCCCGCGAGTTCAGCGCCCCGAAATACAAGGTGGATGTCCTCAAGCTGGAGTTCCCCGCCGATCTGAAGAGGACGAGGGAATTCTGTGGGGGCGCCTTCGACGGTCAGGAGCGCCAGGCGGTCTACGACCTATCGGAGGTGCGGGACTTCTGTCGCCGGCTCAATGGGGAGGCCGGCCTGCCCTGGGTGATTCTGAGCGCTGGCGTGAACATAGAGGAGTTCCTGATCCAGGTGGAGCTGGCCACCGAGGCCGGCGCCAGCGGTTTTCTCTGCGGTCGGGCCATCTGGAAGGACGCCGTCCCCCTCTACCCCGACGTTGCGAGGATGGAGGAGTGGCTGGGGACGCAGGGGGCGTACAACTTCGTGCGGGCCAACGCCTATGCGCATCGCGCCCTTCCCTGGTCTGGCCACCGTCGGTTCAGAGAGGTGGTCGGCGCGGCAGCGATCGGCCGGGCGTGATCCGGGCAGGGGCAAACCTTAGCGGCTGAGCTTCCTTCTCAGTCCGCCCAGAAAATGGGCCCAAGAGTCCTCTGCCGAGGCGGCGCGGGCCAGGTCGCGGACCCTCTCGGCGATGATCTCGCGAACTCTGGCTTCTTCGCCGGCGTCCAGCCAGAAGCCGTGCTCGACGCAGGCGTCCAGCTCCAGGTTGTAGGCTCGGTAATCGAAGGCTGTCATTTCGTTGCCGCAAACCGGGCAGCGGAGCTCGCTACGCCGCTCTGCGTAGCGGATTGTGGCGCGACGCTCCTCCGGCGTCGAAGGGACCGTGGCCTCAAGCTCGTCTAGCTCGTCATGATCCAGCCAGCGGCCGTCACAGGACGGGCAGCGGTCCACCACGATGCCGTGGTACTCCTGCTCGGCGACGAGGTCGGCCTGGCAACGGGGACACTTCATCGCGTCTTCCTTTCCCAGAGAAGAATACGATCCCAGGATCCGAGCTGCCATGCTGTGGGCCAGCCCATAGCGCCGGGGGGCTCAGCACGCGACAGGCCGCTCGTCGCGACCAGGCTCGTCAGAGGCGCTGTGCTTTATCCTCCTGGCGTAGCGGTGGGAGCCGGAGCAGGGGTCTCTGTCGGCGCCTCGGTCACCGGGTACGGTGGGTCGAAGTCCGAGTCTGAGGGCGTGCCGATATCCATGGCCTGGAGCGTGAAGGTAGAGGGTTGTCCTGTCGTATCAGAGGTGGACTGGGACTGGAACAGAAGCAAGCCGTTGCTGGCGAAGCACCACTTGCCGGAACCATCCTGCCCGTCAATAGTACCGCTGATCGAGATGCAGCTGGCGCTGTCGCCTGCGACCTCCTCATCGGAGGGCACAACGGTGAAAGTGCCGGTCAGTCCATTGAGTCCGTCCTGGATAGCGGCGGCGTCGAAACCGCTCAGGAAGGGAAGGATATCCGACGGGTTACTGGTCCCGGGATAGGCGAGGCATTGCTCGCCGTTCTCCTGCGAGCAACTGTAGGTGTTGTCGGGCGTGGATATGATGATGGTTGGACTGCTCCCGCCGCCACCGACATCGAGCATGTCGACCCGCACCTTGGGAGGGGCCCAGTAGAGGTTCATCAGGGTCTCAGTGGCCGTTCCTTGATCATTGGTGGCGATATCGTAGCTGGCTTTGGCGGTGGTCTTCGCCCACTCCGCGCCCAAGTCCGTGAGCGCCTTGCTCACGTCGTCGCTGAGCTGGCTGGCCCCGGGGGTGCCCCCAGCCGGCGTCGCGCTGGCATCGGCGCCCGTGTTATCGTTAGCGTTGCTGTCGTCGCCGGAGCAGGCGGCGGCAACCAGAAAGAGCGCCGCCCCAACGATGGCGAGACCGATGAGCGACCACCTCGATCTGGCATAAAGTGCAGTCTGCGGCTTTCCCACGTTTTCCTCCCCTACCAAGCACCTTGCTCTATCATGACGCGTCGAAGCGTGGAGGTCAAACGGATCGGCACCTGCACCGGCAACTGGATGTACAATGAATACTAGAGAGTCACAGTCAAGTCAGTAAGAAAGGGCAGGTCGACAATGTGTGAGTGCCAGCATGACTCAGAGGATTACGGCTGCTGCTGCGGAGGTCATCGAAGCCATCACGGTGGCGGCTGCTCTTGTTGCGGCCACGGCGGCCAGGCCTCTTGGGGCGACGATTCCTGCCGCTGCGGAGAGCACGGGGGCCACCGGGGTCACGGCGGTCAGCACCATCGTGGTGGCTGCTCCTGCTGCTGCGGCCACGGCGGCCATGGCCACCGCCGGCATGGCGCCGAGGAGAGTCCCCACGGGTTCCATCGGCGCTTCCACAGTCGGGAGGAGCGGACTGCCGAGCTGGAAGCGTACCTGAAGGAGCTCGAGGCCGAGATACAGGGGGTGCGCGAAGCCCTTGCGGAGCAGCACGGGGGCTAGGTTCGAGTCCGGGAAGACCTTCGGCGAAGGCGAGGCTCAGCCCGAAGCAAGCGGTACGCTCTAGAGTACCATCCGTTGTAGTGGCCGCCTGATGCGCGCGGCCCGCAGCTTGCGGCGAGCCTTCTGAGACTCAAAGACCTTCGGGATCAGGATCTGATCACAGAGGACGAGTACCAGGAGAAGCGAAGAGCTATCCTGGACCAGCTCTGACCCCACAGCGGGCTCGCGCCAGGTTCGGATAGTCCTGGCCGAGCACCGGGGCCGGCTCTCGACAACGGCGGCATAGCGGCCGCCCGCCCCACTTGACGCTCCCCTCGATCCGCAGCACTATCTAGCTGCGTGAACCCCGCCACACCCACCGAGAGCGCCGCGGGCGCTGCCAGACGAAGGAAAGGAGACCGACCTTGGAGAGCTTGCTGAGCGACAGCCAGAAGAAGCTGCGCGACGAGGTGCGCGCCTTTGTCCGCGATGACGTGCCCCGCCAGCTCCTCTTGGACATGGACGCCGGAGAAGTATCTTACCCCCGCGAATTCCTTGAGGCGGCTGCCCGCCGCCGTCTTCTGGGGCTGCGCTTCGCCAAGGAGTACGGCGGCCGGGGCCTCGGCTGGGTGGACGAGATCGTGGCCCTGGAAGAGGTCGGTGTGCTGAGCACCAGTCTCCCCTGCCTCTACGGCCTGGTGAGCATCGTTGGCGAGGCGCTCAGCGCCTTCGGCACGCCTGAGCAGAAGGAGCGCTGGCTGCGACCGGCCCTGGAGGGCAAGCTAACCGTTGCCGAGGCCCTGACTGAGCCTCGTGGCGGCTCCGACTTCTTCGGCACGACGACCGTTGCCCGCCGCGATGGAGATTCCTGGGTTCTCAGCGGTCAGAAGCGGTTCATCGTCGGGGCCGAGGGCGCGGACTACTTCCTGGTCTACGCCCGGACGCGCGAGGACGCGCCCTCGCATGAGTCCCTCGGCGCCTTCATCGTGGAGCGTGGCCCGGGCGTAGAAGTCCAGCATGTCTACGGCCTGCTAGGCATGCGTGGCGGTGGCACCGGCCGGGTCTACTTCCGCGATGCGCGCGTGCCTGCCGAGAACGTCATCGGCGGAGAGCAGCACGGCGCTGTGATCTTCAACCAGATGATGATCCCGGAACGGATGACCAGCGCCGGTGGGGCTCTGGGAGGGGCCCGGGCGGCCCTGGAGATCGCCGCTCGCTACAGCGACCGCCGCAAGGCCTTTGGCCGGAAGATCCGCGCCTTCGAGGCGGTCAGCTTCATGGTGGCCGACAGCATTACCATGCTGGACGCGGCGCGAGGCCTTGTCTACCTGGCGGCTCACGCTGTGGACAGCGGCGATGACCCGGGGCGTGCTCGCCGGCTCGTCTCAGAGGCTAAGAAGTTCAGCACCGACACCGGCTGGGCCGTCATCAACAATGCCATGCAGATCATGGGCGGCATCGGCTACACCAACGTCTACCCGATCGAGCGACTCCTCCGCGACTCGCGACTGCTCATGATCTGGACGGGCACGAACCAGATCATGGATCTGGTGATCCAGCACGAGTACTACCAGGAGCTCGGCGTTCGCCAGCCGGTGCGGGATGTGGAGGCGGACGCTCCCGACGCCGGGAAAGAAGAGGAGAAGATCTACGAGTGAGCCACCCCGCGCGTCCGCCGGCCATCGATGCCTTTACCTGATGCCCGCCGAGTATGCCGCGCCCGTCTGATGGACCTCCGCAAGCGTCGGCTGGGGAGGACAGGCCTCCTCGTGAGCGAGATCGGGTTCGGCGGGGCGCACGTGGGCAGCGTCCCCGAGGCGGAGGAGGCGCTGTTCAGGGCCTTCTCCCTGGGCGTGAACTTCGTGGAGACGGGGCGGGCCTACAAGGAGAGCGAGTACCTGATCGGGGCGGCGCTCCGCCGGCTGGGCGAGGGCTCGGGGGCCGTCCATGTCGCCAGCAAGACCCTAAAACGGACGCGGGACGGCGCGCTGAGGGACCTGGAGAGAAGCCTAGCCCATTTGGGCCGGGACCGGCTCGACATCTACCAGCTGAACGACGTGGGCGAAGAAGCCTGGGGCCAGGTGATGGCCACGGGCGGCGCGCTGGCGGGGCTCCAGGAGGCGCAGGAGCAGGGGCTGGTGCGCTTCATCGGCCTGACCAGCCACTCCGCGCAGGTCCTGCGCCGGGCGGTGGAGAGCGGGCAGTTCGGTACCATCGAGGTGGCGTACAGCCCCTTCAACCGAAGTGGGGAAGCCGTCATCCGGCTGGCCCAGCGGAGGGACATCGGTGTAATCGGCATGAAGCCCTTCGGCGGCTTCGGCATGCTCGGCTCGCTCAAGGCCTCCCCCTTGGCCCAAGCCCTCAGCGTTAGGACGCTGCTCCGCTACGCCCTCTCCAACCGCTACCTCTCGGTGACCATTCCCGGGATGCGCTTCGTTCGAGAGGTGGAGGAGAACGTGGCGGTCTCCGCCTCGTACCAGGCCCTGACCCCTGGTCAGCGGGCCCGTGTCCGCGGGCAGGCTCAGGGATTGCTGGGCGTCGGATCGACGATTTCCTGAAGGGAGCCGGCAGATGTTCGACGAAACGCGCTGCGACCGGTGTGGCGATTGCCTCGTGCGCTGTCTCTACGTGGACTACGACCGGGAGCGGGCCGCCTTGGAGATCGAGGAGCTCGTGGCCGGCCGGCCGGCGCCCATCCTGTCGGCCTGCGTCACCTGCCTGGCCTGCAACGAGTACTGCCCCACCGATGCCCGCCCCTTCGACCTGATCCTGGAGCGCCAGGAGCAGTTCGGCTCGCTGGGCATCCCGCCCGAGATGATCGCCGCCGAGGAGACGCGCTATGCGGTGGCCGGCGAGGTGCGGGTGCCGGAGCATCAGGGCCGCGTCCTATCGGCCTGCGTGTTCACCTCGACCGACCCCGACCTCTTCGAGGGCCGCCTGTTCGAGGGCCTGCCGGTGGTCAAAGGTCGCCACTTCTTCTGCTACATCCTCTTCGATCACCTGGGAGCGGGGTCGGTCACTGCCCGCCGCGCCCAGGCCTTCGTGGACAACCTGGCGGCCACCGGGGCCGAGGAGGTCGTCCTCTTCCACGACGACTGCTACGGCATGCTCGTGGACCGCGCGCCGCAGCTCGGCATCGACGTTCCCTTTCGACCCGTGCATATCGTCGAGTACCTGCGCGATTACCTCCAAAGCCACCGCCAGGACATCACGCCGCTCGGGCTGCGTGTGGCCTACCAGCGACCCTGCGCCTCGCGGATGTCGCCGGGGAAGGAGGAAGCGGTGGACGCCGTGCTGGGCCTCATCGGCGTGGAGCGGGTCGAGCGCCGCTACGACCGGGAGGGCTGCCTGTGCTGCGGCCTGCCGGCCACCATGTTCAACCCCGAGCTGGCGCCGGCCATCCGCGAGCGCAATCTGGGCGACGCCCTGGCGGCGGGCGCTCAGGCGATGTGCTACCTCTGCCCGGTGTGCCGGCGGGGGCTGGCCGACGATGCCCGCGCCCGGGGCCTCGCTGGCTATCACATTATCGAGCTGGTGCGCATGGCTCTGGGAGAACTGCCGGCGCCTGCGTAGGGGGTTCCTGCGTCCGTCGGGCGTGCGTATCAGGCCTGGCGGCGCCTTGCCCTGGCCGAAAGGCGCCCGCTACAATCGAGTGGTGTGGTGCAGATAGGGGGCCAGCTATGATCGAAGAGACGCTTCCCTTCGGGGACACCGCCATCCGGGTGACCCTCCCGGACCGGGCGCGGATTGTGCCGGCGAGCGGCGGCAGCGGCCGCCTGGAGCCGGCGGCAGACCAGGCTGCGGCCGTCAACGCCGCCCTCGCCCAGCCGCTGGGCCTGCCCCGCGTCCGAGAGCTGGTGCGCCCGGGTGCCAGGGTGCTCATCGCCTTTGACGACCCGACGGTGCCGTCCTTCGGGCCTATCCGGCGGCTGGCCATCGAGGGGGTCCTGGGGGAGCTGGCCGAGGCCGGCGTCCCGGAGGAGAGCGTCTCGCTGGTCTGCGCCAACGCTCTCCACCGCAAGTGGACGGAGCAGGAGCTGGCGGTGATCCTCGGCGAGGAGCTGGTGCAGCGCTTCGGGCCGCGGCTGACCTGCCACGACGCGGAAGACGCCGAGAACCTGACCTACTTCGGCAGCACGGCCAACGGCTACGACGTGGAGGTCCATCGCCTGGTGGCGGAGGCCGACCTGACAGTCTACGTCAACGCCGCCTGCATGCTCGGCTTCAACGGCGGCTGGAAGTCGGTGTGCGTGGGCCTGTCGACCTGGCGCTCCATCCACTGGACGCACACGCCGGACGGCATGACGATGTCGGTGCGCGAGAACCGGATGCACCGCGTGTTCGACGAGATGGGCGAGCACCTGGAGTCGCGCCTGGGTCGGCGCGTGTTCAAGGTGGAGACGGTTCTGGCCAACCCCGCGAGCATTGCGCGCGTCTGGGCGGGCGGCGTCGCGGAGACGCGAGCGGCCGTCCTGGAGCTGGCGGCGTCGCTTAACCCGCCCCGCCGCTCGGCGGCCGAGCCGGCGGACGTGGTTATCTACGGCGTGCCCGCCTGGAGCCCGTATGCCACCTTCGCCCGCATGAACCCTATCCTAACCCTCATCTCCTCGGGCTTGGGCTATCTGGGGGGCTACGTCGAGGCCCTGGGCAAGCCCGGCTGCTCGGTGATAATGGCCACGCCCTGTCCGGATCAATGGGATTTGGAGCATCACCCGGCCTACCCCGAGGTCTGGAACCGCGTCCTCACTCAGACCCTGGACCCCTACGAGATCAGCGCGCGTTTCACCGACGAGTTCGCGGCCCGCGCCGACTACATCGACCTCTACCGGAACGGCCACGCCTTCCACCCGCTGCACGCCATCATGGCCACTCACCCCCTGAAGCGCCTGCGCCATGCGGCACGAGTCTTCGTGGCGGGCGCAGTGGACCCCACCGTGCCCCGCCACCTGGGCTTCATTCCCACCCCAACGGTGGAGGAGGCGATCGCTCAGGCGGAGGGCTTCCACGGCCGCGACTGTTCCATGGTCTGTGTAAAGATCATCGGTCTGTAGCCGCCCGCGAATAGCGCCTGCCGGCTCGTGGCGCGAGGTTGCTGCCGCCGACTGAGCCACCTGCCTTGACCGTCCTTGACTTCGGCGCTAACATTTGGTGAAGTTGCCTGGGTTCACTTGGAGCATCTGGTCGGGCGCTTCTCTCTGGCGGCCGGCGCACGCCTAGCACTTGTGGAGGGGCAGGCTTGAGCGATGGTGCTGGCGCCTCACCGCTCAGGGGCGACGGCTTGGATTTTCCCCAGGGGTTGGTCATTGGCCTCGACGTAGGCTCCACCACCGTCAAGGTGGTGGTCGTGGAACCGAGGAGCAGGAAGCCCCTCTGGGCCGACTATCAGTTCCACGAGACGCGCCAGCCCGACAAGGTTCTGGAGCTCCTCAAGGTTGTAGAGGAACGCTTCCCTCTTCCCCCGGACAGGTTCCGCATCTTCGCAACCGGTAGCGGCGCGGCGACCATCGCGCCGTATATCGGCGCCCGCTTCGTCCAGGAGGTCAACGCCGTCGCCCTCGCGGCGGAGGCCTTCCACCCGGACGTGGGGTCGGTCATCGAGCTCGGTGGGCAGGACGCCAAGATCATCGTCTGGCTGGAGGACGCGAAAACCGGCCGCAAGCGTAAGCTGGCCACCATGAACGACAAGTGTGCCGGCGGCACCGGCGCCGTCATCGACCGCATCGCCGCCAAGCTACAGGTGCAGCGCTCCCAACTGGGCGAGCTACGTTATGTCGAGTACAAGCTTTACCCGGTGGCCGGAAAGTGCGGGGTGTTTGCGGAGACGGATGTCAACAGCCTCCAGAAGCAGGGCGTTCCGGCGCGCGATCTGATGCTTTCGCTCATAGAGGCGATCGTCCAGCAGAACCTGAGCGTGCTTACGCGCGGCAATACGCTGCGGCCCAAGGTTCTCCTCCTGGGCGGGCCGAACACGTTTCTACCGGCCCTGCAGGAGGCGTGGCGTCAGCACATCCCGAGGACGTGGCAGGAGCGACGGGTCTCGCTCCCTCGGGAGGTCGAGCCGGAGGACCTTATCGTCGTGCCGGAGAACTCGCTGTTCTACGCGGCCCTGGGCGCCGCCTTCTACGGCCAGCAGGAGGACGGTCAGTCGGGGGCCTATGCCGGCACGGCAGCCCTGGAAGAGTACGTGGAGGTGGGTCGGGGCAGAGCGCGGGAGAGCACGGGTCAGGGCGGCCTGTTCGCCAGCGAGGCGGAGGTGGCGGAGTTCCGGGAGCTGTACCCGGCTACCTCGTTCAGCCCGACCTCCTTCTCGCCGGGGCAGGTGGTAGAGGCCTACCTGGGGCTCGATGGCGGCTCTACCTCCACCAAGGCCGTGCTGACCGACGGCGAGGGCCATCTGCTGGCCAAGGCTTACCAGCTCTCCAAGGGGAACCCCCTCCAGGACGCCAAGGAGGTGCTGGGCTGCCTGCGGGATCAGGTGGAGGGCCAGGGCGCCCGCCTAGTCATCCGGGGGGCGGGCACCACCGGCTACGCCAAGGACATCATGAAGGAGGCCCTGGGCGCCGACATCGCCATACCGGAGACGGTGGCCCATGCTCAGTCGGCGCTGCGATACTATCCGAACGTGGACGTCATCGCCGACGTGGGCGGCCAGGACATCAAGGTCATCATCATGAAACAGGGCCGGGTGAAGGACTTCAAGCTGAACACCCAGTGCTCGGCTGGCAACGGCTACTTCCTGCAGAGCACGGCCACCCGCTTCGGCTTCGACATCACGCAGTTCGCGGAGCTGGCGTTTCGCGCCGAACGAGCCCCCACCTTCCACTACGGCTGCGCCGTCTTTCTGGAGCAGGACATCTCCCACTTCCAGCAGTTGGGCTGGCAGCCGCATGAGATCATGGCTGGCCTGGCCAAGGTGTTGCCCAAGAACGTGTGGCTGTACGTGGTGCAGGAGACGAACCTGGCCCGCTTCGGCCGCACGTTCCTGTTGCAGGGCGGAACGCACTACAACCTGGCGGTGGTGAAGGCCCAGCGCGATTTCATCGCCGCGCGCGTGCCCGATGCGCAGATCCACGTCCACCCTCACGCCGGCGAGAGCGGGGCTCTGGGAGCAGCGCTGGAGGCCATCCGGGTGATGAACGGCCGCGAGAGCTCCTTCATCGGCTTCGATCGGGTGGCGCAGCTCTCCTTCACCGCCACCCGCGACGAGTCGACCCGCTGCGTCTTCTGTAAGAACAAGTGCCTGCGGACCTTCGTGGATATCGAGACCACGCCGGGTCAGGGGCGGCGTTTCATCGCTGCCACCTGCGAGCGGGGGACCGTGGGGAGCATTGAGGAGGTGCGGGCGTTCAATGCCCGCGAGGCCCAGGTCAAGAAGGCCAACCCCAACTTCGTCGAGATCGCCACCCGCGAGGCATTTCGCAGCTTCTCGCCGCCGCTGGCGGTCTCTGGTGGCAACGGCTTCCGCTCCTTCCCGTCGGGGCTGTTCGGCAAGCACAAGAGTGCGCCGCCGGTCGAGCAGCGGGAGGGCCTGCGTATCGGCATACCGCGGGTGCTCAGCATGTACTCCTACGCCCCCTTCTTCACCGCCTATCTGGAGAGCCTGGGGATGAAGCCCCAGAACATCGTCTGGTCCGACTACACCGACGACCAGATGTACCGCGAGGGCTCGCGGCGGGGCTCCATCGACCCCTGCTTCCCGGTGAAGGTCGCCATTTCCCACGTCCACAACCTGATGAACAAGAAGCGGGTGGACGTCATCTTCTTCCCGGTGATCATGAACGTGCCCTCGGAGGTGTACAAGTCGGAGAACAGCTGGACCTGCCCGACGGTACAGGGCGTCCCCGAGGTGGTGAAGGCCGCCTTCACCACCGAACGCGACGCCTTCGCCGAGAAGGGCGTCGGCTATTACGACCCCGTCCTCCACATGGCCGAGCCCAATCTCTTCGAGCGGCAGATGTACCTCTTGTTCCGCCGCTTCTTCGGGATGAGCCGCGAGGAGAACCGCAAGGCGATGGAACAGGGTTACCAGGCACTGAAGGCCTACTTCAGCGTCCTCAGGCAGCGCGGCCGCGAGGTGCTGGAGCGGCTGGAGCAGGAGGGGCGCATCGGGGTGGTGCTTCTGGGGCGGCCCTACCACAACGATCCTGGCGTCCACCACGATATCCCGGCGGAGATCCAGAAGCTGGGCTACCCCGTTTTCACCATCGACTCCTTGCCCACAGACCCCGATATCCTCGACCGCCTCTTCGGCGAGGAGATACGGCGAGGCGACATGGCCGACCCCTTCGACATCCACGACGCCTGGAAGCATTCCTTCAGCGAGAACACAAGTCGAAAGGTGTGGGCGGCCAAGTACGTGGCCCGTCACCCCAACCTGGTGGGCATCGATGTGTCCAGCTTCAAGTGCGGTCTGGACTCGCCCATCTATCACGTCGTCGAAGGGGCTCTGGAGGCCACCGGCACCCCCTATTGCACCTTCCACGACCTCGACGAGAATCGGCCGGCGGGCTCCATCAAGCTGCGGGTGGAGACCATCGCCTATTTCCTGCGCCGCCACCACGAGGAGGTATGCCGCCGCCGCGAAATGGCGGAAGAGGTGGAGCGGCAGGTGGCGGCCTATCGCGAGCAGCTGCAACGGGAGCTGGCGGGCACGAGCCGGTAGAACGGCAGGCATTTGATGGCGGTATCGCAGGAAGAGCAGGAGCTCGAGGAGAAGGTAGAGGCCTATCGCCGCGTCCTTCTCCAGGAGGCTGGTCTGGAGCAGGGCGAGGTGCAGCACTTCCGGCGGCCCCACGAGCGCGGCTGGCCCCTGGTCGACCGGACGAGCACCACCATCATCTACTGCGGCCTCACGGCCAGCCACGAGGAGATCGCGCTAGGGGTGCTGGAGGGGATGGGCTACAAGGCACAGCGACTGCCCATCCCCGACTACGAAGCCCTGGCCATCGGCAAGGAGTACTGCAACCGCGGCCAGTGCAACCCCACCTACTACACCGTGGGCAACCTGCTGAAGTTCCTCTTGGAGCTTCGCCGCCAGGGCGTGCCGAATCAGGACATCGAAGACCACTACGCCCTGTTCTGGAGCACCGATTGCGGCCCCTGCCGCATGGGCATGTACGAGGCGGATTTCCGCAAGGCGCTGAAGGGGGCGGGTTTCCCCAACTTCCGCATCATCATGCTGGACATCGCCCACGGCCTGGACGTCGACCAGGAATCGGTGGGCCTGCGCATGACGCCGGCCGTCTTCGCGCGCCTGGCCAAGGCGATAATGGCCGGCGATCTGCTGTTCGACCTGGCCTGCCAGGTTCGACCATACGAGGTGAACCCGGGGCAGACCGATGAGATGCTGCGACAGGCCAGCCAGATCCTGCGCGTCGCCGTACGGGACAGCTCGTCCATGGCCCGCGCTCTGCGGCGGGCCAAGAAGCTGTTCTCCCAGATCAAGGTGGAGTACCTGCGGGTCAAACCGCGCGTCAAGGTTACCGGCGAGTTCTTCCTGAAGCACTCGGAGGGCGACTCCAACCACCGGCTGCTGAGCTGGCTGGAGGAAGAGGGCGCGGAGGTGATGCCGGACCTGGTGGGCGCCTGGTTCGAGTACATGATCTGGCTGAACGAGCTCAAGGTGAAGGACCGCCTTTGGGTGAAGAAGGATGCGCTGGGAATGGGGACGGCCAATCCCTGGCTGGTGTGGGTCGGGCTGCGCCTGGGGAAGGCGGCCTACGAGGCCATCTTCAGCTTCTACCGCGGTATGCTGAACTTCCGGCCGCAGGCGCTCCCCCCGATGGGCCGGCTCGACCGATACTCCGAGGGGTACTACGAGAAGCGCCTCATAGCCGGCGAGGGGCATCTGGAGGTTACCAAGCACATCTGGATGACCCTTCACGCCAAAGCCCACATGATGGTCAGCGTCAAGCCTTTCGGCTGCATGCCCAGCACCATCAGCGACGGCGTCCAGGCCAAGATAGTGACCGACCTGGCCGACGCCGTCTTCGTCTCCATTGAGACCACCGGCGACGGCGAGGTGCTGGTGAAGAGCCGCGTCCAGATGAAGCTTCAGGAGGCCAAGGAGAAGGCCCGCGAGGAGATGGCGCGCGTCCTTGATCGCTACGGCGTCGAGTTGGAGGAGGTGCGCGCCTTCGCGCGGAAGCACCCCAGGCTCAGCAACCCTATGCGCCGCGTGCCGCACGAGCCGGACATGGTGAGTACGGCCGCCAACTTCGCGGCCGACATCGCCCGGCGCATGGGCCGCCAGCGCCGCCGCGCCACTAACGCAAAGCCCAAGGCCCGCCAGCCGTAGGCGACGCGCGGCCGGGGCGCCCTCAGGCGCCTCGCCGCTGGTCTCTGAGGCGCACCTCCCTGATGCCTGCCGACGCCTCGCCCGCGATGGCACTCATCTCCACCCAGCCCTCGTTCAAGGCCTGCATCACGGCTTCGGTCCGTGACCCGACGCCCATCTTGTTGAAGATGTTGACTAGGTGGGCCTTGACCGTCGGGACGCTGAGCACGAGTTGGCTGGCGATCTCTTTGTTGGACATGCCCTTGGCGGCGAGCCGGAGGACCGCCAGCTCCCGCTCCGTGAGGTCGCCGCTGCGGTTTGGGGCGACGCGGGCGGGCGAGCGGCCAGCCCGCGCCAGGAGGCGGCCAGCGATGGCGGGGTGAAGCACCGCTTCCCCGGCGTGGACCGCCCGGATGGCGTGGATCACCTCCTGGTAGGTGGCGGTCTTGAGCAGATATCCCGCGGCGCCCGCCTCCAGGAGGCCCAGCACGTAGCGGTCGTCGTCGTGGGCGCTGAGGGCGAGGATCGCGGTGGTGGGGTTGGACAGCTTGATCTGTTTGGTGGCCTCGACGCCGTTGAGGCGGGGCATCACGATCTCCATCAGCACCAGGTCCGGCGCCAGTGCCCTGGTTACGGCGACGGCCTCGAGGCCGTTGGCCGCCTCGCCTACCACATCGATGTCCGGCTCGTCCTCCAGCAGGCGCCGCAGGCCCTGCCGCAGGATGGCGTGATCGTCCACCAGTACGACTCTAATCGGTTCGCTGGGCTTCATGGACTGGTTCCCTGGTGCTTCCGCTGTGAGGCATTATACCGCAATGTGCGAATCTTCACTAGTACTTTTAACTAATTGGCATCCAAAGACTTAGAGGGCCTAAGACATTCGGCCGGAGCGCGCTGGCCCCGGCCGATGTGAAATGGTTCACGAAGGCCAAGCGCAGAGGAGGTCGGCCATGAAAGACAAGTGCTTCATCTACTACGGCAATCCTTGTATCATTTGCCTGGCGGACCCGGCCATCCAGAGCTTCGAGGACGCCGAGAAGCGCGCGGGCAAGCCGTGTCAGTTCTACCCCGAGCGGAGCGGGTGCTCGCCGTCCTCCTTCGGGTGTGTCCAGCTAGCAGGCGCTGCCATGGCCCGCTACGTAATCCAGTTCTACAGCGAGGCCACGGAAGAGACGCTGGCCATGGAGCGCGAGGAGTTCCGCCGCCGGGCGCCCTTGCCGCCGGACCAGGTGGAGGCCTACATCTACTCGGCTGAGGGCGGTCACCAGCGGATCACCGACCCCGAGCTGGTGGTGCAGCGGGTGTGGGAGTACGCCCGGGCGGTTCTCGACCTGAAGCCGGGCGAGCGCGTCTTCCGCAGCGCCGAGGAGACGTGGACGCCCCCGCTGAACGCCCAGCTCGCGAACGCGGGCGAGGAAGGCGCGCCACCCGCTCCTCGCGCCGGCTGAGGACACCCACGGCTGGCCTAGCCGTTCGCTCGGCACAGCCAGGCACTGCCTGGCGACGGTGACATAGGAAAGGAAGAGCGGCAATGGGGACGCCCGAGCATACCGGGCAACCACGCGAAACTCGGGATGATGGCGACGGCCAGCGGTCGGCGCTGGGCTTTATGTTCCAGGGAGCGGCAATCTACCCTCCCGTCGCGCGCGGGCAACGGCTAGCGACGGCAAGGCCGCCGCGCGTGCTGGCCGGGGCGCGGCCGCTGTCCGGCACGCTAGAGCTGGCCACCAGCGTCAGCGGGCTGGCCCTGGCGGTGTTCATGCTCATGCACATGAGCCTGCTCTCCACCGTCCTGGTGGGAGCGGCGACCATGGACAACCTGGCCTCGTTCTTGGAGCGATACTACCTGGTGCAGATCGGGGCGGGCCCGCTGATCCTTCTGGGCATCGCCCACGTCTTCCTGGCGCTGCGCAAGGTGCCCACGACCTTCCAGCAGCAGTCGATCCTGGTGCGGCAGATGCGTCGTCTGAACCACCTGGACACTTGGACTTGGGCCTTTCAGTTGGTGAGCGGCGCCGCTCTCCTGGCCCTCGCCTCCATTCACCTGTGGGTGATGCTCACCGGCCTGCCCATTGAGGCCGCCAAGAGCGGCGACCACGTGTCGGGCATCTACCTCTGGTTCGACATTCCCTTTGTGCTCCTGGTGCAGGGCCACATCTTCGTCGGTCTCTACCGCATCGCCGTAAAGTGGGGGCTGCTGGCGCGGCGCTGGGCCTACGGGGTTCTGGGGGCCTATACGCTGGCGGCGCTCGCCCTGGAGTTCACCATCATGGCCACCTTCTTCGGCCTCGGAGGGAGCACATGACCACCATCGTGACCGACGTACTGGTGATCGGCGCGGGGCTGGCCGGCGAGCGGACGGCGGCGGAGGTGGCGGCGCGCGGCTTTCGGGTCACCATGCTCTCGTTGGTGCCGCCGCGGCGCTCGCACTCCACCGCTGCTCAAGGCGGCATGCAGGCCGCCCTGGGCAACATGGCCAGGAGCCAGGGCGACTCGCCGGACGTGCACTTCGAGGACACGGTAAAGGGGGCCGATTGGGGATGCGACCAGGACGTTGCCCGCCTGTTCGTCAACCTGGCGCCGGTGGCGATCCGCCAGATGGCATACTGGGGCGTCCCCTGGAATCGAGTCGTGGCCGGCCCGCGCCAGCTTCCCGACGGCGACATCGTGGAGGAGGCGGCCGAGAAGGAGGGCCTTATCGCCGCCCGCAACTTCGGCGGCACCAAGAAGTGGCGGGCCTGCTTCTGCTCCGACGGCACCGGCCACTCTCTGGTCTACACCATGGACAACGTGGCGCTGGAGCTGGGGGTGGAGGTGCACGACCGCTCGGAGGTCCTGGCCCTCATCCACGACGGCCAGCGCTGCTACGGGGCCATCGTCCGTGACCTGCGGACGGGGGAACTGCGCGCCTACGCGGCGCGGGCCACCGTCATCGCCACCGGGGGTCACGGTCGCATCTACGGCCAGTCCACGAACGCCGTCATCAACGAAGGAAGCGGCATGGCCATCGCCCTGGACACGGGCGTGGTGCCGCTGGGGAACATGGAGGCGGTGCAGTTCCACCCCACCGGGATCGTGCCGGGCGACATCCTGGTCACCGAGGGGTGCCGGGGCGACGGCGGCTACCTGTTGGACAAGAACGAGCATCGGTTCATGCTCGACTACGAGCCGGAGAAGAAGGAACTCGCCTCCCGTGACGTGGTGAGCCGGCGCATGGTCCACCACATGCGTCAGGGCAATGCCGTCGAAACGCCCTACGGGCCCCATCTCTGGCTGGACATTCGCCACCTGGGCCGCGAGCACATTGAGAAGAACCTGCGGGACGTGGCGGAGATCTGCCGCGACTTCCTGGGCGTCGACCCCGTACATCAGCTTATCCCCGTGCGGCCCACGCAGCACTACAGCATGGGCGGCGTCCGCACTGACATTGGCGGGCGCGCTTACGGGCTGGCCGGCCTTTACGCCGCGGGCGAGGCGGGCTGCTGGGACCTGCACGGCTTCAACCGGCTGGGCGGCAACTCCCTGGCCGAGACCATCGTCATGGGCATGGTGGTGGGAAAGACCATCGCCGAGGATCTGGTGGGCTCGGAGTTCGCCTTCTCGCAGGGCCTAGTGCGCTCCGCCGGCCGGCAGGTCAAGGAGCGCCTCGGTCGCCTGGCCACCTACGGGCACGAGTACGTCTACGATTTGCGGCAACAGATGTCGGCGGTCTTGATGGAGAAGGTGGGGGTCTTCCGCAACGGCGATCAGCTCGCCCAGGCCGTTGCCGAGCTGCAGCAGCTTCACCAGCGGGCTCAGCGCCTGGGGCTGCGCTCCAGCGGGCGCGGGCCCAACCCCGAGGTGTCGGCCGCTCTGCGGCTGCCGGGTATGCTCCGGCTGGCCATCACCATCGCCTACGGGGCGCTGCAGCGCACCGAGAGCCGCGGCAGCCACTACCGGGAGGACTATCGGGCCCGGGACGATGCCAACTGGCTGAAGCGAACGCTGGCCACCTGGCCCAGCGGTGCCGAGCTGCCGCGGCTCGCCTACGAACCTGTGCGGATCACCGAGCTGCCGCCCGGCGAGCGCGGCTACGGTGAGTCCCAGGCGGCCGCCCGAAAGGAGGACCTCCGTGCCCAGCCGTAGACTCACCCTCTCCGTGTTCCGGCACAACCCCTACGACCCGGAGTCCGCGCCCCGGATGCAGGACTACCTCCTGGAGGAGACGCCGCGGATGACCCTGTTCACCGCCCTGACCTGGATCCGCGAGCAGTTGGACCCCTCGCTCCAGTTCGATTTCGTGTGTCGTTCTGCCACCTGCGGGTCGTGCGCCATGCTGGTAAACGGGCGCCCTCGGCTGGCCTGCCGCACCCGGACGGAAGACCTGCCGGGCCACATCACCCTCCTGCCGCTGCCGTTCTTCCGGCTCATCGGCGACCTCTCCGTGGATACGGGGAGCTGGTTCGCGGCTATGGGTCAGCGGGTGGAGTCCTGGATCCACACCGTGCGTGAGTTCGACCCGGAGGCCGAGGAAGAGCGGATGACCAACGACCAGGCGCTCGCCATCTACGAGATCGATCGCTGTATCGAGTGCGGCTGCTGTTTGGCGGCCTGCGCCACGGTGCAGATGCGGCCGGAGTTCATCGGCGCGGCGGGGATGCTGCGCATCGCTCGCTTCCTGGTGGACCCTCGCGACCAGCGCAGCGATGCCGACTTCTTCGAGGTGCTGGGGACGGATGAGGGCGTCTTTGGCTGCGTCGGCCTGTTGGGCTGCGAGGACTACTGCCCGAAGAAGCTACCGGCGATGGCCCAGATCGCCTACCTGCGCCGCCGGATGACGCTGGCGGCCTTCCGGAAGCGGCGATCGGATGGGAGGCGCGGCCGCGCGCTCCCTTCGTCCGCTTAGAAGCGGTTTTGGAGGCCGGGGGCGAGGAGGTGATCCCTCCTCGCCCCCTGTGATTCTCTAGTCCTTGATCAGACCGAGGGGCACCAAGTAGCGGCCCCAGGTCTCGTTGACGACCTGCGCGAACGAGGCGTAGAGCGCTGAGATGGCGGTGAAGATGCCTTCCCAGCCGGCCACCTTCAGCACAGTCGGGTTACGTTCGCCCCAGGCCAGCAGGAAGAACAGGATGGCCAGGCTGGCGAACACTACCTGCAAGGCGCGCGAGATTTTCAGTGTGCCGACGAACATGTAGGTCGTGAACGCGCCCCAGCCAGCTAGGAAGACGCTCATCCCGTTCTTGGGTACGGCAGTTACCACCCCCGTGTCCTCGAGGATGATCAGGATACCCAGCGCCAGCCAGAAGGCGCCGAAGGAGGAGAAGGCAGTGAAGCCGAAGGTGTTGGCCTTCTTCGCCTCCCACATGCCGGCGGCGAACTGGGCCACCCCTCCGTAGAAGAGGCCGACCGGCAGCACCATGCCGATGCTCGCCTTGGGGATGAGGTCGGCGTTGACGATGTTGAGGAGGAGGGTCGTGAGGCCGAAGCCGGCCAGGCCCAAGGGAGCGGGGTTGCAGAGCTTCTCTCTGATCTCGATGCTGGCGGTTGACCTAAGCTGGTCTATTTCCCTCCGCATCTCGTCTAGGCGTTGGCGGAGGTCGTCCGCGGACATGCCCATGCTGGGTCCCTCCTTTCGAATCGCGGGCGTCGCGTCGGATTATAAGGGCGACCTGCCCCTGGTGGAAGAGGAAATGGGATGTAAAATGTGAGAGAAAGCACAAACTCGAGCGAAAGAGGGCCCAACCACCGTGCCGTACGAGCTGCCTCCCATGCGGCCTCCCAGCGAGGCCTATTCCCTCTTGCTGCGCGTCATGCGGGGCTGCCCCTGGAACTACTGCACCTTCTGCTTCGCCTACAAGGAGTTGTCCCGCAAAGACTGCCTACGGCCCGTCGAAGAGGTGCTGCAGGACATCGACGAGCTGCGCTACAGCGTCGACTACTGGAAGGGGCTGGGCTACGCCCGCGAGCCACGGCGGGCATTCCTGGCCGACTCCAACGCCATCATCATCCGCACCGACGACCTGGTGCGCATCGTGGAGCATCTGCGCCGGGCCTTCCCGTCGCTGGAGAGGGTTACCTCCTACGGGCGGGCGAAGACCATCCTCGCCAAGCGGTGGGAGGACCTGTCCCGCCTGCGCGAGGCCGGCCTGACCCGCTTGCACCTGGGGCTGGAGAGCGGCGACGACGAGGTGCTGCTGCGGGTGAGGAAGGGCGCGACGGCGCAGGAGATGATCGAGGCGGGCCTCAAGGTGAAGGCGGCGGGCTTCGAGCTCTCGGAGTACGTGATGCCTGGGCTGGGCGGTCGTACCGCCTCCCGCCAGCACGCCCTGAACACGGCCCGCGTACTCAACGCCGTCGACCCCCACTACATTCGGATGCGCACCCTCATGCTGGTGCCGGGCACGGCCCTCGGCGACGAGTACCAGCGGGGGGAGTTCGAGCCGCTCTCCCGGCGGGAGGTCGTGGCGGAGATCGGGGCGATGGTGGAGGCGCTGGATGTGACGGGGCGCCTCTGCTTCGACCACATGTCCAACCCGCCCATCTTCCGGCAGGACTGGGAGGGCTACAAGCTGCCGGAGGAGAAGGAGGCCGTCCTGGGGCTCATCCGCGGGGCACTGACGGCGGCGGAACGCTGAGGGACGGAGGCCCGGTGCACGACCTACGGCGTTGCTGACGCATCCGGGGCGATGCCTAGCTTGTCTCTGCAAATGTCTGCCAGGTCGACGAAGCCTTTGTGGACCTCGGAGCCGCCATCTTGACCGGCCCAGTAGGCTGCCAGCCGGCACATCTGCTCGGCCGGATAGACGATCCAGTTGGCATCAATATCGAAGGTGTAGGCCACTAGGCGGCCATCGTCCAGGCGGACGAACCCAATTGCCTGCTCCCAGAAGCTGGTTTCCTGGACGATGGTGCCCGAGAGGAGAACCGTGCCATCCGCGCGCGTGACCTTCCAAGGGTCACCCGGCTGAAACTGCCAGACCGAACGCTCGGCGCTCAGCGAGACGTGAAGCTCCTTCCCGTCGTCGGTGACCACTGCTCCGGCCTCTCCCGACTTCTGCCTACCTGAGGTCACAGGGTGCACCTCCGGCGGTTGGCCGGCCAGAGGCGTGGCCATCGCCTCCAGCGTCGCGCTCGTTCCCGGCATGGCGGGGCTTGGGGTGCCCCCCTGCCTCCCTTTCCCGCAGCCGGAGAGAGCGATGCCAGGCAGCATAAGGAGGAGGAGGAGCGTCAGGGGCGTTTTCACAGCGCGCGTCCTAGCCACCGGCACGGACGGCGCCCAGCGATCGGGGTGGCAACTTCATCAGTCGAAGACCACGGTCTTGTTGCCGTAGACCAGCACGCGGTTTCTCAGGTGCAGGCTGACGGCGCGGGCCAGCACCACCTTCTCCAGATCTTTGCCCTTCCTGATCAGGTCCTCTACCGAATCGCGATGGCTGACCCGCACCACGTCCTGCTCGATTATCGGGCCCTGGTCTAGCTCCGTCGTCACGTAGTGGCTGGTGGCGCCGATGATCTTGACGCCCCGCTCGTAGGCCTGGTGATAGGGACGGGCGCCGGGGAAGGCGGGAAGGAAGGAGTGGTGGATGTTGATCATGCGGTTCTCGAAGCGGTGGATGAACTCGTCGCTCAGGATCTGCATATAGCGGGCTAGGATGATGAGGTCGATGCGCTGCTCTTCCAGCAGATGGATCTGCTTGGCTTCCTGGGCGGCCTTCGTCTCGGCGGTGATGGGGAAGTAGTGATACTGCGGCCCGAAGCCTTCGACGACAGGCCGCAGGTCGGGATGGTTGCTGATGACGAGAGGGATCTCCGCCTGGAACTCCCCGGCCCGGTGCCGCAGCAAGAGATCGATGAGGCAGTGCTCCAGCTTCGATACGAAGATCGCCATTCGCGGAACGTAGTCCGAGAGGCGCAACTCCCAGCGCATGCCCAGCTTCTCCGCGATCGGCCGGAACGCTTCGGCGAGCTCAGTGCGAGGGAGACGGAAGCCGGCCAGCTCCCATTCGATGCGCTGGAGAAAGATGCCCTGCTCGGCGTCGACGTGCTGATCGGCGTGAACTATGTTCCCACTGTTCCGGTAAATGAACTGGGATGTCGCCGCCACCAGACCCTTGCGGTCCCGGCAGGACAGGAGCAGGACAGCTGTGGCGGTATCGGACATAGTCGAGCCTCGAACCTACGTATACCCTGAGGCGCCAACCGGCGTCAAGGAGATGCGGATGGAGGGGCTCTCGCCTCAGGTGTCGTCCAGCAGGCCCAGCTTGGCGGCGAAGGCGGCCGCCTCGGCGCGGCGGGAGAGGCCGAGCTTGTCCAGGATGTGGGTCACGTGGTTGCGCGCGGTGTGCTCGCTGATGACCAGGGCCTCGGCGATTTGGCGGTTAGTATAGCCCTTCGCCACCAGTAGCAGCACCTCCTTCTCCCGCTGCGATAGCGGGTCGTCGGGACGGGCGGCGGTCTGCGAGAGCTCGACCAGGCGCTGGAGGATGGGCCCGGTGACGGCCGAATCGAGGAGCGATTGCCCCTGGCCGACGGCGCGGATGCCGGCCACCAGCTGCGCGCGGGCCACGTTCTTGGTGAGATAGCCCGCTGCTCCGGCGACGATGGCGGCCAGCACCGTCTCCCGCTCGCCGTAGGAGGAGAACATGAGGACGCCGGCCTGGGGCAGAGCGCTGCGGATCTCACGGCAGGCCTCGATGCCGCCGATGTCCTCGGGCCCGCCCAGGCGCACGTCCAGGAGGACGACGTCGGGCCGCAGGGCGAGCGCCTTATCGATGGCCTCGCGGGCGGTGGCGGCTTCGCCCACCACTTGCACGTCAGGTTCAACGCCGAGGACGGCTCGCAGGCCGGCCCGCACCACCTCGTGGTCGTCCACCAGCAGGATGCGCAGCGCCTCGCTCCTTCCTTCCGTCGGTTCGGCCTAGCCTATGGGGATGACGACCGCTATCCGCGTGCCCTGGCCGGGCGCGCTGGCGATGTCCAGCGTGCCACCCAGCTCGGCGGCCCGCTGGCGCATGTTGCGCAGCCCGCGCCCGGACTTGGCTTGCTCATCGGGCACGCTGAAGCCGACTCCATTATCGCTCACCTCCAGCCGGATCGACCCCTCGGCGAAGGCCAGCCGCAAAGAGATCGCCGACGCCCGGCCGTGGCGGTAGACGTTGGCCAGCGCCTCCTGGACGATGCGGTAGAGGGCGGTGGCCGTCGCCACCGGCAGCGGTCGCTCTGCGCCTTCCACCGCCACCGTCACCGGCAGGCCGGAGACGGTGGTGAACTCGCGTACCTGGCTCTGGAGGGCGGCCGACAGGCTGGCGTCGCCCTGGAGGAGGGGGCGCAGGTCAAAGATGTAGTGGCGCACCTCGAGCAGCGTTTGCTTGGCCAGCCCCACCAGGCCTTGCAGGCGCTGGGCTGCGTTGGGGTCGCCGGGCGGCGCCTCCGCCGCCGTCTCCAGGTTCAGGGAGAGCATGTATATGGACTGGGCGATGCCGTCGTGGATCTCGCGGGCGATGCGGTTGCGCTCCTCCTGGGCGATGAGCTCCTCGCGCTCCTGCTGCAGCCGGATGTTATCGGCCAGGGCCTGGCGGGCCGTCTCTTGCTCCGCCGCCAGCTGGCGCGTCATCCAGGACAGGAACTGCACTACCACCGCCACCAGAAAGGGCGTCGCTAGGAACACCATCAGGTTGTTGATCTCCTCCCTCAGCCAGGGGCCGTCCGTGCCCTGGCCGGCGGTGGCCAGGATGAGGAGATAGGCTCCGTCGAAGCCCAGGGCCAGGAGCAGGTTGCTGCGGAGCCCCAGGATCGACGACGGCACCAGCAGCGACGCGACGGCGAACAGGTAGTAGGGACTGTCCCAGCCGCCGCTGATGTGGACGATGGCCAAGGCCAACGCGACGTCGGCCAGGCTCACCAGCAGGATGTCGTTGACCTCGCGGCCCAGCCAGCGTTGGAGTAGGGTCCGGACGCGCGGCCGCAGCAGCGGCAGGTAGAGAGAGGCCACGGCGTTCTGCGCGAAGGTGATGACCAGGAGATAGGGCTCGCGGTGAACGTTGACCTCGGGGAGGACGCTGAGGTTGACGATGAAGAGGGCGACGCCCCAGGCCGCCCAGCGCACCCCGAACAGGAATAGCGCTACTCCCGTTGGCCGGTCGCGCGCCCACCAGCGGGCGATGGACGTCCTCAGGCCACTCGTCGCCGCTTGCCCCTGAGCCACTGCTCTCCTGACAGCCAAGGCGCTTCGCAATTTAGCACCGGCCCGTCGGCGCGTCAAACGGGTGGTACATTCGTCCCATTTGCGTTCGGGCGCGATCCCAAGAAGGATTGGGCGCTCTGCCCCTTGGGGCGCCGCCGGGCGCCGGCTACGGTGGAAGCGAAGGACGAAAGGAGGGCGGCGATGCATGCGATGCAAGAGACGGCCCACAACACGGCCAAGGGGCTGGCCGGCCTGCTGGCGGGCTGGCTGGTGGGTTGCGCGCTCACGGGCAGCGCGCTGCTTCTGGGGAACATCCTAGGTGGCGGCACGTCCCCCGACTGGTCCGACCGCGGCCTGCTGGGCGGGATGCTCCTGGCCATCGGCCTGCTGGCGGTGTTCCTCATCTCGGCTTCCCTGGCTGAGCTGCAACGCGTGCCCGCCTGGCTCCTGAGCTTCCTCCTGGGGATGGCTACGGGGCCGGCCCTGACTGTGTTCAGCTTGGCGCTTTTCCTCTGGGGTTACCCGACGGACTAGTCGAAGGCAAGCGGAAGCAGGGGGAGCGATTGCCATGGCCATAGCGACGCGCCGGACAGGAGACGGCCGCTTTCTGCCCCCGGGCCGGGCCGCCCTGCCCGGGCGCCGGCGGTGGCCCGTCGTCCGCCGGGCGCGAGCGCTGGCCGCCGGCGTCGGTCCTCTCGCCCTGGCCGCCGCCCTGACGGTCGTCGCGGCGGCTCTGTGGGCCTACGCCGGAGCCCTGGCGGCCGACCGCCTCGACGGCCGCAGCAGCGAGCCTCGCGAGGACATTGTCGCCTTCTACGTGGCCGGCGAGTTGCTCCAGGAGGGCCACGGCGAGCGCCTCTACGACCTGGCGGCCGTCGTCAGTGAGGAGGCGGCGGTGCTGGGCCGACCGGCCGGCTATCACGGCGGACTGCCCTTCCTGAATCCGCCGTTCGTGGCCGGGCTGTTCTATCCGCTGGCCCTGCTCCCCTACGGCGTCGCCCAGGCCGTCTGGCTGGGCCTGAGCGTGGCCGCCCTGGCCGGGGCGCTGGCTCTGCTCTGGCCGGAGCTGAGACGCCTCGAGCGGAAATGGGCGGTCGTCTTCGTCCTGGCGGCGCTGGCCTCGACGCCGGTCTTCTGGACGCTCCTCTACGGCCAGCTCTCCACGCTGGTGCTGCTCGCGGGGGTGGCGTCCTATCGCCTGATGAAGGCAGGCCGCCAGGGTTTCGCCGGGCTTGCCCTGGCGGCCTGCCTCATCAAGCCGCCGCTGGCAGTGGTGCCCGTCCTCTTCCTCCTGGCGACGGGCCGCCGGCGGGCGCTGGCGGGCTTCGCCGCCGGGGGCATCGTACTGGCCGGCGTTTCGCTGGCCCTGGTGGGGCCGCAGACGGCGCTGGTCGACTACCCGCGGCTGATGATCGAGAGCATGGGCTGGCGCAGCGAGTACGGCATCGACCGGCCGCACATGTTCGGCTGGAACGGCCTGCTATCGCTGCTTCTCGGCGGCCAGGCGCCCGGGCTGGAGCGTGGCCTGGCGCTGGCGGCCTCCGCCGCCACGCTGGCTGCCGCCGTCTACGTCTGGCGCCGCCTCAAAGGCGAGTCGAACGAGGCGCGCCTGGCCCTGGCGGTGACCAGCGCCACCGTGCTCCTCAGCCCACACATCCACCTTCAAGACCTGCAGATCGTGCTCCTGCCCGCCGCCCTGCTGGTCGCCCGCGGCAGCGGGCGGCTCGGCGTGTTCCTGCCGGCGGCATCGTTTGGGCTGGCGCCACTGTCCCTGGCCGGCGTGAACCTGCTGACGCCGCTCCTGGCCGGCTCCCTGGCCTACCAGGTGGGCGTGGCGGCCAGGCTCTCCCTCCGTTGGCAGCTGGGCCGGGCGGTGGCGATTCGGCTGCGCGGAGCCGTTCCCGCCACCGCCCGGCTCTCGGCCTGGCGCCGCTTCCGCCCCCTGGCCGTTGACAGACGGGCGGCGCCACCCTAGGCTTCTCCTGTCACAGTGTGTTGGAGGGAGGCGTCATGGCAGGTCCCCTGGAAGGTCTTCACGTGGTGGAGATGGGGTTCTGGGTGGCGGGGCCGTCCACCGCCGCCATTCTCTCCGACTGGGGCGCCGACGTTATCAAGATCGAGCCGCCCAACGGCGACCCCTTTCGCGGCCTGTTCGCGACGGTGGCCGGCATGGCGATGCCCATCAATCCCCCCTTCGAGCTCGACAACCGCGGCAAACGCAGCGTTGCCCTGAACCTGGACACGGAGGCGGGCCGCGCCATCGCCCGCTCGCTCATCGACCGGGCGGATGTCTTCGTCACCAACCGGCGGCCGATGGTGCTGGCCGCGGCTGGCTTGACCTACGAAGAGGTGCGCCAGAGGAACCGGCGGCTCGTCTACTGCCAGGTCACCGGTTATGGCCCCGAGGGCCCCGACCGCGACCGCGCCGCCTACGACGTGGGCGCCTTCTGGGCGCGCGGGGGAGTGGCCGCCGCCCTGGCCCCTGCGGGTACCGCTCTGCCCGAGCCGCGCGGGGGCATGGGTGACCACATGGCCGGCTGCACGGCCGCGGGCGCCATCTGTGCAGCCCTGCTGGCCCGAGAGCGCACGGGCGAGGGCCAGCGGATCAACGTCTCTCTCATCCGGGCCGGCGTCTACATGATGGGCTGGGACGTGAGCCTGGCCCTTCGTCTGAAGGTGCCCGTCGAGCCGTACGATCGCTTCCACGCCGTCAATCCCCTCATCGACAGCTACCAGGCCGGCGACGGTCGCTGGTTCTGGCTTCTCCTCCTCCAGGGCGACCGCCACTGGCCCGACCTCTGTCGCGCCATCGGCCGCGAGGACCTGATGGCTGACTTGCGCTTCGCTAACATGGGCATCCGTGGCTTGAACGCGCCGGCGTTGGTGGAAGAGCTGGACAAGGTGTTCGCCACCAAGACCATGGACGAGTGGGCGGAGATTCTCGATCGCCACGACGTGTGGTGGGCGCCGGTCAACTCCATCAACGAGGTGGTGCATGATCCGGTGGCTCAGGAGGCCGGCGCCTTCGTCGAGGTGGACGGCCCGGAGGGCCCGGTGCCCATGGTGTCGACGCCGGTGGACTTCTACGGCACGCCCTGGCAGGCGCAAGGCATAGCGCCCGAGTTCGGCCAGCACACGGAAGAGGTGCTGCTGGAGCTAGGCTACGACTGGGACCAGATCGTCGCCCTCAAGGAGGGCGGGGCGATCCCGTAGGCGTAGGACCTGGCCGTCCGCTCGTCCTGAGCCTGTCGAAGGACGAGCCTCCAGTTGCTCGTGGCTCGACGGCTCACCACGAGCCCAAGTACGAAGGAGGTGCCTCATGCCCCACGTGCAGGCCAACGGCGTCAACATCTACTACGAATCCCAGGGCGAGGGCGAGCCGCTGCTCCTCATCGCGGGCCTGGGGGCCACCCACCATCTGTGGGAGCTCCAGGTGCCGTCCTTTGCTCGCCGGTTTCGGGTGGTGACGTTCGACAATCGCGGCGCCGGTGACAGCGACAAGCCGGCGGAACCGTACTCCATCGCCCTCTTGGCCGACGACACGGCGGCGCTGATGGACGCCCTGGGCGTCGAGCGGGCGCACGTCTACGGCGAGTCCATGGGCGGCCTCATCGCCCAGGAGTTCGCCCTGCGCCACCCGCAGCGGCTGCGCGGTCTGGTTCTGGGCTGCACGACCTTCGGCGGGCCGCACAGCGTCCTTCCCTCGCCCCAGGCGGCGTCTCTGCTGGTGGGCGCTCCAAACCTGCCGCCGGAGCAGGCCGTGGAAAGGGTGATGGAGGTCTTCTACTCGCCTCGCTACCGTCGCGAGCACGCCGAGGAGGCCCGCCGGCGGATCCAGAGCTACTTCCCGCTGCGCACGCCGCCCGACGCCTACGCTCGCCAGCTTACAGCCTGTCTCACTTTCGATGCCTACGACCGCTTGCCGCAGATCGCCGCGCCTACGCTGGTCATCAACGGCGCGGAGGACGCGCTGATCCCGGCCGCGAACTCGCGCATCATGGGGGAGCGCATCCCCGGCGCGGAGCTAGTGCTCTTCCCCGAGGCGGGACACCTCTACTTCCACGAGCTACCGGACGAGGCCGACGCTGCGGTGCTCGACTTCCTGCGCCGGCGCGGCTAGGACGCCCTACATCGCCCGCAGGAGGGCGATGCGCTTCTCGATGGGCGGGTGGGTGGAGAAGAGGTTGTTCAGGAAGCTTTGGTGGTCGTGCAGGGGGTTGACGATGTACAGGTGGGCGGTGGCCTTGTTGGCCTCCTCCAGCGGATCGGGATCAGCGGCGATCTTCTCCAGGGCGCGGGCCAGCCCTTCGGGGTAGCGGGTCAGCAGCGCGCCCGAGGCGTCGGCCAGGTACTCTCGCTGGCGGGAGAGGGCGAGGCGGATGAGCGTAGCGGCGATGGGCGTGAGGATGATGGCGACGATGGCGATGGCGTAGATGATGATCGCCGCCGAGCCGCCGCTGCGGTCGCGGTTGTGCGATCGGCTGCCCGCCCCCAAGAGGGTGAAGCGCAACATCAGGTCGGCCAGAAGGGCGATGACGCCCACCAGTACCACCACGATGGTCATGATGCGGATGTCGTAGTTGCCGATGTGCGATAGCTCGTGGGCGATGACGCCTTCCAGTTCCTGATGGTCCATCTTCTGGAGCAGGCCGCGGGTTACCACCACCGCAGCGTGGTTGGGGTCGCGGCCCGTGGCGAAGGCGTTGGGGGCGCCGTCCTCGATGACGTAGACCTGGGGCATGGGCAGGCCGGCGCCGATGCACAGGTTCTCCACCGTGCGGTAGAGCTCCGGTTCCTCCTGCTTCGTGACCGGCCGTGCGCCGGAGATGGCCAGGGTGATGCGCGTCGAGGCGTAGTAGCTGAACAGGGCGAAGATGAGGACCGGCACGGCAACGATCGCGGCGTACTGCGGTGGCAAGCCGATGACGATGCCGATGGCGATGACGAAGCCGGTCACCAGCGCCACGAAGAGGAACATGAGGAAAAAGGTATTGCGCCGGTTCTCGCCGATGCGGTCGTAGATGAGGACGGGCTGCTGGGGCTGCTGGGGCTGCTGGGTCATGCCGTGGGCGGGCTGGCGCTAAAGCTCACCTTCACGTCCTGGCGCGCCTCCTCGTCCGTCCCGAAGAAGTCGAAGGGCTGGAGGTTCATCATGCGGGCGATGAAGACGTTGGGGAACACCAGAATCTTGGTGTTGAAGTCCATGACGTTGCGGTTATAGAACTGGCGGGCGAAGGCGATCTTCTCCTCCGTATCGGTGAGCTCCGTCTGGAGAGCCATAAAGTTCTCACTGGCGCGGAGCTGGGGGTAGTTCTCCGCCACGGCGAAGAGGTGGCTGAGGGCCTGGGTCACCATGTTGTTGGCGTCGGTGGCCTCCTTGGCCGTGCCCGCCTTCTCCAGGGCGGAGCGGGCCTCGGTCACCCGCTCGAACACCTCGCGTTCGTGGGCGGCATAGCCCTTGACCGTCTCCACCAGGTTGGGGATAAGGCTGGCCCGTCGCTTGAGCTGGACGTCGATGCCCGCCCAGGCCTCGTTCACCCGCACGCGGGAGCGGATCAGCGTGTTGTACATGCCCGCCAGGATCAGTCCCAGGAGCACGACGATCCCAACTATGATCACGAGGACGATAATGGCTGCGAGCACGGTCCTTCCTCCTTGCCCTAGCGAGCCGCGTCCCTATTCAGTGCCGCCCATCGTATCAGAAGCGGGGAGCGATCACAAGCCGAGTCGGGTCAGCGAGGCCGCCTCCTCCGGGTGTACCAGGCGCCCACGGCGATGGTGACTATCGCTGCGGCGGCGCCGCCAACCAGAGCGACGTAGGTTCCGGGCGGCGCGCCGGCGCTTCCCGCCCCGTCCGGCAGCTCTGCGATGCCGCCGACGGGGTCGCCCGCGGCCGAGAGAGCAGCCATTTCCCGGATGTAGGTGAAGTTCAGGCCTAGGTGATCGGAGAGGCGGCCGGAGACCCAGGTGGGGTACTGGGAGGGGTCGCCCAGCGGGTACACGGTGTTGACAGGGTTGCCCAGGTCGCTGCCGTTCATGCGCGTCCACGTGGCGGAGCCCGTGCCGCCGTGCTCCGGCGAGGTGGCGGCGTTGATCATCTCGATGGCGTGGCGGAAGTAGCCGGGGTTCTGGGCGTGGTCGATCTCGGCCTGCATGCGCAGATAGCGACCGGGGTAGCTGTCGATGTAGCGGACCGCCTCGCGCTCGGACCAGAAGGCCACGTTCGCCGGCGAGGGGTCGGTCACGGTGCTGAGGTGGCCGCAGACGGCGGTCTCGTGGCCGGCGTCGTAGAAGGTGATGACGCGATTGTCGTGTGGCCCCTCTTGGTCGACGAGGTAAGCCACCGGCAGGTTGGGGTAGCGGCCCAGCGCGCCGGCCCCGATGGCGATGCCAAAGGACGACGTCTCGACGCCGATGTTGGTGGCATCGACGTTGGGAAGAGCGGCCATGTACTCGACGATGGCCTTGAGGTCGTCCTGGTGGACGAAGCCGTTGCAGTCCTCCGTGCCCTGGCTCCGCAGGTTGCCGGGGGCGCCTGTGCCGCGACCTTCGGCGTTGAAAACGATGACCACGAACCCGCCGGTCGTCAGGTTGCGATAGCCGGGGTTGTCGGCAAGGGGAGCGCCGGCCCCCGTGCCGCCGGGGATGGCTATGAGGCCTGTGAAGCGTTGGCCGGGGTAGAGAGCGGGCACGGGCTGGACGATGCGGGTGTAGAGCTGGCTGCCGTTGGGGGCGGTCACCCAGGTCTCGATGGTCTGGACGGTGTAGGTGGACGTAGCGGCGGTCGCCGCAGCACCCTCGCCCGGCTTCGCCGCCGGCGCAGCGGCAACCACGGTCGCCGCGAGGACGAAGGCAGCGAGGAGGGGCCAAGGGGCGCGTCCCACGTCCGCCGTGTCCTCTAGGGTAGACCTCCTTACGGCGCTCATGCCTGGTCCGCCCCTAGCCTGCCATTCACATGTGTGGAGCTGTCTACCCCTTCCACCATGCGCGCCCCTGGCCGCTCCCGGGTGTTTGTCTGTGCGCCTACCCTCCACTCTGTGCGGCGAGCGGTTCGCCCGCTAGCCGCCGCTTGGCGTCGCTGTGGCGAACCGCCCCGGTGGAGACCCACCGGATGGCATCTTCCCGTCGATAATGTCGTCGATGCGAGAGGTAAGGCCCTGGATCATGTTGTCGGCCTCCTCGAGCGACATGGTCCCGGCGGCAACGGCATCCAGCGTCTGAGTTTGTAGCTGCTCCGTGAAGAAAGTCTTTAGTTCGTCGCGGGTGCGGCCGTGCGCCTCGGCGACGCTGGCAGGCGTCGCTCCTTCGGCACTAAGCTCAGACCTGAGTTGTTCGAGGGAGATGCCCAGAAAGGCGGCGAACTCGTCGCTGGCGCCGCCGATGAACCGCAGGCCGGGCCCGCCAGCCCCGGGTGTGAAATCAGGCCCAGGTGTGAAGTCGGGCCTGCCTGCTGGACCGCCAGCCCCGGGTGTGAAGTCGGGCCCGGGCGTGAAGCTCGGCCGCGTCGCTGTCTCGCTACCTGCGGCCGCGGCTGGCGGACTCGTTGCGGTCGCCGTCGCGCCCTCGCCCGCCGAGCCGCCGCCACAGGCCTGGCCGAGTATCACGATGCCTCCCATGGCAGCCACGAACGCCATCGCGGCACACGCTTGCCGCCCTCGCCTCATCACGAGAATCCCTCCTTCTTCGAGCCTGCCGGTCGTCGAAGAACCCGCCGCATCGCGTCTTCCCGTCACTCCGCCCGCAGGGCCTCGATGGGGTCGAGGCGGGAGGCCCGGAAGGCGGGATAGATGCCGAAGAAGAGCCCAATGATGACCGAGACGCCCAGGGCGGCAAAGATGCTCCACGGGGCTACCACGGTCGTCACGGACGAGCCGGTGCCAAAGTCCTGGCCGTTGGCGAGCCGTGCGGCGACTACTCCCGCCAGCACGCCGACAGCTCCGCCCACCAGCGTCACGATGATCGCTTCGACGACGAACTGGAGGAGGATGTCGGTCCTGCTGGCGCCGACTGCCTTCCGGATGCCGATCTCACGGGTTCGCTCCGTGACGGAGACCAGCATGATGTTCATGATGCCGATGCCGCCGACCACCAGGGAGATGCCGGCGATGGCGCCCAGGAGCATCGTCAGCGTGCGACTCACGCTCCGCGCTGTGGCCATGAGATCGTTCTGCGTCCGGACGGTGAAGTCCTCGGTGAGGTTGTGGCGCTGGAGCAGGAGCTGCCGGATATCTTCCTTCGTCTGGTCAACCTTGCCGCCCTTCGTAGCCTTGATCACGATCTCCTGGACGTTCGAGCTTCCGGTCGGGCTGCGACCGAAGGGTATCCTTGCCCGAAACGTGGTGAGCGGTATGAGGATCTGCGTGTCGTCGTTACCGCCTGCAGACGCGCCCCGTTCCTGCATGACACCTACGACGGTGAGATTCAGGGAAAACGGCCCGAAGCTGAGGCGCACCTCCTTACCGACGGCGTTATCCGGCGTGTCGAAGAGGTCCGCCGCTACCTTGGCGCCTAGTACGACGTTCGTGGTCTTTCGGGTCAGGTCGTCTTCGGTAAGGAACCTGCCGGTCTCGACCTCCCAGCTACGCACGTAGGGGAAGGCTGGCTCGGTGGCGGTCATGCTGGCGGTGGTGTTGCGCCCGTTGCCGACAACCTGGTTCTCGATGTTCAGGTTGAACTGGGAGATCACCGCCCCGACGTTCGCGAGGCCACTGATGGCGTCGGCGTCGTCGGTGGTGAGGGTCGTAGCTTCGGCCCTGATCGGGCCGCCCTGCTGGGTCTGTCCGGGATCGACGAAGATCAGGTTGCTGCCAAGCCCGCTGACCTCTTTGGTCACGCCCTGTTGGGCACCCTGGCCGGCAGCCATGAGGGCGATGACGGCGCCGACGCCGATGACGATGCCCAGCATTGTGAGGCCGGTGCGGAGCTTGTTGGTGCCGAGCTGCGTGAGCGCGGTCTGGATCGTATCGAAGATAATCATTCCGGCGCTCCCACCCGCTTATCGATCGGCGAAGGTGTCGGGGCCGCAGCGCCTTCTGGAGGTGCATCGGAGACGACGCGGCCGTCGCGGAGCTGGATCACGCGGCGCGTATAGGCCGCCACCTCCGGCTCGTGCGTCACCACCACGATCGTCATTTCGCGTTCCCTGTTGAGACGGGCGAACATCTCCATCAAGTCCTCTGATGTTTTCGTGTCGAGGGCGCCCGTCGGCTCATCGGCGAGGATCAGCGCGGGGTTGGCGGCCAGCGCTCGAGCGATGGCGACGCGTTGCTGCTCGCCGCCGGACAGCTGCGTCGGCCGGTGGCGAGCGCGGTCCTGGAGGCCGACCTCCGCCAAAGCGCGCATCGCCCGTCTCCGGCGGTGGTTGGCGCCGCGGTAGATGAGCGGCAGCTCGACCTGGGCGATGGCCGGCAAGCGCGAGAGCAGGTTGTACGACTGGAAGACGAAGCCGATGCGCCGGCTGCGGACCCTGGCCAGCTGGGCATCGCTCATCCGGTACACAGCGCGCCCTTCCAGCTCATATTTGCCGCGCGTTGGCCTGTCGAGACAACCCAGGATGTGCATGAGCGTCGACTTGCCGGACCCGGACGGTCCTACGATGGCCAGGAACTCGCCGCGCTCGATGTCCAGGTCGATGCCCCGAAGCGCGGGCACAAGGACATCGCCGGCATGGTAGATCTTGGTGATGCCGCGGAGGCGGATCACGGCGCGCCTCCGGCGCCCGGCACGGGGATGCTGCTGCCGCCCTGGCCGCCGCCCTCGGAGAACCGGAACTCGCCCCGCTGAGATCCGGTAGTCTGGGTCGCCGTCGCTTGCGCCGATGTCGTCGTCGCCGCACGGGTGGGGATTACGACCGTTTGGCCCTCCTCCAGGCCTTGCGTGATCTCTATGTTCGTCCCGTCGCTGAGCCCCGTCTGAACGGTCACCATCTGGGTCGAACCGTCGCCGTTCTGGACCTCGACCACGCTGTCGCGCCCCTGGGTCTGGATGGCGCCTTCGGGAACCATGAGCACGTCCTGAGCCTGGTCCGCTATGATTGTCACCGTGGCGTTCATGCCCGGCAGCGGTTTCGCCGAAGTGGCGACGCTGCCAGGCAGCCCGCTGGCACTGGCGGGCGGGGTGGCTCCTGCGCTCGGAGTACCGGTCGGCAGAGCGCTCCTACGCTGCACGCCGGATGGCACCGTGCCCGACGGCGCCGAGCCCGGTGACGACGTGCCGGCGGCGCCAGCAAATCGTCCGGTCAGAATGCGGGCGCGCCCCTGGTATGTGACCACGCCCTGGGTTGTGGTCGGATTGGTGCCGACGGAGTCGAGGATGATGGGGAAGGCGCTGCCGCTGAGCGCATCGAAGGTGGCCAGCCCCGACTGGCCCGTTTTCAGACTGGTCACGTCCGATTCCGTGATGGCCAAATTGAGGTAGACCGCATCCGGCGTGTTGAGGACAATGGCCGCGGTCCCTCCCGCTGAGACCTGATCCCCTACCGCGATGTTGAGCGTCGCTACGGTGCCGTCGAACGGCGCGGTGATCTGCGCCTTGTCGAGGTCCTGCTTTGCCTTCTCAACCGAGAGTTGGGCCTGCTGCACCTGGCCGCGCTGCGCCTCGATGTCCGACGACGTGGAGCCCGCGTACACCTCGTCGCTCTTCGCCTTTGCCACCTCCAGCGCGGCGGACGCCGTGTCGACACTGCTCTGCGCATCGGCCAGATCGTCCTGCGTGGGCCCTTGCTTGAGTTCGTCGAGCTTCGCGTTCGCCTGGTCCACCGAGAGCTGCGCGGATGCCACCGCGTTGTCGGCCGCGGCGATGTCCGCACTGCTGGGGCCCTTCTTCGCCTTTTCAAGGTCGCTCTGCGCCGCTTGGAGATCCGCTTCCGCTGACTGAACGGCATCGTCAGCGCTGGCCTTCAATGCTTGGGCGTCCTTGTAGGAGACGTTGGCCGAGATGAGACTGGTGGTGGCCTTGATGCGGGCCGCGCTCGGCTGCGGGCGGGCATCTGGGGCGATGGAGTTGCTCAAGTCGTCCACCTGCGCGTCCGTCAGGGGGATGGGCAGGTTGCGAACGTCCTTGCAGATTTCGTCGACGTGGCCGTCGGCGCAGAAGGTGGTCACGGCGCCGCGAAGGGTGGCCTTGGCCGACGTGAGGCTATCCGCGGCGCTGGCGGCTGCGGCCTCGGCCTTCTCCAGGGCGTTCTCCGCCTTTGTCACGGCGTCTTCAGCAACGGCGATGGCATTGTCGCTGGCTGTGTACATCTGCTCGCGTGACTGCTGCGCCTTGGCTAGCTGCGACTGTGCCGAAGACACGGCCTGCTCAGCCGACAGCACGTCGCTGGCGGAAGGCACATCCATTAGATCCTGGAGGGCCCGGTTGGCCTTATCCAAGTTCGCCTGCGCTTGCACGACGCTCTGGTCGGCTGATGCGAGCTCGGACTTGGTGGGACCCGCCAGGAGGGTGTCTAGCTTTGCCTGGGCAGAGGCGAGGTTCAGTTCTGCGGTTGTCAGGGCGCTCTGGAGCTGATCTGGCGCGATGGCGGCCAGGACGTCTCCCTGCTTAACCGCCTGGCTAACGGTGACGTTCACGGCGGAGACAGTTCCGGCCTGGCTGAACGAAAGGCTCGCCGTGGACTGGGCGACAGCGGTGCCGGTGGTACTGAATGTCTTGGAGATGGAGCCTCGTTGGACCTTCGCTGTCTGGATCTGCGCCGCCGTCGAGCCGCCGCCGCCCAGCAGCAGGGCCCAGAGGGCGTAGCCGGCCCCGGCCATTAACGCTGCTAGCACCACCAGGCCGATGAGGCGATTGCGCCAGCGGTGCTCGGCTCCGTCCAGCAGATCATCATACTCGTTTGGGGTTTCGCTCATGGCTGGTCATCTCCTTCCGCGGGGTGTCCCTTGGGCAAGGAGGACGGCGACGTAGGGGAAAAGTCACGCCCAGCGTGCGGCCTCGGCGCGGGTCTCGCCCTCGTTGCACACATCTCGTGAAAAAAACTACACGGAGAATGTTAAGACCGTATGAAGACGGTCGGGCGAGGCTTGTCCTACCGGCTTAACATTTCTTGTTGACCCCCTCGGCGGGCACGTGCTAGAATGCCGCCGAGAGCGGGCCTATCGCAGGAGCGCGGGGCGAGGGTCGGGAGATCGGCCCTCGTCTTCTGTTCCGGAGAGAGGAGAAGGGGAAGGCCGTGCTCACCACCGTCGTCGGCAGCTATCCTAAGATCCCCAACCGGCCACGCCCGGCCAAGCTGCGCGCCGCCATCGCCCGCTTCGAGCGGGGCGAGATCGGCGAGGACGCGCTCCGCCGCGTGGAGGACGAGGTGACGGTGGAGGTCATCCAGGAGCAGGCCGACGCCGGCGTCGACATCATCACCGACGGCCAGATCCGCTGGGAGGACGACCAGACCTACCTCGCGCGCCGCATGGACGGCTTCAGCATCGACGGCCTCATCCGCTACTTCGACACCAACACCTACTATCGCCAGCCGGTGGTGGAGGGCCCGGTGCGCTGGCGCGAGCCGATCACGGCTGTCGACTACGAGTTCGCCGCCATCCAGAGCCCGGTGCCGGTGAAGGCGCTGGTCACCGGTCCCTACACCCTGGCGGTCCTCTCGGCGAACCAGCACTACGGCAGCCTGCGGGAGGTGGTGCTGGCCCTGGCAGCAGAGCTGCGGAACGAGGTGCTGGCCCTGGAGCGAGTCGGCGCATCTATCATCCAGGTGAACGAGCCGGCCATCCTGCGGCAGAAGGAGGACTTTCCCCTCCTGCGCCAGGCGCTGGAGCGGATGATGGAGGGCGTGCGAGCGGAGGTCCACCTCTACACCTGGTTCGGCGACATCGACGGGCTCTACCCGCAGATCCTCGAGCTGCCCTTCGCCGCCGTCGGGCTGGACTTCGTCAAAGGGCCGGCCAACTGGGACGTAATCGCCCGGGCGCCGTTCACGAAGAAGCTGGGCCTGGGCATCATCGACGCCCGTAACACGAAGCTGGAGTCGGTGGAGGAGATCGTGGCTGCCGTGCGGCAGGCCGCGGCCGTCGTCCGCGGGGACATGCTTTATGTCAACCCCAGCTGTGGCCTGGAGTACCTCCCGCGCGAGGCGGCGCAAGCCAAGCTTCGGCGCATGGCAGAGGGCGTGCGCCGGGCGCAGGAGGTGCTGGCGTGAGCGGCGGCCTGCTGACGACGAGCGTGGGCAGTTTCCCCAAGCCCGACTACCTGACTCATGCCCGCAACGAGTTCCCGCTGGGGAGGATCTCCCGCGAGGAGCTGACGGAGCTGGAGCGCAGGGCCACAGCCGAGGTCATCCGTCTCCAGGAGGATATCGGTCTAGACATCCTGGTGCACGGCGAGATGGAGCGCGGTGACATGGTGGCGTTCTTCGCCGAGCAGCTCACCGAGACGATGGCCATTGGCGGGCTGGTGCGCTCCTATGGCAACCGCTACTACCGCAAGCCCATCATCACCGGCAAGCTACGCTGGCAACGGCCAATGACGGTGAAGATGTGGCGCTACGCTCAGGGCCTGACGGACAAGCCGGTGAAGGGCATGCTCACCGGCCCCTACACGATGGTGGACTGGTCCTTCGACGAGTACTACGGCGACCGCGTCCAGGCCGTGCTGGACATGGCCGCCGTCATCCACCAGGAGGCGGTGGAGCTGGACAGGGCTGGCGCCCTCTACATCCAGGTGGACGAGCCCGCTGCCTCGACCCGCTTCGATGAGATGGACCTGGTGTCGCGAGGGCTGTCCATCGTTACCGAGGGGCTGAAGGCCAAGACCGTCACCCACATCTGCTACGGCGACTTCGCTCGTGCCTTCCAGCAGATCATCGACCTGCCGGTGGATCAGCTGGACATCGAGACGGCCAACAGCGGCTACGACCTGCTGGAGCTCTTCCGCCAGAGTCGCTTCGACAAGGAGCTGGCGATGGGCGTTGTCGACGTCCACAACCACCGCATCGAAACGGTGGAGGAGGTGGTGGCGGGCATCCGACGTGGCCTGGAGGTGGTGCCGGCCGAGCGCCTGTACATCGATCCCGACTGTGGCCTGAAGACGCGCACCTGGGACGAGGCGGAGGCGAAGCTGCGGGTGATGGCGCAGGCGGTGCGCCAGGTGCGGAAGGAGCTGGGGATAGACTGAGGACACCGCTCATGCTAGCATGAGGATTGAGCCGCTGGGTGATCCGCGGCGGAAGGGTCGACCTGCTCGACCCTCATTTTGTGTCCGCCAGGCGCCGCTCATGGTGAGCCCGTCGAACCATGAGCCCGAGGTGTGGGCTCGTGCTTCGACAAGCTCAGGATGAGCGGGGGAGACAGTGGCGACGGACCGCATGCCAGCTCGACAGGTGAAGGAATCGCCAGCGGAGGATAGGGACCCCCTGGCCATCGACTACATCTTTCACCCGCGCTCGGTGGCGGTAGTCGGGGTCAGCCCGCCCCAGTTGGGGCCCGCTGCATGGGGCGCTGGCTTCCTGGCAGCCCTCAGGGACATGGCCTTCGCGGGCCCCGTCTACCCGGTGAACCCCCATCACAAAGAGATACTGGGCCTCAAGTGCTATCCGAGCCTGCTGGACATCCCCGGGCCAGTAGACCACGTCATCTTCTCGGTGCCGGTGCCGGCGGTGCCTCAGGTCATCGAGGACTGCGTGACCAAGGGGGTGAAGACCATTCATTCCTTCACCGCTGGCTTCAGCGAGACGGGCGAGGCCGAGGCCGCCGAACTGGAGCAGCGCATGGTCGCCCGCGTCCGCAAGGCCGGCATCCGGCTAATCGGGCCCAACTGCATGGGCATCTACTGCCCGCCGGCGAAGATCGCGTTCATGCCCTTGTCGCCGGTGGAGCCGGGGCCGGTGGGCTTCATCTCCCAGAGCGGCGGCAATGCCGGCGATACCATCTTCATGGCGGAGTTGCGCGGTATCCGCTTCAGCAAGGCCATCAGCTACGGCAACGCCGCCGACCTGAACGAGTGCGATTTCCTGGAGTACATGGCCGAGGACCCGGACACGGAGATCATCATCGCCTACATCGAGGGCGTGCGCGACGGCCGGCGCTTCTTTCGCGCTCTGCGGCGGGCCTCGGCCCGCAAGCCGGTGGTCGTCCTCAAGGGCGGGCGCACCGAGAGCGGCGCGCGAGCCGTCTTCTCTCACACGGCCAGCCTGGCCGGCTCGGCGGCGGTGTTCGATGCGGTGTTGCGACAGGCAGGAGCCGTGCGGGCGGGCAGTGTGGACGAGATGGTGGACCTGGCGGTGGCCTTCAGGTTTGCTGGGCCGCCCGCCGGCCGCGGCGTGGCGGTGGTGGGCGGTGGCGGCGGCGTCAGCGTCTTCGCCGCCGACGAGGTGACCGAGGCTGGCCTGGAGCTGCCAGACCTATCGCCTTCGGTGCAGGAGGAGCTCCGCCGCTTCACGCCGGTGGCCGGCACCAGCGTCCGCAATCCGGTAGACACCAACGTGATCTTGGAGCCGAACAAGCTGACGGACACCCTGCGCCTGGTGACCAGCGATCCCGCGGTGGACGTGGTGCTGTTCCACACCGGCTTCGGCTGGGGCCCCTGGCGACGGCGTGTGCAGCGCGGCGCCAAGCTCATCCGGTTTGACCCGGCCATGGTGCTGAAGGCCATGGCCGACGCCATCGTGCAGGCCAAAGAGGCGATCACCAAGCCCATCGTCCTCGTCCTACGGGCTCCTCTGGACACCGCGAGCCTGGAGTACAGCCTCCAGTTCCAGGAGCACTGCTGGCGCAACGGCCTGGCCATCTTCTCCACCGTCCCGCGGGCGTGCAACGCCATCGCCAAGATGCTGCGCTGGCAGGAAATGCGCCAGGACGCGTAGACCCGGCGAGTTGCCTTAATTCGGCGCGCCTCCGCTGTCTCTTTCTGTGAAACTGGCGTCGCTGGGGCCCGCGGCGTTCTGGAAGAGGAGGCCGCGGCGCCAGAGCCGGCAGTGGTGCCGGAGCCGCCGTCCTCGGGGGTGACAGCGCCGTCACAGACGTTGGGACAAGACCCCCGCTGCTGGTACACACGCGCCTCGCGACGGTGTAGAATGTGGCCGCTATGGAGCCGCGCATCCAGTACGTGACGACGAGGGATGGAGTGAGAATAGCCTATGCCTTGACCGGCCGGGGGCCGCCTGTTGTGCTGGTCAAACAACCTCTGGCTAGCCACCTACAGCTGGAGTGGCAGCAGCAGCCCCTCCGAACGTTCTACGAGGCCATCGCTTCTTGGGCCACTCTCGTCCGTTTCGATGCGCGGGGAGTTGGCCTCTCTGATCGAGACGTCGATGATCTGTCTCTGGATGGCCACGTGCTGGATCTGGAGGCTGTGGTCGACAAGCTGGGCCCGCAGCCATTCGTACTCTGGGCGACTGAGCACGGTGGTGTCACCGCCATCGCCTACGCAGCCAAGCACCCGGAGCGGGTGGCGCGCTTCATTCTGACCGATTGCTTCCCACGCCCCCGAGAAATTTGGTCGATGCCACGGGCCCTCGCCTTCAGGAGGCTGATGATCGATGACTGGGAGATGTGGAGCGAGAACGTCGGTGCCCTCGCCTTCGGTTACGGGCGCGAGGAAGCACGCAATTATAGCCGTCTCGTACGCGCCTGCATGACGCCGGAGTCCGTCGAGCGCTTCTTTGAGGGGTTCGACCGTATCGACGTGACGGAGCTGCTTGCTGAGATCAAGGCTCCGACACTAGTTGTCCACCATAGCGCGTTGCAGTGGCTCCCCGCCGGTCAAGTGAGAGAACTAGCCACCCGCATCCCAGATGCCCAGCTCGTCGAACTGGAGGGTCAGCACCTAGACGACGTAGAGCGGTACCGGGAGGCGATCGAGGACTTCCTGGGCCTGGGGTCGCGAGGGGCCCCGGGGCCCGTTGAACCGGCACCCGCCGAGATTCACACCATCCTCTTCACGGACGTGGAGGGGTCGACGGCGCTGACTCAGCGCCTGGGCGACGCCAAGGCGCGCGAGGTGCTGCGGGAGCACGAGCACATCGTGCGGGAGGCGCTCAAGGCTCACGGCGGGTCGGAGGTGAAGGCGATGGGCGACGGCTTCATGGCCTGCTTCTCCTCGGCCACGCGGGCGCTGGAGTGCGCCATCGCCATGCAGAGGGAGATCGACGCATGGAACACCGCTCGTCCTGAGCCTGTCGAAGGACGAGCGGAACAGATCAAAGTCCGCATCGGGCTTAACGCGGGAGAGCCGATAGCGGAGGAGGACGACCTGTTCGGGACGGCGGTGAACCTGGCGGCGCGCATCGCGGCGCAGGCGGAAGGTGGCGAGATCCTGGTGGCGAACGTGGTCAGGGAACTGGCGGCGGGCAAGGGCTTCCTGTTCGCCGACCGGGGCGAGTTCGCGGTGCGCGGGTTCGAGGACCCGGTGCGGCTGTACGAGGTGCGGTGGGGGGAGGAGGGGTGATGGAGCCGCGCATCCAGTACGCCCAAACCGCCGACGGCGTGAGCATCGCCTTCTGGACGCTGGGCGAAGGCACGCCGCTGGTGTACATGCCGAACGTCCCCTGGAGCCATATCCAACTGGAGTGGCAGATCCCGGGGTGCCCTAAGTGGTTCGAGCGTTTGGCGGAGAAGAGGAAGCTCATCCGGTACGACAGCAGGGGCTCCGGGCTGTCGGACCGCGAGGTAGCCGACTACTCGCTCGATGCCCACTTGCTGGACCTGGAGGCGGTCGTGCAGCGCCTGGGCCTGGACCGGTTCGTCCTCATCGGACAAATGAACGCAGGGCCGGGGGCCATCGTGTACGCGGCCCGCCACCCGGAGCGGGTATCGCACCTCCTCTTGTGGTGCAGCTCCGACTTCCGGCAGTCGCGGTTGCGGGCCTTTCGCGCACTGCGAGAGAGCGACTGGGACCTATACATGGAGACGCTGGCCCACGCGGCGGCTGGATGGTCGGCGAGTGAGGAGGCGCGCCGGCTGGCTGCTTTCATGCGGGAATGCGCTACGCGGGAGGCGCAGGGGGCCGCCATGGCCGCGTTGGTGCAGGCTGACGTCACTCCCTTTCTCTCGCAGGTCAGCTCGCCGACGCTGGTGCTGCACCGCCGCGAGGTGGTTTCGATAGACGTGGCCGCGGCGAGGGCCTTCGCCTCGGGCATACCCGATGCCCGGCTGGTGCTCCTCGAGGGTGATTCGTTGCTGCCCTGGGTGGGCGACACGGAGGCAGTGCTGCAAGCGATCGACGACTTCCTGGGCGAGGGAGAGGAGCCCACGGCCCAGGTCGAGGTGCCCGTAGCGGGAGCTTTTCGCACCGTCCTGTTCACGGACGTGGAGGGGTCAACGGCGTTGACCCACAGGCTTGGCGACACAAGAGCTCGGGAGGTCCTGCGAAACCACGAGCGCATCGTGCGGGAGGCGCTGAAGGCTCACTGCGGCGCGGAGTTGAAGGCGCTGGGCGACGGGTTCATGGCCTCGTTCTCCTCGGCGACGCAGGCGCTGGAGTGCGCTATCGCCATGCAGAGGGAGATCGACGCATGGAACACCGCTCGTCCTGAGCCCCTCGAAGGACGAGCGGAGCAGATCAAAGTCCGCATCGGGCTGAACGCCGGGGAGCCGATAGCGGAGGCGGGGGACCTGTTCGGGACGGCGGTGAACCTTGCGGCGCGCATCGCGGCCCAGGCGGAAGGTGGAGAGATCCTGGCCTCGGACGTGGTGCGGCAGTTGGTAGCGGGCAAGGGGTTCCTCTTCGCCGACCGGGGCGAGGTAGCGCTGCGGGGGTTCGAGGACCCGGTGCGCCTGTATGAGGCGCGGTGGCGGGAGGAAGGGTGATGGAGCCGCGCATCCAGTACGCTCAAACCGCCGACGGGCTGAGCATCGCTTTCTACACATTGGGGGACGGCATGCCGCTTGTGTACCTGCCGGACATTCCACTGACCTGCATCCAAATGGAGTGGCAGATCCCAGAGGTTCGCCGCTGGAATGAGCGGCTGGCGGAGAAGAGGATGCTCGTCCGCTACGACGGTAGAGGGTGGGGACTATCGGAGCGGGATGTAACCGACTACTCCCTCGATGTCCTCATGCTGGACCTGGAGGGGGTGGTAGACCGCCTGAGTCTGGAGAGATTCGCTTTGTTGGGCGGCCTTCAAATGGGCCCCGTGGCTATCGCTTACGCGGCCCGCAACCCGGAGCGAGTATCCCACCTTGTCCTGTGGTGCTCCTGGGCGCGGGCCTTAGACTTCTACAGCTCGCCACGGCTTCGGGCGTTGCGCGAGCTTCTAGAAAAAGACTGGGAGCTATACACGGAGACGATCGCGCATGTCTTGGGGGGGTTTTCGCAAGGCGAGCCAGCGCACCAGGCGGCTGAGCTATATCGGGAAAGCGTCACCCGGCAGGCGCTGCGGGCGACTGTCGCCGCGTTCCGTGAATTCGATGTTACGGACCTCCTGCCGCGCGTAAGGGCGCCAACGCTGGTGCTTCACCGCCGCCAGGTTCGCCTATTCGATGTAGACGTTGCCAGCCACCTTGCCTCGCACATTCCGGACGCCAGGCTGCTGCTACAGCAGGGAGACATTCTCTACCCCTGGACGGGTGACATGGAGGCGGTGGCGAGCGTCATCGACGAGTTCCTGGGCGAGGGTGAGGGGGGCGCGGCTGCGCCCGCCGAGCCGGCGGCTCCCGGCGCCCTTTGCACCGTCCTCTTCACGGACGTGGAGGGGTCGACGGCGCTGACCGAACGGCTAGGGGACGCGAAGGCACGGCAGGTGCTGCGGGCCCACGAGCGCATGGTACGGGAGGCGCTGCGGGCCCACGGCGGCTCTGAAGTGAAGGCGCTGGGGGACGGGTTCATGGCCTCGTTCTCGTCGGCGACGGGGGCGCTGGAGTGCGCCATCGCCATGCAGCGGGCCTTCGCCGAGCACAACGAGTCGGCGGAGGAGCTGATTCAGGTGCGCATCGGCCTGAACGCTGGGGAGCCGATAGCGGAGGAAGAGGATCTGTTCGGGACGGCGGTGAACCTGGCGGCCCGCATCGCGGCTCAGGCGGCGGGCGGGGAGATCCTGGTCGCCAACGTGGTCAGGGAGCTGTGCGCGGGCAAAGGGTTCCTGTTCGCCGACCGGGGCGGGGTAGCGCTGCGCGGCTTCGAGGACCCGGTGCGGCTCTACGAGGTGCGCTGGCGGGAGGAAGGCTGATGGAGCAGCAGATTCGCTTCTGCACCAGTTCGGACGGCACGCGCATAGCCTACGCCACCGTGGGCCAGGGGCCGCCGGTGATCCGCATCCGCCCGTGGTTCACCCACCTGGAGTTTGAGTGGGAGAACCCCATATCGCGGTCTGAGATTGATCGTCTGTCCGCCCGGCATCTCTTGATTCGCCACGACGGGCGCGGCATGGGGCTATCGGACCGGCAGGTGAGCGACTATTCCCCAGAAGCTCATGTGCGCGATCTGGAAGCCGTGGTCGACGCCCTGGGGCTTGAACGCCTCGCCCTGTACGGCCACTCCCAGGGCGGGGCAACGGCCATCACCTACGCCGTGCGCCACCCGCAGCGCGTCAGCCACCTGATACTGGTTGGCTCGTTCGCCCGTATGGCCTGGCTTGTTGACACAGAAGAGGGGCAGCAACTCTTCCAGACTGCCCTCACCCTGATGCGGCAAGGCTGGGGCACGGATTTACCGGCCTACCGGCAGTTCTTCACGAGCCTGTTCATGCCGGATGCGGACGCCGAGGCCATACAGGAGTTCAACGAGTTCCAGCGGATATCCGCTTCGCCCGAGAATGCCGCTGCCGTGCTCTCAGCCATGCGGGACACCGACGTGAGCGAACTCCTACCCCACGTGGGAGCGCCCACCCTAGTGGTCCACTGTCGGGGCGACGCCGTCGTCCCGTTTGAGTCGGGCCGGGAGCTGGCGGTCGGCATTCCGGGGGCCCGCTTCCTCCCTCTGGACAGCAGGAATCACGCCCTACTCCCGCACGAGCCGGCAGCAGCGGTCCTAGGGAAGGCGGTGGACGCGTTCTTGGCCGAGGGCGAGGAGGCCACAGCGGAGGTGGCGCCAGGCGGGCTGGCCACCATCCTCTTCACCGACATGGAGGGCTCCACAAGCCTCACTCAGCGTCTAGGCGACGCCAAAGCGCAGGAGGTGCTGCGCACCCACAACCGCACCGTGCGGGAGGCACTAAAAGCACACAGCGGCTCGGAGATCAAGCACACCGGCGACGGCATCATGGCGTCTTTCACCTGGGCCAGCCGCGCCTTGGAATGCGCTATCGCCATTCAGCGGGCCCTTGCCCACCACAACGAATCTAGCCCCGACATCCCCATCCGCGTACGGATCGGTCTCAACGCGGGTGAACCTGTGGCCGAGGAGAAGGACCTATTCGGCACCGCCGTCCAACTGGCGGCTCGCATATGCGCCCACGCCGAGCCCGGTGAGATTCTGGTTCCCATCGTCGTGAGGGAGCTGGCGGCGGGCAAGGGGTTCCTCTTCGCCGATCGGGGCGAGGTAGCGCTGCGGGGCTTCGAGGACCCCGTGCGGCTGTACGAGGTGCGGTGGCGGGAAGAAGGCTAGCAGTCACACTGGCCACGCGCCAGCTTCGCCTAGCCGGTTGACAACGTTCTGACTTAGGCGCACAATACCCGTTGCCACGTAGGCTGTTTTCTCGGGGAGGAAAGGAGACTTCGCATGGCGACCTACATCGCGCTCTTGAAATGGACTGAGCAGGGCATTCGGGATGTCAAGCAAAGTCCCCAGCGTCTGGATGCGGCCAAAGAGGCTTTCAGGGCCGCAGGCGGGCAACTGAAGGAATTTTACCTGGTTCTTGGGGACTACGACATGGTAGTCGTCGGAGAGTTCCCCAACGATGAGGCCTACGCCCGCACAGTTCTCGCCATAGCCTCTCGTGGTGCGCTACGCACCACCACCCTCAAAGCCTTCACCGAGGACGAGTACCGCCGTATCATACCGTCCGTCCCCTAGAATCGGGGCGCGACCGCGACGCGGCCTTGGTCCGCCGGCCGCGGGCAAGGGGTTCCTCTTCGCGGACCGGGGCGAGGTGGCGCTGCGGGGGGTCGAGGACCCCGTGCGGCTGTACGAGGTGCGGTGGGAAGCCTAGTCAGCGGCGGCGGAAGCTCTGGGCCAACCAGCTCCCGCCTGAGCCGCTTTTCGCCGCACTGGCGCACGCGCGGTCCACCCACAGCCGCAGTCTGTGGGAAAACGCCCAGCCGGTGGGTCGCCTACGGCGCGGTAGGGCTCGCCTGGCGGGGCCGGCGGCAAGCTCGTGGTGCCGGTTCGGACTCCATTAATTGGATGAATCTGTTCCAGGGGACTTTCTTGCCGTTCTGAACGGCGGTCCTCCCACGGCACCAAGTCACGTAGGCCCGGGTGACAACGAGGTCGCCAACCTGTCTTCCGTTGCGCTTCACCTCAAACTCGACCCCGTTGTTCTTGACGTCCATTGGCACCTCAAGTTTCTTGATGCTCACCTTCATGTGAACCCTCCTATAGAGTGATACCCGTTCAGCCGATAATAAGGACGTTGAGGGTTCTTCTTTGTTACGGATGCTCCTTCACGGGCTTGAACGTCGAATGTCCGCCAAGATGTTTCCTGGTTCACAGAGGTGGCGCTGCGGGGGGTCGAGGACCCCGTGCGGCTGTACGAGGTGCGGTGGGAAGCCTAGTCAGCGGCGGCGGAAGCTCTGGGCGAGCCAGCTGCCGCTGAGGTGGACGGTAGTGGGCCGCCCGTGGGGGCAGGTGTGAGGGGCTTCCGTCTGCTCCAACCGTCGCACCAGCTCGCGCATCTCCTCCAGGGCCAGCGACTGGCCGGCCCGCACCGCGCCGTGGCAGGCTAGGGTGGCGGCCACCCGGTCGGCGGAAGGCTCGGCGGGCTCCTCGGCCAGGGTGTCCAGCAGCTCGCCCAGGGCCTGGGCGGCGTCGCGACCGGCCAGTAGGGCCGGGATGCCCCGCAGCCGGTAGGCGCGCGGACCGAAGGGCTCCAGCTGGAAGCCGTGCTCGGCCAGCGTCTCGCTGTGGGCGATGAGCACCTCTTCCTGGCGCGGCGAAAGCTCGGCCAGGGCCGGCTCTAACAGCCCCTGCACCTGCACCGCCTGGCGCTGACGGGCGGCGCACAGCTCCTCGAAGAGCACGCGCTCGTGGGCGGCGTGCTGGTCGATGAGATAGACGCCGTCGGGCCCCTCGGCGATGATGAAGGTGTTGGCGACCTGGCCCAGCACCCGCAAAAGGGGCAAGGAGACCTTGGATGGAGCGGCGGTGGCGGTGACCCGCCCCTGGACCTCCAGCTGCACGCCATGCTCCCACAGCGGTGAAGTGATGAGCTCTTCGCCCCGAGTGGGCGGGGCCGGCGGCGCTCCGACCGGGCCGACGACGGTCGGGACTGTGGCCTGATCGAGGACGGCCTGGCGCACGGCCCGCTGGAGGGCGACGAACACCTCGTTGTCGTGGCGCAGGCGCACTTCAGCCTTGGCGGGGTGGACGTTCACGTCCACCTCCTCGGGAGGGACCTCCAGATTCACGATCGCGATGGGGTGGCGGCCCGCTGGTAGCAGCCCGGCGTAGGCCTGCTCGATGGCGTAGGTGAGGCGGCGGTTCTGAACCCAGCGACGATTGACGAACAGGCTCACGTAGCCGCGACTGGCGCGGGACAGATGCGGCGGCGCCGCCAAGCCGCTGATCGCTATGGCCGCCGACTCGCCGGCGGGTGGCCAGCGGATGGGGAGCATGGCGGCCGCCACCTCGGGCCCGTGGACGGCGGCCGCGGCGTCGGTCAGGGAGCCGCTGCCGGTGGTGGCCAGCGCCTGGCGGCCGTCCAGCCTCAGCGAGAAGCGCACCTCGGGGTAGGCGAGCGCGTACTGGCTGACCAGCGTGGCGATCTGGTGGTTCTCGGCGGCGGGGGCGCGCAGGAACTTGCGCCGGGCGGGCTGCTTCACAAAGAGGTGGAGGACAGTCACGGTAGTGCCCACGGCGGCGGCGCGGCTGCCCTGCTCCACCGGCTTCCCATCGACCAAGCGCAGGACGGCGGCCGCTCCGGCGGCCGCCGGGCGGGAGACCATCTCCACGTCGGCCACGGCGGCGATGCTGGGCAGGGCCTCGCCGCGAAAACCGAGGGTGGCAATCCGCTCCAAGTCCTCGGCGCGGGCCACCTTGCTCGTGGCGAAGCGGTGGAAGGCAAGGGGCATGCTCTCGGCCGCGATGCCGGCGCCATTGTCGGTCACCCGCATAAAGCCCAGCCCACCCTGGCTCACCTCGATGGCGACGTGGGTGGCGCCGGCGTCGAGGCTATTCTCGACCAGTTCTTTCACCACTGAGGCGGGGCGCTCCACGACCTCGCCGGCGGCGATGAGAGAAGAAACCTCGCTGGCCAGGATGCGGATCTCCATCGCGTATCGCTCCTGCGGTCGTATTCTAGCACGCCCAAGGTCTTCGTTGCTTGGCGACACCGCCGTTGCTATACTGGCGGCATCGGGGGAGTGGTTTGAGACAGGATTGCTATCGCGTGCTGAGTCTTCATACGATGCGGCCGCTTCTCCTGTCCGCGATAGTTTTGCTCCTTGCCCTCGGCTACGCGCATCGCGCGGCCTCGTCTCAGCCGGAACCCGGCCCGGAGTTTGTTCCCAACGAGCTTATGGTGAGCTATCGCCTGCCGTTGCCGGCCATAGCGGTGAAGGCGATGTACCTGGCGGCCGGCGCGCAGGTGCTTCGGCACGAGCCCACCACCGGCTGGTATCGCATCCGCCTGCCTGAGGGCGTAGACCCTCGCCAGGCCGCCAGCCTGAGCAGCCGGTTGCCGTGGGTGAGGTACGCGGAACCCAACTACCTTCTGCGGGCGGCCTTGGTGCCCGACGACCCCTTCTACCCGGAGAGGCAGGCCTGGTACTACGACATCATCGACGCCCCTGCCGGTTGGGACATCGAGCGCGGCGGGCCATCGACGATCGTTGCGGTGCTGGACACGGGCATCGATCTGGAACATCCGGACCTCAAGGACAAAATCTGGACGAACGCCCGCGAGGATCCCCCCAACGGCGTCGACGACGACAAGAACGGTTGCATCGACGACGTGCACGGGTGCAACTTCCTGACGTCGCCGCCCAACAACAACCCGAACGATGACCACGGTCACGGGACGATGGTGTCAGGCATCATCGGTGCCCGGACCAACAACGGAGTGGGAGTGGCCGGGGTGGCCTGGGGCGCCACGTTGCTGCCGGTGAAGGTGCTCGACTCCAGCGGCACCGGCAGCGCTTCCGACGTGGCCCAGGGGATCATCTACGCCGCGAAGAGCGGAGCGCGGGTGATCAACATGAGCATGGCTCGCTCGGCGCCCAGCCGCGCTCTGGAAAGCGCCGTGCAGGAGGCCCACGACAAGTTCGGGGTGATTATGGTCGCCGCCGCCGGCAACGACGGCCGCGCCAGCGTCGGCTATCCGGCAGCGTACCCCCAGGTAATCGCGGTGAGCGCCTTCGACCATAACCACCCCGATGCCCGCGCCTCCTTCAGCAATTGGGGGCCGCAGATAGCGGTCGCCGCGCCGGGGGTGGACGTTTTCAGCACCCACTTGGACGACAGCTACGCGCAATCGGCGGGGACATCCTTCTCGGCCGCCTTCGTCTCGGGCCTGGCGGCGCTCCTCCTATCCGAGGATCCGAACCGCACCGACGACGACATCCGCCAGCTCCTGCGCTTCACCTCCGAGGACCTGCCGGACGGCGACACGCCCAACTGGGATGGCTGGGGCCGCATCGATATCGGCCGGGCGCTGGACTCGCACGTGCATGGCGCCGTCGTGCCCGGCATCGCCCGGCAGTAGGGATGTCGCTAGCCCTTTTCCTCCCGCGCCTTCTGCCGTAGCTCGTAGAGCTTGGTGATGGCCTGAAGCGGGGTGAGGCCGTCCACGTCCAGGGCGGCCAGCTCTTCCAGCAGGGCGTGGTTGGCCCCCAGGAGCGATAGCTGGACGGCGGCCTCGCGGGGCGGGCGATGGCGGGGCGAGCGGTCGCGGCGGTCCCGACCCTCCTCCAGCTCGCTCAGCACCTCCTGCGCCCGCTGGATGACCGGTCGCGGCAGGCCGGCGAGCTGGGCAACGTGGATGCCGTAGCTGCGGTCGGCGCCACCGGGCAGGATGCGGTGGAGGAAGACCACCCGCCCCTCTTCTTCGGTCACGGCCACGTTGCAGTTCTTTACGCGCGGCAGGAAAGAGGCCAGCTCCACCAGCTCGTGGTAGTGGGTGGCGAAGAGGGTCTTGGCCGCGACCTCCGGTCGATGGTGGAGGAACTCGACCACCGCCCGGGCGATGGCCATCCCGTCGTAGGTGCTGGTGCCGCGCCCGATCTCGTCGAACAGGAGGAGCGAGCGGCGGCTGGCGTTGTGAAGGATGCTGGCCGTCTCCAGCATCTCCACCATGAAGGTGGACTGACCGGCGGCGATGTCGTCGAGGGCGCCGACGCGGGTGAAGATGCGGTCGACGATGCCGATGCGCGCTTCGGCGGCCGGCACGAAGCTGCCGATCTGGGCCAGCAGCACGATGAGAGCCACCTGGCGGATGTAGGTGGACTTGCCGGCCATGTTGGGCCCGGTAAGGATGATGATCTGAGAGTCCTCGTTGCTAAGCTGGGCGTCGTTGGGGACGAAGGCGCCCTCGGGGAGCATGCGCTCCACCACCGGGTGGCGCCCGTCGCGGATGACGATAGCATCGCCATCGTCCACGGTGGGGCAAACGTAGCCGTGGCGGGCGGCGGTCTCAGCGAGGGCGCAGAAGACATCGGTCTCGGCCACGGCGGCGGCCGTCTCCAGGATGGCCTTGCCGCCGGCGGCCACCTGGGCGCACACCTGGCGGAAGAGCCTCTCCTCCAGCTCCTCCTGGCGCTCGCGGGCGTGGAGGATCTGGAACTCCTGCTCCTTGAGCTCGGGCGTGGTGAAGCGCTCCGCGCCGACCAGCGTCTGCCGTCGCTGGTAGTGAGCGGGCACGTGGCGGAGATTGGCCTTGCTCACTTCGATGTAGTAGCCGAACACCTTGTTGTAGGCTACCCTGAGCCCCTTGATGCCGGTGGCCTGCCGCTCGCGGCGCTCCAGGTCGGCCAGGAACTGGCGGGCGTCGCGGGCCACGCTGCGCAGCGCGTCGAGCTCCGGCGAGAATCCGGGCCGGATGACGCCGCCCTCCCCGCCGGGCGCGGCGGCGGGCTCGTCCTGCAGGGCGAGAGCGATGAGGGCGGTCGTCTCCTGGCAGGGGCTGAGGCGGGCCACCAGCTCCCGTCCGACGCCCTCCTCGCCGATGGCCTGGCGTAGCGCCGGCATCTGCTCGAGGCCGTGGCGCAGGGCCACCAGCTCGCGCGGTGCGGCGACGCCGGCGCTGATGCGTCCCAGCAGGCGCTCCAGGTCCGGCACCTTGGCCAGCAGCGACGCTACCTGCTGGCGGCGCACGGCGCTGGCGAAGAAGAACTGCACTCGCTCCTGGCGTCGTCTAATCGCGCTTATGTCGAGCAGGGCCTGGCCGAGCCAGCGGCGCAGGAGGCGAGCGCCCAGGGAGGTCTTCGTCAGGTCGAGGATCGAGAGGAGGGAGGCGCCTCGCGGGTCGGGGCGAAGGCTGGCGAAGAGCTCGAGATTGCGGCGGGTCTGGCTGTCGAGCGTCATGTAGGCGCCCGGCGTGTAGGTGGAGAGGCGGGCGATGTGGCCGAGGATGGCTCGCTGGTTGTCCTGGAGATACGAGAGGACGGCGCCGGCGGCGGCCGTGGCCAGCGGCTGCCCGACCAGGCCGAAGGCCTCGAGCGAGGCTGCCCCGAAGTGCGAGAGGATGAGCTCGGCGGCGGTCTCGGGGTGCAAGCGGTCGGGTTCCAGGTGGCTCACGGCTCCCGGGAAGGCCTCGGGGGGCGATTGGCCTTCGGGCAAGAGGAGCTCGGCCGGGCGCAGACGGTCGAGCTCGGTCGGCAGGAGGTCGGCGGCGACCTGGGCGGTCGCGAACTCGCCGGTGGTCACGTCGACGTGGGCCAGGCCGGCGAGGTCGCCTTCGACGACCAGCGCCCCCAGGTAGTTGTTGGCCCGCTGGTCGAGGAGATTCGCCTCGACGACGGTGCCGGGGGTGACGACCCGCACGACTTGGCGCTCCATCAGCGCGCGGCCCTTCAATTCCTTCGCCGGCTCGCCCACCTGCTCGCAGATAGCGACCTTGTATCCCTTGCCGATAAGCTTGGCCAGGTAGCTGTCCAGGGCGTGATGAGGGATGCCCGCCAGCGGCACGCGCACGCCCTTGGCCACCGGTCTCGAGGTGAGGACGATCTCCAGCTCGCGGGAGACGAGCTGGGCGTCCTCGTCGAAGGTCTCGTAGAAGTCGCCCAGACGGAAGAAGACGATGGCCTGGGGGAAGCGGCGCTTGATCTCCAGGTACTGGCGGCGGAGGGGTGTGGTCATGGGCTCCTTCCAGGGCGTGGCTTGGGGCCATTATACAGCGACGGAAGGACCGAAATTGTTTGGAAAAACGTTTGCGGGAGGTCTTGACAGGCCGTCTTTGGGGAGAGGTAGAATGGGGCAGCGCGAAGGGAGGTGGACCCATTGCGTTGGTTCCTAGGTAGGGTGTCGCGGGTGCCGCCATGGTGGCTGGCTCCCGTCAGCGTAGTGTTGCTCGCCAGCGCGGTAGTCCCGCTTCTCGTGGCGTGCGAGCGCACCTCGGAGGTTGAGGGACCAGACGCTACCCCGACGGCGGCGCCGCAGAGTACAACATCCGCGACGGCTGAACCGGCGGTGGTGGCCACCTCGACGGCGGTGCCCACAACGCCGACGGTGGTGGCCACCGCGAGCCCCGGGGCGGCCAGCGCTACGCCGCTGCCGAACCCCACCCTGCCCCCCCTGGCGGCGGAGCAGGAGCGCCTCAGGCAGGAGGAAGACGCCAAGCCCAAGTTCGAAGGCGTCGTGAACGGCATCCGCCTGTATCCCGCGACTGGGAAAGCGTCCCCGCGGGAAGACGCCTGCAGCGACGCCGAGCCCGGCGAGGTCGAGCAGATCACCATGGACGCTGTTGCGGGCACGCCCATGGAGATCACCCCGACCTACCTGCCCGACGGCGCTGAGGAGGTGGCCCCGATGTCGCCGCCGGTGGCCTGCAAGGGCACGGTGGTCTACGTGGAGCGGCGGTGGAATGTCCGCGGCAGGGGGGCGGACTTCTCCATCGTCCGCCGGCAGGGGGAACAGGCCATCGACACAGACGCCTCGGCGGACCGGACTTCGGCGGCGACGGTCGGCGGTAAGCGAGCCGTCCTTGTGGCACCGCTTACCCCCGCGGGTTACGGCTACTCCATGGTCATCGTCGCCGAGGGCTTCGGCCTTACAACCGTCATCTCCTTCGGCCTGCCCCTGGACGAGAGCGTGAAGATAGCCGAGGGGCTCAAGTAGATGCGCGGGCGGGCGGCGCTCGCAATCGCTGCTGTGCTCGGCCTGATCCTGTGTGCGCCGGCCGGAGGCCGCGCCCTGGCCCAGACTCCCCCGGGCACGGGCTGGTTGATCAGGCTTGTGTTTACGCCCCAGGCCGGGCTGAATTCGACCGGCCTTAGCTGCGGCTGGCACAGCGGCGCCTGCGGTGCCACGTTGGGCCCAGCGCTCGACTTCCCTGCGGACTCCTCCGACATGTACGACGACGTCTACTTCCGCGTCTTTGGCGTCATCCCGTCGGGGGTGGACCAGTGGATCGGCTGGGCGCAGCCGTTCACCGTTGTCGGCACCACGTGCAAGACGACGCGAGTCGAGATCTACGACAGGAACCAGAATGCCCTGGCGTCGATGTTCTACACGCACACCTACCTGACCAGCACCTCGACGATGAACATCTGGGTCGCCCCGAACGGCCGGCTGAACCAGACTCCCTTTGCCGAGATGGCGAAGGCTCCCCCGCCGTCCCCCACGCCTGTCCCGGCGGATGCGGAGAACCGCGAGTGCGCGTACCATCAGCCGGACCCCTATTGGACGGGCGTCCACCTCCACGAGCAGCACGCGGATGTCAGCAACACCACCTTCCTCAGAGACGGCGGCGACTGCACCCAAACGCCGCCTGACAGGTACCCGTGCGGCGAGCAAGCTTGGCCCTACCCCACGTATAATCCACAGAACTACAACGACTGGACGCGCACGTTCTGCATCAGCGATTGGGACTGTGATGGCTGGACCGACACGAACGAATCCTATATCGGCACCGATCCGCACGACGATTGCCGGGACGACGGGAACGACAACGCCTGGCCGCCGGACATAGACAACAATGCCTGGGTGAACACCCTGGACATGATGGCGTTCAAGCCGCACTTGAACTGTCACCTGGGCCAGGCCTGCTACAGCAAGCGCTACGACCTGGCCGGGTCGACGCCCGGAGTACCAGACGGCGCTATCAACGTCCTCGACATGATCGCGATCAAGCCCTACCTCAACAAGCGGTGCACATAGCTCGGGGCGTCTTGGTGGGGCCGCGGGCTGGCGGCGGACACTGCATGTAACCCGGGGGTCGGCTCACATCTCGCGTGAGGGCGGGCGGGCGTTGAGGTAGGCGCGGATCATCAGAGCGGCGGTCGCCCCCTCACCGGCGGCGGAGGCGGCCTGCTTGGTGGCCCCGGCGCGGGCATCGCCGGCGGCGAACACGCCGCCCACGTTCGTCTCCAGGGTCAGGGACGTGATCATGAACCCCCACTGGTCAAGGTCGATGGTGCCCTTCAGGAACTTTGTGTTGGGCTCGATGCCGATGAACACGAAGACGGCCGCCGGACGCACCTCCTGCGTGTCGCCGCTGTCGACGTTCTTGAGCACCACGGACTCCAGCCGCTTGTCGCCCCGGAACTCGGCCACGGTCGTGCGGTAAACCACCTCCATCTGGGGGTGTCCCTTCACCTTGCGCTGGACGATATCGCTGGCCGTGAGCTCGGGGTCGATCGTGACCAGGGTCACCTTCTTGGCGAACCGGGTGAGGAACAGCCCCTCCTCGCCGGCGCTGTTGCCGCCGCCGATGACCAGCAGCTGGTCGGCGCCCTTGTAGAAGGCGCCGTCGCAGGTGGCGCAGAAGTGGACGCCGGCCCCGATGAAGTCGTCCTCGCCGGGCACCTTCAGGCGGCGATAGGTGGAGCCGGGGGCCAGCAGGACGGCGTCGGCGCCGTACTCCTGGCCCGACTTCGTGCGGACGAAGTGATAGCGGCCCTCGCAGGTGCAGGCGACGACCTCGGCGGCGGGGAGCGCCTCCACGCCGAAGCGCTCCGCCTGGTTGGCCAGCCTCTCGGCAAACTCGGCGCCGCTGACTCCCTCCGGGAAGCCGGGGAAGTTGTCGAGCCGCTCGGTGACGGCGGCCTGGCCGCCGAGCCCGGCGCGGTCGATGACCAGCGTCTCGATGCCCTCGCGGGCGGCGTAGAGGGCGGCGGTGAGCCCGGCCGGCCCGCCGCCGACGACGATGAGCTGGTAGTGGTCGCGCTGGGCCTTGGTGGCAATGCCCAGTTTCTCGGCCAGCTGGGCGTTGGAGGGCTCGGCCAGCACCGAGTCGTCGGGGAAGACGATGGTGGGGACGATCTGCTTCCCCTGGTTGATCTCCTCGATGAGACGCATGGCCTGGGCGTCCTGCTCCACGTCCACCCAGTCGTACTGGATGCGCTGCTGGCCCAGGAAGCGCTTGACGCGCTTGCAGTCGGGGCACCAGGTGGCGCCGTACACTACGATGTTCTCGGCCGGCATGAGGGCTCCTCTCCGGAGCGAAGGCTTGGGGCGGTACGAGTCTATTATACCGCGACGGGGCGGCGGTGAGTCTTGTGGAAATGCTCCCGGGGATGCAGCCTACGTGCGGGCGAAGGGGAATCGCAAGGCAAGCGAAAGGTTGGCGTCAAGCAGCGCCTCGCTGAACGTGATACCTTGCCACCGGAGGGAGGCCCAAAGAGAGCGAGGATGGTGCAAGAATCTGGGCGTCTCCCTGGCTCGGGGAAAGCGATCGGAGTGCACCTATGACGAGACGCGCGGCGTTTCTAGTGTCGACGGCGATACTGCGAGTACCCGCGTTCGCATGCGAGGGTGCTGGTCGGCCTCACCTGGTACCGCCGGGGTGGAGTCAGCAGACGCCACCAGTTGGCCTAACCCTCACCGTTGGACCAGATCACGGTGCGGTGGATTCGGCGCCGCTCGTCGAGCGGGGCATCTCGCCCGCAATTGATACCGTGGGCACGGGCACCATGCAATTGTGGCCCGAGCGCCCTCAGCGCGCCCTGGCCGCACAGCCACCCGCCCCGGACCCGAGCGACGCCATGCCCTCGCTTGACCACCGCTTTGCGCTGGGCAGCCTGGGGACGAGGCGAGGGCGGCCGACATGAAGCCCCTCCGCACGCTTCTTGTGGCCCTGGCCGCGCTGGCGGTGCCAGTGTTGGCCTCCGCCCATGCCCAAACCCTGTTGGTCACCCTGGGCACTCCAAACCCTCAGACGGGGGCCTGGTTCGGGTCCTCGCTGGCGATGGGCGACGTCAACGGCGACGGCAGAGCCGACATCGCCGCGGGGACGGCCAAGGAGAATGTGAACGGCAACGACGGGCAGGGGCGCGTTTACGTCTTCTCGGGGGCCGATGGCTCCGTGATTTTCACGCTTGATACCCCCAACCCCCAAACGGGGGCTGGCTTCGGGTACTCGCTGGCGATGGGTGACGTCAACGGCGACGGCAAAGCGGACATCGCCGTGGGGACGGCCAAGGAGAATGTGAACGGCAACGACGGGCAGGGGCGCGTTTACGTCTTCTCGGGGGCCGATGGCTCCGTGATTTTCACGCTTGATACCCCCAACCCCCAGACGGCCTGGTTCGGCTACTCCCTGGCCACGGGTGACGTCAATGGCGACGGCAGAGCGGACATCGCGGTGGGGGCACCCTACGAGGAGGTGGGCACTAGCCTCGTGCAGGGGCGAGCCTATGTCTTCTCCGGAGCCGACGGCTCCCTGCTCTTTGCCCTGGATACTCCCCGCCCACAGTGGCCGAGTGCCTTCGGCTTCTCCATAAGCATGGGCGACGTCAACGGCGACGGGAGAGCGGACATTGCCGTAGGAGCGCCTGCGGAGGGGTTGGGTCGCGGAGGAGCATACGTCTTCTCAGGAGCCGACGGGGCGGTGCTCTTCACGCTTGATACCCCCAACCCCCAGACGGCCTGGTTCGGCTACTCCCTGGCCACGGGTGACGTCAATGGCGACGGCAGAGCGGACATCGCGGTGGGGGCACCCTTTGAGAATGTGAGCAGCAATCTTCAGCAGGGACGGGCCTACGTCTTCTCCAACGTTGACGGCTCGCTACTTTTCGCCGTCGACACGCCGAACCCTCAGCCTGAAGCCTGGCTCGGCTTCTCCGTGGGGATAGGCGACGTCAACGGCGACGGGAGGGCGGACATCGCAGTGGGTCAGCCCGGGCTTTTCTTTGGAGGGTCGGAGCGCTACAAGGGATCGGCGCATGTGTTCTCCGGCGCCGGCGGCTCGCTACTTCTCACGTTGGACAGCCCCAACGCCCAACTGGATGCTGTCTTCGGCCTGTCGGTGGCTGTGGATGACGTCAACGGCGACCGGAAAGCGGACATCATCGTGGGGGCACCCTTCGAGGGTATCGGCACTAACCTCAAGCAGGGGCGCGCCTACGTCTTCTCGGGAGCCGATGGTTCCTTGCCCCTGATGCTGAACACTCCCCTCCCGCAAGCGGGGGCCGGCTTCGGGTACTCGCTGGCGATGGGCGACGTCAACGGCGACGGCAAGGCGGACATCGCCGTGGGGGCGCGCTATGAGGATGTGGCAAGCAACCTTGGGCAGGGGCGTGTCTACGTCCTTCCGGCGCAAGGGACACTGCCGGCAGCGGGCGGCGGAGACTGGCCGACCCGGAGCCCTGGTACCCGTTGGCCGTTCCTGTTGTGCGGCATCGGTGCGACACTCGCCGCCTCAGGCTGCGCTGTCCTCGTGCTGGCAAAGACACGGCGCCCCTAGGTCACGCGGAACCCCGGCAGGCTCCGCGCAGAACCGGGACCAGGCCCTCGCCCTCTCTGGAGTCCATTGCGCGCCCTCACCGCAGGCCCTGGAATGTCGGTTCAACTCCGTAGTTGAAACCGTCACGGGCAACTGAACGAGCGGTGCACATAGCGGGTGGGGCCTCGCGGGTTCAGGCCCGCGTTGCGGTAGCCTTTGGACCGCCCGAGAGGGGACGTGGCTTCGGAGAGCCCGGAGCCTCAGCTCGCCGGCGCTTCGGCCGGCTGGGCCAGGGCGTCCAGCACCTGGATCGCCTCGGGGGCGATCTCGCGGCAGGCATCGCACCTGATGCACAGCGCCTGATCGATGACGTAGCCGGCTGGGCCAGCGGCCGGCACAATGGCCGCCGTGGGGCAGATGGCGGCCGCCTCCGGCAGCTTGGGGCTGGGGCCCGTGATCTCGTAGCGGATCAGGCCGCGGCAGACGTGCGCCGGGCAGCGCTTGCGCTCCACGTGCTCCTCGTATTCCTCGGGGAAAGCGGCCAGCATGTTCAGCACGACCGTGGGCGCGGCGGTGCCGTGGGCGCAGTTGGACCAGCGCATCGTGTCACCCAGCAGGCGCAGGATGTCCTTGTCCGAAGAGCGGCCGCCGCCGTTGGCGATGCGCCGCACGACCTCCACCATCCGCTGGGTGCCGCCATGGCAGGTGGTGCAGCGCCCGCAGGACTCATCCTCGGCGAACCACTCGAAGTACTGGCACATGTCGATGATGCAGGCGGTATCGTCGAAGATGATGAGGCCGCCGCTGCCCAAAAGCGCTCCTAGCTCGCGGAAGGGCTCCGGCTCCAGCGCTATGTCGGCGTGCGCAGCACTGATAATGCCGCCTAGCGGGCCACCGGGCTGGATCGCCTTCAGCGTCCGGCCCTCGGGCAGGCCGCCGCAGGCGTCGATGAGCCGGTTCAGGGGCGTGCCGAAGGGCACCTCCAACACGGCCACCCGCTGGATGTGCCCCGATAGGCTGAACATCTTGGTGCCCTTGTTCTTCTCGGTGCCCATCGCCGCGTACCAGGAGGCGCCGTGGCGCAGAATGAGGGGCACGTTGGCGTAGGTCTCTACGTTGTTGACGTTGGTGGGCTTGGCGAAGACGCCGGCCTGAGCCGGGAAGGGCGGGCGGATCTTGGGCATCCCCCGCCGGTCCTCGACGGAGGCGATGAGGCCCGTCTCCTCGCCACAGACGTAGCTGCCGGCCCCGCGCACGACCTCGATGTCGCAGGTCAGGCCGCTGCCCAGGACGTCCGGCCCGAGCAGGCCCCGCTCGCGCGCCTGACGGACAGCCGTCTCCATCCGCTCGGCGCAGAGAGGGTACTCCTCGCGGATGTAGATGTAGCCGTTGCTTGCCTCGCAGGCGTAGGCGCCGATGATCATGCCCTCGATGATGCAGTGCGGGTCGCTCTCCATGAGGGTGCGGTTGACGAATGAGCCGGGATCGCCTTCGTCGGCGTTGCAGACCATGTACTTGGGCTGGGCCTTGGCGCCGGCCAGGAACTCCCACTTGCGGCCGGTGGGGAAGGCGGCGCCGCCGCGGCCCCAGAGGCCCGAATCGGTCACTTCCTTGATGGCGGCTTCGGGGGACGTGGTTAGGGCCTTGGCCAGTCCCTCATAGCCGCCGCGGGCGATGTACTGGTCGATGTTCTCCGGCTCGATGACGCCACAGTTGGCCATGAGGCGGCGGGTCTGGAGGGCAACGACATCGAGGGACTCGAAAGTGGGCAGGCCGTCGACGGAGACCGGCCCGAGGCTGGCCAGGGCCAGGTCGCGGCAGGCGCTCTCGCCCGCCAGCCCTTCGGCGATGAGCTGGGGCACACGGTCGGCGGTGACGTTCTGATAGAGCACGCGCTGGCCGCTGGGCTTGGCGATCTCGAGCATCGGCTCGGCATAGCACAGCCCCCAGCAGCCGGTTACGACCACGTCCGCCGCCAGTTTGCGCTGGCCAAGCTCGCGCCGGATTGCAGCCAGCGTCTCGTCGGCACCGCGGGCGCGACTGCAGGTGGTGATACCCACGGCGATGCGTGGCCGCGCCGGGGTCTCGGCCGCCTGCCACACCTCGTTGGCCTTGGCCCGCAGGTCGCTGTAGGCGGTCATGTCTTCTGGCCGTTTCTTCCTCGCTCGCGCAGCTCGCGCGCCAGGCGAATGGCCTCGCTGACGGTAAGCGGCCCGCGCGGGCGGCCGTTCAGGCGGATGAGGGGCGCCAGTGAGCAGGTGCCATCGCACTGGTGCAGGCGCAGGCCCAGGGCCCGGTCGGGCGTGCTCTGGCCCAGACCGATGCCGAGGATGGCCTCCATGGCCCGCCGGATATTCTCCGAGCCCTTCAGGCGGCAGGCCGGGCCGCTGCACCAGGAGATAGCGAGACGCGGCGGCGGCTCGGTGCGGATCTCCGAGTAGAAGGAGATGGCGCCAAAGACCCTGGCCGGCGTGGTCCGCAGCTTGGTGGCCAGCAGAGGGATGGCCTCCGGCGGGACGTACCCGTACGCCTCCTGGATGCGATGAAGGACGGCCAGGAGGCCGGCGTCGTCGGGTTTGAGGTCTGCCACCAGAGCTTCCAGCTCCGTCGGCGACTCGGCGGTCTCGGTCAAGTGGCGGGCCTTCCTAGATTAGCAAGGAATCTTGGATCAAACGTGGCGACATCTGCGCCCCCGCCTTGAGGCGGGGTGAAAGACAATTCTGACGCTGCTGTAGGCTAGCTTCATTGTGCGATGCGTTATCGATCATAGACCGCTGCGACCGTGGGTTCAAGGGCAGATAGTGGTTGTTGCTGGAGCCCGCAGCATAGACGCTTGTTCCCCCTCCGCTCATGGTTCGACAGGCTCACCATGAGCGGCACCATTCGAAGCGCTATCCGGATAGCGGTATGGCCTCTTTCTCCGCCTCGCCGAAGACGCCCTCTCGCAGTGGCGTCCGCACCAGGTCGACGTGTGTCACCCGTAGCGTTCCCAGGTAGACGTCTCGCCGCTGGGTCAGGGCGTCGCGTAGCGGCGAGACCCCTTCCGTGCACGTGAACCGGGCCAGCGACACGTGGGGAAGAGGAGACAGCACATTCCAGTACTTCTCGGGGAACTGGGGCACCGCCACGATGAGTCGCCGGCGCAGCTCTGCCATATGGCCTCCGTCGTAGGCCTCGGCCACTAGGACATGCTGGAACACATTCAGTCCCTGGAGGCGCACCTCGAAGGGGCCATAACCACGCGCCGCCTCTCTCATGGGCTGTAGGGCGTCGCGCTGGAAACCATCGGGCAGGAGGAGGGGCGGTCGCGGGTTCTCCGTCGTCAGCAGGGCCGGCGGGACGATGGTCAGGTGCCACTGGCGGTCGGGGAAGGGCTCGATGCAGGGGATGTGCTGCAGGCCCGCCATCAGGTCGCGCAGGCGCTGACCGACTGCGGGGTCGGCGACCGGCGCCTGAACGCTCAGCATGGCGACGACTCCCGGAGTGCTGAAGATGCGCGGGTTGAGAACGAATACGGCCGGGCGGCGGAGGAACTCCTGCCAGATGCTCTCGTGGCGCCGCTTGGTGTCGGCGTCTGCGGCGTTGGCGTCGCCACCGGCCAGGGCGCTAGGCCGGCCTGGAGACGGGCTTCTCTTGGCCAAGCTGGAGATCCTCGGCGACCAGGGCTGCCACCTGGTCCCCCAGGCGGATGCTGTAGTTCTGGCCGCGGTCCTCGGGGTAGATCTGGGTCATGTTCGCCAGGTACAACCCCGAAATGGGCGTCCGCTGCTCGGGGATGGAGCGGGAGTAGTGGGTACCGATGATGGGCTGGGCGTAGGGACCGCAGAAGAGCCAGCGGTCGGCCACCCAGTCCTGGGAGAAGGCGGGGTTGACGCGCTGGAGATGGGGGAAGAAGAGCTGGCAGAGCTCTTCCATGTCCATCTTCAGCAGCGGCGACGCCTCGTCCAGGTAGTTGGACAGATAGACGACGTGGCGGCCGCCGTAGCGCTCGCGCTCGATGAAGTTGGTGTGCTCGATGAGGGCCAGGAAGGGGGCGCTGCTGTCGCTCATGTTCATCCAGTAAATGGACGAGAGCGAGTGTTTGAGGGCCAGCACCAGGCACAACGCCCACTGGTACTGTACGGCGCTCAGCTTGGCGGCGTACTCGTCCGGCAGGCCCGGCACGATGCTGAGGAAGGCCCCGCTGGGCACCGTGGCGATCGCGGCGTCGCAATCGAGGCGCTTGGGTCTGTCGCCACCGACCTCGAGGGCAACCGCTCGCCCCTCCTCCACCACCACGCGTTGCACCGGCCGGTTCGTCTCCAGAACCCCGCCCAGCTCGCGGATGCGCTCAGCCAGCACGTCGACCAGCAGGCCGAAGCTGCCCAGCAGATAGCCGAGGTGCTCCTTCTGGAGCGGGCCGCCCTTGCGCGAGGCGAAGCGCAGGTGGATCTTGCTCCAAAACCAGGCCATGCTTACGTCGTCCGCGCGCAGGCCGAACTTGCCCCGCAGCAGCGGGCCCCAGACCACCTCGTAGTTGCGGCGGCCGGCGTAGCGCCTGATCCAGTCGGCGGCGGTCACCCCCTCGTAGCGGCGCCAGTCGTTCTGCCGGCGCAGGTAGAGGCCCACGAGGCCCAGGCGAATCCGGTCGGCCAGGGGCAGCGGCGTGAAGCGCATCAGGTCCATAGGCGTCACGAAGTTGTAGATGCGTCCGTCGTAGAAGATGCCCACCTTCGACTCCCGCCAAACAAGGCGATCGCCTAGGCCCAGCTCGTCGATCAGGGAGGCGATGGTGGTGTCGGTGGAGAAGATATGGTGGTAGAAATGCTCGATGCGGCTCCCGCCGATCTCGAAAATGCCCACCAGGCCGCCCAGGCTGGGACTGGCCTCCAGCAGGTGTACCTGGAAGCCGCGCTGGCACAGGCGGTAGGCGGCCGTCAGGCCACCGACGCCGCCACCGATGACACAGACCTTCACTCGCTGACCTCCCCCTGGCTGACGCTGGCGGCCAGAGCGGGGCGGGCCGGGCGGCGCAGCGCCTCGCCCAGGGATAGGTTGATCATCCAGAGGAAGATGAGCCCGACCGCCACCACCGGCAGGAGTAGCAGTGCGTGGAGGGCCACCGCATAGGCGGCTGCCGCCGACGTGCCCACGCCCACGAATACCAGCGTCTCCTTGGCCAGCGCCTCGAAGGGGCCGATGCCGCCAGAGGTGGAGGGCAGAGTTATCGCCAGGTTGGCCGCGGCGGCAACCATCAGATAGATGGGGAAGGCCTCGCCCAGGTTGAATGCGACGCCCACCATAAAGTACATGGTGCCTTCCAGCGCCCAAGCCACCGTTGAGGTGAGCACCACGGCGGTCAGGGCAGCGGGGCTGCGCAGAGCCTCGAGCCCGGCCACGAAGCCGCCCGCCCAGCCGCGAGCCCGCTCGCGGGCACGGGCGGGCAGCAGGCGCACCAGCGCACCGATGACCCGCTGCGCCCGCTCGGCGGACGAAGCAACGTAGAGGAAGACGGCGAATACGGCTGCGAAAATGACGGACATGGCGATGGCCAGGACGGTCAGCTCCCGGCTGAGGCCGACAAAAGCGCCCACCAGCACCAGGAACGCCAGCAGCACCAGCCCATCGAAGAGGCGTTCCACGGCGATGGTGCCCAGGGTGCCCATCAGGCTCACGCGGTGGCGTTCGCCCATGACGTAGGCTCGCACCAGCTCGCCTGTCCGTGCAGGCAGAAGGTTGTTGGCCATGTAGCCGATAATCACCACCGGATACAGCGTCCGCGCGGGAAGGTCGGCGATGGGCCGCAGCAGGTAGCGCCAGCGCACCGAGCGGAACCAGGCGGAGACAAACCAGAGGGCGACGGCGGGGGCGAACCACCAGTAGTTGGCGTCGGCCAGGGCGTCGGCCATGTCGCCCAGGTCGGTGCGCCAGAAAAAGAGGCCCAGGAACAGGGCCGTCCCCATTATCCCGAGCCAGAGTTGGCGGCTACGCAGCAAACGAAACTTCCTGTTTTCCCGGCCTGCACCAGCAGGCAAGCCCAATTATAGGCTGCGACAACTCCCCTGGGCAACGCGCAGAGTCCACCAGCCTAGGGCGTCGTCGCCAGGTCGCTCAGCGGGATACGCCGCACGATGTTGGTGGCGTTGCTGGAGATGAACAGAAAGTCGCCGGAGACGGCCAGGCCGCTGGGGCCGGCCACACCGGTCCCGCCGGGGCCCCCGTAGATGGCGGCGACATTGCCATCGGGCTGGAAGCGCACGACCCGGTCGTGGGCGGGATCACTGGCGACAATGCCGCCATCGGGCAGAAGGGCCAGGTACGGCTCGGTGAGGGGGTCATTGGCCAGCCAGCCGGGTGCCGGGAAGGTCGCCAGTTGCTTCAGGTCCTTGTCGAATGTCTGGATGCGGGCATTCCAGGCGTCGGCGACGTAGACGTCGCCGTTGGCGGCGATCTCGACGCCCACGGGCTCGCTCAGTTTGCCCGCCTCGGAGCCAGGTCCGCCCAGCGTTGCCAGGTAGGTGCCATTCGCATCGAACTTCAGGATGCGACTGGTGCCGGTATCGGCCACCCACACGTTGCCCTCAGCATCCACCGTCAGGTCGCGCGGGCCCCAGAACTCATCGTTCTTGGGGTTCTTCAGGTCCGAGGCCGGTTTGCCCCACTGGGTCACGTACTGGAGGTCCTGGTTGAACTTCTGGACTCGATGGTTCCAGGTGTCGGCGACGAAAACGTTGCCCTGGGCGTCGACGGCGACACCCCAGGGCTGGCTGAACTGGCCGTTGCCCGTGCCGGCGCTGCCCACCTGGGCCAGGAAAAGGCCGGTCGGGTCGAACTTCTGAATGCGATTGTTGCCACTGTCGGCTACGTAGAGGTTGCCCTGCTGGTCCACCGCCAGGCCGGCCGGCTTAATGAACAGGCCCTCAGCGGCGCCGTAGCCGCCGATGGTGAGGCGGCCGCCGTCCTCAGCCTTGGGCGGCTGCAGGGGCTGGCTGATCACCGGCCCGCCCGACGGCTTGTAGTCGCGCGGGAAGTAGGCCACAGCGTCCACCGAGCCCTTGCCCTCCGGTAGCTGACGGTCGCGCCAGTAGTGCCACCAGGTTTGCCAGGTGTCGCCGTTCCCCATGCTGGCCAGGAAATCGCGGAAGGTGGTGAGCACAGGCTTCGTCTGACCGTTCTTGTCGAGCTCGATGTTGCGGTAGATCTCGGGGAACCACCAGCGGTGGTGATAAGGCTCGCCCTCGTTGTAGGCGGTCAGCTTGGGCTGGACCTTGCTATCGTTGCCGGCGTTCACCAGCACCACCGGATAATTGCCGTTCGCATCGGGTTGCGGCTGATAGTTCTCGTTCATGCTGGGGTACTGGACCTTGTGGTAGTCGCGGAGGTACCAGGCCCAGGGCCAGGTGAAGGCGTCGGTGCCGTCCACATCGATGGGCAGGTCGTGGCCGAGCCCGGTCTGGGCGGCCCACTCGTCGATCTGGCGCATCACCTGGGGGATGTCGGGCGTGGACTGAGTGTAGACCAGCATCTCGCGCGCGTCAGCGCCGTTGCCGCTGGCGAAGCTGGCCATCCAAGCCACTCGCACGCTGAACACCATCAGCGGGCCCATTACCGCCGCTACCGGCATCACCGCCATGGTGCGGCCGCGCAGCGAGACCGTCAGGGCGGCGATGGCCAGGACTGCCGCCAGGCCCACGAGAATGCCGGTCGCGGGGTCGCTGGGGCCGAACACGCCGAAAGCCATCGCTCCCCCCCCCAGCGCTGCCGCTGCCGCCGGCCAGGCGGCAGATGGGAGGCGGAAGCGCCAGTCGCGATGGTGGGTCGCCGTCCACATCTGATTCAGCGTGTAGGCCGCCAGGATTATCGTCGGCAGGGCCAGGTGCACATTGAGCCAGGGCATCTTCTCGCCGGCGTAGGAATAGGCCAAGAGGGCGCCCACCAGCCAGAAGGCCAGGAAGCGGCCGAAGGCGTTGCCGCGGATGAACTGATAGGCCACGGCAGGCAAAGCGATGACCAGGGGCAGGAACTCGTAGATGGGCAGGAGCAGGAGGTAGTAGTAGAAGGGCTGGCCGCCCCGCTGCACGCTCTGCTGCTGGAGCCAGTAGTCCAGGGAGCCCCAGATGCCCGAACCGAAACCAGTGGGGTTGGTGAGGAAGGTCGTGTACAGCAGGCCGTAGATGACGTAGAAGATGCCCGCCGCGATGAGCCACGAGCGCAGGTTCCAGCGCAAGCCGACGACCATGGTGCCGGCGATAAGGCTAGCCACGGTGAAGAAGCCGATGAACTGCACGTTGCTGACGTCGTGGCGGCCGCCGAGGAGGCCGAGGTTGAGGGTGAGCAGGTGGCGGGCGAAATCGGCGTGCGTCCAGCCCAGGAACCATTCGAAGGGTTTCTGGACAATGGCCGCCAACTGGGGTGCCGATAACGCTCCCAGGAGGATGAGGAAGTCGGCCTGGCGAGGCACCTGGTCGGCACCCAGGGACTTGCGCCAGCTATCGTTCAGGAACGGCCTCAGGGCAACGATCAGCCAGGCGAACGGCACCAGCAGAATGAACAGGCAGACGGCAGAGAACGAGTCGAGGTTGTTCAGCTGGCGGGCACGCGCCGTCAGACTCTGGGCCAGCCACAGGTTCAGGAAGATGAGGATGATGGCGACGTTGAGGTACGTGGATTCCTTGGTGGCGAAACTCAGGGCCAGGAAGGCGGCCCCAAGGTACAGCCAGCGATGGCGTCCCCCATCCACGTAGCGCCAGAGGCAGATAACCAGCCCCAGTGTCCAGACGGCCATGTGAATGTCTTCGCGGGCGAAGCGGCTGTAGTACAGCAGCGTTGGCGATAGGGCAATGAAGGCCGCCGCCGCCAGCGCCCCCATCCGCCCCAGGCGGTTGCGGAACAAGACGGGCATAGCGATGAGTACCGTGCCGGAGAAGCCATCCAGGATGCGCGCCGAATAGTTGCTGACGCCGAAGAGGACGAAGAAGAAAGCGCGGCCGAAGAACTGGAAGGGGCCGTGCATCATGGGCATGTGCTCGTAGCCGCTGCCGTTGAAGAGGTACCAGCTGTAGGTGGCATGGAGGCTCTCGTCGTGGTGGAAGGCGCGGGCGCCCAGGTCCCAGAAGCGCAGCGCCCCGCCGCCGGCGATCAGGAGCAGGTAGAAGGCAAGCTCCCAGTCCAAGCGCAGGCGAAAGGCTGCCAGACGCGCCAGGGGGCTCGTCTCAGGGGTCGGTACGGCCGTCGTCACCTCGGTCATGGTGCTTTCACCAGTAAGTCCGCCTCAGTTGATGTTAGACCACCGTAGGGCTCTCGGTAAACCAGCCATCGCCACCAGCTCAGCGGGTCGATGCTGCTGGGCACCCACCCTTCGGCTATGGGCCACGTCCGCTCTAGGCCGTAGCCAATGGGTACCGTCGTCCCCGGCACGGCTAGGTAGGCGACGGCGTTTGCCGGGGGTGAATACGTGAACACCAGGCCGGGCACGTCGCGCAGGTACCAACCCAGCGGCCTCATGAAGGACATATCGGCGCCGATGGCCCCCTCCTCGCCGCCCATGCCGGCCAGCTGGCTCTCCAGGCGTGGAACCTGGCGGTCCAGGCGCTGGTCGGCCAGGGGCTCGCTCCCCCGTCCGTAAGCGACGGACGTGGCGCCGTGGACGAGGAACACTAGGGAGACGAGAGAGCCTAGGACGAAATAGCCGGTGATCGCCTGGCGCCCCAAGACGTTCCAGGCAAGCCACAGCAGGGCAACGCCGCCGCCGGCCACCAGGACCAGCGCGGTCTCATTGACATCGTGGTTGCGCGACCATTCGGTGAGCTCCAGGGCGATGTAGCCCACCGCGAACAGGCCGGGAACGAGGAACGGCAGCGACCGCACCAGCGAGGCAAGGTTCAGCTCGGCCACCAGGGTCTCCAGCCAGCAGCCAGCCAGCAGGGCCAGCGGTAGGAGCAACAGGACGAGCTGGCCCGCCTCGCGGCGGGTAGTGACGGCGATGATCAACGCCGCGCCGCTGGCCCAGACGATGAGGAAGCGCTGGAAGAGGGGGATGCTCTCGCCCTTGGTCTTCAGCCACCGATAGAGGACCCACAGATAGCCAACCGTCCCCAGGATGAGGGCGGGCGCCTCGTACCCGACGAGCAGGTTGGGATGGAAGTGCCAGGGCAAGCTATCGCGGGGCAGGTCGAACATGCCCGTCCACAGGCGCAGCGCCGGCAGGCTCACGCGGTCGATATCGGTGCCGAAGCGGGTCACCGCCAGCTCCAGGGAACCCAGGAAGATCAACAGAACGCTGACGCCGAGGGCGGGGCTCCGCCGCACCTCGGCCAGCCTCTCGCCGATGTCCGGCGACCGGATCACAGTAGCCTCCAGCACCAGGAAGGCCAGCAGGAGCATCGCGGTTGACGTGGATACGGCGTCGCTGCCTAAGGCGAGGCCGGCGGCCAGGCCCAGGGCGAGCAGGCTGACGGGCGAACGTGTCCTGACAAAGGCGAAGAACGCCACCACCATGGCCAGCGATAGAGCGGCGCCGGCGGCGTAGGGCAGGCCGCTGCGTGAGACGTGCACCAGCAGCGGCGAGAGGGCGACCAGGACAGCGGCCAGCAAGGCGGAAGCGCCCACGTAGCGGGCTAGAGGCCAGAGCAGGGCCACTGTCAGGCAGCCCAGAAGGGCGGGCAACAGGCGGGCCAGCAGGTCGCCAGCGCCGAAGATGGCGAACAGGTAGGAGGTCATGGCCTGGCTCATGTCGCCGCTCCAGTCGGCGGGGACGTGCCCCTGGGACGTCTGCCAGGAGGCCAGGGCCCGCGCCGACTCGTTCACGGTCAGGGGGAGGTGGTCGAGGCGCGCCAGGCGGAAGGCGGCGGCTACGCCGATGAGGGTCACCCAGACCACGGTCTCCAGGCTCATCGAGAGGCCCACCACCCTGGCCGGCGCGACGGCCGCCGCCGCTGCCGGCGTGGGCGGAACGAAGGCTGCTCCTTGCGGGTCGATGATGGCTGACATGGCGTGGACTCAGGGCGCGCGCACGGAGATCTGCCCCGTGCCAGGCATGCTGTAGATGGTGACGCCGCTATTCTGGAAGGCCACCTCCATGAAGGAGGCGAACTTGCTCATCCCGTCCTCGCCGTAGGTCTCGCGCTCCAGCGATCCAACGTAGACGTACTGGACGCCGTACGTCTCCAGGATCGTGCGAGCCCGCTCCGGGCTGGTTGTCTGGTAGGCCTCCTTCACGTCTAGGTCGATACGGCAGTCGGTGTCCTGGGCGTCGATGGTGCCGTCGCCGTCGTTGTCGAGACCGTCGTGGCAGGACCCCGCCGGGGCGCCGTTTCCTTCGGCGCGATCCGGCATCTTGGTGCCCTGCACCTCCCACGAGTTGCGCCAGCGGTACTCGTGGTCAGGCCAGCCCAGCAGAGTAGGCAGGCCGGTGCGGGACGAGATGCGGCCGTGGCCGGCGGAGCTGTAGTCTCCGCCCACGGCCTCCAGAATGATCGGTGTTCCCTTGACGTTGTCCTGCAGCCAGCGCACGGCCTCAAACTCGGACGGGTTGCCAGCCTGCATGGCGGCCAGGCCGTCGAGGTAGGGGTGGGTGGTGAAGCCGACGGTGCGGTTCATGCTGGCGATGACCGGGTAGACCAGGCCGGCGCCGAAGAAGAAAATCGTGCCACCCACCCACAGCAGGCGCGGGACCGAGGTCAGGACGGTGCTGAGCCGCCAGCGCGAGGTGATGTAGTACAGGCCCACGGCGCCGCTGACGGCGAGGATGATCCACGATTGGTAGTTCAGGCGGAAGACGGTGTTGGAGCGCACACCCACCGGGTCCTCTACCCAATACAGCTCGGTGCCCAGCAGGATGAGGATGGCCACTCCGCCCAAGGCGAGGACGAAGGCCAGGTTCTCGTCGTCTTCGCGCTCCCCGTTCTCCTTGTCCCTGGCCCTTAGCAGATAGCGGCCGAAGGCGAGGGCGGGCACGGTCACCGTCACCAGCAGGAAGATCAAGGTAACCCACCAGACACCACGGATCCGGATCTCGTCGATGAGGCCCAGCGGCCCCTGGTGGGCGGTGACCAGGAATAGCCAGGCAAGGAACGGCACGAAGGCGGGCAGCAGCGCCCAGCGCAGGATGGAGCGGTTCAGCTTCCAAGGCCCCAGCGCGGCAACGGCGAAGGTCACGGTAGGCCAGAGAATGGTGGCCCACAGGTAGGCGAAGTGATGGGGCCGCGTGGCCATCGTCTCTATCGGAGGCCAGCCCTTGATGGTGGCGAGCTGGATGGGCAAGATGGCGCCGCCCACGGGGTGGAAGTTCAGGTAGAACGGCAGGTACAGGACGAAGGACAGGACCGCTAGGGGCACGGTGAAGCCCAGCGTCCGGCCGACGACGCTTGCGGTCAGGCGGCCTTCGACAAGATAGTTGCGGACGCCGGCCATGAAGGCGACCAAGCCCAGAAAGGTCGGCAGGTCCCAGGAGTTGATGAAGCCCAGGGAGCCCAGCAGCACCGACATGGCCAGGAAGCGGGCCGGACAGGCGATCCAGAAAGTAAGGCCCTCCCAGGCCGAGGCTAAGACGCCCAGACTGCGCTCCGCAGCGACGGGATAGGCCCCGGGCGGGATCGGCGTCACCGACGAAAGGGCCGTCGTGCCGGGCAACCGGCCCTGGAAGCTGTCCCGCAGGCGATTCAGCGACGAGGCGACGCCTGGCCATAGCCCGCCTACCAGCGGCCCCTGCCAGCGCAGGGTGTTCAGGGCAATGCCCAAGGCCATCAGCACGAACGGTATCGACATCAGATGAGCGTGGAGGTCCCCCAGGAGGAAGGTGAAGAAGGGGAACTCTCGCCAGTCCCACTGGGTGGCGATGCGGGTCGCCCGCCACCAGAACCACCAGGCGGTAGGATACCAGTCTGTGCAATCGCCGGCATTCGTCTTGCAGTCGGTGGGGCCGTTCAGGCCGTCGATGCCGACCAGTGAGTAGAAGCGGGCGTTTCCCACGCCGTGGCGGGCCAACAGCTCGAAGAGGCCCTCCATGTTGGACAGGACCAGCAGCAGGCCCACCGCTACCATACCGAAGACTAAGGCCGCCCGCGGCCGCCCGCGCCCGATGAGCAGGTTGTACACGAGGCCGAAGATGGCGATGGCAGCGAGGGCGCCGATGAGGGCCAGACCGAGGTTGAAGGTGACGCCGGTACGCAGACCGGTGAGCAAGGTTAGGGCACCGATCATCACGTGGCCAAAGTAGTAGAGGGGGACGGAATGGCCGGCCAGCCAGGGGTCCTGGACAGGGAACTTGTCGCCGCGCACGACGGCGTTCAGGAAGGCCAGGTCCATGGGCTTCTCCGTCCAGGCGATCTCGGAGACGTAGGAGCGGAGGTAGGCGGCGACGACAAGGGCAACCGCAAACAGCACCTCGACGAAGAGGACGTAGGTCCAGTTGCGGGCCAGGAAATCGCCCATCTCCCGCCAGCGGCGGCTGGCCACAATGAGCGACACGATGGCCAGGACGACCAGGATGAGGATGACGGCACCGCGCCCGTTGGGGAACAGGCCGATGGTGGCCCCCATCCAGAGGATGTAGCCCAGGAAGACCAGGCCCAGGGGCTTGGCAAAGGCGTAGCCGCGGTCCGGCAGGCGCTGGAAGAAGGCGAAGGTCATCGGGAAGGCGACAAGCCCCACAACCTGAATGGCCGACCACCAGATGATCGTTTCTCTCATGGCCGTCAGCGGCCCGCCCCGCGATGGGGGCTAGGCGAAGAGTGCCTCCACGAACTCGTCTGCCTGGAAGGGGGCCAGGTCGTCCTCGCCCTCGCCGGTGCCCACGAAGCGCACGGGGATGCCCAACTGATCGCACACAGCGAAGACGATGCCCCCCTTGCCGGTGCCGTCGAGCTTGGCCAGAAGGATGGCGGTCACCGGCACGGCCTCGGCGAAGTACTTGGCCTGGAGGAGGGCGTTCTGGCCCATGGTAGCGTCCAGCACCAGCAGCACCTCGTGTGGCGCCGACGGATCCTTGCGCTGAATGATGCGCTGGATCTTGCGCAGCTCCTCCATCAGGTTGACCTTCGTGTGAAGGCGGCCGGCCGTATCGATGATGAGCACGTCGGCGCCGCGGCTCTGCGCAGCGCTGAGGGCGTCGAAAACGACCGCAGCAGGATCGGCCCCCTGCTGGTGGGCCACCACCTCCACCCCGACTCGCTGGCCCCACTGGCAGAGCTGGTCAATGGCGGCGGCGCGGAAGGTGTCGGCGGCGGCCAGCGTCACCCGCTTGCCCTCAGCCTGCAGGGCTGCGGCCAGCTTGGCGACGCTGGTTGTCTTGCCGGTGCCGTTGACGCCCACTACCAATATAACGGCCGGCTTCGGTGGAAAGGTTCCCGTCTCGCCCCAGAGCCGGCCGACGCCACCGTCCACGGCGAGGATGGTCGTCAGCTCCTGCTTCAGGGCCTGGCGCACCGCGGCCGGCTGCTTCATCCCCTCTTCCTTGGCGCGGGTGCGCAGACGTTCGATGAGGCCAACGGTCGTTGCGACGCCGACGTCGGCGCCGATCAGAAGCTCCTCCAGTTCGTCCCAGAGCTGGTCGTCGACGTGGGAACGTTCGAAAAGCCCCGCTACCCTCCGGAACCAGGTGCGGCGGGTGCGGTCGAGGGCATCGGCGGTCTTGTCTTCGGACTCTCGGGAGTGGCCCAGCCGTTTGAACAGATACAACCTCCCGTGCCGGGGGCGGTCGGATGGATCATAGCATTGCCCGCAAGCGTGGATCAAGCGCTATGGGTCTCACCGCGGCCGGCCGTATAGGCCGCGGCGGTCGTTCCACCAGACGATGAGCACCTCGCGGAGCATACGATAGGAGTCCAGCACAGGGTTCACCCGTTTGGTCTCGACGTGACGCCAGAGCACTGGCACCTCGCGGATGGTGTAGCCCTTCTTGCGGGCCAGGAGGAGGAGCTCCACGTCGAAGGCGGTGACTCGCGGCCCGCTCACCTCGCTCGCCTCGCCCCGGAACAGGCGCAGGCTGCGGAAGAGGTCGTGGGCCACCTCGCGGCGGAAGCCCTTGAACCCGCACTGGCTATCGTAGATGCCGGGGAGCAGGAGCAGGCGCACCAGCAGGCTGAACACCCTGCCCATAGCGCGCCGCTGGACAGGCGCCCCCAGGCGGGCGCCGCCCTTCGCCTCGCGGGAGGCGATGACGATGTCCCAGCCGCCGTCCAGCAGCTCCACGAAGGGGTGGATGTAGGAAAGGGGCGTCGAAAGGTCCAGGTCGGCGAAGAGGACGTAGCGGCCACGGGCGGCGAGCACGCCAGCGCGCACCGCCATGGCCTTTCCCCGATGACGCTCGCGTAGCAGGCTGAAGCATGGGTGCTCCTGGGCGAACGCCTCCGCCAGCGATGCCGTCTCGTCTGTGCTGCCGTCGTCCACCACCAGCGCCTCGCAGGCGTAGGAGCGGCTCGCCAGGTAGTCGGCCACCTGCTGGAGGATGCCGCGTCGCAGGTTAAGCGCCTCGTTGTAGGCGGGGATCACCAGGGAGAGGCGTGGTTCGCTGGTCATGAGCGGGGGAGCGTCAGATGGGCTCTCCACCCTTGCGCCAGATGAGCTGGGTGTTCCACACCCAGTTCCAGGTCATGCCCAGCGCGATGCCGATGGAGTTGGCGGCGTAGACGTTGACGCCGAAGCGGGGGGTCAGGACGTTGACGGTGGTGACCGAGATGATGGGGCTGCCGATGGAGGTGACGTTGAAGGCGACGAAGCGCAGGAGCATAGGCAGGCGACGGGTGTAACCGCTGAAGGTCCAGAGGTTGTGCCAGAGGAAGTTGGAGAGGATGGCTAGTTCCACCGCCACGACGGTGGCGATGAGCAGCCGGACGTCGGGGTGGGTGAAGAAGAGGATGCGCGCGCTGGTGTCCTTTGCGGGCAGAACGGGGAAGGCGGGCGAATCGTAGAGGAGGTAGAGAAAGAACTGGTTGACTAGGTAGCCGATGGCGCCAACGATGAGGAACCGGACGAATGTGGGGGAGGCCGCCAGTCTGGCGGCGGCGTGGTCGCGCCAGGCAGCGAGCCGCCCATACCCTGGGCTCACAGCCACGGGCGATTCCGAGAAGCAACGAGGTCTGCGCATCTTCGAGCTGTCGCGGCAGCCGCCTCCCTGTGAAAGCGAAGGCATTATAGCGCCCGCCTTTGCCCTGGGGCAAACCGGTGGGGGCCGGCGTGATCGGTTCGCGGTTGGTGGTCGGTTCGCGGTTGGCGGGTTGATTCTCCACCCCCGCTTCTAGGCGGGGGCATCGGATGGCTTCCCGTGCCCCAGCCTAAGGGCGAGGGTCGTGAGGGAACCGGAAGCTCAAGACCCACCAACTACGAACCAGCTACGGCCTGGCGGACAGATGTAGCGGAAGGTTTCAGCCTTCCACAGGTCTCCGCTACATGCTTCGACAGCCTCGGGGTGAGCGGGAAGAGCCAGGGCGAGGCAGAAGACGCGGAGGGGCTAGTTTGGGGAGACGTCGCTGAGGCGGAGGGAGAGGACGCGCGAGACGCTGTCCTCGCCCATGGACACGCCGTAGATGGCGTCGGAGACCTCGATGGTGCGGCGGTTGTGGGTGATGCCGATGAACTGCGTGCGATGAGACAACTCCTGGAGGGTGCTGACAAAGCGCCCAACGTTGGCCTCGTCCAGCATGGCGTCGACTTCGTCCAGTACGCAGAAGGGCGAGGGGTTGGCCTGGAGGAGAGCGAAGAGCAGGGCCACCGCCGTCAGCGCCTTCTCGCCGCCCGAGAGCATGCTCAGGTTCTGAAGGCGCTTGCCCGGCGGTTGGGCAGCGATGTCCACCCCCGCCGTGCGGTAGTCGTCGGGCGTGGTGAGGACGAGCTTGGCCTGGCCGCCACCGAAGAAGCTGGTGAAGTAGCGACCGAACTCCTCCGCCACCTTGTGGAAGGTGGTTCGGAAGCGCTCGCAGATCAGCGTGTCCAGCTCTTCGATGCCCTGGAGGAGCGAGCGCTCGGCAATCTCCAGGTCGGCGAGCTGCGACGTAAGGAAGGTGTGGCGCTCCCGGAGCTCGGCGTATTCGCTTTCGGCTTGCGGGTAGACGGGCCCCACCGCTCGAAGCTGGCTCCGCAGGCGCTGGATGCGCTCCTGCATGGTCTCCGGATCGATGATGGCGCCGCCGGCGATGGGCGGCAGGGGGCTGCGGCCGGCGGCCGGGCTGCTGGAGGTGCGACCGTTGCCCTCGCGCTCGCCGTCGCCGGACGGTGACCAGGAGGCGGTCTCTTCGGGGACGCCGACCGGGACTATGTCGCCGGCATCAGTGAGCATGAGCTCATCGGCCTCGATGCGCTGGCGGAGGCTCTCCACGTCCTCGAGGCGATGGCGCAGCTCGGCCTCCGCCTCCAGGCGGCGGCGCTCGGCGGCCAGGAGACGGCCGTGGGCGGCGGCCTCGTGGGCCTGGGTGTCCCGCTCCTGGTCCTCCAGCCCGGCGATGGTCTCCTGAGCGGGCTCCACCTCCTCGGCGTAGCGGCGCAGCTCGTGGGTTAGCTGCTCCACGGCCCGCCAGTCGGCGTCGGCGGCGTCGCCGATGGAGGTGCTCTCCAGTTCCAGGCCACGGAGCTCGGCCTGGCGGGCGGTCATCTGGCTGTCCACGCGGGCCAGGGTCCCCTGGCGCGTGTCGCGCAGGACGGCGAGGGAGCGCTGCTCGCCATCGAGGGAGGCGACCCGGGTGCTGGCCTCCGTGACATTCTGGAGAATGGTCTGGCGGCGCTGGCCCACCAGGCTCGCCCCAGAGCGCAGATATTGGGCCACCTCCTCGGCCTCGGCGGCCTGGGCCAGGAAGCGCTCCTTATCTTGGTCGAGCTGTTGGACCTCCAGGGCCAGCGCGGCCGATTGCTGGGCCGAGCGTTGCTGGCTGGTGATAAGCCAGCGCAGCTCGCCCCGCCACTGGGCGAGGAGACGGCGCCCTTGGGCCAGGGCGTCTTGCGCCGAGGCGCGCTGCTCCTGGAGAGCCGCCAGCGTCTCGGCTGTGGCCCGCAGGGCGCCTTCGTCCTCGCCGATCGCGGCGCGCAGGCGCTGCATCTCCTCCTCGGCGCCTTCGCGGGAGCGGGCCAGGCGCTCCAGGGCGCGAGGAATGGAGGCAAGCTCCTGGTGACGGGTGAAGACGTTACTTTCGCTGGTAGGCCGGCCGGTGGCCATGGAGCCAACGGGCTGAAGGAGGATGCCATCGCGCGTGACGACGCTGCCCATGCCCCGGCGGAGCACGCGCAGGGCAGTATCGAGGTCGTCCACGATGATGGTGCGGCCCAGCAGCGTGTCGACCACCCGGCGGAAGCGCTCGTCGCACTTCACCAGGCGGCTGGCCACGCCGACGACGCCGCGCTCCTTCATGATGTTGAGAGGGTAGACTTCCTTCAGGGTGTCCAGGGGAAAGATGACGACGCGCCCGGATTCCTGCCGCGTCAGGGCTTCGATGGCGGCCAGGGCGTCCTTCTGGTGCTCCACGACCAGCGCCTGGAGGTTCTCGGCCAGGGCGGCCTCGATGGCCCGGTCCAGCCCCTTGGGCACGCGAATCAGGCTGCTCAGCACGCCCAGAAGGCCGTGCACAGGCGCCTCGGTGGAGGGCGAGGGCAGCGCGGGAAGGGAGGTGGTGGCGCGGGTGCGCGCCTCGTAGGCCTGCTGGGCATCGGTAAGGACGTTGAGGCGGGCCTGGAGGCGCTCCATCTCCAGGTCGCGGCCGCGGTAGCTCTCCGCCAGAGCGGTCAAAGAGGCCTGTGCCTGGAGGATGCGTGCCTTGAGGGCGTCCTGCTCAGTGACAGCGGCGGCGCTGCCTTCGTTCAGGCGGCGCTCCTCGCGGCGCTGGCCGGTAAGGCTGCGGGCGGCCTGGGCCATCTGCGCGACCAAAGCGCGGCGGCGCTCCTCCTGCTGGGCCCGCTCGTCCTCGGCGCGGGAGCGGCCCTCCCGGACGGTGCGCAGGCGGGCCTCCGCGTCGCTGAAGGCGGCGCGGGCACGGGCGGCCTTCTCCTCGGCGGTCGCCGCCTGGCGCTGCATGCCGGAAGACTCCTGCTCCATGGTGCCCAGCTCCTGCTGGGCCTGGCTGAGGGCCTGGCGGCCCACCTCCAGGTCTTGCTCCAGAGTGAGCCCGCGGCGGCTGTCTTCCACCGAGGCACGGGCCAGGTTGAGCATCTCCTTTTCCATGGCTTCTAGCTCTAGCTTGAGCTGCTGCCGCCGGCCCAAAACGCCGCCCTGGCGCTGGCGGGCAGTGGCGATGCGCTCCTGGAGGAGGCCGACCTGGTCGGTGAGACGCTGGCGCTGCGAAGTGCGGTCGGCGATGGCGCCCCGGCGGCGGGACAACTCCTCCCGCACTGCGGCCAGTTGCTCACTCCAGGTCTTGATCTCCGCCTCGGCCCGCGCTTCCTCCTGCTGGGCGAGGGCCAGGGCCGCGCGGGCGGATCGCAGGCGCGTCTCGGCCGCGCCCCAGAGGTGGCCGTACCAGGAGCGGAGGGCGTCAGTGAGCTCGCGGCTGAGCTGGCTGTGGCGCTCGGCGCGCCGGGCCTGGCGCTCGAGCTGGGCCAGGCGGGGCGCGATCTCCCGCACCAAGAGCTGAGCGCGGTCCACGTTCTCGCGGGTGGCCGCTAGCTGGGCGTGGGTCTCCTCGATGCGCAGGCGGTAGCGCTGGACATCGGCGGCTTCCTCCAGGAGAAGGCGGCGCTCTTCGGGGCGCAGGCTGAGGACGGTCTCCACCAGGCCCTGGCCGATGATAGCGTAGCTGCTCTGGCTGGCGCTGGCCCGCATGAAGAGATTGGTCACGTCCTTCAGGCGGACCCGCTTGCGGTTGATGAAGAAATCGCTCTCACCGGAGCGGCGCACTCGCCGGGTGATGGCCACCTCGGCGAAGTCCAACGGGAGCCACCTGTCGCTGTTGTCTAGGGTCAGGGTGACCTCGGCGGCGTTGGCCGGCTGGCGACGGGAGCTGCCGGTGAAGATGACGTCCTCCAGGCGGCGGGCGCGTAGCAGGCGGCCGCTCTGCTCGCCTAGAACCCAGCGCAGCGCGTCGGACACGTTGCTCTTGCCCGACCCGTTGGGCCCGACGACGGTGGTGAGGCCCGGCCCGAACTCGAAGCTCGTGCGGTTCGCGAAGCTCTTGAAGCCCTGGATGTCGAGCCGCTTCAGATACATTGGCTGCTCGCTGGAGGCAGGGCGGGCTCGCTGGCCAGGATGGTCTCCACGGCCTGGCGGGCCGCCTCGCTCTCCGCTTCCTTCTTGCTGCGGCCGCTGCCGTGCCCCAGGGCGCGGTCAGCCACCCGCACTTCCACGGTGAACACCTTGGCGTGGTCCGGCCCGCTGGCGGCCACCGTTCGGTAGCTGGGCGTCTGGTGCCAGTAGCTCTGGGCGAGCTGCTGGAGGCGTGACTTGCTGTCCAGGGCTATCTGACCTGCCTCCACGCGGGCGAGGTCGGGTGCAAGGCAGCGCCGGACCAGGTCGCGCGTCTTGTCCAGGCCCCGATCAAGGAAAGTAGCGCCGATGACGGCTTCCAGGACGCGGGCCAGGTTGGAGGGTCGCTGGCGGCCGCCTGTAGTCTCCTCGCCGTGGCCCAGGAGGAGGTACTCGCCCAGGGAGAGGCGGTCGGCGGCACGGGCCAGAGTCTCCCAGCGGATGAGGGACGTCTTCAGGCGGGTCAGCTCGCCTTCGTCGAGGTCGGGGAAGTCGGCGCAGAGCTGCTCAGATATCACGAGCCCCAATGCCGAGTCACCCAGGAACTCGAGCCGCTCATTGGACTCTAGCCCCTGGGCACGGGCCTCGTTAAGATAAGAGCGATGCACCAGCGCCTGCTCCAGCAGCGAAGGGCTCTTGAACTTGACTCCCAGGGCTTTCTGCAGCTGGGCTAGGCGGTGGCGCTCCAAGGTGCGGGCTCGTAGGTGGCTAAACTCAGCGCGAAAACTCTCCCCCTTCAGATTTTGCCTGGGGCTGGCACTGAACAGCGGCATATCTGGGTCACCGCTGACTCCCCTGGCCGGGGCCAACCGCGGGCGCACGCCATGATAGGAGCGTTGCCGCTGTTTGTCAAGTATGGCCGGATACAAAGGTGATGCCTGGGATCAGGGAGAGGGGTCTAACCGAAGCGGCAGAGCTTCTGCCGCGCCTTCAGCAGGCGCTGCCCGAGGGCGTCGCGCGTGCTCTGGCGGCGGTGATCCAGGCAGCCGTGGAGCAGGGGCGAACGCTCTATCTGGTGGGCGGTGGCGTGCGCGACCTAGCCCTGGGCCGTAGCCAGCTTGACGTGGACGTCGTTGCCGAGGGTGAGGTCCAGTCGCTGGCGGCCCCGGCGGAGGCGTCCCTGGGCGGTCGGCTGATCGCCCACCGCCAGTTCGGCACGGTGACCCTGGCCGTGGACAACGCGCGGGTCGATCTGGCCATGGCCCGGACGGAGACCTACACGCGCCGCGGCGCCCTCCCGCGGGTGCGGCTGGCATCGATCAGCGGGGACCTGGCCCGCCGCGACTTCACGATCAACGCCCTGGCCCTGACCCTCTGCGGGCCGGAGGAGGGCCGACTGGTCGATCCGTTCGGCGGCTGGGCCGACCTGGAGCGAGGCCTGGTACGGGTTCTCCATTCGGGCAGCTTCAGGGACGACGCCACCCGCATCTTGCGGGCCGTGCGCTACGCGGCCCGCCTGGGTTTTCGCCTGGAGTCGAAGACTCGGGCCCTGCTGCGGCGAGACCTGGCGTATCTGGACACCATCAGCGGCGCCCGCGTGCGCCAGGAGGTGCTGCGCCTTCTGGCCGAGGAGCGCCCGGAGACAGCCCTGATGCGCTGCCAGGCGTTGGGTGTGCTGGCGGCGGTGCAGCCGGCCTTGCGCTTCGATGCCCGTCTGGCCGCCGCCTTCCGAGCGGCGGGCCGGCGGGACGGAGCGCCCCTGGGCCCCGAGCTGTACCTGGCACTGCTCGGCACACGCCTCTCCTTGGGCGAGGCGACGCCGGTCGCCCACCGCCTGGCCCTTTCGGCGCGAGAGAGGCGCGCTCTGGAGGGCGCCGCAACGCTGGGTCGCATCATCGACCAACTGGCGCAGCCCGGCCTGCGACCCAGCCAGGCCGTGGCCCACCTGGAGACGTATTCAGAGGCCAGCCTGTGGGCGTGGGCGCTGGCCGCTCCGTCTGAGGTCGTGCGCCGGAGGCTGAGTCTCTATCTGGAACGGTGGCGTTATGTCAAGCCTGCCTTGGATGGACGAATGGTCCAGCGGTTGGGTGTGGGGCGCGGTCCGCTGGTGGGTGAGGCGATGTGGCTGCTGCGGGCAGGGCGGCTGGACGGCCGTCTGCGCACTCGCGAGGAGGAGACGGCTGCCGTGCGCCGCCTGCTAGCCACGGGGGGTAGAGGAACATGACGTGGCCGGAGCCGCCGCCGGTGTGCCGGGTCTGCGGCGAGCCTGCCGACGACACGAACTCGGCGATCTGCAACAACTGCGGCCTACGGTTCCACCTGGCCCTGCGGCAAGACCAGCCGGGCAAGGACTGCGGCCGGGTCTGGGTCAACGAGGCCTACATGGCGCTGGAGTACGCCTGTCAGGCCTGTCTGCAGGGCGAACCGTTCCCCGGCGAGGAGGAGCCGCCTCTCGGCGTCGAGCACTAGCCGGCGGCGAAGCGGTCCAAGATGGCCGCTATGTGTTGGGCGCCCCGGACGAAGTCCGTCAGGCGGATGTTCTCGTCCGGGGCGTGGATCCGCGAGTCCGGATAGCCGACGCCGCAGTCGGCCGTGGGTAGGCCTAGTGTGTCGACGAAGGGATGCAGGGGGCCGGTGCCGGCCGCGCTGGGGCTGACCACAGGCTCGACACCGTACGCTTGACGGGCCGCCTCTCGCACCACATCCACGAAGGGATGGTCGATGGGCGTGCGGGCCGGCAGCTCCGCTGACACGCGGTGCACCTCGATGTCCCCGAGGCCGTGAGCGTCGAGATGGCGGCGCAGCTTGGCCAGGACCTCGTCGGGCGTCTGGTTGGGCACCAGGCGGAAGTCCAGCTTGGCGGTGGCCTGGCTGGGTATGACCGTCTTCGGGCCGCTTCCCTCGTAGCCGGCGCTGAGGCCGTCGATGTTGCAGGTGGGCTCCAGCAGGTGGCGCAGGCGGTAGTCGAGACCGCGGACGCCCTTGACGAAGCGCGTCAGTCCCAGGCTCTCGGCTGTGTGGTCCTCCTCGGCGGGGATGGCCTCCAGCGCCGCTCGCTCCAGCGCCGTTGGCGGGCGCACGCTCTCGTACACGCCATCGACCAGGATGTTGTCGTCGGCGTCCTTGAGGCTGGCTAGGGCCCAGACCAGGCGCCAGGCCGCGTTGGGCACGACGGTGGCGTAGGACGAGTGGGCGTCGCGGTTGGCGCACTTGACCACCAGGTCGACGTAGAGGAGGCCCTTCACACCCAGCGTGATCTGGGGCTGGCCCTGCCAGTTGACGCCGCTGCCCTCCCAGATGCAGGCGTCGGCGGCCAGGCGGTCGGCGTGCTCCGCCACGAAGGGCTCCATGGCAGGACTGCCGATCTCCTCGTCCCCTTCGATGCAGAACTTGACGTTGACCGGCACCTGCCCGCGCACGGCCTGGAAGGCGCGGATGGCGGCCAGGCGGGCGGCGATGTTCCCCTTGTTATCGGAGACACCTCGGCCGTAGACCTTGCCCTCGCGGATGGCGACCTCGAAGGGGGGCGACGACCAGAGCTCAAGGGGCTCGACGGGCTGGATGTCGTAGTGGTTGTAGAAGAGGAGGGTCCTGGCCGCGGCGCCGGACAGCTCGGCCAGGACGACGGCGTTGCCGCCCCGCTTGGGCGCGAGCTCCGCCCGGAAGCCGAGTTCCTCGAGCATGCTCCGGATCAGCTCGCCCGTCTCGGGGATGGCCTGGCCCTGGGCGCTGACACTGGGCAGGCGCACCAGGCGGCTGAGCTGCTGGATGGCCTCGTCCTGGTGCTGCTCGATATAGCGGAAGATGTCCTGCATGGCTTCTCTCCCTGTCAGTCCAGGTCCCGTACCATCCACAAGTGGCCGTCCTCTGGCGCTGCGGTTGGCCGGTAGCCCAGCCTCAACCAGAAGTAGAGCGCCAGGCCCACGTCCGGCGGCACGGCGGCCCGAATGTGTCTCGCTTGACCCTGGACGGATGCCTCCAGGGTGGCGATGGCCCGGGCGGCCAGATCGCGCCGGTCCTGCCCGGCGATGGCGAGGAAGGCGATCGTAGCCCAGCCGGGCTCGGGGTCGTCGACGGCCATCGCCATCAGGCCCACCGGCTCCTGTCTCGTGCCGTCTGTCAGGGTTAGGGTTCGCCGACGGCCGGTGAAGTCGAGGAGGGAGCTTAGAGGGACGGGCGAGCCCGCCAACATCATCGCCTTGCCGTACCAGCGGGCGATGGCGTCGCTGTCGCCGTCGCGCAGCGGTCGAAGCACAGCCGGCGTCGCGACGAAGGTCGCCGAGAGCTTAGCCGCCACCGTCGCCCTTCTGCCTGAGCCAATCGGCCACCCGCCGCGGCAGTTCGTCCATCGGCACCTCCTCCACCTGACAGGGCGGCAGCGCCTCCAGGAACGCGCGGCCGTAGGCCTTGCTCCTGATGCGGCGGTCCAGCACCACCACCACACCTCGGTCGGTCTTACTGCGGATGAGGCGGCCGAAGCCCTGCTTGAAGCGCAGCACTGCCTGGGGGAGGGCGTACTCGTGGAAGGGGTCTTCGAACTGGGCCGAGCGGGCGGCGAAGACCGGTTCGCTAGGGACACTGAAGGGAAGTCGAGCCAGGATCAGCAGCGAGAGCGCCTCGCCGACCACGTCCACGCCCTCCCAGAAGCTGGCCGTCCCCATGACTACGGTCTTGGCGTTGCGTTTCAGCGCTTGTAGGAGCTGCTGAGGCGTGCCGTCGATGCCCTGGCCCAGCACGGCGATACCCTCCTCGCGCAGCGGGCCGCGGATGGCGGCGTGGGCTGCTCGCAAGGAGGCGTGGGAAGTGAAGAGGGCCAGGGCCCGCCCCTGGCTCGCCCGGCACAGCTCCGCCAGCGCCCGCTGAAGGATCGGCGGGTAGTCGCGGTGGTTCGGTTCGGGCAGGCCGCTGGGCAGGAGGATGAGAGCCGCCTGCCGATAGTCGAACGGGGAGCCCAGGAGCAGCTCGCGGGCGTCGTCCAGGCCCAACCGCTGGCGCACGTAGCGGAAGGAAGCGCCGGTGGCGAGGGTGGCGCTGGTGAGGACGATGCTCTGCTTGTCGGCGTAGAGGCGCTCCTGGAGAAGGGGCGCGACGTCCAGGGGCGCCGAGGCCACGCCCAGGCCCGCCGGGCCGCCCTCCGTCAGCCACTGGATGGCCGATGGGTCGTGTCGCTGGATGGCGGTGGCCATCCCCAGGCGCAGCTGGTGCGCCGTCTGGAGCAGCGCGGCGGTCTCTCCCAGCAGCCCTTCGTAGCCCAGCAGGCCGAGCCCTTCGGCGTCGCCCAGGCCCGAGTACAGCTGCGCCAGGAGCTCCTCGCTGGCGGCCAGAGCCAGGGCCAGGTTCTCCCAGGCCATCTCCACGGCCGACCAGTCGGGCTGGGCGCGGATGCCGGTGGTCAAGAGGAGGCGCTGCTCGTAGTCGCCGCTCTCCTGGGCATGCTGGCGGATAAAGGTGCGGGCGGCCTCGGCGAACTCGCGCAGGCGGCCGCGGGCGCGGTCGGCGGCCTCGGTCAGGGCGGCGGCCAGGCCGGTGAGGTGGCCGGCGGGGCCCAGCGCCATCGCCAGTCCCCGCACACTTTGGCGGACGGCGGCGGCCAGGCCGGTGCCAGCGGCGCGCGTGCGCCGGTGGATGCGGTCCAGGTAGGCCGTCAGGTCCGCTTCGCGTGCCTCGAAGCCGAGCTGGCGGGTGGCCTGCTCCTCCAGGTGGTGGGCCTCGTCCAGGATGAGGTGCTCGTAGGGCGGGATGAGGCGGCCGGCTGCCGCTACGTCGGACAGGAGCAAGGCGTGGTTCACCACCACCAGGTGGGCCGCCTCCGCTCGGCGGCGCGCCCGCACCAGGAAGCAGCTCCCGTCGGCGACGAAGGGGCAGGCGCTCCCCAGGCAGTCCTCGTTCTGGGCCGAGAGCCGGTGCCAGAGGGCCTCCTCGGTCTGGCTCAGCCTCAGCTCGGCACGGTCGCCGGTTTCGGTCTGGATGAGCCAGAGGAGCAGGCGGAGGAGGAAACGCGCCTCGTCATCGGAGACCAACGGCGCACGGCGGGCGACCAGGTGACGGCGCAGGCAGAGATAGTTGCGCCTGCCTTTAAGCTGGGCGGCCGCCAGGGGCGGCTGGCTCGGCGGCGAGCCAGCGCCTATGGCGGACTGAACGGCGGGGATGTCCTTGGTGACGAGCTGGTCCTGGAGATTGATGGTGGCTGTGGAGATGACGACGCGCGCTTTGTTGCGCAGGGCGTAGCAGGCGGCCGGCAGGAGGTAGGCCAGCGACTTGCCGATGCCTGTGCCCGCCTCGACGATGAGTTGCCCGCCTTCGTTGATGACTTCGGCCACCGCCCGGGCCATGGCCTGCTGCTCCGGCCGTTCCTCGAAGTCTGGCAGGACGTCCGGACGCGCCCCCAGCGAGCGCAGGAGATCGGCCACCTCGGAGGGCTCGACGGGCTGGCGGCGGGCGTTGGGCACCAGAGGCTGGGGCGCCGGCGCGCTGGCGGCACTGACAGGCGCCGGGCCTCCGCGCTCGGATTGCTCCAAGACCTCGGCCAAGAAGGTGCGGCCCGGCCAGTGAGTGGCGCTGGCCAGGCGGGCGGCCTCGGTCAGGACAGCCGGCGGCAGCGAAGCCGCCCAAGTTCGCAGGGCCAGGAACACCTCGCGAGAGGTTTCGGCGTCGGGCAGAGCGCGGTGGTGATTGGGGAGAGGGATGGCGAAATGGCGGGCCAGGGCCGAGAGGCTGTGTCCCCTGAGCAGGGGCAGGAGGAGGAGGGCCAGCTCGTAGGTGTCGTAGACAATGGGGCCGTGGCGGATGTCGGCCGCATCGAGGAAACGGAGGTCGAAGGCCAGCACGTTCTGCCCCACGACGGGATAGTCGACCAGAAACTCCTGGAGGCGGGGCGCTACCGTCTCCAGGGGCGGCGCCTGAGCCAGCTCCTCGGGGGCGATGCCGGTGAGCATCTGGATGCGGTAGGGCACGGCTCGCCGCGGGTTCACCAGGCTGACGAAGGTATCCTCCACGCCGGCCGGCCCGAACCTCACCGCCCCTACCTCGATGATAGCGTCACTGGTGGGGTCCAGGCCGGTGGTCTCCAGGTCGAGGGCGACGTAGGTGGCCACGTTCAGCCGCGCAGGGAGGAACTAAGGTCGATATCGGGTGCGCTCTCGCTGAAGGCGACCAGTCCGCCGCTGCGGAGACCTTCGGCCGGGTAGTAGCGGCCGGCCCGCAGTTCGGCGATGAGGTCGCGCTCGTCGACCAGGGGCCGCTGGAAGATGGTCACGAAGCAGCCGAGGCCGTGGGTGGAATGCGCATCGCTACAGCCGATGCCGCGCTTGCCCAGAATGCGGGCCACCGTGAGGGCGAAGTAGTTCTCCCGCGCGGTGCAGCCGCCGTTGGCCACCTCGAGCTCGTCCACCAGTGCGAAGATGGGCAGGCGGGTTGCCTCCTCGGGGGTGAGGTTGGGTGGCTCACGCCCTTCGCGGAGGGTGTGGACGGGGTCGAAGAAATGGCGAAAGGGGTGGGCCACCCACATGAACCCGCCCGCCTCCGTCACCGCCCGCCGCAGATCCGCGGCCTTGTGGATGCCGGCCACGTAGCGCTCCAGCCCGACGACGATGATGTGGGCCAGGTCGGTGGTCACCTCCATCGCCCGCGCGGCGAAGAGGGCGCTCTCCTGGCGGAAGCGCTCGATCTCCAAGGCCTCCCACAGGCGGTCGTGCTCGCTGATGTTCACGCCGTGCAGACCGATGCGGCGGGCCTCCTCCGTGAGCTCGTCCGGCGTCAGGCTGCTGTCGGAGGCCCCTTTCACCGTATGGACGTGCATGTCGACGATGAAGTCAGCCATAGCTGGTGGCCCTTCTCAGGGTGCGGAACCAGTCTAGCATATGTAGCGGAGGCCTTCAGGCCTGCAGGGGAAGGCTCAAGCCTTCCGCGACTCTGCGCTATCCGGCCTGGGCCAGGTAGGGCATCGCCCAGCCGAACGTTCCTACGATGGCGGCGCCCAGGATCAGCACCGGCCAACGCAGGCGCCGGAAGCCCAGCGCGGTGAGAAGCACCGCCGAACCGCCGAAACCGAGGACGAGAGCGGTGTACAGGAGATTGGGACTGCCCAGACCGCCATCAGGGACATTCCGCTCGGCGCCGCGATAGAGGAGGCCCAGGACCATGCCGACGGCCGTCCAGACCAAGAAGCCGAGCAGCGATATCGGCACGGCAAGGGCAACGGCGGAGACGTTGGGAGCGATGGCCTTGGCCAGATAGGGGATTCGGCTGCGGGCATCGACAACCATCAGGGCGGCGACGGGCGTGAACACCAGCGCCACCGCATACCCGCAGACGAAGCCGGCGAAAACCTCGACCATGGTGCTATCCCGCCGAAAGTTTCAGGGCCACCGTCTCGGCGGCGGGCGCGCTGGCCGTGACGAAGGCCTTGGCCCCGGCCTCGCCGGCGGCGCGCGTGATGCGCTCTCTAGTCGCCGCATCGTCGGCCAGGGCAAACAGGGCGGGGCCGCTGCCGGCCAGGTGGACAGCGCTAGCCCCCGCCGCCAAGAGCGCCTCGCGAAGGCGCGCCAGCTCGGGGAAGGCCCGGAAGGCCGGCCCGTCGAAGACGTTGAACAGGTGGCTATCCTCCATCGCCGTTCCCCTGCGAACGGCGTCCACCAGGCGATCCACCGCCGAGCCGTCCGTGTAGTCGGCCGACGTAAGGAGGGCGTACATCCGCTGCGTCTTGCTGTGCAAGGTCAGGGGCGGCACCACGATGAGCAGCTCCCTCTTTGGAGCGTCGGGAAGAGGCGTAATCCGTTCGCCGCGGCCCTCGGCCAGGGCGGTGCCGCCGCGGATGAAGAAGGGCACGTCAGAGCCCAGCTTGGCGGCCATCTGCTCCAGCGCCTGGCTGGGCAGGCCCAGTCCCCACAGCTCGTTCAGGCCGCGCAGAGCGGCGGCGGCGTCGCTGCTGCCGCCGCCCAGGCCGGCAGCCACCGGAATGGCCTTCCGCAGGCGCAGCCGTGCCCCCGCCAGGCCGGCCGCCTGCTCCCAGAGAAGGCGGGCCGCCTTCATCACTAGGTTCTCCTCCGTTGGCGGCAGCCCGTCGCCCTCCGCCTCGAGACTCAGGTCCGGCGCCTGATGCAACTCCAGCGTATCGCACAGGGCGATGGTCTGGATGACGGTCCTCACCTCATGATAACCGTCCGGCCGGCGGTGAAGCACCTCCAGCAGCCAGTTTATCTTGGCGCAGGCCGTGGCTCGCAGGCAAAGGCCGCTCATCGTTGTCGCCAGGCCTCGTACAGGCTGGCCCACTCCTCGATGGTTAGCGTCTGGGGGCGGCGCTGCGGCTCGATGGCCGCCGCCGACAGCAGGGCCGCCGCGGCCGGCGGCTCGATCGCCAGGCCTAGGGCCAGGACGTTGCGGAGCTGTTTGCGCGGCGCGGCGAAACCGGCCCGCACCAGGCGAAAGAAGGCCTGGCGGTCGTCCACCACGACTGCCGGCTGGGGACGCACCTCCAGCTCGACGACGGCGGAGCGCACTTTGGGCGGCGGCCGGAAAGCCCGCGGCGGCACGTAGAAGAGGATGCGCGGCGAGGCATAGAACTGGGTAGCAACACTGAGCAGGCGCATGTGGCCCGGCGCCGCCGCCATGCTCTCGGCCACCTCCGCCTGAACCGTCACGATGAGGCGCCGGGGCTGCGCCTTCGCCTCCAGGAAGCCACGGAGCACCGCGGAGGCGATGTAGTAGGGCAGGTTGGCCACGACGACGTAGGGCTCGGCAGCTCCGGTGCGAGCCAGTAGTTCCTCCGGCGGCAGAGTGAGGATGTCGCCGCAAACGATGGCCGCGTTAGGGTAGGACGCCAGGCGACGACGGACTTGCTCGCAAAGGCCCTCGTCTATCTCCACGGCGATGACGCGGCCCGCCGCCTGGGCCAGGGCTTGGGTGAGGACGCCACGGCCGGCGCCCACCTCGACGACCGTATCGGTGGGAGAAAGGTGAGCAGCGGCAACGATGCGCTGGAGGGTGCGGCGATCGGTCAGGAAGTGCTGGCCCAGCCGCTTGCGGGGCCGGCGAGGCGCAACGGTCGGGATTGTGATCTGGGTTTCCACCAGCTGCGTCGGCTGCCCTGGCGTCATACGCCCATGATACCGCTGGGCCGCCGCGGTAGCTACTGCAGGATGTAGACCTCCACCCAGCCGCTGCTCCAGTCGGGCACTTCGTAGTCGGCGAAGCCGAGGTCGATGATGTTGCCGACCACGGCGTAGCCTGTGTCGGCGGCCACGGCCTCACCGTAGCCGGGGACGTAGATGCGCGAGCCGAGAGGAATGACGGACGGGTCCACGGCCACGATGCCTCGGTGGACCTGCACGCCGGTGGCGGCGAGGCCGTACCAGGGGCTTTCCGGCGGGCGGCCGGCGCTGGCCGGGTTGTACCAGGTGGCGTAGACCTTCAGAGACTGACGATAGCGAAGGGGCCCGGCGGGCGTGGGCACCACCTTCACCACCCGCGTACCCTGGGCGACGATCTTCGGCTGCGACGGCACGGTAGATTGGTCCAGAAGCTCGCGCTTCGCCTCCTGGCCGTCTTCGTAGACCACCCGGTACGAACGACGGATGAGGCCGTCGGCGCCCGGCTGCAGGACAACAGACTGGCCCTGGTCCATATCGGGATTGTCGCGGTACACGACCTCCCTGGAGACCGTCTCCTCGACGGTGTCGGTCCCTTCCCGTACTCGCACCACGCGGACGGTCGTGTCTTCCGTCAGCGGTGCGTCCGGCGGCGGCTCGACGCGATCGGCGGGTCCCACACTCACGCCTGCCTCCGACAGAAGGCCGGCCACGGTCGGCTGACGGGTGCGGGTCTTGGCCGACTGACCGTCGACCACAAGAGAGACATCATTGGCGTGGTAGATGTAGATGTTGGTGCCTGCGCTGAGAGGTGAGGCGCCATCCGGGAAGACGTAGTCGCCCCGGCTGACCACGATGCCTTTCTGAGCCAGTGCGTCGCCCACCGTGGGGGCGGCGGCCGTCGTGTCGATCACCAGGCCATCCTGGTGGACGGTGATCGGGATGCTGTCGACTGTCGTGGCGGTCGCCGCCGCGGCTACGGCGAGCGGGCCATCGGTGTAGGCCAAAAGGCTATCGTTAGCTGCTAGCGAAGCGGTATCGGGCGAAGAGCGCGGACCCACGGCGCCGAGCGCGGTGGACAGCAAGGCACCCGCCGCCACCAGCGCGATAAGCGAGACATGGAGGACGCGGCGGGAATGAAGAAAGGGGCCTATCGAGAGCTTGGCACCGTGAAGTCTTCCGAGGGGCACCTCCTTCTCCAATAGGAGGAGAGGCGCCCGGGACGGCTTTGCGGGCAACACCTTCCTCTATTCAGTTGGGCGCTGGTGCCCTGGATAGAGCGGCCGTGCACCCGCTGTCGATCCAGCCCGCAGGCTTGCTCCCGACAGCCAGCTCCAACCAGGTAGACCTGCGGCACCCGAAACTAACTACTTACCGCTGCTTCCTTCCGGACCTGACGGGGTTTGTAGCGTCTCGCCGCGCAGGGCCAGGTCATCAACGCTACTTGTCGAGGGCAGTCCCTGCGGTGCCAGGACCTCGAGCGGGAATTCAACCCCGCTATAGCGGATTGCGGGTACAGGGCACCGCTAGCTCCCCGTCTAGCACGGCCGCAAGATAGCCTACATAAGCTGGCTGATTCTGTCAAGGCGGTTTTCCACGTTAGTTATCCACGCCGACGGTGGCGGCCCCACGTCGGCAATGGGACGGATGGCTCCAGCCGCCGCGATTGTCTTCCAACAAATCGATCATCTCGGCAATAGCGCAGTCGCAACCGCTCCCGGGCGATCGGGGGCCCCCAGCCGGTTGAAGGGCTGAAGGCCCTATTGTAGAATGCCCTCAGTCTGAGCGAAAATCACCAACTTGTTCGACAAGTTCAAAGCAGAAAGGAGATGGGGAAGAATGAATATCCTTGCCTGGCTCCTGGTTGGGCTGATTGGCGGGGGGATAGCCAGACTGCTAATGGCGGACACCTTGCCAGGTGGCATTTTTGGCCTTATCCTCACTGTCCTCCTTGGGATCGCAGGGGCGATCGTTGGCGGCTTCATCTCCATCGCTCTTGGCCTCGGTAACGGCGTCGATGACTTCGACATTGGGACGATATTCCTGTCCGTGGTCGGCGCGATACTGTTGCTCTTCGGCTTCCGCGTATTGAGCAAGGCGCGCGCCTGACGGCAGCGGCGCATAGCGCGGATGGGGGCTGACAAGGGGCGTTGAATGCGCGTTCGCAAGGCGGTCATCCTCGCGGCAGGTTACGGCACTCGCTTCCTGCCCGCCACGAAGGCCGTCCCCAAGGAGATGCTTCCTCTGGTGGACAAGCCGGCCATCCAGTACGTGGTGGAGGAGGCGGTGCAGGCTGGCCTCCGGCAGATCATCATGGTCACGGCGGTCAACAAGCGGGCGGTAGAGGATCACTTCGACCGCCTGGCAGACCTGGAGGCCTTCCTTGGGGAGAAGGGGTGCCATCAGCAGGCGGAGGAGACGCGGCGGCTGGCGGAGCTGGCCGACATCGCCTTCGTCCGACAGAAGGAGCGGCGGGGCATCGGCGACGCCGTAATGGTTGCCCGCCACCTCATCGGCGACGAGCCCTTCGCCCTGTTCTACCCTGACGACATCATTCAAAGTGACGTCCCGGCCGTCGGCCAGCTCATGGACGTCTACGACCGCTACGGCGGGAGCGTGGTGGCGGTGGAGCGTTTGCCGCGGGAGGAGCTGCCCCACTACGGCGTCATCGAGCCCAAGGAGTTGGAGGAGCGTGTCTATCAGGTGCTAAGCATCGTGGAGAAGCCGCCGGCAGCCGAGGCGAAGTCGGACCTGGGGGCGGTGGGACGCCTGGTGCTGACACCGGCCATCTTCCCGATCATCGAGCGCACGCCGCCGGGGGCGAACGGCGAGATCCAGCTTACGGACAGCCTGGGTTTGCTGCTGGAGGTCGAATCGGTCTACGCCTGTCGCTTCGCCGGCGAGCGATTCGACGTTGGGCGGCCCATCGGCTTCCTGAAGGCCAACCTAGCGATGGCCCTGCGGCGGCCGGACCTGGCGCCGGAGGTGGTGGCCTATCTGCGCGAGCTGCTGGCCCGCGAGGGCGTCCGGCCCGGCCCGGCGGCCGGCCAGGGGGCGTGAGACATGGCCGACGGCAACGGTTTGCGCGATCGCTGGGCCCTCATCCTGGGAGCGTCCAGCGGCATGGGGGCAGCCGCCGCCCTGGAGCTGGCGCGCAACGGCATGCACATCTTCGGCGTGCATCTCGACCTGCGGTCCACCCTGCCCAACGCCCAGCGAGTGGTGGCCCAGGCCCAGGAGCTCGGCCGCGAGGCCATCTTCTTCAACATGAACGCCGCCGATGCCAAGAAGCGGGCCCAGATCCTGGACGCGATGCAGGAGCGGTTGGGGGCGGAGAACCCGCCGGCCACCGTGCGGGTGATGATGCACTCCTTAGCCTTCGGGACGCTACGCTCTTACGTGCCGACCAACCCCAAGGAGGCGGCGAGCCAGGCCCAGATGGAGATGACCCTGGACGTGATGGCGCACAGCCTGGTCTACTGGGTGCAAGGCATGGTCTATCGGGGGCTCCTGGGGCCGGGGAGCAAGGTGTTCGCCATGACCAGCTCCGGCTCCACTCGCGTCTTGCCGCAATACGGGCCGGTGGGCTGCGCCAAGGCGGCCCTGGAATACCATGTCCGCCACCTGGCCGTGGAGCTGGCCTCGCGGGGGATCGCCGTCAACGCCATTCGGGCCGGCATCACTGATACGCCGGCCCTGCGCAAGATCCCCGGCGCCCTGCAAATGCTGACCTTGGCGGGCCAGTTCAACCCAAGCGGCCGCACCACTACCACGGAGGACGTGGCCCGGGCCATCGCGGCGCTATCTGATGAGCGGACGGCCTGGGTGACGGGCAACGTCATCGGCGTGGACGGCGGCGAGGAGATCATCGCTCACTAGCAGCCGCTTCCCCGCGCGTCACCTCGTAGATCGTGACCTTGTCCTGCTTGAAGACCACCTGCCCCAGCGCGGCGAACTTGGCCAGCCCCGCCTCGTCGTACGTCTCGCGCTCGAAGTCGCCCACGTAGACGTACTGCACGTCGTACTTGTCCAGGATGGCCTGGGCCTCTGCCAGCGAGGTCGTGTTGTAGGCCGTCTCCACGTCTTGCTGGCGCTCAGTTATGGGATCCCAGGTGCCCTGCAGGCGGTACTCGTGCTGGGGCCAGCCCAGGACGGTGGGCAAGCCCGTGCGGGTGGAGACGCGCGCCGCGTTGGCGTCGTAGTCCGTGCCCACGCCCTCCAGCACGACCGGCGCGCCCTGGATGTTCTCCTGGAGCCAGCGGACAGCGGCATACTCGTCGGGGTTCTGGAGGCGCTCGAAGGCCAGGCCATCCAGCACGCGGGGGTCCTGGAAGTCGTTACCGATGTAGAACGTGGCGGCCACGGGGAAGATGAGGGCTGCCCCCAGCACGATGACGCTGCCCGCCGTCCAGCCGGCGCGTCCCAGGGCGGAGGGCAGGCTTGCCGGCCGCCAGCGCGACACCAGATAGTACAACGCGAAGGCCCCGCCCACCGCCAAAAGCACCCACGCCTGGTAGCCCAGCCGGAGCGTCGTGTTCTGGCGGTAGCCGAGGGGGTCCTGCATCCAGTAGAACTCCATGCCCAGGAGGAGGAGCGCGCCCAGACCCGTCGCCGTTAGGGCGAAGAGGAGGCTCCGGTCGGGGGCTGGCTCATCGCGCGCGGCGCGGAGGTGGCGGCCGAGAGCCAGGGCTAGGGCGCCGACCAACGCTGCCAGGAAAGCGGCGGTGATCCAGGCGTAGCCGCGTGTGGCGATCTCATCGGCCAGGCCCCACGGCGCCCGCCGCAAAAGGACCATCATCGCCCACAGGCCGACGGGGACGGCCCAGGCCAGGGAGGCCCAGCCCACGGCCGCCCGCGAGATGGCCCGGCGCCCCAGCGCGGCCAGGGCGACGCCGGCCATGGTGCAGGCCAGCCAAACGGGTGGCCCCCAGAGGATGAGGAAGTGGGTGGGCCGCGTCACTGTGCCCCGCAGGGTGGCCCAGCTGGCGCGGGTGGCTGCCTCCAGAGGCTGGACGCCCTGGCCCACCGGATGGAAGTCCAGGTAGAACGGTAGGTAGAGGAGCACGGCGACGATCCCCAGCGGCGCCATGTACGCAAGGGCGCGCCCGGCGGCGCTCATCGCCGGGCGGCGCTGGCCGGCGTAGCAGGCCACGAACGCCGCCAGCGCCACCAGCGCCCCGTAGGTGGGCAGGTCGACGGCGTCGACGAAGGCGAGGCTGCCCAGGGCCAGCGCCGCCAGCAGCAGCACCCCCGGCCGGCGGGCCCAGGAGCGCCAGTCCAGCCCCTCGGGCGAGCGGGCGACGTTCAGGGCGAGGCCCACCGACAGGAGGACGAAGGGTAAGGCAGCGGTGTGGGCGTGGATGTCGCCGAAAAGGAAGCTGGTGAACGGGAACTCGCGGCCGTCGGTAGTGTCGGCCACGAAAGCGGCCCTCCCCCACCACCAGAACTCGGTGGGATACCACCTGCTGGTGCTGCGGGGGCCGTCGAGGCCGTGGATCTGCCACCAATCGTAGAAAGCCTGGTTCCCGACGCCGTGGGCGGCCAGCAGCTCGAAGAGGCCCTCCAGGTTGGACACGATGAGCAGCAGGACGACCGCGACGGCGCCGACCACTACTCCTCGCACAAGGCGGCCGCCGCCGGCCACCAGGTTGTAGCCGATGCCGAACACGGCCACCGCCGCCAGCGCGCCGATAGTGGCCGAGCCCAGGTTGAAAGCGATGCTGGCGGGTGTGCTGGTGAGGCGAGCCAAGACCGCCACCGTCAGGTGGCCCAGGTAGTAGTAGCTCAGGTTGTGGCCGGAGTACCAGGGGTCGTAGGCGGGGAGGGTATCGCTGCGGAGCACGGCGTTTAGGAAGGCCAGGTTCTGCGGCTTCTCGCCGTAGTTGATGTCGTGCATGTAGGCGCGCAGCAGGCCGAAGAAGGCGAAGGCCACAAGAAAGACGACCTCGGCCACGAGGAGGTAGCGCCAGTTGGCGACCAGCCAGCGGCCCATTTCACGGCGACGCCGGAAGGCCAGAGCGAGGCTGACCAACAGGACCAGGCCCATCAGGGCGAAGATGGACCAGCGGTTGTTGGGCAACGATACGGCAACGCCGCCCATCCACAGGCCATAGCCCACGAACAGCAGGCCGAAGACCTTGGCGAAGGCATAGCCCCGATCGGGCAGGGAAGAGAAGAGGACGAAGGCGATGGGGAAGGCGATGGCGCCCATCACCTCCAGAACCAACCACCACGCCACCGGCTCCGGCATGACGGCGCCTAGCATAGCATGGAGGTGGCTTAGCCGCCTATGCGATAGATGGTCACCCCGGCGTTCTGGAAGACGACCTTGCCCAGGTCGGCGAACTTGGCCAGCCCTTCTTCCCCGTATTGCTGGCGCTCCAGCCCACCTATGTAGACATACTCGACGTTGTACTTTTCGAGGATGGCCCGCGCCTCCTCCGGGGAGGTAGTCTTATAGGCTCGCTCCACATCGAAGCACCTCACGGACGGGCACCACGAGCCGTCCTTCGGCCGCTCGCCGCCTTGCGGTTGCCACGAGCCCCGCCAGCGCCACTCGTGGTCTGGCCAGCCCAGGACGGTGGGGATACCCGTGCGGGAGGACACGCGGCCAAACAAGAGATAGTCGCTGCCCACCGTCTCCAGAATGACCGGCGTCCCTTTCACATTCTCCAGCAGCCAGCGGAGAGCCTCATATTCCTCCGGCTCGCTGCGGCTCACAAAGGCCAACCCGTCCAGTTCGGGGTTGACGGTGAAGCCGTAGGTGCGGTTCATGCTGGCGATGACCGGGTACACCAGCCCGGCGCCCAGCAGGACGATGGTGATGGCGACCCAGGCGAATCGACGTGTGAAGGCCAGCATGTCCGGCAGTCGCCAGCTGGACAGGATGTAGTGAAGGCCGAAGGCGGCGCTGATGCTGAACAGAATCCATGCCTGATAGTTCAAGCGGAAGACAGTGTTCGCGCGAAAGCCCGTGGGGTCTTTTGCCCAGTACAGCTCTGTGCCCAGGAGGAGCAACAGGCCTACGCCGGCCAACGCCAGAGCGAAGAGCATGCTCTGCTGGTTTTCGTCTTCCCTGGCCCTGGCGTTGAGGAACCGTCCGAAGGCCAAGGAGGCTACAGTCACCGCAGCCAGCAGGAAGGCCAGGGTGAGCCACCAACTCCGGCGCGCAGCGACCTCGTGCGCAAACCCCACCGGCCCTTCGTGTGCTGTCACCAGGAAGGCCCAAAGGGCGAAAGGAATCAGGGCAGGGAGCATGGCCCAGCGCAGCATCGACCTGCTCTGGCGCCAGCTGCCCAGGGCCACAACGACGAAGCTGCCAGTCGGCCAGAGGATAGTGGCCCAGAAGTAGAAGAAGTGGTGGGGCTTGGTCGCGAGGCTCGCCGCGGCCGGTGCCCCGTAGACCTCCAGGGGCAGTATGCCGCCGCCTGAGCCCGCCGGGTGAAAGTCGAGGTAGAAGGGGGCATAGAGGAGAACCGCTAGTCCCGCGAGGGGGATAGCGAAGCCAATGGTCTGGCCCAGAACCGCCGCGTTCAGACGGCCCTCGTTCAGGTAGTTGCGGGCTGCGGCCATGGCCATGACCAGGAAGAAGAGGACCGGCAGGTCCCAGAGGTTCGTGAAGCCCAGAGCACCCACCAGGATGCCAGCGGCCACAAGGCGCAGTGGATGGGCAACCCAGAAGGCCAGCCCCTCCCAGGCGGAGGCCCCCAGGTCTAAGGCAGCGGCTGCGGCGGAGGACACCGGCAACGGAAGGCGTAGCGGCGAGGAGACGGCGATATCGCTGGCTCTGCCGGTGCTGCTTCGGCCGAACCGTTGGCCGGCACTCCTCAGCCGTTGAGGGATGCCCGCCCAAATAGGAGCGGCCAGCGGGCCCCGCCAGCGCAGGGTGTTGAGGGCAACGCCCATCGCCATCAGCACGAAAGGTATGGATAACAGATGGGCGTGCAGGTCACCCATGACAAAGGTGAAGGAGGGGAACTCGCGCCAATCATAGTCGGTGGCCACTCGGGTAGCTCGCCACCAGGTGGAGAACCACTCGGTGGGGTACCACTCGGTGCAGTTGCCCGGGTACTTCCCGCAGTCCATGGGGCCGTCCAGGCCGTTCATGCCCAGCAGGTTGTAGAACGTCTGGTTGCCGATCCCGTGACGCCGGAAGAGCTCGAACACACCCTCGATGTTGGCGAGAACCAGCAGCAGCCCCACGGCCACCAGACCGAAGAGGATGGCGGTGCGGGCTCGAGCCCGCACTATGAGGAGGTTGTAGACCAGGCCGAAGGCCCCGATGGCGGCCAGGGCGGCGATGAGGGCAACGCCCAGGTTGAAGGTAATGGCGGAGGAGATGCCGGTGAGCTCCGTCAGAGTGGCGATCATGTGGTGGCCGAAGATGTACATGGGGATGGTCTGGCCGGAGAGCCAGGCATCCTTGGGGGGGAAACTATCGGCCCGCAGGATGCTGTTGAGGAACTCGAAGTCCATGGGCTTCTCGTTCCAGTTGATCTCGGTGACATAGGAGCGCAGGGAGATGGCCACAACCAGGGCCAGGGCAAACAAGGCTTCGATGAGAACGATGTAGTACAGGCGCTCACGGATGAACGCCCGCAGCTCGTCGCGGCGGCGGGACGCCACTACAAGAGAGGCCAAGGCCATCCCCACCAGGATCAGGATGATCGACCCGCGGTTGTTGGGTAGGATCCCCACGGTCGCCCCGATCCAGAGGAGGTAGGTCGCCAGCGCCAGGCCTAGCGGCTTCGTGAAGGCGTAGCCGCGGTCGGGAAGGAAGCGGAAGAAGGCGAAAGTCAGCGGGAAGGCGGCCAACCCCACCACCAGGACGGCGAACCACCACGCGTACGTCTGCCGCTGGCTCAGCGACCAGAAGAGGGCCTTCGCCACCATCGGCACCCAGTCAGGCATGATCGGGGCCTAGGATACCACGCGGGATCCGGCGCAGCTACTTTTGCGTCCGGCCTGGCTCAGGCGGTTCAGCCGTCTATGCGATAAATGGTCACGCCAGCGTTCTGGAAGACAACTTCACCCAGCTCGGCGAACTTGGCCATCCCGGCGTCGCCGTAGGCGTCTCGTTCGGCGCCGCCAACGTAGACGTACTCGACGCCGTACTTTTCGAGCACGTTTGCTGCTTCCAAGGCCGAGGTAGTCTGGTACGCAAACTGCACGTCCTCGCGGCGGCCGGCCTGGGGCTCCCAGGAGCCCCGCCAGCGGTACTCGTGGTCGGGCCAGCCCAGGACGGTGGGCAGGCCGGTGCGCTCCGAGATGCGGCCGTCGGTGCCGTTGGGGTCTCCGATGGCCTCCAATACTACCGGCGTCGCATGCACGTTGTCTCGCAGCCAGAGGGTGGCCTCGTATTCGTTGGGGTCGAAGATTCGCACGGCGGCTAGGCCGTCGAGGGACCGGTAGCCCTGGTAGCCGTCGATCCGATTGCCCTCGGTGCGGTAGAAGGTGACGGTTACCGGATAGACCAGCCCCGCCGCCAGCACGACCGCGATCGCCGCCGCCCAGGCCCAGCGGCCGGCCCGCTGCCAGCGGACGTTCGGGCGCCAGCGGGCGGTCACGTAGTACAGCCCGAAGGCGGCCGCCACGGCCAGCAGCACCCAGGCCTGGAAGCCCAGCCGGAACATGGTATTGGTGCGCAGGTTCACCGGGTCCTGGGCCCAGAAGAACTCGATGCCCAGGATGAGCATCAGCCCGACGCCGGCCGCCAGGAGGGCGAAGGTGGTGGCGTCGGCGCCCTCCTCCTCGCGGCTCTGGGCGAGGTGTCGGGCGAGGGCGAAGGCGACGATGGCCAGCAGGGCGACGAGCATCGCCGCCGTGGCCCAACTGGCGCCACGGGTAGCGATCTCGTCGAGCAGCCCGCCGAGGCCGCGCCGCAGGCCGACGGCGCCCGCCCAAATGACGATGGGCGCCAAGCCGGGCAGCAGCGCGGTCGCCGCCGGAGCCCGCGGGCGGCGCCAGCGGGCTCCGGCGGCGACCGCGAACGAGGTCACCACCACCAGCAGGGGGGCCCAGGTGTAGAGAAAGTGATGCGGCCGCGTCGTCGCCGCCGCGACGGAGGGGAAGTTGCCGATCGCCGTCTCGATGGGCTGGATACCGTCGCCAACAGGGTGGAAGCCAACATAGAACGGCAGGAACATGACGGCGGCCAGAATGGCCAGCGGCGCCAGGAAGCCCGCCGAGCGGAGGAGGGCGGCGACGTTCAGTCGCCCTTCGCGCAGGAAGTTCTGGGCCAGCACGGCGCACGCTACGATGGCGAAGAAGGTGGGCAGGTCCCAGGTGTTGAGGAAGCCCAGCCCGCCGACGACAAGGGCCATCACCGCCAGCCACCAGGGGCTGCGCAGCCAGAAGCGATGGCTCAGCTCCTGCGGCGAGCGCAGGAGGCTGAAGGCGAGGCCCAGAACCATGAGGTCGAACGGGAGGGCGTTCACGTGGGCGTGGATGTCGCCGCCCAGGAAGGCGATGAACGGGAACTCGCGCTGGTCGAAGTTGCTGGCGATGCGGGTCACCCGCCACCACCAGTAGGGCTCCGTGGGGTACCAGGCGTCGGTGGAACGGGGGCCGTCCAACCCCACGATGCCCAGGTGGCTGTAGAAGGCCGTGGAGCCGACGCCGTGGGCGGCCAGCAGCTCGAAGAGGCCCTCCAGGTTGGCGAGGATGGCCATGAATAGCACCGCCACCAGCCCGAAGACGAGGGCTCGCGTTGCCCCGCCTCTGCCTGCGACGAGGTTATAGACCAGCGCGAAGACGTTGACCACGGCCAGCGCTGCCAGGAGGACGGCGCCGAGGTTGAAGGCGATGGCCGGCTCGATGGCGGTGACTTTCGTCAGGGCGGCGACCATCAGGTGGCCGAAGTAGTAGTAGCTGATGGTGTGGCCGGAGAGCCAGGGGTCCTGGGGCGGGAAGGAATCGGCGCGCAGGAGGGCATTGAGGAAGGCGAAATTCATCGGCTTCTCGCCGCTATCGATGTTGGGGACGTAGGAGCGGAGCACGGCGGCTACGGCGAAGGTAGTGGCGAACAGGGCCTCGGCGAAGAGGACGTACGACCAGTTCTCTCGCAGGAAGGCGGCCAGCTCGGCGCGCGTCCGCCAGGTGACCACCGCCGAGACGGCGGCGAGGACGCCGACGATGCCCAGGATGGAGACGCGCTCGTTGGGGAGGAGGCCGGTGAGGCCGCCGACCCAGAAGACGTAGGCCACCAGGATCAGGCCCAGCGACTTGCTGAAGACGTAGCCGCGGTCGGGGAGCCAGCGGAACAGGGCGAAGGCGATGGGCGTGGCGGCGACGGCGATGAGCTGGACGGCACCCCACCACAGCAGCGACTCAGGCATGACGAGAACCAGGATAGCACGAGGGCGGCGCGGGTCGCTCCGCGCCGAAGGCGCGGCGTGGCGGCATCTGGGCGAACCTGCTATGGCACGCGACCCACGGTCCGCCGTCCGACGATGCGGTCAAACGCACCTTCAACTGCAACCACTGCAACTGCTCCAAGAACCCCAAGGCGTGCCAGTGCCACCACGCAGCACATCGACTTCGACGACATGGAGCCCCGCTTCTATCACTACGCCGAGGCCGCGCCGATGAGCGGCGGTGAACGTGTGAATCTGACGGGACGCCGACCGGGGGGCGTCATGCCAACGTCTTATGGGAATTCCGTTGGCATGACCGCGTTTTTTTCGTAACTGCTGGATTATTCGTGGCTATTCGGGGAAAAGTGGCTTGACGTGGTAAGCGCGCTTGCACGTAGAGTAGAGGTAGTTGGGACACATGAGCCATGGCTGCCGTTAGAAGAGACCCAGTTTCCGCCGCGACAGGTCGGCGCGTGCCGCCTACGCGGTCGGGGCGGAGGTGGGATACCTCACCGCGATCTGATCTTTTCGACACCGGCGAAGAGTGGGGTCGGTTAAGAGAGAGGGTCGACCAAGTGCAAGCGCGGGTCAACCGCGTTGAGGACGAGGTCTACGCGCGGAAACGGGAAAGGCGAGCCCTTGTCCTAAGCTGGTGGCAGGTGGTTGTCGCCGGGCTCTTTGTGCTGGCCGCCCAGTTGGGCAGCATCCTGCTCATGCGCTTCCTCGGCTCGTGAAACCCATCCCCATCCCTACTTCTCCAGCCGCAGCACCGCCATAAAGGCTTCCTGGGGGATGTCCACGTTGCCCACCCGCTTCATGCGCTTCTTGCCCGCCTTCTGCTTCTCCAGCAGCTTCATCTTGCGGGTCACGTCGCCGCCGTAGCACTTCGCGATCACGTTCTTCCGGATCGGCTTGATGGTCTCGCGGGCGATGACCCGCCCGCCGATCGCCGCCTGGATCGGCACCTCGAACATCTGGCGCGGGATGAGGCGGCGCAGGCGCTCCACCAGCGCCCGCCCCTGACGCTGGGCGTTCTCCGTGTGGACGATGGCCGAGAGGGCGTCCACGGGCTGGTTGTTCACCAGGATGTCCAGCTTCACCATCTTGGCCGGCGCATCGGTGGCGAAGGTGTAGTCCATGCTGGCGTAGCCCTGGCTGCGGGCCTTGAGCTGGTCGTAGAAGTCCAGCAGCATCTCCGATAGGGGCATGCGGTACTCCAACAGCACGCGGCGGCCGGTGTGCCCCTCGACGGCGCCGTGCTCCAGGTACTCCATCCGCCGGAACTCGCCGCGACGGCCCGTCACCAGCTCCATCAGCGGCCCGATGTAGCGGTCAGGGGCGATGATGCTGACGTTCATCCAGGGCTCGAAGACTTCCAGGATCTCCTCCGGCCGCGGCAGATCGGCCGGATTGTCCACCAAGACCTCCTCGCCGTCGGCCTTGACCACGCGGTACTCCACGCTGGGAGCCGTCATCAGGATGTCGAGGTCGTATTCGCGCTCCAGACGCTCCTGGACGATGTCGAGGTGGAGGAGGCCGAGGAAGCCGCAGCGGAAGCCGGGCCCCAGGGCGACGCTGGACTCCGGCTCGTAGTGGAGGGAGGCGTCGTTCAGGCGCAGCTTCTCGAGGGCGTCGCGCAAGAGGGCGAACTCCTCGGCGTTGGCCGGATAGAGGCCAGCGAAGACCATGGGCTTGGCCGGCCGGTAGCCGGGCAGCGGCTCCGCGGCGGGCGCGTCGTCGTGGGTGATGGTATCGCCCACCCGGCAGTCGCGCACCGTCTTGAGGCCGGTGGCCACGTAGCCCACCTCGCCGGTGACGAGGCCGTCGCTGGGGGCGAAGGCCGGCCGGAAGACGCCCACCTCCAGGGGCTCCAGCGCTCGCTGGGTGGAGATGAGGCGCAGGGCCCGTCGCGGCGACAGCTCGCCGTCCACCACCCGCACGTAGGCGATGACGCCCTTGTAGGAATCGTACTTGGAGTCGAAGATGAGGGCGCGCAGGGGCGCCTCGGGGCGGCCGCTCGGCGCTGGGATGCGGGCCACCACCGCCTCCAGCACCTCGCGGACGCCGGTGCCCTCCTTGGCCGACGTGAACAGCACCTCGCCCTCGCTGAACCCCAGGACGGAGGCCATCTCGCGGGCGACGCGGGCGGGCTCGGCGTTGGGCAGGTCGATCTTGTTGGCCACCGGGACGATCGTCAGGTCGTGCTCGAGGGCCATGTAGACGTTGGCCAGGGTCTGGGCCTGGATCCCCTGGGAGGCGTCCACGACCAGGATAGCGCCCTCGGCGGCGTTCAGGGAGCGCGAGACCTCGTAGGTGAAGTCGACGTGGCCGGGGGTGTCGATGAGGTTGAGCTCGTACTCCTGGCCGTCCAGGGCGCGATAGAGCATGCGGACGGCCGTGGCCTTGATAGTGATGCCGCGCTCGCGCTCCAGGTCCATCTGGTCGAGGACCTGCTCCGCCATCTCGCGCAGCGGGATGGTGCCGGTGATCTCCAGCATGCGGTCGGCCAGGGTGGACTTGCCGTGGTCGATGTGGGCGATGATGCAGAAGTTGCGGATGCGGGCCTGGTCCATGGCAGGGGTATCGTAGCATGGGGGGATCGAGGGCTCAACGAAGGCGCCTCGGCCGATCAATCCGCTCCCCCTCGCCACACGTAACAACTCTAGGCAACCGCGGACGCGGAGCGGAGGCCGATCTTCACGACGCGGCGCGCCAACCTGAACGACTTTGGAGGAAGCCCGATGAGAAAGGTCATCTTATGGATGTCGGTGTCCCTTGATGGTTTCATCGAGGGCCCGAACCGTGAGATCGATTGGCACATGGTCGATGATGAACTGCACCGCCACTTCAACGAAGAGCTCAGCGCGATGGGCGCCTTCCTGAACGGGCGTGTCACCTATGAACTGATGGCCGGATTTTGGCCGACAGCCGACACGAACCCCTCCAGCACCGCGCCCATGGTCGAGTTCGCCCGCATCTGGCGGGACATGCCGAAAATCGTGTTCTCGAGGACCCTAGAGCGAGCCGACTGGAACACCACTATCGTCCGAGACGTCGTCACCGACCAGATCATAGAGCTCAAGGCACAGCCCGGCGGGGACCTGGCGCTCGGCGGGGCCGACATCGCCGCAGCCTTCATGCGACGCGACCTGATCGACGAGTACCGGCTCTATGTCCACCCAGTCGTGATTGGAGGGGGCAAGCCCCTGTTCCAGGCATCAGACGCCAGGATCAATCTGCAGCTCGCAGAGACCCGGGCCTTCGGCAACGGGGTCGTCCTCCTCCGCTACCAGCGCCCTGACACACAGAGTACCGGAGCGAGGGATGCCTAGACCCTTCGAAAACGTGGATTGGGAGGTGCGCGAGATGTCGACGGAGACTAGACGGACAAGGTCACAGAGAGCAGCGGCCGGCACGGAGATTCGCCTGGCCCCGTTCAGAGTTCGCCGCGACCGGGAGATCTTCTCGGCCGACGGCGGCTGGTTCCAGGCCCGCTGGCACTTCAGCTTCGATCAGTACTACGACCCGGAGAACATGGGCATCGGCACGCTGCGCGTCTTCAACCACGACACGCTGGCCCTCGGCGCGGTCTGGCCGATGCACCCCCACCGCGACATCGAGGGCATCACCTACGTGGTGGCAGGCACCTTCGAGCACGCCGACAGCGCCGGCAACGGTGGCGTCCTCTACCCCGGCGCTGTCCAGAGAGTGACCCTCGGCTCCGGCCTTATGCACTCCGAGCGGAACCACTCGAAGACGGAGCCTATGCAGTTCATCCAGATGTGGATCCTGCCCGACCGTCGCGGCCTGCCGCCGTCGGTCGAGCAACGACAGTTCAGCGTGGAGGACCGGCACAACCGGCTGCTCCAGATCCTGCGGCCCGAGGGCAGGGAAGGCAGCGGCGTGACCGTGCACCAGGACGCGAGCATGTACGTATCACAGCTCGATGCCGGGGCTACGGCGGAGCACGATTTCCGCGCGGGACGCGGCGGCTACTTCTACCTCATCCGCGGCGACGTCGACCTGAACGGCGAGCGGCTGACCACGGGCGACGCGGCCAAGGTCCTGGGGCAAGGCCTGCTCCGTATCCGCGCGCAGGAACCAAGCGAGCTCCTTCTGGTCGACACGCCCGTTTGAGGCGGACGGGGGATTCCGACACCCCTCCTGGTTCGACGGGCTCGCCATGAGCGGAGATGCGCCATCCGCTTTGTACCCGGCTTTCCGGTACTGAGAGGCGGTGCTGCGGGGTTCATCCCGCAGGTTGGTAGACGGTGGCTACACCCGGTGGCAGGCCACCCGGTGCTCTTTGCCGCCGACGCCCAGGTTCCGCCATTCGGGGACGACGGTGTAGCAGCCATGGGCCTCGCTGGCAATGGGGCAGCGGGTGTGGAAGACACAGCCGGGCGGCGGCCGCATCGGGCTGGGCACGTCGCCGACCAGGATGATGCGCTCGCGCTTGGCCTCCACCACCGGGTCCGGGATGGGAATGGCCGAGAGCAGGGCCTTGGTGTAGGGATGAAGGGGGTTCTCGTACAGCTCCAGGCGGTCGGCCAGCTCCATCATCTTGCCCAGGTACATCACCGCTACCCGGTCGCTGATGTGGCGCACCACCGACAGGTCGTGAGCGATGAACAGGTAGGTCAGGTGGAACTCCCGCTGAAGCTCCTCCAGCAGGTTGATGATCTGGGCCTGAATGGAGACGTCCAGGGCCGAGATGGGCTCGTCGCAGACGATGAAGGTAGGCTGCACTGCCAGGGCGCGGGCGATGCCGATACGCTGGCGCTGGCCGCCGCTGAACTCGTGCGGGTAGCGGTTGGCGTAGTAGGGGTTGAGCCCCACGATGCGCATTAGCTCCTGAATCTTCTCCTTGCGCTCGCGCCGGTTGGCGGCCAGGCCGTGGATGACGATGGGCTCGCCGATGATGCTGCCCACCGTCATGCGCGGGTTCAGGGAAGCATAGGGGTCCTGGAAGATGATCTGCATGCGGCGGCGCATGCGGCGGATGTCGCGGCCCTTTAGCTTGGTGAGGTACTGCCCCTCGAAGATGATGTCGCCGGCGGTGGGCTGGTACAGCATCAGCACGCAGCGACCGACGGTAGTCTTGCCGCATCCGCTCTCCCCCACCAGGCCCAGGGTCTCTCCCTCGCGGATCGAGAAGGAGACGCCGTCGACGGCTTTGACGTCGGCGACCTTGCGCTGGAAGATGATGCCTGTGGTTACTGGGAAGTACATCTTGAGGTCGCGCACGTCCAGGAGGACGTTGTCGAGGCGGCCCGCGCCGGCGGCGGCGATGTCCTGCATGGCCATGAGCAGCCCCCTCAGGCCGGGGCCCGCGACTTGACGTCCTCGCCGACGCGCTGCCACTCCCAGCAAGCGGCCTGGTGGATGCTGGACACCGCCAGGAGGGGCGGCGACTCCCGCTCGCAGCGGGGCATTGCGTACTTGCAGCGCGGCCGGAAGGAGCAGCCCTCGGGCATGTTGATGAGGTCCGGGGGGAAGCCCTCGATGGGCTCCAGGCGGTCCTTGCGCACCTGGTCGAGGCGGGGCACCGACTTGAGCAGGCCGAGCGTGTAAGGGTGGCGGGGGTTGCCGTACAGCTCGCGGGCGGGTGCCGTCTCCACTATCTTGCCGGCGTACATCACATAGACTCGGTCGGCGTAGCGCGCGACGACCCCCAGGTTGTGGGTAATGATTATCACCGCCGTCCCCAGCTCGCGGGTGAGCTCAGTGAGGAGCTCCAGAATCTGGGCCTGGATGGTAACGTCGAGGGCGGTAGTGGGCTCGTCTGCCAGCAGGAGCTTGGGGTTACAGGACAGAGCCATGGCGATCATCACCCGCTGGCGCATGCCGCCTGAGAACTGGTGGGGGTAGCCACCGATCCGGGCTTTGGCCTCGGGGATGCCCACCATTCCCAGCAGCTCGATGGCGCGGCGCGTGGCGCTGGCGCGGTCCATCTTCAGGTGCAGCTCCAGGCTCTCGGTGATCTGGCGGCCGATGGTGAGTACGGGATTGAGGGAAGTCATCGGTTCCTGGAAGATCATGGCGATGCGGTGGCCGCGGATGTCGCGGATCTCCTGGTCGTCGGCCTTGAGGAGGTCTTCGCCCTCGAAAAGGATCTCGCCGGCGATGATCTTGCCGGGGGGATTGGGGATCAGTCGCAAGATCGACAGGGCGCTGACCGTCTTGCCGCAGCCGCTCTCTCCCACCAGACCAACGATCTCGCCCGTCTGAACGTCGTAACTGACGGCGTCTACCGCCTTCACCACGCCGTCATCGGTGAAGAAGTATGTCTTCAGGTCTTTGACCTGCAGCAGGGGTGCTGCCATGCGCTCTCCTCAGATCCGTTGCCCGGAGTGGTGGGGAAGGGGGGACTCGAACCCCCACGCCTTCCGGCACATGATCCTAAATCATGCTCGTCTGCCAATTCCGACACTTCCCCTGTGGTGGGCCGCCAGGGACTCGAACCCCGAACCCGCTGATTAAGAGTCAGCTGCTCTTCCGATTGAGCTAGCGGCCCTGGGCTGCCGCAGTATAGCACGCGACAGGAAGAAGCGACAATAAACCGCCGGGGTCGCCCGGCCCGCGGCGGCTCCAATACAATCATCCGGCAGTCTGTCCTCTAGATCAAGGGTCGCGGGCGAGGTGGTCTTACGGTTGGGCTGGGACGGCCCTTGCGGTCAAGACGCGGGCGCTAAGCAGCCCTAGCTCCCTCACCTCCTCCTGACGTACCCTCCCTGGTGTCACCCATGTACTGGACGAGTACATGCAGTTGCCACAGCGCTGCGGCGGCGGTACGATGGCAACCCGAGTAGAGCACAAGGAGGTGTCAGCCATGGCAGAGAGTGTCTACAAGATCATAGAAATCGTGGGAACCAGCACGGAGTCGTGGGAAGCGGCAGCCCGCGCTGCGGTCGAGCGCGCCAGCAGCACGCTGCGCGATCTACGGATCGCGGAGGTCAAGAAGCTCGACATGACCGTCGATGGGAACAAGGTGGTCCTTTACCGCGCGAGAATCAAGCTCTCGTTCAAGTACGAAGAAGGATAGCGTCTCCGCCGGTGACGGCTGGCCCTTGCTGGCGCAGGGGCTGGAGGTCGGGGCAACCGGCACACGCGATGGCGTTGGCCAGCCCTGGGCGATGGTGAACCACGCGAGGGCGTTGGTCAGAATGAGGTTGGCAAGGGTCAGGACGAGCAGCCAGCCGCGCGTTAGCGCAGCCGCCGCCTCCTGGCATGCCAGGCGCCTGCGGCGAGGGCGACCACCCACCGGGCACCCTACTGGCCCAGGCAATACTTGTGAACGATGCTGTCGAACTGATTCCCCCAGACCTGAACCTGGGCGCTTGGAGCATAGAGCACCGTCGTGTCTTCGATGCCTACCCACTTCGCAGCTATTGCACAATCGGCCGTCGCCAACGTGGGTTGCAGCAGGGTGACGCCCTGGCAGTACTGGTTGAAGTTCTGCTGATCCTGCTGAAGAACAGCACGGAGTTCGGCAGCCGTCTGCCCCACGTATAGACCTTCGTCCGCGATCTCCACGAAGATCGTGTTCAACTCGATGCCCATTTTGTAGGATGTGCACAGTTCGCCCTGCAAGCTTGGCGTAGGGCAATTAGGACAAGGTGTCGGTGCAGGACAGGTAGACTCGGCTGCGCTTGGCACCGACCAGTCCGTAGCTCGCAGGGTCAGAACCCAGTAGGCACCCTCTGTCTCAAAATCAGTCAGCGGGGAAATTTCTGGCATGCCGAAGATGTAGCGCGTGAAGCTCTGGGAATCGTTACTGTAGCCGTATACAGCCTGCACGGCATCGCCGACACCAGCCAGGGCTCCGGAAGTGGACTGGCTTGCGCCTGTCCACGTGACTAGGTTCCAGCCCTGAGCTAGGTGGACAACCCTCGCCTGCTGGGCGGACGTGCGGGACAGGAAGAGGAACGCGGCGCCACCGAGCACCAGCGCCGCGACCAACAATGCCAGCCGTAAGTGTCTCCGCATGGTTGCACCCCCATCGCTACGGCCAGGCCAGCGCCCGCATCGTGCCAGACCGCCTCGAAGGCGTCAACGCTTTTGGCCCTACCTCCCCCCACCGCCTCCGACACGAGGTCTGTCTATTTGGCCTTGGCAGTCAACCCGCCGAGCATTTTGTCTTGCTCTTTCAGGTGGCGCTGTATCTCCAGGCACTCGTGTAAGACAGCTTCGGCATCGTTATAGGTTAGCTCAGCTCGCTTGTCTGCTGCCCCGCCCTGGACGTTCTGACCGACCATGATCACGGATAGCATCACCAACTGAATGAACGTCTGGCTGATCCACTGTATCAGCTGGAGTGTGGTATGAACGAATGGCAAAGCGATCAGCGCCACGATGGCGAAGACGTACGCGCACCACATGGTGCCCACCCCGTTCGTCAGTGCCACCGCGATCTTCCCATTAAGCCCGATATGCTCGTCGCGCACCTTCGGCGGTCGCACTTCGCCGCGCTGGCGGCGCAGCAGATACGGGTGCGGTTCATGCTTGTACATCACGTCAAAAGCCTCCTTTGATTTCTTGGGCCCTACGTAAGCCACCGCCTCCTGGCATAGCAGCCGCCCGCAGCGAAGGCGGCGACGGCCACGAATGCGAGCACAACTACGCCATAGCGGCCGTGCTAGGCCCTTTCTTTCCTAGCGGCCTCGGCATACATGGCGGCCCTATTACTGACGGCCTCGACGGCCCTCATCCTGGCGGCCTCGGCGGCCCTCCTGGCGGCCTCGACGGCCCCTTATCCTGGCGGCCTCGGCGGCTTTCCTGACGGCCTTGGCGGCGCCACCGCGCATGGGAATCGCCCCTTTCCCCAGGCCGGCGGCCGTATCATCCCAGAAAGTCTCGAAGGCGGCAATACGCGGCGGCTGAAGATGGGGCCTTGCACGTGGTAGAATAGCGCCAACTGGCGCAGCAACTCACCATCCCCCGCAGTGCGGTGATCCGCATCGCCGTGGTGGAGTACGTTCGAAGGAAGCCGAGGACGGCCTGAGATGACGCCACAGAAGCCAACTGCCGGTGATCCCGAGTCGTGGGCATCCTTGAAGAAGGCCATCGAAGATATGATGGCTGCCATGGGCAAGGCCCTGACTCCTGTCCAAAATGCCGTGGCCGCCGCCTCTATGAGAATCCATGAGGCGCTGAAGAGGCGTTATGAGGCAGCGGGTGCCCCGTACGGCTCTGGGGTTGAAGCGATGTGGCGTTGGGTGCGCGAAGAACAAGACCTTCGGAACGCGGTTGACAAGTACAGGGAGATCGTGTCCTGGCGGAAGGCGCTCATCAATCTGCGAGAAGCCATACAGGCCAAAGGCACGGGCAGGCCATGAAGCTCTCCCGCCTCCTCTACAGAAGAAGAGGGTGAAGGTCTAAGAGGAACCGACATGCGCCAAGACGAAAGGCCAGCGTGGGCCATTGATGGCGAGGAATTGAAGGCGTGGGACGCGCAGACCGAGAAAATCAACCGAGAATTGGACGCGCTCTTGGAGCGATGGCGTGGACTCCTCATGGAGTACGCTGAGATTCGGGATCGTGGCCTGTCCCGGAACCCCGGCGAAGGGCTACGTTTCGCCATCATCACAGCAGAGGAACAGGCTGAACTAAAGAGGATAGACGCGGAAATGAAGGTGGCCGCGGACCAGATGGTCCCATGGTTAAGGGAGCTGTCCGCCCATCCGGCCCGATTCCCACAACCGAGGCCTCACCCAGACTACTAGACGAGCTCACGATTCCCCGCTCCGCCGTCGTCCACATCGCCGTGCTGGAGTACCTGAAGAAGAGGGCGAGGGTCTAGGGCGCCGCCTCAGTTATCCTCTATTCCCCTGGCCGCCGAATAGCGGATGATTGTGCCCTTTTCGATACGGATCGGGCTATGTGATGCACAGCGTTGAGGCGGGGATGGTTAAGAGTCAGCTGCTCTTCCGATTGAGCTAGCGGCCCTGGGCTGCCGCAGCATGGCACGCGACAGGAAGAAGCGACAACAAGCCGCCGGGCTCGCCCGGCCCACGGCGGCTCCAATACAATCATCCGGCAGCCTGTCCTCTAGATCAAGGGTCGCGGGCGAGGCGATTTTGCGGTTCGGGAAGCAGACGCGTTTCACCTGACCTCTTGGCTGTCGGTTGGGCCTCGCCGGGAGGCGGTCTCGGGCTGGCGCCAGGGGCTAGCTGATGGACAGCCGGTGCCCAGAGGCATCGCCAAATCTTGACTCGGCTTGGCGGATTCTGATACCATCCTGGGCGCGGGCACTCGCGGGCGATTAGCTCAGTTGGTTAGAGCGCAGCGTTGACATCGCTGAGGTCAGAGGTTCAAGTCCTCTATCGCCCACCACTCCCGAATATCTATAAAGGCGACGACTAGGACGAGCCTGCCTACCGGCAGGCAGATAGCGACGACATGGCCCCAGAGAGGGCGCCCCTGGGCTGGAAGGCACCCGCCCGCTGCCGCCGCGAAAACCCCCTAGGAGCCGGCCGGCGAACCCCATTCGGGCTGTAGCCGGCCCCGGAGGCACCCGTTAGCGGCCCAAAGAGCCCTCCGACGCGTCGGGGGAGAAAGTGGGTGGAACCACGAACGGCCCCTCGTCCCACGGGACAAGGGGCTGCGTCTTTAGATAGGTAAGGAGGTCGTCATGGCCGCTAAGTCAGAGGAGCTGTCCAAGGAGGAGCGCCTGGAGCGCCTGCGCCACTCGGCGTCCCATGTCATGGCCGAGGCGGTGCTGGCCATGTTCCCCGACGCCAAGCTGGCCATCGGGCCGCCCATCGACACCGGCTTCTACTACGACTTCGACCTGCCGCGACCGCTGACGATGGAGGACCTTCAGGTCATCGAGGAACGGATGCGGCAGAGCATCGCCCTCGACCATCCCTTCGTCCAGACCATCGCGAGCAAGGAGGAGGCGCGCCGCCTCTTCGCCCACCAGCCCTACAAGCTGGAGCTGATCGACGAGCTGCCGGAGGGAGAGGTGAGCACCTACCGCCACGGCGACTTCGTCGACCTCTGCGCCGGGCCGCACGCCGCCAGCACCGGCCAGGTGCGGGCGTTCAAGCTTGCCAGCGTGGCGGGCGCCTACTGGCGCGGCGATGAGCGCCGCCCCATGCTCCAGCGCATCTACGGCGCCCTATTCGAGACGGAGGAGGAGCTGGCCGACCACCTCCACCGCCTAGAGGAAGCGCAGCGCCGCGACCACCGCCGTCTGGGCCGCGAGCTGGACCTGTTCTCCTTCCACGAGGAGTATGGCCCCGGCCTCGTCTACTGGCACCCCAAGGGCGGCCGCGTCCGCACCATCTGCGAGGACCTGTGGCGGCAGGAGCACCTCAAGGCCGGCTACGAGATCGTCTACTCGCCGCACGTGGGCAAGGCGGCTCTCTGGGAGACCAGCGGCCACCTGGGCTTCTACCGCGGGAACATGTTCCCGGCGATGGACCTCGAGGGACAGGAGTACTTCGTTAAGCCCATGAACTGCCCCTTCCACATCCAGATCTACCGCTCGTCAACGCGCAGCTATCGCGAGCTGCCCCTGCGCCTGGCTGAGCTGGGGACCGTCTACCGCTACGAGCGCTCGGGCGTCCTCCACGGCCTGATGCGGGTGCGCGGCTTCACCCAGGACGATGCCCATATCTTTTGCCGCCCCGACCAGCTAGAGGAAGAGATCGTGCGGGCGGTGGACTTCGGCATCTACTTCCTACGCCTGTTCGGCTTCCAGGACTATCAGGTGTATCTGTCCACCCGTCCCGAGAAGTACGTGGGGGACCTCGAGCAGTGGGGCCGGGCCATCGATGCTCTGCGGGAGGCCGTCGAGTCCCGGAACCTGCCCTATGATGTCGACGAAGGGGGCGGCGTCTTCTACGGGCCCAAGATCGACATTCACGTCCGCGACGCCATCGGCCGCACCTGGCAGCTCACGACCATCCAGTTCGACTTCAACATGGCAGAGCGGTTCGAGCTGGCCTTCATCGGCCAGGACGGCCGCGAGCACCGGCCGTACATGGTGCACCGCGCCCTGCTGGGCTCTATGGAGCGCTTCATGGGCGTGCTGTTGGAGCACTACGCCGGCGCTTTCCCCCTCTGGCTGGCGCCGGTGCAGGCCGTGGTCATTCCAATCGCCGACCGCCATCTGGAGTACGCCCAATGGGTGGCGGCCGAGCTGACGGCGGCCGGCCTGCGCGTCGAGGTGGACGACCGCTCGGAGCGAATGCAGGCCAAGATCCGCGACGCTCAACTCCAGAAGGTGCCCTATATGCTGGTCATCGGCGACAAGGAGGCGGAGGCCAAGGCGGTGGCCGTGCGCCCGCGCAGCGGCGAGGACCTGGGGCCGGTGCACATCGAGGAGTTCCTCCTGCGGGCGGTGGACGAGGTGCGGGAGCGGCGGTAGCCGCTGGTGCCCGGCGGCGCTGAGGGCAGTGCTCAGGTCACGTCGATTGTTGCTATACTATCGACGCCATGCCGTCCATCCGTGGAAGTCTCTAGAGCCTTCCGATGCTTAAGAAGCTGCTAGTGGCCAACCGGGGCGAGATCGCCCTGCGGGTGCTGCGGGCCTGCCGCGAGTTGGGCATCACCGGCGTGGCCGTCTACTCGGATGTCGACCGCGACTCCCTGCACGTGCGCTACGCCGATGAGGCCTACCTCCTGGGCGCGGCGCCGGCCAAGGAAAGCTACCTCAACGCGACGAAGATCCTGCGGATCGCCAAGAAGGCCAAGGTGGACGCCCTCCACCCCGGCTACGGGTTCCTGGCCGAAAACGCCGACTTCGCCCAGGCCTGCCGCGACGCTGGCATCACCTTCGTTGGCCCCACGCCTGAGTCCATCCGCCTGCTGGGCGACAAGATCCACGCCCGCCGCCTGATGCAGGAGGCGGGCATACCGGTGGTGCCCGGCACCGAGGCGCTGCCGTCCGCGGACACGGCTCACGTGGCCGCCACCCGCATGGGCTTTCCCATCCTGGTGAAGGCGGCAGGCGGAGGCGGTGGCAAGGGCATCCGCGCGGTCTACCGCGAGGACGAACTGCATACCGCCCTGGAGGCCGCCAGCCGCGAGGCGGGGGCGGCCTTTGGCTACGGGGCTCTCTACCTGGAGAAGTTCCTAGAGCCGGTGCGTCATATCGAGGTGCAGGTCATCGCCGACCAGCACGGGACAAGCGTGACCCTGGGCGAGAGGGAGTGCTCTATTCAGCGGCGCTACCAGAAGATGATCGAGGAGGCGCCGTCGACGGCCGTCGATGCCGGCCTTCGTCTGCGCCTGATGGAGAAGGCCCGCGTCGCCGTGAGGGCCGCCAACTATACCAGCGTAGGGACTGTGGAGTTCCTGCTCGACCAGGAGGGGCACGCCAGCTTCCTGGAGATGAATACCCGGCTTCAGGTGGAGCACCCGGTGACGGAGCTGGTGACGGGCGTGGACCTGGTGGCGGACCAGATCCTCGTGGCCGCTGGCGAGCCCTTGCCCTATCGGCAGGGGCACATCCGGGTCCGCGGCTGGGCCATCGAGTGCCGCATCGCCGCCGAGGACCCGTTCAACGACTTCCTCCCTTCCACGGGCAAGGTCAGCTTCGTCAGCGAGCCGGGGGGCCCCGGCGTGCGGGTGGACAGCGCTCTCTACAATGGAATAGACATCCCGTACTACTACGATCCCCTCATCGCCAAGCTCTGCACCTGGGGCCGTACGCGCGACGAGGCCATTCAACGCATGCGCCGCGCCCTCCTGGAGTTCAAGATCGTCGGCGTCAGCACCAACATCCCCTTTCACCTTCAGGTCATGAGCAACCCGCACTTCGTGGCCGGCCGGCTGGACACGGCGTTCGTGGAGAAGCACTTCCGTCTGCATAAGCACGACCCTCTTAGGGACGAGAAGATCGCGCTGGTGGCGGCGGCCGTGTTGACCTACCACCGCCGGCGAGAGGCCCCCAAGGCGACGGCACCTGCGACGGGCGCGAGCGCCAACGCCTGGCGCTCTCAGGGCCGCCCCGACAGTGGGTGGGGGCTGGAGAGGATGGCATGGCAGAGAGATACTTGATGCGCCTGGGCGACTCTCTGACCGAAGTGGAGATCGAGGAGGGGCCCGCAGGCATCCGCGTCCGCATCAACGACAAGTGGCACTCCACAAGCCTGGAGCAGATCGGTCACTCCGCTCTGTTCTCGCTCATCGTCGACGACCGGCCGCACGAGTTCTTCGCCGAGGAGCGCAGCGGCGGCTTCGACATCGTCATCGGCACTCAGCGCTACACCGTCCTGCGGGAGCGGTCGGGCCGACCGGCGGCGGCTGCTCCACTGCCGGCGGGTCACACGCTGCACGAGAGGCCCGGTGACGCCGGCGGCTGGGTTCTGCTGTCGCCGATGACTGGCCTAGTACAGGAGATGTACGTTGCAGCGGGCGATGCCGTTCAGGCGGGCGACGTTCTCATGCTCATCGAGGCGATGAAGATGAACAATGAACTGCGGGCCCTGCGCTCCGGGCAAGTTCGGGAGGTGTACGTTTCCCAAGGGCAGCGGGTGGAGCAGGGCAGCGCCCTTCTCCTGCTGGTGCAGGATTGAAAGGCGTTGACACGTGTGGTATAGTTTAGCCTACCAGTGACGGAACAGAGAGTTCATTTCGCGAGGATGCCGGTATACCGCGCGATTTTCGTATAAACGAACGGATCAGGGCAAGAGAGGTTCGGGTAATCGGGGACGGGGGCGAGAACCTGGGCGTACTGCCTATCGCCCAAGCCTTGACCGCCGCCAAGGAACGCGACCTCGATCTGGTAGAGGTCGATCCACACGGGTCTCCTCCTGTCTGTCGCCTGCTGGACTTCGGCACGTGGCGTTATCAGCAGGCCAAGAAGGAGCGCGAGGGCCGCAAGCACCAGAAGGGGCTCATGGTCCACGAGGTGCGGATGCGGCCTCACATTAGTGGGCACGATATGGAGCGCAAGGTGCGCCTGGCGGAGCGCTTCCTGCGGGAAGGCGACCGAGTGAAGGTGACAGTGATGTACCGCGGCCGCGAGATGGCACACCCGGAGACAGGGCGCGCGGTGCTGGACCGCGTGCTGGAGCACCTGAAGGAGCTGTCGGCCATCGACCGGGCGGCTAACATGGAGGGGCGGTTCCTGAGCATTATCCTGGCGCCCACCAACAAGAAAATGCCCAAACCCGACGCGATAGCAGGGGAGCAACAGGTTGCCCAAACTTAAGCTGAAAACCCATTCCGGCGCCAAAGACCGTCTGCATCTCAGCGGCACTGGCCTGGTCATGCGCCGCAAGTCGCACGTCAACAATGCGCGGCGTAAGAAGCGGCGAGCGGTGAAGGGCCAGTTCGATACCACGATGCCTGTGGACCGCAGCTACCGCCGGCGGCTACGCCGCCTGTTGCCCTACGGCACCAGGTAACCCTCACCGAGGCCCCAGGGGGGAAGGGTCTTGAGCAAGATCAAAAGAGGCACCATCAAACGGCGAAGGCACAAGAAGGTCATCGCCCAGACCATGGGTCACCGCGGTGTCCGCCATCGCCTGTTCAAGCGGGCCCGCGAGTCGCTCCTCCACGGTCTCCACTACGCCTACGAGCACCGCAGGGACCGGAAGGGGCAGTTCCGGCGCCTCTGGATCGCCCGCATCAACGCCGCCGTCCGCCTGCAAGGCCTGTCGTACAATCGGTTCGTTGATGGCCTCAACAAGGCGGGCGTCGACATCGACCGCAAGGTGCTGGCCGATCTGGCGATCCGCGACCACGTCGCCTTCTCTCGGCTGGTAGACGCCGCCAAGACCGCCTTGACCGCCGCATAGCGGCTCCCCAGATCAGCAGGGCTCATTCAGGCCCGAAGGGTGCCCTTCGGGCCTCTTCACGTCCAAGGGGATCGGTGTGACGAGGCACCGCACCGGCGGCAGTGTTCAACCGCGAGCGCCGCTCAGCCCCTAAGGACGGCGCCCACCTGGTGCGAGAGGCGGTCCAAGATGCGGCGCCGCTCCCGCTGCACCTCGGCGTCGGTGAGGGTGTGCTCGAAGGACTGGTAGGCCACGGAGTAGGCGAGCGATTTCTTGCCCGATGGCACCGGCGGCCCGGTGTACACATCGAACAGGGTGGCCCGCCGCACCAAGGGAGAGCCTTCGATGACGGCCTGCACGTCGACGGCGGGCACCGCTTCGTCCACGACGATGGCGATGTCCTCCTCCACCGTTGGGAAGCGGGAGAGCGGCTGGTAGCGGCGAGGCTTGCCGGTGTAAGGGAGCAGGGCCTCCAGATTCAGCTCCAGCAGGAAAACGTCCTGCTGGATGTCGAAGGCGGCCGCCACCCGCGGGTGCACCTGCCCCAGGAGACCCACCCGCTGGTCCTCCAGGCGCACCTCGGCTGAGCGGCCCGGCAGGAGGGTGAAGTCCTCGGCGTCAACGTAGGTCGGGGTCAGGCCCAGGCGGTCGCAGAGTAGGTCTAGGCAGGCCTTGGCGTCGAAGAAGTCGACGGGCACTTCGCTGGGGTGACCCCAGCGATCGGGGCGGCTGCCGCTGAGCACCGCTGCCAGGCACTCCACCTCTTGCGGCAGGTCGTCCGGGCGCGGCAGGAAGACGCGAGCCGTCTCGAACAGTGCGACCAGCCGGCCTTGGCGATGGCGCAGGTTGGCGGCCAGCGTCTCCAGCAGGGACGCGCGAAGGGTGGTGCGCAGGTACTCCTGCTGGCGGCTCATGGGGTTCGCCACCCGCAGCGGCGGACGGCCCGCCAGCTCCTCGGGTGGAAGGACATTGGCCAGGCTCTCGCAATCGGTGAGGCTGTAGGTGATGACTTCCTGCATGCCGGCGGCGACGAGGATGTCGCGGACTCGCTCCCGCAGCTCGCGGGTGGGTTGGGGGGTGGCGGCGGGGATGACGCCGGCCAAGGCAGCGGTGGGCAGCTCATCGTAGCCGATGATGCGAGCCAGCTCCTCGGCGACGTCGTCCGGGATGCGGACATCGGTGCGCCAGTAGGGCACGCGCACGACGTAGCGGTCGGGCGGCAGCCAGCGGCAACCGAAGCCGAGGCCAGTCAGGGCATGGCGCACCTGCGAGACAGGCAGCTGCACCCCCAGCACCCTACGCAAGCGGTCCTGGGTCACGGTGATGCGGGTCACGCGCTGCTTGCCGGGATAGACATCGATGACGCCGGGGGCGGCGCGGCCGCCGGCGAGCTCCAGAATGAGGCGCGTCGCCCGGCGCACGCCCACCATCGCCAGCTCGGGGCTGAGGCCCTTCTCGAAGCGCTGGGAGGCGTCGGTGCGGAGCTTCAGGGCGGCGCTGGTGCGGCGCAGGCTGGCGGCATTGAAGTTGGCCGACTCCAGCAGGATGGTGGTCGTCGCTTCGCTCACCTCGCTGGCGGCGCCGCCCATGACGCCGGCCACCGCCACGGCCCCCTCGGCGTCGGCGATGACCAGCATGTCCGGCGCCAGGGGTCGCACGGAGCCGTCCAGGGTGGTGATCGTCTCCGCCGGTCGCGTCCGCCGGACGATTATCTGGCGCCCACGGAGGCGGGAGAAGTCAAAGGCGTGCAGCGGTTGCCCCAGCTCCATCATGACGTAATTGGTGGCGTCCACGACGTTGCTGATAGGCCGCAGGCCCGCCGCCAGCAGGCGCTCCTGCAGCCACGGCGGCGACGGGCCAATGCGGACGCGCTCGATGAGGGTGGCACAGTAGCGGGGGCAGAGATGGCGGTCGGCTATCTCGATCTTCATCCGCTCCTTGGCCGGGCGGCCCTCCTCGAAGTAATCGAGAGGCGGGTCGTGGACGGTCTGGCCCGTGAGGGCGGCCACCTCGCGGGCGATGCCCAGCACAGAAAGGCAGTCGGGCCGGTTGGGCGTAACGTCCAGGTCGAGGACGGTGTCGCCCAGGTAGTCGGCCAGGGCTGTGCCGATGGGGGCATCGTCCGGCAGCACCAGGATGCCCTCGTGGTAGTCGGAGAGGCCCAGCTCCTTCTCCGAACAGACCATCCCCGCCGACTCCACGCCGCGGATTCGGGCCGCCTTCAGGACAAGCGCCTGCCCGCTGTGGCCGTCGATGAGGCGAGCGCCCACGCGGGCGAACGCTACCTTCTGCCCGGCCGCGACGTTGGGGGCACCGCAGACCACCGTGGTGCGGTCGCCGCCCAGGTCCACAGTGGCCAGCCGCAGGCGGTCGGCGTTCGGGTGAGGCGAGACGTCGACCACCTCGGCCACGCTGATGCTCTCCCACTCGCGGGCCGTCGTGAGCACCTCGCTCACCTCGTTGCCGGCCATAGTGAGGCGGTGGGCCAGTTCCCGGGGCGGCAAGGTTATGTCAACGTAGTCGGCCAGCCATTTGAGGGGTACTTTCACCGGGCCACCTCAGAACTGCTCGAGGAAACGGAGGTCGTTGGCGTAGAAGAGGCGGATGTCTTCGATGCCGTGGCGGAGCATGGCTATGCGCTCGACGCCGAGCCCGAAGGCGAAGCCGGTGTAGCGCTCGGCGTCGTAGTGGACGTTGGCCAGCACCTCGGGGTGCACCATGCCGGCCCCCATGATCTCCAGCCAGCCGGAGTTGTCGCAGGAGCGGCAGCCTTCGCCCCCGCAGAGGAAACAGTCGATGGCCATTTCGGCGCCGGGCTCGACGAAGGGAAAGTAGTCGCAGCGAAAGCGGACGCGTCGCTCCGGTCCGAAGATGCGCTTGGCAAACTCGAACAGCGTGCCCTTGAGATTGGCCATCGAGATGCCTTCGTCCACAGCCAGACCCTCCACCTGAGTGAGCATCCACTCGTGGGTCGGGTCGGTGGCTTCGTGGCGGTAGCACTTCCCTGGCGAGACGATGCGCACCGGGGGCTGCGTCTGCTCCATCGCCCGGATCTGCATGGGCGAGGTGTGGGTGCGCAGGAGCATCGGGTAGTCGTCGTTGCGGCGGTAGTCCACCCAGAGGGTGTCCCACATATCGCGGGCCGGGTGGTCCTTGGGGATGCGCACAGCCTCGAAGTTGTAGTAGTCCCACTCCACCTCGGGCCCTTCGACCACCTGGAAGCCCATGGCTTCGAAGGCGCCCAGGATGTCCCGCAGGGTCTGAGTGACGGGGTGCAGGCGGCCAGTGGCGATGGGCCGGCCGGGCAGGGTCACGTCCAGGCGGCCCGTCTCGATGCTCGCCGTCACCGCCTCCTCGTGGAGGGCGGCCTGACGCTGGGCCAGGGCCTCCTCCAGCTCCAGACGGAGGCGATTGGCGGCAGCACCGACCGCGCGCCGTTCTTCCATCGGGAGGGAGGCCAGACCACGAAGGATGAGGTTGAGGCGGCTGCGGCGGCCCAGATAGGCGACTCGCCAGCCCTCCAGGGCAGCCTCGTCGGCGGCTGCCGCCAGATCGGCACGGGCCTTGGCCTGGAGGTCGTCTAGCTCTCGCAGCAGGGGGAAATCCATAAGCTCTCCGGGGTCGGCGGTGGCTATTATACTATCAGCAGGCGCATGACGGTCAACGGCGCCCCGCCTGGGGCGGACTCGAGCCCGGCGAGCCATTCTTGAGATTCGCTGTCTTGACAAGCCTGGCAGCCGCGATATGATTTTCAGGCAACGCCGGTGATCGGCAGAGAGAGGAGACAGGCTATGGCGACACGAGCGTACGTCCTCATCGAGGCGGCGGTGGGCAAGGCCAAGCCGGTGGCCGAGGGTATCTCCAAGATGGGCTTTACCAACGCCCGGATCGTGAACGTGGACGCCGTCACCGGCCCCTACGACGTCATCGCTTTGCTGGAGGCCGACGACCTGGACCATCTGGGCACCGGCATCACCGACGGCATCCAGCAGGTGGACGGCGTGCAGCGCACTACCACTTGCCTCGTCGTCCGACTTAGCTAGCCTCCATTGGCCGCCCTCGTCGGCCACCAGAGCTGCTAAGATAGCATCTGTCAGCGGATACAGACGCCTGGCTGGCATTGGCCTGGCGGCTACGGAAGTTGGGAGGCGGCGGCCAGCATGATCAGCGTCGACGAAGCGCTAGAGCGCATCCTGAGCTACGTCAGTGTCCTCGAGCCGGAGGAGAAGCCCATCCTCCAGGCCATGGGCCAGGTACTGGCCGAGGACGTAGTCTCCCCCTTCAGCATTCCTCCTCTGGACAACACCGCCATGGACGGTTATGCCGTGCAGGCGGCCGCCACCGCCGGCGCCTCGGCTTCGTCGCCGGTGGAGCTGGAGGTTGTGGGCGAACTGGCGGCCGGCTATCTCTTCGAGGGCGGGGTGGGCCCGGGCCAGGCGGTGCGCATCATGACCGGCGCGCCCATCCCGCCGGGGGCGGACGCCATCGTCCCCTTCGAAGAGACCGAGGAGGCCGCCCACGGCGCACCCAGCGAGGCGCGTCGCCTCCAGGAGAAGGTGCGCATCCTGAAGGCGGCCAGTCCGGGGGCCAACATCCGCCGAGCCGGCGAAGACATCCGCCAGGGGGAGACGGTGCTGCGCCGGGGCACCGTCCTGCGCCCGGCAGAGATTGGGGCGCTGGCCTCGCTGGGCCGGGCAACCGTTCGGGTCGTCCGGCGGCCGTCCGTGGCGGTGCTCTCCACCGGCGACGAGCTGGCGGACGTGGGCCAGCCGCTGCCGCCGGGCCACATCTACGATAGCAACGCCTACGGCCTGGCCTCTCTCATCCAGCGCGACGGCGGCGTGCCTACGCTCCTGGGCATCGCTCGCGACACGGTGGAGGACCTCACGGCCAAGATCCGGCGCGGTCTGGAGGCCGACATGCTCCTTACCTCGGCCGGTGTGTCGCGCGGCGACTACGACGTGGTGAAGAACGTTCTCGCCCGCGAGGGAGAGATCGCCTTCTGGACGGTGGCCATGAAGCCGGGCAAGCCGCTGGCCTTCGGCTGCTTCCACGCCGGCGAGCGCTGCGTGCCCCATGTCGGACTGCCGGGCAACCCCGTCAGCTCGATGGTCTCCTTCGAGCTCTTCGTGCGGCCGGCGATCATGAAGATGATGGGCAAGTCGCGCTGGCAGCGGCCGACCGTGCGCGCTGTGACCAGAGGCCGCATTGTCAACCGCGGCGACCCGCGCCGCTTCTTCGCCCGCTGCGTGGTGACCGAGGAGAACGGCCGCTACTACGCCTCGCTCACCGGGCCGCAGGGCTCGGGCATCCTCACCTCGATGGTGGTGGCCAACGCCCTGACGGTCATCCCCGAGGACGTGGAGGTTGTGGAGCCGGGCGAGGAGATCACGGTGATGATGCTGGACTGGAGCCACGGCGAGGAGTGGGAGGCGGAGTAGACTACCCCCGTTAGTACGCCACGCCGAAGGTGGTGTGGAGGCCGCTGGGCTCACCCCAGGTGACATCGAGGCCGTCGACGCGGGCGCCGCGCGGGCCGTCGCGCAGGTGGTGCAGCAGTTGCTCCAGGCCGGCCCGCTCGCCTTCGGCCACCACCTCGACCGAGCGCATGTCCGGCAGGTTGCGCACGTAGCCGCGCAGGCCAAGGAAGCGGGCCCGCATGTAGACGAACTCGCGGAAGCCCACGCCCTGCACTCGCCCGTGCACGACGACGTTGAGGGAGGCCTCGACGGCCTGCTCCGAGCCCCCGCCTTCGGCAGCGGAGGATGCCGAGAGGCTGTCCGGCTCGCTCATTGCCGGGCGGTGGTCAGCTCCGCCAGCACTTCCTCGACCAGCGACGGTGGCACGTCGTGTCGGATGACCGGCCGACCGATGCCTTCCAGAAGGACCCAGCGGACGGCCCCGCCCTGTGCCTTCTTGTCCAGCGCCATGGCCGTCAGGGCCTTGCGGGGATCGATGCCCGGCGCGCACAGGGGCAGGCCGAAGCGGGCCAGGAGCGCGTCCTGGCGCTGGGCCACTGCCGGCGCCAGGATCCCCAGGCGGACGGCGATGCGACCGGCGCCGCTCATGCCCGCAGCCACCGCCTCGCCGTGGAGGAGGCCGGCGTAGCCGGCGGCCACCTCCAGGCCATGGCCGATGGTGTGGCCGTAGTTGAGGATGGTGCGGCGGCCGGTCTCCTCGCGTTCGTCCTCGCTCACCACCGCCGCCTTCAGGACCACGCTGCGCCCGATGACCAGCGCCGCGACCTCGGGGTCGAGGCGCTGGGCCGCTTCGGCGTTCTCTTCCAGCAGGCGTAGGAGGTCTTCGTCCATGATCAGGGCGTGCTTGATGACCTCGGCCCAGCCGGCGGTGAGCTCGCGCGGAGGCAAGGTCTGGAGGACGGACACGTCGGCCAGGACAAGGCGCGGCTGGTAAAAGGCGCCGATGAGGTTCTTGGCCTGGGGATGGTTCACCGCCACTTTGCCGCCCACGGCGGCGTCGACCATGGCGAGCAGGCTGGTGGGGACGTGTACCAGCGGCAGGCCACGAGCGAAGGTGGCGGCGACGAAGCCGGCCAGGTCGCAGACCATGCCGCCCCCCAGGGCGACGATGGCCTCGGCGCGCTCGGCCCGCTGGGCCACGAGCCAATCGTAGATGGCGGCGGCCGTCTCGAGGCTCTTGCTGGCCTCGCCGGCGGGGACGCGGTAGACGGCGACGCGAAATCCAGCGGAGCGCAGCGCTTCCTCGGCGCCGGCGCCCCAGCGGTCGTGGACGGTGGCGTCGGCGACGAGGAAGGCGCGGGCGGTGAGGCGGGCCTGGGCCAGGCGGCGGCCCAGGTCGGGCAGGGCGCCCCAGGACACGAAGACGGGGTAGCTGGCGCTAGGCGCCCGCACGACGCAGGTCGCATCGGCCGGCGGCTGGTAGAGCTGGGCGACGACGCCGGCTGCGGGGTCGGCCGCGAGAGCGGACAGGCGGCCCTCGGCGGCCACGGCGGCGGCGGAGAGCTGGCGCCAGGCGCGCACCACCTCATGCGCGGCCTGCTCCGGCGAGAGGCCGTCGGTGTGGACGGTGTGGTCGGCCAGGGCGTAGAAGGGGGCGCGCGTGGCCTTCAGCTCGCGGATGCGGCCCAGCGGGTCGGCGCCGGCCAGCAGCGGCCGAGCCTCAGGATCGCGCTCGAACTGGGGGCGCAGGCGCTGGAGGATGGTCTCGGGTCGAGCCTCCAGGCAGACGATGAAACCGCCGTGGGCCATGATCCGCCGGCTCTCGCCGCTAACGTTAGCCCCTCCGCCAACGCCGATCACGACCCGCGGCTGGCGGCAGACCTCGGAGAGAACGTCACGCTCGAGGCGGCGAAAGGCCTCCTCGCCGTCCTGAGCGAAGATGTGAGGGATGGGCTTGCCCGCCCACTCGACGATGAGGTCGTCCGTGTCGACGGCCTGCCAGCCCAGGCGCTCGGCGACCACGCGAGCGACCTTCGTCTTCCCCGTGCCGGAGAAGCCGGTAAGGACGATCCGAGGGGGGCGTTTCATGACCTACAGCCCGAAGACGCGCATGGCGTTGAGGCGGAGGAACTTCTCCTGGACCTCGGGCTTGAGGCCCAGCCCTTCGATCTGAGACAGGCAGGGCGTGAAGAACAGCATGGGGTAGTTGGTCCCAAACAGCACCTTGTCCTGCCCGCGACTGTTCATGAACTTGACCAGCTCCGGCGGGTAGTACTTGGGCAGATGGGCCGACGTGTCGATGTAGACGTTGGGATACTTCGCTGCCAGGGCGATCATCTCGTCGGTCCAGGGATAGCCGATGTGCCCGCCGAGGATGGTCAGCTCGGGGAAGGCGAGGGCCACCTCGTCGATGTACGGGATCGGCCGTCCTGGCTCCGAAGGGAAGAGAGGGCCGGTGTGGCCCACCTGACAGCAGAAGGGTATGCCCAGCTCGATGCACTTCACGAACAGCGGGTAGTAGAGCTTGTTGTTGGGGGGTAGGTTCCAGATCCATGGGATCACGTGCAACGCCCTCAGCCCGAGCTCCTTGACGGCGCGCTCCAGCTCCCGCACGGCGGCCATCGGCTTGCGGAGATCAACGGTGGCTATTCCCAGGAAGCGGTCGGGGTACTTCTGGACAAGGGCGGCGATCTCGTCGTTGGAGATGATGACCCCCTCCGGCCGCATCCAGGCCCGCAGGAAGGCCTTCTCCACCCCCGTCGCGTCCATCTCGGCCAGGGTAAGCTCGATGGGTATGCCCTCCGGCGGCGGCGTGATCTTGGCCCACCTCCGCAGGGACTCCGTCTCCGGCATGTGAACCAGCGCGGGATAACCCGGCTGGGCCCAGACGTCGATAACGCCGTTCACGGGCGTAGCCATCACTCCTTCCCCCTCGGGCCAATGGTCGCGAGATAGGTGGCCCAGTTCTGCTTCGTCTCGTCGATGTGGTCGCCGCCGAACTTCTCCAGCATCGCCCCCGTCAGGACGATGGCGACCATGGCCTCGCCGATGACGCCGGCGGCGGGCACGACGCAGATGTCGCTGCGCTCGTAGTGGGCCTGGACGGCCTCGCCGCTGAGCAGGTCGGCCGACGGCAGCGGCTTCGCCAGGGTGGAGATGGGCTTGAGGGCCGCCCGCACAATGACCGGCTCGCCGTTGGTCATGCCGCCCTCCAGGCCGCCGGCGCGGTTGGTGGCTCGCCGCCAGGGGCGGTCGCCCCACTGGTCGGCGGGCAGGACGATGTCGTGGGCCTCGGAGCCGGGCATGACGGCGAGAGCGAAGCCGCCGCCGATCTCGACGCCCTTCACGGCGGGGATGCTCATCACCGCTTGGGCGAGGCGCCCGTCCAGCCGGCGATCCCAGTGGACGTGGCTGCCCAGGCCGATGGGCACGCCGCTGCCCCACACCTCGAAGACGCCGCCGAGGGTGTCGCCGGCCACGCGGGCGGCGTCGATGGCTTTCATCATGCGCTCCGACGTGGCGGGGTCGGCGCAGCGCAGCGGCGACCCTTCGACCGCGGCCCAGTCGGGCTCGCCCTCCACACGGGCGGTGACCTCGCCGACAGCCACTGTGTGGCTGCGCACGGCAACGGCGAGCGTCTCCAGGAAGCGGCGCGCGACGGCCCCCACGCCCACGCGGGCGGCCGTCTCGCGGGCGCTGGCCCGCTCGAGGATGGGGCGGACGTCGTCCTGGCGGTACTTCATGGCGCCGGCCAGGTCGGCATGGCCCGGGCGCAGGCGGGTGAGCTTTTCCACGGGCTCGGCCCGAGGCTCGATGGCCATCGCCTCCTGCCAGTTCTCCCAGTCGCGATTACGGATGAAGAGGCTGATCGGGCTGCCCATGGTCAGGCCGTGACGCACGCCGGAGAGGATCTCCGCCCGGTCCTCCTCGATCTGCTGGCGCGGGCTGCGGCCGTAGCCCCCCTGGCGGCGGCGCAAGTCTCGGGCGACGTGCTCCTCGCTCAGGGGCAGACCGGCGGGCAGCCCTTCGATGATGACGGTGAGTCCCTTGCCGTGGGACTCGCCGGCGGTCAGAAAGCGGAACATCGGCGGCTACTCCCGTCCCTCGACCGGTTGCGCGACCTCGCCGTTGGCGCACAGCGGTAGCGCCTGGCCTTGCTCGCCCACGCGGTAGCGGGCCCCCAGGCGGTCGGCGATCTGCTGGGGCGTCCATTCGTCCCAGTCGACCTGGCGGGCGTCCTGACGCCGCCCGCTGCAGACGAGGATGCGCTCGCGACGGGCGCCCGCCGCGTCGGCGTCACGATAGGTCGTGTACACGTCGACCATCACCCGGTCGAGCTTCAGGTGGGGCAGCTCGTAGAAAAGCATCTCCGTTGCCTTAGCGGCGATCGCCATTGCCTCCTGAAGAGGGCTCTTCGTCTCCAGCCAGCGGCCCTCCGCCATCTTGTACTCGCCCTCGGCGTTACAGCTCACGCGGAGGCAGCCCGGCCCAAGGTCGACCACCTCCATGGCCTGGACGCCGAGCCAGACGGCGGGCGGCAGGCCCTTTGGCGGCCGAGCCGAGCGCCACTCCGCCAGCGCCTCGTCGATGATGAGGCGGATGGTGGGCATGTCGCCGGCGGCGGCCAGGTCGCGGTACTTCAGGGCGGCGCGCATCCCCTGCCAGACCGCGTAGGCCACCAGCAGTGCCACGACGCCGATGCCGATCAGTGCCCACTGCATGGCTTCTGGAAGGCGCCTAGGCCACAGCGCTGCGCGCGGCCTCGCGCATGACGTCCAGAGGCGCCTCGACACCCGTCCACAGCCGGAACGACTCCGCGCCCTGATAGGCCAGCATGGCGACCCCGCTCACCGTCCGCGCGCCCCTTCGGCGGGCCTCGGCCAGGAGTCTGGTCTCCGGCGGGTTGGCGATCACGTCGAAGACCAGTACGCCCGGCGGGATCAGCTCGGGCGGGATGGGCGTGTCGTTCTCGGCAGCGCTGTGGCGCATTCCTACCGGCGTACAGTTTACCAGAAGCTGGCAGGCTGCGGCGGCCGCCGCCAGCTCGGCGCTGGCCGGAGGCACGATGCGCAGGGCGGCCTGGCCCTGGCCGGCCAGGTCGCGGAGGAAGCCGGCCGCTCGCTCCTGGTCGATGTCGGTGGTGGTGAGCGAGGCGGCGCCGCCGTCGATGAGGGCGACTGCAACGGCTCGCGCCACGCCGCCGGCGCCGAGGAGGAGGGCCCGGGAGCCGCGCGGGTCGAAGGCGCCGTCGCGCCGGAGCGCCTGCAGGAAGCCGATGATATCGGTGTTGTAGCCCGACAATCGCCCGCGGCGGTTGACGATGGTGTTCACAGCGCCGATGCGCCTGGCCAGCGGGTCGATGTCGTCCAGAAGGTCGATGATGCGCTCCTTGAAGGGGATGGTGACGTTGGCGCCCAGGCAGTCGTCGCGGCGCAGTCGCTGTACGCGGGCGGGCAGCGCTTCCGGCTCCGTCTCCCACAGCTCATAGCGTGCATCGATGTCGCAGTGGTCGAGCGCCGCCTGCTGGAAGACTGGAGAGGTGGAGTGAGCCACCGGCTTGCCGATGAGACCGAGGACCTTGGTCGCCACGTTCGCGGCTACCTCTGTCCGTACAGCTCTATGTTGCGCAGGTGCTCTTCCAGCGTCTGGGCGAAGGCGTGGCTGCCGTCCGGCTTAGCCACGAAGTAAAGGTAGTTGGTCTGCGCTGGCCGGATCACCGCCAGGATGGAATCGAGGCCGGGGTTAGCGATGGGCCCCGCCGGTAGGCCCGTCCGGCGGTAGGTGTTGTACGCCGAATCGATCTCCAGGTCTTGCTGGGTCAGGTCTTGCTTCCAGTAGCCGTACTGGGCCACGCTCTGAGGGTCGTTGCCCACCGCATACTGGACGGTAGGGTCCGCCTCCAGCGGCATGCCCAAGCGGAGGCGGCGCAGGAAGACCGCGGCGATGATGGGCCGCTCGTCGGCCACCTGCGCCTCCCGCTCGACGATGGAGGCGAGGGTGACCACGGTGTGCAGGCTGAGGCCCTCGTTGGCCGCCTCCTGGCGCAGGTCGGGGCCGACCTTCTCGTCGAAGTTGGCCAGCATCTCCTTAACAGCGTCCTCGGCGGTGGCGCTGCGGCCGAAGTAGTAGGTGTCCGGGAAGAGGTAGCCCTCCAGGTTGGCGGCCGACGGCTTGTTCCGGAGAAAGGCGAAGTCGTAGGAGCCCTGGATGGCCTGGAGAAACGCCTCGCGGGTGGTCACGCCCTCGCGTTCCATAATGTCGGCGATCTCTTCCGCCCGCAGCCCCTCGCGGATGGTTACGACGAGGGGCGAGGTTATCCCGTCGTGCAGCCGCTGCACCACCTGCACCGTCGGCATGTTCTTCTCGAACTCGTAGTCGCCCGCCACCAACTGCCCTTCGTATCCCTCCAGCGCCACCATGATTCGAAAGAGGAGGGCGCTGGACACGACGCCCTCCTTCTCCAGCCGGTCGCCGACGTCGCTTACGCTCTCGCCCTGGAGCACGGTGATGAGGACGGTCTGAGTCGAAGCGGGGGCGTAGCCAGTGAGAGACGGCTCGCCTGTAAGCAGATCGTCGGGGGTCTGCCCGATCTGCCACATGGCTATGCCCACCATAAACAGGACAGCGAGGACGCCACCAAGGACGACGATACGCATTCTAGCCTTGCGCCGCGGACGGCGGCCCACCCTCGCTGTGCCGGTCGAGATAGCTCTGGAGAACGATGGCGGCGGCCAGGGCATCGAGGTTGCCGCTCCGCCGCTCCCGCCGGCTTTTCGGCGAGCGGCTCCGCCTGTTCTGTCCGGCGCGGCTGCCACCCGGCACGGCCGTCACCAGGCGGCGCTGGGCCTCGACTGTCGAGAGGCGCTCGTCCCAGTACTCCACCGGCAGGCCAAGGCGGGCGGCCAGGTGGTCGCCGAAGGCGCGCACTATCTCCGCCTGCGGGCCGAGGGTGCCGTTCAGCGAGATGGGAAGCCCCAGCACCAACGCTTCGGCCTTGTGCTCTTGGATCAGGCGCCCGATGGCGGCCACGTCGGCCACCAACTCGATTCGCTCCACCACGCCGATGGGTAGGGCCACCCGCGCCCGGCTGTCGGCCGCGGCCACGCCGATGCGGCGTTCGCCCACGTCAAGCCCCAGGATGCGCACGGCTAGCCTCGCTTCGCCAGGAGCTCCCGCACGGTGGGCTCAACGGTGGATAGGGCTTCTTCCAGCTTGTTGGGGTCGCTGCCGCCGCCCTGGGCCATCTCCGGCCGGCCGCCACCGCCGCCGCCGGCGGCGGCGGCCACCTGCTTGAGAATGTGGCCGGCGTGGAGGCCGCGCTTGACCAGGTCGGGCGTCACCATGGCCATGAAAGCTGGGCGCCCGGCCAGGGTCGTGCCCAGGACGATGACGGCGGAGCCCAGGCGCTGGCGCAGGACGTCGCCCATGTGGCGGAGGGAGTCCTGGCTGGGCGCGTCGACCCGCGCCGCCACCACGGACACGCCGTCCACCGACTGGGCCCGCTGAGCCAGGTCGGCGGCGGCCGGTGCCGCCACGGCGCGCTCCAGGGCCTGGACCTGTTTGCGGGCCGCCTCCAGCTCGTCCAAGAGGGACGCCAGCTTGGATTCCAGGTCCGGCGGCACCACCCCCAGGCGCTGGCTGGCGCCCTGCAGCGCGGTCAAACGCTCGGCGACGTAGGCCTCGGCGCCGCGGCCGGTCAGGGCCTCGATACGGCGCATGCCGGCGCCGACGCTGTTCTCGCCCACCACCAGGCAGAGGCCGATCTGGCCGGTGGACGAGCAGTGGGTGCCGCCGCACAGCTCGCCGCTGAACCGCTCGCCGTCCTCGCGCACCTCCACCACGCGGACCTGGTCGCCGTACTTCTCGTCGAAAAAGGCGAGGGCGCCCTCGGCCATGGCGGCATCGAAAGAGGACTGACGGGTGCGCACCGGCAGGTCGGCGCGGATGCGGTCGTTCACCAGGCTCTGCACCGCCGCCAGCTCTTCCGGCTTGAGGGCCTCCATGTGGGTGAAGTCGAAGCGCAGGCGGTCGGGGGTCACCAGCGAGCCGGCCTGGCGCACGTGGGTGCCGAGGATGCGACGCAGGGCGGCGTGGAGCATGTGGGTGGCGGTGTGATTGCGCATGATGTCATGGCGCCGGGCCGCGTCCACCTGGGCGACCACCGCATCGTTGACGGCGACGCGACCCTCGACCACGCGGCCGCGGTGGACGATGAGCCGTTCGGCGGCGCGCTGGGTGTCCTCCACCCGGAGGCGGCCGTGCGGCCCGACGATCTCGCCCTGGTCGCCGACCTGGCCGCCGGCCTCGGCGTAGAAGGGCGTCTCCCCCAGGACGACCTCCACCGTCTCGCCCTGGGCACCGCTCTCGGCCTGGGTGCCGCCGGCCAGCAAGCCCACGATCGTGGTCCCGGCGGTCAGCGTCTGATAGCCCAGGAAGGGCGTCTCCAGGTCGGCGAGGGGGCCGTAGGCGTCGGTCGAGGCGTCGACGCCGAGCTTGGTGGCGGCGCGGGCGCGCTCGCGCTGCTTCTCCATCTCCGCCTCGAAGCCCTCCTCGTCGATGGTGAAGCCGTGCTCGCGGGCGACCTCGCGAGTGAGCTCCATGGGGAAGCCGTACGTGTCATGGAGGGTAAACACCACGTGCCCAGGCAGATGCGTGAACGGGAAGGCGGCCAGGATGCCCTCAGCCAGCGCCTGTTTGATCGGCTCGGCGCTAGACTGGTCGACGTAGGGATGCACGGGGAAGTTCGTGAGGAACACCTCAACATTGTGCGTCAGCGCTTCGGGCGGGGTGCCACTGACCATCTCCTGCACGGTGCGACGCATCAGGAAGGTCTGGCGCAGAATGGGTTCGCCGGTCTCCAGAGTGCTGCGGAACGTTTCCTCTTCCTGGGTGATGACGCGCAGGTCGAAGTCTCGCCGGGTTGCGAGGTGAGGGTACGCTTCCGCCATCGCATCCAGGACGGCCTCGGCCACACGCGGCAAGAAAGGTTCTCCCTCGCGGTACCGCCCCAGCCGCCGGCGGCCAGCCTCGTGCAGAATCGCTCTGCCGCGGGCCGAGTCCCAGGTGAGATCGTAATCCGCCAAGCCGCGGTGCAAGAGCATCAGAGCGTAGTACTCGGCCCGCCTGATCACGCGGCGCACGGCGTAGCCGCGGTCCTCGTTGCTGGGTAGCACTGGCGTCTTGTCGTCGCCGATGAGGAAGGCCGCCGCCCGCGTGTGCTCGGCCACTATGCGCATCGCCCGGTCGGCGGCGGCGTCTTCGCCGTAGCGGCGCCCAGACAGCTCTTCGATGCGGCGGATGATGGGCGCGAAGAGATCGGTCTCGTACACCGAGCGCACGTCCTGGAGGACCTCCGCCATGCGCTCAAGGCCGGCGCCGGTGTCGATGTTCTTGGCCGGCAGGGGCGTGCGCGAGCCGTCGGGCTGCTGGAAGTAGGTCATGAACACCAGGTTCCAGATCTCCAGGAAGCGGCCGCACTCCACCCCCGGGTGGCAGGCGTCGCGCTGGCACTCGGGGCAGCCGGGCGTAGGGCCGAAGTCGTAGTGCAGCTCGCTGCAGGGGCCGCAGGGGCCGATTTCGCCGGAGAACCAGTAGTTCGCCTCCTCGCCGTAGCGCATGATGCGCTCGGCGGGCACGCCTACCTTTCGCCAGAGCTCGAAGGCCTCGTCGTCGTCCAGGTAAACGGCCGCCCAGAGGCGGTCGGGCGACATGGCGAACCAGTTCTTGGCGGTCACCAGCTCCCACGCCCAGGGGATGGCGTCGGCCTTGAAGTAGTCGCCGATGCTGAAGTTGCCCAGCATCTCGAAGAAGGTGAGGTGGCTGGTGTCGCCCACGGAATCGATGTCGCTCGTGCGGAAGCACTTCTGGACAGAGGTCAGCCGACGGGCCGGCGGCGCGGCGCGCCCCTCGAAGTAGGGCTTGAATTGGACCATGCCCGCGCTGGTGAAGAGCAGCGTCGGGTCGCCTAGGGGCACCAGCGGCGCGCTGGGCATCACCCGATGGTCGTGCTCTTGGAAGAAGCGGAGGAACGTCTCGCGGATTTGCTGGCTGTCCATATTCGAACCTGCCCGGTCGGGGGGCAGTTGTGACAGGATTATAGCACGCCTGCCGCACGACGGCCTCCACGAGGAGACAGGGGACACGACACACGGGGCCGGTGATGGGCTCACGGTTCGTGTCTCGTGTCGCCTGTCTCGGGTCTCGCGCGTCTCCTTGACAGCCTTCCCGCTGGCGGCTAGCATGGTATCGGAACTGGACGTGCCGGGCGGAGCTCGGGGCGTCGGCTCGACAGGCTACGGGACACTTGAGCATTCGGGAAACCGAACCGCCATTAGACTGCGACGATACTCGCCACGGCCCGCGCAGAGACGGGCCATCGGCGCCTCGTATCATCCCATCGCGCTTGCCCACCTCCAGCGGCGCTAATCGTTTGCCTTTCAGCCCAGCCTTGGCTGGGCTTTTCATTTTGTAGGGACGATGGCCAGAACGAAGAGCGCGAAGGCGCCGGCAGGCGCAGGCGGAGCCGTTCGCCGGCAGGACGTGGATCGACTGGCCGAGGCGCTGGGCCTAGAGCTGACGCCCTCTCTGCGGGCGCACCTTCGGCGATCGATCGCCGAAGCGGGGTACGAGGGCGCCCTCGAGCTGGCGCTGGAGGCCCTGGCCAGGCCGCGAGCGCAGGCCCTGGGCCGCCAGCGCGTCTGTCAGCGGTTGCTCCTGGCCGGCGTCAAGCTGGTTGATCCAGACACCACTTACGTCGAAGACGGTGTCCTTGTGGGCGCCGGCACTGTCATCGAGCCGAACACCGTCATCTCCGGGCAAACGCGCATCGGCGAGGGCTGCCACATCGGGCCCAACAGCGTGATCCGTGACTCGCGCATCGGCGACGGCTGCCGCATCGTGGCGTCGGTGGTCGAGGGTGCGGTACTGGAGGAAGACGTGACCGTGGGGCCCTTCGCCCACCTCCGCGAGGGGACTCAGCTGGCCCGCGGCGTGCACATCGGCAACTTCGCCGAGGTGAAGAGGGCCCGTCTGGGCCGCGCCAGCAAGATGGGCCATTTCGGCTACGTCGGCGACGCCGAGGTGGGCGACGAGGCCAACATCGGCGCCGGCGCCGTCACCTGCAACTTCGACGGCGTGAGCAAGCATCGCACCGTGATCGGCAAAGGGGCGTTCATCGGCAGCGATACGATGCTGGTCGCGCCGGTCAAGGTGGGCGACGGCGCGGCTACCGGCGCCGGTTCAGTGGTTACCCGCGACGTGCCGCCGGACAAGATGGCGGTGGGGATGCCGGCGCGGGTGGGCCGCAAAAGGCGGAGGAAGGGTGGATAGCGATCGCTGGCCGGGGCTGCTGCTGCTGGCGGCGGCCCTGGTCCTCTTGGTCCTGGTGACGGCGGCAGAGGTGGTGGTGGCGTCGAGCCATCGGGTGCGGCCACGCGAGCCGGCCGAGAAGGGCCCATTCCGCTCGTCCGCCTCAGGCGGACTGGCCGGGTACGTGCGCGAGACCCGCGAAGTGTACTCGACCCTGGCCCTAGCCCGTAACCTGGCCCTCGTCGGCAGCACCGCTATCGTGGTCTATCTGGTGCTGCAGGACGTTGGGCTCAACTGGGCGACGCTGGCGGTGGCCTTCTTCGTCACCCTGGCCGGTCTCGCGTTGCTGCAGGCGGTGCCGCGACTAGTCGTCGCGGCAGACCCCCAGCGCTGGGCGGCATACCTGGGGCCTTTTGTCGTTGTGGTCAGGGTTCTCCTGCGCCTGCCGGCGGCGCTGCTGGACATGCCCGCTCGCCTCCTCTTGGCCGGGCCGCGGGTCGCGGCCGGTAGCCACGGAGCTGCGGACGACACGGAGGAACTGCTGCACCTGGCCGAGATGAAGGAGGGCGCCGGCGCGATGGACGCCGAGGAGCGAGAGATGATCCGCGGGGTCATGGCCCTGGAAGAGACCACCGCCCGCGAGATCATGGTGCCGCGCACCGATGTCGTGGCCGTGCCCAGCGACGCCTCGTTCGAGGAGGTGGCCCGCATCATCGTCGAGCGGGGCTACAGCCGCATCCCCGTCTTCGAGGACACCATGGACAACATCGTCGGTGTCATCTACGCGCGCGAGGTGCTGAGCTTCCTGGCCAACGGCGCCAGGCCGGCCGACCTGAAATCGCTGGCCCGCCCCGCCTACTTCGTGCCCGAGAGCAAGCGGGTGGACGAGCTGCTGACCGAGATGCGCCGCAACAAGCTGTCCATCGCCATCGTCGTGGACGAGTACGGCGGCACCGCCGGCCTGGTGACGGTGGAGGACCTGCTGGAAGAGATCGTCGGCGAGATCACCGACGAGTTCGACCGTGAAGAAGAGACCATCCACCGCATCAGCGACCGCGAGGCGATCCTGGACGCCCGCGTGAGCATCGACGAGCTCGAGGAGCTGTTCGGGGTGAAGGTGGAGGAGGGCGACTTCGACAGCGTCGGCGGCTTCGTCCTCAGCCACCTGGGGCGGATGCCCACCGCCGGCGAGGAGGTGCGGGTGGACGGGCTGCTGGTGCGCATCCTGGCAGTGAGCGGCCGCCGCATCAAGCGGGTGCGGGTGACCAAGGAAGAGCCGCCGGCAGGAGAGAACGAATAAGGATGCCCCCGCCATCAGGCGGGGGCCCGCCACAACACGCCGTCGCTGCGCCAACCCAGGCCTCACTTCGTTTGACGCTGCCGCGAAGCCGCGCGTACCATAGACTTCGGAGCCGAGAGGAGGGGATGGGTGCGTGGTTTGCGCTTTCAGACAGCAGTGGCTCTGGCGGCGTTGGCCTTGGTGGGGCTCGGCGTCGCCTGCGGCGATCGGCAAGAAGAGGCTAGCCCCACTGATGCTCCCAAGGAGTCCGCGACTGCGGATCCGCAGTGGAGCCTGATCATAGACGGGTTCGTTCAGTCTTCCCTGAACCTGACCCTCGACGACCTTTCCGCGATGCCAAGAGCCACGGAGTATGCGGAGCTCTATTGCGTCGACGCCCCTACGATTGCCGCCGAGCAGGGCGAATGGACCGGCGTGAGGCTTGGGCTCCTGCTGGAGAAGGCCGGTGTTTCGCCCGACGCGGTGAAGGTTGCTTTCTACGGCGACGACGGCTACACGACCGACCTGACGGTCGCGACGGCCATGCGTGACGACATCATCCTGGCCTACGAGAGGGACGGCCAGCCTCTAAGCGAGAAGCTGCGTTTGGTAGTTCCCGGCAAGTGGGGCTACAAGTGGGCTAGCCGGGTGACCCACGTTGAGCTCACGAACTACGACTTCACCGGCCTTTACGAGGGGAGAGGCTACTCCGACGACGCCGAAATCCCATCCGACATTCCCAGCTCCCAGTAGGGCGCGGCCCGCGGTCCTGTGGTCCTCTTCGCCTTTGTCCATGCCGGTCTCAACGTCCTCGTGAATTCCTCATAATCCGCCCTCCACCTCCTTGACAGGCGCGTCTGAGGGAGTATCATAGTTACGCCGAAGCTCTACCGTGGTGCGCGGGGAGGAAGGCCATGCCTCGCATTGCCGTTCGGAACCGGAGCCTAACCCTCACGACCGGCGTTCTCCTCCTTGTTCTGCTTCCGATGGTCGCGGGCCGTGTGGATTTGTCCCTGGCGTCCTACGGGGCCACCGTCCCTGGCGCCTCCGCCGCACGGGCGCCCTTGTCCGGCAGCGGAGCCGACGTCAACAACGTGAGCCTGCAGGCGATGGGCTTGCCTATGGGGAACCAGGGGCTTTGTGGCGAGTTCAACTTGTTCACACTGCGCAACGTGCTGCACAACAATGGCCCGGACACGCCGGCGGACGTCGCCGTGGCGAACACCGTAGCGGTGCCGGCCCCTGTGGACATCCTCTTCCGGGTGAGCAACGCCAACCAGAGCATTACCATCAACGGCGTGCCGCTGGACTGCACGGCGCCCGGGGGGCCGGCCATTTACTGCTCGAACAACGTGGTCGCCGGAGTGGCGCCCGTCGGCACCGTGGTGGAGGTGAGAGGCGACAAGTCGCCGGGAACAGTCTTGCGCGTCCGCCAGACCCTGAGCCTGGCCCAAAGCGTCCAGACCAACGTCGATCAGACTTGGGCCTTCATGTGTATGGACGACGGCAATATTCCCCTTCACTGGGAGAGCATGGTCGACGTTCTCGCCCCGGGGTTCGACACCGACTCCACCAACAACGTCCGCTCTCTCGATGTCGTGCTGGACTGTTTGGCGGCGACGGCCGTCGACCTGGCGATCGTCCAGCAGTCGGTGAGCCACGCGCCGGCCCCCAGGCCACCGCTGACTCTGCCAACGCTGTTGGTAGGGGAAGGTAATACCCTTGGGCTGCGAAAAGACCTGCTCAACGGGGGTCCGAAGTTGCAGGCGACCGCGAACATAGTCGCGAGCGTCTCCCTGGCCTACGCCGGGATGGACCCCGTCAACGGCGACTGCGTGGTGACTCCCAACCCGGCCACGGCCCAGTTGGCCCTCCTCATGGGCACGCCTGTGACCCACGACGAGGACTTCAACATCACCTGTGGCCAGGGAGGGATCGGCATCGATGATGACTTGGACGGTTACATCGACGAGGACTTCGTCGACGGCGTAGACAGCGACGCCGACACTCGGATCGACGAGGACTCCCGGCTCTATCTGACGACCGTCACTATCACCAACACCATCGAGAGCGACGACCCCTGCGTACCTGAGATTTACCCCACCGACAACGCTGCAGTGACCAGCGTGACTCTGGCGGTTGGCGTTGTTGGCAACGCGGACCCCGTCGGCGGCCTCGCAAGCCTCCCGCAGATAGCCGGCGCGTCCAGTTCGCCCACGGCCACGTACGCTGCCCTGGCCGCCGGCCTGGCGGCGGCCATCCTCGCCGCCGTCGCGGGCCTGTGGTGCGCGAGGAGGCGCTGGGTCAGGTAGAGACGCACCGGCCTCAGTAGTAGGAGGAACGCGATGCCTCGCATTGCCGTTCGGAGCCGAAGGCTGAATGTCACGGCCGCTGCCTTCCTGGTTGTCCTGCTTCTGATCGGGGCCGCGCGATCTCGTTTGTCCCTGGCGTCCCCTTCCGGCGACGGCGCCGACGTCAACAACGTGAGCCTGCAGGCGATAGGCTTGCCTCCTGGGAACCAGGCTGTTTGCGGCGACCCCCAGTGGTTCACACTGCGCAACGTGTTGCACAACAACGGCCCCGACACACCGGTGGACGTCGGGGTGGCCAACGCGGTGGCCGTGCCGGCCGGTCTGGAGATCCTCTTCCGGGTGAGCAACGCTAACCAGACCATCACAATCAATGGCGCGCCGCTGGATTGCACGGCGCCCGGAGGCCCGGCCATCCTCTGCTCCAGTGACGTCGTCAACGGTGTGGCGCCCGTCGGTACCACTGTGGACGTGAAGGGCTACAAGTCGCCGGGAACGGTCTTGGGCGTGCGCGAGAGCCTGAGCCTGTCCCAGAGCGTCCAGACCAGCGTCGATCAGACCTGGGGTTTCACCTGCAGGGCGGGGACGGACGTACCCGCGCAGTGGAACAGCACCGTCGAAGTGCTCGCCCCGTCCTTTGACACCGACCCGAGCAACAACTCTCGCTCCCTGAACCTCGTGTTCGACTGCATAATTGGCGCGGACACCGACCTCGCGATCGTCCACCAGTCGGTGAGCCACGCGCCGGCTCCCTGGCCGCCGCTCGCTCTGCCGACCTTGTTTGTGGGAGAGGTCGGTTCCGTTAGGCTCCAAAAGCAGCTGCTCAACGAGCTCGGATGGTCGCCGGTCACCACCGACATCGTCGGGGGCGTCTCGCTGGCCTATGCCGGGATGGACCCCTCCAGGGGCGACTGTGTGGTCACGCCCAACCCGGCCACGGGCCAGGTGGTCCTCGTGCACGGCACCCCCGTCAGCCGCGACGAAGACTTCAACATCGTCTGTGGCCAGGGAGGTCTGGGCTTCGACGATGACGTTGACAGCTCCATCGACGAGGACGTCGCGGATGGCGTGGACAACGACGCCGACACTCGGATCGACGAGGACTCACCGTTCTACCTGGTGACGGCCACCATTACCAACACCATCGAGGCCGACGACCCATGCTCGCCTGACTTTCACCCTACCGACAACATCGCAACTAGCAGCGTGACCCTGGCGGTTACTCATGACCCCGTCGGCGGCTTCGCAAGCCTCCCGGAGATAGCCGGCGAGTCCAGTACGCCCGCCGGCACCTACGCTGCCCTGGCCGCCGGCCTGGCGGCGGGCATCCTCGCCGTCGCCGCGGGCCTCTGGTACGCGAGGAGGCGCTGGGTCAGGTAGGCCCGCTGGCCTGGCGGAAGGAAGCCCTGCCATGAAGCGATTCGGGTTGGTGGTGCTTCTGCTCAGCGCCGTCGCGGTGGGGGTATTCCTGGCGCTACACCGGCCCGGTGCTGAGGCCAGCCCCGGTGCTACGTTGACCGTCGACATCACTGCCGACGTTCAGGACGCTAGCCCGGGCGACGGCGTGTGTGCCACCGCAGAGGGCCATTGCTCGCTGCGGGCCGCCATCCAGGAGACCAATGCTCTCGCGGGGGCCGACAGCATCACGTTGCCGGCTGGTACATACGCCCTGACCATCGATGGAACCGGTGAGGATGCCGCTGCCACCGGCGATCTCGACATTACTGATGATCTGACGATAGTCGGTAGTGGCGCGGACGCTACCATCATTGACGGCAACGCCATCGACCGAGTTCTTCACGTCATCGGAGACCGGGCGGTGGAGGTGACTGGCCTCACGGTACGCGGCGGTGGGGGGTCTCAGACCGACAGGGGGAGTGGCATCCGCAACGATGAGGGTACACTGACACTCGACCGTGTCGTTGTTAGCCACAACGTCGCACCCACGCCTGGCAGCGAGGGCGGCGGTGTTTTCAATGCGGGTACACTGACCGTTAGCCGCAGCAGCATCATCGAGAACGCGGTCGGCCAGGAAGGCGGTGGAATATACAGCAGTGGCACTCTGACCGTCACGGAGAGCTCCATAAGCAACAATACGGCAAGCGGCCTCGGCGGATGCGGCATCGTGAACCACATGGGCAACCTTGAAATCACTAGCAGCACCCTAAGCGGTAATACTGACGCCGGCGGCCTCGGCTTTGGCGGAGGCATTTACAACTACGCCGGCACGGCGACGCTCACGAACACTACTGTCAGTGGCAATCACCCTACGAGCCCATACGGTCACGGCGGCGGCATCGCCAATTTGACAGCGTCGGTCTACTGTATCCCCGAAGACCCCTGTCCTCCTATCTCGTGGGGGGGTGTGCTCACGCTCAAAAACGTGACCATCAGCAACAACTCAGCCATCGAGAACGGCGGCGGCATCTTCAACGAGCTCGGCAGCACCGTGACGCTCAGGAACACCATCGTCGCTGACAACGCCACGGGCGGTGACTGTTCCGGCTCCATGAGCTCAGGGGGCCATAACTTGGACAGCGATGGAAGCTGCAACCTCGGCGGGCCCGGCGACCTCCCTGGTACCGACCCACAGCTCGGGGCTTTGAACGACAACGGTGGCTCCACCCAGACCCACGCGCTTCTGGCTGGCAGTCCCGCCATCGACGCCGGCAGCGACGATTGCCCGCCACCCAACACAGACCAACGTGGCGTCGCTCGGCCACAGGGCGTGTCATGCGACATCGGCGCGTACGAGTTTCACTGGCAGCTAGCCGAGACCGACCCCGTCGGCGGCTTCGCAAGCCTCCCGGAGATAGCCGGCGAGTCCGCTACGCCCACGGTCGCATACGCTGCTCTGGGCCTCGGCCTGGCGGTAGCCGTCCTCGCCGCCACGGGGGCTGTGTGGTACACCAGGAAACGGCGGGCTAGGTAGGCAGACGCTAGTCTGACGCTCGATCTCCACCGAGGCGCTGTGCCGTGAACCGGTGCCGGCGGCACTGCTAGAGGAAGGGGGGCAGCAGCGCCTCTCCCTTCTCCACCGTCGGCCTTGTCCCCTCGCCTTTGTCCTCTCTTGGAGCCCGTGCTAGAATTGTCTGACTATGACGGGAGAAACCGGCGATACCCAGTACTGGGTCGCTTTCAACCGCATACCGGGCATCGGGCGGGTCCGTTACCAGCTTCTGGAGAAGCACTTCGGCCGGCTGGCGAACGCCTGGCAGGCTAGCCCCGCCGAGCTGCGGGCCGCCGGCCTGGACGAGCGCGCAGCGGCGGCCATCGTCGCCCAACGGCCCGCCATCTCGCCGGAGGCGGAGATGGAGCACCTGGCCCGCCAGGGAGTGCGCGCCATCACCTGGAACGACGCCCCCTACCCGCCGCGCCTCAAGGAGATCTACGACCTGCCTCCCGTTCTCTACGTTCGCGGCGAGCTGACGGACGCCGACGAGTGGGCGCTTGCTGTGGTCGGCACGCGCCGGCCTACCCCCTACGGCAGGCAGGTGGCCGAACACCTGGCCACGGACCTGGCGACGCAGGGCATCACCGTCGTCAGCGGGCTGGCCCGCGGCATCGATGCCATCGCCCACCGCGCGGCCCTGGAGTGCGGCGGCCGCACGGTTGCCGTCATGGCCTGCGGGCTGGACATAGTCTACCCGCCTGAGCACCTGAAGCTGGCGCAGGAGGTGCGCGAGGCGGGCGCCCTGGTGAGCGACTACCCCCTGGGCACCCAGCCGCGCGGCGAGTACTTCCCCCGCCGCAATCGCATCATGTCCGGCCTCAGCCTGGGCGTGCTGGTGGTGGAGGGCGACATGAAGAGCGGGGCGATGATCACGGCCGGCCTGGCCCTGGAACAGAACCGCGAGGTGTTCGCCGTGCCGGGCAGCGTCTTCTCGCCGCAGAGCCGCGGCACCCATCAGCTCATCCAGGAGGGGGCCAAGCTGGTACAGAACGCCCAGGACGTGTTGGAAGAGCTGAACCTGACCATGGTCCCCCAGCAATTGGAGATGAAGGCCCTTATCCCTGCTGACGATACGGAGCAGCAGCTTCTGCAGCATATCTCCACAGAGCCCATCCACATCGACGAGGTCAGGCGGCGCAGCGGCCTGCCCATAGCCACCGTCAGCAGCGCCCTGGCGATGCTCGAGCTGAAGGGCCTCGTGCGCCAGATGGGCTCGATGAGCTACGTGCGGGCCCGTGAGGCCGGTGCCGTCTATGGAGCGTGAGGCCGGTGCCTAAACGCAGCCCGCCCGCCCGCCGGGACGGGGCCAAGAGTCTGGTGGTCGTGGAATCGCCGGCGAAGGCCAGGACAATAGCCGGCATCCTCGGCCGAACCTACGAGGTCAAGGCCTCCATCGGTCACGTGCGCGACCTGCCGAAATCCGCCCTGGGGGTGGACGTCAAGCACAACTTCGAGCCCTACTATGTCGTGCCCAAGGAGAAGCGACAGGTGGTCAAGGACATCCAGACCGCTGCCCAGCGGGCCGATGCGGTCTTCCTGGCCACTGACCCCGACCGCGAGGGCGAGGCCATCGCCTGGCACCTGGCCGAGGCCACCGACCTGGACGATTCGTCGCTGCGGCGGGTGGTCTTCCACGAGATCACCCCCGAGGCGGTGCGCGAGGCCTTCCGCCACCCGCGGGACATCGACATGCCGCTCGTGGACGCCCAGCAGGCCCGGCGCGTCCTGGACCGGCTGGTCGGCTACAAGATAAGCCCCCTTCTGTGGAAGAAGGTGCGGCCTGGCCTCTCCGCCGGACGGGTGCAGTCGGTGGCCGTGCGGCTGGTGGTGGACCGCGAGCGGGAGATCCAGGCCTTCGTCCCCGAGGAGTACTGGAGCATCGAGGCCGAGCTCCAGCCGGATGTGGCCGGGCCCTCGGCGGCTTTCCGTGCCCGCCTGGTCGGCCTGGCCGGCAAGCGGGGGAAGCTGGAGATCGGCAGCCAGACCGAGGCCGACCGCATCGTCGCCCTGCTGGAGAAGGCTGCCTACCGGGTGGCCTCCGTCCAGAAGAAACAGCAGGTGCGCCGGCCCCTGCCCCCGTTTATCACCAGCACTCTCCAGCAGGAGGCGTCGCGGCGGCTGGGCTTCTCGGCCCAGCGCACCATGAGCATCGCCCAGCAGCTCTACGAGGGCTTGCCCCTGGGGGGCGGCGGCGAGGTCGGCCTCATCACCTACATGCGCACCGACTCCACCCAGGTCGCGGAATCGGCGCGCGAGGAGACTCGCCGCTACATCGCCGAGAAGTTCGGTGCCGACTACCTGCCGCCCTCAGCGCGCGTCTACAAGAAGAAGGTCAAGGGAGCGCAGGAGGCCCACGAGGCCATCCGCCCCACCTCCACCTATCGCGAGCCGGAGGCGCTGCGCCCCTTCCTGTCACGCGACCAGCACCGGCTGTACACCCTCATCTGGCAGCGGATGGTCGCCAGCCAGATGGCCGACGCCCGCTACGACGTCACCACCGTCGACATCGAGGCGACACCGCCTCGTCCGGCTCGGGCCAAGCCCTCCGCCCGCACGGCGACGTCTACCTCCTGCGCGCCACCAACACCCAGCTCGCCTTCGCCGGCTATCGTCAGCTTTATGTCGAGTCCCGGGACGAGGGCGAGGAGGAGGATGTGGGCAAGAACCCGCTGCCACCACTGACCCTCGGCGATGCGCTGCGGCTGTTGGGCCTCTTCCCGGAGCAGCACTTCACCGAGCCGCCGCCCCGCTACACCGAGGCCTCCCTGATCCGCACCCTGGAGGAAAACGGCATCGGCCGGCCCAGCACCTATGCCCCCATCCTGGGCACCGTGCAGCAACGGGGCTACGTGGAGAAGGTCGGCGGCCGCCTGCGGCCCCAGGAGCTGGGGATGGTGGTGAATGACCTGCTCACCACCTACTTCCCGGATGTCGTGGACGTGAACTTCACCGCGGAGATGGAGGAACAACTGGACGAGATCGCCCGGGGCGAGCGGCCGTGGCAGCCGGTCATCGAGGAGTTCTACACCCCGCTGGTCCGTGCCCTCGCTGCGGCCGCCGACGCGCCTCCCGTCCGCCAGGAGACGACCGAAGTGTGCGACCTCTGCGGCCGGCCGATGGTCATTCGCTGGGGCCGGCGCGGACGCTTTTTGGCCTGCTCCGGCTACCCCGAGTGCCGCAACACCCGTTCGCTGGAGGGCGAAGGCGAGGCCCTGCCCGTCAGCGACGAGCCGTGCCCGGAGTGCGGCTCGCCCATGGTGGCTCGAGAGGGCCGCTTCGGGCCTTTCCTCGCCTGCTCCCGCTATCCCCAGTGCAAGGGCACGCGGCCGCTGAAGACCGGCGCTCACTGTCCCCAGTGCGGCGGCGATCTTGTCGAGAAGCGCAGCCGCCGCGGCCGCGCCTTCTACGGCTGCGCCAACTACCCCAAGTGCCGGTTCGTTACCTGGAGCCGGCCGCTGGCCGTCGCCTGTCCCCAGTGCGGCGGGCTGCTGACCGCCAGCGGGCGCGACAAGGCGAGGTGCCTCCAGTGCTCGTGGCGGGGTGAGCTGCCGCAGGAGGCCCCGGCAGGCGCGAGGGCGTAGGACGGCATGGGCGAGGACCTGCTCGAGGCCTACATTCGTTCCCTCCAGGCGGAGCGCAACCTCTCGGCCTACACTCTGCGCAACTACCGGGGCGACCTGCGCGCCTTCTTCCGCTATCTGGAGGAACGGGAGGGCTGCGCCATCGCCGCCGTCGACCGCCTGGTCCTGCGGCGATACCTGGCCGAGCTGCGCGCGGAAGGAATGGCGGCGGCGAGCATCGTGCGCAAGGTGAGCACAATCCGCTCGTTCTATCGTTTCCTCGCCCGTCAGGGCCGCGTCGTGCGGGATCCGCTGCTTGGCGTGCGTGGGCCCAAGAAGCCGCGACGGCTGCCCAGCTTCCTCACCACAAGCCAGGTGCTGAGTATCCTGGCGGCGATGCAGGGTAACGAGCCCAAGGACCTGCGCGACAAGGCCATCGTCGAGCTGTTCTACGCCGCCGGCCTGCGCCTGAGCGAGCTGGTGGGCCTGGATACCCGCGATGTCGACCTTGGCGAGCGCCAGGTGCGCGTGCTGGGCAAGGGAAACAAGGAGCGTGTCGCCCTCATGGGTCGGTCGGCGGCGGCCGCCCTGGAGTGGTACCTGAAGCAGGCTCGGCCAGCCCTGCTGCACCGGCCGCAGGAGCGGGCCCTGTTTCTGAACAAGCAGGGCGGACGGCTCTCGGCGCGGGCGGTACAGCTCCTGCTGCGGCGCTGCGCGCTGCGCGCGGGCCTGGACGAGCGGGTCTTCCCCCACCTGTTGCGCCACACCTTCGCCACCCATATGCTGGACGGCGGGGCTGATCTGCGCGTGGTGCAGGAGCTTCTCGGTCACGCCAGGGCAACCAGCACCCAGATCTACACCCACGTCAGCGACGAAGAGCAGCGCCGCCGCTACCGCGAGGCCGCCGAGAACGTGCAGCGGATGCGGCGCCGGGGACGAGAAGAAGGCTCAGGGCCGTGAGGTTCCTTCTTATCAACGGTCCTAACCTGAACACGCTGGGCAAGCGGCGCCCGGAGGTCTACGGCTCCCTCACGCTGCCGGAGATCGAGGAGCGGGTAGCGCACCGGGCAGGCGAGCTTGGCATCGAAGTGCGGGCCTTCCAGTCGAACCATGAGGGGGCGATCATCGATTTCCTCCAGGCGGAAGCGGAGGAGGCCCAGGCCATCATCATCAACCCGGGCGCGCTGACCCACTACGGCCTGTCGCTACGCGACGCGCTGGAGGGCTGCGGGCTGCCCTTCATCGAGGTGCATCTCTCCAACATCCACGCCCGCGAGCGCTTCCGCCGCCGCTCGGTCATCGCCGATATCGCTCAGGGACAGATCGCCGGCCAGGGCTGGCGCGGCTACATCCTCGCGCTTGAGGCTCTGGCGGCGCTAGTGGGGCAGGGATCGTGAACCAGCGCCTGACCAGGCTGCGGGCGAAGATGGCGGAGGTGGGCCTCGACGGCCTGCTGGTGAGCGCGCCGGTGGAGGACACCTTCAAGAGCGTGGGCGCCAACCGCCGCTACCTGTCGGGGTTCACCGGCTCCATGGGCACCCTGCTCATCACGGCGGACGCGGCGTTCATCGCCGTGGACTTCCGCTACTATGAGCAAGCGCGGCAACAGACGCCGGACTTCACGCAGTTCCCCGCCAACGGGCCTCTGAACACCTGGTTCGCCTCGCTGGTGGGCACGGCGGGCCTGGTGGGCAAGAAGCTTGGCTTCGATGCGGGCGATATCACGGTGGCCACCTACCAGGCCATGACCAAGGCCGTCAAGGCCATGCCCGCCGCCGATCGGCCCAGGCTGCTGGCAGCGCCGTCGCTGGTAGAGCAGCTACGAGCGGTGAAGGACGCCGAGGAGCTGGCCGCCATCCAGCGGGCTGTGGACCTGGCCGACGAGGCTTTCCAGACGGTGACCCGCCGCATCGAGCCGGGCTGGACGGAGACGCAGGTAGCCTGGGAGATCGAGAAGTACGTGCGGGAGCACGGCGGCGGCGTTGCCTTCGAGACAATTGTCGCGGCCGGCCCCTGGGCGGCGATGCCCCACGCCTACCCTCGCCCGGAGAAGCGGATCGAGGCGGGCGAGCCCGTCATCATCGACATGGGGGCGCGGATTGACGGGTACTGCTCCGACCTCAGTCGCACGTTTGTCCTGGGGAAGGCCGACGGCCAGTTCGAGAAGATCTATGATATCGTCCTGGCTGCCCAGGAGGCGGCGGAGGCCCTCATCCGGGCCGGAATGTCCGGCGAGGAGGCGCACCTGACGGCGCACAACATCATCACCGAGGCGGGGTACGGCGAGAATTTCGGCCATGGCCTCGGCCACGGCGTCGGCCTCCAAGTCCACGAGGCGCCCCGGCTGGCTCGCACGTCCAAGGACGTCCTGGCGGAGGGCCTGGTTTTCACCGTCGAGCCGGGCATCTACGTCACCGGCTGGGGCGGCGTGCGCATCGAGGACATGGCGGTGATGGAGAACGGGCGGCTGCGGGTGTTGACCCGCGCGCCCAAGAGCAGCACCCTCTAGGGCCAAGGAGGGGGACATGATCCAGGACAAAACGCTCATCGAAGAGAAGGTGGCGGAGGTTCTCCAAGAGAACACCGTCATGAACATGGCTACCCAGGGCGACCGAGGGCCCTGGTCCGCCACGGTGTACTTCGTGGAGGAGGGGTTCGACCTGCTGTGCCTGGTGGAAAGCCGGGGCCGAAGCATGTCCAACCTGAATCGCAACCATCGGGTGGCGTTCAGCATGAACCGCCAGACGCCCGACCGCTTCCTCCAGGGCTCGGGCACCGCCTACGTCATCGGGCCGCCAGCGGAGAACCCCGCCCTGTTCGACGTGATGTGCGGCAAGCAGCCTCAGCTGCGGGACTTTGTGGCGACGATTCCGGGCTTGGTCATCGTGCGCATCGTCAGCGAGCGTCTGGCTCTCTCTGACCTGCCCGCCGGCATCTTCCCCCGCGTCACGCTGGCCCGCCGCGCCGACGACTGGCTTCTGGCCAGAGAGGCGGGCGTGCTACAGGGGCCGCGGGCCTGGTTCTTCGGTCTGCGCCCCTGGTCTTTCCCCGCATCTCTCATGCCCATGCTCGTGGGCATGGCTCTGGCCCAGCGCGACGGCTTCTTCGACTTGCCTCTCTTTCTGCTAACCCTGGTGGGCGGCCTCTGCTTCCACGCCGGCGCCAACCTGGTAAACACCCACTTCGACTTTCGGCGCGGCCTCGATAGCGCGCGCGACTCCGATGACCGCACCCTGGTGGATAGCATGCTCGAGCCAGGCCAAGTCCTAGCCTTCGCGGCGGCCTGCTTCCTGGTCGGTGGCAGCATCGGCGGCTATCTGGCCTGGGAGAGCGGCTGGCAGCTTCTCGCTCTGGGCGCTGCCGGGCTCACGCTGGGTGTCTTCTATACCGCCGAGCCCTTGGGCTTCAAGTACTTGGCCCTGGGCGACGCCAGCATCTTCGTCGCCTTCGGGCCGCTGCTGGTGGTCGGCGCCTATTTCGTGCAGACGGGCGAGTTGGCCTGGCTGCCGTTGCTCTTCTCCATCCCTCTCGGCCTCTTGGTGGACGCCATTCTCCACGCCAACAACTACCGCGACGCCGAGGCCGACCGTCGCGCCGGTGGCCGCACCCTGGCCCAGTTCCTGGGCCAGCGGGGGTCGCGCTACGGCTACTGGTTCCTGCTGCTGAGCCCTTATGCCTTCGTCATCGGCTTTGCGGCCACGGTCTCGCCGTGGGCGCTCTTGCCCATCGCCACCATCCCCGTGGCCCTGCGCATGGCGCGCCAGATCAACGTCAGCGGCGAGGCGCTGCGGCGGGCACTCGCGTTTCTGCCCCAGCAGACCGCCCAACTCAACCTCCTTTTCGGCGGGCTGCTGGCGCTCGGCATCCTGGCAAGCGATCTGCTGTGAGGCCGGCGATCTCCTCCAATCTAGGGCCGGCATTGGGCAACGCTGGCGGGAAAGAGAAATGATCGGGGACCGCGCAGTCATCGAAGGGAAGGTGGCCCAGGTCCTCCGGGAGAACACCGTCATGAGCATGGCTACCCAGGGCGACCAGGGGCCCTGGTGCGCCACCGTGTACTTTTTGGAGGCCGGGTTCGATCTGCTCTGCCTCGTGGAGAGCAGCGACCGAACCATGACCAACCTGAAGCGCAATCATCGGGCCGCCTTCACGATAGCCCGCCAGACGCCCGACCGCTTCCTCCAGGGCTCGGGCACGGCCTACGTCATCGGCCCGCCGGAGGAGAACCCGGCCCTGTTCGACGTGATGTGCGGCAAACAACCGCAGCTTCGGGACTTCGTGGCGACGGTGCCGGGCCTGGTGATCGTGCGTATTATCAGCGAGCGGCTGGCCGTCTCCGACCGGCCCGCCGGCATCTACCCCCACGTCACGTTGGCCCGCCGCGGCGACGACTGGCTCCTGGCGGGCGAGGCGGAGGTGCTGCGCGGCTGGCGGGCCTGGTTCTTCGCCGCCCGGCCCTGGTCCCTGCCCGCCGCGACGGTATCCGTGCTGGTGGGGACCGCTCTGGCCTATCGAGAGGGCTTCTTCGAGGTGCCGGCCTTGCTGCTGGCTCTCGTGGGCGGCATCGGCTTCCAGGCCGGCGGCAATTTGGTGAACACCTACTTCGACTTTCGGCGCGGCGCCGACAGCGCTCGCGACTGCGACGATCGCACCCTGGTAGACGGCGTTCTCGAGCCGCGACAGGTCTTGGCCTTCGGCGCGGCCGTGTTTGTCATCGCCTGTGGCCTCGGCGGCTATCTGGCCTGGGCGAAAGGGTGGGAGATCCTGCCGCTGGGCGCCGCCGGCATGGCCCTGGCCGTCTTCTACACTGCCGACCCTCTGGGCTACAAGTACGTGGGGCTGGGCGAGGTCGGCATCTTCACTGCCTTGGGGCCGCTGACCGTGCTGGGCGCCTATTTCGTGCAGACGGGGGAGCTGGGCTGGCTGCCGTTCCTCTTCTCGATCCCCATGGGAATGCACGGCATTGCCATCCTCTTCTCCAACAACTACCGCGACACGGAGGGCGACCGGCGCGTAGGCAGCCGCACCCTGGCCCAGATCCTGGGGCCGGAACGCTCGCGCTACATGTACTGGTTTCTGCTGCTGGGGCCGTACGCCTTCGCCGCCGGCCTGGCGGCCGCCGTCTCGCCCTGGGTGCTCTTGCCCATCGCCACCATTCCGCTCGGCCTGCGCCTGGCGCGCCAGATCATGGTGCGGGGCGACGAGCTGCGGCGAGCGCTGGCCTTCCTGCCCCAGCAAACCGCCCAGTTCGGCCTGGTCTTCGGCGGGATTTTGGCGCTGGGCATCCTGGTAAGCGAGCTGACATGAGGCAGGCGGTCTCATCTAGCCTGGAGTGAGGGATCATGATCGACACGGGCGACCTGCGCCGCGGCATAACCATCGAGATCGACGGCGTTCTCTATCAGGTGCTGGAGTTCAACCACCTGAAGCTGGGCCGCGGCAGCGCCCAGGTGCGGATGAAACTGAAGGACGTCCGCGCCGGCCACATCATCGACCGCACGGTGCAGGCGGGGACCAAGTTCGCGCGGGCGCGGGTAGAGCGCCAGCCGGCCCAGTACCTCTACGCCGACGGCGACCTGCACTACTTCATGAACACGGAGACCTTCGACCAGATCGCCCTGAACACGGCGCAGCTAGGCGACGCCATCAACTACCTTACGGAGAACGCCACCTGCGACCTGCTGACGCACAATGACCAGCCCATCGGCATCGAGCTGTCGGCGGCGGTGGAGCTGGCGGTGGCGCAGACGGACCCCGGGGTGCGCGGCGATACGGCTCAGGGGGGCACCAAGCCGGCCAAGCTGGAGACGGGCCTTATCGTGCAGGTGCCACTGTTCATCAACACAGGCGACCGGGTGAAGGTGGACACCCGCAGCGCCGAGTACCTGGGGAAGGCGTGAGCCGGAGCCGATCTGTGCGCGGCCCGGCATTGGGCGGGTCTCCCTGCCGAATCCATCGGCAGAAACCAGGTAGATAGCAGAGTGACTGAAGCTTCTCAGCAGGCCCTCAAGATCCTCAGAGACGCGAGTCTCTTCCAGTGGTACGTCATCGCTCTCCTAGCCTTTGTCCTGTACGTCTACGCCGTCGAGGTCGAGCGGCGAAACTGGAGCGCCATCTTCGCCGGGCTGGCCTTCTACGGCATGGACCTGTTCAACGAGACCTGGAATGCCCTGGTATTGCACATTACGGACCGGTCTGCCGTATGGACTACGCCCGGCCACACTGCTTACCTGATCTTCGTCGGGCTCACCATTGAGATAAGCGCCATGTTCGCTGTTGCCGGCGTGATCTTCACCAAGATGCTGCCAGCGGACAAGAACCTCAAGATCCTGGCGGTCCCCAACCGTTGGCTCTTTGCCGCCACCAACGCCATCTTCTGTGTGGTTGTCGAGGTGCTGCTGAACAGGGCGGGCGTCCTCGTGTGGGAATACCCCTGGTGGAATTTCCCAAACGTCGCCCTCATCTTCCTCGTGGGCTACCTCCCCTTCATGGCGATGTCGTTCTGGGTGTATGATATGGAGAAGATACGAAACAAAATCGCAACGGTGCTTGTCATCTATGGTATCGACCTTACGGGCATCGGCGTCTTTGCCGGCCTGTTGGGGTGGATCTAGCTAGGTCCAACACATGATAGAACCCTATTCCGTTAGCCAGCTCGCCGCGTACCTGCGCGAGCTCCTGGAGACCGACCTCCATCTGGCCGACCTCTGGGTGGACGGCGAGGTCTCCAATCTGTCGCGCTCCACCGCTGGCCACACTTACTTCACCCTCAAGGACGAGTTCGCCCAGGTGCGTTGCGTGATGTTCCGCCGGGGGTACGGCGGCGGCATCGTCCTGGAGAACGGGGCCCAGGTGGTCGCCCACGGCCGCATCTCCTTCTTCGAGAGGCGCGGCGAGCTGCAACTGAACGTCGACTTCCTTCAGCCGGCGGGCGTCGGCATCTGGCAGGCCCAGTTCGAGCGCCTGAAGGCGCAGTTGGAGGAGGAGGGCCTGTTCGAGCCGTCCCGCAAGCGGCCGCTGCCCGCTTTCCCCCAGCTTGTCGGCGTCGTCACCTCGCCCACCGGTGCCGTATTCCACGACATCTGCCAGATCGTTGGGCGGCGCTGGCCGCTGGCCGAGATCGTCCTGGCGCCGACGCCGGTCCAGGGCGACCAGGCGGCGCCGGGCATCGTCGATGCCCTGGCCGCCCTCAACCGCCTGCCGGACATCGACGTCATCATCCTCGCCCGCGGTGGCGGCTCGGTGGAGGAGCTGTGGCCCTTCAACGAGGAGGTGGTGGCACGGGCCATCTACGCCAGCCGGGTGCCGGTGGTCTCGGGGGTAGGCCACGAGACCGACTACACCATCGCCGACTACGTGGCCGACCGGCGGGCGCCCACGCCGTCCGCGGCAGCGGAGCTGGTGGTGCCCGACCGAGCGGACATCGCCCGCCAGTTGGTGGGCCACCAGGTCAGCATCTCCGGCTGGCTGGCCGGCCAGGTGGCGCGCCGCCGAGCCGAGGTGGAGCGCACCGCCCTGCACCTGCGCCGCTCCGCCCCGGAGGTCGTCCGCCAGCGCGACCGGGTCGCGGGCCTGCTCCGAAGTGCCGCAGCGGGTGCGGTGGAGGCGATCAGGCGCCGGCGCGAGCAGGTCAGCGCCCGCGCCATCCAGCTTCGCTCTCTGGACCCGCGCGGCACGCTCGCGCGCGGCTATGCCATCGTCCAGCGGCGGGCGGACAAGCGGGTGGTGGTCAACGTGGGGCAGGTGAAAGCGCGCGATCGCCTGGACGTGCAGGTGAGCGACGGCAGCTTCCCGGTGGAGGTATCGCGGCAGTATGGCTTCTGACCCCAACGAGTCGTTCGAAGAGCTATTCCATCGCCTGGAGGAGGCGGCGGCCAAGCTGGAGCAGGGCGGCCTTCCCCTGGAGGAGGCGCTGACCCTGTACGAGGAGGGCATGCAGCTGGCGCAGCGTTGCCAGCAGATGCTGGACCAGGCGGAGCTGCGGGTGACGCGCCTCCAGGAGACGTTCGCCGCCTATCGCGAGGAGGGGGCCGACCGCTCGCTGCGCGAAGAGCTGCCGCCCTACCCCGAGGAGGAAGAGCCCTTTGCTGAAGGCTGACCTCCACACCCACACGTATTTCTCGCCCGACGCCCTAACCTCGCCCGAGAAGTATGTGCAGGCCTGCCAGAAGCGGGGGGTCAACTGCGTGGCCGTCACCGAGCACAACAACATCGCCGGCGCCCTGGCCGTGCAGAAGCTGGCGCCGTTCACGGTGATCATCGGCGAGGAGGTGCGCAGCAGTGAGGGGGAGATCATCGGGCTCTTCCTGCGAGAGGAGGTGCCCAGCGGCCTCAGCCCGGAGGAGACGGTGCGGCGCATCAAGGAGCAGGGCGGACTGGTGCTGGTGCCTCACCCGTTCGATAACTTCCGTGGCCACCTGCGCGAGGAGGCGCTGGAGCGCATCTTGCCTCAGGTGGACGCCATCGAGGTGCTCAACGCCCGCGTCGCCTTTCGCCACGACAACGAGCGGGCGGCCCGCTTCGCTGCCGAGCACCGCTTGCCGGCATCGGCCGGCAGCGATGCCCACTCGGCCTGGGAGGTCGGCCGCGCCTACGTGGAGATGCCCGAGTTCGAGGGGCCGCACGAGTTCGTGGAGGCCCTGCGAGAGGGGCAGGTAATGGGGCACACGTCCAGCCCGCTGGTGCACCTGTTCAGTCGCTGGGCGGCCATTCGCCGTCGCCTCGGCTGGCGCCCGGTGGCGATACCGCGGGGATCCTGAGGAGAGGCCTTGCTCACCATCGGCTGGTTTTCCACCGGGCGCGACGCGGCGGCCCGCGATCTCTTGCGAACTGCCTGGCAAGCCATCCAGCGCGGCGAGCTGAAGGCCCGCATTGCCTTCGTCTTCAGCAACCGCGAGCGGGCGGAGGACGAAGAGAGCGACCGTTTCTTCGACCTTGTGGAGGGATACGGCATTCCTCTCCTCCGCCTGTCCAGCCGCCGCTTCCGCCAGGAGCACGGCGAGCCGCACGCCACCTGCGAGGCCCCGCCGGCCTGGCGGCTGGACTATGACCGCGCGGTCCTGCGCCCGCTGGAGCCGCACCCGTTCGACCTGGGGGTGCTGGCCGGCTACATGCTCATCGTGACGGACGAGATCTGGCGGCGCTACCCGTTGTTAAACCTGCACCCGGCGGCGCCCGGGGGACCGACCGGCACCTGGCAGGACGTCATCTGGCAGCTCATTGAGCGGCGGTCGGCGCAGGCGGGCGTCATGATGCATCTGGTCACCGGCGACCTCGACCAGGGCCCGCCCGTCACCTACTGCACCTACAGCATCCACGGCCCGGCCTTCGACCCGCTGTGGGCGCAGATCGAGGGCCAAGGCGTCGAGCGGGTGCGAGCGGAGGAGGGCGAGGCGAACCGCCTCTTCTGCGAGATCAGGCGCCAGGGGGTGATGCGAGAGCTGCCCCTAGTAGTGGCGACCGTACGCACCTTTGCCGATGGCAAGGTGCGCATCGAGGGGGGTGGCGTGGTCGACGCCGGTGGCCACCCCATCGCCGCCTGCGACCTGACGGCGGAGATCGAGCGCCTGGTGGGAGCGAGGTCCTAGGGCATGGCTGACGACCCCCAGCGCTGCATCGCCTTCGACCTGGAGGGCCCCCTCACCTCGCAGGACGCCGCCTTCGAGCTCATGGGCCTGTTCCGCGGCGGTCACGCGGTATTTCGCGCCATCAGCCGCTACGACGACATCCTCGCCCTCGCCGGCCGCCCGGACTACGAGCCCGGCGATACGCTGGCCCTCATCGTCCCTTTCCTCTTGCGCCACAGCCTGGGCGCGGCCGACATCCGGCGCCTCGCCGAGGGTGCGCCGCTGATCCAGGGGGCCCGCGAGGCCGTGGAACGCCTGGCCGCCAGCGGCTACCAGGTGTGCTGCATCACCACGACCTACGAGCAGTACGCCCGGTGCCTGACGCAGCGCCTGGGGCTGCCTGCCGACCGGGTGGCCTGCACCGGCTTCCCCATCGACGAGCTGGGCGCTCGCCTGGGCGACGCCGACATGGCGGCGGTCGACCGGGTGGAGACGGCGCTGCTGGGGCTGGACATCGAGCGCGATGAAGGCCGCCTGCGCGAACTGCTGGAGGCATTCTACTGGCAGGAACTGCCGGGCACGCCGCTGGGGCAGGCGGTGGCCGCCGTGAAGCCGGTGGGCGGCAAGCGCAAGGTGCGCGCCCTCGAGCAGTTCGCCGCGGCCTGGCAGCCCGATCTCTCCCGCTGGGTGGTGGTCGGCGATAGCATCACCGACAACGCCGTGCTGACCGGCGTGCGCGACGCCAAGGGCCTGGCCACGGTATTCAACGGCAACCGCTACGCCTTGGAGTGCGGCAACGCCGGCGTCGCCTCGCTGTCCCTGGCGGACGCCCTGCCGCTGGTTCGGGCGTGGGAGGACGGCGACATCGAGGGCGCGCGCCAGCTCATATCGCGCGAAGCGAAGGCGCCCGACGCCGACGGGCCCCACTATCACTGGCTGGCCGGCGAGGATATCGCCGAGGCCGTCGAGGTGCACGCCCGCTTCCGCCGCCTCGTGCGCCAGGCAGCAGCGGCCCTGGGATAGACATGCCCTCCTTCGACGCCATCGGCCTCGGCGCCCTGAACGTGGACCGCATCTACAGCGTGCCCCGCGTGGTCACCGACGGTGCGGAGCTGATCCAGGCGACCACGACCGCCGCCGGCGGGAGCTCGGCCAACACCGTCTACGGCCTGGCCAAGCTGGGCCTGCGTTGCGGCTTCATGGGCGCCGTCGGCAACCAGGACGCCGAGATCGTGCTCGATTCCTTCGCCGAAGTGGGCGTCGATACCAGCCGCATCGCGCGCAAGGCGGGCGAGCCCACCGGCAGTGTCTTCGCCTTCGCCGACGCGATGGGGCGGCGGGCCATGTACGTGCAGGCTGGCGCCAACGCCTCCTTCGCGCCGGGCGACATCGACGCCGCCTATCTGGCTGACGCCCGCCTCCTGGTCGTCTCCTCCTTCGCCGGCGACGTGCCTCTCGCTGTGCAGAAGGCGGCGGTCGCGGCTCTGCCGGAGGCAACCCTCCTCGCCCTTTCGCTGGACGCTCTCTGGGCCCACGCCGGCCTGGACGCCCTGACGGAGCTGGTCGCACGCTCGACGATCGTATTCGCCAACGCCGAGGAACTGGGCGAGCTGACGGGCCGGCCGCTTCCCGCTTCCGCCGAGGCCCTCCTGGCCCTGGGCTGCCGGACGGTGGTGGTGACCTTCGGCGGCGGGACGGAGCGTCCGCCGTGGATGAGGGCCGAGCCGCAGGGCACGGCGGGGGCGCTCATCGTGTGCTGGATGGCCAACGCCGAGGGTCACTGGGCGCTGGCGGCCCATCCCACCCACGAGGGGGCTGTGGTGGACGCCACCGGCGCCGGCGACGCCTTCGCCACCGGATTCCTCTGGGGCTATCTGCAGGGCGAGCCGCTGCTGCGCTGCTCCTCGCTGGGCCACGTGGCAGCCGGCTTCTGCCTGGAGCGCATGGGCTGTCGCGCGGGGCTGCCGGCACGCGAGGCACTCCAGGCCCGCCACGCCTCTCATTTTCCCTAGGTGACAGCCAAATACTGCCGCTGGCAGCGCGGGTCAAAGCTAACCTTATCTACATCCGACTCCCGTGTCCGCCCGTTGTCCGCCCCAGGGACGGACGCTATAATGGGGCCACCTTAGAACCCACGGCCGCCTGCCCAGCGGCAGGCAGGTAGGAGAGAATCGATGCGTTGCTCCAACTGCGGCGTTCTCTGCTCGCTGGACGACAACTTCTGCGGCAAATGCGGCGCCACTCTGCGCAACGTGCGCCTGCCCGCCGCCCGCAACGGCTCCCACGTGCCCGCGGTCAGCCGGAGCCTCGTGCCGGCCATGGCCCAGGGCGCGGCCATCTTCGCCCTCAGCGCCGCCTTCCCCATCGTAGTGCGAGTGTTGGCCAGCCGCGCCGTCCGCCTGCCCGTGCTGCTGCTGCGCCCCCTCCTCCGCTGGCCCGCGTCGAGCAAGAAGACGACGCGGCTGCCGGCGCGCCGAGAGGAGACGGAGGACGAGGCGGGGGTCATCTACGCCTTTCGCGAGACCGTATTCATTAAGAAGATCGCCCCGCGTCGCTGACGGCCGCCGATGAGGTGCACAGCGACAAGGCGCGGCGTTTGGGCTGCGCCTTGGTGCTAGAAGGGGTTGAGGCCAATGGCCAACGTGGTGCTGGTGCTGGATATGGTGCGTGGCTTCTGCGTGGAGGGTCATCCCCTCTACGTGGGCGAGCCCGTCCGCCAGATCATCGAGCCCATCCGTCGCCTGCTGGCTGAGGAGCGCGCCCGGGGGTCGTCCATCATCTTCCTCTGCGACAACCACGCCCCAGATGACGCCGAGTTCCAGATGTTCCCGCCCCACTGCATCCGCGGTAGCGAGGAGACGCAGGTCATCCCCGACCTGCAGGAGTTCGCCGGTGAGATCATCCCCAAGACACGCTTCAGCTGCTTCTTCGACACGAACCTGGATCAGCGCCTGCGAGAACTGAGGCCCGCCAAGGTCATCGTGGTGGGTGTCTGCACGGACATCTGTGTGATGCATACGGTGGCCGACGCCCGCAACCGCGACTACGCGGTGGAGGTGCCGGCCGACTGCGTGGCCACCTTCGACGCCGAGGCCCACCGCTTCGCCCTGCAGCACATGGAGAAGATCCTGGGGGCGAAAGTGGTCAGGCTGTCACAAGCGCGCAGGAAGAGCGCCCCGTGAACGAGGCGGCCGCTCCTCTACCTCCCGACGTGCTCTCCGGCGAGACCTCCGACGTCTACTTCCTCCGCACCCAGCGCGTGATGGAGGAGGAGGGGCTCAACCCGCGGGTGACCATGGAGGTCTTCCCCAGCGGCGATGGCATCCTCTGCGGCATGCGCGAGGTGCTGGCCCTCCTGCGCAAGGCGCTGCCCGCCGACGCCGAGGTGTGGGCGCTGACGGAGGGCGAGCCCTTTCGCGTCAAAGAAACCGTCCTGCGCATCATGGCCCCCTATCTCTCCTTTGGCGTCTACGAGACGGCGATCCTGGGCATCTTGGCTCACGAGAGCGGCTGGGCCACGGGCGCCCGCGAGTGCGTGGAGGCGGCCCAGGGTATCCCCATCGTCAGCTTCGGGGCCCGTCACGTCCACCCGGCGGTGGCCGCCGTCATGGACTACGCGGCCACGGTAGGCGGCTGCGTCTCCTGCTCCACGCCTGCGGGCGCCAGACTGGCCGGCATGGTGCCATCGGGGACGATGCCTCACGCCATGATCCTCTGCTTTGGCGACACGGTGCGGGCGGCGCTGGCCTTTGACAAGCACATGCCACCCGAGGTGCCACGCATCGTCCTGGTCGACACCTTCCACGACGAGCCGGAGGAGGCCCTGAAGGTCGCCGAGGCCCTGGGCGACCGCCTCCAGGGCGTGCGCCTGGACACCCCCGGCGAGCGCGGTGGGGTGACGCCCGACCTCGTGAAAGAGGCGCGCGTCCGCCTGGACCTGGCCGGTTTCCGCCACGTCCAGATCGTCGTCAGTGGCGGCGTGTCCCCAAACCGCATCCGTGAGTTCCTCGCCGAAGGGGCGCCGGTAGACAGTTTCGGCGTGGGCAGCCACATCAGCGGCGCCCACCCCATCGACTTCACCGCCGACATCAAGGAGGTGGAGGGCAAGCCGGTGGCCAAACGAGGCCGCATCCCCGGCATCATCGCCAACGCCCGCCTCCGGCGGGCGATCTAGCACCTCTGTTCCGGTTGACAAGCCTAACCTCAGCCCCATAATGGTGCTTGTCCCGCGCAGTCTTCTTCCAGGCAGGGTGAAATGCGACGGCCGATGGTCTGGCCCGTCTCCTGGTTGCTGGCAGCCATCCTGGCAGTGCTCTTGGCCCAGGGGATCGCCGCCCAGGACCAGAATCTCCTCACCAACGGTGGTTTCGAAAGCGGCACCGCCGGCTGGGCCGCCTACGGCGGCGAGCTGGCGGTCAGCGACGCCCTCGTCCGCAGCGGGTCGTATGCCGGCGTCTTTGCCGTCGACAGCGTCGAGCCGCGCCACGAGGTGACGCAGTGCCTGCCTGTTGCGCCCGCTGCCGACTACGAGTTCCGAGGCTACGCCGCGCGGGGCGAGAGCGACATGATGTCCACCCTTCATCTGGCTGTCGTATGGCACGACGAGGACGGTTGCAGCCATCCACTGGGGATGCCCTATGACTCGCCGATGGTTGCACTAGAGGAGGCGGGAGGCTGGTATGGGCTGGCGCTGGATGCGAGATCGCCCAGTACCGCCCGCTCGGCCAGCCTGCGCATCGTGATCAAGGAAGAGCAAGCCACCGTCTATCTGGACGATTTCGCCGTCAGCGGGCCGCCCACCCCCACTGAGACGCCGAGTCCGTCGGCTACGACATCGCCCACGCCCACGGCCGGCCCTCACTTCACGCCGACGGCTGCGCCAACTGCTCACCGGCCGGCCTCGACGCCGTCAGCCACGCCGCATCCCTCGCCCACTGCTTCCAGTTGGGAAACCACGCCCATCCCTGTGGGCGCGTCGCTGAAGAACGGTGGCTTCGAAGATGCCGACCCCGACGCAGTGCCGGCGTTCTGGCGAAAGTACGGTGGTGAACTGCTCCGGACCAGCGCCATGCACCTCCAGGGCCAGTTTGCCGCTGCCTTCAGCAGCGAAACCAGTTCCACCAAGTGGGTCTACCAGACGGTGACGGTGCAAGGGGGAAAGGCCTACGTCCTCAGCGCCTATGCTCTCAAAGACGATCCCGCGGTGGCTGCTGCCTACCTGCGCCTCTCCTGGTATGCGAGCCCGGATGGCAGCGGCCAGGCCATCGGCACCGCCGACTCCACCGAGCTCCTGGCGGATGACGCTCCGCAGTTCCGCTTTCTGACCACGGGCGCGGCCGTTGCGCCGGCCGAGGCGGCCAGCGCTAAGGCCCGCCTGATGCTGGAGCCGGCGGGCGAGGCGCAGGCCACCGTCTACTTCGACGAGGTGAGCTTCGAAGAGACAGCACTTCCCGAACCGACGGCCTCTCCTGCCGCGACCGCCGTTCCGGTCGGCGGCCAAAGGGCCGCGACGCCAACTTCGACCGCTCCCGGCTCCCCACTGGCTACCCCAGCGCCGGAAGAGGTCGCCCCAATCGAGCCCGCCGTCAGCAGCAGCCGGCCGCGTTCGTCGCCGATGTCTACAGCCCTCGCCGGCACTCGCACGCCGGTAGCGCTGGGCGCCGCGAGCACGCCTGCGGCCACGTCTCTGGCTACGCGCGTTGCTACACCCGCTGCGCCCGTGAGGCAGCTCGCAGCCGTGTACAGGGAGCGCAGGCCGGAGGCATCGATTAAAGAAGCAGCCCCAGCGGGGGAACAAGACGGCGGCGGCTTGTCGGCTGGGCTCCTGGGCGGGTTGGCGGCCGTACCGGCGCTGGCGGCGGTTGGGACGGCGGTCTACTACCGGCGGTGGCGGAGGGATCGCCTCCGCTAGGCGTTTGCGGTAACCTATAGGCGTGGCAAGAACACGTCGGCGGGCCGTGGACGCGGGTCTTCCCCGCACCATCGCTATCGATGGCCCCAGCGCCGCTGGCAAGAGCACCGTGGGCTATCGGCTGGCCCAGCGGTTGGGATACCCTTTCCTGGACACGGGGGCGATGTACCGGGCCCTCACCTGGCTGGCTCTCCAGCGCGGCACCGATATCGAGGACGCTCAGGCGCTGGGTCGCCTGGCGCGGCAGGTAGACGTAAAGCTGGGCCCGCCGGCGCCGGGCTCGCCCGAGCGGTGCACGATTTGGGTGGATGGCGAGGACCTGACGCCCATGCTACGGCGGCCGGAGGTGGAGGCCGCCGTCTCGCTGGTCTCGCGCGCGCCGGCCCTCCGACGGTCCATGGTGGCCCTCCAGCGTCGATTGGCTCGACGCATCGCGCTGGTCATGGCCGGCCGCGATATCGGCACCGTGGTTCTACCCAGAGCCGACCTGAAGGTGTACTTGGACGCATCGATGGAGGAGCGAGTCCGGCGGCGGAGGAAGGAGATGGCCGCCCTGGGCCGGCCGGTCTCGCTGGCGGAGGTACGGCGCAACATCCTTCACCGCGATAGCATCGACTCCAGCCGGAAGACCTCGCCCTTGCGACCGGCGGAGGACGCCGTCATCATCGACACGGATGGCCTGACCGAGGAGCAGGTGGTAGAGCGAGTGCAGGCCCTGGCGGAGGGCAAGGCATGCTGACGGTGCTTTTCTACTGGCTCCTGACTTCGTTCGTCCGACTGTGCGTGTTCATCTGGCTGCGCAAGGACGTGAGCGGGCGCGAGAACCTGCCGCGGAGCGGGCCGGCCATCCTGGCCTGCAACCACCTGAATCTCGCCGACTCCCTTCTCCTGGTATCCCAAGTGCCGCGCCGGCTGGTGTTCATGGCGAAGATCGAGCTCTGGAGCACGCCCGTCATCGGGCCGTTGTACGGTCTCTACGGCTGCATTCCCGTACGGCGCTTCGAGGCCGACATCGGCTCCCTGCGGCGGGCGGAGAAGGTGCTGCGCCGTGGCCACGTGCTGGCCATGTTCCCAGAGGGCACTCGCAGCCGCCAACCCGGCCTGGGCAAGGGTCATCCGGGCACGGCGCTCATGGCCCTGCGCACCGGCGTACCCATCGTGCCGGTGGGGGTGAGCGGCACGGAAGTGGTCAGCCTGCCCCGCTCCTTTTTCCGGCGGACGCCGGTGCGCATCGCCTTTGGCCAGCCTTTCACCCTGCCCCGCGGCCAGCGGCTGACCACCGAGCTGGCCGAGGAAGGCACGGAGCGGATCATGAGGGAGATAGCGGCGCTGTTGCCGGAGGCGTATCGAGGGGCCTACGCTGGACTGGCAACGAGAGCGAAGGAAAGAACCGAGCGGATGGCTCGGCCTGGGAGGTAGGTGTGGTGGTGGAGATCCTGCTGGCGCGGGAGATGGGCTTCTGCTGGGGTGTGCGGCGGGCCATCGACATGATGGAGAAGGCCGCCGACAAGGGAGGCCGGGTCATGAGCCTGGGGCCTATTGTGCACAACCCACAGGTGGTATCCTCTCTGGGAGAGAAGGGCGTCCAAGTGGCCAGCAACCTGGAGAGCGTGAACGGGGCGTCGGTGGCTATCACCGCCCACGGCGTGGGGCCCACCGTCCTGGAGAAGGCGCGCGCCCGCGGTCTGGACGTTATCGACGCCACCTGCCCCATCGTGACGCGCTCGCAGCGCTGGGCGCGAAAGCTGGCCAACGAGGGCTTCACCATCGTGATCTACGGCGATGCTGAGCACCGCGAGGTAAAGGGCGTGCTGAGCTGGGCGGGCAAGCGGGGATTCGCCCTGACCGAAGACACCCTGAATTCCCTTCCAGAGAACCTCTCGTCGCGGGTCGCGGTCATCTCCCAGACTACTCAGAGCCCGGCCCGTTTCGCCGCCTTTGTTGCGCGCTTGCTGGACCAGCACCTGGACCACATCAACGAACTGCGGGTCATCAACACCATCTGCGGAGTCACCGCCAACCAGCAGGCGGCTGCTCAGGAGCTGGCGCGGGGGGTCGACCTGATGCTGGTCATCGGCGGGCGGAACAGCGCCAACACCCGCCATCTGGTCGAGGTCTGCCAGCAAGAGCGCGTGGAGACGCATCACATTGAGACGGCGGGCGAATTGGAGGCCCGCTGGTTCGATGGGCGAGAGCGCGTGGGCGTCACGGCCGGCGCTTCGACGCCCGATTCAGCGGTGGAGGGAGTGGTGCGGCGAATCCAGGAGTTGGTGCAGGGCTAGGCATCCTTGTGCGGCATCATCGGCTACACCGGTGACAGGCCGGCGGCGCCCCTCCTCCTTGAAGGGTTGCAGCGCCTGCAGTATCGCGGCTACGACAGCGCCGGGCTGGCCGTCCTGGGCGCCGACGGCGCGATTGTGATCCGCAAGAGCGTCGGCAAGCTGGCCGCCCTCACCTCCAGCCTGCGCGACGGCCTGCCGGCCGGTTCGCTCGGCATCGGGCACACCCGCTGGGCCACCCACGGCCGCCCCAGCAACATCAACGCGCACCCCCACCAGGATTGCAGTGGTCAGGTGGTGGTCATCCACAACGGCATCGTCGAGAACTGTCGAGCGCTGAGGGAGGCGCTCCTCGCTCAGGGCCACACGTTCCTCTCCGAGACCGACACGGAGGTAATCCCCCATCTCATCGAGGAGCACCTGAACCGCGGCAGCAGCCTCGAGGCAGCCGTCGGCCAGGCGATGCTCCAGATGGAGGGCGCCCACGCCCTGGTGGCCTTCAGCCGCCGCGAGCCGGGAAAGCTGGTGGCGGCGCGGGTCGGCAACGCCGGCGGCGTGGTGGTGGGCTACGGCCGGGGCGAGATGTTCCTGGCCAGCGACCTGCCGGCTCTCCTTCCCCACACTCAGCGCGTCGCCTTCCTGGCCGACGGGGAAATCGCCGTCCTGACCCCTTGCGGCGCCTCGTATCTCACCGCCGACGGCACGGCGGTGGCCAAGGAAGCGCAGACCGTCCCGTACGATCCTGTATCGGCTGCCCGCGGCAATTACAAACACTTCATGCTCAAGGAGATCTGCGAGCAACCGGAGGCCATCCTGGACACCATCCGCGGGCGGGTCCTCTTCGAGCCGCCGCGGCTGGTGCTGGAGGACGTGGCGATCCCCCGCCGGCGCCTGCGCAAGATCAAGCGGGTGGTGCTGGTGGGCATGGGCACCAGCCTGCACGCCGCCATGGTGGGCCGCCACTACATAGAGCAGATCGCCCGCATCCCGGCCGAGGTCGACAACGCCTCGGAGTTCCGCTACCGGGGAGCGCTTCTGGGGCCCGACACGCTGCTCATCGCCGTTGGCCAATCGGGGGAGACGGTGGACACCCTGGCCGCCATGAACGAGGCCCGCTGCCAGGGGGCGCCCCAGATCACGGTGTGCAATGTGGTGGGTAGCCAGGCCACCCGCATCGCTGACGGCGTTGTCTATACTCGCTGCGGGCTGGAGGTCGGCGTCTGCAGCACGAAGACCTTCACCGCCGCCATCGTTGCCCTTTACCTGCTGGCTTGCTATCTGGCCCAGGAGCGGGGCGTCGTGGAAGGAGACGGCGTCAGGGGGCTCCTCGACCCGTTGGCCCGCCTGCCCTCACTGGTAGGCCGGGTGACCCAGCGCGACGAGGAGTACGAGCGGCTGGCCCATGGCTTCTTCCGCTGTGACGACTTCCTCTATCTTGGGCGCGGCCTGCACTTCCCCATCGCGATGGAGGGGGCGCTGAAGCTGAAGGAAGTGAGCTACATCCACGCCGAGGGCTACGCAGCGGGCGAGATGAAGCACGGCCCCATCGCCCTCATCGACCGGGAGATGCCGGTGGTGGCGATCGCCGTACGGGATGGGCTGTACGAGAAGATGATGAGTAACATCGAGCAGGTGAAGGCGCGGGGAGGTACGGTGATCGCTCTGGGCAGCGAGGGTGATGAGGAACTGGCCCGCCAGGCGGATCATGTTCTGTACTTGCCCCAGGCCTCACCTCTGCTCATGCCTGTGCTCACGGCCATCCCGCTCCAGTTCTTCGCCTACCACATCGCCGTGCGGCGCGGCTGCGACGTGGATCAGCCCCGCAACCTCGCCAAGACGGTGACGGTGGAGTAGACGGCTGTCCTTGGCCGAAACCGACGATGCAGAGCCGAGGGGTGTTGTGGTAGCTTTCTCCGAGGCGATATCATTAGCTGGAAGCCAGGCGGCGTTGGGGCGCGCCCCGGCGGGCGCGCCCGGGGAAGGTCCAAGAGACCTTCCCCATCGTATTTGGAGTGGAATTCGCCTTGGCGCGAAACGAATTGGCGTGGCGAGCGTCTATCATTAGCACAGCGATTGGGTAACCGGAGTCTAGCCAAACGGCCTGAGCGTCGAGCCACAATTCGATGCTATAATAGGTAAGGTTTTCCGCTGGACTGGGCCCCTCTCGGGGCGGGAGGAGATTCACATGGCAGAAGGCAAACGCACCATCGTTTGGTTCGCCGACGTGGGCAGGGAGGACATAGCGATAGCCGGTGGCAAGGGCGCCAACCTCGGGGAGATGACCAGAGCCCGGATCCCCGTTCCGGCGGGGTTCATCGTTGCCGCCGACACGTATCATCGCTTTCTCGAGGCCTCGGGCCTCCGACCCATGATCCAGAAGCTCCTCGCGCCTCTCGACTACAACGACAGCGCCCAGCTCCAGAGGATCTCCCAGCAGATCAAGGACCGCGTGGTCACAGTCCCCGTGCCTGCGGACATCGCCCGCGACATCAAGGAGGCCTATCGCCAGCTGGGCGGCGGGCCGGTGGCGGTGCGTAGCTCGGCCACGGCCGAGGACCTCTCCGACGCCTCCTTTGCCGGCCAGCAGGCTACCTTCCTCAATGTGGTCGGCGAGGACGCCGTGGTGGAGGCAGTGCGTGGCTGCTGGGCGTCGCTCTTCGAGGCGCGGGCCATCTTCTACCGCCACGACAAGGGCTTCGACCACCTATCGGTGAGCATCGCCGTGCCCGTGCAGCGAATGATCCAGTCCAAGTGCTCTGGGGTCATGTTCACCGCCGAGACGGATACGGGCGACCGCTCGAAGATCGAGATAGAGGCGGTGTGGGGTCTTGGCGAAGCCATCGTCTCCGGCGAGACCACGCCCGACAACTACCGGGTGGACAAGGAGAGCCTCCGCATCCTGACCAAACAGGTGGTAGAGCAGGAGCGCCAGCTGGTTCGCAACCCGAAGGCCACGGATCACGAGCGCGCCAATCTGTGGGCCGAGGTCCCTGATGAGCTGCGCCCGCAGCAGAAGCTGAGCGACGAGCAGATCGTCGCGCTGGCGCGCATCGGCAAGCAGGTGGAAGAGCACTACGGCAACCCCCAGGACATCGAGTGGGCGGAGGAGAATGGCGAGCTCTTCATCGTCCAGACGCGCGCGGTGACGGTGCTGGGCCACCAGCGGGTGGCGGGCGAGGAAGGGGCAGCGGAGACGGCGCCGCTGCTCCTTAGCGGCGCCGCGGCCAGCCCCGGCGTTGCGGCCGGCCCGGTCAGGGTCGTGGTCAGCGCCTCGGAGATCGACATCGTCCGCCAGGGCGACATCCTGGTGGCGGAGATGACCACCCCCGACTTCGTGCCGGCCATGAAGCGGGCGGTGGCCATCGTGACCGACCGCGGCGGCCGCACTGCTCACGCCGCCATCGTCAGCCGCGAGCTGGGCATCCCCTGTGTGGTGGGGGCCGGCTCGGCGACCACCACTCTGCGCCACGACCAAGTGGTGACGGTGGATGGCTCGGAGGGCAAGGTGTACGAAGGCCGGGCCGAGGCGCGCTTGGCCTGGGCCGAGAAGGAGAAGGAGCGCTGGGCCGCAGCTTCAACTGTCAAGACGCGGACCAGGGTGTATGTGAACCTGGCCGAACCAGACCTGGCCGACGTGGTGGCCAGTCGTAACGTGGATGGGGTGGGCCTGCTGCGGGCCGAGTTTATCGTGGCCGCGATCGGGGAGCACCCACGGCTGGCCATCGACGAGGGGCGGTCCGAGCAGTACATCGAGAAGCTGGCGGAGGGGCTGCTCAAGTTCGCCCGCGCCTTCGACCCGCGGCCCGTGGTCTATCGCACCACCGACTTCAAGACCAACGAGTACCGCAACCTGCGCGGCGGCGAGAAGTACGAGGAGTTCGAAGAGAACCCGATGATCGGCTACCGTGGCGCCTCTCGCTACATCCGCGACATCGACGTCTTCCGGCTGGAGCTCGAGGCCATTAAGCGGGTGCGCAAGGAGCATCCCAATCTGTGGGTGATGATCCCCTTCGTACGGACGCCGCTGGAGCTGGCGGGGGTCAAGCAGGTCATGGAGCAAGAGGGCCTGCCCCGCTCGCGGGACTTCAAGCTGTGGATGATGGCCGAGGTTCCGTCCAACGCTCTCATCCTGGACAAGTTCATCGACGTGGGGATCGACGGCATCTCCATCGGCTCCAACGACCTGACGCAGCTGGTGCTGGGCATCGACCGCGACAACGCCCGCTTCGCCAAGGAGTTCGACGAGCGCAACGAGGCGGTCATGTGGGCGCTGGAGCGGCTGATCAAGACGGCGAGCGCGCGGGGCGTTACGTCCTCTATCTGCGGGCAGGCGCCGTCGGACTACCCGGAGCTAGCTCAAAAGCTGGTCGAGTGGGGAATCACATCGCTCTCGGTGAACCCGGATGTCATCGACAAGACGCGGGAGATCATCGGCGAGGCGGAGGCGCGGCTGAGCCAGACGGCGAAGGTGTAGACGCATACAGCAGGCGAATCAAGAAGGGCCTCTCGCCGGTGGCGGGAGGCCCTCTCCGTTTGCCTGTCGACGACTCGCCCATCACCCCAGATCGTCACTCACCTTGCTTCTCGTCGGGCTCCGACTCTTGAACCGGCGTGATGGGTCTGCGTCCAGTCGCACCAAGCTTCTCGTCCATCTTGGCGCGCATCGCGGCATCGCGTGCCGGCGTTACGACGAAGTAGTCAAATAGCCGGTCTACGATGTCGAGCGTCCACTCGGCCTCTTCCCCGTCAACGTCGACGATGTTCGCTTGGTCATCCTGCTGGGTGTGCGCGGCGAAATCGCCGATCTCTCGCAAGTAGTGCAGATTCTCGCGCAAACCGGACGGGTGGGATGAGTCCCTGTTGAATTGATCAATCCGATCTGCTAATCCGTACTCATTCCGCCCAGCATACTTCTTGAGCAGGTCAGCAAGTGCACGCCGCGAAAGAACCGCTGACGCCCGTGGACTCACGTCCAAGACAAGGCTCGCTTCGCCGTAAAGGCCGGCCAGGTCTTTGTCTGACGAGAGGACGAGAGGATGGACCTGCCGGCCCGCAGCTTGGCGCGGTACCGCGAGCCATTTCTGGCTTGGTCCGGTACCCATACCGCCACTCCAGAATACGTCTTGCTCGTGCACCTGGACGACGACTCGCCTGCACTTCGAATTAGCACATTGCATCCACTCAACGCCGCAGACATAGGTGTGCTCGGGCTCTATGTAAGCCTCTATCTATTCGGCAGGGGCGCTCAGGGGCTGGCCGTCGGCGTTATGCGCGACCATCAAAGGAAGCCACCTATCCGGGGTATTCTCCGCGCAAGCTGGGCATTTCACGTTGGTGCTTCTCCCCCGATCACCAAGGGGACCCGAGGTGCGACACGCAAAGAAGGGGCGGCGAAGGTCGTCGGGCAACGCAAGTATACCAGATCGGCAGCCGCGGCGTAGCTGCCAGAAGATTGGGCTCGGGCGGGCGTGGCAAGCGGCGCCCGATCGTGGGCTGATCCTCCCGGAATCAACCGCCGCCTAACACAGGCGGCGCGCTCGTGGCGGCCGGCGACGGCGTTTGGCTCCCCAGCGAGAAGGCCGACAAAATGCGCCTAGAGCGGTTCTCCTGGCACCGTGGACACGTGACCTCGGGCGGTTCGCCGGCAGCCTTCCGCACCAGTTTGTCGAAGCGGTGCCCACAACCCGAACAGACGTACTCGTAGATAGGCATCAATTTCAGAGTACCCCATGGGTATAGCAGTCAACACCCCGGCCGCTACGACGCCGAACGGCGCCCTGCGAGGCGGCGCTACAGCTCGAAGCGGGTGCCGACGCTGTTCTGGATGAACGCGTCGGGGAAGGTGGCCGCCAGGGCGTGAGTGGCTCGCCAGCCGGTGCAGTGGGCCGGCACGATGACCTGAGGCGCCATCTCGGCCAGCGCCTGGCAGGTGGCGGGGATGATCGGCTCGAACAGCGGCCCGTTTAGGTGGAAGCCGCCGATCACCGCGTACACCCGCCCGACGCCGGTGAGCTTCCGGGCGTAGCGCAGGATGTTGACGATGCCGGCGTGGCCGCAGCCGGTTATCACCACCAGCCCCTTGTCCCGGACGTTCGCCACCACCGCCTGATCGTCCAGGATGAGCGGGTCGGGCTGCCACTGCCCGCCGCGGAAGGCCTGGTGGATGGGGAAGCCTCGCTCGAACTCCGTCGTGCGGTCCACTTCTCCCGTCACCAGGAGGGAGCCGTCGAGCAGGAAGGATGGTCGCTTCTCCTCGATGATCTCGAATCCGGCGCCGCGCAGGGCCGACTTGCTGGTGGAAGGAAGCTCGAACGGCTCGCGGCCGAGGATAGCGATGCGACGGCGGTTCCAGAACTCGGGGTGGATGATCACCGGCAGGTTCGGGCGGCCGAGAGCGCGGACGATGCCGTCGAGGCCGGTCGTGTGGTCGAAGTGGCCGTGGCTCAGAACGATAGCCTCCAGGTCCCTGGGCGACAGGTCCAGCCGGCGCATGTTCTCCGCCAGTCCGTCCGGAGTCAGGCCCGCGTCGAAGAGGACACGGTGCTCTCGCCCGTTCTTGGCGATCGTCACCAGGACCGAGAACCCGTGCTCGGCCCGAGGCGCGTCGACGGTCTCGCCGCCCTGCAGGAACGCGGCCGGGACACGGGGCGCCCTCCTGTCGCCCAAGGCGAGGCGCTTGGCCGGCCCTTGGTCTTGGAGCAACATGTCGGAGACGTTATCGACGAGCGTGGTGACGGCGACGGAATCGATCGGCTCCAGCGGAATGCCTGCCATGTCAGTCCTCTCTATGGGTCAGGGGTCAGGGGTCAAGGGTCAAGGTCTAGCCGCTGACCCCTGACCCTTTGACCCTACACCCTTGCGCCCATGGCGTAAAGCCGCCACCGCCAAGGGTAAAGACGTTAGGGCAAATAGACACTTTTCCTGATTCCGTTGCCTCATCCTGCCCCGCATAGTCGATGTCGCGGGACCGTCGGTTGGCGGCCTCGCGGAGGGTGCAGCATGTGTATGTGGTGCGAACGCTACGGCGAGGGGTTCGAGCGATGGTACCTGAACCCGGCCAACTACGCTCGCCGTCTGTACAAGATCCGCAAGGAGGAGGTCGAGGCGCCCGGCGTCGAGGCTGGCCCCCAGGTCGCTGGCGGCATGCTGGGCGTGAGCCAGGAGTTCCTGGCGGCCCGCGACCGGGGCGACCTGGAGATGGTGGAGCGCCTGCGCAAGGCGGCCCAGGACTTCTCCTGGACGATCCATTTCGGCCAGGTGGTGACCCTCGAGGAAGTGCACCAGATCCTGGAGTTCATGTACCCCATCGGCCTGATGACCTGCGCCTGCCGCCGCTCGATGCGGGGCCTGCCGGACGAGGATAACTTCACCTGCATAGGCATGGGGCCGGGTATGTACAAGTGGGAGCGCTGGCCAGACACCTATCGCGGCGGGCTGAACTTCCTGGCGCCAGACGAGGCGAAGGAGGTCATCGATACGCTGAACCGACGGGGGCTGGTGCACTGCGTGTACACCTTCGGCACGCCCTATCTGGGCGGGCTGTGCAACTGCGACTACCCCGACTGCGGCGGCCTGCGCACGGTCCTGGACATGGACGTGCGGGTAGTGTGGAAGGGACACTACATCGCCGAGGTCGACACGGAGGTGTGCAACGGCTGCGCCCTCTGCCCCAAGCGCTGTCAGTTTAAGGCCCTCAGCTTCAGCTCCAGCGCGCTCAAGGCCTACATCGACCCGATGAAGTGCTTCGGCTGCGGCCTCTGCCGCAACGTCTGCAAGCCCAATGCCATCAGGATGGTCGATCGGGCAACGCGGCCCGCTGTGGCCAATGTGTGGTAGGAGGCGCGCGCCATGCTCCCGGTAATCCAGGTCGACGACGCCAAGTGCCCGAACCCTCTGGCCTGCCGGAAGTGCCTCCTGGCTTGTCCAACGCGGGTGCTGGGCCTGGGCACCAACGTGCCGGCGAAGAAGTACCAGGAGACGGACCCCAGCCACTTCATCGTACGAGGCGTACGGCTTCAGGTGTGCACGGTCTGCCTGAAGTGCGTGGAGGTCTGCCCCAACGGGGCGATTCAGGTGACCATGGATCGAGGTGTGGCCGCATGAGCATGAAGTATCGCTACGGACAGCCGATCCCCGAGAGGCTCCTGCGGTTGGAGACGCCGGGCGAGCCGTTGTTGTTCGACGCCGACCGCGGGCTGGTGACGGATGTATCGGCGGCGTGCGACGTCAAGGCGTTTGTCGGCGGCCTCAAGGGCAAGGGCGAGAAGGAGGCCGAGGACGCGTTCGCGGCTTTCGGGCGGAAGCTGATGGAGACAACCATCGGCCTGGCCGACGGGAGGTACATGGACCGCACGGGGGAGATGATCGAGAAGGTGTACCAGCAGACCAGCGTCTCGTTCCCCCATCGCTTTCAGCGCTACGCTGAGCTGTCAATCATCGGCTCGCGCCCGCTGGACCGCTGGAACATCACCAAGGCGACCACCAAGGAGCTGCGTCTGCAGGTCTTCAGCTGCGCCATCCAGCGGGAGTTGAAGGAGGCGGGCATCGAGTTTGAAGGCCTGCCCTGCCGGGCGCTCTGCCTGGCCAGCTTTCGGGCCGCGGCCGAGAAGACGGGCGACAACCTGCGCATGGAGCTGGCCAAGACCCTGCCTCACGATGGGCTGTGCGAGTTCGCCTTCTTCAACGAGTAGAGAAGGTGTTGCGAGACTAGCGAAGGTTCTCACCCAGCCGGGTGAGAACCTTCGCGTCTGGAGACACGCTGTAAAGCCATGCCCTTCACTGTAGACCTACACACCCACACGCGCTTCGGCTCCAACTGCTCGTACATGGAGCCCAGCCAGCTCGTGCAGCGGGCCAAAGAAGTAGGACTGGACGCTGTGTGCATTACCGAGCACAATGCCCCTTGGGAGGAGGAAGCGATTCAGGCTCTGAGCGGCGAGAGCGGGTTCTGCGTGCTCGGCGGCGTCGAGGTGAGCACGGAGCTAGGCGATGTGCTGGTCTTCGGCGTGCAGCCGTGCGTCCTGCCCGGCAGCCGCATCGAGGAGCTGCGGCGGATGGTTGACGAGGAGGGCGGAGTAATGATCGCCGCCCATCCCTTCCGCTGCTACTCCTCGCCCGGCGCGGTGATGGACATGGAGGAGGCCGCCGCTCGGCCCCTGTTCTATTGGGTGGACGCGGTGGAAGTGTTCAATGGCATGTCGCCGCGGCGGGAGGTGGACTTCGGGTGCGCGGTGCTGCAGCGGGTGGGCCTGCCCGGCGTCGGCGGCAGCGACGCGCATTCGCCGCTGAGCGTCGGCCGCTGCTACACTGAGTTCGAACGAGAGGTGGCGAGCGTGGAGGCGCTGGTGACGGAGCTGAAGGCCGGGCGATTTCGGGCTGTGCACTCGGGTCTGAGCCTGGCGCTATAGGCGGTCACGCCGTGCACGAGCCGTTCAACCCCCATTGCAGCCACTGCCGGCGGTTCGTCTGCTGCTTCTCGCCGGATGGGCCTCTGGCCGACTGGGGCTACTGTCGGGATGAGGTGCCCAACGGCCCGCCGCCGCAGGAGCAACTGCGGTCGCTGGAGGCGGCGGCCAGGCAGGGGAACTACGCCGTCGTCTTCGCGGCGCCCTTCCCGATCTTCCAGGAGACCGATGATGGCTGCGGCCGCTTCATCCCGCGCTAATCCCTGGCATCACGGAGGTGGAACCTTGAGGACAGTGAACATGGCAGTGACCCTGGCGATTGGCATCTGCCTTGTCGGTCTGGCGGCAGCCTGTGGCGGTGGTGGGGAGGCGCTTCACACCTCGTCTGGGCGCATTGCCTTCTCCTCAAACCGCGACGGGAACTGGGAAACCTACGTGATGGGCGCCGACGGGAAGGACCCGATCAACCTGACCAATAACCCAGCGTGGGACAGCTCGCCCGCCTGGTCACCGGATGGGTCCAAGATCGTCTTCGCCTCGAACCGCGACGCAAACTGGAAGATCTATGTGATGAACTCCGACGGGACGAATCAGACCAAGCTCACTACCAGCTCAGACCTAGCCACCGAGCCCTCCTGGTCACCCGACGGGTCGAAGATCGCGTTCACCTCGTGCCCGGCCGGGGCATGTGGGATCTACGTCATGAACGCCGACGGGACGGGCGAGGCCAACCTCGGCAGCCCGGCGGGGGACAGCCAGGCCGCGTGGTCGCCGGACGGGTCCAAGATCGCCTTCGTCTCGAGCCGGGATGGTAACTCGGAGATCTACGTGATGAACGCCGACGGTACGGGCCAGGCCAACCTCACCAACAACCCGGGCACCGACCTGCACCCCACCTGGTCGCCCGATGGGTCCAAGATAGCTTTCGAGTCGGACCGCGACGAGAACTTCGAGGTCTACGCGATGAACGCCGACGGGACGGGCGCGGTGAATCTCACCAAGAACCCGGCGCAGGACTACTGGGCCGCCTGGTCTCGGAACGGGTCGGAGATCGCCTTCGTGTCTGAGCGCGATGGTAACATGGAGATCTACGGCATGAACCCCGACGGCACAGGCCAGACCAATCTCACCAAGGATTCAGCGCGGGACACCGAGCCCGCCTGGTCACCGTAGCAGGCCGAACGCTGTCGCGGCGTACGGGCGCGCCAGGCCTCCTCTTTGGCACGCGCCGCTCGCGCACATGGTCTCGCGCTGACGTCCGCCGCCTCTCCCAGGTCACCCCCTGACCCCGAAACACCCGCGGGCCAATCGCGTCTATACCATCGAGTTCAGCGCGTCCGCTGTCTGGCGCGATGGAGGTGACTGGTGACTGAGGCAGGAAAGGCTGTGCGCCTGTTAGCTCTGGCCCTGATCACGGCGGCAGCGTTTGCCGCAAGCTGGATGGCTGCGCCGGCCCGGTCCGGAGCACAGGCGGGCTCAATGCACAACTGCCCAGCGTCGGGCAAGTGGTCGATAGCCGTATGGGACGGGCCAAGCGGCACGGCGTCCGGCGATGCCCTGGCCACGTGCGGCGCGGGCGCCGTCGACGCCGCCTATTCCCTCGACCCCCAGACCGGCGCCTGGTCGCGCTGGTTCGCGGCCAAGCCAGAGCTGAGCACCATGCCGCCGCTGAGCGACATGCAGGGCCTGCTGGCTTTGGGTGGAACGGTGGCGGCCGCCGGAGACCACCTCGCTGCGGCCCAGGCATCGGGTCAGCTCCACAACTGCCCGCCGCCCGGGAAGTGGTCTATAGCCGTCTGGGAAGGGCCGAGCGGTACGACGCCTGCCGATGCCCTCGCCACCTGCGGCGAGGGCACCGTCGGTGCCGCTTACGCGCTCGATCCCCAGACCGGCGCTTGGTCGCGCTGGTTCGCAGTCAAGCCAGAGCTGAGGACCATGGCGCCGCTGAGCGACATCCAGGGCGTGATCGCTCTGGGGGCAGCGTCTACTGCTACGCCGACGCCTTCGCCAAGCCCCACGCCTAGTGGGCCGCCGGCTCCGGTTGCGGGGGCGACGTATGTCGGCGAGACCTCGCAGAGCCTGCTCCAGGAGTTTGACGTCACCCCTGATGGGCAGGGGATAGGCCGGGTCAAGTTCGGGTTCGAGGGCCTCCTCAACGGCGAGCCATGCGTGGGCCTCGTGCACACGACCTTCGGCAGGCCAACGCCCATTGTTGACAACGCCTTCACCATAGACGACACCGACTACACCCTGACCGGCCGATTCGATTCGGCGACGACGGCCAGCGGGGAGCTTCAAGTGCACAGGCCGGATCTCATCGATGACCCCGGCTGCTTCTCCGAGCCGCTCGCCTGGACGGCATCTGTGCCGTAGTCACCGGCGACAGCGCGTGCGCCGCCGCGTCCCGCGCTGACCTCTCCCTGACGCTATGCTCTTGACAAGCGCCGCCGGCTCGTGTTGAATGACGGCACCGGCCAAGTTCCAACGTTTCAGGGAGGTGCCATATGCTTCGATTCCCGCAACGCTTCGTTCTTTCTGGTGTGGCCTGCGCTTTAGTGGTAAGCCTGGGCCTGGTGGCATGGGCCTTGGCGACCGGCTCGTCACAGGCGCAGTCCGGTATGATGCACAATTGCCCCCTGGCGGGCGAGTGGTCGATCGCCGTGTGGGACGGCGCCAGCGGCACGGCGGCGAGCGACGCTCTGGCCACCTGCGGCGCGGCCGCGGTGGACGCCGCCTACGCCCTCGACCCGGAGACGGGCGGCTGGCTGCGCTGGTTCGCAGCCAGCCCGGGCGCGAGCAACATACCGCCGCTCGGCGACAAGCAGGGCGTGCTCGCTTTGGGCGCGATGGCTGCCGCCACGCCGACCGCCACGCCGACCTCCACGCCTACGCCCACCCCTACCGAGCCGCCTGAAGGATACGGGGAACTGCCGCCGCCTCAGGAGCTCGGTCCTATATCCGCCGGAGGCAAGGCTAGAGTCAGCATCACAAACGACTCACCGGAGGGCCTGACGTTCGAACTGGAGGGACCCGTCCCGCGGTCCTATCACTTCGAAAGCTGCGCCACCTGCATTATCTACACGTTCAGCCCCCTCTTTTGCCCCGAGAAGGGGCCGGAGCAGACCTTCGACCTGCCGCCCGGCGAGTACACGGTGACCGTTCGCAGCGATGACCCCACCGTCAAATCCTACCGGGGAACCTGGGACCTGGAGGCGGACCAGGAGTATGGCTACTGCTACATCATCATCCAGAGAATCGTTTTCCCCTAGCTCTGGGCCTGGCGCGAGGGGAGCAGAATCCTCGCAGACGGAAGCGGTGGGTAGCGGTGCGGACGCGCGCCCAGCGGAATCTGTTCCTCGCGCTCCAAGGAGGGGCCGGTGCCACGATTCGTGCAACGCCTCGTTCTTTCTGGTCTGACGTGTGCGGCAGCAGTGGCGGTGGGGCTTGCGGCTTGGGCCCTGGCGACAGGGCCATTGGAAGCGCAGTCGGGCACGATGCACAACTGCCCGCCGGTGGGGAAGTGGTCGATGGCCGTGTGGGACGGCCAGCGGCACGGCGGCGGGTGACGCGCTGGCGACGTGCAGCGCGGGCGCCGTCGACGCCGCCTATTCCCTCGACCCCCAGACCGGCGCCTGGTCGCGCTGGTTCGCGGCCAAGCCGGAGTGAGCAACCTGCCCCCGTTCAGCGAGATGCAGGGTGTTCTGGCGTTGGGCCCGCGATTCGCCCACGACAGCCAGCGGTAAACTCGGAATTTTCGCTGGACCGGCGGCAACCGCCTGCATCTCGGACTCGGTCTCTTGGACTGCCTCACGGCAGCCCTAGCGTACGGCCTGCAGCGCACGCCGGGGCGAGTGCGTCAGGGATCGTGCGATAGGTCCCAGGCGTGGTGGGCCAGCGGGACCCTGGCTCGGAGCTGTAGGGACCTAAAGGAGTCGGAACGGACGTTCTCGACGTTCGCTGCCGGAGCATGCCTCGGCCTGCGCATGCTTGCTGCTTTCGCGCCTTTGTGCTATTATGTTTCGGCGGGAGGTGATGACGATGGTGCGAGGCGAAACCGCCAACACGCGTCTAACCGTTGACCTGGGCAGCGCCGCTCTGTATCGCAGCGTGAAGGTGCTGGCGGCTTACCAGGGCAAGTCGTTGCGGGAGGTAGTGGCGGAGGCGCTGCGGGACTGGGTGGAGAAGCAGGAGGAACTGGAGGACCTGGCGGCTATAGCTGAGGTGGAGCACGAGCCGCGGAGGCCGCTTCGTGAAATCATGGCCGAGTTTGGTGAATGACTTCAGGCTACGAGGTCATCGTCCTCCGCACAGCTGAGAAGGAGATCCGGCGACTGCCGCCAGAGATCCGCCGGCAGATATTGGAGAAATTGCTCGAACTGGAGGCAAATCCCCGCTCGCAAGACTCAATTGCCCTGCGCGGATTCGAACGGGGCCACAGGGTGGATAGTGGGGAATACCGGATTCTCTTCGATGTTGATGATCCTGCGCGACTCGTGACCGTCTGGCGGGCTAGGCACCGCAAGGACGTGTATCGGAATCTGTGAGGACGCAGCCCAGCTGTGTATGAGAGCCAGGTCCGGGCGCGACTGGAAGAGCGAGAGCATATGCTCTCGCCGTTCGCTGCCCACAGCTACCAGTCGCGCGGCCGCGAGCGGCCCGAGGAGCCTTCGCCCGTCCGGACGGAGTTCCAGCGCGACCGCGATCGCATCATCCACTGCAAGGCCTTTCGCCGGCTGAAGCACAAGACGCAGGTGTTCATTGCGCCGGTGGGCGACCACTTCGTGACCCGCCTTACCCACACGCTGGAGGTGGCGCAGATCGCCCGCACCATCGCCCGTGCCCTGAACCTCAACGAGGACCTGGCGGAGGCCATCGGTCTGGGCCACGACCTGGGCCATCCGCCTTTCGGCCACGCCGGCGAGGAGGCGCTGGCCGAGCTCCTTCCCGAGGGCTTCCGCCATGCCCAGCAGAGCCTACGCGTGGTCGAGCACCTAGAGAACGGCGGCCGCGGCCTGAACCTGACCTGGGAGGTGCGCGACGGCATCGTCAACAGCTCCAAGGTGCGGGAGGACATCCTGGACGAGACCCTAGGCCAGCCGGCGACCCTGGAGGGGCAGATCGTCAAGCTGGCCGACGCCGTCGCCTACATCAACCACGACCTGGCCGATGCCATCCGCGCCGGCGTCCTGTCGGAGGAGAACGTGCCTGCCGAGGTGGCGGCGGTCCTGGGGCCGACTCACTCGCAGCGCATCAACGCCCTGGTGTTAGACATCATCGATCACTCCTGGGCGGCGACCGGCGAGGAGGCCCCGCCGGCGGGCGAGGTGCGCATCGGCATGAGCGCGCAGGCGCAGGCGGCGGCCAACGCCCTGCGGGAGTTCCTGTTCCAGCGGGTGTACCTGCCGGAGGGGCGCGCGCGCGAGGTGGAGGCCGCGCGCGAGGTCGTACGCTTCCTCTTCTCGTACTACGTGGAGCTGCCGCAGGAGGTCCAGAGCGACTTCACCATCGCGTCCGACCCGCCGTGGCGCCAGGCGGCCGACTACGTGGCCGGCATGACCGATCAGTTCGCCCTGAGCGCTGCTCGCCGCCTGGGCTTTCGCGGCGAGCTCCCCTAGGAGCGCCTTGCGGCTTCAAGCCACCCCACGCGACTAAGCGGTCCCGCGGGCCAGTGTGGGGCATTATGTAAAAAATGTGAGGCATTGGCCACTCTTGGCGTAACTTTCTGGCATCTCTTTGGTTCTAATATCTTAGATGGCTAATGTCGTGGTGTATAATAAGTTCGGAGCATATGTTCGCATAACGCCATGAGCGAGATCGACGAGATCAAGGCCCGGCTCGATATAGTCGACGTCATCGGCAGCTACGTCCAGCTCCAGAAGGCGGGGCGCAGCTACAAGGCGGTCTGCCCCTTCCACAGCGAGCGGACGCCCTCGTTCTTCGTATCCCCTGAGCGGCAGAGCTGGCACTGCTTCGGCGCCTGCGGCGAGGGGGGCGACGTCTTCTCCTTCGTGATGAAGAGAGAGGGGCTGGAGTTCGCCGAAGCCCTCCGCCTGCTGGCGGAGCGGGCCGGCGTGCCCCTGCCCGAGCGCCGCCGAGCGGAGGAGGACGCGGAGCGCGAGCGCCTGCGCCAGGCGAACGAGGCGGCGGCCCAGTACTACCATCGTATGCTACTGGACAGCCCGGAGGGCCAGCGCGCGCGGCGCTACATGGAGGAGCGAGGGCTGGACCGCGCGACGCTGCAGGATTTTCAGCTTGGGTTTGCTCCTCCCGGCTGGGAAAGCCTCCTTCGCCACCTGCGAGACCGGGGCTACCGCCAGGAAGAACTGCTGGCCGCCGGGCTGATCACCTCCAGCGAGCGGGGCGCCCGAGATCTCTTCCACGAGCGCCTCATGTTCCCCATCGCGGATATACGAGGACGGGTCGTGGGCTTCGGTGGGCGCTCGCTGCCCGGCGAGGGCCAGGAAGAGTCCCAGCCCAAGTACCTGAACACGCCCCAGACAGTTCTTTTCGATAAGGGAAGTATTCTCTATGCCCTGGACAAGGCCAAGGAGCACATCCGGCGCGAGGGCTCGGCCGTATTAGTAGAAGGTTATATGGATGCCATTGCTGCCCACCAGCACGGCTACGCCAACGTTGTAGCATCTATGGGCACTGCCCTCACCGAGCGCCAGGTGCGCCTGCTGAAGCGCGTCGCCCGCGATGTGATCCTGGCTTTGGACGCCGACACCGCCGGCCAGGAAGCCACCCTGCGGGCGGTGGAGTACCAGGAGATCCTGGGCGGGGACATCCGCGTGGCCGTCCTGCCGGCGGGCCTCGACCCGGATCAGGCGATTCGCCGCCAGCCGGAGGGCTGGCCGGCCCTGCTGGTCGGCGCCCAGCCGCTGCTGGACTACAAGTTCCAGACAGTGGCGGCCAGCCTCCAAGGAGCGCGGCCGTGGGAGCGGTCGCGGGCGGTGGACGAGCTGCTGCCCCTGGTGGGGCTTATCAGCGACCGGATCGTGCGGGCGCATTATGTGCAGCGGCTGGCCCGCCTGGCTCAGATGCGCGAAAGCGAGCTCCAGCAGATGCTCCTGCGCCAGACGGCCAAACGCCGTCCGCAGGCGGCGGCGGTGTCGGCGCCGGCCGTGGAAGCGGCACCTTCCGGCAAGAAGCAGGAGGAGTACTGTCTCGCCCTTCTCCTCCGCCATCCGGAGCTGCGCGAGGAGGGTCTGGCCCTGAGCCCGGAGCTCTTCTGGCACACGGAGAACCGGCAGGTGCTGGAGGCGTGGCAGACCTGCCCCGACGGCGAGGAGATGTCCCAGGTTTTGCCGGAGGAGCTGGAGACTCACCTTCAGCGGCTCAGCGGCATCGACCTGCCACCCTTCGAGCCGCAGGAGGCGAGGGTGGTCCTGCGGGACTGCCTGGGCCGCCTGAAGCAGCGAGAGCTGGAGGCGATCAAACAGGCCTCGAGCGCCGCTCTGGCCGCTCGCGAGGCGGAAGGCGGGCCGACGCAGGAGGAACTGGCCGCGGCGGCGGTGGCTTGGCAGGCAGGTTCGCTGCCGGCAAACGTTGGAGCGGAGGATGTGTCGCCGGTGGCGGCTCTCCTGCGCGACACGGAGATCGGGCTTCGCCTGCATCAAGACAGCAAAACAGAGGAAGAGGGGCGTTAGCATCAAGCCCAAGGATGGGAAAAAGGTAGAAAGGGATGACCGAACCCTTCGAGAAGCGTAGTCGATTTCAGGAGTTTCTCTTTCGGCGCAAGCGCCCGAGCCGGGAGGCCGCCGAGGAGATCCTGGAGGAGATGGCCGAGCCGGAGGCGGAGGACGAGGAGGCATCAGAAGAGGTGCAGCGGCCATTAACGGACATGGAAGAGGACATTCTGGAGGAGGACGAGGCTTCGGTGCCCCGCCTGGCTCGGCCCGCGACCCTTGAGGTGGAAGAGTGGGTGGAGCCGGAGGCGGCTAAGCCGGAGGAAGAGGAACCCGAGAAGGAGATCGAGGCGGGAATCTCGCTGGAGGACCAGGAGGGCATCGACGACCCGGTCCGCATGTATCTGCGCGAGATCGGGAAGGTCAGCCTGCTCACCGCCGACGACGAAAAGCGCCTCGCCCGCCAGATGGAGGAAGGCAAGCACATCCAGCGCCTGGAGAAGCACTGGCAGGAGATGCACGGCCAGGCGCCCACGGCAGCCGAGGTGATGGTGTCGCTGCTGGAAGAGATGCAGCGGCTGGCGCCGGTGAGGGAGGCGGTGGCGAAAGCGTTGGGTCTGAAGGGCACGCCTCTGGCCCGCCTCATCGCTGAGCCGGCCTTCCGTAAGGCAGTGGACGCCGAGATCGACCAGGACCTGGCCACGCGCCTGGAGGAGAACCTGTCGATGGAGCGCGGCGACGCCGAGCACGCCCTGGTGCGCCTGTCCATCGTCACCCACATCCTGACGCCGGAGCTGGTGGCGCTGGCCATGATGGCTGGCGGCAACGAGAAGGCCATCCTGCCACCCCGCCGCGATCTGCCGGAGAAGCTGGCCCACTTCGAGGAGCGCTTCCGCAGCCACGTCTGGAAGATCAAGGACGAGGGCTACCGGGCCGAGAAGCGTCTAACCGAGGCCAACCTGCGCCTGGTAGTGAGCGTGGCCAAGAAGTACATCGGCCGGGGCATGTCCCTGCTGGACCTGATCCAGGAGGGAAACATCGGCCTGATCCGGGCGGTGGAAAAGTTCGACTACCGCAAGGGCTACAAGTTCAGCACTTACGCCACCTGGTGGATCCGTCAGGCCATCACCCGCGCCATTGCCGACCAAGCGCGCACCATCCGCATCCCGGTGCACATGGTGGAGACCATCAACAAGCTGGTTCGCGTCAGCCGCCGCCTGGTGCAGGAGTACGGCCGCGAGCCCACCAGCGAGGAGATCGGGCAGGGGATGGAGATCACCCCCGAGAAGGTGCGGGAGATCATCAAGGTGTCACAGGAGCCGGTGTCGCTGGAGACGCCCATCGGCGAAGAAGACGACAGCCACCTGGGCGACTTCATCGAGGACCAGAGCACGCTGGCGCCCGCCGAGGCCGCCTCGCACCAGCTTCTGAAGGAGCAGGTGGAGGAGGTGCTCTCGTCGCTCACCTCCCGCGAGCAGAAGGTGCTGGTCCTGCGCTTCGGGCTGGAGGACGGCCGCAGCCGCACGCTGGAAGAGGTGGGGCGAGAGTTCAACGTGACCCGCGAGCGCATCCGGCAGATCGAGGCGAAGGCGCTGCGCAAGCTGCGCCACCCCTCGCGCAGCAAGAAGCTGAAGGACTACCTGGAGTAGGGCGGCGACTGCGTCCCCGATCCCCTGCGAGAGGTTTTTCGGCCCACCTGCCCGCCCGTAAGTGTTTCCAGAGGGGCAGAGCCCCTCTGGAGTCCCCCCTAGATTCGTTGAGGAGCACGGCTCCTTGACTTGGCCCTGGGCCTACCCTAGCATGATGAGTGGGGATAGGCGACCGATGCCTCTCTACGAGTACTACTGCCGCCGCTGCGACGCCAAGTTCGAGCTTCTTCGCTCCATGGGCCGCTCCAATGAGCCGGCCACCTGCCCCAGCGGCCACGGCGGAGCAGAGCGCATGCTCTCCGTCTTCGCGTCCTTCACCAAGGGCGCCGACGGCTCGCTAGCGCCGGTGGGTGGCTCTCCCTGCGCCGGCTGCTCGTCGGGAAGCTGCTCCACTTGCAACCTGGCCTAGGCCTCGGGCTGTCCTAGCGGCATCGCCATCCACCAGCGCAGCCTCAGCCGCAGGTACGCTGTCGATGCGGTCAGCAGAGCCAGCGCCTCCAGCACCGTCAGACCTGCCACCAGCAGGGTGGCGTCTTGCCAGAAGCCTTGGGGGAACATCTGGATCAGATGATCCCTGGCGGGGTCCAGCTGCCAAAGGTCATTGGTGAAGACGAGCATGTGGAACCGCGTCCAGAGGTCGTTGAACCCAACCAGCGCGCCGACGGAGACCGTGACCAGGAAGCCCAGGGTGAGAAGCGATGCCCCCAGAACCGTGCGCGCCAGCAGGCGCAGCGACGCCTCCTTCGCCCACACAAAGAGGCCCACCACGTAGACCAAGACGAAGGCCAGGGAGGCCTCCTGCGCGCGGAATACGGTGCGGAAGAGGTTCTTGACGTCGTGCAGGTGGGATATCTCTCGCTCGTTGTACAGGGGGACGTGCTGGCCGTTCTGCGTAACCAAGGTGTCGATCGTGGGGCGGCTGTCGTTGAAGTAGCGGATGAGGTCGCGGGCGGCGTAGTCTAGCTCGCTCCGGGCGACGCCAGTGGTGGCCACGGCATCGTAGCGGTCGAAGCTGTATTCGTACAGGCGGGGCTCGTTGGCCGCCCAGCGCACGTTGCTGGTGATGAGCAGGAAGGGGATACTGACCACGAACAGGGCGGTGGCAAGCCGGCGGAGCACGATCAGATAGCCCCAAGCTGTTCGAGGGGAATCGCGGTTCATGGCCGGACGGCCGTTGCCCCTGAGGAGATCGCGCCCCGCTCCCATCCTGCACCCGTTCTCAGATTACCATCGCCGCAGATCGCTGGCTACCTGCCTGCCCGCCGGCCAGGCGCCTTGCTCCCGCTCCGAGGGCATCCCTATAATCGAACGTCAAGGAGAAAGGAAGGCCAATGGACATACCGGAAGCCGAGCTGCGCACCTTCGATGGGCTGCGGCGGATCATCGCCCGGCTGCGGGCGCCCGACGGTTGCCCCTGGGACCGCGTCCAGACCCACGCCTCCCTCAAGCCTTACCTGATAGAGGAGGCGTACGAGGCGCTCGCGGCCCTGGACGAGGCCGACCCCGACAGGCTCTGCGACGAGCTGGGCGACCTCCTGCTGGAGCTGCTCCTCCACGTGCAACTGGCCGAGGAGGCACGGGAGTTCACGCTGGAGGACGTGGTCTACAGCATCGCCAGCAAGCTCGTGCGCCGGCATCCTCACGTGTTCGGCGATGAGCAGGTCGAGACGCCGGAGGAGGTCATGTCCCGCTGGGAGGAGCTGAAGCGCTGGGAGCGAGGCGGCGAGGGCTCGGCCCTGGCGGGCGTGCCGCTGGCCCTGCCGGCGCTGGCCCGCGCCCAGATGCTCCTGGGGCGCGCCGCCCGCGCCGGCTTCCAGTGGTCACAGACCGGCGATGTCCTCGCGAAGCTGGACGAGGAAATCGAGGAACTGGCCGAGGCCAGCGACGCCGAGCAAAAGCGCGAGGAACTAGGTGACGTTCTCTTCCTCCTGGTGAACCTGGCCCGCTACCTGGAGCTGGATGCCGAGGAGGCCCTGCGTTTGGCCAGCGACAAGTTCTACCGGCGCTTCGCCAGCATGGAGGCCATCGCCCGGGAGCGAGGCCTCCTGCTGGCTGATCTGCCCCTCGAGGAGCTGGAAGCGCTGTGGGAGGCGGGCAAGGAGCGCCTGCGCTAGCGACCTCCTACTGCACGGTCAGCGTCCCCGTCATTATGCTGGCGTGGAAGTCGCACTGGAAGAAGTAGGTGCCGGCCTGGGTGATGGTAGCGGTCAGGGTCCCCGTCCCGCCGGGCGGGACGGACCGCGGAACGGTCACGGCGATGGAGGTGCCGCCCTGGCGGTCGTAGATGTCCAGGTTGTGGGTCGCGGTATCGTTGTTGTGGAAAACTATGGTGAAGGGCTGGCCGGCCGTAACCTGAATGCTCGTCTTGTCGAAGGCGAAGTTCTGAGCAGTGACATCGATCTGCAGTGCGCTCGGGGCGGGCGTGGGAGTGACCGCTGGCGTCGGCGTGACAGCCGGTGTCGGTGTAACGGCCGGCGTCTTGGTAGCGGACGGCGTCTTGGTAGCGGACGGTGTCAGCGTGACGGCCGGTGTGGTGGTCGCCGTCTTGGTGGGCGAAACCGTCGCCGTCTTGCTGGCCGCGGCTGTCGCGGTCTTGCTGGGCGAGGCGGTCGGTGTGCGAGTGGCGGTCGTCCCTCCGCCACCGCCGCAGGCCGCGGCCAGCACCGCGACCGCCAGGATTACCGGGATGGGCAGAATCCAGAGATGCTTGCGCAAAGTTTTCCCTCCTCGTGGCCTTAACGCTCGCTGCTGATCACGTATACGTGGCCACGAGGAGGGATGGATTCACCCAACTGGGCTCATTGGCGCTCTAGCGGATATTAGTGGCCGATAAACTCACTCTCCGACTGCCAGCTCTCCCCAGCGGCATGCGCCGTAACATCATGGATGGACAGCCTTGGCTCGGCGCCGGCTGCCCGAAACATCTCCACGGCGCCGGGTGTTTCCACTGACTGCCGCATCTCCTCGAGCGCTTCACGGCTGTACCATAGACCGACAATTCGCCACAGCGGCGACTCAGGCGACTCGTGGACGAGGAAGGTTTCCACCAGCTGAGATGGCGGCCGCTCAGTCCCTGCCTCATAGGCCTCCTTGAGAGCGGGCCAGTTCTCGCGCGTGACCTCAGCCTCGACAATCGTCATGACCATGTTCCGGGGCCTCCTTTCCCGCGACCTATCCCTTGATCGCTATCAGGGTGGTACGCTAGGACGGCGCGAGCGGATTTGCGGCAGGGCGGCCGGCCGTGCTAGGTTGTGGACACATGCCGCCTGTGGGAGGGAAGGAGCCAATGGCCCACTCGAAAGACAGCGTTGTTACCCCCGAGCGGTTTGCCTCGGGCCTGACCTACGGGGAGTACATCCAGCAGGTCCAGCGCAACCGGACGAAGTTCGAATACAACTACGATGAGACCCACTTGACCGAAGACGACGTGCGCATCTTCCGCGATCTTGCGAGCCGGCTCAACGGCCCGGCTCGTGTCCTGGCTCTGGCCGAAGACTGGTGCCCCGACGTCTTTCGCGGGCTCCCGGTCATGGCGCGCATCGCCGAGGCGGCCGGCATGGAGCTGCGCGCCTTTCCCCGCGACCAGAACCTCGACATCATGGGCGAGTTCCTCAACCAGGGAAAGCACCAGTCGATCCCCACCTTCGTCTTCTACACCCGTGACCAGCGCTACCTCGCCCACTGGATCGAGCGGCCCGCTCTGGTCAACGAGCAGATGCACCTAGTGACGTCGATCTTCGAGGGGAAGACGGCGGCGGAAGCGGGCCCGGAATACGAAGGCTTCCAGCTAGGCGAAGTCTGGGCGAACTGGCGCCGCGAGACGGTACGAGAGATCTGCGCGCTGTTGACTAGCGCTTGCCCCTAGGAAGCACGCCGAACAAGGTCAGCAACCCCAACGCCACAATCGCCACGACGCTGGCGCTGGCCAGGGTCAGTGCCCAGTTCACACTGCGACCGTTTCCGCTATCGTTGACGGTGGAGGGGGCCAGACCCGGGATAGGGGTCACGCTGGGCTCCAGCCTCGGGGTGCGGACCGGAGTGGCGGTGAGCGCGGCGGTTGGCGTAGGGGATGGCGTTTCGCTGGTGTTGCCGTCCAGGACCGGCGTCTTGGTCGGCGCGGCGGTCGGCGGCGGCGGCTCGGGCGTGGCCGATGGCGTCGCCTCGAGCGTGGCGGTAGGCTCAGGCGTCGCTTCGGGCGTCGGCGTAGCTTCGGGCGTAGGCTGCGGCTGCCCGACGGTCACTCGCACGCTGGCGGTCAGGGATGGGCCGATGCAGGTATGCTCGCTGTAGGCCAGACAGACGTAGACCGTGTGCTCGCCCGGCGCTACGTTGGCGAAGGTCTCCGCGCGGCGGCCCGAATGGATTATGTTGTCCATGCCGAGGGGCGTCGGCTGATCGAACGCCGGCGGGATGTCCAGGAAGTACTCGATGTGGCCGGCGTTGGGCTCGCGGGCCGACTCGTCGCAGCGGCCGGTGACCTCACAGGGCAAGCGGAAGTTGAAGCCCGTCACCTCCACCTGGACCGTAACATCGGGGCCGGGCAACACCTCGCCGTCGGCAGGCACAGTGATAACGATCGACGGCGGCACGGACGGCGTCGCGGACGGCGTCTCCTGAGACCGGGCGACCCCGACCGACCAGGCCATCGCTAGAGCCAGAGCCACCGCCGCTAGCGCGGTTCGAGCCAACGATTCCTTGTTTGCGTTCACTCAATGGGATAGACGCCGGCTACTAGGCAAACGTTTCATGCTGCGACCACCCCTCGCCTTCCGAGTGCAGCCTAGCGGCGCAGGTTACGTCTGTCAAGGCGCGCTCTCGTTGACGCGCCTCGCCAGCGAGTGACATACTAGCATTGAGGCCGTGCCCTCTTGTCCGCCGAACCAGCGCCATTCGAGATCCTGGAGCACACCGCCGACGCCGGCGTCCTGGCCCGCGGCCATACCCTGGCCGAGGCCTTCGTTCACGCTGCCCAGGGCATGTTCTCCATCATGGTGAACCTGGACGGCGTGCGCGAGGTCGAGCAACGCTCGATAGCCGTGACCGGCCGCGACTGGCCTGGGCTGCTGGTGGCCTGGCTCTCGGAGCTCCTCTACTACTCGGATGTGGACGGCCTGCTGTTCAAGCGGTTCGAGATCGAGGACTTCCAGCCCTATGCCCTGCGGGCGCTGGCCTACGGCGAGCGGGTGGACCGCGAGCGGCACGAGCTGGGGACCGGCGTCAAGGCGGTGACCCGCCACATCCTCGAGGAATCGAGGAGGGGCCGGAGGGCTGGCGGGTGCAGGTGCTGTTGGACATCTAGGAGGGCCAAAGGGTCAGAGGGCCAAAGGCAGCGGAGAAGAGATGGTGGCGGCCAGGCGTTTGTCCCGCTTCGTAGGGGCGCCCCTCGCGGGCGCCCGCCCCAGGGTGGCGGGCAGGGGCAAGCCCTGCCCCTACGTTTCCTGCAAACCCAGGCCAGCATGAGCCAGCCACGAACCTAAGGGCGGTGTCAAATGACGAAGGACTGGAAGCAGATTCTGAAGCAGGTCGACCCCCTGCGCTGGGAGCTGCCCCGCAGCTATAAGCAGGGGATGCGCGTCCCCGGCCGCATCTACGCCAGCGAGGAGATGCTGGACGTGATGGCGGAGGACCAGGCCATCGAGCAGGTGGCCAACGTGGCCTTCCTGCCGGGCATCGTCGGCTACTCCCTGGCCATGCCGGACATCCACTGGGGCTACGGCTTCCCTATCGGCGGCGTGGCGGCGACGCGACCAGGACGAGGGCGTGGTGTCGCCCGGCGGCGTGGGCTTCGACATCAACTGCGGCGTGCGGCTGCTGCGCACCAACCTGCGCGAAGAGGAGGTGCACCCCCACCTGATCGGCGCTGGTGAACCAGATGTTCCGCGACGTGCCCGCCGGCCTGGGCGGCTCCGGGCCTGGTGCGGGTCAATATGCAGGAGATCGACCACGTGCTGGCCGGGGGCGCCCGCTGGGCGGTGGAGAAGGGCTACGGCTGGCCCGAGGACATCGAGTGCACCGAGGGCGGCGGCGACCTGCCCGGCGCCGATCCGGGGAAGGTCAGCAAGCAGGGCCAAGGAGCGCGGGTTGCCCCAAATCGGCACGCTGGGCTCGGGGAACCACTTCCTGGAGGTGGAGGTGGTGGACGAGATCTTCGACGGCGAGGCCGCCCGGGCGATGGGCATCGATGCCGTGGGGCAAGTCGTGGTGTTCATCCACTCCGGCTCGCGGGGGCTGGGCCACCAGACCTGCCAGGACTACCTGGACGTGATGGAGGTGGCGGCCGACAAGTACAAGATCTCCCTGCCCGACAAGCAGCTAGCCTGCGCGCCCCTGAGCTCGCCGGAGGGGCGCAGCTACCTGGCGGCGATGACCGCCGCCGCCAACTTCGCCTTCGCCAACCGCCAGCTGCATCGCCCACTGGGTGCGCCAGGCCTTCGGGCGGGTGCTGGGCCGCGACCCGGAGGAGCTGGGCATGAACGTGGTCTACGACGTCGCCCACAACATCGCCAAGATGGAGCGCCACCGGGTGGACGGCAAGGAGACGAGCCTCTGCGTCCACCGCAAGGGGGCGACGCGGGCCTTCCCGGCCGGCCACCCGGATATCCCGGCCAAGTACCAGGCCATCGGCCAGCCGGTGATGGTGCCGGGCGACATGGGGCGCTATTCGTTCATCTGCGTGGGGACAGAGCGGGCCATGGCCGAGACCTGGGGCTCGACCTGCCACGGGGCAGGGCGCATGATGAGCCGCCACGCCGCCAAGCGCCAGCTGGAGGGGGTGAACATCGCCGAGCGGCTGGCGCAGAAGGGGATCATGGTGCGGGCCCAGAACCGGGCGGCGCTGGCGGAGGAGGCCAGCGAGGCGTACAAGGACGTGGCACAGGTAGTGGACGTGCTCCACGACGCCGGCATCTCGCGCAAGGTGGCCCGCATGCGGCCCATCGGGGTCGTCAAGGGGTAGGAGGATGTCCATCGCAGAGCGACCGTAACTGCGCGAAGGGGTCGGAGGATATGTGCTCTACTGTCAACCAACCGGGGGTCCAATACCGCTGGATGGCGCAGGGGAGCGAGGGCAACGCGTTCACGCCCCTTGGCCGTCCGGCTTCCAAAGCTCTGGATCGGGTGAACAACGCGCTGCTGGCGGCGCTCAGGGCGGAAGAGGCGGGCAAGAGGCCCCCCGTCGGCAGCACGATGATCCTTAACTGCGTACACAAGCTCGAAGCCGTGGCATATCATCTGAGCCATCTCCGCGCGTACAAAGCCGGGCTCCTCGACAGAATCCGACGCGCCGCCGAAGGTGCGCCTTTGGGCACAGCTGCGTTCTTGGAGCCCGAGATCGTCTTCGAATTCGAGGCGCTCATCCTACAGGCCCGAGCCGCGCTCGACGCCGTCACTTGGTTCTTGTCCCGAGCATGCGGTCAGAAGACATCGACCTTTAAGAGGTTGCGCAATGCCTTGTCCGGCCGGGCCGCGGGGGACAGCAGAATCCGGCAGTGCCTGAGCCTGCTGGATCAGTGCGAGTGGATGTCCAGCAGCAAGGTGCTGGTGGCTGGCGATCAGAGCACCAGGAGCTACATAGCGCACTACGGGAGCCTCCTTAGTGCTCAACAGACATGCTTTGCGGTTAGCGGGATCGACGCCGAAACGGCGCTGCTGTTCGACATGGAGATGCGTGGCGACGTGCCAGTCATGGCGACGGGTTCCAAGCTCCAGGAAGAGGTTCTCTTCTTCGTGACCGCTGCGCTCAGCGTCTTTCTTGAGCTGCCACTGCCTGAGAAGAAGGCCTTCGCCAGCGATCTCGGGCGCCAGTTCGTGGTGCTATCGGAGAGCGTCGCGGCTCCTGGCGATGGCATCCAGGTCGGCGTGATCAAGGAAATGCGGCTTGGCGGCTTTACTGTGGGCGATGTCACCGTCTCGAAGGATGTCCTCGCTAGGGCTGTGAGCCTCCGCTCGTCGCCACCACGTGCGGCGGGAAGGGCACCCGCACGTTCTCCTCGAGGAAGGCGCGGATCAGGCGGCGGCGCAGCTCGCCCATCACCTCCCACTGGCGCGTGGGCTGGGTGTCGCCCAGCACCTTGATCGCCACCCCCGTCTCCGACATCGATTCCACCCGTAGGGCGCGCGGCGCGCTGATGATCAGCGGCCCGAACTGCGGGCCGGCCGCCAGCTCCTTGCCCACGCGGTCGATGATGGCGAACACGCGGTCGATGTCCTCGCCGTAGGCCACGCTCACGTTCAGGTTCACCCGCGACCACTCCTGCGTGAGGTTGCTGGCCACGGCGATGGCGCCGTTGGGCACGTAGTGCACGACGCCGTCCAGGTCGCGCAGGACGGTGCGGCGCAGGCCCACGTCCTCGACCTGGCCGGAGATACCGGCCACCGTCACCACGTCGCCGCGCGAGTACTGGTTCTCCATGAGGATGAACAGGCCGCTGAGGACGTCCTTGACCAGGCTCTGGGCGCCGAAGCCCAAAGCGATGCCGACGATGCCGACGCTGGCCAGCAGGGGAGCGATGTTCACGCCGGCCTCGGGCAGGATGGTGAAGATAGCCCAGCCCACCAGGACGGCCCGGCCGGTGCCCTGAAGGACGCCGGTCAGGGTGTGGAGGCGCTGCTGCACCTCCTCGTCCGGCCGGCCCTTCATGCGCTGCTGGAGCAGGGGCCGCACGATGCGCGGCACGAGCCGGTGCAGGATGATGTCGGCGACTACGGCCAGGGCGACGATAAGGAGGATGCGCAGGCCGTGGGTCAGGAGCCAATCGCGGACGCGATTCCACTCGATGTCAGGCATGGGCCGTCCCTCCTTCTGGCGTTGGCCGATGGGAAGCGTCGGTGTGAGTCCAGGTCTGCATTATATGGGCTGTAGAGGCGGTTCGCGAACCGCCCCTACTCCGCTGTCTGCCCTTCTAAGCGGAGCGAAAAATCTGGTGCGAGCCCACTTGACATATGGTCGCGTCCACCGTATAGTCGTTCCGCTCCAAAGGACAGAGGGGCGAGGTCCCCGATTAGTCATGCCACCCACATGGAGGGCAGAGGAGGTGCGCAAGGATAAGCGACAGAGATTGCTGCGCAGACGATATCGCCTTGATTCCCTGGGAAGGAGAAGATCAGAGTGAGGAAACTACTCTTTATCGGCCTACTCGGGGTCATCGCGCTCGCGGCGCTGGTGCTGCCGCCGGCTGCGAATCCTGCGGCGGGAGCGGGTTCGGTGCCGAACCCGACGGTGACCGGGCCAATCCCGGCGACCGTGCCGCCCGGCGACCCGTCCCACAACTACCCCTTCTTCGCCACCGACGTCGACCTGGCCAGCAAGGGCTACGTCGAGCAAGAGTACTTCATCGAAGGCACGGCCAACCGCTACAACACGCCACTGTTGCAGACGGGGACCATCATCGACAGCGGCCACCACTACAAGACCCGGATCGTCGTCCGGCGACCGGCCGATCCGAAGCGGTTCAACGGGACGGTCGTGCTAGAGTGGCAGAACGTCACCGCCGGCTATGAGATCGACGCCATGTGGATCCCGGGCCACGAGCACCTCATCGATGCCGGCTACGCCTGGGTCGGCGTCTCCGCCCAACTGGTGGGCGTCCACGCCCCTGGCACCGGACTGAGGGCGTGGAGCCCGACCCGCTACGGGACGCTGGACGTGACCGCCTATGGCACGGTCCTCGACGACTCGCTGTGCTACGACATCTACTCGCAGGCGGCACAGGCCATCAAGAGCCCGGCGGGGGTTGACCCCATGGGTGGCCTCAGGGTGAAGCGCGTAATCGCCGAGGGCGCGTCGCAATCTGCCATGCGCCTCACCACCTACTACAACTCGATCCAGCCGCTGGCCGGCGTCATGGACGGTTTCGACTTCGCGGTGGGTGGCGGTCCGTTCCGCGGCGACCTGGGCATCAAGAAGTTCAGGTACCTGACGGAGACGGACCTATGGATCCTCGGCGAAATCGCCCTCCGTGCGCCCGATTCGAACGAGTTCCGCAGCTGGGAGGTGGCGGGAGCAGCCCACTACGACTACTACTCGCAGCTGGGCACAGCCCCGCTCGTCGCTCGGGACGGCATCCCTGCGACGCCCACGGGTTGCCTCCTTCCCCCGTTCAGCCAGATCCCCTTCTACCAGGTGGGGAACGCGGTCCTCGACAACCTCGTTCGCTGGGTGAAGTATGACATCCCGCCCGCCAGTGCGCCGCCGATCCAGACTGGCCCGCCGGTCCCTCCATTCGGCGACCCCATCGTGCGGGATAGCTACGGCAACGCGCTGGGCGGCATCCGCTTGTCGCAGGAGGCCGTGCCCACCGCCACCAACACCGGCTTGAACGGCGGGCCGATATTCTGTGTCCTGTTCGGCACGCACGTGCCCTTCAGCGAAGCCACGCTGGCCGCCCTCTACGCCAACCACATCAAGTATGTCTGGGAGGTCACGAAAGTGACTACCACGAACCTCTTGACCGGCTACATCCTGGCGGACGACGCGTGGCAGAACATAGTGGAGGCTGTGCAGGCCGACGTTCCCTAAGTTCTACGCGCAGTCAGGTGTGCAGGGGCGGTCGTCCGACCGCCCCTGCCCCTTTCTCAGGAGACGCGCTCCAGGTGGGCGAAGGAGAGGAGCAGCTTCTTGAGGCCGGCCTCGCCCTTGAAGGAGACCGTCACAACCACATCGCTGCCGCTGTCCTGACAGCTCACGACGATGCCCTCGCCGAACTTGGCGTGGCGCACCCGCTCGCCGGGACGGAACACCTCGACGGGCGGGGGCGCCTGGGCGGGCCCAGCCCGGCCCTCCGCATCCGCGGAACCTTCGAAAGGCTCGGCGTGAGCCTGCCTCCCGAACCTGCCGAAGGACGAGCGCCAGGGCAAGCCTGCGACGGCGCGCTCGCGGGTGGTCACCAGGTGAGGCGGGATGTCGGCCAGGAAGCGCGAAGGCGGGTTGTGGCCGCCGAGGATGCGGCGGAAGGCGCGCACCAGGTACAGGCGCTGCTGGGCGCGGGTCATGCCCACGTAGCAGAGGCGGCGCTCCTCCTCCATCTGGTTCGGGTCGTCGTAGGAGCGCATGTGGGGCAGGAGGCCCTCCTCCGTGCCGACGATGAACACCACCGGGAACTCCAGCCCCTTGGCGGCGTGGAGGGTGATGAGAGTGACAGCGTCGGCCTTCTCCTCGTACTCGTCCACGTCGGTGATCAGGGCCACGTCCTCCAGGAAGCGAGCGAGCGCTTCCGGCGGGGCGAGTTCATCGTACTGGGTGGCCACCGCCCGCAGTTCCTGGACGTTCTCCCAGCGCTCCTCACCCTTGGCGGGGTCCTCCAGCAGGAAGCGGCGGTAGTCAGTACGAGCCAGAACCGCCTCCAGCAGCTCGGAGAGAGTCTGCTGCGAAGCGCCGGCGATCAGCTCGTCCACGAGGGCGAGGAAGGCCAGCAGGGCAGCAGCCGTGCGCTTCTGGAAGGGGTGGCCTGGCCCAGCGGGCTCACTACGGACGGGCTCGGGCTCCGCCTCGCCCTCCGCCAGGAGCTGAAGGGCGGCATAGGGCGGGATGCCCTGCTCGCGCGCCCAGCGGTTCAGCTCCTGGAGCGTGCGCTGGCCGATGCCCCGCGGCGGCACGTTGATGACCCTCAGCAGGCAAACGGAGTCGAAGGGGTTGTGCACCAGGCGCAGGTAGGCCAGCAAATCCTTGATCTCCCGCCGCTCGTAAAAGCGGGTGCCGCCCACCAGGCGATAGGGGACGCCCCTTCGGACAAAAGTCTCCTCGAAGGGTCGGGACTGGGCGTTGGTGCGGTACATGACCGCGAAGGCCCCGGGGCCCAGGGAATCCGCCTTCATCAGGGCCCCGACTTCGTCAGCCACGAAGACGGCCTCCTCCTCCTCGTTGTAGGCCTCGTGCACCACGATGGGCAGGCCGCGCTCGTTCTCCGTCCAGAGGCCCTTCTCCTTGCGCTGGCGGTTGATGCTGATGACGTGGCTGGCCGAATCGAGGATGTTTTGGGTGGAGCGATAGTTCTGCTCCAGGTAGACGACGCGGGCGTTCGGGAAGTCGCGCTCGAAGTTGAGGATGTTGCGCAGGTCGGCGGCGCGCCAGGTGTAGATCGACTGGTCGGGGTCGCCGACGACGCAGATGTTGCCGTGACCGCCGGCCAGCTGGCGGGCGAGGACGTACTGGGCGATGTTCGTGTCCTGGAACTCGTCGATGTGGATGTGGAGGTAGCGCTGGGCGTACTTGTCCAGCACGTCGGGCGCTTCGCGGAAGAGCTGGACGGTCTGCATGAGCAGGTCATCGAAGTCCAGGGCGCTGTTCTCCGTCAGCATCTCCTGGTAGCGGTTGTAGACCCGCGAGACCACCTCCTGGAAGTAGTCGCGCACCAGATGGGCGTAGGCCTCGGCGGTCGTCAGCTCGCTCTTGGCGCGGGAGATGGCGCCGAGGACGGCGCGCGGCGCCGTGCGGCGAGGGTCGAGGCCCAGCTCGTGTAGCACCTGACGCGCTACGGCTACCTGATCGGCGTCGTCGTAGATGGCGAAGGTTTGGGGCACGCCGATGCGCTCGCCGTCGATCCGCAGGATGCGGGAGCAGACGGCGTGGAAGGTGCCCAGGCTTATGTCGTGGCCGACGTCAGCCCCCACCAACGCGAAGATGCGGTCGCGCATCTCGCGGGCGGCCTTGTTGGTGAAGGTGACGGCGAGGATGCGGCGGGGGTGCACCCGCTCGTGGGCGATGAGATACGCGATGCGGTGGGCGATGACGCGCGTCTTGCCGCTGCCGGGCCCGGCCAGAATCAGCAGCGGCCCATCGACCGTCTGCACCGCCGCCCGCTGGGCAGGATTCAGGCCAGCGAGGATGTCCATAGTGGCGACGAAGCTACAGCGCAGGAGCTGGGACTAGCAGACGAGAACGCGAAAGAGCGGAGAACCATGCAGACTCATTCTAACATCGGCCCCGACGGCGCTCAATTTGGAGAACGGATATCGAACCGATGGGCGGATTGGAGTCCGCCCCTGCCGCCCGCCTATCCGTTCTCCATCCGTTCTGAGACCTCGATGGGACACCGCCTGCGCTCCGCCGGCAAGCCGGCGAGATGTTCGTTCGTTATGTCGAGCCCCGCCCGGCACCAAAGACCGACTAGGGCGCGGAGGGGCAGGCGAACGAGGTAGCAGTAGGAGCCACCATACGAGGGAACGGGGTGGAACGCCTCGTCCTGGATGGCGTAGGCGCGCGCCTTGTCGAACGGCTCGCCGCGGGCGATGTAGGTCGCCATCTCGGGTTCGCTGTACATCCGCATGCGGACGGTCGTCGGGACGGTCGTCGTCACGTGGTCAACAAGGACGGTTGGGGGGGGCACCGATGCCCCAGCCTAAAGGCTGGGGTGAGGGACCAACAAGGCTAGGCCGGGCGGCGTCCACCAGCACCAGACCGGTGATCACGCGGTGCTCCCGGCTCTTTATCTGGTCTGAGCGCATGGTTCATACCTCTCTAGGAGCGCGACGGCTGCTGACTTTTCGGTTCGTCCCTGCTCGACCCACAGTCGCTGCTTTAGATGAATCGTAGAGCAGGGCCAGCACGGTTGGCGAAGGCGGGCAGCCTATAGAGGACAGGCAAGGCCAACTTGACAGAATCGGCAAGCACTGTATAATTGGCGGCACCAGTTGTCCTTCTTCAAGAATCCCCGCCGACGCTATCCCCGCCGTTCGGAGGTGGACCATGCGGCTGATGACCGTAGAGAATCCTGTTGGACGCGCTCTCTTGACTCTCTTGGCGGTCATTGCCGGGTTTGTGGTCGTGACCTTGCCCACTGGGCATGAGGCCGCAAAGGCAGGGTCCGGCAAGATCGTTGTCTGGAACGGAACGCTCATCGATGGAACGGGGGCTGCCCCCGTGGCCGACGGCGCGGTCGTCGTTCAGGACGGCGTAATCACAGCAGTTGGACCGGCCGATGAGCTTTCGCTGCCGCCGGACGCAGACTGGATCGACGCGGGAGGGGGGACCATACTCCCGGGCGTCATCGACGCTCACACTCACGCCAGCGCCCTCTTGGACTATGGCGTCGACCAACTGTCCCCCTGGCTGGAGTCGGGCGTGACGACGCTGCAGGATCTCGGAACAGGCAAGGGTTTGGTGCAGCACTATCGTGATCTCATCGGAACGACACTCGCGCACCCCCCACGAGTGCAGTTCGCCGGTCCTATCATCACGGCCCCCGGTGGCTACCCGTTCAACCTGTTTCCTAACATTGGCTATGCGGTTACTACTGCTGAAGAAGCACGTGCGGTTGTGGATGACCTGATCGACAACGAACACGTCGAAATGATCAAGATAGCCGTTGAGGCTGGGTTCGCCAAAGACTACTACGATCCAGATCCAGAGCTGCCGGTCCTCACGCCGCAGCTGATCGCGGCGATCACGCAGGAGGCCCACGACAAGAACCGAATGGTCGTCGCCCACGTAACCGGGCCCGACGAGCTACAGGTCGCCGTTGACAACGGCGTCGATGTGGCCGGTCACGCGCCGATCATGCCGGCTCCTGATTCGGCGCTGCAGGACGCAATCGCCCACAACGTGATAATGGACACGACTGCGGGCGCATGGGACACGACGAACCACGCCTGGGCATCGCAAGCGGCCGCCAATGCTGCCAGGTATATCCAGTTGGGAGGGAGGATTGCCGTTGGCACGGACTATCCCATGCAGGCGGGATCAATGCCGGTCCAGGAGTTCGCGCTCCTCAAGAACGCAGGCATCTCCAACATGGACATCATCGTGGCAGCAACCAAGAACAGCGCCGCCGCGATAGACAGAGAGGCGGATCTTGGCACCCTCGAAGTGGGCAAGCTGGCCGACATCGTAGTCGTCGGTGGGGATCCCCTAGCGAACATCCAAGTTATGGGCGACGTGGACGCCGTCATTCTCGAGGGAAAGATCATCAAAGGGCAGGTTATGCCGCCCCCGCGCGCTGTTGGTGGCATAGCGCAGCTTCCGGACGTAGCAAGCGACTCCGGCTCATCCACCGGGACCTATGCCGCTCTGGCCGCGGCCGCTGCGGCAGCCCTCCTCGCCCTCACCGCTGGCGCCTGGTACACCAGGAGGCGCTGGCTGCCGTAGCTCTGTCCGCAGGGCGTTGGCTTGGGGCGCAAGACGAAGGCGAACACGCGCGAGCGTCCAGAGCGCATTGTGGAGGAGCCTCGTCCCGCTGGGGGTGGGGCTCGTCTCCTTAGGGTGCTGGCCGTCCTTGTGGTTGTCGCCGTCGTCGCATGTCTTGCCGCCATGAGTGCGGAGGGCTCGCCCGGCCCACGGCCAGTGTGAGTAGCGAACTCAGGGCGGCCATCGTCGACCAGCTAGCCACCGACTTCCCTTCTCAGACTCTGAGCGGACACTGACCGCACTCCGTCGGGAGCCCGGCAACATGTTCGTCCGTTATGTCGAGCCCTGCCCGGCGCAGAAGGCTCAGGACGGCCCGCAGGGGGAGACCCACCACGTTGCAGTAGCAGCCCTCGTAGGAGGAGGCGGGGTGGAACGCGTCATCCTGGATGGCGTAGGCGCCAGCCTTGTCGAACGGCTCGCCGCGGGCGATGTAGGTCGCGATCTCGGGTTCGCTGTACGTCCGCATGCGGACGGTCGTCGTCACGTGGTCGACAAGGACGGTTGGGGGGGCACCGATGCCCCAGCCTTTAGGCTGGGGTGAGGGACCAACAACGCTAGGCCGGGCGGCGTCCACCAGCGCCTGGCCGGTGATCACCCGGTGCTCTCGGCCGCGCAGGCGGCGAAGCATGGCCGCCGCCTCGGCCGCGCCGCGCGGCTTGCCGAGAACGGTCTCGCCATCCACCACCAGCGTGTCGGCGGCCAGCACCAGGCCGCCGCCTTCGCGCCGGGCGACGCTGAGGGCCTTGGCCTGCGCCAGCGTGTTGGCCATCTGCTCCGGCGTGAGACCCGATGCCGACGGGGCGTCTTCATCCACGTCCGGAACGACCACACGAAAGGGCAGGCCGAGGCGCGCTAAGAGCAGGCGTCGGCGCGGCGACCCGGAGGCGAGGATGAGACGCATCGGCTAGGCTGTCACGGTGAGCGAAGCGAGGAATGTTGCCCGGCGTGTTGGACCCTTCGCTTCGCTCAGGGTGACGACGTGCGGGACGCCGGCTAGCGGGCTCATGTGAAGGCGCCTAGACGCGCTCCAGGGTCGCCACCACTTCGATGTGGTAGGTCTGCGGGAACATGTCCACTGGCTGCACGTCCAGCAGACGGTAGCCGCCGTTGCAGAGGGCGAGCAGGTCGCGGGCCAGGGTAGCGGGGTCGCAGGAGACGTAGACCAGGCGAGCAGGCGCCAGGGCCAGGACGGCGGCCAGGGCACGGGGGTGGCAGCCGACGCGAGGCGGGTCGAGGATGGCGGCATCGGGCCGCTCGGATAGCTGCGGCAAGACGTCCTCCGTTTTGCCTTCGTAGAACGCGATGTTGTCGATGCCGGCCTGGTTGATGACGGCGTCGGCCACGGCGGAGGACGACTCCTCCACCGCCACTACCTGCTTGGCATAGGGCGCCAGGAGCACGGCGAAGGTGCCCACGCCGGCGTAGGCGTCCAGAAGCACCTGGTGCGGCTCCAGGGCCAGCCTCTGGCGCACCACGTCCACCAGCGTCTCGGCCTGAAGGGTGTTCACCTGGAAGAAGGAGGCGCCGGAGATGCGGAAGCGCTTACCCAGCAGTTCCTCCTCGTACCAGGGCTGGCCGGAGGGCACGGAGGGGTCAATCGCCTCCAGCGAGGGGTGGACCAGGGCTTGGCCGGTCTTCACCCCATAGCGGATGGCCACCTGGTGCAGGCCGGCGCATTTTCCCTGGAGACGCTCAAGCACGTCGTTGATCCAGGGATGCATGATGAGGCAACGGTCGATGGGGACGAAGCGCCGGCGCAGGAGAGTGGTGAAGCCCAGGTCGCCGTGGCGACGGCCGGCGCTGAACCGGGCGTGATTGCGATAGCTCCAGGCCTCGACGGCGGGGATGGTGGGCAGCACCGGCGCCCCTTCGACAGGGCTCAGGGCAGGCTCCTGGAACTTGCCGATGCGGCGGAGCTGCTCGGCGACGATGCGCGCCTTGAACTCGATCTGGTGGGCGTAGTCGATGTGCTGCCACTGGCAGCCACCGCAGGTGCCGAAGTAGGGACAGAGCGGCTGAACCCGGTGGGGTGAGGGCGAGAGGACCTCCACGACGCGACCCATCAGGTAGTCCTTGCTGCGCCGCTCGACCTGGACGATGGCTTCCTCGCCAGGCACGCCGTAGGCGGCAAAGACCACCTGCCCGTCGTGGCGAGCGAGGGCGCCGCCCTCGAACGCCATGTCGGTCAGGGCCAAGTGCAGGAGCTCTGGCGGTACATCCGCCTGCTGTCTGGCGAGGGCTCTCTTCTTCATGGGTCGCTGCCTGGAATCGCCCTCTCAGTGTATCTCGAAGGCATCGCGTACACCAGGCCAGCTTCGGGTGACACAATAGGAGGGGGCATGGTATAATCGGCCAGCTTCAGAAAGGGAGAACGCATGGACTGGCCGGGCAATGGCTGGCAGAACATCGCAGCGCTGGCGGGGACGCTGGCCGGCGCCTATCTGCTGGTCTTCTGGATCAGCATCATCGCCTGGACGTACCGCGACATCCGCGACCGCAGCCGCGACGCCGCATTCCAGGTGGTCGCCGTCCTGTTGGTGCTGGTGTTCAACGTGCTCGGACTGATCATCTACCTGATCCTGCGGCCTCGGGAGAGCCTGGGCGAGTCTTATGCCCGTTCGCTGGAGGAGGAGGCGCTCCTCCAGGAGCTGGAGGAGCAGGGTATTTGCCCGTCCTGCAAGCGCTACATCACCGCCGAGTTCATCATCTGCCCTTACTGCCGTGCCCAACTCAAGGAGCCGTGTGCCAAGTGCGGCCGGCCGCTAAGCTTCAACTGGTTGGCCTGCCCCTACTGCGCCGCCAGCCGGTCCAGGCCGGGCGCCAGCGTGCCTGAGGAGCTGCTGAAGGTGACCGACGAGAAAGGGGATACCGTCGAGCAGCCCAAGCGGCGCCGCGCCGCCTCCTCTGGCACCCCCGTCGATACCTAGGCCCAGACGCTACTTCTTCTGCCCCGAAGCCAACGCAATCCGCAGCGCTTCGCCGTCCAGACGCTCCGCCATGAGCTGGGCAATCCGCTCCGCCTTGCGGCGGCCGGCGAAGGGACCGCTGGCGTAAAGCCCCTCCAGGGCGTGCAGCGCACCTGGCGTGTCTTTGGCGGTGATCAGAACGGGCACGCCCTCGCTCTCTGCTCGCTCCGTCACGTAGGCCAAAGGCCTCTGGCCGCCGGTGAGCACCAGGCAAAGGGTGGAAGCGTGAAGGGCGGCCAGGTGGAGGTCCGGCTTGTCGCAGCGAACGATGACCGCCTGGGGGCCGAACTGCACGAAGTAGCCCTGGCCGGGGTCGGCGGCGATGGAGGCGATGGTCATCCGCTCCACGATGGTGTCGGCGTGGCCATCGAGGAAGAGGCCCTCGGCGTCCAGGGCAGCGGCCATCTCGCCGATGGTGGGGGCGGCCAGGAGGCGGTCTTCGGGCAGCGCAGCCAGGAGAGGGACACCCTGTCCGGCCAGGTCTGCGCCGATCGCCGCTAGGCGCGAAGCAGGCGTCGCGGTGACGATAAGGCCGGCGAAGGAGGCGCCTAGCGTCTTGACGAGAGATGCCGGGCCGGCCGCGTCCAGGGCAGCGCCGCGCTCCACCAAGATGACGGGTGCATCCAGCGCCGGGGCGGTTTCGCCGGCTCGCACCTCGAAAAGGAAGGTGGTGTCGGCGGCTCTTTTGACCAGGCTGGCGGCCTGCTCGAGGGGGACAGGCTGGCTGGCCTTGGCTGCAGCCAGCCCCAGCGAGGCAAAGCAGCGGGCGTCGGCGACGGCAAATTCGTCGTCCAGCGGGCCGATGCGGACGAGCGCGACTGAACGGCCGTCCTGGCGCAGGCGCTGGGCCAGGCCGACGGCGACGGCGGTCTTTCCGACGCGCGGCCGCTGGGAGACGAGAGCGAGGGCTGGCATCGTCGCTCCTCCAGGCTAGCGAATACGGACGGAATTATAGCAGACACCAGGGCGAAGGTCTGCCGTCCTTGACACCCGATAGGCGCGATCCTAGAATTGGGCTACTCTGCCAGGTAGCCGAGGTAGCTCAGGTGGTAGAGCACTTGACTGAAAATCAAGGTGTCGGCAGTTCGACTCTGCCCCTCGGCACCACAGATACGAAATAGAGACGAGAGCCAGCCCTTCATAGTAGACCCTCCTGCTCGCCCGTCTCCTTTTCGGTCGGTGCCTTGGCGAAGGGGGCCTTGTCCCACGGGATGTCCGGCCACCTGCCGCTAGGCATCGCACTGGGCTGTGGTCTGTCAGTCAACCGCAAATGATTCCGCAGCAATGACAAAGACCTGCTCGTATTCGGACCACGCGGTTCCATCGACACCGAGGGTTACCACCCACAACTTGCCTTCCTGCACGTAAAGATACCCGTACATCTTGATAGCCATCGAACCCATTTTCGCGTTTAGGGTGAATCGGGCGGCATCTAACCCGTTGATCTCCAGGTCACACTCAACCGCAAGCACTTCAAAGCCCGTTTGTTCGTAGAGGGATTGCATTTGGGCACACAGGTCAGCAAGCTCAATGGGGAAGGGCTGGGATTCGCCTGAAGTAATGGTCACTGTGGCGTTACCTATCCCCGCCGGTTTTGAGTCCATGGCCCAGAACTTCATCGCTCTTTGCACAGCCTTTGCGGAATAGGTAGCGGTCACGTTTTGAGCCCACTCAGTATTGAGGCCCTCCAGCGAATTCCAGATGGCCTCGACGCCCTGTCCTCGCACATCCACGGCCTTCCATCGCTCCGGCAGTGCGATGTGAACGCCGCTGGCAGCGTGGTCGCGCCAGCCTGTGGGCAAGGAGGGCTGAGCGCCAGTGGGTGTGGGTGTGGGCGTCGGTGTGGACGTAGGGATCGGCGTCTCTTGCCCAGCCTGGCCCACATCGCAGGCGGCTAGCACCAGGACGGCGAATATCGCTACACAAACGACCCATCTCATGGCTTCGCTCCTCTCTCGTCAGGAGGCCGACGGCCGCCAGTAAGGCGCAGGCCACACTAGAAGAGACGAGGCGTTGCGGAAATCGTAACATCGGGGCACCTCCCTGAAGCGTGAAGAAGAACCCAGCGCCCGCATCATGGCAGAACGTCTCGAAGGCGCCAAGGTGATGGCGGCTGGGAGACCGACTCGCGCAGCAACTCACCATCCCCCGGTCGGCGATGATCCGCATCGCCGTGCTGGAGTACCTGAAGAAGAGGGCGAGGGTCTAGAGGCGTTTTTCAGACGATAACTGGACGCTTTTCGGTGCCCCTTCCACTACTGCGGGCACAGCGTTTAGGCAAGAATACCTGAAATCACGGTGTCGGCAGTTCGACTCTGCCCCTCGGCACCACAGATACGAAGTCCACACCGCGACTGGCCAGCCTGGGTTGGGCCTGACCTTCGCCGGCGGCCTCCCAATGCGGTTGACGGGAGGTGCCCTCGCCGCTACGATTTGAGGAACAGCGGGGCCCCGGTGGCCAAGCCAAAGCCAGGGTAGATCGATCCAGGAGCGAAGCCATGTCAGAGATGATTCCGTTCACCGACAACTACAACGACAAGTCGACGGAGTTCGGCTACCAGTTCGAGTTCATCTGCGAGCGCTGCGGGAACGGCTACTCGAGCAGCTTCCAGAAGTCGGCGGCGGGCATCGGTGGCGGGTTGCTGCGGGCCGCCGGTGGTTTCTTCTCGGGCACGTTAGGCCGGGCCAGTTCTTCGACGGAGGAAATGGCGGACGTAGTGCGGGGCCCGGGGCGCGACGCCGCGCTCCGGAAAGCAGTGGCCGAGATGCAGCCGTACTTCCACCAGTGCCATCGCTGCGGCAACTGGGTGTGCAGAGACGTTTGCTGGAACGAGCAGGCGGGCCTCTGCACCAACTGCGCGCCCAAGCTGGACCAGGAACTGGGCGCCCTGCAGTCGGAAGCGCAGATAGAGCAGCTCAGAGAGAAAGTGGCCACCGTCGACTTCACCAAGGACGTCAACGTGCGGGAGAAGGCGGTGGCGCGCTGCCCGAAGTGCAACGCGGAGACCCAGGGTGGCAAGTTCTGCCCGCAATGCGGGACGTCGCTGGCGCCGGTGACGGTGTGCAGTCGCTGCGGAACAGAGGCCAAGGAAGGGGCCAAGTTCTGCCCGCAGTGCGGACAGCCCCTCGGGAGCTGACTTGGCCAAGGGCCACTACGCAGCACAAACGGCCGCCGGGCAGGCGCTGTCCTCGGGCGAGTGCGAGGTCGCGGCCGACGAGACGGGAATAACCCTATCCCCGCCTGCGGATGCCCCACTTCATCTTCGATACGAACAGATCGTCCGCCTGCAGGCCCTCGACTATCGGATCGTAATCGGCCTCGAAGACGGCACCGCCGTGGAGCTGAGCCAGCTGGGGATGCTGTTTGGCGACCTGCTTTGCCAAGTGCGGGACGGCCGCAACGAGGCGTGGGAGCGGGGCCTTTTCCTGCACGGCGTGAGCAGGGTCGACGCTTTTCCATGCGAGGTCCTCCTCGCGGACGGGCCCTGCAACGCGGAGCTACGTGTCTACGAGGACAGGCTCAGCGTGCTGTCCGAGCGGGGTGACCCTTTCGGGTTCCCTTATGCTCTCGTGCAGGCGGCAACGCTGGACGAGGCCGCGTACCGCGTGACGGTGGGGCTGTCAGACGGAGAGCGGCTGATCGTAGGCAAATTGAAGCAGCGAACGACGGAACTGCTGACGCTCCTGAATGACCTCCTCGCAGCATCCCGCAAACGGACCGCAACGATGCTGGCCGACTATCTGCCAGAGCTGCCGGCCTTGAAGCTGCAGCCCCTGGCCCGGCTGATGGTGGACGGGGTTGCTGCGCGACGGGAAGAGATCGAGGCGATCGACGCGACGGTCTGGGGCCGGTTGGAGAGGGCAGTGGCGGCGACGGCCGAGCTCGCCGAAACGTATCGATTTCTGGCAGCGATGGCTTCCGCGCCAGATGTCGCCATCGGGCTGACGCAGATACGCCGGTCCGAAGAGGAGACGCCGGGCACAGACAGCGACGGCGAACCACCGACAGAGGCGCAGCCAAGCCGGCAGGATGCGCCGCAAGAGGAGGCGACCGCCGAGGAGGGCGTCGAGGAGAGCGGCGAAGGGGAAGCCACCAAGAGTCCGCTCGTCACCTGGTTCTTCTGCCCGATCCCAGCAGCAGGTGCGGTGACGAGCGGACTCATCGCTCAGGAGGTCACGTCGGAGACTGGACACGCGACCTACTTCTTTCGGGTCGACCCAGGGGCGGACTGGAAGGGAGCCCTCAGGCGGCTGAACCAGGCGATGCTCGCGCTGGACTTCCGGCGGCGGCCGATCTTCCAGAGCAAGGACGATTTGGGTCGCGATCCCTACGCATTCGCCATGACGCATTTGCCATACCTGCGCGCCCTGCGCGAGAGTTTCGCCGGACGGGCCATCCACACGAGCCCGGAAGCCTGGAAAGCATCTGTGGCGACGATACTCCGCGCCGGCCCGGGCGCCCACTGAGAGCGGTCCTCAGATGCGTGGCCGCAGGCCGAAACCTGGAAGGAGCAACCCGTGAACGACCTCGCGTTTCTCGATGCGACGGCCCAGGCCGATCTCGTCCGGCGAGGAGAGGTGAAACCGATCGAACTCGTGGACGCCACCATCGAGCGGATCGAGCGCCTGAACCCCACGCTCAACGCCGTTGTCACTCCCATGTACGACCAGGCCCGCAACGCGGCATCCAGCCCCTTGCCCGACGGACCCTTCACCGGCGTGCCCATCCTCCTTAAGGACCTGCTCGGCGAGTACGCCGGCGTTCGCTACACCGAAAGCTCCGCCTTTCTGCGTGACTACGTGCCTGACCACGACAGCGAAATCGTCGTCAGACTGAAGCGGGCTGGGCTCATCGTCGTTGGCAAGACCAATGCCCCGGAGTTCGGCCTTGTGCCCACCACCGAGCCGCAGCTCTTCGGGCCCACCCACAACCCCTGGGACACGAGCCGCACCGCCGGCGGCTCCAGCGGCGGCTCCGCGGCCGCAGTGGCCGCCGGCTTCGTCCCTGTGGCCCACGGCAACGACGGCGGCGGCTCGATCCGCATCCCCGCCTCTTGCTGTGGGGTGTTCGGCCTCAAGCCCACCCGCGCCCGCAATCCCCTCGGTCCCGACTACGGCGAGAGGTGGAACGGGCTGGTCGTCGAGCATGCCCTCACCCGCTCCGTCCGCGACAGCGCCGCTCTCCTGGATGCCACCTGCGGCCCCGACCTGGGCGACCCCTACTCCGCGCCGCCCCCGGCGCGCCCGTTCCTTCAAGAGGTTGGCGCTGACCCCGGACACCTCCGCATCGCCTTCAGCGCCCAATCGCCCACGGGCACGCCGGTGCACCCGGACTGCGTGGCCGCCGTCCGCGACGCGGCGGCCCTCTGCGCCGACCTCGGCCACGAGGTCGTGGAGGCGGCCCCGGCCGCCAACGCCGAGCTCGTGAACAACGCGTTCATAACCCTCGTCTGGGCATCGACCGCCGCCACCGTCGATGGTTTTGCGCGGACGATAGGCCGCACGCCCACACCCGACCTATTCGAGCCGGCCACCTGGGCGATTTACCAGATGGGGTGTCAGCAGAAGGCCTCCGCCTACATCCTGGCTATCCGCGACCTCCATCGGGCGTCTCGTGACATCGCCCGCTTCTTCGTCGACTACGACGTGTGGCTCACCCCCACCCTGGGCGAGCCGCCGGTTCCTCTCGGCACCTTCGACGCTCCACCCGAGAACCCTCTTCAAGGGCTTGCCCGGGTGATGAGCTTCATCCCGTTCAGCCCCATGTGCAACATGACCGGCCAGCCGGCCATGTCGGTGCCCCTCTACTGGAACGGCGACGGCCTGCCCATCGGCACCCAGTTCGCCGCCTGCTTCGGCGATGAGGCCACCTTGTTCCGCCTCGCCGCCCAGCTTGAGCAGGCGCGGCCGTGGGCACAGCGTCGACCGCCGGTCTCCTGAGGGCGGCGACCCCTAGTTCGACGCCGCCTTTCACCCCAAACGCGAGCCGTGAGGCCCGCTCATTCGCTTCTTTGGCAGCGCCCGACCGGCAGAGCGTGGGCTAACCACCCATGGCGGCTCGAAACCGGCTTGACACACGCAAATACGGTTTGCACACTAGACCGCAGATGACGTTCGCGTGCAGCGTCGCGAAGGTCGGCTACCCGATGGCACCTGGCCAAGCCATGCGAGAGCGGCCGCCACATGGTGGTGTGCACTCAAGGAGGTCGGCGGGATGATGGAACGATGCACGCCCTCGTGGGCGACCTTTGGCTTGGGCGGTGGAAGCACCGCGCGACGAGCCAGGCGAGGGATCGTGATAGCCGGCGCCCTGGCCCTGGTTGCCCTGGTTGCCGCGTCCTGCGGCGGCTCGTCTTCCCCGACAACGGCCTCTCCCTCAGCGACGGCGTCGCCCGCAAAGACCGCGTCTTCCGCGGCGACCGCGACACCCACAAGAACCGCGTCTCCCTCAGCGACCACGGTGCCTTCGACAAGCGGATCGCCCACAGCGGCCGCGTCGACATCGGCCACCGCCTCGCCGACAACCGCCGCGTCAGCGACAGCCGCGCCCTCGGCTACGGTCTGGTTGTGCCGCCCGGGGCTCCCTAACAACCCCTGCGAGAGCAGTCTTGAGACGACGGTGGTGGCCGCTGACGGCACGAGCACCGTCGAGCCTGCGTCTCCGGCAACGAACCCCCCGATCGACTGCTTCTACGTGTACCCGACGGTGAGCAGTCAGACAACTGTGAACGCCAACCTGGAGATCGACCCGGAGGAGACGGCGATCGCCATCTCCCAGGCGTCCCGGTTTTCTCAGGTGTGCCAGGTGTACGCCCCGATGTACCGGCAGTTCACCATCTCGGCAATCACCTCAGGAACCGGCGACACGCCGGCCGCCCGTGCCCTGGCCTACGGCGATGTGCTCTCGGCGTGGCAGGACTATCTTGCCAACTACAACCACGGCCGGGGAGTCGTGTTCATCAGCCACTCCCAGGGAACCCTGATGTTAACGCAGCTCATCGCCACTGAGGTCGACCCCAACCCGGACGCGCGTCGCCTAGTCGTCTCGGCGCTGCTCATCGGCGGCAACGTGGAAGTTGCCGCCGGTCAGGACGCCGGCGGCAACTTCCAGAACATACCGGCCTGCCGGTCTACCAGTCAGACCGGCTGTGTGGTGGCCTATTCGAGCTACAACCAGCCGCCGCCGGCCGACAGCATATTTGGCAGGGTGGGAGTTGGCCTGATACCCAACCTACAACCCAGCGAAGATCTACAGGTGCTGTGCGTCAATCCCGCTTCGCCTTCAGGGGGAACGAGCCCCCTGCTGCCCTACTTTGGGACCGCTCGCTTCCCCGGGATCTATGGCGCGCTGCTCCTACAGCTGCCGCCAATACCGACGCCATGGGTGGCCTACCCCGGGCTCTACACCGCCCACTGCGAAACCGCTGGCGGCGCCACCTGGCTGCAGGTTGACACCACGAATGTCCCCGGCGACACGAGGCCGGTGGTGAGCCCGACACTGGGGCCCACCTGGGGGCTGCACCTGTTTGATGTCGGGCTGGCGCTCGGGAACCTGGTGGACCTCGTGCGCCAGCAGGCAGCTGCCTTCTCACCCTGATTCGCGGAATCCCCCGGCTTTGCCACAGGCCGACCTCGCGGCCATCGGCCTGCTGTCGCGCAGCAGGCGGCAGCGCCTGGCTAGCCGCCGCCTCCTGTCGTGAGGCCGGGCTCGGTCATGCCGGCGGGGTCGAGGGCGCGCTGGAGGGCCTCGTCGGACAGATCTGTCCGCTCGCGGGCCACCTCTCTGATGCTGCGCCCGCTGCGGGCCGCCTCGTGGGCCACCGCTGCGGCAGCGTCATAGCCAATCAGCGGGGCCAGGCCGGTGGCAATGGCCAGGCCCTTCTCCACCAGCTCCGGGCCGCGGTCGGTGGCGGCCAGGCCATCGACGCAGCGCTCGCCGAAGTTCCCGGTGGCGGCGGCCAGCAGTTGGATCGCCTGGAGCAGGTTGTGAGCCGCCACCGGCATCATGGTGTTCAGCTCGAAGAAGCTGCGCAAGCCGGCGAGGGCCACAGTCGCATCGTTGCCGATGACCTGGGCGCAGACCTGGATCAACGCCTCGGGGATGACGGGGTTCACCTTGCCGGGCATTATCGAGCTGCCGGGCTGCACTTCCGGCAGCGCCAGTTCGCCCAGGCCGGCGCGGGGCCCGGAGCCCAGCCAGCTAATGTCGTTGGCGATCTTGTAGAGGGCCACGGCGGCCGTCCGGATCGCCCCGCTACAGGCCAGGACGGCGTCCAGGTTGCTTTGCGCCTGGAAGTGGTTGTCGGTCTCGCGGATGGTCAGCCCGGTGGCCGCCGACAGGCGCTCGCAGACGCGCGCCGCGAACGAGGGGTGAGTGTTGAGGCCGGTGCCCACCGCTGTGCCGCCCAGGGCCACCTCCTCCAGGTCGGCTGTCACCCGTTCCAGCCGCCGCAGCGCGCGCTCGACCTGGCCGGCGTACCCCAGGAACTCCTGGCCGAGACGGATCGGCGTTGCGTCCTGGAGATGAGTGCGCCCGGTCTTGACGACGGGCATGAACTCCTCGGCCTTGGCCGAGAGCGACGCGTGCATCCTGCTCAGCGCCGGCGCCAGCTCGTCGCGGATGGCCAGCAGGGCCGAGACGTGGATGACCGTCGGGATGACATCGTTGGACGACTGCCCTAGGTTGACGTGATCGTTGGGATGGACCAGCTTGGCTCCGCGCTGGCCTCCCAGGAGCTCCGCTGCCCGGTTGGCGATCACCTCGTTGGCGTTCATGTTGGTGGACGTGCCGGAGCCGGTCTGGAAGATATCGACTACGAACTGGTCATCGAGGCGGCCTTCTGCCACCTCGGCGGCCGCCCGGGCGATGGCCTCGGCGATGCGCGGCTCGAGGAGGCCGAGCTCGGCGTTCACCCCCGCCGCGCACTGCTTGACGAGGCCGAGAACCTGGATGAACCGGCGCGGGAACCTCAGGCCGCTTATGGGGAAATTGTGGACGGCCCGCATGGTGGAAGCGCCGTAGTAGGCGTCCTTCGGCACCTCTACCGGGCCCATGGAGTCGCGCTCGGTGCGATTGTCGGCGGGAGTGGTCATCCTCCCCTCCTCACACAGATCGACGTGGGTTGCCTTCGGCTCGGCCCGCCGGCAGCGGCGCCTCCTAGTACGTCTGGATGAGCTGACTAGCGCCAGCCAGCGAGAGGACCTCGTTGGAGCCGTCCTCGATCATCGAAGCGCGGGCGTCGCGGAAGAGCTTCTCCACGACCATCTCCTTGGACAAGCCCATGCCGCCCATCAGCTGGACGGCGTCGCTGGCCACCGCGAAGGCGACCTCGGTGCAGTAGACCTTGGCGGCGATGGAGTAGTGGGTGGCCGGCGGGAGCGTGGTGGCGTTGTAGATCATGGCGGCGCGCGAGAAGGCCCGTGCCGATTCGATCTTGACGAACATCTCGAACAGCTTCTTCTGGACGAGCTGGTGCTCGCAGATGGGCCTGCCACCCTGCACGCGCTGCTTGCAGTAGGCCAAGGCTTCCTCGAAGGCGGCGCGGGCCACGCCGGTGAAGGTGGCGGCCATACCCGAGTTGGCGCCCGCCAGCACCACATCCCCCATCCAGGGATACCCCGCGGGCTGCACCAGCATGTAGCTCTTGGGGATGCGGACTTGGTCGAAGAAGATCTCCCCCTGGTTCAGGGCCCGCTGGCCGAGCTTGTTGAGGGGACGCCCCTTAGACACTCCCGCCAGGTTCAGCGGGACGAAGGCGATGCCGCTGCCGGCCATCCCCAGGGAAGGGTCGATGCAGACGAAGGTCAAGGCGTGCGTGGCGATGGTGCCGTTGGACACCCAGGCCGCCTTCTGACCGTTGATCACCCACTCGTCGCCGTCCAGTTTGGCGGTGACGTCGAAGCAGATACCGGGCTGGCGGCTCAGCTCACCGGCCAGGCCAACGGCGTCGGAGCCGTGCTGGGGCTCGGTGACCCCCCAGCAGCCGACATACTTCGCCTGGCGATCCTGGGAAAAGGGAACGACGTACTCGCGCATCAGCTCCATGTTGCCGCTCATGGCGGCGAACATGAAGGGGAAGGCGGTGACACCCAGGGCGATGGCGAAGTCGGCGCTGCCCCAGCCCATCTCCTCGGCCACGATGTGGCGCTCAAGGGGGCCCAGGTTGGCGCCGCCCAACACCTCTGGCAGGGCCTGGGTGTGGTAGCCCAGCTCGTAGGCCTTGCGGAGCACGTCCCAGAGGACGGAGTCCGGCTTGATGGCCTCCTCCGGGTCGGCGATGGCGTCCAACTGCATGCTGGCGGGCCGCAGCACCTCTTCCGCGAATCGATGCACTTGCTCCCTGAGAGCGACCTGCTCAGAGGTCAGCTCCTTGTTCAGGTCGAGATAGGTGCTCATCTCTCCCTCCTTTGATCGTCGGCCGGGCAGGGCGCGAAATGCCCCGGCTCATTCTCGCACAATCCCACGATTCCCCCAAGATCGGTGACGGACGAAGTAGAAGAAAATCAAAGCAGGAGGCACAAGGTGACTTGGATATCGCTCTAGGAGTAGGTATGCTGTGCCCATGAGCGTGCTGGACGACCCCTCAGCGTACGAACGCCTCGACGCCAGCGGCACGCGAGACTTCATTCGGGACCTGCCTCGCCAGTGCCGCGTCGCTTGGCGAGAGGCCCAGGCCCTGGAACTGCCGCCAGACTACTGCCAAGTGGACAAGGTGGTCATCGTGGGCATGGGCGGCCTGGTTGTCGCCGGCGACCTGCTGCGGGCGCTGGCGGCTCTGGAGAGCTCCGTCCCCATCTTCGTCCACCGGGATTACGGCCTGCCCCTGTTGGTGGACGAGCGGACGCTGCTCATCGCCATGAGCTACAGCGGGGAGACAGAGGAGACGATCTCCGCCTTCGAGGCCGGTCTGGGCACCGCCGCCAAGAAGCTGGTCGTCACCACCGGCGGCCGGCTGCTGGCCCTGGCTCGGGCCAACGACGTCCCGGCCTTCGTGTTCGACTACAAATCGCCGCCGCGGAATGCCCTGGGCTACGCGCTCATGCCCGTACTAGCCATCGCCGGGAAAGCCGGCATTCTGGCGGACAAGGCCGATGACGTCGAGGAGGCGACCATCCTCATGGCGCACATGGCTGGCCGCATCGCCGAAAACGTTCCCCTAGCCCGCAATCATGTTAAGCAACTGGCCCAGCGGCTGGAGGGGCGCCTGCCGGTGATCTACGGCGCCGGCATCTTGTCCGAGGTGGCCCGCCGCTGGAAGACGCAGCTCAACGAGAACAGTAAGCTCTGGTGCTTCTGGGAGGAGCTGCCGGAGGCCAACCACAACGCCATCGTCGGCTACGGCCTGCCGCCCGACATCGCGGCGCGGGCCTTCGTCATCTTCCTGCGGGCGCCGGCCCTCCACCCGCGGACCCGCCTTCGCTACGAGTTCACCCGCCAGGCGCTAAGCGACGCGGGGGTCGCCACCGATGTCGTGGACGCCGAGGGTAGGAGTGCCCTCGCGCAGATGATGAGCACCATCTTCTTCGGCGACTACCTCAGCCTCTACCTCGCGGTCCAGGCCGGCGTCGACCCATCAGCCATCGGCGTCATCGCCGACCTAAAGCGCTGGCTCGCCGAGCAGCCTGGCTAGGGCGCACGGCGAACGCCCCCTGCTAGTCTGCCGCTGCGTATCCTGATCGAACGCGGCCGGTGGCGGCCGCACTCCTGTCTGCGATATGATAGAAAGTGCCCCTATCGCGATCAGCAGAGTGCGGCCCGGGAAGGGTGGTTGACATGCCCCGGTCCATCTGGAACGGTGTCATCTCCTTCGGGATGGTCAGCATCCCCGTCAAGCTCTACACAGCTACCGAGAGCAAGGACGTTTCCTTCAACCTGCTGCACAAGGAGTGCCGCAGCCGCCTCAAGCAGCTCCGTTGGTGCCCTGTCGACGAGCGCGAGGTGCCGTGGGACGAGGTCGTCCGCGGCTACGAGTACGCCAAGGGGCAGTACGTCGTCCTCGACGAAGACGACCTGGAGAACCTGCCCTTGGCCAGCGCCCACAGCATCGACCTCTCCGCCTTCGTCCGGCTGGAGGAGATCGACGCCATCTACTACGAGCGCAGCTACTATCTGGAGCCAGACGAGGTGGGTGTCAAGCCCTTCGCCCTCCTGATGCAGGTGCTCCGGAAGAGCGAGCGCGTAGCGATTGCCAAGATCGCGCTGCGCAATAAGGAGCACTTGTGTACGCTCCGGCCGCACAACGGCACGCTGGTGCTGGAGACGATGTTCTACGCCGACGAGATCCGCTCAACGCAGGACCTGAAGCTCCCCGCCGAGGAGATCCAGCTGTCGGCGCGCGAGCTGGAGATGGCGGACGCCCTGGTAAAGCTGCTCGTGGAGCCCTTCGACGCCACCAAGTACAAAGACGACTACCGCCTGGCTCTGATGAACGTCATCGAGTCCAAGCTCCAGGGCCAGGAGATCGCGGCGCCACCGCCGGCACCAGGCAAGGTGACCGACCTGATGGCCGCCCTGAAGGCCAGCATCGAAGCCGCCAAACGCCAGCGCGAGGCCGAACCGGCAACGCCGGCAGGGGGCCAGGCCCGGGCGCGGCGGCGCAAGGCGGGATGACACCCCCCCGACCGACGGCAAGCCAGCCCTCGGGCCGAGCTGCCAGGGGGCTGCCAGCCCAGCTCAAGCCGATGCTGGCCACGGCCGCGGCGGAGCCCTTCGATTCGTCTGAGCACATCTTCGAGCTCAAGCTGGACGGCCTCCGCACCCTCACTTTCGTGGAGCCGGACAGCGTGCGCGTTCAGAACCGCCGGCTGGAGGACGTGCGTGACCGCTTTCCTCAGTTCGCCGACGTGCCACGGCGGGTCAAGGCCGCCAGCGCGGTGCTGGACGGCGAGATCGTGGCCCCGGACAGCGAGGGGCGGCCCAGTCTGCCCCTCCTCCAGGAGCGCTTGGAAGGACGGCCGGGGCCTCTGACCTACCAGGTCTTCGACATCCTGTACCTGAACGGCGCCTCGGTCATGCGCCTGCCGCTGGCGCGCCGGAAGACGCTCCTCCACCAGCTGCTGACGCCGAGCGACTTCCTCCAGGCCTGCGACTTCGTGGACGGCGAGGGCATCGCCTTCTTCGAGGCGGCGCGCGAGCACGGCCTGGAGGGGATCGTGGCCAAGGAGAAGGCCAGCCCCTACCGACCCGGCCAGCGCAGCCCCGCCTGGCTCACGGTCAAGGCCTTCTGCGCCGACGACTTCGTCATCGGCGGCTACGCCTTCGGCGGCGGTCGCCGCGCCGAACCCATCGGGGCGCTGCTCCTGGGCCAGTACCAGGGCGACCGGCTGCTGCACGTAGGCGACGTGAGCGGGCCCTTCCCCCCGGACACGGCCCGCCAGCTTCTGGCGCTCCTTCAGCCGTTGCACACGGCCGAGTGCCCCTTCGCCGAGCCGCCGGGCCTGGCGCGCCTCATCTACTGGTGCCGGCCGGAGCTGGCCTGCCGGGCGCGCTTCAGCGAGTGGACGCGCGCGCGGAAGCTGCGCTTCCCGCTGTTCGTGGCCGTCCGGCCAGACATCCCACCCCAAGAGTGCCTGCTCGAGCCGCCGGCGCCGTGCTCGTAGGGGCGTTGTCGTTCCAGTAGTGTACGGCGGTTCGCCAACCGCCCCTACGGACCCTTCGTCTCCGCGCGGGTCAGCAGGCCCTCCAGGTCGTGCTTGGCGGCCATGATGTCCGCCCACAGGTCGCCCACCGCTGCCAGGCGCTCGGGCGCTGTCACGATCGTGAAATCGGTGGGATAGACGCGCCCCAGTTCGTCCCAGGTGATGGGCATGGAGACGGCGGCCTCGGGCAGCGGCCGCGGCGAGTAGATTGAGGCGAGGGTCTTGCCGCGCGTGTTCTGGTTCTCGTCCAGGAAGACCTTCCCGCTGCGCTTGGCGACCGTCCACTCGAGAGTGATGTCCTCCGGGTAGCCGCGCCGGAGGAAGTCGGCGATGAGGGTGCTGGCGTGGCGAAGAACGTCGTAGTCGTACTGGCGGAGCACGGGCACGTAGACGTGGAGCCCAGTGCGGCCGGAGGTCTTGAGGAACGAGGACAGGGAGAGCGAGTCGAGGATCTCCTTCAGGTGGAGTGCCACCTCGCGAACCTTGGCGAAGGCCTTCCGGTTCAGCTCTGGCTCATCGCCAGGCCGCTCCTTCCCGGAGTAGATGTACGGGTCGAGGTCGAAGACCATGAAGTCGGGATAGTTCAGGCTGCTGCCCTCGATGTTCTCCTTCGAGCCGGCGAAGTCGGTGGACAGGCGGCGGCCGTCGGGCTTCGGGTTCACCCGGGAGAGCCAGGGGTGAAGCTCCATATTCGCGAGCTGGCCGAGCCAGAGGAGGGTCGGCAGGTTGTTGACCATCATGTATTCCTGGTCGCCCTCAGTGTGGGAGGAGTAGAGCCGCACCTTCTCCACAAAGGGCGGCAGCGCGGACCGCCAGTGCTTCTGGTAGAAGTGACCGCCCTTGATGGTTCGGGTAGCGGCTCAGGGTCAGGGGGCGGTCCTTCAGGTGGGGCAGCACGTAGTCGGCCACCCGCGCGAAGTAGGCGATCATGTCGCGTTTGGTGACGGCCGGGTGGGCGGCCGTCGCCGGCCAGAGCTGCTTGTTCAGGTTGGTCAGGTGAAGCTTGTAGCCTTGAGCGGATAAGGTTAGCTCCTGCCGGCTACCCTCCAGTTGACCGAGCACCTCCCACGCGCCGGCGGCAGCTGTCTGGCGCGACGGCGGGTCCTCCGGTGAGCCTGCCGCCAGGGGCAGGCGTGGGCGTCGGACATCCTCCGGCTCGATCTCCTCCCGCAGCCGGAGGAAGACAGGCGCCCGCAGGCGGCCGTCGCGCGTCCACTGCGCGAACTTCACCTCGGCCACCAGCAGCGGCCGCACCCAGGTAACCTTGGCCTTGCCCAGAGGCGGCTTGTCGGCGAAGGGACAGCGATCGCTCCGCAGCTCTGTGAGCCGCCGGCGGATCTCGGCGAGGTGGTCCCGGTCGAAGCCGGAGCCCACATTGCCGGCGTAGCGGAGGCGGCCGTCCTCGTAGTAGCCGAGCAGGAGCGCCCCAAAGGTCGCCGCCCGCTCCCCGCTGCCCTGGCTGTAGCCGCCGACCACGAACTCGGAGGTCAGAGTGCCCTTGACCTTGAGCCACGCCCGCGAGCGTTTGCCGGCCTCGTAGGTGTGGTCGCCGCGTTTCGCCATCACGCCCTCCAGTCCCAGCTTCACCGCATGGTGGAAGGCCTCCTCGCCATCGGCGTCGATTTCGTCCAGGTGGCGAACCAGAGGCGAGGGCAGGAGGGCCTGGGCCAGGGCTGACTTGCGCTGCGCCAGGGGCACCCTGGTCAGGTCGAAGCCGTCCAGGTACAACAGGTCGAAGACGTAGTGGACCACGGGCATCTGCGCGTCCTGCCGCTGGATGTCCTCCGGCCGGGTCAGGTGCATCCGCTGCTGGAGGCGCTGGAAGCTGGGCAGGCCCTGCTCGTCCAGGGCCACGATCTCGCCGTCCAGCAGCATCTGGGCCGCCGGCTGGGCAGCGAGCTCGGCCGCCAACGCCGGGTATTGGGCCGTGATCTCGTTGCCATTACGGCTCAGGAGTTCGACTCGGCCGCCGCGGATGAAGGCCAGCGCGCGCAGACCGTCCAGCTTCGGCTCGAACAGCCACTCGGCGTCGGAGAAGGGGCCGGCCGCCAGCTCCGCCAGCATCGGCCGCAGGCGGGCGGGCATGTCGGCCTGGCGGGCGCCCGGCAGGTCATCGATGCGCCCGGGCAGGCCCGTCCGACGGGCCGGGTCGGGCAGGCGTCCCGCCTCCAGGTCGACGACGGTCAGCCCCGAGAGGACGGAGCGCTCGTCGGCCAGAACGTCCCGATCCGCGTCGGCGTAGCCATCGCTGTGCTTGATCAGCAGCCAGTCGTTGGGGCTGCGCTTCGTCTGGACCAGCGTCCAGGAGCCTTTGAGCTTGTGGCCGCGCAGGGTGACGGAGAGCTTGCCCACCGCCAGGCCCTCCGCCACGCGGGCGTCCGCCTCCTGGCGGTCGTGGAAGGAGAGGCGGCCGTCGCCGTCGGGGGAGTAGGTGCCGGCGTCCCAGACGATGACCTGACCCGCGCCGTAGCTCCCCTTGGCGATGACCCCCTCGAAAGATGCGTACTCGAGGGGGTGGTCCTCGACGCGGACGGCGAGGCGTTTCTCCTTCGTGTTGAGAGAAGGCCCCTTAGGCACCGACCACGAGGCGAGGACGCCGCCCACCTCCAGGCGGAAGTCGTAATGGAGGCGGCGGGCGGCGTGCTTCTGGACAACGAAGAGCAGCGGGCCGCGCCCCGCCGCGGCGGGCCGGGGGGGCGGCTCGCCCGTCAACTCCAGGTCCCGTTTCTGGCCGTAGCGATCGAGCATCCATTTCAATTATAGCCCCGTGGTTCGCCTCGGCGGGCCTCCGCCCAAGGCGGAGCCGCCCGGGGCGGAGGAGCCCGGCGTGCGATAGCGCGACTTGCCTCCCTGGCGGTCGAGGACTACCCTGTCTGTAGACGAGCGATGACTTACCTGGCGATCGAGAAGCTGCCGGCCCTGCGGAGGCCGGTCCTGATCGCGGCCTTCGCCGGCTGGAACGACGCCGGCCAGGCTGCCACGTCGGCTGTGCGCTTCCTGGGCGAGCGCTGGGCGGCGCAGCGCTTCGCCAGCATCGACTCCGAGGAGTTCTTCGATTTCACGACCGCCCGTCCCGTCATCCGCTTGGCGCCCGGGCTGGAGCGCGAGCTGCAGTGGCCGGCCAACGTCTTCTTCTACCACGTTGAGCCCGCCCTCAGCCGTGATATCGTTCTCCTACTGGGGACGGAGCCTCATCTTAAATGGCGCGCCTTCACCGACGCCGTGCTCGATCTGGCGCGCCAGTGCGGCGCCGAGCTGCTCGTGACCTTGGGAGCCTTCCTGGGCGACGCCGTGCACTCCCGGCCGGTGCCTCTCACCGGCTTCGCCACCCGGCCAGAACTGAGCCAGCGGCTACTGGAGCTGGGCTTCTCGCCGTCCCGCTACGAGGGGCCCACAGGCATCGTCGGCGCCGTGCACGACGCCTGCCAGCGGGAAGGCGTGACATCGGCCAGCCTCTGGGCGGCGGCGCCCCACTATCTGGCCAGCACCACCAACCCCAAGGCGGGGGCGGCCCTCCTCCAGTGCCTGAATGACCTCCTGGAGCTAGGGATGGACCTGGGAGAGATGAAGCGAGCCGCTGCCCGCTTCGAGGCCCAGGTCGAGGAGGCGCTGGCGGCCAATCCCGAGATGGCGTCCTACTTGCGCCAGCTGGAGGAGCGGCTGGATGCCCCCACCGAGCCGGACGGGGGCACCATTGTGGAAGGCCCGGAGCTACCGCCGGGCGAGGCTGTGGTGGAGGAGCTGGAGAACTTCCTCCGTGAGAGACGGGAGGAAGGCGACAGCGAGTAGGGCACATTTCACCCCGCGCCCTTACGCAGGCCGCCCACAAACGGCACGCCATTTCTCGCGGCGCGCGGCTACCCTGAGGCCAACGTTCCGAGTATGATAGACAACCGGGTTCCGACGGGCCCGAGCTCGTAACCTTTGGAGCCACGAGGAGGTGGTTCATGCCCCATCAGGTCTGTCACTTCGAGATCCCCGCCGACGACGTCGCGCGGGCCAAGAAGTTCTACCACGACCTGTTCGGCTGGCAGATCAATGAGGTCGAGGGAGGTTACCATCTGATTCAGACCGGAGAGAACGAGGTCGGCGGCGGCATGATGAAGCGGGTGGTGCCCCAGCAGCAACCCACCATCTACTTCCAGGTGGAATCGGCGGACGACTACGTCCGCAAGATCCAGGAGCTGGGCGGGAGCATTATCGTCCCCAAGACAGCGGTGCCCACCATGGGCTACTTTGCCCAGGCCATGGACACCGAAGGCAATGTTTTTGCCGTCTTTCAGAACGACCCGCAGGCCAAGTAGCCCTTGCCGGCCCTAGCGCCCCTTTCTGGGGCAAGGAGGAGACCATGCCCGTAACGCTCGATGTTGTTGGCAAGAAGATGGTGCCCACCAAGTTCGAATATACGGACCGGGACGTAATACTCTACGCCCTGGGCCTCGGCGCCGGCATCGACGAGCTCCAATTCGTCTACGAGCAGGGATTGAAGGTTCTCCCCACCTTTGGTGTGGTGCCGGCCTTTCCCGCGCTCATGGGCCTAGGCAATCTCATAACCTTCAACCCGATCATGCTGCTGCACGGCGAGCAGCGCATCGTGGTCAAGAAGCCGTTCCCACTGAAGGGGCAGGTCACCACCACCGGCACCATCGCGAACGTCTGGGACAAGGGGAGCGGCGCCCTGGTGGTGATCGATGCCGAGACAGTGGATGACAACGGCGACGTCCTGTGCGTCAACACCTTCGGGACGTTCCTGCGCGGCGAGGGCGGCTTCGGCGGCGAGCGCGGCCCGAGCGGCCCCCGCAACGTTCCGCCGGAGCGGGCGCCTGATGCCGTCGTCGAGATGCCGACGCTGCCTCAGCAGGCGGCCATCTACCGCCTGTCGGGCGATCGCAATCCGCTACACATCGACCCGAACTTCGCCAAGATGGCCGGCTACGACCGGCCGATCCTGCACGGGCTGTGCAGCTTCGGTCACGTTGCCCGCGCCGTCATCCAGAAGTACTGCGGCGGCGACCCTGATCGGCTCAAAGAGCTGGAGGTACGCTTTGCCGGCGTTGTCTTCCCCGGCGACACCATCATCACCGAGATGTGGCGGGAGAGCGACACGCGCCTCATCCTCCAGGCGAAGACGCAGCGCGGCGAGGTGTCTCTAAGCAGCGGCGCAGCGGTCCTCGCTTAGCCCACAGGGAAGCGTCATCGCCTAGGACAGGGAGGCGGCGACCTCAACCCCTTCGCCGGTGGTCAACCGCCGTTCCATAGCCCGTACGAAGGCGTCCACCATCTGGGGATCGAACTGGGTGCCGGAGTAGCGCTGCAGCTCGGCTAGAGCGTCCTGGACAGGGCGAGCCTTGCGGTAGGGCCGGTCCAGGATCATGGCCGAGAAAGCGTCGGCTACAGCCATGATCCTCCCCAGGAGCGGGATCTCCGTGCCCTTCAGCCCGCGAACGTAGCCCGTGCCGTCGAACCGCTCGTGGTGGTGGAGAACGGCAGCCCGCACCTCGGCCACGTTGGGCAGGTCGACGAGGAGATAGTCAGCCATGACCACGTGCTGCTTGATGATCTCGTACTCGTCGGCAGTGAGGGGGCCCGGCTTGCGCAGAATGCGGTCGGGGATGCAGATCTTGCCCACGTCATGCAGGAGACCCGCGATGCGCAGGGTGCGGCGGACATCCTCGGAGAAACCCAGCTCCTCGGCCAGGATCAGGGCGCAGTCGGTCACGTTCTCGGTGTGGGCGCGGGTATAGTGGTCTTTGTTGTCCACGGAGGTGACCAGGCTCTCCAGCAGGCCGAAGGTGCCGAGGCTGCGGAGCTCGCCACGCTCGCCCTGCACCTGGCAGCGAGCGACGATTTTGCCGCCCAGCAGCTTCGATTCGTAGAGGTTGGCGTCGACGGCAGCCAGCAGCTCATGACGGCTATCTCCGTGGTCGGGGAAGCAGGCGAGGCCGTAGCTCATGCGCAACGGGATGGGCTCGCCGTCGCCAAGCTGGAGCGACTGGCCATCGGCCCACTCCTGGAGCGACTGGGCGAAGGCTAGGGCCTCTTGGCGGTCGCTGCCGGGCATGATGGCGATGAACTCATCGCCACCGAAGCGCCCAACCAGCGTCTCGCCCTTGCAGGCAGAGGCAAGGTGACCCGCCACCATCTTCAAGACGCGGTCTCCGGCCGCGTGGCCGTAGGTATCGTTCAGCAGCCTGAAGTTCTCGATGTCCATCAGGACTAGCGACAGGGGCCGCCCTTGGCGGGCGGCGGTCCGCAAGGCACCCTCCAGCTCGCGCTGGATCCAGCGATGGTTGTAGAGGCCGGTGACGAAGTCGCGGTCAGCCTGCTCCCGCGCTTCCTCGAAGCGGCGGGCCCGCTCCAGGGTCGCGCCGATCTCCATGCCCAGCGTCGACAGGAGATTCAGGTCGCTAGTGCTTGGAGAAGACGTCCCGCTCAGGATCAGCTCTGCCACGGCGCGGTGGCTTCGTCCACTTCCCAAGGGAACGTACAGACTGCCCTCGCCATTCAGGGAGTCGATGCCTATTGCCTCCCTGAGCCCCTCGCCGTCGCCGCCGTCGGAGAAGACGATGGGTGTGGCATTGCGGGCGGCCAGCTTGACCCGCGCGGCGCGAATGGCCAGGGGCAGGCGCCGGCGCTGACGACCTTCGCCGTTGGTGCGATCGTCCCATAGGTGAGGCCGACGGCCGCTGAGCTGCCAGATGTAGACGTGCTTGGCGCCCGCCCACTCTGAGACGAGGAGTCGGGCCAAAGCAAGCACGTCCTTGGTACGCAACTGCTGACTGAGGAACGAAGCCGCTCGATGGAGGAGAGCGAGCTGCTGATGGCGCCGCGCCAGCTCGTCGGCGCGGGCGTGGAGCGCGCGGTTGAGAGCGGCGTTCTCGTAGATCGACAGGACCTGACGGGCCACGACAAGGACGAAGGCCAGGGTCGCCCCGCCGATCGCGAGGTAGTGGAAGGATTGAGGCTTGCCGTCCAGTTGACTAACCACCAGTAGGGCGGCCAGCGGTGTGGCAACGGCGTAGGGGACAAGGGAGCGCAGGGGCGAGACCACCCGTTCCCGGGCAGTGCTCTCGTCGAGGCCTCGTTCGGGAAGGACGAAGGTGGCCAGAGCGGCGTAGGCGATGAGGTTGTAGCTCACCACCCAGCCGATGTCCATGAAGTTGCCGGTGGCATAACCGCTAACGTCGGCGGCGTAGATGTAGGCGCTATCCGAGACGGCCATCGCGGCGAAGCCCGCGGCCAGCAGGGCCAGCGGCAGGTTCAGGTAACGGGGCCCCGGCCGAGCGATGAGCACCAGCACGGCAAAGATCAGGCCCAGGTCGGCCACTGGGTACGTGACGTTGATCGCCTCGGTCAGCAGGGACTGGCCCGACGATGAGGCGACCAGCTCGCCGATAACGAAGTACCAGCTGAAGGTGGCGAGCGCCAGCATGGCGATGAGGGTGTCCAGCATCAGCCTGAGCCGCCGGAGCCCGCCGCCGCGGGCGGAGGGGATGAGGAAGAGGCCGGCGAAGGCAAACGGATAGGCCGCCAGGTAAGCCACGTCCGCCACCGACGGGTACGGCACCTCCATGTCTAGACCGAGCTCGTAGATGCTCCAGATGGTGTCGCCGATGGTCCACCCCAGGAGGGACGTACCGAGAAGGCCCCAGGCCCACCTGCTCTTCGCGTCGGCGCTGCGCCAGGCAGCCAGAAACAGAAGGGCAGTAGCTACGATAGGGGCGATAAGGTAGACGGTGTCGCCGAACCAGAGCAGGGCTTCGTCACCGCCCGGCTTGACGATGAGCCACCAGACGTAGAGTGTCTGGTACACCACGATCCCGGACGCTGTCAGCCAGATCCAGGCCGGCAGAGTGCGCAGAACAACACGGCCGCTGTTGACCGCGGTCCTAGCGAGGCTCAAGCGTTTGTCCTATTTCCTGTCGATACGCGCCGAGTTGTCGGCGGCGCCCCAGTATCTCTCCATAACATGGGACGAGAGATGCGGGCCGCCGTTACAATCTTGCGCGACCCAACCCGCGGGGAACGAAGCCCCGCCTCGTGCCGCCCGAAACGCAGCCCGGACCACGGAGTTGCTTCGTTATGTCGAGAGGATGTGCACGGCCAGCGCAGCGGCCTCGCCGCGGATCATGCCGCCGCCGTTCTCGCACAGGCCCAGCTTGGCGCCGGCCACCTGGCGGTCGCCGCACTCGCCGCGAAGCTGCCAGAAGATCTCGCACACCTGGGAGACGCCGGTTGCGCCGACGGGATGTCCCTTGGAGATTAGGCCGCCGCTGGTGTTCACCGGCAACGGGCCTGTCAGCTCAGTGAAGCCGGTCTCGATGAGCTTGCCGCCCTCGCCCGGCGCACAGAAGCCCAGCTCCTCGTAGAGCATGAGCTCGGCCGGGGCGGTGGCGTCGTGCACCTCCGCGACGTCAAGGTCGCGAGGGCTGACGCCCGCCATCTCGTAGGCGCGGCGCGAGAGTCGCTCGCTGATGCCCGGCTCGCCCGGAGCGTGGTCCTGGCCGGAGCCGACCACCGACGCCCGGATAAGCACGGGCTTCCTGGTATAGCGGCGGGAGGCGTCGGCGGCCACCAGGACCGCCGCCGCCGCGCCGTCGCCGATGGGCGAGCACATGAGGCGGGTCAGGGGCTCCGTCACCAGGGGCGACGCGAGGATCTCCTCCAGGGTGTAGCGCTCGCGGTACTGGGCGTGCGGGTTGAGGCTGCCATGGTAGTGGTTCTTCACGGCCACCCGGGCGAACTGCTCCTTGGTGGTGCCGTAGCGGGCCATGTGGGCGCGGGCGGCCATGGCGTAGAGGTCCATGAACATGCTGCGCTTCTCGCCGGCGCCCTCGCCGCCGTCGCTGCCCTCCCGCTTGGGGGCAGAGGCGGCCATCATCTCCACGAGCTGGCGCATGGCCTCGACGTCGACCGCAGCGCCGATGGCCTGGAAGGAGCGCCTCTTGTCTTCGTGGTAGAGCTTCTCCACGCCCAGCGCCAGGGCGACGTCGTACAGGCCGGAGGCGACGTAGAGCCACGCCAGGTGGAGGGCGGTGGACGAGCTGGCGCAGGCGTTCTCGGTGTTGATGATCGGTATGCCGCCGATGCCCATCTCGCGCAGAACCACCTGCCCCCGAATGCACTCCTGGCCGGTGATGAGGCCGGCGGCGGCGTTGCCGACCACCGCGGCCTCGATGGCCGTCTTCTCCATGCCTGCCGAGTCCAGGGCGGCCTCCACGGCCTCGCGGCCCAGGTCCTTCATGCTGCGGTCGAGGAACTTGCCGAATCGGGTCATGCCGGCGCCGACGATGGCTACGTCGCGCATGTCAGCCCACCTTCCTGGCGCACGAACGGAGTGTCGACGCCAGGATCACGATAAGCCGAGAGACACCTTCCTGCAAGGCCGGCGGGCTGGCCTCCTCTGCTCGTGGTGAGCCTGTCGAAGCATGAGCGGCGCGAGAGCGCAGGGGCGGCTCGGGAGCCGCCCCTGCGGATCGCGTCCTGACCCCGCAGCCGCGTCCCAGGAAGTGGCCCCTGTCATTGACAAGTGTGTCCATCAGGTGTAAGTTAGTGGCTGCTCACTAGCATGCATGGTTCACAGGAGGGAGGCCATGGTCGAGATCGGTCAGGATAAGCCCTATCGAGAGCTGATGCAGGTCTTCGCCCGCCACCCCGTTGGCTGCTACGAGAGCGAGACCTTCATCGAGATCCTCAAGTTCTACTACGAGCCCGAAGAGGCTCACCTCGCCGCCCACATGGCCTTCGAGATGGAGCCGGAAGAGGCCATCGCCAAGCGCGCCGGCGTAAGCCTGGACGACGCCGCCAGCCTGCTAACCCGCATGGCGTCCAAGTTCTTCGTCCGCGGCATCAAGCGAACAGACGGCGTGCGGGTGTTCCGCCTGCCCTTCATCGTGCCAGGGCTGTTCGAGCTGCCGTTTGCCGTTCGCCAGACCTCGCCGGAGCTGGACCACCTGGGCGACCTGTGGGAGAAGTACTTCGAAGAGGGCTGGGGCCGCGAGCTCAACGGTGGCCCCATTCAGCTTGTCCGCGCCCTGCCTTCCACGAGCGCGCCTAAGGAGCAGGTCATGCCCTATGAGGACGCGGTGGAAGTAGTGAAGCAGGCAGCCTTCGCCACCATCAACCCCTGCATGTGCCGCCAGACGAAACGCGGCTGTGGCGACCCGCTGGATGTCTGTCTCCTGCTAGGCATGGGGTTCTACGGCGGAGACGTGCCGGGGCAGACCGTGCTGGACCCAGCGCAGATGGTGAGCACGCCACGCGGGCGTATCGCGCCGCTGGACGAGGTGGTGGAGGTGCTGAAGCGCTCGGAAGAGGCGGGGCTGATCCACCTGACGCTGAACGTCCAGGGCGACCCCTGGCTGATCTGCAACTGCTGTCGTCACGCCTGCCACGCCCTGCGCGGCATCACCCAGCTCGATATCCCCCACGCCGTGGCGCATTCCAGCTACTGGTGCACCGTGGACGAGGACCTGTGCACCGGCTGCTGGGCCTGCATCGACCGCTGTCCGGTCAGCGCCATCGAGATGAAGGACGGCATGGTCGTGGAGGTCGACATCGAACGCTGCCTGGGCTGCGGCGTCTGCACCTCCATCTGCTCACCGGAGGCGCTGCGCCTGGAGAAGAGAGACCCGGATCGCATCCTGACGCCGATGGCCAGCGAGCACGAGCTGTTCGTGATGCGCGCCGCCTCGAAGAACAAGCCCTATCCGGTGCACCCACACTAGTCGTCAGCCCGCCGTGGCTTGTTGCGGGCGCGGCGGCTTCGGCTATAATAGGATGCGGTGCCGGCCGAGTCGCCGGTGGCGAGTTGTCCGGCGCGGGCCGAAGTGGCGGAATCGGTAGACGCGACAGTCTCAAAAACTGTTGGGGGGCAACCCCCGTGCCGGTTCGAGTCCGGCCTTCGGCACCAGCGATAGGCGCTGGCAGGCAGGCGGCGGTGCCGGGTAGTGTAATGGTAGCACGAGGGACTTTGGATCCCTTGGTCCAGGTTCGAGTCCTGGCCTGGCAACCAGCAAAGGTGTGAGCGCTCCCCGGTAGCTCAACGGTAGAGCGGGCGGCTGTTAACCGCTAGGTTGTAGGTTCGAATCCTGCCCGGGGAGCCAGTTTGGTGGCTCAGAGCGTAAAAGGCTCTGGGCCGTCTTCAGTTCTGGGGCCCGAATCGGATATAGCTCCAGGACCATCCGGCGCTCGCTGACCTCGGCCCGGTGCAGAACAAGGCGGACAAGCTCTTTCCGCTCGAAGGGCATGAGACAGGCGTAGACCCCGCTGAACTCGCTCAAGGCCGCCCGCACGTTCTCTGCTGTCACTTCCTCTCGTTCCAGCTGTCTGAGCCCATTGTCCACCTCGGCGATGCCGCGCTCGAGGTCGCTTCGGCGCTGTGCCAACTCTCCCAGCTTGTCGGCAAGGAAGGCCCGTCCCGCCTGTCCTTCGAGGGCAGACCACTCCACCAAGATCTTGTCCGCTTCGGACTTGACCTCGTCCAGGCTCTTCTGAAGACCGCGCCGCCGGGCAGCCAGAGAAGGCCTCTGTCGCAGCATTCGCCGGTTCGTCCCCTCCACGAGGCGCTCCAGGAGACCGTCGCCGGCCGCAAGCTCCTGGATGCGCTGCACTACCGCGCCCTCGACCTCCGTCGCCGACACCCGCAGGCCACAGTCACGACCCCGGCACACGTAGTAGAAGTACGTCACGCCAAGGCGGCCTGTGCCGGAGCGGCCCTCCATAACCGAGCCGCAGCGGCCGCACTTTAGGAGGCCACCGCTGAGGACGTGGGCGTGGCGGATGGCACGCGAGCCGTTGTGATTCGTCCTCCCGTTCGCCGCCATCAATGACTGGACCTGCGAGAACTTCTCCTCGTCGACGATGGCGGGCCAGACTGCATCGACCAGGTGGTAGCCGGAGGCATCGCCCAGCCGTCCCCTGGCCTTCTTGTTGATCTCCTTCTTGCCGATATAGGCGGGATTCTTGAGCAGGTACTGGACAGAGCTCAGAGTGAACTCCTTGCCCGGATGGTGCTTCCCCCGACGCGAGGCATAGGCCTTCGTGCGATAGCCCCGGCGGTTCATGGCCTTGGCTGTCTCCGCCAGGGAACCGCACTCCAGGTAGGTATCGAAAGCGAAATTGACCCCGGCTGCCTCCTCCTGGTTGGGAATAAGGTGCCCCTTGCGCTGGGGGTCCAGGTCGTAGCCGACGAGCCGACCGCCGTTCCAGAAGCCCCCGCTCCGCCCGCGCGGCTGTCGCGTCCCGCGTGCGCTCCGAGGTCTGCTCCCGCTCGAACTCGGCCAGGGCCATCATGATGGTGATGAACAGCTTCCCTTGCGGCGTGGTGGTGTCGTAGTTCTGCTTGAGGCAGACGAACTCCACGCAGTGTTCGTTGATGACCTCGAAGAAGTGGAGGAAGTCTTTGACCGAGCGGGAGATCCGGTCGAGAGCGGTACAAAGGATTGTGTTGACGCGGCCGGAGCGGACGTCGGCGAAGAGACGCTGGAACTCGGGACTTCGTAGGGAGTCCTTGCCGGAGACGGCCCTTAGCTCGTAGACCTCCGTCTCCAGCCATTCCTCGCCCGCGACGGCGCGCTTGTATTCGATGTGCTGGCGGAGTCGCTGGAGCTGGTTCTTTAGGGAGCCTTCCTCTGTCATCGCTTGGCGGTCGGTGCTCACACGAACCACCAGGCCCACGCGCCTCACCGGCTGCTGCTGGTGACCGTTCTTGCCTGGTCGGGCTGGAGCTTGCAGAACCAAGGGTCAGCGTCCCTTCGCGTAGCCGTTTGATTGGCAGTCGGTAGTAACCGATACGTTCGGCGGAAAGTCAAGGGCTGTGCCCGCCTGCCGGCCGGCTTCTTTTCGGCTCTTCAGGAAACGCTCAAGGCCGGCGGCAAGGATTGAGGCCACCTGACGGGTTCGCTCCTCGTTCCCCGCGGCGTCGTCGATGTAGTTGCACTCCAGGGACCTCATCTTGAGGTTCCTATACGAAAACCATGGGCCGAAGTGTCGGAACTGGTCCCCACGAGGACTCAGTGGGTGACCGGCAACCCAAAGCCCGGCCGCCTTCGAAAACCTCCGCTTAACCTCCGCGTTAACCCCGCAATTATGCGCGCCGGCGATATGGGCTAATTGAAATGGGTGCAGTACGCACCCGACTCAAATGGCTCACCGCCAAGCGAACTCGCCCATTGGGAGATCGCCCTCGTCCAACTTCTTGTCTACGACTTCCTTGCCAGCCGCACTGTCTCTCCGGGATTCGAGGAGGACGACCTTGCGCAGGAATGCCTTCTCCACTGGTGCTCGCAGCGCCACCGCTATAGAGAGACGAGGGGCGCTTCCAAGAACACCTTCATGCGGAGGGTGGTCAACGCCAAGCTCGTCGATATCGAGCGGACCATGAAGGCCGGCAAACGCGGAGGCGGCCAATATCCACTCTCGCTTGATGCGCCTCTAAGCCAGGAGGGTGCAGACGCCCAGACACTGGGCGACCTAGTGCCCGCGGGCGACACTGAGAGCGAAGTTATGTCGAGCGTGATTCGGGAGCACCTGTTGTCCCGTCTGAGTGCGGGTCAACGGCGGCTGGCGCTGGGCCTCGAGGCCGGCATGTCCATGAGCGAGATAAGCAAGCGGCTGGACGTGCCACGGACGACTCTTTACGACGAACTGGAGCGCATCCGGCGCGTCTTTCGGGACGAGGGTCTTGAGGGATTTCTGCGGTAGATCCCGACACTTCGGCCACGCCTTTCCGTATAGGAATCTCAGGAGGTTATGAGATGGGCACGGTACTTCGCTTCACCTTCCCGGAAGGCGTGGACGTTCGCGCCGTTGAGGGTGACATGGCTATGGCGATCTTCGCTGCTGAGTGCGTCTACGGAAGGCCGCGTGTCCGCATGGAGACTTCCTACCTCGTTGACGAAAGCGGGATGGCCTGCGTGGTGGATGTTTGCGGCGAGGCGGGGAAGGCTGCGGTCCGCGTCTTCGCCGGGCTCGCCGCTGCCCGCCTCGGCGAGGACTCCTACACAGTGCGGCGAATGCCCCGGGCGGCTCCGTCCCAAACCGATCCACGCCGGGCCCAGGTAAGCACATGAACCCATCGAACGGGACGGCCAGGGCGACTGACTCGCCTGCCGAAGCGGCGCTGGAATACCGGGCCCGCGGCATGTGGGTCACGCCGACCGACGGAAAGGCGCCTATTCTCGACGACTGGCCCAATCTCCGGCTCGAAGAAGACGACATCCGGCGCTCCTTCGGCCCAGATCACAACGTCGGTGTCATCCTGGGCGCGAGCGGTCTCGGCGACCTCGATTTCGACGACCGTGCGGCGGTGGAAGCGTACCGGGCTCTGGCTCCGCCGGAACTCGTCGGCACCGCAGAGTTCGAACACGCCGGTCGTCCGCACCTGATCGTCGGATCGCAAGGCGTCCAGACACGCAAGTTCAAGCGCGCCGATGGCAGCATGTTGCTGGAGCTGAGGGGTGAAGGCGCCCAGACTGTCTTCCCTCCGTCGATTCATCCTGACGGCCTTCCCTACGTCTGGGTAAACGACGCTGATCCCTGCGAAGTGGAGGCGGGGCGCCTGTGGGCGATCTCGGCGATGATCGCCACTGTCGCCTACGCTTCCGAGTTCTGGTCAGCAGGGTCACGTCACGACCTCGCATTGGCACTCGCTGGGTTCCTCGCCCGGCGCCTTGAGAAAGCCGACGTTCTAGCCGTGATACGAGCCGTCGCCACCGTCGCTACCGACGCTGAAATGCCTGACCGTGAGGCGGCAGTAGAGAGCACGGTTCGGCGGCTACAGGCTGGGCAGACGGTTGCGGGACTCCCAACGCTTGATAGCCTGGCCCCTGACCTTGCCCGCACCCTGGCGTCGTGGTGGGGAGCCCTCACTGACAGGCTCGAGGAGCACGCCCAGGAACAAGGGAAGGCATCCCAGGCCGACCTGCTGGTTGAACTCGGCCGCACAGCTGAGCTCTTTCACGACCCGTCGGGCACTGGGTTCGCTCGCCTGCAACTGGCCGGGCACTGCGAGATCTGGCCCATCTCATCGAAGAGGTTCAAGAACTGGCTCCGACTTGGGCACTATCAGCAGTTCCGAAAGGCTCCCAACAGCGACGCCGTGCACGCGGCCTGCGGGGTCCTGGACGGGATAGCGTGCTTCGACGGCGCCGAGCGGGACCTCCACAACCGCGTGGCCTGGCTCGATGATGCCATTTACTACGACCTCGTCGACCAACAGTGGCGGGCGATCCGAGTACATGAGGATGGCTGGGAGATCGTGGAACGGCCTCCTATCCTCTTTCGTCGATACGCCCACCAGCGCCCCCAGGTCGAGCCCATCGCTGGAGGCGATGTCACAGCGGTGTTGCGCTTCCTGAACATCCACCCGGATGACCAGCTGCTGTTGCTCGTCTGGCTGGTGGCGGCCTTCATTCCCGACATTCCGCACCCTGTCCCGGGCTTTCACGGCGAGAAAGGCTCAGGCAAGTCTGCCGGGCAGCGCGTCCTGCGCAGAGTGATTGACCCCTCCGGCGTGGAGTCGCTTGCGTTCCCCAGCGACGTGCGAGAGCTTGTTCAACAGCTCTCCCATCACTACGCCCCCGTGTACGACAATGTCGACCACCTGCCGCCGTGGGTTACCGACATCCTCTGCCGCGCCGTCACCGGCGAGGGCTTCTCTAAGCGAGAGCTCTATTCCGACGACGAGGACATCATCTACTCGTATCGGCGGGTCATCATGTTGAACGGCATCAACGTCGTGGCGGAGCGGGCAGACCTTCTCGACCGCAGCATCCTCATCGCCCTGGATCGCATCTCGCGCGTGGAGCGGCGAGAGGAGCGCGAGTTCTGGCAACGCTTCGACGAGGCGCGCCCCTACATACTCGGGGGCGTCCTCGACACTCTCTCCGCAGCAATGCGGGTCTACCCGACTCTGCAGGTGCCCTCACTGGAGCGAATGGCCGACTTCACGCGCTGGGGCGCGGCAATCGCGGAGGCGCTCGGATACGGCGCCGGCGAGTTCCTTCGAGCCTACGGCTCCAACATCGGCGTGCAGACTTTGGAGGCGGTGCAGGGCCACATCGTGGGTGCCGCCGTCCTTAGCCTCATGGAAGCACACGACGAGTGGTCGGGCACGGCCACTGAGCTTCTCGCCGCCCTGGAGGACGCCGGCGAGGATGCACGCCTCTTTCGACGGAGGTCGAACGGCAGGGTCGACGCGAAGGGTTGGCCTGGAGCACCTCACATCTTGTCGCGCAGACTCAATGAAATCCGCAGCAACCTGACGGAACTTGGCATCGAGGTTGCCGGTGGCCGCGGGGACAAGCGAGTGATGACCATCAGGAAGGTGCCCGCCGGAGGTGGGGAAAGTAGCGTCGACAGCGTCGGTAGCGTCGAACTGAACCTGCCAGAGCGTATTCACCCCGACGCCACTGACGCTACCGACGCTAGTTCCGCTGACTCCAGGGCCGACGAGTGGGAGAAGGTGATCGAATGAGTGCCATGGACGTCATCCGTCGCGTCGAGGCGCTCGGCGGCCGGCTGGTGCTCGACGGCGGGAGGCTGAAGCTTCGCGCACCGGAGCCGCTACCAGAAGAACTGACGGCCGCGGTGAGCGACGAGAAAGCGGCAATCATGGTCGCGCTGGGTGCGCCGCTCGACACGGTCGTGAGCGAGATCCTGGAAGACATTCGCCCCCATCTGCCTAAGAGTCTTCGCCATCTCCCTGACGACAGGCTCCTCGCCCTCGTGAACTGGTCCATCATCGCCGCGTGGGGAAAGAGTGCCCGGGTGTTGGAGCGCTCGGAGGTAGCGAAGTGACGACCAGCACCCTCACCATCAAGCACGTCCCCATCGGCGATCTGCGGCCCCAGCCAAACACTACGAGGGAATCGTGTTTCATGACCCGCTCCAGGCCGAGGGGGGGTCGAAAACATCTCTGGAGATCAACATCGGGCGACCGCGCGGCAGGCCCGCGTGTGCGTTGCCAGATTAGACCAGGGGGGTATCGAGAGTGAGTCGACGGGGCGCGAAGCCTAAGCCAACCAGACTGAAGGCCCTTGCGGGAACGCTGCGTTCCGACCGCCTCAACCCCAATGAGCCCGAGGCAAGGCCGGCGATCCCCCGCTGCCCGGAGCACCTCGGTCCGGAGGCGAAGCGCGAGTGGCGCCGCATCGCCCCACAGCTCGCCCGCATGGGCCTCCTCTGCAAGATCGACCGGGCGGCGCTGGCGCTCTTCTGCCAGGCCTGGGCGCGCTGGGTTGAGGCGGAGGAGGCGCTCAAGATGTACGGAGTGATGGTGAAGTCTCCCAACGGCTTCCCCATGCAGTCGCCCTTCCTCGCCGTCGCCAACAAGGCCATGGAGCAGATGAGGGCGCTGCTGGCGGAGTTCGGGATGTCGCCCTCCAGCCGCACACGGGTCCACGCCACTCCCCAAGCCGATGAAGAGGACGAGCTAGGGCAATTCCTGCGAAAGGGAGCATAGAGATGGCAACGGCCACCACGAGCGAGCTGAAGATCGAGCACGTCCCCATCGATTCCCTGCGCCCCGACCCGGCGAACCCGAGACGGATCGGCGAGCGTGAGCTGGAGTCCCTCACCCGCAGCCTGCAGCAGTTCGGCTTCGTCCAGCCGGTGCTGGCGAGGAAGAGCGACAACGTGGTCATCGGCGGACACCAACGGCTGGTCGCTGCCCGGCGGCTGGGGTGGAAGACGGTGCCGGTGATCTTCCTCGACCTCGGCGTCCAGCAGGCGCGGCTCGTCAACCTGGCCCTCAACAAGATCTCCGGCCAGTGGGACCAGGAACTCCTGGCCCGGATGCTCGCCGACCTCAAGCCGGTCGAGGACATAGACCTCAGCCTCTCCGGCTTCAGTGAGGAGGAGCTGGGAAAGCTGCTCAAGTCGCTGGACGCCCGCGACAGGCGGAGCCGGGTCGAGGCCTTCGATCTGGAGGCGGCGTGGGAAGAGGCCCAGAGGGCGCCGGGCGTTACTCGCGGTGAGGTCTGGCAGCTGGGCGACCACCGCGTCATGTGCGGCGACGCCACCGACAGCGGGGCCGTGTCGCGCCTCGTGGGGGCACAGCGGGCCAACATGGCCTTCACTGACCCGCCCTACAACGTCGACCTCGGCCACCACGGCGGCGCGTCCCGAACCGGCCGCCGCCGCACCATCGCCAACGACGCGCTGCCCCCGGAGCAGTGGCAGTCCTTCTGCCGGGCCTGGTCAAAGCACCTACTGAGTTATGTCGACGGCGCCCTCTACATCTGCATGTCCACCCGCGAGTGGCCGGTCGTCTCCCGCGTCCTGGAGGAACTCGGCGGCCACTGGAGCGACACCGTCATCTGGGCCAAGGACCGCTTCGTGCTGGGGCGGGCCGACTACCAGAGACAGTACGAGCCCATCTGGTTCGGCTGGCGGGAGGGCGCCTCCCACCACTGGTGCGGCGACCGCGACCAGGGCGACGTGTGGACCATCCCCCGCCCGGCCGAGTCGGAGCTCCACCCCACCATGAAGCCGCTCGCCCTGGTGGAACGGGCCATCGAGAACAGCAGCCGAGCCGGCGACCTAGTGCTGGATCTGTTCCTCGGATCGGGCACCTCCGTCATCGCCGCCGAGCGGACGGGGCGGGTCTGCTACGGGATGGAGCTGGACCCACACTATGCCCGGATAGCGATTGCCCGCTGGGAGGCCTTCTCGGGCCTCAAAGCGGACAAACTGGCGGGTTGACTTGACTTCCTCCCGCGTCAGAGTGATGTATCCGGCACCAAATCAAAAGGAGGTGCTCAATGCCCATCGAGAACAGGAACCTGACAGCAGGGACCAAACTGGTAGGCCGCTACAAGAAGCAGGAGCACACGGCCACCGTCGTCGAGGGGGAGGAGGGCGGTCTCCGCTACCGCCTCCAGGACGGCAGGGAGTTCCGGAGCCCCTCCGCCGCCGGCAGCGCCGTCATGGGCGGAGTGGCCTGCAACGGCTGGCGCTTCTGGAGCCTGGCCGGCGAGGCCGAACCAGCGCCGCCGAAGAAGCAGCGCAAGCCCACGAAGCCCGCCCCCAAGAGCCAGGGCTTCCACCGGCTGGCGGACGAGGAGGGCGACGCCGAGGGGACGGCCAAGTTCTTCTGCGACGCCTGCATGGAGGCCTTCGAGGCCCCGGCGGGCGAGGAGCCGACCGAGTGCCCCCAGGGCCACAAGGACGGGACGCCTACCGAAGAGGCGTAGGCCCGACGGGCAGCCAAACCCCACCAGGGCAGGCCCCTTCGGGGGTCTGCCTCGTCATAGGCGGCGGGCGGTGCAGTAGAGCAACCCCCAAAGAACCGACGGCCGCGAGGATAGCACCTCCCCCTGTTAGCAGAGGTAGCAGTTGGTAAGCGAATCATCCTGCCGGGCGGTGAAGGACGGCGGCCAGCCCTGCCGCGCACCGCGGCTGCGGGACAGCGACTTCTGCTTCTGGCACTCGCCCGAGCACGCCGATGAGGCGGCCGAGGCGCAGCGCTTGGGCGGCCTCCGCCGGCGGAAGGAAAAGGCCGTCGCCACCGCATACGAGCTTCAGGGGCTCGACAGCGTGCCCAATGTCCGCCGCCTGGTGGAGATAGCCGTACTGGACACCCTGGCCCTGGAGAACTCCGTGGCCCGCTCCCGCACCCTCGCCTACCTGGCCCAGGTCGCCCTTAAAGCCCTGGAGGTAGGCGAGTTCGAGGAGCGCCTGGATGCCCTGGAGCGGCTCGTGGCACCCAGGCAGGCGAAAGTAGGGAAGCGACGATGAGCGGCAACCAGCGCCTGGACCGGCTCTACCCCGCCCTCACGGCGAAGGAGCGGGCGCTCCTCGTGCTCCGCGCCTGGAAGCAGGACTGCGAGGAAGACGCACAGGTGCGACGGACCATGCCTCCGGACCAAGCCCCGGACTTCAACCACTACATCCACCTCATGAACGCCGCCAACCGCGACCTCGGGATGTACGTCGCGGCGCTCAATGGCATAGCCAAAGAGCTCGGTTTGAAGAGCGCCTGGCTCGCCTCCCTCCAGATGTGGGGAATCCGCGTCTGGGACCTCTGGACGTATATCGCACTCCATACCAACGAGCCCATCACCGAGAGCGAGCACAGACGGCTCGTCGAGGAGGCCCGGGCCGAGATGGTCCCCGTGGCGGATCTGGCCGAGACCTTGGTGGAGAGCTACGACGGCTGGACCGAGACGGACATGGAGCCCGCGGAAGACCCCGTTGACGGTCCGGTCGTCAGGCAGAAGGCCTGGAACCGGCTGCTCGCCCAGAAGAAGGCGGAACTGACGGGGCTCGTTGGCAGCGGGGTACTGGCCGGGAAGCGCAGGGGGCGCGGCATCCTGATCAACAACGGCTCCTTCTACGATTGGCTGGGCGAGCCTGTGCCGGTCTGTCCGGACTGGGGGAAGGACTACGACGTCCTACCCAACGACCAGGCGGAGCGGGTGGAGCGGCTGAAGAAGGAGCGCCTCGACGCTCTCGAAGCCATCTCCAGGTCGCCCGCCAGCCCGCTCCTGGAGTTGCTGGAAGAGAAGCTCGGACGCCCTGCGACGGAGCGGCAGGAGCGCTGGGACGAGGCGATGGCCGCCCTCCGGCAAAGTCTGCGGGAGGCCGTGCCCTGGTGCTGGCAGGAGGTGCGGGCCGTCGAGATGGTGCTTGACGAGGTGGCCCAGGAGTTCGGCGAGGACCCCCTCCTGCCCCCGGTGCGAGAAGTCCTCGACAAGACCCACCAGGCACTGGTCGAGCTCCACCCCCTGCTAAGCTTCGTGGACGTCGAGGTCGAACTCCCCGAGCCCGATGAGGAGCGAGTCGAGTTCCTGAGGCAGCGATGGTTGAGCCAGGACACGTAGCACACTATGCCTTGATCGCGATGGGCTGCCACAATCCTGACACCTTCGAGACTTTCTGGCATGATGTGGCCGCTGGGCCTCCGGAAGACTCGTTGATATTTCCTTTGCGATCCCATTGACAATGTTTATGTAAGCCGTATGATCGATGCGCTCGCACTGGACGTGTGAGCGGGGGTGCGGCGAAATGCGCGGGAGCCGGGAAGCCCGCGACAAGCACAAGTAGACAGCGGTCGCTGCCCGCCTCAGGCGGGGGCGGCCGTTATTCGTTTTGGGGGTGCGACCATGAGAAGAAAGTTTACCGCGGTGCCCTCGATTGCTTTGCTGGCCATCGTGGTGAGCACACTGCTGCTCTTTAGCGGCTCGTCGGTCAGGGCGGCGACTGCGCAGCTCTTCAGCGGTGGCACAGAACGGCTAGGTGATGGGGGTGACGGCAGTCCGCGGCTACAGAGCGAGGTAGGCCTCCAAGACGCTGGCCACGCCGACGGCGACCCCGCAAAAATCAACCTGGCAGGCGTGCTGTGGGACAGCTATCTTACTGGCCTCACTTTAGTTGTGATAGCCCCCGAAGCCCCCGGAGTTGCTGCGGGAGGTCTGCTAGTGGGGGACGGCGTGTCCCTCATCCATGAACTACTAACCGCCACTTACCAGGCGACGGTGGACTGGCCTCCGGGCTGCACCGGGACACCCTCCATTGTGTTTTCACAAGTCAGTGGCTTGTATACGCACGCGGGCGAGCACCGAAGCGAGGCGGTGGCGATTGAGGGGAACTGCACACCGGTACCGCAGAGCCCTTGGCCGCCGAGCGAGCCGGTGCGTCTGACATACCATGTCACTGCGTCGGACCTGGAAGGCAACGTGATCGAGAGCGATCAGTGGGACGAGTCATTGCCAATCGTGCTCGGTCCTCTACAGGAGGCTGATAGCGAGATCGCCGGGCTGGCCGTCGTGAACCCGCCGTCGGAGGTACCGGTGGGTCAGGACGTAGCGCTCGTTATTAGGACGGTGGCCGCCAGCAATGGCCCTTATGACCCTGGCAGCCTCGAGCTAGACAGGGCGTTAGCAGTTACTGGTGATTGCACGGTGCTGCCAAGTGAGGGTTCCCAAGTGCTTTCTGTGCCCTTGCGTGAGACCCGAGTTATCGATGAGACCGTCCTGCTTCACTGTTCTGAGTTTGAGCCGGGCCCCCATACATTCATGGCCGACGCCACCCTGATTCACACTGACGCCGGATTCGTTGACACGGCCCTTCTGAACAACGAGGCGGCAACCAGCTTCACCTTCACGTTGACTCCTGGGGTGGGCGGCACCACTGAACTGCACGTGGGCGAGTCGGCTTCCAGCGCTCGCTCCGCTGGCGGCTCCGGCCCGGCGCTCCCATACGCCGCGCTCGCGGGTGGCCTCGCGGCGGCGGCCCTAGCCGCTCTCACCGCAGGCGGCTGCTATGCCAGGAGGCGGTGGCTGGGGTAGGGGGGCGGCCGTGGCAGGGCGAGACGAAACCGAGTTCGGGATTAGGCCCTGGAAAGGGACACAGTCCTGAACACCTGGTGCCCCCCGACCCGCTCCCTACGGCGCCCAGGCGGGCATCATATTCCAGCCCCACGTGCTGTAGGTGAGGCGCCACGTGGCCGTCCCGTCGGCACTCACCACGTAGATATCGGGGTAGTGGTCGCGGTCGGAGGCGAATGCAATCTTGGAGCCGCCAGGCGACCAGGCGGGGCCCCCCTCCCCGGGCGCGCTGGTGGCGGTGAGCTGACGCCGGTCCGTTCCGTCGGCGTTCATCGTAAAGATCCCGCTGCAGTAAGTCCCGGTGAGTATGGTCAAGTCGCAAGCGTAGGCGTCTGAAAACGCGATCTTGGAGCCGTCGGGCGACCAGGCGGGGCCGTACTGCCCTCCGACGTGTGTCGGGGCCGTACCATCGGCGTTCATCACGAATATCCCGCCCCCCTGGTCTCGCCAGGGGGAGTAGAAGGCGATCTTGGAGCCGTCGGGCGACCAGGCAGGGGTCCGGTCTTCCGCGGCGTTGTTGGTGAGGTTGGTCTGGCCGGTCCCGTCGGCGTTCATGACGTAGATTTCCCAGTTGCCGTCGCGGTTCGACTCGAAGGCGATCTTGGCGCCGTCGGGAGACCAAGAGGGCGCGCTGTCGTAGGCCGGGCTGTTGCTTAGGTTGGTCTGGCCGGTCCCGTCGGCATTCATGACGTAGATTTCCCAGTTGCCATCGCGGTCGGAGAAGAACGCGATCTTGGAGCCGTCCGGGGACCAGGTGGGGTCTTCGTTGTTGGCCCAGCCAGGGCCGACAGTGAGGCGCCTCTGGCCCGTCCCGTCGGCGTTCATCACCCAGATTTCCGAGTTGCCGTCTGGGTGGTTCGAGGCGAAGGCAATGCGCTGAACGGCTGCCAGGCTCCCATGGACAATGAGCCCCTCGTTCGCCATCACCTTCGCCTTTTTGCTGAGATCAGTTCGCCCCGGGAAGTAGCCCTGCCACATCTGGCTGCCGGGGTCGAGCGCGTAAGCCGCGTCCAGCGCCCCTTCCCCGCAGGTGTCTAGCGCGTCGCCGGTTTCGGCGTCGCGGCCATCCCACACCGCTATCGACCACTTGCCAGCCTTCGGGCAGTTGCGCATCCGACCCGGCTCCGTCGGCACCGGCCCTATGGCCGGCATAGGGCTGGCCATGGATGACCCGAGGACGAACAAGCCCCCCATATTCTCCACCATCGCAAGACTGCTGAGGTCCGGCAGGCCCGGGAACCAGCGCCGCCACATCTGGCTATCGGGGTCGAGGGCGTAGGCCGCGTCCACCGCTCCTTCCCCGCATGTGTCTAGCGCGTCGCCGGTGTCGGCGTCGCGGCCATCCCACACCGCTATCGACCACTTCCCCGCCTGGGGGCAGTTGTACATCTGGTTCGGTGTGGGCGTGGGCGTCGGTGTGGGTGTCGGCGTGGGCGTGGGCGTCGGCGTCTCCGTCGGCGTGGGTGTGGGGCATACGGGAACCTCGACCACGGTCTCGCCCTGACTATGGCCGTCGGCAAGCGTGCCCACCAGGTAGAGTATTGGGGCACCGGCAGCGACGCCGGCAGCGACGCGCTCGATTCCCTGGCACTCCTCCGTGCCCCCGCCCTGATTGAGGACGATTTTGTCGCCTATGTCACAGCCGGTCACGGAGAGCACTCTGATACTGTCAGCCCCGGCGCTGGCCGCCTGGGCCAGGGTGGTGTTGCAGGTCGCATTGGCCGACACGCCGCCGCTCCCCGGCGAGGCGGGGGCCAAAGCCAGCACCAGCCCAGCCCCTAAGGCCAGAGCAATCGTTACTGCGGCAGCCTGTTGTCGACGACTACGCACGGCTCACCTCCAATAGAGTAGCTGCGTTGGGTGACCGCATCGTAGACGCAGGTGTGAGGGTTGTCAATGGGTTATCCATCCGGACTTACCGCAGCCCTCCTCGCCCTCACCGCCGGCACCTGGTACGCCAGGAGGCGGTGGCTACGCTAAGGCCTTCGCGCCCCTGTTTGGCGTTCTGGATAGTGTAGGCTCCTAACCCACACGATCTTCCGATGGTGCTGCCACGCTCTGGCTTCGGCGCCTTGACGCCTTCGAGGCTTCCTGGGTCATGTACAATAGTGCCGATGGCGTGAGCGTGAGCATTGACTTCTGAATCTGCAAGAAGGCATGCCCTCAGCTCGCGTCACCCCATTCCCGGCTACGCATCAACGTTCGCGAAACCAGGAGAGAGTCAATGAAGTTCGGCGTCACGATGTTCCCCACCGACTACTCGATTCGCCCTGCGGACCTCGCGAGAGCTCTGGAGGAGCGCGGCTTCGAGTCGCTCTTCTTCCCAGAGCACACCCATATTCCCACCAGCCGACGCACCCCATGGCCGGGCGGGGCTGAGCTGCCCCAGGAGTACTCCCACACTCTCGACCTCTTTGTGGCCCTCACCGCCGCGGCCGCCGCCACACAGCATCTGCTCATCGGCACCGGGATCTGTCTTGTGATCGAGCGCGACCCCATCACTCTGGCCAAGGAAGTGGCCAGCCTCGACTTCATCTCCCGCGGGCGGTTCCTGTTCGGCATCGGCGCCGGCTGGAACCAAGAAGAGATGGAGAACCACGGCACCAACCCCGCCCAGCGCTGGAGCCTACTGCGGGAACGAATCCTGGCCATGAAGGCGATATGGACTCAGCACGAGGCTCAGTTTCACGGCCACTTCGTCGACTTCGACCCCATCTGGTCCTGGCCGAAGCCCGTCCAGAAGCCTCACCCCCCGATCCTTGTGGGCGGTGACGGGCTCCATACCCTTCAGCGGGTGGCGGAGTATGGAGATGGCTGGATGCCGATCGCCGGGCGCGGCCAGAGGTCCCTGTCTGAGAGGATCGCCGAGCTCAATCGCCTGGCGACCGAGGCCGGTCGCGGGCACATCCCAGTCTCCATTTACGGCACGCCTTCGCGGGCCGAGGTCATCCAGCACTACGCCGAACTGGGGGTGGAGCGCTGCATCTTCTGGCTGCCACCCGCTCCGGCAGAGCAGATCCTGCCCCTGCTAGACAGCTACGCAGAGCTGGTGAACAGCTTCGCCTGAGACCGTCGTGATCGCGATAAACTAGCTTTCCTTGCCAACCTTCACGCCTGCGGGTAGGAGCTGAAACATCGACGGAGTGCTAGAATGGGGGCTAGGGTGGAGCAGGCGTCCGCGAACGTTCGACTGAGCTGGCCAAGGGTAGTCTTCGGGGGAAGCGTCAAGCTCACTGTGAACAAAGATAGAGGAGTCGGCGATGACTAAGAGTCAGGTGGTGGAAAGCAACGTCGTCGCTAGAATTCTCACAGTCTTCGGCTACATTCTCCTCTTCCCCCTCTTCCCCCTGGCGGTGAAGATCGTCCAGGAGTATGAGCGAGGGGTCATCTTCCGCCTGGGTCGCCTCCAGGGCGCCAAGGGGCCGGGCCTGTTTATCATCTTGCCCATTGTGGACCGGATGGTGAAGATGGACCTGCGGGTGTCCACCCTGGAAGTGCCCACCCAGGAGATCATCACCCGCGACAACGTGACGCTAAAGGTGGACGCCGTCATCTACTTGCGGGTGGTTAATCCCGAGGACGCTGTGGTGAAGGTGGAGAACTACTTCCGCGCCACCTTCCTTATGGCCCAGACCACCCTGCGGAGCACCATCGGCCAGTCAGACCTGGATACGCTTCTCGCCCACCGCGACGAGATCAACCAGCGCCTCCAGATAGCCATCGACGAGGCTACCGAGCCCTGGGGGGTCAAGGTGAGCATGGTGGAGGTGCGGGATGTGTTGCTGGCGCCGGAGATGGTGCGTTCCATGGCCGCCCAGGCAGAGGCCGAGCGAGAGCGGCGGGCCAAGATCATCCACGCCGAGGGCGAATTCCAGGCCTCCGAGAAGTTGGCCGAGGCGGGCCGCATCATCGCTGCTTCGCCGGGAACCCTCCAGCTCCGCTACCTCCAGACCCTAACGGAGATCGCCAGCGAGCGCAACAGCACAGTCCTCTTCCCCTTCCCAATCGACCTTATTCAGAGCTTCCTGGCTGCCCGCGCCGCCCCTCAGCCGGTCAGCCCACCATCTTCGGGCGACAAGAGCTAGGTCGAATACCAGGGCGGGGACGCCCGCTGGCCAGCGAGCGCCCCCGCTAGCCCCGTAGCGTCACATCGCCAGCGGCGTCAGCGGCTGGGCGATGCCAGGTAAGGAATGGCTGGCGCATGGACTTGATGGAGGGATGAGATGACTAGGTCATTGGCCACTGGTCTTCTGATGGGCACCCTCATCGGAATAGCCGTGGGGCTGCTATTGGCTCCTGAGCGCGGAGAGGAAACCAGGCGTCGCGTCCGTTCCCGTGCTGAGCCAGTGGTGCACAGAACCAGAGATGTGGTCACAGGCCTGGCAAGGAGGCCCGGAGCTGCGGCCGAAGAGGGCGAACCGACGCCCACGCCGACGCCGACGCCGACGCCCACGCCCACGCCAGAGCCCTAGCCCGTGTTCGCCGCGCCCACACCCACCACTCCAGCCTTCGCGCCTGCCGACCGTTGTAGCCGGCCGCGAGCGCGGCCTCGTACACCGAAAGGCCACGCTCTAGCCGCCCGCCACCCTGCCCGCCCTCACCGCCGGCGCCTGGTACGCCAGGAGACGGTGGCTGGGGTAGGTAGCGCCGCAGAACGAGCGCACACTACGTTCCCATCGTGCGGACGGGCGGCTGCGTCCCTTGCCAGCCCTTGCGCCTTGGGGTAGCATCGCATCTGCAACGCTCAAAGCGGTGTGTCCTCAGTGCGTGCTGGCCTGCGGCTGCGCTTCGGCGGTGATTTCTCCTTGACAGCGCTTGCCCCTGCCAGTAGGATGGGCACGCTCTAGGTTGAAGAGCCGGATCGAGCGTGAAGAGGGTGCAATGAAGACAGCGAGCTTGGCAATGGCGTTTCTCCTTGTCATCTGCTTGGCGGTGCTTCTCGCCGCTTGCGGAGGTGACCAGGGCGGCGCGCCCACGAGGGAACCAAGCCCAACCGCCACGGCCGGGAGACCGACCGTCGCGCCGACACCCACTGCTACAGTCACCATTCCCGCTGCGGGCAAGATCGCCTTTTCCTCCGACCGCGACGCCAACCGGGAGATCTATGTGATGAACGCCGACGGCTCCGGCCAGACCAACCTGACCAAGAACTCCGCCAATGACGGCCAGCCCGCTTGGTCGCCCGACGGCAGCCGCATCGCCTTCACCTCCGACCGCGATGGCAACAGCGAGATCTATGTGATGAACGCCGACGGCTCGGGCCAGACCAGGCTCATGCACAACCCCGCGGGTGACGCCTTCCCCACCTGGTCGCCCGACGGCAGCCGCATCGCCTTTATCTCCGACCGCGATGGCAACATCGAGGTCTACGTGATGAGCGCCGACGGCTCCGGCCAGACCAACCTCACCAACAACCCCGCCGTCGACTCCGACCCCGCCTGGTCGCCCGACGGCAGGCGCATCGCCTTTGTCTCCGACCGCGATGGCAACATCGAGGTCTACGTGATGAGCGCCGACGGCTCCGGCCAGACCAACCTCACGAATAACCCCGCCGCCGACGGCGGCCCCGCCTGGTCCCCCGACGGCAAGCGCATTGCCTTCAACTCCGACCGCGACGACAACGCCGAGGTCTACGTGATGAACGCCGACGGCTCCGGCCAGACCCGTCTCACCGACAACCCCGCCAACGACGGCGTCCCCGTTTGGTCGCCCGACGGCAGCCGCATCGCCTTCGTGTCCGACCGCGACAGCAACTTCGAGGTCTACGTGATGAGCGCCGCCGGCTCCGGCCAGACCCGTCTCACCGACAACACCGCCAACGACGCCACCCCCGCCTGGTCGCCGTAGGCAAGGGGCCATGGGGCCTGGGCGTCTTCACCGCAGGCGCCTGGTACGCCAGGAGGCGGAGGCTGGGGTAGGGCCCGCTTCCTTGCCAACCGTTGCGCCTGCGAGTAGGATAGAGCCGCCATGGAGCCGCGCATCCAGTTCGCAAAGAGATCCGATGGCGTGAGCATCGCCTGCGCCACCATTGGCCAAGGGCCTCCGTTGGTTTGTCCTCCGGGGTGGGTCAGCCATTTGGAGGTACAGTGGGAGTACGAACCCTGGCGCGCCTTTTACGAGACGCTGGCAGGCCGCCACACGGTCGTGCTTTACGACAAGCATGGCACGGGTCTCTCTGATCGAAACCGGACAGACTTCTCCCTGGAGGCAGACCGTCGGGACCTGGAAACCGTCGTCGACCATCTCAGACTGAAGTGCCTTGCGCTACTGGGGCTTTCCCAAAGCGGTCCTGTTGCTGTAGCTTACGCCGTCAAACATTCTCGGCGTGTCACCCGCCTTATCCTTTACGGCACCTATGCGGCTGGTGACACAATCGCGAAGGACGAAGTCAAGGCAGCGATCCTTTCCCTGATCCGCGCTCACTGGGGGGTTGGTTCGAAGGCTCTCGCTGACGTGTTCGTACCCGGTGCCGATGCCATCACTGCTCAGTGGCTCGCCAAGCTCCAGCGTCAGTCTGCCACCCCGGAGATGGCCGCTCAATTGCTGGCCCTCCTCTACCAAGTGAACGTGGCTGACCTCCTCCCCAGACTTCGTGTTCCCACACTGGTGATCCACCGCCAGCGGGATCGAGCTATGCCCTTCCAACTGGGTAGAGACCTGGCGGCTTTGATTCCAAACGCCCGCTTCGTTCCCTTAGAAGGAGACATCCACGTCCCTTGGCTTGGCGATGCCGATTCTGTGGTGCGCGCCATCGACGAGTTCCTGGGCGAGGGTGAGCAGGCCCCAGCGGTCAGGGCTGCGCCGTCGAGAGAACCAGGCGGCCTTGTCACCATCCTGTTCACGGACGTGGAGGGCTCCACGGCGCTGACCCAGCGGCTGGGGGACGCCAAGGCGCGCGAGGTGCTGCGAGAGCACGAGCGCATCGTGCGGGAGGCGCTGAAGGCCCACGGCGGCGCCGAGGTGAAGGCGCTGGGGGATGGGTTCATGGCATCGTTCTCCTCGGCGACGGGGGCCCTGGAGTGCGCCATTGCCATGCAGAGGGCATTCGCCGCGCACAAAGAGGCGGCGGACGAGCTGATAAGGGTGCGTGTCGGGCTGAACGCCGGTGAGCCGATAGCGGAGGGGGAGGACCTGTTTGGGACGGCGGTGAACCTGGCGGCGCGCATCGCGGCGCAGGCGCAGGGCGGGCAGATCCTGGTGGCCAACGTGGTCAGGGAGCTGGCGGCGGGCAAGGGTTTCCTCTTCGCTGATCGGGGCCAGACGGCGCTGCGCGGGTTCGAAGACCCAGTCCGGCTGTACGAGGTGCACTGGCGGGAGGAGTAGCTCCCTGCCCGCCGGCCCTTCAGCTCTCTGGCACCAGCGTGCGGTTCGTGGTGACCCCGGCCCTCCTTGCCCTCACCGCAGGTGCCTGGTACGCCAGGAGGCGGTGGCTGGGGTAGAGCCTGCTTCCTTGCCAACCCTCGCGCCTGCGAGCTAGGATAGGGGCGTCGTGAAAGACTACTACGCCATCCTTCAGGTAAGCCCTCGCGCTGAGCAGGAGGACAAGCCATGCGACCGTTCTCATTGCTGGCGCTAGCGGGCGCCGTGTTGCTGGCTCTGGGCGTTGCCTGCAGCGCCGGTGGCGGAGAGAATGGCGAAAAGGCAACGGCGCCATCGAGCACTTCAGGAACTGAAGTGGCTACAGCCATGGCGGCGGCGGAGATTGCCAGATACGCCGATGGTTTCTGCAAAGCGGCCATAACGCTAACCCAGGCTTTGAAGCCTTTTCAGGGTTACGAGTTCGGGACGTTCACGCAGTCAGCCGTCGATTTCAGGCAGATGGAGAGAGCCTTATCGACCTTTCAGTTGGAGATGGACCATTTGCCCGAAGCAGAGGGCGAGGTGCTGCTTTGGCACGAAAGCGTTCTAGCTCAGATTCGGCCCATGGCCGGCCAAGCTGACCGGATAGCTCGCGGATTCCTGGGTGATAGCCCAGGAGACGCGTTGTTGATGGCAAAGGAATTACTCAAGGCGTTACCTTGGAACCATCCGCCGCCGCCGAAACCGTTGCTAGATGTCATGGTAGAAACGTCAGCTTGCCGCATCTTGCTTGGCCAGCAATAGAGAATACGCTCGCTCAGAGCATGGTCCGCCAGGAGGCGGTGGGGGAGGTAGGGCTGCTGAATGGCCGCACACCATGTCGGCATCGTGGCCCCAGAGCTCCACGGCGGAACACGTCAGTTTGCGATCCGCCACAACTTCGCCGACGGGAGAAATCCTTACTACGTGAGTGCCAGCCCTTGACCTTCCCATCTCAGGAGTCTATCCTAACGTGCGCCTCTAGGCGAACAGGCTGCTGCGCGAACTCAGGGAGGCCGGTACCGTGAAACATCCGATTGTCAAAGAGCTGTTGACCGCAGAGGACGAACTGATCCGGCAGGCGGTGAGGGCCTTCGTAGACAATGAGATCATGCCGGTCCGCCAGCAGTTGGACGAGGACAGAGACCACGTCCTCATCGACCAGATTTTGGATAAGCTGCGGGCGATGGGCTTCCAGAAAAGCGTAGTGCCTGAACGGTACGGCGGCCTTCCCCAACGATCGGTCACCGGCATGGGCGTCGTGCTGGAGGAAATCGCCCGCGGCGATGCCGGGCTAGCCGTGTCGCTGGGCTGCACCGCCTGGTGCACCAGACCCGCCGTGCTGGCCAACAACGAGGCGGTGCTGCGCAAGCTGGCCGCGGTGTTCTGTGGGGACGAGTTGCGCAGGGGATGCTTCGCCATGACGGAGCCGGACAGAGGCTGCGACATCGAGAACCCCGCCTTGCACGGCAAGCTGATCTCCACCCGGGCCACCCTGGACGGCGACGAATGGGTGCTCAACGGGACCAAGAGATTCCCGAGCAACGCCGGCATCTCCGCCTACTACTGCGTGGTCTGCACCACCGACCCCAACCTGGGGGACGAGGGCATCGCCCTCATCTACGTCCCTCATCCCAGCGAAGGCCTCTCCTTCGGCAAGTTCGAGAACAAGGCGGGCATGCAGGCCGACCGAAACTGCGATATCTATCTAGACAACGTGAGGGTCCCCAAGGAGGACCGCGCTGCCGGCCCGGGAGAGGATGCCAGGCTTCTCCACGTCAATCTCACTGTTGGCAGGATAGCCAGCGGGGCCATGGCTGTGGGCTCGGCTCAGGGTGCCTTCGAGACGGTTCTTGAGTACACCAAGAACCGGATCGTCGCTGGCAAGCCCATCCGGGAGCACTCCATCTGCGCTGGTATGCTGGCCGATATGGCGATCGGCATCGAAACCGCCCGGGCCTACTACTTGATGGCGGCCTACATGTTCGATCATCCGGAGACTTACGGGCCTCAGGAATCCTTCGAGCATCTGTCGCGGGGAAGCATCGCTAAGGTCTACGGCGCCGAGGTCGTCATCATGGTCACCAACAAGGCCATGGAGCTCATGGGTTCATACGGCTACACCCGCGAGTACAACGTGGAGAAGTACTGGAGGGACTGCAAAGAGATCCAGCTATGGGAAGGCGGCGCCCAGCTGGGCAGATTTGATGTAGTACGTGGATACTACGACTTCCAGATGGGCGACCGATGAGTCCGCCGCGCTGGGGCGGGAGACGGGAATCGAACCCGTGTGGCCTGGTTGGAAGGCACGAGCTCTATCAGCTGGCGATCCTCGGGTGAAGCAAGGCTCTGGAGGGCCGGGTAGGATTCGAACCCAGGACTCTGGGGTTGAAAGCCCGGAGCTCAACTGCTGAGCTGCCGACGCAAGACAACTGGCATTGTGTGACTGCGTGAGGATCGACAGCATTCGCTGTCCGAGGACGGAGTCGCACAAAACTAGCTCCGTCCACCCGCCCAAGAAATCGCCCGCTTTCAAATGTGAACGCACACAAAGTGGGGATGGTGGTGGATATGGGGCAACCTCGATCGCCCCCGCTGTGAGGCCCTTACTCCAAGAGCGGTTCTTCCCCTTGCGCGCCAGGATGAGATCCGAGGAAACCCCTGCCGTCCCGGCAGATCTCCATGAAGTCGCAGTAGCCACACAGCACCCCAGGGCTGGCCGGGTACTCCCTCTCGGCCACGATAACCGCCACTTGCTGGCGAATGTCCTCCAGCGCCCGGGCCATCGTCTCCTCGGTCGCCGCCTCCGTGATCCAGTCTTCGGTCTCTAAGTAATGGTAGGAGGCCCTGATCGGTGCTGGGTCAAACGTCCTGACGACGATGAGTCCGTACATCTGGAGTTGCAGGGTGTCGCGCTCGCGGGGCGTTCCAGTCTTGTAGTCGATGATGTGGAGCCCTTCGCTATCGCGGTCGATGCGGTCTATCTTGCCCAGAAGAGCCAGCGTGTCGTCGACCTCCACCTTGTGGAAGTCCTCCAAGGCCACCGGCTGGATGGTCAGGTCCTCCCTCTGGGCAAAGCGGCGAAGTTGGGCCGTGGCTTTCTCGCCGTAGCGGCGTTCCTCGTCGCGATCCCTGAACCCCTCGCGGTTCTGGCGCCAGCGGTCCCGCATGAGTTGGACCAAGCGCTCTTCGCTCCGCTCTTCCACCGACAGCGAGAAGAGATCACGGAGCGCACCGTGGACGTGATCGCCCAAAGTCAGATAGGGACGCGGTTTCCTGTAGACATCCCCCAGATCGTCCACGTAGTGAAGCTTGTACCTCCGGCGACACTGCCGGAACATGCTGAGTCTGAAGTAGGAAGCTGGGTAAGGCATCGACTAGTCCTTAGAGTCAGGCGGCTTCGCCATGCTTGCACTCGACAAGACGGCCGGAGTTGATTATAACACCTGTCCGTCGCAGTTCCCGCCTAACGCACAGTCGCAAGACATGCGCCGACTTGATCGCGCTCCCCAGCGGGCGTACGCACTGCCCTTCGGTGTTGGTGGTCCCTGGGGCTGACTTACCTCTCTCGGGTCGAAGACCGGCTCCTATCAGGTCAAGCCCCATGGGCCCAGCAAGGAGGCGACAGATCACATTACAGGGCACCGGAACGGGTGCCGGGCCAGGGGATACGTCGGGTCAGCCTGTCTTGCCGTAGCCCAGCCTACCACCTCACGGAGAGGGATGGCCACCGGCGGCGCCACGCCATGATCGTAGACTCGACCAAGCTCGCAGCCTCCGACAACGAAGCATCAACGGGACGGCGGTCAGCCGGATCGGGCCAGTTACTAGTGCCTGGCGTTAGGCTTCTCCTGTCCCCCGCGCTTGTCGTACGCTTCCAGCAGCGTGTTTTCAAGTAGCTTGATGGTCCGATCCTCCAACTCGTTCGCCTTCGCCCAGTGCTTGTGAGCCGCTTCCACCATCTCGTGAATGGGCCGCTGAACGGCTTTCGAAGGGACAGGTATGCGCAGGGTATCAAGCTGGCTTTCGCGGATTGTGTCCACGACAGCGCCGTAGACAAGATTGTTGATTTGCAGCCGACCATAGTCGGATGCCATAAAGGCATGAAGGTAACCCGGGTGGATCTCGCTTTGCCGGGGAACGATACGCGCTACATGCTGCGAAGCGGCCCACCCTTCAATCTGAGGACCAACGTATGCCACGCGGCCTGTCGTGCCGCCAATGGTCACTAAAGTCCAACCACGTTCTAGAAGGTATGTCTTATAGTTCTCAGTAATTGGTGAGATGTACTTGTCCGCGAAATAGCGGTACTCCACGATATCACCACCGCCGAGAAAAGGAACACCATGGTCCTTGTCCACCAACACCATGTTCATGCGAAATGGGTGAAAGATGCGCTCCGTGACATCCGCTAGATAGCGCACGTCTTCCCGTTGCTCCAACGTGCGAACCACCTGCCGTCCAGGGGGATCATAGTGAGAACCGTCCAAGCGAAGATCCAGGTCGCTAGAAGTCAATCCAAAAGCCTTGACATCCAAGCTTCGATAGAAATGGGCCGTTTCGGCGACCCGAGGTAGCCCCAGTCCTCGATAGACCATGCTATCGGCCTCATCCAGCAACTCGTTCGCATGGTCGCGCAAGCGGTACGCCTCGAAGATTCCGTCGTGGATATGGCGTCGCAGGGCCATCGGCGGCAGGGGCACAGGGATCTGCGTCACGTGAAAGGATTCGACGTGCTTAATGACTGCTCCATACTGATCCTTCGCCAATAGCGCCTGCCCCAGAGGGCAAGCAAGGTAAGCATACAGATAACCAGCAATCGTTTCATCTTCTGGGACTACGCGCACCGCGTTGTTTGACACGAAGAACTTCGCCAGAGTCCTATTAACGAATATCGTTCGCCCCACTGTTCCCGAGTCGGTAATAAGGGTCCAGCCTTCCTCGACCAAGTACCGTTTGAAGCCCGGAATCTGAGGAGAGGCGAACCGAACTCGGGGTGGTCTTGCCACAAGGAGTTCTGATGCGCTCAGATACGGGTGCCCGTTGTCATAGTCGACGTAGAGGCGTTTGAACCGGGGCGGCGTGAAAGTCGAAGGGGCAAGATCTCCGATCGTCGCCACCTTGTAGCCACAGTCTCTGGCAACTAGCCGGGCCCAAAACGATCGCTCGCTGTAGTTGCGACCATCCAGCCGCAGACCACCTTCGCGCAAGTATGAGCTGCCCACGGAGAAGCGCTTCACTTCGTCCTCCGGAGCAGCGATAGGCCGCGCTCTACCGCCCACCAAGGAAACCTTCCTCCAGGAAGGCATGTTCCTTCTCTGCCCACTCTAGGTACAGTCGAGCAACGACAGGCAACTGATCATCTACGATTTTCTGCGCAGTGCGTATTCTAGTAGCGACAACGCGTCCCCGATCATCCACTTCCTTGACGATCTCTTCTTGCTCCTGCACGATTTCGTTCCCCTCAGGGTCGCGCCTGTAGACGGCGTTCCCTCGCCGATCGTGCCCGACCCGTTCGACGATAGCCATGAACACCCCGTAGTCGTTTTGGCGCCCGGATAGCTCCTCCACTCGGATCTCCTGAGCATGTTTCCTCCTCAACACCAGCACACTCGTCTGGGTTCCGGTCCACGGCTGGAAGGCTTCCACCGGCATATCGATGCTGGCCAGCACCTGCGTGTTTCTCAGAATCCAGTAACGTAGGTACTCAAGAGCAGGGTTGCTCAGGATGCTATCAGGAAGAACGATGGCCATGCGCCCAGTCCCCGGCCTCAAGAATTGCACGCACCGTTCCACGAAGAGCTGTTCCGGCGGGAGCGACCGCTGGAGCGATCCCTCTCGCATCACCCAGCGGCCTTCAGCCACCTTGTCCCACTGACGGGCGATGTCGAACTGCTGCAAGATGTTAGGATCGTCCACAGGGATCTTCGATCCGAACGGCGGGTTAGTGAACAGAATGTCAGTGGAGCCGAGCTTGACGTCTTCTTGAAGTTCCGGAGGCCAGCGAACCGGGGGCAGAAGTGAGTTGGCGGCAAACAACCCACCCGACCCGTCGTTGTTCATCACCATGTTCATCTTGGCGGCCTTGACCAGTCCCGGATTGATGTCGATGCCAAACAGGCAGGTATCAAGGTACTCTTGTCGCTTGCGGTAGAGCTCTTGGAGTTCTCCGAGGGTTGGGTTCTCACGATCGCGCCATCTCTCTCGTTCGCCCGTCTCGATCTTCTTCATGACATGGCTGATGGCGGCGATCAGGAAGCCGCCTGTCCCACAGGCCGGGTCAAGAATCATGTCGTCGGGCTTAGGATCCAGCATGCTGACAGCCATCTGGCAAATGTTGCGTGGGGTGAAGAACTCGCCACGATCGCCTCGCAAGTTCGGGCCCACGACTTCCTCGTACGCCTTGCCCTTCACATCTACGTCGGTCTCCAGGAGATAGTACCGCTGGAGTTGGCTCACCACGTAGGCCAGGACGTTCTGCTGCAGTTCGATCACTTCGTTGGCCTTGAATATTGCTGGATACTTGTCTCTCGCGATCTTGAACAGCTTGCCGATGCGCTCCTTCACTTTCATCTGGCCGTTCATCGACGTCAGCTCGTCAGTAGTCACGTAAAAGTTCACCCTACCTGCCCGCTCATCCTCAATCTTGCAGAAGATGAGTTTGAGGAGTTCGGCGAAAGCCTCTGGCTTGGATAGGCCCTGGTTTCCGTGAATGTAGTTGTGGCAGCGACGGAAGGTAAAGAGGAGGTTGTCGCCCGTAGCGGGCTTGAGCTGCTTGATGGTCGGCCGCTCCCACTCCTCCGGGCTCATCCCTCTGGCCGGGATGTCCAAGACCTCGATGAACCTGTGTTCGGAGCCTGATTGGTCCTTACGGAAGCAGAAACGCTCAGCCCCGTTGGTCCACAGACCATATTGGCAGTTCAGACAGGAGGCCATATAGCTCTTCAGTTGCTCTATGCCCTCCTTGGCATCAGTAGGCGATACGTTTTCAGCCTTGGTCTCGACGATGATGAAAACGTGTTCCTGTCGATGAGATTCGTCAGCGGGAAAGACGGCGAGATCCACCCGCCTCCGTCCGCTGCCGATCTTGACGGGGAACTCCACCTCGACATCCGCCTTGTCGTACTTGTACTCTGCTACCAGGCTTCGTTCCAGGTTCTGTCGGACGTATTCTTCAGGCGTGAGCCGGCGAAGGGTCTTCCCGTCTATGAAATCGATAACCGTGTTCTCAGGGACTACCGTGATCGGCGACGCGTCCATCTCCTGCCTCCCCGGGCGATGTAACAGGTTCGTGGAACGAAGAGGCCCCCGTCAGGAACGCCAGGACCTCCATTGGCCAACTGAACAATGCATCCAACCTCGGGCCTGAGGTTCTTCGCAACCTGAGTGAAGAACGCGACAGCGCGGTACGAGGTCTGCTTGACCGTCGCACCTAGCAAACGGACTTCACAGGACTCGCGGAGGTAGGCCTCTGGGGCATTCATGTGCGCTCCCATTCTGGCGGACAAGCGGCCAAAATTCAACCGGCCAGCCAAGCGCCGGCCACCGCAGTAGCTCACCGCCCGTAACGGCACCACGACCGGCACCATCAGGTCATCGTGGGTGAACTGATGCTCAGCGGTCGTCGGAATCCGATGGCCACCCGTCGACAACGCCAACCCCATCGCTCGATCAGGGGCAAGACCCCTACACGCCAAGAGACCATAGGGCCACCCTCTCGCACTGTGACAGCGGCACCAAGCTGTCCGACACCCGAGTCCAAACATTGGCAATGCTGACCGCGCCGGGCTCTTCACCACCACCGAATTGCTCGACAACCTGCAGCGGCGCCTCGACATCAGCCCACAAATCCGTGAATTCCTCCGGCTCCCCCCCAAAGTCCCACAGCCCATGGTTCAGTCCATATGGTTCCCACCAGAATCGCAGCTCGCCCCTGTCAAAGGCCGCTGCCCTGAGCAGGCTTGCCGTTACGGCTGAAGCCAACCTAAGGAGAATCGTCGCGCGGGCAAGAACGGGCTGCGGAGAATCCGGCCCCCCTGCCTTCGAGGCCCATCTCACTAACTGGCTGTCGTCAGGGCTTTCCTGTCTTAACAGAAAAGGTCGAAGTCCGTGATCTCCAACCACATCTAGTGAGCGGTCGATGTACCTCTCAAAAGCAGGACCCACACGGCGGCTGCCCTTAAGTGCACGGTAGGTTTCGTCTAGCGCCAGCCTCAGGAGGTGACGATCGAGGTTAGGGAACGAGCCGCCGGAAGACGGCTCACAGGCGCGCCACACGTCCGCAATAGGCGCGACGCAATTGCCGAAACATGCAGGTTGGGAGGCGCGCACTCCCGACGGTCTGTAACTAGCACGGTTTCGTAGGTCTCGGTCTTCGGCCATGCGCCTTATGTCCAGACTCCATGCGCGCAGCCACTTGTCAACAAGCAGTTCGTGAAGACTCGCCGAGGATCCGACGCTGGACAACCAGTCAGTGAGAGGGTGCGATGCCACGGTTACCGAAGATAGAACGCCAGACAGGCTGGTTGGACGTTGTCCCCATGAGTCCAGCGCAGCCCAAACGAAACGGTGCGTCGGGATACCTCTTATGAGGCGCACTCCGCCGTGCCGGTCCAGGCAGACGTGAGTGGTGTTCAGCACAGCGATGCCTTCCGCGGCGAGAAGGCTCATCGCGGCCCGCAGCTCAGCATAGTACCCCAGGTGGATTGCGTTCGCCCAGTCTCCCCTGGACATGGCACCACACGCTCGAGCCATGAAGCCCCATCCATCTGACTGATGAAGCGGTACAGAGGCAGCCACGTACAGGCCCAGCTTGCCGCCATGGATCCCACGGGTCCCTTCATCGCGCACGAGCGCAGCTACGTCATGAGCGTAACGATTACGGTTGAGCCAGGCGCCGCGGGTTTTCTTGGCCCCTCTGAGTGTTGACATCGCCTGGACGACAGGTTCCGGAGACGCCCCGGCCAGAGCTGCTACCGCTTGACTGCTTAACGAGATCGGGGACATTGTCAGTTCAAGTCATATCCAAGACGGCCGGCAGCGACCTTTGCCGCGGATGCCACCTGAGCATCACGAGAAGCAGCCAGCAGTCGGAGCAGCTGAATCCGGAGCTCCTTGTACCCACCGCTTCCTCGGAATGCCGCCTGCCGCAACCTCGCGTCTGAGTCGAGGCCAGGCGCGGCTGACGAGCGCCAATCGAAGGATGCAAGGATTTCAGCCGTGGCCTCGATGTACTTAGCTGCGGAGGGAAGGTCCCGTTCGAAGGAACCGAGCGCCCAAGTCACGGCTTTTTCGCTCGGCGCTTCTCCCGCCTGTTCTCCACGCCACGACGGCAGGTCGAGGTTCCTGGTCAATACGAAAGTGAGGTCGTTTGTCACTTGGAGTACCGCGCGCACTCCCTGATCCGTTGCCAGCAAGCTGTACGAACCAGAGAACAGTGCCTCCCGGGCTCCAGTTTTCTCGACGAGATCTCGCGCCCAGGGCTCATCACACCGCTCTACACTGCGCTGAACACAATTCCACACAAATATCAGGAACGCGGTCTGTTGGGCTCTGGTCCAGGGCAGCACCTGACCTCCATCAAGCTCGGAGCCGAAGAGCCCGCCGATGCTGATGCCCGGGCCACTCGTCCGCTTCACGTAGCTTGCCAACAAGGACCTGATGAAGGCTGCTTGGCTTACGTCCCCAGCCCCGGGTTCGCCGAGCATGTTGATGCGCTGATACCACGGGCTCAGTGGGTGTGACCACAACGTTTCGACCAGCTCCTGTGCTCGGGTTTCGCGATATACTAGGGGACCTTCAGCAGCCGCTGGCTCGAGCCATGACTGCGTCCTAAGCAACGGATATAGGTCGAAGGCAAGAGACGGGCTTATCCGCTTGGGTTTCACGTTTATCGTCCAGAACAGATAGGCCTGCCAGCCCACGTCGAGTCCGTGGAAAGCAACGACGGGGATCTCAAAACGCCCGTCAGGTCCCCCGCTCTCGCCAAACGCCCAAAGCCTGTGCTGCCCGTCAATGACCTCAAGCGGTGGAAGGGATCGTGGCCTGTACTGAGGCTGTTCGCAGCCGCTTGGCAGAACTATGGTCGCGAGTCCGCTTTCAAGGTGACGCACTTCGACCAGGTCTCGCGAGTCCACCGAAGCCTCGTACCGACTGTCGCTGGGCGTAAGGATGTTGACTACGATCGCCGTTGGCAGCCAGCCTGGCATCCTGATGTCGGCGAAACGCTCCTGATCAGCTGACTTCACGCCAAGCGTTGACCACGGGTATCCGCCGTGGATGTACCGCCCAATCTCCTCCGAACGCCCGATGTCGTGTCGTCTCTGGATTCCAAGGTCTTTGATAGACGCACCTGTCCTTCGACGACGTTGAATTCCAGCTAGGCGACGAAGCACACTCGCGGAAATCGAGCACAAGTAGAACTGCGGACGCGGTTTCCTTCGAAGCTCCTTCGGGTCGAATCTGACCCTTTCCCACTCCTCAAGCCACTGCTCTACAACGATGGCCATCACGTACTTCATTTGGGCCAGTCCTTACTGCGCCGGTTCGGCAGGCAACACTGCCAGGCACCCCTCTCTCGCGAGGCCTCGCACGACTCGAACCAACGGCCGTCAACGTCACGACAGCTCTCTGTCCTGTCATGACGGAGATCTTACACCGCGAGCCGCCGATCGTACACCATTGCGCCATGGTGCTCCAGGCGTGCTGCAACAGCCTTTATCCCCGCAGGACCTTTGACGCCTCTGCCGTGTCTTGCTGGACCCTACACGTTACTCGAACAGGGCCAGCGTTTCGCGGCAGCCATGATGGTCTTCTGCCAAGGGGGCAGGGACGAGACTCGAATCCTCGACGATTTGTGTGTAAACCACCTGTCGCTAAACGTTGTGCAACCGAATCGGGGCGGACGAGCGAAAACGCGGACGTTGTCAGCTGGAATCTTGGCCTGGGATGGCGTGGGGAGGCACCACGGGCCTTCGGTAGTCGATACTGCGCGACGGGCGGACGGACCCGGGCCTTGGGTAATGGCAGAGTAAGCCATCTCCAAGATTCTCACCGTGCTCATTCGCTCGGATATTTCCTATCGAAGAAGAAATCGCGACGATCGGGGACTCAGTGTCGTCGTCCTGTCTGCCTGTGTACACGTGGAGGCCTATGAACCCTTGCAGCGCGCAGCTCTGCTGAGGAAGCAGAACGGGCATCGTCACGACGGCTTGGGCGGGATGAACGAGGGAGATGATCCTCTTGCCGTCAGCTCGCAGTTCGACAAAGCGTCGCCATTCTGGGACGAAATAGTGACCCTCTAAGAGAAGCAGGTCGTCACCGGGTGTCGGGGTCAGGTCGTCGTAGTTGAGGATTACGGAGTCCTCCCCGATATCGGAACTCCGGTCGAATGACTCAATGCGGCCAATAACTACGCCAAATGCAGGCCCACCGGCAGGGTGAGCAAGAGGCCAAGACATGACGCCAAAGCCACGGATGTTGTCGCCATCTTTGCCCGAAAGGATGCCTTCTCCAGAAAACTGCACGAAGCCGTCGGGGTGATGGGACAACTTGAGATGTCCCTCGTCATCGTCTGAAGCACCCGTATCGATCATGTCCTGGACTGCGATCCACATGTGGTCCTTGGCGTAATTCCAGGTCATCTTCGCCAAGAACGCCTTGCGTTCAGGATGATAAGGCCAGGTAACGTAGTAGGAGCCGTCAGCCCCGAAGAACACGCGGCATATCTTGAAGCTCTCGTGGTTCTTCGACAGGACGATCCGATAGTTGCCTGTGATCTTGTCGGCCATCAACGTTTACGCCGCCCTGAGCTGCGTACGGCGGGGACCGTCTGGCGCGGTCGCCGTCCATGTTCCCCCAGAAGTGTTGACAGAATAGTACAACTGGTCTAAGCCCGGTGCAACTGAACAGCAATGGCCCAGCACGCGCACGATGATGAAGTGCCGTAAGAATGATGAGGCGCCAAGAAGGTCCGGCGACTATGTGGTGAGCCCACGCCGGCGGGCATCGAGCGCGTGTTGGACAAAGGCCCATAGAGAGAACGATGGCTGCTGGGCCGACGCTGCACCTATGAGGTGCAGGGCTTCGGAGCCATCGTTTGTCTGTCTCTGATCCCCGCTTTCTTTCCTTTCGTGGTCGGATAGCTGCCCACTCGCGATGGGCGAGAACGCCCGACCGCAGCGGCGCGACCGCGCGCGCGGCGGGGGTTCGAAGCCCGGTTCGAGTGGGAGGTTGACCCGAAGGCAAGCTGCCCCGTGAGGTCCGGGCCCGGCTCGTCGAGAGCGCCCGCAAGCCGTACTTTGCGCGGCTTGCATACCTCTCGGTGTGGAACTTCCGGGGAAGTGGCTGGACCTGACCCGCCGCCTGCTGGGCCGTCTCGGTCGACATCGCGAAGTGCAGAGATCTGAACGCCCGTACCCCTTTGCGCAGACCGTCTCGCAGCGAAGCGCATCCACCCCCCAGAAGCAGGCCCGAATCAACGCAATTCGGATCGAACGTTGACTTGACTTCGTGTGCGTTCGAGCGAACATGGTCGCTGAACCAAGAATAGGAGGAGACGACCATGGTCGCCACGCTGATCCCCTTCGACGAATCCCTGTCCGCCTGGGAGCGGGCCCTCTACGCCTTCCTGGCCGAGAAGGAGCGCCGCAGCGGCTCGCGCCGCACGGTGGAGGGCTACTCCCGCATGCTCCAGCACTTCTTCGGCGCCGTCGGCAAGCCGCCGGAGCGCGTCACCAGCCGGGAGGTCTTCGCCTTCGCCCACGGCGTCGGGCTGTCAGGCCGGGAGCCGTCCGCCGTCACCATCGGCGCCCGGATGGCCTGCGTCAGCTCGTTCTACCGCTTCCTCATCCGGATGGGGCTCGTCGCGTCCAACCCCTGCGACCAGCTGGAGCGGCCCAGGGTCTCGCCGAGCCCGCCACGGGGACTCAGCGCCGAGGACATTCGCAGACTCCTGGCCGTCATCCCGGACACGCCCGTCGGGCTGCGCGACCGCGCCATCATCCTCACGCTGACGCTCACCGGCCGGCGCCGCACCGAGGTGCTGGGCCTGAAGCGCGGCGACATCTCCTGCGACAACGGCACTGCCTACTACACCTACCGCGGCAAGGGTGGGAAGCGCGGGAAGCGGGAACTGCCCAGGCCCGCCTTCGAGGCCATCGAGACGGCGCTCGCGGCGTGGGGGAAGAGCCCGGCCACCATGGACCCGAAGGAGTCCTTGTGGCCGTCCGGCAGCCCCGCCGCCGACGGCCGCGGCCTGACCAGCGGGACCTTCTACGGGAACCTCCGGCGTTACCTGCGTAACGCTGGCCTGCCGCCCGCCGGCGTGCACATCCTGCGCCACTCGGCCGCCAAGTTGCGCCGCGACGCCGGCGAGTCAATCGAGGATGTCAGTCGGTTCCTGGACCACAGTTCGCTGGCGGTGACGACGGTTTACCTGCGGCGGCTGGAGGGGCAGGAGGACCGCAGTTGGCAGAAGGTGGCGGAGGCGCTCGGGGTGTAGAGCTCCCCACCGCGATTTCGTGCGTCCCCTCCCCAACGTGTAGTATGATTCTCCCAGAGAAGCCAGAATCTGTGTAAGAGCATCGACACATGCCCAAACACCGCGGTCTTACGCTCAAGAAGTTTGTTCACGCCATCCCCTGGGATCTGTTCCAGCGGTACTTCGCCGGCCTCGAATGGGACACGCAACCTTCTGGCTGGGTATTCCTCAACCATGAGGCGATGGAGGAGTTTCTCAAGCGCCCCGAGAACGCCCAGGCCAGCGGCGTCATCCTCGAGGACTTCCGGCGCATTAACGACATCTGCGAGCAGGGGATGAACCTCGTCGTCCGCGCCCACCAGAAGTTCAACCTGGAGTTTGACCCGGACAAGCCCAGGCAGGAACTGGCGCTGCGCCTCTTTCTCGACCACCGGGACGCTTTCGAATTCGCTTGGACTCGCTACCTCCTGTATGCCTTATCCTCGAGGCTCAGCTTCCACCAGGTCCCGTCTGACTGCGTACTAGTCGGAGAGAGCGAGGTGGCGGCATTTCGCGAGGAGATCAGGCGCTGGTTCGCCGACTTGGCGAAGGGAGACGTCTGCAATGTGCGCCCCTTTGAGGATGCGGGAGATACGGTGATCCTGGTCTCGCACGGTTCCTACATACGAACCATCGCCTACTGGGAGGGCGACAAGATAGCCCTCAACAGCTTTCGCCCTGCCTCCGAAGACATCTTGGTCTACGACCCAGAAACCTCGCTGCTCAGCATCAAGGCGAGCCTGGACAAGGACCGCCAGCAATACCTCCGCGCATTCGCCAAGTGCATGGCCCACGACGAGAGCCTCCTCGAGGAGGCGATGCGTGAGCACGTCTTCTCCCTGATCCCGCTCCAGGACGGCACGTTCGACTTCGGCGGCGACGGGTGCATCTCCCGCATCGACCTACTGAAGGTGCGGCTCAAGCTGCATGGCCCGGGCGACCCCGTGATCGAAGTGAAGTCCGGCGACGTACTTCAGACCTTCACCCAACACTTCCAGGGGCTGTCGCTCGCCTCCGGGGAACTGACGCTCGCCAGGTTCCGCTTCCACCTCCGCCCCGAGGGCGAGAAGCCGGTCAAGGTCACGTTCGACATCGAGCCGCCGTCCCGCACCGACCTTGCCCAGAAGCGCTACGCGGATATCATTCAGGGCTACCTTGTGGAGCAGGGGGTCAAGCTCCTGTGATCCGCTGGATGCTCGCCCGCATGGAGAAGAGCCCGCCAGCAGTCTTCTACGAGAAGGAGCTGGTAGGACGCTTCCCAGAGGAGTTCGAACGGGCGAAGAGCGAGAGGCTGCTCCGGCATGTCCAAACGCAGGTGGACGGCGGCTCCTACGCTTTCGGTCAGAGCCGGTCTCTCACCGTGGTCTCTGACGAGGGCAAGATCGAGGCCTTCGACGACGAGGACCCCGAGTTCGACCCCATCGAACTAGCCCCAGACGATCTCATCCGGTGGTGCCTGGATCTGAATGAGCTTGGGCTTCGGTTCCAGCAAGCCAATCAATTGTCTGGGATACCTGGTGCCATCGACGATCGGCTTTTGTATCTGGGCGAGGCCGGGCATGGAGGATTGCAGATAGGGTTCGTCCTCGGCTTTCTCCACGAGAGGCGCTCCGCCATGCGCCACCTGAAGCAGCTACCAAATCTGCACGCCTCTTCAGCCCATCGCACAGTCGTCGTCTGTCCAACCTTCATGACCACGCTGGGCGAACAAAGAGAGTTGTCGTCGCTGCATGTCTTCATCGTGCCCTTGGCTCACGGCGACCTCTTTGCCATTGATCATTCGTTGGCCGAGGCTAAGCCTTTTCGCAAGATCCAGCGAGTCGCGCTACCGAATGCTGAGGCTAAGGAGTTCGAGTCCGGGGGATTCAGGACTGACCTCGCAATCCACATGACCGGACACTCTGAGGGGTTGAAGGGCAACGTGCTCCAGGTTGGTGGCCAGAAGGTTGTCCTCAACGACGCCCCATTCAAGTTGTTTCTACGGCTGGTCATTCAACTTCACGAGGTCGATGACGGGTTTATCGGCCTTGAGGACCTGAAGTATGGGGAGGGAATTGATGGGGAGGCAGAGCTTGCGCCGGACGGTATCGAACAGGCTCTGAGCCGATTGCGAAAGCCCTTTGCTGGATATCTAGATGGTCTGCCAACGTCTGCGTTCATCGAGCGGAAGAGAGGGCGGGTGAGACTGTCGACGCACCATAAGTGCGTCAGTTGGAATCGAGAGCTTCTACTCCAGCACCCAGATAGAGCTATCCAGAAATTGGCTGCAAGGCTTCCTAAACGTCTCTCAGGGCCTAGCCGGTGATGGCGCTCAATGGGCCAAGTACCTGGCTAACGCGCGCCCGGGAAACGCCTCCTCGACGGGCCAGTTCGGCCCGGTTCCCAACCATACCCCTGCCAAGAAAGGCCTGCCACTCCGCCGCTATGGCCTCACTACCACGAAGTGCTCGATCCTTAGTGGCCTGGCGCACCCGTCGTGCTAGGCTCGGAAGGCGAACAGTGAAGACATCACGGAGCATGCTTTGGGGCACCAACCCGGGGAGCCAGCTTGGTGGCTCGGAGCGTAAGAGGCTCTGGGCCGTCTTCATCTCTAGCCTGACTCTGTTGCCGCGGCCGCGCTGGAATACCGAGCCCGCGCCATGTGGGTCACCCCGAACGACGGGAAGGCGCCCATTCTAGACGACTGGCCCAACCTCAGGCTCGATGAAGATGGTACCCGGCGCTCCTTCGGCTCAGATCACAACGTAGGCGCGAGCGACCTCGCCGACCTCGATTTCGACGACCGCACTCCGCTGGAAGCGTACCGCGCTCTGGCTCCGCCGGAACTCGTCGCCACCGCGGAGTTTGAACACGCCGGACGTCCGCACCTGATTGTCTCATCGGAAGGCGTCCAGACACGCAAGTTCAAGCGCGCCGACGGCAGCATGCTGTTGGAGCTGAGGGGTGAAGGCGCCCAGACCGTCTTCCCTCCGTCGATTCATCCTGACGGCCTTACGTACGACTGGGTGAACGACGGTGAGCCACGCGAAGTGGAGGCCGGTCGTCTGCAGGTGATTGCAGCGATGATCGCCACTGTCGCCTACGCTTCCGAGTTCTGGTCGGTAGGCTCACGTCACGATCTCGCCTTGGCACTCGCTCCACGCGCTGGGGCGCGGCAATCGCGGAGGCGCTCGGAGACGGCGCCGGCGAGTTCCTTCGCGCCTGCGGCTCCAACATCGGCGTGCAGACTTTGGAGGCGGTACAGGGCCACATCGTGGGTGCCGCTGTCCTTAGCCTCATGGAAGCAAACGACGAGTGGTCGGGCACGGCCACTGAGCTTCTCGCTGCCCTGGAGGACGCCGGCGAAGATACGCGCCTCTTTCGACGAAGGTCGAACGGCAGGGTCGACGCGAAGGGCTGGCCTGGAGCACCTCACATCCTGTCGCGCAGACTCAATGAAATCCGCAGCAACCTCACGGAACTGGGCATCGAGATTGTCGGTGGCCGCGGGGACAAGCGAGTGATGACGATCAGGAAGGGGCCGGCCGGAGGTGGGGAAAGCGTCGACAGCGTCGGCCTGAATCTGCCAGAGCGTATCCACCCCGACGCCACTGACGCCACCGACGCTGGATCCGCTGACTCCAGAGCCGCCGAGTGGGATAGGTCATCGAATGAGTGCGCTGGACGTCATCCGTCGCGTCGAGCCGCTGACCGGCCAACTGGTGCTCGACGCCGGAGAACTGAAGCTCCGGGCACCGGAGCCGCTACCGGAGGAACTGACCGCCGCGGTGAGTGATGAGAAGGCGGCGATCATGGTCGCCCTGAGTGCGCCGCTCGACACGGTCGTCAGCGAGATCCTGGAAGACATCCGCCCCCATCTGCCTGGGAGTCTTCGCCATCTCCCTGACAACAGGCTCCTCGCCCTCGTGAACTGGTCAATCATCGCCGCCTGGGGAAAGGGTGTCCGCGTATTGGAACGCTCGGAGGTAGAGAAGTGATGCCCAGCATTTTACCGCTAGACCCGATCACGCTAGAGCACGTCACCATCGAGGACCTGCGCCCGGACCCCTTCAACCCCCGGCGCATCTCCGACGCCGAACTGGAGGTGCTCATCCGCGGCATTCAGGAGTTCGGGTTGGTGGACCCGATCATCGCCCGCCGCGACGACCGGGACCAGGAGCTGCCTCGCCGCTGTCATCGGCGGGTTGAGCGAACCGGGTCTGAGCTGCAGCCGCACGTCCGCCAGCGCGGCGGGAGGCCCACCATGAAGTCATGGTGTGCGTGCCCGTGTCGTACGTCCGCGCCTTGGCGACTTTGAGACTTCCTCGCTTGACCGGAAAAACATCTCTCGCGAAACCATTGACAACGTTGGCGCATGGTGTAGAATCCTTATGCTCGCACTGATCGTGTGAGTGGGGGCGGCCAAATGTGCGCGGACCGGGGCGCCCGCGACAGTCACCAGCAGATAGCGGTCGCTGAGGCCAAGCCTGGCTACCGGCAGGCAGGCCCAGCGGCCGCTGTCCGTTCTGGCACGAGACGGCTGTCAAAGGCCGCCACGCGGGTGCCGGTCTCGGCCGGCACATTTGCTGCCCTCGCGGCAGATCTTATTTATTGCCGGAGAGGCGCGACCTAGCGGTGCGCGCTATCTTCGGAGGGAGGTGCGCAATGTCCAGCAGGCACATCGTAGCCGCCCTATCGCTTGCTGTGATGGCAGGCTTTCTCGTCTTATTCGCCTCACACACCCCGGCCAATGCCACAACATACAACATGACCTATAGGATGACGCTCGGCTGCAATGGGGCCGACGGCGTAGCAAGCGCAGTCGGCTCCACTCTCTCGGCGAATGCCGCCGCCGGCGCGACCTCGATCACAGTGGCCAACCCGGCCGGCATGGTGGCCGGTGTAGTCATCGTGATCGGCCCTTCAGCGTCCGGAGTGACGGATATCAAGACCATTACCAGCGGAGGGGGGAACCCAGTAAGCTTTGCCCCCGCTACCCTCTCCGGTGCGCACGCCTCAGGAGAGCCGGTCACCAGCGGCGACGACTCCTGTGTCGCCGGAACGCAGAACAACCCTGCGGTCACCGCCGACACGACGATTGTGCTCCAAGTTCCGGCAGCGGGAGTCGGCCAAGCCTACGAGTCCAACTACCAGAATATCTTCTCCTTCCATGCGCCCACGGAGTGGATCACGGGGCGTGACGACCAGGCGCCGTTCGGGACCTACTCGGCGGTGGTCGTTTCCGGTAGCACGCTCAGCCTCCTGAACGCTGCCTGCCCAGAAGCACCCAACGTTACCGTGACCATTCCGCTCTACAACTGCAGCACCGACAACTCCGTTCAGAACACCATCCAGTGGGTCGGCGATGGGACTAACCTGCTGCAGGTCAACGCCGACGGTCTGCCCGAGGGCTGCGTTCACTACCCCAGCCACGTCCAGGCCCTGACGAACAACGCCAAGCCGCGCAGCCGCCTGTTCGGCGAGGTCACCGTGGTCCCGGGCGCCGTCCCCACCCAGCTCGAGTTCGTCGTTTACAACCCCGGGCAAATCACCCAGTTCGGGGGCGGGCTCCCCTTCTCCGGCATGATCGACACCCTGGGCTACTCCAACGCCGTGATCCTGGACAACCCCAGCGTTGCTCCCTCGCCTGGAGCGACTCCCAACACCGTCACCGAGTTCTGCGCTCCCATGCTCAGCAACACCACGACGTTCGGGAAGAGCCAGGGCAGAGGCACCATGATCCCGGCGGTGGGCACCGGCTACGGCTCTGAGACCACCGTCCAGTGCTACAACGGCCTCGACGACGACGGCGACGGCGTCGCCGACGACGGCTGCTGGGAGGTCCTGCCCGGCGGGACGCTGCCAGACCAGAGGTGCTCCACGAGCGCCTCCAACCCGCAGTGCGGCATCCCCGGCCAAAAGAACCCCCTCAGCCCGGCCGCCAACGTCTTCAGCGGCGTTCTCGGCACCGGTTCGCACCTGGTCGGCGTGTACAGCGAGAGCTGGCGCGACAAAGACGGCGACGGCTTCCCCAACATTGACGATGCCTGTCCCTACGTCGCCGGCGTGGCCGACCTTGACGGGAGCGGCAGCCCGAACATCCGCGGCGCGGACGGCTGTCCGGCGGCTCCGAGCGGCCCCATAAACGGGTGCGGAACCGCCAACAACGACTGTGACGGCGACGGCCTGATGAACCGCCAGGACACCTGCCCCTTCGTCATCGACACCGAGGGCCCAACGGTTGCCCCTGCCCCGGATAACCCCCTCTGTCCCAGGCCCTACAATATCGCTACCTGCATATCCTGCGGCGCCAACAACGTTGACAACGACAACGACGCCATGGTCAACGACGGCTGCCCACAGGTGGGGACTACGGCCGAGTCCGGCGCCCAGTGCGCCAATAACACCGACGACGACGGCGACGGCGCGATCAACGACGGCTGTCCTGCGTTCATCTCGACGGACGCCGACAAGGACAACATCGGCTTCCTGTGCGACAGCAATGACAACCCGCTGACTGGCGGCGCTGACGGCGCCTACCTCAACGTCGAGCGTCGAGCCTCGGTCTGCGTTGGCCAGACTGACACCGACGGCGACGGCTGGTGCGACACCACGGAGGCCCTGCTGGGGTCCATCGCTAGCCCCGCCGGCGCTGTGGCCGCGGCCAGCACGCCGGAGAACAGCAAGATCGATATCGCGCTCACCGCAGCGGAAACGCCGCCTGGGCAGGCAAAAGGAACCTGCGCCGACCAGCAGTACTACGACACGGCCGGTGCCGGCGGCGCAGCGGTGGACAACGACGGCGATACTCTTATCAACGCAGCCGACCCCGACTGCGTCACCGCAGCCCCTATCACCCCCACCCTGCCGCCGGGGGCGGTCACTCCTCTCCCGGGCGCGGTCACTAAGGATGTCGACTGCATCCGCTTTGGGCACCTGCGCTCCAACACGACCCCGCCCAGCAGCTTCGGTGGCTGGTTCCAGACGGTGACGCCGGCTCCGGGCGACCAGCCCTTCCCGTGCGACACAACGGGCCCGTTGCCCATCCCGGTCCCGGGGCTGAATCCAGTCTTTGTCGGCAACATCCCGGAGGACGAGCTCGACAAGAGCAGCCAAGCTACGCAGATCCTGAAGACCGTGACCCTGACCGGCATAACCACCGGACCGACCGGCGTGGCCTGCTTGGTGGGGACCGACGGCAACGCGCCTGGGGCCGGCCCCGCTGTGGTGGGCCCCGTGATGGAGCTTGAGCCGGAAGCATACAGCACCGATTCACCGGCCTTCCTCGCGCTGGCAAAGTTCAGCCTCGGTCTGCCGGCCGTGCCAGCGAATCAGAAGTCCTGCGACTACCGCCTGACGGTCACGAAGGTGGCCGACACCGGCTTTGGCCCGCTCAGCGGCAATACCACGGTCAGCATCACTGGTATGGTGTGCGCCGACAGTGACGGGGACGGCGTCTTCGACAACTGTCCCGGCAACTTGGCCGACAACTGCCCCGCCGTCCCCAACCCCGAGCAGTTGAACACCGATGCCAAGGTAGGCACGACGCCGCCAACGGATCCTTCCCCCTCCGCCCTACAGGGCGACGCCTGTGACGCCGACGACGACCAGGACGGCGCCACCGATGTTGTTGAGTGGGCCGCCGGCACCGACCCCAAGGACCCCTGCAACACGCCCTACCCCACCTTTGACGTCACCGGGGGTACACCTGGAGTACCGGACGGCACCATCAACACCCTGGACATCATCACTATCACGAAGCTGCTCAACAAGAAGTGCCGCCTGCCAAGCGTAGCGCAGGTTCAGTAGAGAGGGGGGACTGAGAAGCGAAAGAGTAGATTTTGGCTGGGACGGCCCCTACGCCTAACGGTGCGGGCCGTCCCAGCCGCCCACAAGAACCGCCGAACGAGGAACGGATACAGCTCAGATAGCCTAGGCCCAAGGCTAGTAGTTTACAGGGGGGTGCGGCCATGAACAAAGGGCTCTCCATTGACCGCAGGACTGATAGGGCTGTTCCGCCCCGCCGTGGCGGCGGGAAGCCCTCGCGGCCGAGGCTAGTAACCCCGCGACCATAACAGACGCCAATACGTCGCAGCCAGGTCAGACAGATCGCGAGCGTACGTCGCGGGCACCATGTTCCCATCGTGCGGACGGGCGGCTGCATCCGTTGCCAGCCCTGGCGCCTCGGGGTAGCATGGGAGCGCTTTGATGCCCCAGAACGCCGACCACAGTACTGCTGGCCTCTGCTGGGATGATGGCCAAAAGGAACTTCATCGATGAGCCGGGTGGCGATCTCGTTCAACGAGAAGAAAGCGATAGGTGGATGACGGCCGCTGAGTCGCAGCCTGACCCGGTGATGAGAGCGATCGCTAGCTGGCAGCCGGCTCGAGTGCTCATGACAGCCAATCGGATGGGGGTCTTTGCCGCCATAGGCGAGGGCTCGCTTGCCGCCGAGGAAGTCGCCCAACAGTGTCGGGCCCATCCTCGCTCCACAGCTCTTCTCCTCAACGCCTGTGTGGCGGTAGGCTTCCTGCTCAAGGAAGGCGATCGATACCGCAACTCGCCTGAGGCAGCGGAAGCCTTAATCCCTGGCAAGCCCACCTACCTTGGCGACGCCGTCAAGCACGACGAGTGGCTGTGGCATGTCTGGACGTACTTGGAGGAGGCCGTGCGCACCAACCGGCCGGTGCGCCAGCGAGCCAGTCCGCTGGCCGGGGCGGATACCTGGAGGGAGTTCTCCCTGGCCATGCACGAGAGGGCTATGCGCACGGGACCCCTTCTGGCGGAGACCCTCGACCTGTCGGGAAGGCGCCAGCTATTCGACTGCGGGGGCGGAGTTGGCACTCACTCTATTCTTCTGGTGCGAAGATACCCCGACCTGCGGGCCATCGTTTTCGACCTGCCAGAAACCGTAAAGCTGGCCCAGGAGGTGATCGCCCAATCCGGCTTAGCGGATAGAATCACTACTCGCGCGGGCGACTACTTGGTCGACGATCTCGGCGAGGGCCACGATGTGGTGCTCCTATCGGCGGTCCTTCATTCGATGGGACCCGATGGTTGCCGTCTCCTCATGAAGAAGTGCCACCGTTCACTGGTGAGTGGCGGCTGGCTGGTGGTGCACGAAGGGCTGATCGACTCCGGAGGCACCTCCCCGGTCCGGGCCGCCCTCTTCTCTCTCAACATGCTGGTCAACACCGGCGAGGGACGGTCCTATTCCAGCGACGAGATCATCGCCCTCATGCGGGAGGTGGGATACAAGCCCTTAGAGGTCAGGACTCTGCCACCGCCCATTCCTACCTCGTTGGTCATCGGGGAAAAGCCGTAGAGTGAACTAAAGTCGGCAGGAATGCTTGTTCTCGCCGTCGGTGCGTAGCGCGCAAATGCGTCGCTCCGTCGCTGCTCTACTGACCGGCAGTTTAGCCCTCGCGGCCCTTGCCTGCCAGGGAAACGAAGGGGCTGGAACGCCCTTGGGTCGAGACATCGGTCTGCAACAGCACCCTGACGGGGACGGCCGACTTACGACGTGTTCGGCCGGGTACGGGCCAGCTCCGGGGCAGGCAGCGTCCTCGGCTTCACCGGCGAGCAGTTCGACAGTAAGACCGGCTTCACCCTCCTGCGGGCGCGCTACCTGGACCCCAGGCTGGCCCATCGCTCCGTGACTGCATGACCGTCGCCGCAGGTGTCACAGCAGACGCTCGCCTTTCTCACGGCAAGCGGCTGCTACTCGGGAGTCCAGGTTGTGTTCTGGGGGGCGCGTGCCATAATTGAACTAGTGCCATGACCCGGATTGATCGAGAAAAGCGGACGGTCAGCGCGATGATCGCGCTCTACTGTCGTGCTAATCACTCGACCAACGGTGAGCTGTGCGAAGACTGCAAGAAGCTCCACGACTACGCCGTCGCCCGGCTGGACCGCTGTCCGTTCGGCGTTGACAAGACCACCTGCGCCAAGTGCCCGATCCACTGCTACAAGCCAGACATGAAGGCCCAGATCAAGAGGGTCATGGGCTACTCCGGCCCGCGGATGTTACGCCGGCACCCTCTCCTCGCCCTAATGCACCAGCTCGACTCGTTGCGCGCGAAGACCGATGCCACATCTTGACCTTTTGCTAGAGGAGGCGTTAGTTGCCTGCCTCGCGATGACGGCTCTGGCGGCGCTTGTCGATGTGTGCTTCTGGCTGTTTAGCGGGCTGTCGCCCTGGCCCTTTCTAATCTTGGCAGAGATACCCGCCTTCGGCATGGGGATTGTTCTCCTGACTCTTACCTCACGAAGGCGACGCAGGTGACGCCTCATATCGGGGGTGCCGCTCCACACAAGAGGCAGACCTGACCAGGACCGACGTAGGGATAGCCGCACGCTATTCAGGGGGCCGCCTGCCCAGCCTGGACCGGCGGCCGATCGGTAAAGACGACACGCCTCCAGGATGACATCCTCGCACACCGTGTCGGCATCGTGTCGCGTCCGGCCTACACTGGCCCATCTGACGAGAACTAGACGCGCGGTCCAGGCAGCGGACAAGTTCCTGCACCTCGCGGGGGATGCGCGGTCTTCCTCGAGTCCGACGATGCCTGCTCCTCAAGGTCCAGTACTGCCGCCAGGTTGTCCTTTGCCAGCGGAGCACCGTCTCCGGCCGTACCGAGAAAAGGGCCGACTGCCAACCGGACCAGAGGCGCAACAATCCTGACGAGAACAAGCGGTCAGCCGGCTTGAGCCTTGGCCGTCGCTTCTGGCGAGAAAGGACTGCCAGCTGCTGGCGGAGGCCGAGGTTCTCGAGGACAAGACGGCGGCGTGAGCTCAGGATATCACGCAGGAGAGAGAAGAGGAGGAGAAGACAGATGCTCACGGCTGGACCTCCCTGAGAGGATGGTATCACAAGGCTGGTCCAAACACTCCTTCACGTCATCTCTCTCCAGATAGGGATGACATTTTGCTACCCCACAGGGCGAATCGCTCGGTATTGCCTGCGATTTCGAAGCCCGCTGTGGATCCGCGAGTTCGCGCTTCCTAGCCCCGCCGGGCGCCCCTCGCCCGCTCGCTTGCCGTGAGCAGCCGCTTTCGCAGTCGCAGGCTCTTCGGCGTCACCTCCAGCATCTCGTCCTCGGCGATCCAATCTAGCGCCTGTTCCAGCGACATTCGCCGCACCGGCAGCAGTTGCACCGCGATGTCCGACGTCGACGAGCGGATGTTGGTGAGCTTCTTTTCCTTCGTGATGTTGACGTTGATGTCACCCTCGCGCGCATTCTCGCCGAGGACCATCCCATCGTACACACGTTCCCCCGGCTCCACGAACATCTCCCCCCGCTTCTGCGCCTGCTCGATGGCGTACGCCACCGCTGCACCCGCGCGGTCCGCCACCAGCGCCCCGTTCGTGCGATGCTCAATCTCTCCCTGCCACGGCTCATACCCGTCGTATAGGTGGTTCAGCAGCCCCGTGCCGCGGGTGTCCGTAAGGAACTGGCCCCGGAAGCCGATGAGCCCCCGCGATGGGATGCGGAACTCCAGCCGCACCCGGCCTGTGCCATGGTTCACCATGTTCGTCATGCGCCCCCTGCGGCCGGCGATCTTCTGCGTCACGACGCCCACGTAGTCCTCCGGGCAGTCGATCACCAGGTGCTCCATGGGCTCGTGCACTACGCCATGGATTTCACGGGTTATCACCTGCGGCTTGCTCACCGACAGCTCGAATCCCTCGCGCCGCATCATCTCGATTAGGACCGCCATCTGCAGTTCGCCTCGGCCCGACACCTTGAAGCTGTCCGCCGAGTCGCCCGCCTCAACGCGCAGCCCCACGTTCGTCCGCACTTCCCGCTCCAGCCGATCATTCAGGTTGCGCGATGTTACGAACCGTCCCTCTTGGCCAGCGAAGGGAGCGCTGTTTATCGAAAACATCATGCTCACGGTCGGCTCGTCGACGGTCACGCGCGGAAGCGGCCGCGGGTCATCCGCGTCGGTGATAGTGTCCCCGATGTTCACCTCGTCGAACCCCGCGAGTTGTACGATGTCCCCCGGCCCCGCCTCGGCCACCTCGACGCGCTCCAGCCCCTCAAATGTGTACAGATGGCTTATCCGGGCGCGATCGATGCTGCCGCCCTCGCGCACCAGTCCCACATCCTGCTTCGCGCGCAGGCGCCCGTTGACGATACGTCCCACCGCCAGGCGTCCGACAAAGTCCGAGTAGTCGAGGTTCAGCACCAGCATCTGCAGGGGCGTTGACGGCTGATAGCGCGGTGCCGGGATTGCCCGCACGATCTCCTCGAACAGCGGCTTCAGGCGATGGTCCTCGCCTTCGGGCGTCAGCCGGCAGACGCCATCGCGCGCGATCGTGTAGAGCACAGGAAAATCGAGCTGGTCCTCGTGCGCGTCGAGGTCGATGAAAAGGTCGTAGATCTCGTCCAGCACCTCCTGCGGCCGCGCGTCCTTCCGGTCGATCTTGTTGATCACGACGATCGGCGGCAGTCCCAGTTCGAGTGCCTTCTTCAGCACGAAGCGCGTCTGCGGCAGCGGCCCTTCGCTGGCGTCGACCAGCAGCAGCACGCCGTCGACCATCTTCAGCGTGCGCTCCACCTCGCCCCCAAAGTCGGCATGTCCGGGCGTGTCGACGATGTTGATCTTGTACCGGCCAAACCGCACCGCTGTGTTCTTGGCCAGAATCGTGATCCCCTTCTCGCGCTCCAGGTCGTTCGAGTCCATCACACGCTCAACGACCTCTTGGTTCTCGCGGAAGACGCCGCTCTGCCACAGCATTGCGTCGATTAGCGTCGTCTTGCCGTGGTCGACGTGGGAAATGATTGCGATGTTGCGAATGCCGTTTCGGACGGCGTTGCCTTCGATAGCAGTCATTTGGGCTGCGGTCATGATGCTCCATCAATAAAGCCGGGCCAAGTGCCCAGCTTCGTCTACGATTTCGGGGAAGAGACCTGCAGCGGGAAACGGGACCCGAACCCACGACCCTCTGCTTGAGAAGACTGTGCCTGCTCCGCTGAATCTATTCTGCGCCCAAAACGGCGATATTGACCAGTCTTGGGCCCTCCGTCTCCGAGACGTTGGGCCCTTTGTCTCCATAAGATACTAACACACAATCGCTGCCGTTAGAAGGGGCTTTGGTGGGGGTGTGGGGTGCCAAAGGGTCATCCGTATCCATACGGTTGACGCCTGAGCCGTTTGGGCCAGCCTTGAGCCTGTTGGGTGTCCACCCGACTGCCGCTAGTTCGGGTGACCGTCTCGGGATCGACGCGGCAGAGCATCTTACTCGAAGTCAGAGGCTTTACCGATCCCTTTCGCCCGTTGACCGGCGGCGCGACAACGCTGAGGTGTGGGGTGCCGAAATGTCATGCGCCTGTCCAGACGTGGATGGAATACTGCCGCCCCACACCCGGTGTTGTCAGCTGCATCGTCTAAGACACCGATGTCGCCTTACTTCCCGCTCGGCTCTTTCGTGGCCTTGTCCTGCTTAGGCTTCTTGACATTCTTGCCGCCCTTGTCCTTGCGTCCCATTGTGTCCCTCCTTCAGCTTTCGTTAGGATTGTAACACCAGCCGGAGCCGCGTTCGAAGGGCCTTACGCAGCGGCAGTATCTGGCACGATGAGGTCATCGTGGCTGGTCCGTTTCGTGGTCCCGGCGTCGGTTGAACCCCGAGCCTGGCGCTTCCCAGGCAGTCGCTTCGTCGCAGCAAACGAATTGGCCAATTCACTGATGAGATGGCAATGCGACTGACATCGCGCTGGTGATAGCACAGTGAGGGCGGTGAGTTGACACGAAGGTCGATGGTGTGGTAATATACCGACTGGTCGGTTATATGCCAGCACGCAAAGACTCTAGGCAGCGTCTCATCCGGGCAGCCATCGAGCTGTTCGGCCGAAGGGGCTACCACGACACTAGCATCGCTGCTATCCTGAAGGAAAGCGGCTGCACAAGAGGCGTTCTATACTACTACTTCTCGTCCAAGGAAGAACTAGGCTACGCCGCCATCGAAGAGGAGATGCGGCTCCTTTTCGAGCGGGGGGCGGTCTCATACCTAAAGCCTGCGCAACACCCCATCGACTGCCTCTTGAAGGCTGTGGACGCCCTGCCTACCGCGATGAGCCCGGGAGTGGTAGGTTCTTCCACCGCTGACATTTCTGTCCGGCTGGCGAGCGTGCACGAGGGCTTTCGAAAGCGGCTGGCAAGGAGCATAGGTCCGCTGCATGACCGGATCGAGGAGATGGTGCGCCGGGGCGTCGCCGACGGCCAGATCGTGGACAGTGTGAACCCTCAGGTGCTGGCCCACGTAATCATCAGTGTGGGCGCCGGGATCCATCTTGGCAGCCTGCTGTGGGAACGAGAGGTCATCTGGGAAGATGCACGGCGCTGGCTAAAGGAGTACTTGAGTTCACTACGGAAGTAAGCATAACGAGTGGGCACCGCGGCCACCGGCGACCGCGGTGCAGGAGGAAGGAGAACAGGTTCAGTGACGACAGGACGGCAACCCAAGCGCCCCACACGGCGGCAGCCAAAGGCGGGAGCCCAACTGGACGAGGCGAGGGGCGTCGAACAGTGGGTCACGATCTACAAGGCCTACAACGCCGTCTTCAAGGTGGCTGAGTTGGCTCTTTTGCCCCAGCACCTCTCCCTACCCCAGCTTCATCTTCTCGCCATCCTCAAGAAAGGGGGCGGCATCCTCACCACCGGCGAGATCGGTCGTGAGATGGTGAAGGCCAGCCAGACGATAACGGGGCTCGTCGACCGGCTGGAAGAGCCAGGTATGGTGGAGCGTGTTTTTGACCGGCGTGACCGCCGCAAGACCTGGGTTCGCATGACCCCCAAGGGCGACCGCGCGCTTGCCGAGGCCTTCCCCGTTGCCAATCGCCTGGCCGAGGAGCTCTCCTCTGTTCTGACCGACCGCGAGCTCGAGGACCTGCAGGCCAAGGTGGAAAAGGTGCGGACTGCAGCCATGGACAAGCTTGTTGGAGTGCTCACCTCCAGCGGCGCCGTCGCGCACGGCCGGGGTGTCTAGATAACCTAGACGCCTATCGTCGTCCCGCTGCTGCCGGCGCCATCCTGCCGCACGTGGTGGCACCCGCCGCTACCGCGTCGGTGCGGTGTGCCAGCAGGCGATGGCTCGAATAGAAGCGCAGGGCCTACTGCTGAGGTCTCGTCTCTCTGTCTGCGTCTGATCCCCCGATGCAAGACCCGCGGGCGTGTCTTGTTGCCCGGCCGGGTTGCGCCGTCCTATGCCCTAGCCTCGTCCGCTAGCGAGCGGCACCCGTCCCGCTCGCCACCGGCAGTGTGAAGCCGAACGCGTGTGCCGCGATGTCTTGACTCCCCGGAGGCTGTCTGCTAAACCCGCAAGACACCCGCCGATCGTATTTCATACGACGGCAGGACAGAGGGCCGCATCCCGGGGGAACACAAGATGAACGGAAGGAGTCACGACGAATGAGCGGTGAAACGGGGACGCGCGGCGGCCAGGCTCTCGATCGTGTTCAGCCAGGCGCGGTCGCCGAGCCGTCGGAGCGCCTGGCGGGGATCGGCGCGCCGCGAGAGCTCGCCCCGATCGTTATCCAGACCCGCGGCCTGGTGAAGCGCTACCCCCCGAACACCCTCGCGGTCGACGGCCTCGATCTTGAGGTTTCCCGCGGCGAGTTCTTCGGGCTGCTGGGGCCGAACGGGGCGGGCAAGACGACGACCATCGGTATGCTCACCACGAGGGTCGTCCCCACCAGCGGCGACGCTATGGTCGCTGGGCTCGACGTTCGGACTCACGCCGTGGAGGTTAAGCGGATGATCGGCGTCGTGACGCAGGACAACACCCTCGACCGCCGCCTGACCACCTGGGAGAACCTGTACTACCACGGCCGCTACTTCGGGCTGAGCCGCGGTGTGGCCCGCGATGAAGCCGACCGTGGGCTTGAGCTGACTCGCCTGCAGGACCGAGCCCGCTACTTTGTCGACCAGCTTTCCGGCGGGATGCAGCGGCGGCTGCTCATTGGGCGAGCGCTGGTCCACCACCCGGAGGTGCTGTTCCTGGACGAGCCGACCGCAGGGATCGATCCGCAGGGGCGTCTGGCGCTCTGGGAGATCCTCCAGCGGCTCCACGAGCAGGGGCAGACCATCCTCCTCACGACCCACTACATGGAGGAGGCCGAGGAGCTCTGCCAGCGCGTGGCGATCATGGACCACGGGCGCATCCTCGCCCTGGGCTCGCCGGAGGAGCTGAAGCACTCGCTGGGGGCAGAGACCGTCCTGACCCTGCAGTTCGAGCCGGTGACAGATCGCGTGATAGCGGTGCTGGGAGCCCTGCCAGGCGTGAGGGGACTGGAGAGCGGTTCGAGCGGGCTAACGGTCTACACCGACGGTGACCACGGGCTGCTGCCCCAGGTGATCCAGACGGTTCTGGGCGAGGGCGTGAAGCTGCGCGACGTGTCGATCCGAACCCCAACCCTCGAGACCGTGTTCATAAAGCTGACCGGAAGGGAGCTCCGAGAATGACGGCGGAGGCGATGACGCTGGGGCGACCGCTGGCGCGGCCTCAATCCAGGCTGGCCTGGGCGCAGACCTTCCTGGCGCTGATGCAACGAGACACGCGTGTGCTGCAGCGCGAGATTGTCCCCTTCTTGTTGCGCACGGCGATGCAGCCGTTCATGTTCGTGTTCGTCTTTGCATACCTCCTCCCCAAGATCGGGGAAGGGTCGGCTAGCTTCGGGGATATCCTTGTCCCCGGCCTTATCGGTTCCGCGCTCTTCTTCCAGGGCATCCAGGCAGTTGCCCTGCCTCTGGTGCAGGAGTTCAGCCAGACGAAGGAGATCGAGGACCGGGTGATGGCGCCCCTACCGGTGGCGGGAGTGGCAGTGGAGAAGATCTTCTTCGCCTTCCTGCAGGCGCTGCTTTCGGCGCTGGTGGTGTTCCCGCTGGTCTACACGATTCCGCTGTCACGGCCTCACCTGCACATCGACGTGCCGGTTCTGCTGACCGTGCTACCGTTGGCCGCCCTCGTCTCCGCGTCGCTTGGCCTGCTCATCGGAACGGCGGTGGGACCCCGCCAGATCCCGCTGGTCTTCTCGCTCATCGTCATCCCGGTAGTCTTCCTGGGCGCGGTCTACTACCCATGGGCGCAGCTGGCACCCCTGCGCTGGCTGCAGGTGCTGATCCTGATGAACCCGCTCGTGTATGTAAGCGAGGGGCTACGGGGCGCGCTCACCCCCCAATACGGACACATGAACTATCTGGCGGTGTACCTTGGGCTGACCGCCGGCGCCGCTGTGTGCACCTATCTCGGCATCCGGCGTTTCACCAGTCGCGTGCTGTCCTAGCGGCTAGCCGAGCTCGCCCGCGGGCACGCGGCCCGGACGCAGGGCCACGTAGACGGCGACCAGCACCAGGAGCGCCCCTGCCACCTCGAGACCGCTGGGCGTCTCTTGGAGGACGAGGACCGCCAGGACCGTTGCCCCGACCGCCTCGCCCAGAATCGCCACCGCCACCAGGGCGGCGGGAACGTAGGCCAGGGCCCAGTTGATGGCGGAGTGGCCGATGAGCTGGGGAACCAGCGCTAGCAGGCCCATCATCACGAAGGTCTTGGTGGTGTAGCCGGTGAAAGGCTCCCGCGCCACCAGCACGGAGGCGACCAGCAGCACCGCCGCTACCGGATAGACAACGCCCACGTACCCCACCCACGACACCTGCGGCCGGGCTCGCCGTCCGATCATCAGGTAGCCCGCTCCGAAGACGGCCCCCAGCAAGGCGTACAGGTCGCCGGCCAGCGTCCCCAGACCCTCGCCCAGGTCCTCGGCCGCCAGCAGGGCCGCCCCCACGCTGGCGATACCGATGCCCGCCCACGTGGCCCGCGACACCCGTTCACGCAGGAACAGAGGCGAGGCCAGCCCCACGAACAGCGGATTCGTTGTCACCAGCACGACCGACGTGATGACCGAGGTCTGCTGGAGCGAGGCGATCCAGAAACCGAAGTGCAGCGCGAGGAGAGCGCCGGCCAACAGAGGCCAGCCCGACAAGCGCTCCGAGGATGCCCGCTGACGGCCCGTCCCCAGGGCCAGGGCTCCCACCGGCACTGCCGCCAGCCCTAGCCGATAGGCCGCGATGACCAGAGCGGGCGCATCGGCCTCGCGGATGAGGATGGCGGCACAGGAGACAGCCGCCACACCAGTGGCCAGAACCGGGTATGCGTAGGACCTGCCCTGTGGCACGCGGCCATCCTAGCATATCGGCCGGCGACAGGGGGGCACTCGGGAAAGCGCGATCACGTCACGCGGACCGGCGCACGAAGCGCACGTGCCTGCGCGTCCGCATCGCTTTCGCGTCCGCCGGGACGATGCTGATGGAGCCATCGGTTTCCAGCACCGCCATCCGCACCTCCTTCAGATCGGCCACGCCGTGCTCGCGGATTGCCATCAGCACCTCGTCCTCGTCAATCCCCTCGCGGCGCAGGTGCTCCGTCACGAACTTGCCGTCATTGATCAGCAGCGTGGGCGTCCCCTCCACGGCCTGCCGCAGCCAGCGCAGCCGTTCCCGCGCCACGGCCACGCCGTAGTTGCCCACGATGAGGACCCCTGCTGCGATGAGCCCCCCGATGACGGAGGTGTCCGGGCCCACCATGGCGTTCTGCACGGCGTTGGCGATGAGCAGGATCACCACGAGGTCGAAGGGCGTCATCTGGCCCATCTCGCGCTTGCCGGCCAGGCGCAGACCCACAAGCAACGCCACGTAGACAATGGCGGTGCGCCCCACGATGCTCCAGCCGTTGACCTCCAGATCAAACATTGTCGTTCGTTACCCCCCAGAAAGCCGAACTAGGCCGTCACCGGCAGACGACTGGACGCGTAGCCGGGGCGGTCTCGCTCGTGCAGGCGGTGGCCGCAGGTCGGGCAGCGGTTGAAGCCCGAGAGCTTCTCGACGTATTCCAGCACGGTCCGAACGAAGCTGGCATGGCTCCAGGTGAGCGGTGACACGGACAGCGGCTCACCGGTGTAGGGGTCAACCTGCTCCGCCAATACCCCGCTGCGGAGCGCCCGGCCCTCCACCCAGGCGAGCGCATCGAGGGCGGGCTGCAGGTCGGTCGTGCTCTGCGCCCGGGCGATATGCCACTGCGCCAGCCACATCATGCAGATGAACCAAGGATTGCCCGGCACGTTAGCGTCGTCGGCCGAAACCGAACGCTGGTACACGTCCCCCTCGTATCGCGCCAGACCACCGACAGGCGTTCGCACCGTCAGCTTGTCCTTTATGGCGTCTACCGTGGCTACGATGCGCGGGTCACCGGCTTCATACATCCCGAACAGGAAGAGACCGCAGAGGCTGGCGTCGAGGACGGCGTCGACCTCATAGCCGGCGGCCGCCGGCGTGACGGTGCGGACGAAGCGCCCCAGTTGCACCGACCAGAGATAGGAGTCGGCCGCCCGCCGAATGTCTTGCGCGATATCGGCGTACCTGCGGGCCAGCTCCGTCTCGCCGAACACCGCCGCGAAGCGAGACGCCGCCTGCAGGCCGGCCCACGTCCCGGCGACCGTCCAGGCATGAACGCCGATGCGCTCCTCCCAGAGATCGTAGCTCTCGTGCGGCAGACCGCTATCGTCTCGGAAGGCGCACATCCAGTCGGCCGCGCGGATGATCATGGAGCGATAGAGGGGCTTGATGAACTCTAGATCGTGGAACTTGTCAAAGTGGTGCCAAAGGGCCCACAGCACCAGACCCGTCTCGTCCTCCTGCACCGGGAGCTGAGGCTGGCCATCGCGGATCCAGGGGTGCCACGAGCTGGCCAGGCTGCCGTGAGGCGTGTACTTATGGAGGAAGAAGCCGCCCGGATCCATGACCCGGGCGCAGAACTGGAAGAAGGCTCTGGTAGTGCCATCGTAGCCCGCCAGGTCCAGGGCGTAGGCCACCAGGGAGCCGTCGCGGGTCCAGACGTAGGCGTAGGTGTCGCGGGCAAAAGACGTGATGTCGTAGTCCGTGCCGGCGAGGATGCCTCCGTCTTTGTCGATCTGCGTGCGCAAGATGAGCAGACTGTGCTTGAAGGCATCGCACACCTCGCCTGGGAGCTCATCCACGTCGTTGGGTTCAACGTTGGCCCACAGGCGCCAATAGCACTCGGTGCGGTGCAGCAGCGTCTGCGGCCCCTTCTCCCGCGTCAGCTTGTTGATGACGCGTACCTCGGCATAGCTGGTGCCGGCCGCCATCCAGGCGTAAACGGTTGCGTCACCGTTGGGCGGAAGGGTGCAGTGCACCGCTCCCACCGAATCGACGGCACCCTGGGCCACAGCGTTGCCGCTCAGCGCGCCGTCTTCGGCGTCGCGCCACGTCCCCTCGGCGGTCGCCCTTTCCTTCCTCCCCACGGCGTACTGGTCAAGCCCGGCTGCCCCGGTGGGACCACACGTGTTGACCAGGAACCAGCGCGGTCCCTTGTAGTGGATGAGGGCCTTGGTGGCAGGGTCGTAGTAGGCGGTGTCGCCCACCTCCGTCTCCGCGATGTGAAAATCGTTGTGCAAGAACAGGCGGACTTCGCGCTGAGTGGCGCGGGCGTTGTGCAGCCCGAACTGGCGGACGAGGACGTTCTCGTGGAAGTCAACGGCGTCGCGACAGAGGATGGAGAGACCCAAATCCTCGTTTTCCAGCAGGACGCGGGTCACCAGGGTCTCCTCTTCGTATTCTTCAGTGATGCGCCAGCCATCGTGGACCCAGGAGAACTGGCCGTCCACCCACACGCCGAGCCTGAAGGGGTGCCCATCGGTGTGGTTCTCGTCGCCGACGTGGGGATAATAGATGTCGCGAATGTGGTACTGCCCGTCGAAGCTGACCAGCAGGCTGCCGTTGCCAATTGGAATGTCACGGGCCATATGCTGCTCCTCTCTTTCCTAGGGCCCGACGCACCCCACACGTCCGTCTGGCCCCGGTTCGACCCCCGGTTGACAACGGGTGGAGCCCGAAGTAGGATTCTGTCCGCTGGCGGCTCGGGGTCTCCCCGAATGAAGGTAAGACATTATCGCTTAAGTGACAATAGTCGCCACGTTTCACCGGCCCCGGACGCGGAAGCGAAAGGATGGGAGCCATGCGGCACGAGCTCGTCGTCGGCCGGCACCGGCCTCTCTTGATCCCGCTCCTCCTGGCATGCCTGATCGCCATCCCTTTGAGCATTAGCTGCGGGGGACCAGGACAGGAGGCTGCCACCGCCACTCCCGCCGTCACTGGCGCCGCCACTCCGGCCGCTACGCCTGCACCGCAGGAAGCAGCACCGGGCATCACCGACAAAGAGATCATCCTGGGCCAGCACGCCATGCTCAGCGGCACCTTCGGTGCGGTCTATGCCATCCTCCCCCAGACACAGCAAGCCTACTTCAAGTACGTCAACGAGACGCAGGGGGGTGTCTGCGGCCGCCAGATCGTCCTCAAGGTAGAGGACAATTTCAACGACCCCGCGAAGGCCCTCGAGGCGACCCGCAAGCTGGTGGAGCAGGACAAGGTATTCGCCATGTTCGGCTCGGTGGGCGACCTGCCCCACTCCTCCGTCCAGCCCTACCTCAACGAGAAGGGGGTGCCTGACCTGTTCATCACCGGTGGCGCGCACGCCTACGGCGCTGACCCGGAGAAGTACCCCTGGTCCGTAGGCGGCGTGCCCGACTACCGCACGGAGGGGACGTTCTTCGGTCAGTACATCTCGCAGAATCTGCCGGGGAAGAAGGTGGGCGTCCTCTACGAGAACCAGTACCTGGGCTGGGACGGCCTGGCGGGGGTCAGGAATGGGCTCGACGCCAGCAAGAACGAGATCGTCTCCGAGCAGGTGTACGACGCCACCGCCATCGATATCCGCTCTCAGATCATCAACATCAAAGACGCCGGCGCGGAGGTAGTCGTGCTCTACTCCACGCCCGGTTTCACGGCCCAAGCCATCAAAGAGGCCGACCACCTGGGCTGGCATCCCCAATTCCTGGCCAGCTACACGAACTCCGACCCGCTCCTGTTCTCGTTCGTGCCTGCTAAGCTAGCGGAGGGCCTCATATCGTTCAACGCTTTCAAGATGCCGGACTGGACCGACGACCCGGCGATAGCCCGCCACCGAGAGATCATGGCCAAGTACGGCGGCCCGACCCCCGGCGTCTTCACCGTCTACGCCCAGCTGACGGCGGAGCTAATGGTCAACGCGCTCACCAGGTCGTGCAACAACCTGACCCGACGCGGCCTGATGGACGCCGTCGAGTCGTTTAAGGACTACCACAGCGATCTGCTGCTGGACGGCGTGAACGTCACGATAAGCCCCACCGACCACTACACACTTCAGGCCGGCCCTATGGAGCACGTGGTGCTGGACAACGGCGTGGGCAAGTGGGAGTACTTCGGCCCGGTCTTCAAGTTCGAGTAGGGCGATTCTTCCCTGGCTACCCCTGGCGCCAGGTCAGGCCGAACGACGTGCTCTCGCCGGAGGCAAGGCGCAGGGGCCAGACGAGCAGCAGGCAGACCCCCTGGTGCGTCCGCTCGAAGCCGCCCTCGGAGTTGGAGATGGCCTCGATGGGATATGACCAGAGGGTAGCGGGCGGCGTCAGGTCGGCCCGCAGGCTAAGGGGCGGGTAGTGGCCCTCCAGGGTGAAGTCACGGACGGCCTCGGCGGTCTGAGGCTCGCCCAAGGGACGGTCGGGCGTCTCGGCCGGCGCCAACGTGTCGGCGGCGAAGAGGGCTAGGTTCCACTGGGAGACGAAGAGGCAATCGACGGCCGAGCTGCCTTTGTTGGCCAGGCGCCAGGTCACGCCCGCCTCCGCGCCGCCGGCGGCCAGGACAATCTCCTTCTCCAGCAGGCAGGACACGCCGTCCACCTGCCCCGCCCGCTCCAGGACCACCGTGAGCAGCTCGCCGGCGCCCTGAGCTCGCGCGGCGTAGGGCCCGTCCGCGAAGTCCCCTAGCTCGCGGTAAGAGGAGCGGACCAGCTCGTCGAGGGTCGTCTCCGGCGGCAGGAAGTGGTCGCGCAACGAGGAGCGGCGATGACGGTCATAATACAGCCGCTCCGCCAGGTCGGCCTCCTTCAGGCGCATCCCCTCGTGGATGGTCCACACCGCCCCCTCGGCTTCCTCCGGCGGCGCCTCGGCAGCTTCCAGGAGCGTCTGGTGATAGGCCTCGGGGCGGCGGCCCAGGACGGCCGCCAGGTTGAGCGCTGGCTCCTTGACATCCCACTCGAAGAGGGTGCCGCCATCGGTGGGGGCGAAGTACAGGTTGGCGCTGCTTCCATCGACCAGCAGCTCGCCGCGGCCGTCGGCGTCGAAATCGGTGGTCTCCCAGGCCAGCCAGGGCCCGTCGCCGTGGAGGGCGGCGTCGGCAGCGGCTTCGGCGCGGACGAGGTGGTGGTAGTTGGTGAGGCGAATGCCCATCAGATAAATGCCGCCGAAGACGCCGTGCCAGTAGGGGCAGTTGCACTGGCCGCGCCAGAGGTCAGCCAGCATTTCGCCGTCAGCGCCCTGCTCGCGCGCCTGATAGACCTTGCGGTGCACCCGCAGCATCTTCTTGTGCAGGTTGTTGACCTCGGGGTACTTGACCAGGAAGTGGCGCCAGAAGCCGCCACGCAACAGCTCCGCCTCCTCCTGGCGGCCCTCGTCCTCCAGCTGGTGCTTGATGTGTTCGAAGCGGTGCGAGGGGCCAACGGGCAGCGCCCATACCATCATCTCCTCATAGGAGGCGGTGGGCAGGTAGATGCGGCCCCGCGGCGGGAACTGGCCGACGTACTCGCCCAGCGGGATGGTGGTGAGCCAGGAGGCGTTGCGCTCCAGACCGGCGAAGAAGCGGCCCATCCAGCCGTCACGGCCCCAGCAGTGGCGATAGGTCTCGGGCCAGCTTCCGAACTTCTCGCCGTCGTCGCCCATGACCGCGATCCCGTCCTCGCTCTCCTCGGCCCAGCCGCGAAGGGTCGCGATGACCTCATCCACGTCGCGCCAGGGGATGATGTAGCGGAGGAGCTTCAGCGAGGGGAAGATGTTGACGGTCTGGCCTTCCTCCTCGCTGACGTAGTAGCCGCGCAGCTCTTCGTCGGTCAGGCCCACCGTCTTGAAGTGGGTGTCGTCGAGCACGGTCCAGGTCACGCCGGCCTGGGCCAGGAGCTTGGGGAGATGGGGCTCCCACACCCGCTCGGCCGTCCACAGGCCAGTAGGCAAGATGCCCAACTCGTCGCGGATGAAGGCCGAGAGCCGCTCGATCTGGCCCAGCTTATCGGCGTCGGGGATCGCGGGCAGGATGGGCTCATAGTAGCCGCCGGTCATGATCTCCACCTGCCCCCGAGCCGCCAGCGCCCTCAGGCGGGGCAGGAAGTCGGGTCGATGCTCGCGCAGCCAGTCCAGCAGGCAGCCGCTGTAGTGCAAAGAGAGACGGATGCGCGGGTGGCGCTCCAGCGCCGCCAGCAGCGGCTCGTAGGCCTGGTGGCAGACAGACTCGAAGACGCGGTCGGCGTTGCCTACAGGCTGGTGGTTGTGGATGGCCAGGCCAAGGTAGAACCGAGGCATAGAGCGAGGCGCCCCTACTGGAGGAACAGCTTGTCGACGATCTTGTCCACCAGATCGCGGGCCACTACCACACGGTAGTAGAACTCCCGCTTCTCGTCCTCGACAGCGCCGCTGGTATGGATCGCCTTGTAGGCGTTGACCAGCGCTGCCGACTGCTGCGTGAGGCCGCGATGGATGAGGTTGATGTCCCACATAGGCCGGCGGCTGGCCCACCAGTACTGGTCGCTGTGAAGGGCACGGTCCAGCAAGCCGCGGGCGATGTCCGCATAGCGGCGGCTCTCGTCGTTGTCGGCGCGCTCCTTGGCCCGGTGGGCGAGCTCGATGCAAATGTTGGTGTGCTCCCACTGCAGGCGATGGATCTCGTTGCCCTTGTCCAGCCACAGCGGATAAGGACTCCCGGCGGCGAGGTCTTCGGCGCTGGTGCTCCAAGAAGATGCCTTCGGCTCAATGGTCTGGCCTGCGGGAAAGAGGTCCAGGAGCTCGCTCACCGTTACCATCTGCACATCGCGGGAGACCTCCACCGCCTCGAGCAGTCCACGGTGCTCGTCGGCCAGCTCCTTCGCCTGGTGGATGTGTTCGTAGCTCTCGCGCCGGGGGGCCAGCTCTTCGTACACCTCGGCCAGGAAGAGCGTCTCCCAGTCACGCAGGTGATGGCCAAAGGTCTCGGCGTCCATCGCAGTGATTATGTACATGTCCTGGTGGCCGCGGCGGGCCTTTTCCAGGTGATCGAGAAAGCCTTTGGCGCCAAGGGTCTGGAAGGCGATCTTGTTGCTGAGGATGTCGTCGCGGAAGAAGACGGCAAGGCGGTCCTCGCCGCTGGCGATCTGGTGGACGACGTCGAGGGGCCACTGGACGGGGCAGGCGATGCCGCTGATGATGATCCAGCGGTGGCCGGTCCTGACCACGGGCTCGACGATGTCGCGGCTGTAGCACATTTCCGGCGGGAAGAAGCCCTCGGGCCGGTAGCTCGGGCCAAAGAAGTAGCGGTTGGCCTTGCGGTTCTGGCTGATCTGGCGTTCCATCTCCCGGTGAGGGATGAGGGGAAGGATCGGGTGGTACTTGCCGCTGCCAGTGAACTCGATCTGGTCACGCTCAGCCAGGCCGCGCAACCCCTCGATGAAACGCGAGTAGCCATGCTGCGCCAGGAGCTCAGTCAGGGAGGCGTTGATGTTAACGGTGACCTTGGCGTGGGGATGCTTCTCGAAGACCTCCAGCAGGGGGAGATAGGATTCGTCGTAGACCTTGGCCAGGACGCCATGAAACTGGGTGGGCGGCTGATATGCGTGGAGAAACTGAGCCCAGTAGAGCATTATCAGACGGTTCTCGGCGGAGAGACCTTCATATCAGCCATTATAGCTCAGAGGCCAGGCTGGCGCGCAGCCGGTACACGCGCCGATTCTCCCACATCCACGCCGCCACGAAGCTCGCAGCGGCGATGGCGCAGCCAATGACCCAGTCCAGCACGTAGTGGTTCGCTGTCCCCATCACGGACGCGACCATAGCCACCGGCATTGCCAGAGCCAGCCATCGCCAGCGCGATGTCCTCATCGCCAGGAAGGCCGCTAGACCGGCTGCCAGCGCCCAGCCGACGTGCATGCTCGGTATCGCGGCAAAGTGATTGGCGAAGATCCCCGGCTGGATGAAGTAGTTGGAGTGGTCCGGCCCGGCCAAGGTGTCCACAAGGCCGAGCGCCGGGTTCAGACGCGGCGGCGCCGTCGGCAGCGTGATGTAGAGGATGACGCTGGGTATGGCGGATAGGAGCAGCCCGTTCCTCAGAATCGTGAAGGTCTGCCGAGACTTGAAGTACAGCCAGACGAACTCGGCCAGCAAGAAGGGGACGTGCCCCCAGATGTAGATCGCGTTGAGCAGGGGGATGGCCAGGGGAATGGCCATAGCCCAATCTTGAACCCGCTTCTCGTACGAAAGGTTGAGCTGGCGTTCCAGGTTGGAGAGGTGGTCGCCCCTCTCCATCGCAGCGCCCACATCGATGTGCCTGGCGATCAGCCCGCGGATCAACAGATAGCCGACGTAGAGGAGACAGACGGCCAGCAGATGGGCCGCGAAAGAAGCGGAGGGCTTCCACCGGGCCGCTTGCAGCTTCGCGTTCACTGGCTACTCACTGGCTGTTCCGTCGCCGAACATTATACATAGCAGCGACGCGGGAGGCCACGCCACCGGTCGTTCACGGGTGCCAGACCGGCAGGGCGGAAGTCGGCGCACGTGAAAAGGCAGAGAGCCCGCCTTTCGGTCGGGCTCTCCGCCGACTAGCTGCGTTGCTTGACCTAGAGTTTGCCGGTTGTCCTCACGAAGAGTGTGTAACCTAGGCCTAGTGCCCCTTCAGCAAGGACAGCACGTACTCCAACCAGGAGTTGTTGGCCTGGCTGTAGTCGTGGAACTGGAGCGTTATCCGGTCGGTCAAGGATGCCCAGTTAGGGACGTTTATCTTCTGGGTGTCGCCGCCGCCTCTTGGCGTAAGCACGACGGGGACTGTCGCATTCGGAGGAGTGACCCCAGGGATCCAGAGATCGAGCCCCAGCAAGAAGGGCAGTATGGTGAACGGGAAGAGCGGGGTAGTGACGTCGCTGATTCCGTCCAGGTTCTTATCGAAAGTAAACACTGCATTTACCCTCTTGGCGATAGGGCACGTGGCAGCGCTGACCACATTCGTACCGTTGATCGCAAGGGCGTCGTTCTCAGCCCCCTGATCACCCCAGAGCTCCTTGTTCCTGAGAATGATCAGGTTCGTCGTGTGGTCGCTAGGAGTGGTGAATTGGCCAAGCCCAGTGCCAGGCTGAGGCGGCGGTGGCTGAGGCGGCTCTGTTTGTAGACGGATCAGGTGATCGCTTCTTAGGAAGGGCTCGTAGTAGAAGTGCTGCGTGAACTGGCCTGCGCGCACGATGGCGAACTCGTAGTTTACGCCGCCGATGGCGTTGAAAGGCCCCCATGATCCGTCCCCGCTTAGCGGGAAAGTGGCGACCGGGTTGCTCGTCAGTCTCCTGCCGGTCTTCCCGTTCACCATCCATATCTGGAGAGTGCCGTCCGGCACACCGAGGTTCGTTGGGAAGAACAACGCCCTGCCGGAAAGCTTAATGAAGAACGGGAACTCCGGAATGATGTCCTTTGTCGCCGGGTCCACGCCGCCGGTAAAGAACTTGTACATTTCCACAAAGGAGTCAGCGGAGGTCGCGCATTGGACGTGAGTCACGTCGGAGATAGTGACGTTTGTCGCCCCTACTATCTCACGGCCAGGAAGTCCCCTTCCGGCCCATAGCGCCAGGGTGGGCACGGGGACGCCGACCACTGTGCCCGGAAGCTCGGTGAGTGTGCGACCGTCGATGTTGACGTAGTGGGCAACCTTGGCGGCACGTCCCGCTGAGGTGTTCAGCCATCCCGGCGTCACCGTCGTGCCGATCGTCCCGCCAACCATCACCGTCGTGCCGAGGGAATGCCCCAGAATGTCAACCTTATCGGCGCCGGTCTTCGCCAAGAGGGCGGCGACAGCTTGGTCGATCCCGTTATAAACATCGGTTATCGTGTTTATCGAGAAACTGGAATCGTACTCGTACACTGTGACCCAGTCGGCGGGGTAGCCGTTGCTCTCAAATCGCTGGGCCTGCGACTCAAACTGCGCCCCTACACCGGAACCACCATGAATAAAAATCATCGGGTTACCAGGTGCTGGCGTTGGATGCCAGGCATGGGCTGGTGTAGATGACGGGAGTAGAATCCCGACCAACAGCAGAAGCCCGGCAATCATGACGAACAGTCTGGTCTTCACTTGTTTGGCCTCCATCAGACTAACGCTCGCACGCTACCTAGAGGCTCTCCAGCGGATTACAGCGTTGTCTCTCACCCCCCCCCACCGGAGCCGACCCGCACAGCACCTTGATTTCGGCCTGAGAAGCCGGCTAAAGGAAGACCAGCCGTTGATGCAGGTCGTCTTCCCACCAACCTAAGCGAGCACTTAGATTATCACCAGGGCTAAGTTTCGTCAAGTAGGATATCTATGCAGAGGTACGGCCGGCCAGGGCCTGGCGATAGGCGGCCTCGTAGCGTTCGGCGGAGCGCCCCCAGGAGAAGTCTTCCTGCATCCCCCGCTCCTGGAGACGGCGCCACTCGGCCGGGCGCTGGAAAACGGCCAGGGCCCGCCGCAGGGCGGTCAGCAATGCACCACCGCTGTACTCCTGGAAGACGAAACCGTTGCCCTGGCTATCCGGCCCCTCATAGTCGCGCACGGTGTCCGCCAGGCCGCCGGTATGGCGCACTACCGGGATGGCGCCGTAGCGGAGCGCGATGAGTTGCCCCAGGCCGCAGGGCTCGAACCGCGAGGGCATGAGGAAGACGTCGCAGCCGCCGTAGATGAGCTGGGCCAGCGGATGGTCGAAGGCGATGGAGACGGCGGCGTGGCCGGCATGCCGCTGGGCCAGCGCGCGGAAGGCCCGATGGTAGGCCTCGTCGCCGGTGCCTACCAGCACGAACTGGGCGGCCCCCTCACCCAGCAGCACCTCCATGGCCTCGAGCGTAAGGTCCATCCCCTTCTGCTCGGTCAGACGGGAGACCATACCCACCAGGGGCACCTGACCATCGGCGACGAGGCCGGCTCGCTGTTGAAGGGTGGCCTTGTTGGCGGCTCGGCGATCCAGGCCGGCCGCGTCGAAGCTGGCCGCCAGGTTCGGATCGCGAGCCGGGTCGTACTCGCCGTAGTCGAGGCCGTTGAGGATGCCGAACAGCCGCTCCTGGCGCTGCTGGAGAAGGGGATGGAGCCCCTCGCCGTACTCGGGCGTCAGGATCTCGCGGGCATAGGTCTCGCTGACGGTGGTGACGGCGTCCGCGTAGTAGATGCCCTGGCAGAGGAAGTCGGCCAGCTCGTCGGGGCCGCGATAGCGCAGGTTGTGGATGGTGAGGACGCAGGCGGCCGGGCGGTAGAAAACGTCGCCCCAGGCACGGTTGCGCAGCCCAAAGGCGATGGGCGCGGTGTGCCAGTCGTTGCAGTGGAAGATGTCCGGCGGCCAGGCAAGCTGTTTCGGCAGGTCCAAGGCGGCACGGCAGAACATCAGGTAGCGCTCCAGGTCGTTGGGCTCGCCGTAGACGCGAGAGCGGGGAAAGAGCCCCGCGCTCTCCACCAGATACGTGGGTACGCCGCCCCCGCTCACGACGGGGCTCCGGACATCGGCGCGGCGTTCGGAGTCCAGGGGGAGCGAGGCGACGACGTCGCCGATGGGCTCTGACGAATGGCGGGGCGTCACCACCCGGACGTCGTGGCCGCGCGCGGCCAGGGCGCCGGGCAGGGCGGCGGCCACGTCGGCCAGACCGCCCACCTTGGCGAACGGCCCCACCTCCGCCGCGACGAAAAGGATATTAAGGGCCCGCTTCATGGTTGAGGCGCCGCGTGCCCCTCCCGCGGGCGGAAGAGGCGGTAGTCAATCTCGGGGAACACCTTGTCTCGCTCGAACAGGTCGCGGCAGAAGCTCAGGTCGCCCTCGGCCACATCGCCGCCGCGGGCGATGCCGGCCAGATGCTGGAAGCGGTCGAGGTGCTCTTGGAAGCGGAGCACGGCGTACTCGCGCGCCTGGCCGGTGGTGATGAGGAAGGGCCAGTCGCTGGACTGGAGGAGGAGGAGCTCGCGGGCGGCCTGGGCCAGCACCTCGGCTAGCCCTCTGTCGGCCGCCGGGTGCTGGCTGACGAGAGTCTCCATCTGGCGCTCGGCGTCGTGGATGATGGGCCACACCCAGCTGGTGTCCACGTTGTCCCAGGTGAAGTGGCCACCGCCGACGCCCCAGGACCCCTCGGGCAGAGCCAGGACATCCTCGGGCAGATGGCGGGCGATGAAGTCGCTGGCGGTGGTCAGCTCCAGCTCATCGCTGCGGGCGAGCTCGCGCAGGACGCCCTGGATCCAGGCGATGCCTTCGAACCACCAGTGGCCGAAGAGCTCGGTGTCGTAGGCGGCGACGACGATACCGAACTTACCGCTGCGCTGGTGGTAGTCCGCCAGGAGGCTCCGCACCAGGCCGGCATAGTGGGCGACGTGCTCCTGGCACCGCGATTCGGCCCAAGACGGTTCGTAGAGCGCCTTCGACCCAAGGTCGGTCTTGGCGCCGGTGATGCGCCAGTACTGGAGACCGGACACGCCGTCCTTCTTGTGGAACTCGCGGTACCAGAAGTCGCCGGGGTAGCCCCAGTCGGCCGACCAGACCTGCATGCCGGTGGCGTTGTTGCGCCCCAGGACGGCCACCCGCGGCGACTGCACCCAGTAGGGCTGGAAGGTGGTCTTCTCGGTGGGGTCGCTGTAGCCGGTCAGGGGAACGAGGTAGCGGCGGGGAATATCGCCGTAGGGGCCTATGGCCTCACCCCGGGCCTTGCCCACGGGGAGGCCGCCTTCCACCGTGTGGGTCTCGGCGAAGAAACAAGTGATGCCCAGTTCGGCCAGGAACTCCTCGAGCCCCGGCTTGATGTGGCCGCCGCCTTCCCCCTCAGCCAGATGCGGCGGGCGGTAGGCGCACTCGGGCAGCCAGGCCGCGCGCGGCGCCCGACCGAAGTGGCGACGGGTGGACTTGGCACCCACCGCCAACTGGCCGTGGATGGACGAATCGCGGCTGAGCAGCGGGAGGTAACCGTGGGTGGCGGCGCTGGTGACAATCTCGATGTGGCCCCCCTCCTGGAGCTGGCGGAAGGCACCGACGATGTCGCGTGAGAAGCGCTCGCGAAAGGCGCTTAGCACAGCGCCGTACCAGTCGCGGTAATAGCCGGCGAGGTAGGCACGATGGTTGTCGCCCTCCTGACGGAAGCGATCGATGTCGGCTGTGGCGCGGCTCACCTTCTCCTCGAGGAACTCCTCCAAGTGGTCCAGCACCAGCCCATCGGCGAGCTGTTCGACCAAGACGGGCGTAAGGCCCAGCGTCAGGCGGAAAGCGCAGCCCTCCTGGCGCAAATCGTCGAGGGCCATCAGCAGGGGGAGATAGGACTCCGATATAGCCTCATGTAGCCATTCTTCGCCGTGAGGCCAGCGGCCGGCTTGCCGGCAATAAGGCAGGTGGCTGTGAAGGACGAAAGTGAAGGCTCCCTGTGTCACGCTTCTCCTCTCACCGCAGAGGGCGGGCCGGCAGCAAAGGTTGCCGGGGATATGGAGGTGCCGCTGGCCACGTAATCGGCAGGGAAGTCCTCCTCCCTGACCATCGACCCTATGATGCAGTTCCGCCCGACGCGGATGCCGCGCGGGATGCGCGCTCGCTTGCCCACGAGGTTGATGCCGCTGTGCAGGACCTCCGGCTCCTCCTGGTTGGGAGTGTAGTCGTCGCCCCAGCCGAGCTGGCTCTGGGGGCCCGCGAAGACCTCCTTGTCCAGGATGGACCGCTGGACAACGGCGCCAGTGGACACGTGACAGTCATCGAAGAGGATGGAGTCCACCACCGTAGCCCCTTCCTCCACGAACACGCCAGGCGAAAGCACCGAGTTGTGGACGTGGCCGTTGACGATGCAGCCGCTGGAGAGAATGCTCCGCGTGGTGCGCGCGTTGGGGCCGACCTTCAGCGGCGGCCGCTGCTGATCACGAGTGCGAACGATGTTGTCGGGCTCGTACAGGTTGAGCTCCGGCAGGTCGACGAGGAGGTCCATGTTGGCCTGCCAGTAGGCATCGATGGTGCCGATGTCGCGCCAATAGCCCTGGAAGCGGTAACCGAAGATGCGGTCGCGGTTAATGCGCCCGGGTATGACATCGTGGCCGAAATCGTGCCCAGAACGGCGATGAGCGTCCTCTTCCAGAGCCTCGATCAGGCACTCCCGCTGGAAGACGTAGATGCCCATAGAGGCCAGCTTGCTCTTGGGGTGGACTGGCTTCTCCTGAAACTCAACGATGCGATCATCTTCGGCCAGCCGAAGGACACCGTAGCGGCGGCCCTCCTCGAGGGGGACCTCCACCACGCCAACGGTGATGTCGGCCCTGCGACTGCGGTGGAAGTCCAGCATGCTCTCGTAGCGCATCTTGTAGATGTGGTCTCCGGCGAGGATGAGCACCTGCTCCGCCTGCGATTCCTCCACAAAGTAGAGGTTCTGGTACACGGCATCGGCGGTGCCCTTGTACCAGTCAGAGGCCTTGCGCCCGATGTACGGCTGCATCAACAGGACGCCACCGGTGGAGCGGTCGAGGTCCCAGGGCCGGCCGATCGCGATGTGGCTGTTCAAGGACCGAGGCCGGTACTGGGTGAGGATGCCCACGTGAAAGATGCCGGAGTTGACGCAGTTGCTCAGGACGAAATCGATGATGCGGTACTTGCCCCCAAAGAGCACCGCTGGCTTGGCGCGCTCCTCGGCCAGGATGCTCAGGCGCTCCCCCCGTCCCCCCGCCAGGATGAGAGCCAGCACTCGGTTCATACGGCTCCTCCTCCCCTGGATTCCGCTGGCGCGTCGCCGCCTCCGGTCTGGCGGGACAGTTCCAGCGCCGGGCCTGACCCCGCTTTGGTGTCAATGCCGGCCAGGGTGGTCAACATCTGAAGATGATCCCGCAAGAGGCGCGTGATGAGGAAGTTGCTCCGTACGTGCTCCCGGCCAGCGGCGCCCATGCGGTCAGCCACCTCCGGGTTGTCTAGCAGGTACAGGATACGCTCGGCACATTCGGCGGGGCTGCTGGCCAGATAGCCCGTCTCACCGTGGAGAACCTGGAGGGGGATGCCCCCGACGCTTCCCGCCACCACCGGTCGCCCCTTCCACAGCGCCTCGGACACGACCAGGCCAAAGCCTTCGCGCAGGGACTTCTGTACTACCACGCGCGCCGCCGTCTGGATCGCATTGACCTCCACATTGCCTACGCCGGTGAGGTTGCTCAGGATATGGATGTCGTCGTCCTCGCCGGCGCGGCGCGCCGTCCGCTCGTAGTACGACCAGCCTTCGGGGTCATCGTGGGCCATCGAGGCGGCCAGCACAAGCTGCACCTCCGCGATCTCCCTCTTCACCAACCGGTAGGCGTCGATGACCCCCAGCGGATCCTTCCAGGGATCGAAGCGAGAGACCTGAGCGAGAAGCGGGCGGTTGGCGTTGATGCTGTAGCGGCTAAGAATAGCCTCCACCGTGTTCGCCGCCAACGGCACGTTCTTCGGGCTGAGCGGGTCGATAGCCGGAGGCAGGAAGATCACCCGGGGCGTGGGCAGGTCTGCCTTGGCGTAATCCTTCAGCGTAAAGACCGCGATGTCGTAAGGGGCGAGGAAAGCGCGAAGGAAGTCCCATAGCTCAGGCTGGGCAGCCGTGAGGTCGATGTGGCAGCGCCAGACCCACTTCTCCGTCTTGGGCCGGCCCCGCTCCAGGGCGAGAGCGAGGATGCCCGCTGGCTGAGGATCGTGGATCACCACGAAATCGTACTCGCCCTCCAGCAGGTCGGCGTTGAGGCGGTTGTAGCGCAGCCACACCTCACGCAGCGCCGGCGTCCAGGGGACGAACATCCCCTGGAGACCGTTGTGCATCGCCTTGGTGACAGCGAAGAACTCATCGGCGCCGCTGATGATCTGCCATTCGGCCCGCAGGCCGGCGTCGTTTAGCAGCGGGACCAGTGCCGACAGGATCTCGGCGACGCCACCTCCGAAGGCAGTGGCGTTGACGTGGAGGACGCGGGCACCACGCAGCGGCTCCGCGAGACGCTGGATCTCTTCGACAGCGGCGTCGCCAACGATGGGACGGTAGTCCGCCAGAGCTTTGAGGGTGAGCGGGACGGAGGTCAGCATCGGGTGCGGCTCAGGCGGGCGGGGCGACCATCTGCTGAAAGAGGCGCAGGTAATCCCGGAGGTAGCGGGTGATAAGGAAGTTGCGCTGTACGTGCTGCCGCCCCGCGTGGCCGAGACGGGCCGCCAGTTCGGGGTTCTGGTGCAGATCCAGCACGCGCTGGGCGAACTCCTCCGTGCTGCGAGCCAGGTATCCGGTCTCGCCATCGATAACCTGGCGGGGGATACCACCCAGAGGGCTGGCCACCACCGGCCGTTCCTTCCAGAGCACATCGGAGGCTGCTACCCAGAACCCCCTGCGGATAGACTTCTGCACGGTGGCGAAGGCCGCCCGCTGGAAGGCGTTGAGTTCCACGTTGCCCAGCGCATCCAGGCTGGAGTGACTGGATAGCACAAAGATATCGGGGCGGGCCTCGGCGCGACGAACCACCTGCTCGTAGTAGGCGTGCATCTCGGGCTCCTCGGCCGGGTGGCTGGCCACCAGCACCAGCTGGAGGCCGGGCACGTGCGGTTCCACCCGCTCATAAACGTCGATGAGGCCGAGGGGGTCGTGCCAGCGATCGAGGGGGGAGATCTGGCATATGAACGGCCGGCTCGGGTCAACGCCGTACCGCTCCAGCATGGCAGTGACCGTTTCCCGTGGCAGGTCCATGTTCCTGGGACCCAGGGGATCGATGGCCGGCTCGATGACGGCAACGAGGGGCGCTTCCGCGTCTCGCCGCACGTACTCCGCCAGGTCAAAGACCACGGCGTCGTAGGCGCTGCAGTAGCGATGCATGATCTGCCAGACTTCAGGCTGGGCCTCGCTCAAATCCAGATGGCAGTGCCAGACCCAGCGGCCGGCCGGTCGCCGGCCCCGTTGCCTGGTGAACGCGGAGAGGATGCCGGCTGGCTGGGGGTCGTGCACCACCACGAAGTCGAACTCCTCGGAGATCAGCTCGGCATTCATGGCGGTGTAGTTGTGCCAGACCTCCTCCATCCCCGCATCCCAGCGGGCGGCGACGCCAGCCAGGGCGTCGTACATGGCTTTGTTGACGCCGATGAACTCCTGCGCCGGGCGAAGGACCTGCCACTGGCTGGGCAGACCCAGGTCGCTCATGAGGGGAACGAGGGAGGCGAGCATGTCGGCCACAGCGGTGCCGAAGGCGGCAACGCTGAGGTGGAGGACACGCCGATCGCGAAGGGGCTGGGCGAGGCGGCGAAGCTCCGCCAATGCCTCTTCCCCCACGGTGGGCTGGTAGTCCGCCAGGGCCTTGGACGATAAAGCGATGGTACCGAACATGGACGCGGTGCGGTCTGCGGCCGGAGGCGCCACCGAGGACCAGGCCACACGTTAGTGTATCAGCTTGAGAAGGCGTATGGAATAGGGCGATCTGCCTCTTCGGTAGCACTTACTTGTGAGGGATCACGTAGGGACCTCACGGCCATCAAAATGGCGCCACGTTTTCGGCTACAAGGCGCCGGAGCCCAGCGGAGGGTTCCTCGACCTTGTCCAGACTAGCTGGCCGGGAGCGCAGGCCAATCGCAAGTTGATTTCTCTGCCAGAGCGGCCTATAATTCCGGAATTCAGCCGAGATTAGCAGTGGAGGAGAACGATGAAGATGCTGAATGAGTTCAAGCAGTTCTTGTTGAGGGGCAACGTGGTCGACATGGCGATCGCGCTGATTATGGCCCTTGCAGCGTTTGCCGTCGTCCAGGGGCTGATCAAGGACCTGATCACGCCGCTCATCGCAGCCATCGCCGGCAAGCCGGACTTCTCCGCGCTGGACTTCACGATCAACAAGAGCACCTTCAGATACGGCGACTTCATCAACACCGTGGTCACATTCGTTCTCACGGGTGCAGCCGTCTTCTTCTTCATTGTTGTCCCGATGAACGCGCTGATCGCCCGGTCTCGCAAGGAACCACCTGCGGACCCAACAACGCGCAAATGCCCCGAGTGTCTGAGCGAAATCCCGCTCGACGCCCGCCGCTGCGCGTTCTGCACGTCGCAGGTGCGGGCCGTCTAGAACCTTCGGGGGACGAACTGGCAAGACCCATCGGCCGAGTTCCCGGCTTCAGAGGGTCCACCGACCGCCTGGCAAAGTGGCGTCAGAACGCGGTGCCGGCCGGTCAGGCACGCCGTCCACTCGTTGCAGCTACGGCGGCGTCTGTACCATCATGGATTGTGCGGAAATGTCGCGCTGGATCATTCACGCCGATCTCGACGCCTTCTTCGCCTCCGTGGAGCAACTGGACCAGCCGGAGCTGCGGGGGCGGCCAGTAGTGGTGGGTGGGCCTCCCGAGTCGCGCGGGGTGGTGGCCGCCGCCTCCTACGAAGCACGCGCCTTCGGCATCCGTTCGGCCATGCCCATGGCGACGGCGCTCCGCCTCTGCCCGGAGGCGGTGCGGGTGCCGCCCCGCTTCCAGCGCTACGCTGAGATGTCGCAGCGGGTCATGGCGATCTTCCGCCGATTCACCGCCCTCGTCGAGCCGATGTCCCTGGACGAGGCGTTTCTGGACGTGACGGAGGCTGTGGACAAGGGCCACCCCCCACCGGAGACCTCCCTCACCTGGGCCGAAGGGATCGCCCGCGCGATCAAGGAGCGGGTGCGCCAGGAGGTGAGCCTGACGGTCTCCGTGGGCGTGGCGTCATCGCGCTCGGTGGCCAAGATCGCCTCAGACATGGGCAAGCCCGACGGCCTGGTGGTAGTGCCGCCCGGCACGGAGCGCGCGTTCCTGGCCCCGCTGCCGGTCCGCAGCCTATGGGGCGTGGGGCCGAAGACCGCCGAGTGCCTGGCGACCGAGTCCATCACCACCGTCGGCCAACTGGCGGAACGCTCGGAGGAGTGGGCCCGCCGGCTGTTCGGTGTGCGGGGCGTCTACCTGTTGCGCCTGGCGCGAGGCATCGACGACAGCCCCGTGAGCGTGGAGCACGAGACGAAGTCGGTGAGCTCGGAGACCACTTTCCCTCGCGATGTAGGCGACTACCGAACCCTCGAGGCCAGCCTGCGCCGACTGGCCGACGAGACGGCGGCGCGCCTCCGGCGCCACGACCTGCGGGGGCGAACGGTGCGGGTCAAGCTTCGCCTGGCCGATTTCACCACCTTCACCCGCCAGACGACCCTGGCTCACGCCACCGACGGCAGCGATATCATCTTCCCGGAGGCAGCCCGCCTTCTAACCCGGGAGGTCACCGGTGGCCGCCGCTTCCGCCTCCTGGGGGTGGCCGTCTCCAACTTCCGGCCCGAGGAGCCAGAGGAACAGCCGCCGCTCTTCCCACTCGACGCGCCGGCCGCGCCCTAAGGGTCGCAGCGGGGGGCCGGTCGATCGGCGGGTGGCGCTGCCGCCGGCGCGTGAGGGATGCAGCAGATGAAGCGCAACGCCTCCGAGCCGGTGTTAACGAAGCAGTGCTGCTCGTCGCCCGGCACCAGGACGGCGTCGTTGGGGACAAGCGGGCGCTCGCCGTCCGCCCCCCGTACAACGCCCTGCCCAGACAGGATGAACACCTCGTGCTCCCACCAATGGGTGTGGAAGGGGGTGGAGGCCCCGGGCTCGACCTCGAACACACGCATCGAGAAGCGGGGGGCGCCGTCCTCGAGACCGATCACCGTGTGCAGGGCAACGCCGGGGTTCTCCCGGTTTGGCAGGACGTCGCGATAGTTGCGCACCTTTGCCATCGATCGCCTCTTTCCCCAACCAGGCGCTTTGCCTCCTCGCCGGTTCGTTCCCCCTCCATGCTAGCGACCACCGGGGCTCTGTCAAGGGGAAAGCCTTTAACGTTGACGCTGTGTATAATGGGCGCAAATTGGCGGGCATTGGGAGCACAACACTATGTCAGAGCTGCGCCGCGATCCCACGACCCAGGAATGGGTGATCATTGCCGACGAGCGGGCTACCCGCCCTCGCCAGTTGGTCCAGAAGGGGAGCGACCAGCCCGCAGCGGAGTTCGACGAGGGCTGCCCGTTCTGTCCCGGCCACGAGGAGATGACCCCACCCGAGGTTCTGACCCTGGTGCTGCAAGGCAGCGAGCGCCTCTGGGACGTGCGCGTCGTGCCCAACCGCTACCCCGCCCTCCGGCCCGACGCTCAGCTCGACCGCCAGAACGACGGCTTCTTTTCCCGATTGGGCGGTGTCGGCGCCCACGAAGTGATAATCGACTCGCCCGTCCACAATCGCGAGATGGCTCTGATGGAGGACCGCGAGGTGGAGGCGGTGCTGCGCGTCTACCAGCAGCGCTACAACGCCCTCAAGGCCGACCCACGAGTCAAGCTCGTCATCGTCTTCAAGAACAAGGGCCGCGTTGCCGGGACTTCCCTACCGCATCCCCACTCCCAGGTCGTGGCGACGCCCGTGGAACCGCACCTGGTGCGCCGGCGCTACAACGTGGCCCGTTCCTACTTCGCCGGCTACGGCCGCTGCCTCTACTGCGACATCGTTGAGAGAGAGCGCGCGGCCGGCGACCGCGTGGTGGTGGAGACAGGCGGCTTCCTGGTCTTCCACCCCTTCGCCTCCCGCTGGCCTTTCGAGACCTGGATCCTGCCCAAGGAGCACTGCTCCTCCTTCAGCGACGCCTCGACCGAGCAGCTGGCGGACCTGGCGCCGGTCCTGCGGTCGGTGCTGGAGACGCTCCGCGCCAAGCTGGGCGACCCCGACTACAACTTGGTGGTGCACTCCGCACCCACCCGGGACTCGGTGAAACCCTTCTACCAGTGGCACCTACAGATCGTGCCGCGCCTCACCACGGCCGCCGGCTTCGAGATCGGCTCCGGCATGTACATCAACACCGCCCTCCCCGAGGAGACGGCGGCGTTCATGCGCGACAACGCCTAGCGGCCGGCGCCCAGGCGCGCCCGTACCTCCGCCTCGTCCAGCCCGTCGATGGCGATTACCTTCTGGCGAGACGTTTGCCCCCGCACGATGCTCAGGCGCCCGCGTGGCAGGCCGAGGGCGGCCGCCAGGAGGCGCAGCGCCGCCTCGTTGGCCTTGCCGCGCTCGGCGGCGGCGGCCACGCTCAGGCGCAGTACGTCGTCCTGCCAACCCAGCAGGGCGTTGCGGCCGGCGGCCGGAGTCACGCGCAGGCGGAGCAGAGCCATAGGTTCACTGGCCTGGCGCCAGGCAATCGCCGAGGAAGCGGGCCACAGCCTGGCCCAGGTTCTCCTCGTGGCCCCACCAGAAGTGGTCGGCGCCGGGCACCACCTCGACCCGACATGCCGGGCCGATGACCGCAGCCAGGGCGTTGAGCTGGCCGGCCGGCGCCACGTCATCGCGTTCGCCGGTTATGAGGAGGGTCGGGCAGCCGATGCTCAGGTTGGGGATGCCGCGGCCGAAGGCGGGGATGGAGATGGCGACCACGGCCGCCACCCGCTCGTCCGCGGCCAAAAGGGCCACCGCGGCGCCGAAGGAATAGCCAACCAGACCAACCTTCGCCGAGTCGACGCCTTCGGCCTGGCGCACGTAGGCGAGAGCGGCGATAGCATCGGCGCGCTCGCCAACGCCGTCGCCGAAGCGCCCCTGGCTCCGGCCCACACCCCGGAAGTTGAAGCGCAGGGCAGCGATGCCCGCATCGACCAGGGCCTGGCAGACGGTCACGACAACGGAGTTGTGCATGTCGCCGCCGAAGAGCGGATGGGGATGGCAAACCGCGATGGCGGGATAGAGCGCCGCCGGCGGCCGGTGGAACACGCCCTCGAGGATGAGGTCGCCGCTGGGGAAAGTGAGCGTTTCGCCGGGCTGAGACACGGCGGTCAGCTCGGCTGCGAGGGCAGCAGGCCAGTCAGGATGTTATCGACGGACGCCGCCAGGTAGGCCTCCTCGTCCGCGCTCAGGGTCTCGCCGCTGCCCTTGCGGGGGCCGAAGCGCTCCATCAGGTCGTCCATGAAGGCCCCTCGGGCAAGAGTGACGAGCTGGCGGGCGGCCACATCGGCGTCAAGGCGCCGCACCTGCCCCCGCTCCATGTAGGCGCGTAGGACACGAGCCAACCCCTGCTCCCACCGCTCGATGACCCTGCGCGCCTCTTCCGCCGCCCCCGGCTCGCTGCCCAGGGACTCCATGAAGACCAGGCGCAAGAACTCGCGGTTCTGCTGCATGACGAGCATGGCCCGGCGGGCGATGTCGAGCAGGGTGTCACGCAGAGGGAGCTCGGTGGCAAGCTGCTGCAGCTCCTGAATGGCCGGCATGATGCCCCGCTCCTCGAAGAGGGCCTCCAGCAGGTCGTGCTTCGAGGCGAAGTGATAGTAGATGGCGGCATCGGTGATGCCGGCGACGCGGGCTATGTCGCGCACCGTGCTGCGGGCGAAGCCGCGCTCGGAGAAGAGGCGGAGCGAGGCGTCGAGGATCTGGCGGCGGGTATCGCGCCCCCGCCGCGGCCGACGTTGCCCGCCCCCGGGCCGGGGTCTTTCCATGGGCCTGGCTGCCATCGGTCACCGCCGTGAACTGGTCTTAGCGATTGCTAAGATAGCACCGGCGGCGGCTAAGGTCAACGCGGACGCGCTGCGTCTGGCTGACCCAGCAGCCGCCGCAGCGCCGCCAGCAGCTCGCCGGCGGCCTGCGCGCGGTTGGCTTCCGCGAGGAGGAGCAGCTCGACCTCCGGCCGCCGCTTGAGCGCGTCGGCCCAGGGGTGCGGCGCCAGCATGATGCTGGCCAGGACGGGCTTCCCGCTCTCCAGCGCCGCCAGCACCGCCTGGCGGAAGCGGTTGGAGAGAAGCTCCATCTTGCCGATCTCGTCGATGACGATGAGCCGGGCCTCGGCGACGGCTCGCTCGACAGTCGGGGCTCCCACCTCGTCCATTGCCGCCGGGTCCACCCCGTATCGGCTGACCCGCGGGCCGCCGGCGATGTGAACGCTGGCCAGGGTGGCGGTCTGGCCGTCCAGGGTGGTCAGGCCAAAGCCCTCCCGGCGGCCGCGGGTACGGAGCTCCTGGGTGTAGAAGCCGCCTGCCAGCACGCCCAACTCGTCCACCACTCGGCGGATGAGCGTGGTCTTGCCGCAGCCCGGGTGCCCGGTGACGAGGAACGCGCGCTTGGCCGTCACCGTCCGGTGTCAGCCCTCCGGCGCGCCGCCGCGGGAGCGCCAGACCCGCTGGAACGCCTCGTAGGCCGCGGCGTCGTAGAGGACGAAGACCACCTGCTCCAGGCTCGTCGGGCCGGCGGCGGCATGCTGAGCTACGACGTCCAGCATGATACGGGCGCACTCGTCCACGGCGAAGCCGCCAACGCCGGTGCCGAGAGCGGGGAAGGCGACGCTCTTCAGGCCCAGCTCGTCGGCGCAGCGGAGGGTGGACTGGGTGGCGCGGCGGATTTTGTCGGCGTCGGTCCGCAGGTCCTGGCCCATGACGGCGGCGTGGACCACGTAGCGCGCCCTCAGGCGGCCGGCGCCGGTGACCGCCGCCTCGCCGATGGGGATGGGCCCCCTGGCCACAGCCTCCTGCTCGATCTCGCGGCCGCCGGCGCGCTTGATGGCGCCCGCCACGCCGGCGCCCATCCACAAGCCGTTGTTGGCCGCGTTGACGATGGCGTCCGCCTCCTGCTGAGCGATGTCGCCCTGGACGAAGCGTATCTCCATGCGTCTCTCCCTATGGCGTCACGCGGGTCTAGTCAGCTGCCCTCTCTTCTTCTGGGCCGCTCCGCTACCCGATGATGCTCCGGGCAGACCGCTCAGTGCCAGCGGCGCGCGCGCTCTCGGTACGGCCAGTCGTACGGCAGCCAGGACAGCGAGCCGCGGCGGCGCCGGGTCGCAGCCGCCCTGACCAGCCGCTCCCATATGACGCCGGCCACGCCAGCCCCGACACCAGCCACAAGGCCCAAAATCATGGCGAGGACCGCGCCCGCCGCGGTGGGCGCCAGCACCACGCGTTCGATGGCGAGGACCGAGAGCACCACACCGCTGAGGGCCGCCGAAATCGTCGCAACGACAGCTGAAGGGACCTTGTGCATTTGCTGGACTAGCACGCCAAGGATGAAGTCTGGCGCCACCGTTTTCGGTGTGGCACCGCGACCGGCTGGCTCGTCTTCACGTTGGGCCAGTGCTGCTCGCGCGCTCTCGGCGTCCGCCATATGCGCAGCGCGCTGAGCCCATCCATCCCACAGCAGATCGATGCTTCGCTGCAAGACTCGAACGGCGATGTCTTGCACCGAAAGCTTGGGATCCTTGATGCCCTCCCAGATCTCCAGCTCGAGGTCGCCGAAGACCTCGTCCTCCCACAGCGAGCGTGCTTCTCGGCCAACCCCCACGCTTACAAGGCGGAACGTCAGGTTGTACCACGCCCGCGCCAGCTCGAGGGCGAAGGGCCGGAACAGCGTTCGCAGGAGAAACCCCAGGATCAGCCACCAAGAACCGCTCATGCCCGTGCGGTCCCGCGCCGCGGGCGTAGCGCCCGCGTGGTCTCGCGTTGGGATAGGATGTACGCCTCAAGGGTGCGCGCCCCCAAGGCCGTCAGCTCGTAGTACCGCCGTCGCGGTCGCCCGTACTCAACCTCGGGCTGATCCTCCCACTCCGCAGTCAGATACCCCTCGCGCTGGAGCGCATGGAGAGTCTTATAGAGAGTTCCTACGCCCACCGGCCTGCCGGTCCGGGTCTCGACGTCCTTGGCAACCTCATGGCCATGCGTCCGCCCAAGGTCGCGCACAGCCGCAAGGATGAATGCTTGTATACCGGTCACAGCTTCATCCCCCCTGGGGTGTACATTCCAAGGGAATGTATAACACAGAGCAGCGGCGCCTGTCAAGGGGTACAGCCGCGAAGCGACCAAGAGCGCGCGCAACCCTTACCGCGTTGCGTCGACGCTCACATCTCCACCAGCACGGCGCGGACCGGCGAGCCGTCGGCGCCCTCAAGCTTCAGGGGGAGGCAGGCCAGGACGTAGGAGCCGGGCGCCACCGCCCGCAGGTCCACCCCTTCGACGATGACGACGCCCGCCTGCAGCAGGATCTGGTGCACGACGTTGGGCTCGGCGTCCATCTGCTCCACGGACAGGTAGTCGATGCCCACCAGCCGGACGCCGCGCTCCACCAGCCAGCGAGCCGCGTCCGGCGTCAAGTAGACGAAGTCGCGGCGAAAGTCATTGTCGTCCAGCAGGCGCGAGTTGCGGGTCCTGAACAGGAGGCGTTCCGCGTCCGGCGGGATGGCGGCCGCCTCCAGGTCGGCGGCGGTGATCTCCTGCTCGACACCCATCTCCACCACGAGCGCCGGGCCCACCAGCACGTCCACCGCGAGCTGGTCCACAGGCGTCGCGCCGGGCAGGAAGTGCCGCGGCGCATCGATGTGGGTGCCGGTGTGGGTGGCGATGATGAGACGCGAGACGTTGCAGAAATCGCCGCGCTCCATCTGCATCATTGGCTCGATGATGGGCGCCGGCTCGCCCGGGTAGACGGGCATGCGCTGGCGCAGGGTGAGGGAGATATCGTGAACCTTCACGGCAGCTCCATTATGGCACAGGCGGCGACGGCCATGCTATCGTAGAAGTATGGAGAAGCTATCGGAGAACGAGGTGCGGCAGCGTCTGGGGGGCCTGGCGGGTTGGGAGTACGCCGAGGGCGGCATCGCCAAGCAGTTCGTGTTCCGCACCTTCCTGCACGCGGTCGCCTTCGTGAGCGCGGTGGCCTATCTGGCCGAGGCAGCCAAGCACCATCCGGACATCACGATCAACTACAACAAGGTCACCCTGCGCCTCGTCACCCACAGCGAGGGCGGGCTGACCGAGCGCGACTTCAACCTGGCGCGCCGGATCGAGGAGACGCTGCCCCTGGTGGCCCCGGCGGAGACGTAAGGCGCCACAGCTGGCTGAGCGGCCGGGCTTGCGAGCCCAGCGGCCGGCAACCCGAGGCGCGGCGCAGGCGCGGACCGCGACCATCCGCTGTGCGCAATGACAGGGGGCGGGGGATAAGCAAACCTCCAAGGAACCTTTGTGCTTTGTCCGTCCGCCGGGCTTCCGCCGAACCTTCCGCTTTCGCTTCTGCCTCGGCTTGCCCCTTTGGACGGGCTCGGCTTACCGAGCTCCTTGGAGGGTCTATATCATCCCGCAAATCGTCTAGGCTGTCAAGTGCGCCGAGACCACTAACGACGGTCGGTGAGGAAGGGATAGTGCCCCATATCGCGATTATCCTGCCGCCAGCTATCGCCAGCTCGGTCATTCGATGACGATGCCTCAGAGGACCAGCTCTTGTTTCAGAACGGCGATCAAAGGCAGGTTCCGATAGCGCTGCTGGTAATCCAGCCCATACCCCACCACGAACTCGTCCGGGATCTCGAAGCCGATGTAGTCCAGCGGCACGTCCACCAGGCGGCGGGCCCGCTTGTCCAGCAGGCAGCACACCTTGAGCGAGGCCGGCTGGTGCGACCACAGGTACTCCAACACGCGGTTGAGGGTCATGCCCGTGTCCACGATGTCTTCCACCAGGAGCACATGGCGCTCGCCGATGTTCTGGTCCAAGTCCTTGAGGATAGAGAGGGAGGCGCTGCCGTCGCCCTCGTAGGAGGAGATGGCCAGGAAGTCGATGGACACGGGCGAGGATATGTGGCGCAGGAGGTCGGCCATGAAGCAGAGAACGCCCTTGAGCACGCCGATGAGTATCGGCGCCTCGCCCGTGTAGTCGCGCGAGATCTGCGCCCCCAGCTCGCCGACCCGCCGCTCGATCTGGCTGGCGGTGATGAGCACGCGGTCGATGTCGGGCAGCTTGGCCGCCTCGGGCGGGCCGTAGCCGTACTTGGCCAGCAGGCGCAGATAGTCCTTCTTGTTCAGGAGGCGGATCTTGATCTCAGGGTAGAGCTCACGCAGGAGGCGCACCTTGCGGTTCTTCTCGGTGGCCAGGCGCTGGCGCATGGTGGTGAGCTCGACGTAGAGGTTGAGGTCGGGCAGAAAGAAGTCGGGGGTAAAGGCCTCGACGATGCGCTCGCCGTCCCAGCGCAGGGGGAAGGAGCGCGGCTCGTAGATCCAAGAGATGCCGTAGAAGTCGAGGATGCGGGCGAACTCGACCTCGCTCTCATGAGCGAACTGGGCCGGCGCTGCCCGCGGCGCAACTGGCGGCGGTATGGCCTTGGCCGCTTTGGTGGAGCGCCCTCTGCGCGAAAGTCTGGGCATTCCACGCATATTCTAACTCTCGCTGCCGTTACATGCCACCGGAGGCGGCTGGTTGGTTCATTATCGCTCTGCCAGGAGCGCCGCGACCTTGATAGGAGACGAATTATCGTATATTATCGGTCTGCATACCCAAGGTCGCGGTCGATGACGTCTATACTGTTGGGAGGAGTTGTCATGCCAGAGAGATTCCGCACCATTCACTACGGCATCGGCGCCATCGGTGCCGAGGTGCTGAAGCTGGCGCTCCAGCGCCAGGACATCCAGGTGGTGGGCGCCATCGACACCCATCCCCACAAGGCGGGCCGCGAACTGGGCGAGGTGCTGGGCCTAGGCCGCAACCTGGGCATCACCGTGAGCTACGACGCCGAGATCTTCCTGCGCAACACCGCCGCCGATATCGTCGTCCAGTGCACCTCGTCGCACCTGATCTCCGTCTACCCTCAGCTACTCCAGGCGATAAGCAGCGACAAGAACATCATCTCTAGCTGCGAGGAGCTGTCCTATCCCTGGTCAGGCAACGCTGAGCTGGCACCCAAGCTCGACCGACGGGCCAAGGAGGCCGGCGTCTCCATCCTAGGAGTGGGCGTCAATCCCGGCTTCGTCATGGATGTCCTGCCGCTGGTCCTCACCAGCGTCTGCCAGGAGGTCCGCTCCGTCAGCGTGACGCGGGTGGTCGATACGGCCACCCGACGCCCGCAACTGCAGGCCAAGACCGGCGCCGGCCTTTCGCCGGCCGAGTTCCGCTTCCGCGTGTCCGACGGCGCCGTCGGACATGTGGGGCTGCGCGAGTCCCTGTTCATGATCGCCGAGACCATGGGCTGGCAGATGGACCAGGTGAAGGAGACCACGGAGCCGGTGCTAGCGACGCGCCGCTGGGAGACGGGGGCGTATCTGGTCGAGAAGGGCCGAGTGGCCGGGCTGCAGCAGACGGCTGTGGGCCTGATGGCCGGCCGCGAAGTGGTCAAGCTGAACCTCCAGATGTCGATGGGCGCCGAAGATCCCCGCGACGTCATCGTCATCGACGGAAAGCCGCCCATCAACCTCAAGATCCGCGGCGGAGTGCAGGGCGACCAAGCGACGGCGGCTATGATGACTAACCTGATCCCGACAGTGGTACGCGCTCGCCCCGGCCTGCTGTCCATGCGCGACGTGCCCCTCATCCCCACTTGGGGCAGCCGCGCCCCGGGAAAGGAAGCAGCCGGTGACGAGCATCTCCGAGTCGTATAGCCGCCTTCATCCGCGCTCTGCCGAGCTCTACCAACAAGGGCTCCGCCTCTTCCCCAGCGGTGTCACCCACGACATCCGCTTCCTCCCGCCCTTCCCGATCTACGTGGAGCGGGCGGCAGGCCCCCGCAAGTGGGACGTCGATGGCAATGAGATCATCGATTACGTGATGGGCCACGGCGCCCTCCTGCTGGGCCACAGCCACCCGCTGGTCGTGGAGGCGGTGACCCGCCAGATGGCTCGGGGCACACACTACGGGGCGTCCCACGAGGTGGAGCTGGCCTGGGGCGGCTGGGTGCAGCGTTTGGTGCCCTCGGCGGAGCGGGTGCGGTTCACCAGCTCGGGCACCGAGGCCACCCTCATGGCCATCCGCCTGGCCCGCGCCTACACCGGCCGCGACAAGATCGCTAAGTTCGACTACCACTTCCACGGCTGGCACGACAACGTGGTGGGCGCCCGCTACGCCGACTCCGACCTCCTGCGGGCGGCGGGGGTGCCGCTGGCGGCGCTGGAGAGCCAGATTACCATCCCCCAGAACGACATCGACATCGTGGACCGCACGCTGGCCCAATCGCCCGACGTGGCCGCCGTCATCATCGAGCCCACCGGCGCCTCCTGGGGCACCGTGCCCCTGGCGCCCGGCTTCCTGGCGAAGGTGCGTGACGTCACCCAGCGCTACGGCGTCCTCCTCATCTTCGACGAGGTCGTCACCGGCTTCCGGGTCTCCCCCGGCGGCGCCCAGAAGCTCTACAACGTCATGCCCGACCTGACCTGCCTGGCCAAGGTCCTGGCCGGTGGACTGCCCGGCGGGGCAGTGGCCGGCCGGCAGGACATCCTATCGATGATGGAGTTTCGGGCAGACGCGGACTGGAACTTCGGCCGCCGTGTGTTCCACCCGGGCACCTACAACGCCAACCCCCTGTCGGCAGCGGCGGGGGTGGCCGCCCTGGCCTTCGTGGCCGACGGCAAGCCGCAGGCCCACGCCGACGCCATGACCCTGCGCCTGGGACAGGCCATGAACGCTGCTATCGAGGAGAGAGGTGTCCGCGGCTGCGTGTACGGCTTCTCCAGCATGCTCCACATCGTGCTCGGGAAGGACTGCCCCCGCCCGCACGACGGCATCCTCTGGCCCACTGACGCCGCCAACGGGGCGCCGCCACCCCGCACCGAACACGAGGTGGCGCTGGCCCTGCGACGGGGCTGCCTTAACCACGGCGTCGATCTTATGGGCCTGGGCGGCGCCCTGGTCTCGGCCGTCCACCAGCCGGCGGACATCGACGCCACCGCCGAGGCCTTCGCCGCCACGCTGGACGACATGCGCGCGGAGGGGATCCTCTAGCCAGTGGCGCGCCGTCGCAGCCGGGCCACGGCGTCGTATTAGTTCCAGTTTCGCCGACAGGCCACGACAGACGACGGGACGGCCTTCCCACTTACATCGCAGTTGCCAATCCGGATCGTACTGTCTATGGCCGCTTGAGTGCTGCCCGCGGGCCCAGGAATGCTAGCTTTCTTGCGCCAGTGGTGTTACATTAACGCCCCTTCGATCGTCTAATATCAGACATGAGAGTCCTACGGGTGGAACAGAAGAACGTTGTAGCCTATCAGGCTCAGCCCCAGCCGCTGCCAGGGGTCGAGCGAGCCGACCTGCGCCAGAAGGTCTGGGCCACTGCGGCCAGAATGCCCGCCAGCGCGCGGCGCCTCCTCTTGCGGCGGGAGCTGGAGGGCCTGAGCTACGCCCAGATTGGCGCGGTCATGGGCATCTCCACCGAAAGGGTTCGCCGCCGCCTGCACCGCGCCCGCGCTCTGTTTCGCAAGAAGTACGCCGGCTACATGGCCGTGCGCGAGAAGCGGATCAAGTGCCGCCGCCTGGGGGACCTCCTCTCCGGTTACCACGACGATGAGCTGCGCGGCATGCAGCGCCGTCGCGTGGCTGACCACCTGGCTCTCTGCGGCGACTGCCAACGGGGGGAGGAGAGGCTGGCCTCCACATCCGAGCTGCTGGCCACTTTGGCTCCCTCGCCAGCGCCGCCGGGTCTGGCCGACAGACTGTTCACCTCCAGGATCAGAGCGGTTGCTCTGCCGGGCGCAGGGAGCGACGGCACCATCTGGCGCCTGGCCGCCATGCTGCTGGTGGCGGGTGGCTTCATAGCCGGCGTGGCGTACCTAGCCGCGAAGGCGTGGGACGACGGCGGCGGCTCCTCCGGCGCCGCCATGGCCAACCCATCGACGCCAACCCCCACGGCCACGCCCCCCGTAGACCCAACGCGGGCACCCACCGCCTTCGCCGTCCTGACACCGGCCGCTGTGCCTGGGCACCAGGACACGTCGACCGTGACGGTGACAGTGACTGCGACCCCCGAACGCAAGGCAACGCCGGTTCCTCAGCCCACAACGGCGCCGAGCCCGACGGCGGATGTCACCAACGAGCCGCCACCGCCGTCGCCGACACCCCCACCCCCCACGCCTTCGCCTCCCACACCTGTGCACACGCCGACTCGCGAGCCCACGCCCTCGCCTACGCCCACACCTTTGCCCGGCGGGATAAGGGGCGTGGCAACCTGCGAAGGCGAGGCAGTGAGTGGTGCCCAGATAAGCATCGCCGGGCCTTACCCCGGTGGCGGCTCCGCCTGGGGCGGCACCACCGGCGCCGATGGCAGCTTCAGCTCCGGGCTGGGGCTGGCGGCGGGCTCCTACGTGGTGAGCATTAGCTGGCAGGACGGCAACTTCGATAGCGCCCTGGCCAGCGTGCCTGCCGGCGGCTACGCCGACGTCGCCGCCGAGTGCACCATCATCATCAACCGCGGTCACTGGTAGCACCGTAGCCCGCAGGCCACCGGTGCGCCCACGTTGCCCAGACCTTCAAGGCGTGGACGCTATCAGATCGCGCAAGTCGAGGCTCGCCTGGCGCATGCCGTCCAGGACGGCCTGGGCCTCTGCCCCTTCCAGCGGCCGCGGCCGAGCAGAGTTCTCGATGATCACCGGCAGGAACTTGGCTTCCACTAGCTTCGTGCCGTAGAAGGTGTAGCGACCGACAACACCGATGGTCGTCTCACGGCTCCACATCTGGTCCAGGATGAAGTTGCCGTGGGCGTAGGTGATGAGCCTGTCCTTGTACACCTCTACTCCCTGCACCCAGTGCGGATGATTGCCGATCACTAGGTCGGCGCCGGCGTCCACCGCTAGGTGGGCGATCTCCACCGGGTCGTCGTTGGCGATGCCCGGCGCGGCCTGGGGGATGGACACGTACTCGGCGCCCCAGTGCAGCGCCGCTATCACCACGTCGGCTTCCCCTCTGGCGGCCGCGATCTGGCGACGCATGAGATCGCGATCGAAGGACCCGCCGACGCCGTTGAACGCCACGAAGGCGAAGCGCAGGCCGCGCACCTCGCGCACCGTCGGCGTGAAGGCGTCCGCCCAGGCGATGCCTTTGGCCGTGAGCAGGGCCTTGGTGGCGTCGATGCCCTCCTGACCGTAGTTGCCGATGTGATTGTTCTCCAGGGTAGCCACGTCTACGCCAGCGTCCGCCAGGGCGCCAGCGAAGCCGGGCTGGCCGCAAAAGGTCATGCCTTCCTCACTCGGCGGGCAGCCCTCGAACAGGGGCGCCTCCAGGTTGACGACGGTGAGGTCTGCCTGGCGCAGAATGTCGGCTGTGCCCGATAGAGGGTAGGCGAAGTCGTTGCCGCGCAGGCGGATCTGCTGATCCACCCTCCGGCCCGGGATCACGTCGCCGGTGGCGATGATGGTGCGCAGCTTGGTAGGGTCGAGCCTTAGGCCCGCGCGGGCCGCCGACGATCCGAAGACGTCGTCCAGGGTAAGCGGAGGGACAGCGTCCGGCGACGCAAACGGCGGCGGCGTAGGGGTAGGCGTCGGCGTACGAAAAATGATCGCGGGAGCACGGGTGGGCGATGGGGCGGGGAGAGACGCGCCGCTCTGCCCGGCGCAGGCGGCCAGCAGCACCGCTGCCAGAGCCAGGAAAATCAGCCTTCTCATGAGCCACCGCCGGTCTCCTCATTGTATACTACCGGCGACACAACGCCGGAGGTCGCCGAGATGGAGATCTTGTTCACGCTCATCATTGCGGCAGCCGCAGTCGCCATCGTGATCTTGGGCTTGCTCCTGGTGACGCAGCCGTCGACGGGCACCGTGGAGGCTGATGTCGCGGCGTTGGCCGGCGAGTTCCTCGACATAGCTGCTGAGACGTTCGCCGCAAATGGATGGGACGTGGGCTATCGCGGCGGCGACTCGCTCGTCCTTCGCCGCGAGTACGGCCCGGATCCGCTGCTGGGCTGCGTGCTCACCGCGTTCATCCTGCCCGTCGGCGTGGCCTATCTCCTGGCCACCAGGAACAGAGTCTCCATAGTGTTCCAGGTCCAGCGAGCCAGCACGGGCCGCAGCAAGGTGGCCGCGCTATGGGCCGGCCGAGCGGTGAGGAAGCAGGTGAGCGGGTTCCTCGCCTCGCTGGGCTAGCGCTCCCCGCCGGCGGCGGCTCTTAGCTACCACGCAGGTCGCGGAAAGCCTCGCCCAGCACCCGCCACACCACCTCCGGCCGGGCACAGCGGAGTTGCGACATGCTGGCCGTGCCCTCGTAGCTCCAGGCGGCCACGTGGGTGGGGCTCATCTCCGTCGCCACGGCCAGCCCCAACCCCAGCTCCCCTTCCCTCCCTTCCGGCACCGAGAACGCCTGCACCCAGAGCTGCAGGTCGCGGCCGTGAGCGCGGGCGGCATCGGCCGCGCGGCGGCCGTAGGCCCGCATGAAGCGCTCGGGGTCGGCGCCGAAGAGATACCAGTAGGGGTCGCAGCCGAAGATGTCCAGGTCGGCGATGGCGGCCGCGGCGTGCCAATCGTCGATGCCCGCATCGAGTAATGCCGCGGCTGCGCCTCCGTCCGGCGCCAGAGCAGCCAGCCGCTCCTCTATCTCCACGAAGCCCATGCGCCGATGGCTGGTGGGCATCAGGCAGAGGGCGTTGCGCATCCCTTTGTCGTGCCCCAGGTGGCAGAGTTCGGCCAGGAGCCCCAGCAGCGAGGCCTCGCGGAAGGCGCGCGCCTGTTCGTCGAAACGCGGGGGCAAACGCTCGCCGAACTGCCGGCGAAAGGCGCCCTGGCAGACGTCGCAGTGGCAGGCCCAGGCGCTACTGAGGTCGCCGAAGCAGAAGGGGGCATAGAAATGCGGCTCATCCCAGAAGAGGACGCCGGCACCGGTGACGGCGGCGGCCTCCACCCATTGCCGCAGGAACCGGCGCGTGGCCGGATGGTTAGGGCAGGCGGCCGGCACCCGCCGGCCGTCGGAGAGGACCTGCCATGTCTCCGGATGTTCCAGCGGGAAGCGTGTGAACGATTCGCCGCCGAAGACGCCGGCCACGCCCCAAGGGTCGACCCACGCCTCCAGGCCCGCCTCGTGGGTCAGGTGAACGATGTCGGCCATGGTCTGGCGGTAGTAGGCCAGGTCGGTCTCCGTGAGGCAGTGGACGACGTACGTGCAGCCGTGCTCCGCCATGTCGGCCAGATCGGCGCGGACGTGGCGCAGGGTGCGACCGCTGAAGTAGGCGACGCCGGTGTGCACGGCCATTTCGCAGGGAAGATAGCATTCGGAGGGTGAAGGGGTCAAAGGGTCACGTTGGCAGACCGCCTGTAACAGCCAGCCAGCGCTGAACGTCTCTTGTAACGTGGCCGCCAGCGTTGACGCCTGGCGGGGCTCGCGTCTGCTTTCTGTGCATCCGAGCTGAAGGAGGGTGCCGGTGGTGTTCCGCGACGAGCCTTACCGAGAGGACGGGGGCTTCGCCTCCGACGAGGACTACGCCCGAAGCTTCGGGCGGCCCCTGGGCGAACCGACCGGAGGGCCGGAGCGCCCCGCCGTGCCCGCGGCTGTGGAGGAGCCAGAGGCTCAACTGCTGTCCCTCATCCCGCCCCAGCCGCGCACGATCGCTGATACGGGCCTGTCCCGCGCCTTCTTAATCGAGCTGGCCCTGAAGACCATCCACTACTCCGGCCAGCCTTCCGCCAACCACATCACCGACCGCATGTGCCTGCCGCCGGCGGTTGTGCTGGACCTGCTGACTATCCTGGCCGACGACCACCTGTGCGAGGTCGTCGGCTCCAGTAGCTCAATGGCCGGCAACTACCGCTATCGTCTCACCGCTAATGGCATCGACCGCGTCAAGGACGCCCTCGACCGCTCGCGCTACGCGGGCCCGGCACCAGTCACCATCGAACACTACATCGAGGTGATGGAGCAGCAGCGGGCCGGCCGGCCACACCCCTCGCGCGAGAGCATCGAGGCGGCCCTTTCGGAGCTTGTCCTGGCGCCGGAGGCCGCCGACAACATGGCGCGCGCCCTGCACTCGGGGCGCTGTACCCTGTTGTATGGACCGTCTGGCAACGGCAAGACGATGGTGTTGGAGTCTTTCGCCCGCCACCTGGAAGGGACGGTGCTGGTGCCCTACGCCATCTACGCCCAGGGCCAGATCATCCGCGTGTTCGACTCTGCTACCCACGTGCCTGCCTTCGCGGCCCCAGCCGCTACGCTCCGCCCAGCGGGCGCTGAGGAGCCGTGGGAGGCTCCCCGCGCCGACGAGCGTTGGGCCATTATCCAGCGCCCGGTGGTGATCGTGGGCGGCGAGCTGATCACGGAGGGCCTGGAGCTCGCCTTCGACCCTGTCGCCCGCTTCTACCAGGCGCCGCCCCAACTCAAGGCCCAGGGCGGCGTCCTAATCGTGGACGATTTCGGGCGCCAGCGCATCCGACCGGAGGACCTGCTAAACCGCTGGCTCACGCCGCTGGAGCGCGGCTGGGAGACGCTTGCCTTCCACACCGGCGAGAAGATCTCCGTCCCCTTCGATCTCCAGCTGCTCTTCGCCACCAACCTGAAGGTGGAGCTCTTGCTGGACCAGCCCTTCTTGCGCCGCATCCTCTACAAAGTGGAGATCCCCAACCCCGGCCCGGAGGAGTTCCAAGAGATCCTCCGTCGTGTCTGCCAGGAACGGGGCGTGGCCGCCAGCGACGAGGCCCTGCGCCACGTGGTTCGCCGCCTGTATGAGGGTGGCCAGCGGCCGCGCGCCTCCCACGCCCGCGACATCATCGCCATCATTATCGAGAGCGCCAGCTACGACAACCGCGAGCCCGTCCTGACGCCGGAGGCGTTCGAGAAGGCCTTCCGCCTCTTCCTCCCGGGGACGATGGCTGAGGTGGCCGACTCCGAGACGTATCAGGACTGACCGGCGGCTCGCGGTCGCCTAGACGGGGCGGACAGGACCGGGGCCGACGCTCAGCCCCAGTTTCGACCGCGGGTCGAGAGCGCGCAGTAGCTGCTGCATTGCCCGCTGGTAGCTCTTCTCGTCCGTGTCCCAGCCGCGGAAGTCGCCAATGTGCTTGGCGGCGACATCCGCTTTCCTGGGGTGTTCCCACCCCGTCAGCACATAGTCGTCGAGCCGCACGGGGACGAGGACATCCGTATCGATCTGCACATCCGGCGTGGCGGCCTTCTGCCGTAGACGCTCGTCCTCCCGCTGGAGGGCGCGCTCGATCTCCCGCTGCACTCCCGGCCGTTGGAGCGACGACTCGGAGCAGATGACTATCGCCTTGTCATGGAGCACGATGGCCCGATCGATGTTGGCCCAGACGCCACGGCCCACCAGCGCGTCCTCGTCGTACTTCCAGCACCTCAGCCCGTGCTCCCTCAAGTCCTCGTAGAGCCGATCGGCAAACGCCTCGTCCGGCACCCCGTGGCTTACGAAGCAGGAGAAGAACTGGATGGGCTGGCTCTCCAAGAGCGAGGGCAGATAGTCCAAGAGCGTCTTCGGCACCCCAGCGCCTTCAAAGAAGGCCCGCTGGTTCGGGGTGAACTGGCCTCCGCTTCCCTGGAGGGTGTGCGCCAGAGTGTCCACGTCGAAGCTGCTCGGCTGCCTGTGGCGGGCGGTGTCTAGGCCTCTGACGCTGCTGAGATCGCAGTCGGCGAAGACGGTCACGCCAAAGATTGCCCCTGAGACGTTGGCCCCCTGGAGCTCTGCGCCCCTAAGGACGGCTAGGCCCAGAACAGCGCCGCTGAGGTCGGCTTGGCGAAGGTCGGTCCCCGTCAGGTCCACCCAGAACAGCTCGGCTTCACCCAGCCAAGCCCTGTGCAGGTCGGCCCCGCTCAGGTCGGCGCCCTCCAGGTCGGCCCTGGTCAGATCCGCGCCCCCCTCCCCGGTGAGATCGTCACCGCTCAGGTCGACGGCACGGAGGTCGGCCCCACGGAGCTGGGCCCCTCGCAAGTCCGCGTCGTAGAGCAACCCCGACCTGAGGTTCGCCCCAGACAGGTCAGCACCGGACAGATCGAGGCGCTCGCGCGGATGCTCCCGTCGCCACTCTCTGATGGCTTCCGCTCCGCGCTTCACCAGCCTGACGTGTTCCCGTTTGGCCACGGCCGTTCACCCCCTTCGGCATCAGATCAGCCGCTCTCGGTCGGCGGCCGCCCACTTCGGTGTCCCCGCTCGTGGTGAGCCTGTCGAACCACGAGCGGTTGCGCAGCCTCGTCTCCTCTACGTCGCTCCGACGATGACTCCCGCCGCCGCCAGTTCGTCCAGCTCCTCTCGCGAGAGGCCCAGCAGGCTCGAAAGCACCTCATAGGTGTGCTGGCCCAGAGCCGGCGGTGGGCCCGCGATCCCGCCCGGCGTGCGCGACAGCTTGACCGGCGTGTCGGGAACGGTGAGCGACCCGATGCGCGGGTGCTCCACTTCCACCAGCATGTGCCGCGCCTGCACCTGCGGGTGGGCCGCCGCCTGGGCGATGTTGTTCAGCTGGCCGCAGGGCACACCGATGGCATCGAACTCGGCCAGCCACTCGGCGGTGGTCTTCCGGCCGAGCGCCTCGATGAGGATGGGCTCAAGCTCGGCGTGGTGCCGGGTGCGAAGCTGGGGGATGTCGAAGCGGGGGTCATCGATGAGCTCGGGGCGGCCGATGGTGGCACAGAAGAGCTCCCACTGGTTCTCCACGCCCCAGCTTATGGCCAGGACGATCCAGCCATCGGCGGTGGGGAAGGCCTGGAAGGGCGTGGCCACCGGATGGCGTGTCCCCAGGGGCTGGGGCAGCTCGCCGGTGGCGAAGTAGCGCACGAAGGCGTTCTCCAGGATGGCGACCTGGCAGTCCAGCATGGCGATGTCGACCATCTGGCCGCGGCCGCTGGCCTGGCGCTCGTGGAGGGCGACCAGCACCCCGATGGCCGTATAGAGGCCGGCGGCGATATCGCCCAGGGAGAGGCCGGGCCGGATGGGTGGCCCCCCCGGCTCGCCGGTTATGCTCATGACGCCACCCATGCCCTGCACCACGATGTCCAGGGCCGGCCGCAGGCGGTCGGGCCCCGTCTGGCCGAAGCCGGAGGTGGCAGCGTAGATCAGGCACGGGTTGCGCTCCTGAAGCCTGGCGTAGCTCAGGCCCAGGCCATCCATCGTGCCAGGCGTGAAGTTCTCCATCACCACATCCGCCACCTCCACCAAGCGCAGAAATAGCTCGCGGCCGGCGTCGGACTTGAGGTCGAGGCAGACGCTCTTCTTGCCGCGGTTGACGCTGAAGAAGTAGGCGCTCTCGCCATCGATGAGGGGGGCGGTGGTCCGCGCTACATCGCCCAGAGGCGGGCGCTCTACCTTGATGACCTCGGCCCCCAGATCATTGAGGATCATGCTGGCGAAGGGGCCCGCCAACACCCAGGTAAGGTCCAGGACGCGGATTCCCTGCAGGGGCCCAGCCATGCGCTCCTCCCGGCGACGGTCGTCGTTCGGAGGATATGATAGCAGTAGCTCGGGCCTAAGTCCCAGGCCCGGGGCGAGGGAGACGGAGCTCCAGCGACGGCCTCAGGCCGCCAGGTCGCCGGTGGCGCTAGGAGTAACCCGGCCGGCCGACCCTACCAGCGGGGCCGGCTCGCCCGCTGCTTACTGAAACAGTCGTCGCAGTAGACTGGCCGGTCCTCTCGAGGCTGGAAGGGAACCTGCGTCTGAGCGCCGCACTGGCTGCAGACGGCGTCGTACATCGTGCGGGGGGCGCGTGGTCCCCCGTAGCCTCCGCCGCCGCCTCCGCCGTAGCCGCCACCGCCGCCGCGCTCGGCGCGCCGCGCCTGCCGGCAGGAGGGGCAGCGCTTGGGGTCCTGATAGCCGCGAGCGGCGTGGAACTCCTGGTCGGCAGCGGAGAAGGTAAACTCCAGGCCGCACTCCATGCAAACGAGAGTCTTATCTTGGTAAGCCACTCGATGACCTCCCTCTCGGTTTTCTTGGTTATGCCTCGGTCATCGAACGCTTTATGGGGCCGGGCTTCCTGCCCTGTCCTGCGAGGAGCCGACGCCGGAACACTAACCTCGAAAATGATAGCACGCGTCGGACAACCCGACAACCTTTACGCGACGAGGAGGGCTAGCCTAGCCCCTCGGCTGGCGCGGCCCTCAGCCGGGGCGGGTCTCAGGGTTGCCGTCGACTTCCTGGGCCACGAGCCTCGGCGGCTCACCCAGGTGGCGGGCGATACGTTCGGCCAGCCCATTGAGGTCGGCTTTGCTGAAGCCCCAGGTTGCCACCTCCACTCGGCCATCGGGCCCGATGAGGAAGAGGGTGGGCGTGGCCGGCGGGTCGTAGGCGCGGGAGGCGGACCAGCCGGGGTTGTCGACCACCATTGGGAAGGAGGCGTTGAACCGCTGCGCGTAGCGGCCCGTGGCCTCGGCGTCGTCCTGCGAGACGACCCAAAGCTGCCAGCTCTGCCGCGGATAGGCCTCGGCGAGGCGGTTGAGGTAGGGCAGGATGAGGTCGCAGACGGGGCAGGTGGTCTTGATGAACACCGCCAGCAGTGGCCCCTGTTTCAGCGCCTCCGAGAGCGAGTACTTCTTGCCATCAACGCTGGTGAGGACGAAATCGGGAGCCTGACTACCTTCAGACAATGGCATGACCCTTGCTCCCCCTTTCTCAGCTAGCTAGCGACCGAAAACGTCGAGAATGGCTTCGCGACAAGCCTCCACCTGATCGCGCGGCAGTAGGTGCTCCGGCCAGCTCAGGGCCACCGAATCGGCCAGATCGCCGTAGATGCTCACCCGCTTGCGAACGTGGTCGGGCGTGCCGGCGGCGGCGAAGGCGTCGACCATCTCCTCGCCGACTGCCGCCAGCATCGCCTCGCTGTCGCCGCGGAGGAAGGCCTCGCGGATAGCCTGAAGGGACGCCTCGAAGCCGTGGCTCAGGAAGACCGGCTCGAAGGCGGTGACGGTGGCATAGTGAGCGATGCTGGCGGCCGCCGCCCGTCTCGCCTCCCGCACGTCGCGGTTGATGGCGCACAAAGCCGCCGCACAGAAGTGGAAGTCCTGGCGCCGGCGACCCGAACGGTTGAGCCCGAGAGCCAGGGCCGGCAGCACGACGTCCCGCGTCCAGCGGGAGGAACAGACGGGGTGACCCAGGAGACCGTCGGCCACCTCGCCGGCGGTGCGCACCATGCCTTCCCGCAGCCCGGCCAGGTAAATGGGGATGCGCGGCCGAACCGGCGTCAGTGGGCGCGACCAGCCCTGGATATCGATGTCGTAGTACTGGCCGGCATAGCGAATCGGCTCGCCGCGAGGAGCGCGGTCCATGATGAGGCGGATGACGTCGATGCACTCCTTCACGTGGGGCGCTGGCTTGCCGTAGGCGACGCCGTGCCAGCGCTCGCTGAGGCGCTTGAGGCCGGTGCCCAGGCCCAGGACGAGGCGGCCGCCGCTGAGGGCATCGAGGTCCAGGGCGCTGAGGGCGGTCACCCACGGGCTGCGCACAAAGGCGAGGGCGATCGAGGTGCCGAGCTGGATGCGGCTAGTCTGGCCGGCCACGGCCGCCAGGGCGATGAACGGATTGCCGGTCATCTCCGAGGCCCAGACAGTCTCGAAGCCGGCCGCCTCCGCCCGCTGGGACCAGCGGGCTACGTCTCCCGGTTCGCTCGTGGGCAGGGCCACCGATAGTATGGTCATCCTAGTGGCTCTATAATGATACCAAGTGCTGCTAACACCATAGCGCATCGTCCCGATGCGGCCAAGAGGAGCGCCCATTGCGGCTCGAGGAGAAGATCATTGCCCGGCTGGTGGAACAAGGCAGGACGCTGGCCCTGGCTGAATCGTGCACGGGCGGCCTCGTCGGACACCGGCTAACGCAGGTGCCGGGCAGCTCGGCCGCTTTCCTGGGCGGCGTCATCGCCTATCACAACGCCGTCAAGGAGCGACTCCTGGGTGTCCCGGCCGAGGTCCTGGCGCGAGAGGGGGCGGTGAGCGAGGCCACCGCCCTCGCCATGGCCGACGGCGTCCGCCGCCTGCTGGGGGCGGACGTGGCCGTGGCGGTGACGGGCGTGGCGGGGCCCAGCGGCGGCACGCCCGACAAGCCCGTCGGCCTCACCTACGTGGCGCTGGCCGCTCCTGAGGCGAGCGCCTGCGAGCGCCACGTCTGGCACGGCGAGCGGGAGGCGAACAAAGAGAGCTCGACGGACGCGGCGCTCGGCCTCCTTTGGCGGTATCTCAGCGATGGACAGCCGTAGGCCGAGGTCGGCCGCGCGGCTCACGAAGAGGCGCTTCCGGCAAGTGATGAGCCAGCTCGCCACCGGCGTGACCGTGGTTACCACCCGCTTGGGCGACGAGGTGCACGGCATGACCGTCAACGCGGTTTGCTCCGTGTCCCTGGAGCCGCTGCTGGTGCTGATCTGCATCGAGCGCACGGCGGAGAGCTACCCTCTGCTGGAGAAGAGCGGCGTCTTCGCGGTGAACATCCTCAGCCATGAGCAGAAGGAGCTGTCGCCACTGTTCGCCAGCCCAACGGAGGACAAGACCAGCCTGCTGGCGGCCACCGGCTATCGAAGTGGCGTCACGGGCGCGCCCATCGTGGAGGGATGTTTGGCCCATCTCGACTGCCGCGTCGTGGCCGCCTATCCCGGCGGCGACCACACGATTATCGTCGGCCAGGTGGAGGAGGGGGAGATCACCGGCGACGCGGCGCCGCTGATCTTCTTCCGTGGCCGGTACACCACGGTGTCGCCGGCGGAGACGCCCGCTCGTGGTGAGCCTCTCGAACCATGAGCGGTTCAGCCCGCCCGTCCTACGACGGGCTCAGCGCGAGCGGCGGGCTCAGCGCCCGGGCTCGGTGATGGGCTTGAGACGCCCGTCCACCGCCAGACAGATGAAGTCCAGGCCGGTGTAGAGGGCAGGGTCGAATCCCCGCAGCGAAGTGGAAACGTTCTCCTCCTCGGCGTAGTGGTAGACCCCTAGGATCAGCAGAGCCGACAGGTCGGCCTGGGCCGCCGCCAGGCGCGGCGCGGCGTCGACAAGGATGCGGCGCAGGTTGCGGCGCACAGCGATGCCGACATCCGCCAGCGCCTGCGGAGGCAGGCCGACGATCAGGAGGCCCTGCCCCTGGCGCAACCGCTGGATGGTCCAAACATCCTCGGCCTCGAGATGGACCCACTGCCGGAGCTGGCCTAGGCGGCCGGCTTCCTGCACCACCCGCTCCACCAGGGCCATCCGCTCTTCCTCGGACTCGGGCAAGCGGTGGAGGGCGATGGCGTCCAGGTCGAAGGCACCGCGCACGCGCTCGCTCATGCGCGCCCAGTAGCGGTTGAGGCCGCCCGCCACCGTCACGAGGCCGCCTTCCTCCTCCGTCTTGCGCAGGTGGATCTGCACCGGCAGACGCAGGGATCCCCGCTCACCCGGCCCGAGGGCGAGAGCGGTCTGGCGGACGCGCTGCCGGAAGCCCTCGACTTCGCCCGCCTCGCCGGGTAGGTCGGCTCCCGGTGGCATCCAGAGGGCGAAGGCGCCGGGCAGGTCGACAGCTATCTCGCCCTCTAGCTGGCGGCGATATGCCTGCCACACTTCGTCCTCCGCGGCGGCGAGCAGCGGCCGCACCTCCACCGCCAGCGTGCGCTGGCCGTCGGAGCAGCGAGCGGTCAAGCCGTCGAAGGGGCGCTGCTCGGGACGAAAGCGGCTGCCGTGGCTCGCGGCGAGCCAGTCCAGAAACAGCTCCAGGCAGAGGTCCTGCTCGTCGATGGCCACCTAGTGCTGTCGCCCCTCCGTCTAAGCCACCGCCTCCACGATCATGGCGATGCCCATCCCGCCACCGATGCAGAGCGTGGCGAGGCCGCGGCGGGCCTGCCGCCGCTTCATCTCGTAGAGCAGCGTGGTGAGGAGCCGGGCACCGCTGGCCCCGATCGGATGGCCGATGGCGATGGCGCCGCCGTTAACGTTCACGCGCTCCCAGTCGAAGCCCAGCTCGCGGCCGACGGCCACGGACTGCGACGCGAACGCCTCGTTGGCCTCGATGAGGTCGATGTCCTTCAGCTCCAGACCGGACTTCGCCAGCGCCTTGCGAACGGCGGGCACCGGCCCCATCCCCGTGATGCGCGGCTCGACCCCAGCCCAGGCGTAGGCGCGGATGGCCGCCAGCGGCTGCCGGCCCGAGGCCTCGGCCCGCCGGCGGGTCGTGACAACGACCGCCGCCGCGCCGTCATTGATACCAGAGGCGTTTCCCGCGGTGACGGTGCCGTCGGGCTTGAAGGACGGCCGCAGCGCCGCCAGCTTCTCGACGGTGGTATCGGGGCGGATGTGCTCGTCCTTCTGGACGACAACCGGCGGGCCCCGCCGCTGGGGCACCTCCACCGGCACCACCTCCTCGGCGTACGTGCCGCGCTCCCAGGCCCGCGCCGCCTTCTGGTGGCTGGCGGCGGCGAACTCGTCCTGGTCCTGGCGGGAGACCTCGAACTCGGTCGCGATGTTCTCCGCCCACATCCCCATGTGGTGATCCTCGAAGGCGCACCACAGGCCCTCCTCGATCATGCTGTCCACCAGGGAGTCATTCCCCATGCGATAGCCAAAGCGGGCCTTGGACAGCAGGTAGGGGGCACAGTTCATGCTCTCCATGCCGCCGGCCACGACGACTTCGGCATCGCCCAGCGCGACGGACTGGGCAGCCATGGCCACCGCCTTGAGGCCCGAGCCGCATACCTTGTTGATGGTGGTGGCCGGCGCGGTAATGGGGATGCCAGCCGCGATAGCCGCCTGCCGGGCCGGCCCCTGGCCGACGCCCGCCGACAACACCAGCCCCATGATCACCTCGTCCACTTCGTCCGGCTGGACGCCGGCCCGCCGCAGAGCCTCGGCGATGGCCACGGCGCCCAGCTTCGTGGCCGGCACGTCGGCGAAGCTGCCCGCGAGCGTGCCCACGGGAGTCCTGGCCGCACTGGCAATGACGACATCGTTCACTGGAGTCCTCCGTTCTGTGATTTGGTGGTTCCTTTTCCGCTGTTCAGGGCCCGGGCCAGCAGAGAAGGCATCTCTGGAAGATCCTCCGCCGCCAGCACACCGGCCTCGCCCAGGGTTTGGGCCTTGGCGGCGGTGCTATCGGCCCTTTCCTCCACTATCGAACCCGCGTGGCCGAAGCGCAAGCCCGGCATCTCCTCCCTGAAGCCGCCGGCGACAACAATGATCCGATTGGACCAGAGGCGTATGGCGGCTGCTAGCGCGGCGGGCTGGCAGGCGGGCGGCGGCGCCGGGCCGGCCGAGCGCCCTGCCCGGGAGGCCCTGGCTCGCCCCCCGGCTGCTGGACGACCCGCCCCCGCGGCTGGCCGCGGCCGATCGAGATCTTTTTCGGCAGTCTCGCCGTAATCTATACTAGAGATTGCGTAATTCGCGCCGGAGAGCACAATGTGCCCACCTCCGGCACCTAGCGGGGAGGCCCAGAAAGGGGATGCCAGGGCCGTGAACAGAGTCTTGCTCCTGCTAACGGGGATCGCTGCCTGGGCGGGCGTCGCCGTGGCGGCGGTCCTCATAACGTTTAACATGGGGAACAAGAATGAGATCCTCATGTTCTTCCCCATCCTCGCGCTGGTGCTGGTCGCCTGGGGGATCGGCGAGCTGGTCACTGAGCGCGTGTTCAACCGAGGCTAGGAGGACGGGCGATGGCACTTTTCGAGCGAGTATTCGAAAAGCGTGAGCTGCGCGACCCGGGGCTGTTTCACACCATCTTCAGCAGCACCTGGCTGGCGCCGATCTGGACGCTGGTGCGGCTGTACGTAGGCTACGAGTTTCTGCTGGCCTCCGCCCACAAGATTTGGGGCTCGAACCGATGGATCGCCGTGGCCGGCCCGGACGGCCTGCCGCTCAAGGCCTTCTGGCAGCGGGCCACCGCTATCCCGGCGCAGGGCAGCCCGCCCATCACCTTCGGCTGGTACCGCGATTTCCTTATCTTCATGACAGACCACGCCTGGTACCGCTGGTTCGCCTGGGTTGTTGCGTCCGGGGAGCTTGCGATCGGAATCGCGCTCATCGTCGGCGCTTTCGTGGGAATTGCCGCCTTCTTTGGCGCCTTCATGAACTTCAACTTCCTGATGGCGGGCTCGGCCAGCATCAACCCGGTGATGTTCGTGTTCGCCCTGCTGCTCATTTTCGGCTGGAAGACGGCGGGATGGATCGGCCTGGACCGCTGGCTGCTACCGGCCCTGGGCACCCCGTGGGAGCCGGGACGCGTACCCGCAGGCCTCGCTGAAGGGGTGGTGCGCCGCGAGCGCCGCGTGCCAGCTGTGGGAGATGTCGGAGCCGGAGCCGGCTCGGAACCTCGCCAGGCCTAACGTCGCTCCTAGCTCGTTCAGACCCCGCGCAACGCTGAGTAGCGAGGGGCCCCGACAAGAGTCGGGGCCCCTCGCTACGTCAACTACATGTGCATGCCGCCGTTGATGTTGAACTGCTGGCCGGTGATGTAGCTTCCTTCGGCAGCCAGGAAGCGCGCCAGGCGGGCCACCTCTTCCGGCAAGCCGAACCGGCCCATGGGGATACGGGCCAGCAGGGCCTGTTTCACCTCTCCCCTGAGAACGTTCACCATGTCCGTCGCGATGAAGCCGGGACAGATGGCGTTGACGGTGATGTTATAGCGAACCAGCTCCTGGGCCAGCGACTTGGTGAAGCCGACGATGCCCGCCTTGGCGGCGGCATAGCTGGTCTGGCCGATGTTGCCCGTCTGACCAACGATGGAGCTCATGTTGATGATTGAGCCACCGCCCCGCTGGATGAGATAAGGCACAGCGGCGTTGCAGCAGTAGAAGACGCTGTCCAGGTCGACGGCCAGCACCTCCCGCCAGTCCCCGGGCGTCATGCGCTTGAGGGTGCAGTCGCGGGTGACGCCGGCGTTGTTCACCAGGATGTCGATGCCGCCGAAGCGCTCGACCGTGGCGTCCATCATCGCCTGGACTTCGTCCGGGTGGGCGACGCCGGCCTGCATGGGAATGGCCCGCCGCCCGTCGCCGGCGTTCAGCTCGGCTGCCAGATCCTCGGCGAGTTCACGGCTCTGGTAATAGTTGATGACCACGCTTGCGCCATGACTGTGCAGCTCACGGGCGATCGCCCGGCCTAGGCCACGAGAGGCCCCGGTGACCACAGCCACCTTGCCCTTCAGCGCGCACATGCTCCCCCCTGAAACCCCGCAGCCCCGCCGCGCTAGATCACGCTCGGCGGCTGGTAGTCGCCGAAGACTTGGCGCAGGACGCCGCACATTTCGCCCACACTGGCGTAAGCCTTCACCGCCTCCAGGATGGGTGGCAGAAGATTGTCCTTGCCCCGAGCGGCATCCTCCAGCTGGGCCAGGGAGGCGGCCACTGCGCCGGCGTCGCGCCCGGCCTTAGCGGCTCGGAGGCGCCGGACCTGGGCGCGCTCTACCTCCGGGTTCACCCGGAAGATGGGCTTCGGCTCCTCCCCGTCTATCTGGAACTTATTCACGCCGACGATGATTCGCTCGCCACTTTCGACTTCTTGCTGGTAGAGCCAGGCCGCCTCCTGGATCTCGCGCTGCATGTGGCCGGACTCGATCGCCGCCACGGCGCCGCCGAGGTCCTCGATCTTGTGCAGATACTCGGTGGCCTTCGCCTCCAGCTCGTTGGTGAGGCTCTCCACGTAGTAGGAACCTGCCAGGGGGTCAACGGTGTCCGTGACGCCGGTCTCATAAGCGATGATCTGCTGGGTGCGCACCGCGATGCGCTCGGCCAGCTCGGTGGGCAAGGCCAGCGCCTCGTCGTGGCAGGAGAGGGCCAGCGACTGGACGCCGCCGAGCACAGCAGCCAGCGCCTGAATGGCCGCCCGCACGATGTTGTTCTCCGCCTGTTGCGCAGTCAGCGTAGCGCCGCCGGTCTGGACGTGCGTCCGCAACATCCAGGAGTGAGGATCCTTGGCCCGGAAGCGCTCGCGCATGATGCCAGCCCACATCCGGCGCAGGGCGCGGTACTTGGCTACCTCCTCGAAGAAGTCGTTCTGAGTGTTGAAAATCCAGGAGATGCGCGGCGCGAAGTCGTCCACGTCCACGCCCGCCTGGAGGGCGGCCTCGATGTAGGCGATGGCGTTGGCGAGGGTGAAGGCCATCTCCTGAACGGCCGTGGCGCCGGCATCGCGGATGTGGTAGCCACCGATGCTGATGCTGTTGAAGTGCGGCATCTGGCGGGCGGCGTAGGCGATGAGGTCGGCGGTCAGCCGCATGGAGGGTCGCGGCGGGAAGATGTAGGTGCCGCGGGCCACGTACTCCTTGAGAATGTCGTTCTGCACGGTGCCCTGGAGATCCTGAGGAAGCACGCCCTGCTTCTCGCCCACGGCTTGGTACATGGCCACCAGGATGGCAGCGGGCGCGTTAATGGTCATTGAGGTGCTGACCGTGTCCAAAGGAATGCCATCGAAGACGGCCTCCATGTCCTGCAGGGTGTCGATGGCGACGCCCACCTTCCCCACCTCACCCAGCGCCCGCGGGTCGTCGGAGTCGTAGCCGAGCTGGGTGGGCAGATCGAAGGCCACGCTGAGGCCCGGCTGGCCTTCCGTCAGGAGGAACTTGAACCGCTCGTTAGTCTCCTCCGGCGTGCCGTAGCCGGCGTACTGGCGGATGCTCCAGAGCCGGCTGCGGTACATGGTCGGCTGGATGCCGCGCGTGTAGGGATACTCGCCGGGAAAGCCGACGTCTCGCAGGTAATCAGTTTGGGCCAGGTCCAGAGGCGTGTACAGCCGTCGCGTCTCGGTGGAAGTGGTGGCGAACCTGCCCCGCCGCTCGCCACGGCTCTCCAGGGCGGGCTTCAGCGTCTCTTCCTCCCAGCGGGCCTGCTCCCGCCCCATGCGCTCAACCTCCCCCTTGGCCAACATGGGCCTCCTCCCCCGCGTGCTTGCGTTCGGTCCCAGACCATTGCCCTCGCCATCAGGCGGAGGCGGCGCGGCGATCTGATGCTTGCGGTGCCCTCTTGCGGCGCGCTTGCTGATCATCACTTGCCCCCGCTGGTCGGCCGCCGGGGCACCAGCACCGCACGACGGAAGCGCATCACCGTCTCGCCCCGCTCGTTGACGGCTTTCGTTTCCACGGTGACCACACCGCGGTTGGGCTTGGACCCCGACTCCCGCACGTCGAGGACGGTGGTCTCGGCGTAGATGGTGTCGCCGTGGAAGGTGGGCGCCAGGAACTCGATTTTCTCGAAGCCCAGGTTGGCGATCGCCTTGCCGCTCACGTCGGCGACGCTCATGCCCAGGGCGATGTCCACGACCAGGTTGCCCACCACAACATTCCGCCCGAACTGGGTGCCGGCGGCGTAGTTGGCGTCGATGTGGAGAGGGTTATGGTTCATGGTAAGCATGCAGAACAGGATGTCGTCGGATTCCGTTATCGTGCGACCGGGCCAGTGCTTGTACACGTCGCCCACCTGAAACTCCTCGAGATATCGCCCGAACTGCATGTTCCCTTCTCCTCGTCGTGGTAGAGGCGCCCCTCGCGGGCGCCCTCAGGGCAGGGCAAGCCCTGCCCCTACATGTCTCGTGCCACCCGTCCCCTCTGCGATCACAACCTCACGCCTAGACCGCGTACTGGCGCAGCAGGTTGCGGGCGATGACCAGCTTCTGGATCTCGCTGGTGCCCTCGCCGATGAGCATGAACGGGGCGTCACGATAGTAGCGCTCCACCCGCATCTCCTTGATGTAGCCGTAGCCACCGTGGATGCGCATGGCCTCCAGGACGACCTCCTGACACATCTCGGTGGCGAAGAGTTTGGCCATCCCCACCTCCAGGTCTGAGCGCTCGCCGCTGTCCTTCTTGGCGGCGGCCGCGCGGGTGAGCAGGCGAGCGGCCTCGATCTTGGTAGCCATGTCGGCCAGCTTGAGCTGAATGGCCTGGTGCTCGGCGATGGGATGCCCGAACGCCCAGCGCTGCTTGGCGTAGCGGATCGAGTCCTCCAGCGCCGCTTGGGCCACGCCCACCGCCCGCGAGGCGACGTTGATGCGGCCGATCTCCAGCCCACTGAGTACCTGGCGAAAACCGTCGCCCTCGCGGCCACCCAGGAGGTCGCCGGCGGGCACGCGGGCGTCGTCGAAGGTGAACTCGGTGGTGTCTATGCCCTTGTAGCCTAGCTTCTCGAGATAGCGACCGACGATGAGGCCCGGCGTCGATTCCTTGTCGATGACGAGCACGCTCATGCCCTTGTAGGGCGGCTGAGCCTGCGGGTCCGTCTTGACCAGGGTGGCGAAGAGCTTACCGTGGATGCCGTTGCTCACGAACATCTTCTGGCCCTTGACCAGGTAGTGGCCGTCATCACGGCGGGCGATAGTTTGGATGGCCTGGACGTCGCTGCCGGCGTTGGGCTCGGTCATGCAGAGGCCGGCCCGCCGCTCGCCGGTGGCCATGGCCGGCAGCCAGCGCTCCTTCTGCTCGTCGGTGCCGTAGGTGTCGATCATCCAGGAGACGATGACGTGCGTGTTTAGGACACCGCCCAGGCTCATCCAGCCGCGAGACAGCTCCTCGACCACGCAGGCGTAGGTGGTGAAGGGAAGGCCCAGCCCGCCGTACTCCGGCGGGATGACCATGCCGAAGAGCTGGAGCCCCTTCATCTGCTCGATGAGCTCCAGGGGGTACTCGTCCCGGTGCTCCAGCTCCATGGCCACCGGGACCACTTCTTTCTCCACAAACTTGCGGAGCTGGGAGACGATGAGCTGCTGCTCTTCCGATAGGGCGACCAGCATGGGACCTCCTAGCTGGCGTGCCGCGCCTGGGCCTCGGCCCGGCTCAGCAGATTACGCGCCCGGAGATAGATGGGGGTATCGATCATCCTGCCATCGACGGCGATGGCAGCCATGCCCTTGGCTATCCCGTCCTTCTCGAAGGCATCGACCACCTGGCGCGCCTCTTCCACCTCCTCGGGCGCCGGCGAGAAGACGCGGTTCACGACCTCCACCTGACTGGGGTGGATGCAGTACTTGCCGCGATAGCCCAGGCTGCGGGCGAAGCGGGAGTCGCGCTCCAGGTGCTCTAGGTCGGCGTAGTCGGGCTCAGGGGTGTCGATGGCCAGCACGTTGGCGGCGCGGCAGGCGATAGCCATGGCCGCCCGCGGGTACTCGATCTCCTTGCTCTCGCTGGTGCGCTCGAACCCCATGTCGGTGGCGAAGTCCTCGGCCCCGAAGGAGGCGCCGATAACACGGGGCGAGGCGGCGCAGATCTCGTAGGCGTTGATCAGCCCGATAGCCGTCTCGATCCAGGGGACGATCTTGACCTGACCCACCGGCAGGCCCCGCGCCTTTTCCAGCTCGGTGAGGTAGGCATCCGCCCGGCGCACTGTCCAGGCCGAGTCGGTCTTGGGCAGGCTGATGCCGTCCAGGGCCGGCCCGACGATGGCGTCCAGTTCCTGCTCCAAGAGGCCGGTATGGAGGCCGTTCACCCGCACGAAGAGCAGATATCCGGCACGGGGCATCTCGGGAATGGCCTCTCTCGCCATCTGGCGGGCTCTCGGCTTCTCATCCCAGGGGATGGAGTCCTCCAGATCGAGGCAAACCACATCGGCCCCCGCCGTCGGCGCCCGCTCGATGAACCGCGGGCGATGGGCCGGCACGAAGAGCAGGCTGCGCAAAATGTACGTACTCGGTTCTTCCGGCGTCATGAGACCCCCTTAACTCCTCGAAGAGGATGCCTTTTCACAGATCGAGCGTGAGACATCCCGCCTCTCGAAATCCTTGACGGAGTCAACGTTGAGTGGTGGCCTAACGTGATACGTTCGCAGCACGCGGTTGGATTGAAGCTCGCGCGAGACGCTCCCCACCAAGCTATCGCCTCGGCACCTGCGGACGGTGATCGCGCTACGAGTCGGGGACCAGGACCAGCTTCCCCACCTCCGCGGCGGTCTCCATGAGCGTCTGAGCGTGAGCGGTCTCGCTGAGGGGGAAGACCTGGGACACGGCCGGCTTGATCTGGCCGCTCTCGACGAAACGCAAAGCCAGCAGAAGTTCGCTCTTGTTGCCCAGGTGGGAGCCGAGGAAGTTCATCTGCTTGTTCCAGAGATAGCGGATGTCGGTGACGGCCTCGAAGCCGGTGGTGGCGCCGCAGGTGACCAGGACGCCGCCCCACTTCAGACTGTGGACGCTCTGCTCCCAGGTGGCGTTTCCTACGTGCTCGAAGACGACGTCCGCGCCGCGGTGGCCGGTGATCCGGCGCACCTCCGCCAGCACGTCCTGCTTCGTGCGGTTGATGAGGTACTCCGCGCCCAGTTTACGGCAGTACTCCAGGCGATCATCGGTGTGGGCGACGGCGATGGCATTGGCGCCGAAGACCTTGCAGATCTGGATGGCCATGGTGCCCAGCCCGCCAGCGGCGCCCCAGATCAGGACGAATGCGCCAGGCTGGATGCGAGCGCGGGTCACCAGCATCCGCCAGGCGGTCACCAGCACCAGGGGCAAAGACGCTGCCTCTACCCAGGTGAGGCCCTCCGGCTTGGGGACGACGTTGTAGCCAGGCACGGACACGTACTCGGCGTGGCCGCCATCGAGGGGGCCGGTCTGGAAGCCCCAGATCTTGAACTCTTTGCAGAAGAAGTCCTCGCCGTTGGCACAGAATTCGCACATGCGGCAGCTCACGCCGCAGTGGACGACAACCTCGTCCCCGGGCTTGACGTGGCTCACCTCGCTGCCGACTTCGACCACCTCGCCCGCTACATCGCTGCCCGAGATATGGGGAAGGATTACGGTCATCCCGGGCATGCCGCGCCGGGCCCAGATGTCGTTATAGTTGCAGGCCGCACCCCGCACTCGGATCAGCACGTCGTCGGGGCCCACCCTGGGCTCGGGCACGTCCTTGTACTGGAGGACCTCGACGCCGCCGTTCTGCTCGAAGACGACCGCCTTCATCTGTTCCTCCTCGCCGCCGCTAGCGGCCCACGCGGAAAGTGCTCTCTAACGAAGCGAAGGGCCGCCAATGGAGCGACCCTACAGATCTACTGTAAGCCAGAGGTGCACAGGCCCGCAAGCCCCCAGCGCGGACTTTCCGCCTGCCGAAAGACGGGCTTGGGAAAGGCAACTCGGGGGCTCCCCGACCGGGGCCACGACCAGCACGGCTGCTAGACGCTGCTACCGAAGTCGAGGAGGCCGATCCGGAGGAACCGGTTCAGGTCGATGCGCTGCCGGTGAAGGCGAGGAATGAGGCTACAACTAGCGCCGTTGGCTCGTCGCGGGCGCCCGGCCCGCGCTCTAGGTGATGTGTCACCCCGCCTCACCTTCCCAGCCGACCTCGACCCGGCCGCCCCAAACGAGGATGGGCACCGTGGCTGCCAGGGCGATGGCCTCGTTCCACCAGGCGGGGTCATCATCCACCCGCCGCTCTTCGAACTGCACGCCGCGCTGGCTTAGGCCGCGCTTCGCCTTGTCGCAGGTGGGACAGCCGCGCAGCGTATAGAGGATAGCCTTCTCCATGACGGATCTCCTCCAAGTATAGTCGGCTCTCATTCTAGCACCTGCGAGCGCCGCGCGGCGTTCGATCGAACCGCTCGTGGTGAGCCTGTCGAACCATGAGCGGTCCTGCCGGCAGATCGTACTGTTGACAGGCGCCGCGCGCTGCGCTTACAATCGGATCACCGCAACTATTTGCAATTGCACCCTATTGCATCTATGTCCGGACACGGCACCGCGGCAGAATCGCTCAGGGACGAGGGGTATCGCCTCACGCCTCAGCGCATGATGATCCTCGATATCATCTACGCCACCCAGGGGCACGCCACCGCCGAGGAGATCCACCAGCGAGTGCGCCAGCAGTACCCCTTCGTCGATATCTCCACCGTCTACCGCACGCTAAACCTCCTGAAGAAGCTCCGCCTGATCAGCGAGACCGACCTCGGCGGCGGCAGCGTCCGCTACGAGCGCCTGGAGCGAGGTCGGCATCACCACCTGGTCTGCCGCCAGTGCGGCGCCAGCTTTCCGCTGGAGCATAGCCTGCTGGCCCCCCTCGAGCAGCGCCTGCTGCGCAAGTACGGCTTCGCGGCCGACCTCGATCACTTCGCCATCTTCGGCCTCTGCCAAGAGTGCCGATCGCAGGCAACAGAAGGGGCAGGCGCAGATGGCCCTGATTGACCCCTCCAGCCTGCAGAGCGTCCAGGCGCCGGCCATGCACATCCCCGACGGCTTCTTGAGCGCGCCGGTCGCTGGCGCCGGCTTCGCGCTGGCGGGCGTGGCGGTGGCCGTGGCCGTGCACCGCGCCAACCGCACCCTGGGCGAACGCTCGGTGCCCCTGATGGGGGTGATGGCCGCCTTCATCTTCGCTGCCCAGATGATGAACTTCCCGGTGGCCGGCGGCACCTCCGGCCACCTGCTGGGGGGCGCCCTCGCGGCCATCCTGCTGGGGCCGTGGGCGGCCATCATCGTCATGACGGCGGTCATCGGCGTGCAGGCGCTGATGTTTCAAGACGGCGGCCTGGTGGCTTTGGGCGCCAACGTGCTCAACATGGGCGTCGTCACCGCTCTGCTGGGCTACGCCGTCTACGCAGGCACGAGCCGCCTCGCCAACGGCCGCCGCCCCTGGCTGCGCCAGGCAGGCGCCTTCGCTGCCGCCTGGCTCACGGTCCAGGCGAGCGCCGCCCTCACCGCCTTCGAGCTGGCCGTCTCCGGCACCTCGCCTCTAAATGTGGCCCTGCCGTCGATGATGGGCGTGCACGCCCTCATCGGCATCGGCGAGGGGCTGATCACCGTGACAGCGCTGGCCTTCGTGACCGCCACCCGGCGCGACCTGCTGCCAACCGAGGCAGCGGTCGGCGAGGAGTAGGCCGTGAAGCCGCGCCACATCGGACTCGTCGCCGCCGGCCTGGGCATCGCCCTGCTTATCGCCGTCCTGTCACCCTTCGCCTCCTCGAGCCCGGATGGGCTGGAGCGGGTGGCCTCGGACAAGGGTTTTTCCGGGCTGGCGGAGTCGCCGCCCTACCAGCTCATCAGCGACTACGTCTTCCCCTGGGTCGGCAACGAGGATTTGGCCACCGTCCTCTCTGGCGTCGTTGGAGTGCTCACGGTGGCCGCAGTCGTCCTGGCCGTCGCCTTCCTGCTAACGCGCGCTGGCCGTGCCCAGCGCCCGACGTCGGGCGGCGGCCCGAGCTAGCCCGATGACAGTCCGCGTGCCCTTCGGCGAGCGGTACCTGGCGGGGAGCAGCGCCATCCACGCCGTGGATGCTCGCGTCAAGCTTCCGGCTGCCCTGGCCTACATCTTCGCCGTGACCCTGACGCCGGCGGGTCACTGGCCGGCCCTGGGCCTGCTGGCGCTGCCGCTGCTGGCCGCCGTGGCCTTGAGCCGGCTGCCGCCGCTGCTGGTGCTGCGGCGGTCGGCGCTGGCGCTGCCCTTCCTCCTGGCGGCTGTGCCCCTCCTGTTCACCAGGCAGGGCGAGGCCTTGTTCAGCGTGCCGCTCTTCGGCTGGACGGCAAGCCGGGAAGGGCTGGAGGCCGTCCTCAGCATCCTCGCCAAGTCCTGGCTCTCGGTCGTGGCCGCTGTGCTCCTCACGGCGACGACGCCGGCCGCGGAGCTGCTGCGGGCGATGCGCTCCCTCGGCCTGCCGCGGCTGCTGGTCGCCACCGTCTCCTTCATGTATCGCTACCTGTTCGTTATTGGCGAGGAGGCGATCCGTCTGATACGCGCCCGCGATAGCCGCAGCGCCCGCGTGCCGGGGCAGAGGGCCGGCGGCGGCCTGGCCTGGCGGGCAAAGGTGCTGGGGCAGATGGTCGGCTCGCTCTTCCTGCGCAGCTACGAGCGCAGCGAGCGCGTCTATGCCGCTATGCAGGCGCGGGGGTACGACGGCGAGCCCCGCTTCCTGTGGGGCCGTGCCTGGCGGCTGGCCGAACTGGCGGTGGCGGTGGCGCTGGTCGCCTATCTGGCGGGGGTAGAGGTCTATGCTCGGTACTAGGGTCGATATCGCCGTCGAGACGGTGGTGGAAGTGAGGGACCTGCGCTTCGCCTACCCGGACGGCGTTCGGGCCCTGCGCGGCGTGAACCTCACCGTGCGCCGAGGCGAGAAGGTGGCGCTCCTAGGGCCCAACGGCGCAGGCAAATCTACCCTCCTGCTGCACCTGAACGGCGTCCTACGAGGCAAGGGGCAGGTGCGCATCGCCGGCGTCCTTCTCCGCTCCGACAACCTCGCCCAGACGCGAGCCGTGGTGGGCCTGGTGTTCGAGAACCCCGACGACCAGCTCTTCTCCCCTACGGTCCTGGAGGATGTCGCCTACGGCCCGCTGTACATGGGCCTGCCTCGCGACGAGGTGCTCGAACGGGCGCGGCGAGCGCTGGCCCAGGTGGGCATGGCCGCCTTCGAGGAGCGCCCGCCCCACCACCTAAGCCTGGGCCAGAAGAAGCGCGTCGCCATCGCCACGGTTCTCTCCATGGAGCCGGCCATCCTGGCCCTGGACGAACCCACCGCCAGCCTCGACCCGGGGGCCCGCCGCGAGCTGATCCATCTCCTGCGGGCGCTACCCCAGACGATGATCGTCTCCACCCACGACATTCCGCTGGTGCGCGACCTCCTGTCCCGCACGCTGGTGATGGACGGCGGCGCTATCGTCGCCGATGGCGAGACGGCGGCGATCCTGTCCGACGGCGCTCTGCTGGCAGCGCACGGCCTCGACGTGTACTGAGGCTGCCCACCACCGCCAGGCCTCAGCCTACGAGCACGATAGGCTGGCGCCGTTGTAGGTGCAGGTCTTGCTCCCGGTCAGGCCACCACGCGAGGCAGTAGCCCGAATGACCCACGGCAACCGGTCCGCGTTCCGGGTGACGATGCGGAAGCTGGCCATACCGGTGAAACCCGTGAGCTTGCGACTGCTCCAGTCTCTCCCCTGCGTATCCAACACAACGTTCACGGTGGCGTTGGACACGGGGCTGCCGTTGCTGCTGACCGCTACGAAGATGTAGACGGCCTGACCCGGCCGCGGCCGTCCGCTCATCGTCACCTGGAGCGACAGGCTGCCGCCGGACCCCCCGTTCACGGTCACGCTGGCGCCAGCCGAGTTGTCGGCGGTGTCTGTCTCGCCGGACACCGGCCCGGCTGTGGCCGTCAGGGTGTGAGCGCCCGTGGCCGCGCCGCTGGTGTTCCAGGAGAAGCTGACGGTGGTGGAGCCTGCAGCCACCAGCGTCACCGAGCTGCTGCCGATGGTGCTTCCACCATCGCTCAACGTGACGCTGAACGTTTCGCTGGCCGTGCCCTGGTTGGCCACCGCTACCCCCACCGTCACCGTGCTCCCCTGCGTGACCGAGCCAGGCGCGCTCACGCCGGTCACCGCCACGTCGTGGGCAACCGGCGGCGGGCTAGTGCCGGCTGCCTCGTCGGCGTCCACCAAACCATAGCCGTACCAGCTATCGCGACCGGCCGTCCCCAGGTCGTCGGCTGTGCTCTGGAGGCGCTGGCGCACGGCGGCGTTGCCGCTGACGCCGCTGGCGATCACCAGGGCTGCCGTCCCCGCCACGTGAGGCGACGAGAACGAGGTCCCGCTGGCAGAGGCGTAGCCGCCGCCGCGAGACGGCATGGTGACGCTGACGCCGGGCGCGGCGAGCGCCACCGCCGGGCCGGTACTCGAGAAGCAGGGACGCGCATCGCTGCTGTCGGTGGCGGCCACGGCGATGACCTGCGAGAAGCGAGCGGGGTAGCTCACGGTGTCGCCGCTACCGGCACACGTGCCGGAGTTGCCGGCGGCCGCTACCAGCACCACTCCCGCGTTGTAGGCGTTGGCGATGGCCGTCTGGAAGGCAGAGGACGCCCCCGAGGACCCCAGGCTCATGTTTACCACCTGGATCCCGTGCGTCCGCGCCCAGTCGACGCCGGCGATGACGTTGCTCTCCCAGCCCGAGCCGGTAGCGTCGAGAACCTTCAGGGCATAGAGGCGGGCATGCGGCGCCACGCCCACCACGCCGCTGCCGTTATCCTCCGCCGCGATGACGCCGGACACCATCGTGCCGTGGCCCTGGTCGTCCATCGGGTCAGCGTCCCCGTTCACGAAGTCGTATCCACCGGCGTAGTTGGCGTCCAGGTCCGGGTGCGTGTAGTCGATGCCCGTATCGATGACCGCCACCTTCACCCCGGCGCCTTCGTTGCTCGGGTGGACCAACCCCGCCCCGATGCGCTTTACGCCCCACGAGTTGTCCAGCTCGCTGTCGAGGGCGCGTACCTGATGATCCTCCTCCACCGCCACCACTCGCGCGTCCCGGCGCAGGCGGCTCACGGCCGAGGCCGGCACCTCCGCGGCTACCGCCGGCACGATGTCGAACCGATGCGTCACCTCGCCGCCCGCCAGCGCCACCTTCCCCACATCCACTGCCGTCGGCGCACCATCAAAGGTGATGATCACCCTCGTCTTGGCTTGACTCTGAGCCTGCGCCCCCGCCACCCAGATCAGTGAAACCAAAGCTACCGCTATCAGCGAAACCCAGCGATTCACGACTGCCACCCCCGATCTCCGCCCACCAGCCTTCCCTTCTCCCGATCTAGAGACGCCCGCAGCGCATCCTGGTTACGTCAACCGCCCCGTCACGAAGGAAGAGGCCCCGTCCCAAGATAAGAGAGTTATGTCGAGTACAAGCCCCGCCTCCGCTCTCACGCCATCAAGTTCTCTCGACAACGCTTGTCAGCCCGCGGCGGCCATGCTATCCTCTAGGGGACAAGCGAGCGGTTCGCTGTTGACCCTTTAACGGGCGGCCCCGCGAGGCCGACAAGGAGCGACAGTGACGATAAACCATAGCAGCAATAGCACAACCTGGAGCCGCCAGCCCTCACACCGTGCCAACGGTGAGAGGGCTTTTTCTTGTGTCCTCTGCCCATGGCCGAGCATGTGATCCTGTCCACCGAGGAGATCCGCCGCGCCCTCAGCCGCATTGCCCACGAGATCGTGGAGCAGAACCCGTCCCTGACGGACGTGGTGCTGGTGGGCATGCGCACGCGCGGCGTGCCCATGGCCGCTCGCCTGGCCCAGCGCATCGCCGACCTCGAGGGGCGCCCGGTGCCGGTCGGCGCTCTCGATATCGGCCTCTACCGGGACGACATCTCTTACCTCGACCTGAAGCCCCAGCTCAAGCCCACAGAGATCCCCACCGACATCGCAGGAAAGGTGGTGGTGCTGGTGGACGACGTACTGTTCACCGGCCGCAGCATTCGCGCTGCCCTGGACGCCCTCATCGACTTCGGGCGGCCGCAGCAGATCCAGCTGGCGGTGCTGGTGGACCGCGGCCATCGCGAGCTGCCCATTCGCGCCGACTACGTGGGCAAGAACACACCTACGGCGCGGCACGACGAGGTTCAGGTCCGCCTGGAGGAAATCGACGGCCGCGACGAGGTGGTAGTGGTGAAGTCGGAGTGAGGATATGGCGGAGAGAAGCGTGGGAACCAAGAGCCAAGAGCTAGCCGGTCACGCGCGAAGCCAGGAGGCCGAGAGCGAGGTAGCCCTGCCCGCCTGGAGCCGAAGGCACGTCCTCGACCTGGACGACTTCAGCCGCCAGGAGATCGAGCAGGTGATCGAGACCGCAGACGCCATGAAGGAGGTGCTGAGCCGCGAGATCCGTCGCGTGCCCACCCTGCGCGGCACCACCGTCGTCACCCTGTTCTACGAGGCGAGCACGCGCACCCGCTCCTCCTTCGAGCTGGCGGCACGCAGCCTGGGCGCCGACGTCATCAGCATCGCCGCCAGCGGCAGCAGCACCGAGAAGGGCGAGTCGCTGGTGGACACCGTGCGCACCCTCCAAGCCGTCGGCGCCGATCTCCTGGTGATGCGCCATCGCCACTCGGGGGCGCCGTACCTCGTGGCGCGTCACGTCGACATGAGCGTCGTCAACGCCGGCGACGGCTGCCACGCCCATCCGTCGCAGGCGCTGCTCGACGCCTACACCATCCACCGCCACCTGGGCGACCTGCGCGGCCGCAAGGTGGTCATCGTGGGCGACATCACCCACAGCCGCGTCGCCCGCTCCAACATCTGGGGCCTGACCACCATGGGCGCCCGTGTCGTCCTCTGCGGCCCGCCGACGCTCCTCCCCTGGGGCCTGCGGCCCGGCCAGCATCGGGACGATGAGTGGGGACTGCCGCCGGTGGAGGTGGAGGCCTCCCTCGACCGGGCGATCGAGGGTGCCGACGTGGTGATGACCCTCCGCCTCCAGCTCGAGCGGCAGCAGGCTGGCCTTCTCCCTTCCATCCGCGAGTACGCCCGCCTCTACCAGGTGAACGAGGAGCGCCTGGCCCGCGCCCAGCCGGGGGTGCTGGTGATGCACCCCGGGCCAGTGAACGAAGGCATCGAGATATCGCCGGCGGTGGCACACGGCGCTCGCTCGGTCATCGAGGAGCAGGTGAACAACGGCGTGGCGGTGCGCATGGCCCTGCTCTACCTGCTGGCGAGGGGAAGATGACGGCCGCGCAGCAAGCACGTCATGTAGCGGCGACCTTCAGGTCGCCACGATGGAGGCCTGAAGGCCTCCGCTACAGCCTGTGGCGCAGGAGACGGCCATGAGCGAATCGATAGCCATCCGCGGCGGGCGCATCCTCGACCCCGGCCGGGGGCTCGACCTGGTGGGCGACGTGGTCATCCGCGACGGGCGTATCGCCGCCGTGGGGCCGGACGCAGCGCCCGGGGCGGAGCGCGCCATCGACGCGACGGGGCTCCTCGTCTGCCCGGGCTTCGTCGACCTGCACTGCCACCTGCGCGAGCCCGGCTTCGAGCACAAGGAGACCATTGCCACCGGCACTCTGGCAGCGGTGCGCGGCGGCTTCACCACCGTATGCTGCATGCCCAACACGGAGCCGCCGGTGGACAGCGCCGCCGTCGTCGAGTTCATCCTGCGCACGGGCCGCAGCCAGGGCCACGTCCGCGTCCTGCCCATCGGCTGCGTCAGCCGCGGCCGCGCCGGCAAGGAGCTGGCGGAGATGGGCGACCTGGCCCAGGCCGGCGCCATCGCCTTCAGCGACGACGGCTCGCCGGTGGCCGACGCCGGCCTCCTGCGCCACGCCCTGGAGTACGCCTCGACTTTCGACCTGCCGCTGGTGGAGCACTGCGAGGAGCCAGCCCTCTCCCACGAGGGCGTCATGCACGAGGGCTGGGTGGCCACCCGCCTGGGCCTGCGCGGCATCCCGGCCGCCGCCGAGGAGGCCGCCGTCGCCCGCGCCATCGCCCTGGCCGAGCTCACCGGCGCCCACCTGCACGTCGCCCACGTGAGCACGGCGGGCAGCGTCGACCTCGTGCGGCGGGCCAAGGAGCGGGGTTTGCCTGTGACCGCGGAGGTCACGCCCCATCACCTGGCCCTGACCCACGAGGCGGTGATGGTGGCGGGCTCCGAATCGCCCGGCGGCCTGGCCTACGATACCAACGCCAAGGTCAACCCACCCCTGCGCACGCCCGCCGACGCCGAGGCCTGCCTGCGCGGCCTGCTGGACGGCACTATCGACGCCATCGCCACCGACCACGCGCCCCACGCCATCGAGGACAAGCTGTGCGAGTTCGACTACGCCGCCTTCGGCATCAGCGGCCTGGAGACGGCGCTGGCCCTTTGCCTATCGCTCGTGCACGATGGCCGGCTGGACCCGCCGACGTTGGTCTATAAGCTGACGGCGGGCCCGGTGCGCGCCTTCGGGCTGGAGCGAGTCGAGCCCGGCCTGGGGAGCCTGGCCGTGGGCGCCCCCGGCGACGTGGCCGTCTTCGACCCCGAGGCGGACTGGACGGTGGAGCCGGAGCGCCTCGCCTCGAAGGGGAAGAACACGCCCCTGGCCGGCCGCCGCCTGCGCGGTCGCGTGGTGGCGACGGTGTACGGGGGGAAGGTGGTGTACGAAGGATGAGCGAGTTCGTCCAGGGCGCTCTGGTGGCTGGCGGCTTTGCTCTGGCTGGCGCATTCGTGACCCAGATGTTCAGCCTGCTCCTAGAGAGACGCCGGGAAGACGCGACCTATCGTGTCAACCTCTACGACAAGAGGCTCGCAGTGCACCAGCAGGGTTTCGAATGGACGCAGAAGATCGGGGGCCTAGCCTTTGTTGTTGACGCAGGCCGAGATGCCTCCACGATTGAAGAATTCGGTCGCGAGGTAACGCTTTTCCGCGACTGGTGGAACGCGAACGCCCTGTATCTGGACCCACTGTCCTTGAGGGAACTCGCTCTCCTCCTTCCTCTTTGCGCCGCCTGGGTTCGCGGGGACGCCGACAAAGCAGCAGTCTCGCGTCAGATTGAAGCTGCCCAAGGAGCGATCATCAGAGGAATCGGACTGAAACACATTGACTTCGCACGCATTAGGGATGAGCTACGAAAGACAAGGGAAGAACTGGATGCCAGATAAGGCCCTCTCCCCTTTCACCGGACGGCCCTTCCGGGCCCGGGACGTGGCGCCATGAACCTGCTTTCCGGCGAGGGCCTCACCTACAGCGAGACGCCGTACGGCCGCGTGGCCACGGTGGCGTCGCTGCCTGGTCTCCGGGCTGCCTGGATCTACAAGGATCAAGAGCAGATAGACCCCTCGCTCGATAGGAAGGACGTGGATGACGTTATCGTCGTGCTCCAGGGCGGACTGAAGCTGGAGCTACGCGGCGACCAGCCGCAGGACATCGTGCTCGGGCCGGGCGACGCCTTCGTCATCCCGGCCGGCGTGCCCTTCCGCGGCTACCGTCATCCCCGCGGCCAGGTTCAGCCCACCATCTTCCTCGGCATCTACCCGCTCAGGGAGGGCTCGGCATGACCGGTAAGACCCTCCTCGTCCTGGAGGACGGCTCCGTCTTCGCCGGGCGCGCCTTTGGGGCCGCCGCCCGCGCCGAGGGCGAGGTGGTCTTCTCCACCGCGATGACCGGCTACCAGGAGATGCTCACCGACCCCTCCTACGCCGGCCAGATCCTGGTGCTCACCTACCCCCTAGTGGGCAACTACGGCGTGAACCCCCTCGACGTGGAGTCGCGCCGCATCCAGGTGCGCGGCTTCGTGGTGCGCGAGGAGTGCCCGCTGCCCAGCCACTGGCAGAGCACCGGCACCCTCCACGACTACCTGGCGTCGCAGGGCATCCCCGGCCTCGCCGGGGTGGACACGCGGGCGCTCACCCGCCGCCTGCGCTCGGCCGGCGTCATGGCGGGCACTATCACCAGCGACGAGACGCCGGAGGCGGCGCTGGCCCGCCTGCGCGGCGCCCCCAGCTACGGCAGCATCGATTTCGTGCGGCAGGTGAGCACTGAGGAGCCGTACGACTGGCAGCCTGCCCTGAGCGGAGCCGAAGGGCCCGACGCCGCGCGCCATCGCATCGTCGTGGTGGACAGCGGCGTCAAGTACAACATCATGCGCCTGCTGCGGGCGAGGGGGTGCGCCGTCACCACCATGCCCTGCACGGCCACCGCCGAGGACGTCCTATCGCTGGCGCCGGACGGCATCGTCTTCTCGCCCGGCCCCGGCGACCCGGCCCTGCTGGACTATCTGGTGGGCACCGTCTCCGGCCTCATGGGGCAAGTGCCGGTGCTGGGCATCTGCCTGGGCCACCAGGTCATCGGGCGGGCCTTCGGGGCGCGCACCTTCAAGCTCAAGTTCGGCCACCGCGGCGCCAACCATCCGGTGAAGGACCTGCTCTCCGGTCGCGTGTACATAACTTCCCAGAACCACGGCTACGCCCTCGACCCCGACGGCCTGACCGGCGGCGCCGAGGTGAGCCATCTCCACCTGAACGACGGCACCGTCGAGGGGCTGTGGCACCGGTCGCTCCCCGTGATCACCATCCAGTACCACTCGGAGGCGTCGCCGGGACCGCAGGACAACGTGTACATCTTCGACCGCTTCCTGGAGATGGTGGAAGGGGCCAGAGGGTCAGAGGGTCAATGGCCAAGGGCCAGAGGGACATAGGGGATGACAAGAAGGGCCTTTCGCGAGGCGAGGCAAGCGCCGGCGGCGGGCGTGGTGGGCGGGGTGAGGTTCGGGATGGCGGCGTGAGAGGAGGCGCGAATGAAGATACTGGTTCAAGATGCGGACGGCGTGCGCGAGTTGGAGGAGGGTTTTGCCACAGAAGCCGAACTGCAAACATTCCTACTACAGCATCCAGACCTGATGCCGCTAGAAGAGATTGATCTGAACAGCCCGCCCCTACTTTGCATCGGCCACGAAGTTGGACTTGCCAGCGGGGCGGAGGACATTCTGTACATCGACCCCAACGGGCTTCTCACGGTTGTTGAGACGAAGCTGAGGAGGAACCCAGAGGCCCGCCGCGAAGTTGTTGGCCAGATTCTCGAGTACGCGGCGCACATGTCTGCCTGGATAGCCGCAGACGTGGAGCGGCAGGCGGAGAAGTTCTTCAACAGCTCCGTATGCCCTGAACAATATCGCGGTTGCACTCTAGAGAGGGCGCTGCGTGTCTTCCTAGAATCAAGTGAACTGCTGCCTGATTTCTCCTATGAGTACTTCCTTGAGCAGGTCGCAGTCAACATCGAGAGGGGCCACTTCAGGCTCATCATTGCGATAGATGAACCGCCTGAACCTCTCCTCAAAACGGTCGAGTTTGTGAACCGATTTAGCGAGCGCTTCGAGATGTACCTGATCCAGTTGAAGCGATTCCGCGACCTCGCCAGAGAGCAGAACATTTTTGTACCGGCCCTCTTTGGCAAGGTTGCAGGCAGAGGTCCCCGCCAGCGCAGGGAGTGGAACTGGGAAAGGTATGTCAAGGAACTTGGGTGGTCTGCAGAGGATGTGCACAGCGTCAGGAGTCTCGTAGAGCGGCTCGAGGCGGTCTCTCACTCCTGGAATTACGAAACTCGCTTCAATCAGGGATGGGTGACGATCTATTGCTTCGGAAGATCTGTGTTTGGCACCCAGCGAACCAAACAGCGGGGCGTGGAACTGTTCTTTCGGGTAAAGACCAATCCTGAGAAAACTCTGCCAGAGGGTGTGCGGGCTCGCCAGATGAAGGACTATCTGTATGTCGGTGGCGATGCTGAGAAGATTGACGACCACCAGCTCCGCCGGTTGTGCGAAGCCTCTTTGAGAGGGGTCGGGCTGGAACCTACGACCCATGACTAAACCCTCCAAGGTCCTGATCATCGGCTCCGGGCCGATCATCATCGGCCAGGCGGCGGAGTTCGACTACGCCGGCACGCAGGCCTGCAAGGCCCTGCGCGAGGAGGGCGTCACCTCCGTCCTGGTCAACTCCAACCCGGCCACCATCATGACCGACGAGGACATCGCCGACATCGTCTACATCGAGCCGCTGACGGTGGAGGTCGTCGCCCGCATCATCGAGCGCGAGCGGCCGGACGGCCTGCTGCCGACCCTGGGCGGCCAGACGGGCCTCAACCTGGCGGTGGAGCTGGCCGACGCCGGCGTGCTGGAGAAGTACGACGTGCGGCTGCTGGGCACGCCGCTCGAGACCATCCGCAAGGCCGAGGACCGCGAGCTGTTCAAGCAGACTGCTGCTGCGACATCGGCGAGCCGGTGCCGCGAGAGCGTCACCGTCATCAGCCTGGACGAGGCGCGACGGGTTCGCCGGCAGGATCGGCCTGCCCGCTGATCATCCGCCCCGCCTTCACCCTGGGCGGCACCGGCGGCGGCATCGCCCACACCATGGAGGAGCTGGAGCGCATCGTCGCAGAGCGGCCTGCGCGCCAGCCCCATCCACCAGGTGCTGGTGGAGCGGTGCCTGGTCGGGCTGGAAAGAGATCGAGTACGAGGTGATGCGCGACGCCGCCGACAACTGCATCACCGTCTGCAACATGGAGAACATCGACCCGATGGGCGTCCACACCGGCGACAGCATCGTGGTGGCGCCCAGCCAGACGCTGACCGACAAGGAGTACCAGATGCTGCGCACGCGCCAGCCTCAAGATCATCCGCGCGCTGGGCATCGAGGGCGGCTGCAACGTCCAGTTCGCCCTCGACCCCGACAGCTCGACGAGCTACTACGTCATCGAGGTCAACCCGCGCGTCAGCCGCTCCTCGGCCCTGGCCTCCAAGGCCACCGGCTATCCCATCGCCCGCGTGGCGGCCAAGATCGCCGTCGGGCAAGCGCCTGGACGAGATCCCCAACGCCGTGACCGGCAAGACGATGGCCGCCTTCGAGCCGGCGCTGGACTACTGCGTGGTCAAGATCCGCGCTGGCCCTTCGACAAGTTCGCCTGCGGCGACCGCAGCATCGGCACCCAGATGAAGGCCACCGGCGAGGTCATGGCCATCGACCGCACCTTCGAGGCGGCGCTGCAGAAGGCGGTGCGCTCGCTGGAGTTCGGCAGCAAGACGCTCCTGTGGGAGGACCGCCGACTGGGCAGCGGACGGCGAGCCTCGATGCGCTATCCGCTGGAGCCCACCGACCTGCGGCTCTGGGCGATCATGGCGGCGCTGCGGCGCGGCATGACCGCCGGAAGCGATCTGCGCGCATGACCAGGCATCGACCCCTGGTTCCTGCGACAAGCTGCAGAACATCGTCGACATGGAGAAGACGCCTGCTGGCGCGAGCCGCTGACCCCGCGACCTGATGCGCGAGGCCAAGCGCCTGGGCTTCTCCGACGAGCCAGATCGGCACGCTGGCCGACCGGCTGCCGGAGCAGGTGCGGCGAGCTGCGCCACGAGTGGGGCATCCGGCCGGTCTACAAGATGGTGGACACCTGCGCCGCCGAGTTCGAGGCCGCCACGCCCTATTTCTACAGCACCTACGAGGAGGAGAACGAGGCCGCGCCGCTGCCCGGCGAACAAGGCGGTGGTCATCGGCAGCGGGCCCATCCGCATCGGCCAGGGCATCGAGTTCGACTACTGCTGCGTGCACTCCGCCTGGGCGCTGCAGGAGGCCGGCTGCAAGAGCATCATGGTCAACTCCAACCCGGAGACGGTCTCCACCGACTTCGACACCAGCGACCGGCTCTACTTCGAGCCGCTGGACGAGGAGAGCGTGCGCGACATGCTGGAGAACGAAGCGCCGGGCGACGGCGCCGCGCCGCCCACCATCGTCCAGTTCGGCGGGCAGACGGCCATCAACCTGGCCGGCCCGCTGGCCCGCGCCGGCCTGCCCATCATCGGCTCCAGCGCCGAGGCCATCGACCTCGCCGAGGACCGCGCGCCGCTTCGAGGACTTCCTCGACGAGCCTGGGCATCCCGCAGCCGCCGGGCGCCGGCGTCACCACGCGTCGAGGACGCCCTGCGTGGTCGCCGAGACCATCGGCTACCCGGTGCTGGTGCGGCCCAGCTACGTCCTCGGCGGGCGGGCGATGGAGATCGTCCACAACGCCGAGCGAGCTGGTCCGCTACATGGGCGAGGCCGTGCGAGCTGGCGCAGCGAGCACCCGATCCTCATCGACAAGTACCTCGAGGGCAAGGAGGTCGAGGTGGACGCCGTCTGCGATGGCGAGACGTGCTCATCCCCGGCATCATGGAGCACATCGAGCGGGCCGGCGTGCACTGCGGCGACTCCATGGCCGTCTACCCGGCCGTCAACCTGACCGAGCCGGAGATCGACACCCTCGTCGACTACACCGTGCGCATCGGCCACGGCCCTGCAGGTGCGCGGCCTGATGAACGTGCAGTACGTCATCATGCCGACGGCGCCGACGGCGGCTCCACCGTCTACGTGCTGGAGGTCAACCCGCGGGCCAGCCGCACCGTGCCCTTCATCTCCAAGGTCACCGGCGTGCCGATGGTCAAGCTGGCCACCGACGTGATGCTGGGCAAGAGCCTCTGGCGAGCAGGGCTACTGAGCCGGGGCTGTGGCCGGCCGCAGAAGCTGGTCGCCATCAAGGCGCCGGTCTTCTCCATGTCCAAGCTCATCGGCGTGGACACGTACCTCGGCCCGGAGATGAAGTCCACCGGCGAGGTCATGGGCGTCGACTACACCTTCGAGGCCGCCCTGGCCAAGGCCCTGTCGGCCGCCGGGCTGATGCTGCCCAGAGAGGGGAGCATCCTGGTGAGCATCGCCGACCGCGACAAGCCGGAGGCCCTGCCCATCGTCCGCGCCCTGGCCAGCGATGGCTATCAGCTCTACGCCACCGAGGGCACGGCCGCGATGATTCAGGCGGTGCACCTTCCGGTCGAGATGGTGACCAAGAAGCTGGAAGAGGGCCACCCCAACGTGGTAGACGTCATCCGCGATGGGGCGGTGCAGGTGGTGATCAATACGCCCCAGGGCGGACAGGCCTCGGTGATGCGCGACGGCTTTCGAGATCCGCCGCGCCGCCGCCGAGAAGCGCATCCCCTGCTTCACCTCGCTGGACACCGCCCGCGCCGCCGTCGACGCCCTCCTCCACGGCGACCAGCAGTACTCCGTCCAGCCCTTGCGCGAGTATCTCCGCCAGCGCTAGCCATGCACCTCGAACGCGCCGTCGTCGTCTCCTCCGAGCGGGCCTACGAGAATACGCACCTCCTGTGGCTCTCGGCGCCGGCCGTGGGGCGGGCGGCAGGCGCCGGCCAGTTCCTGATGATGCGCTGCGGCGAGGGCTACGACCCCCTCCTGCCGCGGCCCATGAGCTTCCACCGCTTCCGCAAGACGGGCGACGAGCGCCAGTTCGCCTCGCTGTTCGATATCCGCGGGCGCGGCACCGAGTGGCTGGCGCAACGCCAGCCAGGCGACGCCATCGACATCTTCGGACCGCTAGGACGCGGCTTCGCCGTCGATAAGGCCAGCCAGAACCTGCTGCTGGTGGCCGGCGGCATCGGCGTGGCGGCGCTGGTCGCCTTGGCCGACGAAGCGGCGACGGAGGGCCGCTCCCTCACCCTGCTCCAGGGCGCGAAGACGGCCGCTCGCCTCTTCCCGACAGCGCTCCTGCCGCCAGAGGTCGAGGTCGTCACCGCCACTGACGACGGCTCGGCGGGGCACCGTGGCCCGGTGACCGAACTGCTGCCGCAGTACCTCCCCTGGGCGGACCAGGTCTTCGCCTGCGGCCCGACGCCTATGTTCCGGGCGATGGCCACCGTCGTGCGGCAGGAGGCGAGCCGCAAGCCGGTGCAGGTGCTGCTGGAGGAGCGGATGGCCTGCGGGACCGGCGTCTGCTACAGCTGCGCCGTCTTCACCCGCCGCGGCGTACGCCTGGTGTGCAAAGACGGCCCGCGCTTTGAGCTGCGGGAGGTGTTCTAGTGCGCCCGTTGACAAGCGGTTATCGATCACGTACCATATCCAGTGATCCGTTACCCCCGCGAGGCCAGCAGAGTGTCGACACACCCCCTGTCTAACCATATCTATGTCGGCGACTGCCTGGAGGTGATGCGCCAGTGGCGGGACGCCTGCTTCGACCACTGCATCGCCGACCCGCCCTTCGGCATATCGTCGGGCGGTGGCCGCAAGGGCAAGAAGGGCCTGGGCTGGGCCTTCAGCTCGCACGTCACCATGGCCGAGGAGTGGGACCGCTTCGGCCACGACGACTTCTTCCGGTTCAACGTCGACTGGCTGCGCGAGGTGTGCCGGGTGGTGAAGCCCAACGGCAACATCCTCGTCTTCGGCACCTACCACAGCATCTACCAGATCGGCTACATCCTCCAGAACGTGCTGAACCGCCGCATCAACAACTCCATCATCTGGTTCAAGCCCAACGCCCAGCCCAACATCACTGCCCGCACGCTGACCGAGAGCACGGAGCAGATCATCTGGGCCGTGAACGAAACGCCGCAGCGGGCCAAGCGCTGGACGTTCAACTACTGGGACGCGAAGGAGATGGCCGGCGGCCGCCAGATGCGCAACCTGTGGGAGATCCCCTACACGCCGGCGGCGGAGCGGGCCTGCGGAAAGCACCCCTCGCAGAAGCCACTGGCCCTGGTGGAGCGGCTGGTGCTGGTGGCCACCAGCCCGGACGACCTGATCCTCGATCCGTTTGGCGGGGCCGGCACGCTCGCCCTCGCCGCCCGCAAGCACGGCCGCCGCTGGGTGCTGATCGAGGTCGTGGCCGCGTACGCGGAAATCGCCCGCCAGCGCCTGGCCGAGGCGGCGTCCAACCAAGACCGCTCGTCCTGAGCCTGTCGAAGGACGAGCGGCGCATGTCACCCGCTCGTGGTTCGACAGGCTCACCATGAGCGGGTTGTTCTGGGCGCAGCGAGCAGCGCCCCTACGGTGGGCCGATCTGCTCTAGCAGGCAGCGCCCCTACTGGGAGCCGATCGCCTTATCGAGTGGGCAGAGGTCGCTGGCCGGCTGGCCGGAGGCGCAGGGATCGCGCCCGGTGAGGGCGAAGGCTGCCCGGCCGTTCGCCGCCTCGAAGGTGCCGGAGCTCTCGCTGTAGTAGAACTCGCCGCGCAGGTCCGTGATCGTGGGCGGGTCGGTGGACTGGTCCTCCAGCCGGATGTAGATCGTCACCTGCCAGCGGTCGTCCTCCAGCCAGCCCGCCACAACCCGCCGGCCGCTGGGCGCGTCGGGCGTGCCCAGCGTGCGCAGGATGAGGATCGGCAGGGTATCTTCGTACACCGTGCCGTCGGCCCAGGTCACCCGCTGGGCAGTGGTATCCGCCACCCTCTCCACGGCCTCCCCGCGCAGCGATAGCTCCGAACGCGGGACGGAGGTGGCCGGCGTCTGGCTCCCTGCCGCAGACGTGGCCGGCGCCGAGGCGGTCGCCGTGGGCGAGGTGCTGCCACCCCCGGAGCCACACCCCACCGCCAGCACCGCGATGCCCATCGCCACCATTAGTCCGACGACGCGCCGACTCATACTTACTGAGTAGCACAACTGCCGCTATGCGGCAAGTGGTCGTATCTCGGCAGACAAAGAAAAGGCCTTCCGCCTCGACGGGAGGGTGAGCCGCCTCGCGGCGCCGGAAAGGCCGTTCGGAGCGTAGACGGGGGCTCTAGGCGACGGTCGCGCCTTCGAAGAAGCGCTGGACGCTGGCTCGGGCGGCGATGCGCTCGCTGATGACCATGAACTGCTGCGCCACCGGCGAGCCGGGATCGCGCTCCACAATGGGCACGCCCTGGTCGGCTCCCTCGCGCACGGCCGCATCCAGCGGGATCTCCCCCAGGAAGTCCAGGCCCAGCTCTTCAGCGGCCTCGCGGGCGCCGCCGTGGCCGAAGATGTCCGTGCGCTCGCCGCAGTGGGGGCAGACGAAGTAGCTCATGTTCTCGATCACGCCGAAGACAGGCACGTTCAGCTTCTCGAACATCATCACCGCCTTGGTGGCGTCTTCCAGGGAGACGCTCTGGGGCGTCGTAACGATGACCGCCCCGGCGATAGGCGCCTCCTGAGCCATGCTCATGGGGGCGTCGCTGGTGCCGGGCGGCAGGTCGATGATGAGGTAGTCCAGGTCACCGTCCTCGGCCCAGGGGAGGTCGTGGAGAAGCTGGCGGACGCCACTGCCGATCATGGGGCCACGCCAGATGACGGCCAGCCCTGGCTTCAGCACGAAGCCGATGGACGCCACCTTCACCCCGAACCGCTCCACCGGCGAGAGGCCGATGTCCGCCTGATGGCCGGCCTTCAGGCCGACCATAGTCGGGACGTTGGGGCCAGTGATATCGGCGTCCAGCAGGCCCACGCGAGCGCCGTGTTTGGCCAGGGCCACGGCCAGGTTGACGGCCACGGTCGATTTGCCGACGCCGCCCTTGTTGCTCGCCACAGCGATGATGTTCCGCACGCCCTCGACCGGCCGCGGCCCCATGGTCGGCGAATGGGCCCGCACGTCGGCCTCCATCTCCACCTTCACGTTCTCCACGCCGGGCAGCGCCCCTACGAGCTCCGCCGCCTGGCGCTGCATCAGGTCGCGCACCGGGCAGGCGGGTGTGGTGAGGACGATCTTCAAGGCGACGTTGCCGCCACAGATATTGACGTCCTTGACGAAGCCCAGGCTGACGATATCCCGATTCAGGTCGGGGTCCTGGATATTGCGCAGGGCAGCCAGGATCGCCTCTTCGCTGGGGCCGCCCTTGTTCCCGTCTGCACTCACTGTGCCATCCCTCGTTCCCGCGGCTCAGCCACGGAGTCGCCGCCTTCCACCACGAACCGGCACAGGTCACTGCCCCGGCTCTGGCCCTGCGAGGAGCGCACCCCGCCGCCCAACAGCTCGTTCAGGAGCTGCAGATGCCAGGCGCAAAGGTCGTCCTGGTTCTCGGCCACCTTGCGATAGGCGCAGTTGTAGTCGACGATCTCGAAGCCGCTCTCCACCTTCCGCCACTCGGCGAAGCCGCTCTCCAACTGGAGGATCTCCGCCACAGTCTGCACCCGCTCCTCCAGCGGCCTGCCCTCCACCCGCGAGGCGTACTGCTGGGCGATGCGGTGGGCCAGCTTGCGGAAGAGAAGGTTCTTCTTCTCGGCCGGGGAGAGGCCCTCGATCTCGCTGCTATCCAGAAGGGCGACCTCCTCGATGATCATGTCGGCCAGGCGGTCGTACCGCTTGGGGAAGGTCTCCTCGCCCTTGTCGGTGAGCGTATAGAAGAAGTGAGGCCGGCCCGTCGCGCGCCGCACCTCGCGGGCCGCCACCAGGTCGTCGCGCTCCAGGGTGGCCAGGTGCTGACGCACGGTCATCCGGGCAAGGCTCAAAGAGGACGCCAACTCCTCTACTGTGCTGCCGCCACTGCGTTTCAGCAGGGCGAGGATCTGGCTCTTGGTGGTCTGCATCACCATGGTCGCCGTCACGGAGCCCCCCATCGTCGGGGAACCTCCGTGCCGGTTTCTACGTTAGTATTGTAACTTACCGCATCCACTACCGCGATAGTAGCAGAAGATGGGATGTTAGTCAATTCTAAAATATATAAAGCGCCACAATCTTGACAAACCAACTGCCCCAAGATTACGATCCAAACACGGATCTGTAACGTATCTATGTTAGCAAACGTCTAACATCACGACGGACGGAGGATTGTTGAGATGGTTGAGGTGGCGGTTAGCACTCTGGACGAGGTGGCGGCACAGCCTACGTGCCGGCACCACTGGCTCATCGAAAGCCCACACGGGGCCACCAGCATGGGCATCTGCAAGCTGTGCGGCGCCCAGAAGGAGTTCCGCAACTCCGCCGGCGACTTCTTGTGGGAAGACGAGCCTCTCTCTGAGCTGGCCTACGGCCAGTGGGGCCGCTCGCGCAGCGTCAGCGCTCCCGCCGGTGAGCGCGAGGAAGAGGGAGTGGCGGTAGCCCCCGCTGGGGAGGCCGCAAAGACCCGCCTGACCTAGTCGCAACCGGAAAGCTGGCTTGAGGGGTGCGCCGCTCGCTGGCGTGCCCCTTTTTCTTACTGTCTCCTAGCCGGTTCCTCGCACGCCGGCAGCGGCCAAGCGGCAAACGGCCTCTCTTCTCCTTCGCGCTGGTATAATGGGCCCGCGGAGGATATAGGACGTCGTGAATCTCGCCGTCGAGCTGGCCCCTCACCGTAAGCGGGGCCTCCTGCTGGCCAACCCGGTCATGGCCGCCTCCGGCACGTTTGGTTACGGGCTGGAGCTGGCCAAGACCATCGACATCCAGCGCCTGGGCGCCATCGTCTGCAAGGGTACCACCCTGCGGCGTCGCCGCGGCAACCCCCAGCCGCGCACCGTCGAGACGGCCGCCGGCATGCTCAACTCCATTGGCCTGCAGAATATCGGCGTGACAGCCCTCATCCGCGACATGGCCCCCATCTGGGCCACCTGGCGCGTGCCGGTCATCGTCAACATCGCCGCCGAGAGCGCGGGCGACTACGCCCGTCTCGCCGGCCTGCTGGACGGGGTGGTCGGTGTAGCCGGCCTGGAGCTCAACATCAGTTGCCCCAATCTCGCCCACGGCCTGGACTTCGCCACCGATCCCCAGATGGCCGCTGCCGTCACCTCCGTGGTGCGACAAGAGACGACCCTCCCCGTTATCGTCAAGCTAAGCCCCAGCGTCACCGACATCGTCGCCGTGGCGCGGGCCGTCGTCGAGGCCGGCGCCGACGCGCTCACGCTGATCAACACCTTCCCGGCCATGGCCATCGATGCCCAGAGCCGCCGCCCCGTCCTGGGCTGGACGTTCGGCGGCCTGTCGGGCCCTGCCCTCAAGCCCATCGCCCTCCGTCTGGTCTATCTCGTCGCCGAGGCCGTGGACGTACCCATCATCGGCTGTGGCGGCATCATGACCGGCGAGGACGCCATCGAGTTCATCCTGGCCGGAGCCGCCGCCGTTCAGGTCGGCACCGCCAGCTTCGTCAACCCCCGCGCCACCCTCGACGTCCTGGAGGGGATCGAGCGCCACCTCACCCAGCAGGCTTTACACGATATTCACCTCCTCCTCGGCCGAGCCCACGTAACACACCCCAGCTAGGCCCCGTCCTACTTTACGAGCAGTGTCATGAGTTATGTGAAGTTGGGTTCGCTGCCACTGCGTATCTGGGGCCTAGCGAGCCGAGAGGAAGGCCAGACCCTTACCGAGGTCACGCTCATCATCGCATTCGTAGCCCTGCTATGCGTAGGGCTCTTGTCGGCGCTGGGCTTCAGCGTGCTGGGCTTTTTTTCTCCGGTTGCGGACGCCTTCGGCTAGGCGCCGCCGCGGCACACGGGCTGACGGCTCTGTGGCTGAGCAGACAGACGACTGTGGGCACGATACGGACATGAACAACAACAACGGTAGCAAGAATCGGGCCAAGGGAGGCAACTCCCGAGGCGGCAACGGGCGCCGCAGCTGGCTCGCGCGCCGCATCGAGGAGCTGTCTTTGAACCCGCCTCTCCAGCGTCTGACCGCGGCAACCGGCGCCCGGGTGGCCGCGGTGGGCCTGCTGCTGATGATGTGCGTGCTGGTCATCTATCTGGCCGGCGGCATCAGCAAGTTCAATCCGCAGATCTTCTGGGTGCCGATCCTGATGGCCACCTTCTGGTTCGGACCGCTGGCCGGCGCCCTGGTCGGCTTCGCCGCTGGCTTGCTCATCGGGCCGTATGTGCCCCTGGATGTGGCCTCCGGCAACAACCAGGCGGTGGGCGACTGGTTGCCGCGAATCTTCTACTTCGTGGCGGTCGCCTTGATGGTTGGAATCGCCCATGCCCGCCTGCGCAAGCGCAACGAGGAGCTGACGAAGGTCAACGAGCGTCTGAAAGCGGCTCAGCGGCGAGTGCTGGCCGCCAAAGGTCAGACCCGCCACAGCGAACAGGTCCTGCGGGAGACGAGGGCCCTGCAGGAGCACTTCGCCGCCGAGGTGCGCGCCCTCCAAATCATCGACGCCGCCGTCCTCAGCGGCAGCGGCGAACACGAGCTCATGGAGCTTACCGCCCGCCTCTTCGGCGAGCTGACGCAAGCCAAGACCTGCGCCGTGGTGGTACCGACCGACGACCCGATGAATCTAGCTCTGGCCAGCGTCTACGGTAGCCGCGGCGGAGACTTAGCCCGTACCGGCGAGCTGCTGGATCACCTGGAGGCGGGCGAGTCTGTGGCGGCCTGGGCGATAACCAACTGCCAGCCCGTCGCCAGCGAGGACATCCTCCGTGGCCTGGACACTATCGCCGCTCGCCGAAGGGACGCCGTCGCCATGGCAGCGCCCATCATGGGCGATGGACACTGCATCGGCGCTCTCATGGCCAGCTTTGACCAGAACAGCTCTACGGCCGAGCACCTGGACCAGACGGCTCGCTTCGCGAACCAGCTTTCGGTGTGCATACAGAACGCACGGCACCGCGGGCTGTTCAAGGACCTCGCCCTGGACACTGTCTTCGCTATGGCCGAGGCGATCGAAAGCCGCGACCCTTACACCGGCGACCACTGCCGCCATCTGGCCGGCTACGCCGAGCTGGTGGCCGCGATTTTGAGCCTAACCGACGCGGACAGAGAGATCATTCGCCGCGGCGCCGCCCTCCACGATGTAGGCAAGATCGGCGTGTCCGACGCCGTCCTCAAGAAGCCGGACAAGCTCACGGCGCCCGAGTGGGCCGAGATCCGCCTCCACCCCTACATCGGCGGCCAGCTCTGCAAGCGGGTAGGCTTCCTGCACGATGCCTATCCCATCGTCTACCACCATCACGAGCGATTCGACGGCCAGGGCTACCCCGACGGCCTGCGCGCCGATGACATCCCCGTGGGAGCGCGCATAGTAGCTATCGCCGATGCGTTCGACGCCATGACCACGAACCGGCCCTATCGAGCCGCCATGAGCCGTGCCCAGGCCATCCGCGAGCTGCGGCGCGGCGCCGGCAGCCAGTGGGACCCCCATCTGGTGGATGTCTTCCTGGAGGCCATCAACTCCGACCTGCCCGGCACCGTCACCCATAACCTGGGGCACGAGCCTCGCACGTTCCAGGGCACTCCCATCACCCCCACCGCACCCGTTGACCCGCCTCCAGCCTCGATGTAGGCTGGGCTTGGCGCCGGGGTGTAGCTCAGCCAGGTAAGAGCGCGTGGTTTGGGACCACGAGGTCGGCGGTTCGAATCCGCCCACCCCGACCATAGCGTCGCTCCGCGTTGATCCACCGCAAATGCCTGCCTCCCGCCGAGACGTAGCCAGTCCCTTGTAGGCTCGGATCCGCAGACAAGCCAGCCGCAGTCCTTTGCGCAGCCACACCCCGGACCCAGAGGGCACAGGTGATTGTGAAGAGAGGAACTTTTTCGGCCGCCGTGGCGTCCTAAGGGTGGCGGAATAAAGACACTCAGGAAAGGAGCAAACCATGAGCACGCTTCCCAACGCCACCGGGAGGGTTTGGCCGGCCTTCCTTCTAACCGTCGCCCTGGCGGCTCTGGGATCAATAGCATACGTCGGTGCAAGCACAGCGTCCGCGCAGGAGCGGGAACCTGTCCCTACCGCAGCGCCGCAAGACGACTCGTCCGCGCCGGCGCTCATCGCCCCAGCGCCGGATGACGTTGACCCCGCTCCGGACGAAGTCGGGCCAGTCCAGGAGCGGCAACCCGTGACTGAAGAGACCTTAGGCGACGCGTCCGGATCGCAACTGATCGCTCCCGCCCCCGATGCCGCCGGGCAGGACGTCATCGCGCCTGCCCCCAGCGGCGGCGACAGCGGCAACTCGTGGTGGGTCTACGGGTTGCTGGCGGCGGCCGCCCTCGCCACTGTCGCCGGTGCCGGCACCGTAGCCTGGAGGCTACGTCGGCACAGGGCATAGAGCTGCCCATCTTCTAGACGCTCCAACCTACGCGACTTTCGTGATATCATGGGTCTGGCCCAGCAACACACTGAGTGCCAGAAACGAGACCCGATTGAGCGGTAACGGCGGCGTTTCCTGGCAAGGGAAGGGGTGGACATATGGCGGAGAGAGGACAGGCGCCCGGTGGGGGGATACAGCCGCATATAGCCTGGGCGGCCGTGACGGCGGTGACGCTGGCCGTGGTGGCCACGGGGCTCTTTGTGGCGGGCTTCTTTACCGGCGAAATGACCAGAGGCGGGGGCGACGGGACGGCGGTGGTCGCTCAGCCCACCACCACTCCCAAGGCCACGGCCACGCCGCAGCCCACAGCTCTGCCGGCGATAACCGTCAGCGACGGCGGCGACCCTTCGTGGGGCGCGACAGACGCGAAGGTCACGGTCATCGAGTTCGGCGACTACCAGTGACCGTACTGCAAGCGTTTCCGTGATGAAACGCAGGACCAGCTCCAGCAGGCATATGGGGACAAGATCAAGTTCGTGTTCCGCGACTTCCCCCTCAGTTCGCACCAGTACGCTCAGAAGGCCGCCGAGGCCGCCAGGTGTGCCAACGACCAGGGCAAGTTCTGGGGGTACCACGACCTACTGTACGCAAACCAGTCGGCCCTGGACGTGGCGAGCCTCAAGACCTACGCGAGCCAGCTGAGCCTGGATACGACCGTCTTCAACCAGTGCCTGGACAGCAGCCAGCACGCGCAGGACATTCAGAAGGACACCCAGGCCATGAACTCGTACGCGCAGGCCCTGGGGCTGACACAGTATGGCGTTCCTACCTTCTTCGTCAACGGCGTTTACCTCTCGGGTGCGCAGCCCTTCTCTGTGTTCAAGCAGAAGATCGATGCCGCGCTGGGTGGCGCGACCGGCGCTGGGCAGACGCCAACCGCTGGGCAGACGCCGACCCCCCAGGCGCAGGGTGGGGCCCCCGCCGTCTCTGGCCAGCCGACAGTCACGCCCAGCGGCCTCAGCTACATCGACATCCAGGTCGGCAGCGGGAGCTCGCCTCAAACGGGCCAGACGGTAGTGGTGAACTACACCGGCTGGCTGGCCGACGGTACTAAGTTTGACAGCTCCGTAGACCGCAACCAGCCTTTCTCTTTCACCATCGGCCAGGGTCAGGTCATCAAGGGGTGGGACGAGGGTGTCGCAACGATGAAGGTCGGCGGCAAGCGTCGTCTCATCATCCCGGCCGACCTTGCCTACGGCACGGCCGGCTACCCGCCCGTCATTCCTGCCAACGCCGAGCTGACGTTTGACGTGGAGCTCATCGCCATCCAGTAGGTTCAAGGGCGACATGTACAAGCAGAGAATAGCCCTCTCACTGCTGGTTGGCCGAATAGTGGCCGTGTCTGGCATGGGTCTGGCGGCGGCCGTCGCTATCCTGGCCTTCGTGGGTGGTTTGTGGCTGGCTGGGCTTGTCGCTTCGGCCGGCGCCGCTCTCTTCTTGGGGATGATGTTCTTCATCGAACGAGGAGCGGAGCGGGGGTAGCAGCGACCGGGTTGCTGCCGCTTGACGGTTGGTGCTATCCTGAGCGGGGACGGGAAGGAAGAAAGGAATGCCGGCACTCGTGTTTCAGCAAATAGGACCCCTAGAAGATCGGGCTCATCATTGTTGTCCTGCTGCTCATCTTTGGCGTGAGCCGCGTGGCCGACGTGGGCGGCGCCCTCGGCCGAAGCATTCGCGAGTTTCGCCGTGAGCTGCGCGACGGGCAGAAGGAACAAGAGCCGGGCAAGCTCGAGCCCAAAGGCGACACGAACCTGGAAAGCCGCAGCGATGAAGGAAAAGCACCGCCTCCACCCAGCGGCTCCTCCATGGTTCACTAGCTCATAGCGCCATCAAGAGAACAAGCCAGCCGTGTGGCTGGCTTGTTCTTCTTTCATCGCCTCCCGGCCGTCAGCTTTCCTGGATGGTGATCGAGCTGATCGTGTCGCCCGGACCAGCCGCCGGGTCGCGGCTGTTGCGGGCAGACAGCGCGTCCAGCACGTCCTGCCCGCCCGTCACCTTCCCAAAAACGGTATCTTTCCCGTCTAGATAGGTCTGTGCTGTATACGTTATGTAGAACTGGCTCCCGCTAACCACGTCACCGACCTGCGGCGCAGCCATAGCCAGGACTCCCGCATCGTGACTGTGGCCGCTGTCCTCTCGCGCCAGCGAGTAGCCAGGGCCGGCGGTGCCGGTGCAAGTCACGGTGGGATCGGCCGTGCAAGTGGGATCGCCCGCCTGGGCCACAAAGCCCGCCTCCACCCGGAAGAAGGTGAGGCCATCGTAGAAGCCGTCGCGGGCCAGGAACACAAAGCTGTTGACCGCGTGCGGGGCCTCGCTGGCAAAGAGCTCCAGGGTGATCGCACCCTTACCTTCGACCTGGATGACCGCGGTGTATTGCTTGGCGGGATCGATGCTCATGGCCGGCTCGGCGGCGTAGGTCTTGACCTGGCGCTGCTCGCCCGGCGCCGGCGTCTCCGTCACCTCCGCCGATGCCGCCGGCGTGGCTGTTTTCGAGGTGCTGCCCTTCGTGCTGGTGCGCAAGAGGCCAACCGCGACAACGCTGACCACCATGATGACCAGCGCTACCCAGTAGAACAACTTAACATTGAATAGAAGCGATATCGGGAAGGGCGCCTTCGTCTGCGTATGGGCAGCCAGCGGCTCCCGCCGCAAGCTCCCTCTCAGTCTTCTGCGTCGTCGTTGCTCCCTGCTCAGGGGAGTTCACCTCCTGACATCACTCTCGACCAAGACCTGGTACCCCCGGCGGGACTCGAACCCACGCACCCGGCTCCGGAGGCCGGCGCTCTATCCAACTGAGCTACGGGGGCCCGCATTCATAATAGCGGTGTCATCCCTCGCCCACAAGCCTACCCTCTAGAGTAGGTAGCGCAACCACAGATAGGCGGTCGCCAACGTTAGCGACACCAGCGTCACCAAGCCCCCGTACTTTAGGAACTCCAGGAAACTGATCCGGTACCCGGCCCGCTCGGCGACGCCCGCCACGTAGACGTTGGCCGAAGCCGCGACCAGGGTCAGGTTGCCCCCCAGACCGGCGCCCAGCGCCAGTGCCCACCACAGCGGGTTGTCCGCCGAGCTCTGGACGCCCAGGTCCTGTCCCAGTTTCTCCACCACCGGCGCCATCGCCGCCGTGAACGGAATGTTGTCCACGATGCCCGACAGGACGGCGCCCGGCCACAGCACCAGCATCGTTCCCGCCCAGAGATGACCGCCGCTGGCGTTGCCCATGGCCTGCCCGATGTCCTCCAGCAGGCCAGCCTGTTGCACGCCGCCTACCACCATGAATAGCCCCACGAAGAAGAAGATGGTGGCCCACTCCACCTCCAGCAGCGCCTCGCGGGGATGGATGCCGCCGACTACGAGGAGGACGGTGGCGCCAGCGAGGGCTACGGTGGCTGGCTCCACCCGCAGCGGGCCGTGAAGGAGAAAGCCCAGGACCACCAGGCTCAGGATGCCCAGCGACCTGTAGAGCAGGGGCCGGTTGGTGATCGCCTCGCTCTCGTCCAGTTGCATCACCCGCGTCATGGCCTGAGGCGACGCCGTCAATTGGCGCCGGAAGAGCAGGAAGACGGAGCCCAGGTACACGACCAAGATGGCTAAGGCGATGGGCGTGACGTGGACGACGAAGTCCACGAAGCTTAGGTCGGCGGCGCTCCCGATCAGGATGTTGGGCGGATCGCCGATGAGGGTGGCCGTACCGCCGATGTTGGACGCCAGGACCGGCGTAATGAGAAACGGCAGGGGGCTCACGCCGAGGATGTCGGCCACGAACAGACTGACGGGCGCCATGAGCACAACGGTGGTGACGTTGTCCAGGAAGGCCGACGCCACCGCGGCGACGGCGGCCAGCAGCACAAGGACGAGGATCGGACGTCCCCTCGCTGCTTTGGCCAACCGGATGGCCAGCCACTGGAAGGCGCCCGTCTCCCCCAAGGCATTCGCGATCACCATCATCCCCACCAGCAGCAAGATGACATTGAGGTCTATGGCGGCGAAGGCCTCCTGCTGGTCCAGCACACGGAAGACGACCATCGCCACGCCGCCGGCCAGGGCGGCAGCCGTCTTGTGGACGCGTTCGGAGACGATAAGGAGATAGGTCAGCGAGAAGATGAGAGAGGCAACAGCCAGGTCGTTCAAACGCTTCCCTCCCGGCGGTGCCTCTGGAGCCACCAGCGCAGCATCTGGGGGCCCTGTTCGCGCATATCGCTTCCCCTGCCGATCCGCCGCTGATTGTACCATGCGGCGTAAGGCCGAACGCTTCGGTTGACACCTTTGCGCGCTTCGGGCATGCTGGCACGAGGGCTCCATGGTGACAACGCTCTCGTACTTCGGCAAGAGGGAAGACCGCTTCCGAGGATTGTGCCAGCGCGTCCTGGCCGAGCGCCGTCCCATCTTCGCCAGCAATCGCGGCCCCGTTTCCTTCGTCACGAACCCGGACGGCACCGTCACGCCGCAGCGGGGTAGCGGCGGCCTGGTCACCGCCCTCACCTCCATCAGCCGCTTCATCCCCCTGACCTGGCTGGCCAGCGCCATGAGCGAGGCCGACCGCCAGCAGGCGGCGGCCGGCGGGCCCGTGCGGGTGCCCCTGCCCGACCAGGAGATCTACCTCCGCTTCGTGGCGGTGCCACGCCCCACCTACCAGCGGTTCTACTTCTCGTTCTGCAACCCGCTGCTCTGGTTCCTCCAGCACTACATGTGGAACACCCCGCGCGCTCCTAACATCGACCGCACCACGTACGAAGCCTGGGAGGACGGCTACGTGCCGGTGAACCAGGCCTTCGCCCACGCCCTGGCCGAAGAGGCCCAGCGCGACACGCGCCCGCCCTTCATCTTCATCCACGACTATCACCTCTACCTGGTGCCGGGCGAGCTGCGCCGCCTTCTGCCCGACGCTCCCATCCTCCACTTCACCCACATCCCCTGGCCGGGGCCGGGCTACTGGGGGATCCTGCCCGCCTTCATGCGCCGCGAGATCCACGAAAAGCTGTGCGCGGCCAACATCGTCGGCCTACAAACCATGCGCGATGTGCGCAACTTCCTGCACGGCTGCGAGGCCTTCGTGGAAGGGGCCAGCGTGGACTATCGCGCCTGCACCGTCACCCGCGACGGCTGGCTAACCCGCGTGACCAACTACCCCATCTCCGTCGATGCGGCCGGCCTGACTCGCGTCGCTGCCTCGCCCGAGGTCGCAGAGTGCGAAGCGGTGCTCCGGCCCCTGATCCGCCCCTTCACCATCGTGCGGGTCGACCGGGCGGAGCCCAGCAAGAACGTCATCCGCGGCTTCCTTGCCTACCAGAGCCTTCTGGACCGTTACCCAGAGAGGCGGGGGCAGGTGGCCTTCCTGGCCTTCCTGGTGCCGTCGCGCACGGAGCTGCCGGTCTACCAGACCTACACCGATGAGCTTTTCGAGATGGTCAACGCCATCAACAACGAGTACGGCACCGACGACTGGCAGCCCATCCATGTATTCTACGAAGAGAACTACGCGCAGGCCATCGCCGCCATGCGGCTGTACGACATCCTGCTGGTGAACCCTCTGGTCGACGGCATGAACCTGGTCGCCAAGGAAGGACCGCTGGTGAACACACGCGACGGCGTGCTGCTCCTATCGGAGATGGCCGGCGCGCACGAGCAGCTCAGCCCCTACGCCCTGTCCGTCTGCCCCACAGACCTGGAGGGGACGGTGCGCGCCCTGCACGCCGCCCTCAGCATGCACCCCGACGAGCGGCGACGGCGGGCGGCGGCCATGCGCCGCGTGGTTCAGGAGGAGGACGTCACCTTCTGGATGGAACGCCAGTTCCGCGACCTCATGGCCCTATCTCGCCTCAGACGGCTACGCCCCTAGGACGCCGGCGACCTCCCCCAGAAGCCACTCGACGCCGGCCACACCCTCCACCCGGTAGTCCGCCGCCTCCAGCACCTCCGAGGACGCTTCCTCACCGGCCACCACCACAGCCGCCCCGCGAAATGGCGCCGCGTCCCGCACGGCGCCAAAGGCATCGACATCGGTCTCATCATCACCCAGATAGAGCAGAGAGCGCAGGGAATACTGCCCTGCCAGGTGGAGCACGACCGTCCCCTTGTGCACGGCGGGGACCGGCGGCCGCAGCTCTACGACCATCTTCCCTTCGTGGATGGCGAAACGGCGCGCGGCGGGCGTGGCGGCGATGGCCTCCAGGATCGCCTTACGGGCGGCCGGCGGCTCGGCGGCCCGGCGGTAGTGCACGGCGATGAGGGGCCCCTTGTCCTCGAAGACGACGCCGGCCACGGCGATGCCTCGCCGTAGCTCGTCCAGGACGCCGCCGGCCAGCGTGGCGTACGTCGCAGCCGCCGCCTCGCTCCAGACCGGCGGCAGGGCCAGCGAGAAGCCATGCAGACCTACGTAGACAATGCCGTCCAGCGCTACCATCCGGCGGGCGGCCTCGACCGTGCGGCCGCTGACCACCGCCACCAGGGCCGCCCAGCCGGCGATGGCCTCCAGGTGACGCCGGCAGACGGGCGAGACGACGGCCTCGGCCGGCGTTGCGGCGATGGGGCTAATCGTGCCGTCGAGGTCGGTGATCAGCCCGAAGGGGCGCTCACGGAGGACCGGGAGGAGAGGGGAGAGGTCGGTTAGGGGAAGCATGGCGCTGGAAGCCCCCCCTTAGGCATGCCGCGAAGTCGGATTTCCGCCAAGCCCCGGCTTCGCGGGAGGGGCGGCGGCCACGATCTTCATCACGACTTGGAGTACTTATCCGAGTAGCTGCCGAAACGAGGTTCTGGATGGTCCGCCGCAGCCTTCTCTGCCCGCTGGTAGTAGAGAACTAGTCTGGCGCGTTCTTCTTCTGGCAGGCTGGTGAACATCTCAGAGATACGGCGGTAGACAACACCGGCCACCGGGTCCTTTTCCGTCAGATATCGCCCCAGGCCTTCCATGATCCACATCCGAAACAAAGTCTGATATCCGAGTCCGAGTTCCGCTCCGATCCTTCTCCCCGCCGCGATGGCACTTGGGTCAACACGGATGTAGATACCCTTCTTCCGACCGCGCCGGTCGACGACCGGCTCCTTGACCTCCTCAAACTCATCCGCGAAGTCTAGCGGGCTGTGCGTCTCCCAGAACTCGGCCTCTTCCTCAGCGCTCTTGAACTTTGGTAGCTTCTCCATTGGCCTCCTCCCTACTTCCACTCCCGGAACCGCCGCCGTTCAGCGTCGGTCATGCGTCGTGCTGTGATCATCGTGGCCTTGCCTTTTTGGTACTCGAACATGCCAAGGAGGTACACGCCAGCCGGGCTCTGCATCCACAGCACGTATCGGCCGGAACGACCCCGTTGCACCCTCACCCCCGGTTCGAAGAAGCTGTCCTCCACCTCTTCCGGATCGAGCTGGTGCTTCCTGATGACCTTCTCTCGCACCCCCTCTGCCCACTCGACCTCAGTGATCTCCATGGATCGTATACCTAGTGTATATACCATTCCTGCAGTTGTCAAGCTCCAGAGTCGGGTAGCCTACTCGTACCCAATCTCTGCCGAAAAGGGGATGGAGCTGCGCATGAACGTCCCGCTGCCGCGGGCGATCTCGCGGCCGTCCGAGTCCACCAGCTCGGCCTCCGCCACGAAGAGCTGGCGAGAGCGATAGACGACGCGCCCGGTGGCCTTCATCTCCCCTTCTGAAATGGGGCGGGTCAGGTAGGCGTTCAACGACACCGTCAGCATGAACACATCGTCAACCAACGAGCTCACGGCGAAGAAGGCAGCGTCATCCAGCGCCTTGAAGTACACGGCGCCGTGGACAGCGCCGGCTGCGTGAAAGAAGTCCGGCCGCACCGGGATCGTCACCTCGGCCCGGCCCTCGCTTATATGTATGGTAGGAGCAAAGTACCGATTCACCGGCGCCGAGGCGTACATGCGCTCCAGCTTCCGGTAGTGGTCCTCGTTAGTCAACGCGCCCTATTCCTTTCGGGGCGAAAGTCCGAACCGTGTCCCCGGGCGGGCCGCCCCTCACCCCTGCCCACGCTGACGGTACTGGAGCGCCTCCGCCAGATGGGCCGACGCGATCGTCTCGGCGTCGGCCAGGTCGGCGATCGTGCGGGCCAGCTTCAACACCCGGTGGAACGACCGCGCGGACAGAGCGAGCTGGTTCATGGCGAGCCGCAGAAGGGACTTGGCGGCGTCGTCCAGGACCATCTGGCAGTCCTGCCGCACCTCCAGCGGCGTCATCTCGGCGTTGCAGATGAAGCGCGTGCCGGCGAAACGCTCCTGCTGGCGCACTCGCGCCCCGTCGACGCGCCCGCGCACCGCCTCCGACGGCTCGCCGACGGCATCGTCGGCCAGCTTCTCGTAGTCCACCCGCGGCACGTCCACGAAGATGTCGATGCGGTCGAGCAGGGGGCCGGAGATGCGCCGCTGGTAGCGCATCACCGTCGACTCCGAGCAGGTGCACTCCTTGGCGCCGTCGCCGCGGAAGCCGCACGGGCACCCCTGCGAGTCAGAACTACACCATTTTGCGGAGGGTCGTCCCACTGTGAGCCTCCATCCCTGGCCCGTGCTCTGGGATGCCATTCGTCCTCGCCTTGAACTGAAAGGCGAAGGTATTCCGGACGCCGAGGGCTGGATCTGGGCACGCTGCATCGACGCCGCCAACCACAAGAACGGCGACGCCCATTTTAGCATGAGAATCAATATCCGGGCCGGCGGTGTGCGATGCATGTCCCAGGGCTGCTCGGTCGGCCCCAACATGAACAACCTGGCTGAACGCCTGGGCCTGAACGGCCACCGAGAGGACAACCGGCCTTCACCCGAGGAAGCGATGCGGCGGCTTGCCCAAGAGCGCCTGCTTCCAGAGGAGGTGCTGCGCACCAAGTACGGCGTCCACGCCGTGCCCGGCGGCTGGGCCTTCCCCATTGATGACCCCCACGCTGACGGCCACGAACACCTAAAGCGCGCCCCATGGTGGCCCGAGGGGCCGAAACATTGGTGGTCCCCAAAGGGCGCCAGGGCCAAGGACGTTGTGTTCGGCCTGAGCCATGTCGCTGCAGGGACAGAGACCGTCTACGTGGCCGCCGGAGAAGTCGACTGCATTACCCTGCTCGAGGCGGGCTATCCGGCGGTGAGTTTCTTAGCCGGGGAGAGCAGCGAGCCAAGCGCCAGGGCTATCCGCAAGCTCGTCGAGCACGGTATCGGGGCCGTCTGCTTCGTCTATGACCTCGACACCGCCGGCGAGCAAGGGGCACTGAAGGTCGGTCAGGCCTGCGCCCGCGAGAGTCTCCAGATCTCGATCCTTACCCTCCCCGACGATCTGGGAGGGAAGGGCGATGTCAACGACCTTTGGAGGCGCTGCCAGGGCGACCGTGACGCCTTCATCCGGGCGCTGGAGGCATGCCCAACAACCCTGTTGGAAGAGCCGACCCTGCCTTGCTCACAGGCCGAGCCCACGGCCGAGCCGTTCGAGGCCAAGAGCCTTGATGCCTTGCTCATCGAGGAGGACGAAGAGCTTGATGTAGTGATCAGCGACGGTGCTGACGGCGCCGTTCTCACGGCCGATGGAAAGGGCTTCATCGCCGGCCCCACCGGCGTGGGTAAGACGAACCTCCTGCTTCGCCTCAGCCGCTGTCTCTGCGAGGGCTCCCCCTTTCTCGGCCTGACGATCCCCCAACCGCGGCGGGTCCTTTACCTCGCCCTGGAGGGAAGCGACCGAGGCATGCGGCGTCGCCTGCGCAAAGTCTGGGCCGGCACTGATCCTGAAGCCCGACAGCGCTTCAGCTTCGCCCAGATCACCCTCAACCTGGCCAACGAGGACGACCTGAACCGCCTGGAGGCCCTCCTCTACATCGAGCGGCCTGAAGTACTGGTCATCGACCCATTGCGCAACGCCCACCCGTTTGACGAGAACGCCTCCGACGAGGCAGCCCGGCTCACGGCCATCCTGGACGGCATCATCGCCCGGCATCGCTGCGCCATCATCTGCGCCCATCACGACCGCAAGCGGCCCCCCTTCGTGCGCCGCGACGTGGGCACCGACCGCGTCCGCGGCTCCACCGCCCTCACCGGCTGGCTCAGCTTCTGCCTGAGCATCGACCCCGACCCCAAGACGCCGGACCTGCTCCTGGCTGAGTGGACAAAGACGAGGGACGCCGAAGTGCCTCTTGCACCCATCGTGCTGGAGTTTGACCGCGACACCCTCGACTTCATCCCCAGCGACCGCGCCCCAGCAGGCAAGGTCTCCGATGACGCAATCCTGAACGCCGTCTTTCACGCCGGGGGCTCGATCCGCGGCCCCGACCTGGTAAGGGGCCTGGTTGAGGGCTGCGGCGCCGGCGAACGCTCGATACGGGAACGCATCCGCGCCCTTGTCAAAGAAGGCAGGCTGTTCGAGTTCGTCGCCCAGCCCGACCGGGCCACCAGGGCCAAGTCCTACAGGCTGGTCGATTCTGAGGAGGACCAATGAGAGCGCTTGGCAATTTGCCAACCGCTGTTGCCAACCGACCCAAGACAGGCGTCGCTTGGCGGTTGGCACGCCTGGCACTAAAGTGCTTTGGCCGCCAAGCGAAGCGGCGGCCCCAAGCCCACTTGGCAACTTGCCAACCGCCGTTGCCAACCGCGGCCGGAAGGAGCCACTGATGGTGACAACGAAGGTACAGCCGCTAAAGATCAAGCACGTCCCCATCGGCGACCTTCGGCCCGACCCCTTCAACCCCCGGCGCATCTCCGACGGCGAGCTGGAGGCTCTGACCCGGAGCATCCGGGAGTTCGGCCTGGTCGACCCCATCATCGCCCGCCGCGACGACCGCACCGTCATCGGCGGCCACCAGCGCCTCCTGGCCGCGCGCCGCCTGGGCCTCCCCACCGTCCCTGTCGTCTTCGTCGACCTCTCCCCCGAGCAGGCCAAGCTGCTCAACCTGGCCTTGAACAAGATCTCGGGCCAGTGGGACCAGGAACTCCTCGCCCGCCTGCTGGCGGAGTTGAACGATGCCCCCGACGTCGACCTCAGCCTCTCGGGCTTCACGGAAGACGAGGTCGCCAAGCTCCTAAAGTCGCTGGAGGCTAGGGATAAGCGAACCCGGCCCGAGACCTTCGACCTGGAGGCGGCCTGGGAGGAAGCGCAGAGGGCGCCGGGCGTTGCGCGCGGTGACATCTGGCGGCTGGGCGACCACCGCGTCATGTGCGGCGACGCGACCGACACCGCGGCCGTGTCGCGCCTCGTGGGGGCACGGCGGGCCAACATGGCCTTCACCGACCCGCCCTATGGCGTCGACTACGGCCACCACGGCGGCGCGTCCAGGACCGGGCGCCGCCGCACCATCGCCAACGACGCCCTGCCTCCCGCCGAGTGGGAGGCCTTCTGCCGGGCCTGGGCCCACAACCTCCTCGCCCACGTCGACGGCGCCCTCTACATCTGCATGTCCACCAGGGAGTGGCCGGTCGTTACGCGGGTACTGGAGGAGCAGGGCGGCCACTGGAGCGACACCATCATCTGGGCCAAGGACCGCTTCGTCCTGGGCCGGGCCGACTACCAGCGTCAGTACGAGCCCATCTGGTTCGGCTGGAGGGAGGGCGCCTCCCACCACTGGTGCGGCGCCCGCGACCAGGGCGACGTGTGGTCCATCCCCCGGCCGGCGGAGTCCGAGCTGCACCCTGTCATGAAGCCGCTGGCCCTGGTGGAGCGGGCCATCGAGAACAGCAGCCGGCCCGGCGACCTGGTGCTCGACCTCTTCCTGGGGTCGGGCACGTCCGTCATCGCCGCCGAGCGCACAGGGCGCATCTGCTACGGGATGGAGCTGGACCCACACTATTGTCGAATCGTGATCGCCCGCTGGGAGGCCTTCTCCGGCCTGAAGGCGGAGAAGATGGCCGGATAGGGGGTGGTGGACTTGACTTCCTCTCGCGTCAGAGTGATGTATCCGACACCAAATCAAGAGGAGGTGCAGCATGCCCATCGAGAACAGAGAGCTGAAGCCGGGGACGCGACTAGTGGCCCGCTACAAGAACCACGAGCATACGGCCGCGGTCGTCGAGGGGGAGCAAGGCGGCCTCCGCTACCGCCTGGAGGACGGCCGGGAGTTCAAGAGCCCGTCCGCGGCCGGCAGCGCGGTCATGGGCGGGGTGGCCTGCAACGGCTGGCGCTTCTGGAGTCTGGCCGGGGAGGCCGAACCGGCGCCGCCCAAGAAGCAGCGCAAGGAGAGGAAGCCCAACGCCAAGACCCAGGGCTTCCACCGGCTGCCGGACGAGGAGGGCACCGCCGAGGGGACAGCCAAGTACTTCTGCGACAGCTGCATGGAGGCCTTCGAGGCGCCGGCGGGCGAGGAACCGGCCACGTGCCCCAAGGGACACCAGCCGGACGGCTCCCCCATCGAGAGCGCGGCCTAGCCCGCCTGCGGAGCCGCACCCCAGGAAGGCCCCCTTCGGGGGGTCTTCCTCCTTGTGATAAGCAACGCCCCATAAGCAGAGGTTATCGAAGGTTATGGAATTGAGTGCCCGCGGCTGCCAGGCCCGTGCGGAGAGCGGGGAGCCCTGCCGCCAGGCGCCCCTCCGCGACAGCGACTTCTGCTTCTGGCACTCCCCCGAGCACGCAGGCGAGGTGGCCGAGGCCAGACGTCTCGGCGGACTGCGCCGACGACGGGAGAAGGCGGTTTCCGGCGCATACGACTTTGAGGGCCTGGCGGACGTCGACCAGGTTCGGAGACTGCTTGAGATCGCCGCCCTCGATACCCTCTCGCTGGACAACTCCGTGGCGCGTTCCCGCACCCTGGCCTACCTGGCCCAGGCCGCACTCAAGGCCCTGGAGGTGGGCGAATTGGCGGAGCGCATCGACGCCCTGGAGCGGCTGGTGGCCCCCAGGCTCCAGAAACCAAGGTGGGGGCGACGGTGAGCAGCACTGCGCGCCTGGACAGGCTCTACCCGGCCCTCACCGCAAAGGAGAGAGCGCTCTTAGTCCTCCGGGCCTGGAAGGTCGAGCAAGAGGAGGACGCGCAGGTGCGGCGCACCATGCCTCCGGATCAAGCCCGCGACTTCAACCACCACATCAACCTGATGAACGCCGCCAACGGCGACCTGGCGCTGTACATCGTGGTGCTTAACGGCGTGGCCGACAAGCTGGGCTTGAAGCACGCCTTCCTCGCCTCCCTCCAGCTCTGGGGAATCCGCATCTGGGACCTCGCTACCTACATCATGCTCCACACCAGCGAGCCCATCACCGAGAGCGAACACAGACGGCTGGTCGAGGAGGCGCGGGCCGAGATGGTGCCGCTGGCGGACCTGGCCGAGGTATTGGTGGAGAGCTACGACGGGTGGACTGCGGCGGACAGGGAGCCCGGCGGGGAGGACGACGACGAGCAGGTGGTCACCCACAAGGCCTGGAACCGGCTGCTCGCGGAGAAGAAGCGGGAGCTAAGCCGCCTCGTCGAAGAAGGCACCCTGGCCGGCAGGCGCAGCGGCCGCCGCCTCCTGATCAACAACGGATCGTTCTACGACCACCTCGACGAGCCGGTGCCGGTCTGTCCGGACTGGGGTAAGGGCTACGACGTCCTGCCCGACGACCAGATGGAACGGGTGAAGCGGCTGAAGAAGGAGCGCCTCGACGCCCAGGAAGCCATCTCCAGGTCGCCCACCAGCCCGCTCCTCGAGTTGCTGGAAGAGAAGCTCGGATACCGTGTCACGGAGCGGCAGGAGCGCTGGGACGAGGCGATGGCCGCCCTCCGCCAGAGCCTGCGGGAAGGGGTGCCCTGGTGCTGGCAGGAGGTGCGGGCCGTCGAGATGGTGCTTGACGAGGTGGCCCAGGAGTTCGGCGAGGACCCCCTCCTGCCCCCGGTGCGAGAAGTCCTCGACAAGACCCGCCAGGACCTCGTCGACCTCCATCTCCTGCTGGACTTCGTGGACGCTGAGGTCGATCTCCCCGAGCCCAATGAGCAGCGGGTCGAGTTCCTGAGGGAGCGCTGGCTGCGCCAGGACACGTAGCACACTATGTCTTCTCTGTCATACTCTCGCTGAGAACGGCAAGGCGGCTGACCCAACTAATGCCTTGGCAGCATGCCCTTCATCAAACGTGTCGCCGTCCGCCGTGCTCATGGGGCTTGACCTAATAGGAGCCGGTCTCAGACCTGAGAGAAGCCAGTCAGCCCTACAACTACAGCCCGGCTAAAGGAGGCGCAGGTGATCACGATTGGGGTGGATGCCCACAAAGGAGTGCACGTCGCACTCACGCTTGACGAGGCTGGTCAGGAGCTAGGAGAGTGGCGAGGCCCCAACAACGTCACAGGCTGGCACGGCATCGCACAATGGGCCTCCTCGCTTGGGAGCCCGCGGCGGTGGGGCATCGAAGGCGCCTGGGGATACGGCAGGAACCTGGCGCAACACTTGGTCGCGTGCGGCGAAACAGTCTACGAGGTCAACGCCCGATGGACGGCGGCTGGACGACGCGCCGCACGCAAACCGGGCAAGACGGATCGTCTGGACGCCCGGGCCGTAGCACTCCTGGTGCGACAGGAGGCTTCGACGCTGCCCCAGGTTCACCCCGAAGATGACACCGCCATTCTCGACTTGCTCACCAGTGAGCGCGAGGCAACCCTCGCAGAAGCTACCCGCCTCCGCAATCAGATCCATGCCCTATTGACGCAGACCGACCCCGAGTACCGAAGATACTTGCCCACGCTCAAGTCCCGAGCCGCGCTCGCCCTTCTTGAAGCCTACGATCCGTCCGTGGACAACCCGCTCCAAGCACAGCGCGCCGCGGCCGTCCGCCGGCTCGCCGTGCGGCTGCGCCTCGCGTTATCACAGGCCGAGCAGTTGGGTGAGCAAATCAAGGACCTCGCCGCAAGGCGCTTTTCCCCCCTAACGAGGGTGTGCGGGATCAATCTAATCACCGCCGGGACGTTGGCTGGCATCCTCGGGCCCGGGCTCCGCTTTGCCTCTGACGCACAGCTGGCCGCCTACGCCGGTGTCGCCCCCCTGGAAGCGTCCTCGGCAGGGCTAGTACGCCATCGACTGAACCGTGGTGGCAATCGTCGCCTGAATGCCGTTTTCTACCGAATCGTGCTGACCCAGGCACACCACTCACCCCAAGCTAGGACATACATTGAGCGCCGTGTCACGGAGGGAAAGAGCCGCCGAGAAGCACACCGGGCGCTCAGGCGCTTCGTTGCTCGGGCGATCTGGCGCCTTTGGCAGGAGTGCCAATCCGCCGAGATCTCCGAAGCTGTACAAAAAGCTGCCTGACCCCTCTTGCACATAGGAGCGTTTGATGGTGATGCGCGGCCGCATCTTGACGCCTTCGAGACGTTCTGCCATGATGCGGGCGCTGGCCTGGGGAAAGGGGCGATTTCCATGCGTAGTGATACTTCCAGGCTTCCGCCTGTCCTCGTAGCCCTTGTCGGCAGCCTAGCAACAGGGCTGCTACTGGCAGCCTGCGGCGGCGGGAGCGAAGAGGCAACACCAACAGCCACAATCGAGGCGGAGGCACCCTCCCCGCTGGACACCGAGTGGACACGAGACTTCGCGCCTATGACGTACCCTGAAGTTGGCTGCGGTGACGTAGACATGGATGGAACCACCGAGATTGTGGTCTCAGGAACGGCCGAGACCGGGCCTTTCCACGAAACCCATGTAAAAGTTTTGGAGGGAGCTACGCATCTGACAGAATGGGAAAGCGGTGACTACGGATTTCCTCTTACTGCTCCCACCATTGCCATTGGTGATCCGGACGGCGATGGCGTCCCAGAGATAGTCCTCGCAACCGATAGGCTCTATGTACTAGATGGCGTAACGCGTGATCTAGAGTGGGAATCAGACGTTCTTGTCACGAGGATCGCCACGTTGATTATCGGCGATGTGGATGGAGACGGAAGCGGTGAAATAGTTGCTGGAAGCTTCGACGACGGGGTGCTTCGGGACGCGTACGTGTACATCTTCGATGGTGCGAGCCACGCCCTGGAGTGGATGAGCCCCGATCTACATGGCGAGATCACCCTAGAGATGGGCGACTTGAATGGAGACGGAGCACAGGAGATAGTGTGCGGAACGAGGGATGGGTATGTCTACGTCTTTGATGGGCGCTCGCACGTGCAGGAATGGCGAAGCGAGGAACTCGGAGGTTACGTGAGGGGCGTTGTGGTAGATGACGTCGATGGAGATGGGGCGAGCGAGATCGTGATTGGAGACGCCGGCGGCGACATCTATGTTTTCGATGGGGCAAGCAAGGGACTGGAATCCCATTGGAGGGGCAAGAAGACCGGATGGATAAGCCGGCTAGACGTCGATGACATAGACAATGACGGAGTGAGGGAAATAGCAGCAGGGCTAATGGTTGGTGAGCCTGGCAGTCTTCCGGCCTACGGAGTGGGATACGTCTATGTCTACGATGGCATCACTCATGAGTTGGAAAGGCAGAGCGAGGAACTCGCTCAGTTCACCGGAGGCGGCGGCCTACATATTTGTGATGTGGACGATGACGGGCAGAAGGAAATCGTGACTGGCGGGGAGAGTCACGTGTATGTCCTTGGAGGAGACTGGCCCTAACTGATCGTGTGCATTCTCAGAGCAGGGATTTCATCTCGTTGTGAGCCGCCGTGTGAACATCGCTGACGTGATTAGCCATCGCTCAGTAGCGTGAAACCTTGACGGCGTTCCGAAACGGACACGATCTTCCGATGGTACGCGTTGGCCCAGGCTCCAGCGCCCACAATGGCCACTTCAGCTTTGAGAGAGCCAACGCTGAATGGGGTTGCAGTCACAGAGCTGACCGTCGCCAAAATGGCCCGGCAGCGCCTAGGCCGTCTTGCTACACCCTCACCCGCCGAGTATCCTTGCCCGGGGGAGAGAGGACGCTGCCATGAAGACTAAGCATCTCGTCCAACTATGGCACCAGGCCTGGGGCCCCGCCGCTCTTCTGTTCGCGGCCGCGCTCCTGTTGGCCATGGCCGCCGCCTGTGGCGGGGGAGGAACCTCCAACGCCACCAGCACGCCGCCCGCCACCGGCTCGCCCGGCACGGCAACCGCAACCTCCGCCGGAGGGAAGCTGTACGGCGCAGAGGCGCGTGCGGCCACAAATAAGCCGGGGCCTCCGCCTGGGATCAGCGACACGGAGATCTTGCTGGGGGGAGAGGTGATCCTCAGCGGCACCAACGGCGCCGTATATGCCACGCTCCCGGGGGCCACCAAGGCCTACTTTGACTACATCAACGACACCCAGGGCGGCGTCTGTGGTCGCAAGATCGTCTATAAGTACCAGGACAACTTCGACGACGGGGCCAGGGGGCTGGAGACAGTGCGCAGGCTGGTGGAGCAGGACAAGGTCTTCGCCATGGTCGGTGGTCTCAGCGAGATAGCCCATCCCTCCACCTGGGAGTACCTAAACAAGAACGGCGTGCCTGATGCCTTCGCGTCTGCCGGCGGCGCGCGCTTCGGATCCGACCCCTCGGGCCACCCCTGGACCGTCCAGATGATCCCCAGCTACACCATCGACGGGACATTCTTGGCCCAGTACATCGCGGAGTACCACCCGGGCGAGACGGTAGCCGTCCTCTGGGAGAACGACACGATAGGCCAAGACGGGTTCGCCGGGCTCAAGCAGGTGCTCGACCCCAACAAGAACCCGATCGTCGCCCAACAGAGCTACGAATACACGGACATTTCTCTCGGCTCGCAGATCGCCACCCTGGCGAAGTCCAACGCCCAGGTCCTCGTCCTCCATTCCAACCTTGGTTTCATCGCGCAGGCCATCAAGGCCGCGGACCGGCTGGGCTGGCACCCCCAGTTCGTTGGGCCGTACATCACCATGGATGACATGGTGTTCTCGTTCGTATCTCCTGAGCTTATCAAGGGCATGGTCGCGACCAACGCCAACAAGATGGCGTCCTGGCACGACACCGACCCCGCGGTCGCCCAGCACTATGAGATCATGAGCAAGTACGGTGGGCCCACCCCCACCAACTTCACGATCTACGCCCAGATACTGGGCGAGGTGACGGTGGAGGCGCTCAAGCGGAGCTGTGGCAACCTGACCCGCGAGGGCTTCATGGAGGCAATCGAGTCCATCAAGGATTTCCACAGCCCGTTGGCACTCGACGGCGTCAATTTCTCCTTCTCGCCCACCGACCACGTCGGCTACCAGAGCAGCATTTTCGGCGAGGCCAAAGTCGACGCCAACGGCAAGGGCTACTGGGAGTACTTCGGGCCAGTGCGCCAGTTTGAGGCACCACCACAGTAAGGGGTGGCTCCTGCGCTGGGCTTTCGCGCAGCGTTCCGCCCGCCCCGGCCTGGCCGCAGCCTCAGCGGCGGCCCTCCTCGCCCTCACCGCAGGCGCCTGGTATGCCAGGAGGCGGTGGAATAGCTAACGCATCCAACCTACCGGACATGCTGTTCCAGTACGCTGGCGAAAATCCAGCTCTCCCACCGATGTCGTCACTCGTTTGGCTGGAGGCTATCAACGAATCCGGCGGTGCTGGTCCTGACGTATAAAAGGTCATGAGCGTGGGCCTGGCGGCGGCTCGCCACCGTCGCGCTCTCCCGGTGCGGATGGGCCGCCTAGGCGCCGCAGGATGGCCGCGTATCAGATTGAAGAAAGAGGTACGTGATGGCTACGTACGTGTTGCTGCTTCGCTTGACTGACCAGGGGATCCGCAACGTCAAGGCGGCCGCCGAGCGCATCGCCACCGCCGAAAAGTTGTTCGCCCAGGTCGGTGTCCGGATGAATGAGATCTACCTGACCATGGGCCGCTATGACTACGTGGTGGTCATGGAGGCGCCCGACGACGAGGCGGTGACCAAGGCGGCCTTGGCGGTGAGCTCGCTGGGCAACGTTCGCACTGAGACCCTGCGGGCTTACACGAGGCCCGAGATCGGCAAGATCATGGGCGGCCTGCCGTAGGGCCTATCCTTTGGCGGACGCTGGATAGAACGCCAGCGCCCGTGCTCGTAGAACTAGTGGGCGAACCTGCGTTAATGTGAGGAATCGTAGCTTATAGTGCTGCCACCAGAATCGGGCAGGTCTAGGGAGGGATGTCCAATGGCAACACCGCTTGATGCTATAACTAGCATTCACAAGGCTTTCCGTCGCGATATCGCAGAAATTGACGATGCGGCATACAAGGCCGCAGCAGGCGACGGTGATTTGTCGGTTGTTGTGGATCGACTTCGCTTTTTCAGCGAGATTTTGCGATGGCATGCAAAGGGCGAGGAAGAGACGGTGTTCTCGACCATGGACAGAGTGGCGCCGCTCGTGGCGAGGCCCTACTTCCTAGATCACCGCCAGTTGGACATGATGACCGAAGGCCTGGCCCAAGTGTCGGCTACGTCAGACCCGCTTATTACAGCCCGGGCCACGGCGTCGCTCAACACACACTTGCGAATTCACCTCGACAAAGAGGACGTACATCTCTATCCGATTCTGCGCGAGCGTACCCCAGCGGACGAGCAGGCCTCGATAGTCGGAACGATGGCCGGAGAAGTGCCACCTGAGCGACAGCCCGAACTCATACGCTGGTGGTTCCCCCTGGTAGGACTCGATGATCGAGAGGTCACGATCAGCGTCTGGAAGGCGCTGATGCCTGAGCAGGTGTTCGCCAGGCTGAAACCGCTTATCCGAGACACCATTGGACAAGATTGGGCGGAGCTAACGCGGCGAATCCCAGGACTAGCCTAGCATGATTCCATTCTGACTAGAGCATCATCGCCAGCGGAAGGCCGCGGCGCATAGGTGCCCACCTTGTGCGCCGGCAAGCCAGCAAAGCCTTCAACCGTGTCCTTCGGCGCCTGGTACACCAGGAGGCGGTGGCTGGGCTGATGAGGGGCTGGCGGCTCGTCCTAACCCTTGTCAACCTTGTGCTGGCCGACGCCAGCGTCTGGTTCGCGATCGCACAGGGATGGCCGTAGGGCACACCATGACTTCATGGTGCTGGGGGCATGGTCCCCGAGTCACCAGGACCGCCGTGAAGGCTAGCCCTACTCGACATCTGAGCTAAATCTCCGCTCTGAAAGCATTGACAACGTTCCCGACGGATGTAGACTCTTTATGCTCGCACTGGTCGTGTGAGTGGGGGCGGTCAAATGCGCGGGACCTTTCAGGCCCGCGACAATGGAGAGCAGATAGCGGTCGCTGAGGCGCACGCCTGGCGGCCGCTATTTGTTGCGCGGCACAAGGGTAGACGACTGTCAACATCAGACCGTCGACCAGTGCGTCCAGAACTCGACCCGGGAGTGCGGCACTCGGGACGGCCTTCCACCTCTACGGAAGGTCGCTTCCGGTGGCCCTCGTGCTCGGCACGTTTGCTGTCCTCGCGGTAGGCTCTATTCACGGCCCGGAGAGACGGAACTCAGGGGTTCGCAGCTTCTTCGGGGGGGAGGTGTCCAATGACCAGCAGGCAGATCGTAGCTTGCCTATCTCTTCTTGTTGCAGCGGGCTTTCTCCTCTTATTCGCCTCGACGACACTCGTCAACGCCGACACGTACAAGATGACCTACGGCGTGACGCTCGGCTGCACCGGGGCCGACGGGCTAAGCGGCACTCTCGACGACTCCTGTGCCGCCGGAACGCAGAACAATCCCAATGTCAACGCCGACATGACGGTGAACCTGCAAATACCGGCGTGGCCACCGCCCCCGCCGGGCACCAACCCCGCAAACCGCCACAGCAACTTCATGAACATCTTCTCCTTCTATGCGCCGCCGGAGTGGATCACAGCGACTGACGCTACGGCGGACCCCGGGGCCTACATGGCCAACCTGGTTTCTGGCACCACTCTCAGCCTCCTGAACAGCGCCTGCCCGGCCGCGCCCAACGTGCTCGTAACCATACCGCTGTACAGCTGCAGCACCAACACCGCTAACCTGATAGCGTGGCAGGGCGACGGGAGCAACCTGCTGACGCTCGGCGGCGACGACCTACCTGAGGGCTGCCTCCAGTACCCCCAGCACGTCTACGACTTGACGAACGGCCAAGAGCCGCGGCTCCGCCTGTTTGGCGAGGTCACGGTGGTCAACGGCGCGCCGCCCACCCAAGTCGAGCTGGTCGTCTTCAACCCCGATCAGGCGAAGAAACTGAGCAACATAAACGCAACTCTTACGGCTCTGGCGGGTTGCGGTACGGGGAGTTCGGGGTGGTATACGTGCGCCGTCGATAACACGACAAATATGGTCGCTGGCCAGTCCATCGCCATCGGCAGCGGAATCGGAACGGATCTCCGAGAGAACGCCGTCATTGGGACCATCGGTACGGGCTCCGTGCAACTGTACCTAAATAAGGCCCACCCGCAGAACTCCCCGATATACGGGCTTCCCTACGGGGACATGGTGGACAGCCTGGGCTACTTGAGCGTCGTGATCCTGGACAACCCCGAGCTGTCTGCCCCACCGGGAGCGCTGCCCAACACCGTGACCGAGTTCTGTGCTCCCATGCTCAGCAGTACCACGGTGTTCGGGAAGACCCAGGGCAAAGGCACCATGATCCCGGCGGTGGGCGGCTCTGAGACGTCCGACCAGTGCTACAACGGTCAAGACGACGACGGCGGCGACAACACCGCTGACGACGGCTGCTGGGAGGTTCTTCCTGGGCCCCCGCTATCCCTCACAGACCAGAGGTGCGCGGCCGGCCCCAACCCCATGTGCCTCATCCCGGCCAACCAGAACCCCCTCGCCAACACCGGCCTCGTCGTCAACTCAGTGCCGACCAGCTCGCACCTCGTCGGCGCTTACAGCGAGAGCTACCGCGACGCGGACGGCGACGGCTACCCCAACATTGAGGATGGCTGTCCCTACGTTGCCGGCCCGGCTGACAACACTATCCGCGGCCTGGACGGCTGTCCGGCCGCCAACATGCAGGGGTGCGCACCCACCAACAACGACTGCGACGGCGACAGCATCATGAACCGGCAGGACACCTGTCCGTTCAACTTCGACCCCGGCCAAATCCTGTCCGCAGACGCCGACCACGACAACATCGGCAAGCTGTGCGACACCGACAGCGGCACCAAGACGCCACCCAACGGCGACCTCGTCGCTGACGGCCCCTACCTCAACGTCATGCCCCGCGCCTCGGTCTGCGTTGGCGCGACTGACACAGACGGCGACGGCTGGTGCGACAACACCGAATGCGTTGGCACCTGGCCCGCATGCACCGGCGGCCTGGGGTCCAACCCCAACGACGCGAACAGCACGCCGGAGAGCAGCAAGATCGACATCGCGGTTAGCGCCGCGGAAACGCCGCCGGGACTGGCGCCTCACACCTGCTTCGACAAGCAGTACTATGACACGGTTACTGCCGGCGGCGCCCCGGTGGACAACGACGGCGACAGCGCGATCAATGCCGCCGACCCCGGCTGCGACCCCGCCTGGCCTGGAGATGCCCCCTGTACCGTCGCGGGCCAGAATGACGCTGACTGTGACGGCGTGCCCGACGCCAGCGACAACTGCCCCAATGTCCCCAACCCGGAGCAGCTGAACACCGACGCCAAGATAGGGACGAAGGTCAATCCTCCCCCCGCCGCCCTACGGGGCGACGCCTGTGACGCCGACGACGACCAGGACGGCGCCACCGACGTGGTTGAGTGGGCCGCCGGCACCGACCCCAAGAACCCCTGCAGCGCGCCGTTCCCCCTCTTCGACGTGACCGGGGGCACACCTGGAGTACCGGACGGCACCATCAACACCCTAGACCTGATCGTTGTCACCAAGCTGCTCGGCAAGAAGTGCCGCGTGCCAGGCGTAGCGCAGGTTCAGTAGAGGGGCGACTGAGAGGCGAGAGAATAGGTTGGCTGGGACGGCCCGCACCGTTAGGCGCAAGGGCCGTCCCAGCCGCCCAGAAGAACCGCTGAACGAGGAACGGATAGAGTTCAGCGGGGCGGCGGAGGCCGTCGCGGCCGAGGCGAGCAACCCCGCGACCATAATAGACGCTAATACATCGCAGCCAGCCAGACAGATCGCCAGCCTACGTCGCGGGCACTATGTTCCCATCGTGCGAGCATTGACAACGTCGCCCCAAGGTGTAGACTCCGTGTGCTCGCAGTAATCGTGTGAGCAATGCCGCTCCAAGGGCAGACCGAGCCCCTTGGACTTTGGTGAGAAGTTCGCGAGAACTCCCCGACGACACTACGAAGGGATTCAGCCGACGACGCCTCTTCGCTCCCATGGTGAAGGCATTGACAAAGCCCGTGTAGGGCGTAAAATGCATGCGCTCGCACTAATCGTGTGAGCGGGGAGCGCCGGAAATGCGCGCGTGCCGGCAAGCCCCGGCTGGAGCGTCGGGGCCCGCCCAGGGCCCATGCTTCTCAATCTTCTGCACCGCCGGGTTCGACCGGGGTCCAGTTGGTTGTAGCAGAAGAGGGCAGACACCGTGACGAGACGGCTCATTGTTTGCTCGGACGGAACCTGGAACACGCCTGAGAAGAAGGAAAGGGGCGTGTTTGCGCCTAGTAACGTGGTGAAAATCGCGCGCGCCAGCTTGCCATGCTCACCCGATGGCACGCCCCAGATACTGTTCTATGACCCCGGCGTTGGGACTGGCAACGTTCTGGACAAGTACTCCGGCGGTGCATTCGGTATCGGCCTTTCCCAAAACGTTAAGGATGCGTATCAGTTTCTGATGCACAACCACGTCGACGGCGACGATATCTACCTCTTTGGTTTCAGTCGCGGGGCGTACACTGTCCGAAGCGCCGCGGGGTTCATCAGGAAGTGCGGCTTGCTTCACAAGCACTATGCCGATCACCTTTCCGAGGCCTTTGCGCTCTACAGAAAACGAGATGAGACGCCGGACACCGAGGAGGCGAAGGGGTTTCGGGAGCGCTTCTCGCGCACTGTCCGCATCAAGTTCATCGGCGTGTGGGACACGGTGGGCGCGCTCGGCGTGCCGATTTCGCTTCGCCCGTTCAGCAAGGGCCGCTATGAGTTCCACGACGTTTCCCTGAGCCGCAGTGTGGACTACGCCTACCAGGCCTTGGCCATTGATGAAAGAAGACCTCTTTTCGAGCCCACCTTGTGGGCACAGCACCCAGGAGCGACGGGGCAGACAATGGAGCAGGCTTGGTTCGCTGGCGTCCACATGGACGTCGGCGGTGGCCACAATGAATCCTCACTCTCCGACTTGGCCTTGATTTGGATGAAGGAGAAGGCCGAGGCCACCGGGTTAGCTTTTGATGAGAGCTATCTCGCAGGTCTCCGACCTGACCCTCTCGCGGGCCTTCACGAGTCAAGGAGCTTCCCCTACGATCTCCTTCCGCCCCATGAACGATCCATCGGCGGTAGACCGACCGCACGGGAAACAGTTCACGAGAGTGCAATGGAGCGATACCGCCAAATCCCCTCGTACCGGCCCTTGAACCTCTGCCGCTTTCTCGGCCGGCAAGGCAGCGATGAACCTGGTTCCAAAGGGAGGTAGGCCATGAACAGCAGCCGACAAGTCGTCTCCCTGGCCACATCTGCGGCCATGCTCGCTCTGGCGCTGGCGGCCGTTGCGCTGGTGGTGTGCGCAGGCTCGTCCCAGGCGCAGCAGGGCGCCATCAACGGCTGTCCCCAGCCGGGCAAGTGGTCCCTGGCGGTCTGGAGCGGCAGCGACGGGGTGCTAACTGGCAACGCCTTGGCGACGTGCAGCGATGTCACAGTGGACGCCGCCTACTGGCTCGACCCCCAGACGCAAAGTTGGCTTCGCTACTTTCCCGCGCACCCTGAGTTGAGCAGTCTCGACACGCTCGACAACCTGCAGGCCGTGCTTGCGCTGGGCGGAGCAGCGATCTCTCCCACGGCCACGCCGTCACCGTCCCCGGCCGCGGAGGTCCTTACCGTGCACTTCATCGACGTGGGCCAGGGGGACGCCATCCTCATCGACAAGGGTGACACGGATATCCTGGTGGACGGCGGGCCCTCATCGACGAACGTGCTGGCCTACCTACAGGGCCAAGGCATCGCGGACATCGATCTCCTGGTCGCGACCCACCCCCACGCCGACCACATCGGCGGCCTGCCAGACGTGCTCGCGCAATACCAGGTGAGCGAGATCTGGGTCAACGGCGACACAGCGGACAGCCAGATCTACGACCAGTTCGCAGCAGCGGTGGCCGCCGAGGGCGTCACCGTCCGCGAGCCAACCCGCGGCTACACGACACAGATGAACGGGCTGGGCATCGCCGTCCTAAACCCCACGTCTCAGCTCTCAGGTGACCCGAACGAGGACTCGGTGGTCTTCCGTCTCACGTGCGGCCAGGTGTCGGTGATGCTCGTCGGCGACGCCAACAACAACAGCGAGGCCGGCATGCTCGGCGCTGGCCTGGCGCTGGACTCCGACGTGCTCAAGGTGGGCCACCACGGCTCTAGCACATCCAGCAGCGCCGCCTTCCTGGCAGCCGTGACGCCGAAGGACGCCGTGATCAGCGTGGGCGCCGGCAACACCTACGGCCACCCCACCCAGGAGACGCTAGATAGGCTTGCTGCTGTGGGAGCGACTGTCTACCGCACCGACCAGAATGGGACTGTGGTGCTCACTTCCGACTGCAACACCTACTCCATCGCGACGAGCGCCACTCCACCGCCAACGCCCTCGCCGACGGCCACACCTACAGCTACGGCCACTCATACGGCGACGGCAACTGCCACGCCTCCAAACCTGGTAGGAGCCTGCGGCTCGTGCGCGCTCTCCGACTGCAACTGCTCGGACTTTGCCACCCACGCCCAGGCACAAATTTGCCTGAATGCCGACCCGAGCGATCCCTTCAACCTGGACGGCGACAACGACGGGCTGGCCTGCGAGTCGCTGCCCTGAGAGGCCGGCTGCCATTTCAGGTAGGAACGCGATGAACGACAACCCTGTTCCGTCCACCTCCGGAAGTCCGGGCTGGATGGCGACCGTTGTGAATAGCCTTCTTCACCCCAGGAACTGGCCAGCGCCGATATCCTTCTTCGCCTCTTGCCTGTCTGTGTTCGTGAATGTGCCCAATGCCTACCGGCTGTTGAACGGACGCGACGTTGCGTATCTCTGGTTCATATTCGGTGTCCTCGTTACCGGCGTTGCGGTCATCCTGGCTATCGCGGTCTTTCGCGTCCTGGCAAACCAGTTCTGGCGAGGCATGGCGGTGGGAGGAGCGATCGTCGCGCTAATCGGCCTTGCCCCCCTTCTGGTAGCTTACGGCTCGCAGACCACCACGGTGACTATTCGCCTACCGGAGGATGGCCAACTGGTTGGGCCAAGCGTCCACGTCGAGGGTAGGTTCTCGAAGCTTTCCGATGGCCGAAGCATCTGGGTAGTGGTGGCACCAAATGGGCTGCGGGAGTACCTCTATCACCCGCAGATCGGCCCGGCGGAGAAGTCGTACGGCGGCGCCTGGGAAGCACAGATCTTCGTCGGCCTGGACGATCCTGCCGACTACGGACGGCGATTCGACATATACGCGGTCACCGGCGACGAGATCGCCAAACAGAGATTTGAAGAATACTTCCGGAACGCCCGAAACACCGGTTCCTGGCCTGGGCTTCCATCGCTCCCCGATGGGACCAAGATAGAGGACAAGATTACAGTCACGCGCCGTACGGAATCACCCACCCCTACTCCCACTCCAAGCCCCAGTCCCACGCCGACGCCTGCGCCTCCACGCACGGCCACACCTACGCCCCCACCTACGGTCACGCCTGCACCTACTCCGACTCCCCTGCCGACGCCGACGCCTACACCTCCATCGACACCTACGCTCTCGGTGGCTGTCGACCAGCCGGTTGAGGCGGCAGCGGTCGATGTCCAGACAACCATCAAAGGCCACTCCGCCGGCTTGCAACCAGGGAAGCCCCCCTATGTGTATGTCTTCGTCCGACCTCTGCCCGGCCAGCCCGGATACTGGTTTGCTCAGAATCCGGTTGACCTCCAGCCCGACGGCACTTGGACCAACACTTCCTACATTGGGGTACCGACTGACCCGGCCGGAACCCCTTTCAAGCTGTGCGCAGTCATCAGCGGCCGGCCCTTCCAGCCGAATGATCAACTGACGGATGACGAATTCAGTGGGCTAGAAGAGGGCCCGAGTTTCTGCATCTCGCTGCAAAGAAGGTGAGCACTCGCGCGGTGCATCGGGGCGGCCTCTCTCACCGATCTTGCTGACCAGTCTGTCAGGACCTGCACCGGACGATGATGAGCAACGCACACAAAGTCGGCATGGTGCGGCGTTCGCCTCTTTGACGCATGCCAATGCACAGTAGAGGCGAGCGTTGTCGTCTATCTCGCCCCTCGGGTCTTTGATTCTGTGGGGTGCCAATATTCGAATCCGTCTCTTCCCGTCTCTTCGCCCCTCAAGCACCCACCTTAGCTCTTGAGGCCGGACCTCCCTGAGGAGTCCATGGCTCAAGGCTGGCTCAGACAGTGCCCAGATACGGATGGGGTTTTGCCACCCCACAGGTCTTGCCACCCCACAGGCCTGACGGTAGCAAGGCCAGGCTTAGGCCTGGCCTTCTGGATCTTCTGGGTCGTGGGCCCAGCTACTCTAGGTAGCCCTTGAGCTTCTGGCTGCGTGAGGGGTGGCGCAGCTTGCGGAGGGCCTTGGCCTCGATCTGGCGGATACGCTCGCGGGTCACGTTGAACTCCCGCCCCACCTCTTCCAGCGTACGACTGCGGCCGTCCTCCAGCCCGAAGCGCAGCTCTAGCACTCTGCTCTCCCGGGGCGTAAGGGTGGCCAGCACGTCCATCACCTGCTTCTTCAGGAGCCGGCGAAAGGCGGCCTCTGCCGGTGTCAGGGCGTCCTGGTCCTCGATGAAGTCGCCCAGGTGGCTGCCCCCCTCCTCGCCGATGGGCGTTTCCAAGGACACGGGCTCCCGCCGGACCTTGATGATCTCCCGCACCTTCTCCGCTGCGATCTCCATCCCGCGCCCGATCTCCTCGCTGGTCGGCTCGCGGCCGTACTCCTGGACCAAGCGGCGACTGACGCGCGCCAGCTTGTTGGTGATCTCCACCATGTGCACCGGGATGCGGATGGTGCGGGCCTGGTCGGCGATGGCACGGGTAACGGCCTGCCGAATCCACCACGTGGCATAGGTGCTGAACTTGTAGCCCTTGCGATAGTCGAACTTCGCCACGGCCCGGATCAGGCCGATGCTGCCCTCTTGGATGAGGTCCAGCAGCGACATGCCTCGCCCGAAGTACTTCTTGGCCACGCTGGCCACCAGGCGGAGGTTGGCCTCCGTCAGGCGTTTCTCTGCGTCGTGCCCGTCACCCTTCAGGCGGACGAAGTAGGCCCGGAAAAAGGGCTCGTGCTGCGCCAGGTGATCCCGGACGTGCCAGGGTGGAGGCAAGAGCTTTGTGTCGCCGCCCGCCTCTCGCTCCACCGCGGCCAGCAGCTCCGGGTTGAGGATGTGGGTGACGATGGAGAGGCGGACCAGCGCCTCCTCGGCCTGGGCCGGTTCGAGACGCAGGCTCTCGGCCACGCGCTGCGCGAGGTCCAGATCCATCTCACCGTCCACGACCTTCCGGAACGTGGGATCAGTGATGTGCTGTGGGATGGTGCCCTTGCCCAGATGCAGGTGCTTGACTACGCTGTCGAATACACGCTTGGACTGGTGGAGCTCGTCGAGGACGGCGAGGGTGATGTAGACGCCCGTGGGACGGTGGCCGTGCTCCTCCGTCCACCGCTTCTCGATGCGCTCAATGTGCTTGGCCTCCTCCATCTGGCGGGCCAGGCGCTTCTCATCCTTGGCGGAGAGGAGGTGCACCTTCCCGATCTCGCGGAAGTACATGCGGACCGGATCGTCAATGCCCTCCTGGTCTTCCAGGGTCACCCCATCCGGTTCTCGCTCTGGCTCCTCCTCCGCATCGACCTTTACCTCCGGCGCTGCCAAGAGTTCAGCGGTCTCACCGGGTGGCCGAGGCTCTGCTCGCGCCAGGACAGGGACAACCTCCTCCTCTTGGAGGCTAACCTCGGCGAAACGTGGCAGGACCTGCCCCCTAGGCTCGTCATCGTCGTCCGACGTATCAACGAACTCGTCGGCGCCCGGACGGCGCAACACCTGGTGCCGGAGGGCAACGTGCTCCCGATCTTCGCCGCTTTGGGATCCGCCCGTCATCCTGTCTGTCATCCTCCTCGTCTGGCTGCTCCCTCGTCTTATCGCGGGCTCTCTGCAAGGGGACGGCGATACACTCTGAGGCCAGCCTTCATCGCCTCGAGGCCAAGATCGGCTCCCTGGCTGCCGGGGAGTGTTCCTTACTGGACGGACCTGGCGAGTTTGGCCAGGCGGGCCGGTCCCGCTTCCTGCTCGTACTCGGCCAGGGCAACGCTGCTGGCGAGCTTCTCTATCTCTAGCCTACACTGCTCCATGCGCCAGACACAATCTTCCAGCGTGTGGTGTGCCAATACTCCATCCGTCTCTTCGCGCCTCAAGCAGCCGCCCACCCGAGATCGTAGCGCTGGATGTCCGTGAGGGCATCGTGCCCCAGGGCTGGTCCGGACTAGCTCGGAGTGTCGGTGCTCCAGATACGGATGGGGTTTTGCTGCCCCACAGCCATGTGCAGCTACTCTCCCCTCACTCGGAAACTCCAGTTTAGCAATCAAACGCTGTCGTAAAGCCCACAACCGCCTTGCTCAAGCATTGGTGGCTACGTGACCGCTGGAGAGAGGTCATATACCTCGAGAACGGCGCGAGGGCGCTCAGTGACCCCTCTGTCGGCTGCATTCCCACCTAGACTGCTAAGAGATCCCGCACCGGAACTTCATGGTCCTTCGGCCTAAGCAGCTGGGCAAGCCAGCGCGCTAGTAGCCCCCCAGGAAGTCCCCCTCCAGCGGTTGGGACCGCCGGATTAGGTCCAGGTGCTCCAGGGCGATGCCCGCGCCCACGGCTACGCACTCCATGGGGTTTTCCGCCGCCGAGCAGGGGATCCCGATCTCCTGGGTGATGAGGCGGTCCATGTTGCGCAGGAGGGCACCGCCGCCGGTGAGGACGATGCCGCGGTCTACCACGTCCGAGCACAGCTCGGGGGGCGTGCGCTGCAGCACCGAGCGGATGGCGCCCAGGATGGCGGCCAGCAGATCGGCGATAGCCTGGGTAATCTCTTGCGAGGTGACGACGATGTTCTTGGGCAGGCCGGTGATCTGGTCACGGCCCCGGACATCGGTGCTCAGCCCTTCCTCCAGTGGCAGCGCGCTGCCCACGGCGATCTTCACCTCCTCGGCGGTGCGGTCGCCGATGAGGAGGTTGTGGCGGCGCTTGACGTAGTTGGCGATGGCCTCATCCAGGCGGTCGCCGGCCACCCGCACCGACTCGCTGACCACGATGCCGTACATGGAGATGACGGCGGCCTCGGTGCGACCGCCGCCGATATCGACCACCATGTGGCCCCGCGGCGAGCCCACCGGCATGCGGGCGCCGATGGCGGCGGCCAGGGGCTCCGGCACCAGGTTGGCGGGACGGCGGGCACCGGCGGCTTCGGCGGCGTCGCGCACCGCCCGCTGCTCGACGCTGGTCACGCCCGCCGGCATGCAGACCATCACCTCTGGCTTGATGAAGTTGAGGCGGCCCACCACCTTGCCGATGAAGTAACGCAGCATGGCCTCGGTTGTCAGGTAGTCGGCGATGACGCCGTCGCGCATAGGGCGGATCACGCTGATCGCCGCTGGCGCGCGGCCTAGCATGCCCAGGGCCTCGCTGCCCACGGCCACTATGCTATTGTCGCGCTGAGCCACCGCCACCACCGAGGGCTCTTTGATGACGATGCCGCGTCCACGAACGTAGACCAGCACGTTGGCCGTGCCCAGGTCCACCCCTATTCTCTTGCCAAACATGCTCCCCCACCCCCCAACCCAACGATTCGGGGGAAACGTTATTCCGCGTGGATGACCGCCCCCACGCTCCGCAGCTTCTCGTCGATGCGCTGATAGCCGCGGTTCAGGTGATAGATGTCGGATACCTCCGTCCGGCCGCGGCCGGCCAAAGCCGCCAGCAGCAGCGCGCCGCCCGCCCGGATATCGAGGGCGCGCACGCTGGTGCCGATGAGAGGTGTCAGGCCGCTGATGATGGCAGTCGTGCCTGTCGTTACCACCTCCGCCCCCATTTTGCGCAGCTCGCTGACGTATAGCAAGCGGTTGTCGAGCAGGCGCTCGTGGACGTAGCTGACGCCCCTGGCCTAGGCGAGCAAGCCGGCCATGGGTGCCTGCAGGTCCGTAGGAAGGTTGTAGGGTGCCAAAATGTCATCCGTATCCAGACGGTTGACGCCTGAGCCGTTTGGGCCAGCCTTGGCCTGTTGGGTGCCCACCTGACTGCCATGGCTACGAGTCTCTGCTTGACAATCCGGGAGTCAAGTAAGATCGAGTGCCCGGACGGCCCTAGCTATTGGTTCGAAGCAGGTCCGCGAAGACGAAGCCTTCCCGTTCGGTAATGATCCCCTGCCGAACCAAGATGGCCTTTCGGAACATGGGGCCAGCAGATACGAACGTGTGAAACTCCCCGTTCTCCCCGCAAGGGTCTGCCGTCGTGGGGAGTTCATCAAGAAAGGAGGCGTCCCACAGACGGCCGACAAAGCTAGAGGGGATCTGCCCAGGATCGACGCAAGTCACGTGTGCGCGAACACCAGCGTCGATCATCGTAGCCGCGAGCAGATCCGTGGGTATTCCCCACAGAGGGAAAAGAGGGGTAATTCCGGTGCCTGCAAGTTTCGCTTCTCGATACGCCCGCACGTCTGCAAGGAATAGGTCTCCGAAGGCCACCGCCTCAATCCCTTCTCGGCGGGCCCGTCTCATGGCCCCGCTCATGACCTCTTCGTATTGTTCGTTGCTGCATGGCGAAGGAATGGAGACGACCCATAGAGGAATGCCTGCTTCCTCCGCCTGCGCCTCCAGGAGACTTCTCCGTGTGGCGTGCATGGCTATGCGATCATACGACTCATTCACAGTAGTTAGCAGCCCCACAACTTCGACTTCCCCGCTCTGATTTAGCAGGTGAAGCGCCCAGGCGCTGTCTTTCCCGCTACTCCAGGAGACGACTGTCCTGAGCCTCCCTCGGTCCATGTCATCAATCTTACCGGCCTCGACGCTGTCGCTCCATGCCTAACTGTGAATCCCCATGGTAAGAGCGAGACCTACACTATGTGGGGTTCGTGTGCCCTCGTCGTAACCTCGCTCCGCGCCCTGTTTGACATCGAGCGCTGACCGCGTATCATAGCCAACAGAAGCTACCTTCGCCGCACAATCGTATTCGACGTGTCCACGCAGGTTCGAGGGATCGAATATGGCGCAGGTCGTCATCGAGAATCCCGTCCTCAACTCGCCCTATGAGGAGCCGCAGCGGCACTTCCGCTTCGCCGACGACGGCATAACCGACGAGATAGTCGAGGGGCGCCGGTCCAGCGGCTACTACGTACCGATTGCGCCTCCAAAGAAGAGTGGAAGGCAGCTCGCGCTGGACATCGCCGAGATGCGGGAGACGGTCAAGCCCAACAAGCTGGTGAATGACGTGCGGGAGCGCGTCGCCCGCTGGCGGCAGGGCGGCTACGTCGGTATCACCAAGACCACGCGACAGCTTCTCGACTACTGGCAGCGGGAGGACCGCGAGAAGAAACTCTTCTTCTGCCAGATCGAGGCGCTGGAGACCGCCATCTATCTCACGGAGGTCGCCTCGAAATACGGCGACGCCTGGATCGAAAACAAGCTCGGTGAAGCGAACCAGGACGCCAACCCCCTGCTCTCCCGTGTCGCATTCAAGATGGCGACGGCCGCTGGCAAGACAGTGGTGATGGCGATGATCATCGCGTGGCACGCACTCAATAAGCTGCGCAACCCCCAGGATGCCCGCTTCTCCGACAGCTTCCTCATTGTCACGCCCGGCATCACCATACGCGACCGGCTACGTGTCCTCCTACCAAACGACCCGCAGAACTACTACGAGCAGAGGGATATCCTCCCCCCGGAGCGGATGGAGGAACTGGGCAGGGCGAAGATAGTCATCACCAACTTCCACGCCTTCCTGCTGCGGGAGCACACAGAAGCGGGCAGGATCACCAAGAGCATCCTGCTGGCTGGGCGAGAACAGAGCCCGTTCACGGAAACGCCCGCTCAGATGGTGCGCCGGGCGTGTCGCGACCTGGGCAACAAGAAGAACATCGTGGTCATCAACGACGAGGCGCACCACTGCTACCGACGCCGTGTCGGCGGCGAGGAGCTGAAGCTGACGGGCGACGAGCGCAAGGAGGCGGAGAGGCGCGACGAGGAGGCCCGTGTCTGGATATCCGGCCTGGAGGCGATCAAGGAGAAGATCGGTATTCGCGTGGTCTATGACCTCTCGGCCACCCCTTTCTTCCTTCGCGGCTCCGGCTACTCCGAGGGAACGCTCTTCCCCTGGGTCGTCTCCGACTTCTCGCTGATAGACGCCATCGAGTCAGGCATCGTGAAGGTGCCTCGCGTGCCGGTGGCGGACGACTCCATGAAGGGCGACCTGCCGACGTACCGCGACCTCTGGATTCGAATCCGCGAGCACCTGCCCAAGAAGGGGCGCAAGACCGATGCTGTGAGTGGTGAGCCGAAGCTACCTGTCGAGCTAGAGGGGGCGTTGAAGAGCCTCTACGGCAACTACGAGAAGTATTACCACCAGTGGGAGCAGGACGCCGACGCCCGCGCCAAGGGCCAGACGCCGCCCGTCTTCATCGTCGTCTGCAACAACACCAACGTCTCCAAGCTGGTCTTCGACTACGTCGCCGGCTGGGAGAAAACGCTTTTCAAGGACGACACCGTCCTCGTTCCCGGGCAACTCCCCATCTTCAGCAACGTGGAAGGCGACTGCTGGAGCGCCCGGCCCAACACGATCTTGGTCGATAGCAGCCAGCTCGAGTCGGGCGAGGCGATGAGCGCCGACTTCAAGAAGATCGCCGTCGCCGAGATCGACGAGTTCAAGCAGGAATACCGGCAGCGCTTCCCTGGGCGCGACGCTGAGAGCCTGACCGACGAAGACCTGTTGCGCGAGGTGATGAACACTGTCGGCAAGCCGGGCAAGCTGGGCGAGAACGTGAAGTGCGTCGTCTCCGTCTCGATGCTCACGGAGGGCTGGGACGCCACCACCGTCACCCACATCCTCGGCGTGCGCGCCTTCGGCACCCAACTGCTGTGCGAGCAGGTGGTGGGCCGCGGCCTGCGGCGGACGAGCTACGCGACGGAAAGACGTACTGTCGCTGTCAACGGAAACCCGGTGCAGATCGAGGCATTCGCGCCGGAGTACGCCGAGGTGTACGGCGTGCCCTTCTCCTTCATCCCCTGCTCCGGCTCCCGCGCCGACCCCAAGCCCGGCCCGATGCCCACCCGTGTGCGCGCCCTCGAAGACCGCATCGCCTGCGAAATCACCTTCCCCCGGCTCGTCGGCTACCGCTACGACCTGCCGAGCGAGCGGCTGACGGCCACCTTCAGCGACGCGTCGAATCTCGCCCTGTCGACCGCCGACATCCCGACGAAGACGCAGCTAGAACCCATCTTCGGCGAAGGCAGCACCCACACGCTCGATGACCTCAAGCGGCGCCGTGAGCAGGAGGTGGCGTTCCTGCTCGCCAAGCTGACGCTCGAGAAGTACTTCCGCGACGACGACGGCAACGTCAAGCAGTGGCTCTTTCCCCAGATGCTGGCGATCGCCAGCCGTTGGTTGAAGGAGTGCGTCGTTCTCAAGGACAACACCTTCCCACAGCTCCTCCTCTTGACTGAGTTTGCCCACGACGCCGCCGACCGCATCTACAAGGCTATCGTCGCCTCTGCGGACGGCCGCAAGACCTTGAAGCCCATTCTGCGCCCCTATGACCCCTTAGGGTCAACGCGCTACGTGGACTTCGATACGACTCGTCCGGTGTACGCCACCCGACCGGACAAGTGCCACATCTCCCATGTCGTAGCCGACACCGAGTCTTGGGAGCAGAAGATGGCTCAGGTTCTGGAGGACATGGACGAGGTGATCTGCTACGTCAAGAACCAGAGCCTCGGCTTCACCATCCCGTACACCCTCAACGGCGAGGAGAGGAACTACATCCCCGACTACATCGTTCGGGTCGACGACGGCCGCGGGCGCGACGACCTCCTGAACCTCATCATCGAGGTGACCGGGGAAAAGAAGAAAGACAAGGCAGCGAAGGTGGCCACTGCTCGCACGCTCTGGGTGCCGGCCGTGAATGCCCACGGCGGCTTCGGGCGTTGGGCATTCCTGGAGATTTCCGACCCTTGGGATGCCCAGAATACGATCAGGGCCGTGGTCAACACGCGGATGACCGAAACATAGGAGTCGTCAACTATGAGCGTCGCGCCGAAGATCGAATCCGACGACCTCACGCTTACCGAGCTTTACAAGGACTTCTACACGGTGCCCGATTTCCAGCGTGAGTACGTTTGGCAAACGCAGCATGTGGAACGGCTCCTTCTCGATGTATTCGATGAATTCTACGACGAAGAGGGCCGGCTGATTGATTCAGATCAAGAGTACTTCATCGGCAGCATCGTCGCGTGTCTGGACCGGGAAGGTACGTTCCAGCTCATCGATGGACAGCAGCGACTAACGACCATCTACCTCATTCTCTGCGCCGTGCGGGACTACCTTAGGGAGCTGGCCGAACAGCCGCCGGAGACACTTCAGAACCAGATCAAGGCCACAAGCATGCATCCTCGCACAGGAGAAGATGTCCCCCGCTACCGTTTGGCTCTGCAATATGAGGACAGTTCCGGCATGCTAGAAGTGATCGCAGGAGCAACGCAACGTCCGGCCTCCATTCCCGCGACGACCACGTCTGTCAGGAATATCCTAGAGGCCTACCAGACGATCTGGGAATTCCTGGCCACCAACTTCCGAGAGGACGTGGCTGCGATCAAGCGCTTCCTCGCTGCCACAACTCACAGGGTGAAGTTGATCCGGGTCGTGACGCCCAACCTCGCGCATGCCCTCAAGGTATTTGAGACGATCAACGAGCGGGGCGTGGGTCTCAACGCGATGGACCTGCTCAAGAATTTGTTGTTCATGAACACACCCGCCGAGCAGCACGCCAGATTGAAGGATCGTTGGAAGGTCTTGATCGATACTTTGGGCGGGTGCCAGGAAAAGCCTTTGCGTTTCCTTCGCTACTACATAATGTCCCACCAAAAGATCGACTGGCGCAAGGGGCTGCGGGAGGATGAGATATATACGTGGTTGGTTGATCACAAGCAGGAGTGCGGGATCGATGCGAACCCACTCGGCTTCGTCGACCAGTTGGTCACTTTAGCGAATGCTTGGGCGAACTTCCTCCAGGGGAAGGACGTCCAGAGGTCCCCGAACCGCTATCTCCGCAACATCGCTGCTTTCAGCGGTGCTGCCCGCCAGCACTTCATCCTGCTGCTGGCCGGACAGCATCTGCGGCCCGAGCTGTTCAGCGAACTCTGCCGCTGGCTAGAGAACCTATTCTTCTTCTACGTCATCACTCGCGAGTCGACAAAGACCTTCGAGCGCAACTTCGCGCGATGGTCTGTTGGTCTACGTGAGGTTGAAGACGCCAAGGGTCTCAAGGACTTCCTGAACCGGTACTTCGCCGACCACATGGCTTCACGAAGGGCCGACTTCCGGTTCGCGTTCGTCGAGTTGACCCAGTCGCGCATTCAGCAATACCGGCTGCGGTACATTCTGGCCAAGCTGACGCAGTTCATCGAGGAGGCAGCTTGGGGCAATCCCGTGGATGCGCAATTGGACGGATATTTGCACGGGTCGGTCAATATCGAGCACATTCTGCCACAGTCGCCCAACCCCGAGGCCTTTGCCGCCTTCGACAGGCCTGAGGAATATGATGGGTATAAGGAGAAGCTCGGCAATCTTACTCTACTCGAAAGAACCATCAACACCTCCGTATCCAACGGCACGTATGAAGTCAAGAAGGCAGGGTATCGTCAGTCCTCGTTCTTGCTGACCAAGTCGCTGGTCGAAAAACCTCAGGTGGGGGTGAACACTCAACTGAATCGCGCCGTGAGGGATCTCATCCAGTTCGAGACCTGGGATTCCGCCTCAATCGAGACACGGCAGAAGATGCTTGCCGCCCTGGCGGAGCGGGTGTGGCTCTCCGACATCACGAGCCAGATGGAGGATGCTTGATGCCACGCCGGAGGAACGACTTGAGCAAGCCCATTCCTGTTGAGGCTGTACGGCACCAGGACAAGCGCAAGAACATCCCCACGGAGGAGCTGCGCGACTTCGTGGCCGCAGACGAAGCGAAGCCGAAGACCCTCCTCTACCCGCGTGACCCGTCGCTGGACCCGCAGCTGGTGTGGAAGGGGAAGGACGAGCAGGACCGGCAGCCGCTGGAAGTCCCGTCGGTGCCCGTCTACATCCAGGAGAAGATTCACCCCAAGGCGATCGTCGAGAACGTGCGGGCGCAGGCGAAGAAGGGTCAGCCAGACCAGATGCAGCTCGCTCTGTTTGCTGACTTCAACGGCCTAGTGTTTGAAGAGTTGATTGAGTTCTACCAGCACGAGCAGAACTGGTCGAACCGAATGATCCTGGGCGACTCGCTGCTGGTCATGACCTCGTTGGCGGAGAAGGAAAGGCTGAAGGGCAAGGTGCAGATGGTCTACATCGACCCGCCCTACGGCATCAAGTTCGGCTCCAACTGGCAGGTGAGCACCCGCAAGCGCGACGTGCGTGACGGCAGGGTGGAAGACGCGACGCGTCAGCCGGAGCAGATAAAGGCGTTCCGCGACACCTGGGAACTGGGCATCCACTCGTACCTTGCCTACCTACGCGACCGGCTGGTGGCGGCGCGGGAGCTGCTGACAGAGACGGGCAGCGTGTTCGTCCAGATAGGCGACGAGAACGTGCACCTGGTGCGCTGCCTGATGGATGAAGTCTTCGGATCCGAGAACTGTGTCTGCGTTATCGCTGTCCAGAAAGCACCCTACGCCACGAGCAATACTCTTCCAGTCGTGCATGACTACCTATGCTGGTATGCAAGGCTGGCGTCGGAGGTGAAGTACAAGCAACTCTACAGGGCTAAGAGCGAGGTTGCATCGATTCACTTGTACCGTCTTGGCCTAGCATCTGATGGATTGACCTATCGCACGCTGTCCGCTGAAGAGATGTCGTCGGGGAGGGTGCAGGGCGACTATCGCCAGTACAGGCTCGTCTCTTTGATCTCTCAAGGACCATCAAGCTCGTCCACCCCCTTCAATTATCGAGATAGGGCTTACCAGCCGCCGGTCACGAGTCACTGGAAGGTGGTTCCCGAGGGGCTACGTCGGGCGGCCATGGCCGGCAGGATTCAGGAAACACCGAATTCGCTACAATTCCGCAGCTTCATCGACGATTTCCCGATCTCGATATTGCATAATCTATGGACGGATACAATCACCGGCAGCTTCAATGAGGACAAGCTTTATGTTGTCCAAACGCCGACGAAAGTAGTCGAGCGGTGTATATTAATGACCACCGACCCCGGCGACTTGGTGCTCGACCCGACGTGCGGCAGCGGCACCACCGCCTACGTTGCGGAGCAGTGGGGCCGCCGCTGGATCACTATCGACACCAGCCGTGTCGCTCTCGCCCTCGCCCGCACCCGCCTCATGGCCGCCCGCTTTCCCTACTACGTCCTCGCGGACTCGCCGGAGGGCATCAAGACAGACGCGGAGGCCAGCGGGCAGCTCCCGCCGTCGTCCCTGCCCAAGACAGACAACGACGTGAAGAAGGGGTTCGTCTACAAGCGTGTACCCCACGTCACCCTCAAGTCCATCGCCAACAACGAGGAGATCGACATCATCCACGCCCGCTGGCAGGACCAGATCGAGCCCTCGCGGGAGCGGCTGAACGCCGCCCTCAAGCGGAGTTGGGAGCAGTGGCAGGTGCCGCGGGAAGCGTCGGCGTCCTGGCCGGAGGAGGCGAAGCGGCTGCACGAGGAGTTCTGGCGGTTGCGTCGCAAGCGGCAGAAGGAGATCGACGCGTCGATAGCCCGCAACGCCGATGTGGAGCTGCTGTACGATCAGCCGTACGAGGACAACAAGCGGGTGCGCGTCACCGGGCCGTTCACGGTCGAGAGCCTGTCGCCGCACCGCGTCCTCTCAGCGGAGGCGGAGCGCCCGGCGACGGAGCAGGAGGCGCAGCGGGAGGCCATGTCCGGCCAGTTCGAGACGATGATCATCGACAACCTGCGTAAGGCCGGGGTGCAGAACACCCGCCGCAACGAGCGGCTGAAGTTCGACCGGCTGGAGCCCTACGCCGGCGTCTGGCTGCAGGCGGAAGGCGAGTACACGGACAAGGCCGGCGCCTCCCGTCGCGTCGCCGTTTCCATCGGGCCGGAGCACGGCACGGTGGGGCCGGAGCAGGTCAAGGAGGCGGCGAAGGAGGCGCTCAAGGGCGCGGGCTTCGAGCTGCTGGTGGTCTGCGGCTTCGCCTTCGACGCCCACGCCGGCGAGACGGTGAAGGAGTTCTCACCTGAGCCGGCGAAAGAGCCGGACAGCGTCGCGATAGCGGAAGAGACTCGGCAGTACGGCAAGCTGCCGGTGATGCTCGCTCGCATGAACCCGGACCTGGCCATGGGCGACGAGCTACTGAAGAAGACGGGCGCCGGCAACCTGTTCATGGTCTTCGGCGAGCCGGACATCGATATCGGGCAGGCGGGCGACGGCAAGCTGGTTGTTGAGATCAAGGGCGTCGACGTGTATGACCCGACGACGGGGCAGGTGCGGTCCAGCTCGACGGACGACATCGCCTGCTGGTTCATCGACACCGCCTACAACGGCGAGAGCTTCTTCGTGCGCCATGCCTACTTCACGGGCGCCGAGGAGCCGTACGACAAGCTGAAGCGGGCCCTCCGCGCCGAGATCGACGAGTCAGCGTGGTCGGCGCTGCACTCCACGCGTAGCTACCCCTTCGAGCGGCCGGAGACGGGAAAGATCGCGGTGAAGGTCATCAACCACTACGGCGACGAGGTCCTGAAGGTGTACGAAGTGTGAGGGGGTGCCGACGGTGCCTCGTCACAAGGGTACACACGATCAGGTCATAGCGATGACGTGACGAGGGGCCGAACATCGTAGATGGCACCCGAAACGTACAGGTGAAAGAAGACGAGGGGATGGAATTTGCCGTCAGGTGGCGGATGCAATGGGCACTTGTCTGTGCTAACAAGCAAGAGGAATAACCAATGAAGGTCGAAATCATCGGTGCCGCCAACGTAAAGGCCTGGGCACCGCGGCCACCGGCAGCCGCGGTGCAGGACGGAGGACGGATGCAATGACGACACGACGGCAGCTAAAGAGCCCCACACGGCGGCAGCCAAAGGCGGGAGCCCAACTCGACACCGCGAGGGGCGTCGAACAGTGGGTAACGATCTATAAAGCCTACAACGCTGTCTTCAAGGTGGCCGAGTTGTCTCTCTTGCCCCAGCACCTCTCTCTGCCCCAGCTTCATCTTCTCGCCATCCTCAAGAAAAAGGGCGGCATCCTGACCACCGGCGAGATCGGTCTCGAGATGGTCAAGGCCAGCCAGACGGTAACCGGGCTGGTCGACCGGCTCGAAGAGCCGGGGATGGTTGAGCGCGTCTTTGACCGGCGCGACCGCCGCAAGACCTGGGTTCGCATGACCCCCAAGGGCGACCGCGCGCTTGCCGAGGCTTTCCCCGTGGCCAATCGCCTGGCCGAGGAGCTCTCCTCCGTTCTGACCGACCGCGAGCTCGAGGACCTGCAGGCCAAGGTAGAGAAGCTGCGCACTGCCGCGATGGACAAGCTTGCCGGAGTGCTCAACTCCAGCGGCGCCATCGCGCACGGCCGGGGTGTGTAGACGTCTGACCCCCAATACAAGACCTGCGGCGTTCACGCACGACCGGCGCCCGGCCGACGTCCTGAACTACAGAGATTTCGTGTCCCCGACCTCCTCGGTCAAGACCGAGGGGAACCCGCACTATTGCGCCATGATGCCGACAATCCGCTCCCGTCATCACCGCCAAGAACTGCCATGCACCGTCCCCTCTTGTCAACCGCCGGTCCAACCGCTAAGATGGCCCAAGAGAACAAGCGTTCCACCGGCGTGAGGAGGAGAACAGCGATGGAATTGGGCCTTTCCAGAGACGAAATAGTGGAAGCGTGGAACACGATGTGGGCGCAGCTTCGGGAGCCGGGAGCGCAAGCAGAGGCGAGAATGCGCGTCCTACACGGCGAGAGCTCTGGAGTGATCTTCCCAGATGGCTCGCCCGAATGGCAGGCGGCCCTCTTGACATTCGTCAACAATGTGGTCAGATCGAATAACCAGCGTATCCAGCAACAGTTAGAAGACGCGGGCATCCAGCTGACTTAGGACAGTTCTTCACTCGACCCCATTCTAGCTCGTTCAGGCGGGCGCCCAGCGAGATTCTCCACCTCCGTACGGGCCAGACGGGAACGTGCCGGTTGCGACACCCTGCTATGCTTGTGCCCACAAGGAGCACCAAGAACAGCGTTGGCATGGATTGTGAGGGCTGAATCGAAGTGTGTTCCATGAGTAGCCTAATCCTCCCCTGGTATCCACGAGCACCAACGGAGGCTCTTCATGAATCCCCTTTGGATCACCTACGCCTGGAAGGATGATGAGGGAGGCGACTTCAGTTACCTGATCCAGGAGTTGAGGGCCATCGGAGTAGAGGCAACCTATGACAAGGTCGCCCTTATTCCTGGTCGCCGCCTGTGGGAGCAGATGGCTGATAGGATAACCGGCTCCCGGCTTAGCGGCTGGGCATACCTTCTTACTCCAAGCAGTCTAGAGAGCGAAGCTTGCAGGGAGGAACTGGCATATGCCCTAGACCGGGCGCTGCGGGCGAGGGGCAGTGATTTCCCGTTGATCGGTCTTCTGCACGGGGTGCGCATTGAGGATGTCCCGCCTGCTCTGCGTGTCAGGCTATGCATCAGTCTCGCAAACCCCGACTGGAAAGAGCAAGTGGCCGCAGCGCTCGAAGGCCGACCCCCGCGAATACAGGCGGAGGTTCAAACCAGGTATGTGTGGACCATCCACCCTAACTACTTGGGCACTCCGTCACGGTTGGCTATTGAGGTGCGACCTCGGTTCGGGGCGATCGTCTACTGGCGCTTCGTAGTGCCTCCTTCGTCCACCATCCTAGCGTGGGGCCTCGGCCCTGCTGGGGGCGGGGCGCTGTCTGGCACCATGACGGGGGTAGTGGAGGGCACTTTGGAACTTGGGGGGATTCCTTGCACCTTTTTCGGAGCTGGCAACCCCGTCTCGCCATCAATCAGCGCCTACGTCGTATTTGGTGATCAACCGCCTGAGTTCGTTGGCTTCGGGGAAGCCCGAGAACCATTTGGCGGGCCCACTGAAGTGGAGGTCAGGCGGTTGACAGGCTGACCCGCCAATCGCTTGACTTCTGCCCAGGTAGAGCGAACATGGTCGGTGAACCAAGAACAGGAGGAAACGACCATGGTCGCCACGCTGGTCCCCTTCGACGAATCCTTGTCCGGCTGGGAGCGGGCCCTCTACGCCTTCCTCGCCGAGAAGGAGCGCCGCACCGGCTCCCGCCGCACGGTCGACGGCTACTCCCGCATGCTCCAGCACTTCTTCGGCGCCGTCGGGAAGCTGCCAGAGCGGGTCACTAGCCAAGAGGTGTTCGTCTTCGCCCACGGCGTCGGGCTCTCGGGCCGGGAGCCGTCCGCAGTCACCATCGGCGCCCGGATGGCCTGCGTTAGCTCGTTCTACCGCTTCCTGATACGCATGGGGCTCGTCGCCTCCAACCCCTGCGACCAACTGGAGCGCCCCAGGGTCTCGCCCAGCCCGCCCAGAGGACTCACGGCGGAGGACATTCGCAGGCTCCTGGCCGCCATCCCGGACACGCCCGTCGGGCTGCGCGACCGGGCCATCATCCTGACGCTGACGCTCACGGGCCGCCGCCGGGCCGAAGTGATGAATATGAAGGCCGGCGACATCTCCTGCGAGAACGGCACCGCCTACTACACCTACCGAGGCAAGGGCGGCAAGCAGGGCAAGCGGGAGCTGCCCCGGCCAGCCTTCGAAGCTATCGAAAGGGCGCTGGCGGCCTGGAGCAAGAGCCTCGTCGACATGGACCCGAAGGAGTCCTTGTGGCCGTCCGGCAGCCCCGGCGCTAACGGCGGCGGCCTGACCAGCGGGACCTTCTACGGGAACCTGCGGCGTTACCTGCGTAACGCTGGCCTCCCGCCCGCCGGCGTCCACATCCTGCGCCACTCGGCGGCGAAGTTGAGGCGCGACGCGGGCGAGTCAATCGAGGATGTCAGCCGGTTCCTGGACCACAGTTCGCTGGCGGTGACCACCGTGTACCTCAGGCGCCTCGAGGGGGAGGGAGACCGCAACTGGCCGAAGGTAGCGCAAGCCCTGGGGGTGTAGAGAATGAAGCGGCCCTCAAGGGGCTACCTGAGGGGCAATTGAGACGACGCCGGTAAAGGCTTCGCTCTCCCCTCACATAGCGCACTGCCTGAGGGTCGCATTAGAGACGCGCCAGTGAAGGCGCCTCTCTACGCTCGTCATAGCACACTGCGGCCCGGGGCGCCTACGGCGGCTGGAGGACAAGAACTGGCGGAAGGTGGCGGACGCGCTGGGGGTGTAGGAGGTTCGGCAGCGGGTACGTGCTTCGTGGAAGATTCTCCGCAAGTCCTAGCCTTAGTAGTACACTTGTTTTCAGAGCGCTAGTTCTTGCGGAGGTGGCTGATGCCAACACATCTGGGGCTCGATCTCGACCGGTTCGTCAACGCCGTCTGGCCCCCACTCCTCAATCTGTATGCCGAGCGCCTGGGCGTCCAAAACGGTCCCGACGCCTGGCAGGTCTTCAACGGACCGGCCTTGCAGCACTACCTAGCTCAACCCGAGAACGCCGAGGTCACCGCACTGATCCGCCATGACTTTCAGTGTGTCAACGATGTCGCCCTGTATGGGATGGGTACGCTTATCCGCGCCTGTGAGAAATATCGCGTTGAGTTCCCTCCTAACGCCACCCCAGAGACCATCGCGATGTCTCTCTTCCTCGACCATCGCGACGCCTTCGACTTTGCATGGAGCCGCTACCTGCTGTACGGTTCGCCCGCCAACCTGAGCGTTCATCCAATGGAGCTGGGCAATCTCCGGATCGGCGCTGACCAACTGGCCGCGTTCAGGGCGGCCGTCCAACGCTGGTTCGCAGAGCAAGCCAAAGGCGAGCACTGCATTGTCAACGAGTACCAGGACGACGGCGACACTGTCATTCTGATCCGGCACGGCACCCACTTCCGAACGATCCCGTTCTGGAAGGACGCCGAAGTCAGCATGGCCAGTTTCCGACCAGCCCTTGAGGACGCGATCGTCTACGAGCCGGACACGTCGCTCCTCCGAATCCGGGCCAGCTTGGCCAAAGACCGCCGGCACTACCTGCTCTTGTTCGCCACCTGTATCGCCAGTAACGAGGCCCTTGCCGACGCTGCCGAGATCTTCACTTTGGCGCCCCTTCAAAGAAGAACCTTCAATTTCGGGGGCGAAGGCCACATCGTTGGTGTCGAGCTGCGCAAGGTAAGAATGAAACTGCACGGCGCCACGAAGGTCGTGGCAGAGTTCACATCACCGGACGTCCTCAACTCCTTTCGCTACGACCTTCCAGGCTTGGAGATCGACTCGGGCATCTTGACGCTGGCCCGATTCTGCTTCCATATCCAGTTCCCGGGAGAGAGGCCAACGACTGTCACGTTCAACATAGAGCCCCCCACGATCACCAATCTGGCAGAACGACGCTATTCACATCTGATCATGAAGTACCTGGAGCGCCAGGGGGTGAAGCTAAGATGATCCACTGGATGCTGACCCGGCTGGAAAAGAACCCCCGCGCGCTGTTCGAGGAATGGGAACTTGAGAAGCAGAACCCGGCGGCCCTCGAAGCTATCAAGCGCGAGGGTCTAATTCGGCGCCTTCCGGCCCCTCGGCTTGGCGACTCGTATGTCGATCCCTCCGGGCGGCTCCGCACAGTGGTCGCGAACCCCGATGGGACGCTGGAGGCCATCGACGAGGACGACCCCGAGTGCGATCCCGTGCCCGTCACATTGTCAGAAGTGGCTTCGTGGACGGTCAACGTGGACCTGCTCTGCCAGCGGTTTCGCGAGGTCAACATTCTCTCTGGAGACTTCGGCCGGCTCCACGAGCGCCTGTATCTCCTTGGTGATCTCTCGCCCGGACGTGCGGTCGTCCTGGCGTTCCTTCCCGATGAGCGCTCCGGCGTGCCGCTTCTGATGACGTTGCCAGCCCTAGCGCCGACCACAACCCGTGAGTTCATCGTTGTCGTGCCCTCACTCACCCTGCCACCACCCGAACTGCGGCGACTGGAGTCGCTTCACATCTGGGTCCGGGCATTGCGACCCGACGATCCGTTCGCACTCGACGAGTGGCTCGCCGCTGATCAAGAGACGACCGCCAAAGGCAAATTCAGTCACTCAGAAGACTTCCGCTCCTTCACCCTGGACGACCGCGTATTCTCCCTCACTCCCCGCCAGGCCGAGGTCGTGCGAATTCTGCTGCGCGCTTTTCGCAGTGGTGCGCCGGAACTCGGGTGGCCCCAGATCCGCGGCCAGCTCAGCACCCAACTCGGCATCCAGCGCGAGTCTCTCCCTGAACGGTTCACCGACGTCTTCAAGCGGTCCGACGCCTGGGGCAACCTGGTCGTGTCCGGAAAGACGCGAAACTCCTACCGCCTCAACCTCTAACGTCCCCCGAAATTCCCCGCTACGTCCCCCACTTGTCCACTATCTCCTTGCTATCTTTCGCCCATGCACAAGGCCAACCCGAAGAGGGGACTTGCTAAGTCGCTCGCAATAGAGCGTTACTACCAACCTGACCGCAGGGCGATGGTCGCGGCGCTGAGGCTGATCCTCGGACGGCGGAGTTCATCACCGACAAGCGGTCAGGAGACGATGCAATGAACACGAAGGCCGCCGTCTACTGCCGCGTCAGCTCGGACGAGCAACGGGAGAACCAGACCATCGAGAGCCAGCAAGGCGCGCTCTCCCGTTGGTTGGCTTCCCAGAACGGCACCTACGAAGTGGTGGACTGGTACTTGGACGACGGGGTCTCAGGGACGCTGCCGTGGGAGGAGCGTCCTGCGGGTAGCCGTCTGGTGAGTGACGCGCGATGCAAGGCCTTCGATGTCGTGCTCTGCAATGAAGTAAGCCGCCTGGGCCGCGATGACTTCGGCCGCTTCATTATCAACCTGGCGTTCGACCTGCAGAACCTGGGCATAGCCATCGTGAGCATCACGGAGAATATCGACACCAGCAGCCCGGACGGGAGGTTCCTCCTCCTCATCAAGGCGGGTCTGGCTGGGTTGGAACGCGCTACGCTCCTGAGACGCTCCATCGACGGCACGAACTACTGGGCCAGGGAGGGGGTCTGGCTGGGCGGCATCGTTCCCTACGGCTATCGGAAGACCGGCTCCAAGAAGACTGCCAGGATTGTCCCCAACGAGGAGTTGCTCCCCAGCCTGGGCCTCTCTGAGGCTGATGTGGTGCGCCTCATATACCGCATGCTGGCCGATGAGGGGTTGTCCTGCGTAAAGATCGCCGACTATCTCAACGCGATGGGAGTGCCCCCCGCCTATGCCAAGGATGGACGAGAAGTAGAAGTGAGGGACTCCGACGCCCCTGAGGGCAAGCGGAAGAAGGCCACGGCCGGCATCTGGCGTCCCTCGCGCATTCGGAACCTCGTGACCAACACCGTCTACAAAGGCGTCCACTTCTACGGCAAGCGCAGCAAGAAGCCGAGAGACACAATCGAACGTACTGTCCCGGCCCTCGTGGACCCCGACACTTGGCAACGGGCCCAGGAGGTCCTACGCAAGAACCTGCTGTTCTCGATGCGGAACGCCAAGAGGCGCTATCTCCTCCGGGGCCTGGTGAAGTGCGAGACCTGCGGCTGCAACTACATCGGGTCTGCCTTTCACGGCCCCGGTCGCAAGCCCAAAGTCTACTATCGCTGCGGAGGCCAGGAGGCCTATCGCGGGCGGTACATGGGCAGGTGCACTTCCAAGGCAGTGAACGGCGAGTTCCTCGAAGACACGGTCTGGACCGACATCGTCGGGTTCATCGAGAACCCGGGCGATGTGCTTGCAGCGCTGGCAGAGGAGAGGCAGCAGGAATCGGACCACGTTAGGCAGATCGCCCGGGAGAAGACAAACGTAGAAGCTGCTCTTTCGGCCAAGGCCCGTGAGCGAGACCGCGTGTTGGACGTCTTCCGCAAGGAAATCATCGAGTCGGACGACCTGGAGCGCGAAATGGCAAAGATACGCGCCGAGACGGAGGTTCTGAAAGAGCGCGTGGCCTATCTCGGCGGCCAGCTCGAAGCCGTCTCCCGAGCCGCCGAGAGCGTGCGATCGGCGGAGTCGCTCCTGCTGGCGCTGCGGGAGAAGCTGGCGGAGCCGCTCTCCTGGGAGATCAGACGTCAGCTGGTCGAATTGCTGGTATCCGAGGTGCGGGTTGAGACGGACTGCTCAACAATGCCGAAGACGGTGAAGATCGCCGTGGCCTACAGGTTCGACGGTGATGTTTCTAATCGGACGGGCAAGGGTTCATAGCCGCGACCAGCATGAAGTTGGCGGGGAACGTCACGTTGCCCTGAGCTCGGCTCACCGTCACCAGGCGATCCTCCAGCGGCTGGCGCAGCACCTCCAACACCGAGTGGCCGAACTCCGGCAGCTCGTCGAGGAAAAGCACGCCGCGATGGGCCAGGCTGATCTCGCCCGGGCGCGGCTGACGTCCGCCGCCCACCAGGCCGGCGTGGGAGATGGTGTGGTGAGGAGCCCGGAAGGGCCTCTGCGTCATCAGCGGCTTGTCGGAGGGCAGGAGACCGCTGACGCTGTATATCTTGGTCACCTCCAGCGCCTCGTTCGCTGTGAGGGAGGGGAGGATGGAGGGGAGGGCACGCGCCAGCAGCGTCTTGCCGGCGCCGGGCGGGCCGCTCATCAGCACGTTGTGGCCGCCAGCGGCCGCCACCTCCAGCGCGCGCTTCACGTGCTCCTGCCCCTTCACGTGGCAGAAGTCGACCCCCTCCCAGACGCGCTCAGCCGCTGGACCGACCGCGTCGGCCCGCCGCAGCGGCTCGATGCGGACGAGACCCTGAAGGTGGACGGCCAACTGGCCCAGAGAGGCCACCGGCAGAATCTCGACGCCGTCGATGAGGCCGGCCTCGGGGCCATCGGCCTCGGGGACGAAGACGCCGGTGACGCCCCGGTCGCGGGCCAGGGCAACCATGGGCAGGACACCGTGCGTATGGCGCAGCTTCCCGTCCAACGACAGCTCGCCCAGAAAAACGGTGCGGGAGACATCGGCCACCACCTGCTCGGACGCGAGGAGGATGCCGACGGCGATGGGCAGGTCGTAGGCGGGGCCTTCCTTCTTCAGATCCGCCGGCGCCAGGTTGACGGTGATACGCTTGTTAGGGAAGGCGAGGCCGCAGTTCCGGATGGCGGAGCGCACCCGCTCCTTCGCCTCCTGCACAGCTGTGTCGGGCAGGCCGACGATATTGAAGGCGGGGAGCCCGCTGGAGATGTCCACCTCCACCTCCACCAGCTCCCCGTCCAGCCCGATAACGGCGCAACTCGTCACCTTGGCCAGCACGGCCCGCTCCCTTCCGAGCAACGCCTGCCCGCCGGCGGGCAGGCTGGCCTAACTATATTGCCGTTCGACCAGCTTTTCAAGGAGTGTTTGTGTTTCAACACATGTGAGAACGAAGGAGGAGCGATATCAGTACCTCGCCCACTCATCGTATGGCGCCGTATCAGCGCTGAGGAGCTCTTCACCGAGGACGTTCGCCCACAGCATGCCTCTGATCACCCAGCGGCCGTCCACGTACTGAAAATTGATGCCGCGCGCCGTCCGCACAGGCTTCGCGGTTGCCCCTCCGTCAACGGGGGTGATGGCCGTGAGGATGGCCGCCTTGTAGGCCCGACTGGGGTCCGAAGAGCGCGTCGTGCCGATGGCGTAGAGCCGGACGGCCCCTGTCCCATAGTCGTCGCTCTCTCCCGGCAACGCACTGCCAAAATAGCCCTCGATCGCTGTCGCCATAGAGTTGGGCCGCCCCAACAGCCCTCCCGAACGCCAGAAGCCGTGCTCCACCACGTCGATCTGCTGACCCGCCTCCTGGCAGAGACCCTGCTCGATACCCGAAGATTCACCCCCAACGTCAGACTCGGCGCAGGTGTAGGCTCTGCCCTGCACCCGCGCGGCGAAGAAGGAGGTGTCCTGCTCCGCCACCGCGCGGGCAACGAAGTCAGCGAACTGCGCGAAGTCCTGGGGATCGGTGCTGGCCGCCGGAGTTCCTGTCACTGGCGTTGGCGTGGACCAAAGGGGTTCTTCCTCGCCCCCACAAGTCGCCAGAAGCAAGGAACCTGCCACCACGGCCGACATGATTGACAGATAGCGAAACGGAAACGTCATGGCTCACCTCTCACGAGTTGGATCGCTCCAGCCGCCATACTACTTGCGAGCGGAAGGGTTGGCAACGGGCGAAGGCGGCAGTCGCAGCGATTTGGCGGCCGTTGGCGGGTGCTATACAATGGGCGCCGAGGAAAGTCGTGCCTTCGCCTAGCTCGAACGGCTCCGAAGTTGTCCTGCGCACCGCCGGGTTGACCAAGCGCTACGGCCGGCTGGTGGCCGTCGCCGACCTGGACCTCGAGGTGCGGACAGGCCAGGTCTACGGTTTCCTGGGCCCCAACGGCTCCGGCAAGACGACCACCATCGCCATGATCCTGGGCCTGCTCAATCCCGACCGCGGTCGCGTGGAGCTGTTCGGACACGACGCGCGCCCGCACCTGGCGCACCTGCTGCGCCGCACGGGAGCGGTAATGGAGGCCCCTGCCTTCTATCCTCACCTCTCCGGGCGCGCAAACCTGCGCATCTTTGCCGTCCTCTCGGGCGGCATCTCTGATCGGCATCTCGATGAGGTGCTGGACCTCGTGGGCTTGCTCGGCCGCGCCCAGAGCAAGGTGCGCACCTACTCCCTGGGGATGAAGCAGCGGCTGGCGCTGGCTGCCGCCCTCTTGCACGACCCAGAGCTGGTTATCCTCGACGAGCCCACCAATGGCCTCGACCCGGCGGGCATGCGCGAGGTGCGGGAGATCGTCCGCAGCCTGGGCGAGATGGGCAAGACGGTGTTCGTCTCCAGCCACCTCTTGCACGAGGTGGAGCAGACCTGCACCCACGTCGGCATCCTCAAGGAGGGGCGCCTGCTGGCCCAGCAGCCGGTCTCCGAGCTCCTGCGACAGGGACAGGCCATGCAGCTGGAGGTCACCGACGGCGAGGCGGCCGCGCGCGTGCTTTCCGCCCTGGACTGGGTGACGGCGGTCACTCGAGAGGACAACCGGCTGCTGGTGCAGGCTCCGCTGCAACGCGCGGTGGACATCAGCCGCACCCTGGCCGAGCACGGCGTCTACCTGGCGGAGCTGCGTCCGCGCGAGAACACGCTGGAGGAGTTCTTCCTCGAGGTGACCGGCGCCGAGGAGACCTCGTGACCACGATGCTCGGTGCCGAGCTGCGCAAGGTACGGGGCCGCTGGCTCCCCTGGGTCTTGTGGCTCATCCTGGTGGTGGTGCTCGGATTCGCTACGTTTGGGCCCTACCTCTCCTGGCAGAACGCCGACCGGAGCTTCTTCGAGGACGTGGAGCGGCAGGCCTTCGTCCTGCCCTGGTCGCTGACCTCCATGCTTGACACGATCCAGGGCCTGGGCTCCATCGTGCTGATCATCGTGGCCGCCTCCCTGGTGGGCACAGAGTACAGTTGGGGAACGGTTCGATCCTGCCTTGTCCGCGGCCAGACGCGTGGCGGCTACCTGTTGACCAAGTTGCTGGGCTTGACGACGGTGGGTCTCGTACTCCTGGCGGCCGCCTTCGCCGTAGGGCTCATCTTCACCGTCATCACGACCCACCTGGCCAACCAACCCATCACCCTGGACGTGCCCGACGGGCCCTCCTTGCCCGAGGTGCCGCTCATGTTCCTGCGCAGCGCCTTCTCCGTCCTGCCCTACGCGCTCGTGGCCTTCGTTTTGGCGGAGCTGTTCCACTCCACCGCCGCCGGCGTAGGAGGCGGCCTGGTCTACGTCTTCGTGGAGGGGATCGTCCTGGCGATCCTGGGGAACATCGGGGGCGTGGCGGCGGACCTGCGAGTGCTGTTCATTGGGCATCACGTCAGCGCCGTAATGGAGCTCAACCGTATCGGCAGCGAGACCGTCACGGCGGGTCTTATCCTGCGGCCGCGACCGGAGGCCTCAGACCTGATGCCGGCGGCGCAGGCAGCGATGGCACTGGCGGCCTATTGCCTGTTCCTGGCCGGCGCGGCGCTATGGCTGTTCCAGCGCCGCGACGTCCGGACCTAGCGGTGCGTGGCCTAGCGGGCCCGCCACGATCTTGCGAGCGGAGCGAGCCTACGGGCCACACCCTGGCAGCGGCGGCAGCCGCGTGGCGTCCACGAGGTCGACCTCTGACAGGGGCGGACGTCCCTCTTCCTTCTTCAGAGGACCTATCGGCTGTGTCACCAGCAGGGCGTTCCCGCTCGTATACCTCCAGCCGTACTGCTGGGTGATCCGGGTGACGCTGTGGCTCCTCAGGTCGGCGGCCCATTGGGTTTTCACTCCACCCCAGGTAACCAGGTCCCCCGCGATCGCGATCCAGTCAACGCCGTCGCCCGGCTCGGCGGTGAAGATCTGGCTCGCCTCCGCATCGCCCACTCGCCATGTCGAGACGGAGTGAAAGTCGCTCGTCCACGCTAGCAGATCATCGCTCGCCGCGATGCTGCCAAAGTGGCGTAGCGACGCCAGCGGCTCCGGCAGGGTTAATTGTTCGCCGGTCGTCGCGTCTCCCGCCGCCAGGTGTCCCACCCCGGGAGCGTCCACCTCTCCCCACAGAAGCATCGAGCCCCAGAAGACAACGGTCTTGGCCGCTTGACCGGTCCACAGGACGACATCGCGCCGCTCGGCGAGGGAGTACAGGTGCACCTCGCCCTGGCCGGACTGGTTCGCCTGCACCCAGGCAGCCTTGCCCCCGGACACCACCGGCATCACGAATGGCCCCTGAACCGTCGCGGCCCCAACCCGGGGAGCAGTGGCGATGTCGACCACCTCGCCACTGCTAGCGTCCCAAGCCCGAATATCCCAGTCATTCCAGTCCGTCGACGAGTGGTCCTCGCTCCAAACCAGCCATCGACCGTCAAACGACCCACCCACGATGCCGTCCGTCGCCGGGTCATCGAAGGGTCTGATCCGCGTGATAGACCCGTCGCGGCTCACGGCCGCGACTCCAGACCAATCTTGCGAGCTGATGCCTCCGTAGGCGTGCGAGCCGTCAGCCGCCGCCGCGAAGGCGCCGAAGCGGTCGTCGTCGGGCAGGCCTATCCTGCCCTGCGCCAGCAACGAGCGCCAATCCTCGGGGAGGTCGACAGTGCAGAACGTGCCGCTGCCCACCGCCGAGGGCGTCGCCAGCGGCGAAGCGCTGACGTCTGCGGTCGCCTCCCCTGACCCCGTCGGCGACGCCGACTCGGAGCACGCAAAGGCCCCGGCAGCCCCCAGGAGCACGATCACGGCCAGAGCAGCTTTACCACACGTACCCGCGGCCCCCCAGAATGGTGACCATTGTCGCTGACGGGAAGTTGTAGTTGTACGGCCACACCGTGGTGGGCCAAACGCTTGTCGCCGAGTCCATGTAGTCAGTCAAGGGGCTCTCGCGCCCCGCCCCTATCGCCCCGACAGCGTCTCCAGGCGGCGGCCGACGGAGATGACGCCGCGCACCGACTCCAGCTTCCCCAGCAGCCGCGTGAGCTGCTCGATGCCGCTGGTCTCCAGCGTGACGAAAATGGAGCTGGTGCCGTCGCCGTGCTCCTGGGTGCGCACGCCGGTCATGTTGACCTGCTCCTCGGCTACCATTGTGCTTATGTCACGCAACAGGCCCACCCGATCCCAGGCCTCGATGTGCGCCGCCACCGGGTAGAGCTGGCCGCGGCGTCCCCACTCCACCTCCACCAGCCGCTCCTTCTCGTCCTGATGGGCCACGTTGACGCAGTCGCGGCGGTGCACGGTCACGCCCTCGCCGCGGGTGACGTAGCCGATGATCTCATCGCCGGGAACGGGGTTGCAGCAGCGGGCCATCCGCGTGAGCAGATCGCCGGTGCCCAGGACGCGCAGGCCGGTGGCGATGGTTTGGCGCGGAGCCTCCTCGCTGGGCAGAGCGGGCTCCTCCTCCGGCTGGAGGATCGGTGCCAGCCTGGGCCCGATATGGTGGGCGCTGACGCCGCCGTAGCCCACCGCCTGGAAGAAGTCGTCCAAGTCATCGAAGCGGAAGAGACGCAGCAGCTCGTCCTGCACCTGGGGGATCGTCACGCCCAGACGGCGCAGCTCCTTCTCCACCACCTCGCGGCCGCGGGCGATGTTCTCCCCGCGCTCCTCCTTCTTGAACCACTGGCGGATCTTCTCGCGGCCATGGCTGGTGTGAACGTAGCCCAGGTTCGGGTTGAGCCAGTCCCGCGAGGGGCCCTTGGAGCTCTTACTGGTAAGGATCTGGACGACGTCGCCGTTCTGGAGCTGGTAGTTCAGTGGCACCAGACGCCCGTTGACCTTGGCACCGATGCAGGAGTGGCCCAAGTCGGTGTGGACGCGGTAGGCGAAGTCGAGGGGCGTAGAGCCGGCCGGCAGGTCCTTGATCTCCCCCTTGGGGGTGAAGACGAACACCTGGTCGCGGAAGATATCGGTCTTCACCGCCTCCACCAGTTCCTCGGCCCGCGATAGGTCGCGCTGCCACTCCAGAAGCTGGCGAAGCCAGGCCAGCCGCTCCTCGTAGTGGACGTCCCGGCGGCCGCCTTCCTTGTAGCGCCAGTGGGCCGCCACGCCGTACTCTGCCAGCTGGTGCATCTGGCGGGTACGGATCTGCACCTCCAGCGGGCGGGCGCCCGGGCCCATCGCGATGGTGTGGAGCGACTGGTACATGCTCTCCTTAGGGTTCGCGATGTAGTCGTCGAAGGCGCCGGGCAAGGGCCGCCAGAGCTGGTGGACGATGCCCAGCGCGTTATAGCAATCGGCGACCGAATCCACCAGGATGCGCACGGCCACGAGGTCATAGATCTCGTCGACGCTCTTGCCCTCTTTGGCATACTTCTCCATCTTTTGGTGGATGCTGTAGATGTGCTTGGCCCGACCGCGCACGTCGGCGTTCGTCAGGCTCTGTTTGGCCAGCTCCCGCCGGAGGATGCTTTCCACCTGCCCAACGTAGCGCTCCCGCTCCGAACGGCGGGCGTCCAGCATCTCGGCGATGCGGAAGTAGGGCTCGGGCTCCAGGTAGCGGAAGGCCAGGTCCTCTAGCTGCCACTTGAGCTGCCAGATGCCCAGGCGACCGGCCAGGGGGGCGTAGATCTCCCGCGTCTCCAGAGAGATGCGCTGCTGATCGGGGGCGGGCAGGGGCCACAGCGTTCGCATGTTGTGGAGCCGATCGGCCAGCTTGATGATAACCACCCGCACGTCCTCGGCCATCGCCAGGAGCATCTTGCGCAGGTTCTCGGCCTGGAGCTCGTGCTCGCCGGGGCGCCGGCCGGGGGCCTGCCAGGGGATCTGGCCCAGCTTGGTGACGCCCTCGACCAGCTTGGCCACGTCCGGCCCGAAGCGCTTGGCCAGCGTGCCGTTCTCCACAGCGCAGTCCTCCTGCACGTCGTGGAGAAGGCCGCCGGCCAGGGCGCCGGCGTCCAACTGGAGGTCGGCGATGGTCAGGGCTGCGTGAAGCGGGTGAACGATGACGGGGTCGCCCGAAAGGCGAAGCTGGCCGGCGTGGCACTCGTCGGCGAAGGCGTAGGCCTCCTCCACCAGGGACATGCCCTTGGCGGGCAGGTACTCCCCGGCCTTCGCCAGCAACTCGCTGGCCAATGCTGCTGGATCATCACCGTCTTTCGGCATCCTACCTCAAGTCTAGCATCCGCTCAGGTTCGGGTCACTCACCTGCAGTGTTGGTGCGGGGCTCGGCAGCCCGGCTACTCGGACCCTGGAGGTTTGTGCTGGAACGGCAGGGCGCGGTATGTAACGTGTTCAGGCTCTATGACAAGGGCGATGCGGTCGGGACCTCGGAGAGGGAAGGGCTTGCTGGTGTACTTGATGGCCACCGGGTCCATCATGGCGTTGTCCTCGTCGGGTCGCTGTTCGATCACGCGGCCCCGAATCAAAGCGGCCTTGTACGGGTCCTGGGGATCTATGATGGAAAGAGCCACCCGCGGGTCGCGCCTTGTGTTTCGAGCCTTGGGAGTGCCGCTGCCTGTGCCGACCAGTATGTAGTCTCCCTCCAGCCCCACCCACACGGGTACGCTTGTCGGAGCGCCATCATTCATGAGGGTGGCGAGGTGGGCGTAGTTCGGGCCTGCCAATAGCCGACGGACGGCTGGGTCAAGGAGAGGTCCCATGCTAGACTCCCTTCGGTGCGAATCTTCAGATGGTCATGGTACAGCGGCGCCAGCCGCTCACGAGCCCGTCAACCCCTCCTTGCCCGCCGGTCGCTCGCTCAGGCGGCGCAGGTAGAACGTGCGCATGGCCCAGTCCACTAGTCCCGGCGAGACGTTCTTCAGGCCCGCGGCCATACAGTCGGTCACCGTGACGTAGACCTCCCGCTTCTGCCAGCGGGCCGCGTGGACGATGGCGCGGGCCACCGACGCTGCGGGCACGCCGCGGACGATGGCCGGGATGGGCGGCGTCTCCACCTCCTTCAGCGCGTTCGCGCCGAAGGCCGTGGCGGTGACACCCGGGTAGACCGTCGTCACCGTGATCCCGTGGTCGGCCAGCTCGAGGCGGAGGGCATCGGAGACGGCGGCGAGGGCGAACTTGGTGGCGGAGTAGGCGCCGTTGCGAGGCGTCGCGATCTTGCCCGCCAGCGAGGAGACGTTGATGATCTGGCCGCTTCTCCGTAGCTTCATGTAGGGCACAACCGCCTGGATACAGTGCAGGGCGCCGAAAACGTTGACCTCGAACAGGCGGCGGATGTTGGTCATGCTGCCCTCGGCCAGGAGGGCGTTGAGGCCCCGCCCGGCGTTGTTCACCAGGATATCGATGCTGCCCAGCTCGTCGGCGGCGCGCTCGGCCATGGCCTCCACCGTCGCCCGCTGAGTGACGTCGGTGGGGACCACCACGATCCGCCGGCGCAGGTGCGCCAGCTCGGCGGCCAGCTCGTTCAGCGCTTGCTCGTTGCGCGAGGCCAGCACCAGGTTGGCATCGGCGCGCGCGAAGGCGATAGCGGTCGCCCGCCCGATGCCGCTGGACGCTCCGGTAACGATGACGGTCTTGTCGCGGAGCCTCATCCCTCTGCTCCCCCAAGCTCTCTTCGGAGGGACTATCCCATTCTACACTGCATGTGGTCGCCTTTACACACTGCGCCTGCTTCTGTATTCTCCAACTTGCCATGAGCCCGCTGTACAAGGCGCCACGAGGCACGGTGGATGTCCTGCCCGAAGAGCAGCCCTACTGGCGCTGGGTCTACGATAAGGCGGCTCGCCTCTCTGAGATCTACGGCTATCGCCGGATCGATACGCCCATCTTCGAGGAGGTGGGGCTGTTCATGCGCGGCGTCGGGCAGGTCACCGATATCGTGCAGAAGGAGATGTACGTCTTCCAGGACCGCAGCAGCGAGACCATGGCCCTGCGGCCGGAGGCCACGGCCAACGTCTGCCGCGCCTACCTCCAGCACGGGATGCACAACCTGCCCCAGCCGGTACGCCTGTGGTACTGGGGCCCTATCTTTCGCTACGACCGGCCCCAGGCCGGCCGGCAGCGCCAGTTCACTCACTTCGGGTACGAGGCCATCGGCGAGGGCGACCCGGCGGTGGACGCGGAGGTCATCGAGCTGGCCTGGCACCTTTACCAGGAGTTGGGCATCAGCGACCTGACCCTCCACCTCAACAGTATCGGCGACCCGGTGTGCCGGCCCGGGTATCTGCAAGCGCTGCGCGACTACTATCGCGACGAGCTGCGCCGGGTCTGCGCCGACTGCCGCGTCCGGTTCGAGAAGAACCCCCTGCGCCTGCTGGACTGCAAGGTGGAGATCTGCCAGCCGGTCATCGCTGGGGCGCCCCCGTTCACCGACCACCTGTGCGAGGCGTGCGCCCAGCACTTCCAGCAGCTGTGCTCCTACCTGGAGGCGCTGGCCATCCCCTACGCCATCAACCCCCGCCTGGTGCGCGGCCTGGACTACTACACTCGCACCGTTTTCGAGATCCAGCCGCCGGACGAGGGGGCACAGAACACGATCGGCGGCGGCGGCCGCTACGATGGCCTCATCGAAGAGCTGGGGGGCAAGCCTACGCCGGGCATCGGCTACGCCACCGGCGTCGAGCGGATCATCCTCAACCTGAAGCGTGCGGGCGCCGAGCCGCCGCCGCTTCCCGGACCGACGCTCTTCGTGGCCTGCCAGACCGCCGCGGCCCGGCCGGCCGCCGTCAGGCTGGCGGGCGAGCTGCGGCGAGCGGGCGTGGCGGCGGTGCTCGCGACCGGCGACCGCAGTCTCAAGGCACAGATGCGCCAGGCCGACGCCGCCGGCGCCGGCTACGCCGCCATCATCGGCGGCGAGGAGCTGGCCAGCGAGACCGTAGTCCTCCGCCGCATGGCCGACGGGCAGCAGGAGCGAGTGGCCACCGGGCAGATCGCGGAGTGGCTCGCTTCTCGCCCTTCGAACCCTGTGCTATAATCCAGACAGCGAGGTGATACGCCTAACAGAGCCCCCGCAACGGGGCTCTATCTATGTCGGCAAGCGCTATGTGGGACAAGCTGGAAGACATCGACAAGCGATACGAGGAGCTGGCGCGGGAGATGAGCCGCCCGGAGGTGGCTACCGACTTCCAGCGCCTCCAGGCCCTGGCCAAGGAGCGCGCCTCCCTCGAGGACATCGTCGAGCTGTACCGACGGCACAAGCGGGTCGACGCGGCGCTGGCCGAGGCGCGCTCGCTGGCCGAAGAGGACGCCGACCCCGAGCTGGCTGCCCTGGCCCGCGATGAGACCGCCCGCCTGAGCCAGGAGCGGGAGCGCCTGGAGGAGGAGATGCGCCTCGCCGCGGCGCCCAAGGACCGCTACGGCGACCGCCACGTCATCCTCGAGGTGCGCGCCGCCGCTGGGGGCGACGAGGCGGCTCTCTTCGCCGCCGACCTCTTCCGCATGTACAGCCGCTACGCCGAGCGCCACGGCTGGCCCATCGATGTTATCTCCAGCCACCCCAGCGACCTCGGCGGCCTGAAGGAGATCATCTGCGAGGTGCGCGGCCGCGGCGCCTACTCGCGCCTCAAGTACGAGAGCGGCGTCCACCGTGTGCAGCGCATCCCGGTGACCGAGGCCGGGGGCCGCATCCACACCTCCACCGCCACGGTGGCCGTCCTGCCTGAGCCGGACGAGGTGGACCTGAAGCTCGACGAGAACGACCTGCGCATCGATATCTTCCACGCCGGCGGCCACGGCGGCCAGAACGTGAACAAGGTGGCCACCGCCGTGCGCGTGATCCACATCCCCACCGGTATCACCGCCATCTGCCAGGACGAGCGGTCACAGCTCAAGAACAAGACCAAGGCCCTCACCGTCCTACGCGCCCGCTTGCTGAACCTGGAGCAGCAGCGCCAGCAGACGGAGATCACGGAGGCTCGGCGCGCTCAGGTGGGCAGCGGCGACCGGGCGGAGAAGGTTCGCACCTACAACTTCCCTCAGGACCGCCTCACCGACCATCGCATCGGCCTGACGGTGCACAACCTGCCGGCGATCCTGGACGGCGAGCTGGACCCGATCATCGACGCCCTGGCCAGCGAGGACCACGCCAAACGACTACAGGAGAGCCTGGCCTGAGGCTGCGCGAGGCCCTACGCCGCGCCGCCGCTGACCTGAAGGCGGCCGGCGTCGAGGAGGCGCCCCTCGAGGCGGAGGTCCTCCTGCGCCACGCCCTGGGCCTCGACCGCGCCCAGCTCTACGCCCGCCTCGGCGACCGCCTCTCTCCCGAGGCCGTCTCCACCTTCGAGAGCCTCCTGGCGCGCCGCCGCCGCCGCGAGCCCACCGCCTACATCATCGGCCGCCGCGAGTTCTACGGCCTCGAGCTGGAGGTGACGCCGGTGGCGCCCATCCCCCGGCCGGAGACGGAGCTGCTGGTCGACGAGGCGCTGGCCCAGGCGCAGCGCCGCCGGGCCCGCCGCGCCCCGAGCATCGCCGACGTCGGCACGGGCTGCGGCGCCATCGCGCTGGCCCTGGCGACGCACCTGCCGACGGCGCGCATCATCGCCACCGACGTCGCGCAGGCCGCTCTCGACCTGGCCCGCAGCAATGCCGACAGGCTCGGCCTGGGCCGCCGCATGCGTTTCGTGTGCGGCGACCTGCTCTCGCCGCTGAATTCCCTGGCGGACATCATCGTCGCCAACCTCCCCTACGTGCCCTCAGGCGAGTGGGAGGGCCTGGCGCCGGAGGTGCGATGCTATGAGCCGCGCGCCGCCCTCGACGGCGGCCCCGACGCCCTCCGCCTCATCGAGCGACTGCTGCGCCGGGCGCCGGCCTACCTGCGGCCACACGGCGCCGTCATCCTGGAGATCGGCGACGACCAGGGCCAGGCCGTCGCCGCCCTGGCCCGCGACGCCTTCCACGCCGCAACCATCGCCGTCAAGAAGGACCTGGCCTCGCTCGACCGCATGGTCGTCGTCGAAACGTAGCGCCGCGCATCCGCCGGCGGCCCGCGTCGTTATGATGAGTGGTCGGCGGCCGTCCCGAGCGCTGCAAGTGGCGCTGGCTGGTGTGGATGTGTGGTTGCGCTCCTGGCTGGCCTGCTGCCTCTCGTCGCTTAAGGCCAGGAAATCGGCGAGTGGAACCAGGGGCTACCTCCGAGCCTTCCGGCCGATTCGTAGGCGCCCAGGGCGCCCGCGGCCGCCGACCCAACCCCGCCCCGAGCACGGATCGATGCCCCGCCCGCCATCGCGGGCGAGGGCGTGCGGTAGACTCCGCCAAGCAGGCCGCGAGCCACTTCTGGTATCATCTCTGTAAATGCGTGTCGACGGCAAAGTCGCTATCGTCACCGGCGCTAGCTCGGGCATCGGGCTGGCGACAGCCAGGCTGCTCGCCGGCCGCGGCGCAAAGGTCGCGCTTGCCGCCCGCTCGGCCGACAAGCTGAACCAGCTTGCCGCCGAGCTACCGGGCTCGTTCGCCATCCCCACCGACATGACCTCCGAGAGCGACATCAGGAACATGATCGAGAGGGTCCTGGCGCACTACGGCCGGATCGATATTCTCATCAACAACGCCGGCCGGGCCTACGACGCCCCGCTGGAGCGGATCGACATCGACCTGTTCCGCCAGCTCTTCGAGGTGGACGTGGTCGGGCCACTCATCGCCATGCAGCTGGTGATACCGATCATGAGGAAGCAGAGCGGCGGCACCATCGTCAATGTCAGCTCTGGCACCTCGCTCATGTATCTACCCAACATGAGCGCCTACTCGTCGGTGAAACGCGCCCTCAACTCGCTCACGCTGACCGCCCGCGAGGAGCTGGCGGAGGATAACATCATCGTCAGCGTGGTGTACCCGTACATGACCCTCACCGACCTCGACGCCAACATGTTCGGCGCCGAGAGCGGCGACACCGAGCCGTACGAACCCGACGCCGACGCCAACCTTCCCCCTCCCGACCCACCCGAGCACGTCGCCGCGCGAATCCTCGAGGTGATCGAATCGGGGGAAGCGGAGCAGTACGCCCACGACTGGATGAAGGGTCTGGGGTGACCATCTGGGACGAGCTCCGTCTGCTTGGGAGCCGGTTGGTGCTTTCTGGCGCGGACCACGGCGCGGGTCGGCGGCGCGGACCAGGTCGGGGGGCGCGGACGGGGGTCGGTGCCCGCAGCTCGCGACGCCCGATCCTTCGGGGAGTGCCAACCTCCGCTTGACTGGTGGCACTACGATGGTTCCGATCGCGGCTGCGGACAGGCCCAAGCGGTCGGTGGGACTCAGTTCAATTGAGGAGGGACACTGGTGTTGCACGAGGCCAGCGCACAGCTGAGGGGAGAGGGCACGATACATGCCCGCGCAACCCTCTACAAGAGAGCGATTGGGCCGCTAGAGCTGGGAGCAGTGTTCGGATTCATAGGAACCGTCGTTGCTCTCATTTCCACTATCTGGTTCGCACCAGAATGTAGCTATGATGCATGGTGGACACGTATCTCCGGCGGCCTTGGCCCCGGCTCGCTGGTCGGCGGTATCCCTCTGTGGTTCATGGGCCGGAAAGTGGAGCTGACGATTCAGAGGCGCAACGGAGGATGGTGGAACCCGCTGAACTTGAGGCCTTGCTTGAGGCTATCGCCAGGTCGCGAGAGGGGGTAGAGCCCGCTCCTTCCCAGCGGGTCGACGACAACATGCAAGGGCGGCTCCTGCTGGTCCTGCTACTGGCTAACGCCACCATCTGGTTCGTCATGGCCTAGGGCTGGCCGTAGCGCCCTTGCCATCTGGCATTACCCACAGAACAAGGAAAACCTGCCATGTTTCCAATGCTTGATCTAAGACAGGAGGCGAAACATGAGGTCGCTAGGATCTATTGGATTCCTGCTGGTCTTTTTGAGCCTCGTGACATCCTGCGATGGCGGCACCCACCAAGTCTCGCAGGGAACGAAGGCGGCAGGCGCAAATATGAGCAGGGATCTCCGTACCTTGGCTGCCTGTGAGGATTTTGAGAATACTAAGTGCAAGCAGGCCTCGATAGGGATGACAGCCGAATGTCAACTCGTCATCCCTTATTCCAACACAGGCATGATGCGAGAGGGGTATGAGAACGTCGATCCCGGCATGAGCCGTTTTTGTGACGAATGGGAGGTAATCGCCGCAACCCCCATGTTACTGGCACGGCCAAAGATGATCGAGTTGGCCCAAGAAATCGACCACTTCATCGGGGAATAAGCCAGGCCTTTTGCCCCGGCTACGTGAGCCAAGCAGGTACTTCGGCATTCAGGGCCAACAAGTAGTCCCTGATGAGCCGTCGGCACGTACGAACCGAGGCCCGGCTGGCACTGCCAGTGAGGTGCTGCCTTTCAAGTGTGAACTGGTCGTCAGTCCATTCGGCCTTGTAGTGGACGATGAAGTGCCGACGTTCTTGGAGGTTGGCGAGAGCCCTCCTGGGAAGTTGGTTGTTCACAGAGTTGTAGAGGTCCCCCCACTTGCCGGCCAGGCTCTTCTGTTCCTTCCACGGCCGGCCCTTGCCCAAATGGCGAGCGCCCTCCGCATTTGCGAACGCTTCAAGACAAGTGACGGACGCTACAATGGCAATCGTCGCGTTCATCATTTCCTCGTTCGTTGCCGCCCCCGTGTAACGGTGTGCGCGTTCTCGAAGGGCACGCCGCATGTGCTGAACGGCTATTTCGTATAGGAAGCGCTCAAGGACCGTACGTACTTGCGAGCGCACCTCGCCCTGCATTCCTATGGTGTCGCTCAGTTTCGGTTCCCCCTTCATGCTAGCCGCGATTCGTTTCAACTTCCTCGTGCGATCCGGATCACCTACGTCAAGGGCATATTGTAGGAGATCCGCGGGTGAGTGGGCAGAAACGCAGGCAAAGCTGGACGAGCCAACGAAAGCGGACACGTGCAGGTCGGCCCGTCGTCGGGACGCCCTACCCCTGCTTGCGGGCGAGCTGGTACTTCTTGCCCTCCGTCTTGGTCAAGAGGAATTCGCCTGGACTACCTGAACACCCCTCACAGCCTAGCTTCGAGGAACAAAGCAAGAGCGGCCCCAAGGGGCCGTCCTTGCCGATGTTGATGACCTCAGCGGAAAGGAGCGCGCTGAGGCACTTCTATAGACGCTGGAGGTGCAGCTTCATTGCAGCCGGTTGCCTGCCTAGCGCTGCCGGCGCCCGGCGTCCTGGCGCTCCTGGCCCGCCCTCCGGGGCGGGCCTTCGCTCTTTGCCTGCCTGTCAGCCTTCCGGGTGCGCTGCCGCTTGCGCTTCTGGCTGAGTCCCCTAGGTTTGTTGCTCATCTATGCCTCAGTGCTAGCTCGCAATCGAGCTGGTGCAGCTGATCCACTGTGCGGTGGGGCCTGGACACAGCAAGGGCGCTCCACCTAAGAGCGCTCTTGCCGACACGTGGCCTCAGCGGAAAGGAGCGCGCTGAGGCACTTCTATAGACGCTCGGCCCAAGCGGTTCGCTACATCCTCGAGGGTTTCGTGGTCTGTCGGCTGGCGAGCCGAAGCAGGACAGCATGATCTGCAGAGTTCGGTGCCGTATTCCAAGCGTAGACTATTATCGGCTCCCAGCCCTCAGTCGCTGCCTTGTTGATTTCCTTCTCAAGATCGGTATGAGTCTTGGACTTGACGATTCTGTACTCAACCACTAGCTCGCCTCCTTTGCGCCTGTGGCCGGCCACCAGCTTACCGCCGGCGGTTCAGAGGATCAACCTCAAGCCCGCTGGTGTCTTCACGCTTTGTGTTGCGAGCGCTGGTATCTTCACGCTCATTCTTGCTCCAGCAGGTGGTCTGGCGGTCGACCGCTGGCGCACCGTTAGATGGTACTCGCTGCCATCGAGCTCATGCGCAATCGTGAGTGTCAGGATCAACGCGGCTCGGACCTGATGACCGAGCTGTCCATGCAGCTCAGCCCGCCAGAGGAATGGCAAGACACCATACGGAAGCTAGTGCGCACGGTGTGGCTAGAGCCGGACGACTCGGTTAGTGTGGAAGGCTCCCCGCCCGCTGCCGCATCTGAAGCGATTTCCCCTCCGTCTTGATGGAGGGCGCGACTACCAGCTCTGCTTCGTGGAACTCCTGCACCGTCTGGGCGCCACAGACGCCCATTGCCGTGCGGATGGCCCCCACCAGGTTCTCGGTCCCGTCGGTGCGAGAGGTCGGGCCGAACAGGAGGCGCTCCAGCGTCGTGTTCACGCCGACGTGGATGCGAGTGCCGCGCGGCAGCTGGCTGTGCGGCGTGGACATGCCCCACGAGTAGCCGCGGCCCAGCGCCTCGGCGGTGCCGGCGAAGATCGAGCCCAGCATCACGGCGTCGGCGCCGGCGACCAGCGCCTTGCACACGTCGCCGCCGGTGCGCATCCCGCCGTCGGTGATGATCGGCACGTAGCGCCCCGTCTGGCGATAGTGCTCGTCGCGGGCGGCGGCGCAATCGAGGGTGGCCGTCACCTGCGGCACGCCCACGCCGATCACCTCGCGCGTGGTGCAGATGGCGCCCGGCCCCACGCCCACCAGCACGCCGGCGATGCCCGTCTCCATTAGCTCCTTGGTGGCGGCGTAGGTCACGGTGTTGCCCACCAGCACCGGCGCTCCCAGCTGCTCGCAGAGCTCGGGCAGGACGAGGCCGCGGATGCTGCGGGAGATGTGGCGGGCGGTGGTGACGGTGGCCTTGACGACGAAGATGTCGGCGCCGGCCTCCACCGCCAGCGGCGCCAGGCGCTTGGTGCTGGCCGGTGTGGCGGAGACGGCGCAGACGGCGCCGCGCGCCTTGATGTAGCGAACGCGCTCGCCGACCAGCTCCGGCCGGATGGGCGCCGAGTAGACCTTCTGGATGACAGACGTAGCGTCTTCGTCGCTGGCCGAAAGGATCTCCGCCAGCGCCGCCTCGGGGTGTTCGTAGCGGGTCTGGAGGCCCTCCAGGTTCATCACGGCCAGGCCGCCGAGCCCGTGAAAGGCCACGGCGAAGCCGGGGTCGACCACGGCATCGAGGTCGGCCGCGAGGACAGGGTGCGAGAAGGTGAGGCTGCCCAGGGAGAAGCTGGCGTCGGTGAGCTCCGGGTTGACGGTCACCTCTCCCGGAACGATAGCGACCTCATCGAAACCGTAGGCTGGCCTGAGCTCCCGAACGCGTGGCGAGATCATAGCCTGCTACTCCTTCGCTCCGTTCCCTGCCCCGACTACCGCTCCAAATATAGCAAAGGCCCCAATGGCTGGCCTTTTCTAACTGGAAACTGCGCCCCGGTATTTCTCCAAATATACCAAAACCGCCAATAGGGCGTCAACCAGATCAGGGGCGAAAAAGGCGAAATTGCGAAAAGAGATATGCGCCTCGATCATAGGGTCGTCCGCTATAATGGGAGCGGCCATCAAGGTGAGGGATGCCTACCTTATACCTCGTCGCCACGCCCATCGGCAACCTGGAGGACGTTACCCTGCGCGCCCTCCACATCCTGCGCGAGGTCGCCCTCATCGCGGCCGAGGACACGCGGACCACGCGCAAGCTCCTGGCTCAGCACGGCATCAGGGCCCGCCTCACCAGCTACCACGAGCACAACAAGGCCCAGAAGATACCCTACATTCTGAGCGCCCTCCAGCACGGCGAAGTCGCCCTCGTCTCCGAGGCGGGGATGCCCGCCGTCAGCGACCCCGGCGTCGACCTGGTGGCGGCGGCCGTCGCTGCCGGCGTGGCGGTGGTCCCCGTGCCCGGGCCGTCGGCGCTCATCGCCGCTCTCGCCGTCTCCGGCCTGCCGACCCGCCAGTTCACCTACGTGGGCTTCCTGCCGCGCCGCCGCGGCGAGCGCCGGCGCCTCCTCTCCGGCCTTGCTGCCGAGCCCCGGACCCTGGTCGTTCTGGAGTCGCCCCACCGGCTGGCCGCATCGCTGGCCGACCTGCTGGCCACGCTGGGCGACCGGCGCATCGCCGTCTGCCGCGAGCTCACCAAGCTGCACGAGGAGGTCTTCCGCGGCGGCATCAGCGAGGCACTAGCCCACTTCGGCGAGCCGCGGGGCGAGTTCACGCTCGTCTTAGAGGGGGCGGCCGGCGCCCAAGCCGCGCCCCCCGATGAGGCGGCGATCCGCCAGGAGCTACGACGGCTCTACCAGCAGAGCGTGGGCACCCGCCAGGCGGTGGACGAGGTGGCTCTACGCTTCGGTTTGCCTCGCCGGCAAGCCTACCGCCTCTGGCTGGAAGCAAAGGCTGAACGTGGGCAATAGGGTTTGCTGTGTGCTAGAATTGCGCCACGTGCGGCCATTCGAAGCCGCCTAGCGAGAGAAGCCCGGTGCCGGAAAAGATCTTCATCGCCGTAGCCTGGCCCTATGCCAACGGCTCCATACACACGGGGCAGATCGTCGGCGCCTATCTGCCCGCAGACATCTTCGCCCGCTACCACCGCGCCGCCGGCAACCGCGTCCTCATGGTCTCGGGCAGCGACCAGCACGGCACTCCCATCACCGTCCGCGCTGAGCAGGAGGGCCGCTCGCCGCAGGAGGTGGCGTCTCGGTTCCACGAGGAGTTCCTGCAGACCTGGGAGCGGCTGGGCATCACTTGGGACCTGTACACCACCACCGGCACCGATAACCACGCCCGCGTGACCCACGACATCTTCCTCACCTTGCAGGACAAGGGTCACATCTACAAGGAAAGCATGCGCCTGCCCTATTGCCCAAACGACCGCCGCTTCTTGCCCGACCGCTACGTCGAGGGGACCTGCCCCCACTGCGGCTACGACGGCGCCCGCGGCGACCAGTGCGACAACTGCGGCAAGACCATCAACGCCGCCGACCTGCTGAACATGCGCTGTCGCATCTGCGGGGCGACGCCGGAGATCCGCGAATCCGAGCACTTCTTCCTCCGCTTAAGCGCCTTCAACGAGCCCCTCAAGGCCTGGCTGGCCGACAAGGCCTACTGGCGCAAGCCCGTCCTCAACTGCACGCTCGGTATCCTGACCGAAGGGCTGCAGGATCGGGCCATCACCCGCGACATCGACTGGGGCGTCTCGATACCCCTCGAGGGATACGCCACCAAGCGCATCTACGTCTGGTTCGAGGCGGTTATCGGCTATCTCTCGGCCGCCAAGGAGTGGGCGCAGAAGCACGGTGAGCCGGAGGCCTGGCGGGAGTTCTGGCAGGATCGAGACGGCCAGGGCCTACTACTTCATCGGCAAGGACAACATCCCCTTCCACACCCTGATCTGGCCGGCCATGCTCATGGGCTACGACGGCCTGAACCTGCCCTACGACGTGCCGGCCAACCAGTACCTGACGGTGCGGGGCGCGAAGGCGTCCACCAGCCGCAACCTGGCGGTGTGGGTGCCGGACTACCTGTCGCGCTATGACCCCGACCCCCTGCGCTACCACCTATCGGCGACGATGCCCGAGACCTCGGACTCCGACTTCACCTGGGCCGATTTCGTCCGGCGCAACAACGACGAGCTGGTAGCCACCTGGGGCAACCTGGTCCACCGCGTCCTCACCTTCACTCACCGCCACTTCGACGGTGCGGTACCGCCGCCCGTGGAGCCGGACGAAAGCGACCGCCGCCTGCTCGCCCGTGCGGAGGAGACGCTAGCCCAGGTCGGCCAGGAGATCGCCCTCTGCCGCTTTCGCGCCGGCCTGGGAGCGGCGATGGCCATGGCCCAGGAGACCAACCGCTACCTGGAGGAGAAGAGTCCCTGGAAGATCATCCAGGAGGACCGGCCAAAGGCAGCCACCGCCCTTCACACCGCCATCGGCGCCATCAACGGGCTGAAGGTGGCCTTCTACCCCTACATGCCCTTCACCTGCCAGCGCTTGCACTCGTATCTCGGCTTCCCCGGCGCCGTAGAGGACGATGGCTGGCGATTCGTGGCGCCGCGGCCGGGCCAGCGGCTGACCAAGCCCGAGCCGCTGTTCAAGAAGCTGGAGCCTTCCATCGTCGAAGAGGAGGAAGCCCACCTGGGCCAGTGACCATGCCCATCGATTCGCACAGCCACCTCCAGTTCCCTCAGTTCCACGACGACCGGCCGCAGGTGCTGGAGCGGGCCTGGCAGGCCGGCCTGGATGCCATTGTCGTGGTCGGGACAGACGTGGACACCAGCCACCAGGCGGCTGGCCTGGCCGAAAACGACGATCGCCTGTTCGCCAGCGTGGGCTGCCATCCCCACAGCGCGGCCGCCTTTGACCAGGCGGCACGAAAGGCGCTGCGCCTCCTCGCCTCGTGGCCAAAGGTGGTGGCCATCGGCGAGATCGGATTCGACTTCTACCGGAACCTCTCGCCCCGAAAGGTCCAGCGGGCCGTCTTCGAGGAGATGCTGGATTTGGCCGGCGAGCTGGGCTTGCCGGTGGTCATCCACGCCCGCCAGGCAAACGAGGAGACCCTCGCCGTCCTCTCGCGCTGGGCAGAGCGCGTGCCGCGACCGGAAGGTCGCCACCTCGGGGTGCTGCACTGCTTCAGCGGCGACCTGACCCTCGCCCTGCGCTACTACGAGATGGGATTCCTCGTCTCGCTGGCCGGGAACGTCACCTACCCCAACGCCGGCCGCATCGCTGCGGTGGCCGCCGGCCTTCCCCTGGATGCCATACTGGTCGAAACCGACGCCCCCTATCTGACGCCCCAGGCCCACCGCGGGCAGCGCAACGAGCCCGCCTACCTGATGAAGACCCTGGCCAGGATCGCCGAGCTGCGCGGCCAGACCGCCCGCGAAATCGGCGAGCGGACGGCCGCCAACGCCGCCGCTCTCTTCCGCCTACCACAGGCCGGCGGCGAGAGGACGGCCCGCCAAGAGGGACGGCCGTGAAGACAGCGATATCCTACGGCTCCGTCCACGAGGATCTGAGCCTGGTCGAGGCCGCCCTGGACAGTCTGCGGGGCGTGGACTTCGCCCCCATGGCGGAGATGATGGGTCTGGCTCTGGGCGGCGGCGGCAAGCGCCTGCGCCCGGCCCTGGCCCTCCTGGCCGGCAAGTTCGGCTGCTACGACCTCGAGCTGCTTGTGCCCCTGGCGGCGTCCATCGAGCTACTGCACACGGCTACCCTTGTCCACGACGACGTCATCGACAACGCCGCCACCCGCCGCGGCCGGCCCACGGTCAACAGCCAGTTCCGCAACACGACGACCATCATGCTGGGCGACTACATGTTCGCTCACGCCGCCGCGTTCGTGGCCCGCACCGGCAACATCCGGGTGATTCGCCTCTTCGCCCAGACGCTGATGGCGATCACGCGAGGAGAGATTGGCCAGGATATGACAGCGTTCGATGCCCGCCAGACGGTTAGCCACTATCTCCAGCGCATCTCCGGCAAAACCGCCTCCTTGTTCGCGGCCGCCTGCGAGGGCGGAGCCGCGGTGACTGGCGCTGCGGAGGAGCGGGTGCAGGCGCTGCGGGACTACGGCTACAACCTGGGCATGGCCTTCCAGATCGTCGACGACATCCTGGACTTCGTGGGCGACGAGGAGGAGATGGGGAAGCCGGTGGGCAGCGACCTGATGCAGGGGACTCTCACCCTGCCGTCGCTCCTACTGATCGACCGCCACCCCCAGGACAACCCGGTCGCCAAACTATTCAGCCAGCGGCGCCCCCAGGAGCACTTGAGCCAGGCAGTGGAGATGATCCGCAGCTCAGACATCCCTCAGGAGTCGTATGCCATGGCGGCCAGCTTCAGTCAGCGGGCCGAGGCGGCCCTGGCGAGCCTGCCCGACAACGAGGCGCGCGGCATCCTCCACGACATCATCAACTACGTCCTCGACCGCCGGAGCTAGGGTCCGCACGCAAATGGTGGGACGGTTGGGCAACGCCAGTCTCTGGTTGATCGCGCCCTACTACGCCGCCTGGAGAGGCGGCAAGTTCAAGGTCTCTCGCCCGCTAGAGCCCTTCCTCCGCTGGAAGCCAAAGGAACTACGCTGGCAGATTCCGCTTCTCGTCCCAGGAGTGGTGACTATCGCCGTGGCCATGAGGGTCGGCAACCCGGGTTGGGCTATCTTCGGCGCCATCTGGGCTTTTCTGGCAGGTTTCAGGTTGATTGCCCGACTCCTGGTTCCCAGAAGATGGGTAGAAGCAGAGACAGATTTCATTCTGATGACCGGCGGCACAGTGCCGATTAGAGCCGTGCTATGGGTCGGATTCGCAGCGAGCCTGGGCCTGGCGAACTGGACGGTAGCCGTGGCGTGCGGCCTGGCGGCGACCCTCCTAACCCTCGAGGGGGCGATCGTTCTACTGGTTGTCCAACGAGTTGTCGCCAGGAGAAGGGTCACAGGCCCTTAGGCCTGGCCGCCAAGCAGGGCTGAAGCCCTCCAGCTACTTCTTCGTGGGATAGCCCCGGTCGCTGACGCCCCACCGCTCGCGGCGTTTCCTCTCTTGCCCCTCCGCCACCACCCGCTCCTTCTGCTCCGCCTTCTCGCCCCTCGTTGGGCGCTTCGCCGGCTTGGGCTCCGCCAGCTCGGGATGCTCGTGGTAGCGCATCCGCTTGGGGAGGGTCTTGGCCTCCTTCCCCAGATGCCGGTAGGTGCCCTTGTCCGGCAGGCGGCGAGGATAGCCATCGCGGTAGCTGAAAGCCATAAAGGTCGACATGATCCGCTGGCCGTCGCGCGAGCACTGGGGACAGGGGACAGGCAGGGAGGCCTCGCGGATGGAACGCAGGGCCTCATAGATCACATTTGCAGGCTTCGCAATAGTACTCGTACAGGCGCATCGGCGACGTCGCCTCTAGTCCGATACCCCCGCCGGTTCCCACATGCCTTCGCGGCGCAGCCGGTCGATGAACGCGGCCGAGCGCACCTCACGCTCCAACACGTGGATGAGGTAGGCCCGCAGGTGAAACTCCACCTCCTGGCCCAACGCAGGGGCTATCTTCACCCGCTGAACCTCGCCGAAGCCGCCACTCTGAAGCAGCCGCAGCACCTTGAGGGCGCTGAGCGACAGCGACCGCGAGGCGGCTGTCCCCGACCCGCACGAGGGGCAGAGCACGCCCCCGGCCGCCGGGCTGAAGTAGTTGGCCATCGGCTGCAGCGCACGCCCGCAGTCCAGACAGCTCTGCAACTGGGGCTGGAAGCCGGCCAGGCTCAGCAGCTGCATCTCGAAGTAGCGCAGGACGACATCCGCGCCGGCGCCAGCGGCCAGACGGCGCAGGGTGGCCAAGAGCAGCTGGAATATGTGGTAGCTCTCCGCGCCCTCGGGCGAGAAGCGGTCCACCAACTCGGCGGCGTAGAGGGCGCGGCTGAGGCGGTGGAGGTCCTCGCGCAGGGGGGCAAAGCTCTCGATGGCCTGGGCCTGAGTGACGACGTCCAGGTTGCGGCCCTGGGCCAGCATGACGCTGGTGTAGGTCAGCATCTCGAGGTGCCCGGCCAGGCGGCTCTTCGGACGCCGCACGCCCTTGGCCACGGCCTCCAGCTTGCCATAGTTGGGTGTGTACAGGGTGACGATCTTGTCGGCCTCACCCAGCTTTCGCTGGCGCAGGACGATGCCCTCGGTCTTGTATATGCGCGGCGCGGGCATGGGGACCGTCCCAGCTAGTCGGGAACCTCCTGGCGCCCCTCGAGGGCACGGCTCAGGGTCAGGTCGTCCGCGTACTCCAGGTCGGCGCCGGTGGGCAGGCCGCGGGCCAGGCGAGTCACCCGCAGGCCCAGCGGGCGCAGGAGGCGGCCCAGGTACATGGCGGTGGCCTCGCCCTCCAGGTTGGGGTTCGTGGCCAGGATGACTTCCCTCACAGCGCTTCCCTTCAGCCGCTCCAGCAGCTCTTCCATTTTGAGGTCCTGCGGCCCGATGCCGTCCATGGGCGAAATCACGCCGTGCAGGACGTGATAGAGCCCGTGGTAGCTGCCGGTGCGGTCCAGGGCCAGGATGTCCAGCGGCTCCTCGACGACGCAGATGATGGACCGATCGCGCTGGGAATCGGTGCAGATCAGGCAAGGGTCCGCATCGGTGACGTTCTGACAGATGGAGCAGAAGGAGATCTTCTCCTTCACCTCGAGGATGGCCTGGGCCAGCGCCTGCGCGTCCTCCTGGGGAGCCCGCAGGAGGTAGTAGGTGAGGCGCTGGGCGCTCTTGGGCCCGATGCCCGGCAGCTTGTGGAACTCCTCTATCAAACGAACGACCGGGGCCGCAGCGGAGGACGTGACGTCGGGCATGATGCGCGCTAGGTGAGGCCGGGGATGTTGAGGCCGGACGCGAGCCCGCCCAGGCGCTGCGCCTGCAGCTCGCGTACCTTGTCCAGGGCCTCGTTCACGGCGGCAACGATGAGGTCCTCCAGCATCTCGACATCGGCGGGGTCTACCGCCTCGGGGGCGATCTTCAGGGACTGCACCTTGGGGTAGCCGTTGACCACGACGTTCACCACGCCGCCGCCGGCGCTGGCCTCGACGGTGGCCTCCTCTATCTCCTTCTGAGCCTTCGAGATGTTGGCCTGCATCTGCTGCAGCCGACGCATCATATCAGGGTTCAATCCGCGCTGCGCCACTGGGACCTCCCTTCCCACCAACGACCGGCCGCGCCCCCATTTGCCGCGCCGCCTGGACCAGATGACCGCCGCCCTGACGGGCCGGCGGGCCCACCGGTCTGGCCTGTCCACCCAGGATGCACTCCACCGTCACCGCCTGACCGGTCAGCTTCGACGCCGCCTCCTCCACGATACGCCGGTGAGCCGGCAGCTCGATCTTACCCTTATGGAGGCTGAACTGCTGGTAGAACGCCAGCACCAGCACGCCGTCTCCCAGCGACTGCACCTCGCAGGTTCCGTTGAGGTAGGCGGCCACGCGATGGTCCACCTCTTTGCAGGCCAGTCGCAGTCGCCTCAAGAAGTCCTCCTCCCCAGCGGAACCAGCAACAGGCTCTCCGGCCACCGGCGCGTCCGCTGACGCGGAAGCTCCCTCCGCCACCGCCTGCGGGGCCGCCGGCGGCGGCGCGGCTTCCTCTCCCTCCTCGAGACGCGCCCGCAGACCCGACTCGACGGCGGGGGCCGACCGGGGCACTACGCGCCGCTCGGGCTCCGGCGGGCGAGGCCCGGCCTGCCGGTCGGGCAGGCGCAGAGGCGGCCGCGGTGCCGCCGACCGACCGCCGAAGCGAGGCCCGACTTGCCGGTCGGGCAGGCGCGGCGGCGGTTCGGGCTCCGCCGCTGGCGCGACGGGAACGGCCGGCCCCAGGATGTGCTCGGCCAGGGCCAGCTCCAGGGGCAAGGACGATTGAGGGTCGTCGCGGAAATCGGCCTGGCCGAAGGCCCGCAGTGCCCGCAGCACCTCCTCGGCGCCGGCGCCCTCGGCCAGCGAGCGCATCTCATCCATCTCCTCGGCGCCCAGCTCCAGCGTCTCTTCAGCCCCGGCCTTCACCAAGAGCAGCGACCGCAGGTAGCCCACCAGCTCGCGCTGGAACTGGCGCATGTCCACCCCGTCGTCGCGCACGGCGGCGATGAGCTTGAGGCCCGCCGATAGGTCCTTGGCCAGGACGTAGCGCACCAGCTCGCGGCTACGGGCGTCGGCGGTGAGGCCCAGGGAATCGCGTACCTGCTCCAGGGTGGGCGAAGGGCCATAGTAGCTGGCGAGCTGCTCCACCAGGTTGATGGCGTCGCGCAGGCTGCCGCTGGCGCTGCGGGCGATCTCCTGCAGGGCGGCTTCGTCCAGCCCGATGCCCTCGCCCTGGCAGATACGCTGGAGGCCGGCAACCACCGCCGCCAGGGACAGCCGACGGAAGTCGAACCGCTGACAGCGCGAGATGATGGTCGCCGGCATCTTGTGCGCCTCGGTGGTGGCCAGCACGAAGATGATGTGCGGCGGCGGCTCCTCCAGGGTCTTCAGGAGGGCGTTATAGGCCTCAGCGGTGAGCATGTGCACCTCATCGATGAGGTAGATCTTGTAGCGACCGGCCATGGGGGCCAGACCCACCCGGTCGCGCAGCTTGCGGATCTCCTCGATGCCGCGATTGCTGGCGGCGTCCATCTCCACGAGATCGATGGCCCGACCCTCCAGGAAAGCGCGGCAGGACTCGCAGGCGTTGCAGGGCTCGCCGTCCCGCGGCTGCAGGCAGTTGGCCGCCTTGGCCAGCAGGCGGCCCATGCTGGTCTTGCCGGTGCCTCGCGGCCCGCAGAAGAGGTAGGCGTGGGCCAGGCGGCCCGCCGCCACCGAGTTGCGCACCGTCTGAGTGACGGCGTCCTGGCCCACAACCTCGGCGAAGGACTGGGGCCGCCACTTGCGATAGAGGACTTCGCTACTGCTGCCGATAGTCGTCAAGAGATCACCGCGGGGTTTACGCTTCGAAGCCATTATAGACCGCCGTGCAGCCTTTCAAAAGGGCCGACCGGTATCGCCAAACCGGCCAGCACCTCTTCCTCCCGCCGGCGCATGGCTAGCTCGTCTTCTGATCGCTGGTGGTCGTAGCCCAGGAGGTGGAGAAGGCCGTGGACGAGCAGGTGAGCCACCTCCGTTTCCGCGGCTCGCCCTGCCTCCTGGGCCTGGCGGGCGGCGGTGGGGTAGGCGATGACGACCTCCCCCAGGGACGCAGCCTCCTCCGCCGGCAAGGCGAAGTCGCCGGCGGGAGTCAGGCCAAAGGAGAGGACATCCGTGGCCTCGTCCAGGCCCCGAAAGCGGCGGTTCAGCTCGCGCACCGTCTCGTCATTGGTCACGACGATGCCCACCCGCGCCGGCCCGGGGACACCTTCCACCGCGAGCACCCGGCGGGCGATGGCCCGCAGCCAGGGCGCCCGCACCGCCTGCCCAAACGGCCGCTCTACGCTGACATCGATGCGCTGGGTTGCCGGAGCGCGTCGCTGGGGGGCCATGCTGGCATGCTAGCACGCCGCCCTCGGCGGCCACAAGGCGAGGATAGCGTTAGGAGAAGACCTTCGCGGCCGCCTCCGACGCGTGCAACAGGAAGGAGGGAAGGATGCCGATGAAGAGGACACCGCCCGCGGCGATGGCCATCGCCAGTCCCAGCGCCGGGGTCGCGAGCACCGGCTGCTCGCTCACCGGCTCCGCTGCGTACATCTGGAGCACGACTCGCACGTAGTAGTAGGCGGAGACAACGCTGTTCAGCACCGCAATGATGACCAACCACACCAGGTCGCTCTGGACGGCAGTGTCGAAGATGTAGAATTTGGCGATGAACCCTGCCGTGGGCGGGATGCCGGTCAGAGAGATCAGACAGAGGGTGAGCCCCAGAGCCATCAGCGGCGACCGGCGATACATGCCGGCGTAGCTGCTGATCTCGTCGCTGCCGGTCCGGTTGGAGATAGCGATGATCGCGATGAAGGCGCCCAGGTTGGAGAAGGCGTAGGCCCCCAGGAAGAAGACGACGCCGCTGGCCCCCAGAGGCAAATCGCCGTTGTGGGCGGTGATCGCCGCCAGGCCTACCAGCAAGTACCCCGCCTGAGCGATGGAGCTGTATCCCAGCATCCGCTTGATGTTGGGCTGGACGAGGGCGATGACGTTGCCCACGCTCATGGACACCGCAGCGAGGGCCGCGAACATGATCGACCAATCGTCGCTGATGAACCGACTGCCCAACGCGGCGAAGAATATGCGCAGCACGATGGCGAATCCGGCCGCCTTGCTCCCCACCGACAGGAAGGCGGTGATGGGCGTGGGCGCGCCCTCGTAAACGTCAGGCACCCACATCTGGAAGGGCACCACCGCCATCTTGAACCCCAGGCCCGCCGTCAGCAGCACCACCGCCAGGATCAGCGCCGCCCGCGTATCCTCATTGGCGGCGGCCACCGTGTTCGCGATATCCGACAGGCTGGTGCTGCCCGAAAGGCCAAACAGAAAGGCCATACCGTACAGCGTGATGGCAGTGCTCAAGGCGCCCAGCAAGATGTACTTGATGCCGGCCTCGCTGGAAGGGACGGTCTTCAGGAAAGACACCAGGATGTACAGCGAGATGCTGGTCAGCTCCAGGGCGATGAAGATGGCGATGAGGTCGACGGTGGCGGCCAGGAGCATCATGCCGGCGCTGGACGCGAGGATGAGGGCGTAGTACTCGCCCTGATAGCGGCTGAACCGCTCGGCGTACTCGACAGACGCCAGGATGACCAGCGCCGCCACGCCGGCGAACAGGAACGCGAAGAACAGGGAGAAGTCGTCCACCACCAGCACGTCGTGGAAGGCGCTGCCGCGCATGTCGCGGGCCACCAGAGAGCCCGTCCAGGCCAGCGATCCGGCCACCCCCACCAGGCTCAGGCCCACGAGCAGCGACCGTCGCGACCAGACCAGGTCGGTCAACACGATGATCCCGGCAAAGCACAGGAGCATGAGCTCAGGGCCCAGACGGTCGATGCCGGTCATGGTAGGCCTCGGAGCTCAGACTCGTCCACAGGGTGCGCTTGCCTTCCCCACCCCAGCCCCAGCCTGAGGCTGATCGGGCTCCGGCCGATGAAGGCGGGGGCATCGTGTCGCCGCTTCATGCCCCAGCCTTCAGGCTGGGGTCGTCGGAACCCTGCAAGTGGAAACCCCGCAACCATTAGCCAGCCTCTCACGCCAGACTCGCTGCGATGGGCTGGACGCCCTTCTCGATGACGTCGGCCAGGACGGCCGGGTAGATGCCGACGAGCAGGATGACCCCGACCATGGCCACCAACGCGGCGCGCTCCCACCAGGCGCTGGCATCGCCCAAGTCCGCCCAATGAGGGTTGCGCTCCCCATAGAAGACCCGCTGGATCATCCACAGGATGTAGCCGGCCGTCAGCAGGATGCCGATGACACCCATCACGGTCAGGACGCCGTACTTGCCGAAGGTGCCGAGGAACACCGTCAGCTCCGACGCGAAGCCGGCGAGGGTAGGCAGCCCTAGCGAGGCCAGCCCGGCGATGACCATCACCACGGCGATGAACGGCATCTGGTGGGCCAGGCCCGATAGCTCCTTGATCTGGCGAGTGTGTGTCCGATCGTAAACCAGCCCGACCAGGACGAACAGCAGGCCGGTGATGACGCCGTGGGTGAACATCTGCATGCCGGCGCCGGTCAGGCCCACTGTCCCCAGCGCCGATATGCCCAGCAACACGTACCCCATGTGGCTGATGCTGCTGTACGCGATGAGCCGCTTCAGGTCGGTCTGGACCATGGTCACCATCGCGCCGTAGAGGATGTTGACGGCGGCGAAGGCGCCCAGCCACACGCTGGCGTCGCGAGCCACGTCGGGCAGGATGGTGAGAGTGACGCGCAGCATCCCATAGCCACCCATCTTCAGCAGCACCCCGGCCAGCATCACGCTCACCGCCGTCGGCGCGTCGGTATGCGCATCGGGGAGCCAGGTGTGGAAGGGGAAGACAGGCAGCTTGATGGCGAAGGCGATGATCAGGAAGAAGAAGAGCGCCTGCGTCGGCAAGACGGCATCCCGCAGGTCTGCCCCGGCCAGCGCGCGCATGTCGAAGGTGTTGGCGGCGAAGGCGGTCACCAAGATGCCCACCAGCATGAAACTGCTGCCGAAGAAGGTGTAGAACACGTACTTCCAGGCCGAGTAGACCTTGCGACCGGTGCCCCAGATAGAGATAAGAAAGTACATGGGCACCAGCTCGATCTCCCAGAAAACGAAGAAGAGCAGCAAGTCCAGAGCGGTGAACACACCGAGCAGGCTCGTCTCGAGCACCAGGAGCCAGACGAAGTACTCTTTGGGTCGTAGCTGCACGTTCCAAGAGATGAGGATGGCGACCATGGACAGGAGGGCAGTGAGGACGACCAGCGCCACGCTCAGGCCGTCAACCCCCAGAAGGTACTGGACGGTCAACCCGGCCAGATCGCCGCTGATCCAGGTCCTTTGCTGGACGAACTGGAAGCCGCTCTGGTCGCGGTCAAAGATGGCGAAGAGGACCACCGCCGCCACCAGCACCACGAAGGCCGTCCCTGCCGCTACCCAGCGGGCGTCGCGTTCGCGCTCGCGGGGCAGGAAGGCGACGATGACCGCCCCTACCAGTGGGAAGAAGACGATGAACGACAGCACGGCTTCCTCTCTCTACCCATTCGCTATCAGGATTCCCGCCAAGATGAGCACCACCCCGATAATGATGGCCGCCCCGTAGACCTGAAGCTGCCCCGCCTGCGCGAAGCGCAGCCGCTGGGCGCTGAACTGGGTGGTCCAGGCGACCCCGTTCACGATGCCATCCACCACATACCGGTCGAACATGTCCAGCCCGCGCGAGACGCCGCCGATGACCACCCGCTTGACGATGATGTCCTCGTACAGCCAGTCCATGTAGTACTTGTTGACCACCAGCCGGTGGACGGGCCCGAACGCCTGCTGGAGCTCTTCGGCGCTGAGCAGGCGGGCGCCGTAGATGGCCCAGGCCACCACGAACCCACCTACAGCCAGCGCCATCCCGGCCGCAGCCAGTCCGACGTTGAACTCAGCCCCCCCACGCGCTGCCGCCACCTTCGCCGGCAGTGCGCCGTTCAGCAGGTCGGTCACTCCACCGCCCAGGTTGAACAGGCCGCTGAAGATAGCAGCCACGGCCAGGAAGACCATCGGGCCCAGCATCACCCAAGGCGACTCGTGGGGCGCGAACTTGGACGGCTGGTGCTCGCCGGCCGCCGGCTCGCCGCCCCGGTACTCGCCGGTGAAGGTCAGGAAGACCACCCGCCCGATATAGAGCGCCGTCATGAAGGCGACGCCCAGAGCCAGGTATGCCAGCAGCCGCTTTTCGTCCCAGGCGTCGGCGATAATCTCGTCCTTGCTCCAGAAGCCGGACAGAGGGAAGATGCCGCCCAGGCTCAGGGCGGCGATGGTGAAGGTGGCGAACGTCCAGGGCATGTGGCGGCGCAGGCCGCCCATGCGGCGCATATCGAAGGTGTTGGTGGCGTGGTTCACGCTGCCGGAGCCCAGGAAGAGAAGGGACTTGAAAAAGGCGTGGTTGAACAGATGGAAGATTGCCGCCGCAAAGCCGCCCACGCCCAGGCTGAGCATCATGTAGCCCAGTTGGCTGATCGTAGAGTAGGCGACAACCCGCTTAATGTCGGTCATTACGATGCCCATGGTGGCGGCGACGAAGGCGGTGATGCCGCCGATGATGGCCACGGTGTTTATCGCCTGCTGCGAGGCGTCGAAGATGGGGAAGAGACGGGCCACCAGATAGACGCCAGCCGCCACCATTGTGGCGGCATGGATGAGGGCGGACACCGGCGTCGGGCCCTCCATGGCATCGGGCAGCCAGACGTGTAGCGGGAACTGGGCCGACTTGCCCATCGCCCCGGTGAACACGCCCACCGCCAGCCAGGTCAGGATGATGTCGGAAATCCCGCCGGCCACCGCCAGATCATAGATCCGAGGGATGTCCAGCGTATTCGTCTGCGTCCAGACCAGGAGGATGGCCGAAAGGAACCCGAGGTCGCCCAGGCGAGTCACCACGAAGGCTTTGGTCGCCGCCGCCCGCGCCGCCGGCCGTTCGAACCAGAAGCCGATCAGCAGGTACGAGCAGAGGCCGACCATCTCCCAGAACACGAAGAGCATGACCAGGTTCTCGGCCAGCACCAGGCCCAGCATGGCGCCGGTGAACAGCGACATGAACGCGTAGTAGCGGGCGTAGCCCCGGTCACCGTGCATGTAGCCCTGCGAGTAGATCTGCACCATCAGCGACACGGTGGTGACCACCATCAGCATGACGGCCGTGAGGCCGTCCACCGTCAGGCCCAGGTTGATGGTCAGCGGCCCGATAGTCAGCCACTCGTGGGTGGCGAAGCCGATGCGATGGCCGTTGGCATCGATGGCGCTATCCAGCACCCACAGTGAGAGCAGGAAGGAGACGGCCACCGCCGCGATGGTCAGGTAGCCGGAAAGCTGCGGCCGCCGCCGCGCCACCAGGCTGATGATGGCAAAGGATGATATCGGGACCAGGAAGATCGCCCAGACAACGCCCTCGGGGATGGTGTTCAGCATCTAGATCTTCCTGAGGATCTCCTTGACCACGTGGAGCTTCCCGTGGGGGGCGTAGAGCTTACGCGGCTCCAGTTCGCCGGCCGCCGTCCAGGGCTTGGTGCGGGGTACCACCAGTATCTTCAGCCCCTCGGCGGCGAACAGCTCCCGCCAGGTCTCGGCCACGTAGGCGTTCTGCACTTCCATAAGCTCAACCCACATAGCGGCTACCACTTCAACAGGTTGATCTGGTCGATGTCGATGGTCGAGCGGTTGCGGTAGACGACGACCGCCAGGGCCAGGGCCACGGCCGCCTCGGCCGCCGCCACGGTGATGATGAAGATGACGAACACGTGCCCGCTGATGGGCTGCGCCGACTCCACGAAACGGGAGAAGGCGATGAAGGTCAAGTTCACCGCGTTAAACATGAGCTCGATGCCCATGAGAATGCCGACCACGTTGCGCTTGGCCAGGGCCACATACAGGCCGATGGAGAAGAGGATGGCCCCCACGACGAGGTAATGAGTCAGGTCTGCGGACACACTAATCCTCCCGCACCAGCACTATGGCGCCCACCATGGCCGCCAGCAGGAGCACCGAGGCGATCTCGAACGGCAGCACGTAGCGGTTCAGCAGGGCCTCGCCGATGGCCTGGGCGGTCTGCGGGAAGGGGCCGCGCGACGCCTGGTTCCAGTCGGTGGCCGCGGCCACCCCAGCGATCGTGCCGGCCATCACGCCCGCCAGGATCAGGGCTGGCCCCTGAAGAAACGTCTCGGCGTTGTTGCGGGCCGCGCGGGGCGTGAGCATGAGAGCGAACAGGATCAAGATCGAGACGGCGCCAGCGTAGATGAGCACCTGGGCGACCGCCACGAAATCGGCCGAGAGGGTTATGTAGAGGCCGGCCACCCCCACGAAGCTCAGGATCAGTGACAGCACGGCGTGCAGCAGGTTGCGGGTGATCACCACCATCAGGGCCGCACCCAGGGTGATGACCGTCAGAATCCAGAAGGCGGCGACGGTACCGGCATCATCCATAGTCGCGTCCTAGCTCTCCCGCCCGTAGACGATGACGCCCATCTCGTTCACCAGTAGCGCCCGTCGCGGCCTCAGCTCGGGTCGCGTATGACCGAGGAAACGGGCCCACGCCACCGTCAGGCCCACCGCCAGGGCCAGGTTGATGACAGCGACGACGGGCAGCACGGCCCCCGCCGACAGATCGTTCTGCTGCCAGACGAGCACCTCCAGACCGGCGATGAGAATGTTCACCAGGCTCAGGGGCAACAGGAACTTCCAGGCGAACGACATGAGCTGGTCGATGCGCAGGCGGGGCAGCGTGCCCCGCACCCAGATGAACGTCCAGAAGACCGCATACGTCTTAGCGATGAAGATCAGCCAGCCGGGCACCCAATCCTCGAGGCCCCACACGGTCCAGCCGCCCAAGTAGAGCGTCGTTATCACCCCGGCAATGGCGAAGCCGGCGAAGTACTCGCCAGCGTAGAAGAACGCGAACTTGATGCCCGAGTACTCGGTGTGGTAGCCGGCCACGATCTCGGACTCCGCCTCGGCGATGTCAGTGGGCGTGCGGTTGATCTCGACCGAGGCAGCGATCAGGTAGATGACCAGGGCCAGCGGCTGGACGAAGACCAGCCAGGTGTTGTGATCGTCCTGCCAGCCGACGATGCCGTTCAGGCTCATGGTGTTGGTGAAGATCACCACGCCCAGCAGCGTCAGCACCTGCGGTATCTCGTAGCTGACCAGCATCGACACCTCGCGCATGGCCCCCAGCAGGCTGTACTTGTTGTTGGACGACCATCCCGCCATGAAGATGATGATGGCGTTGATCGATCCTACCGCTGCCAGGTACAGGACGCCGGCGTTCAGGTTGGTCATCACCATTCGCTGGTCGAAGGGCAAGATCGCGAATACCAGGATGCCCGGGATCAAGATCAGAATGGGGGCAAGCCAGAACACCCAGAGGTCGACGCTGCGGCTGGTGATGGCCTCTTTGGTCAGGAGTTTGACGGTGTCGGCGATAGTCTGGAGGATGCCCCAGGGGCCCACCCGGTTGGGCCCACGCCGCGACTGGATGCGCGCGATAAGGCGCCGCTCGGCCCAGGCGAAGATCATCTGGCTGCCCACCAGGAACACCACGACGGCCAGGCAGCCGATGAGGGCCGACACCACGTAGGGAAGCCAGCCAGGCCAGTGGTCACTCAATACCCCCAGAAATTTGCCCACGGGATTACCCAGATCGCGCAAATCCCACCAGTGGGCCAGGAAGGGCATCAGCGGTCCACCTCGCCCAGGATGATATCGATGCTGCCCAGGGTGATGATAGCGTCGGCGAGCGTCTGGCCCACCACCATGTCCCGCAGAGGCGTGAGGTTGATGTAAGACGGCGCGCGGATGTGCCAGCGATAGGGATGGGCGCTCCCGTCGCTAACGATGTAGAAGCCTAGCTCACCTTTGGGCCCCTCGATGCGGGAATAGACCTCGCCCGGAGGCGGACGGAGAGCCAGGGGCACCGGCGTGCTGGCCGGGCCGCCCGGCAGCATGTCCAGCGCCTGCTCCAAGATGCGCACGCTCTGGCGCAGCTCCTCCATGCGCACCAGGAACCGATCGAAGCAGTCGCCGCGGGTACCGACAGGAATGTCGAAGTCAAACTGGTCGTAGACGCAGTAGGGATCAACCTTGCGGATATCCCAGGCCACGCCGCTGCCCCGCAGCATCGGCCCCGTCACTGAGGCGGCTATAGCCAGGTCCGCCGGCAGCACGCCCACATCCCGCGCCCGGACGATGAGGATCTCGTTCTCCAGCAGCAGGGTCTCGTACTCGGCGATGCGCTGGGGCAGATCCTTGACCAGGGCCCGGGCAGCCGGCATGAACTCGGGCGGGATGTCGTAGGACACGCCGCCGATACGCATGTAGTTCACGGTCAGGCGAGCGCCGCCCGCCATCTCGAACAGGTCAAGCATACGTTCTCGCTCGCGGAACATCCACATCAGCGGCGTCTGCCAGGCGCCGCAGTCGTTCAGGAACGAACCGATGGCCATGGCGTGGTTGGCGATGCGCTGGAACTCGGCCATGATCACCCGCAGGAACTGGCCCCGCGGCGGCACCTCAATGCCCGCCAGCTTCTCCACCGCCAGGCAATACGCCAGGTTGTTTGACATGGCCGCCAGGTAGTCCACCCGGTCGGTAAAGGGGATGTTCTGGATGTAGGTGCGGCTTTCAGCCAGCTTCTCCATACTACGGTGGAGATAGCCCACCACCATGTCGGCGTCGATGATCCTCTCGCCGTCCATGGTGACACGGAGGCGGAAGACGCCGTGGGTGCTAGGATGCTGCGGCCCCACGTTCACCACGAAGGGCTCGGTCTTCATCCTCGGAGCGTCCTTCTAGTCCTCGCGCGGAAACTTGCCCAGGCCGGAGTGACGGCCGCCGGGCATGCCCAGCCAATCCTTGCGCAGGGGATGGCCAGGGAAGCCATCCCACAGGAAGACCCGCCGCAGGTCCGGGTGACCCTCGAAGCGAATGCCCATGAGGTCGTACACCTCACGCTCCTGAAGCTGAGCGCCCCGCCACACGGGGACCAGCGACGGCACCTGCGGCGACTCGTGATCGACCGCTCGTGTCTTCAGCGTCATCAAGTGGTTACGGCTCAGAGACTGGAGCTGGTAGACCACCTCAAAGTGGTCCAGCCGGTCGACGCCGCATACGCTAATAAGGTAGCGCAAGTCCAGCTCTGGATCGTCGCGCAGGGCAGTCGCCACGGCCTCCAGTTGCTCAGCGGCCACCGTGACCCACTGCTCGTTCGCCTCCAGCACTGCCTCGGGGAAGCGCTGGCCGATCTTCTGCGCAACCTCCGTTCCCGACAGTGCGCGCGTCATACGCTACTTCCATTCCAGGGCGTTCTTTCGCCAGGCATAGGCCAGGCCGATGGTCAGGATGACGACAAAGACCACCACTTCGACGAAACCGTACACCTTGACCTGCCGGAAAGCCACCGCCCAGGGGTAGAGGAACACGGCCTCCACATCGAAGATGACAAAGAGCAGGGCGAAGAAGTAGTAGCGGAAGTTGAACTGTACCCAGGCGGTGCCCTCAGTGGTGACGCCACACTCGTAGACGTCTTCCTTGACCGAGTTCGGGCGATCGAGGCGAATGCGAACGAAACGGAGTAGCCAGGAGCCGACGATAGCCAACAGGGGAAGGGAAATAGCTGTCAGGAGGAGGAACCCTACCCGACCGTAGTCCGCGAGCATCCCCTACCTTCCTGCCTGCCGCCCGCAGGTTGTTTGTGAGTGCTGGAGGGAGATTCCGTAGTATAGCATGGGCCCTAACCACGAACAACCGCCGTCGTGCTCAGCTCGCGACCTTCGTCCCAAGGCCATCGGCCGGAAAGTGCGACCCGCCCATCGGAGTCCGCGGCTCGGGCCAAAGCTGCGGGCCCGCAGATTGACACTGCCCCCAGCGCAGCGTAAGTTCAGTCACGAGGAGGGCCGGTTTGACGGAGGAGGCATTCAGGGCGGTCAAGGCTCAGTACGGAGGCTAGGATGCAGCCAGGGCCCGACTCAACTTCCTAGCGTCTGCCCATGGCCACTGAACCCGCCCCCGTCCATCCGTCGACCCAGAGGGTGCTCGATGCTGCCCGCGACCGGGGCCTCGAGATCCAGGTGCGCCGCTTCCCAGAGAGCACCCGCACGGCTCAGGAGGCCGCCACGGCCATCGGCGCCAGCCTGGGCCAGATCGTAAAGTCGCTGGTCTTTTTGGCCGATGGCAAGCCCGTGCTGGTGCTGGCCTCGGGCCCGAACCGGGTGGACACGGCGAAGGTGGCGCAGCAGCTGGGCGCCGCGCAGGTGCGTCGCGCCTCTGCCGACGAGGTGCAGGCCGCCACTGGCTTCGCCATCGGCGGCGTGCCCCCCTTCGGCCACACCGAACCGCTGCCGGTGTTCTTCGACCGCGACCTTCTCGGGTTCGAGGTCGTCTGGGCGGCGGCCGGCACCGCCAACACCGTGTTCGCCGCCGAGCCGCGCCGCCTGGCCGACGCCAGCGGCGCCGTGGTGGCCGACATCAAGGAGTGATTAGAACGGAACACCCCAGCCTTTCGGCTGCGGTACGGCAGGTCCCATGCTCATCGACCTCCACACCCACACCTTCCCCCTCTCCGATGACAGCTTCCTGAAGCCCGACGAGCTCGTGGAGAAGGCGAAGGCCGTCGGCCTGGACGGCGTCTGCCTCACCGAGCACGACTTCGTCTGGGAGCCCGCCAAGGCCCGCGAACTGGCTCGCCGCCACAACTTCGTGGTCATCCCCGGCATCGAGGTGAACACCGAGGACGGGCACATGCTAGTCTTCGGCCTCGATCGTTACGCCTACGGGATGCATCGAATGCGCGAGCTGGCGACGCTGGTCGAACAGGCCGGCGGCGCGATCGTCGCCGCCCATCCCTATCGCCGACTCATGCCCTTCTACCCCACCGACGACGAGCTGTGGAGCCTGGCCCTGGAGCGAGCGGTGGCCAACCCCGCCTTCCGGCACGTCTGCGCCCTGGAGGCCATCAACGGCCACGCCTCCCAGCACGAGAACCTCTTCTCCTGGCAGCTCTGCGCTCGCCTGGGGCTGCCGGCTGTCGCCGGCAGCGACGCCCACCACGCCCGCGAGCTCGGCACCTGCGCCACTCGCTTCCACCAGCCGGTGGCCCAGCTGGAAGACCTGATCCAGGAGCTAAGGGCGGGGCGCTTCCACGCCGTGAACCTGCGGGCCAAGGCCGAGCCAGAGCCAGACCCGCTTGACTCACGCTGAGGGCCCGGTAGACGGCCCTAGCGCAACCACCGCCTCCTGGCGTACCAGGCGCCTGCGGTGATGGCCACGATCGCCGCCGCCAGCCCGCCGGCCAGGGCGTAGGGTGGCTGCGACGAACCAGGCACCTCCGGCAGCTCTGCGATGCCGCCGGCAGGACCGAGGAACCAAGGGAAGTCGAACGTTACGCTCCAGGTCAGGGCCGCTATCCCCGCCTGCCCGCTTATCGATGGATGGAAGTAGTCGAAGGTGTCGACATCCGACGCTGTAGACGGGGAATTGAACAGCGCATTGTTGTCGAAACGGCAACGCGGGTACGAGGCACAGACCTCGGCAAGCGCCGTATTGTAGTCGATAATGCGCTGCCGTGCCGCCTGCCGCCGAGCTTCGTCCGCCGGGTCATGAGACGTAGGATTCTTCAGCATCACCTGGCAGATGCCCAAGGTGGTCCAGGCGTCCGCTGCGGGCGGGTAGTCGTGCAGGATAGACCAGAGGTGGTAGACGTCGGGGACGCTGGCCACGAAAATGCTCGCGGTTGGCAGCCCGGTGGTGAGCGTGTGCATCGCGGCCTGGAACTGAGAGCGATAGTCCGCCACTGAGGTCATACCTGAGGGGTCCCCCCCCGGCGCCCAACAGACGTCGTTCGCGCCCATAAGGATGGTCACGTATTGGACCCCCTGGCTCACCGCACCCGTGGCCTGAGAGTCGAGAGCGTCCATGGTCGCGCCGCTGACAGAGTACCTGTAGTTCTTGCCCGCGATCGCCGGGTTCTTCAGAAGAATGCGGTAGTAGTGGCTTTGCACGGCGCTGCTGTCGCCGACCGACCAGGAGTACTGCGGCTCATCTGTGTAAGTGGGCGGAGAGTCGGCATTCATGGCGTTGGTGATGGAATCGCCCAACCCGGCCATGGAACTGGGATAATACGTTGGGGTGCCGGAGGCTAGCTCCGGGCCCGGCAGCAGCACCAGCAGCGCCAGCACCACTGCCAATAGCAGTCCAAACCTTGCGTACGTACGCATTGCCGCACCCCCTTGAACAGGACCCGGGCAGACGCCCATATCCGCATCATGCCAGAAAGTCTCGAAAACGTCAACCTGCGGGTCGCGGACCGGCTCGGGCAGCAGTTCGCCATCGCGCTCGGTCGTGGTCCGCTCGCGCTGTACCGGCCGGAACCAGGCCGAGTGTTCAGGAAAACCTTCGGTTCATCAGCAGAAAGAGGATGGTTGACACGGTATGGAGCCTGGAGTAGCATACGGCCCGTCCGGATGGCTCCCATTTTGACGTCAGCAAGTTGAAATGGGGAATCCCGGACTAATAGTGAGGACTGTTCCCTAGAGTCGATATGCACAGAAGTTAGGGGGCGCCCAATGCTACGCGCGCTTACTCTCCGCCGACTTATCGCGGGACTCGCCGTCGTTGTCGCATTCGCCGCGCTGGCTGCCGCAGCGGTCATGGCGAACCCTGGTGCATTAGCGGCGCCGCTGCTGGGTTCGGCGCAGAGCTTCGCGGTCTTGGCTGGCCAGACGGTGACCAATGCCGGGTCGACTACCATCAACGGAGATCTGGGTGTCTCGCCAGGCACTGCGATCACCGGCTTTCCTCCGGGAATCGTGACTGGAGGAACGAAACACGCAGCGGATGCGGTCGCCCTTCAGGCCCAAAGTGATGTCACCACTGCGTATAATGGTCTAGCTGGCCAGGCGTGCGATCACGACTTGACCGGCCAGGATCTGGGCGGGAAGATGCTCACGCCAGGCGTCTACTGTTTTTCGTCAGAGGCTCAACTGACGGGAGCACTCACTCTCGACGCCCAGGGCAACAGCAATGCGGTCTTCATTTTCCAGATAGGGAGCAAGCTCACGACCGCAAGCAACTCGTCTGTCCTCATGATCAATGGTGGTTCAGACTGCAACGTGTTCTGGCAGGTCGGCAGCTCCGCGACTCTTGGTACTACTACTGCGTTCAAAGGAAATATTCTCGCGCTCACGAGCATTACCCTGGATAACCACGCAAGCGTTGTGTCCGGTAGAGCTTTGGCGCGAAATGGTGCAGTGACGATGGACGCCAACAACGTCTCCATCCTAGGCTGCTCCGCTGTGCCATCTCCCACCGCGACGACGACGGCGACGCCCACCGCGACGACGACGGCCACGCCCACCGCGACGACGACGGCCACGACAACCCCAACCGCTACGACCACGGCAACGGCAACAGCGACGACCACGACAGCAGTAACCGTGACCGCCACTACCACGCCAACCGCGACCGCCACCAAGACGGCCACCGCCACGGTCACCACCACGGTGACGGCCACCCCGACGCCCAAGGCCCCGCCGGTCACGGGTATGGGCCAGGGCGGTGACGGCAACTCGGCGGCGATCTATGGCCTGCTGGCCCTGGGCGGTCTGCTGGCCCTGGCGGGCGTCCTTACTCTGGCCCGGCGCTGGCCCGGCCGCGCAAGCTAGACCCGCACCATCCTCGCAAACTAACACAAAGCTGCCGCTAGCCCCCAGCGAGCCGGCTCTCCTCTTGCTCCAGGAGGATCTCCGCCACCCGCATCAGGCCGTTGTGGGCATAGACTAGGTAGTCCCGCGAGTGGAGGTCCAGCCTCTTCAGCCCCTCAGTGCGCATCGCGACCGGATCGACCTGTAGATCACTTCTCACCACGCCCTCGTGTCGGGCGCCTTCGCCAGCACGCGCCAGGCCGGCTCCATGGCCTCTCATGTAGACTTAGACCGGCCGCCATCGGTTGCCGCGCTTCAGAATTGACACCCGATCTGGCCTGGTGTATTCTCCCGTCGGCATGTGAAACCTTTCCCAAGGAGGTGCAGTCATGGCCGAAACCTCGGCCATCAGCGACGAGATGCGAGCGGCAATCGGCAAGGAGCTTGAGTCCGCCACCATCGAGGTGGACAAGACGGCCATCCGCATGTTCGCTCGCGCTGTGGGCTACACGGACCTCATCTACTACGACGAGGAGTACGCCAAGAGCAAGGGCTACCGCAGCTTGCCCTGCCCCATGGGCTTCGTGGGCCACCCCGTCTTTCGGCCCGACCGGCCCCTGCGGCCGTCCACCGTTCTCCCATTCGAATCGCCCTTCAAGCGGGTGCTCAACGGCGGCACAGACTTCGAGTACCACGAGCCCATCTGCGCCGGCGACGTACTGACCGCGACCACCAGGCTTGCCGATATCGCCGAGCGAGCGGGCGCCATGGGCCCGATGCTGTTCGTCACCGCCGAGACCATCTACAAGAACCAGCAGGGCCGCGACGTAGCGAAGTTTCGCGGCACCCTCATCCACTACTAGGAGGGCGTCATGAGCCAGGTCTACTTCGAAGACGTGAACGAGGGTCAGGAGATACCCGCCCTCACGGATAAGCCCACCTCGCAGCGGCTGGTCATGTGGGCCGCCGCCTCCGGCGACTTCTACCAGATCCACTACGACAAGGACTTTGCCCAGGGCAACGGCCTGCCCGAGCGCATCACCCACGGCGCGCTGAAGCACGCCCTTCTGGGCCGCCTGCTGCACCAGTGGGCGGGTGACGCCGGCCAGGTGAAGAAAGTGGCCTGCCAGTACCGCGGCATGGACATCGTAGACGATGACGTTGTCTGTCACGGCCTGGTGAAGAGGAAGTACCAGCAGGGCGGCGAGAACCTGGTCGAGCTCGAATCTCTGGACGGAAACGCCCCAGGGACAGAAGACCACGCCCGGCACGGGCCTGGTCGCCCTGCCCTCGCGAGGGGGCTAGGAGGAGCAGCCATGGTCATGCTTGACGGCAAAGCGATCGTAGTGACGGGCGCCGGGCGGGGCATCGGCCGCTGCGTGGCCGAGATGGCGGCGGCCGCGGGGGCGAAGGTTGTGGTGAACGACCCCGGCGTGGCCATGGACGGCGCCGGCACCGATAAGGCCCCCGCCGATGAGGTGGTGGACGCCATCCGCAGCGCCGGCGGCACCGCCGTCACCAACTACGACTCCGTGGCCAGCATGGCGGGCGGCGAGAACATCATCAAGACCTGCGTCGACAACTTCGGCCGCATCGACTGCCTCATCAACGTGGCCGGCATCCTGCGCGACCGCATGTTCTTCAACATGAGCGAGGAGGAGTGGGACGCCGTCATCGCCGTCCACCTCAAGGGCCACTTCGCCTGCACCAAGGCCGCCGTCCTCCTGATGCGCCAGCAACGCTACGGCCGCATCGTCAACTTCTCCTCGGAATCGGGGCTGGTGGGAAACCCCGGCCAGGCCAACTACGGGGCGGCCAAGTCGGGCATTGCCGGTTTCACGCGCGTGGTGGCCCGCGACCTGGGACGCTACGGCGTCACCTGCAACTGCATCGTACCCCGTGCCTGGACGCGCATGACCGCCACCATCCGGCCCAGCAGCGGCGGCCAGGCGGCCGCCGGGCAAGGCATTCCCGACGCCTCGGAGTTCGCGGCGATGCAGCCGGACTACATCGCTTCCATGACCTGCTTCCTGGCCACCGACGAGGCCTGGAACATCAACGGCCAGATCTTCCTGGTCTACGGCGGCACGGTCAGTCTGCTGGCCCACCCCATCCCCTACCACACCATCTTCAAGCCGGGTGACGGTTTCTGGACGCTGGACGAGCTATCGGAGATGGTTCCGACGCTGATGGCCGGCACGCCGAACCCAGCGCCGCCGCCGGACGACCTGGAGATCCCCGGCCGGTCCCGAGCCGAGCCGCAGGTCGCTTCCTAGCGAGAGTGAGGAGAACCAGCCATGGGCAAGAAGCTTGAGGGCAAGAACGTCGTCGTCACCGGATCGGGACGCGGCATCGGCCGGGCGGTGGCTCTCATGGCTGCCGCCGAGGGGGCAAAGGTGGTGGTGAACGACCCCGGCGTGGCCATGGACGGCGCCGGCACCGATAGGGCCCCCGCCGATGAGGTGGTGGACGCCATCCGCAGCGCCGGCGGCACCGCCGTCGCCAGCTACGACTCCGTGGCCAGCGTGGCCGGCGGCGAGAACATCATCAAGACCTGCGTCGACAGCTTCGGCCGCATCGACTGCCTCATCAACGTAGCCGGCATCCTGCGCGACCGCATGATCTTCAACATGAGCGAGGAGGAGTGGGACGCAGTTATCGCCGTCCACCTTAAGGGCCACTTCGCCTGCACCAAGCCGGCCGCCGTCCTCATGCGGCAGCAACGCTATGGCCGCATCATCAACTTCTCGTCCATCTCCGGCCTGAGGGGTAACGTCGGCCAGGCCAACTACGGTGCCGCCAAGGCCGGCGTCGCCGGCTTCACCCGCGTGCTGGCCCGCGACCTGGGACGCTATGGTGTCACCTGCAACGCCATTGCGCCCCGCGCCTGGACGCGCATGACCTCCTCCATCCCGCAGCAGCGAACGGCGGCCCGCGGCCCCCAGGCGACGGGACAGGAGATGGTGGCGGAGCACATCGCGCCGATGACCATCTACCTGGCCACCGACGAAGCATGGAACATCAACGGCCAGATCTTCCACGTGGCCGGCGGCGCAGTGTCTCTGGCCCAGCCCGAACTGCCCGTCACCACCATCACCAAGAACGGCAAGTGGACGCTGGAGGAACTGGCCGAGCTGGTGCCCCAGTACCTGACGCATGGGATCGCGAACCCGGCGCCGCCACCGGACGACCTGGAGATCCCGGGCCGCCCGCCGAAACAGGCCTAGAGCGAACCAGCGAAACAGATAAGCGGCCGGAGCCACGTGGCTCCGGCCGCCCGTTTGTTCACCATCCGTTAACCCAGCGAGACCTACTTCCGTCCTCGCCGCTGGTCGCGGCGCACCTCCATGAGCACGAAGTTCTGGCCATCACGCCAGACCGTCCCTCGCGGCTCGAAGCCCGCCTTGCGAAAGCAGCGCTGGGCACGGGTATTCCAGTCCAGCGTGTGCAAGAAAACGCGGCGCAGCCCCATTGAGCGGAAGAGGAGGCGCACCAGGGCCTGCACGGCGTCGCTGCCATAGCCCTGACCCCAGTGCTCGCGGTCACCAATGGTAATACCCAGCTCGGCTTCTCCCGCTGCCTCACGCAGGTTGTAGTACATCACGTTGCCGATGTGCTGGCCGGCCTCGTTCTCGATGGCGTAGGCGCAGCGGCCGGGGTCAGGGTAGCGCTGCTGGGCGGTGACCGAGGCGACGAAGTTGACGAAAGAGGTGCGCAGGGGCGGCGCCGCGTCGAAGCGGGCCAACTCTTCGTCGGTGCGCCAGGCGTAGTCGTTGGCGCTGTCAGAAACGCGCTTGCGCCGGATGATGATTCGCCGCCCGCGAACGGCCACGTCGTCGGCCACCGCTAGCATGCCCCTTGGCCCCCACTCTCCAGCAAAGCCGCAGCCTTGCGCACCACTTCCACGTCGTTGTGATAGGTCAGCGTCCGGCAGGCCTCTTCCACCGAGAACCACTCCACCCGGTCGTGCTCCCAGTCGTGATCGTCGACACTGCCGCCGGTGGGCACCATGAGGTAGTGGTGGACGAACTTGTGGTAGCGCACCCCCTCGCTGGCAAACCAGTACTCGATGGTGCCGATCTTGCGCTCGATGGCGACCTGGAGCCCCGTCTCCTCGCTCACCTCGCGAAGAGCCGCTTGCTCCAGGCTCTCGCCGGGGTTGGGCGTTCCTTTGGGCAGGCCCCAGACACCGTCCTCGCTGCGACCACAGAGCACAACCTCGACGCCTTGGGGCCCCCGCCGGTAGACCACGCCACCAGCCGATACGGCTCGCTGCACCGGGGGCTTCTGAGAAGGCTGAGATTTGGGCATCTATTGTCGGACGGTGAAGGAGAAGGGGTCTTCGTCGAAGTCCACCAGGGAGAGGGCCTCCCGCACCGCATCCCGCACGCCGCGCGAGGGGTGGTCGAGGTAGCGCATCAGGACGGCCTTCGCCTCGCGGCCGCCGATCTCGCCCAGGGCGGCGATAGTGGCCGCCCGTACCTCAGCGTCCTCGTCTTCCAGGAGAGGGGCCAGGCGAGGCACCGCCGTCTCATCAGCCATAGAACCGCAGGCCAGCGCCGCCTCGTAGCGCATCTCCGCGTCGCTGCTCGTCAGCTCCTGGAAGAGGACCGGCAGCCAGGCGGGGTCGCAGTTGCGACCCATGGCATGGATCGCGCTCACCCGCAGAGGGCGGTCTTGGCCATCGTAGGCCTGGCGGATGGCTCGCCGGACCCAGGGGAGGCTGCAGGCGCCAATGGCCTCCAGGGCTCGCGCCCGCACCTCCATCTCCTCGCCGCCGTTGCCCAGGGCCTGGCGCAGGGCTGCCTCGACGCGGCGGAAGTAGCGGTCGCGCAGGGCGCCGAACTCCCACTGAAGGACGAAGCGGCCCAGAGCCAGGGCCGCCTCCGACCTCACGTCCGTATCGCCATCGGTGCCCAGAAGGCGGATCAGGGGTTCGATGAGATCGCGCTGGTCGTACTCCCACAGGCCACGAATGGCCTCGGCCCTCACCTGGGGGTCGCCGTCGGTGATGCCGGAAAGGAAGATGGCGTCGAAGTTCAGCTCGACGTTGTCCTCGGCCAGGTCCACCAGCAGGCGGATCACGTGTCGGCGGCGCTTGTCGGAGAAGGTGGACCACGCCCTCAGGAAGAGGCCCTGCTCCTCATCCCCGAGGTGAGAGAGACGGCTCAATCGAGCCGCCTTCACGGGCTGACCATCCTCTTTCAGCTCTGTCAGGTACTCGTTGAAAGAAGTCATCAGTTACATTTTATGAAATGGCCCCAGCTTTTGGGGAGCCCCCCGCGCCGTTGCTCGCCCTTTCAGGCCGATCTTCGGCTCCTTGCCGGAGAACAGGCGCCGGATGTTCTCGCGATGCCGGAAAAGAACCAGCAGAGTCGCCAGCACGCCGAACACGACGTAGACGCCCGGCACCTGGCCGGCGAGGGCCAGCCCGACGAGGATGGCCGAGCCCACAGGTATGGTGGTAACGGACATCAACGACATGTAGCGGAAGGTCAGGACGATGAGAATTGCCAGCACCACCAGGCCCAGGCTCAGCGGAAAGAGGAACCCCGCGAGAACGCCGTAGGAGGTAGCTACACCCTTGCCCCCACGCCAGCCAATGTACAGCGGCCAGTCGTGGCCGACGATGGCCGCCACGCCGGCCGCCACCTGCAAGCCATGGGCGGCACCAGACCCCACGTAACGCTCGAAGACGTACCAGGTGGCAATGACCGGCAGATAGCCCTTGAGAGCATCGGCCACCAGCACGAAGAGGAAAGGCCACACCCCTAGCGTGCGCATCACGTTGGTGGCGCCGGTGGCCCCGCTCCCATAGTCGCGCACGTCGATCCCGCCCATCAGCTTGCCCATGATCCACCCGGTGGGGATCGAGCCGATTAGGTAGCCCAGGGCGACCATCAGGACGTACTGCCAGACCATCGCTACTCCTCGCTGCGGCCTCGAAAGATCAATTTTACGGCCGTTCCCTGAAAGCCGAAAGCCCTGCGAACGGAGTTTTCCAAGTAGCGTCGATACGAGAAGTGGAGGAGGGCAGCATCGTTGACAAAGAAGACGAAGGTGGGAGGGCCGATGGCGGCCTGCGTAACGTAGAGCAGTTTGAGGCGCCGCCCGCGCACCGAAGGCGGCCCGTGAGCGGCCATCGCCCGCCGCAGGGCGGCGTTGAGCTCGGCGGTGGGCACCCGCCTCTGGCGGGCCGCACCTCCTTCCAGGCCCGCCTTCAGAAGCTCGCCGATGCCCGTTCCTTCCTTCGCCGACACAAGGCACAGCGTCGTCCAGGGAGCAAAGCGCAGGCGGGCCTGGGCCGTCCGGAGGAAGGTCCGGCGGGTCTCGCCGTCCGAGGGCATGAGGTCCCACTTGTTGATGGCCACCACCAGCCCCTTCGCCGCGTCGGCTACGTAACCGGCGATGTGAGTGTCCTGGGCGGCAATCCCTTCGGCAGCGTCGATTACCAGGAAGACGACGTCGCTGCGGTCGATGGCCTCCTGCGCGCGAATGACGCTGTGCCGCTCAAGCCCGCCCTGGATGCGGCCCCGACGACGGATGCCCGCCGTATCTACCAGCACGAGGTCGTGCTCCAGGTAGCGGAAGGCGGTGTCGATCGCGTCGCGGGTGGTACCCGGCTCGTCGCTGACGATGACCCGCTCCTGGCCCAGGATGGCGTTCAGTAGCATGGACTTGCCCACATTGGGCCGCCCGACAATGGCCAAACGCAGTCCGGCGACTGGCGCCTCGCCGGCGACGGCGGGCAAGAGCTCGGCCACCCGGTCCAGCAGATCCGCCAACCCCAGAGCGTGGTGAGCGCTCACCGGCAGAGGATCGCCCAGGGCCAGCTCATAGAACTGGACCGCCGCCTGGCGCCGGGCCTCGTTGTCCGCCTTGTTGGCCACCAGGATCAGCGGCTTGGCGGAACGGCGTAGCAGGTCGGCGATCTCCAGGTCGGTAGCGGTGAGACCATCGCGCGTGTCCACCAGGAACAGGACGATGTCAGCCTCGGCCAGGGCCACTTCCACCTGGTGCTTGACTAGAGGCGCGTAGCCCACGCCGCCGCTGGGCTCCAGGCCGCCCGTGTCCACCAGGGTGAAGGTGTGCGCACCCCACTCCACATCGGCGTAGAGGCGGTCGCGGGTGGTGCCGGGGATGTCCTCCACCAGGGCCTTGCGCGAGCCGATGAGCCGGTTGAACAGCGCCGACTTGCCGACGTTGGGCCGCCCAACGATGGCCACCACCGGCCTGGCCGCGGGCCGCGGCGCCGTCTCGCCGCTAGCCTGGCTTAGGGGTCGGGGTGGGCACACGGGTAGACTCCAGCACAATGTCGACGGCGCTGGGCGAGGCGCTGAGCACCTGCAAGCCCAAAGGCGCCTCGATGTGGGGCTCCACTTGATGGCTGCCCGCCGCCAGGCCCGTCAGGTCGACGCTTACCTTTACCTGATCGGGGGTCACGCTACCCAGGATGGGCAGATCGCCCTGAAGCCGCACCTCCACCAGCGGCGTGATGCTGGCGATGCGCAGATCACTCGCCAACCCCGTGGCGGTGGGGGCGACGCCGAAAACGGCGTCGCCTTGGCCGGCGGCGACGCGCACCCGCACGGAAACGGTGGCGCTGCCACTGGTGATCACGGACGTAGGCAAGCGGAGGTTGACGATGCGGAAGACGTCGCTGCTGGTGCCACTGATATCGATGTCATCGGTCAGGACCACGCTGGTGACGTTGAGAACGTCGAGAGGCCCCAGCACGGTCACGCTAGGCGGGTCCACCTCCACAGCCGTCACGTTGTAGCCGGCGGCGGGGCTGCCCCGCAGCGAGGGGCTGACCGCCACGAGTCGCTCGAACTGTTTCTGCTCGACCTTGATCTCGACGGAGGCGCTGTTGGGCTCCAGGCTCACCCCGTCCACGATGAAGCCACGGTCGTCGCGGGCCACCAGCGAATAGGACTGGCGGACGCCTCCTACCGCCCCCGACAGGTTCACCGTGGCCACAGCCGACTTCACCCGTGTCACCAAGTCTTCGGGCCCGGAGACGAGCACCTGCTGCGGAGTTAGGGTCGGCTGTTGAGCCTCGTAGCCGATGGGCGGCGAGCCGACGACGTCGGCCACCACCGGCACCAGTTGGCTCACCACCGGCTTCAGCTCGATGGCCAAATGATCCGGCAATACCTGAGTAACCTTCACACTCTGGTCGCTCAGCACCTGTACCCGCACCTCCACGTCGGACGAGCCGACCACCGCACCGGCCAGATTGATGGTGGCCCGGAAGTCCTCCACCGCCAGGTTCTCGAACACGTCCTGCGGCGCCTCAATGCGCGCCCTCACCTCGGGCAACGGAGCAGCCAGGGTCAGGCCTTCCGGGACGCTCACCGCTTGCACCTGGATCTCCCCGGGAAACCAGCCGGTCTTCGTCGACTGCTGGGTATCGGTAATGAATATCCAGACGCCAAACGCCAAGGCCACCGACAGCACGGCCAGCCCGAAATTGTGCCTCACCGATCCGAAGCCCACCCCCAGGATGGCTCCCGCGGAGCGGAAGAACTCCGCTAGGACACGCGCCAAACCAGCCACAACCTCGCCCCCAATCAGGATCGGAAGATGCTCCGCGAACTCCTACCGTCCGCCCGCGCCAGCTCGGTCTGGGTGAAGAGGCCCTTGAGAATAGCCCCCAGGCGGGCGCCGTCCAGGCGGGAGATCATGCGCCCGCTGGCCGCCACCGAGATGTCGCCCGTCTCCTCGGAGATGACGATGGAGACGGCGTCGGTGTGCTCGGTAATGCCTAGGGCCGCCCGATGGCGGGTGCCCAGGTGGCCGCGGTTCAGCCGCCCCGAGAGGGGTAAGGTGCAGGAGGCAGCGACCACTCGGTTGCCCCGCAGGATCACGGCTCCGTCGTGCAGGGGCGAGTTCGGGTAGAACAGCCCCTCCAGCAGCTCCGCCGAGGGCGTGGCGTCCAGACGGATGCCGGTGTCGGCGTACTCCTCCAAGCCCGTCTCGCGCTCCAGGACAAGGAGTCCCCCGTGACGGTGGCGCGACAGGTTCTGAGACGCCTCGATGACCACGTCGAGAACCGTGTCGTAGCTAGGGCGCAGGCCCCAGCCGAAGCGGCCCGTGCGACCCACCCGCTCGAGGAAACGGCGGATCTCCGGCTGGAAGATGATGGGGATGGCGATGAGGATGGCCGGGAAGGAGTTGCGCATCACCCATTCGAGCACCTTCAGGTCGAAGAAGCGCACCAGGGCCACCGCCACCAGCAGCAGGATGACGATCCCCCGCAGGAGCTGGACGGCGGTGGTGCCGCGCATTAGCAGCAGGGCGAAGTAGACGATGGTCGCGAGGATGATGATGTCGATGGCGCTGGCGGCCGTGAACTGACGCAGGGCGTTCTCGATATGTTCGACGAAGCTCGCCATGCCCTACTCCAACCCCTCCGCTAGCATCAGCGCCAACACCGCCTTCTGGGCGTGGAGGCGGTTCTCCGCCTGGTCAAACACCACGGACTGCGGCCCCTCGATAACTTCCTCAGCCACCTCCTCGCCGCGGTGGGCGGGCAGGTCGTGCATGAAGATGGCGTCGGGGGCAGCCCGGGCCAAGAGCGCACTGTCTACCTGATAGCCGGCAAAGGCCTCCCGCCGCTGAGACGTTTCGTGCTCCTGGCCCATGCTGGCCCAGACGTCGGTGTAGACCACGTCTGCGCCGCGCACGGCCTCCTGAGGAGACTCCAGACTGACAATCGAGCCTGCGGCGGCGGCCAGGGCCTTCGCCTTGGCAACTATGCCCGCCTCCACGCCGTACTCCGGCGGCGAGGCGATGCGGAAGTCCATGCCCAGCAGGGCCGACCCCAGCATCAGCGAGCGGGCCACGTTGTTCCCATCGCCCACGAAGGCCAGGGAGAGACCCTGCCAGCGCCCCTTCTTCTCGCGGATCGTCAGGAAGTCGGCCAGCGCCTGGCAGGGGTGCTCGCCGTCGGAGAGGGCGTTGATCACCGGCACGTCGGCGTAGCGGGCCAGTTCTTCGATTGTCTCGTGCTTGAACGTGCGGACGGCGATGGCGTCGACGTAGCGACTCAGGACACGGGCAACGTCGGCGGCCGGCTCGCGTTCCCCCAGCCCCACCTCCGGCGGCGACAGGTAGAGGCAGTGGCCACCCAGCTGGCGCATCGCCACCTCAAAGCTCACCCGCGTGCGCAGGGACGGTTTCTCGAAGACGAGGGCCAGCGTCTTCCCGCGCAGCACGGACGCCGACCCGCCGTTTTTCAGGCGCAAGGCCGTGTCGATAACCGCCCTCACCTCGTCGGCCGACAGGTCGCAGATAGAAAGAAGATCCCGCCCGCGCAACTCCTGATCCTCGTCTATGATAGCAAAGTCAGTATAGCACGGGGGCGGTAAGTTTCAATTTGGCGCCCCGCTCCATCTGGCCCTTGGCTATGGCCGCCTCAGGCAAGAACCCCCCTACCGTGTCCTCGTACGGCTCGATGTTCCAGCTGGCCAACCTGTGGCTGCATAGCAGCGACCCGACCTTCGAGGGCCGAGCCTAACGCCAGCGGGCTTCGCGCTTCTCCAGGAAGGCCTGCACGCCCTCGGCGTGCTCCGGCGAGCCGAGGCACCGGAGGAAGATTTCCATCTCGTTACGCTCGGCCGTCGACAGGTCTGTCACCAGTCCCTGATGGATCAGCCTCTTGGCCAGGCCCAGCGTGCGGGTGGGGCCGTTGGCCAGGGCCGTCGCCATGGCCATGGTCTCGGCCATTAGGTCGTCATGGGCGACCACCTTGCTCACCAGGCCGACGGCCAGCGCCTCCTGGGCGTCGATGATGCGCGCGGTGAGGATCAGCTCCAGCGCCTTCGCCAGGCCCACCAGGCGGGGCAAGAGGAAGGTGCTGCCGAACTCGGGCACCAGCCCCACGAGGGAGAAGATGAGGCCGAAACGCGCCCGGTCGGAAGCGATACGGATGTCGCAGGGCAAGGTCATTGTGCAGCCCACGCCCGCCGCCGGGCCGTTGATGGCCGCGATGATGGGCTTCTCCAGGTCGAACATCTTGCGGCAGAGGCTGTCGCCTGGGGAGAAGGCGCTTTGCTGCCGAGTCTGTCGGAGGTCCTGAAAGAAGGAGTGCATGTCCGCCCCCGAGCAGAACGCGCGACCGCCGCCGGTGAGCACCACGCAGCCCACGCCATCGTCCTCGCCGGCCTGATGGAAGGCGCGCGCCAGCTCCTCGGCCATGGTCATAGTGAAGGCATTGAGAACCTGCGCTCGATTCAGGGTGATGATGAGGACGCGGCCCCGCCGCTCCTCCAGGATCTGCTCGGGCATGAGTGTACCTCCCACTTCGCGCCGCTGGGCCGGCCGGCCAAGTCAGCCGGCTTGCCACGGTTCCCTACTCGATGGTCACCAGGTTGTTGCCCTTCTCGGGGTCTTGCCGCACGATAGCCTGTCGCCCCACCATCTCCTCCTCCGTCATCCAGAGCAGGAGATCGCGATCCGGCGCGGTGTTGGCGATAAAGCGACTGCCCTCCCCCAGGCGGCCGACGACGATGGCCGCCTGGGGTTCGCCCGACCGGTCGAAGCCCACGGTGTAGGCCTCGACCGTGCTGCGGCCCTCGGGCGCCTCCGCCACGATGGGGTGAGGAGCGGCGTCGAGCTCCGCCTGGACTTCCGGCGAGTCGCGCCGCCGCCATTCGTGCTCCGGCGGCGCCCCGCTATAGACGCCCAGCGAATGCTTGGTGACATACCAGCCCATGGCGGAGATCAGCCCCTTGCGCTCGGGCTCCCGCCGCAGCCGCTCCGCCATTGCGGCGATGGCATGCATGTTGTAGTTGTTGCCCGGCCCACCGAAATAGGGGAGGCCGCCCGTCACCGTCAGGGGCCGGGGGTCGTCCTCGGCGATGCCCAGCGCATCGCAGGCCAGTTCCACCGCGCAGGGGAAGCAGCTATACAGGTCGAACCAGTCGATGTCGGCGATGGTCAGACCGGCCATCTCCAGCGCCCGCCGCCCGGCGAGGGCCAGGGCCGGCGAGGCGTGGAAGCTCGCCCGCTCGCTGAAGTACCAGACGTCGATGGCGTCGGCGCAGCCCCACAGGTACACCCAGCGGTCGCGCGGAATACCCAGCTCCTGGGCAGCAGCCACGCTGGTCATGATGACGGCAGCCGCCTGATCCACCTCCATGATGGCGTTCATGAACTTGGGGTAGGGTAAACAGATCATGCGGTTCTCGGCGGTGACGGTGGTGATCTCCTCCGCCGTGCGGGCCTGGGGAAACCAGGCGTACGGGTTCTCCGCCGCCACCCGCGACACGCGAGCGCAAAGCTCGCCCAGGTGCCGCTGGTGCTCGGCGATGGAGCGGCCGCGATGGGCGCGGATGGCGCTTTCGAACAGGGGGTAGATGCGGGCCGGGATGTGGGCGCCGTGCTTCGCCTCGATGTCGTTCACACCGGCGCGGGTATCGCCCAGCATCGTCTGGGGCGCTGCCCAACGGCGCCAGCGCAGCTCGCCCGAATCCCGCCAGCGGACCCGCGACCGCATGGCCTCGCCGCCAGCGATCAGGGCCAGGCGCACGTCGCCGCGGGCGATGGCGTCGGCGGTGCGACCGACCAGCCACTGGGGGGTGTTCCCGCCGACCGCCGTGTAGACCTTCTCCCGCGGGTGGGCGCCGATGGTTTCGGCCAGGAGGCTGGGCGCATCCTGGTAGGCCCAGGAAACGCAGTTCACCACCTGCACCGAGTCGGCCCGCTCCACCAGGCCCTTGGCCTGGGCATCCGTGGCGGCGGCCTGCGCGACCTCGGCCATCAGGTCGAGGGGCTCACGGGCCTCGGCGGGGTGCTCCGCGCGCTGCACCAGTTGGGCGACCCCGACAATGATCGGGAGCCGCCCCTCTTCCGTGGCGCCCGCCGAGCTTCGCATCGACTAGATTCTCGGGGCCGGTGCCGCTTGGCGCAAGCCGTGGAATGCCCATCCTTTGCCGTCGACGGGCCCGCCTGCTACCATGGCGATCGATGAAGGCGATAGGCATCGTCGTCGCGCTTGTGGTCTCGCTGCTCCTGACCGCCTGCATCGAAGACGTGGGCGAACGGTCGGCCAGCCCCACGACGTCCACCGGCCCCTTCTCCACCGTCCCGGCCGGCTCGCCGACGACCGCGACGCCGCCGGCCACCGTCCTCACGCCCGGCGCCAACACGCCCGCCTGCGCCGCCGACTCGACGCAGGCCTTCCTCCAGGCCCAGGCCTCGGCGCCGTTCAAGGTGTACTGCCCCACGTTTCTACCGGCCGGCTTCGCCCTGGAGGACGTACACTTCGAGGAGACGACCCAGCCAGGCACGCCGGTGCCCGGACCGGGTGCCGTCGTCGCTACGTTCACGCGGGCCAGCCCCAAAGGGAGCATAGAGCTCGTGCAGGGCCGGCCGGACCTGTCCGTCATCACGGACGTGCGCACGTCCTCGGAGGGTCAGCCAGGCGAGACGGCCTACGACGGCTTCCAGGGCAACATCTTCGCCAAGGGCGTCCTGGCCCGCTCGCCCGACGGCTACACCCACGTCATCCTGGCCGACGGTCTGACCGCCGACGAGCTCCAGCAGGTGGCCGCCGGCATGGCGGCGGTGGCGCCGTAGGGCCGAAGGCGCCTACATCCCGGGCCTTGACTTCCCCGCGTTGGCGCCCTATATTGCCCCTTAGCCGAGCGATCTGATTCCGTCGAAGTCCTTCGGGGGCAGTCCGGCCTATGCTCTCCTGGTTCGAACGCTATCGTTGGCCCGCCCTTGGCGTCGCCGCTCTGATCCTGCTCATCGCGATCGGTGTCCTCATCGACCGCCAGTTCCTCCAGGGCCCGCAGCCGCTGGAGATCCGACTCGATAACGCCCCAGCGGCGGAGATCCAGGTATACGTCGCCGGCGCCGTCGTCCAGCCGGGCGTCTACTACCTAGACGACGGCGACCGCTGGATCGACGCCGTCGAGGCCGCGGGCGGGCCCGCCGCCGACGCCGATCTGCTGTCCGTGAACCTGGCCCGCCGCCTCCAGGACGAGGATCAGGTGCTCGTGCCTCGCCTGGGCGAGACCGCCGTGCTCGGCGCCGCCCAGCCCCCGCAGGGCGAGCGCGTGAACATCAACGCGGCGCCCGCCGCCGTCCTCGACACCCTGCCCGGCGTCGGGCCGGTGCGCGCCGACCGCATCGTCGAGTCGCGCCAGGCCAGCGGCCCCTTCGCCCGGCCGGAGGAGCTGGTGGAGCGCCAGCTCATCCCCCAGTCTGTCTTCGACCAGATCCGCGACCTCATCACCCTTGGCCCATGACCCTGGCCTACCTGGCCGCCGCCTGGATCCTCGGCGTGGGCCTGATGGCGGCCACCGGCGAGCCGTGGCTGGTGGCCGCGGCGGCGGCGCTGGCCTTCCTGGCGCCGCTCCTGTCCCGCCGCTCCTGGCGGGTTCTCCCCTGGGCCGTCCTGGCAGCCGCAGTGCTGGTGGCCGGTGCCTGGCGCTACGACGCGACCCTGCCGCCGAGCCAGCCGCAGGGCATCGCCCGCTACAACGACGGCGACGCCGTCCGCTTCCGCGCCGTCGTCTCCGGCGAGCCGGACGAGCGGGGCACGTCCGTCCGCCTCCACCTGTCGGTGCGTCAGGTCTTCGACGGCGGCTGGCAGGAGACCTCCGGCGGCGTGCTCATGCGCAGCGGCCTCTTCGCTCGATACGGCTACGGCGACCTGCTGGAGGTGAGCGGGAAGCTGGAGACGCCGCCCGCCTTCGCCGACTTCGACTACCGCGACTACCTGGCCCGCCAGGGCGTGCAGTCGATTATCGCCTACCCGCAGACGACCCTCCTGGCCACGGGCCAGGGCAATCCGCTTTGGGCCCGGCTGTACGCCCTGCGCGCCGACCTCGGCTCGGCGCTGGCGAAGGCGCTGCCGGAGCCCGAGGCGTCGCTGGCCGACGGCATTCTCCTGGGACAGCGCGCCTCGCTGCCGCCCAGCCTGAGCCAGGCCTTCAACGATACCGGCACCTCGCACCTGCTGGCCGTGTCCGGCTACAACGTCACCCTCGTGGCCGGCCTGTTCGTCGCCCTCCTGGCCTGGCTCATCGGCCGGCGGCGGGCCGCCTGGCTGGCCCTCGCCGCCATCCTGGGCTACGCCTTCCTGGTGGGCGGACAGCCGTCGGTGCAGCGGGCGGCCATCATGGGCGGCCTGTACGTGGTGGCGACGGCCCTGGGCCGACAGAGCGGCGGCCTCCAGGCGCTCGCCCTCGCGGGCGCGGGCATGACCGCCTTCGATGCGCAGTTGCTCAAAGATGCCTCTTTTCAGCTTAGCTTTGCCTCCACTCTTGGCCTCATCGTCTTCGCGCCGGCCCTGCGCGCCCACCTCGAAGCGATGCTCCTCGCCGGAACTCGCGACGATGCCCTGCCCGGCCCGTTGCGGGCCGCCGTCGAGTTGCTCGCCGTCACAGCGGCCGCCGTCGCCTTCACGCTGCCCATCATCGCCGTCGACTTCGGCCGCATGTCCCTGGTGGCCCTGCCGGCCAACCTGCTCACCGTCCCCACCTTCCCGCTGATCATGGTCACCGCCGCCCTGACGGCCGTGGGCGGCATGGTCAGCCCCGTCGTCGGCAGCGTCCTCGGCTGGCTGACCTGGCCCGGCGTGGCCTACCTGCGGGCCGTGGTCGAGGCTATGGCCAGCGTCCCGTCCGCCGCCATCTCCATCCACAGCTTGGAGACCTGGCACGCCGCCCTCTACTACGCCGCCCTGGCCGGCGTTGTCTGGCTGGCGGCGCGTCGCCCGGGCCGCCCGCTCCTCCCGCCACAGGTCGGCGAGTGGCTCGGCCGCCTGCGGGCTCGCCTCTTCGCTGGTCCTGAGCCTGTCCTGCCCGCTCGCCCTTCGACAGGCTCAGGACGAGCGGAAGGCCTATCGCCTGTCCTCGGCCTGGCCGGGGTGGCGGCGCTGGCGTCGGTCTTCGTCTGGCTGCTGCTGGCGGGCTCGCCCGGCGGGCGGCTGACGGTCACCTTCCTGGACGTGGGCCAGGGCGATGCCATCCTCATCGACACGCCAGCTGGACACCAGATCCTGGTGGACGGCGGCCCCAGCGGCGACGCCATCACCGCCGCCCTGGGCCGCCACCTTCCCTTCTGGGACCGCGACCTCGACCTCGTGGTGCTGACCCATGCTCACCAGGACCACGTGGCCGGCCTGATTACCGTCCTCGACCGCTACCACGTCGATCAGGCGCTGTCGCCGCCTTCAGACGGCGACTCGTCGACGTACGACGCCTGGCGCGAGGCGCTGGAGCGCGAGCAGGTCCCCACCGTCCAGGCCGTCGCCGGCCAGTGGATCGACCTTGGCGGCGGCGCCCGGCTCTCGGTGCTGCACCCGCCGTCGGAGCCACTCGCCGGAGCCGACGAGGACGACAATGCGGCGGTGCTGAAGCTGACGCTGGGCGAGGCGTCCTTCCTCCTGGCGGCCGACCTGGACGCGAAGGGCGAGGCGTACCTGACCAACCGCCACGCCGACCTTCAGGCGACGGTGCTCAAAGTGGCCCACCACGGCTCGGCGAGCTCGACCTCGCCCGAGTTCCTGGCGGCGGTGCAGCCGCTGCTGGCGGTCGTCTCCGTGGGGCAGGACAACGACTACGGCCTACCCTCACCCGAGACGCTGGACCGCCTCGAGCCCCGCCCCGTCTTCCGCACCGACCAGAACGGCGACATCGAGATCAGCACCGACGGGGAGAAGCTGTGGGTGGAAACGGAGCGAGACGGGGAGTAGAAGGTCGCTAATCCCAAAGCTCCGCCTCGTTTGCGAAGCCTGTGCGGAGCCTGGTCGCTTGCCCAAACAGATCGTCGCGACTCAACACCTCCTCGGCCGAATCAGCAAATGACTCCTCGTCAAGGAACTCCACGTAAATTCTAGCAGTCGCCTCGAAGGGCAATAGCAGGCCGCACATGCCCCGGCGCCGCGAGACTGTGATGCCAAGGTGCTCCGCCGCCCGCCTACGCTCGCCTATTGAGAGCTTCGAGTACGCGCGCAGCTGTGCGTCTGCTGGCAGGAGCACGGAGAGTCCGCGCCTCTTCAGGCATCGCGCGAGGTTCCTATAGCTGAAGTAAGACACCAACCACACCATGCCCGTCATTATGTCGGCGCAGTCCTCGTCGCTGAAGGGATAGATCGAGTATGGAGCGAGATTCGCAGAGAACTCTTGGAACAGGCCGAGGCTAAGGCTATCATGAGTAACCTTCTCCCGCGTCTCGCGGAAAGGGTCGTGGAAGAAGCTGGCCACCGTTTTGGGATTCCTTATTTCGGCCAACAGGCCGAAGTGCAAGACGTCGACCGCCAGGGAGGGGCCCAGCCTCGCCTGAGCGGCTCCGCTCCGCCTTGCCTCTGTAATTAGCTCGGACACCGTGGCCAGGTGGCTACGGGCCATCACCTTCTGCCTCAGCAGCATTTCCGGTCCACCATCGGTGTGCCGAACGCCGGTGTTGACGAATTCCAGCACCTCCTCCAGCCGCCACCGCTGTCGTGCCGCTCGCCTGCTCTTCCGTGCTGCCTCTCCACCCTTGCATTCCGCTATGGTGACCCTCCCGGGTCCGACACAGGTGTAGTCTCCGTATCTGAGGAAATTTGTGAGGTCGTTCATGACGACGACTTCGCGGGTCTTCTCCACGTGCTGGGCCGCCGCCGCGAACTCTTTCACGGCAGCGTCCAGCTCCATATGACCGGTTTGTGGCTTGTCCGCAAGTTGACGAATCACCGGCCGGTCGTAGGCAAGCGCCCGCCACGCGATGCCGTCTCCAATCTGTTTGGTGATGTGGGCCAGCCGCTTTGAAACCGCGATGCCTACGGCTAGGGGCCCGGCATCGCAACTTCGGTCCTCCGCCACCTCACGCTCAAGCCTTCGCTTCGATTCCTGCGCTCCCGTGAGCGCGCTAGCCATGTCAGACTGAAGTTCCAACAGCTCGCGAGGCCGGTTCCGCAGCTCCCGGCTCCTGCGCATGAACGAGTGGACGTCCGGCCAGCACCTCCTGTACTGGGGATCCGCCAAAACCTTCGCCCTCAGGTCGACTTCGCGGCTACGCATAGTCTTCCAGCCTAGGCGCGTGGGATCGCCTTGCGCCACCTTCGCCTTGCCCCATCATTGTAGCATATGTGTTCGGCCCACAGGCCCCCGCGGCGGCCGCAACAGCGGATCTAGGCCCCCCCTCCCCCCTCCCCTCGTGCTATACTCCCCCTGGTGAACCCATGACCAGCCTTCGTCCTGATGGCCGCCAGCCCGACGAGCTCCGCTTGGTGCGCATCACGGCCAAGTACCTCCCCCACGCCGAGGGCTCGGCCCTCATCGAGCTGGGCAATACCACCGTCCTCTGCGCCGTCAGCGTCGAGGAGCGCCTGCCCCCCTTCCTACGCGGCTCCGGCTCCGGCTGGGTCACCGCCGAGTACGGGATGCTGCCCCGCTCCACCCAGACCCGCACCCCCCGCGAGGCGACCCAGGGGCGTATCGGCGGGCGCACCCACGAGATCCAGCGCCTCATCGGGCGCTCCCTGCGCGCCGTCACCGCCCTCGACCTCCTGGGCGAACGCACCCTCACCGTGGACTGCGACGTCATCCAGGCCGACGGCGGCACCCGCACGGCCGCCATCACCGGCGCCTACGTGGCCCTGCGCCAGGCGGCCGACTTCCTGGTGAAGCGAGGCGATATCAACACCAGTCCCGTGCGCTGCGCCGTGGGTGCCACCAGCGCGGGGTTGGTGGACGGGATGCGGCTCCTCGACCTGTGCTACGAAGAGGATGCCCGCGCCCAGGTCGACTTCAACGTGGTGATGACCGCCGAGGGTCAGCTGGTGGAGGTGCAGGGGACAGGCGAGGGTCGTGCGTTCAGCCGCCAGGACATGGACGAGCTGCTGAACCTGGCCGAGGAGGGCATCCGCCGCCTGTTCGAGGCCCAGCGCCTCGCCCTGGCCGACATCGGCATCTTCGACTGACGGCCACGCGGCCCGCTCGTGGTTCGACAGGCTCACCACGAGCGGCATCAGAACCCGCTCACCCTGAGCCTGTCGAAGGGGCCCGAACCCGTCCAAGGGCCAGTCGCCCGCTCCTCGAGAGACCGCTAGGCGTACTCACCCAGGAAGGTGCCGCCGATAACGTGCACGTGGGCGTGCCCCTGGCTCTGCATGGCGTCCAGCCCGAAGTTGGACAGCAGGCGGAAGCCGTTGGGGCAATGCTCCTGGCCCATGCGCACAGCCACCTCGCCGACGCGGCCGAGATCCTGCCACATCTCGGCGTTCATGATGTGCCGCTTGGGCACCACCAGGAGCATCACCGGCACCCAGTGCAGGCGGTTGCGGAAGACCATTACCTCCTCGTCCTCGTAGAGGATGTCCGCCTCGCCTCGCCGGGCGATGATAGCGCAGAAGACACACTGACCGACTCGTAGCTCTGTCATTGCCAGCGGCCATTCTAGGCCGAATCCTTTACAGCGAGCAAGGGCCAGGCTATCATCGGCCCAGGAGACCTCTTGGCAGAGATCCGTCCCTTCCGCGGCCTGCGCTACCAGATCAGCTACATCGGCGAGCTGGCGCGCGTCATCTCGCCTCCCTACGACATCATCTCGTCCCAGGAGCAGAGCGCCCTCTACGCCCGCAGCCCGTACAACGTCGTCCGCCTGGAGTACGGCCGCGAGCGCCCCACCGACAGCGCGACGGACAACCGCTATACCCGCGCCGCCGCCAACCTGCGTCGCTGGCTGGCTGAGGGCGTCCTGGCCTACGACCAACAGCCCGCCTTCTACGTCTATGATCAGGCGTTCCGCCACCAGGGCACGTCTTATCGCCGGCGCTGCCTGCTGGCGCGGGTACGCCTCGAGGAGTGGGCCGCCGGTATCGTCCGGCCCCACGAGAACACCACGGCTCGCCCCAAGGAGGATCGCCTGAACCTACTGCGGGCCACCCGCGCCAATCTGAGCCCGGTCCTCGCCCTATACCGCGACCCGGACCAGCGCATCGCCCAGACCGTGGACGAGGCGCTGACGCGCAAGCCGCCGCTGGCGCTGGCGGAGGCCGCAGACGACAGTCACACCCTGTGGGCCATCGACGACGAGGGGGCGCAGGCCGAGCTGGCCGCTCTCTTCCAGGCCCAGCCTGTCTACATCGCCGACGGCCACCACCGCTACGAGACAGCCCTCAACTATCGCAACGAGCAACGGGCGGCAGCCCTGGCCTGGCGGGGCGACGAGCCCGAGAACTTCGTCCTCATCGGCCTCACCGCCGCCGACGACCCCGGCCTGCTGGTGCTGCCTATCCATCGCCTCGTGCAGTTCCCGTCCCTGGACGAGGAGCCGCTGCAGACCCTGGCCCGCTATGTCTCCGCCGAGCGGGTGGACGGCGCGACGGCCGAGCCAGAAGCCGCCCTCGGGCGACTCCTGGCCCTCATGGCAGAGCGCGGACGCTCCGCCGCCGCCTTCGGGCTGTGCCTGCCAGGCGACGACCGGCTCTTCCTGCTGACCGTGGAGGATGCGGTGAGCCTGGTGCAACGCCTCTGCCCGGACTGTCCCGCTGAGTGGCGCAACCTAGACGTGGCCGTCCTCCACTTCGCGCTGCTGGGGATGGTCCTGCGCGTCAACCCCGATCCAATCGAGGAGGGCGGCTGCGTGACGACGATAGACGACGCGCGCGAGGCGTGGCAGGCGGTGCGCGACGGGCGCTATTCGGCGGCGTTCCTGCTCAACCCGGTGCCCGTCGCTCAGGTGCTGGCCGTGGCCGACGCCGGCCGGCGCATGCCCCGCAAGTCCACCTTCTTCCACCCGAAGCTGGCCACCGGCCTCGTCATCAACACGCTGGACGGCTAGGCAAACGACACGATCGCGGCCCGACGGTATGTAGCGGAGGCCTTCAGGCCTCCAGACATAGAGGGTGGAAGACTACAGCAACTGGAAGGCTGAAGCCTTCCGCTACATTGGCCGCGTGAGCCAACGCCGCTCCTACAGGCGGGCCAGCTTCACGGCGTAGATATCGGGGACCTGCTGCAGCTTCTTGAGCTGCTCCGGGCTCAGCGCCTCGTCCAGCATCAGGACCATGAGGGCGTGGCCCCGCGGCGTGTGGCGGCCCACGTTCATGAAGTTGACGTTCACACCGAAGTCGCCCAGCACCGTCCCGACGACGCCGATCATCCCCGGCCGGTCCTGGTTCTCGCACAGCAGCAGGTAGCCCTCGCTGGGCGGGATGTCCACCCAGTACTCGTTCACCAGGACGATGTGGGGGCCGTCCTGGGCCAGCGTCGCTGAGACCGTCGTCTCGCCGCCGCTGGCGGTGAGCCGCACGGTGATGAGGTTGCTGTAGATGTCGTGAGAGGGGCCCTTGCGCTCCTCGATGCGCATTCCCCGCCGCTGGGCCACGATGTCGGCGTTAACGATGGTCACCTGCTCCTCGCTGACGGGCGCCAGCAGGCCACGGATCACCGCCGCCTTCAGAGGGGACACATCGTGGAGGCCGATCTCGCCGGAGTAGCTGATGACCACGCTCCCCAACTGGCCCTCGCACAGCTGCATGGCCAGCTTCCCCGTCTTCACCCCGACCTCGATGTAAGGGGCAAGAAACGATAGCGTTTCCGGCGGGATGAGAGGAGCGTTGACGGCGTAGCGCGCGGGCTCGCCCTTGAACACCGCGATAACCTGCTCGACCACGTCCAGAGCCACGCGCTCCTGCGCTTCGGCAGTCGATGCGCCCAGATGAGGGGTGACGATGATGTTCTCGCTCTCCAGGAGCTTGGGGTTGACCTTGGGCTCTCCCTGGAACACGTCCAGGGCCGCCCCGGCCACGCGCCCTTCCTGCACCGCCCGACAGAGCGCCTCTTCGTCGATGATGCCGCCGCGGGCGGTGTTCACGATACGCACGCTGGGCTTGACCAGAGCCAGCTCCGCCTCGCCGATGAGGCCGCGCGTGCCATCGGTGAGGCTCGTGTGGACGCTGACGAAGTCGGACTGGCGGAGCAGGTCCTCCATAGAGACCATATCCACGCCCAGGACACGCCCCCGCTCCTCTGGTACGAAGGGGTCATAGCCGATGACCCGCATCTCCAGGCCACGGGCGCGGCGGGCGACCTCGGAGCCGACCTGGCCCAGGCCGACGATGCCCAGGGTCTTGCCTCGCACCTCTACCCCCATGAAGCGCGAGCGGTCCCACTTGCCTCCCTTGAGGGTGGCGTTGGCCTGGGGGATATTGCGCGCCAGAGAGAGCATGAGGCCGATGCTGTGTTCGGCGGCCGAGATCATATTGCCCGTCGGCGCGTTGACCACCAGGATGCCCCGCTGGGTGGCCGCCTCCACGTCGATGTTGTCCACGCCAACGCCGGCCCGGCCCACTACCTGGAGGCGCCGGGCCACCTCGATGGCCGCCGCCGTCACCCTCGTCTCGCTGCGGACGATGACGGCGTCGTAGTCAGGGATGTTGGCGATGAGCTCCTCGGGCGACTGGCGGAGGCGCACGTCCACGTCGGCGCCGAACTCTTGCAGCGCCCGCACCCCCTCGTCAGCTATGGGGTCACAGACGAGAACTTTGGGGGCCATCCGGCGCCTCAGCTACCGGAGCGGCCGGCCGGGATGGCGTATCCCAGGCGCGGAAGCGCCTTGGCCAGCACGTCCAGACAGGCGCGGATGTCGTCGTCGTTGACGGCGCCCAGGTGACCGATGCGGAAGATCTTGCCCTGAAGCTTGCCCTGGCCGCCGGCCAGCACCAGCCCGTACTCGTCCTCCACCAGGCTGCGCAGGGCCTTCACTTCCACGCCCTCCGGTATCCTGACGGCGGTGACGGTGTTGGAGGCGAAGCGCTCGTCCGCCAGGAGCTTCAGTCCCAGTTCCTTGACGCCGCGACGGGTGAGCTCGCCGATGCGCTGATGGCGGGCGAAGATGTTCTCCAGCCCCTCGCGCGCCAGGCCCTCCAGGGCGTAGTCGAGAGCGAACACCACCGACACCGGCGGCGTCCACGGGGTCTGGTTCCGCTCGAGGTAGTCCTTGGCCTTTCCCACGTCCATGTAAAAGCGCGGGATCTTGGCCTGGGCATTAGCTTCCCAGGCCCGCTGGCTCACGGAGACCATGGCCAGACCCGGGGGCACCATCCACCCCTTCTGGGAAGCAGTGACCGCAAAGTCGATCCCCCACTCGTCGGTGTAGAAGGGGACGGAACCCAGGCTGCTTACCGCGTCCACCAGCAGAAGCTTATCGAACTCACGCACGACCCGAGCGATGTCCGCAAGGGGGTTGGTCACGCCGGTAGACGTCTCGTTGTGGGTGACCAGCACGGCCTTGATGGACGGATCGGCAGCCAGCGCCTTACGGATCTCCTCGGGGTCGGCGGCGGTGCCCCACTCGAAGTTGAGACGGGTCACGTCGGCGCCGTAGGTCTCGGCGATGCTGGCAAAGCGGTCGCCAAAGGCACCGATGGAGACGACCAGAACGCGGTCACCGGGCGAGAGGGTGTTCACCACCGCCGCCTCCATCCCACCGGTGCCGGAGGAGGTGAGGATGAAGACGTCGTTCTTGGTCTGGAAGAAGTACTTGAGGCGATCGGTCGCGCGGTTCAGGATCTCGCCGAAGGTGCGACCACGGTGGTCGATCATGGGCCGGGCGCCAGCCTGTAGTACATCCGCTGGGACCGGAGTCGGGCCTGGAATTCGAAGGTTTGTCATCTGAGCCTCCCTTTCTGGGGTGAGGCCATAATAGGAGAGGCAGGCCTGACGGTCAAGGGAAGGAATGACAGTATGCTAAAATGGAATAGCCGTCGGGCTGTCCCTTATACGGATGTGAAGACTAGGTGACACACGTCCCTGCAATCGCCCACTGTTCGGCAACGATGCGGCATGGCTAGCCCCTTCCGCGATCTGCCCAGCGTGAGCCGCCTCCTCGTCCACAGGCGGCTCCGGCCCCTCTCGTCCCTCATGCCGAAGGCCACCGTTACGGAGCTGGTGCGCCAACAGCTCGACGAGGCGCGGCGGGGCATCGCCACCGGCGGCCAGTGCCCGACCAACGAGGCGCTGGTGGAATCGGTCCTGGCCCGCGCGGAGCTTCTCCTTCACCCCACCCTGCGGCCGGTGATCAACGCGACCGGCGTCATCATCCACACCAACCTGGGCCGCGCCCCGCTGTCCGCGGAAGCGCGGGCGGCCATGGAGGCGGACTCGCGCGGCTACAGCAACCTCGAGTTCGACCTGGAGGAGGGCGAGCGCGGCTCCCGCCAGGCCCACCTGGAGGGCTTGCTCTGCCAGATCAGCGGCGCGGAGGCGGCGCTGGCGGTCAACAACAACGCCGCGGCCGTCCTCCTGGCCCTCACCGCCCTCTGCCACGACCGCGAGGTGATCATCTCCCGCGGGCAAGCGGTGGAGATCGGCGGCGGTTTTCGCATCCCCGAGGTGATGCGCGAGAGCGGGGCCCGCCTGGTGGAGGTGGGCACCACCAATCGCACCTACCTTCGCGATTACCAGGAGGCCATCGGCGAGAGCACGGCAGCACTGATGCACGTCCACGCCAGCAACTTCCGCGTAGTGGGGTTCGCCGAATCGACGCCGCTGGCCGACATGGCCGGCCTGGCCCACCAGCACGGCCTCCTCCTGCTGGATGACATCGGCAGCGGCTGCCTCATCGATACCACCCCCTTCGGGCTGGCCGCCGAGCCCACGGTGCAGGAGAGCCTGGCCGCCGGCGCCGACCTGACCTTCTTCTCCGGCGACAAGCTCCTGGGCGGGCCGCAGGCGGGCATCATCGTCGGCCGGGCGGAGCTCATCGACCGGCTGCGCCGCCAGCCGCTGGCGCGAGCGCTGCGCATGGACAAGGGGAGCATCGCCGCCCTCGCGGCGACCGCCATCCACTACGTGCGCGGCGAGGCGCTCCAGAAGGTCCCCGTCTGGCAGATGATAGCGATGCCGCTGGAGGTCGTGCAGCGGCGGGCCCGCCGCTGGGCGCGCGCCATCGGCGCGCCGGCCCGTGTCCTGCACGGCCGCTCGATGGTGGGCGGCGGCAGCCTCCCGGAGGAGAGCCTGCCCACACGGCTGGTGGCCATCGTCCCCCAGGGCGAGGTCAGTGTGACAGAGCTAGCCCGTCGCCTGCGCCTCGGCCGGCCGCCGGTAGTGGCCCGCATCGAGCGGGAGCACCTGTTGCTGGACCCGCGCACCGTCCTGCCGGGAGAGGACGCCTCTCTCATCCGTGCGGTGACCGAGACGCTGAACCGCTAGGCGCCGGCGCCTCGCGCTCCACCGGCCTCCAGACCGTTCGTTTCACTTGCCTGCGGGAGGCGTCTTTCCATCCCTTGGCCGATCCGGTGCTATAATTCGCGCAAGGGACGCGAGAACCGTGGGGAGCATCGTATTCGCCTGCATATCGCCTCATCCCCCCATCATCGTCCACGAGGTGGGGATGGGGCGCGAGCGCGCGACGCAGAAGACCATCGACGCTCTGGAAGAGGCGGCTCACCGCCTGGCCCAGCACCGGCCGGAGACGGTCGTCCTGATCAGCCCCCATGGCCCGCTGCGGGCGGGCGCCTTCGGCATCTTGACCGCGCCCCACTGCTCCGGCACCTTCGCCCGCTTTGGGGCGCCCCAGGTGGCCTTCGCCTTCGAGAACGATCCGGACGCCGTCGCCCTCATCCGCGCCGAGGCCGACCAGGCGGGCCTGCCGCTGGAGCCCATCGTCGACTGGGGCGAGGGCCTGGACTGGGGCTGCACCGTCCCCCTGTACTACCTGCGCTCGGGGCTGGGCGACGCCCGCCTCGTGCCGATGACCATCTCGCTCCTGTCGCCTCGCCAGCACTTCGCTATGGGCCAGGCCGCCGGCCGCGCCATGCGCCGCCTGGGCAGGCGCGTCGCCATCATCGCCAGCGCCGACTGCTCGCACTCCCTCTCCGAGGGCGCGCCCAATGGCTACGACCCCCTGGGCGCCGTCTTCGACCAGAAGCTGCGGGAGGCCATCGCTGCCTGGGACGTGGCAAGCGTGCTGGGCATGGACGAAGCCTTCCGCCGCCGCGCCGCTGAGGATGCCGTGCCCTCGGTCAGCTTCCTGATGGGCGCCCTGGACGGCCTGGCGGTGGAGCCTCAGGTGCTCTCCTACGAGGGGCCTTTCGGCGTGGGCTACCTGGTGGCGGCAGTGGAGGTGATCCCACCGCTGGAGGACGGCATTGTCCGCGACGAAGAGGCCGTCGCCAGCCACCCACTGGTGCGGCTGGCCAGGGAGGCCGTCGACACCTTCGTCCGGTTCGGTCGCGTCATCGAGCCTACGGACGTGCCGCCGGAGCTCCAGGAGCCGGCGGGCGCCTTCGTCACCATCAAGCGGGGCGCCATGCTGCGCGGCTGCATCGGCACCATCGACCCGATGCAGGGGAGCCTGGCGCTGGAGGTGGTGCACAACGCCATCGACTCGGCGACCCGCGACCCGCGCTTCCTGCCGATCGAGCCGCAGGAGCTGGACGAGCTGTCCTACAGCGTCGATGTGCTTTCGCCGCCGGAGCCGGTGAGCGGCCCAGAGGAGCTGAACCACAAGCGCTACGGCCTCATCGTGCGCAACGGGCCGCGGCGGGGGCTGCTCCTGCCGGACATCGAGGGCGTCGACTGCGTCGAAGAGCAGATCGCCATTGCCAAGGCGAAGGCGGGCATCCTGCCGGAGGAGCCGGTGGAGATGTTTCGCTTCACTGTCCGGCGGTACCGGTAGCCGAGGCCAGCCGGTGATCCGCCCCTGCGACGACCGCGACCCCGACGACATCTACGCCATCATCAACGACGCCGCCCGCGCCTACGACGGCGTGATCCCCACCGACTGCTATCACCAGCCCTACATGCCCATGCCCGAGCTGCGCCGCGAGGCCGCTCGCATGACGTTCTTCGGCTGGGAAGAAGACAGACGGCTCGTGGGCGTCATAGGCTACGAGCCGGTGAAGGACGTGACCCTGGTGCGCCACTGCTACGTCCTGCCCGGCCGCCAGCGCCGGGGCGTGGGCAGCGCCCTGCTCCGCCACGCGATGGGCCTGACCCGCAGCGAGCGCCTGCTGGTGGGCACCTGGGCCGACGCCGTCTGGGCCATCCGCTTCTACGAGAAGCATGGCTTCCGCCTCCTTCCGGACGGCGACGCCCTCCTGCGGACGTACTGGCACATCCCGGTCCGCCAGCGGGAGACATCGGTGGTGCTAGGGAGAAGGACGACACCCACATGACGAGGGGCTTGGCTTTCTTATCGTTTCTAGACAGTACAAGGAACCGCTTCGAGCTCGCGGTCTTTGCCTCAGCGGTGCTGGCCCATGCGATCTACAGAGGGTTTGAAGACGGATACGCCCGTGTCTGGTGGCTAGCTATCATGATTACCGTCAGCACGGTCCTAGCCTTCTTCGTCAGCTACCTACGGCTAGTGTGGAAATGCCTGTGGGACCGCCCGGTGCTGCAGCCGGCACGCAATCGGCTCCAGAGCGCCCTCCGGAGGGAGGGACCAACGTCGCCCGTCGACGCCGTGTGGCCGGCTGCCATCGGAATCGTCGCTTTGCCCCTCCCGGTCATCCTGAGCTCCATTCCTTTCGGCGACTTCTCGCTTCTGTCTCAGGCGTTTGGGGTGGCGGGTATGGCGGTGGCCTGTCTGGCGCTTTCGACTCTGGAAGTGCTGAGCTCCCCCCTGCCCGAAGATCAGGTTAAGTTGGACGCCGACCTTAAGTTTGTACACACGGCACTGTTGGGGGCGAATCAGCTGCTCTTGGTCACGGGCATCACCGCAGGCGTCACGGCTCTGGTCCTGGTTGAGCAACCCGGGACAACGGTGTCACAGGAACAGGAGATCTGGGGCCTTGTCGGTGGGGCGATGCTCTTGCTCGGCGCCTACATGCTGGTCGTCGGCAGGTACGTGGAGAGAGCCTTCCAGATAAGGGACCTACTGAAAAAGTGACCTCGCCCAAGACCCTGGCCACCCTCGAGTTCGGGAAGGTGCTGGCCCGCCTGGCCGGCCTCACCTCCTTCTCGGCCAGCCGCGAGCTGGCCCTCGCCCTGCGCCCGTCGACTGACTACGCGGAGGTCGTGCGCCGGCAGCGCCTCACCGCCGAGGCCCGCCGCCTGCTCGAGCTCAAGCCCAACCTCAGCCTCGGCGCCGCCCGCGACGTGCGCCCCCACGCTCAGAAGGCGGCCCTGGCCGGCATCCTCGAGCCGACGGAGCTGCTGGACGTGCACGCCGTCCTGAGCCTGGCCGCCTCCCTCCGCAACACCGTCATCCGGCTGGGCATCGACCTCCCGCTGCTGCGCGATATCGCCCATCGCCTCGGAGACTTCGCGCCGCTGGTGGCCGATATCGCCCGCTGCATCAACCAGCGCGCCGAGGTCACCGACGACGCCAGCCGTGTCCTCGGCGACCTCCGCCGCGAGGTGCGCCACGCCCACGACCGCCTGACCGCTCGCCTCCAGCACATCCTCGCCTCGCCCACCGGCCGCCAGGTCGCGCAGGAGCCCATCATCACGCTGCGTGATGGTCGTTATGTCATCCCGGTGAAGGCCGACTTGCGCGGCCAGATGCCCGGCGTCGTCCACGACGTGTCGGGCAGCGGCGCCACCGTCTTCCTCGAGCCCCTGGAGACCGTCGAGCTGGGCAACGCCTGGCGCGAGCTCGAGGTCGAGGAGCAGCGCGAGGTGGAGCGCATCCTGCGCAGCCTCAGCGCCAGCGTCGGCCGCGCCGCCGGCGACATCGAGGCGACGGTGGAGGCGCTGGCCGAGCTCGACCTGGCCCTGGCCAAGGCCCGCCTGGGCGAGGCCCTGGGCGCCAGGGACATCCCCTACTTCGGCGAGGAGCAATCGTGGCTGGCGAAGGGCACCGTCGAGCTCCGGCTGGTCAACGCCCGCCATCCGCTGCTCACCGGGGACGTGGTGCCCATCTCGCTGGCCGTGGGCCGAACCGAGCGCGGCGAGTCGTACTCCGTCCTCCTCATCACCGGGCCCAACACCGGCGGCAAGACCGTCGCCCTCAAGACCGTCGGCCTGCTGAGCCTGATGGCCCAGGCCGGCCTGCCCATCCCCGCCGGTGAGGGCAGCCGCCTGCCCGTCTTCGCCTCCGTCCACGCCGACATCGGCGACGAGCAGAGCATCGAGCAGTCCCTCTCCACCTTCAGCTCCCACGTGGGGAACATCATCCACGTGCTGGGCCAGGTGAAGCGCAACAGCCTCGTCCTGCTGGACGAGCTGGCCGCCGGCACCGACCCGACGGAGGGCTCGGCCCTGGCCCAGGCCATCCTGGAGCGCCTGCTGGAGGTGGGCTGCACGACCGTGGCCACCACCCACCACGGCCACCTGAAGGTGTTCGCCCACGTCACGCCGGGCATCACCAACGCCTCGGTGGAGTTCGACCCGGAGAGCCTGGCGCCCACCTATCACCTGACCATCGGCCTGCCCGGCCAGAGCAACGCCCTGGCCATCGCCGCCCGCCTGGGCATGCCGGAGGACGTGCTCGACCGCGCCCGCGCCGGCATCGCGCCCGACCGCCAGCAGGTGGAGAGCCTGCTGGCCGACATCCGCCGCCAGCGCGACGAGGCCGCCGACGCCGCCCGCGCCGAGCAGATCGCCCGCCACGAGGCGCAGCAGATCCACGCCCGCCTCCAGGAGCGACTGGCCGCCCTGGAGCGCGACCGCGAGCGCATGCTAGACAAGGCCCGCCTGGAGATGGAGCGCGAGCTTGGGCAGATGCGGGTCCGCCTGCGCGAGGCCGCCCGCCAGGTGCGGCAGGCGGAGCGCGAGGCTGCGATCGCCGCCAAGGAGCCGCCGCGGGCCCCGAAGAAGGCCCTGCCGGCAGCCAAGGAGGCCCTCGCCGCCGCGACGCAAGAGGTGGCCGCGGTGGAGGAGGAATCGGAGACGATCCGCCGCCCTCGCCGGAAGCGCAAGCCCGGCGCCCTGCCCCCCATCGTCGCCGGCGACCGCCTGTGGCTGCGCGACATCGGCCAGCCGGCGGAGGCCCTCGGCCCGCCCAACGAGCAGGGGGAGCTGGAGGTGCGCCTGGGCGCCTTCCACGCGACGGTGAAGGTGACCGACGTGGAGGAGGTCGAGGGGCGAGACACGATACAGGTGACAGGGGACACGGATCTGTCCCGTGTGTCGAGCCTCGTGGGGCCTGTCCCGATCGAGCTGGAGGTGCGCGGCATGCGGGTGGACGAGGCCATGCTCCTCATCGACCAGCGGCTGGACGATGCCTTCCGAGCCGGCCTGCCGCAGATACGCATCGTGCACGGGAAGGGGACGGGAACGCTACGCCGCGCCATAAGGGATGCGCTCTCGCGTCATCCTCTGGTAAAATCGCTTACGACACCCCCGCCCAAGGAAGGCGGCGAAGGGGCAACAGTGGTGGAGTTGGCGGGGTAGGGGAACGGTGGCGCCGTGCCATCCGCGATTTCCTTTCACGTCAGGCTCTGGTAGAATCGTTCACGACGCCCCGCCCAAAAAGGCGGCGAAGGGGCGACTGTGGTCGAGCTAGCGGGGTAGAATAGACGCGAAATGCCCATTCCCTCTGTGTCATGGATCCCGACGGCAGCTGGCTGGCTCTGGAACAAGGTCCGGGGCCGGCCAACGGCGCAAGCCAACCGAGGCGCCGTCGCGGCGGGCCGCGACATCCGAGCCCCGGTCACGACAAGGGAGCAGGCGGCCGCCGCCGATCGGGGTGCCACGGCCATCGGTGGCAACTTCGTGACGGGCGCAGGAGCGGTGGTTGCGGAGAGAGGCGGCGCCGTTGTCCACATCGAGAATCTAAATGTCTACCTTGACGGCCTGCCGCAAGCCAAGCCCGAGGTCCGCGATCACTTCCGGGAGGGACAGCGTCTGCAGGAGGCCGAACGGCACGAAGCCGCCATACGGGAATTCGAAAGGGCTTTCGCGGCGGCAGAGAGCGACAGCCAGCGATGCGCACTCCACATGCTTATGGGCCTCGGCTTCTGGCGGCTCAGTCGGTTCTCGGAGGCCGAGGGCAGCTACCGGCGGGCTCTCGACGCGGCGAAGCGGGGCGCAGACCATCAGGGGCAGGCTGCAGCACTCGGCAACCTGGGCCTCGTCTACGCCGGCCGCGGCGACCTTGAGAAGGCCGAGGACTACCTGAAGGAGGCCCTTGGCATTCAAGAGCAGATCGGTCACAGGCCCGATCAAGCCAAATCCCTGGTCAATCTGGGGTTGATCTACTTGGACCGCGGCGAGATGGACAAGGCCGAAGACCACCTCAAGAGAGCTCTCGCCGTGCACGACGAGACTGGCGACAGACTCGGTCAGGCAGGGAACCTAGGCAACCTAGGCCTGGTCTACTTCGGTCGGGGTGATGTGGACAAGGCCGAGGAGCACCACCAGAAGGCACTCGCCATCGACCACGAGATCGGCAACCGCCTGGGCCAAGCGCAGGACCTCGGCAACCTAGGCCTCATCTACCTCCAGCGCGGCGAGCTGGACAAGGCCGAGGAGCACTACAAAGGAGCTCTTGCCATCCACCGGGAGATCGGCAACAAGCTCGGCCAGGCTCACCAGCTCGGCAACCTGGGTAACGTCTACCGCCGCCGCGGCGAACTGCACGGGGCCGAGGAGCACTTCAGGAAGGCACTCGGCATCCACCAGGAGGTCGGCGACCGGCTCAGTCAGGCGCATGATCTAGGCAACCTGGGCCTCCTGGCAGCTCGGCAGGGTGATCTGGGTGAGGCGCGGGACCTCCTGAGCCAGGCGAAGGCGTTATACGAGGCCATCGGCGCCGGTGGCGAAGGGCCGGAGATCGTCCGTGAGGCGCTGGAGCGCCTGGGGGTCGCCACGGCACCCCCCGCCCCCAAGCGCAAAGCTCCGCGCAAGAGGCGCCCGCGCAAGAAGCCGCCGCCCGCCAAGCCGTAGCCGGGCGGGAAGGGCACCCGCGGGCCTCACGTCCCGTTTCGCACTGGCGCCCCCGCCGGTCCTGCCACCCTTCGTCCGCCAGAGGCGGACGAAGGGTCTGGGGCGGGGCGTCGGCCACCCCAACCCAGATTCCTCGCCCTGCGGGCTCCCGCCAGAGGCGGGCACGCGGAATGACAGAAACCACCCATGACCCATGACCCGCGTCCCGTTGTAACCCTACCGGCGGCGGCGTATAATGCCGCCATCCACACCTGGGAGAGATGTGATGTCCGCAACCGCCCGCCTCTGCGTCCGCTGCCACCAACCGCTCGGTGAAGGCCTGTTCTGCCAGTTCGACGGCACCTACGTCCTCGACCCCGAGGGCACCGTCGTCATGGCCGGCCGCGGCGACCGCCTCGTCTCGTGGTTCGTCAGCGGCCTCATCTTCTTATTCACACTCGGCATCGGCTGGATCATCTGGTGGTTCATCGTCGCCCCGCGCGGCCAGAACCCCGGCAAGGCCGTCACCGGCATTCGCGTCATCCGTACGAACGGCGACGCCGTGGGCACTGGCGGGATGTTCGTCCGGGGGCTGGCCGGCTGGCTCTGCGGCAACATCCCGTTTTTCGTGGACGACCTCTGGATACTCTGGGACCGCGACGCCCAAACGCTCCACGACAAGCTGGTGAACACCGTCGTCGTGCGGGCCAGAGGCTCCGAGAAGATCGTGGAGAAGGGTGGCCTCGCTGCGCTGCCGGAAGGCGTCGTACCGCCGCCCACCTACGCGCCGCCCATCAGGCTCACCTCTTCGCCCTCGCCGACCAGCGAGACGGCAGAGCAGGCGCTCACTCGCCTCGCTGACCTCCGACAGAAGAACCTGATCTCGGAAGAGGAGTACCAGGAGAAGCGCCGCGCGATCATCGACAAGCTGTAGGGAAGGGAGCCGCCGCTGCCCGCAACGGACGGTAGCCGCGCCTCGGCGGTAGATCAGCCCTTGCCGTACATCCCCACCAACGGCATCGATACGCACCACGAGGACGCCGGCCAGGGCCCCTCCGTCGTCCTGATCCACGGCCACAGCGCCGACCGCCGCATGTGGGACCTCCAGGTGCCGGCGCTGGTGGGAGCCGCCTATCGCGCCGTCCGCTACGACGTGCGCGGCCACGGGCGCAGCGCCGTCCCGCCCAGCGGCTACACCTGGTCGAACTACGCCCTCGACCTGCGCGACCTGCTGGACGGCATCGCCGTGCCGCGGGCCCACGTCGTGGGGCTGTCCATGGGCGGCGGCATCGCCCTCCAGCTCGCGCTGGACTTCCCGCAGCGCGTCGCGTCGCTGGCGCTGGTCGATTCGGCGCTGCCAGGCTTCGACTACTCGCCCGAGTTCGCTGACGCCATCGAGGCGCTGGTGGCCGCCGTTCGCGCCGAGGGGCCGGCCGCCGCCTTCGAGCGGCTGTGGCTGGTGCACCCCCTCTTCGATGGCATCCGCCGCTTCCCCGAGCGCTTCGAGCTGCTGCGGACGATGGCCCTGGCCTACGCCGCCGCAGACTACCTTGACGAGACGCCGTACGCGCCGCCCGAACGCCAGGCCGTCGACCGGCTGGCGGAGGTGCGGGCGCCGACGCTGGTGCTGGTGGGCGAGCTGGACATCCCCGACTTCCAGATCATCGCCGAGGTGCTGGCGGGGAACATCGCCGGCGCGCGGCTCCAGGTCATCGCCGACGCCGGCCACATCCCGCCGCTGGAGCAGCCGGAGGCGTTCAACCAGACGCTGCTCGCATGGCTGAGGCGACTGCACCCGCTCCCCTGACCGGGCGTACCCACTCCATAGGGCATCGGCATCTCGCCCCGGCCGGCTTGCGATGCTTTCCGCCGGTGCTATGATGAGGGGTAGAGCGCGCCAGGCGCATTCTGCGCGGGCCCGTAGCTCAGCGGCAGAGCGACCGGCTCATAACCGGTTGGTCGTAGGTTCGAATCCTGCCGGGCCCACCACCACGAAAGACAAAAGAAGGGGCGGGGAGAGTCTGTCTCCCCGCCCCGGTCGCGTCGGGAGCCCTGTGAGCGCACCCCCCGGCGGTTAATCTCATTCTCGACTCGATCGTCCTATCGATCAACCTGGAAACTAATCATTATGTCGTAAATGATCTGGCCATCGTGGGTCCAGAACAGGGGGAGAGCCTCCGGGGTGGCCTTCCGGCCCCTGGATACGCTATCATGCAGTTGGGGGATGCCGATGGTGGTGAGAGAGGCCAGCCTTCTCCAGCAGATCCGAACCTTCCTTGCCGGCTATCAGCCGGCTCGCCTTTCGCTGGCCTGGGCGACGCCAGCCGCCGTCCTCCTCCTGCTGTACGAGAAGGAGGGCGAGCCGCATATCCTGCTCACCCGCCGCACCGACTACGTGGAGCACCACAAGGGAGAGACCTCCTTCCCAGGCGGCGCCTTCGACCCCACGGACGCCGACCTCCTGACCACCGCCTTGCGCGAGGCGCAGGAGGAGATCGGGGTGCGACCTCAGGACGTCGAGGTGCTGGGCCGGCTGGACGACATCGTGACCATCACCGATTTCCTGGTAAGCCCCTTCGTGGGCGTGCTGTCCTCCGCCGACTACCCGTTCGTGCCCAACGCCCACGAGGTAGCGGAGCTGGTCGAGGTCCCCCTGCACCACCTGATGGACGAGCGCAACCTCGAGCGCGCCATGCGCCAGCTCCGCGACCGGCCGGTGCCCGTCTTCACCTACCACTACGGCGACCACCGCATCTGGGGCGCCACCGCTCGCATCCTGAAGGGCTTCCTGGACCACCTTTCCTGAGCGTAGGAACAGATGCGCTGGCTCCTGGTCCGCCATGGCGAGTCGGAGGGCAACCGCGAGTCGCGCCTTCAGGGCCAGCACGACTACCCCCTAACGCAGCGCGGCCGCTGCCAGGCGGAGGCCCTGGCCCGACGGCTGACCCGCTGGCCGATCGCTGCGGTCTACAGCAGTCCCCTGCAGCGCGCTCGGGAGACGGCGGCGGTCATCGCCGAGGCGCAGGGCCTGGCGCCCCAGGCCCTGCCCGCGGCGCAGGAGTACGATTTCGGTGAGCTCTCCGGCCTGACCTGGGGGGAGATCCACCAGCGGGCCCCGGCCGTGGCGGCGGCGGTCGTGTCCCGCAGCGGCGAGTACCCGCACTACCCGGGCGAGGAAGGCCGCGAGGCCTTCCGCCGCCGTGTGTGCGACGCCCTCTGGGCCCTGCGCGAGCAGCACCACGGCGAGACGGTGGCGGTGGTGACCCATGCCGGCGTCATCGCTGTGTTCCTGCTGGAGGTCCTGGGCCGGCCCTACCGGCGGCCGATTCCGTTCGTGGTGGAGAACGGCTCGATCACCGTGGTGGACACGCTGGGCCAAGGCTGGCCGGGCGGCCCCCCGGCGGTGCTGGCGTCCTTGAATGACGTGTGCCACCTGTCGGCCAGCCGCCAAGCCCCAGCGGAGGCCCACGTCTTCGAAGAGACGGGAGAGGAATAGCCATGGCTGAGACCCGCGAACGCCCCCGGCGCCGCCGACGCCCGCGAAGCCCCGTGTCGGAGGAGCAGCTGCGGCATAGCCTGGAGGTCTTCCGCAAGTTCGTGGTGGAATGCCAGAGCTGCCAGGCGGAGGTGCCTCCCTACTGGCAGTACTGCACCGAGTGCGGCGCTCGTCTGGCGACCCGCTGTCCGGGCTGCGGCAGCCCGCTGCCGCCGGTGGGCGCCCACTACTGCCCGCACTGCGGCATCGCCATTCCGCCGGAAGAAGCGAAGGCCTAGGCAAACGCCAGACCCTTCGCTCGCGCAGGGCTGCACCAGAGCCGAGAGCGACTGCTAGAACCCTAGCTCCTCGCGGAGCTCGTCGCTCATCCTCGAGGGGTCCCACGGCGGACTGAAGGTCAGATCGGCGACCACGTTCTTCACCCCGGGCAGGGCCATCACCGTCTCTTCGATCTGCTCGCTGATCATGGCCCCGATGGGGCAACCCATGGCGGTCAACGTGTAGGCGACGCGGACGTCGCCGTCCTGGATGTTGATGTCGTAGATCAGACCCAGGTCGACGATGTTAAGGCCCAGCTCCGGGTCCAGGATCCCCTTAAGCGACTCGCGGATTATCTCTTCGTTGACCACGTTCTTGCCTCCCGCGCCGGAGTTTGCGGATTTGTACTGCCTTTTCTTATTTTACCGCAACTGACGAGGGAGGTCACCAGTGTTTCAGGACGTGCGGCAGGCAGGCGACGGGTTTCCCCCCGAGATGCTTCGCTCCGCTCAGCGTGACAGAGGGCCGGGGTCCAACCGCTCGTGGTGAGCGCCTTCAACCGCTCGAGGTGAGCCCGTCGAACCCTGACCGGCGGCCCGCTCATCCTTCGGCAAGCTCAGGATGAGCGGGCGGACGACGGGTAGGGCGGCGCGCTTCTTAGTAGGCCAGCGAGCCGCTCTGCTGGGCGGCCAGCGGGATGAACAGCGACTGGGTGTCCAGTGCGTCCACCGTCACCGCCTCCAGCGAGTCGGAGAGTCCGGGGCGGCCCCAGACCACCGCGCGCCCGCCGGCGATAAGGCTCCCGTCGATCTTGGTGTCGTCCGTGATCTGGACGCGCGCCGGCCCGATGAGCCAGGCGTCGCGGCCCAACTGGGTCATCACGCCCTCAACCCGCACCAGGCCGGTGTCGCCGCCGGCAACCAGCGGCTCGACGCTGCTCACGGTCACCGTGCCGTCGTCCGCACGGCTGCCGACGAGACGCACCAGCGTGTCGGTGGCCGGAAGCTGGGCCGGCGATGCGTTGACGGTCATCTCCAGTCCACCGACCAGCCAGCGGTCAGCTGCCTGCCCCTGGAACACGCCCTCGACCGCCACCGTGTCCTCCGTCTCTTGGGAGGTGAGGAGGGCGATGCGCTCGGCCACCAGGTGGGTGCCCTGGCGGACAGCCTCGACGCGGGCGCGGGCGCCCGGCTGCAGGAAGAGAGCGCCGGCGTCCACGGGTGTCCAGGGGCTCACCTCGAAGGTGAGGCCGCCCACCGTCCATTGGTCGGGGGTCACCTGCTCCAGCTCGCCCTCGTAGGCGAAAGCCGTCGTCGCCTCCCCGGCCTGCGTGACGTGGATGACGCTGGCCGCGAAGACCGTGCCGGCGTTCTGTCCGGTGATCTCCACCTGCGAGCCGGCTCGCAGGTGGCCGTCCTTGATGGTGTCGTCGTTGATGGTGACGATGCGCTCCCCGACGCGGATGCGGTTGTCCTGCACCTCGTCCACGACGCCGCTGATGCGCATCGTGCCGGCGATGTCGCCTTGGCGCTGGAGCGATACCGTCAGGGCGTAGAGACCGCCGTCCGCTTCGCGCACGACGGCAACGCTGGCCACCTGGCCCACCGGGCTGGTGGTCGCCCCCTCGACGATGGTGCGGTGGTCCACCAGGATGGGGACGCCTCCCACCGTCCAAGAGCCTGTGTCGCTCTGCTCCACGCGGCCCAGTACCTCGCCGACGCCGCCCGCCAGCACCATCGGATCTGATGGCGCTGCTGGCGTGCTGCGCAGGACCAGGCGGAGGTCGTGGACCGCGGCCAAGGTCCGGCCGTATTCGGGGGCGGCCCTCATGGAGACCTGCGCCTGGATGGAGATGAGCAGTTGCTCCTGGCGGGCGGTAAGCACGCTGGCCCGCGCCACCAGGTTGGGGGAAGCGTCCGGCTTGTCAATGATGTCGGCGGCTCGATTCATGCGGTGACGCAGGGCAGCCAGGACGTTGTCGCTTACCGGCTGACCCTCCTCCACCTGGCGGCCGATCTCGCCGAGGCGGGTGTCCGCCTGGTTCAACAGGAGGTCGGCCCGGTCGCCATCGTCAAAGGCGAACCAGAGGCGCGCCTCCTCGGTGGCCAGTTTGAGCGGGTAAAGACGGCCGTCAGGCATGCTGCGCGAGGCCGCATAGACGGTGGCGCCGCCGGCAAAGGAGAGAACAAGGACGAGAGAGGCGGCGGCGGCCAGCGGCCGCAAGAGGGAGAAGGCCGGGCGTTGGCGCGCCCGGCGGAGGGCCACGGCTTGGCCCATGAACCGCTGCCAGCCGGCCTGCTGGGCGGCGAGTCGCGGCTTGACTGCCGGAACCTGCCTCACCGCGCCTGCGGTGGTCAGGAGCGGGCGCAGCTCGTCGGCGCACTGCGGATAGCGGGCCAGGACAGCCTCCGGGCTTTCGCCCCTTTCCACGGCCCTCAGGCATTCGTCGAGGATGGTCTCGAAGCGGCGGTGCTTCACTTAGCTTTCCTCCGTCCCCTCCGGCGAAAGCATCTTGCGTAGAGCCACCAGCGCTCGGTGCTGGAGCGACTTGACGGCCCCCTCGCTCCGGCCCACGATGCGGGCCACCGAGGCGTTGTCCAGACCCTCGATGTACTTGAGGATGACCACCTGGCGCTGCTCGTCGGTGAGGTGGCGCATGGCCAGGTAGAGGCTCCTTTGGGCCAGGGCCCGCTCGGCCAGGGTGTGGGGGTCATCGTCGGCGTCAGGGATGCCGTCGAACAGCGGCACCTGCGGCCGCCGCTGGCGACGGCGGTGCAGGTCGATGACGTAGTTGCGGGCGATGCGGAAGACCCAGGCGGCCACCGGCAGGCCGCGGAAGCGGTACTCGTGGAGGGACTCCAGGACACGCAGGAGCACCTCAGACGCCAGGTCCTCGGCCAGGTGGGCGTCGCCCAACTGGAGGTAGCCGTAGTTGTAGAGCTTGGGATAGAAGAGCTGATAGAGCCAGCTCAGGGCTTCCTGGTCGAGCTGCTGGGCCCTGCGAACCAGCTCCTCTTCCTGCCGGACCTGGGTGCTCTCGTAGGCGTGCTCGTGCGCGGTCGTCCGAATGTTCCCCCTAAGGGCTAGTGCCGACAGTACTTGCATAGTCAGACCCGCGCTGGCCCCCCGCCTGTGGCGGGAGCCGAGCAACTACCATAACGCGCGGGCCGTTGCTCGGATACGTTGGGGGCTACTCTTCTTCAGTCTCGAGCCCCAGCAAGCGCCGTCGCGCCTCCTCGTACTTCTCCTTCGCTCGGACCTCCCGATTTAGCAGGCCTTTGAGGCGGGGCGGGTCCATGCGCTCCCCCTCCAGCAAGACGCCATGGAGAGCCAGCAACTGCTGCTGCCACGCCTCGTAGGCGGCGACATACTCTCTCTTCAGGTCTTCGTCCATTGACCTAAGTATAAGACGCACAACCGGCCGAGACAAAACGTCTGGAATCGGTCATCCGATGTGGAAACTGGTCAACGGATGGGGGTGTGTGGCGTCCGTTAATCCGCTGACGGGGATGGGGGCTATGGCTCGATCCCGCGTATCGCTCCCTCCACCACCACGTCCACCAGCGACGGCTCGTCGGCGCTGAGGGCGGCGCGCAGCGCGGGGGCCAGGTCGTCGGGGTGCTCCACCCGCTGGCCGCGAACGCCGAAGGCCTCGGCGATGCGGGCGAAGTCCAGCAGGGGGTCCGTCAGGTCCATGGCGATGAACCGGCGGCGGGCGGCGGCCTCGCCCAGGTAATGGAGCATGTTGATCTTGAGGATTCGATAGCTGGCGTTGTTGCAGATGACGTAAGTGACGGGGATGCGGTGGTGGGCCGCCGTCCACAGGGCCTGGATGGTGTACAGGGCAGCTCCGTCGCCGATGACGCCGACCACCCGGCTCTCCGGTCGCGCAAGCTTGACGCCCAGGGCGCCCGGCAGGCCGGAGCCGAGGCCGCCGCCTGTGGCACGGAAGTAGCTCCCCGGCTGGCGGAGCTTCAGGTAGCGGGCAAGGAAGGCCGAGGCGGTGACCGACTCGTCGTAGACGATGGTGTCCGGCTCCAGGTAATCGGCCAGCACCTTCATCAGGCAGGGCACGGCGATCGGCACGCCATCTCGACTGGCGTTCGCCAGGGATTCCAGCGACTCGTCCGCGCGTGCCCGCTGCTCGTTGGCGAGGTGAAGGCGAGCCTCGGCTGCGCGTCGGGCCGCGGGCGACAGCTTCTCGGGCAGGAAGGCGAGCAGGTCGCGCAGGCCCATCTGCGGGTCGGCGACGATGGCCAGGGTGGCCGGCCAGTTCTTCGCCAGCTCCCACGGGCTCATGTCCATCTGGATGACCTTGGCCTGGGCGGGGAAGGGCGATTCGGGCAGGGCGAAGAGCAGGGGGAAGGCCGAGCTCCCGACGATGAGCACGACGTCGGCCTGGGCCAGCTGGCTGCGCAGGCCGGCGGCGCCGAGCAGGTTCAGCAGGCCTTGATAGAGCGGGTGGTCGAAGGGGAAGGTGAGCTCCGCCGCGAAGGAGCTGAACACCGGCGCGCCCAGCATCTCGGCGAGTTGGACGGCCTCGGCGACGGCGCCGGAGGTGGTCACGCCGTCGCCGCAGACGATGAGCGGCGAGCGGGCGCCGGCCAGGATGGCCGCCGCCTCCTGGATCGCCTCCGGCTCGGGCCGGGCGCGCCAGCGGGTGCGAGTCGCGGGAGCGATGGCCATCTCCGCCGTCTGGTCCATGACGTTCGTCGGGATGGAGACGAAGACCGGCCCCCGCGGCGGGTCAGCGGCCACCTTGAACGCCCGCCGCAAGACGGTCGGGATGTCGGCGGCGTCGTGCACCTCCACGGCCCACTTGGTCAGCGGCTCGGCGATGCGTACCAGATCGGCGGCCAGCATCGCCTCCTGCACGACGCCGGTGGGCGTGTGCTGGCCGGCGTAGATGACGAGCGGCGTGCCGTTGCGGCGGGCGTTGTAGAGCAGGCCCATGGCGTTCCCCAGGCCGGGCGCGATGTGTAGCTGGACGAAGGCCGGCCGGCCGGAGGCCCAGGCGTAGCCGGCGGCCATGCCCAGGGCCACCGCCTCCTGGAGGGCGAGGACGTACTGGAGCTGGGGGTAGTCCTGGAGGAGGTCCATGAACGGCTGCTCGGTGGTGCCGGGGTTGCCGAAGACGTACTGCACGCCCTCGGCCGCCAGCTGCTCGAGCAGGGCCTGCTTGCCGGTCATCTCTATCATGGCGCCCTCCCGGCTAGGAGCGAAGAGCCCGGCTGGCCTGGGGGCAGCGCCGGGCTCCTTGGCTTCACTTGGTAGCGCATGAGGGATTCGAACCCTCGATCTCCGCCTTGAGAGGGCGGTGTCCTAGGCCGCTAGACGAATGCGCCCCGCTTTCCGTGGCTGGGGGAGGAGGATTCGAACCCCCACATACGGATCCAGAGTCCGCTGTCCTACCGTTAGACGATCCCCCAAGACGCGACCCGCCAGTGGCGGGCCTGAAGCGATTCTATCAGAAGGCGGCCGATCGCGGCAAACCGAGGGCGCCGGCCCGCTCGCCCTTCGACAGGCTCAAGCCGAGCCGCTAAGCCGCGCGAGGGCCGTGTCCAGTCGGGCCAGGCAGACCTCGCGGCCCAGCACGGCCATCGTCTGGAAGAGCGGCGGCGCCGCCGTCCGGCCCGTCACCGCCACGCGGATGGCGCCGAACAGCTCGCCCGTCTTCAGGCCGAGCTCCTCGGCCAGCGGGCGGATGGCCCCCTCCAGCGTCGCCTCGTCCCAGGCTCGCAGGGCGGCGGCGCGGTCGCGGACGGCCGACAGGGCGGCGGTCGCCTCGCCGGGCGCGGCGCCGAAGCGCTTGCCCAGCAGGTCGGCCAGCGGGTACTGGAGCTCGCCCTCGACGAAGAAGAACGCGGTCATCTCCGCCGCTTCGTCCAGCCGCTTGATGCGTTCCTGCACCAGCGGCACGATGCGCAGGAGATACCAGCGGTCGAGGGGGCGCGGCACGTCGGCGGGCAGGTGCGCCTCGAGGAAGGAGGCCAGGTGGTCGGCCAGCGTCTCTAGCGGCAGGTCGCGGATGTAGACGCCGTTCATCCAGGTGAGCTTCTCGAGGTTGAAGATGGCCGGGCTCTTGACGATGCGCTCCAGGCTGAAGTGGCGGGCGAACTCCTGCCGCGAGATGATCTCCGTCTTGTCGTCCAGCGACCAGCCCAGCAGGCCGAGGAAGTTGAACAGCGCCTCGGGCAGGAACCCCTTCTCGCGGTAGTCGAGGAGGGCCGTGTCGCCGTGGCGCTTGCTCAGCTTGCTGCGGTCGGGCCCCAGGATCATCGGCAGGTGGGCGAAGATGGGCGGCAGCCAGCCGAAGGCCTCGTACATCAGGACGTGGCGCGGCGTGCTGGGCAGCCACTCGTCGCCGCGCAGGACGTGGGTGATGCCCATCAGGTGGTCGTCCACGACGTTGGCCAGGTGGTAGGTGGGGAAGCCGTCCGACTTCAGCAGGACGAAGTCGTCCAGGGTGTCGTTATCGAAGACCAGCCGGCCGCGCACGACGTCGTCGAAGGCGGTGCGGCCGGCCAGCGGCGTCTTGAAGCGCACCACCGGCGTGACGCCCTCGAACTCGCGCCGCTCCCCCGGCGAGAGGTCGCGGCAGCGGCGGTCGTACTTCGGAGGCTGTTTCAGGCGCATCTGCTCCGCTCGCACGGCCTCGAGGCGCTGGGGCGAGCAGAAGCAGTGGTAGGCGTGGCCGGCGTCGATGAGCCGGGCGGCGGCCTGGTGGTAGTGCTCCAGCCGCTGCGACTGGAAGTAGGGGGCGTGCGGCCCGCCGACCTCTGGCCCCTCGTCCCAGGTGAGGCCCAGCCAGCGCAGGCTCTCGAAGATCGACTCCAGCGCCCCCGGCACGATGCGGGCCTGGTCGGTGTCCTCGATGCGGAGGATGAAGGCGCCGCCCTCGTGCCGGGCCAGGAGCCAGTTGAAGAGGGCCGTGCGGATGTTCCCAACGTGAGGCTCGCCGGTGGGGCTGGGCGCGTAACGGACCCGGACGGTCATCGCCCCGCAATTCTAGCATCGCGGGGCGAGAGCGGCCAGGCTAGGCTGCGCCTGGGGTGGTCCGGCTGATGTGGTTCGGCGAGAGGGCGCGTATCCGGGTAGTGAAGTCAGTGGTCAGCGGCCGGCGGGTCCGGTTCGTCGGGATAGAAGACCTCTATGCTCTCGATCTGTGTAGCGGGGACGATGACCGCGCACCTCCCGTCGGGGTTCACCGGCCTAAGGCGGGCCGGGCTTGCTGTGGCCGAGTAGGAGGGCTCCCAGATCGCCAGGTCGCGCTGTCCCTCTTCTCCCCGCAAAGAAAATGCTGCCAGCGCTCCGTGATACAGGCCGCCCCCCTTCAGCCTAACCCGCACGCCCACTGGCAGGCCAGCCGTCCGCCGGCGCTCGCCCGAGCCGTCAGGTCCGACCCAGAGAACGCGATACCACGTGTTCCACTCTGAGAGCCCCTGTTGCCGTTGGGCTCTGCGGACCAGCCTCTGCGGCAGCTGGAACCACCCCGCGGCCGTCATCGCCACGATGTTCGCGAACCCCACCGAACCCAGCGCATAGGGGAGCGTCAAGGCGTTACGCTGGACGTAGTCGTCGATCCCATTCCTCAGGAGGAACTCGACGTCGCGCCGCACTGGACCCGCGAACGGCATTATGATCAGAAGGGCCACGGCTTCCACGCCGAGTACGATGGATGTCAGGGCCAGGCTCTTCGAGAAGCATCTCCAACTCGCCCGGCTTCCTGGTCTCGGGCGGCTGGAAGCTGCGGCTCAAGGAGTAACAGGCAAAGCCTGGCAGCAGCACGAAGGCGGCGAGAAGCAAACCCTCTCGCGTGAGGTCCATCTGTCGATCTCCTGCGTGCCCCTGGGTGCTGTGGTCCCGGGACGCTAGGGTGTCTTCTTCGGCGGTGGAGCCCCCGGCACACGGTGTTTGGGATGGGGCTCGCCAACCGAGTCTGGCGCTCTGCTCGGTACTCTCCGGGGCGCCGGCTGCCCGGGTGCGGTAGGGCGGCCCTTCCTGGCCGGGCGGCTCGGCGGTCGGCTGGGCTTCTCTGCAGGCTTCTTCTGACTCTCCACGTGTTAACCCTCCACGTGCGCTCCTCAGTCCAGCGTTCGCGGAGATTATACCACGATCGCGCTCGGCCTGCGCTACGCCCGCCTTAGCGCGTCCGGCGCCGCCTCCGGGTCGGCCGGCAGCGGCCAGGCTCCTGTCGAGCCGCTGCTCGCCCACTTCGGCGAGAGAGGCGCCTCGCGGCGATCGGACCCAGCCCTCTTACTGGGTTCCTTTCCTGTATCGCGATGCTCTCGGCCTGATCCAGGGCGCGGCCGAAGGCTAAGCCTCGTCTTCGCGGCCAGCAGCGGCGCGGCGGCGCTGGCGGTAAGCGCCTCTGGGCGCTCATTCATGAGAGGTTAGAGGCGGCCGCAATGAAGTCGTCGTACTGTGCTTCTGAGGTGAGCTTCACGGCCGAGTCACGAAGGAGGCGACACGTCTCCACGCACTGGCGGAGGAGCGGCCCCCCTTCGAGTTGGAGCAGGATTCGGTTTTCGATTCCCCATCCCTGGCCTTGGAAGGAGACGCTGGCTCGCCTGCTGTCGACTACGATTGCGCTGAACATCAACATTCCGTCGAAGACGCACGTCGAGAATCTGGACTTGTCAGACGCTTGCTGCCAGCAGACCTTCATCGTCTCGAGAGAAGCCCTGAGGCTTGCGAAATAAGCGCCGCGGCCCTCTGTGAAGGTGGCGATCTGATGCATCAGGCTCTCGTTCCTGGGATCGGGCAGGATGAACGTGACGCTGACCTTCGACGGGGAGTTCACCTTATTGATGAGCGTCTCGTAGTAGGATCTGACCGCCATAGGGGCGTACATGGGCATAACAATCTCTTCCTTGGCCGTCCTGAGGAAGTCGTGAATTGATGGAATTCGTTCCGAGACCTCGCTACGTAGCACAATCCTCGTGATCCCCAGGCGCCTCGCGTCATCCAATACACCTGTGGCGGCCAGTGGGTGACGCGCCACCCGCCAGAGCGCCCCCGGGACCGCGCGAACTAGGTTGAGCGCCAGTGCTAGCCATTCCATCGGCCATCCTCCCTCTTAGCGGCAGCATGATGGCAGAGAATCCCGAGCCAGTCAAGAGCAGAGAACACTCGGACGTGCGAATCACGATGGCCTCATGGTGCTGCGTGTGCAGAAGCAGAACCCAAGTGCCGCCGAGACTTCAGCAAGAGGCGCATCTCGCGGCTCCCTCGCTGGCAAGGCTAGGCCGTCCCTACGCGCGCCGCAGCGCCTCCAGCGCCGCCTCCAAGTCGGCCGGCAGCGGCGAGTCGAACTCGCGGTAGCGGCCGGTCTTGGGCAGGCGAAAGCCCAGGCGCGAGGCGTGGAGGAACTGACGCCCCACCAGCGCCGACGCCTTCCCGTACAGCCTGTCGCCGACCACCGGGTGGCCGATGCTGGCGAAGTGCACCCGGATCTGGTGCGTCCGGCCGGTCAACGGCTCGACCTCCACCAGCGAGTAGGCATCGCGGAGGTACTCCCGCAGCCGGTAGCGGGTCAGGGCCGCGCGACCGCCCTCGACGACCGCCATCCGCTGGCGCCGGCGCGGGTGCCGCCCGATCGGCGCGTCGATGACGCCCTCCGGCGGCTCCCACCGGCCCTGGACGAGCGCCAGGTAGACCTTGTGCACTTGGCGCTCCTTCAGCTGGCGGGCCAGGTCGGCCTGCGCCGCCTCGTTCTTGGCCGCCGCCAGCAGGCCGGAGGTGTCCTTGTCCAGCCGGTGGACGATGCCCGGCCGCAGCGTCCCCTTGATCTCCGCCAGCTCCGGGCAGAGGGCGAGAAGGGCGTTGACCAGCGTGCCGCGCGGGTGGCCCACCGACGGGTGGACGGTGAGCCCCGGCGGCTTGTCCACCACGATCACGTCGCTGTCCTGGTAGACGATGCGCAGGGGGATGGCCTCGGCCACCAGCGTCGGCACCTCCGCCGCCGGCACGATGGCGACCACGTGGTCGCCGCGGGCCAGGCGGTGGGCGGCCTTGGCCGGCGCCCCGTTGAGGGTGACCAGGCCGTCGGCGATGAGCTTGGCAGCGTGCGAGCGCGACAGATGCTCGGCCAGGCGGCGGGCCAGGAAGGCGTCCAGGCGCTCGCCGGGGCGGTCGGCAGACAGCTCGATGGTGTGGCTCACGACTCCGGCTTCGGGCGGGCCTCTCGTGGCAAACCCAGCGCCACCAGGGCGGCCAGGACGATCACCCCCACGACGATGGACGAATCGGCCACGTTGAAAGCCGGGTAGTGGGGGAAGTCGATGAAGTCGGTCACCTTCCCCATCCGGATGCGGTCCGACAGGTTGCCGATGGCGCCGCCGAACACAAAGGCTAGGGCAGCCGTCATGGGCCAGAACTCGAAGGGCGGGTAGAGGTAGTAGAGGAAAATGGCCACGATACCGATGAGGCTCGTGACGGCCAGGAAGGCGTTCTGGTTCTGGAGGACGCCGAAGGCGGCGCCGGTGTTGCTGACGTTCACCAGGTGCACCGGCCAGCCGTCGGGGAAGGTGCTGCCGGGGTCGATGTAAGCGCGCACCAGGTGCTTGGTGAGCTGGTCGAGGGCGATGACCGCCAGCGTCAGCGAGACGAACAGCAGGTCGCGCCGCCTCAGGGTGAGGGCGCGGCCGCGCGAGGGCTTCGTCTGTGGCAGCTGCATACCTGCCCTATGATAGCAGGTCGCAGCCAGTCAGTTCAGGGCTGCCTGCGGCAGGCTACGGGGCGGTCTGCGCCCCCAGGGTGAGCACTCCCTCCATCGAGTTCAGGCTTGTGAGGGTCGTGAGATCGGGCCGGCCGGCGATGTAGCGGCTCCAGGTCTGGGTCTGCGGGTCCAGCGCGTAGGCGGCGGCGATGGCGACGTTCTCACAGGTGGCGAAGGCCTCCTCGGCAGCTGAGTACGCACGGATAGGCACCGAGATGGCCCACTCGCCGACGAGCGGGCAATTGGCCAGGGCACCCGGCACGATGTTCGGGACCCCCTGCAACGCCGGCGGCACTGCGCTGGCGGACCCCAGCACGATGATCCCGTCGTACAGGCCGATGTGTTCGAGGGTGCTAACGTCGGGCCGGCCGGCGACATGGCGGAGGAACGTGCCCGTCTCGGGATCGAGGGCGTAGGCCGCTGCTATCGAGCCGTCGCCGCAGGTCGCCAACGCCTCTTCGATAGGCGTGTGATCGGCAGTTATCGGCGAGCCCCACCAGGAGGCGATGGTCCACTGGTTGGCGCTGGGGCAACCGAAGATGCGATCTGTCATGGCCCACAGGTCGAGGGCGTGAAAACCGGGCGTCCAGCTTGCCGCCTGATATGCCGCACTGTTGCCGATCATGAAGCGGACTTCGGCCCCGGCGGTGCCGCAACCGGCCCTCGCCGTGGCGGGCAGCACCGCCAGGTGGCGGTACTTGTCGTCCTCGCTCAGGGGTGGCTCGGTGTCGGCGGCCACCTTGAGCTCGCCGCAGAGGACATCGCCGACGTACGCCCGGATCGACGTGTCGCGCTCCACCGGCTCATGGTCGATGGTCACCGCGCCGGAGAAGATGGCGGGCTGGGCGCCGGCCGTGAGGTGCAGGACCTGCTCCTCGCCGGTCTTCCACTGGCCGGTCTGCTCCGCCTCCTTGCCGCCGACAGAGAAGGAGACGGCGGCGCCAGCGCTGCCGCAGCCGGCCTTCTCGCCGGCGGAGGCCACCTCCACCCGGTAGAAGGCCCTGCCGATGAAACCGTCCAGAACTAGGCCTGAGTCCAGGCCCCCGATGTCGATGGTGGTTTGGCCGCAGACCGTGCCGCCCACCAGGGCCTGGACGGGCGTGCCCTTGGCCGGCTCGGCGCCATCGACCCACGCGAGCCCGATGAACGTCGCCGGCTCATCAGCGGCGCCGGCGGGCTGCCCGGCGCCCCGGAGCGCGAGGCCAGCAGCGATCGCCACCAACGCCAGCAAGAGCACCACGAGCGCAGAGAAGGTCTTCATGTCAGCCTTACCCCCTGGCTAGGGCGTCCGGTGCGATGACGCGGCGCTTCAAGACGGCAAGAGTCTACCCCATCTGGGCCGAGGTGTAAAGAGGATACACGACTAGATTCGCTGGCAGTTTCGACGCGTCGGCGCGTACCGTACCGGTGGGCAGACTGCCGGCCGGACCTCTAAAGGCCCGGCCGGTATGTGGGGGCGCCCGTGCCTGGGACCGAGGCGCCGGCGGCTGCCGGGGTCAGGCTGGTGAGCAGACGCATCTCATCGGCGAGCAGGCGAGTGGTGAGGAAGCGCTGGCGCACCCTCTCGCGGCCGGCGGCCCCTTTCGCTTGGGCCTCGGCGCGATTTTGCAGTAGGTACAGCACCCGCTTGGCGCACTCGTCGGTGTCGTCAACCAGGAAGCCGCCTGCGCCGCCCTCCATCTGGAGGGGGATGCCGCCGGAACGATTGGCCACTACCGGCGTCCCCTTCCACATCGTCTCGGAGACTCCCAGGCCGAACCCCTCTCGGATCGATTTCTGGACCACGACGTTGGAGGAAGACTGGAAGGCACTGACCTCCAAGTCGCCCACGCCGATCAGGTTTGTTAGGACGTGGATGTCATCATCGCCCCGGGCCTCGGCGACGATCTTGTGGTACATCTCCCACACATCGGGGTCATCGGACGCCATGGAGGCGATGAGGGCGAGCTGGAGACCAGGCACCTCTTGCCGCACCAGCCGGTAGACCTCGATTACGCCCAGCGGGTCCTTCCAGGGGTCGAAGCGAGACACCTGGCTTATTAGGGGCCGCCGTGGGTCGATGCCTCGCCAGGCCCGGATTTCCTTGCAGGTGGCCTCCGGAAGCCCCATGTTCTTCGGGCTCAGGGGATCGATCGCCGGGGTCATCGTCACCACGCGCGGGTGCTTCAGCGTGGGCGGCACGAAGCCGTCCATCGTGAACACGAGAGCGTCGTAGTCCGCCAGGAAGGGCAGGATGAACTCGAGGACGGCCTCATTGGGTTCGGACGTATCGATGTGGCAGCGCCAGACCCACCTGGTCGCGCCGGCTTCCCGGAAGTGGCGGATGGCCGCGGTCTGAGGGTCGTGCACGACGATGAAGTCGTACTCCTCCTCCAGAAGCTCGGCGTTGCGGCGGTTGTAGGTGAGATAGGTTTCGCGGGCCTCCGGCGTTAGCTCGTAGGCTGCGCCCTGGAGGGCGTTGCGGAAGGCCTTGGTGACCGCGAAGAACTGGGGATCGCCCGAGATCAGCTTCCAGTCGGCCTGGATGCCGAGGCCGCGATAGAGGGGGACGATGGACCTCAGCAGCTCGCAGACGCCGGCGCCATAGGTGGTCGAGTTGATGTGAGCTATGCGGGCGCCCTTGAGAGCGGCCGCCAGCGTTCTCACTTCCTCCGCCGTCTGCTCGCCAATGATGTAGGCATAGGGATCGAGAGACCTTGGCCCGACGTCCACGTGATCCAGCATGGTTCCCTCTTTTCTCTGGTAGTAGGACGCAGTTCGCGGGCAATTGTTACCGCGATAGGGGCGGTGATGGCCCGCCACCCGGGGAGGGGCCGGCGCGCCTTGACCCCGCGAAGCTCGCCCTGTATCCTAAATTTGACAGCGATGTGCAAGAATTAGGCGGAGGTTGGCCGTGATCTTTCGAGCCAAAGGGGAAGCGCAGCGAGAGCAGCCGGCCGGTCGCGTCCCGCCCGGCCAGAAGGTTGTAGACGGGTGGCCGGTCCTGAGCTACGGCTCCGTGCCCGAGATCGACCTGAAGACGTGGCAGTTCCGCATCTGGGGCGAGGTGGAGGAAGAGGTGACCTTCACCTGGGAGGAGTTCATAGCCCTCCCCAAGGTCGCCCTCACCTCCGATGTCCACTGCGTGACCCAGTGGAGCAAGCTGGACAACGTTTGGGAGGGCGTGGCCTCCCGCGAGGTCATGAAGCACGTCCGCCCCAAGCCCGATGCCCGGCATGTGATGGTCCATTCCTACGGCGGCTATACCACCAACATTCCTCTAGCCGACCTGGACGACGACGACGTCCTCTTCGCCTACAAGCACGACGGTGAGGACCTGGCTCCCACCCACGGTGGCCCCCTACGCCTCGTGGTGCCCAAGCTCTACTTCTGGAAGAGCGCCAAGTGGGTGCGCGCGCTGTACTTCATGCGCGGCGACCGCCCCGGCTTCTGGGAGACCTACGGCTACCACATGCGCGGCGACCCCTGGAAACAGGAACGCTACTCCTGACGCCCGCCTGTGGTCTCGCTCCAGTGGGGCCAGGCTCCAACCGCTCATCCTCAGCCTGTCGAAGGATGAGCCGGGCGCCTGGAGTTCGACGTCCGCCGGGGGCGGACCCGCTTCAGGCGGGGCTCGTCACGAGAGGACCCCGAACGCTGTTTTGTTTGACCCGCCCTCCGTGCCGCTAGTAGAATGAACTAGATACCGCGCTGAGCCCCAGGGGCACGTCATGGACGAGTTCGGCATGGAGTTGGACGAGGTCAGGGAGGTCATCGACACCGCCGAGGTGTTGGTGATTCGCTTCGCCATCCTCGAGAAGCGCCTGTTGATGGACGCCCGCAGCAGCGAAGCGGAGGGCCCCCTGCTTGCGCTCGTCCCCAAGGCCCCCTCGGCCGAGGAGCGCTTCCGCAGCCTGAAGCAGCTTCGCCCTCGTTTCGCGTTGCCGGACAAGATCATGTCCTTCACCTGGCCGCGCCATGTGGAGACCTTTCGCGCCGCCGGCCTCTGGCAGAGCATCATCGACCGGCTTGCCGCCAGCGGCCAGTCCGGCGTCGAGGAGCAGGCGGAGGCTGTCTTCCAGGAGCTGATTCAGGAAGAGAAGGCGGAGGTCCTCACCGCGATCCGCGGCGGCGAGAGCTATCAGTCGCTGTGGGAGCGCAAAGATGATTAGCCCAGGCACATCGAAGCCGTGTGAGGGGCCTTAGGCGGGCCCCTTGTTTGTGCGAGGCAACATGACTGCCAAGACGATCGACCTACGCAGTGACACCGTGACCCTGCCCACCCCCGAGATGCGGCAGGCCATGTTCCAGGCAAAGCTGGGCGATGACGTCTTTCACGAAGACCCGACGGTCAATCGCCTGGAGGTCCTGGCTGCCGAACTGCTGGGAAAGGAAGCGGCCCTGCTGACCACCAGCGGTACCCAGAGCAACCTGGTAGCCCTGCTCGCTCACTGTCAGCGGGGCGACGAGGTGCTGCTGGGCAGTGAGGCTCACATCCTGCACTTCGAGGCCGTTGGCGGCGCCGCCCTGGGCGGCCTGGAGCTGCGCTCCCTGTCCAACGACAGCCACGGCCGCATCGACCCGGCGGGAATCGAGGCGGCCGTCCGTCCGCGCGACATCCACCAGGCCCGTACTGCCTTGCTCTGCCTGGAGAACACCCACAACCTCTGCGGCGGCGCGGTCCTCAGCGAGGGAGAGCTAGAGGCGATGGCCCAGGTAGCCCGCCGGTGGGGCTTTCCGGTTCACCTGGACGGAGCCCGCATCTTCAACGCCGCCGTGGCTCTGGGTGTGCCTGCGGCTCAACTGGCCCGCCCGGCGGACTCGGTATCGTTCAGCCTGTGCAAGGGGCTGGCCTGTCCGGTAGGGTCTCTTCTTTGCGGCAGCGCAGAGTTTGTCGAGCGGGCGCGCCGCTACCGCAAGATGGTGGGGGGTGGCATGCGCCAGGCGGGGATCATTGCCGCTGCTGGCATCGTCGCCCTGGAGACAATGATCGACCGCCTGGCCGAGGATCACGAGAACGCGCGCCTACTGGCCGAGGGCCTGGCGACCAGGCCCGGCCTGCGCCTCGAGCCGCCTCAGGTGGACAGCAACATGGTCTTCTTCGCCGTCGATGGCATCGACGCGCTCGATCTGGCCGGCCGCCTATCGCAGGCGGGGGTGCTCTGCCTGGCAGAGGGCCACCGGGTCCGCGTGGTCACGCACTACGGCGTCGAGCGCGCGGACGTGGAGGAGGTCATGGAGCGCGTCCGCTCGACGCTGGCGGCTCTGGCCTAGCGCCTGGGTCGCCTCCGCGGGGGTCCTATTTCCAGAGGCAGCCGACCTTGTCTTGGCGGGCGTCGGTCTCGTAGATGACGAGGCGATCCCGGTACTTGCGAGCGTCCGTTCGGGCGGTGGCAAGCCCCTCGCTGACAAGCACCGCGTCTATTGACAGGCCATCCTCATTGAAGACGTAGCGCAACAGGCGGCCCTGCTCGTCTTGATCACCGGCGTTGGGGTCGGGCTCCAGTCGCACGGTCGCGCCCAGGAGCTCGGTATTTCTGGCCTTGGCCTCTCCGGAGCACTTCTTGCCGTTCGCTGGCGTTTCGATGCCGTAGTAACGGATAGTGCGCTGTTCGCCGTCGAGCATGACGTCGATCGTGTCGCCGTCGATGACTCTGACCACCGTCGCTTGCTGGAGGGAGCCTGGATTGAGGCGTACAAACGGTGCCGGCGTGGGGGTGGCGGCCACTGGCGTCGGTGTGGGCGTCGCTGTTGGCGCCGCGCCGCCGCCGGTGGTCAGCAGCTGAAGGAACCCCACGAATGCGGCCAGCAGGATGAGCACCGGCCACAGCACGGCGATCCGCGGGCGGCCTCCTGCCGTTCGGGCAGGCCCGGCTGGGCGCTCACCACCGATGACCTCCAGCCACCCTTGGACATCCTTGACGGCGAAATGATAGACGTCAGTTGAGGTCTGCACCTCGATCGTCTTGCGGAAGGCGCCCGCCAGCGGCAAGACCATCAGGTTGAGCGGACCTAGGCACAGCGAAGGGCGAAGAATAATGAGAGCAATTATGGGGCTCAAAGGGCCTATGAGGGAGAGAATGAGTTCAGTCCACGGAACACGCCGTCCCCCCGCCACGACTGTGCATTTCTCGACGTCGACCTCTAGCGATGCGGGGCCTTTCTCAAAGATGGCGCCGAAGGAGGACCAGCGGCTTCGCTTCCACATCAGTTTTCCGCCGGCTAGCGTTAGCGTTCCCCCAACCGGAATGCCCAACATAAGCATCGCTTTCTCGCGACGGAGAACGCTTGCCTCGGATTCAGGCGTCAGTTCGTCCCACAAGACCGACCATCCTCACAAGGGCACTAGGATCCACTTGCGGAAGCGACTCATCTCGTTCTTCTTCGGGCGGCGGCCCTCGACAGGGGTGTCATAATGAGGTGTCCCCGGTCATGGGCCACAATCCTCCTCGTCTCCAACGACAGCGCTAATCGCCAGCCGGCTGGCCTGCACCTGGCGGCCAAAGGATATGACGTTGTCACTGCCCCCAGCGCTACAGAGAGGCTGCGTGCCCTTCACGGCCTGCAGGTGGACGCCGCCGCCGGCGACATGTCCGCCCAAGACTTCTGTGGGTGGCTGCAACAGCAGTCGCCCGACCGGAACGTTCCCCTGCTGTTCTTGGTGTCGCCTACCCAGCGCTGGCTTCCCGATTCCATCCCTCTGAGGATAGGTCGCGACGGTCTCGTGAGCAAGCCCTTGCGGCCCGCGGAGCTGGAGGAGGCTCTACGGCCGCTATTGGGCGCGGGCGCCACGGCCACGTCGCGGACTCTGTCCGCCGCTGGCCTGTCCCTGATCGTGGCCCCTTTGCGCTGGCGGGCGAGAGCGGCACCGTCACCCTGACCCCCACCGAGTTCCGCCTGCTGGAGTACCTCATGGAGAGGCCGGGCGTTGTGGTGGGCGCCGACGAGCTCCTGGAGAAGGTGTGGGGCTTCTTCCCACGCACCGGCAGCCGCGACCTCGTTCGCGCTCACATGCGCAACCTGCGCGCCAAGATCAGCCGCACGACGGCCGGGCGGGAGGTGGTTCGCACGCTGCCCCGCCGGGGCTATCGCTTCGTGACCCAAGGCGGGCCGCAATTCTCCCTTGACTTTGTCTGGTCGCATTCCTATCCTCTAATCGAGCGGGAGTAGCTCAGTGGTAGAGCTCCTGCCTTCCAAGCGTCCCAGCGTTAACGCTGTGCTCCTGAAGCCGCAGATCGTATCGAAAAGCGTCCAGTTATAGGCTATTCAACGGCCCAGGGAAATACCTTGGCCTTCTTCGCCTTCTCGATAGCTTCCGGCGGTGGCCCCAAACCCCGCATCTCCATCGCTAGGCGCTCAAGCCCCACCTTCAACTCAGCCGCCCTCTTCTCCAAGGCTTCGCCCAGAGGATTGAGGTCAGAGAGCGGCAAGTCTCTGAAATCCCAGGACACGACCATGGTCTCGGTGTGGCGACAATATTCAAGGAGTTGCTCCTTGGTTCCCTTCCTCAGGACAGCCGCCAACTCCCCTATAGCGTCTCGGTCACCATCACGAACGCGGCGGCACAGTCGGCAGACGACGCTTTGAAGAACCTGATAAGGCCCCTCGGGATAGCGCCTCTCCATCTCGGCATCGGCCTCTTCCACGGATAGGCCCTTGTTGATGAGGTCGTTCCATTGCGCGTACCATTCATCGTCGGCATCACTGTCTACTATGAAGCTTCTTACACTCGGATGGCCCTCTCTAGTCACTTCTTAAGCATCTTAAGGATCGTTTCTTCATCGGCGGCGGGGTATGAAACTCCTGAAGAAGTTTCGTAGACTGAGGATTAGGAGGGATTTTAGATACGGTTCAAAACAACTCTGAACCATTCTTTTCGGAAGCAATCATACAAAAAGGTTCTTTTCTGTTGATTGGTGAGCGGTCACTATTCAGCCCAGGCGGCGATAACGGTATTCGGACCGGGTTGAGAGTGCGGGTCCTTATCAACAATGTTCTGCCTCGTGAAGCCGCAATGCCTGAGCATATCCTGGAGCGAGTCGAAAGCTAGCCAGAACGACTTTGGCGAGAGTCCGCTTAGCGGGTCTTTGAACCCGGACTCCTGGTACCACCAACCTCGATAGCCATTAATAACCTCTGTGGCTTTAGCTTCCTCGGCATAATGGGTCCAGATGAACACTTTATCGCTAATACGTCTTATGCCTTCTATTAATGTCCAGGGTTCAGGAAGATGGTAAAGAATACCGCTGCAGAAAACCACGTCAAACCGTCCGAGCTTTGCCATATCATATTTCTCAAGGTCGACGAGTAGGAACTTGACGTTTTCTAGTCCTAAGATACTGCGTACAAATTCGGCCCGGTCAATGTTGTACTGGCGACCCTCAACACCGAGAACTCTCACACCGGGGTGCTTTGCCAACTGGAATGTTTGCCCGCCCTCGAGACTCCCAAGATTCGAGAATTAAATGCTCGTCCGGGAAACTCTCAAAAAACCAGCTGATGCGTCTGTCCTGGTCGAAGGACACCTTCCCACCGTAGGTCTTGCCGTTGATGGTGAACTGGGTAACCCACGGACCTCGTTTGGCAAATTCCTCCTTGAGGTCTCCTGCTTGACGACTCTTCTCCAGGCCGAACAAGCGCATTCACTTCCTCCCAACGTTGTAACGTAATGACACTTCTATCAAGACTCACCGCAGTCAGGAATTTTGCTGATCATTATAGCAAATTCTGGACTAATGTTGGGTCACTATTTGCCCTGGGCAAAACATAAACACAATGCGTCGTTCCTGAGTCTTCGCGGAAATGAGAGCTCCACGAGCAGCTAGGGAACGCTCTAGCAAAATTTTACCCGTAACATACCGCAGAATATGACTGTTATTTTGGTCACACTTCGTCCCTTTATGCGGTTGAGAGCTAATCTGTCTGCGAAAATGGAGGTCTCACCAGACTTCTTTCTTTTCTTTGGTAGTGTTGCGTCAAGCCTTTTTCAGTTATAATCTCTTCCCAAATCTAAAATCGAGCGGGAGTAGCTCAGTGGTAGAGCTCCTGCCTTCCAAGCAGGTCACACGGGTTCGATTCCCGTCTCCCGCCCCAGCCCGCATCCAACGTTACAACGCACGTACGTAGCGAGCGGCCGCCGACGGGCGGTCGCCTGCTTTCCAGGCAGGTGATCAGGGCTCGTTTGGTCTACTGCCAGACCATGTCGCATACCCGCCCGCGGCCCCTGATCCCGTCGAGCTGCCAATTCGGCGGAAGGATCCCGGACCTTTAGTCCGGGAGTCGTGGCTTCGAATGCCAGCCGGCCCTCCAGAGCCTCCGTAGACATGAAGAGCCGCCTCCTTCAACCGCCGCATCATGCCTGTTCCGCCAATTCTGAGTGAGCGGCTGCGTTGTCCACTAGCTGCGCTCTTTCCCGGATCGTGACTCTCTTGACAATTGCCGCCTAGGGCTTATTATGGCGGAGTAGCCGGCCGCGAGCTGCTCCACACGGGGAGGGGCGAGATGTCGCGCAGCGGCAGCCGCAGACGAAGCCTCGCCGTCAAGGCCAAGGCGCGAGTCCCTGTCCTGGTTCATCCACGCTTTGTAGACTGCATTCCGCCTAGAGCACGGGCACACGGACCACAGCTCGGGTTGGCGTTGACAACCGTCCGGAACTGCCGCGCAGCGCTACGGCAGGCTGGTCGATGGATCATATCGTTCACAAGGGCAGCATGAGCAGTAACAAGAGCCTCGCGGCACTGGCCGCCGTCCTCGTGGTTGCATTCCTCGCCTGGCCTCACGCCCATGAAGCAACGGGCGGCAACTGGTGCAGCCCCGACGGCGTCTGCGAGGAGTGGATCGCTCGCTACAACGGCAGCGCAAACGGCGAGGAGGCCGTGGCGCTGGACGCTCACGGCAACGTATACGTCACAGGCACCTCTTGGAATGGCAGCAACAGCGACTACGCCACCTTCAAGTACGACCCCCAAGGCAATGAGCTCTGGGTAGCCAGATTCGACGGATCCACCGGTGGTAATGACACGCCCTCCGGGCTTGCAGTGGACCCGCAGGGGAACGCCTACGTGACGGGAATCTCCCACTACGGCCCCGGTGCAGATGACTACGACTATGTCACTATCCGGTATGCGCCCGATGGTACGGAGTTGTGGGTGGCCCGCTACCAGTCAACCTTTGAGTACCCCCCTGTCGGAATCGGCGTCGACCGCGACGGCAATGTTTACGTCTCCGGCGCATTTCGTGGCGCCTGGGACCCGTACGGTTATGATGACGACTATTTGACCATCAAGTACGATCCCCAGGGCGATGAACTTTGGACTGCCCTCTATATTGGGCCAGGCACAGATTCCTCGTGCAAGGCCGACGGCGCGACGGCGATGACCGTGGACGCGGATGGAAACGTCTACGTGACTGGCTGGTCGGCCAACGCTGGGCCCTACACGGGATGGGGGTGTGCGGAGGGCTACGATTACGCAACGGTGAAGTATAACGCCAGCGGGGATCAGGTTTGGGCCGCCCGCTATCCTGGCTATGAAGGGCTGGCGGCTCATCTCGATGTTGACCCTCAGGGAAACGTCTACCTAGCGGGGACGTCGCCCGGCGTGGATCGAGACATTGCCACTGTCAAGTATGACGCTGACGGCAATCAGTTGTGGGCTTCCCAATACGACTGGGCCTCGAACATCGACGAGGCCTTCGTTCTCGAAGTGGATCATCAAGGGAACGCGTATGTCGGTGGGATATCGTGGAACGGGTTTGGCGACAATTCCTACCACCTCATCAAGTACAGTCGAGATGGTCAGCGGCTTTGGACCCAATCTGTGAGCGGCTTGCTCGCAATTGACCGGGTCGGGAGCGTCTACGTGACCGCTTGGGCTTACGATTCAGGCGGGTACCACATTTTCACCTCAAAGTACGAGCCCAATGCCGGCGAGTCTGTCTGGGCTGCCGACAGCCGTTTCGGCGACCAGTCGGCAGAGCCTCAAGCAATGGCGGTGGACAGCCAAGGCAACGTCTACGTGACGGGTACCAGCGGTGGTGACTTCGTCACCATCAAGTACAGCCAGCCGGGGTATACCCCCTCACCTGGGACCACGGAGCGCGTTAGCATGGACAGCGCTGGCAACCAGGGAAACGACATCAGCGGGTGGGCCACCCTTGGCGACGACCGGGGATATCCGGCCATCAGCGCCGGCGGCCGTTACGTCGCCTTCGAGTCCCTTGCCACCAATCTAGTGCCGGGTGACACCAACGGCTTCTGGGACGTCTTCGTCCACGATCGTCAGACGGGAACCACCGAGCGCGTCAGCGTGGACAGCGACGGCAACCAGGCCAACGGCACCAGTTGGTATCCCGCCATCAGCGCCGACGGCCGCTACGTCGTCTTCTACTCTGGCGCGTCCAACCTAGTGCCGGGTGACACCAACGGCTTCTGGGACGTCTTTGTCCACGACCGCCGGACGGGGGCCACCGAGCGCATCTCGGTGGACAGCGACGGCAACCAGGCCAACGACGACAGTGGCGGCCGTGGCTCCAGCGCGGCCGCGATTAGTGGCGATGGCCGCTATGTGGCTTTCCAGTCGTGGGCCTCCAACCTGGTGCCGGGCGACACCAACAGCCATGAGGACGTATTCATCCACGACCGCGTTACAGGGACGACCGAGCGCATCTCTGTGCATAGCGATGGCAGCCAGGGCAACGGGTACGGTGGGTGGTGGGAGGGCAGCAGGTGGCCTGCTATGAGCATCGACGGCCGCTACGTGGCCTTTGAGTCCGAGGCTTCCAACCTGGTGGGCAGCGACACCAATGGGGACAACATATGCGACGCCGGTTGTGACACCAATGGCTATGCCGATGTCTTCGTCCACGACCGCCAGACAGGCACCACGGAGCGGGTGAGCGTGGATAGCGCGGGCAATCAGGGCAACTGGTACAGCATGTGGCCCGCCATCAGCGCCGACGGTCGGTACGTCGGCTTCGTCTCCCGTGCCTCGAACCTGGTGCCCGGCGATACGACCACCTGCCCGGACTCCAACCCACCAGGCCCGTGTGGCAACGTGTTCGTCCGCGACCGCCAGATGGGCACCACCGATCGGGTGAGCGTGGACAGCGCGGGGAACCAGGGCAACGGCAGCGTCGGGTGGCCTTCCATGAGCGCCGACGGCCGCTATGTAGCCTTTGCGTCGCATGCCACCAACCTGGTTCCCGGCGACAGCAACGGCTACCTCGATGTCTTCGTCCACGACCGCCTGACGGGGGCCACCGAACGCGTGTCCGTAGACAGCGCGGGTAACCAGGGGAACGAATCGAGTTTGACTTTCGCCATCAGCGCCGACGGCCGCTACGTGGCCTTCGCATCCAGCGCCTCCAATCTGGTTCCTGGCGACACCAACGGGGCCGGCGACATCTTCGTCCACGACCGCGGTGGGCTCTCCATCACCAAGACCGGGCCAGCCAGCGTGCCCGCGAGTGTGGGGACCGCCGTCAACTACAGCATCGCGATGGTCAACAGCGGGTCCACTTCCGCCTCGGGCCTCAGCATTTCAGACCCCCTGCCAGACGCGCTGCGGGTGGTATCGGCCACCTGGTCCAAGAGCAGCCCTGCTGGCAGCGGGACCTGCTCGGCCGGCCCGCCAGTACAGTGCGCCATCGGCGACCTGGCGCCCGGGGCCACGGCCACCGTCTCGCTGAACACAACGCTGCGCTATATCCCCACCAGCGGTTCCGTCTCGAACATCGCCTGCTGGAGCGCCACAAGTCTTGCGCCCAGCGGAGGCAACTGCGCCACGGCGGTCACCGGGGTGGGAACGGCCCTGGCGGGCGGCGACCTGTCGGTGCGGGTATCGGGGCCGCTGCTCATTGACCGCGTCGTAGGGACGGACGTCAACTACGAGGTGGCGGTGACCAATGCCGGTCCCGGCGCCGTAGACAACGTGACGGTCACGGACACGGTACCCTCGGCGGTGGGGAATGTGGTGGCGGACTGGGAGAACCAGTCGACGGGCCAAGACGGACTGTGCAATATATCGGGCCAGCGGGTGACCTGCAACGTAGGCACCTTGCCGGCGGGGGGCACGGCGTCGGTTGTCATCGCCACGACCCTGGCCTCCGCATCGGCGGGTTCGCTCACCAACTGGGCCTGCGTCGACCCGCCGGACGCCAACTCTCAAAACAACTGCGGCAACTGGTCGACGAAGTTCATGACCACCAACCGCAAGGTCATCTTCATCCAGGGGATCAACAGCGAGGCTGACTGTTACATGGACGGCTTCGCGACTAGAGTGCGATGGATCATGGACTACCTTTCGGGGCAAGATCCATCCGGTTCCTGGGTCGGCGGCTCGGTGGCCCTCGATCCATGGCTCTCCTCTGCGCAGCCGGGAGACTTTCTCTTCTTTAGCTATTCCCGGCAGTACAGATGCACGTACCCCGTGCCTGTCTACGGTCCCCGCGATACGTGCGGCGGAGTAAGGGCTGCCGCAGACGCCCTCTGGAGCGACATCACCCTTCCCGCGCTCGCGTTAGACCCGACGACCACCTTCGACATCGTCGCGCACAGCATGGGCGGCCTCGTCGCTGCCGAGTTGATCTACCGGCACGGCGGAGACAACATCAACTCGGTGGTGGCGTTCGACAGTCCTCTGAGCGGGCTCAGCAGGAAGTCAGCCTATGCCCTCGGCTCCGTCGGCGCCGATTATAGGTGGGTCACGGGAGAGAAATCCTGCAACTATCTCGACCCGTCCGTGCGCGATCTGATGTATGCTTGGCCGGGCACGGCCGTCCCAGAGGTGAAGAACGTGGGGTCCCAGGTGGATTTCTACACCATAGACGCGACCAATCCCGATCTCTGGGGCGTGGAGTTCGTACCTCGTGAGGGCACCGTGATCGCGGGGGACCGAGCATACAAACGTGTGAGTGGGAATCACCTTGGCGTGTGGGTGGGGGACTTTCCCAATGACGAGCGGAGACAAGTTCTAGAATGCATCGGCCGAGCTGTCACGGGGGCAGGCAGCTGCAGCCCCTTCCGGGAATCGTTCCACCTTTACACCGGAGATCCCCATCGGATTACCACCACGGTATCCCCAGAGGACGCGGAGTTGACCACAAGCACGGTGTGGGGCACGGGCACACTGCAGACCACGGTCGAAGCGCCGGACGGGACGGTCATCAATGCGACTACTCAAGACCCCAACGTCAGCCGCTCCGCCGGCGCAGGCTACGAGACATACGAGGTTAGGCGGCCTCAGCCAGGCACGTGGACCATCACGGTCACGGCGACGGACCTCCCGGTCGGCGGCGAGGACGTGACGGCGCGGGCGGACAGCCTCCAGGTTCCTCCGCCGGACCAGGACGGGGACGGCGTGCCCGACGGCGAGGACAACTGCCCGACGGTTGCCAACGCAGACCAGAGCGATGTAGACGGCGACGGCCTGGGCGACGCCTGTGACCCCGACATCGATGGCGACACCGTACCCAACGAGTCGGACAACTGCCCATACGTGGCTAACCCCGACCAGACCGACCTGGACGGCGACGGCCTGGGTGAGCCCTGCGACGGCGACAACGACAACGACCTCATGCCCGACGCCAGCGAGGCGTTATACGCCTGCCTGAGCACATCAATCGACGATTCGGCAGCCGACCCCGACGGCGACACACTCACCAACCTGGAGGAGGTTTGGCTGGGAACCAACCCGTGCGACCCGGACACCGACCACGATGGACTGGCGGATAATGCGGAGTTGCAGTTGTTGACCGATCCGTCCAATCCCGATACGGACGGCGACACCGTCCTCGACAGAACAGACAACTGCCCCACCATCTACAACCCTGACCAACTGGACACGAACCGCAACGGCAAAGGCGACGCCTGTGACCCCCCTGCAGCTGTTGGCGGGATAGCGGAACTCCCTGACGTCGCCGCAGGGGCTGGTTTGTCAGCCTTCGACTACGTGGCCCTCGCCGGGGGCGCGGCAGCGGCCATCGTGGCCCTGATGGCAGGCGCCTGGTACGCCAGGAGGCGGTGGCTCAGGTAGCGCGCCAAAGGCTGGCCGCCTGATCTCGATTGTATTGGAAGCTCGCATTTCCGTGCACGTCTTCGAGTAGACGGTTCCTGTATCCCTCTGTTGAATCAGGCAGCCGGTGCGGGTGGGTGGCAGCTTGACCTGCGCCAACACGGATGGACAATCCGATCACCTGCTTCTCAGGCAGGTGATCAGCCGCGCGGGGCAGGTTATTCGACGACTTGCTACCGACGTGGTCCAACCGAGAATTGCACGCAGTTCAGCGGGGGGATTGGTCTCATTTGAATATCTTAAGCGCGGGTCGATAGGGCTGTCCCGCTCGGCCGGAATCAGGGGCCAGTCCAGCATCCGGTTTCGGTATCCTGGAAAGTCAGCAATTCCCGTCTTCAGCGCTCCAAGGACCGCGGGTTTCTCGGGAGAGGGTGCTCTGGCGCTCCGCGACGAGTAAGCCCCAGCGAGTACTGGACGCCGTTCTGTCTCAATGCGTTGCGCCTCTCCTCGCAGTCAGGAATCACCGTGGCCAGCAACAGCCAAAACCGCTTATCATGGCTTGGATAGCGTAGGTGGCAAAGTTCGTGGACGACCACATAGTCGACGAGGGATAGCGGAGCCATGACGATCCGCCAGTTGAAACGAAGTGTGCCATCTGGGCTGCAACTGGCCCATCGTTTGGTTTGGGAACGGACCAATACCTCCTTCGGCCGGACGCCAAGCCGAGGCGCATAGAGGTCGACTCGTTGCCTCAGCTTGCTTTCCGCGCGCTTTCGGTACCACTGCTCGACAGCTTGGATAACGTGTTGCTTCTCTGCGGTCTCCTTCCCTGGCTCCGCCAGGCGAACCTCAAGCCAGCGACCAGTAAGGCGCACCGCCGAGGGGATCAATCCGTCGCCATCGACAAATCGTAGTCGGTACTGACGGCCCAGATACAGGACCGTCTCGCCTGTCACCCATTCGCGTCTCGGGGCCGCTCCGTCACCGTTCTCCACTGCAGCGAGCCGGCGGACGATCCAGGGGGCGCGCCGCCGCACGATGCTCTCCACTTCAGCATTCGTCGCGAACGCCGGTGCCGCCACCAGCACACCATCTACGGGATCGACGGCAATTTCGACAGTCTTCCGCCGGCGGCGACTGCGCCGAAGAGTGTACTCGATAACGGTCGACCCGAAGACCAGCTGCCTCGTATCAGTCCGGAGGGTCACGCGATGGTCCTCCTCGCCACATCCAGGATTTCGGTCGTCGCCGCCTCAAGGTCTTCCGGAACAAAGCCGGCCGCGCGGAGGCGACGCTTGATGCGCCGTCGCATCTCTCGCTGAATATCCTCTTTCATCGTCCAGTCGATGACGGCCAGGCCCGTGATGTCGTCCTCGATCTGGCCGGCCAGCTCTCTCGTCGGTTCATCTACTTTGGCGTGGTAGGTGGCGGGCGCTTCGGCCACCCTGCTTACATCGCCCATGGCGGAGTCTCGGTGCTTCAGGATGAGCTCGTAGATGGGGAATGAGGCTTGGGTCAGGCCCATCTCTTCGATGCGCGACTGCATCCCGCGCAGCTCCCCGAGGAGGCCCGCCAGCTGCCGCAATTCCTCCGCCTGGCTGATCCGCTGGGCCTTTCGGTCGGCGATGATCTTCTCCAGGCGCTCCCCTAGCGACTCGTAGCGCACCGGGTTATCCTCGTAGCGCACCTTGATCTCGTACCGGAGGGCGTGCTCCATCTCGCTCGCTTTCGCCTCTTGACGGGTGAGGCCCCGGATCTCCTCATCGAAGCGCTGAGAGAAGATGGAGACGGGCTCTAGCAGCCGCCTCACCTCGCCGGCGCCGATGTACTCGTTGATGAGCGCCTTCACCTTCTCACCGCAGTGTTTGAGGTCGAAGTGCTCTTCGCGGAAGCGCGCCCGGGCCGCCATGCGGACCTTGCCCAGCCACTGGAGGTCTTTGACGTAAGGGACGGCGCACGGATCCGGCAGGAGCATGTCCACAGCCCGCGCCAGCTCCAGGAAGACCGCATCGAACTCCGCCCGGCGGTCTGCCGGTTCCAGCACCGAGACGCAGGCATCGAGGTCCTCTCTGTCAACGCGGTCGAAGAAGCGCTGCGCCTTGCGGTGCACGACCTGGACGCGTGGGAGCTGGTCTTCCAGCGGCGTGAGCGCGCCCTGGATATCGTCCGAGTCGAAGATGCCGAGGGCGTCCTGGAGATCGTCTGCTACGCCCCAGTAATCGACCACCAGCCCGTACGTCTTTCCCTCGTGGGGCCGGTTCACCCTGGCGATCGCCTGGAGCAAAGTGTGCTCCCGCAGCGGTGCGTCCAGGTACATCACCTGCTCCACCGGGGCGTCGAAGCCCGTCAGCAGCATGTCGCACACGATGATGAAGGCCAGCCTGTCCGGCGGGTCCTGTTTGAAGCTGTCGATGAGTTCCTTCTGCCGGTCGCGGGTCCACTGCCAGCGGGCGATGCGCTCCGGGTCGTCATTGGTGAAGGACACGATCAGGGCGGAGGGTGGGCCGTTCAGCCGGTCCAGGGTCTCCTTATAAGTCACAGCGATATCCCGAGTGGCCGCCACGATCTGCGCCTTGAAGCCGTTGGGCCGGATGTGCTCTTCGTAGTGCTCGATGATGTCGAGGCAGATCATCTCGATTCGCCGGGGCGCCCCGGCGATGGCCAGCTCCGTGGCGTACCGGCGCTTAATGGCTTCCCTCTCCTCCGGCGTATAGTCACCAAACACGCGCTCGAAGACTTGGTCGAGGGTTTGGCCGCCGCTGACGTGCACTTCGGGCAGACGGCTCTCGTAAAAGATCGGGACCGTGGCGCCGTCTTCGACCGCCTGCTGGATGCTGTAGGTGTCGATGTAGGAGCCGAAGGTGCGGGGTGTGCTCCGGTCGAGCTTATCGATGGGCGTGCCGGTGAAGCCGAAGAAGCAAGCGTTGGGCAGCGCCCGGCGCATGTTCGCGGCCAGGTTCTTGTACTGGGTGCGGTGAGCCTCGTCCACCATAACGAAGACGTTGGTGGCGTCCGTAAGCATGCCGTCGAGGCGCCGCGGGCCCTCGTATGCGGTGGCGTCCTGAAACTTCTGGATGGTGGTCATCACCGTCTGGCCGGGGCCGCTGGTCAGCAGCTCGCGAAGATGGCGGACGCTGCGGGCTTGAATGGGGTTAGGGAAGCCGCAGCGCTGGAAGGTGCCGCTGATCTGCCGGTCGAGGTCGCGCCGGTCGGTGACGACGACGACGATGGGGTTCTCGAGTTCGGCGAGGCGGCGCAGCTTCACCGCTAGCCAGAGCATGGTGAGCGACTTGCCGGACCCCTGCGTGTGCCAGATGATACCGCCCCGACGTTTGGGGTCCGATGCCGTCCGCACGCGTTCGATGGCCTGATTGACGGCGCGGAACTGCTGGTAGCGGGCGATCTTCTTGACAATGCGGCCGCCCTCGGGCTCGAAGACGACGAAGTTGCGGGTGAGGTCGAGCAGGTTGGCGGGCCGAAGCAGGCCGGCCAGGAGGACGTCCTGGGGCGTCGGCGTGCGGCCCATCAGTTCCGCCAGTTCGCCTTCGCTGAGCGGGAAGGGCGTCTTCCACTCCAGGTAGGAGCGGCCCGGCCTGCCCACCGTCCCGAAGCAGACGGCCTGGCCGCACGCAGCGATGACCACCTGCACCGTGTGGAAGAGCTGGGGCGCCCCTTGCTGGCGCCACCGCTCGTCCAGCTCCTGGTAGCGCTCCACCTGCTCCGTGGCCTCGAACCGCCACTCCTCGCCCAGGGTGGGCGGCTTGCATTCGATGACGGCGAGCGGCACGCCGTTGACGAAGACGACCACGTCAGGCTTGATGACCTTGCGAGAGCCGGCGACGCGGTACTGGCGAGTGACCAAGAACTCGTTGTTGGCGAGGTCGTCGAAGTCGAAGTAGCGGACGGTGCGGCTCATGCGGCGTCCGTTCTCCTCCACCTCGACGGCGGCGCCGTAAGTGAGAGCGACATAGGCCTTCTCGTTGGCCTCCATGAGGTTGGCCGCCTCGACCTGGCTGACGGCGCGCACGGCCCGGCGAAGGGCGTCTGCGGTAAGCCAGGGATTGAGCCGGCGCAGGGCGCGCTCCAGCCGCAAGACCAGCACCGGCTGGCGCTCCGACCCACCACGGTCTCGAAGGAGGTCCTCCGGGGGCACGTAGGTGCAGCCGAGCTTACCCAGCAGGTCCACCGCCGGCTCTTCGGCCAAGTGCAGCTCGTTCCAGATGGCGGTGGGTGACGTCACTTCACGCTCTCCAGAGGGCCAAATTCGTTCTTGAGCGAGGAGGCTATCTGGCCAAGAAGCTCGAGAAGACGCTGGATGTCGTCCCGGCCCAGAGGGTAGAGCCGTCCCTTGAGATGCCGATACGCTGGAACCTTAGCAACGAACTCCTCATCGACGACGCCCAGGTTGTGCTCGTAGACGTGGCGAACCTGGAACAGGCGGACCAAGTTGTCGAAGCCATCTGCCCCGAGACGTGCAGCCAAGCCGGCTCCAGTGGCCTTGTCCAGGGAGCTATCCAGAGCAGCTAAGTTCTGGAATAGGTTCTTGGGCCTGTCCGGAAACACATCCGGACGGGCCTGCCTCAGCTTCTTGCCGAGGGCGTCAAACGCGGCCACGGCACTGCCGAGGGCGTCGACTAGGATCGCCTTCACCAATTCCTGGTCTGCAGCGGTCTCCGGGAGGTCGAGGAGACGCAGCCGTCGGCGACACACCTCTAGGCACGCGTCAAAGACCTCGAACGCATTGAGCTGGCCGCAGTCCGGACAGAAGGCGAAGACGCCGAAGACGGCGAACTCCAGGCCGCAGTTCGTGCAGGTGACGGGCGTCTCGACGTCGCTTTCCCTATACGAGTGCACGCGGTAGGTGGGAAGGCTGACTGAGAACCTGATGTCAATCAGGGAGTTTCGGAAGGGTCGATTCAACGCCTCAATGTTGCGTTTGAAGTCCCGGAGGGTGGGCTCCAGCACCTGCTTGGCCACAACACTCTTGGCGTATTCCACCTGGTCGGGTGTCAGGAACTCGGACGAGTCTGCCCGGGTCCCGCAGTAAGGACACCCGCAGTCCTCTATGGGGAGGCCAGTGCCGGGTTTCAGTTTGAAGTACTGGCCGCACTCCATCGATGGACATCGTCGGCCGACCATGCCCTTCTCGTCGGTGGCGAGGCTCACGTGGATAGTCCTATCGCCCGTCATCCTGGGTTCTCCCCTGCGGCAACGGGATCCGTTGGCACCTTCACCCGCACCTGGCCGCTGAGCAGAACGTGCGTCAAGGCTGACTTGGCGTTGCGCAACAGTTCCAGGCGCATGCTCTCAGACTCAATTCTTCCTTCAACGGCGGCAAGCGCCTGGCCAATGAGGCGTTGCTCATTCGGTATCGGTACGGGTACCGGCATTCCCTGCACGTTGGCAGTGCTTACCGTATTTAGACCGCTTGTCGTGCCACCGAAGGATCGAAAGTACGCACGGCCGTGAGGGCCGTTGATATAGGTGCAGAGGAAGACAGGATCGCACCTAGTTACCTCCACCCGGACACGGAACAGGTGATTCTGGAACGTGAAGCCTTCGAACGGGGCAGGGACGATCGCCGCCCGGCCAAGCTCAGAAAGTTGAGCGTGGCCTTCCACCATCACGATATCCCCTGCCTTGAGCTTGCGAGTTTCATATTCTGGCGGTGTGACCTCCATGTACCGGATATCACCCGCGCGAATTCTGCCGGTCTGGACGTTCACCACTGTCAGGTAGGGCCTCGGATAGTTCTTTGGCCGCCTCGAAGGTCCTAGAGCGAATCCAGACTGAACCTGGGCGACCGACCCCAGGTGCAACACCTGCCAGTCTTCCGGAATCTCGCCCACCTCGGTGTGCTTGAAGCGGGTGTGCCGGCCGGGGAGGCCGCGGACGAGAAGCTGTTCGGCCAGGCCCTGCTTGACCCGCCGCACCTGCTCGATGACCGCATGCGTCCTTTCGATAGCGTCGTCCACAGACGATAGGATCTCGGCGACCTTGCGCTGCTCGAGTATGGACGGCACCAGAATGACGAGATTGCCAACTGCCTGACGACTGAGTTCGAGCTGTCCCGTGCTTCCGCTCGTGACCATATAGATCTCGCGTTGAAAAAGGGGCATCCGTAGGAACTGGACGAGAAGGTAGGGGTCGAGAAGATCCTTCCGTAACCTGATGACTGTGACGTGCGAGTCAGGGATGTGGTTTTCAGTCTGCCCCCGAATGAGACAGGCCCGCCCGATGGTGATGTCACCGGTGGAATTCAGCAGTACGTCACCTTCGACTAGGTGCTTGCGCGTGGGCACTTCCGGAGCCATGTCGGGATGAAGGTGTTTGACTGCAGAATAGTCGATGCCCTCCCAGCGGATAGAACGCTGATTCACAACAATATAAGGACTCTCCTCGACGTACCGGGGCGTGACGCCTCTCTCAATCAGGTCAGAGAGGTCGCGAAGCGCCACCGCTGACCATCCGTGTGGGACGAGACCCAACGGCGTAAGGCCGTCACGCACGGTAGCCAAGCTCCGCAAGCAACTCATCCATCTTTCGGGCCGCCTCGTCCCGCTGGCGCTCCAGCTCCCGCAGGCGGGCCAGCGCCTCCGTTACGTCGATCCGCTCCTCGGGGAGCGAGGTGTCAACGTAGCGGCTGATGTTCAGGTTGTACTCGTTGCGCCGGACTTCGTCTAGGTCCACCACGCGGGCGAAGCGCTCCACGTCCCCGTACTCTCGGAAAGCCGCGGCGATGCGCTCGATGTCCTCCTCCCGCAGGTAGTTCTGGTTCTTCCCCTCCTGGCAGTACTCGGCGGCATGGATGAAGAGGACGCGGCCGCGGCGCTCCGGCGGCTTGGCTTCGCCACGGGCGCGGAGGACGAGAATGGTGGCCGGGATGCCGGTGCCGTAGAACAGGTTCGGCGGCAGGCCGATGATGGCCTCGAACAGGTCGTCCTCTAGCATGCCGCGCCTTATCTGTTCTTCACGGCCGCCTCGGAAGAGGACGCCGTGAGGCATCACCACCCCGACCATGCCCTGGTCGTTGCACGTGGCTACCATGTGCTGGACAAAAGCCAGGTCGCCTTTGGTCTGAGGCGGCAGACCATGACGGAAGCGGCCGTAGCCGTCGTGCTGGGCCTCCTCGTAGCCCCAGCCCTTCAGGCTGAATGGCGGATTGGCGATGACCCGGTCGAAGAGCATCAGCTCTCCGTCCCGCACCAGCCTGGGATCGCGGATGGTGTCGCCCTTCTCGATGCGGGCATCGGGCAGGCCGTGGAGGAGCATGTTCATCTTACAGATGGCCCATGTCCCCAGGTTCTTCTCCTGGCCGAAAAGGGAGAGGTTGCGGGGATTGCCGCCATGACGCTCCACGTGCTTGGCGCACTCGATGAGCATGCCGCCGGAGCCGACGGTGGGGTCGCAGATCCGCATGCCCTCGGTGGGTGCCAGCAGATCGACGATTAGCTGCACGACCCGCCGGGGCGTGTAGAACTCGCCGCCCTTCTTGCCGGCGTCGTCGGCGAACCGCTCGATGAGGTACTCGTAGGCGCGGCCGAGCATGTCTGGCTCAGGCAGGTCGGCGTTTCGGAGCGATATCTGGGAAAAGTGCTGGATGAGCCGTAGCAGGATGGTGTCCCGATTTCGGCTGTCGCCCAGCCTTCGCTCGTCGTTGAAGTCGATGCCGAGAAGCACCCCCTCCAGCTTGGCTGGGTTGGCTTCCTCCAGGGCGGCACAGCCCTTGTTGAGCGCGTCGCCCACGTTCTGGGTTAGCTTGCGAATCTCGGACCAACGGGCGCGCTGCGGGACAAAGAACTGGTGCTCATCGGGGTCATTCCAGGCCAGGTCGGCATCGCCAGTCTCTCTTTCGATGCGCTCCCCTTCCTCCTCGAACACATCTGAAAGGCGCTTCAGGAAGAGGAAACCGAAGATGTAGTTCTTGTAGTCGGACGCATCGATCTGGCCACGAAGGATATCGGCGGCACGCCAGAGGTGGGAGTTGAGCTGGTCGAGAGTGAGGGTCGCCATGCTGCCTCCTATCCGGCCACAGCGCTGTGGATGAATGGAGCAAGAACGATGCCGGCCCGCGTAATCAAGTCCGCGAGCGTGCCCACGGTCGCGGTGGCCTTGATGGCGGCCCAGGCCTTTTCGATGACAGTAGGATCGGGCGTCTCTTTGGCGAGCTGCAGCTCGATGCTCTGGATTTCGGTCGCCACTGCCAGCTTGTCCTGGTCCGGCAGGTGGCTAGCGTTCACGGCTCGACGTAGCTGGCTGAGGACCTCCGCCACGCCGGTGAACTGAGTCCTCACTACGTTACCATCGCCAACAACCGTAACGCCACCGACGTTCTCAATTCGAATGCCGGCGTAGGGGTCAGGCCGCCTGAACTCGGACTCACCTTCGATCCGGTCGATGCCAGCGGCAGATACCTTATAGCGGATCTGTTCAGAGGAACGGGTCGTGCCGTATTTGGTGGTGAACAGGCGGCCGGTCGTGGTCTTGCAGACCCAGCCCTTTTGCACGAGGTAGTCCAGGTTGCTGGCAACCTGCTGCTGGGTAAGACCGTGTAGGTCCTTCATTGCCTTCTGAAGATCGCGGAGCCCTATCTCCTGCTTTCGGACGCCTCTCGCTGTGCCGTGCAAGTCATACAGGAAGCGCAGGATGCCTTCCCTGATCCCGTCGTTCATCAAAGTGTGCCTACTCCTCATTCCTACGGGCAACAAGGTCGGCAGTCACTTGAGTAGTCAGTTCACGAAATAGTCGCTCCGCTTCCTCGGCCGCAGCGGAGTATTTTTGGGCTGCTTGCATCAATTCGGCCACCCGCCGCTGAATCCACATCGGAGGAACAGGAACCTCAATCTTGGCGACGTCGGCGGCGCTCAGGGCTATCTGCCGGGTGCCTGAGCGGACGCGTGAGATTAACGCATTTCGACCGCCGGGCGACCAGAAGAAGGCCATGAGTACCTCGGGTAGTAGGTCCCGCCCGGGGCGGATCCCGATCAGCGTGGAGGTCAGCACTGCGCCAGCCACATCGGGAGGGACAATGGCCACCTTAGGTTGGGTCCCGCGCGCCGAGATGAGGATATCGCCAGGCTGCGCCATGTACCGCTGCACCTTAGTGGGGTGTTCTGCCCTTACGGTGGTGAGCTCGTGCAGCACCACTCTGCCGTTCGCCAGGTCCTTCAAACTCACGGATGGGTATGTGTAACTGCCGTGGCCGGCGATAGTTCGACCGCTCAACGCCAGACCCGTGTAGACGCGTGCGACGTGCCCGAGTAACGTGCCCATCAGCCTTAAGCAGGGTAGCACGCGGCGCGGCAGGTTGTCAACAATTTGGCTACAGGCAAGCAATTTGTCATACTCTTGATACGAACCCAGCCCCCCCTGAATGATCGACGCCGTGCACAGGTGATGACCTGCTCCATCGGCAGGTGCTCTACCACGCCCTTCTTATGGGCCTGGCAGCCGCGGCTGCTCGATTCGACAACCTTCCATAAGCTCTGCTTATGGGGCGTTGCTTAGTGGCACCCCACAGCCAAGAGCAGAACTCGCCTTCGCCCCAATGGCCACCCGCAGGGCCACCTACGAATATAGCTACGTTACGAGAGGCCAGGCGGGCGCTGGCTGCCAGGCGCAAGACGGCCGGGAGCTCCTGGGGTTGTCGTACGAGTCGGCCGAGGGCGCGCAGGGTGTGGACGTTCCCCGTTTCGTCGAAGATGCCGCGAAGATCGGGCAACCGGTCAGATCGGTGAGGCACTGGCCTCGAAGGCCGATTCCGGGCCCGATCCCGGGCCGAGGACTCATTTTCGCCGCCAATTGCACGATCCAGTGTAACGATTGGCCTTTTGGAGCGTCTCATGGTCAGGTCAGCGATGGGGGCTCGATTGAACTGTCCATGCCTCGGCGGTTCGGCAAGATGATGAGCAAGCCGACTCTAAGGGTGGCCTTGGTCGATGTCGACCGGGAGCACGAAAGCGTGCTTCGGCAGGCTTGCCTCGCCGCCGGGTACTCGCCTGTCTTCAAGACTCTGCGCGACGCGTCCAGCGGCGGACTGGAGCAGTGGGCCGACTTGGTCCTGGTCGAGTCCGACCTGGGGTTCCGCGCCTTACACGCGGCGGAGGAGGCGAGGCGGGCTGGGAGCTCGGCGGTAGGAGTCCTGGTCAACTGGTGGTCTGACTTGGAGCGGGACGCGCGTCAGTCCGCTGATTTCGTGCTCCATGTCCCTCTGACCTCAAGCGAGATCCGTGACGTGCTGACCTTCACCGTCCCGGACCGGACCAACGCCGCGCCGGCCTCTGTCATCCCGCGCGCCGCCGCTGTTGCGCAGGCCAGAGCTGCGCCTGCTCGCCCTGTCCCTGCCGTCGGTTTTCGGTAGGGCCTGCCAGCGTCGCCCCTCCAGTCCACGAGCATTTCCCGCGGGTGTATACTATCTACACGCGCAGGCTAGCGCGCTCCGCGACATCAGGGAGGAGGGATGCCTTGGCTGCCCAATTGCCTGAAGCGGCTCCCAGGGCTTTCTGCCCTCGTTGCGGCCCTGGCAGCCGCAGGTGGTCAATTCCATAACCTTCCATAACCTCTGCTTATGGGGCGTTGCTTATCACGAGCAGGCAGGCCGCCTGTGGGGTGCCAAAATGTGATGCGTATGCGGAGGATTGACGCGGTGAGCAGCTTGGGCCAGCCGTGAGACACCGTCTGTTTGTGGAGATGCGCACCTCATGCACGAGTTGGTGGCTGCACCCGCGAACAGACGGATGGACACTGGCACCCCACAGCCAAGAGCAGAACCCGCCTTCGCGCCAGTAGCCGCCGCCCCAGGGCCACCATCCGTCGCCACTGCGGAGAACCCGTTACCATCGATTACCTCTGCTAGCAAGGGGGCAAGCTAACGACGAGACGGCGGCGGGTATCGGGTGTCGCCACCGCCACCAAACGAGGGCTAATGGGGTTGATCCGGCGGATTCTGCGGTGTGAAACGCACCGTAATTTCAATGCAGTCTCACCGCATCCCACGGGCGCCCGCCCGCCTGATGCCAGTTGCCGCCAGAGCCGGCGCACATGACCGCCAGAACACATCTTTCAAGCTGGTCGGGGCGCCCGACGGACGCTAAGGGGCAGGCTCGCTAGGCGTCAGGAGGCCACCCGTCGCCGCCGTTCCACAGGCGCTCGCGGTAGCGCGCCAGCAGGACCTCGGCGAGCGCTGCCACGACGACGCCATACGCATCACCCGTGCCGGCGCAGAGCTCTGATAGGTTGCCATGTAGCAAGGCGTTAAGGTGAAAGGACTCATCCTCGGGCGGCGGGTTTGCCCTGCTCAGGTTACGTCGCAAGCTTTCCAGGTGGTCGCGCGTTTCGGGGACTAACTTGCCAGTTGGCGTCATGCGGGTTATCAAGGCTCCAAGGTGCTCGATGACGGCTCGGTGAAGCGGCTGGTCAAGCTGAGTGGTTACGATAACCTCGCCGTCATGGGGTATCAGTACGTTCTCGCACATCGTTCTGCCTCCTCCCGTCCCCGCCTTAGAGACGAATGCCGACGCCCAGCGTTACGGACACCGGGGCGCGCCCCCCGCGAAAGACGTGTCTTGCGGCGGATCGCCCTATCTGTAAGTGCTCTAGAGGGATCAGATCCTTTTCGGCAGCCGGGGGCTGATGCCGTGGCAGGTCTAGCGGCGTGGGTGGTGGAACGACTATGCTCGGCAGAAGTCACGGAGGCAAATGGCGTCTGCCGACAGGAGGTTCCGCCCTCGTTGTGCGCCTGGCTGTCGCGGCTGCTCAATTCTGCCACCTTCGACCACCTCTGCTGATAGGGGGCGTTGGTGGTACCCCTTCCAGGGTCGTCATTTGACGGCGGCATTGGCCCAGGCATCTCGCACCCGGTCTGCTAGCCGACGCCCATCGCGTGGAAGCACCCATTGTCGCGACAGAGCTTGACTTCCTACCCAGTTCGAGTGATGTGTGTCTGCTGACGGCGTCCCAAGACGCCGGCGTCGGCAGCACAGAGCAGAGCTTGGGAAAGGAGGTGTATCATGACCACCAAGCGCCAGCGCAAGAAGATCGCCCGCCAACTGCCGCCCGTGGGCACCACCCTCACAGGCAGGTCCAAGGGGCAGACCCACACCGCTGTCATCGTCGAGGCCAAGGACCGCCCCGGCGGAAGGGCGGTCAAGTACGGCGACCAGGTCTTCCCTTCCCTCAGCGCCGCAGCCCAGGCCGTCACCGGCCACCCCATAAACGGCTGGGTCTTCTGGCGCCCAGCTGAGGGCAGCAAGAAGTAGCTACCTCTCGCCCTCGCCCAAGCCAGCCACCAGGTCCCCTGGGCCTGGTGGCTGGCCCTCACTGGGCGGCTGGCGCTTCTGGCGCAGGGTCGAGGAGGCCGCCAGCCAGTAGCCACCTAACCGCTCGACCGACCGGCCACCGGGCCCGCCCAGGCTCGGTGGCCGGCGCTCTTGGCCCTATCGATGGCGTGGCCAGGTCGAGCGAGCATCGGTGCGTCGATTCCCTTCAGATGCCTCCCGAATTGGGCCCCTATCGACTTGACTTCTCAGCGCAAGAGAGCGTCCATGTACGTACGCGACGTACCTGGTGCAACGTGAGGGAAGGGCAAGCGATGACCACCCAGCTAGCGGCCACGGAGAGGCAGGACCTAGCCAGCCTGATCGACCTCTACCTCCTGCGCTGCCAGGTAGAGGGCAAGTCGCCGAACACCATCACCGCCTACCGGGAGACCCTCGTTCGCTTCCAGCGCATCGCCCGAGAGGAGGGCATCCCCGAGGATGTGCGAGCCATCACCCCGACCCACATCTATTCCTACCTAGGCCGCATTAGTAATAACGGCACCAGCCTGGAGACCCGCCACCGGCGCCACCGCGAGGTGCGGTTCCTGTTCTCCTGGCTCGTGCGGATGGGGTACATGCAGGAGAGCCCCTTCGCCCAGATCAAGAACGTCCGCCTGCCGCAGAAGATCGTGCAGCCCTTCTCGGCGGAGGACGTCGCCAAGCTTCTCGCTCTCTGCGACACCCGCTTCCGCTGGGGCGCCCGTCGAACGGCCATCATCCTGGTCCTGCTGGACACAGGCGTGCGGCGGACGGAGCTGGTGAGCCTGGACCTGGCCGACCTGGATCTGGAAGGGCAGCGCCTTCGGGTCTTGCACGGCAAGGGGAACAAGCAGCGGGTGGTCCGCTTCGGGGCGAGCGCCAAGGAGGCCCTGGAGGACTACCTGGAGCGATTCAGGGGGCGGGAGCCCGGGCCGCTCTTCCTGTCTGACGAAGGGAAGAGGCTAAAGCCCCACTCGGTGGCGGTGTTCCTCGAGCGGCTGGGGAGGAGGGCCGGCGTGGTGAAGGTGCATCCTCACCGCTTTCGCCACACCTTCGCCACCTGGGCCATCGAGAATGGGGCGCGGGAGCTGGATGTGCAGCACCTCCTGGGCCACAGCACGCCGGCGATGGTGCGGCGGTACTCGGCCACCTACGACGCGGAGAAGGCGGCGCGGGCTCACGAGCAGTTCAGCCCGGCGGACCGGATGGGGGAGCGGCTGGGCTGAGGGAGGGCCAGCCCGCTGGCGGCTGCACACCCTCAAATCCACCCTGTTTTCACCCCGGTTTCACCCCGATTTTCGAATCTGAGGGGTTAGCAATTAGCCCTGGCCTGTGTGGTGAGCTTGTTCCTTCCAAGCAGGTCACATGGGTTCGATTCCCGTCTCCCGCCCCAGCCCGCATCCAACGTTACAACGCACGTACGTAGCGAGCGGCCGCCTACGGGCGGTCCCCTGCTTTCCAGGCAGGTTGCCACCATCTCCGGTCCCGGCTGGCGGAGCCTGAGTTGACCCCTCGAGAAGCAGGGCGTTGTCCAGAAGGTTCCCGACTATCTGCAAGGGGCGCGCCAGGCCGCCGTGGAAGAGGCCGTGGCGGCCGGCACCATTCCCCAGGGGCAGGCACAGGCCATGCTCCAGCGGATGCAGCAGCGACGGGCGGCGGGTGAACAGGGACCTCACGGGCCGCAGGCAGGTGTTCAGCAGATGCTGAAGGGTGGCGCCTGCGACGGCACAGGTCCTCACGGTCCGATGGCTGGTGCCGGCTACGGCGAGCCCGGCGCGGGCACAGGCCCCGGTCAGTTCTCCTAGCCATGCCACGATTGAAATATCACCAATGACAGCGCGATTGTTCCCAGGATCGCCCACACAGAATCCCTTTTCAGGACCATTAGCCAGAAAACAGCTCCCAGGAAAATCAGCCAGGCCTGCCAGCTCACGAGCGATTTGGTGGCGAATTGTAGAGTGACGGCGATGAGCAGGCCGATGAACCCGCACAGGAATCCCCTGACCGCCACCTTCACAATCTTGAGATTCTGCACCCTTGCGTGAACATCGACGAGCGCGATCATGGCGGCAATCGACGGGATGAAAATCGCCAGGGTTGCGAAGAGGGCTCCTGCAACCGACGCGGCGTGATAGCCGACAAACGTCGCGGTGATCAGGATCGGGCCGGGAGTGATCTGTCCCAGTGCGATGCCGTCAAGGAATTGCTTCGTGGTGAGCCAGTGGTGGGCGTCGACCGCCTGGTGCTGCATGAGGGGAATAGCGGCGAAGGCCGAGCCGAAGGCAAGCGAGCCGATGCCCAAGAAGGTCGTCAGTAGAGCGCGCGTCGAAGCCACAAGCAGACCGAGCCCAAATGCCGCCGCCACAGCAACAACTGGAATGAAGTCCCTTGCGCTTAGTGGCTGGCGCTCCAGGGCCCTGGGCTCAGAAAGCAGGACTTCCCCGCTTGCCGCCCTTTCACCAGCAAACTCTCTCGTGAAATAGAACAGCGCAAATCCCAAGACACCGGCAAGAAGAATCAGCCAGATGATGTTCAGATCGAGGAAGTAAACACCGACAAAGGTCGTTAGGCTGATGAGAAGACCCTTTGCGTTCCCGATGTCCAGCTTTTTGAATACCGATCGTCCCAGTGTCCAGGTGGCGCTGAGCAGGAGCGCGACCACCAGCGCTCCCAATCCGGCGAACAATGCTTTGACAAATGAAACGTTTCCAAAACGGAAATATGCCCAGGCCAACGCTGTCACTGCGATGGCGGCCGGCAGAATATAGAACAGGGGCGCGAGAATCGCGCCCCATAGCTTGCCAAGCTTGAACCCTACATAGGTTATGACGCTCACGCCGGTGGCGCCGGGCAGAATCTGCGCCAGGCTCAGGGCGTTCATGAACTCTCTTTCAGCTATCCACTTTCTGCGGTCGACAAGCGTTCTTTTCATCAGCGCCAGGATTGCTGGCCCGCCGTAACCGACGGTACCGATGTAAAGGGTCGTTTTGCATAGGTCCAGAAGAGTTGGCTTCCTCACAGCAACCGACCTCGAGAGGGGGGTGAGCGTTCCGTGCGACGCGCCTCGAAGTAGACTCAGGCCCTTGCTGTGCGGCCTGCTCTAGCGAGGGCCGACCCGTCCGGCGCGAAGAAGTACTTGCGGGCCCACAGCGCCGCGTAGACCAGCGTGATGAGCACCGGCACCTCGATGAGCGGCCCGACGACCGCCGCCAGCGCCTGCCCCGACTCGATGCCGAAGACGCCGATACAGACGGCGATGGCCAGCTCGAAGTTGTTGCTTGCCGCCGTGAAGGAGAGGGTCGCCGTCTCCGCGTAGCGGAAGCGCAGCCGCCAGGACATGAGGAAGGAGACAGTGAACATGATGACGAAGTACAGCAGCAGCGGCGCGGCGATCCGCAGCACGTCGAACGGCACGTCCACGATGTACTCGCCCTTGAGGGCGAACATCACGACGATGGTGAACAACAGGCCGATGATCGCCGTCGGGCCCAGCTTCGGCATGAGCACGCCTTCGTACCACTCGCGTCCCTTACTTCTTATGCCCACATAGCGCGTGACCATGCCCGCCACCAGCGGGATGCCGAGGAAGATGAGGACACTCCTTGCCACCTCCCAGAAGCTGATGTGGACCTCGGAGCCGCCGCCGAACCACGAACTGGCAACCGTGACGAAGAAGTAGGCGTACAGCGAGTAGAAGAGCACCTGGAAGACGGAGTTGAGGGCCACCAGCACGGCCGCGTACTCGTTGTCGCCCTCCGCCAGCATGTTCCAGATCAGCACCATGGCGATGCAGCGGGCCAGCCCAACGATGATCAGCCCTGTCCGGTACTCCGGCTGGTCAGGCAGGAGCAACCAGGCCAGCGCAAACATGATCAGGGGACCCACCAGCCAGTTCTGGACCAGGGAGACGCTGAATATCTTCCAGGCGGTGGCCACCTTGCCCAGTTCCTCGTAGCGCACCTTCGCCAGGACGGGGTACATCATCCACAGCAGCCCGATGGCGATGGGGATGGAGGTAGTGCCAATACTGGCGGAGTTGATGCTGTCGGCGACGCTGGGAAAGAGCTTGCCTAGAGCGACGCCGAAGACCATGGTGAGTATGATCCAGAGCGCGAGGAACCGGTCCAGTAGGCCAAGCTGACCAACGACCGCAGTCCGCTGCGGAAGTCCTACTCTTTCCACCGACATCCGTCGCCTCCCGTCGCGATGCCACCCGACGTTGCCGTCGCGGTGACAACGCTCTAGGGTACCGCCTCCTCTTCGGCAAGCGCCGTCGCCAGCATGCTCACTATCTCGCTAGCCTCTGGCACGCGGCCCGCACAGACCAGCTTCTCGTTCACCACCAGCCCGGGCGTGGCCACCAGCCGGTAAGCGCGGAACTGGGCGGGGTCACTCACGGCTTCCACCCTGCCATCGGCACCAAGCATCCCCAGTGCCTCCTTGGTCGCGGCCTTGAGCCGCTCGCAGTTGGAACATCCCGGCCCCAAGACTTTGATGCTCAGCATGGTGCCCTCCTATTCTCACGCCGCCATTCGCGGCCGATCAGGGCTGTATCTCGATCTCCGGCTCCATGACGAAGGTGCTCGTAATGGAGTTCGCCACAAGACTGTACTTGTGGGCCCATTCCAGCGCCCGCTCCAGCCGCTTGCGATCTGCTCCTCGAACGACGACCCGCGGCCTGAGCACTACGCGCTCGAACGTCTCCGTGCGATCCAGAGCTACGACCTTCGTGCCCTCAGCATGGCATTCGTAGCTGACGAGGTCGAGTCGCAGCCGCTCGCATGCCCAGATGAACATCAGCATGACGCATGTGTTGACAGCGGCGACGAACGCGTCTTCCGGGGTAAGCACCCCCTCGTGGCCCTGGGCATCGGGTGGTGCCGAGAAGGGGAGCGTAGGGCCGTTGCCGCACTTGAGTTCGCCCCAGTGCTCGCCTGTCCAGCGGACATCGGTGTGGTAAGTCGATGCAGCCATCCCCCGCACCTCACTGGCCAATGGCTGGGGCCGTCTGAGCCCAGAAGCGGGCGTACTCGTTTAGGACGGCCCCCCGGAGGGCGCTTTCATCTTCCGCCGCCACCGGGTTGTAGAGCTTGACCTGTTGCATGAGCTCCTCGGCCGTCGAGCTATTGTCGGGAGACTTGCCTTCTTCGCGGAAGAGGTCAAAGATCGCCGGCAGGGCTATCAGATCGAGCGCCTGCTCGCCGACGAACACGGTGGCCACCGGGATGCCCGAGACGCACGCGCAGACTGCTTCCGCGGGCTCCGACCCCGCGCCTGCCGTTGCCGGCTCCCCTGCCGCTACGACCTCCCGTCGACTAGCCAGCAGCCGGTCCACCTGTCTCGACACCTCATCAGCCACAGCGCGGGCCAGCGCCTCCCCTGCCGGGTCGGAACCGCGAAGCCGTTGCGGCCGGGCCAGGCCCAGCGCGCTGGCCAGGTCGCTGACCACGAGGCTGACGGCAGGTCGGGCGCTGTACATCTCGGTAGCTCTGGCCGCACAGCGCTTCTCGCAGCCATCGATAGCGATGGTTGGGTAGAAACGGGCAAAGGCCCGCTCGCGCTCTTCGCCGGCGAGGAAGAGCGGCAGACAGAGGGTGACGGTCGCACCCGGACGGAGCTTCTCCAACACCAGGAGGGCCGCTTGGCGGGAGACCGTGCCCTCCGGCAGATCCTCGCCGCTGCAGGCTATAAGACCGACCTTCCGCTCTGGCAGCTTGGGCATGCTCTCACCGCCTTTCTTTCTGCAGCTCATCGACCTTGGCGGCGACATCAGTGGCGAGAATGCGCGCCATCTCCTCGCCGGCCTTGCCGATGTCAGAAACGCTGCGAACCCTCAGTTCCTTGTGCTGCCGGAACACGTCGAATACCCGAAAGGTCGCCGCAGGCGCCGCCCCGGCCTGCTCTACGTTTACCCGCGCGCAGGCCCTGGGGCAGCCGTCGATGGTAATAGTGGGATGCTCTCGCACGCGGCCGCGAGCGTCCTCGTCACCCAGAGTCAGGAGGGAGAGGCACATAGTCTCGCTGCAGTCGGGACGAAGCTCCTCCGTCACTACATAGGCTGCCTCCCGGCCGACGCTCCCGAAGGCCTTGCCGATGCCGCTGCAGGGGATGATAATCACCCGTTCTTCAGATTCGCCGCTCATTTCCTTGTCACCTCTTCCTCTGCCTTGGCGTGCATTACCTCCAGGTAGCGCTCCGCGTCCAGTAGGCCCGCCCGGTCGGCTTCCCAGTCACGCAACTCAATGACCGCGAGCCAGCCCTCGCCATATGGGTCCTGGTTGACCAGCTCCGCACTCCCTTCCAAGGCCTCGTTGACTTGGACGATCGTGCCGGCTACTGGCGACTCGACGGAGAGGATTGCCTTGATGGTCTCGATGCTTGCCAGTTCCTCGCCAGCCGCCAGAACGGTGCCTGCTGGCCGAACGTCCGCGAAGGCGACATCCCCGCTGGCCTGTTGAAGGTAATCGCTCACCCCCACGCGGGCCGAGCCGTCTTCCAGGCGGACCCAGACGCCGGAGTCCGAGTACCAACAATCCCGCCTGACGCGGAACACGAACTTGTCGACGGTGGTCTCCAGGAATTCACTCGCCATCACACTTCTCTCCGTTCCAGAGGGTGAACCATCTGCTGCTGGTTAGAACCCGGCTCTCCAAGCAGGTGGGCCAAATATCACCGCGCGTTGATATCTTTGTCCAAAATAAAAGCGCCGGCTAGCGCCTCCGAATGCGACAGACCTGCTCGGCCCGCCGTGGGTCGCCCGGCGCTGTCTGGACATCTAAGAGCGCCCCCAGCCGCTCGCGCAGGGCTGACACTGCGACCGGGTCGGCCCGGTAGAAGACCCAGCGTGCATCCTCCTCGTCGCGTCGCGCCCTGACCAGCCCGGCCTTCCGCAGCACCCTTAGATGGTTGGAGACCAGGCTCTGAGACAGTCCCAGGATGTCCTCGATCTCGCAGACGCAAAGCTCGACCTTCGTTAGTAGGGCGAAGATGCGGAGACGGGTGTTGTCACCCAGCACACGCAACAACGCCACCAGGTCGGCGGTCTGGGGCGGTTTGATCGACGCCGTCAACCCGCGCGGCGCGAGGGGTTGCACATCAGCATGCCGAGAGACCATATCACGCTCCTTTAATATGCTATGCCCGTCGGCACGTTGTGTCAAGGCTTGATGGCGATGAATTGAACGTCTCAAAGTATTAGAATAGCCCCAATGAAGCAGAGGGTTCTCTTCCTGTGCACTGGTAATTCCGCAAGAAGCCAGATGGCTGAAGGATTGCTCCGCCATTTGGCTCCCGAGAGGGTTGAAGTGTTCAGTGCTGGCACTGCCCCGAGGGGCCTCAACCCGCTCGCCGTCCAAGCAATGACAGAGATAGAGATCGACATTACGCACCAGCGCTCAAAATCTGTCGACGAATACGTGGACAAAGAGTTTGACTATGTAATCACCCTCTGCGATGAGGCCAATGAAGCGTGTCCTACGTTTCCCTTCGCCAAACACAGGCTCCACTGGGGCTTCAAGGACCCCGCAAGAGTCACGGGCTCTAACGAGGAGAGACTCAAAGCGTTCCGGCGCATCCGCGACGAAATCCAGGCGGCTTTGCAGGATTTCATTGCATCCACCCCAGGCCCTTAGCCGGAGATTGGACGCCAGCAACGGGGGGAGAGGCGGCGGTTCCAACGGTGCGCTAGCTGCTTTGACGAATTGGACGTCCCGGTTGGAAGGCCGTAATTCGGCCTAGGCGGCGTCCCGTGCGTCGTCCGCCTGCTGCCAGGCCGCCCCTGAGGATCCGCTCTATGACCGAGAGTGCGCACAGCGGCGGTTTGGGTCCCTGTAAGGGTGTTCCCCGCCAGGACCTACTGAGCCGTCTGGGGATAGCTATTGGTGCAGATGTCCGCGCTCGGGGGGGTGGGTCCTCCTGGCGGAAGACTGCGCTGCGCTGAGCGCACGACTCAGGTCCGAGAAGAGGCCGCTGAGGGGCGGCCCGTGCCAGCCCGCTAGGATTGGCGTCGTAGGCCCGCCGCCCGGCGCACAGCTGATGATCTGCGGATTGACAATCCGAGCACCTGCTTCTCAGGCAGGCTCTCTAGCTATCTGCCGCCGGCGCTGAGGTCGTCCAAGGAAGATTAGCGATCCTTGGCACTCAGCCGGCGCTGCGCGATATGTATCCGCGCCACAGAGCATCTGCCTATCACGCAGAGGGTTGACGAGACCATCGAGGGTTCCGAGCGGGACTTTCGCGGCGGGTGTGTTGCCTCAGGGCTGGCCCAGAGAGGTCAGGAGGTCAACGCCGAGACGTGGATGGGGTATTGGCCCGCAATATCTTGGGCGAATGCCCGCTACCGTGCGATAATGAGACGAACTCGTAGGCGTCGTGCTTTTCCAAGCCGACTAGGACTGGGGAGGAGACAATGGCTGGGGTTACCACCGAAGGAGCGCGGCCACAGGATGAAGCGCTTTCCTCGTTGGCCGGTGCTCCGGGTCCAGTGGGCGGCTTGGTGAGGGCGTATCCCGGACCTGTGACCTCCAGTGAATCGGGTTGGATTGACAGTTGGTTTCGGGAGAGAATCGCTGAGTGCTTGGCAGGTGCGCCGCCCGTGCAAGCCACGTTGCGGCTGCCTGGCCCACCGACTCCTGCTAAATCAGCATCTCGACTTGCTTCTCCCATTCGCCTTCAGTCGGTGCATGCTCACTACTTCAGGGGCTTTCGGGACATGCCCAAGCCAATCCGCATGGATGGAGACTTGATCGTCGTGGAGGGCAGGAATAGCTCGGGCAAGACTAGTTTGGCCGAGACGTTGGAGTGGCTGCTGACGGGTCGTTTGTCACGCCGGGAATGCGAAGAACTCGGACACCCTCGCGAGCTGGAAAACTGCATTGGCAACCTTTTCCGTCCCGAGGGTGAGGAGACCTGGGTCTCGGCGGTTTTCGGTTCTGGCCAGGCGGACGACACTGCCACGATCACGCTACGTCGAGTGCTGAAAGAGGACTACGGAACCGCCCGCACCTCAGCGTGCTCATCGGTTCTTGTGCTGAATGAACGCGAGTTGTCCGACGCGGAGGAACGTGAGGCTCTGGATGGACTCTTCGCTTCGGTGCCTCCGCTTCTAATGCAGCATACCTTAAGACTGTTCGTACAGAGCGACCCCAGTCGGCGGCGCGACTACTTTGAGAGGCTGCTGCGGCTCGATGAACTGACCGATCTAATCTCGAAGGCGGTCATCGGCGACGTTCGACTGTCGGAGTTCCCTAGTCTCAGCGGGAACGCGAGCCTCAGCACTTGGGAGATACTTGCATCGTTGCTCCAGACTGACAAGGCGCGGAAGACCCACGGCGGCGTTTGCCGGACCCGCGAGACTGATCTCGGCCGCCACGTGAGGGAAGCCTTGGCCTCCATTGCACGCGCCGAATTTCCCGATTCTGTGGGTGAGCGGGCTATGCTCGAAGAGGCTGCTGCCGCTCTCGTCAAGGCCCAGGCGAAGGCGCGGCAAGAGTCCTTCCCCCTGCTTGCCAGGCTGCGCCCCCAGAGACAGGTCTCCGCCGATGTAGAACGTGCAGCTTTTGCTGAAGAAGTGGCGACCTATGCGGTCGGTGTGCGAGACACCTACGAAGTCTACGCTTCCGCGAGGAGCGCCGTGGAATCTCTAAGTGCCGCTCAATTGGCCGTGAGTCAGGCGCTCGAAGTTCTCCTGAAAGCGGATGCCATCGACCCAGCAGCGGCTGCGCAGACATGTCCCGTCTGTGAATACGAAGCCGTTCCAACTCTCAGCACCGACAGAATAGCGGAGATAAAGCGGTGGGCGCCCTTGGGCGAGGCTGAGGTGGTAGGTCGTGATGCGCTGCAAAAAGCGATGGCGTTGCTAATAGGAGTAATACGACGGGCACTTCGGGAGCATGACGAACTGTTGCCCAGCCTTCCTTCGGCAGCGGAATGGAATAAAGCTGAAAAGGAAGCTCCGCCGGAATTGCGCGAGGTCACGCAAACCCTTCGCAGAGTCCGCGAGAAGGAGACAAGCCGTCTGGAGAAGGGATTATCAAGTGCAAGACAACTGACCAGCAGTGAGCCGAAAGTGCCGGGTGATTCGGAAGCCTGCGAAGCGTTCATTGGCCGTTGCATTGAGACGGCGGAACAACTGGCCGCATTACCGGCGGCGGCTCGCCGCTACACAGACGCCTTGGGTGTCGTTGAGGCCGCTGTTGGAGCGGCGGCCGGCGCCGACCCGAAATATCGCCTCCGGCAGGTATGGCTGGGATGCTTTGACAATGTGACCGGGGTGGCTGACGACCTGCGGTGGGAGCAGGCGAAACGGCAAGCGCAGAAGGACTTGGAGGCGATCAGGAGCGCTCTCATGGACTACCGCCAGGGGTTCCTGGACTGCCGGAGAACGGCCTTCAACGAAGAGATCCAAGGAGTGTGGAACGCCCTTAGGTCGGACGTGTATTCTAGGTTTAGCCAGCTACGCATCCCTCCGCCGAGAGGCAAGGGGTTCCCCGTCGAGATCGAAGTGAAGGCAATGGTGGACGATGGGCGAACCACGAAAGAAGTGGATGCGCTCCGGGTGTTCAGCGAGTCTCAGGTCAACGCCCTGGGCGTTGCAGCGTTCGTGACACGGTCGAAGCTCCTTGGGCACAAGGTTCTCGTTCTCGACGACCCCGTCCAGTCGATGGATGAGGAACACTTCAAGACTTTCGCTCGCGACCTCCTTCCTCACATGCTGGATGAGGGCTTCCAGGTCATCGTGTTTACACACAACGCTACGTTCGCCCGCGATGTCAGTCTCTGGCACTACGACCGTGACGGCTACGTGACGATGACGGTGCAGCGCTCGGGCCGCTACGGCTGCGTTGTGGAAGAGGGCAACAGGCGCGTCGCGGAGCGCCTGAGACTCGCCGAAAGGAGCGTCGAGGAAGGCAAGCTGCCCAAAGCCTGGAGAATCCTTCGCCTGGCAATCGAACGGTTATATACGGTGGTCAACGCCAAGTACGGACCGAGTGATTTCAACCCCGACAGTTGGGCGGGCCAGGCGGCAGAGTACATGTGGAAGAGTGGCGCGGGTGCCGTCATCTTGGAGAAGGTTCCGGACTCGGAGCGCCGGCTGAAGGAAATCCTCGACATGACCGCGGCTGGTAGCCATGACAAGCCGGTGCGCGGTGAAACGGATGTTCGCGGGAGTATCGACTACCTGAGAGAGCTTCTGTCGACGCTGAAGGTAGGGGGCTAGTGCCCGACGTAGCCTTCGGTAGAGAGTCCATCCAAAGAAGGTTGTCCGCCTTTCAGTGATCTCCTGCTCCATCGGCAGGTGCTCTACTGCTCCATCGACAGGAGATCACCTGCCGGGCCAACAATTTCTGCCTGGGACCTAGCGACTAGAACCCCGCGATAGTCCAGCGCTCGCCCTCTTGGAGTGCCACGGCACAATAGACCTCGGCGTGGGCGAAGTGGTCTGCCTTGCCGTAGTTTGGGTAGCTGGCCACCCAGTTTCCAAGGGAGTTCTGGCCCAGCACCCGCGTTAGCGCCATCATCTGACGGTAGTATTCCCCCAAGCCGTCCCTGATGCGGTCGCCGAGGGCGCGAGCATTCTTGGGTAGCTCAGCTGCTTGCGTTTGGAAGGCGTGGAACGTCTCCTCCAGTGCCTGGGCGCGGTTTATGCGGTGCACGAGCACTCCGTCTTCATAGGCAGACTCATACCAGACGTGGGTGCGCGCGTAGTAGGCGAGGCCGACGCACGCACTGCTCTCGCGGGCAAACGCCAGCGCCGAGCGCTGCTCTGGCAAAGCGTCGACGACCGCTCCCCGGACGTTGTAGCGCCTGACGAGCTCGGAGAGTTCAGCAAAGTTGTCCACCTCGCCGACAAACACGGCGCGGCTGCGACTGCGTTCCTCGTCAAGTGGCAGTCTGATCACCACGTACAACTTCGTCCCCACGTCTGCGCCCATGAACGTTGCCTCTTTGCATCCGTCCGTCACGAGGTAATCGCGGCGACATCGGTCGAGGACATCCAGAGTGATCTGGCCGCCAGGAGGCACGAAGGTCTCGGCCAGAACAGCGTTGTTGAACTCCCGAAGGGCGGTGGGCGTCGTGACCTGGCTCTCGAAGACCATCTGGGGGATGTTGGCTAGGGGTGAGTAGAGACGGTTGAGGTGGTAGCCACGGACACGATCGTTGCCCGGCGCCGCCGCTTCCCAGCCGCCGGGGGCCCAGAGGTCCAAGGCCTTGCGACAGCGCCGACGCCGGCAGACCACTAGGCCCCGTTTCTGGTCAACGTTCTCTTCCCACTCCAGACGCTGAGCCAGGCCACAGCCCGGACACTTGAGGAAGTAGTAGTGCTGATCCGACTGAAGGAAGAGGGCGTTGATACCAGCCTCCGGCAGGCGCGGTGTAGAGGCCACCCGCAGCCACCCGAGGCGGCTGGAGGCCAGGCGCTTCTGGGACAGCTCCAACACCCCCTCGCCCATCAGGTCGTATTCATCCAAGAGGACCACGTCAGCATCCACGGATGTCAGCTGCCGGCGGCTGTCAGAGCCGCGCAGGTAGATATAGCCCAGGCCGACCTTCTTCAGCCGTTGGCGGGCCGGCCCTTGGCGGCCTGGAGGCGGAGGAAAGAGGCGGCGCTGAAGGTAGGGGCTCTCGGCAATGGCCTTGTCGAAGCGGGCCTGGGAGAAGTCGTCCACGTGGCCCTGAGTGGGCATGACGTACAGGGCGTTGCCGCGGCCTCCCTGCCCGGTGTCGGCCGCCCAGAGGGCGGTGTTGATGAGGTACTCGGAGATGCCGACCTGGGCCGCCTTCTGGATGACGATGAAGGGGTGGTCGTCCTGATACAGGTCCTGGAGAGCGGGAGTGAGCCGCATCGGCTTTCCCTGAAGGAAGCGATAGGCCAGTGCCCAGTCCAGGAGGCTACCGGGATTCCGTTTCGCCAGTTCCCGCCGCGTGGCGATCTGCAAGCTCTGCCAGTCGGCGCAGTTCCTCGTTGGTGAAGCTGCTGAGGTCGATGTGTCCATGGAGCATCCCTCCTTCCTGTCGGATGTGGTCGGTGGGCTCGCCGCGGGCCAGCCGCTCCAGGCGGACGCCCTCGATGACGGCGCGGACCGCGTCAGAGGCCGAGAGCTGCTCCGACGATAGGGTGCCCAGGCGCTCGACGCCCTTCTGCTGGAGGGCCAGGCCTTCCCTGGCGTGCCGCTCGTTCATGTCCCGCAGGACCTTCAACTGATCCTCGCGATCCTGCTCTACGGCTCGGCGCTCCAGGTCAAGAAGGCGGTCCTGCCAGCGGAAGGCGCTGGACCAGGCCTCGAGGGTGCTCCGGCTGGGGGGCTGCTTCAGGCCGATCCGGGAGGGGTCCTCCTGCAGGACATCGTGGAGAGCCTCGAGACTGCGGTTCGCTCCTAGATGAAAGTAGACGTCGAATGCCAGTCGGTGACGTGTCTTTTCTTTCAAGGTGATCACCTCTCAGCGTAGGATTTCGCTATCAGACCCAGGGCGCGGCCGCGGCGGTTGGCGCCCTCGAGGCCGGCCGCCACCTGTTGCACCGCCTCCTCGATGGCCTGCTCGTCCTCGGGGCTCACCACGAAGGTGATGGCCCTTACGCCGTTCCCGGTACCGGTCTCTCGCTGTAGGTCAGCCAGCAGCTCCTCCAGGTTCAGGTCGAGCAGCTCCAAACTGTGACGGATGAGGGCGGCGCTCTCGGGCAGGAGCTGGGCCAGGTCCTCGGGGGAAGCCAGCTGCCTCAGCTCCCGCAGCAGCTCTGCCCGCTTCAGGGGATCGTCCTGGCCTTCGAGCCTATTGAGGGTTGCCAACAGGACAAGGGCGGTGTGGTCGTCGCAGGGCCAGACGTAGCAGAGCGCCTCCTCGTGGCGCAGGTGCTTCAAGACCTGCCAGCGCTGGTGACCGTCGAGGACCTGGTAGCAGCCCGGCTCCGTGGGATGAGGACGGACCACGAGGGGAGGGTAGTTCCCCTCCCGGGCGATGTTGGCTGCCAGCTTTTCCAGCCGCTCCTGGTCCATGACGTTGGCGTTGGCGGGGTGCGGCCGCAGGCGGTCCAGGGGGACCGGCACCAGGCGGCCGCTCCGTCGCGAGCAGGTGTCAGGCGGTGGCGAGGACAACGTATTCCCTATTCGTCGCATTTTTCTCCTCGCATGCGATGCTGCCCAGGTGGCGGTAGGGCACCTCCACTGCCTTGAGCTCGGGCCGATGGCGGCGGACCAGGTCCAGCAGCTGGTCGAGGTTGAGGATGGCATTGTTGAGGGAAACCAGCCAGGCCGGGATGTGGCTCGCCGCCTGGAAGAGCTCATCCAGCGCTTCCGTGTGGCTGCTGAACCGGCTGGGCGGAAGCTGCCGCCCCTCCAGCAAGATGTCCAGCGCGCGGTACTCCTTCTCGTAGGTGGTGGTGCCCGGGTAGGGCGGGTCGAAGTAAACGACCTCTCCTTGAGTGCGGCCCAAGAAGTCCACGGCGTCCATCTGGCTGGCGAAGCCGCGGCCGGGAAAGATGGCCCCGTTGATCTGCCGCGCCATGGCCACGACGACCCTCGGCTGGAGCAGGCGCAGCGAGGCAACGTAGTGGCCCACCCGCCGCGGGCTGACGCGGTCGAAGTCGCCTTCGGCGGCGGCGCGGGCATCGGTGCCGCGCAACTGGCTCATGGGCTGGCAGCGCAGGGCCCAGCGCACCAAGAGCAGCTCTACCAGGTAGCGTTTGGCGTCGGGGAAGGCCCCCGAGTGGGCCCAGTACAGGCCCCGGTCCAGGAAGCGGGCGTGCTCCGAGCTGAACACCGAGGGCGAGAATCGTTCCTTTGCCGTGCGGAGGTAGTCTTCTTCGGGCTCCCGAAAGAGGACCGCCACGTCCGCGTCGCTCAAGGTCACGCTGGAGTTGGCGATGAGGGCATGGCCTACCAGAGCCGAGCGGTAGGCGATGTCGTTGCAGTGAACCTGGAAGCCGTAGGCCTTGGCCAGCAGGCTGATGCTGCCGCCGCCCAGAAACGGGTCGACCAAGGCGAGCCGCGGCCAGCTAGACCGCGGGACACGGCTGGCAAGCAGCGCGAAGATGAGCGGCGCCAGTTTCCGCTTGCCCCCGAGATATGCCGGCAAGGCGTTGGAAAACGGTGACATTTCACCTAGTATTGGTTTCAAAAGGGAACATCATGGGGCTAGAGGTGCTTCGGGCTGGCGCCGCGGCTTTCGGTCGGTGGCAAGGCCACCTGACTGAGCGGGACTTCCTGCGGCAGGCCCACCGCCGATGTCACGAGGCGTGGGACTACATTAGGGAGGAGGGGACTACCGATCAGGGTGGTCGCATCGACGCCTACACATGCACACTCTACTCTGAAACAGGACAGGAGGAGCGATACAAGTGGTGGTTTCGCGTGACATATACCGTCACTCTCGACCTTAAGCGGGGAGTCCCAGCACCCAGGTTCTCGTGGATCTTCCTCCGCCGGGACAGGGACGGGGAGGCGCTGATTGTCGAGGGGACGAGCTTGAGCATGGCCGATGAGACGGCGCTAGCTCTCTGGGATGACCTATGGGTCGACGAGGAGACGGGCCCGCTCTACGTGGGCTCGATTCGCCTGCCGTTTGGGATGCTAGTCAAGATGCCTCGGAAGATCTCCCAGGCCCTGGCGCCGCTAGTCCCTCCGTTGATCGTCGTGTCAAGAGAGACGCGAGCTGATGAAATCTTGCCCCAGCTGTGCGTCTTCGCTCTCCGATCCGATCTGTTCGACCACAAGGAGGAGATTCTCGCAGGCCTGAAGGAGTGGCTCAGACGATGGGCACCGCACCAGCCGGAGGCAGTCAGTGACTCGGCCGCCGCCGTGATCCAGTATTGGAGCCGCCCCAGCTCGAGCCGAAGTTTTCGGGACTACTGCCGGCGCACGGTTGCCGGGATGATCAAGAACCGCTGGAACATGGAACTCGGTCAGCGTCGGATAGCCGGAAAGCTGGCTGGACGAGTCGCCAACCGCAAGGAAACCATGACTGTGGCGGAGTTCGCTCGTGAGAGCGGGGTGCCCCGAATCACTGCTTATCGATGGCTGCAACAGGGTCGCATTAGCGGCGACCTCAAGGAAGTCACGACGAAGTCCGTCTCTGTGCTGGGTTTTAAGCTTACGAAGAGGCACCGTCGCTATAGTGTAGCGGAGGCGGCACTGGCCGAATCAGAGAACCTCCTGAGAGAGCGCGACATCCGCAGGCTGGCCGTGGAAGTCCTCGTGGAGCGGCGAAACATCACGCCGCGCGCTGCGCGGGCGTGGGTAAGGCGGCGAATCCAGAAGGGTGCGAGCATTGAGCGAGTAGGCAAGGAGGCAATGGGAAGCCTGTAGGGCGGGCTGTCTGCCTTGTCGCCACTCTGGTCACGCTCACAGCCGAGCTGCGATTTTCTCCTTTCAGCGCTTGACTTCCTGTCCAACAAGAGTGAGTGATGTCACGCTGAAAGGAGGACAGCACCATGGCCAAGAAGAAGCGGGATCGTGCGGCGACCCAGGCCGAGCAGGCCGAGACGGGTGAACGCCCCAGGGCCGAGACGCCGGGAAAGGGCTCAAAGCGGCATCGGACCACCGTAGCCCACGAGGAACTGATAGCGGGCACAGTGCTGACGGCGACGCTCAAGGGGCGAACGTTTTCGGCGTCGGTTGTCCTAGGCCCGCAAGGCAGGCCCGAGGTGGAGTTCGACGGTGCGCGGCACCCGTCTCTCAGCGCCGCCGGGAAGGCCGCCGCCGGCTATCCGGTGAACGGCTGGCGCTTCTGGCGCGTCGCAGAGACAGGCGAGCAGTAGCCCTCCAGCTGAGCTCGACCGACCGGCCACCGGGCCCGCCGAGGCTCGGTGGCCGGTGCTCTTGGTCCCTATCGATGGGGGCGCCCATCCCACAGGGGCGCTGGCACCTCGCTTCGTGGGGATATCTCCCAAGTCTGGCCGCCATCGACTTGACTTCTCGCGGCACCAGAGTGATGTGTTACGTGTGCAACGTACCTGGTGCAACGTGAGGGAAGGGCAAGCGATGACCACCCAGCTAGCGGCCACGGAGAGGCAGGACCTGGGCAGCCTGATCGACCTGTACCTCCTGCGCTGCCAGGTAGAGGGTAAGTCCCCCAACACCATCACCGCCTACCGGGAGACCCTCAGCCGCTTCCAGCGCATTGCCCGAGAGGAGGGCATCCCCGAGGATGTGCGGGCCATCACCCCAGTCCACATCTACGCCTACCTGGGCCGCATTAGTAATAACGGCACCAGCCTGGAGACCCGCCACCGGCGCCACCGCGAGGTGCGGTTCCTGTTCTCGTGGCTCACACGGATGGGGTACATCCAGGAGAGTCCATTCGCCCAGATCAAGAACGTCCGATTGCCTCAGAAGATCGTGCAGCCCTTCTCGGCGGAGGACGTCGCCAAGCTTCTCGCTCTCTGCGACACCCGCTTCCGCTGGGGTGCGCGTCGAACGGCCATCATCCTTGTCTTGCTGGACACAGGGGTCAGGCGGACGGAGTTAGTCAGCCTGGATCTGGCCGATCTGGATCTCGAGGGCCAGCGCCTGAGGGTTCTGCACGGCAAGGGCAACAAGCAGCGGGTGGTCCGCTTCGGGGCGAGCGCCCGCGAGGCCTTGGAGGACTACTTCCAGCGATTCAGGGGGTGGGAGCCCGGCCCGCTCTTCCTGTCGGACGAGGGGAAGCGCCTCAAGCCCCACTCGGTGGCGGTGTTCCTCGAGCGGCTGGGGAGGAGGGCCGGTGTGGTGAAGGTGCATCCTCACCGCTTTCGCCACACCTTTGCCACCTGGGCCATCGAGAACGGGGCACGGGAGCTGGACGTGCAGCACCTCCTGGGCCACAGTACGCCGGCCATGGTGCGGCGGTACTCGGCCACCTACGACGCGGAGAAGGCGGCGCGGGCCCACGAGCAGTTCAGCCCGGCGGACCGGATGGGTGAGAGGATGCGATGACGATGGTGAAGAATCGAGGAATCCCGGCTTTGCCGGCTAGGCCGAGCTAAACCCTCGGTCGCGCAGTATGTTCCCACCTGAGCAGCCGGGCGCCGCCCTTGCCGACCGCCGTCGCCGCTTTGGCGCCCTGAAGGCATGTTGCTTCCTCACGTCGCCCTCCTCCACAATAGTCAGAAGGATAATCTCGGGAGGAAGTCCCATGCCAGGAAACAAGAGAATCGTAGTGGTGGGCGGCGTTGCGGCGGGGCCGAAGGCGGCGGCCAGAGCAAGGCGCCTCGACCAGCAAGCGGAGATAACCATCATCCAGAGGGAGCCGGAACTGTCGATGGCCACCTGTGGCTATCCCTACTACGTCGGCGGCCACTTCAACGACCGGAATGCGCTGCTCTCGGCCGGGACGGGGCCCGTTCGCAACCCGGCCTATTTCTGGAGCGTCAAGCGCATCATGGCCCGCACCGAGACTGAGGCAGTCGGCATCGACCGTGAGGGAAAGACGGTCCTGTGCAGGGACATACGCTCCGGCGAGACAGAGCAAATACCTTACGACCGCCTGATCCTAGCGACAGGCGCCGTTCCCAGTGTGCCGCCAGTCCCCGGCGTCAATCTCGACGGCATCAGGACGTTGCACAGTTTGAGCGACACCGACTACCTGAGATGCATTCATGACGAGAGGAAGACGGCCAAGACGGTGGTGATCGGTGGTGGTCTGATCGGTGTGGAGGCGTGCGAGGCGCTGCGTGCGTCGGGCATCAAGGTCACACTGGTCGAGCTGCAGCCCCAGACACTAAGCTTTCTCGATTGGGAGATGGCGAAGCTGGTCGAGAACTACCTGCGAAGCAAGTCCGTGGATGTGATCACCGACAACGGTATCGCGGCCTTCCTGGGGGACGACGGCAGGGTGACCGGCGTTCGGCTAGGCGATGGGACGGAGCTTCCCTGCCAGCTCGCCGTGCTGGCGGTCGGTGTCAAACCCAACTCGACTCTTGCCCGAGAGGCAGGCCTCGCCATCGGGGCCACCGGCGGCGTCATCGTGAATGAGCACATGCAGACGTCGGACGACAACATCTACGCGGCCGGGGACTGCATCGAGACCAAGCATCTGATGACTGGAGAACCGGCCCACGCGCCGTTCGGTGACTTGGCGAACCTGCAGGGGCGCGTCGCGGGAGAGAATGCCGTTCTCGGCAACACAGTGACTTTCCCCGGCACTATCGCTACCGGCATCTGCAAGGTATTCGATTATGCCGCCGGCGCAACCGGCCTCAGTGAGAGATGTGCCCGCGACGCCGGCCTTGACGCCGTCACTGTCATAGGCGCAAGCCTGGACAAGCCCGGGTACATGGGCGGGCAGTTGCTTATCTCGAAACTCGTTGTCGAGAAGAGGAGCGGCCGAATTCTGGGCGCCCAGTGCGTCGGCCCCGGCGACGTCTCCAGACAGATCGCGCAGTGGGCGATGGCCATAAGGGGCGATCTCGCCGTCGAAGATATGGTGAACGCCGACCTGCCCTACGCGCCACCGTTCTCGCTGGCCATCGATCACGGGATAATGATGGCCCACATCATGCAGAACAAGCAAAAGGGACGGCTGAAGGGCATTTCGGCGCGAGAGGTGAAGGGGAGGGTCGATAGCGGCGCTCCCAGCTTCATCATCGATTGTCGTAGCCCTGAGGAGTACCGGGAGATGCGGCTCGGACTGGGCGAGAAGCTGATACCTCTGCCTACTCTCCGCGACCGGCTGGACGAGCTTCCCGAGGACAAGAACGCCGAGATCATCTGCTACTGTCGGATATCTCTCCGAGCGTATGAGGCGTCGTTGATCTTGGAGGCGAATGGCTGGAAGAACGTGCGGGTGATGGAGGGTGGGGTCGTCGCCTGCCCCTACGAACGGGAGACGTAGCGGCCCGCACCCGATTCCCCTTCGCCCTATGACGACAGGGCGTCATCACCATGCAACGCTGAGGATCGACGCCGTTTGAAGAGGTACCAGTAGGACGGACTTCCCTCCTCTTCGCCGGCACGAATCCAGCAGCGCTCGAAATCGCTGGACAACAAGGCCGCCGTTTCGTGCGGGCTAAGCCCAACGGCACGCCCAAGTAGCTTGCGCGGGCCCCAGGCGTAGAGGAGATAGTAGCCACCCTCCCGCAGCACCCGCCGCAGCATCGAACCGTAGGCGAGACGGTGCCCGGATTGAATAGCGTGAAGGCAGCCTATGTCGACGGCCAGGTCGAAAGAGCCTCCGACCGGTGGCCCGGCCGGGGTTGCCAGCTTGATGGCCTCGCTGACGTAGAAGGCGACCGACACGCCTGCCTTGCGGGCTTTCCGCCGGGCCTTACAGATGGCCAACCGGGCGATGTCGGTCCCCGCCACCTGGAAGCCACGATGCGCAAGATAGATGGCGTTGGTGCCCGTTCCGCAGCCGATGTCCAGAGCACGGCCCGGCTGAACCTGACCGCTTTCGACGAGTTCGATCATCTCTGGCGGCGTAATGCCAGTGTCCCACCGGGGCCGACCGAAGAGATAAGCTAGGTTCCACCAAATCTTCCTCATCGTGAGCCGATTCCAGCCCCTTCGCTCCGCCCCTCACTGCCGCCCAGGACTCTGGCGAGCCAGGCGCCGCCGCTCGCCGCGGGCCGGTGCCCGTCGTTGCGGCAGGAGGATATAGGCCACTCCCAGCGGCGCGATGATCATCGCCCCCAGGGCGATAAGCTGAGCCATGCGCAGGCCAGCGAAGACCAGCTTGTCGTCGCGGAGGAAGCTGATGCCAAAGCGCATGGCACCGTAGAGGAAGACCCAGGCGAAGAAGACCATGCCGTCCCGCTTCAACAGGCGGTAGAGGACGAACAGGGTCGCGAACATCAGCAGGTCACCCACCATCTCGTAGGCCACCACCGGGTGCTGGGCGAGCGGCGGCGTGAGGGCAGTGAAACGAGGGTAGCTGGGGCTGTTGGGGTTGGTATAGAGAACGCCGATGGGCCAGTCGGTGGTCTTGGCGAAGATATCCCCGAGGATGAGGCAGCCGATGCGACCGACAGCCATGCCGATGATGGCCCCCAGGGCGGCGACGTCGGCCATGGCCCCCCAGCGGGGCAATCGTCGCCAGGCAGAGTAGGCCGTCGCCCCCAGCGTCCCGCCGATGAGGGCGCCGTAGATGGAGATGCCCCCGGCGTTGATGGCGAACACGTCCAGGGGGTCATGCCGGAACTGGTCCAAGTTCTCCAGCACGTAGAGGGTGCGGGCGCCGATGATGCCGCCGATGACCAAGGCCAGGGCCACGTTGTACATGGTGTCCTCGGCGAAGCCGGCTCGTCTCCCAAAGAAGGCGGCCACCGCCACGCCGCAGATCACCCCCATGGCGGTGAACACGCCGTGCCAGCCGATCTCCAGGCCGCCGATCCTGGTGATCTGAGGGTCGATGCCGATCTTGATGACCAGAGGCATAACAGCGCTAAGGGCTTCCATCCTTCTCCTCTTCCTGCGCCGGAGCGGGCGAGCCGGCCTCGGCATCCAGCCTACGCATCTCCCGCCGGGGGTGCGCCAGGTGGCCGGCTATTTCCGCGAGATAGGTGCGGTCGCCAGTTATCTTCGCCCACAGGGCCGCCTGTGGCGAACCCCGCTCGCTGTTAGCTCCACCGGAAGTAGGTCTCGGCACGCGACGCTGGGGGCTGGCGGTGCCCTCAGCCCTACTTACCCCGTATTTCCACCCTATTCAGCACCTTCCCGTCCGCGTCCTTGATCTCGATCACCACCCGAGTCCAAAGTCCGGCAATCACCGCCTCTACGGCTATCCCCTGTAGCTACAGCCGAAGGAGCACTTGATTGGCTATGCCGCCGACGGCTATCGCCAGGCCGATGCTCAAGGCCATGATCGCCGCAGTGCTCCGCCAGCCCAGCTCGCGGCCCAAGACGGCCGCCGTGGCCAGACAGGGGAAGTAGATCGTGGCCACCAGCGCGAAGACGAAGATCTGGCGGGAATCCATGAACAGCCGCAGATTGTCCACATGGCCGCCGTACTTCACCAGGGCCAAGGCCACCAGGAACTGGAGGGCCAGCTCCTTGCGCAGCAGGGCAAAGACCAGGGCCAGGCCGGCCACCGCCGGCAGGCCCAGCCATCCCTCCACCACCGGCGAGAGGGGCCTGGTGAAGCTCCAGATTGCGTCTGTCTCGTAGAGGACGCCCATTATCAGGCTGCCCACGATAACGATGGGCGCGGCCCGAACCACGAAGTCCTTGAACCGGAACCAGGTCTTGGTCAGGACCGTGCGCAGGGGAGGCCGCCGCGGCGGGAAGACCTCCATGATGAGCTCGCCGGGGCGGCCCGGCAGCAGCCGGTTGAGGGCGAAACCGGTGCCCGCCATCAACAGAGCCGCCACCCCCAGGATGGCGGCGGCGGGCGCCAGGCCCAGGAAGCGCCCCGCCGAGCCCATGATGACCGCCGTCCGCGCGCTGCAGGGGGTGAGGACCACGAGGCTGGAGGCGATGAACCGCTCGCGCCGCGAGCTCAAGACTCGCGTCCCGATGACCGCTGGGACATTGCAGCCCGCCCCGGTGATTAGGGGCACGAGCGCCCGTCCCTGCAGCCCCAGCCGCCGCATTAGGCTGTCGCTGAGGAAGGCCACGGCGCTGAGATAGCCGGTGTCCTCCAGCACCGCCAGCAGGAAGTAGAAGGTGAGGACGTAGGGAATGCCCACGGCAAGGGACGCGTGGATCCCTGCGTCGATGCCCCACAGGAGGATATCGGCAGCCTGGCCGGGCAGCAGGAATCTGGTGGCCGCGTCCAGACCTGGCGAGGCGCTGGCGCCCCATAGGCCGTCGAACAGGCCCGAGAGGAACCCACCGACGTAGTAGAGAAGGGCGAACAGCCCGGCTAGGACGGCCAGGGCGATGGGGATGCCGGTCGGAGTGGCGGTGGCGTACTGCCAGAGCCGCTCGCGCAGGCGCCGGGCCACGGGCATTCGCCGCTGGCAGCCGGCGGCGATGGAGGCCGCCAGGCCGTGACGGGCCCCGGCGATGACGAGGGCCGGCGGCTGCCGCAGCAGCCGCCCCAGCTCTCGCTCCAGAGCTTCGACACGCCGGAGAGCCTCTTCCCCCGCCGCCGACCCTCGGGCGAGAGCCCACAGTTCCTCGTCCCTCTCCAGCAGCAGGAGCACCAACCCGCGCGTCGACAGCCCTTCCGGCGCCCACTGGTCTTTCGTCGCCTCCAGAACCGCCAGCACGCCATCGGTACGTGCCTCCAGCTCAGCCCCGTAGTTGGGCGCCGGCGACTGCCTTCCCCAACGATGTTGTCGGCGCCGGCCGCCTCGCCCTTGCTGTGGGTCATGGCCGCGCCGCCGCCGATGCCCACCACCGCCTCGCTCACGTCGCGCCTCTGCCTCCTGCACCGCCGCAACCAGTAGGCCCCGCACGCCAACGCCGCGATGAGCCACCGTCGGGATCACCGGCACCCCCAGCGACTCGCTCAAGCGCTTGACGTTGGTCTGGATGCCGGCCCGCCCCGCCTCGTCCATCAGGTTCAGAGCGACCACCACCGGCAGCCCCAGATCAAGCAGCTCCAGGGCCAAGTAGAGATTGCGGGCCAGGTTGGAGGCGTCCAGGATGACGATGACGACGTCTGGTCGAGCCCCGACCAGGGCGCGACGCGCCGCAAGCTGGTCCTCGGAGGCGGCGCCCAGGCTGTAGCTCCCGGGCAGGTCCACGACGGTAGCCGTGTGCTCATCCAGACGAGCGGTGCCGACGGCTACCTCCACTGTGGTGCCGGGATAGTGAGCGGTGGTGACGTGGAGGCCTGTGAGACGGTTGAAGATGGTGGACTTGCCCACGTTGGGATTGCCCGCCAGAGCGATGACAGGCCCGTCGCGCCTGCCGCGTCGCCGCCCCGGGCCTGTGGCAGGCTCGTGACACGAGGACACTAGCGAGCGCCCTTGCGCACCAGGATCTGCCCGGCCATGTCGCGTCCCAGGGCGTAGCGCGCCGAGCCCAGCCGCACCAGCAGTGGGCCGCCGAATGGTGCCACCTGCTCCACCAGCACGCGGGCGCCGGGCAGAAGACCCAGGCTGGCCAGGTACCGGAGGACGGTCGTCTCTTCTCGCCGCACCTGAACGACGACCGCCCGTTCCCCCGCCTCCAAGGATGAAAGGGCGTGCAGATCTACAGGCAAGCCTGCTCCTCGGCCGGGGATCGGATGGCCGTGAGGGCAGCTATCGGGACGGCCGATGACGCCGTCCAGGCGCTCCTCCACCGCCGGCGATAGGACGTGCTCCCAGCGACCCGCCTCGTCGTGCACGTCGTCCCAGGCCAGGCCCAGGACATCGAAGAGAAACCGCTCGGCCAAGCGATGGCGCCGCACAACCTCCGCCCCCCGCTGCTCGCCTTCGGCCGTCAGGTGCAGCTCGCTCTCCCGTCGCTCGAGGAGGCCTTCCTGCACCAGCCGCTTGACCATCAGCGATACGGAAGGGTGGGAGAAGGAGAGCCGCTGGGCCAGAGCAGCCACGGTCACCACTCCCCCCTCCTCCTGGAGGCGGAAGGCGACGGCCAGATACTCCTCCACCGCTGGCGTAGTCATTCCCAAGCCCAATCGGTTGGCAACACGACGCTATGTTGGTAGGCGAGCCTACGTGAAGAATGGCACGAGGCGGCTTCCATGTCAAGCACGGTGTCGGGTCGCAGATAGAGTGGCCCAGTTGTGTCCCGATAGAATGTCCTGCTACCTCCTCACGTCGCTCGCTCATCTACTCTTGACAAGATCGTGAAGATGCCGGATGATTGGTTGTGGACATAGGTTCATAACACCAGGAGAGTCTTATGGCGAGACCAACAAAATGGCGACGTGTAGCAGCGATACCTGAAGTAACCTACTTCAAGCCAGCGGGCATCCCCCTGAGGCTACTGGAAGAGGTGGGCTTGACGGTGGAGGAGGCGGAAGCCATTCGCCTCAAGGACTTGGAGAGCCTGGAGCAGGAGGAGTGCGCCAAGCGGATGCACATCTCTCGTCCTACGTTCCACCGCGTCCTGGGTTCGGCCCGCCAGAAGATCGCCGATGCCCTCATTAACGGCAAGGCGATCCGCATCGAAGGGGGCAACTTCGCCCTGGCCAGCCAGCCGTTCCGCTGCCGGCTGGACGGGCACGAATGGCAGGTGCCCTTCGAGGCGGTGGCCTCCGGTCAGCCGCTGGCCTGCCCCCGCTGCGACAGCCTGGGCGTCCTTCCCGTCCGGCCCCCCGGCCTGATGCGGCGCGGTCGGGGCTGGGGGCGTGGAGCAGGCGGAAGTCCCTGGCAAGGAGGGAGAACATGATCCTCATAGATGAGGAGAGATGCACGGCATGCGGCGTGTGCCTGGAAGCGTGCCCCCGGGGCGCCATCGCTCTCGGGGAGAGCGGGGCGAACATCGACCAGGACCTTTGTGCCGGCTGCGCTGTCTGCATGACGGCATGCCCGCAGGGCGCTATCTACGAAGTGGAGGTTGCGCCGGTGCCGATGGTCGCTGCGTCGACGGAGGCCCAGGCAAGCCAGGGCGCCCTAGCAAGGTGGCAACCCGCCCTGATTCGCGCTAGGCCAGCGATAGCTTCCACTCTGGCGGCGGCGGGTCCTCTGGCTCTGGATGTGCTGTCCGGGCTGGCCCGGAGGTGGCTCGACGAAAGAACTGCCCGGAGAGCCGGCGCGTGGCCGGCGCCTGGCTGCGGCGGCTGCCGGCGCCGGCGGCGGGGAGGACGCTGGTAGCAGGAAGGAGGGGCACACAATGTCTATTCGGGGTGGTACGGGTCAACGCAGGGATCCTGTCGATCGCCCGGGCGGAGCAAGGGGTTTCCCCTGGGGCCGCAGCATGGGCGGATCCGTGGTCTGCCGCTGCCCCAAGTGCGGCCACACCGAGCCCCACAAGAGGGGCATACCTTGCACCTCGTTCTCTTGCCCGAAGTGCGGGACACGTCTGCGGGGCGAGCACTGCTGAACCGGGCGGCGCCACTTGTGTAGGTGTTGGCGATGCCGAGTCAGAACAGGAGACCTGTGAATGAGCTACGGTGAGCCGATCGACAAGATCAAGCCGGAGTCGCTCGACCTGATGCGGGCGCGTCGCTCCCTGCGCGAGGAGTTGGAGGCGATCGACCGGTATCAAGAGCGCATAGACGCCACGGAGGACGAGTCGCTCCGCAAGATCCTTGAACACAACCGCGACGAGGAGAAAGAGCACGCAGCCATGCTGATGGCGTGGATCCGCCAGCACGATCCGGTACAGGACAAGATGTTTGAAGAACACGACTAACGAGAGGAGGTGACATCAGATGCCATTCGGAGACAGAACAGGACCTTGGGGCCTCGGGCGGATGACCGGCCGAGGCGCGGGCTACTGCGCCGGCCACCCGGCGCCGGGGTACATGAACCCCGTTCCGGGACGGGGACTCGGCCGCCGCGGCTTCGGCAGGCGACGTGGCGGGGGGCGCGGCTTCGGCTGGGGGCCACCGCCGTGGGGCGCACCCTACGGCTCGTACGCTCCCGCCTACGGCCCGGCCTACGCCCCGAGCTACGGCCCGGAGGACGACGTGACGGCCCTGAAGGATCAGGCCAAGTACTTCGAAGAAGCGCTTCAGGATATCAAGAAGCGCATCGAAGAGATCGAGAGCAGCGCCGAGAAGGACTGAGGCGCGAAGCCGGGCAGGCGAGGCTTGTGCTCCCTTCCCGCCTCGGCTGCCCCAGATGGGAGCCAAGATGAAGATAGTAGTCTCAGCGACGGTGCCACGCCTTGACGCCGAGGTTGACCCCCGGTTCGGGAGATGCCAGTACCTTCTCATCGTCGATACGGAGAGCATGGAGTTCGAGGCGCTGGAGAACCCGGCGCTGACATCGCCCGGCGGGGCCGGGATCCAGGCCGCGGAACTCGTCGCCAACAAGGGCGCCAAGGCGGTCATCACCGGCAACTGCGGGCCCAACGCCTACCAGGTGCTCTCCTCCGCCCACATAGACGTACTTGATGGCGTTTCCGGCAGTGTGCGGGAAGCCGTCGAGAGCTACCGGAGAGGCGAACTCAAGGCGGCGGCTGGACCTTCGGCCAAGCCCTACTCAGGCATGGGCGGCGGTCGCGGTGGTGGTATGGGCAGCGGTCGCGGTGGTGGTATGGGCAGCGGTCGCGGTGGTGGTATGGGCGGCGGTCGCGGTGGTGGTATGGGCGGCGGTCGCGGTGGTGGTATGGGCGGCGGTCGCAGTGGTGGTATGGGCGGCGGTCGCAGTGGTGGTATGGGCGGCGGTCGCAGTGGTGGTATGGGCGGCGGTCGCAGTGGTGGTATGGGCGGCGGTCGCGGTGGTGGTGGTATGGGCGGCGGTCGTGGTGGTGGTATGGACGGACGTCGCGGTGGTGGTATGGGCGGACGTCGCGGCGGCGGTGGCGGCAGGCGGGTGTAAGAGCCATGGCTTTGGCCGGCGGGGAACGCGGATGATTCTCTCTGTAGCCAGCGGCAAGGGTGGCACCGGCAAGACGCTGATCGCCACCAGCCTGGCCTTGTCGCTGGAGGGACGGGGCCCAGTCCAGTTGCTGGACTGCGATGTGGAGGAGCCGAATGCCCACATCTTGCTCCGGCCCACTATCAGCTCCTCGCAGCCTGTGCTGATCCCCGTGCCCAAGGTGGACGAAGAAAGATGCACCTATTGCCGGCTCTGCTCTGAAGCCTGCGTATTCAAGGCCATCGCGGTGGCAGGGAAAGCCATCCTGCTCTTTCCTGAGCTCTGCCACGGCTGCGGCCTCTGTTCCTACGTTTGCCCGCAGAAGGCCATCAGCGAGGAAGGACGAGAGGTGGGCGTTGTCGAGGAGGGAACGGCCGGCGAAATGGGGTTCGTCCATGGTCGACTGGTCATCGGTGAGGCGATGCCCGGGCCGGTCACCCGCGCCGTGAAGGCGCGCGCTGATCCCGCCGCCGTAGTGATCATCGATGCCCCGCCCGGCAACTCCTGCCCGGTGGTGGAGGCTATCAAAGGCAGCGACTTCTGTCTGCTGGTCACCGAGCCCACCCCCTTCGGCCTGCACGACCTGGCCCTGGCCATTGAGCTGACGAAGAAGCTGGGGATCCCCTGCGGAGTGGTCATCAACCGTGACGGCTCCGGGGACGGGCAGATCGAGGAGCACTGCGCGGAAGAGGAAGTCCCTGTGCTGCTCAGGATCCCCCTCGACCGCCGGATCGCCGAGCTGTACTGCCGGGGAACGACCCTGGTCGCGGGCATGCCGAGCTGGCGCCCGGCCTTCCTCGACTTATGGGAGAACATTCGGGACCTGGCGGCGGCAAGAACGGTGAGCCATGCGGGAGATCGTCGTCCTTAGCGGCAAGGGCGGGACAGGGAAGACCGTCCTTCTGGCCTCCTTCGCGGCGCTGGCGCCCGGCAACGTGCTCTGTGACTGCGACGTGGACGCTGCCAACCTCCACCTGCTGCTGCGGCCAACGCTCAGGGAACCACACGAGTTCTGGGCGCGGCCGGTGGCCGTCATCGACCAGGAGGCGTGCAGCCGCTGTGGCCTCTGCCTGGACGCCTGTCGCTTCGACGCCATCCACGAGTTCGAGGTAGATCCCCTTTCCTGCGAAGGGTGTGGATTCTGCCTTCAGGTCTGCCCTGCGGGAGCCGTGACGCTGCGCGACACTCTGGGGGGCCACTGGTATGTGTCCGATACGCGATACGGGCCTCTGGTTCACGCCTGCCTGGACCCCGGCCAGGAGAACTCGGGCAAGTTGGTCGCCGTGGTAAGGCAGAAGGCAAGGGCCATCGCCAAGGGGGAGGGCGCGCGCTACATCCTCAGCGACGGCCCCCCCGGCATCGGCTGCCCGGTGATCTCCTCCCTCTCCGGGGCGAGCCTGGCTCTCATCGTCACCGAGCCCAGCCTCAGCGCCATCCACGATCTGGAGCGGGTGCTGGCCGTCTGCCGCCACTTTGGCGTGGATGCTGCGGTCTGCATAAACAAGTACGACTTGGATGAAGAGAACTCGCAGCGCATCGAGCGCCACTGCTGTCGCGCCGCGGTGGAGGTGGCCGCCAGGATCCCCTTCGATACGAGGGTCAACCAGGCCGTCGCGGAGGGGGTACCCATGGTGGAGTATGGCGACGGCGTGGTGTCGCAGCGAATCGAGGATCTCTGGAAAGCTGTCGCAGCTCGCTGGTGAGCGGGCTGAGCGCTCCTAGGTTCACGTCAGAGGAGGGGTAGGGACATGCCGATCTACGACTACAGGTGCCGCCGGTGCGGGGAGGTCTCCGAGGTCTTCCTGCGCAGCCCGGACTCCGACCCCGCCCAGTGCCCGAACTGCGGCAGCGAGAGCCTCGAGAAACTCCCTTCCGCCTTTGGCGTGCTGCACGGCGGGACAGCCGAGGCCACCACATGCTGCGGCAGAGACACTCGCTGCGACAGCCCTCCCTGCTCCGCGGACAACGTCTGCCGGAGGAGATAGGAATGGACCGCAGCCTCGAGCTTGAGCCGAGATATTCGACCAGGGAGATGCCCGGCAGGTGCGTCAAGTGCTTGGCTGAAGAGGGATACCGGGGTTGCCTGAGCGAACTCTTGAAGGGCGGCAGCGAGAGTAGGGAGCTCGAAGAAACGTATGAAGCGCTTGTGTCCCTCCTGAACTCTCCTGAGCTCCAGAAGCTGATCGATGACTCTGAAAGGCATCTTGCCGAGGGGCGGGACGTCAAGGTTGTCCTGCATCTGGGCGAGGGGGAACCCAGGTACGAGCTAAGGATAGGTCAGTAATGGAGAACGGGGGCCCTGAATTGAAAATCGCTGCCGTTTCCGACGATGGAACAAGGGGCTGACAATATGGAAAACGCAGGAGAGGAACGCGGGCAGCGGCGGCGCCGGCACGAGGACGGGGAGCGGCCGCTCATCGTCGAGATAGCGCAGCTTGTCCTGGACCTGGCTCGCGTTTGGGAGGATATCAACAGGCTGGCCAGGCGGGCGGGCATCATGGGGAGCAAAGAATGAAGATCGCAGCCATATCGGACGACGGGGTCAGCATCAGCCAGCACTTCGGGAGAGCACAGTACTACGTGGTCATCACCATCGAAGATGGGCAGGTCACGGCCAAAGAGACGCGCCCCAAGGCCGGGCACCACACCTTCGCCGCCCAGCCGCACGCTCCCCTAACCCCCGGCGAAAGGCACGGCTACGACCCCGGCTCCCAGGAAAAGCACCGGGCGATGGCGGAGACCATCGCCGACTGCGAGGTGCTCATCGCCGGCGGCATGGGCTGGGGCGCCTACGAGAGCCTGAAAGCCGGCGGCATCCGCCCCATCATCACCGACCTAATGGACATCCGGGAGGCCGTTTCCCGCCTGCTGGCCGGCGACCTGCCCGACCTCATGGAGCGCCTACACTGAGGCGAGGAGATTCCCTGAGGCAATCCTTGTTGGAGGTGCCCATGGCGAGTGAGGAGCAGATAAGAGAATGCCTTGAGGAGGTGATTGTCCCCGGGACGACGGGCAGCCTGGCGAAGTTCAACTTGGTTCGCCAGGTGACTGTCTCTGACGGAAAAGTGAACATTACCCTGGCCTCAGCAGCCCTGAACCCGGGGGTCCAGGGCTGGCTCAACGACAGGGTGCGCGATGCGGTGAGAAACCTGCCTGATGTGGTCGATGTGGAGATGACCTTTGAGGAAGGCAGGTGTAAGGACGTCAACGAAGTTGGATGCGTCATCGCGGTGATGAGCGGCAAGGGTGGAGTGGGAAAGTCCCTCGTGGCGGGCCTAGCCGCGCTTTCCCTGGCACGGCGCGGTCGTGAAGTAGGCATCCTGGACGCCGACATCACCGGCCCCAGCATCCCCAAGATGTTCGGCATTACTGCTCGCCCCGTGGGGGGCGAAGCAGGCATGTTGCCAGTTCTTTCTCAGGCGGGCATCAAGATCATGTCCACTAACCTTCTCCTACCCCATGAGGACGATGCCGTCATCTGGAGAGGCCCTCTCATCGGCAAGGCCATCACCGAGTTCTGGGAAGATGTCCTCTGGGGCAGGCTGGACTGTCTCATAGTGGACCTGCCGCCGGGCACTGCTGACGCGCCCCTCACCGTGATGCAGTCCTTGCCCCTATCAGGCGTCATCATCGTGTTCAGCCCCCAGCAGCTGACGGCGATGGTGGTGCGCAAGGCAGTCAAGATGGCTCGCGACTCGATGCATGTCCCTATACTCGGGGTGATCGAGAACATGAGCTATCTGGTGCTGCCGGAGAGCGGGGAGAAGCTGGATCTCTTTGGCAAGAGCAGGGCCGACGAGATGGCCAAAGCAGCGGGAGCTCCGCTGCTGGCGCAGATACCCGTTGATCCCGAGCTGGCCCGGCTCTGCGACGAGGGCGACATCGAGAGCTACAACTCTGACCTAACGAATGCCCTCGCCGATGCGCTCATTGAGGCCGTTGAGGCAGCGCGAATACGGGGAGGAGCGGGGAAGGAGAGGATTTCCGTAGACACTCGTACGGATTCTGATGAAAGAACGGCAGCCAGTGAAGATCCTCGATGACCTGATAGCCAGCTTGAAGGTGGACGCCCCCACCCACGAGGTGCGAGTCGGGCGGTTCTGGACCGCCGTCTGGACCCGGGGCTGCGGCCTGGCCTCGACGGTGGGGCCGAACGAGCACGAGCACGGCGCTACCTTCGTGCAGGACGCCGGAACGCTGGTCGGGAGGAGCGCCCTGGAACTGGCGAGCCTGGCCTACTCGGAGAGCCTCCTGGAGGCCGGCATCGGAATGGCCGCCATCAACTCCCTCCTTCAGGTTGATGAGGCCCGCTGCCGGGAGGCCAACGCTGGGGATTTGCTCATCGAGCGCGGTCGGGGGAAAAAGGTGGCCTTGGTGGGCCACTTCCCCTTCGTGCCGGCCCTGCGGGAGGCTGCCGGGCGACTGTCAGTGCTCGAGCTCCGCCCTCAGCCGGGCGACTTGGGCGCCGAGAAGGTCGAGGCCATTGTTCCTGAGGCGGACATCGTCGCCATCACCGGCAGCGCCTTCATCAACCACACCATCGAGGACCTGTTTGGCCTTTGCCGGCCTGGGAGCTTCGTGATGGTGCTGGGTCCCACCACGCCGCTGTCACCCGTCCTCTTCGACTACGGAGCGGACGTCATCTCCGGCACACGCGTGGTCGATCCGGAGGTGGCGCTGCGCTGTCTGAGCGAGGCCGCCACCTTCCGTCAGATGAGGGGCGTCGGCCTGCTCACAATGGAGAGACAGGAGCGGAAGCGACCCGCCAAATGAACTCGATTGTCTACGGGCCGGTTCCCTCCTGGCGACTGGGGAGGTCGCTGGGCGTGGATCTGCTGCCCCGAGACGGCAAGACCTGCTCCTTCGACTGCGTCTATTGCCAGCTGGGAAGGACGGCGCGGCGCCTAACGCAGCGGTCCGAATTCGTGCCTCTGGATGCCGTGCGATGGGAGCTGGAGCGGGTGCAGGGTGTGGCAGCCGACTCCGTCACCTTCGCGGGGATGGGCGAGCCCACCCTGGCCAGCAACCTGGGCGAGGCCATCCGGCTGGCGCGGGCCGTGTTGGGTTTGCCGGTGGCGGTCCTTACCAACTCCTCACTGATGGCCAGGGAAGATGTGCGCCGGGACCTGGCCTGCGCCGATATCGTCGTGGCCAGCCTGGACGCCCCCAACGAGCAGCTCTTCCGGCGGATCAACAGGCCGGTGGCGGCCCTCAGGCTGGAGGATATCCTTCGGGGCATCGACCTGTTCGAGGCTGAATACGGAGGCGTACTGGCGCTGGAGATGATGTTCGTCAAAGCCAACAAGGGCCTTGCGGCCGAGATGGCGGCCATCGCCAGGGAAATTGCGCCGGACGAGGTGCAGATCAACACACCCCTCCGGCCCTGCGCTGTGGCGCCCCTGACGGCCAACGACATCGCGGCCATACGGGAGGAGTTCACAGGGCTCCCCGTCCGCAGCGTCTACGAGGCGGCGCGCCCGGCGGTGACGCCCCTGGATGTGAGCGAGACGCTGAGGCGGCGACCCGCGAGCCCTCGACACAGGAAGGAGTGAACGCCTATGCCTGCGCGACGCGCGTCCAAGCGAAGAGAGGCGGCCCGCGTTCGGCCCCGTCGTCTGCCCGCCTCAGGGGTCCTCGTTGCCATAGCGCTTGCGCTGGTCGGAGGCGGAGCCCTCGTCGTCATAAGCATGGCCACTCGGTCCGATGACGGCGGGGGTCCCAGCGCCTCGCCGACAGGAGCAACAACCCAGCACCTTTGCGCCAGCGGGAGCGTGCCGGTGGAGGGTCGCATCTGCGGGCAGGAGTCTGCACCCGTCAAGATTGTCGAGTTCTCCGACTACCAGTGTCCCTTCTGCAAGCGGTTTGTAGACCTCACCGAGCCTCAGGTCGAGAGCGAATGCATCCAGAAGGGCCTGGTGCAGCTGGAGTTCCGCAACTTCGCCATCACCGGCGGCAGCGCCCCGCCGGAGCAGAACGAAGCGACGCTGGCGGCGGAGGCGGCCGAGTGCGCCAACGACCAGGGCTGCTTCTGGGAGTACCATTACAGGCTCTACGCCATGCAGGCGGGAGAGAACCGGGGGGCCTTCCTGCCAGAAAGGCTGAAGCAGTTCGCCAGCGATCTGGGGCTGGACCGCGAGGAGTTTGATGCCTGTCTGGACTCCCACAAGCACATCGCTTTGGTGCAGGAGCAGACGCAGCAGGCCGCGGACGCCGGCGCGAGTGGCACGCCCAGCTTCCTGATAGACGGCGACCTGGTGGTGGGCTTCATGTCCTTCAACGAGTTCAGCCAGCACGTGGAAGAGGCGCTGGCTAAGCAGTAGCTTTGCTGAGCGACACCGCCGGGAGGGTTTTCGGATGACGTCGCAGATTGCCCTGACCCCCGTGGACCGCGTGGAGGTCCTGACGGTTATCGATAACGTGATGGATGCCCTTCTCACCAACACCGACGTGGCCAAGCGCCTGGGTGTGGCCGGGCGCGACATGGAGAGACTGCCCCAGATCGAGGCACCGCTCCTGGAGACAGGCCAGGCTGCCGATGTGCCGCTCGCCGAGCACGGCCTGTCCTTCCTGGTCTCGGTAACGGTCGGGGGCGTGCGCAGCACGGTGCTCTTCGACACCGGCTCGACGGTGGACGGAGTCGTGCACAACCTGCGCGTGCTGGGCGTGGACGCGACGGAGGTGGAGGCCATCGTCCTCAGCCACGGCCACTTCGACCACACGATAGGCCTGAACGGGCTGGCGAAGCGGCTCCAGCCCCTGCCACCGCTCGTCCTTCATCCCGACTTCTGGCTGAGAAGGCGGGTCGCCCTGCCCGGCCGCGATCCCTACGAGCTACCCACCACCAGCGAGAGGAAGATCCGCGCGGCCGGATTCTCGGTGATCGAGCGACGCGAGCCGTCGTTGCTGCTGGGCGGCAGCCTCCTGGTCACAGGGGAGATCGAGCGCACCACCGATTTCGAGCAGGGTATGGCCGCCCACCAGGCCTTCCGCGACGGGGAATGGCAGCCGGACCCCCTCATCCACGACGACCAGGCGCTGGTGGCCAACGTTCGCGGCCGGGGCTTGGTGGTCATCACCGGCTGCGGCCACGCGGGGATCATCAACACGCTGCGCTACGCCCGCAAGCTCACGGGGATCGACCAAGTGCATGCGGTCATCGGCGGCTTGCACCTGGCGACCCCGGCCTTCGAGCCCATCATCTGGCCGACGGTGGAAGCGCTGAGCGAGCTGGGGCCGCAGGTGGTGACCCCAGCCCATTGCACAGGGTGGCGGGCCACCCACGCCCTGGCGGCTGCCTTCCCTGACGCCTTCATCCCGGGCAGCGTCGGCACCAGGTACATCTTTCAATGACCGACATGGTGCGGCAAAGTGGAGGGTCACGGTGATCGAAGGGGTAGAGGTCAAGCAACTGACAAAGCACGCGGACGAGCGGGGCTTCCTCATGGAGCTCCTGCGCTCGGACGAGCCCGTCTTCCGCCAGTTCGGACAGGCCTACGTGGCCCTCAACTATCCGGGCGTGGTGCGGGCCTGGCATTGGCATCGCAAGCAGGACGACCACCTCGTGGCGGTGAGGGGCATGGTCAAGGTGGCCCTCTACGACGCCCGCGAGGGCTCGCCCACCCGTGGCCAGGTGGACGAATTCTTCCTGGGCGAGGACAACAACGTCCTGCTGAAGATCCCGGTGGGCGTAGTGCACGGCTACAAGACCATGGGCGTTGAGCCCTCTCTCCTCATCAACTTCCCCACCGAGCCCTATGACCGCCAGGATCCGGACGAGTATCGCCTGCCCTGGGACACCTCGGAGATCCCCTACGACTGGCAGATCAAGATGGGCTGAGCGCGGCGGGGGCTCAGCGGGGTTGACCACTGGCCGCAAGGCAAGAGGAGGTGCTGGAAATGACCGCACAGGCCGGCATCCGCGGTGCTTCCCGTTGCTGTGCGCGGCGTCCTTGCCGAAGCGGCCGGGTTGCTTGGCTCAATCGATCAGCCCCGCCAGTAGGTACTCACACTACCCGGGCTTCGGTAGATTCAGCGACGCAGGGGGAATGGCAGGCCCCTCGGCCGTGTGGCCTCCGGGACAGGCAAAGCGCACCCTGAATACAGACCCTTTGCCGGGCTCACTCTCCACGCTGACGCTCCCCCCCTGTGCTCGCACAAGCTGGCCCACAATCGCCAGGCCTAGGCCCGTCCCACCGCCTCGTGCTCGGGCCGCGTCCACGCGGTAGAACCGCTCGAAAATGTGGGGCAGATGCTCAGGCGGAATGCCTTCTCCCGTGTCTGCTACCTCCACAACCAAGAAGTCGCCTGCTGGCTCATGGACACGGACGGTGACACTCCCGCCTCGAGGCGTGTGGCGCAGGGCGTTGTCCAGAAGGTTTCCCAATATCTGCAGCGTGCGGTCACGGTCGACAAGACACGGCAGCAGGTTCGGTGCCACTACGATCTGCATCTCGATTCCCTGCTCCTGGGCACGATACTGGACGGCGGCGACGGCCTGCTTTACCAGGTCGCCCAGGTCAGAGGGCGTCTTCTCGAGCTGCAATTCGCCAGCCTCCGCCTGGGAGAGGTCGCGCAGGTCGGTGATGAGCTTGCTCAGCAGCGCCGCCTCATTGCGGATCACGGAGGAGTGTTCCTCATCGGGGGCGATGACGCCGTCCAGGAAACCCTGAGCCGTGCCCTGGATAACGGACAGAGGCGTCCTCAGCTCGTGCACTATGTCGGCCAGTAACTGACGGCGAGCGCGCTGGCCGTCCTCGAGGGCTTCCGCCATCCGGTTGAAGGAGCTTCCCAGTTCGGCCACTTCCGCTGGAGATACGACATCGACCCGCTGGCTGAGGTCGCCTGCGGCGACGCGTCTCGCCGCGTCGCGCAAGCGGCGCAGCGGTCGCGTCAGGCTCCCCACAACCAGGGCAGCCAGGACGAAGGCGACAGCGAGGGCAGCCATGCCGCCGATGACGAGGGAAGTCGTCACCCTGTCGATGAACTGGTCCCCTGTCTGAGTGGCGGTTCCCCCTCCAGACAGCATCAGGAGAGTGCCCACCTGTTGGCCCCCAGCGTTCACGGGGACGGAACGGCTGATTTGTCCCTGGGGCGCACCTTCGTTGACAGGCCCCTGCGCGCCTGCCGTCGCTTGCCCGCCAGCCATCGGCCCTTGGGCGCCCTGTCCTCCCATCTGTCCCCTGTCCTGGCCTCCGGCGCCCACGGGGCTACTCGGACCCGGCCCGCCAGGCCCGCGGCCAGGCGTCGATTCGGCGACGATGGCCCCCGAGGCGTCTTGGAGCTGAAGACGCCCGGGAGTCGCAGGCAGGTTGGTGAACACTGCCTGCACATTCGCCCAGCTGCCGGTGGTCTCATAGTAGTTGGCCAGGTTCTGCGCCAGGCTGTCTAGGTAGGCGGTGTCGCTGCTCCTCTGGTAGGAACCGAACTCGCGAGTGGTGGTGAGCCCCGCTACCAGCGCCCCAATGCCAATGCCGACAGCGACGACTAGAAGAAAGGCCAGTACCAGACGGGCGTGCAGGCTACGAAACATCGCTGGACCTCAGGCGGTAGCCGACACCGTGCACGGTGAGGATGTATCGCGGCTGCCCCGGATCGGGCTCAAGCTTCTGGCGCAGATTCTTGATATGACTGTCGATAGCCCGCTCATAGCCCTCGTAGGCATCACCATGGATCGCCTCTAGCAGCTGCAAGCGGGTGTAAACCATGCCGGGATGGCGGGCCATGAGCTGAAGGATGGCGAACTCCGTAGGCGTCAGATCGATTCGCCGATCTCCCAGGCGAACCTCGTACCGACCTGGATCGACTGTCAGGTCGCCAACTGTGATGATGTCTCGCGCCTCCGGAGGCCGCAAGCGGCGCAGCACGGCGCGAACGCGGGCCAGCAGTTCCTTCGGCTCGAATGGCTTCACCACGTAGTCGTCGGCCCCCAGTTCCAGACCGACCACCTTGTCCGTCGGGTCGTCGCGGGCGGTAAGGATGATGACCGGTGCATCCGAAGTCTGCCGGAGAGACCGCATCACGTCCCAGCCCGACATCTCCGGCAGCATCAGGTCGAGGACAAGTAGGGCAGGGCGTTCGCGTGCCGCAACCTCTAGCGCTTGCCGACCGTCATAGGCCGCCACAACGCGATAGCCGTCCTTCTCCAGGTAGGCCCGCACTATGTCGACGATCTGCTTCTCGTCGTCCACTACCAGGATCTTCTCTTTCATCCGCTCCCTCCGAGTCCGGCCTTGTCTCCCTATCAGTGTAACCCGAATTTGTGGATGTTTCTTGGAGAACCTGTGGTGACTTCGTGTCTGTTTGAGTTCGCTTCCCTGTCCCTCAGGTTTCATGGAATCTCCATGGGCACCACATCGCCGCTCCACACCGGCCCTTTATTCTGAAGATGGAAAGCGAACCGGTTCTCAACGAAAGCATCGAGAGGAAGGAAAGGAGGAGGAACGATGTTGAAGAGACTGGGCCTGACGGTAGGAGTGGCCGTGGCGGTCCTGGCAGTGACGGGGGTACTGCTCGGCACAGTGTTGGCGGCCGGACCCGACCCGCAGGCGGGCAACGGTACCGCCATCGGCGGGCGAGACATCCCCTTGGCAGTCGCGGCGGACCTAACCGGCCTGACCGAAGAGCAACTGCTCGCCGAACTCGACGGCGGCAAGACGATCCCGGTGCTCCTGGAGGAGAAGGGTACCGACCTGACCGTCTTCGAGCAGGCAGTCGCCGATGCGCGCGAGGCCGCCGTAGAAGAGGCCGTGGCGGCTGGCACCATCAGCCCGGAGAGGGCGCAGGTCATGCTCCAGCGGATGGCAGGTGAGCAGGGGCCGCACGGGCCGCAGGCAGGCGCTGGGCAGGCGCTGAGGGATGGCACCTGTGACGGCACGGGCCCCCATGGCCCGGTGGCGGCCGGCAGCGGGTACGGCGAATCCGGCGAGGGGACAGGCCCCGATCAGTCGCACCGCTACGGGCGCTAGTCAGCCTGGGCGGAGCATCAGGGAGAGGCGAGAGCAGACAGCGGGGGCTCCCAGTGGAGCCCCCGCTGTCCAAACCCGAGCAGCAAGGAAGAAGGGATGAGGACGCGCAGGAAACTGGGCTTGCCGGCGTTGCTCAGCGGCTGTCTCGGGTGCTGGCGGTGACGGCGAAGAGCAGGGGACGATACAGTCGGCAGGATACGGCCTGCGGGTGAAGGAGGGAGATCGATGATGCTAGCCATTATCAGCGCGGTGTCTGGTCCCAGGCGCTGGCTGATGACGGCGATGGTGGTAGGCATCGTCGGAGTCCTGGCCCTTCTGCAAGCGTCGCCTGCCTTGGCATGTGAGATCTCCATCAACCCGTCGAGCGGGGAACCGTCAGTGGGCGACCAGCAGCAAGTTGTTGTCACGGTCATCCAGACTCACAGGACCTGCATCACGCCCATTGAAGAAACCATCATCCAGGCAGAGAACCTGGATATCGTGTCCGAAGCCGCCTGGCGGGAGATCGAGGGCGGGCACGAGAAGGAACTGGCGGTCAGCTTCACTCAACCCGGCGAGGCGACTCTGACAGTCATCCGTGAGTGCTCCAAGGGTGGCGACACCGCCGTCGCCACGTTTGATGTTCAGCCGGCCGCGTCGCCAACTACGCCCACGGGCCAGCCTTCGCCAACGCCGGACCCGACGACGCCACCGGAGTCCGTGGCTCCATCTTCACCCACGACAGTAGAGAGCGGCAGAGCTGGCACCACATCGGGCGGCACCAGCGGCATCGGATCACAAGTTGTCAGGACGTTCGAGGACCCCAAGACGATCGGGACGGTCGTTCTGCTCGCTATGGCCACCTTCGCATATCTGAGAGGCTATCAACGACTGCGCAGGGTCATCATACTCGTCTCGGTCGGCTACCTGGGGTTCTACATTGGCGGCTGCCTCTGCCCGCTCGGCGCCGTCCAGAACCTTGTCTTGAGTGGCACCACCCTGAAGGTCGCGTTCCTGGTGACGCTCGCCATTCCCCTCCTCGCCACCCTCCTCTTTGGCAGGTTGTACTGCGGGTGGGTGTGCCCGGCGGGCGGTCTGCAGGAAATCGTTCATAGCGAGAAGAACGCCATCACGGTGCCGCCCCCGCTGCATAGGCGGCTCAAGTACCTGAAGTACGTCGCGCTTGTGTCCCTTATTGCTTTGGTGGCTCTGGCCGGGGAGCCTGTCTTCGAGAACTGGGACCCATTCAAGGTAGCTTGGGATCTGGGTGGGCCTCTAGTACCCCTGGCCATGCTGGCAGCTATCATGGTGACGTCCGCGTTTGTCTACCGGCCATGGTGTCGCTACCTTTGCCCGATGGGTGCCATCTTCGCGGTGGCCGCGCGGCTCAGCCTGCTGCGCTTGGTGCCGGAGGCGTCGTGCGTGGGGTGCCAGCTGTGCTCCAGGAACTGCAGCGCGCAGAGTCTGGCAGTTGATAAGGAGACCAGGCGGGTGACCATCGACCAGGAGGAGTGCATGAGTTGCGGCGCCTGCCGCAGTGCCTGCCGCAAGGAGGGCATCCGTCTCGGCATGCCGTTTCCCATCAGGTGGCTCACTGCATGGCGGCCGGGCGCGGGGAAAGCACCTGTCACTCCGGAGACGATCGGGCGTCCCGCAAGAGGGGCAGACTGCGGCTGACGACGCGGCAAGCGGTGGGCTGGGCCCAGCCAGCCACTCCCCATTTGCGGCCGCCGCTTCCACCGGTAGTAGGTAGCTTCAGCGATACGTAACGAGCGCAATACCTCTCGCGCAGACAAGGGTGAGGCTGCTACTCAGTCAGCACCTGTGCCTTCTCTTGGGCCGTCATCCGCTGCTATCGCCTCTTCAGTCGAGGCCGGGTGGGGCTGTTTTCTCAGGATGTGCACCTGCAGCGACAGCTCAGCTACCAGTTGCTACAGCTGATTGCTCTTTCGCTTCAGAGCCTTCACTTCCGCCTGAGTGGCATCGCGGGCGCTATCCACATGGAGCCGGGCCTTCCCCGTCTCCATGAAGTCCTTCAGCCAGGCGTAATAGACTGTGGGGTGGATGCCCTCTCGGCGGGATACGATCGACACGATCGTCTATACTACGGACCACCAACACTTGACGACGGCGAGGTCGGCCCTGACGAGGACGCGTCTGTCCGCAGCCTGTGACGTGTGAGGACCGGGCTTCGAATGGAGCACGACGCTGTTACGGTCGCGCTGGGCTTCGCGATAGGCGTACTGTCCGGTCTCTTCGGCGTCGGCGGGAGTAGTATCGCGACGCCCCTTCTTCGCGTCGCCCTCAGCACGCCCAGCCTTATCGCTCTCGCATCACCCTTGCCGGCCACGTTCCCGACTGCGATTGCCGGTCTGGCCGCCTATCTCAAAAAGGGGCTGGTCAACAGGCGTGCGGTGGTCTGGACGGTGGTGGGTGGCCTACCGGCCGTGGTGGCCGGAGCACTGCTTACGCGCTGGGTGCCGGGCCATTGGCTCATGTTCCTCGTAGCAGGGGCTGTATTGGGCGTCGGCATCGAGATGTTGCGCCTGAACCCGTACACCGCTGCCGAATCGGCCCGCCGGTCGGCACGCTGGAGAAGCGTGCCCACCCTCGGTCTGCTGCCGGTTGCGATTGGCGTCGGCGTTCTCTCGGGACTGCTTGCGAACGGGGGCGGCTTCCTACTTGTTCCCGCCTTCGTGCTGCTTTTCGGCGCTACAATGCGCGAAGCGGCGGCTACATCGCTTATCTGCGTGGCCTTCCTGGCCGTGCCGGGGACGGTGACCCATGCCCTGCTGGGGCATATCGACGGCTGGCTGTCGTTCTACCTGGCCATCGGGGTGATTCCCGGGACATATCTTGGCGCCCGCGTATCCGTCTGGCAGCGGCAAGTCCATCTGAGGCGACCCTTCGGCGTGTTCCTGATCCTGTTCGCGGCATACTTCTTGGTGGCGGAGATACTCAGGAGCTTGTAGCGGCGGTTCAGGTAGGCCCGACGGCGATGGAGTGACAGGAAGAGAAGTTGATTCACCCGTCCTATCGCTGGAGGACAATGATGATGGCACTCTTCTTCATGGAAAAGGGCCATCTGCCGATGACCGAGAGAAGAAGATGTGGACAATTCCGGCCCGTTCAAGATAATCGAGTCCCAAGGCCTTATGATTCTGGCGGCTCCCCGGTGATCGTGCCGTTCATGACCTCTTGCTGACACCCAACACTGCCTAGCCTGTCCCGCAGGCTATCCTCAACTATCCTCACCCCCCACCAGGCGCGCGCGTCGGCGATGGGGTAGCCTCAGGTGTAGGTGACGGCGTGCTGGTCGGCGTGGGCGATGGCGTGCGACTGGGCGTAGGCGCCGGTGTGAGTGCGGGCGTGGTCGGAGTGGGCGGTGGTGGACTCGGTGTAGAGGGTGGGGGCTCCTCCGTGGGTTCTGGGGGAACCTCGGTGAGTGTGGATTGCACAGCCTCCTCTGTCGCCTCGCCTGTTGGAGACGGCAGTCCCTCGGCCAGTGGCGCGGCTTCAGGCGTTGCCGCAGCTACCCGTGTGGGGGAAGCGGGTGTGCGCGTTGCCGTAGGTGTCGCCGCGGCGGTCGGCGATGCCAATGCCGTCGGGGTGGTCGCAGGAGCAGCTTCCTTCTCTCCCCCACAAGCGACCAGCAGCAGGGAAGTTGCCATCAGAGCGGGGGCGAGCACCGCATATCGCCACCGAGACTTGATGGCCCACCCCCTATGAGCTGACAAGCTCGCTGTCTACGGCCTCAGCAGCTCTCCCAGCGACATTCGCGCCAGCTCGATGATGTGGTAGTTCGCCAACCCCTTGCTCTCGGCGTCGGCGGAGAGAACGCGACGGCACATCGGACAGAGGTAGCACATCGCCTGGGCGCCCGCCGCTTTGGCGTCTTCGAGGTTGCGGGCGCGGAGGGCGGCGGCTCGCTCTCCGTCCCACTGCGCGATGGCGCCGGAGCAACAGAGCGCGCTCTCTCGGTCATAGCGTCGCTCTACCCGCTCCACGCCGATGAGCTGAAATATGGCGTCGAGCGCCGGTTCTTTCGCCGGTGAGAGCCGGGAGGCGCAGGATCGCTGGTAGGCGACACGCAGATTCAGTGGTCGCAGCTCGTCCTTGTGGCTCTCCAAGTACTCCCGCAGGTATTCGACAATGTGGACCGGGCGGAAAGGTACCGTCACGCCGATCTGGGGGGCAACGTCCACCAACGCCCCGCAGCAATCGTCATGGAAGAGGATGATTTCCTTCGCGCCGCTGGCCGCCAGACTATCGACGTAGCCCTGGATGTGCTTCTTGGTGATGGAGCCCGCTCCCAGATGGTCGAAAAGGATGAAGCAGAAGAAGTGCCTTCCCTTCAGCAGGGGAAGCCCCTCGAAAAGACGCCCCTGGAATAGCTCCGCCTCCGTGTTCCCAAACACGCACGCCGACACCACCGTGTCGCCGGTCTCCGCCAGCTTGATTGCAGTGCCGGGAGTGAAGAATGCCTCCTGGTCAGCGACCATCTCCGGAGAGGCTGGAAACGAATGGTACTCCTCCATCTGCTCGAGGATCAGGTCGAAGGGACGGGCCTCCTGGGGGCAGTACTCGTTGCAGGCATAGCAGGTAATGCAGCTAGAAAGGATTGGAGCTTCCTTGCCGTCGATCAGAGCCCGAATCTCACTCGCCGCGCGCTTCTTGTCATAGTCCACGTAAGCGCAGCGGGTTAGGCAGTCACCGCAGAAGTCGCATTTCTCCTCGCAGAACATACTCGACTCCTCTCCAAGCTCAGATCGTCCGCGCGACGCGCAGGCCGTCCAAGGTGGAATCGAGCATCTTGCGCGGGGCCAGCGCCTGCCCGACAAGGTGGAGCTCGGGCACCTTGCCCTTGAGAGCCTCGTACAGGTTGTTGTTGGCCACGCTGCCCAGGGCCAGGACAACGGTGTCCACCCCTTCGATGATGCGCTCCTGGCGAGTGAGGATATTGGTCGCCACCACAGTGCTCTCCCGCACTGCCTTTATCTGCATGCTGTTGGTTAGCACAGCCCCCTTCGTATACAGCCGCGATAGCACAAAGGCAAGGGTCAGCGGCTCTACCTGGAAGCCCGCTATCGCCCCCCACGGCACGAGCATCTCCACCTCACAACCGCGGTCGCACAGGAAGTCCGCCGTCGTTAGGCCCTCCATTCCCCGGTCCTCAGCCAGCAGCACCACCTTCTTGCCCGCCTGGACCTTGCCCACTAGCACGTCCCGGGCCTGCACCACGTTCGGCTGCGTCGCTCCTAGGAAAGACGCTGCGGCCGGCGGTCCACCGGTAGCCACGATGATGGCGTCAGGCCTGACTTCCCCGATGGTCTTCTCATCCACCGTGCGGCCCAGGTGGACATCGACTCCCAGTAGCCTGAACTGGTACTCGTAGTAGCGCACCGGTTCGGCCATGTCCTGCCTGCCGGGTGCCTTGGCTGCGATCTGGAGCTGGCCTCCCAACTGCTCGTCCTTCTCGTACAAGGAGACAGAGTGGCCTCGCAGGGCCGCCACCCGTGCCGCCTCCATGCCGGCTATGCCCGCACCAATGACCATCACCTTCTTCTTCACCGGCGCGGGAACGATCTCCAATTCCTTTTCCCGCCCGGCGCTGGGATTGAGGGCGCAGGTGATAGGCAGGGTATGGTAGATACGGGCCCAGCAGCCCTCGCTGCAGCCGATACAGCGGCGGATCTCGTCTAGCCTTCCCTCTCGCGCCTTGTTAGGCAACTCGGGGTCGCACAGGTTCGCGCGGGTCATCCCCACCATGTCGGCCTGATTGTTAGCCAGGATGCCCTCGGCCACTGCCGGCTCAGTGATCCGCCCCACGCAGAACACCGGCACGTCCACCACCTCCTTGATCCCCGCCGCCAAGTAAACGTAGGGAGCGCCAGGCATGTACATAGGCGGGATGGGGGCGCCGCCGGCGCCGACCGTCACGCTGACATAGTCCAGCTTGCCCGAGGCGGTGAGTCTGGGCATGATTCTCCGCATGTCCTGGAGGCCAAGGCCACCGGCCTGAAACTGGTCACCGCTGATGCGGATGCCCACGGTAAAGTCCAACCCAACGGCGGCCCGCACCGCATCGATGACTTCCAGGATGAACTGAAGGCGGTTCTCCTCCGAGCCCCCGTATGCGTCGCTGCGGTCGTTGGTGCGAGGCGACAGGAACTGCTCAATAAGAAAGCCGTGCGTACCCATAAGCTCTACGCCATCCAGGCCAGCCTCCCGCATGCGCCGTGCCGACTCGGCGAAGCCCTGAATCACCTCCTCGACCTCTTCCACCTCCATGGCATGGGCGATCTCGGCGTGGAACGAGCCGGGGTTAGCCGCACTGGACCACAAAGGCAGGCTACCTTCTCGTGACCCGTAGAAGATGCTGCCCGGATGCCACAACTGGGCTACCAGTTTCGCCCCATGCTCGTGCACAGCAGATACGATCCGGCGGAAGGGCTCGATGCACTCGTCCCTGTAAGCGTGGATAACGAAGGAGTCGGTGGCAGCGGTGGGGTGGACGGCCTGATCCTCGGTGACGATGAGGCCGATGCCCCCCTTCGCCTTCGAAACCCAGTAGTCGAGATGGCGTTCCGATGGAAGGCCATCGTGCGCGTAGCCGGTGAGGTGGGCCGTGCTCAGGATCCGGTTCCGAACGGTAAATGTACCGATCTTGAGCGGCGTGAAGAGGTGCCTGAACTCCACCTGAGCTGCCTCTCGTCTCATGGCCATGGTTTCCGCCCCTTTCCCAGTGGCTCACTCCGCCTGCTCGCTATGGGGGCTGGTCGCGACTGCCACCTACGACGAAGGTTTCGAGAGCAACTTCTGCCAACCCCGGCGGACTCACAAGACGCAATGACGACGCGGCAATCCTCGCCGCGTTCAGTGATCGCGACGGTCAAGCGGGACCCCGCGATTTGACGCCCAGGCCCTCCATCGCCTTCTCCAGCGGCACGTCCAGCGCGACGGCCACCGTGCTGGTGTAGCGCATTAGGGCTACTGACGCCACGATCTCGACGATCTCGGCGTCGGTCCAACCTATGGCTCGGAGGTCGTCGACCATCTGGTCGGTGACCGCTGCCGGCCGCCGCCCGAGGACGCGCGCGAAGTCCACGGCCGCGTTCTCCTTGTCCGAGAGCCGGGGCGAAGGCTTGCCCTCCATCACCTGCACACACTCTTCGCTGCTCCAGCGCTCGCGGCGCAGGGCGATCATGTGGGCCGCGGTGCAATACTCGCACTCGACCTCATAGGCCGTAACGGCGAAAAATACGCGCTTGAGCTCTTCAGGGATGCTGCCCTCTCGCACGGTAGCCTGGCTCAGGCTCCACAGGGCGTCCGTCGTCTCGGGAAGGTAGGCCAGCCCTTTCTGGAGGCCGGGGACCATCCGGTAGTAGCTCTTGACCCTCTCGAACACCTCCCTAGCCTTGCCTGTGGCCTGGTCGGGATCCAACAGCGCTACGCGAGCCATCGGTACCTCCTTAGCTAACCTGAACCGAGAGTCCTGTTGTCCGGACCCGTTTCAAGGGGCAGTTCCTGGTTTGCCCCCCATTCCATCCACGAGCCGTCGTAGAGGCTGACCTTCTCGTAGCCCAGGACGTATAGGACGAAGAGGTCGTAGGCGCCGTAGGCGCCGGCGCCGCAGTACGTGATCACCTTCTGATTCGGGTTGAGGTCCACCTTCCGCCAAAGCCGCGCCAACTCGTCGGGCGGCAACAGGGTCTGGGTGGAGCGGTCGACGTTGGCAGTCGCCGGCAAATTACGAGCCGTTGGGATGTGGCCAGCGCGGTGGGTCGGGTAGAGACGCGCCCTGCCGGTGTAGAAGACCTTCGGCAGCGCATCGACGATGCATATGTCCCGGCGTCCCATGGCCTCAATCACTTCGTCGCGGGTGGCCTTGAGTTCGGGCCGCATCCGCGCCTGGAAGATCGCAGCGGGAAAGGTGGGGGTGCGCCTCTCCAGGGGACGCCCTTCGGCAGTCCACTTGGTCAGGCCCCCGTTCAGAACCTTCGCAGCATCGTGCCCGTAGTATCGCAGGGCCCACCAGAGCCGCGCAGCCCAGGTCCCGCCGCTGTCGTCGTACACGACGACCGTGCTTTCGTTGCCGATCCCCAGACGTCCCATGAGGGCCGCGAAGCGGTCGGGCCACAGGATGTTGAGTGGGACGTCGTCCTCGGGCTCCGTGAGGTCGGCGGCGTAATCCACGAATACCGCCCCTGGGATGTGGCCTTCCTGATAGGCTTCTTTTCCCGAGACGCCCCGGAACGATCCATCCGAGGCCGCCCGGACGTAGTAGCGCATGTCGACAACACGGACCGACGGATCGCCGAGGTGTGCGGCCAACCACTCCGTCGCGGCCAGCACTTCCGGGTGCCTGTACTCCGCCACCGTCACCGCCCGCTCTTTCGCCCGGACCTCGCCCCGCTGACCTCCTCGGCGGCCAAGTAACGCGTAATCATGTCGGCTATGGGACCGAGGAAGTCCTCGGGGTCCACCTTGTCCGGCTGTGTCTGCCACTGTAGGACAAGGCCGTCGTTCACGGCGAGGAAGAGCCGGGCGGCCTCCTGCACATCCACATCGGAGCGAACGAGGCCCGCGCGCTTCGCGCCGGAGAGGAAGCGAGCGAGGGCGGCAGAGCAGTGGTCGAACAAGGCGGCAACCGCCTGGCGTCCCCACTCGTTGCGGCTTGCCAGCGCCCAGCACTCGATCAACAAGGGCGACCAGATGGGGTCCGTCCGGCACGTTGCCCAGGAGGCCTCGATGATGCGGAGGATGTTCTCACGGAGCGGCAGCTCGGGCCCGAGGCGGGCGGCGGCCTCTTCGGACCGGCGGCGGACGTGCTCGAGGAGGACGGTGCGAAAGAGCTCCTCCTTACTGGCGAAGTGGCTATAGAGCGCTCCCTTGGCGATGCCGCACTCAGCCGTGATCTCCTCCACGGTTGCCGCCTCGTAGCCCCGGCGACCGAAAACGCGGTAGGCCGCCTCCAGGATGCGGACTCGCGTCTCCTCCTTGCGTTGCTGCGGCAGCGTCAGCGCTCGTGTCACTGGTCACGCCCTCCTTGGGTACTTGACTGACCGGACGGTCATTGACTGGTTAACCATTCTATTTGGGTCCCGGCGTGCCGTCAAGGGGTGTGGTGTAGCTGCAGCTAGGAGGGCCGCTGCAACGAGGGTCCAACAGACCGTGCCCTCTTGCGATCGTCAGCGTCTGTGGTAATCTGGGAGCGCCTTGGTGATATGGGGTCCTGAGCGAAGGAGGGGCACTATGGCGGACCCACAGCTCCTGGCAAGGATGTATCACGCCGTCATGACCGGTATCGTGCGGGACGGCCGGGCGCCGCACTACACGGAGCTCGCCACCGAGTTGGGGCTTTCCCCGGATGCGGCCCGGGAAGCACTCCACAACCTCGGCGACGGGCGGGTGTCAGGCTTTTGGCTCTACCCGGGCACCGACGTGATCGCGTCCCCTGCGCCCTTTTCCAACATTCCTACCCACTACCTGATTTCCGTAGAGGGCGAGCAGAAATGGTACGGACAGTGAGGATTTGAATCGCTAGCGGTCAGCTGGCTTTTCCCCAACAAGCAGGTTCAGATCGACTGCCCTTGCCTCGACTGCAATCAACCGATACGGGTGCGGATGCGCGATGGCGAGATCCTGGAGGCGTCGCCGCCCACCATCGTCGGCCACGTGAACGTTCCCTTCTCGCGCTGGCGCGATGACATTGCCAGAGCCTGAAGCACCATGAACCTCTTCCGGTCGGAAGAGCACGTCCGCAACTGGTCGCTGTACGAGCCCGAGAGCGCTGACGGCACTATGCCCCTGGCCGACTATGCCACCCTCTTCAGCACGGGCATGTTCCGGGAGCGACTGCAGCCCGACTATCTGCTCCGGCTCCCCCAACTCATGCCGGAGTGGGTCATGACGTTGGCGAAGCTGGGCAAGACGGGGCGCTTCTGGAGCCTGAGCCGAAGCTAGAGGCAAGGTGAGAGAGCGCAGACTGGCGATGGCCCGCACCACCCGGCGGCTCCGGTAGGGGCGCGACCGCGTGGGGCCATGCAAGCAGGGCTCGCGCGCGGCGTTTGGGTTGTCGTCGACCATACCGGCGACCAGGCAGAGAATATCACCCTCGAGCTCCTGGGGCAGGCGCGCGAGCTGGCCGATCGGCTGGGCCTGTCGGCGGCGGCGGTCCTGCTGGGCGATGATGTTCGTAGCCTCGCGCCCCTCCTCGGTCATTGCGGCGCCGATACGGTCTATGTAGTCGAAAGCCCTCTCCTGGCCCACTACAACCCCGACGCCTATACCCCCCTTCTGGCCGACCTCATCCGTCACCAAGCTCCTTCTATCGTCCTCTGGGGTGGCACGGATCAGGGGCGCGATCTGGCCCCGCGTGTGGCGGCATGCCTGGGCGCCGGCCTGGCCTCGAATTGCACCGGCCTCGACCTGAGCAAGGATGGACTCCTGGTGATGACTCGCCCCGTCTATGGCGGCAAGGCGTCCTGCCGGGTCGTCTGCCCCCAGGCTAGGCCTCAGATGGCAACTCTTCAGCCGGGGGCGGTGCGCGCCAACCGGCCGGACCCCAGCCGTCAGGCGGAGGTAGTTGCATTGGACGTAGGCCTATCGCCCCAGTGCCTGCGTCTCCGCCTGGAGGAAGTCACCAAGATTCCTCCCTCAGCCCTAGACATCACCGAGGCGGAGGTCATCGTCGCTGCCGGACGGGGCGTCGGTAGCGAAGAGGGCTTCCATCTAGTCGAAACGCTGGCTCACCTCATGAGCGCCGCCGTGGCCGCCTCCAGGCCAGCGGTGGACGTGGGCTGGGCCCCCTATCAGCGACAGGTGGGGCTGAGCGGCAAGACCGTCGCGCCCCGACTGTATATCGCTTGTGGTATTTCCGGCGCGAATCACCATGTCGTGGGGATGAGGGATTCCAAGGCCGTAGTCGCCATAAACCAGGACCCCCATGCCCCCATCTTCCAGATGGCCGACGTGAAGATAGTGGGCGATGTGCATCAGGTTCTGCCTTTGCTGGTCGAGCGGCTGCGTCGATTGCGGCAGGAGCGAGGGACGGCTGAGGACCAGGAGGTCCTGCGGACGCTGGCCAACGTGCCTGCCGCCAGGCAAGTGTCGTGAGGTGACAAGCTCGATGAAGGTGGTTGTTTGCGTCGCCAGAGTGGTGGATACCAGCGAGCCGCTGCCGCTGATGCCGGGGAAGGCCGCTCTCGAGGAGGACGGTCTGAGGCACATGCTCAATCCAGCCGACGAGCACGCTCTGGAGGAGGGCCTGCGCCTAAAGGATCGTATCCCGGGCAGCGACGTGAAGGCCATTAGCATGGGCCCGCCCCAAAACGAGTCAGTCCTGCGCCGCTGCCTGGCCCTGGGGGCCGACAAGGCCCTTCTCCTCTGGGACGAGGCCTTCCGCGGCTCCAACACGTTGGCCACCGCTCGTATCCTGGGCGTTGCCATCAGGGAACTAGGTGCCGATGTAGTCCTCTGTGGTAGCCGGGCCAGCGACGGCGATACGGGACAGGTCGCCCCTCAGCTAGCCGAAATTCTCGGCCTGCCAGCCGTGACCAGTGTCGTCAAGCTCGAAGTGAGGGACGGCGAAGCACTGGTTCAACGCCGACTGGAGCGAGGCCGGCGAGAGTTGCTTCGCTGTCCTCTGCCCGCCCTGTTCGCGGTCGAGGAGGGGATCAATCGTCCCCGCTATCCGAAGCTACGGCTTCTCTTTGAGTCGCAGAGGACAGACGTCGCCCGCCGGAGTCTGGCCGACCTGGGTCTCCGCCCTGACGAGGTGGGCGAGGCGGGCTCCTTCGCTCGGGTAGTGAGTCTGTCGCCGCCCAAGCCAGTCACCAAAGGCTTGTTCATCCCCGACAGTGGCCTCTCGCCCGAGGAACGCTGGCAACAGAATCATCTCTGGTGGCATGGAGGAGCGTCACGGTGACGTCATTCAGGGGCCGCCAGAAATCGTCGCCGAGCGGCTCCTGCAGTTCCTGACCCAGAACAACTTTCTCTAAGGAGCTTCACGCTCTGAGGGCTGGGCCGCGTTCAGCAATCGTCGCACTGAGTTTCGGCGGCCAGCTTCGGGCGATGGGCTGGTACGCCGCAGAGGCTTCAGCTATGCCCTGAGCCGGATGCCCAGACTCGGCTGACGCACGTCCCCCGGGACTCTGCCGAGAGAATTCGGCCGCCACGGCCGGGCGCAGCTACGAAAAGTGCCCACCTGAAGCGCATTCAGGCGGGCACTTTTCGATTCAGGTGAGCTGGACCCATGGACGCAGGGCGCAAAGATCGCCGATGGCTAGGGCCGGGAGGCTTGAAAAGCGCCACCGCACACGGGTTGGCATCGGTCTGGCAAAGCCGCTGTCGAGGCAACGGGATTCGGCTTTGAACACTTGTTCGCCTCAGCGTCAAGCGACAGCTCATTTCCACCCCGATTTCACCCCGGTTTCACCCCGATTTTCGAATCTGAGGGGTTAGCAATTAGCCTCTACCTGTGTGGTCAGCTTGTTCCTTCCAAGCAGGTCACACGGGTTCGATTCCCGTCTCCCGCTCCAGCCCCCACTAGATGTAACAACGCATGTAACGAGCGGCCAGCGGGCGAGCCCCTGCTTTCCAGGCAGGTGATCAGGGCTCGTTTGGTCTACTGCCAGACCATGTCGCATACCCGCTCGCGGCCCCTGATCCCGTCGAGCTGCTAATTCGGCGGAAGGATCCCGGACTTTTAATCCGGGAGTCGTGGGTTCGAAATCCCCCCCGACCCTCCAACCGAATGGCGCGTCCATAGGTCAAAACCAGTGGCTGGACGCCCCCTTCGGCAGCCTGCGTCCGAAAGCTCTTACTGTTCCCTGGCACTATGAACCACACTGCAGCAGCACCTCGAACTAGGGTTCCAGCCAAGTGTCACCCGGAGATGGCACGATAGAGATTGTTGCGTGATCTTGACATGCTAACCTGGATGGCGCACAATCGGCTCGCCGGCTCGTCGTCTGCCAGATGACCGCCTCCCTGTGTGATCACTGCGGCGTCCGGCAGTGGAATAGGGCGTTTGCTGAGCAGGCGAGGGGGGACGGTCATGGGGCTCGCTAGGCTCCTTCCGCTCCTTGCAGGGTTGCTGCTTATCTGTTGGTCTTCGGCGCACGCCGATCACCCCACGTTCGACCCCGTGGACGTCGGCTCATCTCCACCCGCTGAGCTGCACCTAGACATCAGCACCCTTCCAGCGAAGGGGCCTTCCAAGCTCGAATCCTCACTCTGGCAGCTCGTGGAAGCTCAGCGGGCGGGCGGCTTGGCCGGATTGTCGGCCGAGGCGGGGCGTTCGGGGATCACCCTTCACGACACTGCAACGCGGGTCATCGTTGAGGCCCAACCTGGGCAAGCTAGCGCTGTCGCTGGTGCGGTGGCCCTTCAGGGAATGGTCGTAGAGACGAGCTACGGGGAGCTAGTCCAGGTCCTGGCGCCGGTCCGAGGCTTAGAGGCCCTGTCGAATGCCGAAGGGGTGCGGTTCGTGCGGCAGCCGACTAGGTATTTCCCAGAAGTGATGGGAGAGGGCGTTGGCCTCGTGAATGCGAAGGCCTGGCAGAGCGCCGGGATCACCGGCCGCGGTGTGAGAGTGGCGGTTCTGGATGCCGGATTTGCGGGCTATTCGTCCCTTTTGGGCAGCGAACTGCCGAGCTCCGTGATCACACAGTCCTTCAGGTCAGACCAAGACATCACCGGCGGCGGCGAGGTGCACGGGACTGCCGTTGCTGAGATCGTGCACGAGGTGGCTCCTGGTGCCCAGCTCTACCTCGTGAACTTCGAGACGGACCCCGAGCTGGCCAACGCCGTCAGTTGGATCGTCGATCAGGGCGTCGATGTGGTGAACTTCTCCATGGGGTGTGCGGTCTGCGGGCCGGGAAACGGCACGGGGTTCGCAAATGACGTTGTGAGTTGGGCAGTGTCGCATGGCGTCGTCTGGGCGAACGGAGCCGGCAACGAGGCGGGTGCCCACTGGGCTGCCGACTGGTACAACCCAGATGGTGATCCTTGGCACAACTTCACCACCGCCGACGAAACCAACAGTGTCCACCACCTGCTTGCTGGCGACTTCATGTGGGTGGGACTGAAGTGGGACGATCCCTGGGGCGCCTCCTGTAATGATTACGATCTGTGCCTGTTCGACGACGCCTCGAATCTGATCGGGTGCACGGCAAACGTTCAGAACTGCGTTGGCGCTCCCCCCGCAGAGCAGTTCCTGTTTAGGGCTCCTTCCAGTGGGTCGTACGGCATCGCCATCTACCGCTACCGGGCTACGGGGGTTTCTCACTTCCACATCTACATCGACTCTCCCCAGCCGATGGAATACACAGTGGCGGCTAGCAGCCTGTTGATCCCGGCGGACAATGCGGATGCGATCACTGTCGGCGCCGTCCCGTGGTCCAGCCCCAACACCATCGAGCCGTTCAGTTCACAGGGGCCAACCGAGGATGGCAGAACCAAGCCCGACCTCGTCGGGCCCGACAGGGTAAGCGGTGCCACCTATGGCCGGTCCGGCTTTGCCGGCACCTCCGCCGCATCGCCACACGTCGCTGGAGCTGCCGCTCTCGTGAAGCAGGCCTTCCGGACATATCGCCCCGCTCAAATCAAGCGCTTCCTGGAGAGGCAGGCCATCTCGCTGGGCGCGTACGGCAAAGACAACGTCTACGGCTCTGGGCGGCTGAACCTTGGCTCAGTTGCGACGAGAAGGAAACTGTGGGGCCGGTGGCTGACGTAGGTCTCCTCGAGGCAGGCCAGCCAGCGTCACGCCGCAGGCGATTTCGGTCGCGCATGCTGTGGAAGCGAGACATAAGGGCTTGACAAAAGCTCCGAAGGGTCTACAATGATTGCGCTCTAAACGCTGTTGGGGAGCGGCGCAGCGCGATGGGCAACGCAGCTGCAGGTCTGTGCGGCGTGCGATAGCCGGTAGCAGCGCCGACCCTGACGGGCCGGTTTGTGATCTAAGGAGCAAGCTACAAGACCGTAGCGTTAGAGCTGGAGGCGAAAGCCAATCAAGAGGCCCCGAACGGTGGGGCTCACCGCCGGGGCCGGTGCACAAGGTGGTCACCCCGTGCATATCTATTCTAGCGGGCATGGCCGGGTATGCCAAGCGCCGGATGGCCTAGGTGGGCGTACGGGCGCTGTGGTTTCCCGGCCGGGCCAATCAAGATTGGGTAGCGGCCGCTGGGGCGAACGCCCGGCGACCGCTATTCGTTTCGTGGGCATGCGGCGACGGGGATGACGCGGACCCCGCAGTCTACGCCGGGAGGGGGCATTGGAAATGAAGACCTTGCGCGTGCTTCCAGTAGCACTGATCGCCCTGGCGGTGGCCGTCGTGGGCTCCGCCTGCGTGCCGCCTTTCCTTACACTGACTACCAGCAACCCGCAAGCCTATGCCGACTTCGGCCAGGCGGTGGCGGTGGGGGACGTGAACGGCGACGGCAAGGGGGACATCGTCGTGGGTGCGCCCTGGGAGCAAGTGGGTGCCAATCTCCTCCAGGGGCGGGTCTACGTCTTCTCCGGCGCCGACGGCTCGCAGCTCCCTTGGTCCCCCCTGACCATTGCCGCTGGGCGGGCCAACGCTAGGTTCGGCTCGTCGGTGGCGGTGAGTGATGTCGGTGACGGCAAGATCAACGATGGCTGCCCGGCGGTGGGCCCGCCGGAGACCGGCGTCCAGTGCAACAACGCCCTGGACGACGACGCCGACGGCAAGATCAACGATGGCTGCCCAGCGGTGGGCCCTCCGGAGACCGGCGCCCAGTGCGCCAACGCCCTGGACGACGACATCGACGGCAAGGCGGACATCGTCGTGGGGGCCCCGGGCGACGAGGAAATCGGCGTTGCGGGGCAGGTCTACGTCTTCTCCGGCGCGGACGGCTCCCCGCTTGCTTGGTCCCCCCTGACCGACCCCGGTGCACAGACTAACTCTGGCTTTGGCCGGTCGGTAGCGGTGGGGGACGTGGACAGCGACGGGAAAGCAGACATCGCCGTGGGGGCGCCCGAGGAGGACGTGGGCGGCGGCGGCCCCGGGACGCCGCCGCCTACATACGTCGACCAGGGGCGTGCGTACGTCTTCTCCGGCGCCGGCGGTTCGCTGCTTCGCACCCTTGACATGCCGCTGGGCTACGCACAGCCTGACGCCTACTTTGGCTATTCGGTGGCGGTAGGGAGGGTAGACGAAGACCGGTACGCAGACATCGCGGTGGGGGCGCCCTATGCTAATGCGGACCAACACACCGACCAGGGGCAGGCCTACGTGTTCGCCGGCAGCGACGGCTCGCTGCTTCGCACCCTGGACATCCCGCCGGACGACAGGCAGGTCGAGGCCCACTTCGGCAGGTCAGTGGCGGTGGGGGACGTGAGCGGTGACCAGCATGGAGACATCGCCGTGGGGGCGAGCGAAGAGGATGTCGGCGGCAATGTCGACCAGGGGCGGGCCTATGTCTTCTCCGGGCTCGACTGGTCGCTGGTCTACACCCTCAACGGCCCCGTCGAGGCCAGCGCCTACTTCGGCCAGTCGGTCGCGGTAGGTGACGTGAACGGCGACGGCAGGGGGGACATCGCTGTGGGAGCGCACGGGGCGGCTGTGAGCTCCAACACGCGGCAGGGGGTGGCCAACGTCTTCTCCGGCGCCGATGGCTCGGGCTGGGTCGTAATGACCACCGCCAACCCGCAGACCGACGCCTTCTTCGGCACGTCCGTGGCGCTGGGGGACGTCAACGGCAACGGTAAGGCAGAGATCGCCGTGGGGGCGCCCGGGGAGACCGCCGGCGGCAACACGTACCAGGGGCGGGTCTATATGTACTCTGCCGGGTATCCACGGGCCGCGACGTACCACTACACCGTTCAGTGTGCGGCGTCAGGGGTCTCCTTGATTACGCCGCCCGGGACACCCGAACCCAAGGGGCCCTTCGCGGGGACTGGGACAGCGGATGTCACCTGTGGGAGCCCCTATTGGCAGCCAGACGGGCACCAGTGCGCTGACTGCACGATAGACTCGCTGGATTGCGAGGGGGTGCTACAGGGCGTGGGCCTGGTCATCAGCCGCCTGCCGCAGTCCACACCAGTCCCCGAGGTCACGCCTGTCCCGTCTTCGAGGGTTAAGGTCTGCGAGCAGTCTTCGACGTCCAGCGGCGATATGGTTGTCTTCATTGAGGCCGCGGAGGCCGCGGGGGGCATGGAGGCCGCGGAAGCCACGGATGATGGGGGCACCACTTGCTGCAGCTGCTACGACGGCCTCATGTGGTCTTCTATCAACTGTACCAGTGTTACCTCAGGTCCCGGCGGGAACTTTACCTGCTCCGTCGACGGCAACCAATACAACATGTGTCAGTGCGGAGGCAGCACCCCGTGCGCCGACTTGCAGACGCCAAGGGGTGGCGCATTTGTGCTGGTTGGCGGCATAGCCCAATGGCCAGGCACAACCGATGGGTCTGACCAGTCAGCGCTCCAGTCTTCCGGGTCGGGTTCCAGCCACGGCGCCCTAGGCGCGGCGCTTGCGGCAATGGCGGTCCTCATTGTGGTTGCCGCAGGTGCCTGGCTCGCCAGGAGGCGCTGGGCGCGGTAGACCCGTCTGCCGCAGTCCGGGGTTCGGGTCGCCGACATGGGGGCTGAAGTACCCATAGCCCGCCGCAATCTGCTGGCGGACAAGGCGAAGTTCTTCGTCGCCCTTGGGGGCGTCACGCTTGCTGTCGTCCTCATCCTGGTGGTGCAGAGCCTCTACGAGGGCGTCAGGCGGGACTACGCTTCGTTCATCCGCTCCCTTCCCGGCGAAGTGTGGGTGGCCCAGAAGGGCATCACTGGCCTGACCTTCTCCAGCTCCTTCCTGACCCCGCAGGCCGCTGCCGACGTCGCCAGCATCCCGGGCGTTAGGGCCGTGCACCGCCTCTACGGGCGTCTGGCGTCCTTCGAAGTGGATGGCGAGGAGACGCGTATCTACGTGTGGGCGATGGCGCCCGGTGGCAGGCTCACCGCCGACGAGGCGCGGATCCTACCCGAACCCGGCACCATCTTCATCGACCGCTCCCTCGCCAAAGAAGCAGGGCTGTCCCTGGGTGACAGCGTCAGGTATGGCGACGCCAACTTCACCGTGGCGGGAATCGGACAGGTCGGGAACGTCCTCGTCGCCCAGTTCGCCTTCATCAATCCGAAGGACTACGAGCGCCTCTTCGGCGTTCTTGGCGCCGCCAACTACTTCCTTGTCTCCGTTTCGCCGGAAGCGATCGAAGGCGTCATCAGTGAGACAGCCCAGCGAGTGGAGAATTCCTCGGCCTTCACCACGGAAGAGTTCGTCAAGGCGGCCGAGCAGGCGCCTCGCGACTTTCTGCCGATAATACGGGTGATAACGGCCATTTCCTTCATCGTTGGGCTCGCCCTTCTCAGCTTGACCACCTACTCGGCCACCATTGAACGGGCCCGCGAATACGGGATCATGAAGGCTCTGGGTGCCTCTTCGTGGCGGCTGTACCGCGTCGTGCTCAGCCAGAGCGCCATCGTCGCTGTACTGGGCTTCAGTGTCGGCGTTGGCCTCGCCTTCCTGTTCAACCGCGTGGCCGGGGACGTGGTGCCCGAGTTCGTTACCTACATCCGCTGGCAGGATGTGGCCGTTGCCTTGGTTGTCGTCGCCGTCATGACCTTCGCGGCTTCTCTTCTGCCCATCAACCGGGTAGCTCGCGTCGATCCCGCCAGCGTGTTCCGGGCGTGATCCGCGAGTCGGGGCTGGATCCGTGGCATCACAACGGAAGGGAGGCGAGCGCAGCGACGGCATCGTCCTCGACGTGCAGGGGCTGACCAAGGTGTTCGGGACCGGCGCCGCCACGGTTAGGGCCGTGGACGGCGTGGATTTCTCCGCGCGCCGGGGCGAGATCGTCCTCATCGTCGGTCCCTCTGGAGCAGGCAAGACTACCCTGCTTACCATGATCGGGGGTGTCCTCAAGCCCACCTCAGGCTCCGTCCGCCTCAATGGCTACCACATCACCTCAATGAGGGAGTCAGAGCTGACCGTGGTGCGGCGCCACCTGGTGGGCTTCGTCTTCCAGACCTTCAATCTGCTCGAGTCCCTCAGCGCGGTAGAGAACGTGGAGGTGGCTCTCAACTTCGCTGGGGTGACCGGCAAGGAAGCCCTCCAGCGAGCGAGTCGACTCCTCATCGACTTGGGGATGGAGGGCCAGCTTCACTTCAAGCCCCGTGTCCTCTCTGGCGGCGAGAGGCAACGCGTGTCCATCGCCCGGGCTCTGGCCAACGACCCTGAGCTCATCCTGGCCGACGAGCCGACCGCCAACCTGGACTCCAAGCACGGCCACGAGGTCGTGGCTCTTCTGCGGGAGGCCGCCAAGGAGCAGGGGCGCACCGTCGTCATCGTCTCGCACGACCATCGCATCCGAGAGGTAGCCGATAGGGTCCATTGGCTGGAGGACGGCCGTTTCAAGGACGCCGACATGGACCTGCCCAGCGGCATCGCCAGCCACTGATATCGGCTCTGGGGGTATTGCGGTGCCTGGGTTGTCAGCTCTTCTTGGTGGATCTGGCTAGGCGAGCTGCCTTGGCTAGATCCTTTCTGGCTCCGAGCTGGCGGAAGATCCTCTGGGCTGCCGCTAGGGTGTCGTGTGCCTTGGCTTCGCTGTCGAGCAGGATAGCAGGAGGCGCCTGTCGATAGAGGACGGCCAGATCATAGAGGGTCTGGCCCAGTTCATACGATGCGCGGGCCCGGTCGCAAATGGCCTGGCTCTCGAGGAGGGAGCTTTCGGCTTCTGCCCACTCTCCGCGGATGACATATGCCTGCCCAAGGATTCGGTGGCTGAGGGCCTCTGCCAGGGGAGCGTCAGCGCCGATGGCCAAGGTGAGAGCCTTCCGCGCATGGACGAGAGCACTGTCAAGCCTGCCCAGCTCCAGGTGGGCCTCTGCCAGACGGGCGTGAGCTTCGGCCAGGTGGGCTTTGGAGCCGATCTCCTTGAAGCCGGCGACGCTCTTCTCCAGGAGTTCGACGGCCTCGGCGCAGCGGTCCTGCCTGGTTGCCACCCTGCCCAGGTTGGTGTAAGCCAAGGCGACGCCGGCCCGGTAGCCCATCGTCTCGCAGCTGATCAAGCACCTTGAGAACAGTCGGAGGGCCCCCTCCAGATCGCCTTGGTCGGCAAGGGTTTCTCCCAGGTTGTTGGCCACGATGGCGGCTTCGGTAACGTCTCCAGCCCGCTCGCAAAGGCTGAGGCTTTCCCGAAAGCAGATGGCGGAAGCCTGCCGGTCGCCCAGGTGGTCGTAGTCTATGCCCAGGTTGTTCAGGGCTTTGGCCTGCCCCAGCAGGTTTCCCGTTTGCTCGTAGATGGTCAGGCTTCGCCGGTGATAGTCGACGGCCTTTTCAACCTGGCTGGTGTGATCCCTGTGAATGTTGCCCAAGAGGTAGTAGCCGTGGGCCAGCTCGTCCTGGCAGTCGGCGCTCTGAGCCAGTTCGACGCCGCGGGAGCATCGTCCAAAGGCTTCGGCGTAGCGGCTCTCGCGGTAGAGGACGCCGGCCATGGCCAGGTACAGTGTGGCCTCCAGACGGGGGTCTTGCCCCCGGGCAGAGGTGACCCCGCGCCGATATAACTCCAGGGCCTGACGGTACTGGGCCTTGCGCTCGTGGGCCACTCCCATTCTGTGGCATAGTACGGCGAGGCTCCGCGCGCGCAACGGGGCTTCTTCGGCAAGCCTCGCCTTTGGGCACCGCCGCAGTCGGGCCAAACCGGCGCGGCAGGCGGCGATAGCCTCCTCGTACCGTCCGGTGAGCACATAGACATCGCCCAGGCCAGCGTAGACCGTGCACAGCTGAGTGACGTCCTGGCCGGGGAGCGATTCCGCCGCGCCCAGGGCGCGACAGTAGTGTTCTATCGCCTCCCTGTTCGCGAACATGCTGGCGCACTTCTCGGCCGCCCTGGTTGCATAGAGAAGGGCGCGGCTCTTGTCGCTGCTGTTGCTGTAGTGAAAGGACAAGAGCTCGAAACAGGCATCCAGGGCGTCCGCGTTCTGGGCCTCCAGATACTCCCCCGCCCTGCGGTGCAGCTCGCGGCGGTTGGTGAAGGGTACGCTCTCGTAGATGGTTTGCTGCAAGAGGCCGTGATCGAAAGCGTACTCGAGCGCCGGCTCAGGGCGCTCGAGGCGAACTAGTCCCGCCTTCTCGACGCGCGCAAGGCATCGTCGTATCTCTTGCGTCATGGCGGGCTGACCAAGGACGTGCTCCACGACAAGCGGCTGGAATGAAGCGCCGACCACCGAAGCCACCTGCAGTACGGTTCTGCTGGTCTCGTCCAGGCTATCTAGGCGTGACATTAGCATGGCTTCGACGCTATCAGGGACTTCCACAGCCACCACTTCGCCGATCACAGCGCGTCCTGTGCTTTCGTCCCTCCATACACGCCCGGTGTCCGTGAGGCTCCTCATCATTTGCTCAATGAAGAAGGGGTTGCCCCGCGACTTGGCCACCACCAGATCGGCCAGTTCCTCCGGAAGCGCCTCAACGTTGATGGCGAAGCGGGCCAGGTCGACGCTCTCGCGCGGAGGCAGCTCGTTCAATGACAGCCGAGTGTAATTGGGCATGCCTTCCATCGCGAACGGGCGCCGCACGGTCGAGCGCTGGCTAAAGCACAGGAATACGGGAACGTCCGCGATGTGAGTGGCTATGTGGCCAAGCAGTTCGCTCGACACAGCGTCGGCCCAGTGCAGGTCTTCGATGACCAAGAGCAGAGGCCGCTCGTGAGCCTTGGTCCGAATCGCCGCGGTGATCACATCCGTCAAACGCTGCAGTCTGCGCTGAGGATCCAGGGATTTGACAACGGCGGTTTCTTGAATGGCGAAGCCCAACACGTCGCCCAAGGTTCCTGCCACTTCTTGGAGACCCAGGCTTAGGTTGGACACAGCCTGTTTAATCTTGACACTCCGCAGCGCCTTGGGCTGTTCCGGGTGCACGCCGAGGAGCGAACCGAGGATGGTCCTCCAAGGCAGGAAGGCGGTACTCTCGCCGAAGGATTCGCACTGGCCAACGTAGGCCTCCCCGTACCTCTGGGTCCATAGGCGGACGGCTTCTTCCACCAGCCGAGACTTGCCTACGCCTGGCGCGCCGCAAATCTCCACCACTTGGCCCTTTCCGGACGCAACCAGAGACACGAGGCTCTTCAGAGCGCGAAGCTCGGCGTCTCGAGCCAGAAGAGGGGCCTGCGGCACCTGCGGCCGGAACCCTGGCGCTGCCTCCCTCTCTCGATGCCTAATCAGGGCGTATGCCGGGACGCTGGCCTTTTTGCCCTTGACGCGCATCGGCGGCAGGGCCTCAAAGTCAAACTTGTCGTCCAGCTTCCTGCGGGTCCGTTCGCTGACAAGAATCTGTCCCCATTCCGCTCCAGTGGCCAGCCTGGCAGCGAGGTTCACTTCGTCGCCCATGACCGTGAAGTCCTTGCGCGTCGGCGAGCCCACGTCGCCGACGAAGATATGGCCGCTGCTGATCCCCACCCGCTGATGAATAGGCGTGCCAAGCTGGGCGACCTCATCGCGCACCTGCAAGGCCGTGAGGGCCGCTCTCTCTTCGTCATCCTCGTGGGCGATCAATGCTCCGAAGGCCACCAGGAGCTTGTACTCCTCTGGGCCCGCATCGTTGGCCAGCACTTCGCCGCCAAACCGACTGACGATCCTCTGCACGATCGTGAGGTAGCTATCGAGCAGGCGCACGGCCTCAGCTATCCTGCCTTGGCCCTCGAAGCCGGCCCGGCCTTTTGCGCCTCGGAAGTTGATGAACATCACCGTTGCCAGCCGGTGTTCTCCTTCCAGCATCGGCCGGCCCGTCCTGGCCTTGGCCTTCTCCAACACTTGTTGCGGTATGCAAGGTTGGAGCGCTTCAACCACAGCAGCGATGTCGGTGAAATGTTCGGGAAGGGTCACGACGGGACAAGGCCTTGTTACGGGAGCATTGAGCCGGACAACTCGATAGGCGCGGGGGGCGGCGACTGCAACCTCAGCTGCCGGACCAAGGGCGGCAACCGTAGCAGACCCCACCAGCATCTCCCCCGCTGGAGCCATGGCTTCAAGCCTTGCCGTCTCATTGACCGCCCGGCCCACTATCAGATAGTGAAGACGACCGGAGGGGAGGCCAGCAACGACTTCTAGGAATCTTCCCGTGTTTATGCCGATGCTCAACCGCAGGGGGGAGTAGCCCAGGCTGGTCCTGATGCGACGGAAGCTTCGCGTCGCCTGCTGCATGAGGAGCCCGCAGCGTACCGCCTTCTGGGGGTGCCCCGGGCCCAGGAATAGAGCCAGCACCGAGTCGCCGCAAAACCTTAGGGGGATGCCACGGTGCTCAGCGATAACGTTGACCATGCCCGTGAAGCAGGCGGTCATCAATAGGGTCAGTTCCTCGGCACCCTCTTTGCCCGCTTGGGCGAGGCTCTCTGACATCGCTGTGAAGCCAGTAACGTCGGCGAGGAGGAGTGTGCCCTCCACGGCCTTCCCACCCACCGGAGCCGCGGTTGGGTCGCTCATCATCTCCTGGGCGATGGGCTGGGGAATGTAGGGAAGGATCGAGGCCAGTACTTCGGCTGCAGGCCGTCCCATAGTGTGCCGCCCTCGCTGACCTTACCGGTGACCTGCTCGGCCGTAACCAGAAGGAGCCGCTCATGCGGTGGGAAAACCAGACTCCCGACTCGGTCGGCGGGAAGTATTCTATGCCGACGTGAGCTGCGTGTCAACAACTCGCCCGCAGAGACTTTTCTTCTATTACCGCTTCGCTGTGTCTGTGTCTTTGGATTGGGTGTGGCCCTCGCGTACGTTGTAAGCGCTGCAGCTCCAGTGCCGTTATCCAGCCATGACCGTGGTCCTCTTCGGCTAGCGAAGGTTCGTTCAGGACTCTAGAGTTCGACTCCGGTACGCTGCCTCCGCTATCCAGACGACGGCCCTGGCCTGGCAGAGCCTCGCCACGTGATCACTTAGTTGTTGGGGGCCCCGAATCCCTGGGGGCACCAAAATGTCATCCGTGTCCAGACGGTTGGCGCCTGAGCCGTTTGGATCACCCCTGAGCCTGTTGGGTGCCCACCCGACTCACATGGCTAACGACTTCGTGATTGACAATCCGGGCTGGCTGCGGGCACTGGTCGCTGACTGATGAACTCCTGCTTCTCAGGCAGGTGGTCACCATCTCCGATCCGGGCCGGCGGAGCTTGAGTTGTTGGCTGCTCGAAATGATCCCGGACTCTTGATCCGGGAGTCGTGGGTTCGAATCGCCCCCGGCCCTTCACAGATTTCAGATAGGAAGCGTGCAACTGTAACCGACAGGTTTAGTAACCCGTCCTAGCAGTTGTCGCCCACTTATCGCCCAGAGTATGCTGACACTCCGGGCTCTGCCCGAAGGTCCCAAAGCCGGAGAGGCAACTAGAATGCAGTCTTACCAGAGCTACTTCGCAGAGATCCAGCGGATGCTCCAGCAGATGGAGACGACTGGAGTATTCGCGAAGATCCGTGTCCTAGCGCAGCAACTCAATTCAATAGTTTTCCCCAGCAGAGAGGTTCTCGCCGCGGTGACCAAGGCCGCGGATATGTACGCCGCGTTACTTCAGCAGATCAGGCTTCCTGACTTTGAAGGCTGGGCGAAGACCGAGAGAGAAGCCACGGCCATTCTGACTGCCCGAGGTTGGTGGCCTCATCCCGATTGGCCAGTAAACCTGCTCCATGAAGTCATTCGTCTGAAGCGCGAGCGCCGAACTCGGCAACTGGACAAGCTGATCTGTCGGTGCTACGAAGTCTACAGGGCCCGGCCCATGCGGAGGGCCATCGAGCGTTGGATGAGTCTGCCGGAGTTCAAGGTGCGGAGGCGAATCTTTGGCGACGGCCTTTGGGCCTATCGAAGAGGGAAGTACGGCCTTGCCGTATCGCACTGGCTCCCGCAAGTAGAAGGCGTATTGAGAAGCTTCGCTGACCGGCAGAACCTTGCACAAGGCTCTTGGAAACGGCTAGGACACGAAATCGTCGGCGAGCACCCAGACTACATGCAGTCGTTTACGCAAGGATTTCTAACGGCACTCAGGTCGTTGTACGACAGTTCGCTCCCTCACGGGCAGCATCCTCCGAGGAAAAGCGGATTTCCAGTCCAGAGAGATGCCGTCTTGCATGGTGTCGATCTGAATTTCGCACGACGTGCGCACGCGATGCGCATCTTCCTGATGCTCGACACCTTGCACTACTTCATCAGCAGCTATGAGGAGGAAGAGAGGGAGGCAGCATAGCCCATGCCGTGCGCCTCGAGCGATCTTGCACAGGTCTCCCTCTAGCGGTCATTATTGCGACACTTGGGCGCCTTGCGTAGGATCACCCGAGGCATCGGCTACAGGCTGCATATCTGTCCGAGCGATCAGTTCGCCGACGATCACATACGTGCCAACCGCGGCTAGTCACGCATCCTCCCTCGTCACGGGAGCGTGTCCCTTGCTGCCAAGGTCATTCAACGTGTGCAACGATGAGACGATGCGCTCAAGTTCAGCCCGAATGTAGGCGCCACTGGCGCCTGTGACGCCCTTGAGATGCAAGTAGGCCGCAAGACGATTAACGTAGTGCGCTGCATCCACCCTGAACTCTTTCGTCTTCCCGCTCAGAGGCTGGTAGACAGGATTGCCGTCCGGCCAAAGGTAAGAGGCCAAATCCACCAGGACGTTGCGGCAGCCAAACATGGCGTTGCGCCACTGCTCGGGATTATCAGAGGCCACTCCATCGCGTATGGCCTCAAGGTTCTTCTCCAACCCGAGTTCGGATAGGACTGGTTCTACAACCGCCCTGTAACCATCCCATATATCGGCGAGAGCATCGCCATAGGTCAGTAGCGTACACGCTCGGCTGGCGAAGTTGAACGTGTGGTTCTCCACGGCCTGGGCGACACGCCGGAAGCCGCTTGGTGAGTAGGTGATGCTAAGAACCTCTCGCCATCCCTTGGCTCCTTCTCGTTCCCGCATCTGATCGGTTGGAAAAGCTACCCCCTTCTCCGCCCAGCGTAGAGCATCTGCCACCGTGCCACGAAAGTCGAGTGATACCGCTTCGGGCGATTCCTTCTCACCGTAGACGCTCCGATGGGCCACATAGGCAGGAACGTCATAGGCGGACGCCGCCTGCCATGATTTTGTGCCCGGCAGCCCTCTGCGAAACTCTGGAAGTTGGACATCAGCCCCATAACCCTCCAGCTCGCGCTGGAACCATTGCTGGGCCTCGGTCCAACTGGCTAGGCCGCAAGCGTGGGAACACGTTCGCAGCACTGCCACCAGGCCGAAGTCGCCGGACAAGATAGCGTCGACGACCTGACCAAACAACTGGGCCGCCTGTTCTGTACGGCTCGGTCGGCTCATGTCTTGAGTCCTGAGGCTCTATCAAGGCATTCCGGCGGCCCCGGCCAGAAACAATCAATGGACTTCTCGCGGGCGCTCTCGGCGTTGATGGCGCTCAGCGGCAGGTCGACCTCGATGAGCTTCTTACCGCCGGTCATCTGACCTCAGCTCTCCTCTTGACGACGATTCTTGGGAGTTTCTGAAGCTCAACCACGGTCAGTACCTGCTGGCCGACCTGACCACGATACGACCAATCGTTCAGAGCATGCAGATTGGCCGGGTTGCGCACCTTCCAGCACACAACCATCGAGGTTTGTCGAGCGTTGTGGGCGTGAGCCAAAAAGTTCTCGTACGTATACTCGAACTCGACAGCAGCCGCTATCTGAAGCTGGCTATCCTCTTCCTCTTGAAAGTCCGCTATGACATCGATGCCGCTCTTGTTTGTGTGCTCGAGTGACAGGAATTGTGCGAAGGGAAGGACCCCGGCTCCCTCCAGCTTCCAGAACAGAGCTAGAGCATCCTGCTCGTTCTCGGGCACTCGATGAATCACGCGGAGGTTCCCCTCGTCATCAGGGATGCAGACGTATTGCTGATCTGGCCGATTGAGCGCCGTCTTCCGTTCGTTCAGGAATCTACCTTTCGTAACCTCATCCTCTCGGCGCCGCTTCTCTTCAAAGGTCCGGTATGCCTGACTCTGTGCCAGTTGATCGAAGGCCTTGGTGACGGCCTTTTCAAAGGCCTTCGCGACCGGGTCATCCCTGTTGTAACCACTTCGGTCTATGTTGAGCTTCCTGTGAAGCTGGTCACATTCCACGACAAAGCTACCGAGACTCTCCAACATTTGGAAGCGCTCGCCTCTCAGGCGATAGAACTCAAGACGGAAATAGGGGATCCCAAGAACAGAGACGCGTATCCCCGTATTCGATCGGTGGGGGCTGAGCCCTTCCCCTAGGCCAAACGCATCCGCGGTGTCGAGAGTAAAGCCTCCTTTGAGGACGACCTTCACCTCTTCGCCCCCCGGGGAGGACGCCTCAGACGTCTCAATCGGAGGGTCAAGCAAGACCGTACGCCAGCTACCCGACCCTTCGGGGTCCCGCTGCCGAATCCACTTGTAACCCACTGGTAGTTCATCTTCGAGCAGCCCAACCTTCAGGAAGACCCTAGGCAGACTCGGCTCGTGCTTCGTGATGCCTACGATCGTGTTCCAGAAGAGGTAGCGCCTTAGTTCCTCAATCTGGTAGTTGACGCTACCTCCTTCAACCCCGTACATCGTGATGGTGGTTCCCCGACGATCAGCTTCCTCCGGCTTTCGCTTGGTCAGATAGAACTGCGGCCATTCTGGTACATCCTGAAGGAGTTTCGCTCGAGGGCTTTCGACCTCGACCCTATACACAACGCCATTGGGATCCCCACTCCAAGTAACTATGTCCAGTCGCCGACAATTCAGCATCAGCTTTGAGCCGAGCCCTTTCCAACCATACTTGTCGGCACTGATCCCGGCCGCGCCTGAGTATCCCAGGTTCACGAACTTATCTAGGCGGCCTAGGTTCTCGGAATCACCGGTGTAGTCCATGCCGCATCCGTCGTCACGAAAAATGAATGTCCCTCCGTGTTCCGGATGAAGGAAGAATTGGACTCTTACCTCTGAGGCCCCAACTTCTGGCGTGCACATGTTAGATAGGGCCTCTCGCACGACTTCCAGGGCGTGGCTCCTGCTCTCGAGAACCTGCTTGAGAATACTCAGATCGTGAACCTTAGGGTGGATCTGCTCGGGCACCAACTCCTGTGTCATGGTTACTACACCCCCTGTGGCCTGTCGGCCATCTTCATCGGGCTTTCTGCGCGCTGGTAGGTTTCAATAGCTCGCTCAGTTCCAATACCATCGCGACCAGCCCGAATCGGGCATCGCCTGTGAGCATGTGGGCCAACGGGTCCTGAACGTAGTCGAGCGACTCCACTGCCTCGCCGCGCACGCGGGCGATGGCCAAATAGTAGTCCTCTCGCTTGTTGAGGGCCACCAGCGCCTCATAGGTCGACGAGATTATATGATATCGGCCGCGCTCTTTCCACTGGCGACCCGACCTGGCGGCTTGGCCGTCCAATGGAGGATGTACGCTGTTCGTGCGACACCTGCTCCATCGGCAGGTGCTCTACTGTTGTTCCATCGGCAGGTGCTCACCTCCCGCGGGCGAGCCAGGCGGCAGCCCTCAAGCGGGGTCGGTCAGGCGGGCTGTCGTTCTCCGAAGCGCCGGGATCGCCTCGATCTTCTCCCGCGGTAGAAGGTTCCAATAGATGCCCTCCGGGCGCGGGAGCGACGTGCGGGTCTCGATAACCTGCTGTGGAGTGACGATGTAATCGACGCGGATGTCGTGGACCTCGCGCGGCGTCGCTTCCTCGACGATTTGAACCGGGTGGACGGTGGTGAGGATGGGCGTGTCCCTGGAGAGCTTGCCGCTGGCGAAGGCCAGGGCGTACTACAGGTCGGAGTAGCTGCCACCCTTGCCGAGGCGAGCGCCCTCACGATTCACCGCCACTGACCCACAGATCACTAGGTCGATGGGCCGCAACTGATCGACGGTCACCGGGCGCCCGTACCTGAACGCGCCGCGAATGGTGGCGGCGGCGCTGGCCCGTCGGCCCAAGCTCTGCGGATCGAGTTCGATGAAGCAGCGCTCCTGGCGCAGGCGGGGCACGGCCATGTAGATGGTCTTGCCCTCGCGGAGACCGGCTCGACGCAAGGGGAGCTGCGGCGAGTCGGGATTGCACTTCAGAACCTTGGCTCGCTGCCAGACCTGGAGGCGACACACCAGTTCTGCGGCCTCCGTGGCGCCCTCGAAGTTGGGGATGCGGCCTATGGCACCTGGGAAACGGGCTACGCCTTGGCGCTGAAGGGTCTCCCAGATGCACTCGCGGAGCTGCTGCTTCGTCTGCACAGAGCCATCATAGCATCGCCGGCTGGCCGGACGCCTTGAGCTCACTAGATGAAGAGTGGCTCCGGCAGGGAAGCTGCGTGGCTTGAACGCCGGCGGGGAATGTTGGCACAGCACAGGGCGCGCTCGCGCGCGGCCACTCGGAAGAGCTTCTTGGGGTTCTCGGATGGTTGGAAGTTGAATTCTGGTCCGCCCTCTCGCAGCTCCGGCCGCCTCCGCGGACTCCTGGGACCGGCGCGGGCCTCGATGTCGTCCTGGCGGGCCCGCCGACCGCCGCTCAAGACGCGGGCGAGTAGTATGTCCCGCAGTCCGGAAGCACAGCTCGCAGCCTTGCCACCCCTACCTCGGTGACCTGAGTGCCTGTCAGGTCCAGCCGCCGGAGCTTGGTGAGACCCTCGAGGTGGACCAGGCCAGGGTCGGCGACACCCGTGTGTTCCAGGCTGAGCCATCGCAGCTTGGTGAGGCCGCTAAGGTGAGCCAGGCCAGCATCGGTGATCTGAGTGTGACTCAAAAACAGCCACTCCAGGTTGGTGAGCCGTGTTAGGTGAACCAAGCCAGCGTCCGTGATCTGGGTGTCAGTCAGGTCCAGCCATCGCAGCTTGATGAGGCTGCTGAGGTGAGCCAGGCCGGCGTCAGTGATCTGGCTGCTCCACAGCTCGAGGTCCCAGAGGTTGGCGAGACCATGGAGGTGGGCCAAGCCAGCGTCGGAATATCTGTTGCAGCACAGCTCAAGGTGCTCCACCTTGGTCAGGTCTTCGATGTGGGACAGGCCTGCATCGGTGACCAGACCGTAACCTAGGCCGAGCCACTTGAGCCCGGTAAGGCCTCGGAGGTGCGGAAGCTGAGCGTCGCCGACCGCGGTAAGGATTAGCTCCTGCAGGTCATTCGGGTTCAGGACCGCGAGCGGTGAAAGATCGCGACAGGCGTCCGCAGAGACCCGCAATCTTAGCTCTGTGCCCGCCGGAACACTGACCGGACCGCGGGCCTCGCCTAGTTCGCTCCAGTCACTGCGCGCCGGACCAGTGTACGACCTAACATCGAGAATCCCCATCGATCGGTCGTCTGGAAGCCGGACGGTTCGGGCCTCTAGCCCGACGGAGACATCGAGGGCGTCCAACGACTGAGCAAGCTCCAACCCTCGTCGTGCGATATCTATGGACGGCGGACTCAGGGCCCGGTCGCCGCCCGGCGGCACCATGCCGCCCTCCCGCCGTTCGGAAGAGCTTCTCGAGGTTCTCGGATGGCTCGAGCCTCGCCTCCGGTGCGCGTCCGCTGGTGGTCCCGGCGGCCTGCGCTGACTGCTCGGCCCGACGGCGGGCCTGGGTCGTGTCGCGAGCCTGCGGATCGTACGGCGCCTGCCGCGCGCGGGGTCAGCCACCTCGTGCTTGCTTGAATGCCTTCTTGAGCCGGCTGAGGTCTCACCGATCAAGAGGCTAGCCACGACGAAAACTGGAAGCGTGATGACGTGCGACAATAAGACCCAAAGAAGGCCGAATAGCCAGAGGATTAATAATGCTGGCAGGCCGAAGAACGGAATCGCGGCTATGATTTGAAGCGGAATCGTAATAATCTCCGCAATAAGGTTCCACGGCCCAGCTACTCTCGTATTCACCACCATGTAGCGCTGCCCACTCCACCTTCTGGTTTCGCTGACCCGCGTGGTCTGAAACAGCTGGATAAGTTGCAGTTCTTCCGGAGTCCTCCGAAACATATCAAGCCCCGCGCATTTTGCGCTGCCGACGCTGAATGAACCGTGTGAGACAGGCGGTCGTTAGCCAGACCTCATCGATGTTGCTGTGAAGCTCTAGGTCTAGGTCCCACACGGCCTTGACCAGCAAGTGCCACCAGGACAGGAGAGGAGGAACGTCCGCAACCGGCTCGTACTCCAGAACGAGCAAGATGCAGCGCCGGACGCCGGTCGGCGCGTCATTCAACTGCTCGTTCGCCTTCGTCAGAAGCTCGGCCGGCACGGCCAAGAAGTCTCGAGTGGTGAACCTCGTGCTGCCAACCGAGTGAAGCTCGGTCATGGCGTCGCCAGGCCCTACTACGCGTTTGATTTCCACCGCTGCCCGCTCGCCAGTGATGGCGTGAACGCAGTCGTAGTCGTACCTCGCGCCGCCAGGCCGCTCGATCTGCGAATCGCGCGGCCAGCCCCAGTGCTCTAGCAGCTTCTCGACTCTGCTCCGCTCGGCGTACTGCTGCCCGTCCTCGCCCGGCTCGCCCGTCCTGACAACGCCCTGCACGGTACCGTGCTGGTCAACCCAGTACTCGCGCCCGTCGGCGCACTTAGTCTTCCGCGGATTCTGCTTACCCATTACTCCTTCCGCGCCTCATTGGTCTGCCTGGCACCTGCGTCCTGTGGGTGTCAGCCAGGGCTTATCGGGCTCGCTGGGGTCGAAGGCGGCGGCCCAGCCCTCCGTGCCTCCAGCGCTGCGCAAGGGCCACCACTGGATGCCATCCGCCAGAGCGGGGGCGCCTACGCCGAGAAGGCAGATGCTCTCTCCTTCCGAAAGTTCACCGATGATGTGTTCCTTAGGCCCAGGACCCTCCCGCACGTTTAACCGTTGCGGCTGGACGTTGGTCACCATGGCTTCACAGCCGGCGGTCGGAAGAGGAGGCTCGCAGTTGACGCAGCTCGCGAAGTGATTACCACCACTTGGAGGTTCGTGCTTGGGAAGACCACTGATGCTGATCAGGCCCATCGCGGTCCCGCGGTTCATTCTCACTTCTCGATTAAGAGACGCGCTCAGACTCGGATTGTTGCAGGCGTTTCGGTCCCCTCATGTCTGGCCGATTACGCGTAGAGCTGCACAAGAGGAAGGAGCCGAGTAGCTCCTCGGTTTGGCCGAAACTGTGGGATAGGCTCCGGACCTGTGGAGGAGAGGGAGGGCGATGGCCACACGGCAGCCTCCAGTTAGCCTGTCGCACGCATACGCCGGCCCACTTAGGCCGCGCGGCGCACCTTACCGCCGCCGAGAGGCCATGATCCCTGTCTCGTGGGAAACAGGGGTCCATTCATCGTTTCTTCTCGATGTCGTCTCCCTGCCGCCTCCTCTTTGCCAGCCGGTCGAAGAGCCCGCCGACGACGATCTGGTCCTTCTTCGGCTCAGCGGGCCCCGGCAGGTTGTGCCGCTGGCGCTCCTCCCGCCGCTCCTTAAGTTCGTTCTCGATGGCATGTTCGCCGTAGCCCCGCTCCTTCAGCCACTCTCGGTACTCGTCGTCCGGCATGTCAAGGATTTGGGGCACCAGTTCCGCCGGTAGGGCTCTCTTCCCGCTATCCGGGCTGGCAGCCGCGGCTGCTCGATTCGATAACCTTCTATAAGCTCTGCTTATGGGGCGTTGCTTAGTGGCACCCCACAGCCAAGAGCAGAACTCGCCTTCGTGCCAATAGCGGCCCGCAGGGCCACCATCCCTCGCCACTCGGGAGAGCCCACTACCATCGATTACCTCTGCTAGCAAGGGAGCAGCTAACGACGAGACGGCGGCGGGCATCGGGCCTCGGCTGCTCAATTCTGCCACCTTCGACCACCTCTGCTTATGGGGGGCGTTGGTGGTACCCCTTTGAGGGTCGTCATTTGACGGCGGCATTCGCCTAGCCATCTCGGTCCCGGCCTCCTAGCCGACGCCCATCGTGTGGAAGCACCCATTGTCGCCACAGAGCTTGACTTCCTACCCAGTTCGAGTGATGTGTGTCTGCTGACGGCGTCCCAAGACGCCGGCGTCGGCAGCACAGAGCAGAGCTTGGGAAAGGAGGCGTATCATGACCACCAAGCGCCAGCGCAAGAAGATCGCCCGCCAACTGCCGCCCGTGGGCACCACGCTCACAGGCAGGTCCAAGGGGCAGACCCACACCGCTGTCATCGTCGAGGCCAAGGACCGCCCCGGCGGAAAGGCCGTCAAGTACGGCGACCAGGTCTTCCCTTCCCTTAGCGCCGCCGCCAAGGCCGTCACCGGCTACCCCATAAACGGCTGGGTTTTCTGGCGCCCCCCTGAAGACAGCAAGGAGTAGCTGCTTCTCGCCCTCGGCCAAACCACCCACCAGGTCCCCTGGGCCTGGTGGGTGGCCCTCTCTGGGCGGCTGGCGCCCGGGTCTCCCGTAGCCGCGCTTCGATACGTCGATCCTGCGCCAGTATCCGCCAGATTCGGCCACTCTCGACTTGACTTCTCGCGGCACCAGAGTGATGTGTTACGTGTGCAACGTACCTGGTGCAACGCGATGGAAGGGCAAGCCATGACCACCCAACTGACGGCCACGGAGAGGCAGGACCTGGCGAGCCTCGTCGACCTCTACCTCGTGCGTTGCCAGGTAGAGGGCAAGTCCCCCAACACTATCACCGCCTACCGGGAGACCCTCGTTCGCTTCCAGCGCATCGCCCGAGAGGAGGGCATCCCCGAGGATGTGCGGGCCATCACGCCGGCCCACATCTACTCCTACCTAGGTCGCATTAGTAATAACGGCACCAGCCTGGAGACCCGCCACCGGCGCCACCGCGAGGTGCGGTTCCTGTTCTCCTGGCTCGTGCGGATGGGGTACGTCCAGGAGAGCCCATTCGCCCAGATCAAGAACGTCCGGCTGCCTCAGAAGATCGTGCAGCCCTTCTCGGCGGAGGACGTCGCCAAGCTTCTCGCTCTCTGCGACACCCGCTTCTGTTGGGGTGCCCGTCGAACGGCCATCATCCTGGTCTTGCTGGACACAGGCGTGCGGCGGACGGAGCTGGTGAGCCTGGACTTGGCTGACGTGGACCTGGAAGGCCAGCGCCTGCGGGTCTTGCACGGCAAAGGCAACAAGCAGCGGGTGGTGCGGTTTGGGGCGAGCGCCCGGGAGGCCCTGGAAGACTATTTGGAGCGATTCAGGGGGCGGGAGCCCGGGCCGCTCTTCCTGACGGACGATGGGAAGCGCCTCAAGCCCCACTCGGTGGCGGTGTTCCTCGAGCGGCTGGGGAGGAGGGCCGGCGTGACGAAGGTCCACCCTCACCGCTTTCGCCACACATTCGCCACCTGGGCCATCGAGAACGGGGCGCGGGAGCTGGATGTGCAGCACCTCCTGGGCCACAGCACGCCGGCGATGGTCCGGCGGTACTCGGCCACCTACGACGCGGAGAAGGCGGCGCGGGCCCACGAGCAGTTCAGCCCGGCGGACCGGATGGGGGAGCGGCTGGGCTGAGGGAGGGCCAGCCCCCTGGCCGCTGCACACCCTCAAATCCCCCCTGTTTTCACCCCGGTTTCACCCCGATTTTTGAATCTGAGGGGTTAGCAATTAGCCCTGCCCTGTGTGGTGAGCTTGTTCCTTCCAAGCAGGTCACACGGGTTCGATTCCCGTCTCCCGCCCCAGCCCGCATCCAACGTTACAACGCACGTACGTAGCGAGCGGCCGCCTACGGGCGGTCCCCTGCTTTCCAGGCAGATCATCGGGCCTCGCTTCGTCTCTTGGCACACAAGCTTGGACCAGAGCCGGCGCAGCTTGAGTAGCTGGCTCATCGGAAGGATCGCGGACTCTTAATCCAGGAGTCGTGGGTCCGAATCCCACCCGGCCCTCCACAGCTACAAGGCGCGAGAGCAACTGCAGGACTGTCGTCGCACCCGCAGAAGGTCACAGGGGCCAGCGCTAATGATATGGCTGCTCAGAACCTATTAGGTGCCGCTCGCCGTTGTGGCAGGATCTGCGGGGCAGAAACCACGCCCAGTCTCTGGAGAATCGACCGCGCCTCTGCCACATAGTCGCTTGACGAGGCTCGGCGCGTGATTGGCGCCAAGTGAGCCAATGCCTCTAGGGTCAGCGCTGCCTCGTACTCCGCTCCAACCGAGCGACTCAGACAAAGGCTGTCGTCAAGGCACCTCTGGGCTCCGCCCGGGTCGTCAGCCTGCAATAGGGCAAGTCCCCGTAGACGCTGGAGCATAGCCTGCAGAACCGTAGTGCCGCCCATCTCCGCGGCACGCTGGAGCGTGTCCGTGGCCCGGCGTAGGGCAGCGGCGTGGTGGCGCCCGAAGACGAGGTTCTCGGCAATGCGCGCCTCGGTCTCCAGCACAAAGCTCTTGGCGCCAATCTCGCGGAATCCACACAGGGCCTCTTCCAGTAGGCTGCTCGCCTCGTCCCGCCGACCTCCTCTGGCGGCCGCCCGGCCCAGGTTGCTCGTTGCCTGCGCCACACCCAATGGATAGCGGGCTGTCCGGAACACGCGGAGGGCTTCACGGAAGAGCGCCTCGGCCTCGGCCAGCCGCCCCTGGTCGGACAGGATCTCGCCAACGTTGTTGGTGGCGAAGGCCGCTTGCACCACATCGCCTGCCCGCTCTCGGGCGTCCTTGCTGCGCTGGTACAAGGCCAGCGACTCATCCCACTTCCCCTCATGATACGCTTCGACCCCCAAGTCATTGAGCACATTGGCCTGTCCAACCAGGTCGCCGAGTTCCTCGTAGATCGGTAGCGCAAGAGCACGATAGCGCTCTTTCTCAGGGCTGCCGAGGAAGAAGTAGGCGTGGGCCAGGAGGTAGTAGGCGTGGGCGAGGCTAGCCCTAGCGCCAATTGCCTCGGCATCGGGGAGGATCTCGTGGCACCAGCGGACGCACTCTGAATAGCGGCCCTGGCGGAAGCGTACTCCTGCATAAGCTAGGGCCAGCTGAACCCGGTTTGCCTTGCGACATTCCGAAAGCTCAACGGCATCGAGACCTCGGAGACCTCGGCTATACCACCGTAGAGCCTGTGTGTACTGGGCTGACCGTTCTCTTATTACTCCCTCCTTGAGAAGCAGCCGGGGTGCAGCGGCGGGATCGTTACGGGTCAACGTACGGGCGCTACAGTAGGCTCTGGCTGCGTCTGCGTATAGTGCTGCCAGCTCACAGACATCTCCCAAGGCTTCGCAAGTACGCGCTACTTCAGCCGGACGTATGCTGTCCAACTGCCGCGCGGCCTCGAGAGCTCGGCGATAGAAGTCTGCTGCCTCCACATTGGCGAACTTTGCCCGCGCCCGGTCCCCAGCGATGAGAGAGTAACGCCACGCCTTCCCGTATCTTTGTGCGCGATGGAAGTGTAGGGAGAGGAGCTCTGCCTGCTCGTCTCCCTCCTGGCGTTCCAGCTCTTCGCCGACGCGCTGGTGCAAATCGCGCCGCCGCCGATATGGCAGGCCTTCGTAGGCGACGTCCCGAAACAAGGCATGTCTGAATCGGAAGGAGCCCGGGGGCTCCACATCAATGAATTCAGCCAGGCGATTCCAGGTGGCCGCGACCTCAACGTCCGGGGCTCCCTGGGGCAGGATCCTGTCCAGCGAATACAGGCTGAAGCTTGGGCCGATCACGGCGGCGTATCGCAGCAAGGTGCGGTCTCCCGCCGTCAATTTGTCGATTATTGAGGTGATGACGGCCTCAATGCTTTCGGGCAAGCCTCTGAGGCCTTGATGGGCCCCGGACGCAGCGACGAGTTCCTGCAAGAACAGGGGGTTCCCTCCCGCGCGCTGGGCAATGGCGGCGACCTCGTGCAAGGGCAGGAGCATATCTTCGGTAGCAGCCTTTGCTAGCGCCGTGGAGGCCGTTGCGGCCAATGGGCCCACTCGTATTGTCGCCCTCGGCTGATCCGCGCTTGGACAGAACCCTGTGTCCTGGGGACGCCGTGTGACGCAGAGAAGCCACGGTCTCGCCGCCACGTCGTCACAGAGGTAGCAGAGCAGATCACTCGATGCCTCGTCCATCCAGTGGACATCCTCGAACACGAACAGGGCCGGTCTGCGCAAGAGCTTCGCCAGGAACTCCGCCACAACCCGGTGCAGCTTCGCCTTCCGGAATGCTGGCTTCAGCTCGTCCGCCTCTCTGGTGGAGGCAACGGGCAAGTCCATGGGTATTGCCAGCAGCGGAAGCCAGGGGACGAGCTCGGAGGCCTCAGCGTCGAGCCACCTACGTAGGCGCTCGCCGGCCCGCTTTGCGTCCTCGTCCGGTTTGATGCCGACGAGAGATCTGAGCAAGCCACGGAAGCCGAAGTACGGTGTGGATGATTTGTATTGTTCGCAGGCAGTCGACAGATACGCCACGCCCTCGCAGCGCGTCCTTAGCTCCTCCACCAGGCGCGACTTGCCTATCCCTGCTTCGCCCACCAACTCGACGAAGCTTCCGGTCCCCCTCCGCACCGATTCGAGTGCGGAAAGGAGAACCCCCATCTCCCGCTCCCGGCCGACCAACGGCAACCGTCTTTCGACATACGTCCTTCTCGAGCCAGTGATGGCTCCGACGCTGTAGGCCTCAATTGGCCGCGCCTTCCCCTTTACGACGAACGGCTCAAGTGCTTTCACCTCGAACAGGGTCGCCGAGCAGTCCAGCACCTCAGCAGCCGCCAGGACCTGTCCGGGCTCGGCCCGCTGCATCAATCGGGCGGCGAGGTTGACAGCGTCCCCCATGACCGTGTAGGTACGACGGAAGATGGCGCCCACGTCGCCCGCGAACACGTGTCCCCGGTTGACGCCTATCCGCAGCTCCAGGCCGTAGCGTCCGTCGGCTATGACTCGCAGCGCCCGGAGCATTCGCTCCTCGTCGTTGCCCAAGCACTCGGGAGCGCCGGCAATGAGAATGATCTTCCCCCCATCGCGGTCGATATCGGTCCCGAGAAAGCAGATGCCGTGTTCCGACGCTGTCCTCTGAACGGCACGGACCAGCGCATCAAGCCTTCGCAGCACCTCTTTGGGTCCGGCGCTGGAGAGGAGGGCGTCGGTGCCCCCAAAGTGGATGAAGGCAACGGTCACCTGACGATGCTCTCCTTCGTTCAGACCCGCGGCGATACGCCTGCGGACGTTCTCCGGCACGAACGGCGCCAGATCCAGGGTGCTCGACGGCGCCGCGAGATCAGGCCCGGTTGGAGCCACGGCGGGCGCTTTCTTCAGGAGGTAGCCTGCCCCCTTCATGGGCCCGAGCAAGTCTTGATGCAGTGCGGCGGCGGTAGCCGGGGTCACCAGGATCTCGCCAGCAGCCGCCGCTGACTCCATGGCGACGGTCTGGCTGGCCGCCGGGCCGGTGATGATGAGCTCGCGATGCGAGTCGCCGGCCAGGAAGAAATGGAACACGCCGCTGTCAACGCCCACAGACATTCGCAGCGAGACAAGGCCTGCCGACGTCTTCAGCCGGCCGAACTCTCGGAGTGCGCGGCGCATGCCCACGGCAGCGTGGCAAGCCCGCGGCGCGTGTTCTCTCCCCGTGAAGAACAGGAGGAGAGCGTCGCCGCCGAACTTCAAAAGCCCGCCGCCGTCTTCCCACGCAATCGCCAGCAGCCGCGAGAAGGTGGAGTTGAGTGTGTCGGTGACTTCCTCGGCGCCTACCTTCCCCTCGCCGGCAAGACGCTCGGACATTCGGGTGAAGCCAGAGATGTCCACAAAGACGAGCGTCCCCTCAATCTCGCAGAAGGACGTCTCAGGCGCTTCCCTCTGCCACTCGATGAGTAACCGAGGAAGGTAGAGCGCCAGACGCGAACTGGTCTCCCGGGACGTGTTCATGGAGCCGACCCGCCACCACAAAGCGCCTTTGTAGTGATCTTACACAACCGCTCCCCTTTCGTAAATGGCAAACATAGGCGGTCGCGCCAAAATGGAAAACTGCCACGAAAATCACGAAAACGGGCTTGACAGGCATTGAGAATGTGGGTAGACTGCGCTCGCCCTTATGGCAAGTTGTCGTCACGGAATGCGCGAAAACAAAGATTCTCGGCAAGTTGAGCGCAGGCAGCGCCTGTGGGGAGGGTCTTCCTCATGAGAGCGCGACGACGCTGGCTTATCCTGGCGCTCTTCCATGGGCCAGCCCTCGCCCGCGATTCGCGTTCTCGTGGGCTTGCGCTCCGAGCCTTCAACCTCATGCGCGGTGGCCGCAACGGGAGCTTCGCGCGCTTCTGCGCGAGGGGGGACAAACCGGTAGCCAAGTGGCTGCTGGGCTCTTTGTCGTGTCGCCCGTCACGTTCCCCCGGGTGGATCAGAATGGCCGCGTCGGCTGAGTGAGACGAGCCGGCTGCGAAAATCAAGCGTGGGAGGCGGAAGCCATGAAGAGCATCAGGAAGACGGCGGCCGTGGCCGCTCTGCAGACGGCACTTATCGTAGCGATGACGATTGTGGTGTCGGGCCTACCCGGCCGCCACGGCACGACTTATGCGCAAGGCCTAGCCGACGTGGCGATCACGAGCCAGACGGTGCAGGCCAGCGATTGCACCAGCGCGCCGCCCAGCACGATGCCCGTCAGCACCGACACCGTCCTTTGCCTGCACAAGACCATCGTCAACAACGGGCCCACCGTCCTGGTGGACGTGAGCATCAGCGCCCAGGCCGTAGCCCCCGCCGACTGCACCGCCACGCCCAGCGGCTCCAACCCCACCACGGCCACCCTACCCCAGAGCGCCGACGTGGCCGTGGATGAGGTCTGGACGGTGAACTGCACCGCGCCCAGCACGCACGGCTTCACCTTCAACAACTCGATTTCCGTCACGACACTCGACGTCACCGACCCCGTCCCGGCGAACAACAGCGCTTCCACATCGCTGACGGTCGACGTTATCGCTCAGGCGGACGTGGAAATCAGCAACCAGATGCTGGTCAGCCCGCCGAGCGAGATCAACGTCTCGCAGGACCAGCAGGTCACCCTGCGCAAGACCCTGCGCAATAACGGCCCTTACGGCCCGGTCGACGTGAGCACCAGCGCCCAGGCAGTAGCCCCCGCCGACTGCACCGCCACGCCCAGCCCCAGTAATCCCACATCGGCCACCCTGCCCGTTGCCATCGTGGTGGTGATGGACGAGGTCTGGACTATCGATTGCCGTCAACCCAGCACCCACGCCTTCATCTTCAACAACTCGATCTCCGTCACCACACCACACGTCACCGACCCCCTCCCCGCGAACGACAGCGCTTCCACGTCATTCAGCGTCGCCGCTGTTGCCGGGGCCGATGTCGCGATCATGTCCCAATCCCTGGTCAGCCCACCGACGCAGATCACCCAGGGGCAGGATATGGCCGTGACGCTGCGCAAGACCCTCCACGACCTCGGCCCCTTCGGCCCAGTCAACGTCTCCATCACCGCCGACGTCATTGTAGAAGTGGGCTGCACCGCCACGCCCAGCGGCTCCAACCCCACCGCGGTCAGCCTCCCCATGAGCGTGGACGTGGTGGTGGGCGAGATCTGGACGCTCAACTGCAGCGAGGCGGGCAACAAACTCTTCATCTTCATGAACCGCGGCTTGCCCAGCGACCCGCACGTGGCGGACCCGTCGATGGCCAACAACGAGGCTGGCACACAGCTGAGCGTGGCTGTCGGCCCCTCCACACCCGCCGGCAACAGCATCACCTCCCCCGATGCGGCGGGTGATGTCGGCATGTTCACCTCGCTAGCCCTGGATGCCAGCGGCAGCCCTGTGGTCAGCTACTACGACGGCACCAACCTGGATCTGAAGGTGCTGCACTGCGGTGACGTCGACTGCACCACTGGCAACAGCATCACCTCCCCCGACACGGCGGGCGACGTCGGCCAGTTCACCTCGCTGGCCCTGGACGCCAGCGGCAATCCGGTCGTCAGCTACCTCGACACCACCAATCGGGACCTGAAGGTGCTGCACTGCGGCGACGCCGACTGCACCGGCGGCAACAACAGCATCACCTCCCCCGACACGGGGGTCGAGGTCGGTTATTACACCTCGCTGGCCCTGGACGCCAGCGGCAACCCCGTGGTCAGCTACTACGACTACACCAACGAGGATCTGAAGGTGCTGCACTGCGGCAACGCCAACTGCACCGCCGGCAACAGCATCACCTCCCCCGATACGGCGGGCGATGTCGGCAGGGACACCTCGCTCGCCCTGGACGCCAGCGGCAATCCCGTGGTCAGCTACCACGACGAGACCAACCAGGACCTGAAGGTGCTGCACTGCGGCAACGCCGACTGCACCGCCGGCAACAGTATCAGCTCCCCCGATACGGCGGGCAATGTGGGGGAGTTGACCTCGCTGGCCCTGGACGCCAGCGGCAACCCCGTGGTCAGCTACCTCGACACCACCAATCGGGACCTGAACGTGCTGCACTGCGGCAACGCCAACTGCACAGCCGGCAACAGCATCACCTCGCCCGATACGGTGGACTATGTGGGCCCGGACTACTCGCTGGCCCTGGACGCCAGCGGCAACCCGGTGGTCAGCTACTACGGTCCCCACTTGAAGGTGCTGCACTGCGGCGACACCAACTGCACCGCCGGCAACAGCATCACCTCGCCCGCTACGGCGGACTATATAGGCACGCACATCTCGCTGGTTTTGGACGCCAGCGGCAACCCGGTGGTCAGCTACTACGACGACACCAACTACGACCTGAAAGTGCTGCACTGCGGCAACGCCAACTGCGAGGCCGCTGGCCCGCCGGCCGAACTCACCCTCACCGTCAACGAAGAGCAGATCGGGGCCGCCGCCGCCGCCGTGCCCATCGCCAACATCCCCATGGAGTCGATTCCAAGCCTGTCCAGCGCCGTGACAGGAGCGCCTCTGAGCAGCATTCAAGTAGGTAGCTCGCCGCTCAGCAGCATCCCCCTGAGTTCGATCCCCCTGAGCAGCATTCAAATCGCCGGCACCCCCTTGAGTTCCATCCCCTTGAGCAGCATTCCGCTGTCCTCCATCGGGGGATGGGAAGACATCCTCGCTGGCACGGCTCTGGAGAACATGCCCCTTCAGAAAGTCACCCTGACGGACGTGCTAGCGCTCGATCCCCGGCCGCCCGCTCTTGCCGGGCTCACGCTGGGCGACGCCGACCTGGCATCGACCTCACTGGGCAGCCTCAGCCTCGCCTCTCTCGCCCTGGGCTCGATCCCCCTCAGCTCGATCCCGCTTAGCTCCATCGGACTCGACTGGTGTACGGTCCTTGCCAACCTGGGCCTTAGCCCCTGCCCGGACCCGGACAGCACCACTCTTCTGGGGCTGGACGTCAAGGGCGTGCCCCTCAGCTCGATACCCCTGAGTTCCATACCGCTGAGCAGCATCCCGGTTAACAGCTCGCCCCTCAGCTCCATCCCACTCAGTTCGATCCCACTGAGTTCTATCCCCCTCAGCTCCATCTCGTTGTCCTCCATCCCGCTCAGCAGCATCGCCATCGCTGGCACGCCCCTCAGCTCCATCCCGCTCAGTTCCATCACTCTCCCGGGCGGATACGCAGACTGGTGCGACTTCCTGGCGAGCTTTGGCCCCGGCTTCGAGTGCGGCGGGGCCTATGGACTGAGCCCGAGCAGCCAACTCTATCAGCTTGCCCTGGCGATTCTGAAGATCTGGCTCCGACCTGGCCTCCAGCCCGCTCAGCTCGATCCCCCTGAGCTCCATACCACTGAGTTCCATCCCGCTGAGTTCGATACCACTCAGCTCCATACCGCTCAGTTCCATACCCTTGAGCTCTATCCCTCTTAGCAGCATCGGCGTTGCCGGCACGCCCCTCAGCTCCATCCCGCTCAGCTCCATCACTCTCCCGGGCGGATTCACGAAATGGTGCAACTTCCTGGCGACCTTCGGCCCCGGCTTCGAGTGCGGCGGGACCTATGGACTGAGCCCGAGCAGCCAACTCTATCAGCTTGTCCAGGCGATCCTGGCCGACGGCAAGACGCCGAGCTCCAGCCCCCTCAGTTCCATACCACTGAGTTCGATACCCCTCAGCTCCATCCCGCTGAGCTCGATACCCTTGAGCTCGATCCCCCTCAGCAGCATACCCCTCAGTTCCATACCACTCAGCTCCATACCACTGAGCAGCATTGCCATAGCTGGGACCCCACTTAGTTCCATCCCCCTCAGCTCCATCGCCCTCCCGGCCGGATACAGCGACTGGTGCGACTTCCTGGGTCATTTCCCCGGCTTCACGTGCGATGTGCTCGGGGTGAGCGCAAGCGGCACCCTCCAGGAACTCGTCCAGGCCATTCTGGCTACCGGCTCCGGTCTCAGCGCCAGCCCGCTGAGCTCGATCCCGCTCAGTTCCATACCCCTGAGTTCCATACCCTTGAGTTCCATACCCCTGAGCTCCATACCACTCAGCTCCATACCGCTCAGCTCGATACCACTGAGCTCCATCCCTCTCAGCAGCATCGGCGTTGCCGGCACGCCCTTGAGCTCCATCCCGCTCAGCTCTATCACTCTTCCGGGGGGATTCACAGACTGGTGCAACTTCCTGGCGACCTTCGGCACCGGCTTCGAGTGCAACGGGACCTATGGGCTGACCCCGAGCAGTCAACTCTATCAGCTCGTCCAGGCGATTCTGGCCGCTGGCCACACGCTGAGCTCCAGCCCCCTCAGTTCCATCCCCCTGAGCTCGATACCACTGAGTTCCATTGACCTTGGCGCCGTACCGCTCAGTTCGATACCCTTGAGTTCCATCCCGCTGAGTTCGATCCCTCTCAGCAGCATCGACATCGCTGGCACGCCCCTCAGCTCCATCCCGCTCAGCTCCATCGATCCCCCAGGCACAGCCACAGACTTGTGCGCGTACCTGGCTGACTTCCCGGGCTTCACCTGCGGGGAGCTCTCGCTGGACGGAAATAGCACCCTGGCCCAGCTCTTCCAGGCCATGGCGGCGGCCGGCGGCGGCAATCTGGACGACACCCCCCTCAACTCGATCCCCCTGAGCTCGATACCGCTGAGCTCGATACCCCTGAGCTCCATACCATTGAGCTCCATCCCCCTCAGCAGCATTGCGATCGCTGGCACGCCCCTCAGCTCGATCCCCCTGAGCTCCATCCCGTTGAGTTCGATCTCAAGCATCGTTGACTGCGGTCTTGTGGATTGCAGCACCAAGACCCTGGGCGACGCCGCCGAGGCTCACGCCGTTATAGAGAGCGCCACGGTGCAGGACATCATCGATGCGCTCGGCGTCACCGACCCAGGTGACGTGACCTTCTTCCTAAACTTCTTCTACGGTGACATTCCCCTGGGTGACGTCGGCCCTGGCGCCGATCTGGGCGGCCTCACGTTGGGGGATATCCTGCTCGCCCTCCTCATCCGCTCTGACTTCCCTTGGGAAAAGCTGCCGCTGGAGGAGATGGGCGTGCAGCGTTTCGCGGGCACGGGTGAGACCCTCCACTATCATCTGAGGTTCACCAACAGCGGGGCCGACGACGCCATGGACACGGTGGTCTCGGCGGAGCTGCCGGAAGGCTTCCTGTACAAGCCGGGCACAACATACCTCACTACTACGCTCCTTGATCCGCAGCATCCAACCTCTTTAATCGTGCCCTTCGACGACCCAACCGTTCAGGGATCGCTTCTCACCTGGTCACCGGGGACAGTCGCGGCGAATGTTCGCATCCAGATCGACTTCCAGGCGTGGCCGGGCCTCCAGCTCGGCATCTTCTCCTCTTCGGCGACCGTCAGCGCCGACGTTGTTTCGGCGACCGCGGACAACCAGGCGCCCGTGCGCGTCACCGAGAACCCTGAACCGAACGACGACCCCGCCACGGCCCCCATCGCCGAGCCGGATGTCTTGTACATCTCGAACATCAGCAGCAGCACGGACAAGGACTTCTTCCGCATCGGGGTGCCGCCGGACCCCAACTCCCGTATTTCGGTCTTCCTGAGCCATCTCGGTAACGACGACGACTTGGTGATGTACAAGCCGGCCGCCGCGCCGTTAGGCTCCATCGACCTGCGCAGCATTCCTCTCAGCAGCATCCCCCTTGAGGACCAAGGCCTGGGTGTCAACAACGGCGGCAACGCCCTCCCGCCGGAGACCATCCAGGACATTCCTCTGGAGAGCCTGCCACTCAGCAGTATCTCCACCAACCGCGGCACGAACGGCGAGACCGTGCAGGCCATCTCCACCGGCCAAAGCGGCTTCTACACCATTCAGGTTTCCGGCTACAACGGGGCCTTTAGCGACCAGCCTTACGTCCTGCGCGTCAAGGTCACCTCACCACCTGCGCCTCCCATCGGCGACTGCCCGGCCCGGTCCTTCCCCTACGCCGGCGAAGGCACAGCCGGTTCCATCCCAACCACGCTCCCGGATGGGCTCAACACCCTGTTCATCGTCAACCAGAAGCAGCTGGGCAACATGTACGGCGCCGCTGCCGCCACTGACGTCATGACCGCCCTGGCCAACCTCGCCAGCCGCGGCGACCTCGGTGTTGTCGGCGCGGTCATCCCTGTCGAGGGCGACCCGGTCGTCGCCAGTGCCTACGCCGACTGGAACCAGAACCCCTGCTCACCGCCTCTGGCCAATAAGGTGGCCACGGCCATCACCTCCGTCATCGAGGGCATCCGCGACCCCAACGGCGACGGCGTCCCCGACCGTAACCTGCGGTACGTCGTCCTGGTCGGCTCGGACGAAATCGTCCCGCACGCCCGCATACCCGACCTGACACGGCTGTCCAACGAGAGTGAATATGCCGCCGATCTCGCCTTCACCGGCAAAAGCAACGCTATCTTCGGCAGCCTTGTCACGCAGAACATCCTCTCCGACGACCTGTACGGCGACTTCGATCCTATCCCTTGGCTGGGCCGCGAGCTGTTCGTTCCGGACGTCGCCGTCGGCCGGCTGGTGGAGACCCCCGACGAGATCGTGCTCGCGGTCAACAGGTTCACCGCTGCCGACGGCGCCCTCGACCCCCACACTGCTCTTACAACTGGCTACAACTTCCTCGCCGACGGGGCATGGGCGGTGAACAGCGCCCTCGCCGCGTTCCTCGGCGCAGTCAACACGGACACCCTCATCAACGAAACGTGGACGAAGGCGGATCTGTTGGGCAAGCTGAACCCCCCCGACCCGGCCGAGCCCCCAGACATCGCCGCCATCAACGCCCACTACAGCCACTGGCAGTCGCTCCCCGCCGACCAGAACGCGAAGGGGACTCAGCAGGACCTCTTCACCTCGCAGGATGTCGTCAATCTCGGGCCGGAGAAACTCCTGCGGCGGATTCTCTTTAGCATGGGCTGCCATGCTGGCCTGAACCTGCCGGATGTCCTTGTCGCCCACCCCGACCCCGCTCAAACCACGCGGCTCCTTGATTGGCCACAGGTCTACGCCCAGCAGGGCGCCGTATACGTGGCCAACACTGGCTACGGCTACGGCGACACGGCAACGGTTGCCCTCTCCGAGCACCTGATGAGCCTGTTCGCCCAGCGTCTGGACGGCACAATGACCGTGGGCCAGGCCTTGACGTTTGCCAAGCAGGACTACTTCGCTGGCCTCGGCGTCTACGGCGTCTACGACGAGAAGGCCCTCGTGGAGGCGACCTTCTACGGCTTGCCCATGTACCGCGTTGACCGTGTTGGGACCGCTGCCGCTGCTCGGGCGCTATCGGTAGCAGCGCCGCTGCCGCTGACCAAAGACCCCATCACCGGCCTCGACGCCGCAACCATCCACACCGTGCCCACCTTCCAGCTGGTTCAGACCGCCAGAGGGAACTTCTACCAGATCGACGGCAAGACGCAGGTCACCCACTACCGGCCCATCGAGCCGCGCACCGAGTTCGATGTCACACAGCCCAGCACCACGGCCCACGGCGCCATGATCAGCGCCCTGGCGTCCCTGGATGAGTCGTCCTTCAACGCTGTCTTCGCCCGACCAGTCGTCGACCTGGCCGAGAACGAACCCGAGCCTGAGTTTGGCGACGTCGCCTTCCCCGCTCGTCTCCAGAGCCTCTCCACGTACAACACTCCCGACGGGCAGCGCCAGCGACTGGTCTTGATGCCCGGCCAGTTCTTCAGGGCCCAGCAGGGCAACGGCGTCCAGCGACGTTACACCTCCGTCGACGCCCTGGTCTACTACTCGGATAGCGACGACTTCATTTCGCCCACCCTTTCCCGGATCGATGCGGCAAGCGTCGGCTCAAAGCTCAACTTCGCGGTCGAGGTCAGCGACCAAACACCCTCCGGCCCCGGCTCCGTTGAGCGGGTCCTGGTTCTCTTCCGCGACGAGAGCGGTAGCTGGAAGAGCGTCGACCTTGTGCAGACGCCGGGCAGCGAGCGCTGGACTGGAGGGGCGCCCATCGCCGGCAGCCAGGTCGAGTTCTTCGCGCAGGCCGCTGACGGCGCCGGCAACGTCGCCGTCAGCACCAGGAAGGGCGACTTCTTCGAGGCGGAGCCGCCCCCCCCGCCGCCGCCCGTTGGGGTCACCGTGGTTGTGGAGGGCCCCCAGGGTGCCAACGGCTGGTTCATTGGCGAGGCCACCGTTGCCGTTACCGGCGATGTAGGCGTGGTGTTCGAGGTCAGCATCGATGGCCAAGCGTTCGTGGAGTACACGGCGCCCATCAATGTTGCCGGCGACGGCATTCACTCCATGGACTTCCGTGGTTCCGATGGCTCGGCGGGCACTGTGGTCGTGCCTATCGACACGACTCCACCGACGATTGTCATACACACGCCGCCGGACGGCGCGGTCTATGTGCTGGGCCAGGCGGTTGCCTCCAGCTACTCGTGCACCGATGCCGGCTCTGGGGTAGTCTCCTGCGCCGGTTCTGTTCCTAGCGGCAGCAACATCGACACTTCGACGGCGGGGAGCAAGACGTTCCACGTGAGCGCCACCGATGCGGCAGGGAACGCCTCCTCGATCGAGCATACCTACACCGTCAAACAGCCCGATAGAGACGGGGACGGCGTTGCAGACGCGGTCGACAACTGCCCCAGCACACCCAACCCTGACCAGAGGGACACCGACAGCGACGGCCTGGGCGATGCTTGCGATCCCGATGACGACAACGACTCGCTGGGAAAGACCGACACGTCTGGACGTCTCTACTTCCGGGACGAGATCGAGACCTTTGTGGGCACCGACCCGCTGGATGCCTGCGCCGACAACCGGCAAGACGCCGCCTGGCCGCCAGATTTCGACAACGACAGAAGGGTGGGCATCCTGGATGTGATCGCGATGGCCGCGCACATGGGCAGCAAGGCCGGCGGCCCGAGGTACAGCCGCCGCTTCGATCTGAACGCCGACGGCCGCGTCGATCTCTGGGATGTCGTGATACTGCTGAAGTACTTCGGCAAGACCTGCAGCTGATCGCCGCCGCCGGGGGCACCGCCAAGCTGCAGGACGGCACGGGCTAGCCGCCCTCGCCCTCCTGCGATCCGTACCTCCCCGACTCCCTGTGGGGGGCCGAAATGTCATACGTATGCAGACGGTTGACGCCTGCGCCGTTTGGGTCAGCCTTGAGCCTGTTGGATGCCGACCCGACGGCCATTGCTACGACTTCCTGATTGACAATCCGATCACCTGCTTCTCAGGCAGGTCCTCGGGGCTCGCTTGGTCTACTGTCTCACGATCTCCCATATCGGCTCGCAGGCCCTGGCCCCGGTGAGCTGCCAATTCGGCGGAAGAATCCCGACTCTTAGCCCGGCAGTCGTGGGTTCGAATCCCACGCGGCCCTCCTGATCCAGATATGAAAACGGGCCCCAAGTGGGCCGTTTCTGCTTCGGGGGGCCTCACCATTAACTAAGCTAGGGCCGAGTCGAAGAGAACTTCGGTCCGCATTCGGCTCGCGCTGGTAAGCCCCGGTCATGCAGCATCGCGTTCCATCCGTGTCCTGTCACTGAGATTCATATCGATCGGAAGCGCTTGGACGCTGTGCTGCTGGACGTCCTTGATGACCATGCCCGGCGCGTGGTACGCCAGCGGCTCGTTGATGAGGGAACCTGGGCAGGGTAATAGCGCTCCACAGAGAGAAGAGCCTACGGCGAGGACATAAGTTGACAAATTGTCGATAATGTGGAAAACTTTAGGGCCACCGTTCCACCTGAAGGCGTTTCACACGCCCCATGGCGGTGCGCTTCAAGGCAAGGTTATGGCGCATTCTACGGAGACGGGGGTGCCGCGTGATTGGGCTGGTCGTTGGGGAGGGATGTGGTGGGGCGGAAGCGATCGTTACCACACTTCGCCTCGGATGGGCGGACATCGAGATCATGTCGGCCTGTACAGGGAGGCAAGCGCAGGAATATGTCCGGAGGTCCTCCCCCGATCTCATCGTCATCGATACTGAGCTGGCTGACACCGACTGGCTGCATCTGGTGCGAGAGTTCCGACGCCTGAGCGGAGGCGTCATTATTGTGCTGTCCCGGCAATTCAGAGAGAGCGAGCTCATGGCAGCGGTGGAAGCCGGAGCCGATGACTACATGCAGGTGCCGGTGAGTTCGGCGCTGTTGGTGGCGAGGGCCCGTGCCGCGCTTCGTCGAGCATTTCGCTTCGGCAATGGTGAGGAGAACGTGGTCACGTACGGCGACCTAGAGGCCGACCCCGCCCGACATGAGGCGCGAGTCAACGGTCAGCGTCTGAGGCTGACCGCCACGGAGTTCAAGATACTTCTCTTCATGGTCAGGCGCGAGGGGCGAGTGGCCAGGAAAGAATCCCTATGCAATCTCATTTGGGGCGAAGACGCCGACGTGTATGGGCCCTGTCTTCGAAAATACATCCAGCATCTGCGCCGCAGGCTGGCAGAGATCTCGGGCTCCAGGCCGTCCATCGTCACTGTGCCCAAGGTGGGTTACAAGCTAGTAGGTGACAACGGCGTCACCGTTTCCGGATCCATTTATCTGAACTAGGGCCGGCCAGCGGTCCAACCCTCCCCATTCCCAACAACGTCCCAGAAGTGTCGCCCTTTATTCACGACATCCTCACAAGAATTCCACATCCGGCGCGCTAACATGCCTGGGCATGGATGGGCTTGTCCTCGTGATTGATCGGGATGACGGCGAGCGCCGGCGCATCGCCGTCATCCTGTGGGAAGCCAGCTTCCGAGTCATCGCGGCGGCCAGCACCATCCAGGGCATGGTCCAAGTGACGGAGGCGGAACCCACTCTGATAGTCATGGCGGAAGAGACCGAGCCCCTTCGGCTGCACGAAGTGGTTCGTGTTGTGCACCGGCTGACGGGAGCCCCAGTGATGGTCATCGGCAGCGGCGGGATGGAGGAGGAGTTGGAGCTACTGATGGGGGGCGGCGATTTCTACCTAGGCCGACCGTTTACGCCCGCCGAACTCGTGAGCAGAGCCCGTATGCTTGTCCGTCGTGGTGAGGCCCGCGGGGAGGAGACAGAGACGAACCTGTCGGCCGAAGAGCTGCTCGCAGGGCTGCCGAAAAGAGCCGGCAGTCCCGTCAGGCCAACGGGCATCAGCGTGCTGAGGCAGGATGAGGAGCAGTTGACAAGGAAGAATAATGCGGTGGCCTAGGCGGTCGAGAAGCCTTGTACGTGACCTGACATGCGGCGGGTGTTCATAGCCATAACGGCCGTGCTGGTCGCCACGACGGCTTTTGCCGGCTTCGCCGGCCTGTTGTGTGTCATGGACATCCGGGCGGTCCCGTCAGGGAAGAAAAACATCGAGAGGCGCGTCCGCAGGCCTCGTTTGTGGCGCGCGCTAGCCGGTGTGGTGGCGGTGCTAGTAGCTACGATTGACGTTGCCGGGGTCGCCACCCTTGGGCAATGCGAAGGCAATGTGGAAACCCGTTCCAGAGCGGCCAGCCTGCTCAAGGGCATCGCCTCACACCGGCCGAAACCCTCGAAAGGCATGCTCGCCGCGGCCGTCGTCGCCCTAGGGATTCTCGCAATGGTGCCTGCGCTAGGGGCTTTCACGTCCCAGTGGGTGAGCATCACCGCACGCATCACCCAGCCGCCCATTGTCAAGAAGTCTGTGCTGGCCGATCCCCCGATCACCCAGGAGCAAGTCGATGCCATCACCCAGCCCTTCACCGGCGTCACCGGCTGCCTGCCCGCCGACGCCGAATTCCCCATCGAAGTACCCACCCACACCTGCGTCTGGTGGGTGCTCCGCATCACAGTGACCAACTCCACAGGCGGGGAGATGCACGACGTGATGGTGGTGGACCGTTTCGGCGCAGAGCTGGGAGTAGGCGAATTCCTGGACCATGTGCCGGTCGAGGTGGTCCCCGTCTCCCACAGCCGCGGGCGGTCCTCTGCGGGCATGGCGTCCTTCGAGACCCAGTTCCGCGTCGTCTGGTGCGTGACCGACGGCGAGCCCGGCGCCGTCGACCCCATCAACGATGATTCCTGCATCGACCCGGTGCCATCCCAGCCCCTCGTGCCGGGCGAAAGCGAATTCATCGACCTCCTGGTGTTCACCAAGCTCAACCCCTCCGGCAAGCAGGAGTACACCTGCCCCGGCAGGTACACCATGAACAGTGGCGCGACGGTTACGTGGGAGCAAGGGGCCGCTGGAGGCCCCCAGGGCAGCGACAGTACTTCCTCCATCGTGGTGACGGCAGTCGACGCGACGCCCACGCCCAGCCCTTCGCCGACGCCGACAGCCGACCCGGATCCGACCACCACACCGACGCCCACGCCGACGGCCACACCCACACCCACGCCCACGCCCACTGCAACAGCTACGCCTACACCGACCGCGACAGCAACACGTACACCCAGGCCAACACGCACTCCCAGGCCCACGGCTACACCTACGCGCACGCCCACTGCAACACCTACGCCTAGACCGACCGCCACGGCGACACCTACGCCTACCGCCACCCCGAAGCCGCGGCCCTGGCCGAAGCCCGAGGAATGGCTTGCCGTGCTGGGCACCGGCGGGGGCCTTTGCACCAACGCCCCGGGAATGGACCCCCTTGAGGATGTCAAGCCTGCCTTCGCGGACCTGGTGGGGAACGAGGCATACCCCTCCCAGTACGCCGCCTATGACGGCGTGAACCTGTTTTTGCGAATGCGATTGGACGGTACGCCCACTTCCAAGGGCGGCTTTCAAGACCGGGTATGGGGGGCGCTCATCGACGTGGACAACACCGTGTCGAGCGGGCCGGTCAACTCCTACGAGCGACTGGTCGTCGCCGACGGTCGGAGGGGTCACGTAGACGTGAAGGCCAATACGTCGCCTGATGACCCCTTCCTGCCCTACGATGACATCGACGATCTGGGCCTGGCCAGGCTGGTCACGCGACTGCCGCTCAGCGACTACGCTCGCGTAGTATCACAGCCAACGGCAGACCCCTCTCTGGACGGAGGCGACGGGAAGGACTACTTCCTGGACATCCAGTTCCCGTTCGACTCGCTGGGAGTGCCCGAGGGCACGTTGCTGCGTCTCGCTTTCTTCACATCATCCGACGGCGCACGCTTGGACAGGGACCTCAACGCGACCTGCGGTTCGCTGGGGAACCTGCTCCTGGAGACGGCGCCCCTAGCGGTTGGACATACTCTTACGCTAGCATCTACGCCCACGCCCACACCCACGGTTGCACCTACTCCCACGGACACGCCATCGCCAACACCTACGCCTACTCCCACCGACACGCCATCAGCAACACCTACGCCTATTCCCACCGCCACGCCATCACCAACACCTACGGCTACGCCTACCGACACGCCATCACCAACACCTACACCTATTCCCACCGACACGCCACCACCAACACCTACACCTACGCCTGTTCCGACGGCGCCGGCACCCGAAGGGGCCGGTGGCTGATTCAATTGGCATCTTGACGGGCGCCCGATCCGGGGGAGGAGGGTCAAGATGGGCCCCCGACAGAGAGAGGGATACTGCCTTGGAGAGGAGGTGATAGACAATGAAAAAGAGGCTAATCCTGGCGGGTCTTGGCGCGATGGTCATCCTGGCCGGCGTGGCGGCATTCGCCGCCTACACCGCTCAGTGGGTCAACATCACGGCCCGCGTAGAGAAGGAGATCGCGGTCGCCTGTGTGAACACCTCCGTCTCGCCCCCGGTAGTCACCGACTGCAACTTTGGGGTGGTGTTCCCGGAGAACACCGAAGAGAAGGTCGTTGAGGTCGCCCTCAGCAACAGCTTCTACAACCAGACCGTCAAGTCCAACGTGGAGTTCTGGGCGCTCTGGGAGTGCAAGCTGCAGGACGAGACCCTCCCGCCGGGGCCCACCAACCCCTGTCGCGAGGACATCGTCGACACGAGTTTCGTCTTCGACCCCATCGAGGGGAAGTGGGTCCACTCCAACCCCCTGAAGCTCGATGACAACATCCGGGACTACATCACGGTGACCGCCACTCCTGGGTGCCTGACGGCCTACAACGGCCCGACTGGCGGAGCGGCCAAGCTCGAGGGCATCGGGGATGGATTGATTGACAGGGACGTGACGCCGAAGTGCTTCTACCACTTGAGGTTCAGCCCGCCGGCCTGTGAGGGCTCTTACAACCCGGCGACTGACCCGGCGCCTCCGGCGACGGTCGTGGCCTGCAACGAGGTGACGAGCAACCCGGACCCGCAGCAGTGGGACGTGTGGACCAACCTGGGCGACAACTTCAAGATCCAGGTGTACCACCACTCCATCGACTGACCGTAGTAATAGAGGGCGTGCCCGGCGCCTCCTCCCGGCGCCGGGCACCCTACCCAAGGCCGCACGGCTGCGGAACAGGATCGTGCGGCCTCAGATAGTAGGTTACAGCCTGCGCTGCCGCCCCCGCAAGAGCGGCGGGCGCGTCGTAGTGTAGCGCGCGCCGCAGGTAATCTGGAGGCCGATAATGGCTAGGACGCAGACTTCACCGGAAAGGTCAAAGAGCGAGCGGGTTCGGCGAAAGGATGTGAGCAACCGACAACCGTCGCTCGACACCGAGGCGGCACCTACTGGCGAACGTCAGCGGGGGATGGCCAGCCGGCTCCGCCAAAAGCTCGCAGCCGTGGGCAGACGCCTCCCCGCGCCGGTGAGAAGGCGTCTTCCTCGGTTTACGCCCTGGCGACTGGCGCTCCTGGCCGGCATCCTCCTGCTCATGCTCCTCTGGTCCGGGGTGGCCGCCACCTCCACCTCCATCTACTCTGCCAAGTTCCTCGTGACCGCAACCACGAACACCATCGCGCCGCCGGACGCCCTCTTCGACTTCGGCGGTTTGCCGCCGACCGCCTCTATAACTCACAAGCTGATCCTGAAGAACGATGGCAAGCTGAACACCTACGTCATGATCATGGTGTTCGGCGACATAAGGGACTTTCTGGATGTCGAGGATGCCCACTTCAACCTGAAGCCTGGCCAGGAACGAGAGATCGACGTGAAGCTGACGGTGCCGTCTACCGCGCAGCCTGACAAACAATACAACGGCAGAGTGGTCGTGACGCGCCTCCCTTGGTGGGCTCCCTGATCGGATGAACCTGATCTTCTTCGCTGCTTGGGTTGCTGCGGGCGTCCTCCTCGTCCTCCCTCTCGGCATGCTCCTCCGGCTGGGACGCCGGCTGGCAGAAGGCGGCCGCGCCGGTCTTCGGGGTGCGGTCGCGGCGGGTGTCACGCCGGCCCAGGGGGAGATGGAGGCATCCGCCTACCCGGGCAGTCTGGAAGCAGACGAGCCAAGTCCGACGGCCGCCGCAGCTCCGGAGAAGGATGTCACTCAGCCAGCGCGCCGCCCGACGCAGCGTCTGGCCTCTGTCCTTAGTTTTCTGCTTTACGTGGGGTTCATCGCCGGAGCCATCTACTACATTCCCCAGATCCTTTCCTGGGCATTAGACACGCCCTATCCCATGGCGTCAGTCTCATCGCAGTCCATGTGGCCGACGCTCAAGAAGGGCGACCTGATCTTCCTCCGGGGCGTCGACAAGCCTGAAGATCTTCAGATAGGCGATATCATCGCTTTCCAGCACGAGAAGGGCATCACGGTGCACCGGGTTCTGGAGATCGACGGGGATGTCATTACAACGCAGGGCGACGCCAACTCGGTAGCGGATGAGCCCATCCGTTTCGACCAGGTGGTCGGCCGCGTTCTCACCATCGGCGGCCGCTTGATAAAGATGCCACATGTGGGAAGCATCGCTGGACTGTTCGGGCCGCTCGCCACCCACGCTGGCCAGACGCCGGAGGAGCAGCGGCAGTCAACCGATGAGTCGACTGAATCTTTGGCGGTACCGGGAGCTGACGAGCCTCCTCAAGAGCAAACCAATCCTGGCCCCCAGGGAGTCCAATCAGACGAAGGGGCGGGCCGCGTCTCCCCCGGCACTACCGAGCTGGTGAGTGTGAACAGTGTCGGCGAGCAGGCCAACGGGTTCAGCAACTGGCTCGCGATCAGCGCCGACGGCCGCTTCGTCGCCTTTGCCTCGGAGGCCAGCAACCTGGTTTCCGGCGACACCAACGGAAGGGGCGACATCTTTGTCCACGACCGTCAGACGGGCGCCACGGAGCGGGTGAGCATGGACAGCGCCGGCAACCAGGCCGATGGCGGCAGCGACGCCCCCGCCATCAGCGCCGATGGGCGCTTCGTGGCCTTTGTCTCGGAGGCCAGCAACCTCGTTTCCGGTGACAGCAACGGCCAGAGCGACGTCTTCGCCCACGACCGGCAGACGGGAGCCACGGAGCGCGTGAGCGTGGACGGCGCTGCTAGCCAGGCCGACGGCAGCAGCGGCGAGCCCGCCATCAGCGCCGACGGGCGCTTCGTGGCCTTCGAATCAACCGCCAGCAACCTCGTCCCCGGCGACGCCAACGGCCAGAGCGATGTCTTCGTCCGCGACCGGCAGGCCGGCGCCACGGAGAGGGTGAGTGTGGACAGCGCCGGCGGCCAGGCCGACAGCGAAAGCTCAGAGCCTGCCATCAGCGCCGACGGCCGCTTCGTCGCCTTCGCATCAGCCGCCAGCAACCTCGTGTCCGGCGACACCAACGGCAAGAGCGACGTCTTCGTCCACGACCGGCAGACCGGCATCATCGAACTAGTCAGCGTCGACAGCTCGGGGAAGCAGGCTGACGGCGACAGTACGTCGCCCTCCATCAGCAGTGACGGGCGGTCCATCGGCTTTGAATCGATGGCGACGAATCTCGTACCGCGCGACTTCAATCGGGAGCAAGACATATTCGTCCACGACCGCCAGACGGCAGCGACGGAACGGGTCAGCCTGAGCAGCGATGGCAAGCAGGTCTCTTCCCCCAGCGATGTGCCGTCTATTAGCGCCGACGGGCGTTTCATCGCTTTTGTTTCGGGCGCGAGCAATCTCGTGCCTGGCGACGCCGACCGCTTTTACTTCGCGGATGTGTTCGTCCACGACCGCCAGACAGGCACCACGGAGCGCGTCAGCGTGAACAGCGCGGGCAACCAGGGAAACGATTACAGCGGCCTGCCCGCCATCAGCGCCGACGGCCGCTTCGTCGCCTTCTTGTCCTTGGCCGGGGACCTCGCGCCCGTCGCCGGCTACGGGCAGCACGTATTCGTCCGCGACCGCGGGGCGGCCGATGTCAGCGGGCAGTGACGCTCAACGCTACCGCAATTTCCATACTCTGGGCACGAGCGCATCTGCGGAGGGCAGGCCCTTCTCGCTCTCCGGCCAAGCGGATGCGGCCCAACTTCCTGGACACAAGGGAAATGGACATGCACACCTCTGCCTGGTACGGCGCTTCCACGTAGGTCGAAGTGGATGAGAGGAAGCGATGACTACTGTACCGCTGCTAGACCTCAGGCAGCAGTTCCAGACCCTCAAGAAAGAGATCATCGCCGAGATCGAACGGGTGCTGGACAACATGCAGCTCTTCTTGGGGGAGAACGTATTCCAGTTGGAGCGCGATTTCGCCAACTACTGCAAGACGCGCTTTGCGGTAGGCGTGAGCTCTGGCACCGATGCCTTGCACCTGGCCCTGCGGGCCGTCGGCGTCGGTCGGGGGGACGAGGTCATCACCGTGGCCAACACCTTCTTCGCTACCGTGGAGGCCATCGTCCTGACCGGAGCGCGCCCGGTCTTCGTGGACATCGACCCGGAAACCTACACCATGGATCCCAGCCTCGTGGAGGCGGCCGTCACCGAAAGGACCAAGGCCATCATACCGGTCCACGTTTACGGCCACGCAGCGGACATGGATCCCATCATGGCTATCGCCCGCAAGTACGGCCTCAGGGTCATCGAGGACGCTTGCCAGGCGCATGGCGCCGAGTACAAGGGCGTGAAGGTGGGAACCATCGGCGACACCGGGGCGTTCAGCTTCCACTACTCCAAGAACCTGAGCGCCTACGGGGAAGGCGGCATGGTGGTCACCAAGAACCGCGAATTCGCCACCCAAGTGCAGATGCTGCGCGACCACGGCAGGAGCGGCGAATATCACCACGTGTTGATGGGCACCAACTCTCGCATGGATGAGCTCCAGGCCGCCATACTGCAAGTGAAGCTTCGCCACTTAGATGTGTGGAACACGATGCGCCGGGCCCTGGCTGGAGAATACAACCGCCAGCTCTTCGGCGTCGAAGAGATCACGACGCCTACGGAGCGAGCCTATGGCCGCCACGTATACCATCTGTACGTGATCCGGACGCCGGACAGGGAGGAGCTGAGCGTTTGGCTCCGAAAGCACAACATCGCCACGGGCGTTCACTATCCCATCCCGGCGCACCTCCAGCAGGCCTGGCTAGCGTCGGGCTACTCCAGCGGCTACTTGTCCATCACCGAGGCCAGCAGCCAAGAGATTCTTTCGCTGCCTATGTACCCAGAACTGACAGTGGACCAGGTCCACTACATATGTCAGACCGTGAAGGACTACTTCCGGCCACAAAGAATGAGAAGGGGGAAGGGGGCGCGCCGTCCACGGCGCCGAGAACGATGACCCCTGACGAATGCCGGCACGCGCTAACTCAAGTGGAAGGTCGGAAGCTGGGAATCGGCAACGTTCATGCTTTCCCAACCCCATGTCTCTCTGGCCGCCCTCACCCCCTCACAGAGCTACTGCAGGGCGCCCGGCTGCCGGGCGTCATGAATCGCGACCCGTGCCTGAGGGTGTCGCCCCGGGCAAGGGTGGCGAGCACGGGGCTCGGCATGGGAAGCAACGGTGGCGGGAAGAGAGGAGGCGTTTGAGATCACCGAATCTCCGTCAGGACCAGCAGGACACTGTAGTACCGAACCCCGAGGAGGGTGGTCCGGTGGGAGGAAGATAGGCGCGGGAGCGCGTTCACGCTCTGATTGACAATCCGGGCCGGCTGTGGGCACTGGTCGCTGCTGATAGCTGAGCACTTGGAGCACATTGGTTACCTTTACGAGGCCATCGCGCGGGTGAGCAGGGAAATCGAGGAGCGGCTGCGCCCTTTTGAAGATACCCTGGCCCAACTCCAGACGGTGCCTGGCGTGGGTCTCCGGACGCCGGAGACCCTCATCGCCGAGGTAGGGACGGACATGAGCCGCTTCCCGAGCCACCGTCATCTCGCCTCGTGGGCTGGGCTGTGTCCGGGGAACAATGAGAGCGCGGGGAAGCGGAAGAGCGGGAAGACCCGCAAGGGCAGCCCCTGGCGGCGGCACCCCACCGACGCCATCAGCGCTGTCTGTGGCATGTGGCCGCCAATCTCCGCCATGCACCCCCGAACCCTTGCGGGCGGCGGTCCTGGCGGACTACTGGCGGGTCGTCCATGCCCTCAGCCGCGAAGCGGTGGCTGCAGGGCTCAGCGACGAATCGCTGAGGGAGACGTTCCTTGGCTCGGACCACGTGCAGGTCATCCGGCGGGCAGCCGAGGTCCAAGCATGAAATGTCCATCGTGCGGCCACGAGAACCGTGAGGGCGCAAGGTTTTGTTTAGGCTGTGGCGCTAGCCTCGCGCTGTCTTGCCCAGGCTGCGACAAGGAACTCCCGCCGGGAGCTCGCTTCTGTGACTCCTGCGGCCAGGTCGTTGGCGAGCTAGCTCCGACCCCTGCCCGACCGCCAACACCCCAGCCCTCGCGAACGCTTGCCACCTCCTTCGCTGCGGGCCGCTACCGAGTTCAGCGCTTCCTCGGCGAGGGGGGCAAGAAGCGCGTCTACCTGGCCCACGACACTCGTCTCGACCGCGACGTGGCCTTCTCCCTGATCAAGACCGAGGGTCTGGACGCCGCCCGCGATGGCCCCGGGGACCGCGAGAAGGCGCTGACCTTATTGACGCAGGCCCTCGACATCACCAAAGAGCTAGGGATGGAGAGACTGGTCGGGAGGACGGAGGCGCTGCTAGGCCAGCAATGACCACTGGCCACTTGCATGCCAGGGGGATAGCGAACGCATCCAGCGAACGCATCTAACGTCACAACGCATGCGTAGCGAGGGCCGCCGAAAGGCTGTCTCCTGCCTCTCAGGCAGGTCGTCCGGGCAGGTCGTCAGGGCTCCCTTGATCCAACGCTACGCTATGTCCTAGCCCGCTCGCAGGCATGAGGCCCTTCAGTCGTTGGCTCGGCGCTAGAGCCTCTGATTCTCAATCCGGGAGTCGCGGGCTTCAGTCTTGGGGTTGGAATCCATCTATGTTAAAGCTTGAAACACCATATAGGCTTCCGTCAAATGTCAAAGGAGTGATGTAGATCCCAGAGGTGTCTTGCCCAAGCGTTGTTGGCTTGAATCCAACAACGTCCTCCTTCGCGCCCGAGATTCCGGGAACACTGAAACTGCCAACAGTAGAGAGGTAAATGGCGTCGTCAGTCACAAAAAGGGCATCGATGTCCTCGCCGCCGTCAGTCAAACCAACGTCGCTTCCGTCAAAATAAAGGTCCCAGCTTCCGGCGGTGTCGGCGCCCAAGGAGGTCGGTGTAAAGGCCAGAATATCTTCGTCTTCCATTGTGGCAAGACCAGGGACGGTATTTTGATCCGTGGTTGAGATCAGTATTCTCCCATCGGAAAGGACGGAAACACCATCGATGTTCTCTCCGCTTGTGGATAGGCCGACATCAGAACCGTCGAAGTACATCGTGAATGTTCCCGCTGTACTGTTCGGCCCCAATGAAGTCGGCGTGAACTCGACGATATCTTGGCTGGTGATGTTGCCGACGTTAGGTAGTTTCACTGAACCACTAGTTGAGAGAAGAATATGTCCATTTGGCAGGATATGAAACGCATCCACGTTAGTCGAAGCGAGCCCAACGTTGGAGCCGTCGAAATACACTTGATAGGAGCCATCCAGACAGAATCTTACAATATCCTCCTTGGCAGTGTCGGCTCCGTTGGTAGTGGCCGAAAGGTAATAGCAGGCTACCGGGGTCGGCGTGGGGCTGGGTGTCGGCGATGGCGTCGGGCTGGGCGTTGAGGTTGGCGTAGGGGTCGGCGTTCGTGATGGCGTAGGGGTCGGCGTTCGTGATGGCGTAGGGCTGGGCGTTGAGGTTGGCGTAGGGGTCGGCGTTCGTGATGGCGTAGGGCTGGGCGTTGGCGATGGCGTAGGGCTGGGCGTTGGCGATGGCGTAGGGCTGGGCGTTGGCGATGGCGTAGGGCTGGGCGTTGGCGATGGCGTAGGGCTGGGCGTTGGCGTTGGCGTAGGGCTGGGCGTTGGCGATGGCGTAGGGCTGGGCGTTGGCGATGGCGTAGGGCTGGGCGTTGAGGTTGGAGAAGGAGTCGGGACAGGTGTCAACGTTGGGGTCGGAGACGGGCTTGATTCATGATTAGGGAACAAACTCGCCCAACTGTATGCTTGGGGCGCAAGGTTGGTAGAGTTAGTGAAAATACCATTTCCCATCTTCGCAAACGAGAGGTCGAATTCCATCCTGTTCGGGCGCATCACAATGCTGTTTAGTGTGCCGTGGCTTGCCCCATCGGCAGCGACTTCATGTAGCAGGCTCCAAGCCTCCGCCGAATCCACTTTTCCATCCCCGGTGCTGTAAAGATTGATGAGCCTATCCCTAATCTCGTTGTAGCGGTCGACAGAACTGTCTGAAACGGGAGGCGGATAGACTTTCATAAAATGGTTGGTGGCGATGATATGGTCATAGTTTGGGTCAAAATCATCAGCATAGCGAATTACATTTTGACCAGAGGAGTCTTCAATGTAATAGACCGGGTCGGTGGATCCATTGTAAGGGGTACCGATTTGGACAATGAACGGTGAATATTCCACAACTGAATTGACAATGGACAGAGGTTGGGTCAAATAGTTCTCTCGATTAGTGTTTTCTAGAATATAGCGGAAGACAAGTAGTGATGCATAGAACGGTCCGCTGCTGGTCGAGTTGTTGTCGTTCCCCATGTTAACCATCAAGGTCACGCCGTTCTCATTCATTCCGGAAACGACGCCAATCATCCCTGGCCAGGAGATGGAAGCGAATCTCGCTGCGCCGGTCGGTGCATAAGTGATAAGAATCTGATCATTGACGAAATTCCCTTGGGGATCAAAGTCGAAATCCGTATTTCTTGCTAGTGTCGTTGCGCCATCGGCGGTCGCATTTCCCCAAACCCCAAAGGAAGAACAGTAGACATAGAATTCTGGAAGAAGATTGAGGGCCTTAATGTCTTTCGCCGCAATATTCCTGCCCAAGGTTGAGACGTACAAACTCTTTCCACTAGCTAACATTCCCGCTTCCAGGCCGCGGATTTCGTCAAGATACTGGGCAGGCCAGGAGACATATTGTTCTTGGGCGTTGAGAAAGGCCGTGTATTCTGTACCACTACCATGGGCTATGGTGCCGACCATAAAGGTGTCAACAATGTCCCGAATCTCGCCGGCCATTAGGTATCCGTGGGCATACCCCATCTCATAGTTGGTGCCCCACAAGTTAAGGATTCTCTGATTCCCGTTGTATTCAATGGTGCCGTTTACCGCCGGGTTGGCCAGTAGCCCTGATGAAGTATGAAGGAACGAGAATACCAGAGGTAGTGCGAGGGCCAGCGCGATAAGTCCGGCCCTAGGAATCGACGGTGCCTTCAGCCTCGTCTTCCGCATCACTCGCCTCACAATCACGAAAAGCATGGGCACAGCCCTCATGGGGCACCCCCGTTCCTCAGATCATGCCAGAAGGTCTCGAAGGCGTCAAGGAGGTGGCTGGAGCACCTGCCCAAGAGAGCCGAAGTCTAGGGAGCAGGCAATACTCGAAGACGCCAACGGTTCAGTGGCAAGCCCGCGCCTGATTGTCGGTAGCTGCACGACGTGACAGGGGCGAAAACGCGAGTATCTATGTCGATTCCCGTCTCCCGCCCCACTCGCGTGACCAGCGGCCGCCCACCGGCGGACTCCTGCTTTTCGGGCCGAGTGCCATTGACAAGCACGGCTGCTCTTGCGCACCATTGTCCTGCTCCCGAACCCTGAGCAGTAAGAGAGGAGGACGCGTCGTGGCCAGTCCGCAGCTTCAGGTGATCGTGCAGGTCCTAAGGTCCCTCCCGCCTCCGACAAAGCTCAGCATCGAGGATCAGCGTGCCGGCCTCGAGGGGCTGGCGTTGCGATTCCGGACCTCCGAGGATGTGCGGTGCGAGCCGGTGGACGCCAGCGGCGTTCCCGCCGAGTGGATCACGACTCCCGGAGCGGCAGAGGAGAAGGTCATCTATTACCTCCACGGCGGCGGCTACGTGACCGGTTCCATCAACACGCACCGCGAGATGATCTCGCGGCTATCGCGGGCGGCGGGCGCCAGAGCCCTGGCAATCGATTACCGGCGGGCGCCGGAAAACCCCTTCCCCGCCGCCGTCGAAGACTCCACCGCCGCTTACCGCTGGCTCATCTCCACCGGGGTTGACCCCCGCCGGCTGGTGATCGCCGGGGATTCTGCGGGCGGGGGGCTCACGATCGCCACCCTCGTGGCGTTGCGCGATGCGGGAGACCCGCTGCCGGCGGCGGCTGTCTGCCTGTCCCCCTGGGTTGATCTGGAGGGACTCGGGGAGTCCATGACGGCGAACGCGGGGACGGATCCGATGGTGCAGCGCGAGCCCCTTCTCGTCTACGCCAAGTACTACCTGGGGGGCGCTGACCGCCACACACCGCTCGCCGCCCCTCTCTACGCGGACCTGAAGGGGCTGCCGCCGCTGCTGATCCAGGTGGGCGGCGCTGAGGCGCTGCTCGACGACGCGAGGCGCCTCGCTGAGCGCGCAAGGGCGGCCGGCGTCGACGTCATCCTCGAGCCTTGGGACGAGATGATCCACGTCTGGCAGTTCAACGCCGCGATACTGCCGGAGGGACAGCAGGCCATCGACCGCATTGGCGAGTTCGTACGAAAGCACATTGGTTGAGTCCGGGAGAAGGCCCCGGTTCTGCCTAGCGCTTGCGGTTGCCGCGGTTCTTCCGGTTGTGGTTGTCGACGGGGGCATGCCCGTCGCTGCGTGCGTAGGGAAGGCAGACGAGCTGGCCGGTGGCCTCGTCGGTGAAAACGTAGGCATCCACCCCGAACACCTGGCGCAGGACATCCGGCGTTAGCACCTCGGGCGGAGCGCCTTCGCGGAAGATGCGGCCGTCGCGCAGGGCGATGATCCTCCGGCTGTAGCGGGCCACCTGGTTCAGGTCGTGCATGGTCATGACGATGGTGAGCCCGTGGCGGTTGAGGTCGGCCAGTAGGTCCATCACCTCGAGCTGGTGGTAGTAGTCGAGGAAGCTGGTTGGCTCGTCAAGCAGGAGCACCTGCGGCTCCTGGGCCAGCGCCAGGGCCAGCCAGGCCCGCTGCAACTCGCCGCCCGAAAGCTCTGCCAGCCGGCGCCCGCGCAGGTCTCTCAAGTCGCACTGCTCGATGGAGCGCTCCACCACCTCCACGTCGCGGCGGCTGGCCCCCTGGAGCCACGCCTGGTGAGGATAGCGACCGCGCCACACCAACTCCTCGACCGTCAGGTCGGGCGCCCCCTCAGAGGTCTGAGTGAGGACGGCCAGGGTACGGGCCACTTTCTTCGTGCTGGTGCGATGGATGTCGCGGTTGTCCAGGAGCACCACGCCTGTCCGCGGGCGCAGGAGACGGCCCAGACCGCGCAGGAGCGTGGACTTGCCGCAGCCGTTGGGGCCGATAACCGCCACCATCTCTCCCGCATCGATGTCCAGAGTGAGGTCGTCGATGACCTCCAGCGGCCCGTAGGCCAGCCCCAACTCCTGGGCACGGAGCTTCATCGTACCTTCCTCAGCAGGTAGAGGAAGAACGGCGCGCCGACGCCGGCAGTGACCACGCCCGCCGGCAGCTCAGTGGCGCCGAGGACGTTGCGGGCCAGCGTATCGGAGGCCACGACGAGGATGGCACCCAGCAGCGCCGAGGCGACCAGCACGTAGCGGTAGTCCTGCCCTACCAGCGCCCGGGCGATGTGGGGGATGATCAGCCCCACGAAACCGACGAGCCCGGCCACGCTCACTGCAGCGCCGCTGAGGATCACGGCCAGCACCACCACGGCGGCGCGAATCCAGCCGGTGCGCGCCCCCAGCTCAGCCGCCGTGTCCTCCCCCAAGGCCATGATGTTTAGGGAGGCGGCGCCGCCCAGCGCCAGGATCAGGCCCACTACCGTGTACGGCCAAACCGCCCTTAGGTCACTCCAGCCGCGGCCGAAAAGGCTGCCACCGACGAAGTTCAGCGACTCCTGCGCGAAGAGGCGGGAGCTGGCCAGGATGGCCGTGGTTACGGAGATGAGGAGGAAGGACACGGCCACCCCCGCCAGGGTCAGGCGGGTGGGCGACACGCCACCTCGCCAGGCCATCGCGTAGATGAAGGCGCCGCCGGCCAGGCCCCCCAGGATGGAGAGAGCGACCTTCGCCTCCATGCTGATGTCGACGCCCCGGACCAGGAGCAGGGCGCCGACGACGCCGGCGCCGGCGGAAATGCCCAGCAGGTGCGGGTCGGCGAGGGGATTGCGGGTCACGCCCTGGAGCAGGGCCCCGGCTACCGCCAGGTTGGCGCCTACCAGCACCGCCAGGATGACCCGCGGCAGTCGCAGGTCCCAGACAATGACCCTATCGGTGCTATAGGCCGGGTCGGTGAGCCCGTGCCAGATCGCGGCCGGCCCCAGCCTCTCCGAGCCCAAGCTCACGCCCACCACCATCAGCGCCAAAAGCACCAGCGTGGCGCCGGCCAGCACCCAGGCCCGGCGGCCCGTCAGGTCGAAGAAGAAGCCTTCGCCGGTGGTGGTGCCCGTCGCGGCTACCCTCCTGGGACGACCGCCGGCTTCCCATACAGCAGCAAGAACATCTCACTCATGGCCGTGACCACGCGCGGGCCGGGCGCCTGCAGGAAAAGCTCCACGTCCAGCTCATGAACATCCCCCGCCTTCACGGCGCTGAGGTCGGAGTAGCCGGGCACGCTTGGGAGGACATCCGACAGGCGCGGCGCCGGCGCAGGGGCTGGGCTGATGGTTAGTATGATGTCGGGGTTCTCGGTGACCGCCTGCTCCTGGCTGAGCAGGACGTAGCCTGGGTAGGGGCCGGCTGCGCCGGAGAGGCCGGCAGCCGGGTTCTCTGTCTCGCGCGGCACCTGAGCGATGATGGAGTCGCGGTCGGCGTCCAGCTTGTGGATGACCTGCTCGGCGTTCCCGGAAAGGCCGAGCGCCTGACCCACCAGGCGCATGCCGGTCTCTACATCGTTGAAGCTGGCGGCGCCCACCATGAGGAGCGGCACCTGCAGCGCCTCGAACTGCTGCACGAACCGCGCCTGGTTGATGCTATCGGCGATAACCAGGTCGGGCTTCTGAGCGACGATCGCTTCGAAGTCCGGGGCGTAGGCCCGTCCGACCGTGGGCAGGTTGGCCACCTCCGGCGGGTAATCGGAGCTGGCGTCGTGCGCCACGACCGTGCCGCCTACGGCATAGACCGTCTCCACCGTCGTGGGGCTGGTGGCCACCACGCGCTGGGGCTTGGCTGGGATGGTCACGGTACGGCCCATCATGTCCTTCAGCGTTAGGGGATGGGCAGCGGCGGTGGTGGTCCCGGTGGGAGCGGCGGTGGTGGTCCCGGTGGGAGCGGCGGTGACGACCGGCGTCCCCGCCGGCTTGAGCATCTGGGCCAGCGATCCGACGTAGGTGTCGGGCTGGGCGGCGTAGATTCGCCCGTCGGCGTCCATGATCAGGATGAGAACCTTCAGCGGAGGAGCGGTGACAGCGGTGGCGGTGACAGCGGTGGCTGTGCCCCCGGTCGCCGCCTCCTCCCCTCCGCAGGCGGCGGCCACCAGGGCCAGGACCGCCGTCAGCAGTAGCAGCGCGAGAACTTTCCTCATCTGACCCCCCAAGAACCGAACTGCTTCGTGATGAGCATCCATATGCTGTCGGAGAGCCGCGCGCATAGCCAGCGGGATTAGCAAACCTTGGTAAAAGTCTCTAAACCTGACACCGCGGCGGCATACAGCTAGATTTTAGACGGCACCTTCGGCCCGTGTCAATGGGTCAGGAAGATGGCGGCGATGCCCGGGGCGATGAATCTAGGCGCTCGGCCTCTTGGTCCGGTACCAGAGAATGAGGACCAAGCCTAGCAGTAGAAACGGGGTGTGGAAGATCAGCGCCTCGGCGCCGTCTCTCGTGAGAGGCGTGCTGCTCCACAGAGCCTGCACCTTGTTCCAGTGGCCCGAGGCGCGGCTCCAGCGGTCCCACACGCCCCCGGTGCCGCCGGCGCCAAGGATCGTGTACAGAATGCCGGCCAGGAAGGGCCTTCCGAACAGCCAGGCGAGTGTCCCCGCCAGTGCCAGCAAGGCCGAGAAGGTTTCCAGGGAGTGGACGTCGACCGGCAGGCCGCTCATGAAGCGCCAGGACAGCAGCGTGTAGAGGCCGAATAGCACCGCCAGAGCGCCGACGGTGTAGATGTTGAACGGGAGGGGCCTCAGGCGTATCCTTCTGAGGCTTCGCACCGGCCGTTCACCCCAACCTGTCGTCCAGCGCGCCCACGGGCGCCACCTCGGGGGCCTGGGCGAGGGGCAGGCGCAAGCCATCCGCCAGGCGCAGCGGCGGGCCCCAGCGTCCCGTCGCCAGGAGTCTGGCCGCGCTCAGGAGCGAGCGGTGCACGTCTCCTACCCGTCGCGGAAGGTATCGCACCTCGAGGGGGCGGCGAGCCGCTGCTGCCATGGCCTCGGCGAGGTCGGTGACGCTAGTGGCCTGGCCGCTGGCCACATTCCAGATGGCGTCGTCTTCGATGGCGAGCGCCGCCAGCACAGCCTTCACCACGTCGGAGACGTGGACGAAGTCGCGGACCTGCTGGCCGCTGCCGTGGATCTCCAGCGGTTCGCCTGCCAGGAGCTGCTGCTGGAAGATGGCCACCACGCCTCCTTCAGCGTCGGAGCGCTGTCGCGGGCCGTAGACGTTGGCCGGCCGCAGGATTGCGTGGGACAGGCCCTCCATGCGAAGAAGCTCCTCGGCGGCGTACTTGTGCAGGCCGTAGTAGCTGCGCGGCGCTGGCATCGTCTCCTCAGTCGCGGGCTCCGCGGTCTCGCCGTAGACGGCGCCTCCGGACGACAGGAACACAAACCGGCGGACCCCGCAGGCCTTCGCCATCAGGGCCAGGCGCCGAGTGCCGACCACGTTCACGTCGCGGTCCAGCTCCGGGTCTCGCATGGAGCGCTCGACGCTGGTCTGGGCAGCGCAGTGCACAACGGAGTCGAACCGCCCATTGCCCATGACGGAGCGCAGGTCAGCATCGGAGCGAATGTCGCCGATGTGGAGGGCGACGCCGGCCGGCACGTTGGCGGGGTCGCCGGCGCTCAGGTTATCCAGCAGCTCGACGTGCCAGCCGAGCTCGTGCAGGGCCTGCGCGACGTGCGAACCGATAAAGCCGGCCCCACCGGTAACCAGCGCGCTGGTTTGGCCTTCACCGTTGACGGGAATGGTACGGTTCATGTGGCACCCTCCTTCAAGCCAGTGCAGGTTGAGAGGTAGGGAGGAACGGAAAGCAGCTCGTCCACGCGGACGAAGCGATAGCCCTCCGCCTCCAGTCCCTCGATGATGCCGGGCAGAGCCGCCAGCGTAGCGGAGCGGTCGACGCCCTGCTGAGTGTCGTTGCCATCGTGCAGAAGCACGATCGAGCCCGGCCGCACGGAGTCGACGACGCGCCGGACGATCTCGTCCGCGGGCGGGTTTTCCCAATCGGAGGGCTGGACGTCCCACCCGACAGCGCGCATCTTGTGGCTGGAGACGGCGTGAAGCTGCCAGGGGGTGTGGAAACCGTTGGGCGCACGGAAGAGGGCCGGGCAGACACCGCCAGCCGCCGCGATGCTGGTCTCGGCCTTCTCCAGCTCGCCGTAGCGTGGCTGCAGGATGGCGTCCCGCTTGCGGTGATGGTACGAGTGGTTGCCGACCAGATGACCGCGCTCCACCAGGGTGCGCACAATGTCCGGGTGGGCATCGGCGTTCTTGCCCACCACGAAGAACGTTGCTTTCACGCCGTAGCTGTCCAGTACGTCAGCGATCTGAAGGGTCCAGGGATCGTTCGGGCCATCGTCGAAGGTCAAGGCGACCACTTTCTCATCTCGCGGGCCGTGGGTAGCGATGCTTCCGTAGACCTGGGAGGACGGCGCCATAGCCCAGTACACAGCAAGGCCCACGAGGGAGCCCAGCGCCAGGGTCAGTACGGCAGCGATCTTCCACACCATCGTCGTACCTCAGGTACCGTCCTCCGCAAATCCGACCAGTAGCCGCTCTGCTTCAAGGGCTTCATCCGCTGCCTTGGGGCTGGCAAGATGTGACGATGCCAAAATGAGCGACACGGCGGCTGTGGCGATGAACAACGCGCCCGCCACCCGCAGGACGGCTGATGGGCCCGCCATGCCGCTGACCCAGGCGCCCGTGGCGGGGCCCGCCGCGTGACCTATGCTCTCCATCGTCATGAACCAGGCGAGAAGGGTCCCCCGACCCGCGCCGCGCGATAAGTCCATGGACATAGCACCCAGCGACGGAAACACCAGCCCGAACCCTATGCCCGTGGCCGCCGCCAGCGGCATCACGGCCCCGACGTCGGTAATGCCGGAGAGGAACCAGGTGGCGAGGCCGGCGGCCAGGAAGCCCACGGTCAGCAGCGGGGCGCGTCCCAGCCGATCGGCGAGGACACCGCCGACCACGACAGCGCCGGCGCCGAGGACTCCCGCGGGCGCCAGCAGAAGCAACTCCTCCCGGAACGACACGCCGAGCAGGTCTCGGCCGTAGGACCGAAAGACCGCTATGAGCGCGCCCACGGCAAAGCCTTGCAGCAGTATCACCGCGGCAAGCCCCAAATGGGGCCTCGACAGTGCGCTCCTGGCCACATCCCGAAGCTTGCCGCCGGCTTGAGGCTGGCTGGGGCCGGCCGTCTGGCCGGCCGCGGGCCGGATGGCGGCGGCAGCGAGCCACGCCCCCACAACAACCGCCAGGGCCATCGCCGTGGCCACCGTGTAGGGGAACTTAGCCGGCAAAACCAGTCCCGCTCCTAGCCCCACCATGAGGCCGGAGCCAGTGGTGAGGGCCATGGCCGAGGTGAGCCTGGCGCGCTCCCTTGGCGGGAAGGCGGCGCTGGCCAGGGCGTAGATGGCCGGCCAGACGATGGCGGCGCCCAGACCGTACACGGCGGCCGCCGGCAGTGCCGCCACCGGCACCAACGCCGCGGCGAAGAGGGCCGCCTGGGCAACCCCAATCAGGGCCAGGCCGGTGAACAAGCCCCGCCGGCTGCCCACCCGGTCGATGAGGCGGCCGCCGAACAGTTGGGCCACCAGCTTGGCGGTGCCGTAGGCGGCCAGGGCGTAGCCGGGGAGGGCGGCTCCGCCGCCGTGCTGCTCCGGCAAGTAGGACTGAATAATCACCAGGAAAGTGAAGATGAACGCGCCGTCCACCAACAGCGTGATCAGCAGGTACGCACGGGCGCGCGGCGAGCGCACCACCCGTAGCCAGTCAAGCACGAAGTCGATCAGCCTGCGCATCTCAGTAGAGCCCGCACTCCTTCAACGATCCGGGCTTCTGCTGCTGGGAGGCAAACGGCCGGATGTCGTAGACGGTGAACTTGCCCGCCGGGTCTACGTATGAGACGCTCGCCCGGCCCGTCTCCACCAGCGAGCGCAGCAGCGCCTCCTCGTTCGTTGTGAACTCGGAGGCGTAGGCCTTCTCCACCGAGACGTACTGGATGCCTTTGAAGGCCACATAGCAGCCGTACTGCGGCTCCGTCCAGCTGCGGCGCATCGTGCTTTCGCTAAAGAACTCGTTGGAGAGAACGGCGCCGTGGCGGATGAAGCGGTACATCCCGTCTTCGCGCTCATTCGGTTCAAGCACCCGGTAGGTAGCGCCCGGCTGGAACTGTGGCGACTGGAAGAAGGCGGCGTAGACGTTGGTGCTGCGGTGAATGGCGCCGTAGTAGCTGCCCTGCACTCCGCTCACCGGGGTCGTGGCCCACATCACGCCTATCCCCATCAGCACCGCCATGGTGGCCAGGGCCGGGGCATAGAGCCGGCGGAAGTAGGGCAGCAGGGGCGTGAAGGCGAACGGGGCCAGCGGGATCATGGCTCGCCGGGGCACCACATCCAGCACCGAGAAGACGACTGTGCGGAGCGAGTTCTCGCGCACGGATGGTGTGAGGAGCATCATCCAGAAGCTGGGAATCAGCGCCACACCCACGGGGATCGAGAGAAGCGCCAGCGGACGCACCTTCCGGCGGTCGAAGACGAGGAGGCACAGCCCGTACGCCGCGACGAACGACCCGCCGATGATCGGGTGGCTGCTGATAGTCAGCCACAGCAAGGCCGCTGCCAGCAGGTAGCGGCGCCGTTCGAATGCCCAGACGAACAGGAAGAAGAACAGCGTGCTCCACAGGCTCGTGAACTGAAAGCTGTACACCGCCTCGATGAAGAAGGGGTTCATGACGAACAGGAGCACGAACCAGGGGTCACGCATAACGGGGCGGACCAGGCCGGCCGCCCAGACCGTGCCCACGGCGGCAATCGCCATCATCAGCGTGACGGCCCAGTCGCCCAAGGGTCGGAACAGGACGGCGCCGGCCAGGTACGGCGCGATCCCGTAGGGGAACGTTACCGCCCGGCCGCTGTCCAGCAGCGAGATGTGTAGTGGCAACCGCGCGTGGTCGAACAGCTGCTGGCTGATGTACCAGATGTGGGCGTAGTGGTGCATGGAGTCGTCGGCGAGAAAGATGGGGTTGATGAGCAGGTCCACCGTCATGAAGAGCAGGCCCAGGATGCCCAGCGACGGCAGCACGTAGACGGTCCAGGACGGCATTGCCGGAGGGCGAGTGCGCCCGGCCAAGACCCGCCACCAGGCGGCGACGATGGCGACGAAGTCGATGATCCCGTCCTTTAGCCGCGTGCGCGAGCGGAAGATGGGCACCGGCACGAGGAGATCATTGGAGACGCGATAGCCGAGATGGGGGAGGATGACCGCCACCTCCACCGTCTCGCTGTACCGGTAGCCGCGGTAGTAGCGGAGGGCGTTCACCAGGGCGCCCAGGCGGAAAGCGCGGAAGCCGGACTCGACATCGTGCAGGCGGTGGCCCGCCCACACGGAGGCCCACAGAGACATCAGCCAGTTGCCGAAGCGCTTGTAGGCCGTGTAGCTGGACAGATCGCGGCGGGCGATGACCGCATCGAAGCGGTCGTCCACTATCGGCGCCACCAGCGTATCGATGTCGCTTGGCTCGTGCTGGCCGTCGGCGTCGACGGTGAGCACGATGTCGTCCGGGCTGAGATCGCCTCGTGCCAGACGCCGGCCCAGATACTGGAAGGCGGTGTAGTAGGCGGCGGACATGCCGCGGTTCCGGTTGAAGAAGAGCAAGCGAACGTTGGAACGCGATTCGGCCCAGATGAAGATGACTTCGCGCGTGCGGTCGGTCGAGCCGTCGTCGACGATGATGATCTCGTCGGCCAGCGGCTCCAGCCGTTCGAGCACCGAGGCGACGGTCGCCTCCTCGTTGTACGCCGGCATCACCGCAATGCGGCGCGGCGCCTCGGCCTTACGGTCGACAGGCAGGCGCGAAAGGGCCAGGTCCGTCATCGTTTTCCGGCGGTGGTGCTCGTCTCCTCGGCAAAGCGGGTGATGAGCCAGGGCACCGTCCGCCGCATCCCCTCCTCGAAGTCGATCTCGGGCTGCCACCCCAGTTCCAGGCGCGCCCGCTCGCTTGACACGTCCGTGCCGGCGTAGTCGCCGCCGCGAGCGGGCATAAACTCGATGGGTCGCTGGGACCCTGTGAGCCGAAGAACCGTCTCCGCAATGCGAAGGATGGTGATCTTCTCCTGGCCGTCAAGGTTGTAGGTCTGGTTGGCAGCGCCCTCGCTGAGCGCGAGGACGTGGCCGCGTGCCAGGTCCTCCACGTAGACGAACTTGCGGTGCTGGCTGCCGTCGCCGGTGATGGTGAGCGGTTCGCCGGCCAGCGCCTTCCGAACGAAGATCGGGATGACCAGCGAGGGTCGCATCCGGGGTCCATAGGGGATGCCGTAGCGCAGAATCGTAAACGGGAGCTTGTACATGTTCCAGTAGTCGTGGCAGAGCATCTCTGCCGCCAGCTTGGACGAGGTGTAGACGTGGCGGGCCGCCGCCAGCGAGAAGCAAGCGCTCTCGTCTACCGCCGGTGCCTCCAACGCCGGAATGGAGGAGTATACCCACACGGTGCTGGCCAGGATCACCCGCCCGATCTCGTTTTGGCGGGCGGCCTCCAGCACACGCGCCGTGCCCCCAACGTTGAGGTCGACAGCCGCCACCGGGTCGCGCACAACGTCGTTGACATCGGCGACGGCGGCCAGGTGGAGCAGAGAGTCCAAGCCGGCCGTGGCCTCCACCATCGCTGCGCTATTCATTATGTCGACTGCACGGTGGGTCGCGTCCGAACGGTGGGCGGGCCGAGGGTCGATCACCCACACCTCGTGGCCGGCCGCCGCCAGGGCGTCGACGACGTGTGAGCCAATGAACCCCGCTCCGCCAGTAACACCGACACGCATCTTATTCCCTCCTCGCCGCCGCGGTGGCTTCGACCTTGCTGATGGCGGCTTCCAGGGCCTCCAGCACATAGCCGGCGTCTTTCGCGGTCATCTTCGCGGAGACCGGCAGGCAGACGTGGCGGGCGCACAAGTCCTCTGCCTTCGGGAAGGCGCCGCCACTGGCGCTGGCGAACACCGGCTGGAGGTGGCACGGGGTGTCGTAGACCTCCCCACTCAGGCCCACGTCGAACTCTTCGCGCAGGATCTTCTTCAGCGCAGTGCGGTCGATCCCCGTGAGCAGGGCGATGTACTTGTAGTAGTTGCAGCGGCATCCGGCGGGCGGCCGCACAGGCAGCACGGCCGGTCCCAGTTTGGCGAGTCCGGCGTCGTACGCCGCTGCGATCTCGCCTCGCCGGTCGATGAACTCGTTCAAGCGCCGCAGTTGCGCGAGGCCGATAATCGCATGCGGTTCGCTCATGCGCCAGTTGTACCCCGGGCGGATGTGGAAGTTGGTGGTGAACCCTTCCTTGCCCTGGTCGCGGTAGATGAAGGCCTCTCGGCAAATGGCCTCGTCGTCGGTGACGATCATGCCGCCCTCACCGCTGGTCATCACCTTGGTCGGGTAGAAGGAGAAGGCCGCCGCCTTCCCGAAGCTGCCCGCCGCCTTGCCGTCCAGCAGGCAGCCGTGGGCGTGGGCGGCGTCTTCCACCAACGGCACGCCGGCCGCGTCGCAGAGCGCCTTGATCTCCCCGATGCGGGGCGTGATGATCCCGCCGATGTGGACGACGATGACGGCGGCGGTCTGAGGGCCCAGGACCGCCCGCAGGCTGTCGACGTCCAGGGCAAACGATTCCGGTTCGCAGTCGGCGAAGCGGATGCGGCCGCCGGCGTGGAGGACGGCACCCCCGGTAGCGTAGAAGGTGTTGGTGGGGACGACGACCTCGCGGCCCTCGACGCCGATTGCCCGCAGGATGATCTCCAGGGCACTGGTGCCGCTGTTGACCGCGACGGCGTGGCGAACCTGGCAAAGCTCGGCGAACGCTTCCTCGAGAGCAGCGCCGTTCGCCCCCAAGGTAAGACGGCCGCTCTGCAGACACTCGTCGATCCGGGCCAGGATCCAGGCGCGGTCCTCTTCGGGGACATGTACTGCCGCGGGCGGAACCTTCATGGCACCCCTCCTCCTATGGGAGCGTGCCACAGGGCCGGCCCGGCCCGCATGAAGAAAAGGTTAAGATACCTTCAAGAGTAGATAAAGTTGAGGCGTATTCGTCAGGGGATGAGAGAAGCCGACGCGTCCGGGAGCTGGACCACAAAAGTGCTGCCGCGCCCAGGCCGGCTGCTTGCCCTAACGGTTCCTCCGTGAGCCTCGGCGACGTACTTGACGATGGCCAGGCCGAGGCCGGCGCCGTCGGTATGGTTGGCCCGAGCGATCTGGCCCCGGTAGAAGCGCTCGAAGATGTGAGGCAGGTCATCCTCCGAAATGCCAACGCCGGTGTCCCGGATCTCGACACGCGCCGATCCGTCAGTATGCCGAAGACGCAGCTCGATCCGGCCCCCGTCCGGCGTGTACAGGCGGGCGTTCTGAAGCAAGTTCCAGAGCATCTGGGCCAGCCGCTCCTTGTCGCCCAGGACGCGCACCCCGGCCGCTGCTTCGGCCACCAGCTCATGACGGTCATCCTGAGCGCGGAGGCGCGTCACCGCTTGCTCGCAGAGGGCCGTGTAGTCGACTGGGGCGCGAACGATGGCCTGCGACTCCTCTCGCGAAAGGAGGAGCAGATCCGACAATAGACGGCTCATCGCCTCGGCTTCCGTCCGCATTTCTTGCAGGGAGGCCTCGCGCTCCTCGGCTGGCAGCGCGGGGTCGCTCAAGATGTCGATGTTGGTTCGCAGTACGGTAAGGGGGCGGCGCAGCTCATGGGAAGAGTCGGCAAGGAAAGCTCGTTGCCCCGCCAACGTTCGCTCCACCCTCCCGATCATCGCGTTGAAGGTGGCAATCAGTTCCCTCATCTCGCCTCCCCCTTGCGGTTTGGCGAGCCGGCGGCTGAAATCGGCGGTGCGCTCGATGTGGCGGGCCAGACGCGAAAGCTGCCGGACAGGGTTCAGGGCTCTGCCGGCGACGAGATAGGCAGAGACGCTGGTGACGAGCAGCACCGACAGACCGCCGGCGATGAGCACGTAGCGGATCTCGTCCAGCGCCGCATCGGTCTCGGCCAGGGACTGTCCCACCTCTACGCTTCCCAGTGTCTCGCCATCGCGAACGATGGGCTGGTAGAGAATACGAAATCGCTGGCCCCCAACCTTGCGGCTGAACGATACCGGTTCGTCCAGGGTCACCTGTTTGGGCAGAGGGAGGTCGCGGTTGGCCGGCTGGAGGGCAGAGTAGAGGGCGCGCCCTTCGAGATCACGAATCTGGAAGAGGGCATCGGCGGTCGTCTGGCTATCCAGCGCCAACCGGTTGTGGGCGATGTCCTGGTCGGACAGAGGGCTGCCGCTCAACGGCTGGAGGGCCGAGACCACTGCCTCGGCCTGTATGCTCAAGGTATCGTCGACACCGTCGTAGATCCTCTTGGCTGCGATCACATACACCAGCAGCCCGAAGGCGGCGAGAGCCACCGCCAGGAGCACTACGTAGAGAAGGGTGAGGCGAACCCGGAGCGCCATCTATTCCTGCCTCAGCATGTAGCCGACCCCGCGGACCGTCCGGATGAGGCGCGGCCGACCATCCGACTCGAGCTTCTGGCGCAGGTTGGCTACATGGACGTCAACGACGTTGGACTCTACAGGACTCTCGTCGCCCCAGACCGCCGCCATTATCTCTTCGCGGGTCAGGATCTGTTCCGGGGAGCGAAGGAAGTACTCCAGCAGACGGAACTCCTTGGCGGTGAGGGATAGTGGGTTGCCTGCGCGCAAGGCAGACCACGTCCTCCGGTCCAGCGCCAGGTCAGCGTAGGAAAGGCGCTCAGTCTTGGCAGCGTCAGGTCGGGCGCGACGGAGGAGAGCCTGGATGCGCGCCACCAGCTCGTCGAAGGCGAAGGGTTTGACCAGGTAGTCGTCAGCGCCGGCCTCGAGGCCGGCAACGCGGTCGGGGACGCCGTCGAGAGCGGTGAGCATGAGGATCGGGACGGCGGTGGTCTCGCGGACAACCCGGCAGAGGCCGATTCCGTCCATGCCGGGCATCATGATGTCGAGGACGATAACGTCGGGCCAGCGGCCCTGGAGGTAGGTCGCCGCCTGACCGGCATCCCGCGCGAGGCCGACCTCGAAGCCCCGCAGGGAAAGGCCCCGGCGTAGGGCGCTCAGCAGGCGCTGGTCATCGTCGACCACAAGGACGCGGGGTCTCGGAGAGCGATTGAGGGTGGAGGAGTCCGCGCCCTTGGAGACAGGGAGGGTGTCCTGGGAGCTTTCCAGCATGCTCAAGCTCCGTGCCGGCCCATCGGTCGCGCTTGAACGAGCCGGCAGTGTCCTGCTGCCTGCCCTCTCGGCCAGCGTCACCAGCGTAGGCTCGCCGGCAACAGGCTGTCAATAGGCCGCGAGTCCGCGCGAGTGTTCACCGTCGGTTCGTTGATTCTCGACCCCCGCCTCAGCCTGAGGCTGATCGGCCCCCGGCCGATGAAGGCGGGGGCATCGGATCCGCCTACCCATGTCCCGGCCTTCAGGCCAACGACTCCCGCGATCCGTCCAGCGATCCCCGGTCAACGTATTGAATAAGAAGGGGTACGTCCGGCCGGGGGCCCGTCTCGTGGCAAGAAAGCTAGGGACATGAATTCACAAGAGGCCGCGTCCCTTTTGAACGCGTGGGTCGCGGCCCTGGATCCCAGCTCGGAGCTAGAGGCTGAGCAGTCCAGGTGGGAGCAGGGCGAGTTATGGGTGACCGTGGCGAGGCCGGGCAAGGAACCGGTGCGCTGGGTCGTCCAGAGGAGCGCCCTAGAGCTGGCGGCGGCCGGCCGGGATGCTGGGACGCGGGATCGCCCGTCGCTGAAGGACATCCTGGCCCATGTCGTCCAGCGCGCCCAGGAAGGGGCTGCGACCTCGCCGGCTCGATGGGAGAGTAGGGAGGAGGAGCGCACTCATGGAAGCGATTGAGGGGAACGTTTTCCTTCTGGGGGCCAAGGTGCGGTTCACCGATGGAGTCGTCGGCCGCCTGGAGGGGCTCGACGTGGCCACCGAGCCGTGGAAGCTGGTTGCCCTCCTAGTCCGAAGAGGCCTGCTGCTCCGCCGGACACTGCGCGTCACCGCTGACGCCGTCGGCAGCGCCGCGCCTGGCGGAATCGGCCTGCGGGTCGCCAGCGACGCGGCGGAGAAGCTCGCCCGGCGCTATCATCCCGCCGAGGGACGGCAGGTGCTGGGCGGCAAGACTCTGTTCCAAGTTGCCGAAGGCCCGGTGCAGCGTTTGGGCTTGGAGCTGGCCGGCCTCATGACCCAGGGGGCCGCTGGCGAGGTGATCAATTTCGTGGGCATCACGCTCATCCGGCGAGAGAGGGTGCTCATGCCCGCAGCGAAGGCGTTGTGGCAGCGGCGCGAGCTGATCTGGGTGGACCTTGGCGCCCAGGCTGTGGCGAAGGCCGGCACCCAGACCGGCGCGGCCGTCCCCGCCTCGCGAAAGGCTTGAGGGAGAGGCCGCGGCGGCGCGGTCCCTGAGGCCGATGCGCGGCTGGGCCAGCGGCTCTCGATGCGGACGCCCGGGCGGTCCCGGGCTCTACCTGTCGCCGGGCCCTAGGCCAGGCGCTTTTCCACGGCCTCCCGGTTGATGTTCTTGAAAAACGCCGCTATGTAGTCGGCTCGCTTCAGGCCGTAGTCGATCATGAAGGCGTGCTCAAAGACATCCAGGATTAGGATGGGGGCACAGCCGGCCAGGTGGCCTCCATCGTGCTCGTTGATCCACTGGTTGATCAGCCTTCCGGTCATGTTGTCCTGGTAGAGGATGGCCCAGCCAATTCCCCGCATGCTGCCGGTGCCCCTGAAGTCGCCCTCCCACGCTTCGTAGCTGCCGAAGTCGGCGGCCAGCTTGTCGCGCAGCTTGCCGGACTGGTTCAGGTCTCCCTTGCCTCCGAGGTTCTCGAAGTAGTACTCGTGGAGGCGCATGCCGTCGAACTCCCAGCCCATCCGTCTCTTCAGCTCGGCGAACTCGGGGGTGGCGGACTTGCCGTCCTTGGCCATCTGGCCAAGGAGATCGAGGAGCTTGTTGGTGTTGGTGACGTAGCCCTGATAGAGGGTGAAGTGATTCCTGAGCAGCGTCTCGCTGAAGCCCTCCATCCCGATAAGGCGGCTATAGTCCTTTGCCTCATAGGCCATGGCTGAGACCTCCTTTCTCTGCAGTAGCGTCAACGCACAGTATAGTCGGCGTGTCCAGTAGAGAGGCGCCGAAGGGACTGCGCGCGGGTCGAGCTGATTTGCCCTCCGCGCAGGGATCGGTTACACTAGATGCTGAAATCTGTACGTCAAGTGCTGCCGCTCTGGATCTCCGCCTGGCCGTCTCCCAGGCCGCCTCCGGCACGAAAGGAAGTCTATTGTCATCTTTCCTCAGCTTTGGCCTCCGCGCATCCAGTCGGGAGGCCCTTACGGCCATGACCATCGACACCCCCACGCCCATCCAGGAGCAGGCTATCCCGCTGCTCCTGTCAGGGCAAGATGTGATCGGCCAAGCTTACACCGGCTCCGGCAAGACGCTGGCCTTCGGCTTGCCTCTCATGGAGCGTTGCGATCCCGACCAACGCCAGGTTCAGGCGCTGGTCCTGACCCCTACGCGGGAGTTGGCCCGCCAGGTGGGAGGCGTTCTTGCCGAGTTGGGCAGGCGCGCCGGGCTGAACGTCGCGCTGGTCTACGGGGGACGCGCCTTCGGGCCGCAAGAGTCCATGCTCCGTGGGGGCGCCCAGATCGTGGTCGGCACGCCGGGCCGCGTTCTGGACCACCTGCGGCGGCGCACGCTGCGCCTCGAGCAGCTGCGCATGCTGGTGCTGGACGAAGCCGACGAAATGCTCGACCTGGGGTTCGCACCGGATGTGGAACGCATCCTGGCGATGACGCCCCGGAGCCGGCAAACGGCGCTCTTCTCGGCAACGACGCCGCCCTGGGTGCACACCATCGCTGCTCGTCACCTCATAGAGCCCGCTGTCATCACCTCGGCTGTGTCCGAAGAAGCGGAGCCGGACATCGACCACGTGGTCATTGAGGTTTGGCAGGCCGACAAGTTCCAGGTGCTCCGACAGTTGTTGGACGAATCGACTGACGGCGCGACCCTCGTTTTCGGCCGCACGAAGCACGGCGTGCGCACCCTGGGCCGCCGCCTGGAGGCAGCGGGGTACAGGGTGGCCGTGCTCCAAGGGAACCTCAGCCAAGAAGAGCGAGACCGCGCCCTGGACCGCTTCCGCTCCGGCCGGGTGTCGATCCTGGTGGCGACCAACGTGGCCGCCCGCGGGCTCGACGTCCTGAGCATCGAGCGCGTGATCAACTACGAGTTGCCAGAGACGGCCGACCTTTTCACCCATCGCGTCGGCCGAACCGGGCGGATGGGGCGGTCTGGCCGCGCCATAACCCTGATCAGCGCTGCCGACCTGCCCAAATGGCACGAGATCGAGCAGGGCCTGGGGCGGCGCCTGCCGCGCGTCACTCCTACGGGCGAGGTGGTGGCCACTCAACCCGTTTCCGCTCCGGCGGGGCGCAGGGCCGTTGGCGGCTGGCGGCGGCGACGCTGGTCGCGGGCGCGAATGTCAGCCTAGGGGACGCCAGCATGAAGAGTCTATACGTGGGCAATCTAGCTTATGACACAACCGAAGCAGATCTTCGAGCCGTATTCTCGCCGTTTGGCGAGCTTACGTCGGTGCGGATCGCCAGCGACCGCGCCGGCAGGCCAAAGGGCTTTGCCTTCGTCCAGATGGCCGACGAAGCGGCGGCGTCGGCCGCGATGGAGTCGCTGAAGAGGACGCAGCTCCGCGGCCGCACGATGGATATCGTCGAGTCCGAGCCTCCGGGCAAGCGGCGCAGCAACCGGGGCCGCGGACGGTTCGGCGGGCGCCGTCCCTAACAGGGCAGCGGCGCGGCCGTTGAGCATGCAATCGCTTTGAGGTCGTCGCAGAGAGAGGAGCGAAGTCTGCCATGGGTCGCAAGCTGTATGTAGGGGGCCTCTCGTTCGAGACAACGGATGCCGAACTTAGAACGCTGTTTGAGCAGGCCGGCACCGTCGACTCGGCAACCGTCATCACCGACAGGCTCTCCGGCCGCTCGAAGGGATTCGGTTTTGTTGAGATGTCCACGGAGGCTGAGGCACGACAGGCGATCACCGAGCTGAACGGCAAGACATTGGGGGAGAGGACGATCACGGTCGAAGAGGCACGTCCCCCTCGTGAGGATCGAGGCGGCCCGCGGGGTCGCTCAGGTGGGCCCGGCCGGTGGTAGATCTAGAGGGCAGCACCACCATCCTCTCTCTGGTCGAGGCGCGATGCTCCAGCGGCGCGCACCACTGGCTGATCAGCCGGCCGGATGGCCCGATAAGTGCAGGTGTCTGCAAGTGGTGTCACGCCCACCGGGACTTCAGCAACGAAGTGAGCCGACGGTACACAAGCCAGAACCGACCGGCCCCGAAGCCGTCGCCCAGCCAGTAGGGGCGCACGGCCGTGCGCCCCTACCCCTACCATAATCCCAGCACGATGGCCCCGCCAGAGGCGGGGCCGCCTTCTTTAGGGAAGGAGGCGAGCGAAGATGGAGTCGCAGTCCGGTCATGGCCTGGAAAGACACGGCATCAAGAACGTGACCGCCGCGCACTGGAATCTGCCGACCCCCACCCTTTACGAAGAGGCGGTGCGCAGGCGGGAAGGGATGATCGCTCACCTGGGGCCCTTGGTTGTCCGCACCGGGCATTACACCGGCCGCTCGCCCAACGACAAGTTCATCGTGCGCGAGGCGTCGAGCGCCAGCCGTGTCTGGTGGGGCGATGCCAACCGGCCCATGGAGCTTCAGCGGTTTGAGGCTCTGCGCGAGCGCCTGCTGGCCTACCTGCAGGGAAGGGACGTTTTCGTGCAGGACTGCTTCGTGGGAGCCGACCCGCTCTATCGCATCCCCATTCGGGTGATCGCCGAAGCCGCCTGGCACAGCCTCTTCGCCCACAACATGTTCATCATCGGCGCCCCGACGGCGCCCAGGATGCACGGGCCCCAGATCGTGGTCATCGCCGCCCCCCATTTCCACTCGCGCCCGGACCTGGACGGAACAAACTCGGAAGCATTCGTTGTGCTGAACTTCGGTGAGGGCGGCGTCTTCATCGGCGGCACCAACTACGCTGGTGAGATGAAGAAGGCAGTCTTCAGCATCCTGAACTATGAGTTGCCGAAGAGAGGGGTGCTCCCCATGCACTGCTCGGCCAATCAGGGGCCGCAGGGCGACGTGGCCATCTTCTTCGGCCTTTCGGGCACCGGCAAGACGACCCTCTCATCCACGTCCGATCGTGCCCTTATCGGCGACGACGAGCACGGCTGGAGTGACCAGGGGGTCTTCAACTTCGAGGGCGGCTGCTACGCCAAGGTAATCCGGCTCAGCGCCGAGGCGGAGCCGGAGATCTACGGCGCCACACGCCGCTTCGGGACGATCTTGGAGAACGTGACCATCGACAGCGAGACGCGTCGCCTCGATCTCGACGACGACTCGCTGACCGAGAACACGCGCGCCTCCTATCCCATCTCCTATCTACCGAACGTCGTCGGCTCCGGCGTGGGCGGCCACCCCCGCCATGTCGTCATGCTCACCGCCGACGCGTTCGGCGTGCTGCCGCCCATCGCACGGCTGGCGCCGACGCAGGCCACCTACTACTTCTTGGCTGGCTACACCGCCAAGGTGGCCGGCACCGAACGCGGCGTCGTTCAGCCAGAGGCCACCTTCAGCGCCTGCTTCGGCGCCCCGTTCATGGCCTTGGACCCCATTGTCTATGCCCACATGCTGGAGCAGAAGATCAACCAGCATGGAGCCCAGGTCTGGCTGGTGAACACCGGCTGGAGCGGCGGCCCCTACGGCGTCGGCCACCGCATCCCCATCGCCTATACGCGGGCGATGTTGCGCGCTGCGCTGGCCGGGGCGCTGGACAGCGTTCCGTACGAGCGAGAGCCGGCGTTCGGGTTGGTCACCCCCACCGGCTGCCCGGATGTCCCGCAGGAGATGCTGAATCCGCGCCGCGCCTGGCAGGACGGCGAGGCCTACGACGAACAGGCGCGGAAGCTGTCCGGGATGTTCGCCGACAACTTCCGGCAATACGCCGGGCGCGTCTCCGTGGAGGTCGAGGAAGCGGGACCCGCTGGAGGCGCCTAGGAGCGCTTGAGGATCTCCTCCATCTCAGCGTCCGTGAAGGCCCGGAGCGTCTCGCTGTGGACGTTGCCCGCCTCGGCGATGTTGAACAGGCCAACGATCATCGCTGCTTCGTCCGGCGACTCGACCACGGCGATCAGGTCGTAGGCCCCCTGGGTCCAGTAAGTCCCGACGACCTTGAACCCTCGTTGCTCGTTCTGGCGGCGGATGTCCTTGGCCCGCTTCACGGTGTCCTTGATGCTCTTCAACCCCTGATCGCTGAACCGGTAGAGAACAACGTATGTGGGCATGGTCAACCCCTTCCTGCTAAGAACCCCGCCGAATGCTCAATTCTATCATGAAAGGCCAAGGGGTGACTCAAGGATCGCGGCTATCTTCTGCCGCTGCCTGGCTGACGGCGGTGAGCGCAGGCGGCCGTTGACAGGCTGCGCCCGGCCGGGGACAATGAATATGGGCGCCTCGTATCGGGTCAATCGGACCGCTCGGTTCGAGTCGAACCTGGATACGGCGGCGGAAGGAGAAGGGCGCGGGAGTGGACGCCTTTGACCTGGTGGCGCTCGGCGGCGGCACCGGCGGCTACACGGCGGCCATCCGGGCGGCGCAGCTTGGCCTCACCGCAGCCATCGTGGAACAGGACAAGGTCGGCGGCGTTTGCCTGCACAAGGGGTGCATTCCCACCAAGGTGATGCTGGAGAGCGCCGAGGCGCTATCGCTCGCCCGGCGCAGCAAGGCGCTAGGGATCGAGGCGGAGAACATCCGCCTCGATTTTTCTTCGGTGGGAAGCCGTCAGCGAGATGTGGTGGACGGACTCCACAAGAACCTTCAGAACCTCATCCGCAAGCACCGCGTCGAGGTTATCGCCGGGCGCGGTCGCTTCCTCTCCCCTACCGAGATCGCCGTCGATGGAGGCGAGGGGAGGAGGCTCTCGGCCCGGCACGTCGTCCTAGCCACCGGCTCGCGGCCCAGGGAACTCCCGGGCCTACCCTGCGACGGCCAGCGGCTGCTGACCAGCGATCACGCCCTGGCGCTGGCCGACCTCCCCGGGTCGGTGATCATTATCGGCGGAGGCTACGTGGGCCTGGAGTTCGCCTCGGCCTATCTGGACTTCGGCTGTCAGGTCACGCTCGTCGAGATGCTGCCGGGCCTGCTGCCGGCGGAGGACAGCGACCTGGGCGCCGGCATCGGCCGGCTCCTGGCCCAGCGCGGGGCCACCATCCTCACCTCCAGCCGCGTCCAGACCGATGGCGTCCGCACCTACGACGATGTGGTGGAGGTCCCGGTGGAGCGCGACGGCGAGAGAATCGTGCTGCGCGGGCAGAAGGTGCTGGTGGCGGTGGGGCGCCAGGCCAACGTGGAGGACCTGGGGCTGGAGAAGACCGGCGTCAAGATCGAGCGCGGCTTTGTCCGCGTGGACGAGAGCATGAGGACCGCCGAGCCCAACGTGTATGCCGTGGGCGACGTGGCAGGGGGCCTGCTCCTGGCCCACGTGGCCGCGGCGGAGGGCGCGCTGGCCGCCGAGGCCATCGCTGGGCGCAACCCGGAGCCCATCGACTACAGCCGCATGCCTCGCGTGGTCTACACGCGGCCACAGATGGCGGCAGTCGGTCTGACGGAGGCGGAGGCGAGGGACCAGGGGCTGTCGGTGAAACTGGGACGCTTCCCTTTCCGCTACAACGCCATGGCCCTCATCAGGAACGAACCGGACGGCTTCGTGAAAGTGGTGCTCGATGCCGAGAGCGGCGATCTGCTGGGCGTCCACATTCTCGGCCCGGGCGCGAGCGAGGTCATCGGCCAGGGGGCGCTGGCCCGCTGGCTGGACGCGTCGGCCTGGGAGGTGGCTGCCAACGTTCTGCCTCACCCCAGCCTGAGCGAGGCGCTGGGCGAGGCGCTCCAGGTCTCCGCGGGCGGCAGCAAGGTGCAGTAAGGAGGCGGTATCCCGTGGTTGTGGTGGAAGAATCCGCTGGCGCCCTCGGTCTCACCGAGGGCGACCTAATGGAGATGTACTACAAGATGGTGCTGGCGCGAGCCGTGTCGGCTCGCATGTGGATCCTGAACCGCATGGGGCGGGCCCCCTTCGCCATAACCGGCGACGGCCACGAGGCGGCGCAGGTGGCCAGCGCCTGGGCCCTGAAGCCGGGCAAGGACTGGGTGGTGCCCTACTACCGAGACATGGCCGTGGTGCTGACGGTGGGCATGACACCTCGCGATCTGATGCTGGGCCTGCTGGCCAAGGCGGCGGACCCCTCCAGCGGTGGCCGCCAGATGCCCAGCCACTTCGGCCACGCCGGCCTGCGCATCGTCTCCGGCTCCAGCCCGGTGGCCACCCAGATCCTCCACGCCGTCGGCATCGCCCTGGCTAGCAAGCTGCGGGGCGAGAAGGACGCTACCATCGTCTATTTCGGCGACGGCGCCAGCAGCAAGGGCGACTTCCACGAGGGGCTGAACTTCGCCGGAGTGCACCGGCTGCCGGTGGTCTTCTTCTGCGAGAACAATGGCTATGCCATCTCGGTGCCGCTGCACAAACAGATGGCTATCCGCCAGGTCTCTGAGCGGGCGGCCGCCTACGGCTTCCCCGGCGTGACGGTGGACGGCAACGACCCGCTGGCGGTCTACGCCGCGAGCAGAGAGGCCCTGGAGCGGGCCCGCCGCGGCGAAGGGCCTACTCTCATCGAGGCGGTGGTGCAGCGCCTGGTCCCCCACTCCACCGACGACGACGAGCGGCGCTATCGCAGCAAGGAGGAACTGGACGCGCGCAAGGCCGCCGACCCCATTCCCCTGTTCAAAGCCTACCTGGAGGGGCAGGGCTTCCTGACGGCAGAGCAGAACGAGCAGATCAACAAGCGGGCGGCCAAGGAAGTGGACGACGCCACCGATTTCGCGGAGAAGAGCCCCTATCCTGAGCCCGAAGAAGCCCTGACTCGAGTATACGGTTCGGAGGGGGGTTAAGCCATGGCAACGAAGACCGTGATCGAGGCTCTGCGCGACGCCCTGCGGGACGAGATGCGGCGCGACGAGCGCGTCCTGGTGATGGGCGAGGATGTGGAGGAAGGAGGCGTCTTCCGCGCCACCGAGGGATTCCTGGCTGAGTTCGGGCCCGACCGGATCATCGATAGCCCCCTGGCGGAATCGGCCATCGCCGGCGTGGCCATCGGCGCCGCCATCAACGGCATGCGGCCGGTGGCCGAGATCCAGTTCGCCGACTTCATCTATCCGGCCGTGGACCAGATCATCAGCGAGGCCGCCAAGCTGCGCTACCGTTCCAACGGCGCCTTCACCTGTCCGCTGGTCATCCGGGCGCCAAGCGGCGGGGGCATCCACGGCGCCCTGTACCACTCCCAGAACGTGGAGGCCATCTTCGCCCACGTGCCCGGCCTGAAGGTGGTGGCGCCCTTCACGCCCTACGACTTCGCCGGCCTCCTGAAGGCGGCCATCCGCGATGAGGACCCCGTCCTCTTCTTCGAGCACAAGAAGGCCTACCGCCTGATCAAGGGCGAGGTGCCGGAAGAGGACTACGTCGTTCCCATCGGCAAGGCGGCGGTGGTTCGCGAAGGCAACGACGTGAGCGTCTTCTCCTACGGCTTCCCCGTCCACCACTGCCTGGATGCAGCCGAGGCGCTGGCGCAGGAGGTGAGTGTCGAGGTGGTTGACCTGCGCACTCTGGCGCCGCTGGACAAGGAGAGCATCCTGGAGTCGGTGCGGAAGACGGGCAAGGCGCTCATCGTCCACGAGGACAACCTGACCGGCGGCATCGGCGGCGAGGTGGCGGCTATCATCGCCGCGGAGGCGTTCGACTATCTCGACGGCCCCGTCCTTCGCCTGGCCATGCCCGACGTGCCGGCCGTGCCCTTCAGCCCGCCGCTAGAAGAGTACTGCCTTCTCAGCCCGGAAAAGGTCGCCGCCGCCATCCGTCAGCTGGCTGCCTACTAGAGGAGGTTCGCCGATGGCCGTGAACCTGGTGATGCCCCAGTTGGGCGAGACCATCACTGAGGGCACAATAACCAGGTGGCTGAAGAAGGTGGGGGACTGGGTCGAGAAGTACGAGCCGGTCGTGGAGGTCAACACCGATAAGGTGGACGTGGAGGTGCCCTCGCCGGAGGCCGGCCATCTCCGCGAGATCCTGGTGCGGGAAGGCATGACGGTGGCCGTCGGGGAAGTTCTGGCGGTGCTCGAGGAGGCGGCGGTCGCCGTCGAAGAGGAGGCCGCTGCCCCCACGCCGGCGGCCGCAGCGCCGGCGGCGGCGCGGGCGCGGGCAACGCCGCGGGTGCGGAAGCTGGCCCGCGAGCACGGGGTAGACCTGGAGCAGGTCAGCGGCAGCGGCACCGGCGGCCGCATCATTGAGGAGGACGTTCTGGCCTATCTGTCCACGTGGCAACCGCCGAGGCCGCCGCCGCCAGCGGCAGCCGAGGTCGGGCCGGAGCAGGAGGTGGAGCTCGTCCCGTTTACGCCGATGCGGCGCACCATCGCCCAGCGCATGGCCCAGAGCGCGTTCAGCGCTCCGCACGCCTGGCTCTCCATGGAAGCGGACGTGTCGGCGCTGGTGCGGCTCCGGGAGACCGTGAAGGAGGAGTTCCGCCGCCGCGAGGGCGTCGAGCTGACCTACGTGCCCTTTGTGGTCAAGGCGGTCACGGAGGCGCTGCGCGAGCACCCCGTGCTGAACTCCGGCTGGTCCGAAGAGGGGATCGTCCTCAAGAAGCGCATCCACGTGGGCGTGGCGGTGGCGATAGACGACGGGCTGGTGGTGCCGGTGATCCGCGATGCCGACCAGCTAAGCATCGCCGGCCTGACCCACGCCGTCCAGAAGCTGACTGATCGCGCTCGCGCTGGCCGGCTGGCGCTGGACGACGTGCAGGGCGGCACCTTCACCGTGAACAACACCGGCGCCTTCGGCTCGGTGGTGAGCATGCCTATCATCAACCCCGGCCAGGCGGCCATCCTGAGCATGGAGGCCATCGTCAAGAAGCCGGTGGTCGTTGGCGACGCCATCGCCATCCGCCACACCCTCAACCTCTGCCTGTCGTTCGACCACCGCGTGATGGACGGGGCGGCCGCGGGCCACTTCCTCCAGACTGTGAAGAAGCGGCTGGAGGAAATGGACCCCGAGATGTCGCTCTACTAGCCATGCCGGCTGAGCCTGGGGCGGTCATCCGAGATCCGGCGGCGAGGCGGCCGGAGTGGCTCAAAGTGCGCGTCACCCTCGGCGAGAGCTATCGCCAGGTCCAGGGGCTCCTGCGCGGCCTCGGCCTGCACACGGTCTGCCAGGAGGCCCTCTGTCCCAACATTTACGAGTGCTTCGAGGCCCGCACCGCCACTTTTCTCATTTTGGGCGACGTCTGCACCCGGCGCTGCTCGTTCTGTGCCATCGCCAGCGGCCGCCCGTCGGGGCTGGACAGAGAGGAGCCGCAGAGGGTGGCTGATGCCGCCCGCGCGCTGGGCCTTCGCCATGCCGTCGTCACGTCGGTAACGCGCGACGACCTCCCCGACGGCGGCGCGGCTATCTTCGCCGAGACCATCTTCAGGCTGAGGGAGCACGTGCCCGATTGCGGTGTGGAGGTGCTCATCCCCGACTTCGGCGGCTCGCGGTCGGCCCTGGATGCGGTGATGGCCGCCCGCCCCGATATCCTGAACCATAACGTGGAGACGGCGCCCCGCCTCTACCGTCGCGTCCGACCCAGCGCCCGCTACTACCGCTCGCTGGAACTTCTCCAGCGGGCCAAGGAGATGGACGCATCCGTGCTCACAAAGTCGGGCCTGATGGTGGGCCTGGGTGAGACCTGGGACGAGGTCCTGGCCGTGCTCGCCGACCTGCGACGGGCCGACTGCGATATCGCCACCATCGGTCAGTACCTGCGTCCCGGCACCGGGGTGCGGCACCGGCCGGTGGCGAAGTACTACACGCCGGTCGAGTTCCAGCGCCTCGAGCAGGAGGCGCTGGCGCTGGGCTTTCTGGCGGTGGAATCGGGGCCGCTGGTCCGTAGCTCCTACCACGCCCGCGATCAGGTGGAGGCTCTGCGCCGCCCATGAGGGGCCAGACCGTCTGCGGCGCCCGCTGGCTGGGGCGGGTGGAGTACGGAGAGGCCTGGCGCCTCCAGCAGGCGCTGGCCGCCCAGCGAGTACAGGGCCTCACGCACGACGTCCTCCTTCTGCTTGAGCACCCGCCGACCTACACCATCGGCCGCGGCGGCAGCGACGGCGCTTTCCTGACGCCGCCGGCCGTCCTTGAGGCGACGGGCGCGGCCGTCCATCGCGTCGACCGGGGCGGCCGCGTGACCTTCCACGGGCCGGGCCAACTGGTGGGATACCCCATCGTCGACCTGTGCGGATGGCGGCAGGACGTGCACGCCTATCTTCGGGCGCTGGAGGAGGTGCTGATCGCTACCCTGGCCGACCTCGACGTGGCCGGCGAACGCAAGCCGGGCTACACCGGCGTCTGGGTGGGCGAGGAGAAGATCGGCGCGATTGGGGTGAAGGTTAGCCGCTGGGTCACCACCCACGGCTTCGCCCTGAACGTGACTTCGGACCTGGGCTGGTTCCGACACATCGTCCCCTGCGGCCTTGCCGGCAAACGGGTCACGTCTGTGGAGAGGGCCGGCGGCGGACAGCCGCCGCTTCTCGCTGTGGCCGAGCGGGTGGCGGAGCACTTCGGCCGCGTGTTCGACCGAAGGATGGTCTGGCTGCCGGCGCTGGTCGCCCGGGCTTCGTAGGCGGTTCTGACCGGAGAGAAGAGGCCGGCCCTGTGGGGGCCGGCCTCTTACGTTGGGCGCCGCTCGTTACTGTATGCCCTGGAATTCGCGCACCGGCCCGAAGTACTCCCAGTAGCCCTTGCCGTTCGCGTCGATCTTGGCCTCCAGGTAACGGCTGCTCTGGTAGCCGACGTGGTCGGTGGGCGAAAAGGAGAAGTTGACGCCGTCCAGCGCCAGAGGGCTATGGAAATCCTTGATGGACTCGATCGCCTCCATGAAGCCCTCACGGGTCAGGTTATTGCAGCTCCTCTTGAGCGCCTCCACGGCCACCTCGCCCAGTATCTGGGCGTAGATGGTGAAGTTTGTGGCAGGGGGCCCACCGTACTTGCTCATAATGTCGATGTGCTGGGCGACTGCCGGATCCGTGCTGTCGTCCGCTAGCTTGTTGGCGTCGGTTGCCACCGCACCCTGCATGAGCTGAGGGGACACGAACTGGAATATCAGGTTGTCCGCGTTGATGTAGGGTCCAACGAACTGAGGGTGCCAGCCAAAGCGGTCCGCGGCCTTGATGGCCTGCGCGGTGAAGCCAAGATTGCCATTGATGACGAGGACCTGGGCGCCGGACTTGGCCAGAGTGGCGACCTCCGAGGTCACAGACACGGCGGTGTATTCGTAGCTCACGTCAGCGACGATCTTGTTCTTGCTGGGGTCGAGCCCCTGCTTCACGCCGGCGAACCCGTCCTGGCCCACCGTGTCGTTCTCCCAGAGGACGGCCACGTCATCGCCCGCGTGGTATTCCGAGATGTACTGACCCAGGAACGTCCCATCGATGGCGTAGCTGGGGATCATCTGGACCTCCCAGGGGTGGCCCGAGGGGTCGGCGCCGAAGCGCGCGCCGCCAGCGGACACGAAGGTGTCGGGCACTCCGTTCTGGTTCAGGTAGTCCCAAGAGCCGGGGTGGGGCGCGTCGCCCAGGGAGCCGACCATGGCAAAGACCTTCTCTTGCTCCACCAGCTTGCGGGCCGCCTCCAGCGCCTTGGCCGGGTCGTCCTGGTTGTCCTCCACCGAGTAGTTGATCTTGCGGCCACAGACGCCGCCCTGCGTGTCGTTGATGTAGTCGAAGTAGGCCGTGGTGGCCTTCGGGAGCGTGGCGTACACTGCACCAAGGGTCGTGCTTAGGATGCATTCCGCCCCCAGATGGATCTCCGTGTCAGTGACCCCGGGCGGAGGCCCCGGCTTGTTCGTGGCCGCACGCGCCTCTGCGCCGTACAGCTTCCCTGCGGTGGAGGTTGCGGTTGCCGTGCCGGGCGAGCCGGTTGCAGGTGGCGTGCTGGTGCCGTTGGAGGTTCCTCCCCCGCCACAGGAGGCGGCCAAGACTGCTAGCAGCGCGGCTGTGGCCAGGACAACGGCCAGGCACCAGGCCCGACGCGACAGGTGAGCGCGATGCGTAATCCTCATGGTGGCCCTCCTTCTCCCTGACCTGGATTCTAGATCACGGCTCCCCTGTGTCAAGTGAAGGGAGGAGAAGGAACAGACGGCTCGGTGAACTGACGGGCGTGAGCGTATGCTAGCGCAGGCGGCCGGCGGCCACTATTGCCGCCACGGCCACCAGGATGTAGCCCCAGATGTCGTCAGCAGGGATGACGGCCACCCCCACCAGGGCGTTGCGGATCAGGTAAGCTTCCACCACGCCGAGCACCGCAATACCCTGGAGAGTAGGGCCCCGCTTGCGGTTGGTGGCGAAGCTCACCGCCTCGCCCACGGCATAGCCGATGCCGAGGGCTATGAAGAAGATGAAGTAGCCGTACAAGCCCAGCGAGTAGGGTAGAAGGCCACCCCAGACGGCCCCTATGACCGCGCCTGCGACCAGCGAAGCTCCCAAGGCGCGAGCGGCGTGGGCTGGGGCCACCTCGAAGGTGGGGAGACGCCGTACGCCTGCGCATTCGCGGCAGCGCGACCCCACCGGCGTCTGGACCAGACAGCGGGGACAAATGGCCTTGCCGCAGCGGCCGCAGGCCAGCTCGGTCTCTACCTGAGGATGGGTCGCACACTGCATGGCGATTGCTCCCGGTCGCGCCGGCGACGGCGATGTTTCCCAATAATAACAGATGGATGAGCGGGCGGGACGCTACACTGGGTAGCCCAAGGGTCTTTGACGGCTGCGGACAGGGTGCTTTCGGCGTCCGCAGGGATCCTAGCGCGGCTGGAGCAGTCTCGCGGCCGCCTCGTCGACCATCCAGGTCACGCGGCCTTCATCCGTCCCGAGCATCTGCGCCGGGAGCCTTTGGGGATTATACGGCCCTTCCACCACCGCCTGCAAAGTGGGGGCTTTGTCCGCCCCGCTGACAAGGAAGATTGCCCGGCGAGCGGCGCGGAGGACGGGTGGAGTGAGGGTGAGGCGCCAGGCGGCCAGCTTCTGAACGTAGATCGCCACCACCAAGCGCTCCGCCTCGCTGAGAGCGGCCGAGCCGGGGAACAGGGAGGCGGTGTGGCCGTCGGGGCCCAGGCCTAGGAGGATCAGGCCGAACTGCGGCGCTTCCCCTCGCGAAAGGGCGAAGAAGCGACGAAGCGTCGTTTCGTATTGGGCGGCGGCCGTTTCCGGGTCGCCCTCGGTCGGCATCGGGTGAACGTTCATCGCTGGGATAGGCACCTTGCTGATGAACGCTTCGCGGGCCAGGCGGTAGTTGCTGTCGGGGTGATCCGGGGGGACAAAGCGCTCATCACCCCAAAAGAGGTGGACGCCTGACCATTCGATGGCCTGGCAAAAGGGCGGTTCCGCCAGCAGGCGGTAGAGGGCGACTGGAGTCGTCCCACCGGACAGCGCGACGGCGAAACGGCCCGCGGCGGCGATGTTCTCGGCGGCCAAACGCTCGAAGCAGGCCGCGGCCTCGCGGCTCACTTCCTCCAGGGTCGGCCTGACGACAATGCGGGGCTCCGCCGCCATGAGGGGGCCTACGTGTTGAGCAGGGCGACGGCCATGGCCAACGCCTCTTCGTAGACCCGGTCGCGGCCGGACATCTCCAGCTCTTGCGCCAGCATCTCCGGCTCGCTGTCGCCGGCGAGGCGGGCGGTGCGCTCCAGGCTCGCTTCTGGCGCCTCCGTCCGGACGGTCACCAGCTGCGGCTCGCCGGCGCGCTGGATACTGAACTGCGCCTCGCGGCCGCCGCGGCCGGCGGCGAGGCGCAGGGAGAGGAGCGAGCCGGGAATCCCGTCTGACGGTGGCTGAGCACCGAGGCTAATGCGAATGGGGCCACTCGTGGCCCGCAGCCGGTACTCGTGATCCTCCCTGCCTTCCGGCCGCCAGCCCAGGCGAGACGCCAGCCAGCCTGCCAGGAGCAGGGCCTGGGCCGAATTGCCGGCGGCGTGCTCGATGTAGACGGCGGTCAGGCTGTCCATATATGGCCGCAGGCTGGGCGCGTCGAAGAACTGGGCCGCGAGCTGGCGCCAGGGGCCGAGGCGGGCCCAGCTCAGGTCGCTGAATACGCCAACGACGCGCCGCAACGCCAGGCTCGCCAGCCGCGGCAGCGTGCGCTCCGCGTCACTGAACCGAGACGAGTCCACGATGAAGCGATCGGAGGCGTCCAGCACGTCCTCGAGGAGGTGGGGGTCGTCGGCCAGGTCGGCCGACCACCAGGAGAAGACGGGCAGGTCGGGCACCAGGAGAGGCAGCACGACGCTGTGCAGGTGACGGGCGGCGCGGCCGCTCACGGTGAGAGCTACCTCTTCGAAGCAGACCTGCCCCTCCAGACCCGGCGCGACGTGGCAGTGGGCCAGGAGCCGAGCGTCGATGGTTGGCTCGCGGTCGGAGGGCTGGGCGAGGACGACGATGGCCCTCGACGGGTGATATTGGGGCAAACCGGCGATGGTCTCCTCTGTCCGCCGCGCAGCGACGGGGTCGAGGGCATAGGCCACCAGGTTCAGGACGCTGGTCCTGGTGCCCAGAGCAGCGCCCTCGGCAGGCGCCGCATCCGCGGCCTTCCGGCGCAGCTGCTCCAGGGCGGCGTCGATGGCCGCGACGTCTACCGACCGACCGGACCAGTGCAGGCTCGGGGCCGCCTCTTGGCCGCTCATGGCCTCCGCCACTGACGCCCATCTCTGGCCATGAGCTCGCGGGCGGCTGCGGGGCCCCAGGAGCCGGCTTCGTAGTTAGGGAAGTCGGGCTCGGGGAGCTCGGCCCAGCCGTTGAGGATGTCGGTGACCAGCGACCAGGCGGCCTCGATCTCGTCCCGCCGGGCGAAGAGGGTGGAGTCGCCCAGCAGGCAGTCCAGCAGCAGAGTCTCGTAGGCGGCCGGCGGCTCCACCGCAAAGGAGGCGCCGTAGAGGAAGTCCATGTTCACAGAGCGGACGCGGATCGAGATGCCGGGCACCTTGGCGTGGAACTTGAGGGTGATGCCCTCGTTGGGCTGAATGCGCATCGCCAAGACGTTGGGCTCCAGCGAGGCGTCGGCCATGTCGCGAAACAGGAGAAGGGGAGCCCGCTTGAAGTGGATGGCCACCTCGGTGGTCTGCTTGGGCAGACGCTTGCCGGCGCGCAGGTAGAACGGCACCTCTGCCCAGCGCCAGTTGTCCACGTAGAGGTTGAGGGCAGCGAAGGTCTCCGTGACAGACGCCGGGTTGACGCCCGGCTCCTGGCGATAGCCGGGCACCTCCTCGCCGTTCACCCAGCCCGGGCCGTACTGGCCGCGGGCGGTGTAGCGGGGGACATCCTCGCCGTGCAGGGGACGGATCGCGCGCAGCACCTTCACCTTCTCGTCGCGCACGGCCCGCGCGTCGAAGGCGATGGGCGGCTCCATCGCCACCAGCGACAGAACCTGGAGCATGTGGTTCTGCACCATGTCGCGCAGGGCGCCGGCCTCCTCGTAGTAGCCGGCCCGTCCTTCGATGCCTAGGCTCTCAGCGGCGGTGATCTGGACGTGGTCGATGTAGCGACGGTTCCAGATAGGCTCGAAGATGCCGTTGGCGAAGCGAAAGACCAGGATGTTCTGTACCGTATCCTTGCCCAGATAGTGGTCGATGCGGTACACCTGCTCCTCCGCGAAGACCTGCGCCACCTCCTCGTTCAGGGCGCGGGCCGTCTCCAGGTCGCGGCCGAAGGGCTTTTCGATGATGATGCGCGCCCAGCCCGAGCCGCCTTTGCCGTCTCCGGCAGCTATGCCGCTGGCCCCCAGCTGCTGGATGATGCCCGAATAGGCGCTGGGCGGCACCGCCAGGTAGAACAAGCGGTTGCCGCCGGTGCCCCGCTCGCGGTCCGCCCGAGCGACGAGCTCCGCCAGGCGGTGGAAGTCGTCTAGGGTCAGCGAGCCGGCGCCGGTGTAGTACAGGCCACGGGCGAAGCTGTCCCAAACGGCGGCGTCGACCGGTCGGCGCGAGAACTGTCTTACAGCCTCGAGCGCCTGCTGGCGAAACTGGTCGTCCGTCATCTCGCTGCGGGCAAAGCCGACGATGGAGAAGGCGCCGGGCAGGAGGCCGTCCAGAGCCAGGTTGTAGAGCGCGGGCAGCAGCTTGCGCCGGGTGAGGTCGCCGGAGGCCCCGAAGATGACCATGGTGCACGGCTCCGGCGTGCGCGGCAGGCGGACGCCTTCGCGCAAAGGATTAACGACGGTCGAAGTCTCCATAGCCATCACTCCGGCCTCACGGCGTGGCCGCCGAACTCCCGCCTCAGGGCGGCGATGACCTTGGCACCGTAGGACTCCTCCTGGCGGGAGCGGAAGCGGGAGAACAGAGAGAGCGTGATGGCCGGCAGAGGCACCCCCTGTTCCACCGCCTCGAGGGCCGTCCAGCGGCCCTCGCCAGAGTCTTCGACATAGCCTTTGACGGAGGTGAGCCCCGGGTCGCGGGTCAGGGCGCTCTCCGCCAGCTCCAGCAGCCAGGAGCGAACGACGCTGCCCCGGTTCCACAGCCGCGCCAACTGGGCCACGTCCAGCCCGTATGAGGAGGCGTGCAGCAGCTCGAAGCCCTCGGCGTAGGCCTGGAGCAGCCCGTACTCGATGCCGTTGTGCACCATCTTCACGAAGTGGCCGGCGCCGCTGGGGCCGACGTAGGCGTAGCCATCTTCCGGCGCCAGCGTTCGGAAGATGGGCTCCAGCCGGCGGAAAGCGTCTTCCTCGCCGCCGATCATCAGGCAGTAGCCGACCTTCAGGCCCCAGATGCCGCCGCTCGTCCCCACGTCGAGGTAGTGGAGGCTCTTCTCGCGCAAGGCCTCTGCGCGCCGGACGGAGTCCTTGTAGTGGGAGTTGCCGCCGTCGATGATGGTGTCGTCGGGCGAGAGCAGGGGCGTCAACGATTGGATGGTCTGCTCCACGGGCGCTCCGGCGGGCACCATGAGCCACACAGCGCATGGCGGCGCCAGCTTTCCGGCTAGCTCCTCCAGCGAGCTGGCCGCGGCGGCGCCAGCCTTCTCCACCTCCGCGACGGCGTTGGGGTCGCGGTCGTAGGCGACGACGCGGTGGCCGCCGCCCAGCAGGCGTTGGGCCATGTTGGCCCCCATGCGTCCCAGCCCGACAAGTCCAAGCTCCATGGTCATCACTCCTTGCCCGCGCTAGCCAGCGATGGCGTCCTCCACCAGCTCGCGAAGCCGCCGCAGGCCGCCGACCACGTCGCGCCCCAGGTGGATGCGGACGACCCGTCGGCCCTTGCTCTGGAGGGAAGCGAGGTCGCCCAGCGCCTGGGCCTTCTTCAGGGTGCTGAAGCCGTAGGCCTCGCCGGGGATGGGCAGCTCCTCGGGGTCGTCCACGGTGAGCTGGATGAACAGCCCCTTATCCGGCCCGCCTTTGTGGAGTTGGCCGGTAGAGTGGAGGAAGCGCGGCCCGTAGCCCAGGGTAGTGGCCAGCCGCAGGCCATCGCGGAGGCGCAGGCGGATGGCCTGGATGGCCTCGTCGTGCTCCGGCCAGGGCGCCAGGTAGGCCATGAGCGTGACGTAGTCGCCGGGTCCAGCTCGCCGGAGGTGGGCCGCCAGGTGGGCGGTCAGGGCGCCATCGCCGGCGGTCTTGCGCAGGGCAACGGCGGTCTCGTCGTCGCAGTAGAGGGCGAGGCCGTCCTCCTCGGCCATCGGCGCCTGCTGGCTTTGCACCCCTTCCTTCAGCAGGCGGGCGGTGTTGTCCTTGCTCTCCTGGACGTTCGGCTCATCGAAGGGGTTGATGCCCAGGATGGCGCCGGCCGTGGCAGTGGCCAGCTCCCAGCGGAAGAACTCCTGGCCCAGCCCGTAGGTGCTGGCCAGACGGATGCGGACGACGGGATGGCCAGCCGCCTCCAGGGCGCGCAGCCGCTCGTCGAGACCGTCCGCCTGGTTGCCGACATCGAGATGGACGAACAGCCGGTCGTCGCCGTAGGCGGCGGGCTCGCCCAGGGACTCCCGGTCGATGGGGATGATGCCGCGACCTTCCTTGCCCGTGCTCTCGGCCAGGAGCTGCTCGGCCCAGGTGCCGAAGGCAGCCACCGCCGGCGCGGCGGCGAGTGTCATCTTGTCGCGGCCGGCCTGCGCCAGCTCGCTCAGGACTGCGCCCAGCCAGACGCCCGGGTTGTCCTGAGTCGGGATGCAGGAGGCGCTGGCGTGGGCCAGCGCTTCGGCGCCGTCCAGCAGTCGTTCCACGTCCACGCCCAGCAGGGCGGCTGGCACGAGGCCGAAGTAGGAGAGGGCCGAGTAGCGCCCGCCGATATCGGCGGCGTTCAGAAAGCAGCGGCGGAAACCGAGCTCGCCGGCGAGACGTTCCAGGGGCGTGCCTGGGTCGGTTATGGCCACGAAGCTCTTGCCGGCCTGCGGACCCTTGACCGCGCGCACCTTCTCGAAGAAGTAGCGGTAGAGGGCCAGCGTCTCGGCCGTTGTCCCTGACTTGCTGGAGACGATGAACAGTGTGCGCGCCAGGTCCAGTTCGCGTTCCACGGCCAGGATGGCCGCTGGGTCGGTGGTGTCCAGCACAGTCAGGCCCGGGTGGCCCGGTGCCGGGCGGAAGGTCCGCTGGAAGACCTCCGGCGCCAGAGAGCTGCCGCCCATACCCAGTAGAACGGCGCGCTGAAAGCCAGCGTCCCTCACCTCGCTGGCGAAGGCGCGCAGCCGGTCGCAGTGCTCTAGCATCGATTCGGTGGCGGTGAGCCAGCCCAAGCGGTTCTTGATGGCCTGCTGCTCCTGCGCGTCGCTCTTCCAGATGGTGGCGTCCTTGGCCCAGAGGCGCCGGGCGAAGCCCTGCTCCTCCAGGGAACGCAGGCGCTCTTCCACCGGCTCGCGGTACCCGCCCAGCGCGGCGGAATAAGGCCCCGCCGCCTCCGCCAGGATCGCCGTCCGCTTGGCGCGGAGCCCCTGGATGAGCTTTCGATAGGAATCGACGAAGAGTTGGACGCCGTCGACCTGGAGCTGATCGGTGACCTGGCGGAAGTCGATGCCAATCTGCGCCAGGCGGCGCAACGTCTCGTGGGCCTCATCGACGCCGTGTTCGATGGTGGCGGCCGGCCGGCCGTGGTCGCGGAAGGCGTCCAGGGTGGCTTGGGGCATCGTGTCCACGGTGTCCGATCCGACAAGGTCCTCGGCGTACATGACGTCGCGGTAGTGGGGGTTCTTTGTGCTGGTGCTGGCCCACAGGCAGCGCTGAACGCGCGCGCCCTTCTTCGCCAGCGCCTGGAAGCGCTGGCCACCGAAGATCTCTTGGTACTTCTGGTAGGCGACCTTGGCGTTGGCGATGCCCGCCTTCCCGAGCAGCGATTCGAGCCGTTGTCTCTCCTGGGAGTCGCCGGCGGCCCGGATGCGCTCTTCCAGTTGCTTGTCCACCAGGGTATCGACGCGGCTGACGAAGAAGCTGGCCACGGAGCCCATGCGGTCGACGGGCTGGCCCTGTTTGGCCCGATTCTCCAGGGCGGAAATGTAGGCCGAGGCCACCTGCTCGTAGTTCTCGAGCCCGAAGAGGAGGGTGACGTTGATGTTGATGCCCTCGCTCAGGCACTGCTCGATGGCCGGGATGCCTTGCGGCGTGCCGGGGATCTTGATCATAACGTTGGGCCGGCTCAGCGCTCGGAAGAGGAATCGCGCCGAATCGACGGAGGCCCGCGTGTCGTAGGCCAGCTCCGGCGAGACCTCCAGGCAGGCGAAGCCGTCGCGCCCCTCCGTGCGCTCGTACGTCGGGCGGAGGATGTCGGCCGCCATCTGGATGTCCTGGATGACCAGCGCCTGGTAGATCTCCGGCACCTCCTTGCCCAGGGCGATGAGCTCGCGGATGGCGGCGTCGTAGTCGGCGCTGCCGGTAATGGCCTTCTCGAAGATTGTGGGGTTGGAGGTGACGCCGGCCACACCGTCTTCGTCCACCATGCGGCGAAACTCGCCGCTGGTTATCAGGCCACGGCGGATGTTGTCGTACCAGACGCTCTGGCCAAGCTTGGGCAGCTCCAGCAGCGGGTTGCTCATGTCATTTCTCACTCTCCAGCCCGCTCGCCCTTGGACAAGCTCAGGGTGAGCGGGCTTTCATCTCCGCTCATGGTGAGCCCGTCGAACCATGGGGCGCCGCTCGCCCTTCGACAGGCTCAGGGTGAGCGGGGGATGGTCTTCCAGTATCTGACCCCGCTTCCCTCTCCAGTGCCTCGATCTTGGCCAGACGGCGGCGATGGCGCTCCTCGCCGGAGAAGCGGGCCGCCACGAACGTACGCGCCAGCTCCAGCGCCAGCTCCGGCCCGATGACGCGCGCCCCGAGGCAGAGCACGTTCATGTCGTCGTGCTCCACACCCTGGCGCGCCGAGTAGGTATCGTGGCAGAGACCGGCGCGGATGCCCGCCAGCTTGTTGGCCGCCACGCAGGCGCCGACGCCGCTGCCGCAGACCAGGATGCCGCGTTCCGCCTCGCCCCGGCGGACGGCCTCGCCCACGCTGCGGGCGTAGTCGGGGTAGTCCACAGGCGCCGCGCTGTGGGTGCCTAGGTCGAGAAGCTGGTGGCCGGCCAGGGCCAGGTCCTCGATGATGAGTGCCTTCAGCTCCAAGCCAGCATGATCGGCCCCGATGGCGATGCGCATCAGCGTGCCCTCTGCTCGACGCGGCTGTGCTGCCGTCGCAGCAAGGCCTGCGCCCGCGCGACGACGTTCTCGACGGTGAAGCCCAGCCTCTCCATGACGACCTTGCCCGGGGCCGAGGCGCCGAAGCGATCCAGACCCAGCACGTCGCCGCCGCTGCCCACGTAGCGGCACCAGCCCTGAGACACGCCGGCCTCGACGGCCAAGCGAGCGGTGATGTCGGGGGGCAGCACCTCGTCCTTGTAGGACTGCGGCTGCTGCTCGAACAGCTCCCAGCTTGGCATGCTGACCACGCGAGCCGCGACGCCGTGGCGGTCGAGCTCGTTGCGCGCGGCCACGGCCAGCGCCACCTCGGACCCGGTCGCGATGAGGATTATGTCCGGTCGGCGGCCGCCGGGGGCCTCCGTCAGGACATAGGCGCCACGGGCCAGTCCGGCGGCGGGCGCCAGCGCCGTGCGGTCGAAAACGGGGAGGTTCTGGCGGGTCAGGGCCAGCGCCACCGGCCCCTTGGTCTCGATGGCCACACGCCATGCCTCCGCCGTCTCGTTGGCGTCGGCCGGCCGGATCACGGTCAGGCGCGGGATGGCGCGCAGGGCGGCCAGTTGCTCTACCGGCTGGTGGGTCGGGCCGTCCTCGCCCAGGCCGATGCTGTCGTGGGTGAAGATGAAGACCACGTGCACGCCCATGAGCGCCGCCAGGCGGATGGGCGGCCGCATGTAGTCCGAGAAGATGAGAAAGGTCGCGGCGTAGGGGATGACGCCGCCATGCAGGGCCATGCCGTTGACGATGGCCCCCATGGCGTGCTCGCGGACACCGAAGTGCATGTTGTGGCCGCAGTAGCGGTCGAACTCCAGGTCGCCGTGACCGCGCAGGTAGGTGCTGGTGGAAGGCGCCAGGTCGGCGGAGCCGCCCACCAGCGTGGGCAGGCGTTCCACCAGGGCGTTGAGCACCTTGCCCGAGGCCGCACGGGTGGCCAGGGGCCCGTCCTCGGGCCGAAACTGCGGGATACCGGCGTCCCAGTCGGGCGGCAGGTCGCCGGCCATGACCATGCGCCAGCGGTCAGCCAGCTCCGGATGCCGGGCGCTGTAGGCGTCGAACAGGCGCTGCCAGTCCGCCTCCCAGGCGCGCCCGCGCTCCACGGCCAGGCGGAAGTGGGCCAGGGCCTCGGGCGGGATGAGGAAGGGCGGCTCCAGGGGCCAGCCCAGCGCCTGCTTGGTGGCCCGCACCTCGTCCTCGCCCAGGGGCGCGCCGTGGGCCTCGGCGCTGTCCTGCTTGTGAGGGCTGCCGAAGGCGATGTGGGTGCGGGCGATGATGAGCGACGGACGCTGCGTCTCCGCCTGGCCGGCCTCGATGGCGCGGCCCACGGCACCGATGTCGTTGCCGTCGACCCGCTGGACGTGCCAGTCATAGGCCTCGAAGCGGCGGCCGACCTCCTCGGTAAAGGCCAGCTCAGTGCTGCCCTCGATGGAGATGTCGTTGTCGTCGTAGAGATAGATCAGCTTGCCTAGGCGCAGGTGGCCGGCCAGAGACGCCGCTTCCGAGGACACGCCTTCCATGAGATCGCCGTCGCTGACGATGGCGTAGGTGTAGTGGTCGACGATGGCGAAATCGGGGCGGTTGAAGTGCTCGGCCAGGAAACGCTCGGCGATGGCCATCCCCACTCCGTTGGCGAAGCCCTGGCCCAGGGGGCCGGTGGTCGCTTCCACGCCCGGCGTGAGCCCGTATTCGGGGTGGCCGGGCGTGCGGCTGCCCCACTGGCGGAACTGCATGATCTCCTCCAGGGGCAGGTCGTAGCCGGTAAGGTGGAGGAGACTGTAGAGCAGCAGGCAGCCGTGCCCCGCCGAGAGAACGAAACGGTCGCGGTTGGGCCATCGCGGGCTGGTGGGGCTGTACTTCAGGTAGCGTGTCCAGAGGGTGTAGGCCATGGCGGCCGCCCCCATGGGCATGCCGGGGTGGCCGGAGTTGGCCTTCTGGACGGCGTCCATGGCCAGAGTGCGAATGGTGTTGATGCAGAGCTCATCGAGCTTGCCATTGGCATTCATGAGGTTCTCCAGCACAGGAGAGATTCAAATCCTGTCCTCAAGAAGACTACGCTGGCCAGGCGGCCGGGGATCGGCGTTAGGGTTCCGTTTGCCCCTAGAGTCCGCTCTGAAACGAGGCGTGTCGCCGAATCTACCCATCAATACATTATAGAAGACATTCCCATGCGGGTGAAGATGACCGGCCGCGCGTCGCTGAGTGGCTAGCGTGGTATCCTGCTCCCCCTATCGCGTCGTGTCTCCCGGGCCAGGAGCGCCGCTGTCGGCCGGCTTGGTCGAAGTGTAGCCGCCCGGAAGGAAATGCTCGGCCAGCTGCCGAAGTATCGCTAGCTGCTCATCGTTCACGTCGTAGAGGTGGCTCCAGGCGCGGTGGTCGCTCTCGTCCTTGATGCGGTCGCGTAGGGTGGCGCGGTTCGATGCGGTCAGCATCGTTGGGACGAACAGGGACTGCATGATGCCGCCCAGGAGGAAGAACAGGAAGGCGTATGGAAACGGATCGAAGCCCTTGTCACCCGCCATCAAGCTCTGCCACGATGACCATCCGGCCAGCACCACGCAGAGAAAGTAGAAGAAGCCCATCGTCCCAGCGATGCCGACGATATGGTCTGCCAGCCACCCGTTGAAACGGCCGAGGGCCGGCTCCTCCTGCCGAAGCGCGTGCATGATCTGCTGTGGGTGGACAAGAGGAGAAACCTCCTCCTGCACGCGATCGACGATGTGGCTGATCTCGCTGGGGGTACGGTAGGGATGAACCCGGTAGGAACGCATGACGCCTCTCCTTTCGGCCAGCTCTTCTCCCGGCGCTCTAGCTTACCGGATCGGTGGGCTTGTTGCGAGATGACACCAGACAATACAATGCAGGGAGGGCTTAATTATGTACGCATCGTCAGACGGTGACCGGCGCCAGCGGCTCGACGCCGATATTCGCGGGCTGTGCCAGTTCCATCGCCCTTCGGCCTCTGAGGGCGAGCGGCAGGCGGCCGAATGGATGGCCTCGCGGCTGCGAGAGATAGGGCTGGAGCCGGAGCTGGAGGAGTTCCGGTTCTACCCCGACTACTGGACGGCTTGGGGCGCCCACGCGGCCCTGGCCGCCCTGGCCGGCGTGGCCGCGCTGCGATCACGCCGAGCAGCACGCATCTCGGCCGTGGCCGCCGCCCTGGCGGCGGCTTCCTTCTGGGGCGACTTGACCACCGACTACCACTGGCTGCGCCGCCTCTTTCCCGCACGGTCGAGCCAGAACGTCCTGGCCCGTCTTCCCAACCCGCGAGCGCGGCGGGTGTTGATCCTCTCCGCCCATCTCGACGCAGCCCACTCGGGGGCTGTGTTCCATCCGGCCGTCGCCAGTTCGCTGGTGCAGCGCTTCGCGCCGGCCAAGGAGCAAGGGCCGATCATGCAAGTGCCTCTCGCGGCGATGCTGGCGGTGGCCGGCGGATCCCTGGCGCGGGCGGCCGGCCTGCCGCGCTGGCTCTGGCGCAGCCCGCTGCGCCTGGGTGCGGCCCTGAGCGCGGTCACCGCCGCCGTCCTCGCCGACATCGGGCGCAGCCCCGTGGTGCCCGGCGCCAACGACGACGCCTCCGGTGTGGCGGCTGTTCTGGCGCTGGCTCATGAGCTGCAACGCCGTCCGCCCGCTAACCTGGAGGTCTGGTTCCTGGGGCTCGGCTGCGAAGAGGGGATAATGGGTGGCATGATCGCCTTCGGCCGCCGGCACTTCCCGGAGTTGTCATCCCGCCAGCCGTTCGTCCTCAACTTCGAGCTGCTGGGTTCGGGGAGGGTTAGCTTTATGCGCGGCGAGGGCTTCCTCAAGTTCTTCCCCTATCACCCCGAGGCCGTGGGGCTGGCAGAGGACGTGGCGCGCGAGCCTGCCTTCAGCGAGGTGGGGAGCCACGGCATCCGCTTCGGCACCGACGCCCTTATCCCGACCCGCCACGGCATCCCGGCCATCACCGTAGCCTCCGTCAACGAGGCTGGCTATGTCTCACCCTACCACTGGCCCACGGATGTGCCGGACAACATCGACCTCGGCTCCGTCGAGCGCAGCGTCGCCTTCGCCGCGCGAATGATCGACCTGCTGGACGAGCGGTCCGGCGGCTAGCCTGTCGCCGGCAGACGAGCCCTGTGGCTGCCCGCGATCTCACAAGGCGGGCGGGACATAACGGACAACTTGACAATGACGCCCTTTGTCCGGTATTTTAGTGGCTGCTCACTAACTTCCCAAGGCAGGCCGCGCGGGCGTCCCAATGCCCGCCCGGCAGAGGCTGCCAGTGAGCGGTAGCGGGAGGTGTGCTGTGGCGACGGTCGACGGCGGCGAGTTGGTGGTGCGCATGCTGGAGCGCGAGGGCGTTCGCCAGATCTTCGCCCTGCATGGCGGCCACATCGACACCATCTTTCAGGCGTGCCTTGACCACGGCGTCAAGATCTATGACACCCGCCACGAGCAGGCCGCCGGCCACATGGCCGACGCCTGGGCGCGGTTCACCGGCCGACCCGGTGTGGTCGTGGTCACTGCCGGGCCCGGCGTCACCGACGTCGTGACCGCGGTGGCGAACGCGCACCTGGACGCCGTCCCGATGGTCGTCTTGGGCGGCCGCCACGCCCTGGCTGAAGACGAGATGATGCCCCTCCAGGAGCTACACGGCGTAGCGCTGATGCAGTCTATTACCAAATGGGTCCGCCTGGTGCGCGACCCCCGGCGCATCCCCGAATACCTGGCCACCGCCTTCCGCGAGGCCACCACCGGCCGCCCGGGCCCCGTCTTCCTGGAGCTTCCGGTGGACGTGCTGACGGCGGAGGTGGACGACGAGACGGTGACGATGCCCCAGGCCTACCGGCCGGAGCAGGCGCCGGCTCCCTCGCCGGAGGCGGTGGACCAGGCCCTTGCCCTTCTAGCCCAGGCGAAGCGGCCGCTGATCATGGCCGGCCGAGGCGTCTGGTTCGCCGGGGCGACGGCGGAGCTGCGCGAGTTCGCGGAGATGACCCACACGCCCGTCGTAGCCAACGCCATGGTGCGGGGAGCCCTGCCCGAGGGCGAGCACCCCCTGGCCTTCGGTAGCTTTGTAACGGCGGGCACAGCCTTTCTGAGCGCGGCCGGCGGGCCCGACGTGGTGCTGCTGCTGGGCGGCCGCTTTGGGCTGTTCACCGGCGGCACCAGCCCCTTTGTCCCCCCGCAGGCCACCGTTATCCAGGTGGATATCGAGGGGGAGGAGATCGGGCGCTTTCGGGATGTGCAGCTAGGCATCGTGGCCGACTGCCGCCAGGCCCTGCGGGCTTTTATCGCCGCGGCGGGCGGGCGGCCTTTCGACGGCCACCAGGATTGGCTGGAGGCGCTGACGCGAGGCCGCGATGCCCTGCGGGCCAGCTTCGAGCAGGTCATGCGGTCCAGCGAGGAGTGCATCCACCCCTACCGCCTGGCCCACGAGGTCAATCGCTACCTCGGCGGCGACGGCATCGTCGTCGCCGATGGCGGCGAGACGGCGATCTGGATGGAGCTGGCGGTGACGCCCAAGCGGGCCGGTAGCTACGTCTTCCACGGCTATCTGGGCTGCCTGGGGACCGGCATCCCATTCGGCCTGGCCGCCAAGGTCGCCCACCCCGACCAGCGGGTGGTGGTCATCACCGGCGACGGGTCGGTGGGCCTGAACTTCGCCGAGTTCGACACCGCCGTCCGCCATCGGTTGCCCATCGTGGTGGTGGTCAACAACGACCAAGCCTGGGGCATGTGCAAGCACGAGCAGGTTGTGCGCTACGGCGACCAGCGCATCGTTGCCACCGAACTGGGCCCTACTCACTACGAGAAGGCAGCCGAGGGGTTCGGCGTCCACGGCGAGTTCGTGGAGCGGGCCGCCGACATCGTGCCTGCGTTGGAGCGCGCTTTCGCCAGCGGACGGCCGGCCTGTGTGAACGTCATGACCGATCCCGCCGTCATTTCGCCCGTCGTGCTTCTTACGACCACGCGCGCCACCCGACCGCGGCCGGTGCCCCAGGTGGCGCGGTGAGTACCCGGCTGATGCCTGGACTGACCCAGCCAGGCCACAGGTTCTTAAGCGGTTCTTTTGGTATAATCCTTGCCGGGAGAAAGGGGCGGTGAGCGGTGGTTTCACCGGACTGGCCCGGCGAAATCCTGCGTCGTGGCGAAGGGGGTGATGCCTTCCGCTCTTCTGCCTCGTATTGCCCATCGACCGGGCCCTGACCCATTTCGTAAACTAACTGTGGGGGTGATGCAATATGGTTCGTTCAACTTCCGAAGAGACTACCTACTGGCCGCACCGGCGCTACGCCGAGGTGCATGAGAGGTCGCTGCTAGATCCCGAGGGGTTCTGGGCCGAGGAGGCCCGCAAGCTGGAGTGGTCTCGCACCTGGGACAAGGTGCTGGATTGGGATCCGCCGTTCTCCCACTGGTTTGTGGGGGGTGAGCTCAACGCCTGCTACAACTGCGTCGACCGCCACATCTTGAACGGGCGGAAGGACAAAGTGGCCTACTACTGGGAGGGGGAGCCTGGCGACACCCGTGTCCTGACCTACGCCACCCTCTACCGCGAGGTCAACCGCTGCGCCTCGGTGCTGAAGAACCTCGGCGTCGAGAAGGGTGACAAGGTCGCGCTGTACCTGCCGATGATCCCTGAGCTTCCCATCTTCATGCTGGCGTGCAGCCGCATCGGCGCCGTCTTCACGGCCGTCTTCTCGGGGTTCACCTCGCAGTCCCTGGCCGACCGGATGAACGAGCTCGGGGTGAAGGTCCTGGTCACTTGCGACGGTAGCTACCGCCGTGGCTCGGCCGTGGCCCTGAAGCACATAGCGGACGGGGCGCTCGACCTGTCGCCTGACGTGAAGAAGGCCGTGATAATCAACCGGGCCAACCTCGATGTGGAAATGAAGCCGGGCAGGGACTTCTGGTATCACGAGCTGCTCAAGGAGGCGGCCGACTACGTCGAGCCGGTGCCGGTAGAGGCCAGCCACCCTCTGTACGTCCTCTACACCTCGGGCAGCACGGGGAAGCCCAAGGGCGTCGTGCACTGCACGGGCGGTTACATGGTCTACACTCACTCCACCTTCAAGTGGGTGTTCAACCCCAGAGAAGACAGCGTCTACTGGTGCACGGCCGATATCGGCTGGGTCACCGGCCACAGCTACATCGTCTATGCTCCTCTGGCCTACGGCGCCACCAGCGTCATGTACGAGGGCGCGCCCAACTTCCCGGACCTCGGCCGTTGGTGGAATATCATCCAGACCTATGGGGTGAACATCCTCTACACCTCGCCCACGGCCATTCGTATGTTCATGCAGGCCGGCGAGGAGTGGTCAAACAAGTACGACCTGAGCAGCCTGGACCTGCTGGGGTCGGTGGGCGAGCCCATTAACCCCGAGGCGTGGCTCTGGTACTTCAAGCACATCGGCCACGAGCGCTGCCCCATTGTGGACACCTGGTGGCAGACCGAGACCGGCGGCATCCTGATCAGCCAGGCGCCCTCCATCCAGATGCCGCCCCTCAAGCCCGGCTCCGCCAGCTTGCCGCTGCCCGGCGTCGACCCCCAAGTGGTGAACCAAGAGGGCGAGCCGGCGGCTGCCGGCGAGCGAGGGTTGCTGATCATCAGGAAGCCGTGGCCCGGGATGCTCATGACCCTCTACAAGGACGACGAAAGGTACAAGGACGTCTACTGGAACCGCTTCCCGGGTAAGTATCTCACCGGTGACTACTCCATCCAGGACGAGGAGGGCTATTTCTGGCTCCTCGGCCGCGCGGACGAGGTCATCAAGGTGGCCGGACACCGCCTGGGAACGCTGGAGCTGGAGAACGCCACCGTCTCCTTCCCGGCCGTGGCAGAGGCGGCGGCGGTGAGCAAGCCCGACCCGGTGAAAGGCGAGGCCATCGTCATCTTCGCCATCCTTCGCGAGGGGCACACCGCCTCGTCCTCGCTGGAGAAGGAGCTGACGGCCCACATCCGCAATACCGTCGGGCCGATTGCCACGCCGGAGCGGGTGTTCTTCGTCAAGAAGCTGCCCAAGACCCGCAGCGGCAAGATCATGCGGCGGCTGCTGAAGGCGGTGGCCACCGACGCGAACCTCGGCGATGTCACCACGCTAGAGGACGGAGCCTCCGTGGATGAGGTGAAGGCCGCTTACGAGGCGCTGCGACAGGAGATGTAGCGCCGAACGCCTAGACCATCAACCATCTCCGACTCGGGGGGCCACGAGCCATGCTCGTGGCCTCCTGCTTTTTGCGCCGCCGCTGGGAGACGCGGCCTGGGCAGCCAACCCGATTCGCGTTTGGGGCGGCCGCCGGAGGCACCCGGCTTGTCCCCGACGGCCGCAAAGGAAGGAAGAGACTGTCTAGTAGATCTTGGCGCTGCCCCCCACCGAACGGGTGTAGGGCAAGCGTGGCGGCGGCACGAAGACGAGGAGGAGGGGCCGCTGGCAGGAGCCAGAGAAGGATGGCGATGAGGAGGTGCACCGCCATCGCTCTCTGGGAAAGTCGAGGAGCCGTGCTAGGCTTCGATCTGCCAGCGGCCCGACGGGAGTCACGCCCTTCCTCCTTGCCCCGAGACTAGTCCAGGCGCTCCTGTCGTGCTTGGCGCTACACCTACGCCTCCCTTGCGCTTGCCTTGCGCTGGCCAAGAGGCACGGCGAAGCATAAGGCGCGGCGATGTATAATGGCCCTGAAATGCGCCTGGGCGTTTCTTCGGGGTGGCGAACGTCGATGCGGTGGCTTGTCCTGGCGATGCTTCTCGTGCTCCTGGCCCGGGCAGGGACGCTGGCTCACGGGCAGGAGGGCGAGGATGCCCAGCAACAGCTCGTCGACCGGCTGGCCGCCGCCCTGGGTCCACGCGAGAAGGTGGGCCAGCTCCTGATGGTAGAGTTCACCGGCAGCAACGCCGGGCCTGACTCCACCATCGCCGCGCTTGTCCGCGACTACAGGATCGGTGCGGTGTATCTCAACGCAGCGAACTGCAACATCGTCAACGGTACCGGCCGGGATTCGCCTCAATGCCAGGCCTACGGTTTCCCCGACGATGCCGACCCCGACACGCCGACCCAGGTGGCGGGCCTCAGCAATGCCCTTCAGGCGGCGGCCTGCGCTGGCACCAGCGTGGATCTGGAGGGCGTCAGCTACTGCCTCCCCCTCTTCGTCTCCATCGACCACGAGGGGGACGACCGTCCCCTCACCCGCTTGCTGAACCGCTTTACGCCGATGCCCAGCGAGATGGCCATTGGGGCCACCTGGGATGAGGCACAGGCCCAAGCGATGGGCTGCATCGCCGGCAGAGAGCTGGCGACGGTGGGGGTCAACATGCTCCTGGGCCCGGTGGCCGATGTGCTGGACCAGCCCCGCTCGGGCGAGCGCGGCGATATGGGGGTCCGCGTCTTCGGCGGCAATGCGGCCTGGGTGGCGAAGCTGAGCCGGGCCTACGTGCGCGGGGTGCACGATTGCGGCGACGGCCGCGTCTTGACCGTGACCAAGCACTTCCCCGGGCACGGCGGCAGCACCCGCGACATTGAAGATGAGGTGGCGGTGGTGACCAAGACTCTCGCCGATCTCCAGGCCCTGGAGCTGGTCCCCTTCGCCGCCGTAGCCAAACTGGACGACCAGGACCCTGAAGGCGTAACGGACGCCATGATGACCGCCCACCTCCGCTATCCGCGGGTGCAGGGGAGCGCTACAGCCCCGCCCGTAAGCCTCGACGCCGCGGCCCTTTCCGCCTTCATGGCTCTGCCGGAGTTCACCACCTGGCGGCAGGATCACTTACTGATGGCCGACGCCCTGGGGGTGGAAGCTCTGCGCCGCCTAAGCCCCGACACCGGGGGCTTCCGTCACTGCGATGTGGCCAAGAAAGCTCTGATGGCGGGCAACGACCTCATCCCCCTGGCGCCCTGGTACAGCGGCGACACAGATGAGGGCTGGGAGCAGGACCAGGTGCCGACAATCGAGGCCACGGCTGACTGCCTGGCCCAGCAATACACCCTGGACCAGGCATTTCGGCAGCGGGTGGACGATGCCGTGCAGCGCGTCATCCGCACCAAGCTGCGGCTCTACCCGGACCTCTCCCCGGGGGAGGCTGCGGTGGATGCCGGCGCGGCAGCGGCGAAGGTCGGCAAGGGGCGCAGCGCCGTCTACGACCTGGCCCGCGACGCCATCACCCTCGTTCAACCGTCGGCGGACGAACTGCGCGACCGCCTGCCTCGCCCTCCGCAGGCCGACGAGCACATCCTGTTCATCGAATGCTGGCCCGACAGCCGCTGCTCACAGTCACCCATCACCGACAGCCTAGAGGCGATGACCTTGCGCCTTTACGGGCCCGGCGCTACCGGCCAGGTGTCACCGGCCAACGTGTCAACCATCACGTACGGCGATTTGGCCGACCTCATGGATGGCAAACTGCCACAGGACAAAGGGGCGGAGGTTCGCGGGAAGGTGGCCGAGGCGGACTGGCTGATCTTTGCCCAAGCGGACTACAACCCCAACGCCGATCCCATCCCGGCCTCGGGGGCGCTTAAGCGATTCCTGGCACCCCCCTGGGTGACGCTGGCAGACGGGAAGAAGCTGGTGGTTATCGCCTTCAGCTCCCCCTACCACCTGGACGCCACTGAGCTGAGCAAGGTGACGGCCTACTTTGCCGTCTACAGCAAGTCGGAGCCGTTCCGCGAGGTCGCCTTGCGGGCCGTCTTCCAGGACGTGACTCGCTTTCCGGGTGCGTTGCCTGTGGACGTGGATGGGGCCGCCTACTACCTGCCCTACCAGCTAGCGCCTGACCCATCCGTCGCGATCCCGCTGGTGGTGGAGTGGCCCGAAGGCGGCGCCACCGCCGGCGGCACGCTGCGGGCCGAGGCCGGGCCGGTACGCGACCGCAACGGTAACCTGGTGCCCGACGGGAAGAGCGTGGAGTTCCGGTTCGAACCGGAGACCGGCACCGCCACCAGCATCGTGGCTTTGAGCCATGACGGCAAGGCCGAGGCGCAGTACAAGGCGGTGGCGGCCGGCCAGCTCAAGGTTACGGCGACCAGCGGCGGCGCCAGCAGCGAGACGCGGAGTGTGGACGTGGCGGCCCTGCCTGCCGAAGCGTCGGCGTCGCCCGCGGTGATAGCCCCGGGACCGGAGGGCGGTGGTGGTGTGCCCTGGGGTCTCTTTGTGGTGCCGCCTGCCGCTGTGGTGGCGCTGGCCGCTGCCGGGGGCGCAGGGCTGCTCTTGTACCGCCGCAGCCGCCGCGCGCCCGCGGCCGCGGCGGCGGTCGAAGCGCCCCAGTCGCCCCTGTTCGTGGACTTGAAGACAGGCCGCGTGTTTTTCGAGGGCAGGGAGCTACTGCCACCGCCCTCCGGCGAGCAGTACCGGCTGCTGGCCTTCCTTTACGAGAACGCCGGTCGCCTCTGCACCAAGGACGAGGTGGTCGGCAGCGTCTGGCCGGAGATCGAGGCCGCCGGCGTCTCGGAGGAGGCCATCGACTCGTTGGTGCACCGGGTGCGCGAACGCCTGCGCCAGGCGGGCGCCATCCGGCCATTCATCGTGACGGTGCGCGGCCAGGGCTATCGCCTGGAGCTGCCGGACGGCTAGCGTCCGCCGCAGCCGGGGGCTAGGAGCAGTCTTCGGCGGGCGCCAGCACCAGCGTGATAAGTTCGCCGCTGTCGTCGATGAGGATGGTGAGCTGGCTGCAAGCGGGCTGCTCCGAGGGCGGCACGCTCGGCGGGGTGGGTTCGTAGAAAAGACCCTTGAGGCGGACCAGCCACACCAGTGTGTCGTCCGGGCGCAGCCCGGCGGACGGGTGGAGGTCGGCTTCGGCCAAGGCCGCCGCGTAGGTGGTGAAGCGAGCTGAAGCCTGCTGGACAGCGCTGTCCTGGATGATGTGGGTGGCCTGCTGCACCGCGGCGTCGATGGCTTGATCCTGAGAGAGGGTCGCAGGTGCAGCGGTGCTGGACGGAACAGCTGCCGGGCCGCCGGAGCCGCAAGCCGCAAGCGTCAGGAGGGAAAGACCGGCGAACAAGACCGGGAAGACCAACCGGGTTCGCGCCAGCACGGGCTGCGGCAGCTCCCGCCGCAACCGTAACCTGACGGGCCAACGCAAGATCGCTCTCACGTTCGATCCCCTATCGCATTTACCACGAGTATGGTGAGCCTCGGCGCGGTATTTGTCAAGCGTGCTTGCGGCGCCGCGTGAGCTCGTGGAGCCACCCAGGGTTGGTGCGCTGGCTACGAAGTGCTCTCCGGCTCGTGGGGTGGCGGTTCGGGCGGCGGGTGCGCAACCTTCGGATCCTGCTGCTCGTAGGCACGCAAGACGCGCCGGAGGACGGCCTGATAGTGCGAGAGGACATCGACCCAGAGGGAGAGGACGGTCTCGCCGGCCTTGGTCAGTGAGTACATGCGACGGGCCGGGCCGGAGGAGGAGGTGTCCCAGAACGAGGAGACCAGGCCCGCCCGCTCGAGCTGGCGGAGGGTGCGGTAAACGGTCGCCGAATCGAAGGCCGGGAGGCCGGCCTTGGCCAACTCCTGCACCAGCTGGTACCCGTGGGCGTTCCAGTTGCGGAGAAAGGCCAGCAGCGTGGAAGAGAGGAAATCGCCGTGAAGGCGAGGGCGGAAGCTGGTCTTCTTCTCGTCTGGTTCCGGCTCGCACACCACCGTTCTCTGCCTCCGTATTCTGACCGCAGAATCATTCCGCGGGGTTGACGGCGTCCGGTCTCTAAGTGTATTATGCATTTAGAAGCAGCTTGCGTCAAGAAGCGGGAGGTGGAAAATGGCCGAGAAGCAGAAGCCCCTGCGCGGAGCCGAGGAGAAGTTCTTCGCGGCGCTGAACGACAGCTACGACGCCCTCCTGAACGCCATCGAGGCGGGGAGCGAGCGCGGCTACCGCGTTTCCAAAGGGTTCATTGAAGAGGCCCGAAAGGCGCAGCGAGAGGCGGTGGAACTGGGCAAGAAGGTCGTGGAGGCGCCCAGCGACCTGGCCGGCTTCTACGGGGCGCTGGTGGAGGCGACCAGCAAGGCCCAGAGCCGAAGCCTTGAGCTGGCCCGCGAGTGGCTGGGCGAGGCCGGCAAGGAGGCCCGCGATGCCATGCAGCAGCTCATGAAGGCCAATCAGGCGGCGGCGCGAGCGGCAGCGGAGGCGGCACGCTCTGGCTTCGCGCGGGCGCGCGAGGCGTCGGGCGGGGTTAAGCCCAAGGCGGAGGAGAGGCAGGCCGGTCCCAGCCCCGAGCCGGCGTCCGGGGTCGAAGAGACCGCCAAGCCGGCACCGGAGAGCTCAGGGGAGGAATAGGGGGCGCCAACGTCTGTGAACGAGAGGGTAGCTCAGGTCAAACCGAGTTCCAGCGGCTCGGCCTTCGTGGGGCTCTGCCCTGACGCCGTGCGCCGCCCAGCACGATGAATCGCATCTGACGCTTATCCTGGTTCAATACGGCTCGCACTGCTCGAAGATCCGCCGCGGGTTATCGACGGTCATCTGGCGGATCTGGTCCTCGGTCACGCCGGCTTGGCGCAGGGCGGGGATAACGGCGTCGGGGATGAAGTTGAAGTGCCAGTTGGGGGCCATTTGCTCGATCATCCAGCGCTCGTACCAGTCCATGTACGAGTTCGCGTCGTGGGACAGGACCATCCTGTCGGCGTGGCCCAATCGGCAGAGCGCGGCGATGGTGGCCACCCGGTCGGCGGTCGGCAGGAACATGTCGAGGCCGAAGCGGTCCATGCCGATGTAGCTGCCGCGGCCGATGAGGCGCAGCAGGTATTCGATGTCCTTGCTGTCGCCGCTGTGGCCGATGATCACCCGCGATAGGTCGACGCCCTCCGCCTCGAAGACGTCCTGCTGGCGAGTGCCCATCTCGCCGGCGGCGTAAGTGTGGGTGGTGATGGGCACGCCGGTGGCCCGATGGGCGCGGGCGCAGGCCCGCAGGGCCTTCTCCACCTGGGCCGTCATGCCGGCCTCGTCAGTGGCGCACTTGATAATGCCCGCCTTGATGCCGCTGCCGGCGATGCCCTCGCGGATCTCCCGCACGAATAGCTCCGCCATCACGTCCGCGCTGCGGCTGTAGAAGTAACGGGGTACGTCGAGGTACATGCCGGTGGAAGCGATGATCCGCATGTCGGAGCGGCGGGCCACCTCGGCGACGAACTGGATGTCGCGCCCCAGGTCGGCCGTGGTGCAGTCGACGATGGTCTTGACGCCACGGGCGACCGCCTCGCGCAGCTTCGCCGCCGCCTTCTCGACCTCCGCCTGGCGGTCCCAGACCGAGGGGAAGTTCTCCACCACCCCCGGCGACTTGACGGCCACGTGCTCGTGCATCAGGGTGAAGCCCAGCTCGCCCACGTCCAGCGGGCCCCCTACTGTGTTTACCCAGGGCGTCGCCATGTTTCCTTCCTCCCTCTCGCCGTAGTCGCTGGGCGCAAACATCCTACCCTGTCTCGCCGAGGGCCTGCTGGACGACCCCCGCTGCCTCCAGCTCCTCGATCTCCTCCGGCGAAAAGCCATTCTCCAGCAGCACCTCGTGTGTGTGGGTGCCCAGAGCCGGCGCCATGCCGCGGACGCGGCCCGGCGTCCGGCTGAGGCGCACCGGCAGGCCCACCATGGCGAGGGGGTCGTGGCCAGGCCACTCCACCCGCTCGATGTAGCCGTTGGCGGCCACCTGGGGGTCGCGGACGACATCCTCATAGTCCTGGACGAGCGCCGCGAGCAGGTCTTCCGCCTGGAAGCACTGCGCCCATTCGCGGGCCGGGCGCTCGGCGAACACGGCGTCCAGGTGCTCGATGAGCTGCTGGGCGTTCCTGGAACGGTTGGCCGCCGTATCGAAGCGGGGGTCGTGCTCGAGCTCGGGCTGGCCCAGAGCGCGGCAGATGCCTGGCCACCAGCGCTCCTCCAGCATGGCCAGGGCCAGGTACTTGCCGTCGCTGCAGCGGTAAACGTTCCACAGGGGCGCGAAGCCACCCCGTGGCCGCCGCGGCGGCAGGCGGCCGGTGAGGAGGTAGCTGGTGAGGTTGAAGGACTGGAGGGCGAGCTGGCCGCCCAGGAGCGATACCTCCACCTCCTGGCCCTCGCCGGTGCGCTCCCGGTGGAAGAGGGCGGCCATGATCCCGTAGGCCGTTAGCATCGCACCCACTTGGTCGGCGATGGGCACCGGCACGGGCAGCGGCATGCCGTCCGGCTCGCCGTTGAGGGACATGATGCCGCCGCGGGCCTGAGCCAGAATATCGAAGGAGCCCAGGTCGGCGTCGGGCCCTTGGCTGCCCCAGGCGCAGGCGTGGGCGTAGATGATGCGCGGGTTCACGGCGCGCACCGCCTCGTAGGTCAGGCCCAGGCGCTTCACGGCGCCGACGCGCAGATTGTTCAGGAACACGTCGGCGTGTTCTATGAGGCGGAGGAAGGCCGCCTTCCCCTGTGGCTCCTTCAGGTCGAGGGCCAGCGAGCGCTTGCCGCGGTTGTGGGTCTCGAAGTACACGCTCAACCCCAGGTTCGGGCGGAACAGGAAGCGGCGGCCGGGATCGGGCGAGCCGGGCGCCTCGATCTTGATGACGTCGGCGCCAAGATCGGCCAGCAAGGCCGAGGCATACGTGCCCTGCTGCCAGATGGTGAGGTCGAGGACGCGGATGCCCTCTAGCGCGGAAGCCATGCGACGCCTGCTTTCAGGAGCAGTCTACCAGCGCGAAAGGCGCCGGCCAAGGTAGGCGGGCGACGCACCCTACGCGTCGGGTGAGACCAGCACCTTGTGGTACAGGTTGCGGTCGGCGTCCAGCTCGGCGAAGACGGCAGGCGTTTGAGCCAGGCTCACCGTCCGCGAGATGACGGGCGACACGTCCAGGGTGCCGTCGGCGATGAGATGGGCCACCTCGGCGAACTCGGCCATCGTGTAGGCGAAGGCCCCGATGATCGTGTGCTCGTAGATCATCGTGCGCAGGACGAACAACGAATACGGCATCTCGAAGAGGCCGGCCACCACGATGCGGCCGCCGCGGCGGGTCGACAGTATGCAGTCGTCCAGGGGCGGGTTGAGGCCCACGCACTCCACCGACAGGTCGGCGCCGCCCTCGGTCAGCTCCAGCACCCGCAGCGATGGTGGCGTCGCGGTTGGGTCGATGGTGTCGTCGGCGCCCAGGCGCTGGGCCAAGGCGCGACGGTTGGCCGCCGGCTCGGAGACGATGATCCGCCCCGCTCCCATGTGGCGCGCCGCCAGGACGCAGAGGGCGCCGATGGGCCCTCCTCCGGCGATGAAAACGCTCTCCCCCTTCTGGAGCCGGCCGCGGTTCAGGGCGTGGACGGCGACGGCCGTGGGCTCGGTCACCGCCAAGCGGTCGGCCGGCGCATCGGGCGGTAGCTTGACGGCGCGGCGGGCGTCGGCGCAAAGGTACTCGGCGTACGCCCCTGACCGCCGGTAACCGACGCTGAGGGTGGTCGCGCACAGCTGGTCGGTGCCCGCCCGACAGAAGCGGCACTCGCCGCAGGGCTCGTTCGGGTTGACCGTCACCAGATCGCCGATGGCAAAGCCGTCGACGCCCGCCCCCAGATCGACGACGGTGGCCGAGACCTCGTGGCCCATGATGGGCGTCTGGCGGTTGGCCGCCTTGCTGATGAGGTCGGACCGGAACTCGTGCAGGTCGGAGCCGCAAACGCCGCTATAGCGGACGCGGAGCTTGAGGTCGCCCGGGCCGGGCTCCGGCTCCGGCATATCGATGAGCTCCATTCGGCGCACAGCTTGAAGCGCGACAGCCTTCATCGGATCCCCTCCTGGTGGCAGATGCGGTCGTATCATCGGCAGGGGAGGCACTGGTGTCAAGGGGCCAGCGCCTTTGTGAACGGAGCGCCATTGGTGGGCCAGGTTTCGAACCCCGGCGGGACGAATCCCGCCGCACTGCCTATCGGTCCCGGGGCCGGTCAGGCGCTCTTGGGCAGGGTGAAGATGAAACGGCTGCCCTTGCCCACTTCGCTTTCTACGCCGATTTTACCGCCGTGGGCCTCCACCAGCCGCTTGGCGATGGTGAGACCCAGCCCAGCGCCGCCGGTGGCCCGCACCCGCGAGCGGTCCACCCGGTAGAACCGCTCGAAAACGTAGGGCAGATCCTCGGACGGGATGCCGGCGCCGGTATCCGCGACGCTGATGCGCATTTCATCGCTATCGTCATTCAGGTTTACGGTCACGCGCCCGCCGGCGGATGTGTGGGTGATGGCGTTGCTCAGGAGGTTCCGCAGCACCTGGCCGATGCGCTCCGGGTCGACCTCAGCAGTGGCCGGGTGGTCGGGGAGCGTCGCCTCGAGGGTCAGGCCCTTGGCGCTGGCCGGCGGCTGGGCCGCGGCCACGGCTCGCCGCACGATCTCCACCACGTCGGCGGGCTGGCGGAGGAGGGTGAGCTGCCCGGCATCGGCCAGGGTCAGCTCCTGGAGGTCCTCCACCAGGCGGGCCAGCAGGAGAACCTCCTCGTAGATGGAGTCCAGGGTGACCGGGTTGGGCGGCAGGAGGCCGTCGCGGATGGCCTCCAGGTGGCCCTGAACGTTGGACAGGGGCGTGCGCAGCTCGTGGGCCACGTCCGCCACCAGGTTGCGACGCAACTGTTCCGTGCGCTCCAGGTCTTGGGCCATGGCGTTGAAGGCGTTGGCCAGCTCGCCGAACTCGTCCTTGGAGCGCACGTTCACCCGCTGGGAAAGGTCGCCCCGGCTGAGGCCGCGGGCGGCCTGGGCCAGCGACTCAACCGGACGCAAGATGCGGCGCGAGAGGAAGAAGGTGGCAGCGGCCGCCACCACCACGCCGAGAAGGCCGCCCCACAACAGGTAGCGGTCGATGGAGCTGGAGAGAGAGCTGGCGCTGGTGTCGGCGGGGGCGACGGCGCCCGGCGGTGGCGGTGGCCCCTGCCCCTGCGGCGAGACGACCAGCGTGCCGAAGCGGGCTTCGTCCGCCGCTATCGGGATCATGATGTCCGAGGGTTTCGCCGACTCGCGCTGACCGACGGTCGTCACTCCACGGGTGTCAGCCACCACCAGGCCCTGCTGATCCACCACCACCATGCGCTCGTTGTACAGCTGCCCGACTTGCTGCACCACCCCCTCGACTCCCGTCCAGCTTCCCTCTTCGACGTAGTAGGCGGCCAGCAGCACCTCCACGCGGGTGAGGCGTTCGGCGCGAGATCGCGTCACGTACTGGTTGACCTCGCCGCTGGCGGTGCGGCTGACGAAGAAGGCCACCGCTCCCACAGCGACGACGATGACCAGCAGGAACGATAGGAACAATCGCCAGCGGACGCTATGGATCACCGTTGCAGCTTTCGAACTTGTAGCCGGTGCCATAGACGGTCTTGATGTAGCGGGGATGGGCCGGGTCGTCGCCCAGCTTGCGGCGCAGGTTCAGAATGTGCACGTCGATGGTGCGGTCCAGGCCGTCGAAGTCGGGGCCCAGCACCTTCTCGATGAGCTGGTCGCGGCTGAGCACCTGGCCGGCCGCCCGCACCAGGGCCGCCAGCAGGCGGAGCTCCGTGGGCGTCAGGTCCACCGGCTGCCCGGCCACCGTCACCACATGCTGGCCGAAATCCATCTTCAAATCGCCACACTCCACCTGCGCCGGCCCCCGTTCGAGCCATTCGCTGGCCGTGCGGCGCAGCACCGCCTTGATGCGAGCGGCCAGCTCGCGGGGGCTGAAGGGCTTGGTCACGTAGTCGTCGGCGCCCAGCTCCAGGCCGGTAAGCTTGTCGCCCTCGGTGGTCTTGGCCGTGAGCATGATGATGGGCACGTCGGATTCGGACCGGAGGGTGCGGCATACGTGGAGCCCGTCCAGACCGGGAAGCATGAGGTCGAGGACAATCAGGTGAGGCTTCTCTTCCCGCGCCAAGCGGAGGGCCTCGACACCGTCGTAGGTGCAGAGGACCTTATGGCCGTCGTTCTCCAGGTAGAGCTTGACCAGAGACACGGTCTTGGGGTCGTCGTCCACCACCAGGATCTTCCTGGCCGATCCCATAGCCCCGTTAGGCCCTCCCAGCGCCATGGCTAGCCGTTGAGGCCGCGGGCCTCAACGGCTAGCCCCTTCGCGTCGCCCGGGCCGTCCTTACAGCCCGGTGCCGGAACTGCTCGTCGGCGTCTTCTCGGGAGCCTGCTGGGGCATCATGAACCCGCCGCGTCCGTGGCGTCCCTCGCCGCCGAAACGGCCCTGAGGACAGCCGCCGAAGCCGAAGCCGCGCCCGGTGCCCAGCCCGGGCAGCAGCCCGCCGAGCCCCTGGACGACGGCGCGCACGTCGTTGCCCACGCTGACCACTACCACGTTGTCGCCCTGCTGCAAATCAGACAGGCTGACCCCAACAGCGTTGCTTCCAACGGTGTAGGTCTTGCTGCCGCCCGCGTTCAGGTTCACGGTCAGGGTGTTGTTGGTGGTGTCCACGCTGGCCACGGTGCCCGCGTCAATGGTCACCGTGATCGAGTTGCCCTGCTCGTCGGTGAAGTTGAACTGCCCGCCCTGGAAGTGGCTGAAGAGCTGATCCTGTGGGATGCCCTGCAGCTCCGGCAGCAGCGGGATGCCCGCTGTCAGGGCCGTGGGCTTCGCCTCCAGCGTTACGCTCACGTCCTGGGTCTGACCGCCGCGGTCAATGGTTAGAGTGACGGTGTCACCGACCGCTTTCCCATCGATCTGAGTGCGCAGGTCATTTTGGGTCGCGACCGAGGTGCCGTCTACCGCCTTGATGATGTCGCCGGCCTGGAGTCCCGCCTTGTCGGCCGGGCTATCGGCGATAACAGCGGCGATAGTGAGACCGCCCGACTTGCGGGCAAACAGAATGCCCAGCCAGGGCGTTGTCGTTTGCTGCTGGGTGCCCTGGGCACCCGGCGCCGCCGAAGCGCTGGGGCCGGTATCGATGGCGCGGAAGACCAGCACCCCCGCCACCACCGCTATCGCGAGCGCGGCCAGCACCCCGATAGGCACTACTCGTGACTTCACCATCAGCATCCTCCTTCCCCGAACCCTTCCAAAGACATGATACCTAACCAGATACTATGAGCCAAATGTTAAGACATTATGAAGACGGCACGCGTTACTCCGTCAAAGGACCGTAGATAAGACATCGACTAGACGGGCGTCTCTCGCTTCTCGCCGGCGGCTCTCACCCCTGCTCGCAGGCGGCTGGCGCGCAGGATGTCCGCGCGGGTCACAAAGCCGATCAGGACGCCGCCTTCGTTCACCGCCAGCTGTTGCATGTTAAGGCGCTGCATGAGCTGGAGAGCCTCGTCCAGGGTTGCGTCGGCGGGTACCGCCATGAGCCTGGCGGCGGGGGTCATAGCCTGAGACACGCTTGTCGTGGGCCAGGCTGTCGTGGGGAAACTGCGCATGTCCTTCGGCGTGATGATGCCGGCCAGCCCGCCCGGGCCGGCCACGGCGAAGTAGTGAGCGTTGCGGGGCAAGATGTGGCCGTCCAGCAGGGTCTGGAGGGTCATGTAGGGGTCCACCCACTCGTAGGAGCGGTCCAGCAGGGAGCGCACGGAGACGGCGCCCAGCAGATGGCGCCTGAGCACGTGCTGGTAGGACGCTTCGGCGGCGTTGCGCAGGAACCAGCCGATGAAGACCAGCCATAGGCCTGAGATCACGTTTCCCGCGAGCAACAGGATGGCGAGGCCGCCGGCCATCATGCCGTAGGCCAGGAACGTCCCTACCCAGGAGGCGAGGCGAGTCGCCGGCAACACGTCGTGGGTAATCCCCCACAGGGCGGCCCGCAGGACGCGGCCGCCGTCCAGGGGGAAGCCGGGGATGAGGTTGAACAGCCCGATGACGCCGTTGGCGATGGCAAGGTACTCAGCCACCAAGGCTATCGGCTCGTATGGCCGGAACAGGATGGCCCACAGGGCCGCCAGTGCGCCGGCGATGGCGAAGCTGGTGGCCGGGCCCGCGATGGCGATGAGGAACTCTTCGCGCGGGGTTCGCGCGTCACCTTCCAGGTACGACACGCCGCCGAACACGAAGAGCGTTATGCGCCGCACGGGGATGCCAAGGCGGTTGGCCACAATGGAATGGGACAGCTCATGCGCCAGGATGGAACCGAAAAAGACGAGGCTGGTGGCCGACGCCGCCACCCACTTCTCGGCCTCGGACCAGTCCTCGAACTGCAGACCAAACAGGTTGTCGGCCAGCGTCCAGGTAAGGAGGACGAACACCAGGAGCCAGCTCCAGTGGATCTCGATGGCCACGCCGGCGATGCGAAATAGCCGAAAACTGCCCCGCACGCTCTCTCCTTAGGTTACGTCTAGCTCACGATCTAGGATACCACGCCTGTCCCCTTGGGTGCCCCGCGTGAGCGGCCCTTATGTCTGTAACAAATGGCCGCAAACGGCGTCTTAATTTCGATGATGAGCTAAGTCTGTCGGCTCCGTTGGGTCAGCGGCAGGTGGCAGGCGCTACTGCAAGTGGGCCCCGGCCCGGGCTGGATCGGGCCGACAAGAGGGCGAGGCATGGACAGCGGGCCTGGCGACGGCCAGCCAGGAAACGGGCGGCGGCAGGACGGTTCCACCGGCCAGGACCCGCACGACCTCCAGCGCTACTTCCCCCTGGTGAACGCTATCGCTCGCCGCACCCTGCGAGGTGAGCTGCCGGCCTTCGACTACGGTGATGCGGTCGCCACGGGTCTGCTGGCGCTGGTGAAATCGGGCAGGCGGGTGGACGTGGACGAGCGGGGGTTCATCTCGTACGCGTCGCAGCGGGTGCGGGGCGCGATTTTGGATGCCATCCGCGGGCTAAGGTATCCGCCGCTGTCGAGCGTCCCCCTCGGCGCCGATGGAGGGCGCGACGGCAACGGCCATCCCTCAGCTCTCGATGTCCCCGACGGCTCCCAGTACTCTAGCCCCGAGTGGGTGGCCGACAGGCATGAGTCGATACGAGAGCTGCGACACGCCATTAAGCTGCTCTGCCCGCGGGAGCAGGAGATTATCGTCCTTCGCTACTGGCGTGAGGAGTCGACGCGAAGCGTCGCCCAGAGGCTGGGCATCTCACCGGCGCGGGTGTCACAGCTGGAAAAGAGGGCCCGGCAAAGGCTGCGGGCCCTACTATCGGACGGGGCCGGCGAGGGCGCGTGCGCAGCCGCCAAGGGCCTCGGGCCCCACCACCTCAGCGCAGCCACTTCCTGACGGTCACCGTCGTCCCGGTCTCCGGCTGGGACACGGCGATGAACTGATCCGCCAGATGGCTCGCTCGGCGCAGGCCGGTGGGCACCCCTTCCCCGCGCTCGTCGCTCGCCAAGCTCGCGATTGCGTTCGCGCGGGGGTTGCAGCCCTCGGCCTGCAGCTCGATACCTTGGCCGCTGGCCTCGCCTTCGATGACGCGGAGGCTCAGGGATGCCTGGCCTCCCTCCTGGAGGAGGTCGAGGGCCAGCTCCGAGACGGCGGCGGCAAGCTGGGCTTGGTCGCTGCGGCGGAAGCCCAAGTGGGCCGCGAGGGTTGTGGCCTCCCGACGGGCGACCGCGATGTCCGCCGGCTTTCTGATCCTCGTGGTCAGCATGCCACTTCTCCTTCTCGGCAAGCGCACTCCCCGGCCCTCAGTGACTGAGGGGCTGCGCTCCCCTCGGGCGGCGAACGCTCTCGAGTCATCGCCTCCCCTTTCGGCGTGGAGGTGCAGCGGGCTCACCGTTCGATACTTCTATTACGGTGATTTGCTCGCTTTGTTCAGTCCCTGGGAGCGTGCGTGAGGGAGACGGGGCAGGATCTCGAAGGACAGGGGCCGGCCTGAATCCTAGAGCTGGCTGTAGCTCACAAGCTGGGCGAAATCGAGGGTGCCGCTCTCGGAGACGTTCTCGGCCTCGATGCCAGCTTCCTCGGCGGCGGCCACGGGGTTAAGACCACCCAGCAGCACCATGCCGATCTTGTTCAGGCCGACGGGCATCTGGCAGAGGGGCTCGCTGGCCTCGCCGACGAGGAGCACGCCGCCGATCCCGGATCGCCGCAGATCGGCGACCATGGCCTCGACCACGGGCCGCGACGGCGCTGGTATCTCGCGGAAGTTGGCCAGGATGCGGCCGCTGCCGGTGGCGGCCGCACGTCGGACGCTGGTCATGCGGGCCCGGATGTAGGCCTCCGAAGGGTCCAAGGACGTGCCCGCGTAGTTGATGATGGCGACAAAGCGTCGGGGCTCCCCTTTGCGCATCTCCAATATGCCGCCGAACTTGGAGTCCATGGGAATGCCCGACTTGAGGAGGACGCCGTTGACGACCGCGCTGCACACGGTGGCGAAGCCGACCCGGCCCTCGGGGATGACCACGTCCCCCAGCTTCTCGCCGGGGCCGGCGGTGGCCACCAGGTCGGAGACGCAGAGGCCGGCGGCGAACGCCTCCTTCATCGCTTCCAGTGCCTCGCGGAAGCGGTCTAGCGAGAAGAGGGAGGTGTTGATGGGCACGCGGCCGTTGCGTGTGCGGGGGTCGAAGCTGGTCAGGTACGCCAGCAGGTCGATGCGCTCGATGACGAAGCCGATCTGCTCGGGTGCCAGGGCGCTCTTCAGCTCCTCGAGCCCCTCGCGGGTGATGCTGCGGCCGTCGCGGCCCAGCGGGCGGGTGAACCCTCTCTCGTCCATGAGCCGCAGGTGGTAACGGACGGTGCGCTCGCTGAGGAAGACGCCATGGGACTCCAGCTCGCGGGCAATGGTGGTCGATCCCAGCGGCTCCGACGATTCGGAGAGGACCTTGAGGATGGAGATGACCTTCTTTTCCGTGTCGCGGTCAGCCTGAACCATAGCAGTCACTCTCCTTCGGGCACGCTCAGGCTTGCCCGAAGGGCATTATAGCGCACTCCCCGTCTGGCGACGCTAGGCCGAGCCAGGACGAGGCGGGTCAGTGGCCTAGGCGTGCTGCATGCCCCTCAAACGGGCGGCCTCGGCCACGCGGCTGATGCCCAGCATCAGGGCCGCGTCGCGCATGCTGACGTTCTCCTTTTCGGCCAGGCCAGCGACCTGCCCAAAGGCCGCCTTCATGACCTGCGACAGGTTGGTGTTGACCTGCTCCTCCGTCCAGAAGACGCCCTGCCGGTTCTGGGCCCACTCAAAGTAGGAGACGACCACTCCGCCGCCGCTGGCCAGGATGTCGGGCACGATGAGAGTCTTCTTCTCCGCCAGGATACGGTCGGCCTCGGGCGTAGTGGGGCCGTTGGCGGCTTCGGCGATAATGCCGGCCTTGACGTCGGCGGCGTTGGCTGCGGTAATCTGGTTCTCGAAGGCGGCTGGCACCAGGATGTCCACGTCGAGGGTTAGCAGATCGTTGTTGGTGATCTGGTCTCCGTCCTTGAACGTGGCCACCTTGTTGGCGGTCAGCTTGTGGGCGATGGCGGCCTCCACGTCGAGGCCGTGGCCGTTGTAGATCCCGCCGGACGTGTCGCTGACGGCCACCACTCGACAGCCCTGGTTCGCTAGCAGGCGAGCCGCCCACTGGCCGGCGTTGCCAAAGCCCTGGACGGCCACCGTCGCCCCTTCCAGCGACAGGCCGCGATAGCGGGCCGCCTCCTCCACCACGAACTGGATGCCCCGGCCGGTAGCGGCCTCTCTACCCAGGGTGCCGGAGACGTTCACCGGCTTGCCGGTCACCACGGCGGGGTTCCAGGCGCCATGCTCGCGGCTGTAGGTATCCATGATCCAGGCCATCACCTGCGGGGTTGTGCCCACGTCGGGGGCGGGCACGTCGCGGTCGGGGCCGATGATGGGGCCGATGGCCGAAGCGTAGCCGCGGCTCAAGTTCTCGAGCTCGGTCAGCGAGAGCCGCTTGTAGTCGACCCTGACGCCGCCCTTGCCGCCGCCGTAGGGGATATTGGCGATGGCGCACTTCCAGGTCATCCACATCGCCAAGGCCCGGACTTCGTTCAGGTGCACGTCGGGGTGGAAGCGAATGCCCCCCTTGCAGGGCCCGCGGGCGTTGTTATGCTGCACCCGGCAGCCCTCGAAGATTGTCGTCGAGCCGTCGTCCATGCGAACGGGCAGGCTGACGGACAGCTCGCGGCGGTTGGTGCGCAGGTAGCGGCGCATGGCGCCGTCGATCCCTAGGCGGTCGGCGGCGGCATCGAACTGGGCCAGGGCGCTGTCGTAGGGGTCGGCCACTACCGTGGCGGGGATCGTCTGGATGCTGGTCTGGTCCATGGGTCTCTCCTCCTGCGCGGTGCCTCTCGGGGCGTAAGGACAAGCGGCCACCGCTAACCGCAATCCGCCCACCTGATTCTACACCACATCCCACGTTAGTCAATAGCAGAGGCAAAGAATAATACAGGGAGCATGTTTTGCATTCTCGTAATACGATCTTAACCTGGCTGTAACAGGGCCGCAACACCGCTCTGGTGTGATGGAGGTAAGGAGAGCGAGGAAAGGCAGTGCTGGAGCCGCAGGTATACGGCCTGGTGTACGATTACGTTGGCGCGTGGAACCGCCACGACGCCGATGATCTGGCGCGGCTCTACGCGGAAGACGCCCTCTACGAAGAGCTGCGGATGCCGGCGACGCTGCGGGGAAGCGCTGCCGTGCGCGCCCACTTCCGGCAACTCTTTGCCGGTCGGGCCGGCGCCGTGCTGGCGCTGGCGGCTGAGCCGCTGGCGACAAGCGACCGGGCCTACGTCGAGTGGCTGATGGTGGGGGGCGACGGCGCAGAGGCGGAGGAGATTCGCGGCGTCTCGGTGATGCTGATTGAGGATGGCCGGATCGTCCGCCAGACCGACTATCCGCACAGGGGGCCCGCGCCGAGGATCAGCGCTGCGGCCGCTCTGGCTGAAGACAACGTTGCCTGGGGCGAGTAGCCGCTAGTACGCGTACAGCTGGCCGTAGGGTCTCAGGTGCCGCGGGAATAGCTTGACGAACGGCGCTGCCAATATCTCCCCGGCATCGGAGGCAAAGTGGGCGGCGAACTCCTCCACCAGGGTAGCCAGCGTCTTCCGGTCGTCCTCATCCAGTTCGGCGATGCCTACCTCTTTGCCCAGCTGCCACTCCTCGATCTGACCTCGGAAGTAGACGACGCCCCCGTGCATCCCCGTGCCCACGAATCGCGGCTGATGGCCGTTGCCGCCGTGCCCGTCTAGGCCCAGCACCACCACGACGCCGCCAGCCATGTACTCGGCCAGGAAGTCCTGGGCCGTCCCGCCGATGACCAGGGCCGGCCTCTTGCCGTCGCATTCCTTCATGTGGATGGCCGCCCGGTAGCCGACGCCGTCCCGCACGAAGATCTGGCCCCCGCGGGCCGATAGGCCGGTGATGTCGCCGGCGTGCCCGTGGACCACGATCTCGCCGGCGTTCATCGTGTTGCCGGCGCCATCCTGGGCGTTCCCGTGGACGACGATGCGCGGGCCGTCCATGAAGGCGCCCAGGTCGTTGCCTGGCGTGCCGCGCACGTGGATCTCCGCCGGCGTTTTCAGGTTCGTGCCGATGTAGCGCTGGCCGAACACGTTGTGCAGCTCGATATCATGAGCGCCGCCCAGCGTCGCCTCTCGCAGCAGCCGGTTCAGCTCGCGGTAATGCAGGTCGGCAGCATCGATGCTCAGGCGGCGTCCGTCTTGCGATGGTGCTGCGCCCATGGCATCAGGTCCCAGCGGGCCTCACGCCCAGGATCTCCAGCTCCGTGTCCGTAAGGCCGATGCCGCGCAGGTGCAGGCGGTTGCCGCGCAGGCTCTCGATGGCGTTGATGCCCATGCCGCCCAGCATCTCCTTGATCTCCAGCGCCCAGCCGCGCAGCAGGTTGACCAGGCGCGCGGGCAGCGATCTCCGGGTTGATGCGCTTGGCTCAGGTAGGGGTCGGTGGTGCAGATGCCCCAGGCGCACTTGCCGGTGTGGCACTGCTGGCAGACGGTGCAGCCCATGGCGATCAGGGCGGCGGTGCCGATGTAGACGGCGTCGGCGCCCAGGGCGATGGCCTTGACGACGTCGGCGCTGTTGCGGATGCCGCCGGCGGCGACCAGCGAGGCCTGGTTGCGGATGCCTTCCTGCCGCAGGCGGGCGTCCACCGCGGCGAGGGCCAGCTCGATGGGGATGCCGACGTTGTCGCGGATGATCTTGGGCGCGGCCCCGGTCGCCCCGCGGATGCCGTCGATGGCCGACGATGTCGGCGCCGGCCCGCACGATGCCGCTGGCGATGGCGGCCGACGTTGTGCACGGCGGCGATCTTCACCGAGACCGGCTTCGTGTAGTTGGTGGCCTCCTTCAGGGCGTAGATGAGCTGCGACAGGTCCTCGATGGAGTAGATGTCGTGGTGCGGCGCCGGCGAGAGGGCGTCGGTGCCCGTGGGGATCATGCGCGTGCCGCGACACTGCCGCGGTCACCTTCTCGCCGGGCAGGTGGCCGCCGATGCCCGGCTTGGCCCCCTGGCCGATCTTGATCTCGATGGCCCGCGCGACGTCCAGGTACTCCGGGTGCGACGCCGAAGCGGCCCGAGGCCACCTGGACGATGGTGTTGGCGCCGTAGTCGGTAGAGCGAGCGGTGGAGGCCGCCCTCGCCGGTGTTGAACAGGGTGCCCGCCTCGGCGGCGGCGCGGGCCAGCGCCTGGTGCACGTTCAGGTTGACGGCGCCGTAGGACATGGCCGAGAACAGCAGCGGCATCTCGATGGCCACCTGCGGGCCGAGCGGCGTTCGCAGGGAGAGCGAGGCGGGGTCGATTTCGACCTGGTCCGGCTTGCGGCCGAGGTAGGTGCGCAGCTCCATCGGCTCGCGCAGCGGGTCGATGGAGGGGTTGGTCACCTGGCTGGCGTTCAGCACCAGGTGGTCCCAGTAGATGCGGTGCGCCTTGTCGTCGCCCATGCCGGTCAGGAGGATGCCGCCGCTCTCCGCCTGGCGGGTGATGTCCTCGATGACCTCCGGCCGCCAGTTGTAGTTCTCGCGGTACTCCAGCGGGTTGCGGGTGATGGTCAGGGCCTGGGTCGGGCAGAACACGACGCAACGGTGACAGTTGACGCAGAGCTCGTCGTGGCTGCGGACTTCATCGTCCAGCTCGTCGTAGGTGTGGGCGCCGAAGCTGCACTGCGACACGCACGTCTGGCAGCCGATGCAGCGCTCCAGGTCACGGTGAATGCGGAACCGGGCCGGCAGGTAGGTGATCATGCCGCAACCGCCTCTCGCGCTGGAGTCTTCAGGCGTCCCACCACCGGCTCGCCGCCGACGGGGATCCAGGCCCGCTCCACGTCCGGACAGACGAGCCGGATGGCCGCCTCCTCCGACGACAGGTAGAGCACGTCGCCCTTGACGGCGGCGGTCAGCGGCCGCAGGCGAATGCGGTCGGTCAGGCCGATCATCTCGCCCTGGTGGGCGATGATGACGGTGAAGGGCCCGTTCAGCAGCAGGCTGCCGTAGACCTGGCGCAGCAGCGCGCAGTAGCGCCTGGCGGTCGGCCGGCATGCCGCTCGATCTCGCTCCACAGCGGTGCGGCGAGGACATCGGCCAGCACCTCGATGGGCAGGCCGTGGCGGCGCATCAGCAGGTCGACGGCGTAGGCCACTACCTCGGTGTCCGTGTGCATGGTGCAGTGATAGCCGAACATCTCCAGGTAGCGGCGGTTGATGCCGTAGGACGAGATCTCGCCGTTGTGCACCACCGTCCAGTCCAGGATGTTGAAGGGGTGGGCGCCGCCCCACCAGCCGGGCGTGTTGGTAGGGAAGCGGCCGTGGGCCGTCCACAGGTAGCCGGAGTACTCCTCGAGGCGGAAGTAGTCGGCCGATGTCCTCCGGGTAGCCGACGCCCTTGAACACGCCCATGTCCTTGCCGCTGGACAGGACGAAGGCCTCCTCCACCTGCGTGTTAATGGCCATCACCTTCTCGATAACGTAGTCGTCGTCCGACTGGCCCCGCGGTTTTCGCTCCACGGGCACCGACAGGAAGTAGCGCCACACCAGCGGCGGGTCGACGATGCCCGGCGTGGGCCGGGTGGGCACCTCCTCGGCGTGGACGACGCGGAAGCTCTCTCCGAGGAAGGCCTCCACTTGGCCACGGGCGCCGTCGGCCATGTACATGACGTGGAAAGCGTAATGGTCGGCGTAGTCGGGATAGAGGCCGTACACGGCGAAACCACCGCCCAGGCCATTGGAGCGGTCGTGCATGTTGGCGATGCCACGAATGGCGTCGGTGCCGGGGAAACGGCGGCCGCTGGTGTCCAGAATCCCGAACAGGCCGCAGGCTTCGATAACCTTGTCGTCGCCGTAGGGGTTGTTGCGGCTGAACTCCCTCTTCATGGCGTCTCCTCCCCCGCGCTCATCCCCGACCGGCCCCGGCGGGCAGGCCTAGCTTCTGCCATCGCAGGTCAGCGGGCAGGGAGGCGAGCCCGAAGCCGCGGGCCAGCAGCGACTCCTTGAAGGCGCTCACGTCGACGCGGTCCCTCATCAGGCCGTAGACTACCCCCGACTGCTCGATGTCGCCCATGAACAGCAGACCCACGATGCGACCCTCGCGCAGGACAACCTTGCGATAGGTGCCATCGCCAGGGCCACCGGCGCTCAGGACCTCGCATGCTCCGTCCGGCGGGTCGACGATGCCGGCGGTGGCGATGGCCAGCCCGAAGTAGTTGAGCGAGTTGGCGGCGGTGCCGCCGGCGTAGGTGTCGGGCGAGCCGGCGATGTTGTGGCCGGCGACCCGCCCTCCCAGCACCGCGTTGGGCCAGATGGGCGTCACTCGGTTCTCGCCGTACAGGAGGTCGTAGGCCTCGGCTACATCGCCGCAGGCGTAGACATCCGGCACGCTGGTGGCCATGCGCCGGTCTACCACGATCCCGCACCTAACCTCCATGGCCGAGCCGGCGACCAGCTCCGTCCGCGGCGAGACACCGATGGCCAGCACCACCAGGTCGCAGGGCAGCTCTCCGCCGTCGTTCAGCGCCACGCCACCCACGTGGCCGGCGTCCTCGGGTCGGCCCAGCACCTCGCGGACGCTCCGGCCGGTGACAACGGTGACGCCCTGGCGGCGGATGGTCTTCGCCACCAGGCGCGAGGCCCGCACGTCCAGCATGGTGCTCAGAATGGTTTCCCTCAGTTCGACGATGGTGACCGCCACGTGGCGGTGAACCAGCGCCTGGGCGGCGCTGAGGCCGATGAAGCCGCCGCCGATGACGACCGCTCGCCGGGCGTCGCCCAGCACCTGCCGCAATCGTTCGGCGTCCTGGAGGGTGGTGAAGGTGAAGACGCCCGCCTTGTCGGCGCCGGCCAGGGGTGGGACGATGGGCGAGCCGCCGGTGGCCAGCAGAAGCTTCTCCCAGCGGACGCCCCGCCCGTCGGCTAGCTCGACCCTCTTCTCCGCGAAGTCGATGCGCTGCGCGCGCACGCCGAGCATGGCCTCGATCCCGTTGAGCCGGTAGAACGCGGCGGGGCGCAGGGCCAGGCTACGGAGGGAGCGCTGGCCGGCCAGGTACTCGGAGATGAGGGGACGGGAGTAGGCTGGACGGGGCTCGTCGGAGACGATGGCCAGCCCGCCGCTCCGGTCGACCTCGCGGATGGCTTCGGCAGCGGCGATGCCGCCGGCGGAGTTGCCGATGATCAGGTAGCGGAAGTGCCGGTCGCTCATGGCTCCTCGCCGTCTGTGAAGACAAGGGCCTCGTTGGGGCAGTTGGCCACGCAGGCCGGCACCAGCCGGTCGGGGCAGAGGTCGCACTTGGCGATGACGCCCCGCACCACGTCGCGGGAGATCGCGCCGTAGGGGCAGAAAAGGATGCACGTCCAGCAGCCGCTGCACTTGGCCGCGTCCACCTGGACCGCGCCGGTTTCAGGGTGGCGATAGAGCGCACCTGTAAGGCAGGCGTGGACGCACGGCGGGTCGGGGCAGTGGCGACACTGCACCGGCACGAAGCGGTCACCGTCGGGCTGCACGCGGATGCGGGCCAGTGGGCGGGGCCGTTCGCGTTTGAAGGCCTTCATCGGGTCGCGCGAGGTAGAGTGCTCAACGAGGCAGTGGACCTCGCAGAGCCGGCAGCCGATGCAGACCTCTTCGTTAGGGTAGACCCGATTCATCGTGCCTTGCCTTCGTGGTGAACGGCAACCGGTTGCCGCTCACCTCTCTTCAGTTTAGCGGCACGGCGCCAGGTTGTCAAGGATTTCACGAGGGGATTGCGAAGAAAATTGCGCGCGCGCCTAGGTGGCGAGGAAGTAGGCGGCGAAGAGGAGCCCGGCGAGGATGCGGTACAGGACGAAGAGGCCGTAGCTGCGCGTCTGGAGCAGGCGCAGCAGGTAGGCGATGCTTGCCCAGCCGAGAAGAGATGCGGTGACAGCGCCGACCAGGAGGACGGGGACGTCTGACGAGGGGATACCGTCGCGGACGGCCTGTGTCAACTTCAGCAGGCCGGCGCCGGCAATCACCGGCGTGGCGAGAAGGAAGGAGAGACGGGCGGCGTCCTCGCGGCGGAAGCCGCGGCCCAGGGCCGCCGTGATGGTGACTCCGGAGCGAGAGACGCCGGGGACCAGGGAGACGGCCTGCGCGCAGCCGACGAGGAGGGCGTCGCCCCAGCCGACGCTGGCTATCTGCCGCACCTTTCGTCCCACCTGCTCGGCGAAAAGCAGCACCAGGCCGAAGACGACGAGCATGACACCCACCACCACTGGCGACCGTACTTCGTTCTCCACCCAGTCGTTCAGCAGGAAGCCCGTAACGACCGCCGGCAGCGAGCCTACCACAAGCAGCGCCAGAAAGCGCGAATCGTAGAGGCTGCGCGGGTTTGCCGGCGGCCAGCCCGGCTTGCGCCCGGGGATGACGGCCGCCAGCATGTCCAGCCACTCCCGCCAGAAGAAGGCCAGCACGGCGACGGTGGTGCCCAGATGGAGGGCCACGTCGAAGGTCAGGTCGTCCTTCAAGAACTGCCAGCCGAACAGCTCCCGCACCACGATAAGGTGGCCCGAAGAAGAGATCGGCAGGAACTCGGTGAGGCCCTGCACGATGCCCATTACCACGGCTCGCAGCACGTCCATCGCTTGCCGGCCGCTCCAGGCGGCTCTCGCGCGATTCTACATCGCGCTGACCGGATGCTCCAACGCTGCCGTTTCAGAGGCTTGTGAACCGCGCATCCCGAGTCCGTGAACCGCTCGTGGTGAGCCTGTCGAACCATGAGCGGCCCCGGCTCGTCGTTCCACAAGCTCAGGACGAGCCGGGGGGCACCACCGCCCAGCGCCTCGGCGCGCGGCAGGCCAAGCCCGTGCGTTGCTCTACGCCCTCCTGAACCATATGATCGTCTATAGATTCGAGCCGCCGTCTCCAGGCCGGAGGCCGCTTCCGGCAGCGCTTTGGGGGTGCAAGATGGTCGATAGAGCTATCCAGGGTAAGGTCCTCAACGTCCACCTCGGGGCCCACACCATAGACCCCGAGCCTATATCCGAGGAGACGTACCGGCGCTACCTGGGCGGCTACGGGCTCGGCGCCCGGCTGCTTTTCGACCGCATTCCGGTGGGCGCGGAGCCGCTGGGCCGCGACAACATCCTTGGCCTTATGCCCGGCGTGCTTACCGGCACACCCCTGTTCGGGATTCGCTTCCAGGCCGTGGGCATGTCGCCTAAGACCGGCGGTTGGGGCGATGCCAACTGCGGCGGCGACTTTGGCCCCATTCTCAAGCACACTGGCTGGGATGGCGTGCTGCTCGGTGGCATCGCCGAAAAGCCTGTCTACCTCTTGATCGAGGATGAGCAGGCGGAGCTGCGCGACGCCGGCGATCTCTGGGGTATGGACGCCATCGCCGTGGAGGTGGAGCTCAAGCGGCGGCACGGCAAGAAGGCCAGCGTGGCCTGTATCGGTCAGGCCGGCGAGATCTGCTCCCACATGGCCGGCATCTGCAACGAGCACGGTCGCTTGGCCGGGCGCAGCGGCTTGGGCGCCGTCATGGGCTCCAAGAAGCTGAAGGCGGTGGTGGCCGTCGCCTCTCGGAAGATCCTGGCCCAGGACAAGGACGTGCTGGCGCTGGTCAGGGCCTCCGTGGACGAACTGGGGCCGATGGCAACGTTCTTCCGTGCGTACGGCACCACTGGGATGACCTCAGCGTCGGCCATGTCCGGCGACTCGCCGGTGAAGAACTGGGGCGGCGCCGGGATGGTGCACTTTCCGCTGGCCGCAGCCCTAAAGGGCGACAACTTCAACGCCAAGATGAAGCGCCACTACCCCTGCTGGCACTGCCCCATCGCCTGCGGCGCCGAGAGCCTGGCCTCGGACAACCCCGCCTACCCCTACCCCGAGGACACCCACCGTGCCGAGTACGAGACGGCCTGCGCCTTCGGCACGTCCACCCTCACCGCCGACGTTGATTACCTCCAGTACGCCAACCATCTATGCAACCTCTACGGGCTGGACACCATCAGCGCCGGCGCCACCGCGGCCTTCGCCGTCGAGTGCTACGAGAACGGCCTTATCACCAAGGAGGACACCGACGGCCTGGAGCTCCGCTGGGGCAACGGGCCGGCCATCATCGATTTCCTCCACCGCATCGTGAAGCGCGAGGGTGTCGGCGAACTCTTCGCCGACGGCGTCCGCAAAGCGGCCGAGAAGATCGGTCCCAAGTCAGAGCCCTTCGCTATGGACCTGGCCGGCGAGGAGCTTCCGATGCACGACCCCAAGCTTCAGCCCGAGTACTTTGCCACCTACAAGCTAGACCCGACGCCGGCCCGTCACACCCTCTACAACGGCAGGCCCACCGACCCCTGGGGCGTTCCTCGGCCCCCGTCGGATTCCAAGCAGGCCAGCGGCCGTGGGCCGCACCACAAGGGCGCCTCAGAGTACATGCACGTTGTCAACGCGGTTGGCACGTGCATGTTCATCGCCTTCGGGGGGCCCAACCACCGCATCCCGGAGTGGGTGAACGCCGTGACCGGCTGGGACACGACATTGCCGGAGATGCTGCAGATCGGCGAGCGCGTTGCCAACCTGCGGATGGCCTTCCACGTCCGCCACGGCGACAATCCGGTGCAGCGCCGGGTCCCCGGCCGCATGGTGGGCATGCCGCCGCTGGAGGCCGGGCCCCACGCCGGCTTCAGCATGGACTCGGAGACGCTGGAGCGGGAGTTCCTCGAGGCCTGCGACTGGGATCGCGAGACGTGCCGTCCCAGCCGCGCCAAGCTGGAGGAGCTAGGCCTCAGAGACGTGGCGGACGTCCTTTACTCGTAGGGCGCCATGGCGAGCGTGGGCCGGGCACGGCGCCTAGTCTGACCCCAGGTTCTCCTCCACCTGTAGGTCGGGGATACCCGCCATGAAGCTTGGAGTCAGAGCCTCCCCAGCGAGCTCGTTGTCTTTCAGGTAGTAGCCGAAGAAGGCCGCCCCGAACAGGTTCATCAGCTCGTGTTGGCGGGCGAGGGTCATCGGCGGCGCCGCCGGCAGGCCCGGTGCGCTACTCGTGACGCAGCTCGCCAGGTCAGCCCCGGTGGCGGTGCCGATGCGGATAGCGTCCTCCATGAACCCCGGTAGCGATTGAAGGTCGCCCGCAACCGAGTCCTCCGCATCGAAATCAGCGAAGCGCAGGTGGTTGGCGCCCAAGACGCCCAAAAGATACTTGGGCGGACGGGCCATATCGTACGCGGCCCGCGCGCTGTCCCAGACGACGATGCCGTCGTTGCTGCCGCTCATCACCAGCAGCGGCACGGCCGGCGTCTGGTAGGTGGTCTCGCCCACCAGACAGGCCGGCGCGGAGATGGACAGCGCGGCCTTGACCCGCGGGTCGCGCAGGGGGCCGAAGGTGGTCAGAAGGGTGGTTAGACCGCCCAGAGAGTGGCCGGTGAGGCCGATGGCGTCCTCATTGATGGCGCCCTCTAGTTGGCTGCCGGTCTGGTCGGAGAGGCCGAGGACGCTGTCGATGAGGAACGACACATCGGCGGGCTGGTTCAGCACGTCGCCCATGCGGGCCCCGCCGGGCGCGCTGAGGTTGGTCAGCGGATAGTCGGCGGAGACGACCACGTAGCCGCGGCTGGCCAGGTGGGTGGTGTAGTCGACGGACTGGCGGCGGAAGCTCGTGAGGCCGTGGCTGAACACGATGAGCGGATAGGGCGCCTCCGTTCGATCCAGGGGCGCGCCGCGCAACTCCTGTATCGACGACGCTCCCTCAGTCGGCGGCGTTCCCTCTGCCGGGTACCAGACCTCGGTCACCAGGGTGCGGCTGGGGGCGCCGGGGTAGCTGCCGTTGGCGTCCGTGGGGCGCGAATCGTCCACGAAGGTGAGAGTGGTGACGCCGACGGCGAAGGGGCCGGGCGCGCTCAGCGCCTGCGCCGAGACGGTGGGCGTCCCCGTGATCGCCGGGCTGGCGGTCGGGGTCGCGCTCTGGCCGCCGCCGCAGGCAACGAGCGCGAGGCCAAACGCGGCAACGAGCGCCGCCAGCAGCAGCTTCGCCCTCAGACCCGACAGGTATGCAAGCATGGCGCCGTCGTTGGTATTATAGCTCCGGTCGGTTGAGGCGCAACGATAGCCTTTGGGCTTGACAGCGGCACGTCGCACCTGGGGAGGAGCCATGAAGAGCCACACGGATTACCTTTGGTTCGATACCAAGACTCGTCGCGACCTGATCAACATCACGCCGCGCGTGGCCGCCATCGTCGACGCGTCCGGCGTGCGCGAGGGGCTGTGCCTGGTGAGCGCCATGCACATCACGGCCGGCATCTGGGTCAACGACGCCGAGGAGGGCCTCTGGCAGGACTTCTGGGAGTGGGTGGAGGCCATCGCCCCTTCTGGCCGGGATTACCACCATCACCGCACGGGCGAGGACAACGGCGACGCGCACCTCAAGCGCACCCTCGTGCATCACCAGGTCGTGCTGCCGGTGACCGAAGGGCGCCCCGACCTGGGGCCGTGGGAGCAGGTCTTCTACGCCGAGTTCGACGGCCAGCGCCGCAAGCGGGTGGTGGTCAAGGTCATCGGCGAGTAGGGGGTTCGCTGGATCTGCGGACGGCGGAGGAGGCTGGGGCGGGGGCGGTCCCGATGCCCCCGCCTTCAGGCGGGGGTGCAGCGCGTCTCCGCCGACAAGGGCTCCGCCCCTCAGGGGGTAGCGGTCTTGTACGCCGCTACCGTGCTGCCGGTGCCGTACGCGACGTAGAGCAGGCCGCTCGGCGGATAGACAGCCACTGCCCACGGCTGGTCGCGCTGGGGTAGGGAGCCGATCACGGTTCCGCTGGCAGCGTCGATGATGTCGATCGTGTTGTCGAAGCCGTCGGCCACGTAGAGGCGGTTCGTTCCCGGGTCCATGTCGATGGCCCACGGCCCCAGGCCCGTGGGGATCGTGGTCACGACTGCGTCCTTCTTCCCGTCGATGACCGATACGGAGCCGCCTTCCGTGTTCGTCACGTAGATGCGGTTGAGCGCGCGGTCTACGAACATGGTGTACGGCTGGCCGCCCACGTCGATGGTGGCCACCACCGCCTCCGTGGCGCCGTCGATGACCGAGACGGTGTTGCCCGAGCCGTTGGCCACGTAGATGCGGTTCGTGTCAGGGTTGACGCCTATCCCCCAGGCCCGGTCGCCGGTCACCAGCGTGTTCACCACCTGGTTGGTCGCGGCATCAACGATGAGCACCGCGTTGCTGTTCTCATCGGCCACGTAGACGCGGCCCGTGCGCGGGTTCACGCCGATGCCCCGCGGCCGCTGGCCGGCCTGAATCGTGGCCACGACGGCGTCTGTCTGGCCGTCGATGACCGAGACGGTGGCGCTCCAGGCGTTGGACACGTAGATGCGGTTGGCGTCGGGGTCGACGGCCAGGGCCAGCGGCCCATCGCCGACGGCGATCTTGCCGAGCACCTGGCCGCTGGCGGGGTCGAGGACGGAGACGCTGGCGGCGGCCTCGTTGGCCACGTAGAGGCGGTTGGTCGTGGGGTTGAGGGCCAGCGCCCACGGCTTGGACTCCACCGCCACGGTGTTGACCTGCTCGAGCTGGGCGACCGGTGGCGGCGATGCCGAGGCCGTCGGCTGCTGGCCGTCGTCGTTCGAGCCGTTGCAGGCGGCCAGCGAGACGGCCAGGACGACCGGGAGCACGAGGGCGGCGTGGCAGATGCGCATGTCTAGATGATGGCTGACCGGTGGCGCTGTGTCAAAAGCCGGCGCCCGCCGATGACTGACTTGCATGCCCCCTCCGCCTAGCACTGGCGTTCGCAACGCAATCGAGCGATAATAGGGGCGTGATGCCTGCCAGGAAAGGCCGTCGCCAGCCTCCCGACCTGTTCGCCGAGCAGGCCAGCGCTCGCACCCGCCGCGAGGCGCCGCTGGCCGCCCGCATGCGCCCCGGCACCCTGGACGAGTTCGTGGGGCAGGAGCACCTGGTCGGCGAGGGCCGCATGCTGCGCAAGAGCATCGAGACCGACCAGGTGCCGTCGATGATCCTCTGGGGGCCGCCGGGCAGCGGCAAGACCACCCTGGCCCGCATCATCGCCGGCCTCACCTGCTCCCACTTCGCCCCCGTCTCCGCCGTCACCGCCGGCGTCGCCGACCTGCGTCGGATCGTCGACGAGGCGCAGGAGCGGCGGGGGATGTACGGCCAGCGCACCATCCTCTTCATCGACGAGATCCATCGCTTCAACAAGGCGCAGCAGGACGTGATACTGCCTTATGTCGAGGACGGCGTCGTCACCCTCATCGGCGCCACCACCGAGAACCCGTCCTTCGAGGTCATCTCGCCCCTGCTCTCGCGCTGCCGCGTCTACAGCCTGAACCCGCTGTCGCCGGAGCAGATCGAGGTCATCCTGCGGCGGGCGATGACCGACGCCGAAAGCGGCCTGGCCCACCTGAGCCTGGACGTGGACGACGATGCGCTCACCGGCCTGGCCCAGGCGTCGGGCGGCGACGCCCGCATCGCCCTGAACGCCCTCGAGCTGGCGGCGGCGACCGTCCCGCCGGACGAGAAGGGCGTGCGCCACATCGCCCTGCCTGACTTCGAGGAGGCGCTCCAGCGGCGCACCACCCTCTACGACAAGGCCGGCGACTACCACTACGACACCATCTCCGCCTTCATCAAGTCGCTGCGCGGCTCCGACCCCGACGCCGCCCTCTACTGGCTGGCCCGCATGATCGAGGCCGGCGAAGACCCGCTGTTCATCGTCCGGCGGATGGTCATCCTGGCGGCGGAGGACGTGGGCCTGGCCGACCCGCAGGCGCTGGTGGTGGCGATGGCCGCCCAGCAGGCGGTACACTTCGTCGGCATGCCCGAGGGCTACCTGCCCCTGGCCGAGGCCACCATCTACCTGGCGTCGGCGCCCAAGAGCAACTCCGCCCTCATGGCCTACGAGCGAGCGCGCAAGGACGTGCGCGAGACCCGCAACGAGCCGGTGCCGCTGCACCTGCGCAATCCCGTGACCGACCTGATGAAGGAGATGGGCTACGGCCGCGACTACAAGTACGCCCACAGCTACCCGGGCCACTACGTGCCGCAGCAGTTCCTGCCCGACAAGCTGCGCGGCCGCCGCTACTACCAGCCCGGCGACCAGGGCTTCGAGAAGACGATCCGCGAGCGCCTGCGGCGGGTGCGGGAGGAGGGGCCGGACGCGGAGGAGACGGAGGGAGCGACAGGCGATGAGCGAGAGTGTTAATCGGCGAAATGGAGGCACGACAGCCGCATGGATATCAGCGGGGCTCGTACTCGCTGTGGTGCCAGTGCTGGCTAACCTGTTCGCGTTCGTCTACGAAGCGGCCTATTGCCGCGTGTTCGGAATACCCACCTCGTTTATTTCCCTGACGCCCACGACGGTATTCGTCGTGGCGGGCGCTCTGGTGATCGTGCTCTGTCTCGTGTTCTGGGTAGCAGACGTAGCCATCGGCGTACTCCGCGAGGTGCCTCACGGGCCGATCCGTCGTGGGTTGGCAGTTCTCACGCCGTTCCTCCTGCTCTTCGCAGCATACCTGTATCTGTACCGCGACATGTGGAGGGAGTGGATCTGGGTCGCGGCGTTGGTGGCAGCGGCGGCGTTCGTTGAGTTCGTGTTTCCGCTCATCTTCCAGAGCAGGGGGTCGTACCGGGAGAAGTTCGACGCAGAATGGGAGGATCGCCGACGCGCGCGCCCGCTCACCGACTGGTTCGGCGCGCGCCTTGGGAGCGCTGGCCTGCTATTCATGATCGCGGTGACGTTCGGCCTCCTCATTGCTTACGGTGCTGGTCGCGCAGAGGCCCTGCGGCAGGAAGACTTCCTGGTCCTAAAAGGAGAGACAGAGGCCGTCGTCCTGCGACACTATGGCGACACGTTCATCCTCGCCCCGTTCGGTAGGGCGACTAAGCAGGTCGAGAGGAGCTTCTTTTTCGTGAAGGAGGGCGACAGCTCGAGGCCGGTCTTCAGTTTGGAGGACGTAGGCCCCCTGCGGTCAGATCGTTGACCGCCGAGGCGCTTTTCGCTCTCTTCGTCTTCAGCCTCGGCAACCGCATGCGCCGCTCGTAGGCGTCGCGCCTACCGGGCAGTGGTAGCGACCAACTGGGGCAGTTCTTTCTTCGGCCTCGGCGCCTCCGTGGGTAGCCCGGCCAGCTCACCATTTCTCATGGCGAAGGTGGCGCCGGGCGCTTGGATGACGACTGTCGGTCGGCGGGCGGAAGAGATGTACTGAAGGACGGCCTGGCGCAGCAGGTCCGAGATGCGGATAGCGTCCGTGTCTGCCAGCTGCTTGATGCGCGCCATCTCCTCCGGCTTGAACCGAACCGAGAATACTATGCTGCTCGGCCTGCCCCCGGAAGGCTTCTCACCTTCCTCCTCCCACTCGCCCGCGTCGTCCTTGTGGGCCTCCAGGTAGCGGGCTGCCTCTTCCTCTTTGTCACGCATAAGCCTTCCTCCAGAGGGTTACCTCACCCTTTGTGCTTGCCCAGGCCGTGACTGGGCGCCACTGGCCCGTCACCTGGGTGGGGGCGATCGGGATGGTCAACATTGTACCGCCGTCGTCGGGTCCTATGACCTTGTGGGTGGCACGGCGGCGGCGCTTGTTTCGCACAAACAGCGGCTGTCCGGCCACGACTTCGTAGACCTGCATTGGGTCGATGTCGTGCCGACGCAACTTCTCCTCATTGTTCTCATCGAACTGAAGCTCATTGATGCGGGGCGCGCTTGACGCCATCGTCGAGATCGTCCACAATGTTTACAATGTATTATACCACGAGGTGTGCGACATGGAAGTCGAGTTTCTGATCCTGGCCGACGCCGTCCAGGCGGTCAACGGCAAGATCTACATGCTGGGCGGCGGCTGGTCGGTCCTTCACGCCGCCACCATCCCGACGACCCACCCTTTGGGGATCGCGCTGGGGTTCCGCATCGCCTGGCAGGAGACGAACCAGGTGCATCGGCTCGAGATAAAGATGGCGGACAGCGACGGCAACGCCCTCATTCCGCCGATCCAGGGCGAGCTCGAGATGGGAAGGCCGCCCGGTCTCAGACCTGGCGCCGATCAGACCGCCGTCATCGCCGTCAACGCGGCGGTCTCGTTTGCCAAGGCGGGTCGCTACGAGGTGCAAGCAGTGGTCGAGGGCCAGACGGTGCGCACGGTCGCCTTCGATGTTGTGCCGGCACAGGCCGGCCGCCCCGCACGTTGATCCGGCCCATGCCTCACGCAGCGGCGGCCACAACTTAGCGCCTGACCGGCCTAATCGCCCCCGCCATCTGTAACATTGCGCCTTCCGCAAGCGTCTCCTCATATAACCGCACCCCCCACTTTGGGCCGTTCATTATTATTTGCGTTCCAGGAGGCGCAGAGAGATGACCACCGCATCGGTAGACCTGGCTGGTTTGGCGGAGACGCTACTCGATCAGCTCGACGTCCGCTGGAGGCGGCACGACCTGACCTTCTCCGTCAATGTCTATCACGACAGCCTGGTCTTATCGATCGCCCCCGTGGAACGCTTGCGCAAGTACCGCTACGTCCTCAAGCACCGCTTGTTCGTCGGCGAGCTGCTCGCCCTCGAGCGCGAGGGCGGCCTGGAGGACCTGATCGCGGCCATCCTGCGCTCCGCCGACCGCTTCTCCCTCGTCGTCGCCGCCTGAGACCGTACGGCACCCTCGCCCCGCGCCGGCCTGGGGGCGAGGCCGTCGGCCTCCGGTCCTGCTGCGCGAGGCGAAGCATCTCAGCGGCGGCCGAGCCACAGGCCGCTCGTCCTGAGCCTGTCGAAGGATGAGCGAGGGGCGCTCGTGGTTCGACAGGCTCACCACCAGCGGTTGGACCCCGGCCCCAGCCTCCATCTCTTGTTGCCTCGTCCGCCAGCCATCGCCTACAATGGCGACTGGCCCCCGTCGTCTAGAGGCCTAGGACGCGGCCCCTTCAAGGCCGAGATCAGGGGTTCGAATCCCCTCGGGGGCACTTCCGGAGGGTGCCTGAAACATGACACTTAGTGATGACCTCTCGCTGCAACGACCACTCCTGCGGGGCGTGTCCCATGTCATCATGGCTATCGCCGCGGTGCTTGGCATGCCCCTGCTCCTGCTCATCGCCGACTCCCCCCGAGCGTACGTCGGCGGCGCGATCTTTGGTGTGAGCCTCATTCTCCTGTACAGCACGAGCGCGGCCTATCACCGGATCAACTGGACGCCCCTCTTTCGGACGATCATCAGCCGGATGGACCATTCGATGGTTCTGGTGCTGATCGGAGGCACCTACACGCCGTTCTGCCTCCTCGTGCTGAACAACGCCTGGGGGATCACGATGCTCTCCGTGGTGTGGGGCATCGCCGGCGTGGGCATCATCATGAACCTGGCCTTGCCGGAAACGCCGAGGTGGCTCCGGGTAGGGTTCTACCTCGTCCTCGGCTGGCTGGGGCTGGTAACAGCGGTGGAGCTGGCGAGGCAGTTGGGCGCCGCCCCGCTGGCGATGCTGGTGCTGGGCGGAGCGCTGTACTCCGTCGCCGGCGTGGTATACACGGTTCGGAAGCCCGACCCCTGCCCGCGGGTCTTCGGCCACCTCGAGGTCTTCCACCTGCTGATCATCGCCGGAAGCCTCCTCCACTACTCGCTGATCGCGATCTTCGTTCTGCCGAGCTAGACCCCGCTCTCCCAGTACCCGACGAACCGGCTCAGGGCCCAGGCCGCCCGCTCGATGCTGGGATAGACGGCGAGGCCCGCCCCGACGAGACGCCCTCGCGCCTCCTCCACGATGCGCCGGCGGCGCTCGTCCGGCGAGTCGGCCGGCCCCAGGACGATGGCCAGGGGCTTGGCCGTCCGCCCGGCCACCTCCAGGAAGCGGCCCACCAGGTGGCGCAGGCGCTCCTCGGCATCGGGCCGGCCCAGGATCCAGTCCTCGCCCACGTTGGCGATGAGCAAGTCGAACGCCGGGCTTTCGGCCATCATCTCCAGCATCTGCGCCCCGGATAGCGGCCCGCCCGCCAGAATAGACTGGTCTGCCGGATTGCCCACCCAGTCCCACAGCAGCGGCGCCCGCTGGCGGAGGGCGTCGCGCATCTCCGCGGGCAGCGGCACGACGGCCAGACCCTCGTCCTCGCAGGCGTCCGCCGATTGCACGGCCCGCCCGCCGCCGCCACCCACCACCCCCACGCGTCGGCCGGCACCCGGCCGGAGGAGAGCGAAGGCCACCAGCATGTCGATCAGTTGGTCCTGAGTATCGACCTGGAGAGCGCCCGCCTGACGCAGGGCCGCCCCCCAGACCTGGCGCGCGCCCGCCAGCGCCGCCGTGTGCGAGACCGCCGCCCGGGCGCCGGCGGCCGTGCGGCCACCCTTGTGCACCACCGTCGGCTTGCGAGCAGCCGCCCGCCGCAGGGCAGCCAGGAACCGCCGCCCGTCTCGCACCCCTTCGACGTAGGCGCCGATGACCTTGGTCTCCGGATCGTCCGCCAGGTACTCCAGGAAGTCTGCCCCGTCGAGGTCCAGGGCGTTGCCGTAGCTCACCGCCTTGCTGAAGAGTAGACCGCAACCGGCGCCGTGGCAGATCACCTCGGCCGCGTTGTTCCCACTCTGAGAGACGAACGCCACTGGCCCCGCCTCCCTCGGCAGGTCCAGCCGGAAGGAGAGCCCGTGCGCCGGATGATACACGCCCATGCAGTTGGGCCCCAGAATGCGGATGCCGGCCGCCTGCGCTCTCGCCTTCAGCTCCGCCTCCAAGAGAGCGGCCTCGCGGTGGCCTGTCTCCGCGAACCGGCCGGTGAAGAGCTGGACGACCCGTACCCGCTGGTCGCGGCAGTCGTCCACCAGGTCCAGCACCGCCTCGGCGGGGATGCACGAGATGACGTATTCGACCGTGCCGGGCAGATGGCGCAGAGTGGGGTAGACGGCCAGGCCCAGCAGCTCGGTGAGGCGCGGATTCACGGGATAGATGGGCCCCCGGAAGCCGAAGTCCACCAGGCAGCGGACGTAGTCGTAGCCGGGGCTGTCCGGGTTGGCCGAGGCGCCCACCACAGCCACTGAGCGCGGCTGGAAGGCGACCTCCACGTCGGTGCGACGGTCTACCATATCGGGGCCTTGTGCCTGCAGTCTAACGGAGGGAAGGGCACCCTTCAACGGTAAACCGGAAGCGGGCGTGCGTCGGCGAGTGCCGCCAGGCCCGTGTTACGCTTGCGTAAAACAGGCGCCAACTGCGTTCCGGCGCCTTGAGGCTGCCGTGCCCGTCGGCTATAATCGCGGCGCATTCGCCCAGAGGAAGGAGCAACTCATGGCCGCCTTGGAGTTTCAGGAGATCATCTATCAGAAGCACCACCGCGTTCAGGGGGCCGCCTGGATCACCATCAACCGTCCGCAGGTAATGAACTCCTTCACCGGCCAGACCCTGGCGGAGATGAATGAGGCTCTGATCGACGCCAACTGCGACGAAAGCGTCGGGGTCATCGTCATCACCGGGGCAGGCGAGCGCGCCTTCTGCGCCGGCGGCGACATCAACTGGCTGGGAGAGACGCAGCAGGAGGGCAAGTGGGGCCACGGCGAGTTCGACCCCCACGCTGGCATCGAGGACTGCCTGAAGCCGATCATCGCCCGCGTCAACGGCTACTGCATCGGCGGGGGCAACCACATGGCCTATTTCTGCGACTTCACCATCGCATCGGAGAACGCCACCTTCGCCCAGGTGGGCCCGCGGGTGGGCAGCCCGGCATCCGGCCACTACGTCTCCTACCTGATCTGGGTGGTCGGAGCCAAGAAGGCCAAGGAGATGTGGATGCTCTGCCGCCGCTACACTGCCCAGCAGGCGCTGGATATGGGCCTGGTGAACGTTGTCGTCCCGCCGGACAAGCTGGACGAAGAGGTGGACAAGTGGTGCCGCGAGCTTATGGCGAAGAGCCCCAGTTGCCTCAAGATCCTCAAGGCTTCTTTTCACTCCCTCTACGACCCCCTGCTCCAGCTCTCGCGCCGCAACTGGGTGGAAGAGTTCGCTCCTGACTTGTTTCGCAGCGGCGAGGCCGACGAAGGCAAGAACGCCTTCGTCGAGCGGCGCGACCCCAATTTCGCGTCCTATCCCCGCACGCCAGGCATCTACACGCCCAAGGAGGACTAGAATGGGCCTTCTCGACGGACGGGTAGCCCTCGTGACGGCGGCCGCAGGCTCGGGCATCGGCCAAGCCATCGCCCGCCGCTTCGCCCAGGAGGGAGCGCAGGTGCTGGTCACCGACGCCCACGGCCGGCGCGTCCAGGAGGTGGCCGCGGCCATGACCAAGGACTTCGGCCGCGACTTCGTGGCCCTGGAGGTGGATGTGACCAACGTCGGTCAGGTGCACGGCATGGTGCAGACGGCCCTGGGCCGCTACGGCCAGGTCGACATCCTGGTGAATAACGCCGGCATCAACCGCCTGGAGCCGGTGTGGGAAATGTCGGACGAAACCTGGAACCTAGTCATCGGCGTCAACCTGACCGGCACCTTCCACTGCACGCGCGCCGTCCTGCCCCACATGATCGAGCGGAAGCAGGGGGCCATCGTGAACATGGCCTCTTCGGCGGGGTGGATGGCCTCCGATGAGGGGGAGGCCCACTACTGCGCGGCCAAGGCGGGGGTGATGGCCTTCACCCGCGCCGTAGCCGCCGAGGTGGGGCGCCACGGCATCCGCATCAATGCCATCGCGCCGGGGCTCATCTACAACCCGTTCCTGGACCGCATCTACCCACCGGAGTTCTTCCAGCGCATGGCCCAGAGCACTCCCCTGGGCCGCGTGGGCGAGCCGCCGGATATCGCCAACCTGGCCACGTTCCTGGCCGGCGACCAGTCCAGCTACATCACCGGCGAGGTGTTCTGCATCAGTGGCGGCATGTACATGAAGGCTTGAGCGAGGTGAAAGCAGCGGGCGAAGGAGCCCGATCATTGGCTTGATACTAGGAAACCCTTTTGCTAGACTCCCTGCGAAAGGAGAATGTGAAAAATGCAACTAGTGTGGCTTGTGCCCGTCGCCGGCTTCGCTGGGGTCATTTTTGCTTTCTGGCTGGCCTGGGACGTCCTGCGGCGCGACACGGGCACCGATGCGATGCGCGACGTCTCCTCGATGATCTTCGAAGGCGCTATGGCTTTCCTGAAGCGTCAGTACCGAACCATCGCCATCATGGCGGTGGTGACGGGCGTCCTCATCGGCGTCATTGTCGGCGGCGTTTCGGACGGCGTGAAGGACATCAGTAGGCGGGCAAGGAGGCGTCCACTACGGGAACATCGTCATCGGCCACTGGAAGGAGGGGCTCCTCACAGGCATCGCCTTCCTGGTCGGTGCGGCCGCTTCAGCGCTGTCCGGGTTCATCGGCATGTACATCTCGGTGCGATCAAACTCGCGCTGCGCCTCGGCAGCGACCCGCAGCCTGCGCGAGGCGATCACCGTCTCCCTGCGCGGAGGGGCGGTATCCGGCTTCCTCGTAACGTCCCTCAGCCTTATTGGTGTGTCCAGCATGTTCCTCATCTACAGCCGGCTGCTGGGCAACCCGCCGTCCATCACGCCGTTTCTCATCGTCGGCTTCGGCTTTGGTGCCAGCTTCGTGGCCCTGTTTGCCCAGCTCGGTGGCGGGATCTACACCAAGGCCGCCGACGTGGGAGCGGACCTGGTCGGCAAGGTGGAGGCCGGCATCCCCGAAGATGATCCCCGCAACGCCGCCGTCGTGGCAGACCTGGTGGGCGACAACGTCGGCGACTGCGCCGGCCGTGGCGCCGACCTGTTCGAGTCGATGTCGGCGGAGAACATCGGGGCGATGATCCTGGGGGTCGCCATCTACACCGTCACCGGCAAGATCGAGTGGGTCATGTTCCCCCTGGTCATCCGGTCGTTCGGCATCCTCGCCACGATTGTCGGGCTCACCTCGGTCCCGTTTTTCACGCGCGATGACGGGCGCCAGGACCCGATGACCCCCCTCAACTACGGGTACTACATAGTGTCGGGCCTCTCGGTGCTGGGCCTGTTCATCGCCACCAAGGTCATGCTGGGCGATGCCTGGTACTGGTTCTTCCTCTGCGGCCTCGTGGGCATCGCCACAGGCATCACCTTCGTCTACATCACTCAGTACTACACCTCCGGCAGCGTGGCGACCAGTCAAGGAGATAGCCGAGGCCTCGCGCACCGGGCCGGCGACGAACATCATCATCGGCACCGCCGTGGGGTACGAGACCACCGCCGCCACCGCCATCACCATCGGCCTGGCCCTGGTGATCTCCTTCGTCCTCGGTTCCCACGCCGACATCGCCGGCGTGCCGGGGTTCAGCAGCGGCGTCTTCGGCACCGCTGTGGCCACCATGGGCATGCTGATGTCGGCTGCCTACATCCTGTCGATGGACACCTTCGGGCCCATCACCGACAACGCCGGGGGGATCACCGAGATGGCCGGCGCCCCGGAAAGCGCTCGCCACATCACCGACTCCCTGGACGCTGTGGGAAACACCACCAAGGCGCTCACCAAGGGCTACGCTGTGGCCTCGGCGGGCCTGGCCGCCTTCCTTCTGTTCAGCGCCTATCTGGACAAGGTGAAGGAGCGACTGGACATCCCCCTGACCCAAGGCCTGCCCATCGACCTGTCCAACGTGGATGTATTCGTCGGCGGGCTCCTGGGCGTGATGCTGGTCTTCCTCTTCTCCTCGCTGGCCATCCGGGCCGTGGGCAACACGGCCTCCAGCATCATCGAAGAGGTGAGGCGTCAGTTCCGCGAGGACCCGGGGATCATGGCCGGAACCTCGCGGCCCGACTACGGGCGCGCCGTCGACATCACCGCCCGCGCCGCCCTGCGCCAGATGACCGCGCCCGGCCTCCTGGTTGTGTGCGCGCCGATAGTGGTCGGCCTCATCTTCCGCTTCACCAGAACCGATAACTCGGGCTGGCTGGCCGTGGCCGGGATGTTGATGATCGGCACCATCGGCGGCATCATCGTCGCCACCTTCCTGAACAACGTGGGCGGCGCCTGGGACAACGCCAAGAAGTACATCGAGGCGGGCAAGCTGACAGTACAGACCGGCGGCCAGACCATTGTCCTGGGCAAGGGTAGCGACGCCCACAAGGCGGCGGTGGTGGGCGACACCGTGGGCGACCCGTTCAAGGACACGGCGGGCCCGTCGCTGCACGTGCTCGTCAAGCTGCTGAGCACCATAACGCTGGTCATGGCGCCGCTGTTCATCTCGTAGCGACAGCAGCTAGAAGGTAGAGCCGCGTAGGGGCGCACGGCCGTGCGCCCCTACTCTATTCCGGGCTCTCGGTGCTAGGCAGGGCTACTCTTCGTCGAAGCCCATGTAAACGTGGGGGTACTTGAGGAAGGGGTTGTGCTGCTTCTCCTGCCCGATGGTGGTGGCAGGGCCGTGGCCGGGCAGCACCACGGTGTCGTCGGGCAGGGGCCAGAGCTTGTCGCGGATGCTGCGCAGGAGCTGGCGGCCGTCGCCCCCCGGCAGGTCGAAGCGACCGATGCTTAGCTGGAACAGGACGTCGCCAGTGAACACGACGCCCTCGCCGTAGAGGCAGATGTGGCCCGGCGAATGGCCCGGGCAGAAGAGCACCTGGAACCGCAGCTTGCCCACCTGCACCTCCTGGCCTTCGTCCAGGAAGACCTCCGGCGGGTTCATGCGCGGCAGCGGCCGGCCCAGCCACATCATCGCCATGCGGCTCTGGTCGGCGGTATTCTCGTAGGCGACGGCGTGCATGGCGACCGGCGCCTTGGTCGCCTCGCGCACGGCCTCGACGGCGCCGATGTGGTCGATGTGCTCGTGGGTGATCACGATGAGCTTGGCCGTGAGGTCGTTGCGCTCCACCGTGGCCAGGATGTCCTGAGCGTCGTCGCCGGGGTCAACGATCATGGCTTCCTTCGTCTCGCCGCAGCCGACGACGAAGCAGTTGCCCTGGAACATGCCGGTGGGCAAGCCCTCGAGGATCATCGTCTCTTTGGTAGCCATGTCGTCCCAGCGCTAGATCTTCTCGAACTGCTCCACGTCCAACACGAAGACGATGGCGCCGCCCACCCGCACCGGCAACGGCTCGTTGGGGGGCAGGCTGCCGGGGAACGGCAGCGCCTGGACGGGAACGTACTCCTCGCGGGGCTCGCAGTGGGCGCGGACCATGGCCAGCACCCCGTCGACGGCGCCGACGGCTACGCCCGACAGGATGGTGGCGTTGCCCCGCCGCAAAAAGCCGCCGGTGCTGCTGATCTTGGTGGCGGGATGGCCCGCCTCGATCATCCGGTCCAGCAGGCGGTCGACATCTTCGGCGGCGGTGATGATGACCATGAGCTTGTCGACGGTCAGAGACACGAGCTTGCTCCCGCCCGGGCGGCCCGACAAGGCCAACCGGCGCCCGATAATAAGGGCCGCTGCGACTCCTGTCAAGCCTACCACACGATGGTGGTAGATAGTAGCGGAGGCCTTCGGGCCTCCACATGGAAGGCTAGAACCTTCCGCTACATTCGACACGACAAATGGCGTGCTACTGCAACCCGCGGATCGGCCACGCCTCGCCTTTACTTTGGCCGCCGAAGCTGGTAACTTTCGGGCCAGGCCGGCCCGTCGGAGGCTGGCTTCGATCTCATCCCCTAGGAGAACTTATGTCCACTAACGCCACGGTCGAGAAACTGGTGTCGCTGTGCAAGCGGCGCGGCTTCGTCTTTCAGAGCAGCGAGATCTACGGCGGCATCGGCGGCTTCTGGGACTACGGGCCGCTGGGCGTCGAGCTGAAGAGCAACATCAAGCGCGCCTGGTGGAAGGCCGTCGTCCAGGAGCGCGACGACATGGTCGGCCTCGACGCCGCCATCCTGATGAACCCGCACGTCTGGGAGGCCAGCGGCCACGTCGACACCTTCGCCGACCCCATGGTCGACTGCAAGGACTGCAAGCGCCGCTTCCGCGCCGACGAGCTGGCCCACCACGTGCCGGCCAGCGCCCATGGCCATGCCGAGGCGACGCCAGTCATCCGCTGCCCGGAGTGCGGCGGCGAGCTCACCGAGCCCCGCATGTTCAACCTCATGTTCAAGACCTTCGTCGGCCCGGTGGAGGATGACGCCGCGGTCGTCTACCTGCGGCCGGAGACGGCCCAGGGCATCTTCGTCAACTTCGACAACGTGCTCACCGACCATGCGCCGGAAGCTCCCCTTCGGCATCGCCCAGATCGGCAAGGCCTTCCGCAACGAGATCACCCCCGGCAACTTCATCTTCCGCGCCCGCGAGTTCGAGCAGATGGAGATCGAGTACTTCGTCAAGCCGGGCACGGACGAGGAGTGGCACGAGCACTGGGTGGAGGAGCGCTTCAACTGGTACCTGAACCTCGGCATCGAGCACGGAGAACCTGCGCCTGCGCCGCCTGGACAAGCGACGAGCTGGCCCACTACGCCAAGGGCACCTACGAGGTGGAGTACCTCTTCCCCATGGGCTGGTCGGAGCTGGAGGGCATCGCCAACCGCACCGACTTCGACCTGAGCCGCCACACCGAGTTCAGCGGCAAGGACCTGGAGTACTTCGACGAGGAGACGAAGGAGCACTTCGTGCCCTACGTCATCGAGCCGTCGGCGGGCGTCGACCGGCTGCTTCCTGGCCTTCCTGATGGACGCCTACGACGAGGAGGACGGTGCGCGGCGAGACGCGGGTCGTCCTCCGCCTGCACCCGGACCTGGCGCCGATGAAGGTGGCGGTGCTGCCGCTGTCAGCCGCAACGAGAAGCTGGTGCCGCCGGCGCGGGAGGTCTGGGCGCTGGTGCGCAAGCACTGGATGACCCAGTACGACGACGCCCAGAGCATCGGCCGGCGCTACCGGCGCCAGGACGAGGTCGGCACGCCCTACTGCGTCACGGTGGACTTCGACACGCTGGACGACCAGGCGGTCACCATCCGCGAGCGGGACAGCATGGAGCAGGTGCGGGTGCCCATCGCCAACCTGGTGGCAGCGCTGCAAGAGAAGCTGGAGGGGTAGGATTGCGCGGGCCGGGGCCACGGCCAGCGTAGAGCCGGGAGGGAGCCATGGACGGAGCGATCATCCTTCTCATCGCAGTAGCGGCGGTGGCGGTGCTAGCTGCGGTTGTGCGCTGGGAAATCCGTGACAGCCGCCGGGCTATGGAGACCCAGCTTTCAGCCCAGCGGGGTGAACTCATGCAGGGCCTATCGAACGCCCAGCAGAGCCTCCAGCAACGCGTCGACGGCATCGACTCGCGCCTGAACCAAAGCCTGAGCTCAACCGCCACAACGATGCAGAACATCGGCAAGCAGTTGGAGGGAGTGCGGGGTTCTGCGGACAGGATCCTAGAGGTGGGCCAAAGCATCTCGTCACTTCAGGACATTCTGAGCCCGCCGAAGCTGCGGGGCGGCTTTGGAGAGATGCTGCTGGAGCGCCTTGTCGCACAAATCCTCCCGCAGGCCAACTACGATTTCCAGCACCGTTTCCGGAGCGGTGAAGTAGTCGACGCCGTGATCCAGTTGGGGCCGAGCCTGGTTCCTGTGGACGCCAAGTTTCCAATGGAGAGTTTCAACCGGGTGCTGGGCGCCGCCTCAGACGACGAGCGCACCAAGCTGCGGCGCGAATTTGTGCGCGCGGTGAGGGGCCACGTGGACGACGTCGCCAAGTACATCCGCCCCGACGAGGGCACGTTCGACTTCGCTCTAATGTACATTCCAGCGGAAAACGTCTACTACGAGACCATCGTCAAGAGCGAACTAGATGCTGAAGCGGGGACCCTCCAGGAGTACGCGCTTCAACGGAGGGTTATCCCCGTATCACCAAACTGCCTGTACGCATATCTGCAGGCGATTGTCTTCGGCCTCAGAGGGATGCGCATCGAACGGCAGGCTCAGCAGATCGTTGAACACCTGCAAGGCCTGCAGGGGGACTTTGGCCGCTTCCAAGATGGCTTCAAAGTCCTAGGCGGCCACATACGGGACACCACCAACAAGTACGCCGATCTGGAAAGGCGGGTAGCGACTCTGGACCACAAGCTATCGCTGCCGCTGGCGGCCGAGCCAGCTGAGGCGCACCAGTTGCCGGCCGGGGACAACGGGAAGGTGGGCGAGTAGGCCGTTCCGCCTAGCGGACGCTAGGCTTGACCTGCGTTGATGGAACGTATATTCTACTTCGATAGGACCGGATCGAATGCGCGTCCTCCACTTTGCTGACCTGCACCTGGGGGTCGAGACGTACGGCAAGACCGACCCTACGACCGGCCTGTCCACTCGCCTGCTGGACTTCCTCCGCGCCCTCGACGAGCTGGTGGACTACGCCGTCGCCGAGCGCGTCGACCTCGTGCTGTTCTGCGGCGATGCCTACAAGAGCCGCGAGCCCTCCCAGACCCACCAGCGCGAGTTCGCCCGCCGCATCCGGCGATTGGTGGACGCCGGCATCCCGGTCTTCCTCCTCGTCGGCAACCACGACCTGCCCGGCGCCGTCTCGCGGGCGACCTCGCTGGAGATCTTCGGCACGCTGCTATCGCGCGAGGACGGCGAGACGGGCTCGGTGCACGTGGCCGGCAAGCCGGGGACGTACGTCGTGGCCACGGCCGCCGGGCTGGTGCAGATCGTGGCCCTGCCCTGGCTGACGCCCGGTCGCTTCCTCGCCAGGGAGGAGCAGGCCGGCCTGACCATCGACCAGGTGCTGGCGCGCATGGAGGAAGCGGTGGGCCGCTTCGTGCAGGAGCAGGGCGAGGCGCTCGACCCCGGCCTGCCGTCGATTCTGGCGGCGCACGTGGCGCTCACGGGCTCGGTGGTGCGCGAGGGCTCGGAGAAGTGGATGACCGTGGGCCGCTACCCGGAGCTACTGAAGAGCACCCTCCACCCGCACCTGTTCGACTACGTGGCCCTGGGCCACATCCACCAGCGCCAGGTGGTCGACGGCGCCACGCCCCTGGTCTACCCGGGCAGCCTCCAGCGGGTCGACTTCGGTGAGGAGGACGGCGAGAAGGGGTTCTACGTGCTGGAGCTGGACCCCGAACGGCCGCACGGCGAGCGCCTCGTGGGCGAACCGCAGTTCCGCCCGGTGTGGGCGCGCCCCTTCGCAACCGTGAGCGTGCGACCGCGCCAGGAGGACCCCACACCGGAGGTGCTGGCCGCCATCGAGCGAGCTGGTGTGGCCGACGCCATCGTGCGGGTGATCGTCCACCTGTCGCGGGCGCAGGAGCCACACCTGCGCGAGGCGGAGGTGCGCCAGGCGCTGTCCGGCGCGCAGCTCGTGGCCTACGTCAAGCGCGAGATTGTCGAAGAGCAGCCCAGGACCCGCCTGCCGGCCGGCGTGCGGCCGGAGTCGCTCACCCCGCTGGAGGCGCTGCGCCTCTACCTGGACGACCGCAAGGTGGCCGCCGATCGGCAGGAGGTGCTGCTGCGGCACGCGCAAGCGCTCGTCGAGGGCGAGGAGTAGAGCATGGTCTCTATCACTGTCTACGGCGGCGCCGGCGAGATCGGCGGCAACAAGATCCTGGTGGACGATGGCGCCCATCGCATCTTCCTCGACTTCGGCATGAGCTTCGCCAGGATGGGCGACTTCTACGAGGACTTCCTCCAGCCGAGGACGAACACCGGCCTTCGCGACCTGCTGGCGCTGGGCATCCTGCCCAAGATCGACGGGATCTACAGGCAAGACCTGCTGGAGCTCCACCGCCTGAAGGAGACCCTCGCCGGCCTGGGCGTGCCGGACGGCTCTCTGTGGGCCGCCGACGTCCGGAGCTACAAGGAAATCAACGACAGGGATGGCCGGCCGGCCGTTGACGGCGTCATCGTCTCGCACGCCCACATGGACCACTTCCAGCACGTGTCGGTGCTCGACGAGCACGTGCCGCTATTCTGCTCGGAGACGACGAAGGCCATCATGGAGACGGCGGAGGAAGTGAGCAGAGGAGGCTTCGGAACCGACGTCATCAACGTCGGGAAGCGCTCGATATGTACTCTCGGCAAGGCCGCGTTCTTTCCCGGCACGCCAAAGGTAGAGGCCGAGACCGTCCTGAGGCCGGTGAACACGGTCTGCGCGGGGAAGCCCTTCGCGGCCGGCGGAATGGAAGCCGAGCTTCATCCCGTCGACCACTCGGTGCCCGGCGCAACGGCGATCGTCTTGAAGGCGGGGGAGCGTCGCATCGTCTACACCGGCGATCTGCGGTTTCACGGCCTGGCCGGCGACCTGACCCACCGCTTCAGGGAAACCCTGGCAGGAACCCGGCCCGACGTGCTCATCGCCGAAGGCACCCGTATAGAGAAGGAGAGGCCGGACAGCGAGACCGTCGTCGCGGAGGAATGCACGCGCCTGGTGTCGCAGGCGGGCTCGGCACTGGCGATGGTGGCCTTCGCCTGGAAGGACACGACCCGCTACCGCACGATGATCGACGTGGCCCGGGAGACGGGGCGCACCCTGGTCATCTCCGCCAAGCTCGCCTACCTAACCCACAAACTGGCCTGCCTGCCCGGCCCTTCCGTCCGGCCGGCCTGCGAGGAGCCGAATGTGAAGGTCTACCTGAAGCGCAAGGGCAGCATGCTCTACAGTCAGAACGACTACGTCGGGACGAAGTACGACATGGGCTGCTCTGTGCAATGGGATAAGAAGGACCCCTGCACGATCCGAACGGAACACTACGAGTCGGGTGTGCGGGCATACGATATCGCCGCCAACCCCGGCCGCTATCTGCTCCACCTCGACTTCTACGAACTGAACGAACTGATCGACCTGCGTCCGCCGCCGGGCAGCGTGTACATAAGCGCGGTCAGCGAGCCCTTCAACATGGAGATGGAGCTCGACAAGGAGCGCCTCAAGCACTGGCTCGAGAGGTTCGCCGTGAACCCGCCGGACTTCGAGCCCCGGTACGCCCACGCCTCCGGCCACGCCAGCGGGCCAGAGCTCATCGAGATGATCAAGGCTATCCGCCCGAAGGTGCTCATCCCCGTGCACACCGAGCGGCCGGATCTGTTCACCCAGGCGCTGGCCGGCAGCGAGATCGAGGTCCACATCCCCACCCTTGGGGAGCCCATCGCCCTGGGCTAGGAGCAGCCATGGTCCCGGCCCGGCTCTCCCTGCGCAACTTCCTCTGCTATCGCGACAACGTGCCGCCGCTGGACTTCACCGGCATCCACGTGGCCTGCCTGGCGGGGGACAACGGCCACGGCAAGTCGGCCATCCTCGATGCCATCACCTGGGCCCTGTGGGGAAAGTCCCGCGCTCGCAGCGACGACGAGCTCGTCCACTACGGCCAGACCGAGGCGGAGGTGGACTTCGAGTTCTTGGTGGACGACACGCGCTATCGGGTCCTCCGCCAGCGGCGCAAGGCGCTGCGGGGCCGGCCGGGCGTCTCCAGCCTCGAGCTGTTCGTGCAAGGCCCGGACGGCTGGCGGCCCATGTCCGGCGACACCCTGCGTCAGACGGAGAGTCGCATCCAGGAGATCCTCCACATCGACTACGACACGTTCATCAACAGCGCCTTCCTGGTGCAGGGCCGCGCCGACGAGTTCGTGCGCAAGACGCCGGGCCAGCGCAAAGACGTGCTCGCGGCCATCCTCGGTCTGGAGCAGTACGACCTGCTGGCCGAGCGCGCCAGGGAGCGCGCCAAGGAGGCGGAGCTTCGCCGCCGCCAGCTCGAGGTGGATGTGCAGGGCATCGACGCAGAGGTCGCCCGCCGCCCGGCCCTCGAGCAGCAGTTGGAGGAGACGCACCAAGAGGTGGCGCTGGTGGAGCAGGCCATTGCCTCCCAGGAGGAGCTGGTGGAGTCGCTGCGCCGGGCCGCTGAGGCCCTGGCCCACCAGAGAGAGCTGCTGGCCGCCGCCCAGGCACGGCTCCGTCAGGCGCAGGACGAGCTGCGACGCTACGGCGGGGACGTGGCCCGGCATGAGGAGCGCATCGAAGAGTACCGGGCGGTGGTGGCCCAGGCGGAGGCCATCCGGCGTGGCCACGGGCACTGGCAGGAGGCTCGCGCCCGCGAGGCCGAGCTGACCCGCCTCCAGTCCGCGCTGAACGAGCTGCGGCTTCAAGAGCGAGACCTGGTGGCGAAGATCGACTCCGCCCGCCAGGCCCTGGACGCCGAGGCGACGGGCCTGGCGGGCCGGGTGGAGGACCTTGCGGCCGAGGCGGCGGCTCTGGCGGCGCTCGAACAGGAGGGTACGCAGCTGAAGGAGCAGCTGGCCGGCCTGGCGGGAGAAGAGTCGAGGCTAGCCGGGCTGCGGGCCGATGAGCAGCAGGCGGTTTCCGACCTTCAGTCGCTGGCGGAGGCCGGCCGCCGCCTTCAGGCGGAGATGGCGGAGCTGGAGCGCAAGGCCGAAGAGCTGGCCACCGCCGGCGCGCGCTGCCCGCTGTGCGGTACGGATCTGGGCGAGGGCGAGCTCGGCCACATCCGCGAGCACTACCAGCAGGAGGAGACGGCGCGCCAGCAGGCCCTGCAGGAAAACGATGGGCACTCCCGCGATGCCTCCCGCCAGGTGCAAGGGCTGAGCCAGGAGATAGCTCGCCTGGAAACCGAGACGCGCCGCCGCCGGAGCGAGACCGACCAGCGCTTCGCCGTCCTGAACCGCCAGATCGAGGAGGGCCAGGCGGCAGCCGCGGCCCTGCCCGGCGCCCAGGCAGAACTGACGGCGATCCAGGAGCGCCTGGCCCGCGACGACTACGCCCCCCCCGAGCGGCGTCAGCTCGCTGAGCTGCGACCTCGCCTGGCGGCGCTGGGGTACGACCCCAACGCCCACAACGAGACGCGCCGGACAGCAGAGGAGCTGGCGGAGTTCGAGGAGCGCTTCCGCCGCCTCGGGGAGGCCGAGAAGCTGCTGGAGCGAGAGCAAGAGAGCCTGACCGCCGCTCAGGAGAGTCGCGACCGCTGGCAAGGGCGCTCCCATGAGGCCCAGGAGGAAGTCGAGCGCCTGACCGCCGAGCTAGCCCGCCAACCCGACCTGGCGCCCAGCCTGGCCCAGGAGCGCGGCAAGCTGGAGCGCCTCCAAGCCGACGAGCGCCGTCTGCGCCAGGCCCTCGGCGCCCTGGAGGGCGAACTGGACCGCCTGCGCGCCCTGGAGGAGACACGCCGCCCCAAGATGGAGGGCCTGAACGAGGCCGCTGCCGAGAAGGCGATCCACGACGAGCTGGCCGCCGCCTTCGGGAAGAACGGCGTCCAGGCGCTGATCATCGACGGCGTGCTGCCGGAGATCGCGGACGAGGCCAACCGCCTGCTCTCCCAGATGACCGCGGGTCGCATGACCCTAGCTCTCACCACCCAGCGCGAGACGCAGAAGGGCTCGCTGGTAGAGACGCTGGACATCAAGATCGCCGACGAGCTGGGCACCCGCAGCTATGAGATGTTCAGCGGCGGCGAGGCGTTTCGCATCAACTTCGCCCTGCGCATCGCGCTGTCGCGCTTGCTGGCCCGCCGGGCGGGGGCGCCCCTGCCCACGCTGATCATCGACGAGGGGTTCGGCACCCAGGACAGCGCGGGTCGCGAGCGCCTCGTGGAGGCAATCCAGGCCATCCAGGACGACTTCCGCTGCCTGCTGGTGATCACCCACGTGGAGGAGCTGCGGGACGCTTTCCCCGTGCGCATCGAAGTCACCAAGACGCCCGCCGGCTCCACGATAACGGTGGTGTGATCTTCCAGAGGATCGCAAACGGATAAGCGGATGCCGGCATCCGCTTATCCGTTCTCCTAATCCGTTCTCAGGTTCAGATCAGGCGGGCTTCAGCGCGTTGACGCGCGACCGCACAGTGGCCTTGTCCTTGTACCACTGGGCGTTGAGGGACGTGTATTCCTTCCAGTTGTCGGGCACGTCGTCCTCGGTGAAGATGGCCGTCACCGGGCAGGCCGGCTCACACGCACCGCAGTCGATGCACTCGTCTGGGTCGATGTAGAGCATGCGGTCCTGGCCCTCCTCGGTGTGGATGCAGTCGACCGGGCAGACCTCCACGCACGACTTGTCCAGCACATCGATACAGGGCTCCGTTATGACGTAGGTCATGTCAGGCCAGCCTCCTTTTGCAAAGAAAAACCTGGCTAAACTAGCTCAATTCCCTACCTGCCCGCATCTTACCCAAAGGCAAAGCGCAAGTCAAGGGGGCTGGCAGCGTCGGTGGGTTGATTCTCGACCCCCGCCTTCAGGCCGAGGCGCTGTTTGAACCGTGGGCCCCGATAGAGCTGCGCGACTATCGCCGCCCGAAGGGCCAGGGAAAGCCCTTGTGGCGAGCTGCCTCGGCGTGCCGCCGCTCGGAGTCCAGTTCCGTCTCCGCCTGAGAGACGCCTCCTTCGAGGCGCCGCCAGAGCATGAGCATGTCTTCGGCCAGGCGCGTGGCGTAGCTGGCGTCGACGGACACCGGCGGGAAGAGACGGCGCAGCGCCTCGTCGAAGCCGGCGGCGGTGCTGCGCGGCCGGCGGCTGTCGCCGGCCATGGCGTCCAACATGGGGTAGGCCTTGAGCTCGTTGATGGTGCCCAGCATCGACTCGCTGAGGCGGCTGAGCTGGTAGGCGCTCAGCTGCAGCCGGGCGGAGTCGGCCAAGATCTGCTCCTCGAGCTGGGGGACGACCTCCGCCAGGCCGTGCTGCACCACGGTCAGCGTCTCGCGGTCGATCTCCGAGCCCGGCCGTGCCAGGTGATGGAGGACGGCCAGGAAGGCCAGGCGGGCCTCGTGCTGGGGCAGGGTCAGAGCGTAAGTCATGCTCAAACACGGCAGCGGTTCGCGAACCGAGTTGTGCCTGATCGCTGCGCGACTAGGGGCGGCTCTCGCGCCGCCCCTGCGAAACATTATGCCTTCTACCGATCCCTAGCCCCCTCTCTGTTGAAGCCGATTCTTGAGGCTCTCATCCTTCAACCCTTGGAGGATACTGTACTCCGATCCCACCAGATAGCCTTCTGCGTGATGTCGATGCCCGCATCGTCGACAGCCTTCATGGCCTGCGCCGCTTTGGTTTCGTTAATGACCCGAGCCCGCGTTATCGATCCAACAAGCGTGCCAAGACCTGCATAATTGGCGTTGTCCGTCACAATCCACACCGCCGCCTGACGGACGGCGCTGTCTAACCCCGCTGTCTTGGCTAGAGCACCCATACGCTTTTCGAGTCCTCATCGCTGCGGCCTCCGCAGGACGTTGAAGGTATCCTGACCCTAGGGACAAGTCGTGCAAGTTGCCACATCCGCAGACCGCGGACTGACTGCCATCGTGTCCTGCAGAACCACTGTCCTAATTGGTTGTGACCATATCTTGGGCGGAGCCCGCGGTGCAAAAAAGGTCCCGATCGGATTGAGGACAGTAATCTCATGATTGACGAGCGCCGATCTGGCAACGACGTCGTCCCCGGCCTTAGGGGCAACCCCCCTTTGTTCCCCGGTGGGTCAACCTGCCCGCCCCTGCTCGGCCTCGGAATGTCGAGGCAGGCACGGGCCTCGCCTCGCGGCGGTGGCCCGGGAACTCCGCCAGAAGTCTTCATAAGCCTTGCGAGTCCCCTCTTGCCGCGCTGCAAACACGACGAGTCATGGTTCGGCCAATGAGCCACCAGTCTGATCGCCTCCTCGACGATCGGCCCGATGGGTACGACCCCAGGTATTGTTGATACGACGAAATCGTGTTGGCAATTCCCGCCACCTCACGGTTTCTTCCATTCGCCCCGGCCTCGTTCAAGACCATCGCCGCATCGACCACCTCGACCGAACGAGCATTCGTCGCGTTCTGCGTGCCGCCCGTGCCAAAGCCCGTCGATACGCCCCCGCCTGCGCGTAGTCGTCGGCGGACAGGCGGAGGTATGCTCGAGCGCTGGTGGTGCCGCGTCGGATCCTGCGTCATTTCGTCCCGTCGATGCGTTTCCGTATGGGCACACGGCCGTACGCAAAGCCTCGACCGCGTTGGCTTTGCTGCTTCCTGCCAGTCCTTCTTGTCTTCATCAGCACAGGCATGCCACGAGCCGAGACGACGATTAACCGACCAAGAAGAGTGCCGCGGTCGAGACCGCTTCTGGACTCCCTCCCTCTGACCTGCAATTGCGGCTAACAGAGGTTGGCGTACGGCGCGCCCAGCAGCAGGATGATACACGGCCAACTGCGGCCGTCACCTCCTACACTTGCGCCACCTTCTCCCGCGCCCGTGCCGCTCGAGGACCGGGCGCAGGTACTGGCCGGTGAAGCTGTGCTCCACCTGCGCCACCTCCTCCGGCGTGCCCTCGGCGATGATCTCGCCGCCCCGGGCGCCGCCCAGCGGCCCCAGGTCGATGATGTGGTCGGCACTCTTCGACCACGTCCAGCTGGTGCTCGATGACCACCACCGTGTTGCCGGCGTCCACCAGCCGGTGCAGCACCCTCAGGAGGGCGTTCACGTCCTCGAACGAGAGGCCGGTGGTGGGCTCGTCCAAGATATATAGAGTCTTGCCGGTGGCCCGGCGTGACAGCTCCGTGGCCAGCTTCACGCGCTGAGCCTCGCCGCCGGAGAGGGTCGGTGGCCGGCTGGCCCAGACGGATGTAGCCCAGGCCCACGTCGCGCAGGGTCTGGAGCTTGGTGCGTACGCGGGGGAACGCCTCGAAGAAGGGCAGCGCCTGGTCGACGGTCATGTCCAGCACCTCGGCGATGTTCTTGCCCCGGAAGGTGACCTCCAGGGCCTCGCGGTTGTAGCGCTTGCCCTTGCAGACCTCGCAGGGCACGGTCACGTCCGGCAGGAACTGCATCTCGATCTGGATGTAGCCCTCGCCGTGGCAGGCCTCGCAGCGGCCGCCCTTGCACGTTGAAAGAGAAGCGGCCGGGCCGGTAGCCGCGCAGGCGGGCCTCGGGGACGGAGGCAAAGAGCTCGCGGATCGGGGTGAAGGTGCCGGTGTAGGTGGCGGGGTTGCGAGCGCGGCGTGCGCCCGATGGGCGACTGGTCGATGTTCACCACCTTGTCGATGTGCTCCAGGCCGGAGATGCCGTCGCACTCGCCGGGGCGGTCGCGGGCGCCGTAGAGGAGCTGGGCCGCCTTCTTGTAGAGGATGTCGTCCACCAGGGTGCTCTTGCCGGAGCCCGAGACGCCGGTGACGCAGACGAACTTGCCCAGCGGGATGCGCACCTCGATGTTCTTGAGGTTGTTCTCGCGGGCGCCGTGAATGGTCAGGAGGCGACCGTTGCCGGGGCGGCGGAGGCGGGGCAGGGCGATCTCGCGGGCACCGCTGAGGTACTGGCCAGTGATGGACTGAGGGCAGGCGGCCACGTCCTCCACCGTTCCGGCCACCACCACTTCGCCCCCCTGCTCGCCGGCGCCGGGCCCCAGGTCGATGACGTGGTCGGCAGCACGGATGGTGGCTTCGTCATGCTCCACGACCAGCACGGTGTTGCCCAGATCGCGCAGGCGCTGGAGGGTGGCGATGAGGCGCGAGCCGTCCACCGGGTGGAGGCCGATGGAGGGCTCGTCGCAGACGTAGAGGACGCCCATAAGGCTGGCGCCGATCTGGGTGGCCAGGCGCAATCGCTGAGCCTCGCCGCGCGGAGAGCGTGCCGGTGGCACGCTCGAGGGTCACGTAGTCCACGCCCACGTCCACCAGGAAGCTCAGGCGCGAGCGGATCTCCTTGAGGATCTGGTAGGCGATTGTTCGCTCCCGCTCGCTGAGGACAGTGTCCGACCCCTGGAGCTCCTGCACCCAGGCCAGCGCCTCCACGATGCTCATCTGAGTGACCTGATGGACGTTGAGGCCGGCGACAGTGACGGCCAGCGACTCGGGCTTGAGGCGAGCGCCCTGACAGGCGGGACAGGGGTTGGCCGCCATGTAGCGCTCGATCTCACCGCGGACGTAGTCGGACTCCGTCTCGCGGAAGCGGCGCTCCAGGTTAGGGATGACGCCCTCGAAGCTGGTGTCGTAGTACTGCGTGCGGTCGAACTGGTTGGTGTAGGGCAGGGTAATCGTCTCGTTCGTGCCGTAGAGGAGAAGGCGAAGGTCCTCCGGCTTGAGCTGGCGCACGGGCACGTGGGTGGAGAAGCCGTACCGTCGGGCCACACCCTCGATCATGCGATAGTACCAGGTGGCGACGGTGCTGGCGCGGGCCCAGGGCTGGATGGCGCCTTCGGCCAGGGTCAGGTTCTTATTCGGGATGACCAGCTCCGGGTCGATCTCCATCTTCACGCCCAGACCGGTGCAGGTCGGGCAGGCGCCGTGGGGGCTGTTGAAACTGAAGTTCCGCGGGGCCAGCTCGCCCAGGCTGATGCCGCAGTGGACGCAGGCGAAGTGCTCTGAGTACAGGCGCTCCTCCGGCCCGGCCTGAACGTCGCTCCCTTCAGAATGGTCGATGGACACCTGGACGATGCCACCGCCCAGCCTGAGGGCCGTCTCTACGGAATCGGACAGGCGGGTGGCACTGCCGGAGCCGTCGCCGCCGGGCTCCTCTGTGATGAGGCGGTCGACCACGATCTCGATGGAGTGGCGCCGGTTCTTGTCCAGGTCGATGTCCTCGGCCAGGTCGTAGACGCGGCCATCGACCCGCACTCGCACAAAGCCGACCTTGCGGGCGTCTTCGAAGATATGGAGGTGCTCGCCCTTGCGGTCGCGAATCACCGGCGCCAGGACCATCAGCCGGCGGCCGGGCGGCAGGGTCAGGATGGAATCGACGATCTGCTGGACCGTCTGGCGCTGGATGGGCCGGCCGCACTGGGGACAGTGGGGCTGCCCGGCGCGGGCGAAAAGGAGGCGGAGGTAGTCGTAGATCTCGGTCTGGGTGCCCACGGTGGAGCGAGGGTTGCGGCTGGCTCCCCTCTGGTCGATGGAGATGGCCGGGGATAGGCCCTCGATGTAGTCTACGTCGGGCTTCTCCATCTGGCCCAGGAACTGACGGGCGTAGGCGGAGAGGGACTCGACGTATCGACGCTGGCCCTCGGCGTAGATGGTGTCGAAGGCGAGGGAGCTCTTGCCGGAGCCGGAGACGCCGGTGATGACGACGAGTTTGTCGCGGGGAATGACGACGTCGACGTTCTTCAGATTGTGCTCGCGGGCTCCCCGCACGATGATAGCGTCCAGTGGCATAGTCGTTCCTTCAGGTTCAGGCCAATCGTTAATTGTAGCATACGATGGACGTTAGAGCAAGGGTTCTAGGGGGAGGATTCAGGGGTGCAGCTCCCTAGAAACGTAGCATATAATGCCGTCAGCCTTTGAGCAGGGAGGCTCCAGCATGGATGAACGGGAGTTCGCGGAGATTAAGGGGCCCTATGTTCAGCGATCTATCAGGGAGCGCATAGAGGCGTTCTTCTTGGACAACATCGGGAAGATCGTGACCAGGGAGCAGATCATGGAGGTAGCAAGAGACCCGCAAACCGGCAGAGAGCCGGAGAATTGGCACCAAAGGCTCTCTGAACTTCGGACGGACCACGGCTACACCATCCTTTCTTGGAGGAACCGAGGCGATCTGAGGATCAGCGAGTACCTCATGCCGACCGCTGAGAAGAGACCGACAGCGCAGAAGCGTGTTCAGATCCGGCCTGCAACTTGGCGGCGGGTGCTGGAGCGAGCTGGGTATCGCTGCCAGTGGGAAGAGGGCGACGCGGTGTGTGGACTGAGGGACGGCGACATAGACCCTGTCGGAGGCGGAACCGTAAGGCTGACCCCCGACCACAGGACCCCACACGCCGTAGACCCCAACGCTGATCCGAACGATGCAATGAAATGGCAGGCCCTGTGCGGCAGACACCAAGTGGTGAAGAAGAACTACTGGGATGACGCCACAGGGTGGCTAAATGTCTACGCCATCGTCCAGGCGGCGTCCGAACGGGAAAAGCGAGCCGTGTACCAGTTTCTCAGAAGCTACTTTGGCGACTGAGCAGAGGCGTTTGGCCAGCGGAATCTAGCCGCGCCTTGGTCATTCGGACGTACTCTTCAGAAGAGTCACAGACAATGGCCCGTCTGCCCAGGGCTCGACACACCACCCCAGTCGTTCCCGAGCCGCACATCGGATCGAGTACCAAGTCGCCTGGCTCGGTGGTCATTAGTACCAGAGGCTCGATCACCTTGAATGGCTTCTGCGCAGGGTGCCCCGTCTGTTCGGACCTGCCTACGAAACCGATATTGAGGGGGGCTTCCACAACACTTGGAGGACCCGGCATGTACCTCAGCTTGCGTTGCCGCTGCTTCTCGAGTTGGGCCCCGTTCAGGAAATGCTCTGGAAAGAGCTTGGCGCCATGCCTGGCGATATGCAAGCAGGCCAACTGAGCCGAGCGCCAACCCCGAATCACCGAAGGGCAGTTCTTGTAGTACCACGTTAACCAGGCTACGAGCCCAAACTCGCGGGGCAGCCTGTCTACCATGAAGTGGACAATTTCGGGGAATCCCCAGATGAAGATGTGCGTCGAAATGTCGCCCGTCGCGCTCGCGACCGCGGCAAGCCAGTCTTCATAGTCCTCCCTCACCCCACCCACGCCCTTGTTATACCAAGGATCGAGGATGGTCGTGGTAACGGCCTCCTTGACCCCGCGGATGGTATCGAACACATCCTGCGCGGGCAGAACGACTATGTCTGACATGTTCAACGCCTTCTTCACTCGCGCCGGGCCGACGAGTCTCGTGTGGACCGGTCTAGTATAGGTGCTCGTGTCATCGCAGGACAAGGGTTCTCCTTCACGGTCCGCCCGCCCTACGCCGGTGGCAGCTTGCCCTGGAACTCCTCCAGGCGGCGTTCCAGCTTGCGCTGGACCAGTGCCACCGTCAGGTCGCCGCGGGTGCGCTCCAGGATGCCGCGCATGGCGTCGGCGGTGCGACGCAGGCCGCCTGTGATGGCCTCCGGGTAGTCCATGGTCACGAGGGCGGTGTAGATGTCGTCCATGGCGGCCAGCACGCCCTCGCACCGCTCGATCTCGCCACGGCGGAGGCTGTCCAGGAGGTGCCGACGCAGCTCGCCCACGGCCTCGCCCAGGCCGTTCACGTAGGCCGCCGGCTCGACACCCAGGTCGGCGGGCGAAGGCAGCGGCCGGCCAGAGATGATGGCCAGCGTCAGGCAGCCCTCCGCGAACTCCTTGGCAGCGTTATGGACGAAGCCGGCGTTGAAGATGTCCTGGTGGTCGGCCAGGGCCCGGCCGGCCTGCTCCAGCATCGCCCGTGCCTGGCCCAGGAGCCCCTCGGCGGCGTCGAACTCGCCGCGGTGGACAGCGCGGATGGCGTTGGCCGAGTGGCGAAGGGCGTCGCGGCACAACGCCAGCGACTGCTCGCGGGCGACGTGCTTGGCATTGAAGTGCTTGCGCACGTCGTCCATAAGGGGGCCAAGCCCCGTAGGCGGCTCCGCTGGCGGCGGCACGGATGGTGGCATAGCGTAGCACCTCTAACCTATCGCCGGCGTTCGGGCATCAGTCCGACACCGGCTCCGGGAACTCGCCCTCGCGGGCGGCGTCGATCATCTTGCGGGCCTCGTCGGGCACCTCCATGCCGTACTCCTGGAACTTGCGCTCCGCCCAGCGACCGATCTGGCGGGGGTCCTTGTAGTCCTCCAGGCGCTTGGGCTCGCTGCCGTACTCGTCCAGGATGGCCTGCTCCGACTTGTGGTAGGCGAACCGGGAAACGGCCCGCTCCAGGTGGCGACCGCCGCAGTGCTGGCAGGTCGTGTCGAACGACGCGCCCACGGTCCTGACGAAGATGCTCGTCAGGCGGCCGCACTCCTGGCACTTGAACTCGTAGATGGGCATGGCTCCCTCACCCCTAGTCGAAGTCGTCCGGGGGCTCTTCCCCTTCCCCTTCGTCCACATCATCCGGCATCTCGCCGGCCTCCAGGCGGTCCACCACCTCGTCGAACTCCGGGCCCAGCTCCTCGCCCGCCTCGCTCCTCATGCGCCGGGCCCAGCGGGCCAGGCTGCGCGGGTCGCGTTCGTCCAGGTCAGCCAGGTCGGCCTCCGACGCCAGGTCATCCAGGTGGCTCTCCTGCGAGCGCACCACGGCCACCCGCGAGATTAGGCGGGCCAGGTCGCGGCTGCCGCAATGGGGGCAGACCGCCGTGGCGCTGCTCAGCATGCTGCGCTGGAAGATGCTGACGCGCCGGCCACAGCCGTGGCAGCGGTACTCGTAGATGGGCACAGCCTCCCCCAGTTCCAGATCGATATTAAGCGAGGCGAATGGAACGCCGGCTCCCGTGCCAACATGATAGCATAGCTGAGCGGTTGTTCCACGTCAGGCCCGGCGAGAGCCTACGGCGCCCGGTCAGGCCGGCTCTCGCTGGCTCACCGCCCCCTCGATGTGGTCGATCGCCAGCAGGCGGCCGCCGGGCGAGAGCTGGACGGCGACGACGTCGATGCGCTGGTCAGCCGGCGGCTCCGGTAGGGCCTGGACGTAGGCCGTGGCCACCGCCACCAGCCGCGATTCCTTGGCGGCGGTGATGGACTCGGCCGGGCCGCCCAGGGCGTCGCCTCGCCGCGTCCGCACCTCCACAAACACCAGCGTCTCGCCGTCCTGGGCCACGATATCGATCTCGCCCTCGGGGCAGCGGTAGTTGCGGGCGCGGATGCGGTATCCCTTGGCCTCCAGGTGGACGGCAGCCAGCCGCTCGCCGAAAGCGCCCAGCCGGCGGCGGCCGTCCCTCACGGTCCCGAGCCGCCGGCTGCGAAGCGGGCCTCGCTGTCGCACAAGCAGGCTCGCACGGGAGCGAAGGTGCGGCGGTGGATGGCGCAGGGCCCCAGGCGGATCAAAGCATCCAGGTGTTCGCGGGTGGCGTACCCTTTGTTGTGGGCAAAACCGTATCCGTCGAAGCGGCGCTCCGCGTCCAGCATCAGCCGATCGCGAGCGACCTTGGCCACAATGGAGGCGCAGGCGATGGAGAGCGACAGGGAATCGCCGCGCACAATGGCCCGCTGAGACAGCGAGCACTCAGGAACATGCATGGCGTCGATGAGGGCGAAGTCGGGTTGGGTGGACAGCTCGCCCAGGGCGGCCTGCATCGCGGCGCAGGTGGCCTTGACGATGCCCAGAGCATCCACACCGTGATGCGGAACGACGCCGATGCCGAAGGCTATGGCCTGATTGCGGATGCGCTGAGACAGCTCTTCCCGTCGCCGGGGCGAGAGGGCCTTGCTATCGCGGACGCGCTCGAGCCAGGGGAAGGTGGCCTTGGCGGGCAGGATGACGGCGGCCGCCACTACGGGCCCCGCCAGCGGCCCGCGCCCAACCTCATCCACGCCGGCCACCAACTCAGCACCTTGGGCCCAGAGGTCCTCCTCGAAGAGGAAAGAGGGAGGGTCGCCCATGTGTCGCCCCCTGTCGGCGTCCATAGTAGCACGGAGACGAACGGTTGACAAGGACTGTGAACGCCGCTAGTTTGGCCGTGCGTCTAAGAGCCCCCGTTCAGGAGGTGAGCGATGCCCATCGTACGGATAGACATGTGGCCCGGCCGCACGCACGCCCAGAAGCAGGAGCTGGCCCGAGTCATCACCGAGGCCATCGTGAACATAGCCCACACCACACCGGAAGCGACGATTGTCATCTTCCAAGACGTGGCCAAGGAGGACTGGGCCCAGGCCGGCCTGTTGGCCTCAGACGTGAGCCGCTAGGGCCGGTCGGGCCGCCGGCCCGACCGCGGTTGGTGGGCTCTGGTGCTTCCAGGCTCGCACACGACCCCAGCCTCAAGGCTGGGGCATGGGAGGCGAATCCGATGCCCCCGCCTTCAGGCGGGGGTCGAGAATCAACCCACCGAAGGCCGGACGACCTACCCCGGACCGGCCGCGGTTGGTGGCGACCAGGAGTTCTGATATAATGGACGTTGGTGGATTGCCGACCCGCTGGCGGTCGGCCAAGAGACGTTTGTAGAGAAAGGCCTCAATGTACAGCCGGCTGCTGCGCAATAGCCTCATCTGGGTCATCCTTTTGGTTGCGGTAGTGGTCGTTGTGTACACCCTGCTGAGCCAGACCGGCTCCGGCACGCAGCAGGTGCAGGTCTCCCAGTTCGTGCAGGAGGTGCAGGCCGGACAGATCAGCAGCGTCGACGTAAGCGGGAACACCGTCACCTACAAAGTAGGCGGCAACAGCCAACAGTTCGAAACTAAGCTGCAGCAGGGCGATACCGTCCTCAGCGTGCTGGAGCAGAACGGCGTCTCCGTTACTGATGCCAGGTACCCCAAGGTCAACATCAAGGGCGGCGGCTTCCCCTGGGGCACCATCCTGAGCTATGCCATCCCGCTGGTCCTGTTTGGCGCGCTGCTGTTTTTCTTCCTGCGTCAGGCCCAGGGGACGAACACGCAGGCCATGAACTTTGGCAAGAGCCGTGCCCGCATGTTCACGGGCACGCGGCCTACGGTCACCTTCCAGGACGTGGCCGGCGTGGACGAGGCGAAGGAGGAGCTCCAGGAAGTGGTGGAGTTCCTGAAGTGGCCCGAGAAGTTCGTGGCCTTGGGTGCCCGCATCCCGCGCGGCGTGCTGTTGCTGGGCCCGCCCGGCACCGGCAAGACGCTGCTGGCCAAGGCGGTCTCCGGCGAGGCGGGCGTGCCTTTCTTCTCGATCAGCGGCTCCGAGTTCGTGGAGATGTTCGTCGGCGTGGGAGCGTCCCGCGTGCGCGACCTGTTCGACCAGGCCAAGCGCAACTCCCCCTGCATCGTCTTCATCGATGAGATCGACGCCGTGGGCCGCCACCGCGGCGCCGGCCTGGGCGGCAGCCACGACGAGCGTGAGCAGACCCTGAACCAGATCCTGGTGGAGATGGACGGCTTCGACACGCACACCAACATCATCGTCACGGCCGCCACCAACCGGCCTGACATCCTGGACCCCGCCCTCTTGCGGCCGGGCCGCTTCGACCGTCAAGTGGTACTGGACCGGCCGGACATCAAGGGGCGCAAGGCCATCCTGGAGGTCCACATCAAGGGCAAGCCGATGGACAAGGACGTGAGCCTGGAGGTGCTGGCCAAGCAAACGCCCGGCTTCTCAGGGGCTGACCTGGCGAACCTGGTTAACGAGGCCGCCATCCTGGCTGCTCGGCGCAACAAGAAGCGGATCATGATGTCGGAGTTCGAGGAGGCGGTAGATCGCGTCATCGCCGGGCCAGAGCGCAAGAGCCGCGTCATCAGCCCGCGGGAGAAAGAGATCATCGCCTACCATGAAGCGGGGCACGCGCTGGTAGCCCGCATGCTTCCCAATGGCGACCCGGTGTACAAGATCACCATCGTCTCCCGGGGGATGGCGCTGGGCTACACACGCTACTTCCCGGACGAGGACAGGCACGTGTCCACCAAGGCCTACTACGAGGACGCCGTGGCGGCCACCCTGGGCGGTCGGGCCTCCGAGGAGCTGGTCTTCGGCGAGATGACGACGGGCGCCGAGAACGATCTGGAGAGGGTCACCCGCATCGCGCGGGCCATGGTCACCCAGTGGGGCATGAGCGAGCGCCTGGGCCCCCGCACCTTCGGCAAGCGCGAAGAGCTCATCTTCTTGGGCAAAGAGATCGCCGAGCAGCGTAACTACAGCGAGAAAGTGGCGGAGGAGATCGACGAAGAGGTGCGCCGCATCGTCGACACCGCCTACCAGACCGCTCGTCAGGTGCTGCTGGAGCACCGGCCCAAGCTAGACCAGCTCGCCAAGCGCCTCATCGAGGAGGAGACCATCGAGGCCGAGGCGCTGGAGGCGCTATTCACTGCCCCCGTGGAAGGCGAGCCCTCCCCTACCCCGAGCCAGCCTCCCACCGAGGAGGAGCCCAAGGCCAAGGAAAAGGGCCCCCTGCCCAAGCCCGTGATCGGCCCACCGCAGCCAGACCTGGCTTGAGGCGGCGACTGGGCGACGGCTCGCCTGACGCCCGACCTCCTCGGGCGGCGAGTGAGTCTCAGCCAAGGCTCATGTGTCATGTCGTGATGCGCGGCGCGTCATGCGTTGACCCTGGCCGTCCGTATTTGCTAGAATCGGCGAGATGTGCCCGTGAGGAGGGTTGAGATTTACGCGGTAATTCGCACCGGTGGCAAGCAATACAAGGTCGAGCCCAATCAGCTCTTGGACGTGGAGCGCCTTCCGCACGACGTGGGCGCGGTCGTCGAGCTGTCCGACGTGCTGCTGGTGGCCGACGGTGACGACGTGACCGTGGGCCAGCCGCGAGTGCCCGGCGCCCGCGTGGTCGCGGAGGTCGTGCACCACGGCCGTGGCCCCAAGATCATCGTTTTCAAGTACAAGCCTAAGACCCGTTATCGCAAGAAGACCGGCCACCGTCAGGACTATACGCGCCTGGCCATCCGCCAGATCCTGGTGGGCGCCGAGCCCGTGGCGGAGGCGCCGCCAGCCAAACCGCAGCGGCGCCGCGCTCCGCCCAAGCCGGCTAAGGCCGAGGTGGCCCCGCCGCACGCAGTGGAGGTCGCGCTGCAGGAGGCGCCGCAGGCGGCGGCCGAGATTCCCGTCACAGAGGCGGCCCCGGTGGAGGAGGCAGCCCCGGTGGAGGAGGCAGCCCCAGTGGACGAGGCCCCAGTGGACGAGGCCCCGGCGGCGGGGGCGACGCCGGTCGAGGAAGCACCCGCGGCCGCGGCCGAGGAGGCACCCAAGACCCGCCGGCGAAAGGCGGCCGCGCCCCCGGAGGCGGGAGAGGCGCCGGCCAAGCCGCCGCGGCGCACCAAGCGAGGTGAATAGCACATGGCACACAAGAAGGGTGGCGGCAGCACCCGCTACGGCCGCGACAGCCACTCGAAGCGCCTCGGCGTGAAACGCTACGATGGGCAGGTTGTCCTGCCGGGGACGATCATCGTGCGGCAGCGGGGCACCCGCATCCACCCCGGCAATAACGTTGGCATGGGCCGCGACTTCACCATCTTCGCCCGAATCGAGGGCAAGGTGAAATTCGAGCCCTACAACAAGGAGGGGCGCAAGAAGGTGAGCGTCTACCTGCCTGACCCGCATCAGCCAGAGGCTGATGCGCCTCCGCTGGAGACAAGCGCCCCCAGCGAGACTGAGAACTGAGGAATTCGTGAAACCCAAAATCCACCCGGAATACGTTGAAGCCACCGTTGTCTGCGCCTGCGGCAACACCTGGCAGACACGGGCGACGAAGCCGCGCCTGCACGTGGAAGTGTGCAGCCGCTGTCACCCCTTCTTCACCGGCGAGCACCGCATCGTGGACACCGCCGGGCGCGTGGAGCGCTTCCTGAAGCGCTATGGCCTGCAGGACCAGGCACAGCCAGCCGCCCCGAAGGCGGGCTCGAAGGGCAAGAGGCAACCAGAGGGCGAGGGCTAGCCCTCGCCCTCCGCAAGCCGGAGGAGCGAACCTTGGCGCGTCCTGCCCAGGCACGGGCAGGCTCTTTTTATTACGGGGGCCAGGCGGTTCTCGAGGGCGTGATGATCCGCGGCCGCCGCCTGGTGGCCGTGGCCGTCCGCCGGCCCCGCGGCGACATCGCCCTGCGAGTGGAGACGCTGGGCGGGGTGTACAGCGCCCGCCTGCGGCGCATCCCTTTCCTGCGCGGCATCATCGTTTTGTGGGAAACGCTGGCCCTGGGCACCCGCGCCCTCATCTTCTCCTCCAACGTGGCGCTGGAGGAGGAAGAAGGGGAGATCAGCGGGCCCACCCTCTGGCTGACGCTGGGAGTGGCCCTAGCCTTTGTCATCGCCCTGATCTTTGTGGGGCCGGTGCTGATCACTGGCCGCCTGGAGAGCGCCATCGGCAACGAACGTCTGGCGGCGCTGGTGGAGGGCGTCATCCGGCTGGCGGTTCTGCTGGGCTATATGGGGCTGCTGAGCCTGCTGCCCGACATCCGGCGGGTCTTCGCCTACCACGGCGCCGAGCACAAGGCGATCAACGCCTGGGAACACGGTGCACCCCTGGAAGTGAAGGCGGTGCAGCCCTACAGCACGGCCCACCCCCGTTGTGGCACCAGCTTCCTCCTGGTGGTAGTGGTCGTGTCGGTGGTGCTGTTCGTGCTGGTGGGGACGCCCCCACTCTGGCAGCGACTGCTGTCGCGGGTGGCCCTGGTGCCCGTCATCGCCGCCGTGAGCTACGAGCTTATCCGCCTGGCCGGCGCTTTCCAGGGGAACCGCTTGGTGCGCGCTGTGTTCGCGCCCAACCTCTGGCTCCAGGCGCTCACCACTCGCCAGCCGGACGACAGCCAGGTGGAGGTGGCCCTTCACGCCCTGCGCGAGGTGCTGGCCGGAGACGGCGAGAGCAGTGCCGCGGTCTAAGACGCGGCGTCGGGTAGGAACCCGCTGGATCCTACGAACCCGTCGAGACCGAGGATCAGGAGGTATCTCCCGGCACGCGGCCGCTGGGCGCAAGAGCCCGCGAAGTCGCCCCTGACTTCCACCAGCCACACCGGCCTATCCGACTGCCAGCTTGGGGCAATGTCTTGGGGGGCGCCTTCCTGTTGCGCCGTCGCCAGAGCATCGCCGTAGGTCGTGCGGCTGGCCGTGGCGGTCGACGGATTGAGGGGGCTCTCCGGGTCCTCGATCTGGTGGAGAGCGCGCTCGACGATCTCCTCACGTGAGAGTTCGGGCCCATCCTCCCGCACAACGTTCGTCATGCCGCCGGACCGGGGGAGACCATAAGGATCGAGGACCCAGAAGTACCTGCCTCGAAGCAGGGGGGCCGGTGTGGGCCCAAAGCGGCTGGGATCGCCGAACTCGCCGCTCACCTCCACCAGCCACACGGAGCTCTCGGACGGCGGCGTTGACGGGCGGGTTGGAGGAACGCCTTCCCACTGCACCATCTCGCGGGCCTCGCACTCCGGCATGCGCCTCGCGGTCGCCGTGGCCGCATCCGGCTGGTTCCGCGGGTCAGCGCCGAGGTACGCCAGGGTGCATTGGATGATCTGGTCGCGGGTCAGCTCGACCTCCTCCTCCGGGGTGGCCGGCGTGGCCGTTGAGGTGCTCTGCTGGAAGACGGCGGCGCAGGCGGCCGGAAGGGTGGGCGTGGGCGCATCCACTTGTTCTGCCTCGCCGCAGGCGGCCAGCAGGGCGACGCCTCCCGCCACCACGAAACCGATGCCAACGGCTAGTCTGCTGCCCAACTTCGGTTGCTTCCCCAGAGCCTGCCGGCCACGCGCCGCGCGTGACCGCTGTCAGCGCGATTATACCGCGCGCGAGGGGAGCGGCTGCGGCGGGAGGCTACTGCCCGCGGATCAAGCCGATGCGGTTACGGGTGGCGTCGGCGAAGTAGAGGTCGCCGTTGGGGGCGACGGCCAGGCCGTCCACCCGCGTCCTGCTGACAACGTCCTGGCAGGGCCCCGGAGGGGGACAGAAGATTCTGGACCCCGGAACGACGTAGGCGGGAAGCTGGTAGATACTGGCCGAGGCACTGCCCGGGTCTAGGCGGCCGATAGTGCCCACGTCCCGTCCCGCGAACCAGGTGATGCCGCTGTTCTGGTCGATGACGACGTAGTCCTTCATGCCGCTCAGATTGGCGGTGAGATCCACACCTGCCAGCGCTGACACGCCGGCCGAGCTGAGAGCGGCGATCCCTCTGTCCATCGTTGCGGCGTATACCGAGCCGTCGGGCCGGACGGCCAGACCGGATGCGCCCCCTCCTATAGACGTGAAGGTTCCGGTAGGACCGAGAAGGGCCACCTGGCGTGCAATGCCGGGGCCATCCAGCCAGTTCGACAAGTAGATGCCGTCCTTCCCCGCTGCCACCTCCATCACCGTGCCGAATGTCGCCGGGAGCGGGATCTCGGCGATCGTTCCGCTGCTGACTTCGACTTTGGTGAGGGCGGCAGTGTTCATCCGGCTCACGTAGACGGCGCCGCCGGCGTCCACGGCCATATCCGTGACCCAGGTTCCCGGCTCCGCGCTCTGCTTGGCGAAGTTCGCCGGCGGCTGGGGCAGCTGGAACTGTTTGAAGGCCCCACTGGCCGGGTCGAAGTCCACCACCAGATAGCCGTACGCCAGCAGCACGTGCCCATCGGGCGCCGCCGATACGGCCGAGAACAGGCCGCTGGCGGGGCTGCTGGGGAGCTCGTGGGAGCTCAGGGCATCCGTCGCCGGATCGTACCGCCAGAGCCGTGCGCCGCCAGCGCTGGTGAAGAGGGGGAACCAGAGCTTCCCGCTGGCGTCCACCAGGAGGTGGGAGGGAGGGTTGGACAAGGCGGAGACGGTGGAAGGAAACGAGACGGCGGGGTCGTAGGGCTGCGCCTCCCCCAGCAGGGCATCGCCAGGGCCGAAGACGGTCTCCGCAGCCGCGGACGGGGCGCCGGCAACAGACCCCGGTCCACCCCGAGAGAGCAGCCAGGCAGTGCCGACGCCCGCCGCACCGCTGGCGCCCGCAACGAGGACCAGGACCCACAACAATGTGCCACGCCGAGGCCAGCGAACGCTGATCATGCGCAATCACCACCCCGCCGTCGGGGAACCGTCGTGGCCGCAATGGGCAAGAGAGCGGCCATGGACAGGCACGCTGTGCATCCGTCCTCCAGGCGAACGGAATCTAGTCCCGAGCGGCCCACCTTGTCAAGGGCGCTCAGGAGCCCTAGCTCGCGTCCTGATCCAGCGTCTGGAAGAAGCACGAGCGCTCGCCGGTGTGGCAGGCGGGCCCGCGAGGGTGCACCTTCACCAGGAGAGCGTCACCGTCGCAGTCCTGGATGATAGCCACCACGTTCGAGGAAGTTGCCGGAGGTGGCACCCTTGTGCCACAGCTCCTCGCGGGCGCGGCTCCAGAACCACACCTGGCCCGACGCCAGCGTCCGCCGCAGCGACTCTTCGCTCATGTAGGCCAGGGTGAGCACCTCGCCGGTGTCGGCGTCCTGGACGATGGCGGGGATGAGGCCCTTTTCGTCGAACTTCAGCATGGCGAACCCTACAGGCGCACGGGAATGCCCCGCGCCGCCAGATACTCCTTCATCTCGCGAATCCGGTAGGTGCCGAAGTGGAAGATGCCGGCCGCCAGCACCGCATCCGCCTTGCCTTCCACGATGGCGTCGTACATGTGCTGAGCGTTGCCCGCACCGCCCGACGCTATCAGCGGTACCGACGTGGACTCTGAGATGGCCCGCGTCAGTGGCAGGTCGTAGCCGGCCTGGGTGCCGTCGGCGTCCATGCCGGTGACCAGCAGCTCGCCGGCGCCCAGCTCGACGGCTCGCCTGGCCCACTCCACGGCGTCGAGACCCGTCGGGCGGCCGCCGCCGCTGCCGCCGTAGGTATACACCTCCCACCTGTCGGAGCCCACGCGCTTGCCGTCGACGGCCACCACGATGCACTGGCTGCCGAAGCGCTCCGCCCCTTCGGTGATGAGGCGTGGGTTCTCCACAGCGGCGGTGTTGATCGCTACCTTGTCCGCCCCCGACTCCAACATCAGGCGCATGTCCTCGGTGCTCCGGATGCCGCCGCCCACGGTGAAAGGGATGAACACCTGATCGGCGACCTGCTGCACCATGTTCAGCACCGTCTTCCGCCGATCGGGTGATGCTGTTATGTCGAGGAAGACGAGCTCATCGGCGCCCTCCTCGTCGTAGAAGGCGGCCAGCTCTACCGGGTCCCCGGCGTCTCGCAGGTTGAGGAAGCGGACGCCCTTCACCACGCGCCCGTCCTTGACATCGAAGCAGGGGATGATGCGCTTGGTCAGCATGACACCTACACAGAAAGCAACGGCACCACCACCAAGGCGAACCCGAAGCCAATCAACGACTGGCAGACGGCCGCCAGGAGGCGATGCCGATGGCTTCTACCAGATCCGCTGTCGTCAGACCTAGAAGACGGTGTCTCCGCGCAGGAGTTGCCCAGCGATCGTCCGCCGCTGCATCTCGCCCGTGCCGTCAGGGATGCGCAGGGTGCGGGCGATGCGGAAGGCCTCTTCCAGGCCCATTTCGCTGGACAGGCCCATGGCCCCGTGGATCTGAATCGCCCTGTCGCATATGGCCTGACACGACTCCACGGCGTAGGCCTTGGCGATCGATATCTCCTTAACGGGCAGCTTACCTGTCGTTGGATACTCGTGGATCAGCTGCGCCACCCGCAGCGCCGTGTACTTCATGTTGAAGATCTCGATCGCGCAGTCGGCCATCATGAACTGGATGGCCTGATGGTCGGCCAGCGAGCGCCCAAAGGTCTTGCGCTCCTTGGCGTACGCTATCGACTTGTCCAGCGCCCACTCCGACAGACCGAGCATGGCGCCAGCGATGGCCATGCGCCCCTCGGAGATACCGGCCATGGCGGTCAGAAGGCCCTGGCCGGGGGCCCCCAAGATGTAGTCGTCCTTCACCTTCACGTCTTCCATGATCACGTTCCCGCAGTCGCTGGAGACGTGCCCCATGATGGGGAAGATGGTGTCGGTGTCCACCCCGGGCTGCTTGGTGTCGATGATGAAGGTGGTGATGCCGCTGTCGAACATGTTGCGCTTGGCGTACTTCTCTTCGTCGGTCACCGCGAAGACAACCGCGTAGTCGGCATAGGGAGAGTTGGTGATCCACTGCTTGGTGCCGTTGATCACCCATTCGTCGCCCACCTTGCGGGCCCTGGTCTTCAGGCTCCACAGGTCGGAGCCGGCATCGGGCTCGGTGGCACCGAAACAGGTGGTCTTCTCGCCGGCCAGCAGATGGGGCACAATGTCGGTCTTGATGGTCTCGTTGGCGTTGGCGAACATGTGCGACGGGCCATCCACGAAGCCGCCCACGATGGGGGTGGTGAGGAAGCCGTTGGACATGCCGATCATCAGATGGCCGGCGCCATGCTTCCTGTACACCGCCTCGAGGACGTGGATGCTCACGGGCGCGGGAAGCTCGCCTCCACCGATGGACTCAGGGCTGAACATGGCCCAGTAGCCCGCCTTGGCCGACTTCCTCCTGATCGCGTCCCTGGCCTCCCGGATCTCGGGGACCAGTCGGCCGTCACTGCCGAACACCTTGGCCTCGTGGGTGAGGATCTCCCGGTACTTCTGCTCAACGGGGATGCACTCGCTGTCAATGAAAGCCAAGAGACCGTCCACGGTCCCCTTGATGATGTCCCGCAGCTCGTCGGCAGCCAGAGTCATGCCGAAAACCTCCTTTCAGGCCAGACGGCCTGACTCAGGACCTCGCGGGCCTCTACCAAACCCAGATGCTAAGACTACCACAGCGGTCGCTCTAGGGCGACCCCACAGGCCGGTTCTAGAAGACGGTGTCCCCGCGCAGGAGCTGGCGGGCGATAGTCCGTCGCTGCATCTCGGAGGTGCCGTCAGGGATGCGCCAGGTGCGGGCGATGCGGAGGGCTTCCTCCAACCCCATCTCGCCGGAAAGACCCATGGCGCCGTGAATCTGGATAGCCCGGTCGCACACCCGCTGGGCCATCTCCATCACGTAGGCCTTCACCATGGATATCTCCTTTACCGGCGTCCTGCCTTTCCGCTCATGCTCCTCGTCCACCAGCGCCGCCGTCCTGAGCGTGGCGTGCCGGGCGGTGAATATGTCGATGGCGCTGTCCGCCAGCATCCACTGGATGGCCTGATGGTCGGCGAGAGAGCGCCCGAAGGTCTTTCTCTCCTTGGCGTAGGCCAGAGACTTGTCCAGCGCCCACTCCGCTACCCCCAGGCAACCGCCGGAGTAGAACAGCCGCCCCTCGGAGATGCCCATCAAGGTGACCCGGAAGCCCTGGTTCACCTCGCCGATGACGTAGTCATCCTTGACCCGCACGTCCTCCAGCATGATCGCCCCGCAATCGCTCGAGACGTGCCCTATGATGGGGAAGATCGTGCTGGTGTCGACGCCGGGCAGCTTGGTGTCGACCAGGAAGCCGGTGATGCCACCTTCGTGCTTGGCCAGCGCCTGGTCGTCGGTGACCGCGAAGACCGCCGCGTAGTCGGCGTAGGGCGAGTTGGTGATCCACTGCTTGGCGCCGTTGATCACCCACTCGTTGCCGACCTTGCTGGCCTTGGTCTTCATGTTCCACAGGTCGGAGCCGGCGTCCGGCTCCGTCACCCCGAAGCAGATCGTCTTCTCGCCCGCCACCAACGAAGGGACGACGTCCCGGCGAACGGCCTCGCTGGCCACGGTGAACATGTGGCAAGGGCCGTCGACGAAACTGGCGACGAGAGGAGTGGTGATGAAGCCGTTGGCCCACCCCATCAGGAGGTGGCCGGGCCCATACTTCCTGTAGAGCGCCTCGTGCACGTAGATGCTAACAAGGGTGGAGAGGCCGCCGCCGCCCAGTTCCTCGGCGGTGAACATGGCCCAATAGCCCGCCTTGCCGGACTTCCGCCGGATATCGGCCCTCGCCCGCTGGATCTCGGGGACCAGCTTGAGGTCGGGGCCGAAGAGCTTGCGCTCGTCGCCCAGGATCTCCCGGTACTTCTGCTCGAGGGGGACGACCTCCGTCTCAACGAAGCCAAACAGGCCGTCGATGCTGCCCTTGATGATGTCTCGCAGGTCATCGGCAACCAGGGTCATTCCGAAAGCCCCTTTCCAGGCTAGATGGCCTGACTCAGGGCCTCTTGGGCCTCCCGCAGATCAAGAGCCTTGGTGTACAGGGCCTTGCCGATAACGGCCCCTTCGAGCCCCAAGGAAGCCAGTCGTGTTAGGTCACCGATGCTGGAGACGCCGCCCGCGTACATGATGGGCACGCTGGCCTTGGCCATCAGGCCCTCGATCGCTGGGAAGTTGGGGCCTTGGAGGGTCCCGTCACGCAGGGCGTCGGTATAGATGAAGCGAACCACGCCCAGGTCGGTCAGGTCGCTGATCAGCTCCACGGCGGCCAGGTGCGTCTCCTCCTGCCAGCCCTCGATGGCAACCACCCCGACGCGGGCGTCCACCGCCACCACCACCCGTTGCCGGTGCTCGGCCAGCGTTTCGGCCAGCAGGGCGCGGTCCTTCACCGCCGCCGTGCCCATCACCACGCGGTCAGCGCCGGTCTCCAGATACCGCTCGATGGATGGCCTGTCGCGGAGGCCACCGCCCACCTGTACCGGAACGCGCGCGGCGGCGACGATGCGCCGCACCAGCTCTGCGTTCACCGGCCAGCCCTCGCGGGCGCCGTCCAGGTCTACCACGTGGAGGCGAGGAGCCCCCTCGTCCTGCCAGCGGCCAGCGACCTCGACGGGGTCGTCGGCGAAGACGGTCTCGCGGCCGAAATCGCCCTGATAGAGGCGAACACAGCGTCCGCCGCGGATATCGATGGCGGGGACTATCTCCATACTTCTTGGGGGCGGGCCACCCTGCTCAGGAACTGCTGCGGCTCCTCCTCGAACTCGGCCCGGCACCCCTGCGAACAAAAGTAATACGTTTGCCCCCGCAAAGCAAGGGCGGGCGCTCCCTCTTCCTCAATCCGCATGCCGCACACCAGGTCGCGCCTGAGCCCGCCGATGTCCTTGAAGCGCCCGTCCTCCAGCCAGAGCACGCGATCGGCTACCTCGCGGATACGGTGGTCGTGGCTGACGATGACCACGGTGCGACCCTGTTTCTTGGCGATGTCCCGCAGCAGGGCTACCACCTCGTGGCCGTGGCGGGAGTCCAGGTTGGCGGTGGGCTCGTCGGCGAGGATGAGCCTGGGGTCGTTGGCCAGGGCACGGGCGATGGACACCCGCTGTTTCTCGCCCCCGGAAAGGGCCCTAGGCCGGAAGTGCAGACGCTTCCCCATCCCCAGGTCGACCAGCAGGCGCTCTGCCTTCTGGCGCGCCTGGCGACCGCGCACGCCGGCCAGGTTTAGCGCCACCTCCACGTTCTCCAACGTCGAGAGCGACTCCAGCAGGTTGAACGACTGAAAGACGAAGCCCACGCATTGACGGCGGATGGGCGGCAGCTTCGATTCAGGCAGGGCGCCGATGTCGAAGCCGTTGATGTGGACGCTGCCAGCGGTGGGGCGCAGCAGCCCGCCCATCATGGTGAGGAGGGTGGTCTTGCCAGCCCCCGAGGGCCCCATGATCAGGACGATCTCGCCGCGATGCACGGCGAGGTCCACACCGTCCACGGCTCGCACGGCCGTTTCGCCGCTGCCGAAGACCTTGGTCAGGCCTCGCACGTCCATCACGATCCCGTCTTGAGTTTGCATAGCACCACCTTCACGGCCCCGACCGCATGGGGCCTCTCTCCACACCTAGGCCCGAAAGACCACCGCTGGGTCGATGCGCAGGATGCGGCTCAGCGGCAGGTACGAGGCAAGGCCGCACATGATCACCACCGCCAGCAGCACGGCCACGATGGCCTGCCACTGGAACAACGTCAGGAACTGGGGCACCAGCGCCTCGATAAGGCGACTGGCGCCGAGGGCCAGGGGCACGCCCGTGACGAAGCCGAGCACGCCCACGGCGAAGCTCTGCCAGAGAACGATGCGATAGAGATCGCCGTTGGAGGCGCCCAGCGCCTTCAGGACGCCGAAGTCGCGCGCCTTCTCGATGGTGGCGGTGTAGATCGTGAGGCTGATGATTGCCACGCCTACCAGGAAAGCAATGACCACCAGCACCAGGATCACCGGCAGGAAGGAGTTCATGTCCTCCGTGTTTCGCTCCACGAACTGCTGAGCGGTGAATACGTCCACACCCGACACCCGCTCTCCGATGGCGGTAGCCATCGTCTGAGCCTGCGACGGATCAGACAGGGTGACGAGCAGGTAGCTGGCTGTGCCCTCTGGAGTCAGGAAGCCCTGGGCGTCCTGGTAATTCATGAAGGAGAAGCTGCCGTAGAGGCCGCTCTGGCTGTGGGTGCCCACCACCGTGAACTGGCGATGGGCGACGGTCAGCGTCTGGCCAGGACGGGCGATGTTGGCGCTGGCGACGATCTCCCCCGGCCGGGGCTCCTGCGTAGGCAGCCCGCCGTCAAGAGCGGCGGCCTGAACAGAGCCGTCATCAAACGCCAGGAAGAGGGAGCGACCGTCGCGGCCATCGACGCCGTAGAGCATAGTGCGGCCGATGACCCGTTGCACGGTCAGCACGCCGGGGACATCGGCCACCGTCGCATCGATGTCGTCCGGAATGCGGGAGTCGGAGTGGAAAAGGTCGGGCGCGCCTTCCTGCAGAACCCAGAGGTCGGCGGGGATGCCCTCAATGGGGCTGCTGCCCGAGTCGTGCAGCCCCTGGTAGACGCTCCAGATGATGACGATGAGAAAGACGGCGAAGGCTACGCCGCCGACCGCCACGAAGAAACGCGTCTTCTCGGTTAGCAGATTGCGCCGTGCAACCGGTACCATTTTCGCCTCCGACGGAATGGATAGACGAAGGAAAAGTCCGCCGTATGAACAAAGCCGCGGCGCCAACGGCCTATGAAACGTCGGAGGCTCGCTCGCAAGTATAAGACGGCGCTGAGGGCCATTCGCTACAGGGGCGGGAGCGCCCCTGACCACCCTAGTCTTCCACCACCCCTCTTTCACCCAGAGGCTGACCCGCGTTGCCGTTGCGGGCCACCTGGAGGAAATTCCCGTAGAGACGGAGGCCGGCCTCGCCGCTCTTCTCCGGGTGGAACTGGGTGGCCACGATGTTGCCCGCGGCCACTACCGCCGCGAAGGTCAGGCCGTATTCGGTCTCCGCCGCCACCACCGAGGAGTCCTCGGGATCGGCGTAGTAGCTGTGGACGAAGTAGAAGTAGGCGCCATCGGCGATACCGGCGAAGATGGGGTGGGTCCGGCGCTGGCGCACACTGTTCCAGCCCATGTGGGGCACCTTGAGCCCGCCAGGCAGGCGGCGGACGCGGCCGGGCAGGACATCCAGGCAGGGGTGCTCGCCCCCCTCCTCGCTCACCGAGAAGAGGGCCTGGAGCCCCATGCAAACGCCCAAGAAAGGCCGGCCGCTGGCAATGTACTGACGGATCGGGTCCACCAGACCGCAGCGAGCCAGGTTGGACATCGTATCGGCGGCGGCGCCCACGCCGGGCAGGATCACCACCTCCGCCCGCTCCACAACGGCGGGCTTGGCGGTGATGACCGGCTCGTAGCCGGCCCGCGCCACCGCCCGGGCGACGCTACGCAGGTTGCCGGCGCCATAGTCGACAATAACAGGCTTCACGCGCTTCATTCTACCATCTTCTGCATGTGAACCACATCCAACCAGCGGCCGAACTTGAAGCCCACCTCGCGGAAGGTGCCCACCTGTCGGAAGCCAAAGCGTTCGTGCAGGCGAATGCTCGCGGCGTTGTCACCGTCGATGAGCGCCATTACGGTGTGAAAGCGGCCACGGAGGGCCGCGTCCATCAGCAGGCCGAGCAAGGACGCTCCGATGCCCCGGCCACGGAAGTCCTTGTGGACGTAGATCGAATCTTCCGCCGTGTACCGATAGCCAGGCTTCGGCCGGAACGGCGATAGGCTACCCCAGCCGACAACCGTGTCCCCTTGCCTGGCCGCGAACACCGCATAGGGCGGGCGATGTTCCTGGAACCACCGTTGCTGATCGTCCCAGGTGCGCGGCTCCAGGTCGAAGGTGGCGGTGGAGTGGAGAACAGCGTCGTTGTAGATATCCATGATGGCCCGCTGGTCAGCGTCACTGGCCTCAGCGACAACGAACTCGCCCACGGCAGCCTCCTTCTGTGCTGCCTCCAGTATACGCGGGCGGTGTTGGAGGTCTCTGACAGGCGGGCACTCACTGAGCGATCGGCATGGCGCAGCTCACCGGTGCCGTCACCAGCACCAGGAAGGCATCGTACTTGTTCAGCGGCCCCATGTTCGAGAGGTCTGGGCGGTCGGGGAAATAGCGCTCCCAGCCCCCGTTCACGAGGCGGTAGGCGGCGGCGTAGCTGCCGTCGGCGCAGGCGAAGGCGTCCTGCGGTGCGGTGCCATCGGCGCCAGACCACCCGTCGTTGTTCCAGCCGATGCCCCACTGGAGGGTGCGGGTCGCGCCCGGGGCGGCGGCCACGGGCATGGTGCAGGTCACCGGCTGGGTGATTAGGATCAGGAACGGACCGTACTGGGCCAGCGGCCCCATGTTGGAGATGTCTGGCCGGTCGGGAAAGTAGCGCTCCCAGATCCCATTCACGAGGCGGTAGGCGGCGGCGTAGCTGCCCGCCGCGCAGGCGAAGGCGTCCTGGGGAGCGGTGCCGTCGGGGCCGGACCACACCGCGTTGTGCCAGCCGGGGTCCCAGGTGAGGGTGCGGGTGGGCCCCGCGGGCGGGGTCGGCGTGGGGGTGACGCTGCCGGTCGGCGTGGGCGTAGGTGTGGGCGTAGTGGGGTACGCCACCGGTGCCGAGAACTCGGAGGTGTTGCCGGCGGCGTCGGTGATGGTGGCCGTGACGTTGGGGCCGGTCACCGCGCCGGTGTATGTCCACGTGCCGGTGGCATCGTCGTTGGTGATGGTGGAGCCGTCGTAGATGCGGCCCTCGTCCTCATCGTCCGAGAAGACCTCCACCGTGCAGGGGTAGCACCTGGGGTTGGTGTGGCCGGAGGCGGAGCCGAAGGCGCTGTCCACGATGGGCGGCGCCAGCTCGGTGTTGCCGCCGTCTGTGTTCTCGATGCCCTTGCCACCGTTGGAGTGGATGGAGTTGCCGAGGATGGCGTTGCCGGTGGTATCGACGACATCCACCCGCACGCCATCGCGGGTGTTGAAGGCGATGAGGTTGCCCTCCCCAGGGCCGGTGCCGCCGATGGTGTTCTGCTGGGCGCCATCGGACACGCACATGCCATCGTCGTCATTGGGGACGGCGGTCGTGCCTGCGGCGTCGGTGCCGATGTAGTTGCCCTTGACCACGTTGCCGCTGGTGCCGCTGCCGTAGATCCACACGCCCCAATTTACGCCGGATATGACGTTGCGCTCGCCGGGGCTGGTGCCGCCGATGGTGTTCTGCTGGGCGCCGGAGCCGATTTGCACACCGTTTTCATTACCGTATTCATTGGGGATGGCGGCGGTGCCTGCGGCGTTGGTGCCGATGTAGTTGCCCTTGACCACGTTGCCGTTGGTGCCGCTGCCGTAGATCCACACGCCCCGCACATTGCCGGATATGAGGTTGCGCTCGCCGGGGCCGAGGCCGCCCACAGTGTTGTTCTGGGCGGCCAAGGCGATCAACACCCCGGTGCCACCATTGGGGATGGCGGCCGTGCCTGCGGCGTCGGTGCCGATGTAGTTGCCCTTGACGACGTTGTCGCTGGCGCCGTCGATCGCCACGCCGTCCCCATTGCCGGATATGAGGTTGCGGCCGCTGGGGCCGAGGCTGCCCACAGTGTTGTTCTGGGCGGCCGAGGCGATCAACACCCCGGTGCTATTGGGGACGGCGGCTGTGCCTGCGGCGTTGGTGCCGATGTAGTTGCCGCTGACCACGTTGCCGTTGGTGCCGCGGCCGTAGATCCACACGCCCTGCACATTGCCCGATATGGTGTTGCCCTCGCCGGGGCCGAGGCCGCCCACAGTGTTGTTCTGGGCTTCGGAGTCGATTGTCACACCGCATGTGTTGGGGATGGCGGTCGTGCCTGAGGCGTCGGTGCCGATGTAGTTGCCCTTCACGCTATTATGATGCGTGCCGCCGCCGTAGATCTCCACGCCGTCTTTATTGCCGGATATGACGTTGCGCTCGGGGGGGGTGCTGCCGCCGATGAGGTTGTAGTGGGCGCCCGCGAAAATAAACACACCGCGATCATTGGGGCCGATGTAGTTGCCCTCGACCTCGTTGGCGCTGCCGGAGATCTCCACGCCGTCTTTATTGCCGGATATGCCGCTGCCGCCAATGAAGTTATTCTGGCCGTCTATCACCACACCGCCCGCGCAGTGGTTGATCTTCAAGCCCTTGATGATGTTGCTATCCGAAACGATCCAGAAGCACCGGTGGTTCTCGCTTCCGCCGTCCACGACCACCCCGGCCGAGGAGCCATCGACGGTGTCGTTGCCGGTGTTCAGCGAGGGCAGGGCGGAGCTCAGGGTGATGGTGGCGGGGCGGACGGGCGAAAAGAAGGCGGTGTCGAAGACGATGGTGTCGGCGGTGTCGGCGCCGGGCAGCAGTCCCGGCAAGCAAAATCCCATCCCCGCGTACTCCCACCAAATACCCGTCGAGACCTCGGCGCACTCTCCCTGCGTCAGCTGGAGGAGGGAGAGCTTGTCGGTGGCCAGCATCATGGCCTCGCGCAGGGTGAAAACGTCGTCCCGGCTGTCGGTGTCGGCGGTGCTGTTGACGGTGATCGTCGCGCCAGGGACAGCCTGGGCACCCGGCCTGGCCTGGGCGCCAGGCCGGTTCAGCGGGGGGAATGCTCCCACCGCGAGGGCGGCCAGCAGGAGCGCCGCGATGGCCAGTAGCGCCCACCTTCCACGGAAGTGAATCTTCATTTCTTAGTACCTCCTCTCGCTATGCGCCCCGGCATAGCGAGCATTGGCGAGGCCGGACGAGCTTGCCCCCAGGGAAGGTGGCGATCGCCCGCCGCTGTCCGCGGTCCTCAAACGCTCCGGGAATGCGGCCGAATCGTAGTCGATCAGGATCGCATTGTCAATGACCGAGACCGTCGGCAACGCGTTGCTGGGCCCCTGGGCGCCGCCTTATACTTGTGCCATGTCCGAAGAGAAAGAAGACAAGGAGCTGTTCGAGGCCCGCCTGCGGGCCGAAGAGCTCCGCGCCCAGATCCGCTATCACGACTACCGCTACTACGTCCTGGACAGCCCCGAGATCAGCGACGCCGAATACGACGAGCTGATGCGCGAGCTGAAGGAGATCGAGGCCCGCTTCCCGCAGCTCATCACTCCCGACTCGCCCACCCAACGGGTGGCCGGCCAGCCGGTGGAGGCCTTCGGCGTGGTGCAGCACCGCCTGCCGCTGCTCTCCCTGGCCAACGCCTTCAGCGACGCTGAGCTGCAAGCCTGGTACCGCCGCGCCGTCACCCTCCTGGACGTCGAAGGCTTCCCCATTGTCTGCGAGCCGAAGATCGACGGCCTGGCCGTGGCCCTGGTCTACCAGGACGGCCGTTTCGCCCAGGGCGCTACCCGCGGCGACGGCTATCGCGGCGAGAACATCAGCGAGAACCTGAAGACGATCCGCAGCATCCCCATGCGCCTGCTGGCCAAGGACGCCCCGTCGCAGTTCGAAGTACGGGGCGAGGTGTACATGCCCAAAGCCGCCTTCGAGAAGCTGAACCTGGAGCTGGCCGACCGCGGCGAGAAGCTGTTCATGAACCCCCGCAACGCCGCCGCCGGCTCCGTACGCCAGAAGGACCCGCGGATCACCGCCCGCCGGCCGCTAGACATCTGGGTGTACCAGCTTGGCTGGGCAGAAGGGCCTCACCCCCCCACTCACTGGGATACCCTGCACTGGCTGGGGGATATGGGCTTCCGCATCAACCCCAACATCGCCCGCTATGAGAGCCTCCAGGCGGTGGCGCAGTACTACCGCCAGTGGGCGGACCGCCGCCACGAGCTGGAGTACGAGATCGACGGGCTGGTGATGAAGGTCGACCCGCTGGAGTACCAGGAGCGGCTGGGGGTGGTTGGCCGCGAGCCGCGTTGGGCCATCGCCTACAAGTTCCCGCCCATTCAGGCCACCACCATCCTCCGTTCCATCGAGATCAACGTCGGCCGGACCGGCAGCCTCAACCCCTATGCGGTGCTGGAGCCGGTGCGGGTCGGCGGCGTGATCGTCAAGCAGGCCACCCTCCACAACGAGGACGACATCCGGCGCAAGGACATCCGCGTCGGGGACACGGTGATCGTCCAGCGGGCCGGCGACGTCATCCCCCAGGTCGTCGGGCCGGTGGTCAGCAAGCGCACCGGCCGCGAGCAGGCCTTTGTCATGCCCGAGCGCTGCCCTGCCTGCGATACGCCGGTGGTGCGGCCCGACAACGAGGTGATGCGCTACTGCCCCAACCCGGCCTGCCCGGCCCAGGCCTTCCGCTGGCTCACCCACTTTGTCTCGCGGGGGGCGATGGACATCGAGGGCCTGGGTGAGTCGTGGTGCTACATCCTGCTAAGGCAGCGGCTGATCCGTGACCCCGGCGACATCTACTCGCTGGCCAGGGAGCAATTGGTGGGCCTGGAGCGGATGGGGGAGAAGAGCGCCGACAACCTGCTTCGCTCCATCGAGGCCAGCAAGGGGCGGCCGCTGAGCCGCCTAATCTTCGCGCTGGGCATCCGGCACGTGGGCAGCGAGATCGCCACCATCCTGGCCCGCCAGTTCGGCAGCATCGACGCCCTGGGCAGCGCCGAGCAGGAGGAACTGGAAGAGATCCCCACCGTAGGCCCGCGCATCGCCGAGAGCGTCTACCAGTGGTTCCGGGACGAGGCCAACCTGAAGGTGCTGGAGAAACTGCGGCAGGCGGGCGTGCGCATGGCAGAAGAGGCGCCGCCTACGCCGCCCGAGGGGCCGCTGGCCGGTCTGACCTTCGTCATCACCGGCACGTTGGCGTCGATGCCGCGCAGCCGGGCGGAGGAGCTGATCGGGCAGCTGGGCGGCACCGCCGGCGACAGCGTCACCAGGAAGACGGACTACCTGGTGGTAGGCGAGGCGCCCGGCTCCAAGCTCGAGAAGGCCCAAGAGTACGGCACGAAGCTCCTGAACGAGCAGGAGTTCCTGGACCTCCTGCGCAAGCACCGGGCAATCTAGCCCGGCCACCTACCCTGACGATATGAAGTACTGGGTCGCGGGACTTCTCCTTGGCGCTGGCCTGCTGGCGACCGCCTGCGCCGGGACGCCTCCCGAAGGCGCCGGAACGGCAGTCGGCACCGCCGCGAGCGCTACGCGCACGCCGACGCCGACGGACGCCGGCCCTACGGCATCGCCGTCCGTCGCCACGGTCACCGAGGTGGTACCTGCGGGCCAGCAAGCGCGGGTGACGCGGGTCGTCGACGGGGACACGATCGATGTCCAGATGGCGGGCATCACCTACCGCGTCCGCTACATTGGCATGGACACGCCGGAGACGGTGGATCCGCGCCGGCCGGTGGGGTGCTACGGGCGCGAGGCCAGCCAGCGCAATCACGAGCTGGTGGAGGGAAAGACGGTAGAGCTGGAGAAGGACGTCTCGGAGACCGACGACTTCGGCCGCCTGCTGCGGTACGTCTGGGTCGACGGCGAGATGGTGAACGCCAGGCTGGTGCAGGAAGGTTACGCCGCTGCGGCCACCTATCCGCCGGACGTGAAGTACCAGGAGCTCTTCCTCAGCCTGCAACGAGAGGCGATGGCCGCCGGCCGCGGACTGTGGTCGGCGTGCGCCACGCCCACCGTCGCGTCGGCCGCCGGCGTCTGCGACTACTCGGGCAGCAGCCAGCCAGTGATCAAGGGCAACATAAGCAAGAGCACAGGCGATAAGATATACCACGTGCCGGGAGGAGAGCATTACGACGAGACGGTGATCGACGAAACAGCCGGCGAGCGGTGGTTCTGCACGGAGCAGGAGGCGGTGGCCGCCGGCTGGCGGCGCTCCAAGCGCTAGACCGAACTGGGAGGCAGCGGATGAGGGTGATTGGGTTTGTCCGCCGCGCATGGTTTCAGACGCTTGTGGTTGGGCTGGCGCTGTTTTTCTTGTTGGAGAGAGTCCTCATGGTCACCGATAACCCCAAGCTCATCCCGACGGTGATCATGATAGGCGCCTTCCTGGCCCCGGTGACCATGGTTACCTGGATCTACGAGCGCGCGGGCACCCGCCGGATCCCGATACCATCCCTCGCCCAGTGTTTCATCTGGGGCGGAACCGTCGGAGTGGCTGCGGCCGCGCTCCTGGAATATGAGACCCGGCGCGACCTAGGCTTCCTGCCGCTGCTGATGGTGGGGCTCATCGAGGAGAGCGCCAAGCTCATGATCCCTGTCGGCATGTATATTCGCGCCCGCTACCGCTCGGAGGCGGACGGCCTCCTCATCGGCGTGGCTTCCGGCATGGGGTTTGCGGCGCTGGAAACGATGGGTTACGCCCTCGTGGCCCTCATCAACTCGAACGGAAACGTGGGCCAGTTGGAAGACACGCTGCTAGTCCGCGGGCTGTTGTCGCCTGCCGGGCACGGCGCCTGGACGGGCCTGGTCTGTGCCGTGCTCTGGCGAGAGCGCGTGCGCGCCGGCGGCCGGGCGATTCTGAACGGTGCCATCGTCACGGCATTTGCCGCCGCCGTGATCCTGCACGCACTGTGGGACACCTTGATCGGCTACTCGGGGCCGACGCTGATCGAACAAGCCGGCATCGAACTGCTAAGCCTTGGCGTCGCGGCCGTAAGCCTGGTCTTTCTCATCCTGAGGATCCGCGAAGCCGACCGACACCCGGCGCCAAGCCAGCCGGCCGCCACCTGAGCGGCGACGCCGGGACGGTAAGTCGGAGTCGCGGCCCAACGGCGGCCGCGCCCGCATAGCGGCCACCGGAGAAGCACTAGCGAAGCATTTTGGCGCTTGGGTTAGGGTCATCCCCGCGATCTTTGCCCCTCGACGCCCCGCATTGTATAATGCAGCGAGCGCCCGGCGACCTGCCGAGATCGCCTCGGGCGCGGACAGGAGGGGTGGAGTTGCTCAACCCGCTGAATGCTCTTCTCGGCTTCTTCTCCCACGACATCGCCATCGATCTCGGAACCGCCAACACGCTCGTCCTGGTGCGCGGCCGTGGCATCATCGTCGATGAGCCCTCCGTCGTCGCCATCGACCGCGTCAACAAGAAGATCCTGGCCATCGGCAGTGAAGCGAAGCGCATGGTGGGCCGCACGCCCTCCGACATCGTGGCCGTCCGCCCCCTGAAGGACGGCGTTATCTCCGACTTCGCCGTCACCGAGCGCATGCTCCAGTATTTCATCCGCGCCGCCCACAATCATTTCGGGCTGGGCATCATTCCCCGGCCGCGAGTCGCGGTGGGCATCCCCAGCGGCGTAACCGAGGTCGAGAAGCGAGCCGTCCACGACGCCATCCTGAACGCCGGCGCCCGCGCCGCCTACCTGGTGGAGGAGCCCCTGGCCGCCGCTATCGGCGCCGGGCTGCCGGTCATGGAGGCGAGTGGCTCGATGGTGGTCGACATCGGCGGCGGCACCACGGAGGTGGCCGTCATCTCCCTGGGCGGCATCGTCACCGCTACGTCCGTGCGGGTGGCCGGCGACGAGATGGACCTGGAGCTGGCAACCTATGCCCGCCAGGTGCACAACATGCTCATCGGCGAGCGCATGGCGGAAGAGGTGAAGATCGAGGCGGGCTCAGCCGCGCCTTTGGACCGGGAAACGACGCTGGTCCTCAAGGGGCGCGACCTGGCCACCGGCCTCCCCAAGGCGGTGGAGGTGAGCAGCGTCGAGATCCGCGACGCCCTCTCCGGCCCGGTGAGCATCATCGTCGAGGCGGTGCGATCCACCATTGAGATTACACCGCCAGAGCTGGTGGCGGACATCATGACCAGAGGCATCGTCCTCGCCGGCGGCGGCGCCCTCCTCCGTGGCCTCGACCGCCGCCTGGCCCAGGAGACGAAGTTCCCGGTCTACGTAGCAGAGGACCCCTTGAGCTGCGTTGTGCGGGGCACCGCCGAAATGCTGGAAGAGACGGAGATCCTGGCCAAGGTTCAGGCTCGCCTGACCCAACGTCGAGCACCGCGCTAGCACCGGCTATCACAGGAAATGCGGACGCTTGTCTGGCTCGCCGCCGCTGCCTTCCTGGCCCTGATGACTATCGTCTTATCTCAGAAAGGCACCCTCGACCCGCTGCGCAACGTGGCCCTCACCGCTGTCTCACCGCTGGAGCGCGGCGTGCGGAACGGCGCCCAGCCGGTGGCCGACCTGCTCGACCGCCTGGGCCAGCGCCAGAACCTGGAGGAAGATAACCGCCAGCTCCGCCAGCAGATCGAGGAGCTGCGGGCCGAGATCGCCGGTCTGCGCGAGCAGCAGGCTCTGTCGCAGGACCTCCAAGAGCTGCTGAAGGTGCAGCAAGACCGTCCCGGCGACAAGCTCCTGGCGGCGCGGGTTATCAGCAAAGACCCCAGCAACCTCAAGGAGCGAATCGCCATCGACCGCGGCCGCAACGACGGCATCGGCGACGGGATGGTGGTCATGAGCGCCAGCGGCAGCCTGGTAGGCGTGATATCCAGCGTCCTGGACGACTTCTCCTGGGTGACCCTCATTACCGACCCCAACAGCAGCGTGAACGCCATGGTCATGGAGTCGCGGACCCAAGGGGTGGTCAGCGGCACACTCCACGCCGGCCTGCGGATGGAGCTCCTGCCCCAGGAAGCCGACGTACAGCCCGGAAGCACGGTGGCCACCTCAGGCCTCGGTGGCAACTTCCCGAACGCCCTCCTCATCGGGGAGGTGGCGTCGGTGCAGGGGAGCCCTCAGGATATCTTCAAGAAGGCCGAGGTGAAGCCGGCAGCCAACCTCGCCCGGCTGGAGAACGTCCTGGTGCTCACCAGCTTCAAACCCGCGCAATTGGATAACACGCCATGAGGTACGTCTTCCTGGCGCCGCTGGCCATGACCGTCGCCCTGTTCGAGGTGGCGGCTGCTCCCTACTTCCCGCTGCTCGGTGCCACGGCGGACCCCCTGCTGGTCCTGCTCGTGTGCTGGGCGATGGTGCGCGGGCCGCGGGAGACGATGGTCCTGATTCCCGTGGCCGCCCTCTTCAAAGACCTGATCACCAATGACCCCGTGGGCGTCTCCATCCTGGCGTTCCTACCCATCGTGCCCCTGGCCGCCGTCCGCGAGCGCCGCCTGACCCAGAGCGAGTTCGTGCCGACCGTGGCGATGGTGGTAGCGGCGTCGCTCTGCTATCACCTCGTCTACATGGCGGTCCTCACCGCCCTGGGGGAGAACGTGTCTTGGCTCCAGAGCCCGCTGCGTGTGCTCGTGCCGGCTGCCCTGTTGGACGCCGTGCTCACCCCCTTCTTCTATCTGCCTCTGCGTTGGGCGACGACCCTGGCCGAGCGCGGGGCTCGCCTGCGGGTGACAGGATAGCCACGATGGACATCTGGCGCGGGAGCGGCCAGCGCTGGCGCTCGGAGAAGCCGGGGCGGCAGGAGAGAGCCTCCCCCTTCGGGCACAACCTGTTCCTCCTCCAGGTGCTCATTTTCGCTCTGTTTGGCATCCTCGCCCTCCAGCTGGTGCGGATGCAGGTATTCGAAGCCAGCCACTATCAGCAGAAGGCGGAGAACAACCGGCTGCGCGAGCTCCAGGTCCTCCCCCTGCGCGGGCTTATCTACGACCGCAACGGCACCCCCCTCGTGCAGAATGTGCCGAACTACACGGCGGTCGTCACGCCCGCCGACCTGCCCATCAAGAACGAGGATGAGGTCTTCGCCCAGCTGGGCGAGGTGCTGAAGATGTCGCCGCAGGAGATCGCTCAGAAGGTGGGGGACAAGCAGCAGGACGGCAACCCCTATGAGGCGGTCGTCATCAAGGACGAGTTGGACCGCGATACGGCCCTCATCCTCAAGGAGCTGACGCCCAAGCTGCCGGGCGTCGAGCTGCGCGTCGAGGCGCGCCGCAGCTACCCCAGCGGCGACCTGACCTCGCAGATCGTGGGCTACGTCGGCAGCATATCCGAGGAAGAATACGCGTCCCTGCGGCCGCGGGGGTACATCCTGAACGACCAGGTGGGCAAGACGGGCGTCGAGGCAACCTGCGAGGATGTCCTGCGCGGCAAGCCGGGCCAGGACCTGGTAGAGGTGGATGCCAGCGGTCGCCAGCTCGACGTGCTGGACACACGGGCGGCCCAGTCGGGAGAGAGCGTGTTCCTGACAATCGACCTGGGCCTCCAGCGCGAGGTGACCGACGCCCTGCGTCAGTACATGGGCACGTCTGATAGCGCGACGGCAGTGGTGATGGACGTGCACTCGGGCGAGATCCTGAGCATGGTCTCCCTGCCAACCTTCGACAACAATCTCTTCTCCCGCACCCTCAGCCAGCAGGAGCTGGACGCGCTCCTGAACCAGCCGGGCAAGCCACTGGTGAACCACGCCATCGCCGAGATGTACGCCCCCGGCAGCACCTTCAAGACTATTACCGGCCTGGCCGCCCTCCAGGAAGGGGTGGCCCGGCCCGACACCGTCATCACCAGCCACGGGTACATCACAGTGGCCAACGAGTACGACCCCAACGTTGTTTACTACTTCAAAGACTGGGCGGCGCTGGGACCTATGGATTTCTACCGGGGCATCGCCATGTCCTCGGACGTCTACTTCTACTACCTGGCGGGCGGGAAGGCGGACGAGGGATTCCGCGGCTTGGGCGAGGACCGGCTGGCCAGCTACGCCCGCGCCTTCGGCCTGGGCGAGCCCACCGGCGTCGACCTGCCCGGCGAGTCGGCGGGCCTGGTGCCCGACGCTCGCTGGAAGGAACGCGAATTTGGCGAGGCCTGGTACGTGGGGGACACCTACAGCTTCGGCATCGGCCAGGGGTACCTGGCGGTGACGCCTCTCCAGCTCCTGAACGAGGTTGCCGCCATCGCCAACGGCGGCAACCTGTTACGGCCGAGCCTGGTCAAGGAGATCCGGGACGAGCACGGGAACACGGTGGAGAGCTCCGCGCCGGAGGTGCGGCGGCAGTTGCCGGTGAGTACCGACTACCTGGCGGTGATGCGGGAGGCCATGCGCCAGTCAGTAGATTACGGCGTGGCCACGAGCGCCAAGGTGGCGGGCGTGACGGTAGCGGGCAAGACCGGTAGCGCCGAGTTCGGAGAGCAGCACGCCGACGGCAGCTACGACACCCACGGCTGGTTCGTGGGCTTTGCCCCGTTCGAGAACCCGCAGATCGCCGTGGTGGTGTTCGTGGATCGCGGCGGCGCCGCTTCCCAGAGCGCCGCGCCGGCGGCCGCTCGCATCTTCGACTACTACTTCAACAAGCGCTACGTGGCTCAGCCGGAGGGCTCGCCGTGATCCAGTGGCGCACCTTGCGCAATTTCGACCCCTGGATTGTCGTGGCCGGGCTGGCGCTGACCTTCTACGGCGCCCTGCTCATCTACAGCGGCTCCCGCGCCGTCTACCCCGATGGCATCCAGGGCCTGAGCCACCCGGCGGTGCGCCACCTGGTCATCGCCAGCCTGGGGGTCATTGTCGTGTGCGCGGTCGCCTGGCTGGACTACCGAACGCTGGGCCAGATAAGCCCCACCATCTACGCCGTGGCCCTTGCCATGCTGCTGGGCGTGCTGCTGGTCGGCACCAGTGTCTACGGCTCGCGCCGCTGGCTGGAGGCCCCCGGCCTCTCCATCCAGGCGTCGGAGGTGGCCAAGCTGCTGGTGATCGTTGTGCTGGCCAAGTTCCTGGCCGATCGCCAGCTTGAGGTGCAGAGCCTGCGCACCTTCCTCGGCTCGCTGACCATCGCCACCGTGCCCATGCTGCTGGTGCTGGCGGAGCCGGACATGGGCACTGCCATCATCTTCGGCGCTGCCTGGCTGGGGATGGTGGTGGTGGCTGGTTGCCGCCCGCAGCACATCCTGGTGTTCCTGGCGACGCTGACCCTATCCATTCCCTTCGTGGTGCTGGGCGTCATGGGAGATTACCAGCGGGAGCGCATTGCCGTCTTCCTGAACCCGCAGGCTGATCCCCTGGGCGGCGGGTTCCAGATTCTGCAGGCCGAGATCAGCGTGGCCTCTGGCGGCGTCTTGGGAAAGGGGCTGACCCACGGCACGCAGACGCAGCTGGACTACCTGCGCACACCCACCCACGACTACATCTTCAGCGTCCTGGGCGAGGAGCTGGGCCTGGTGGGGGCATTGCTGCTCTTTTCGCTGTTCGCCTTCCTGCTGTTCCGCGGGCTACGGGCGGCCAGCCTGGCCCGCGACCCCTTCGGCCGCCTTCTCGCCACCGGCATCGTCATCATGATCCTGTTTCAGGTGTTCATCAACGTGGCGGTCAACATCCGCCTGCTGCCGGTGACGGGCATCCCCTTGCCCTTCATCAGCGCCGGCGGCAGCTCCCTCATCACCCTGTTCGTAGCGTTAGGGCTGTTAGAGAGCATCTTATTACGCCACCGGCAGATCGACTTCTAAGCGGCGAGAAAGTGTGGGGGAGGCGCCGAAGCGCCTCCCTCATCGTTCTCTCTGCCGAGGCCTCGTGACCCGGGGGCCATCGGCCCCCCGGGCCCCGCCGGCTCACGGGGCAATAGCCATGTCGCAGCTCACCGCCACCGTTACCAGGACGAGGAAAGCGTCGTACTGATCCAGGCTCGTCATGCTGGAGATGTCGGGCCGGCCCGGGAAGTAGCGCTGAAGCCCTCCGTCATCCAGGTATTTGTAGGCCGCGCCCACGCTGGAGCCGGCGCAGGCGAAGGCGCTCTGTGGCGTCGTGCCGTCGGGGCCTGTCCAGCCCGCGTCCTGCCAGCCAGCCGTCCACGGTAGCGTCCGGCTGGCGCCCGGCGCTGCCGCCACAGGCATGTCGCAGGTTACAGGGTCGGTGATGAAGATGAAAAAGGCGTCGTACTGGTCCAGGTTCGTCATGGTGGAGATGTCAGGCCGTCCCGGGAAGTAGCGCTGCTGCGTCCCGCCCGTGAAGCGGTAGGCCGCGGCGTACTTACCCTCGGCGCAGGCAAACACATCTTGCGGCGAACTCGTGTCGCCCGTCCAGACGGCGTTGTGCCATCCTTGCCCCCACTGCAACGTCCGCGTTGCCGACCCCGGTTCCAGCTCGATGTTCAGGTCGGTGACGGGCGGCGGCACGGTCACCGAGGGGCTGGTCTGGGTAGCGTAGCCCTCCTTCTCCACCACCACCCGATAGGTGCCCGCCACCACATCCCAGCCGTAGTGCCCGTCGGGGTCGGTGAGCTGTGGGTTGACCTGCGGGTTGATGGTGGGCGACGGCGGGTCACCGGCCGTCTCGTAAGGGTTCACATCGGCCCAGGTGCCGCCGTCGAGCCTTTGCAGTGTGACGGTGGCCTCGGGTAGGTCAGCCCCGGTGACAGCGTCGGTGACGAAGCCGCTGGGGTCAATGAGGGTGAGGCTGCCGGCGGTCACGGTGATGACGGTGTCCGCGCAGGTGACTCGTATGGTCAGGGTGAAGGTCGTGCCCGTGTCGCCGGGCGGCGTGGGGAAGGTCACCTCCCAGATGCTATCGCCGTCCTTGGCAAACTGGTATGTCTGGAGATAGCTGGGGGGGCCGGACACGATGAGATCGACGCCAGTGGGGTCGGAGCCGTCGGGGCAAATGATCGGCACCGATATCTTGTTGGTGCCAGTGGACGGCGGCCGGGTGAGGAAGATGGTCTGCGTCTGCGGGCTGCGGCTGGGGGAGAAGTCGTTCACCTTGATGTGGGTGAGGTCCACCACCCCCGTCGCCAGCGCCTGCTCCGCCGAGTCTATGTAGACCCAGGTTGCGTACAGCTGATCATACGTTCCCCGCGCACTGAAGAAGAGGCGCGCCGGTCGGCCTTGAAAGGCCGAGGTGTCTATCGACACCACCTGCCAGCCGGAGGTCTTGCGGGAGATGTCGAGGTTGGTGCCCCAGGCCTGGGTCCGGTAGGAACCGATGACGGTATCCGAATCGGTCAGGCGCACCTCCCAACGAAACTCGTCGTAGCCCGTATAGTCGTAGGTCCAGATGTTGTAGGCAAAGCGGAGCGTGTTCTCGGTAATAGTGAAGTCCTGGTAGAGCTCGTTGGGCCCCATGGGCTGCGTTTTGTCAGCCGAGGGCTCCGACTTGCCAAGACGGGCCATGTGGCTGCCCTCCAGGGGCGTCTGGACGACGCCGGGCGCGATGGTGTCATTTCCGACCACCGTCACGCCTTCGGTCTCCGTCCCCTTGGTCCAGCCGCTCAGATTGCCGGCCTCAAATCCTCGATTGCTGACGGCGGCCGAAGCCGGATGGCTGCCCACCCCCGACACGATGAACCACGCGGCCACAGTGGCCAGAAATGCAAGTGCCACCAGGCGAGTGCTGGGACTCTTCGGTCCTGCAAGGGCTCCCAGAGTGGTGCCCAACCGCTTCATTACAGATGCTCCTCCTTGAACCTTGGCCCTGCCGCTTCGCCCAGACCGGAATGGCCGCGCCCATCCTACCCGCTAGTCAGGGGTGTGACAAGAGCAAAAGGTTGTGAAAATGGGGCTCGAGTTCTTTAGGCAAAGGCCAGGCGGATCGCCTCGCGCACCGTAGCGGCGGCCATCAGCTCCAGCCCCGTGGCCGCGATAGGCCGGCGAAGAGCGCTCTGGGGCAGGAGGCAACGGCGGAAGCCCAGCCGCTCGGCCTCACCCAAGCGGCGCTCCAACTGACCCACGGAGCGCAGCTCGCCCGAGAGGCCCACCTCACCTACGGCCACCAAGTCGCTGGCAAGGGGCGCATCGCGGTTGCTGGAGGCGATGGCTAGGGCCAGACCCAGGTCGGCGGCCGGCTCCTGCACCCGCAGGCCGCCCACCACGTTGGCGATGACGTCCTGGTTGGCCAGGGCCAATCCCGCCCGCTTGGCCAGCACGGCCGTGATCAGGACGAGACGGTTGAAGTCGAGGCCGTTGGCGGTGCGCCGCGGCACGGCGAGCATGGTCGGGCTGGTGAGAGCCTGCACCTCTACCAGCAGAGGCCGGCTGCCCTCCAGCGTCGGCACCACCACCGAGCCGACCGCCTCCTCGCCGCGCTCGGCCAGGAAGACCGCGGAAGGGTTCTCCACCGCCGCCAGGCCCTGCCCCGTCATCTCGAAGACACCCACCTCGTTGGTCGAGCCAAAGCGGTTCTTGACGCCGCGCAGCAGGCGATAGCTGCTGAAACGCTCGCCCTCCAGGTACAGCACCACGTCGACGATGTGCTCCAGCAGGCGGGGCCCGGCGATGTCCCCCTCCTTGGTCACGTGTCCGACGATGCAGGTGGGCACGCCGCTGCCCTTGGCCCACTGCATCAAGCGCATGGTGCACTCGCGCAGCTGGGCGATGCTCCCCGGCGGCGAGGGGGCTGCCTGGCTGTAGACGGTCTGGATCGAGTCCACCACCACGAGGGCGGGCTGGAGGCCATCGGCGGCCTGGAGGGCAGCCCCCAGGTCCGTCTCCGCCACGACGAAGATGCCGCGGCCGTCGGTGCCCAGGCGACGGGCCCGCATCTGGAGCTGGCGGGACGACTCCTCGCCCGAAACGTAGAGGACGCGACCGCCGCCGGCGGCGGCCAGGGCCGCCACCTGCAGAAGGAGGGTGGACTTGCCGATGCCGGGGTCGCCGCCCACGAGGATGAGCGAGCCGGGGACGATGCCGCCGCCCAGGACGCGCTCGAACTCCGGCAGGTCGACGGAAAGGCGGGGCAGCTCTTCGCCCGCCAGGTCGCACATCTCCACCGGCGACGCGGCCGCCGCCGCCCGCGGCCCTACGGCCAGCGCCCGCTCGACGAAGCTATTCCAGGTCTGACACTCGGGGCAGCGGCCGAGCCAGCGCGCGCTCTCCTGCCCGCACTCCTGACACACGAAGACGGTGCGGGCCGGCCTGGAAGGGGGCATGGCTGGGCGTCCGATAGAAGAGAGCCACGATCGTCGGCCAGGCCGACGGCAAGGTTGGGGGTGGGGATGGTCATATCGCGCGCCATTATAGCAGACGAGAAACCGCAGGGAGTGCGGACCTGCATCAAACAAACGTAGGGGTCGATGGCCATCGACCCCTACGAGCGTTGTTCTAGGTCTGTGCTAGGCCAGGGCCGGCTCCGAGACGTTGATGATGACGATCTCGTCGTTCTGGACGTCGATGCGAACGGTATCGCCGACCTGGAAGCGGCCTTCCAGCAGTGCCTCCGACAGGCGGTCCTCCACCTCGTTCTGGATGACGCGCCGCAGGGGCCGGGCGCCAAACACGGGGTCGAAGCCCTTGTCGCCCAGCCAGTCCTTGGCCGCCTCTGTGAGCTCCAGGGTCATGCCCTTTATCTTGAGCTGGTCCCGCACATCCATGATCTCCAGGTCCACGATCTTACGGATGTCCTCGCGGGAGAGGGCGTGGAAGACCACCGTCGCGTCGATGCGGTTCAGGAACTCGGGCCGGAAGACGTTCTTCATGGCCGTGAGCACCTTGTCCTTCATCTTCTCGTACTGCTCCAGGGCCGTCTTGGCGTCCTCGGTCCGAGTGGAGAAGCCCAGCGTCGTCTCCTTCCGAATGAGGTCGGAGCCGACGTTGCTGGTCATGATCAGCACCGTGTTGCGGAAGTCCACCCGGCGGCCCTTGGCGTCGGTGAGGTGGCCGTCATCGAAGATCTGGAGGAGCATGTTGAAGATCTCCGGGTGAGCCTTCTCGATCTCGTCCAGGAGGATGAGGCAGTAGGACTTCCGGCGCACCGTGTCGGTGAGCTGGCCAGCATCTTCATAGCCCACGTAGCCGGGGGGAGCGCCGATGAGCCGGGAGACGTTGTGGCGCTCCATGAACTCGGACATATCCAGCTTGATCATCGACTCTTCGCTGCCGAACATGAACTCGGCCAGCACCCGCGCCAGGTGCGTCTTGCCCACGCCGGTGGGGCCCAGGAACATGAAGACGCCGATGGGGCGCTTGGGGTCTTTGAGGCCGGCGCGCGCGCGCCGAACCGCCTTGGCCACAATTCGGATGGCCTCATCCTGGCCCACCACCCGCTCGTGCAGGGCGTCCTCCATCTGCAGGAGCCGCTGCGACTCTTCGGAGGCGATGCGGGTGACGGGGATGCCGGTCCACATGCTTACTACTTCGCAGATGTCCTCATCGCCCACCACGGGCTTGGTCTCGGAGCGCTCTTGCTGCCAGCCCTGGGCCATCCGCTCGATCTTGTCCTGGAGCTGCACCTCGCGGTCGCGCAGGGCGGCTGCGTATTCGTACTGCTGGGAGCCGATCGCGGTCTCCTTCTCCTTGCGCAGGCCCTCCAGGCCGCGCACAGCCTCCTGGAGCGAAGGTGGGGCGTAGGACCGCTTGATCCGGACGCGGGAGGCCGCCTCGTCCACCAGGTCGATGGCCTTGTCCGGCAGGAACCGGTCGGGCACATAGCGGGCCGCCAGCTCGGCGGCCGCCTTCACCGCCTCGTCGCTGATGAGGAGGTTGTGGTGCTCCTCGTAGCGCTCTTTGATCCCGCGCAGGATGTCGATGGTCTCCTCGACGGAGGGCTCTTCGACAAGGATGGGCTGGAAGCGCCGCTCGAGGGCGGCGTCCTTCTCGATGTGCTTGCGGTAGTCGTCGAGGGTGGTGGCGCCAATGCACTGGAGCTCGCCGCGGGAGAGGGAGGGCTTCAGGATGTTGGCGGCATCTACAGCCCCCTCGGCGGCGCCGGCACCCACCAGCATGTGCATCTCATCGATGAAGAGGATGCAGTTGCCGGCGGCCTTCAGCTCTTCGATGACCTTCTTGAGGCGCTCCTCGAACTCGCCGCGGTACTTGGTGCCGGCCACCAGGGCGCCGATGTCCAGGGTCACCAGGCGGCGCCCCTGCAGCATTTCCGGCACCTCGCCCTTGACGATGCGCTGGGCCAGCGCCTCGACGATGGCGGTCTTGCCCACCCCCGGCTCGCCGATGAGCACGGGGTTGTTCTTGGTGCGCCGGGATAGGACCTGCACCACCCGCTCGATCTCCCGCTCGCGGCCGATGACGGGATCCAGCTTGCTGGCGCGAGCGGCGGCGGTAAGGTCCATGCCCAACTGGTCGACCGTAGGCGTGCGGGTGGCGCCGCGACCGCTGGGAGCGCCCTGGGGCATGCTCTGAGCTAGGATGCGGGTCACCTCGGCGCGCACCTTCTCCAGACTGACGCCAAGGCTCTCCAGCACGCCGGCGGCGATGCCCTCGCCCTCGCGCACCAGGCCCAGGAGCAGGTGCTCAGTGCCGATGTAGTGGTGACCGAGGCGGCGGGCCTCGTCGACAGCCAGCTCGATGACTTTCTTGGCGCGGGGTGTGAGGCCGATGTCGCCGGTGACCGGGCGGTCGCCGCGGCCGATGATGAACTCGACGGCGGAGCGAACCTTGTTCAGCTCGACCCCGAGGTTAGCCAGGACCTTGGCGGCTACCCCTTCCCCTTCCCTCACCAAACCGAGGAGGAGATGCTCGGTGCCAATGTAGTTGTGGTTGAAGCGCTGAGCCTCCTCCTGAGCGAGGGTCAGGACGCGGCGTGCCCTCTCAGTAAACTTATCGAATCGGTCTGCCATGTCTCGGCTCCCTGCTCCCGGCCAAGTCCTAATCTACTCCTCTTCCGACGCAGCCTCCGGCGATGCCTCTGCTCCCTCCGGTGCATCCGGCGTCTCCGCCGTCTCAACTGTCTCTACTGTGTCCGTTGTCTCTACCGTCTCCGACGCCTCGGCCGCTGCCTCGGGCTCCTCGACCACTGCCTCCGGCTCCTCGGCCACTGCCTCCGGCTCCTCGGCCACTGCCTCCGGCTCCTCGGCCACTGCCTCCGGCTCCTCGGCCACTGCCTCGGGCTCTTCGGCCACTGCCTCGGGCTCTTCGGCCACTGCCTCCGGCTCTTCGGCCACTGCCGCGGGCTCTTCGGCCACTGCCGCGGGCTCTTCGGCCACTGCCGCGGGCTCTTCGGCCACCGCCGCGGGCTCCTCGGCCACTGCCGCGGGCTCTTCGGCCACTGCCGCGGGCTCTTCGGCCACTGCCGCGGGCTCTTCGGCCACTGCCGCGGGCTCTTCGGCCACTGCCGCGGGCTCTTCGGCCACTGCCTCCGGCTCTTCGACCACTGCCTCCGGCTCTTCGACCACTGCCTCCGGCTCTTCGACCACTGCCTCGGGCTCTTCGGCCACCGCCTCGGGCTCCTCGGCCACTGCCTCCGGCTCTTCGGCCACTGCCTCCGGCTCTTCGGCCACTGCCTCCGGCTCTTCAGTCGCCGCCTCCGGCCCTTCGGCCGCCGCCTCCGGCCCTTCGGCCACCCGCGCCTCCAGCTCATCTACCAAGGCAGGCGATAGCTGGTGGCGCAGCTCGCCGCTCGTCTCGTCCTCCTGCTCCAGAACCGACGCCGGCGTGGGTACCTCTTCGTCTACTTCCACCGGCGCCGGCTTGGGCACCTCCTGCCCCGGCCCGGCGATGACGCTGCCGTTTTCGTCGAAGACGTAACCCATCTCTTCGGCCTGAGCCCGCACCTGCTTGAGGCTGAGGCCCAGCCGATGGCGGTCGCGCTCGATGCGGACGATCTTGAGGGGCAGGACGTCACCTTCCTTGACTACGTCCCTGGGGTGGGTCACCCGCCGGTCCACCAGCTCCGAGATGTGGATCAGGCCCTCGAGGGGCCCATCAATGCGGGCGAAGGCGCCAAAGGGGGCGAGTTTAGTCACCTGGCCGGTGACCACCTGTCCCACCGCGTACTTATCGATAAGCCCTTCCCACTGCTCGGGCTGGGCCCGCCGCAGGCTGAGGGCGATCTTCTTCGCTTCCTGGTCTATCTTCAGGATGTAGACGTCTACCTCATCACCCACCCGGAACATGTCCTCGGGCGATTTGGCCCGATCCCAAGAGAGCTCGGATAGGTGCACCAGACCATCGGCGCCACCGAGGTCGACAAAGATACCGAACTCGCGGATGCTCGTGATGCGCCCGCGACGAATATCGCCCTCGCGCAGCTCCAACAGGAGGCGGTCCTTCTGCTGGGCCCGCCACTCCTGGACGGCCGCCCGCTCGGAGAGGATGACGCGGTTGCGGCGGCGGTTGATCTCGATAACCTTGAGACGCAGGGTCTTGCCAACCCAGGCGCCCAGGCCGCGGTCGCCAGACTCCTCGGTGCGTTCCACCCGTCCGCCCACTAGCTGGGACAGAGGCACGAAGGCCTGCACCCCCTCCACGTCCACCAGGAGACCACCCTTGTTGTAGCCGGTGACCTCCCCTTCGAAGGAGACAGCCTCTTCATAGTAGCGCTGGAGCAACCGCCACCCCTTCTCGCCACGGGCCCGGTCGATGGAGACGATAATCTGCCCTTCCGCCGTTTCCGGCTGAACGACGAGCACCAGGACCTTGTCGCCCACCTGCGGCACCTGGTTAGCATCGGGGCGGAGAGATTGCATCTCGTGGGGCGGGATGATGCCCTCAGATTTGGCGCCGATGTCTACCAGAAGGCCTTCGCGGTCCTTGCCGACTACCACGCCTTCGATAATGTCGCCGCGGCGAAGAGAAGGGTAGCCAAGGCTCTCCTCTTCAAGGAGAGCCTCCATTTGGTTGGGCGCAGTGTTCTTTTCGTCCAATTCCACAGCGGAGCCCCCTGGGGGGTGATCTGGGCCTACAGTCATCGGGTTGAGTACCTCCCCCAAGTAATGAAGAACTGGCCTGGCAGGCCGTCTGTTCGAATCTAATTATAGCACAGGATGGGCTTAAGTATAGGGAATATTTGGGGAAAAGAAGCGAGCCCCTACCTAGATAGGGGCTCTGGTAAGGTCCCTGGCAGCGGCCTATTTTCCACACCCCGTTGCCAGGGTAGTATCGTCAGCGCTGAGGCGTTTCACTTCCGTGTTCGGGATGGGAACGGGTGGGGCCACCTCGCTCTAGCCACCAGGAACCGATCTTCCGAGAGTGGTAGCGGGAGAGGGATTCGAACCCCCGACCTTCGGGTTATGAGCCCGACGAGCTGCCACTGCTCCATCCCGCGTCGTGTGGCAAAGCAACAAGGAGCGCCTGTCCCTGCCTGCCGAGGCAGGCAGGCTTGTGACAGGGGTGAGGGATCGGTCAAGCCCTCGGCCATTAGTACGGCTCAGCTCAAGGGATCGCTCCCCTTACACCTGCCGCCTATCTAGCGGGTAGTCTACCCGCGGCCTTACCCCGCTTGCACGGGTGGGAGGCTTCATCTTGGGGAGGGCTTCGCGCTTAGATGCTTTCAGCGCTTATCCCGACCAGACTTGGCTACTGGGCGATGCCGTTGGCACGACAACCCACACACCAGCGGTCCGTCCACCCCGGTCCTCTCGTACTAGGGGCAGCCCCCCGCAAGCCTCCTGCGCCCACCACGGATAGAGACCAAACTGTCTCACGACGTTCTGAACCCAGCTCGCGTGCCGCTTTAATGGGCGAACAGCCCAACCCTTGGGACCTACTTCAGCCCCAGGATGCGACGAGCCGACATCGAGGTGCCAAACCTGGCCGTCGATAGGAACTCTTGGGCCAGATCAGCCTGTTATCCCCGGGGTAGCTTTTATCCGATAAGCCACGGCCCTTCCACACGGTACCGTAGGATCACTTTGCCCGGCTTTCGCCCCTGCTTGGCTTGTTGGCCTCGCAGTCAAGCCCCCTTATACCAATGCGCTCCACGGGTGATTTCCATCCACCCTGAGGGGACCTTTGGACGCCTCCGTTACTCTTTGGGAGGCGACCGCCCCAGTCAAACTGCCCACCAGGCGCTGTCCCCGACTTGTGTCAGGTTAGGAGGCAAGCTAAGGAAGAGTGGTATTTCAAGGCTGGCTCCACCCCGACCGAGATCGGGGTTTCAAAGCCTCCCACCTATCCTACGCATTCTTGGCCCAACTCCAGCGCCAAGTTGCAGTAAAGCTCCACGGGGTCTTTTTGTCCTGTGGCGGGTAGCCCGCATCTTCACGGGCATTGCAATTTCGCCGAGCCCCTCGTTGAGACAGTGCCCAGCTCGTGACACCTTTCGTGCGGGTCGGAACTTACCCGACAAGGAATTTCGCTACCTTAGGACCGTTATAGTTACGGCCGCCGTTCACCGGGGCTTCGGTTTGAGGCTCATCACCCCTCCCCTTAACCTTCCGGCACTGGGCAGGTGTCAGCCCCTATACTTAGGGTTTCCCCTTAGCAGAGACCTGTGTTTTTGTTAAACAGTCGTCCGGGCCTGTTCTCTGCGGCCCCCGGGCGCTCCGCCCGTACGGGCTTCACCCCCAGGGGCACCCCTTCTCCCGAAGTTACGGGGTCAAATTGCCGAGTTCCTTAACGAGGGATCACTCGATCACCTTAGGGCGCTTACCCCAGCCTACCAGTGTCGGTTTGCGGTACGGGCACCGCCCTAGCTCGACAGCGAGGCTTTTCTAGCCAGCGTGGGCTCAGCCGAATCGCTTTGACCGAAGTCTCTACTTCCCCCGACCCCTCAGCTTAACCCGGGAAGGGATTTGCCTCTCCCCGGACGCCTACGAGACAGGGACGCGCCATGTCCAATGGGCGCGCTCGACCTACCCTCCTGGGTCACCCCGCTGCCTCAAACGCATCGGGCGGTGGTGCCGGAATAATAACCGGCTGTCCATCGCCGTTCGGTATTACCCTTAGGCTTAGGCCCGACTAACCCTACGCGGAGGAACCTTGCGTAGGAAACCTTAGGCCTTCGGTGGGCGGGATCCTCCCCCGCCTTACGCTACTCATGCCGGCATTCTCACTTCCGTCCGCTCCACCCGACCTTACGATCGAGCTTCATGGCTGGACGGAACGCTCCCCTACCCCCTCCGCCTTACGACGGAGAGCCACGGCTTCGGTGGCGGGCTTAGCCCCGTTACATTGTCGGCGCGGGATAGCATCGACCAGTGAGCTGTTACGCACTCTTTAAAGGATGGCTGCTTCTGAGCCAACCTCCTGGCTGTCTGGGCCACCCCACATCCTTTCCCACTCAGCCCGCAAACTTAGGGACCTTAGCCGGTGGTCTGGGCTGTTTCCCTTTCGACCATGAAGCTTATCCCCCACGGTCTCACTCCCAGGGGTTATATCCTGGCATTCGTGGTTTGGTTGGGTTTGGTAAGCGTTTTGCCCCCTAGCCCATCCAGTGCCCTACCTCCAAGACACGTCCCTGAGGCTGCACCTCAATGCATTTCGGGGAGAACCAGCTATCTCCGGGTTCGCTTGGCATTTCACCTCTACCCACAGCTCATCCAGTAGGTTTGCAACCCTAAACGGTTCGGGCCTCCACGAGGACTTAACCCCGCTTCACCCTGGCCATGGGTAGCTCACCCGGTTTCGGGCCGAATCCTGGCGACCGCTGGGCGCCCTATTCGGACTCGCTTTCGCTACGGCTCCGCAAGTCACCTTGCTTAACCAGGCCACCAAGACTCACTCGCCGGCTCATTCTTCAATAGGCACGCCGTTATCCGCCAAGGCGGACTCCGACGGCTTGTGGGCACGTGGTTTCAGGGACTTTTCACTCC
>OY969584.1:0-1345000 GCA_963701285.1 uncultured Chloroflexia bacterium | reverse complement strand
GGCCAGGCGGCGCAGATGCGCTCCAGCGCCTGCCAGGCCCGCTCCTGCACATCCAGCAGCCTCTCGCCGCCGGGCATGGGCTCGGAGGCGGCGCCGCCGCCCAGCCACAACTGAAAGAACTGCGGGTGGCGCTCGCGCACCTGCTGAAACGTGAGGCCCTCCATCTCGCCGATCTCCATCTCGATCAGGCCTTCGTCCACCACCACCGCTAGGTCGTGGCGTTCGGCGATGGCGCGGGCGGTGTCCAGGGCGCGGCGCAGGGGGCTGGAGTAGATGGCGGCGACAGGCTGATCCTGGAGCGCATCGGCGAGCCGCCCGGCCTGCCAGCGGCCGGTCTCGTTCAGCTCGACGTCGCGGCGGCCCAGGGCAAGGCCGGCCTTGTTGCACTCCGTCTCGCCGTGCCGAACCAGGATCAGACGCATGGCTGGATCCTACTCCGGCTGCCCGTGGCGCCGCCAGGACTGCACCGCCGGCGACACCTCCTCCAGGATAAGACGGCGACGGTGGATGCGGCCCGGCGTCGGAAAGCCCAGAGCGGCCACCACCTGCTCAGCACGGCCGGAGCCCTGGCTATCGGTGCGCAGGCGCATGCTCAGGGTACAGCGGCCGTCGTCCAGGGTCTCGACCCGCACGTCCTGAACGAGGGGGCGGAGGTCGTAGCGGCGCACCTCCCGCTCGCGTTGATGCTGCCAGGGCACGGACTCGGCGGCCAGCAGGTCGTCCACCGCCTGCCGCACTTCGCCCAGTGAGCGGTCGCTGAGCACGTCCACCTCATACTCGGACCAGCGCACCTGCGACTGGAGCGAGGGCAAGCCCAACCCGACCTCGCGCACCTCCAGCACGGCGATGCCCGGTGTGACTTCGCGGCTCACAGCCTTGATGAAGTGACCGGGGGTGACACGCTGGGTCAGGTAGACGTCCATGATCTCGCCGGAGCTGGTGACACCCACGGGCAGGGGCGCCGCCAGCGCCAGGCGGGGGCTGGGGCTGAACCCCTGCGAGTAGGCCAACGGGATGGCCGCCCGCCGCAGGGCGCGCTCCCAGAAGCGCATGACGTCGAGGTGGGTGATGTACTTCACCTCCTCGCCCCGCGCAAATGTGACCCTAAGGCGTTGAACCTTCATCCCTTGCTACACGGCTCCGACCGGCAAAGATGGCAGCGCGCGGCGGGAGATGCTTCGCTCCGCTCACCATGCCAGGAGCCAACGCTCTCACCCTGAGCGAAGCGAAGGGTCTAGGGTGAGGCGTTCCGGTCCTCGCTCAACTCTTCCCGTTGCCGATTCGTGCGCCATCCCACCCCCCAGATTCTTCGCTGCGCTCAGAATGACAGTCTTACAGCCGCTGCACCAGAACCCGCTCGATCTTGTGGCCGTGCATCTCGGTGACCACCAGGCGCAGGCTGGGGCCGGCGGCGGCCCCATCTTCGGCCACATTGTAGACCACCTGCTCCCCCTCCTGGGGGATATGGCCCAGACGGCTGAGGACGAAGCCGGCCACCGTCTCGTAGTCTCCCTCCGGCAGGCCAAGCTCCAGTTCCTCGTTGGCATCGTGGATGCTCATGCCCCCGTCGACGTGCATCGTCCGCTCGTCCACCGCCTCGAACTCGCGCTCGCGGGGGTGAAGCTCGTCGCCCAGCTCCCCCACGATCTCCTCCAGCAGGAGCTCGGTGGTGACGATGCCGGCAGTGCCCCCGTACTCGTCCACCACCACCGCCATCTGCTGGCCCTCGTGCTGCATTTCCCAGAAGAGGGAGCCGATCTGCTTGGTCTCCGGCACGAAGAGGGCGGGGCGCAGGCAGGATTCAATGGGGCTGCTGTCGTCCACCTCGTCCCGCGATACAGCCAGCAGGACATCCTTGATCCCCACCACGCCGATCACGTTGTCGATGCTCTCCTTGAACACGGGAAAACGGGAATGGGCGTGTTGACCGTAGAGGGCGTAGAAGTCGTTGATGGTTGTGCCGGCCTCCAGCCAGACCACCTCCGTGCGCGGCACCATGATCTCGTTGACCCGCCGGTCGCGGAACTGGAAGACGCGCTCCAGTAGCTCTGCCTCCTGCTCAGCCACCGCGCCTTCGGCGGCGCCGATATCGAAAAGCATGCGTAGCTCGGCCTCAGTGACGGTGGGCGAAGCTACCAGCCTTTGTCCCAAGAAGAGGCGAGAGAAGAGGTTGGGGATAACGATGAGGGCGGCCACCAGCGGGCGCATGGCCAGGGTGAGCAATTCCAGCGGACGAGCGACGATGAGAGCGTATCGCTCCGTCGCCCTGGCCGCCAGTATCTTGGGGGCAAGCTCGCCGAAGATGGCGATGATAACAGTCACGCCGACGGCCGAGATCAGGAAGCCGTAGCCGCCGGCCGCCTGTACCGCCAGCACCGCACCGATCGAGGATGCCAGCACTATCGCCAGGTTCTGCACGAGGACGATAGCGGCGAAGAAGCGGTCCTGGTTGCTGCGCAACCGCTGCAGGGCCTGAGCGCTCTTGCTCCCTCCTTCTGCCAGGTGACGGACGCGGATGCGGTTGGCCGCCACCACCGCGATCTCGATGCTGTTTATGAACGAATAGGCCACCACGCTGACGACAAGCAGGACGATCAGCAGGGTGAGATTATTGGAGACGAAAGGGATGGTTTCCTGGTGGGGAAAGCCAAGGGCCGCCCGAGACGGCCCGTCGATGTACATGCTTAAGGCTCAGCCCCTTTGCTAGAGCGCCGGCGGCAACGGAAAGAAGAAATCGGCGATCCCTCGCCGACACCTACGCCGATCATAGCACAACGCCGCAGGGATTCAAGAGAGCGCATTCAGCGCCCGACGGCATGATGCCCCGAACAAGATGGCGGAGGAGAGGCACGGCTAAAGCCCTGCAGCTACGATCCCCGTCGCTATCCTGCTTTCGTAGCTGCAGACCTTCAGGTCTGCCTGGGCGGCGGCGGAACCCCTAGTTCTGGCGGGGGTGGACGTTGGCCCGCACCCACTCCACGATGTCAGTGGTGGAGGCGCCAGGCCCGAAGATGGCCTGAAAGCCAATGTCCTTGAGGACGCGGATGTCATCCTGAGGGATGATGCCGCCGGCGAAGAGGACCACGTCGTCCAACCCTCGCTTCTTCAGCTCCTCAACCACGCGAGGGAAGAGCTCCATGTGGGCGCCGGACAGGATGGACAGCCCCACCAGATCCACGTCCTCCTGGAAGGCGGACTCGGCGATCATCTCCGGGGTCTGACGGATGCCGGTGTAGACCACCTCCAGGCCAGCGTCGCGCAGGGCGCGCGCCACCACCTTCGCGCCGCGGTCGTGGCCGTCGAGGCCGGGCTTGGCGACGAGGACCTTGATCCTGCCGGCGCTCATCCCCCGCTCTCCAGGGACTGCTGGAGCCGCGCCATCTCCTCGTCCAGGTGTTTCTCCAGGTCAGCGCGGCGCACAGCCACCTTCTCCATGATGAAGAGGAGCGCGCTGCCCAAGACAGGCCACGGCGGCCCGTACTGGAGGGTCTGGGTGACCTCGGTGCCGCCGTCGGGCAGGGGCCGATAGCGGTAGGAGCCGGCCATGAGCGGCATGGGGATCATCTTCCAGGCGAAGCCGCCCGGCTCCATCTTGGTAATGACGCCCCGCGAGGCCATCTTGCGGCCCTTGATCGTCTGGACAGTGCGGAACTTCGCCCCCACCTGAGGCGCCCCCCCGGTGAGCATCTGGTACTCCTGGTGGGCCTCCGGCCACATCTCCGCGTAGTGCTCGCCCAGCTTGCCGAAGTACTCGAGAACGCGCGCCGGCGGCGCCTTCGTCTGGATGGTCTTGCTGATCTCGATCATGTTCCCTCCTTAGTGGCGCGCTGGACCAGGGCGATGGGCTTCAGTCGATGGGCTCAACCAGCTCGATCAGCACGCCCTTGGTGGCGCGCGGGTGGAGGAAGCAGATGCGACCGGCCAGCCCCATACGCGGCTGCTGGTCGATGAGCTCCACCCCTTTGGCCTTGAGCTCGGCCAGGTCCTGCTCGATGCCGTCGGTCTGGAAACAGACGTGATGGATCCCCTCGCCGCGGCGCTCAAGGAAACGGCCCACGCCGGTCTCGGGGCTCAACGGCTCCAGCAGCTCGATCTCGCTCTCGCCGATGGTGAGGAGGGCGGCCTTTACGCCCTGCTCCTCCACCGTCGCCTGCTTGTGGACAGGCAGGCCGAGGGTCTCGCTGTAGAAGCGCAGGGCCTCGTCCAGGCTCCGCACGGCGATGGCGACGTGGTGAATCTTCTGGATCATCAGATCCCCTCCCGCTGCCGCCACTCGCGAAGCCGGCCGGCGTGGTCTTTCTCGTGATTGACAGTGACCTCCAGGATGGTGCGCACCATGTGCCCCTTGGCCAGGAAGTTCTCGGGCAGCTCCTTCGCCATCCCCAGCAGCGCGGCGCGGCATTCCTCGAACTCGGCCTCTATCTGAGGGAGCGGGAAAAGCTTGCGGGGCCGCATGAGGAAGGCGTTCCAGTCGTTCACGTCCGCCTCGCGGAAAGCGGCCAGGCAGGGAAGGCGGCCGCGGGCGATGCGGTTCAGGTCGGCCACGGTGAGCTCGTCCCAGGAGGCGATGTGGCCCATAACGTCCTTGGTCGACCAGTCGCCATACCAGGGCACGGTCATCCTGTCCTGGGGCAAGCCCCGCACGGCGGCAGCGAGCTCGCTGCGCGACTCCTGCAGCATGGCCAGCAGGTCGTCCCTATCGCCCATCGTCTGCCCCTTTCCTGCCTAGAACACCATGAACTCGCGCTGCTCGCCGAAGACCTTCCGCAGGACAGCGCAGACCTCGCCGAGGGTCACGTAGCTCTCCACACACTCGACGAAAAGCGGCATCAGATTGGTGTCGGAGCGAGCGGCCTCTTCCAGGCGGGACAGAAGCGCCTGGACGCGAGCGCCGTCGCGCTGGGCCCGCGTTCGCTTCAGCCGATCGACCTGGCGCTGGGCCACCGCCGCGTCCAGGCGGAAGACGCCTTCCGCCGGCGGCTCCTCTGTCTGGAACTTGTTCATCCCGACCACGGTGCGGCGCCCGAGCTCCGCCTGCTTCTGGAGGCGATAGGAGTTCTCCTGGATCTCCCGCTGCTGGAACCCCTGCTCGATGGCAGCGAGGGCGCCGCCCAGGTCCTCGATGCGCTCCATGTAGCGGCGGGTCTCCTCTTCGATGCGGTCGGTGAGGGTCTCGAGGTAGTAGGAGCCGCCCAGGGGGTCCACCACGTCGGCGGCGCCGCTCTCGTAGGCGATGACCTGCTGGGTGCGCAACGCGATCTGCACCGCCTTCTCGCTGGGCAGGGCGAGGGCCTCGTCCATTGAGTTGGTATGCAGTGACTGAGTGCCGCCCAGCACCGCCGCCAGGGCCTGGATGGCGGTCCGCACGATATTGTTCTCTGGCTGCTGGGCGGTAAGGGTGGCGCCGCCGGTCTGGGTATGGAAGCGCAGCATCATCGAGCGGGGGTCCTTCGCCCCGAAGCGGTCGCGCATGATGGACGCCCACAATCGGCGGGCGGCGCGGAACTTGGCGACCTCCTCCAGGAGGTTGGTATAGGAGGCGAAGAAGAAGGAGACCCGCGGCGCGAAGGCGTCGACAGCGAGGCCGGCGTCCAAGGCGGCCTGGATGTAGGCGATGGCGTCGGCCAGGGTGAAGGCCACCTCTTGCACAGCCGTACAGCCGGCCTCGCGCATGTGGTAGCCGCTGACGCTGATGGTGTTCCACGCGGGCAGGTTGTCCTTGCACCAGGCAAAGACGTCGGTGATCAAACGCATAGAGGGGCGCGGCGGGAAGATGTGGGTGCCGCGCGCAATGTACTCCTTCAGGATATCGTTCTGGATGGTACCGCCGATCTTCTTAAGGTCGGCGCCCTGCTTCTTGGCCAGGGCCACGTACATCGCCAGCAGGATGGCAGCAGTGGCGTTGATGGTCATGGAGATGGTGACCTTCTCCAGCGGTATCTCCTGGAAGAGGATCTCCATGTCGGCCAGGCTGGCGATGGCTACCCCCACTTTGCCCACCTCGGCGATGGCCTTGGGGTCATCGGAGTCGTAGCCGATCTGCGTGGGCAGGTCGAAGGCCACGGAGAGGCCCGTCTGCCCCTGCGACAGCAGGTAACGATAGCGGCGGTTGGACTCCTCGGCGTCGCCGAAGCCGGCGTACTGCCGCATGGTCCACAGGCGGCCGCGGTACATGTTGGGCTGAACGCCGCGCGTGAACGGGAACTCGCCGGGGTAGCCCGCCTGCTGCTGATAGTCCCAGTGGTCCAGGTCTTCGGGCGTGTAAAGCGGATCTACGGGCTGGCCGGTGCTGGTCTCGAAGGGGTCATCGCGCTCGGGCAGGCGCTCCAGGGTTCGAGACAGGATGGTCTCCTGCCACTCTTTCTTGCTTCGGCTTGGCACCTGGCGCTCCTCAGCGGCTTTGTCGGGAAGCCGAACCCAGTCTTGCGGGCTGAAGTGTATCGCAGGCCTCAGGGGGTGTCAATCGAAAGGACAGCGTGCTACACTAGTCCAACCGATGACGCATTCGGATATGAGGGTCACGGGCCAGGAAGCGCCTCACCCCGCGTCCTGGAGCGTGGCCCTTCGCGATCTTTGTGCTGTGACCCACCCCGCCGTCGCTGGATAGCCCCGTGAAGAACGCCTCGGCCCTCAAGAGCTGGCTCCTGATACTCGGCCTGGCCTCCCTCTCCGCGCCCGCCATCGTCATCCGCGGCCTGGAGGACCTGGCCAGCGTGGCGACGATCCAGGGGAATGTGGAGCGAGTGCTCATCTTCGGCGGCGCGATCGTGGCCGCCGCCTTCCTCCTCACCTGGGCCTCGGAGACGGCGGAGAAGGACGTTTCCCAGGGGCTGGCCCTCGCGGCCATCGCCCTCATCGCCATCCTCCCCGAATACGCCGTCGACCTGTACTTCGCCTGGACGGCGCCAACTACCCCCGCGCATGCTCACTTCGCCACCGCCAACATGACGGGGGCCAACCGCCTGCTGGTAGGCCTGGGCTGGCCCATGGTCTTCTTCCTGTTCTGGCGGCGCTCGAAGAAGAAAGTGCTCCAGGTGGGCGGCCACGACACGTCGCTGGGGCTTGTCTTCCTGGCAGCGGCCACCCTGTACAGCTTCGTCATCCCCCTCAAGGGGAACCTCTCCCTTATCGATACGGGTGTGCTGGTCAGCCTGTTCCTCGGCTACGTCTACCTGGTATCACGGGCGCCGGCGTCGGAGCCGGAGCTGGTCGGCCCAGCCGCCACCCTCGGCGACCTGTCGACGGGGCGGCGAAGGGCGGTGGTGATCGCCATGTTTCTCTACTCTGCCGCCGCCATCTTTGCCTCCGCCGAACCCTTCGCCAACGGGCTGGTAGGGATGGGCACCCAACTGGGCCTCGACCAGTACCTGCTGGTGCAGTGGCTAGCCCCTCTCGCCTCGGAGGCGCCGGAGTTCACGGTGGCGGCCATCCTGGCCTGGCGAGGACGGGCGCTGGCGGCCATGGCCATGCTCATCTCCTCCAAGGTCAACCAGTGGACCTTGCTCATCGGCACGCTCCCCCTGGCCTACGCGATATCCGGGACGAGTCTCTCGCCCCTGCCCATGAACTCGCGCCAGGTGGAGGAGGTGTTCCTGACTGGGGCTCAGTCGGCCTTCGCCATAGCCGTGTTCGCCAGCATGAGCATGTCTTTCCGCGAGGCGGCGCTGCTGGCCGGTCTGTTCATCACCCAACTCGTGGCCCCGCTGTTCTCAAGCGAAGACGTCGACATCGCCGTGCGCTACGGCTACGGCGCGGCCTACCTGCTGCTGGCCTTGGTGATCCTATTTCAGGACCGGCGAACGATACCGGTCGTCTTCCGCGAAGCGAGGCACCTGGGTGGCAAACAGCGCGCGCCGTCGGCGAACGCGCGCGCCCGCCCGCGCACCGGCGGGCGCACCAAGAAGCCGGGCTGAGCCCGGCTTCTTGGTGCGTCGAGCGCGCAAGGGGCACGGCGCCGCTATGTCACGGCAGCAAGCGGCGCCCCTTGCTTGCGCCGAGTCTGTTCGCGCCGTCCGGCTACGGCATATTCGTCACAGCACTCAATGCGTTGACCTGCCCATTCCCGTAGAAGGAGTTGTAGCCCGGACCGCCCGTGCACATGGCCAGCCAGTCACCGGTGCCGCCGGGGTTGAACGGGTTGGCCGGGCAAGCCATTGGGTCAGCTGTGCTGGTCATCATCGCCTGCACCGCCCCCTGTGGCATCTTGCCGAACTCGCTAAGGATCAACGCGGCCACACCGGCTGCGTGCGGCGAGGCCATCGATGTCCCTTGCGCCAACGCATATCGATTGCCCGGATAGGTTGAGAGGACATACCCTCTCGACCCGTCGCCAGGGTCCTGGAAGCGACGATCGCCACCTGGTGCCGTCACCTGCGCCACTCCAACGCCGTAGCTGGAGTAGTAGGTCTTCTGCAGGTTGGCGCCGTCTCCAGTGACACCGATCACACCCGGAATCTCCACCGGGATGACGACACAGGCGTTGGTCACCTCGCGTGTTATAGGCGTGGCGTTGTCAGGGCTGGTAGTGTCAATGTTCCGCTTGGAAAGGTCGATGTTCTCGTTGCCCTGAGCTGAAACGACGACCACGCCCTGCTGCATAGCCCAGCGGATGGCCCGCTGCTCGGCCTTCCAGATGGCGCGCTGCTCGGGGTCGTTCCGGCAGTTGAATAGCCAGGGGTCGGCGTAGTAGCTGTTGTTGGTCACATCGATGTCGTGCGAGCCAGCCCACATGAACGCGCAGACAACCGCCTCCGGGAAGAAGTAGCCGTCGGCGTTGCCCGCCTTGATGCCGGCGATCTTCACGTTGGGCGCGACGCCGACTATGCCGATGCCGTTTTGGGCCGCAGCAATCGTGCCGGCGGTGTGGGTGCCGTGGCCGTTGTCGTCCATCCACGCTGCGGGGTCTTGGTTCGGCACGCCGCTGACGCACGAGACGCTGTTCGCGAAGTCGACATTGGCGGCTAGGTCTGGGTGCGTGTAGTCGAGGCCGGTGTCAATATCCCCGACGACGACCGATGGGCTCCCACCCGTAATCTCGTAGGCCTCAGGGACGTGGATCTGACGCATGTCCCACTGCATGCCGGACATGGGGTCGCCCCAGCTGGCCACGCTGGATGCCATCCCCCCGGCGTCCTCGACGACCATCTCGTCGTTCAGACGGATGCCGAACGCAGCGGTCGATGAAACGCCTTCGATCTTCTTGTCGGCCATCACTTTGGCGCGAAACGAGGCGCTGGCAGACTGGGCGACGGCAACGCCGATGGCCTCGTAGGTATAGACCAGCGTGCCCCCCGCCTTCTGAATTGCCCTTGCCGCGTCAGCCGGGACGGCCGTCTGCTTGTAGAGGACGAGATAGGTCTGCGTCGAGCCCGCCTGAGCACCCGAGGCGGACCCGAACATGCCCGTGATGGCGCCTAAGGCCAAGACAGTGAGCCCGATGGCGCCAGCGACTGCTATCAGGGCCTTCAAGGCCCACGATCGCACGATGATGTGGCCGAGCATAGCGTCCCTCCCTTCCACTAGCCGTGCCTGCGTCGATTGACGCATTATGCACCGACTGCCTGAGGTGGTCAAGAGGGAAACCCGACCTGATGAGTAGCCTAGACTAATGGCCGTCACTGGGGACGATATGGCCAACTGGTCGCGGGCCAGCCCGCCGCATCGGCACGAAAGCGGACGACCTACCGGAAAGGCGTGCGCCAGCGTCTACGAGTCCTGGCGGGGTCCCTCAGGGACTCAGAGGAGTAATGTAGCGACTGTCTTGTGGCCAGAACCAGGGCAGCTTCACCCTCCTGCGCAGAGGGGTTCGCCCACGACTCCAACCCTTCGCCCATGCGCCGCAGCGCCCGGCCGGCGGCTCCAGCCAGCGCGCCCACCACCGGCCTGGGCGCGGGATTCTGCGGCCCAGACCGACGCCGGGCCAGTTCGGCCTCCAGCTCGCGCAGCTTGTCGCTGACGTAAGGATCGATCAACATCGCCCGGTGTCCCTTCTAGACGACATCGCCGCTTTGACCGCGCCCTGGCGGAAAGAGGTCCAACGTCTTGCCCAACTCGTCCCGCATGGCGGGGTTGAGCGAGAAGAACTTCATGTTGTTCTGCCGCCGGCTAGTGATCAGCCCAACGGCCCGCATGAACTCGAGATGGCGCGAGACCACCGACTGGTGCAGGCCCGTGCGCTCGACAATCTGCTGGGCGTACAGCTCACCGCCGCCGAGCAGGTGGAGAATGCGCAGCCGCTGCTCGTCGGCAAGGGCCTTGTGAATCAGCGCCAGCCGGCGCATCTCCTCGCCCTGCTCGGCCGGCTCGCCCACGAACCGCGCCTCGCAGTGGTAGTACAGACCGTGGACTGGTGGGATGTCCGCGCAGGAAAAGTAGGGGCCCATATCCACTGACGGCACGAAGATCAGGTGGGTGTAGGCCGCGGGCTGCTCTTCCAGGCAGGAGTCCGGCCGGCCGACCAGCGAGCGAACTAGGCCGTTGATGTCGCCCGTGGGTTGACCGCGGTGGGCGGCCACGCTGCGCTCCAGGCAGCCCAGCCGCCGGGGCAGGTCGTGGCGGTAGTGCTCGTCGTAAAACCGCTGGATCAGGGCCAGAATGCGCTGCCGCAGCTCTTCCGGCCGGTCGTAGACCGCCAGGACCGCCTTGACGTCGAGGCCGCCGACGGCGGCCGCCCGGGCCAGTTTCTCGCGCGGTTCTCCCGTCACGTCGACCGTGGCTCCCTGCTTGTCGGCCAGCCAGCGGAGGGTGTAGAGCGCGAGTCCCTGGATCCCCGACCGCCGGGGTGGCTCACCCGCGCCCGTCGACATCTCGCGGACGTAGCGCAGCAGTCCTTCTAGGTCGCCCCAGGTTTCGCGGTGAGCGAAGAGCGAATCATTCACGGCGCCCATGACGCCCGCTGGGCCGGGATAGGAGAACAGGAAATCGAGCTCGTCCCGCAGGTCGGGGCGCATCTCGCGCCGCACCTGGGCGGGCCAGTCCTCGATTCCCTCGGCCTCCCCGGCCAGGCTGGTGAAGTACATGGCGTTCACCAGATCCAGCGGCACGGAGGCTATGAACTCGATGCGTGTCGCGGCTGTCGTGCTACCTTGGTGGAATCTCGGCATCTCCTCACCTATCCGTCTATGTTAGTATTAACATATACGCATTGTCGCTTCTTGTCAAGGCCCCGCCGCCGGAAAATCGGGGCAAATATCGGCCCCTCCCGCCTGCTTGTCAGCCCTCGCCCCTGTGCGTACTATGGGGCTGCGTCGACAGGCCAAATGAAGCCACGTCACGCGAACGACGAGAGCCCATGAAAGCCGACGACGAAGAGAACAGCAGCCGACGCACCTTCACCGCCAGGACGGCTGGGGCCCGGCCGGGAGCCAGGTCGGTCCTGGCGATACTGGTGCATCCGGAAGACAGCGTGGCGGTGGTCGCAGCGGACGTTCGAGCGGGCGATGTGGTGCGGCTCGATGACGACACCGCCGTCCGGGCTACGGAGGCGATCAGCCGGGGCGCCAAGGTGGCCCTCCGGCCCATCGCTTGCGGCGAGGCGGTGATCCGCTATGGGGAGGAGATCGGCCGCGCCACCCGCGACGTCGCCGCCGGCGAGCACGTCCACACCCATAATCTGGAACGCCGAGCATGAGCGAGGACTTCGTCTTCCAGGCCTGGCGGCGCCCGGACGGTCGCATCGGCATTCGCAACCACTGCCTGGTACTGGCGACTGTAGCCTGCGCGGCGGGGGTTGTGCGGGAGGTCTCGCGCCGGCTACCGGCGGTGGTGGCCGTGGAGCACGCCCACGGCTGCGGCCGCGGCGGCCCTGATCTCGCCCTCCAGATCAAGAGCCTGGCGGGCCTCGTGCAGAACCCAAACGTCGGGGCGGCGGTGCTGGTGGGCCTTGGCTGCGAGGTCGTCTCCCCCGCCCTCCTCAGGAGCGCCGTGGCCGCCAGCGGGAAGCCTGTAGACACGGTGGTCATCCAGGAGGTCGGCGGCTCCCGCAAGGCGGCCGATCAAACGGAGGCCCTGGCCCGCCGGTTGCTGGCCGACCTAGACGAACTGCCCCGCCAGACGGGGACGGCCGCGGACCTGCTGGTGGGCCTGAAGTGCGGCGGCTCGGACACGTTCTCCGGCCTTACCGCCAATCCGGCCGTCGGAAAGGCCGCCGACCGGCTGGTGGAGCTGGGCGGGACGGTCATTCTCGGGGAGACCACGGAGATGATCGGCGCCCTCAGGCCTCTACTCAAAGCGGCGGAGAGCGAGGCGGTAGCCGCCAAGCTTCAGGCCAGGGTGGAGCGCCAGGAGGCGCGGGCGCGGGAGATTCTGGGGCCCCTGGCCGGCCGCGTTCTGGCCCCCGGCAACGTCGAATCGGGGCTCACCACCATCGCCGAGAAAAGCCTGGGCTGCATCGCCAAGGCCGGCAGCTCACCCATCCGCGAGGTGGTCGACTTCGGCGACCGGCCGACCAGGAAGGGCCTGGTGGTGATGGATACGCCCGGCTATGACATCGAGACCATGGCCGGCATGGCGACGGCCGGAGCCCACGCCATCCTGTTCACCACCGGGCGCGGCACGCCAGTCGGATTCCCCACCGTGCCGGTGATCGAAATCTCCTCCACCTCCGAACTCTTCACGGCGATGCCCGATGACATCGACCTCGACGCCGGCACCATCCTGGCCGGCGAGAGCGCCGGTCAGGTCGGCGAACGGATTCTGGCCCTTCTTCTGCGGGTGGCGCGCGGCGAAAGGACGAAGGCCGAGGTCAACGGCCAGGCCGTGTTCGCCATCGCCCAGGAGGGCCCGGCCTTCTGACCAGGCAAGGCTCTTGCTGGCGGAGCGCCGTATAGGAGGGCAACATGGGCAAGATCCTGGGAGCCGATGTCCTGCTCAAGTGCCTCATCCAGGAGGACGTACGCTTCATCTTCGGCATCCCCGGTGGCCAGCTAACCACCCTGCTGGACGCCGTCCACCGCTTCGGCCGGGAGGAAGGCGTCGAGTTCATCACGACCCGCCACGAGCAGGCGGCAGCCCACATGGCCGACACCTATTCGCGGTTAACGGGAAAGGTGGGCGTCTGCCTGGGGACGGTAGGCCCGGGCGCGGTGGACCTGGTGCCGGGGGTCTACGAGGCCTACGTCAACAGCATCCCCATCCTGGTGCTGACGGCCCAGAACCAGACCTGGAAGTCTTACCCTGACCACGGCTCCACCCAGGGATGCGACCACCTCACCTTGTTCAAGGCCATCACCAAGTGGAATGCCGTCGTCTCCCACTGGAAGCGAATCCCCGAGATGGTGCAGGAGGCCTTCCGCCGGGCGACCACGGGTCGACCGGGGCCGGTGCACCTTGATTTGCCGGTGGATGTTCTCTTTGAGGAAGGCGAGGAGGAAGAGATCGCCATCCTGCCTCCCGCCCGCTATCGCCCGACCGTCCTTCCCACCGGCGACCCCGAGCTGATCAGGCAGGCCGCCGAGATGCTGGCCCAAGCCAGGAGCCCCGTCATCCACGCCGGCGGGGGAGCGCGACGCTCAGGAGCGACTGCCGAGATCATCGCCCTGGCCGAGCTCCTGGGATGTCCGATGACCACCGGCATCACCGCCCGCGGCACCATTCCGGAGGACCACCCGCTGTACCTCATACCCTTGGGCTTCGGAGCCATCGCCGCGCGGGCCCAGGCCGGTTTGGTGCTTGTCCTCGGGTCGCGTCTGGGCGCCCTCGACCTGTGGGGGAAGCCGCCGTTCTGGGGCAAGCCCCAGGAGCAGAAGGTCATCCAGGTCGATATCGCCCCAGAGAGCCTGGGCGAGAACCGCCAGGTCGATTTGGCGATCCTGGGAGACGCCAGGGCGGTTGTGCGGGACATCCACGCCCGCCTGGAGACGATGATCGAGCCGCGAGGGGAAGACCCCCAGCTCCCTCAATACCGGGCCGCCCAGGCCGCCTGGCTCCAGAACTTCGAGAAGCTGGCAAGCTCCGACGCTGCTCCCATCCACCCGCTGCGCGTGGTGAGGGATGCGCGGGCCTTCTTCCCCCGCAATGCCCTCTTTGTCACCGACGGGGGCGATACCAGCATCTGGGCCCATTACCTGACCCGAATCTATGAGCCGGGCAGCCATCTCTGGCACGACGACTCCGGTATGGGCGGTGGCGGCCTTCCCAAGGCCATCGCCGCCAAGCTCGTCTGCCCCGATCGCCCGGTGTACGCCATCTGCGGCGACGGCTTCTTCATGATGAACGTCCAGGAGCTGGAGACCGCCGCCCGCCTGGGCACCAACGTGGTCATCATCGTGAACAACGACCGGGCCTTCGGCTTCATCAAGGCCGCTCAGGAGGCGTCCTTCGCCGGCCGCCACATCGGCGTGGACTTCTTCGACGTGCGCTACGACAGGATGGCCGAGGCCTCCGGCTGGTACGGCGAGCGGGTGGAGGACCCGCGGCAGATCACGCCGGCCCTCCAGCGGGCAGTGGATTCGGGTAAGCCCGCCCTGCTGGACGTGATCGTTGACGGCCAGGCGAACCTCTTCCCGCCCGACTTCGCCCCCGCCGTGGCGGTGTGGTTCGAAGGGGTCAAGTTCCCCCAATACTAGCGCCGAAGGCAACCAGTCGTTAGAGGCGAAGGTAGCTGAAGAGCTCCGGATACTTCTTCAGGCTGGCGCCACCATCGATGAAGATGGTCTGGCCGCTCATCAGCGACGACTCATCGGACGCCAGGTAGACGGCGAGGCGGGCAACGTCTTCGGGGTCGCCCACCCGCCCGATGGGTGCCTCGCGCACGAAGTCGTCCTCGAGGCCGGGGATACTGGTGAGCGGCAGGCTGAGGGGCGTGTGGATCAGGCCGGGGCCGATGCCATTCACCCGGATGCGGTGCCGGCCTAGCTCCAGCGCGGCCATCTTCGTGAGCATCATCACCCCCGCCTTGGCCGAGCAGTAGGCGCCCAGGCCTTCCGCCGGCTGGATGGCGTTGATGCTGGCCACGTTGATGATGCTGCCGCCCTGCCCCTGGGCGATGAGGCGCACCGCCTCATGCTTGACGCAGAGAAAGGTGCCGGTAAGCAAGATGCTGACGATCCGCTCCCACTCTTCGAGCGGGTGCTGGAAGAGGGGGCAGAAGCCCCCGCTGCCGGCGTTGTTGAAGGCGATGTCGAGCCGCCCAAAGCGAGAGAACGCCAGCTCCACCATCCGTTTCACCGCCTCTTCGTCGCGGATGTCGAGCTGCAGGCCGTCGGCGCAGTCGCGGCCGAGCTGGCTGACCATCGCCGCCACGCCGTCGCCGTTCAGGTCGGCGATGACGACGCGCGCCCCTTCTTCGACAAAGACCTCGGCGGTGCGCTTGCCGATGCCCGAAGCACCGCCGCTAACGATCGCTACTTTCCCGTCGAGTCTCGCCATGGCCGCTGTCCACCCCCTTCGTTTTGGCGCCGTGCTTCACGGCTGCCCCGCAACGAACAGAACCGGCCCCGAGGGCCGGTTTCGTATCCTGCAAGTGGTGGGCGATGGAGGACTTGAACCTCCGACCTTCTCTGTGTAAGCTATCTGACCCTAAGCGCTGTAGCCGCAATAGTCAAGGGCCAAGCGAAAGGCGTCCAGTTATCATCTGAAAAACGCGGGGCGGCTGCCGTTGAGTGCACGGCACCTACAATCCCAGTTGTCCGAATCTTGCGTCGGCAGCTCGGCGGAAGGCAATCCGGGAGTCGTGGGTTCGATCCCACCCGGCCCTCCACGAGGCCTGCGTGCAGATACGATGGCGTCTCCCGCAGGCCGCCCGTTTTTTCGCCCGCTCCCAAAATTGGCCAAAGGCTGCAATGTCATTGGCCTGGCCCACGTTGCCGAGACCCTCTCGCCGATGCTGACACAGTTCACGCCTAGCGGCCGGCATCAGTACATAGAGACGTTCAGTTCCTCGATCTTGCCTTCCACCAGGTAGACCACACGCTCGCAGATGTTGGTCGCCCGATCGGCGATGCGTTCCAGGTTGTGGGCGACCCAGGTTAAATAGGTAGCCCGCTGGATCGTTCTTGGATCCTGGAGCATGTAGGTGAGGAGCTCCCGGTATACCTGGTCGTATAGGGCGTCCACCTCGTCGTCCTCGTTGCAGATGGCGCGGGCACGGTCGGCGTCGCGGTGCTTGAAGGCCTCCATGCTCCCCATAAGCATGCGAGTGGCAATCTGGGCCATCCGGGGGATGTCGATGTACGGCTTGAGGGGTGGCTCATCGGCCAGCATGAGGGCGACCTTGGCGATGCCCTCGGCGTGGTCGCCCATGCGCTCTAGGTCGACGATGATGAAGAGGACGGACACGATGGTGCGAAGGTCGCCGGCGAGGGGCTGCTGGGTAGCGATGAGCTCGAGGCACCTCTCCTCAGTCTCGTAGCGCTTGCGGTTGATCTTGACGTCGTCGGCGATGATCTCGCGGGCCAGCTCGGCGTCCCGGTTGCGCAGCGCCTGGATACCCCGCTCGATGGCGCTCTCCACCATGCCGGCCAGCACCAGCATGTCCTCCTGGATCTCGGCTAGTTCACGTTCAAAGGCCGTGCGGGTCATGGCTCTGCTCCTGCAATCAATTCCCGGATGCGGGCGGCCAGGTCGTCTCGAACCCGGCGGAAAACAGTCAGGCGGGCAGCTTCGTCGCCTTCCACCGCCGCCGGGTCAGATAGGCTCCAGTGGAACTGCCGCCGGGCGGCGGGGAAGATAGGGCACTCCTCTCGGGCCTGGTCGCAGACGGTGATCAGGTAGTCAAAGGAGTCCTGGACGTACACGGCCACATCTTTCGATCGCTGCCCGCTCATGTCGATGCCAATTTGCTGCATGACGGCCACGGCCATGGGGTGAACGGTCGTCGGCCTTGTACCCGCACTGAAGACCCCGAAGCGCCCGGCGGATAGATGGCGCAGCAGGGCCTCCGCCATCTGGCTGCGGGCTGAGTTGTGTGTGCAAAGGAAAAGAACCCGTTTCATTGTTCTGCGCGGATCTAGCCGAAGCGGCCAGTGATGTAGTCCTCAGTTCGCCGGTCCTTCGGGTTTGTGAACACTTCCCGCGTGCTGGCGAACTCGACCATCTCGCCCGCCCGGTCTTCCGCCATCATCATCACTGCTGTGTAGTCGGACACGCGAGCCGCCTGCTGCATGTTGTGGGTGACAATGACGATCGTGTACTCCTTCGCCAGTTCTCTCATGAGGTCCTCGATCTTCAGGGTGGCAACGGGGTCAAGGGCCGAGCAGGGCTCATCCATCAGCACCACCTCCGGCTCAACCGCCAGGGCGCGGGCTATGCACAAACGCTGCTGCTGGCCCCCGGACAGCTCTGTGGCCGGCCGGGCGAGCTTATCGTTCACCTCGTCCCACAGAGCCGCCTGCTGCAGGCTCTTCTCGACGGTCTCCACAGTCTGGCTGTGCCGGACGAGGAAGCCGTTGAGCCGCAGTCCCGCCGCCACGTTATCGAACACGGACATCGTCGGGAAGGGATTGGGCCTCTGAAAAACCATTCCCACGCGCCGGCGCACCTCGACAGGATCGATGCCGGGAGCGTATATGTCCTCGCCGCGCAGAAGCACCTGACCGGTGGCACGGGCCTTCGGGACTACCTCGTGCATCCTGTTGAGGCACCGGATGAAGGTTGACTTGCCGCAGCCGGAAGGTCCGATGACCGCGGTGATCCGTTTCGGCGCTACCAGCAGGTCAATCCCGCGCAACGCCTGGAATGATCCGTACCAGGCGTTCAGATCACGGACAACCACACCTCCGGCCAGAGCCTCGCCTTCGGAAACCGGGGCCTGCGGTTCGCGCTCGACGCGCATCTCGTAACCCATTATAGGGGCCTCCAGTCGGTGGCGAAAATCAACGGTCATCCTCTGCTCCTTACCTTCTTCTCAAGAGCAAGCGGGCTGTCAGACTAATAACAAAGACTGTCAGCACCAGCACGAACGATGCAGCCCAGGCCTGCTGGTGCTGCTCGGAGTATGGCCCAGTGGCGTAGCGGTAGATGCGCAGCGGAAGGGCGTCGATGGGCCCGCCGGTTGCGCTCAGGCTCAAGAAGCGGTTGCCCAGGGCGGTGAAGAGCAGTGGCGCCGTCTCACCAGCGGCCCGGGCGATGGCGAGCAGGGCACCTGTGACGAGACCCCGCTGAGCCGCCGGGATCACAACGCTGAGAATGGTCCGCCAGCGGCTGATCCCCAGCGCGAGAGCCGCCTCCCTCTGCGAATGAGGGACCAGCCTCAGCATCTCCTCGCTAGATCGGGCTACTATGGGCAGCATGATAACGGCTAGAGCGATCCCGGCCGCGAGAGCGGAGAAGTTGCCCATTCTGAGGACCACGAGCCCATAGACAAAGATGCCGATGACGATGGAGGGGACGCCGGTGAGGACGTCGGCGGTGAAACGGACCACGTCGCCCAGGCGGTGCCCAGCGTACTCGGAGAGGAAGATGCCGGCACCAATCCCGACCGGAATGCCTATCACGGCTGCGAGGCCGATGATGATGAGAGAGCCGACGATGGAGTTGGCAACACCGCCTCCCGGCTCGCCTTCGGGCACGGGCACCTTTGTAAACAGGTCGATGTTGAGCGAGCTAATGCCTTTGGCCAGCACGAAACCCAGGATCAAGACCAGCACCCCCACCGCAAGGAAGGCGGAGACGGCGCAAAGGCCCAGCATAAAGGCATTGGTCGTCCGGCGGCGTTGATGCGTTGAGATGTTCATTCTCGAATCACCCCCGGCGAGCGAGCAATCCGCCAGACTAGCAGTCGGGCCACGACGTTCACCAGAAGGGTTATCGCCAGCAGGATCAATGCCAGCTCGACGAGGGCTGAGATATAGAGGCCATAGGTGGCCTCGTTGAATTCGCCGGCGACCGTGCTGGCGGCGGTGCTGGCCGGCCGGAACAGAGAAGCCGTGATGTTGTACCCCTTGCCGATGACCATGGTTACAGCCATCGTCTCGCCCAGGGCCCGCCCCAGGCCCAAAATGACCGCCCCAACCAGGCCCGACCGACAGTAGGGCAGGACGGCGCCAGAGATCACTTCCCACTTGGTGGCTCCCAGGGCTACCATCGCCTCCCTCTGGCTGTCCGGCACGGCGAGCATCACGTCCCGGGAGATGGCCGTGATGATGGGCAGAACCATGATGGACAGGATCAGACCTGCGGCCAGCATGCCGAGGCCGAAAGGCGGGCCGGAGAAGAGAGGAATGAAGCTCAGATGGCCCAGCGTCGACTTCTCCACGAAGTCGCGCACCCACGGGATCAGCACGTAGATTCCCCACAGCCCAAGCACCACGCTGGGCAGCGCGGCCAGCATCTCCACCAGGAAGGAGAACGGGTTGCGCAGCCAGGGCGGAGCGATCTCCGAGAGGAATATGGCGGCGCCAAGGCTCACCGGGACCGCGAGAACGAGTGCGATGAGCGAACTGGCGAGCGTGCCATAGATGGCGGGCGCCGCACCGAACTCCCTCGCCACCGGGTCCCATGTGGTGCCGGTAATGAACCCCGGACCGAACGCGGTGATCGACTGCCAGGACTTATCGATGAGCTCGTAGATCAGCAGGCCAGCCAGGGCCAGCACAGAGAGGCCAAGGCCCACGGCGATGACACGCGCTACTGCGTCTCCCATGTTGCCGGTTCGCCACGGCCGCCTCATGGCCAACGCCGCGGTGGCCTCGCGGCTTCCTTTACCGCCTTCGCTCACCCCCATCCATCCTCCTTACCAGTAATGCGCCCGGCCTGAATCTCTAACGCCGCGAGAAGGACCCCTCCTGTGGGGATGCCGGGCCCTTCTCTGCGGTCAGGGGCAACGTGGTCTATGGAGTCTGCAGCAAGGGTTGTCCTTGGTAGGTGATCGATTTGATCTCGGCCTCGGCTTTCTTCACTGCTTCGGCTGAGAGGGGCGCATAAAGCAAGCCCGTGGTGAATTTCTGGCCATCGTGGATAGACCACCAGAGGTAGTAGACCAGGGCCTGGCCCTTGGCCTTGTCCGGTTGGTTCTGATAGGCGAGCACCCAGGTGAAGCCGACGATGGGGTAGGCGCTGGGGTTAGATGAGTCTGTCAAGAGCACCTTCATATCGTCCGGCAAGGAAACCCCCACGGCTGCCGCCGTCGTCGCCTCCAGGCCCGGCTCCACGAAGCTGCCGCTCTTGTTGCGCATCGCCGCCCAGGTCAGCTTGTTCTGGGTAGCGTAGGCCAGTTCCACGTAGCCTATCGCGCCGGGGATCTGGGCCACCTGGGCGGCGACGCCGGCGTTCCCTTCGCCGCCGATGTCGCCCGGCCAGTTCACGGAGGTGGCGTAGCCCACCTTGCTCTGCCATTCGGAGCTCACCTTGCTCAGATAGTTGGTGAAGATGAAGGTCGTGCCCGAGCCATCGGAGCGGTGGACGACGGCGATATCCGTATCGGGCAGGTTGAGGCCCGCGTTCAGGGCCGTTATGCGCGGGTCATTCCACTTGGTGATGTTCTTGAGGTAGATGTCGGCAAGGACGTCGGGGCTGAGCTTGAGCTGGCCGCTCTGGATTCCCGACAGGTTGAAGACGACCGCCACGGCGCCGCTGGTCATAGGGATGTGGAGAATAGGACCGCCCGCCTGGTTGGCGGCTGCCTCCTGCTCAGCGGTCATTATGCCGTCGCTGGCGCCGAAGTCCACCGTCTTGTCGGTGATCGCCTTGATGCCGCCACCGGAACCAATGGCCTGGTAGTTGATCTGTACCTGGCAAAGGTTGTCGAACTCGGCGACCCATTTCGAGTAGAGAGGACCGGGGAACGTAGCGCCTGCGCCGGTCAAAGCACTGGCGGAACCGGTCGGCGGGCAGGGGGAGGCGACCTGAGGGGTAGACGTGGCGGTGGAGGTTCCGGTCGCTACAGGGCTAGCGGTAGAAGTGCTCTCGGCTCCCCCGCCGCAAGCGGCTAACAAAAAGGCCGCGAGTGCCGCGGCCAGGGCTACTGCCAGAACTGCGGGCAACCTCCGGGAACGTCTGGCCGAAGGTGCCCGGTGTGCCATGTGCATCTAGCTTGCCTCCTTACGTTTCGTTTTCATCGTTTGTCCTCATTGTCACGATACCGATTCTTGTTTAACGGCTCGTTAACGGCGATTAACAGCGCGTAAAAGTTGGCGAGCCGCTTGAATTACTGTTGCGAGGATTCAGCGTGAAATGCGAGGACTCAGGGTGAAACGAGCAGAGAGGGACAGCGTGGTCGCTAGCGCCTGATGGGCAAGGAGGCGGCCGGAATGGAAAAGGTGAAGGTGGAGCCGTGGCCCGGCTCGGTCTGGACGCTGACGGTGCCGCCGTGGGCCTCGACGGTGTGCTTCACCACCGCCAGGCCCAGGCCGGTACCGCCGACGCCGCGGGCGCGGTCGGCCTTGTAGAAACGTTCGAAGATACGCGGCAAGTCCTCGGGGGCGATGCCTACGCCGGTGTCGCTCACTTTGACCGTCACCGCGCCCCCATCGAAACTCGCCGACACGTGGACGGAGCCGCCGGCGGGAGTGAATTTGAGGGCGTTATGAATCAGGTTGATGACCACCCGCTCCAGCCGTTCCGCGTCGCCGATGATGGGGGGCAGGTCGGCGGCCACGTCCAGAGCGAGGCTCAGCCCCTGCTTCTCCGCCTGAGGCCTGAGTCGCTCAAAGGCATCAGCCAGGACCGCGGCCATCTCTACCGGCTGGCGTGCAAGTGGCACCTCTCCCGATTCGATGCGGGATAGCTCCAGCAGTTCTTCCACCATCTGCACCAGGCGGTCGACCTCTGCGTCCGCCCGGGAGAAGAACTCCTGGGCTGCCTCCTTGTCCTCCAGCGCGCCCCCTTGCAGCGTCTCGATGACCGACTTGATCGAGGCAAGCGGCGTTCGCAGCTCGTGGGAGACGTTGGCCACGAAGTCGCGGCGCATGTCCTCCACCCGCCTAACATCGGTCAGGTCGTGGAAGACGGCCAGGGCCGCCCATTCGCCGCCGCCGACGATGGGCGTGGTGATGACCTGAAGGTGCTGGCGGTTCGGCCGACCGACGAGGCGCGTCTCTCGGCAGCCTTCCTCGCGACTGGCTCGCAGCGCCTCTATCACCTGCTCGTCGGGCATGACCCAGACAAAGGGATTGCCCACTAGCTCTTCGTGGGACCGTAGGAACAGGCGCTCGGCCGCTATGTTGGCAAAGGCAATGCGGCCGTCGGCGGTCACGGCGAGAACAGCATCGATGCTGCTGTTCAGGGCGGCTGTCAGCCGGTTCCGCTCCTGGGAAGCGGCTGCCATAAGGTCTTCCAGGCTCTGAGCCATCTGGTTGAAGGCATCGGCCAGCTGACCCACTTCCCCTGGGGGCCGGGGGCTCACCCGCTCGGTGAGGTTGCCAGCCGCAATGCTGCGCGCTGCTCGGGTCAGCCTCCCCAACGGACGCAGGACGGTGCTGCCGATGGCCAGGCTCAGGATGGCGGCCGCCACTGCCGTGACTACCACGGCGATAAGAACAGAGCGGGTGATATCGGACAGGGAAGCATTGACGGCCGCCGTCGGCCGCGCCACCCGCACGATGCCGACGATGCCGTCGCCGGCGTTGACGCGAGTGGCGACGTACGTGAACTCCGTGCCCAGGGTGCTGCTGCGACGGGCGCTCTCCCCCTGTCCGGAACGGACGGCCGCCTCCACCTCCGGTCGGTTGAGGTGGTTATCCATGGTGGCAGGGTCAGCTTCGGAATCCCCAAGTACGGTGCCGTCGGGGGCGATGATGGTGATGCGGGTGTCGGTCTGGGCGCCCAGCTGTTTGGCAAGCTGGTCCAAGGCCGCTGGGGGAGCCCCTTCATCGAGAAGGGGCTGTGCCAGGTTCGCCGCCATCTGAGACTGCGAAGCCAAATCGGCCTCGATGTTCTGGCGGAAGTCGTCGTCCACCTTGCCAAGGATGTACAGGCCGAGACCGGCGAAGGCGGCCACGATGAGCAGGACATACGCCGCCGCGGTGCGAAAGCGGAGGCTCCCCAGCATCCTTAACCCTCGAACCGGTATCCGACCCCGCGGACGGTGATCAGACGGGTGGGCTTGGCGGGCTCATCCTCGATCTTCTGGCGCAGCCAGCTAATGTGGACATCCACCGTGCGGGTGTCGCCGGCGAAATCATATCCCCATATCTGATCCAAGAGCTGTTCACGGGTGAAGGCGCGGCCGCGGTTGCGCAGCAGGAACATCAGCAGCTCGAACTCTTTGGGCTTCAAGACCAGAGCCTCGCCGAGTCGCGAGGCCTCTCTCCTCCGCAGATCCACTTGAAGGTCACCCGCTGTCAACGCCTCGGTTTCGGCTGCCGGGGCCGTCTCGGCGCGGCGGAGGAGCGCGCGCACGCGGGCCAGAAGCTCCCGCATGCTGAAGGGCTTAGTCACGTAGTCGTCGGCGCCCAGTTCCAGCCCCACCACCTTGTCCACCTCGTCGGTCTTCGCGGTGAGCATCAGAATGGGCGCCGTCATCTCGCGGCGAAGGATGCGACAGACGTCAAACCCGTCGAGCCCGGGGAGCATGAGGTCGAGGAGGATGAGATCGGGATGGTCGGCCCGGGCCACGGACAGGGCGGCTTCGCCGTCCACCGCAGTGACGACCTGATAGCCTTCGCGCTCGAGGTTGTACTTCAGGGTCGCTACGAGCGTGGGCTCGTCATCGACAACGAGGATCTTCTTCACCAAGTCCCGGGGTTATTATACGGCCTGGGCGGTTGCACTGGCCATTGATCAGGAGTGCCGCTCAAGATGCCCTTCGAGCACGAGGCCCTGCTCGGCGGGTTCCTGGCCAGGCAATTCGACGCCCATCAGAGATTAGGGACCTTGAAGCGTTTTCGTAAATAGGCCGAACTGTCTCTAAGTGCTGTCGAAGCTGGTACGCCTCGCGCTATCTCGCCATCGAGATCCGGATTGACAATCCGAGCACCTGCTCCGCGGGCACGCTCTCTAGGAGCCGGCAGGCGCCTAGTTCGTGCATCGAAGATTGTCGGGCTTCGCGCTAGGTCGTTCCGCGGTGATCTACCACGCCTGGAACGAGCCAGGATCTGGGACTCGTCCAACTCCACGCCCACAGCTCAATAAGCGCTGTAGCACGTGTCAAGAGGGCTGCCTGTCCGGTTAGAGGGTCTATTTAGATATGTGGTGGGCGATGGAGGACTTGAACCTCCGACCTTCTCTGTGTAAGAGAGACGCTCTTCCAGCTGAGCTAATCGCCCCCTATCCGCCAGCAAGATGGTATCCTTGATGGGCAGGGCGGTCAAGCCAGCGCCATTCGTAGGAGCGTGCCATGAGCCTGGAGATCCGCGAGCCGGAAGGTGACGAGTTGGACCAGGTCGCCTACACGGTGGCCTACTCCTTCGAGGGCGACCTCTCGCCCGAAGCCCTGGAGGGCGCCCGCCGCCTGTTTCGCCTGCTGCGGCCGCTGGCGGCCTTCCAAGAAGGGCAGGTGGTGGCCATCCTGAGCCTCCTGCCCCTGGCGATGGCGGTGAACGGCGGCGCCCAGCCCTTTACCGGCGTCAGCACCGTGGCCTGCCTGCCGGAGCATCGCCGTAAGGGCTACGTGGGCCAGCTCCTGACCCGCGCCCTCGAGATGATGCGCGACGAAGGACAAGTCCTGTCGGGCTTGTACACGCCGCACTTCGCCCTCTACCGGCGCTACGGCTGGATGGCGGCAGGCCGGACACTACGCTACTCGTTCCGCCCCCGCGACATTGCCCTCGTGGAGCCGGCGCCGCCGCCCGGCAAGCCGCTCCGGGTCTCCCACCACGAGTGGGCCGAGCTGGACGCCGTCTATCGCACGTTCATCGCTCGGCGCAATGGCTATCTCCACCGCAGCGAGCACTGGTGGCGGGCAGCCGTTCTGCGCAGCTTGTACGAGCGCCGCCGCGATCATCTGGAGGTGGCGGTCTGGGCCGGCGCCGAGAACCTGTGGCGCGGCTACGTCGTCTACGACATCTCGCGCCAGCCGGTCCCGCCGGCCAGGCCCGACGCCGGGCAGCGCCTGCGCGTCCGCGATTTCGTGGCCCTGGACGGAGATGCCTACGTGGGCCTGGTGCACTACCTTCTGCACCACGACCTCACCAGTCAGCTCGAGTGGCGGGCGCCTCCGGACGACCCCTTCCTCAGCCTAGTGGATGACCCCGGGCGGGTGGAGGTAGCCTACGACCCGTGGATCCTGCTGCGAGTGGTAGACGTGGCCAGCGCCTTCGCCGCGCGCCCCTGCCTAGTCGAGACGTCGGCTCTGTCCCTGACCATAGACCTGACCGACAAGGCCGCCCCCTGGAACGCCGGCGTCTGGCGCCTGGAGGCGGAAGGCGGCCGCACACTGGCCCAGAAGTGCACTGAGGCGCCCGATCTATCCCTGGACGTTTCCGTGCTTGCGGCGTTGTTCAACGGCTTCCTCAGCCCCAGCCAGGCGGCCCGCGGCGGGCTGATGAAGGTGCACCGCGAGGCCGCTCTCGCCGCCGCCGACCGCGTCTTCGCTGTGGTCTGCCCGCCGTTCACCGCCGACCACTTCTGACCCGCGGCCTCGGCCTCTCCGCCTCAGGCGGACCCTATCCGGACTGCTCACGGCGGCAAAGCAAATGGCGCGCTCGGCGGGACTCGAACCCGCGGCCTCAGCCTCCGCAGGGCTGCGCTCTATCCAGACTGAGCTACGAGCGCGCATCACGAGGGCCACGGACACATGGCCCTCCCTTGTCTGGCGGTTGGTGCCGAAGGTGGGACTTGAACCCACACGCCCTTGCGGGCACTACGCCCTGAACGTAGCGCGTCTGCCGTTCCGCCACTTCGGCGCGCTGGCGATTTCCCCGATCTGTCGGTCTTCTAGTGTGCGAAGCGTACCACTGTTTGCGCTGCGTCTGCAAGAGCGAAATGGACTACAGGCGGAAGAACCCCCTTACGTTGCCGGTGCCGGGGCCGCTGCACCCACGAACGAATCTATCTGCTTGAGTATCTTGTTCTCCACTTCGAAGTTCCAGAGCGTCTCCGGAACATCGACGAGGAGGAACAGCTCAGATATCAAGAGCATTTCCACCGCCGTCACGCCGAGGTGTTCGAGCCACTTGCCGATCCCCACTCTGACGGTGAAGTTGTTGGGCTCACCGTCGATCAGGATCGTGAAGGCCCTGTCTGCGGCTATCACGGCGCTCAGGAAGCCGCCCTTCTTGGCCTGAATCACCGTACCGTGAGGGCTCGCCGTCGAGGACTGAACCTTGAAGCCGTCGCCCTTCAGGTACTCTTCGATCTTGCCCTGCAAGACACCCAGATCCGTCTTCGTCCCTTCGTAGTGCCGAACCCTTTCCCCGATCACGACTTCCTCCTTCTTGCCAAGGTTCCTCTCCCCCTTTCTTACGACTGGCGGCACTCCGAGGGATTCTTAGGCCCCGGCGGTGGAATGCGTAGGACTGAAGATGATTGGCCGAGGTCCGTGCGCGCGTCAGGAAAGTTCGCTGGCTCTCCGGACCTACCGGCTCGGGGACATGACCGCCGGCCAATTAGGGGGCGCCCCGCGTTGTTCACCGACGCGGGCAACCGGAGAGAGCTACTCCTCCCACCGCACTTCGTAGATCCGCACTGGGTCCTCGAAGCCGCGCAGCGCTACCTCGCCCCGGTCGCGAAACAGGAACCCCTTGCCCGCCACCAGCTGTCGCACGACGTCCGAGGCGAGGATCTCCCCACCCTGCGCGGCGGCCGCGATGCGCGCGGCCAGATTCACCGCCGTGCCGAACAGCTCCTTCTCCTCCGATATCGGCTCCCCCGCGTTCAGCCCAATGCGCACCCTGATCGGCTCTTCCGCCGTCTGGTTGTGCTCGGCGAAGGCCCTCTGCATGGCAATGGCGCACTCCAGGGCTCGGATGGCCGAGGAGAAGGAGGCCATGAAGCCATCGCCCAGGGTCTTGACGTCCATGCCCCCGTGGATGCGCAGCGCGTCCAGAACGACACGCTCGTGGGCCCTAAGCACCTCCCGCGCCTTGGCGTCGCCCAGGCGCTGCGTGAGCGCCGTCGAGCCCTCCACGTCGGTGAACAGGATCGTCCGCAGAGCGCCGGCGCCGAGCGGCTCGGCCCAGATCGCAGCCTCCTCTTCCTCGCCCAGGAAGGCGTGGATGGTTCTCCGCACCGCAGCCGTGTCGCCGAGGTAGATCGCCCCCGACTCCCCCTCCAAGAGAACCAGACGGGCGTCCGGTATCCGGGAGGCAAGGCCGCGGGCCACGTCCGCGGTAAGCCAGGAGAGCTGTCGCCGCTGAAGCACGAGGGTCGGCACCTTCACCTGCGACAGCATATCCGTAACGTCGAACTGGCCGATGGCGGTGAGAGCCGCCCTCATCGTCTCCGGCGCGATGGCTTCCCGCATCAGCGCGGCATAGCGATGCGCCGCCTCACCTTCCGACCACCCCAGGAGGGTGTGCGCCACTGTCTCGGTGTACACGTCCCAATCCGTATGTCGCAGTCGGGCCAGTGCCGTAAACTGCGGCGTTGCTGCGTCGAGCGTTCGGGCCCAGGAGTGCCACAGGACAAGGTGTGAGACCCGCTCTAGATGCTGCGCCGCATAGGCGATTGCCACCGGCCCCGAGTGGATAGTGCCAAGGAGGACGAATCTGTCCAGGCCCAGCCGGTCAACCACCGCGTTCAGGTCGTGAAGCTGGGCGTCCAGCGAGAAGTCGGTCACATCGCGGTCCGATAGCCCCGCTCCCCGGCAGTCGTACCGCACGACCGTTCTTGTTCGTGCCAACGGTTCGTACCAGGCACGCCACTCGGGTGTCTGCCACTCCATCTCAATGTGGCTGACGGGAATGGTTGGCAGCTCCACCAGAGGAGGGCCTTCCCCGAGCGCCCAGAAGGCGATGTTCACCCCGTCCACGGTCTGGGCATACTGGATGCGCGGCTCCATCGTGGCCCTATGCTAACCGTAGGCGCGGGGGTTGGCAAGGCCGATCTCTCCCGCTCGTGATCGGCGGGCGGCCGGTCACGCTCGCGCCACGCCCTGACCTCACCCTCTTGGCGAACCATGCGTAGACCTTGAGCATCGGCCGCACTGTAACCTGAGGCCCGCCGTGGCGTCTTACCGTATCGGTGGACGTGTTCGTCCTGCGGAAGCGCCGACGAGTTGGCGCACCAGGCGGACGTCCGCGTGCTAGGGAGCAGCCCACATGAAGGCCTTGCGCTTGGTTCTTCCAGCGCTGCTGGCAGTAGCTGCCATCGCAGTGGCCGCGGCGGTTGCCGAAGCGACCTTCCCCACCCTGGAGTCCTCCAACCCACCGACGGCCGCCGAAGGGCAGCAGAGCATTTCCGTCGTCCTCTTCATCGACAACTCGGCGAGCATGGCCGACACAGACCCTGCCAGCCTCCGCTTCGCGGCGGCCAGCCAGTTAGTGGACCTCTTGGAGGTCGGAGACGAGATCAGCGTGGTTCTCTTCGCGGACGATAGCAGGGTGTTGGTACCGCTGACGAAAGTGACAGACGCGGCGAGCAAGGAATCCATCAAGAAGCAGCTCAGTCCGGTCGCTCCGGCAGCAAACACGAACATGCGGGCCGGCCTGGAGGCGGGGCTGGCAGAGTTGGAGAAGGGGTCCAACTCCATTAGATTCGGGATATTCCTGACTGATGGAGAGCTCCACCCGCCCGACTGGCCGAATCTCTCAGCCCAGCAGCAGGAAGCAGAGCGGAACGCGGTGTTCGACCTGGCGGCCGGGTTCGGAGAGAAGCAGTGGAAGCTCTTCGCGGTCTCCCTGGCCAGCGCGGTGGATCCGGCCTTCCTCCAGAAGCTGGCGGAGAACGGAGGCGGGCTGTACCGTCAGGCGCCCGAGGCCCGCGAACTGACGCTGGTCTTCCAAGAGATCTTCGCGGCCAACAAACTGGACGTTTTCGAGGTCCTGTTCAGCGATTGTCTGGCTCCGGGCGAGCAGCGCAGCGTGACCTTCCCGGTTCACCAGTTCGTTTCGACGCTGTCTCTGTTCGTGACCTACCCCAGCGATCTGCGGCCGACGGTGACGGTGGCCGGCCCCGATGGCAAGCCGGCCAGCCGCACCGGAGGCGACACCCGCTACGACGCCTTCAACATCGAGCAGCCCGCGAGGGGAACCTGGACGGTGACGATAGCGGGAGCGGCCGAAGGCGAGTCCTGTCTGGCGATCTCGTCGACGCCGCGGACACTACTGGAGGTTGTGTGGCTGCGCCCGGCGTCCTCTCAGCGCCTGGACGCCGGAGCGCCCCTAGAAGCGGCAGTGCGCCTGACCGCCCGCGACCCTCAGACGGGAGAGGAGACGCCGGTGGATGGCGCCACCGTGGCGGTCACGGTCACCGGACCGGACGGGAAGTCCTACGAGGGAGCTCTTGGGGGAGCACCGTCGGGGGAGTACGCGGGGACGGTCTCGATAGGTGGGGCGGAGGGGAAGTACGACATTGCCCTGGTGTCACAGACGGCGGACGGAACCATCGCTCGCCGCAGCTTTGAGACATCGATATCATTCGCGCCAGCAGGGGCGTCTTCGCCGGCGCCGGCTGGGGCAACTCAGACCGCTCAGGTCGGGGCGACGCCGTCCGCTCCGCGGCCCACGCGGACGCCAATGCCCGCGCCAACCGCAACTGCCACTGCGGGCGGCGGCGGCAGCCTCCCGCTGGCCTTCATCCTGGGGCCGCTCCTCGTCGGCGGGCTGGTCGCGACCTGCGCCGGCTATGCCCGTTTCGGACGCCCCATCCTGCGCGGCTACCTGGAGTCGGTGCCACCGGGACGGGCCTACGATCTCGAGTCGCGGCACGGTCGCACCTTGTTCCGTCGGCCGCTGACGGTCGGGGGCCCCAATGACGACATCGACTTGGGCCTAGAGAAGCGATGGGCCCGCATCGTTCCCCGTCGGAAGGGCGACTGCCTCCTCGAGGCGATCGCGGCAGACGGTGTGGTGGTGGACGACCACGCCCTGCGCAGCGGAGAGCGATATCGCCTCCACGACTCCAGCGAGATCGGCCTGGGCGACGTCGGCCTCGTGTACCGATCGCCGTGCCAGCCAGCCGTCAGCGCCGCGCCTTATCGAGGTGGTGTTCAGAGTTGAGAGCCCGCCGCCGCCGGAGTGTGAGGTGGGTTTATGCTCAGTGAGCGTCTTGCTGAGCGCTGTGGGGGCTTGTCGATGACGCTCGTATCTGTGGTGGGCGGTGCAGGGTTTGAACCTGCGGCCTCTTGCGTGTGAAGCATACCCCTCTGTGCGCTGTGCCGTCAATTGCGGAAGGGCAAGCGAAACGCGTCCAGTTATCATCTGACTCACGAAGCCGCCCGCCCCCTCCAGTGAGGTCCCAAATTGGCACAACGAAGGGTGGTGCGTCCCCGACAGCACGGCATCTCAGGAGGCCTTCGCTTGCGCCGCCGGGAACTGCGCCACCGCCTATCGCTACGTGGTCGGGGGGGCTGGAGCGCTACTTCCCCGGCCGGCCCGACATCTCCAACATCCGCCCGCTGAACAAGTACGACGCCTTCCTCATCCTGGTGGCGGCGCCCGTGTCCCGCACCACGCCCATCGCCCCGTGACTACGAGCCCCTGGCCGGAGGAACCGCACAGCAACCGTCCTCGCCCTCGCCGCAGGCGTCCGGTACACCAGGAGGCGGTGGCTCGGCTGATGCACGGCTGGGTTCTAGTCCTCGCGCTGGTCAACCCCATTCTGGCCGACGCCATCGTCTGGTTGGTCATCGCCCAGGGGTGGCCGTAGGGTCTGCAAACCCGGGCGCTCACGGCCAGGCCTACCACAGCGTCGCAGAATGGTGTCCGCTCGGCTGAGGCGGGTCAAGTTGCCCAGGCGAAAACGCCCGGCATCGCGCCTAATCGCCCGGGAAGGCGTCTGGAGCCCCAGTTGGAACCCAGCTTTCCCCCCACACCTTCCCAGATTGCGTTCGCTTTGCACTGTTGCCCTTGTTCGTTTGGGTGAACCCCGTCGTCCGTGGCTATGGTGAGATCCACGGTGAGGTTGGGACGCGTATAGCCTTACTAGGCTGCGACATTCGGCCTGCCCGTCACATAGCCGGTTCCACGGCGTCGGTAACACGACCTGGGTGGCGACGGGGTTGTAATAGCCTGCAACGGCGACAACGAGGCGAGGGTTAGATATCATCTCTTCGTGCGGCGGGGCTGCGCTGATGGGAGGTTAAGGACTGTGTCGTCAGAACAGGAATACGTTACCGAGAAGACACGGAGTCTCGAAGCCGAGCGCGCCCGGGTGGCACCGGGGCATGGCCGCGCCGGGCGACAGGTAGACCTGCCGCAAACAACGTCGCTGCGATTGGGAGACAAAGCCCCAGACTTCACGCAGGATTCAACGCAAGGACCCATCCATCTCTACGAGTGGATGGGTGACAGTTGGGCGGTTCTCTTCTCACATCCTGCTGACTTCACTCCCGTTTGCACAACCGAGCTGGGAATGGTGGCGCGATTGAAGCAGGAATTCGACAAACGCAACGTGAAGGTGATCGGCCTCAGCGTCGATCCTCTTTTCCGCCATGACATGTGGGCACGCGATATCGCCGAGACCCAGGGAGTGGAGCTCAACTTTCCACTGCTTGCTGATGCGGACCGAAAAGTCGCGCAGTTGTATGACATGATTCACCCAAACGCGCACGCAACCGAGACGGTGCGATCCGTGTTCATCATTGATCCGAAGAAGACGGTGCGTCTAATACACACTTATCCTGCCTCGACAGGGCGCAACTTCGACGAGGTGCTGCGAGTTATCGACTCGTTGCAGCTTACTGATGACCAGAAGGTCGCGACACCCGCGAACTGGAAGGCTGGCGATGACGTTGTGATCCTGCCCTCGATCCGCAAAGAAGAGGCCGACAAGCTCTTCCCAAAGGGCTACAGAGAACTGAAGCCGTATTTTCGGATGACTCCCCAGCCCAACATCGAGCCTGCCGAACAAGAGCCGCCCCGCGAGTAAGCGGCGGCCGAGGCCACTCGGGCCCCACATCCTGCCGATAGTTATCATTAAGAGGGCGCATAGGTCGTTCGTCGCGAAGGCCGCCGCTTCCACGCATCGGCCGTATCGAAACACGTTGTGACCTACTAAGCGCTGTGCCTGGGGTCAAGGGGACCATTTGTCCAGGTAAGGGGTGACTTCTGTATCTGTGGTGGGCGGTGCAGGGCTTGAACCTGCGGCCTCTTGCGTGTGAAGCAAGCGCTCTCCCGCTGAGCTAACCGCCCATCTGACCCGCGCCCAGATTCTACCCCGGCCCTCTGAAGCCGTCAAGACAGGCATCATCGCACACGAGAAGGGCTCGGAGCCGACGGGCGGCCCGGCTTCTCCCCCTTGCCAACCTTCGCGCCTGTCAGATAGGATGCGGGGTGCCGTGAGCGCGGAAAGGGCAAGGCTATGTCGTCGCTAACCGCGAGCTTCTCTGTCCGCGAAGCCACCGCCGCCGACAACGAGGCGCTCCTGGAGCTGGAGCGCAGCTCGCCGCTGGACCTGGGGAATGCCGAGCTTGCCATGGATCGCAGTCCCGACTACTTCGCCTCGTTCTCCCTCCAGGACGACGCGCGAGTGATGGTGGCCGAGGAGGACGGACGGCTGATCGGCGTTTGCGCTGCCGCCTGGCACCGCGTGCCGCTGTTGGGCAGGCCGCGGGCCCTTCTCTACATCCAGAAGGGGCGCGTCCGCCCCGAGTTCCATCGCCGGCGCATCAGCAGCGTTCTCATTTGGGCTCTGATGGACTCCTGGCGAGCAAGGAGAAAGCCCTTCGATTCTGCCTACTGGCTGATCTCCGCCGACAACAGCGCATCGCTGACTGCCGTGCAGCGGGGAGGCATGCGCCTCTGGCCCTGCGCACTTCATCTTGTCGATCTGGATACGGAGGCCGGCCCGCGGACACAAGTCGATGCGGTGCGGTTGGGGCCGGAGCGGGCCGAGGAGGTCGTTGCTATCCTGAACCGCACCCACACCGGCAAGGAGCTGTTCGCGCCGTACACCGAAGAGCGCCTCCAGGCCCGCCTGACGCGCACCCCCGAGTACGGCTGGCAGAACTGGTGGGGCATCGAAGGAAAGGCCGGTCGCCTGCTGGCGGTGGCCGGCTTGCTCGACCTGGGGCGCTGGTGGGGGGCGACGCGGCGGGTCAAGGCCAGCGGCGAGGAGACGACGAGCAGCGGCGCCTCCGTGTTCGACTTCGGCTACGCTGAAGGCGGCGAACAGCGAATGGTGGAGCTGCTCGATCACCTGTTGGGGATCGCGGCGTCCTGGGGACGCGACCACCTCTCCATCCATCTCGACCCGGACGACGGCCTCTATCCCTTCCTGCCGGCTGAGGCCCGTGTCAGCGCCGACTTCCGCTTCTTCGCCGCCGGGCTTGCCGTGCCGGCCGCCCACGAGATAGGGCGCTTCTACCTGGACCCGGCCTACCTCTAGCCTACCGCCGCCCGCCCATGGCGCCGGCGAGTTATAATGGTGCCGACCGTTCGCTTGGAGGAGTCGCAGCCATGCAGCAGAGCCGGAAGGTAGACTTCTCGATCCACCCCGATCTTCTGAGCAAGCAACTCGGTAGCGCCCTCTACCGGGCGGCTGACGCTCTGAAACAGCTTGTCGCCAATGCGTTGGACGCCGATTGCAGCCGCGTGGACATCCGTATCTACTTCAACGAACTTGATGCGCCGGACAGAGTAGTGATAGGCGATGACGGCGTAGGCATATCACCTTCTGAGATGCAGGACGCGTTCGGGGCCGTGGGGGTGCATGTAAGGCGCGTTGACCGTCGAAGGGAACTGATCGGATCCCGCGGGATCGGGCGGTTCGCGGTTTTTGCCCTCGCTGTTGAGTCGAGGTGGCAAACCGTAGCACGAACAGATGCCGCAACGGTTGAACAGACATGGATCATGGTGCCAGGGCGAAGGGGAATAGAGGTCGCTGAGAACATCGTCGCCGATGCTGCAACGGGAACAGTTGTAGACATGACGCTGAGCCACCGAGAGGATGTGACCAGACTGTTCTCTTCCCCCAAATCGGTGAAACGTGTCCTGTTCAACTCCTTCGCGGCTTACCTAGCTCGCTACGAAGACGAGGTGGGAATCTGGGTCAACGACGAGCCCGTCCGCCTGGATGAGTTCGTTGACGAGCGCCTAGATGAAGAGATACGTGGCGAGGGTGAATTGCCTGACGCGAGTCTGCACCACATGGTACTTGGGCAACAGGTGGAACAGTCCGTTCCGAGTCTCTTAGTCTTCGCTACGAAGGGCACCACGGTCAGCCAGGAGATCTTGGGGGACGAGGGCATACCGGGCAAGAAATACTTGGGCCTAGTGGACTCTCCTTACCTCTCCGATCTAACGAATACGGCCAAGTCGGAACTGGCCGACTTTGATCCCGGGTTCCAAGCGCTCAAGAGCGAGACCTCCAGGCGGGCGAAGCGTTTCATCGCACAGCGACAAGGAGACCAGGCAAGAGCGTTCCTGGAGGTGGCCCGGAAGCAACCCTACTACCCGTTCAGGAATCCTCCACTCACCCCCGTGGATCGGTACCAGCGGCAGCTCTATGACGGTCTGCTCTTGACCTTAGAAGAGCAGTATCGGATCGCAAGCGCGCCAACCAACCAGCAGAAGTTGATCTTCGCTCTGACCCGGCACCTCCTGCAGAGCGGGGATTTGGCATCTGTCCTCACCAGCGTCCTCGGCCTGAAGGGTGAGGAGGTGACCCGCTTTGCGTCCCTTCTAAGACGGACTTCGCTTAGTTCCATAATCGCCGTGGCGGATTTGCTCGTCGATAGGCTTAGGTTTCTCGAAGAACTGGGGGTCCTGGTGTACGGGGACCCCGCCAAGTGGGTGAAGGAGCGACGTCAGCTTCATAAGATCATTGAGGGTCATACCTGGGTGTTCGGCGAGCAATTCCACCTTATGGGATCGGACCGCCCGCTCAGCAAACTCCTGCACGATGTTGCGACGGCGTTAGACGCCGAACACCCAGAGGATCTTATCGATGTGGATCCCGAGCTCCGCGATATACCCGACCTCTATCTTGCGTGCACACAATGGAACGAGGGGGCGAAGTTTCATCAGCACCTCGTCGTGGAGTTGAAACGACCCTCCGTCAAAATCGGGATTAGTCACGTGAGCCAACTAAACCGATACGCCACCAAGATCGTGGAGAGCCCGGTGTGGGGTCAGAAGAGCAATAGCCATAGATTCACCTTCGTCTTGGTCTCCGCACAGATATCAGACGCCGTCACCAAGTCTTACCAGCGTGGCGAGGAACCCGGACTGCTGTCGCGCCCTAGCCTTCAGCACCCTAGCGAGCTGTGGGCCCTCCGGTGGTCGGACTACCTCGACAGGCGCCGCGAGGAGTTGAAGTTCCTCGAGGACCAGATAGATATCACCGCTGATCCAGAGCTGCTAGACTATTTGCGCGAACGCGTCGGAGAATTTCTCCCCGATGAACTCGGCCAGGCAGCGGCCAAGGCAGAAGTTACCCCTTAGATGAAGCCTACGGTACATTGTCAGGGAGCCTGTCGGTCCCCATGACCCGCACTGATGTCCAGAGGCTGTACTCCGTCGCCGGGGGCCGCTGGTGGGATGTGTTCCGGGCGCAGTGGGAGCTCTTGTGGGCCCGGAATGCGGTGCGAGACCTCGATTCCCTGCTCCTGCGCTACGTCACACCCCAAGCGCACGTCCTCGACCTGGGCTGCGGCTCAGGGGCCAACCTGGCCCGCCTGCGCCGCCTGGGGCTGCCCTTCGGGCACTACACCGGCGTGGACTTCTCGCCGTCAATGCTGGCCCTTGCCCGGAAGCGGTTCGGCGAGCCGCCGGACGTGACCTTCCGCCGCGGCGACGCGACCGCCCTCGAGGACACCGGCGAGCGCTACGACGTTATCGTCGCCAAGTGGCTCCTCGACCACCTGAGCGAGCCCGCCGCCTTCGCCAACGGCATCCAACGCCTCCTCGAGCCCAACGGGCACCTGCTCCTGCTCTTCTATTCGCAGCCGCGTTGCTACGTGCGCTTCTGGATGTCGCCCATCGGCCGGATCGTGCGCGCCGTGCCGGTCTCCCAGCGCGAGGTCTCGCAGTTCGCGAACATTCGGACCAAGAAGAGCTACGCCGCCGGCGTCGTCACGCTGGTGGACATCGGGTCGTCGTAGGGGCCGAGCGGTCGCTGGGCAGGGAGCACCTGCTACAATGGGCGAACCAGTGGAAGGAGGCCCCGCCATGGATCTCTTCGAGGCCATCGGCACCCTGCGCGCCATGCGCCGCCTCAAGCCCGACCCCGTCTCCGACGAGGAGCTCTGGACCATCCTCGACGCCGCGATCAAGGCGCCCAGCGGCGGCAACCGCCAGCCCTGGAACTTCGTCGTCATCCGCGACCAGGAGACCAAGGCGAAGATCGCGGAGTACTACCTGGACGCCTGGAACGGGAGCTACGGCCGCCTTCGGGACTCTGCCCAGGCCGATCCGGCCGCCGCCAGGACCTATCGTTCGGCCGACCACCTGGCTCACCACCTCGCGGACACGCCGGTGCTGATCCTGGTGACAGTGCACCGGAGCGGCATCGCCCCGATGTCGCCGGCGGGGGCCTCGATCTACCCCGCCGTCCAGAACCTCATGCTCGCCGCGCGCGCCCTGGGCCTGGGCTGCACCATCACCACGCTCCACCGCGAGCACGAGGCGGAGGTGAAGGCGCTCCTGGGCATCCCCGACGACGTCGAGACGATGGCCCTCATCCCCGTCGGGCGGCCGCTGGGGCATTTCGGGCCGCCTCCGCGCCGGCCGGTCGAGGAGGTGACCTACTGGGACCGCTGGGGAGCGGTCAAGAGCCGCTAGACGGGAGCTTGAACACGCTGTCCCAGGCCACATGCAGCGCCGCCATCATGTTGATGGCGGCTTCCGGGTCCTGCGCCTTCTGCGCCACCAGCTCCTTATGGCCGGGATGGGTATAGACGAGGTAGACGTTCTCTTTGATGGCCTGCACCACCTTCTCCGCGACCTCCTCCGGGCTGACGACGCCTCCCGGCAGGATGCTGAGCCGCGACCAGTCCCCTCGCTGCATGGTCTCGAGGAAGGCCTCCCTCGCGTCGTCGAAGCCGTCGCCGAAGGGCACGAGGCGCTCCTGCTCGACGATATTGGTCGCCACGAAGCCGGGACAGACGACCGTCACGCCGATACCCTTCGGCCGGAGGTACGCGGCCAGGCATTCGGACAGGCCGACCACGGCGAACTTTGTCGTCACGTAAGGAAGCGACGATTCCGCGCCGATCAGCCCAGACATCGAGGCCGTGTTCACGATGTGGCCGCTGCCGCGCTCCAGCAGGTGCGGCAGAAAGACGTGGACACCGTGGATCACGCCCCACAGGTTGATGCCGACCAGCCACTGCCAGTCGGCCATCGAGATCTTCTCCGCCGGGCCCGTCAGGTGGACGCCGGCGTTGTTCATCAGGATGTCGACCCGCCCCAGCTCGCCGACGGCCCGGTCGAACAGGTTGCGGACGTCCTCCAGCTTCGACACGTCCGTGTGCACCGCCACAGCCTGGCGGCCGAGCGCCGCTATCTCTTTGCGCACCTCCTCCAGGCGGTCATCGTTGACGTCCGCCAGCGCCAGGCCGGCCCCCTCCCTGGCCAGCGCGATGGCCGTTGCCCGACCGATGCCACTGGCCGCCCCGGTGACGACGGCGATCTTCCCCTCGATCTCCATGGTGACCTCCTACGCCCGCCGCGGACGATGACCCAAAGCATCGCCGAAGGGCAGGCGCCGCCATGGTACGTGCGCCAGGCGCCAGCGTCCAGGGGGCTCTCGGCGATGGCCCACGCGTCTTGAAGCGCTTCGCCCGCCCCTGATATAATCGCCCTGCCGACACGGGTGGCAGCGTAGCTCAGTGGTAGAGCAGGGGACTCATAAGCCCTTGGTCGCAAGTTCGAATCTTGCCGCTGCCACCAGAGCCCCATTCCGGCAGCGAACGGTCGCCTGCGGGCGGCCTTCGCCGTTTCGCGACCAAGCGACTTCACACCTCGCGGCACCACTTCGCGGCCGCTCGCGAGCTGCGGTCGAGGAATGCCCCGCTTGCGCGGGCCTACGGCGTTCTGAATAGCTGGACCGGTTGGAAGATGCAGAGATTCGATCCGCCCATCCGGTTAGAGTCGGTGATCTCCGTCCACCAACCGTAGCCCACGCCCGGCTCCAGTGCTTCCTTGATGACGATGCGGTCCCTATTGAACCCGGTCATCGGGTCAGCGAGCCTGTTGACGAACACGTTGTCCCACCAGACGAGATTCTGGATATCGAAGTCTTCCGTCCGCTCGGCTTTGGCCAGACGGAAGATGTAGAACGCGTCCGTTCCGTCCAGGGACTTGAGCGACGTCCATCCGGCCTCGACGTTCGAAAGATCCTTCCCCTTCGGCAGCGTGCCCGTGGGGAAGTACTTGATCTTGCCCTTGTTCTCCAGGTAGGAACTCAGCAACGCGTCCGACGCCTCGCCGTCCTGGACGCGCGATATCGAGCTCACGGCCCCGTTCTTGTAGGTGACTTCGATTCGATGCTCGCCGGGCTCCATGAAGCGGCCCCTCATGTTCTTCATGTACCAGTAATTGCCGAAGCGCGCGTCATGGATGTACCCGTCCGCGTTCCGTTGGTTAAATACTTGGTTGGTTATCTCGGTCTGGAAGCCGTTGGGGCCGTAGGCCATGATGCGCTTGACGCAGACCGGGTCGAAGGCGTTGGGCGGGGCGGCGACGGCGAACAGGTACTTGTGCTGGCGCCTTCCGCCGGGAAAGTCGCCGAAATCCCAGTAGACCTTGCATGCCATGAGGTCATACAGCTCGAATGACATGCCCTCCAGATCGCGGTTCTTCTCCGTAGTGGCCGCGCCGTCCGTCATGTCCACAGCGCTCCTTTCTTGGTTGCGCACGTCTTAGCGCGGTCGCGCTCGATGCCATAGCGATGGCGACCCGGCATTTGCCGCCCACAGGCTGAGGGTAAGACTCGGTCGCAAGGACGTCAAACCCGGGCTCCCCGATTCGATGCCCCTCGCGGCCCGCTAGACGTATCTATGATAAAGTGGTGACAAGCCCCATGGAGACAGGCCGAAACAAATCCACCGACGGCAATAGACCGCCGCCGCGCCCCTGGGAAGACGCCGAGCCGCAAGTCCTCCTCCCGGAGGCCATGCCCCCGCCCGGCGCCGCAGCGAGAACCATGGCCCGCACGTTCGGCTCGTTGCGAAACTACAACTACCGCTTGTTCTTCTTCGGCCAGATGATCTCGGTCACCGGCACCTGGATGCAGTCCATCGGCCAGGCGTGGCTCGTCCTCGATCTCACCCACTCGCCTCTCGCCCTGGGCACGGTGACCATGCTCCAGTTCCTGCCCGTCTCTCTCCTCGTCTTGTTCGGCGGCGTCCTCGCCGACAAACTGCCGAAGCGCCGCATTCTGGTTATTACCCAGACCGCCGCCATGATGCAGGCGTTCGCGCTGGCCTTCCTGACCTGGAGCGGCCTCATAGCCCTGTGGCAGGTCTATTCGCTCGCGGCGATGCTGGGCTTGACCAACGCCCTCGACAACCCGACGCGCCAGGCGTTCGTGGTGGAGATGGTCGGCCGCGACGACGTGGTGAATGCGGTGGCCCTGAACTCCAGTCTGTTCAACAGCGCCCGCCTCATCGGGCCAGCGATGGGCGGCGTTATCATCGCCGTCGCCGGGGTTGGCACCGCCTTCTTCATCAACGGCGTCAGCTTCATCGCCGTGATCATCGGCCTGCTGCTCATAAAGTCGAGCCTCCTGTACCCTGCGGGGCGAAGCGGCGACGGCCACGTCCTGGAGCAGGTCGCCGAGGGACTCCGCTACTCGCTGCGAACGCCCGCCATCCTGTTCATCGTCATCCTGATGGCGTCCATCGGCACCTTCGGCTACAACTTCACGGTCGTCCTACCGCTCCTGGCCCGGAACGTCCTCCATGTCGGCTCCATCGGCTTCGGTGCCATGAGCTCGACGATGGCCGTCGGCTCGCTGGCGGCCGCGCTGGCCCTGGCGACGGCGCGAAAGGCAACCCGGGGAATGCTCCTCATCGGCGCGGTGGCCTTCGCCGTCCTCTTGGCGGCTCTGGCCGCCTCGCAGTGGTACGCGGTGACTCTCGTGGTGCTGGTGGTCCTGGGGGCGGCGAGCATCGCCTTCACGGCGACGGCCAACAGCAGCCTTCAGATCATAGCCCCCGACCACCTTCGGGGCCGGGTTATGAGCATCTACATGCTGCTGTTCCTGGGCACGACCCCTATCGGCAGTGAGCTGACGGGCTTCATGGCAGAGCGAGCCGGCGTCCGGCCCACGATCGCTATCGAAGCCGCCATCTGTGCCGTCGGCGTGCTAGTGGCGCTCGCCTATCTGGCCACCCAGCGCGCCGGCCGGCGGCCGGAGATCGCGGCCGTGCCCCAGGGCGTCGTCGGCGACGACGCGGCCCGAGAGGGAAGCCCGCGATGAGCCGGCAGGCCCCTTAGGGCTTGTTGGGGTTCGCGTCGGCGGGGCCGAGGTACAGATCGTCGTAGTAGACGTCGGCCTCGGCGGGTGCCCCCGCCGTCTTGTCGTCGTAACGCACCTCGAACAGGATGCGGATCTTGGAGTAGCCTTGCGGCACGGCGCCCCACAGCTGCTGGAAGTCGTTCTTGATGTTCGCCTCGAAGTACACCCACTGGCCCTGGACGGGATCGGCTCGGCCCAGGAACTTGAAGATGCCATTGCCGATGGCGAATGGCTCCTCGGGGACGCCCGCCAAGGGATAGCGCATCTGATAGTTGGGGTAGGGCGTCGCCAGGGGAGCTCCCTGTTTATCGACGCTCAGGTCGGTGGGAGCGAAGGCAATCACCGCGAACTGGAGGTACTGCTTGTAGGTGCCCCGCCGCCAGTTGTCCACCCGATAGTAGCCTGAGATTAGCTCCGGGAAATCCGCCGGCGACACTTCCTGCACCAGGTAGTACACCTTGGCGCCCGTGGCGTCGGCGGTATCGCGCATCTGGAGATGCGCGCTGGCCTGCCCGGAGTGGGCGATGTTGCTGGTCTGGAGCACCTGGCCGACGGTCAGGGAGAACCAGTATTGCGTACCCTCCTCGAAGCCGCCATTGCCGAAGAGGTTGGCGCTGCCCGCCGGCGCCTGGTAGGCTCCCGGCGTGAGGGTGGGGCGGGCCTCCAGGGTGGGGGCCGGCGTGCCGCCGGGCGTGCTGGCGGGTGTGCTGCCGGGTGTGCCCGCGGACGGCGGGATGGTGCTGATCGGGCCCGACGTGCCAGTCGGCTGCTCATTCCCTCCACCACCGTTGCAGGCCACGGCCACGGCTAGGCCAGCGGTCACCACCGCCAGCAGGGCCAGGAATCTCAGTCCTCGCACCCTTGTCATCACGCCACCGCCTCCCTCGATTCTCTCCGAGCACTCACTGGGCGAAAGCATAGGCCAGCTTCCGCCTTCGGTCAACTCGCCCGCATTTGAGGCCTCGTTCCCGCTGGCGATACAATAGAGATGCGATGATAAGCGCCGTCGATTCCTTCCAGGCCCAGCTCCAGACACTGCCCGCCCGGCCGGGTGTCTATATCATGCGCAACGCCCAGGCCGAGGTGATCTACGTGGGCAAGGCAGCCAGCCTACGCAGCCGCGTTCGCTCGTACTTCGGCTCGCCCCGCAGCCTCGAGCCGAAGACCCGGCGCCTGGTGGAGCAGATCGCCGACTTCGAGTACATCGTCACGTCCTCGGCCCAGGAGGCGCTTATCCTGGAGGCAACGCTGGTCAAGCGCCATCAACCGTTCTTCAACGTCCGCCTGAAGGACGACAAGCACTATCCCTACCTGAAGATCACCCTGAACGAACCCTGGCCGCGGGTGGAGATCACCCGCCGCGTCCAGCCCGACGGCGCCCGCTACTTCGGGCCCTACGCCAGCGCCGGCTCCGTGCGCAAGACGCTGGACCTGGTGAAGAAGCTCTTCCCCTGGCGCTCCTGCACCAAGGTCATCACCGGCACCGACCCTCGCCCCTGCTTGGACTACTACATCCACCGCTGCATCGCTCCCTGCGCCGGCTACTGCTCGAAGGAGGAGTACGACAGCGTCATCCGCGAGGTCATCCTCTTCCTGGAGGGCCGCGTCAACGAGGTGCTGCGGGAGCTGCGCCAGAAGATGGACCAGGCGGCCGAAGGGCTGGACTTCGAGCGAGCGGCTATTCTGCGCGACCAGATCCGGGCGGTGGAGAACGTCACGGAGAGGCAAGCCATGTCCGTCGCCACCGCCATCGACACGGACGTCTTCGGCCTGGCGCGGAAGGACAACCAGGCCTGCGTCCAGGTCTTCTTCATCCGCGGCGGAAACGTCATCGGCCGCGACACCTTCACCCTGGAGGGCGTGGCCGAAGAGCCGGAGAACCAGGTGATGGCCGGCTTCCTGAAGCAGTTCTACCAGTCGGCCACCTACGTGCCCCGCCGCATCCTCCTCCCCACCCGCCCGGCGGAGGCGCCCCTCGTCCAGGTGTGGCTATCGGAGATGCGGGGAAGCAAGGCCGAGCTGATAGTGCCGCAGCGGGGCGAGAAGCGCCATCTGGTGGCCACGGCTGAGGAGAACGCCCGCGAGGCGCTCCAGGTGATGCAGGCCAAGTGGCTGGCGGACGCCGGCAAGACGCGGGCCGCGCTGGAGGAGCTCCAGGAGGAGCTGAACCTGCCGGCCTTGCCCCGGCGCATCGAGTGCTACGACATCTCCAACATCCAGGGCACCTCCGCGGTGGGGAGCATGGTGGTCTTCGTCGACGGGCGGCCGGCGCCGGCCCAGTACCGCCGCTTCCGCATCAAGTCGGTGGTCGGCGCCAACGACTACGCCATGCTCCAGGAGGTGCTGCGCCGGCGGTTCAAGCGGGCGGCGGCTCCCGCCCCGGAAGAGGCGCCGGCGGGGCAGGACGGGCACTGGCCCCAGCCCGACCTGGTGATCGTCGATGGGGGCAAAGGGCAGCTCAGCGCCGCCATGGACGTGATGCGCGACCTGGCCGTGGCTCACATCCCGGCGGCCGGGCTGGCCAAGCGGAACGAGGAGCTGTTCGTGAAGGACGTCTCGGAGCCGATAGTGCTGCCGCGCACCTCCCAGGCCCTCTACCTGGTGCAGCGCCTCCGCGACGAGGCCCATCGCTTCGCCATCACCTACCACCGGAACGTGCGGCAGAAGGCGGGCGTTAGCTCGGCGCTCGATGCCGTGCCCGGCATCGGGCCGAAGCGCAAGCAGGCGCTGCTGCGCAAGTTCGGGTCGGTGGCCCGCATCCGCGAGGCGACGGTGGACGATATCGCCGCCACGCCGGGCTTCACGCGCGCCCTGGCGGACAAGGTGCGGGAATACTTGTAGACCGTTGTGTGACCCACGCGCAGGCCTCCAGCCCCTTTTCATAAGCTCAACCAACTCCCTGTAACAATCCCCCGGGTGCTGGAGTCTACATAGTAGACGAGTAGTGCGCTTATGCGCTCCCGCTTCGGCCGGATCGCACGACTAGCCGGTTGGTTGCACAGGGAGAAGGGTGAGAGATGACGCACGTGAAGGTGGAAGTAAAGCGCCAAGACGGCACCGCCAAGACGCTGCCCTGGCCTCCCGGTGAGGAGGAAAGCGTCTGCCTCGCGGCGTTTCTCATCGCAATTGATTTGGCCGTCGGAACCGGCATCACACGCCGATCGCTGAACCCCACAGACTGGGCCTTGCATTTTGGGGCCCTGCGGCCTCCCGATGACGCGGAGGTGCGCGACGCCATCGCAGCCTTGGCGCAGCGACAACCGGACCTGCTGCTGCCATTCCAACGCTTCGCCTTCGCAGAACCGTCAACCGACGAGGGGCGCGCACTACTGAAGGACGGCGAGAACGCATGGCAGGGCACAACCGAGGTCGTGCTCGCGTCCTGGAACCTCAGGAATTCGATTCCGGAGCTCAGCGTCCTCGACACACGCTACCCGTTCCTGAGGGCCGCGCTTGGCACCCTCCACAGGATGCTCACAGCGACGCCTTCGCAACGGGTGCACCTGTTGCTGACCACCTGAGGCTCGTCCCCGAGGCGGTCCTTCCTGCAAGGGCCAGCTGGCGCCGAGGAGGGGCCATTGGGCCGTTGCCGTCGCCGTCGGGCTGGCGGCCGGCGCTGTGGGCGTGGGCGTGGCCGACGACCCGCCATCGCCAGCGAGGGTGAAGGCCAGGATAAAGGTCACCAGGACGACCGCCAGCAGCATCCCGATGATCAGCGGCCCGATCGGCAGGTCGCTCCAGTCCCGGCGAGGCATCCGCCCTCCTCAGCCTCTCGGCAGCTCCACGCCCAGCATCCTGGCCAGGGTCCCGGCGTTGCTCACCGCATAGCCCCAGGCGTCGTTGTTGAAGTAAATATAGACGTCGGTCAGGCCCGCCGCCAGCGCCCGCAGGCGGGCCGCCCAGCCGGCCAGCATCTCGTCGGTATAGTTGCTGGCATACAGCGCCTCGCTGCCGTGGAAGCGCACGTAGGCGAAGGGCGCCGTCGCCGCCAGCGGACACTCCAGGTCCGCCATATCGAACGAACAGAAGCCGGCGGCGTACTGGCGCAGCAAGGCGAGGGCGTCGTCGCTGAACCAGGAGGCGTGGCGGAACTCGAAGGCGTGCTGCATCCCCTTCGGCAGCATCTCCAGGAAGGCGACCAGCCGACGCTCGTTCTCCGGCGTGCGATGGAAGTTGGGCGGCATCTGATAGAGGACGGGCCCCAGGCGGTCCTCCAGCAGTCGGGCGCCGGCCAGGAAGCGGTCGGCCGACTCCTCCACGTCCCGCAGCCGCTTGACGTGGGTCAGGTAGCGGTTGGCCTTCACAGCGAAACGGAAGCCGTCCGGCGCCGAGCGGCGCCAGAGCTGCCAGGCGCTGGCCTGGGGTTGGCGGTAGAAGCTGTTGTTGATCTCGACCGTCGGGAAGTGCTCCACGTAGTGCACCAGCCAGCGCGAAGTAGGCATGTCCTCCGGGTAGAAGACGCCCCGCCAGTGGGCGTAGTGCCATCCCGATGTCCCGATCCAGAAGCGAGCGGCCACAGCGATGCCCCGCGGCGATTATAGCAAAGCCTCGCTACCGAGCCGCCTCGGTGGTATACTTGGCTTGAGATCTGGAGGCGTTGACATGGCCAAGATCGCTCACAGCCTCGACAGAGCGAAGGAGCAGCTCTTGGCTGAGATCCGCCTCGATGTCCGCGACCCGCGGGTGCTGGCAGCCATGGCCAGTGTCCCCCGCGAGCGCTTCCTCCCCGAAGACCTCCGCCCCTACGCCTACGACAACCGGCCCCTGCCCATCGGCCACGGCCAGACCATCTCCCAGCCGCTCATCGTGGCGATGATGACCGAGGCCCTGCAACTCGGCAGCCGGGATAGGGTGCTGGAGGTAGGCACCGGCTCCGGCTACCAGGCGGCGATCCTCGCCGAGCTGGCCGCCGAAGTGGTGACGGTGGAACGCGTCGCCGCCCTGGCCGAGAGGGCAGCCACCGTGCTGACGGAGCTGGGCTATCGCAACGTGCAGGTGCATGTGGCCGGCGAGACGCTGGGCTGGCCAGCGGCGGCCCCCTGCGACGGCATCATCGTTACGGCAGGGGCGCCGCAGCTGCCCCGCGCGCTCCTGGACCAGCTAGCGCCCGGCGGGCGGCTGGTTGTCCCGGTGGGAGCCCGCGATGTGCAGGAGCTTCTGGTGGTAACGAAGACCGACCGCGGTCTCACCACGCGGCGCCTGGGCCCGTGCCGCTTCGTGCCGCTGGTGGGCAACGGCGCCTGGTCCACGAGCGATGTCGGTTATCCCGACCTCTAGATTGACGCCTCGCTACCGTTCGTCTGGCCCAGTTTTAGTGGCTTTTCAAAACATTTCTGCAAATTACCCATAAGAACTGGTTAACCTCCTACAATTCTTGGCGTTTTACATTGATGAATGAATGTTCGGAATTTGCTCTCAAGATTGTCTCTGCGCCGCCTAGACGGGGGCAGGGGTGGTTGCCATAAAATAGAGCGACCCCTGTCCCCGACGCCGTTATTGGGGGGGCCGGAGGTGAAGGATGCACGACCCGCTTGACGAATTCTTGACCTTCCTCTCGGCAGAGAAGGGAGCCTCCAGCAACACCGTCGCCGCCTACCGCAACGACTTACGCCAGCTCGTCACCTACCTCACCCCGAAGAATGACGGCAAGCGCTGGGAGAAGGTCGACCGGATGCTCATCCAGGACTTCATCCTGGACCTCAAGAACCGCAAGTACGCGGAGACCACCGTCGCCCGCAAGGTGGCGGCGATCCGCTCCTTCTTCTCGTTCTTGGAGTCGGAGGGTGTGATCTCCGACAACCCCACCCAGGGGCTGGCCTCGCCGCGGGTGGGCAAGACGCTCCCCAAGGCCATCTCGCCTACCGAAGTGGACGAGCTGCTGGAGCAGCCGTGCAAGCGCTCCACGCCAGAGGCGCGTCGCGACCGGGCGATGCTGGAGCTGCTCTACGCCACCGGCATGCGAGTGACCGAGCTGGTCTCTCTGGACCTGGCCAACCTCAACCTGGACACAGAGAACGCCTACGTCCGCTGCTTCGGCAAGGGGGCCAAGGAGCGTATCATCCCTATCCACGAGCAGGCCGCCGAGGCGATCCAGGAGTACCTGGAACAGGCGCGGCCCCTGCTGGTCCGCAACAAGAATGAGAAGGCGCTCTTCGTAAACCGCCGCGGCGAGAGGCTGACCCGCCAGGGCTTCTGGCTCATTCTCAAGGGATACGCCCGCGCCGCCAACTTGCGCGAGGACGTGACGCCTCACACACTGCGCCACAGCTTCGCCACCCACATGCTGCGGGGCGGCATGCCCCTACGCCATGTCCAGGAGATGCTGGGCCACGCCAACATCTCCACCACCCAGGTTTACACCCACCTGACCACCGACCACATGCGGGAGGTGTACGAGAAGGCGCATCCAAGAGCCTAGTAGCCCCGTGCCGGTCTGGACGGTAACATAAGGGAGGTGAAATCAACCCTCGCCTCCCTTTTGTTGTTAGTGGTGCTTGCTGCCGCCTGCGGTGGTGGGGGCGGCGCGCCCGCCCCGACGGCCACCGGGAGGCCGCCCACGACCGCCACCGCCTCGCCCGCTGGCTCGCCTCCGGCGCCCACCGCCTCGCCGCCGACGTCGAACACGCCGCCAGACCGCGACCTCCTAGCGCTGGCCGTGCGGCTGGGGCGCGTGGCGAAGCCCGTCTCGCCCATCGCCCGCACCGAACCGCCTTCGTACACCGAAGGCGACCGGCAGACGTTCACCGTCCCCGATTCGTTGACCCCCTCCCTCCTGAGCACAGACGCCGCGCTCCGCCTGATTACGCCTCGCGCCTACTTCTACTTCCAAGGCGGGCACGACGTCTCCGCCGACGATCTGGCGGCCGGGGGCCGCGAGTTCGAGGAGAAGATCTATCCGGAGGTGATGCGCTATTTCGGGCAGGAGTCGTCGCCCGGCGTCGACAGCGACCCACACATCACCCTGCTCCACGCCGACCTGCCCGGCGCGGGCGGCTTCTTCACCGACCAGAACGAGTACCCGAAAGCGGCCTGCCCCGCCAGCAACGAGCGAGAGATGATCTATCTGGCCAGCGGCCCGGGCTCCTCCGGCTACGATGGCCTGGTCGCCCACGAGCTGCAGCACCTCATCCACTGGAACGCCGACCACAACGAGGAGACCTGGGTGAACGAGGGCCTGTCGGAGCTAGCGGCGGAGATCGTCGCCGGCGCGCAGGGCCAGATTCCCGCCGCCCTAAACTCACCCGATACGCAGCTCAACGCCTGGGAGCCCCAGGGCGGCAGCAACTCCGCCCATTACGGCATCGCGCACCTCTTCATCCGCTACCTGCTCGACCGCTACGGCGGCTGGGAGAACGCTGGCCGCCTGCTCAAGGAGCCGGCCGACGGCATCGCCGGCATCGACAACTACCTCGCCCCCTTCGGCACGACGTTCAGCGACGTCTTCGCCGATTGGGTTATCGCCAACTACCTGAATGATCCCGCCGGCGGCCGCTACAGCCAGCCGAACATCGAGGGCCACGCCTCGCCCGCCGCAACCCTGAGCGACTACAAGGACGGCGACGGCGACGTGCACCAGTTCGCCACCGACTACCTGGAGATCAAGCTGCCCCAGGGCGACGCCGTCTTCTCCTTCGATGGGGCGGACACGGTCACAGCCATCGCCAACCAGCCCTACAGCGGCTCCGGCCAGTGGTGGTCGGGCCACGGCGACGGCATCGACAGCACCCTCACCGCCGGGTTCGACCTGACGGGCCTGAAGTCGGCCACCCTGCGCTTCCGCGCCTGGTACGACACCGAGAAGAACTGGGACTACGCCTACGTCGAGGCCTCGGCTGACGGCGGCAGCACCTGGCGCGTCCTCCCGGGCCGCCACACCACGGAAGAGGACCCGATGGACCTGGCCTACGGGCCCGGCTTCACCGGCAAGAGCGGCGGCGGCGACACGCCTTCCTGGGTGGAGGAGCAAGTCGACCTGAGTGCCTTCGCCGGGCAGAAGGTACTTCTGAGGTTCGAGTACATTACGGACGAGGCCGTGAACGTGGACGGCTTCGCCATCGACGACATCACTATCCCCGAGCTCGGCTTCGTGGATGACGCCGAGGGCGATGGCCCCTGGCAGGCGGAGGGCTTCCGCCGCCTGACGGGCCCCCTCCCCCAGCGCTTCGTGGTGCAGGTCATAGAGATGGGCCAGACGACCAGCGTCACGACCATGCCGCTGGACGAGACCAACAGCGGGGAGGTGCGCCTCTCCGGCCTCGGGTCAACGCTGGACAAGGCCGTCATCGTCGTTGCCGCCGCCACCGAAGACACGCAGCAGACCGCCTCGTATCGCTATTCCCTGGCGCCAGCCGGCCCCTAGGCCACCCCTTGCCCCTCCGTACTCCATTGACTATGATTAATTCTGGAATGATCATCGCTGTCATTGGCGGAGAGGATGCCCCTCCGGATGTTCAGAAGCTGGCCGAAGAGGTAGGACGCGAGCTCGCCCGTCGAGGCTGCACCATCGTCTGCGGCGGCGGCAGCGGCGTGATGGAGGCGGCCTGCCGTGGCGCCCGCGCCGAAGGCGGCCACACCATCGGCATCATGCCCGGCCACAACCCGCAAGAGTCGCCTCCCAATGCTTATGTCGAGTTCCCCATCTACACAGGCATGGGCTTTGCCCGCAACTCCTCGGTGGTGCTCTCCGGCCAGGCGGCCATCGCCGTCGATGGCGCCTACGGCACCCTCACCGAGATCGCCTACGCCCTCATCCACGGGGTTCCCATCGTCGGTCTGGACACCTGGCACTTCTCCTACCCCGGCCACGACGCGGAGCGCCTCATCCGGGCCGAGAGCCCGCAGGAGGCGGTGGAGAAAGCCATCATGGCCGCGCAGAAGCGCCCGGCTCGCTGATGGACGGGCGCGCTCGCCCGGCGGAATCGTCAGCCAGTGACAGGCCGCGATTGCCCCTGATCGCCGACTACCTGGAACGCAGCCCCTAACATCTCGCTCGAGGAGAAAACTGCCATGGAAATCGACAGCCTGCAGGCCCGCGAGATCCTGGACTCCCGAGGCAACCCCACGCTGGAGGTGGAGGTGATCCTGGCGGAGGGCACGGTCGGTGCCGCCGCCGTCCCTTCGGGCGCCAGCACCGGCACCCACGAGGCGCTGGAGCTGCGCGACGGCGACGCCGCTCGCTACGGCGGCAAGGGCGTCCAGAAGGCGGTGGCCAGCGTCCTCCACGAAATCGCCCCGGCCGTCGTCGGCCTGTCTTGCCTGGACCAGGCCGCCATCGACCAGGCGATGATCAAGCTGGACGGCATGCCCAACAAGGGGCGCCTGGGGGCCAACGCCATCCTGGGGGTGTCGCTCGGGGTGGCGCACGCCGCCGCCAACCTCCTGAACCTGCCCCTCTACCGATACCTCGGCGGCCCGGCGGCCCGCACCCTGCCCGTGCCTCTCTTCAATATTATTAACGGCGGCCGCCACGCCGCCGGTGGCACCGACATCCAGGAGTTCATGGTCGCGCCCGTGGGCGCCACCACTTTCGCCGAAGCCCTCCGCCTGGGGGCCGAGACCTACCACGCCCTGCACAAGGTGCTGGCCGAGCGCAGTCTCCCCACGCTGGTGGGCGATGAGGGCGGCTTCGCGCCGCCGCTGCCTCGCAACGAGGACGCCCTGGAGCTCCTGGTCATCGCCATCGAGAAGGCCGGCCACCGCCCAGGCGAGGACGTAGCCATCGCCATCGACGCCGCGGCCAGCGAGTTCTACCACGACGGCCGCTACGTCCTGGCCCGCGAGGGGCGCACCCTGACCGCCGACGAGATGGTGGCCCTCTACACTGACTGGTGTGCCCGCTACCCGATCGTGAGCATAGAGGACGGCCTGGCTCAGGACGACTGGACGGGCTGGTGGAAGCTGACGGCCGAGGTGGGGCGCAAGGTGCAGATCGTGGGGGACGACCTGCTGGTCACCAGCGTGGAGCGCATCCAGAAGGCCATCCACGAAGGGGCGGCCAACGCTGTGCTCATCAAGCCCAACCAGATCGGGACGCTGACCGAGACCTTCGCCGCCATCGAGATGGCCAAACGCGGCGGCTGGGGCATCGTCATCTCCCACCGCAGCGGTGAGACCGAGGACACGACCATCGCCGACCTGGCGGTAGCCACCAACGCTGGCCAGATCAAGTCCGGCGCCCCTGCCCGCGCCGAGCGGACCGCCAAGTACAATCGCCTGTTGCGCATCGAGGAAGAGCTGGGGCCCGCCGCTCGCTTCGCCGGCCGCGATGCGCTGGCGCGGCTGCGCTAGCCTTTCCTCGCCACGCTTCCCGTTCCTCCAAGAGGTTCTGAAGGCCAGCCGTCCGTGCCTGCGCGCCAGCATCCCCACTGCGCTCGGCCTGGCACATCCGGGCGGCCGCTCTGCAGGCCAGGCCGTTGCCGCCGTTGCCGCTTGGCTCTCCCTGCTTGCCCAGGCTCCGATCGTGCTGCGCCGGGCCCCACGCCCACCGGGAGCCAGCCGCTGTAACCCCGGCAAAGGGTCGAATCCCCTACCGGCACTCACAAAGACCCGACACATGTTCACGACATAATCGAAACGCCAGGCCGTGCCAGAGCGTCTCTATAGATAGAGGCAGAGTACCCGGCCGCCATCCGGCCGGCCGTGCTATTCCTCTGGTCACTGCGATGGCACGCATCAGGCCAAAGGCAACCATCGTCGCCCTGGCGACCTGCGCCGTGGCGCTGACGGCGATGTGGCAGCATGGCGCTGCCAGTACGTCGGGCACCATCGACCTCGCGTCGTATGCGCCCACGAGTCACATCTTCGGCGTGCAGAATACCGAGATGGGCCAGTCGGTGGCGACCGGCGACTTCAACGGCGACGGGGTCCAAGATATTCTCGTCGGTGCCGTTTACGCCGACCGCCCTGACGGCAAAGTCTGGGACAACCCCGGCAATGCCTATGTGATCCTTGGCTCGCGAACGTTACCCGGCGTCATCGACCTGGCCACCGGCGGGGCGGCTATGACGATCTTGGGCGATGACCGCGACGACCACCTGGGTACGCCGGCCGCCGCCGGCGACTTCAACGGCGACGGGTATGACGACGTGGTGGTCGCCGCCCGCAACGCCGACGGCCCGGGAGCTGGGTCTTGCCTGCCTTACGGCATCGGCGACCGGTGTGAGGCCGGCGTGGTTTACATCGTCTTCGGTTCGGCCGGACTGAGCGGCACGGTCGACACCCGTTCTGCCCAGCAGGGCGTGACCATCTACGGCGCCGATGCCGGGGACCTGCTGCCCGGGTCCATTGCCGTCGGCGACGTGAATCACGACGGCATCGACGACCTTCTGCTGGGCACGGTGGATGCCGGCGGCCCCGCAAACGCGAGGAGCAAAGGCGGCGATGCCTACGTCATCTTCGGCTCGCCCACGCTGGGTGGAGTCATCGACCTGGCCAGCACCCCAGCTAACGTCACGATCTACGGGGCGGAGGCCGGCGACAAGCTGGGATACGGGCTGGCCAGCGGCGACTTCAACGGAGACGGCACCGACGACATCCTGGTGACGGCCCAGTGGGCCGACGGTCCGGGCAATGTTCGATCCCTCGCCGGCGAGGCCTACGTCATCTTCGGCTCGCGAACTCTGCCCGCCGTCATCGACATCGCGGCCGCGCCGCAGGACTTCACCATCTACGGAATCGAGCCCCAGGACAAGGTCGGCAACGCCGCGGCGGGCGATCTGAACGGCGACGGCGTGGACGACGTCCTGGTGGTGGCGTCCGAGGCGGACGGCGCCCTGAATGCCAAGCTCCAGGCCGGCGACGCCTACGCCGTGTTCGGCCCGCTCCAGCACGGCGGCGTGGTCGACATCGGGCTCTCCCAGCAGGACCTGACGATTTACGGCGCCGACAAAAACGACAAGCTCGCCCAGCAGGCGTACGCCCTGGCCGTGGGCGACTTCAACGGAGATGGCGCCGACGACATCCTGGCCGGCAGTACCGCCGCCGACGGCCCGGGAACTGGGGCCTGCCCGGACGGCGGGACCGGCGACCGGTGTACGGCCGGCGACGCCTACGTCATCTTTGGCCGGCCCACCCTCAGCGGAACCATCGATCTTGCTTCCCTCCAGGGAGGCGTCACCATCTACGGCGGCACCAAGGACGACCAGCTCGGGCCCGCGGCCGCGGGCGACGTCAACGGCGACGGCACCGACGAGGTGCTGGTCGCGGCGCCCTACGCTGACGGAGTGAACGAGCTCCGGCCGGCCTGCGGCGAAGTGTACGTCATCTCATCAGGTGACACCGACCACGACGGACTGCCCGATTTTGCCGACCCATGTCCCAATACCGCCGACTGCGACGCAGACCTGTTCAATGACTACATCGAGACGAGCATTGGGACCGACCCCTTGGACGCCTGCCCGGACAACCTCAACGACCCCGCTTGGCCTCTAGACCAAGACAACAGCACTCAGGTCAACGTCCTTGACATGCTGATGTACAAGCCCAAGCTGCACGCCCCCTACGACCGCCGCTACGACCTGAACGTAGACGGCGCCGTCAACGTCCTGGACATGCTGATGTACAAGGGGCGCCTCGGGAAGTCTTGCACGAACCCATAGGGCGCCCCGATCTTTTTGACCGTCAACCGCCACCGCCAATACGCCACCGGCCGCTCACCCTTGACGGGCGTTCAGTTCGGCTTATAGTGGCCTTGGTGGACGCGACTGGCAGAATCCGTCCGCCACCGGTATCGCCGTCTCAAGTTCACCGAAGCGAATCCAGAAGGAGTGCCAAATGCCACGAACGCCCCTGCTGCTGATGGCGGCCGTCCTCTCGCTGCTGGTTGTGGCACTGGCCGCCTGTGGCGACGGGAACGAAACGCAAACGCCGACCGCTGAGGCCACTGCCCAACCCGGCCACGCCACGGCGAGTGCGCAGGTCGGCGACAAGACCTTCCAGTTCGAGAACGGCACGTGTGACAAGGGCCCGGATGGCGCCTGGCTGGCGGTGAGCATAGGCCAGGTCGGAGGCGACGACTACTTCTCGCTAGTCGTGGGCAATTCGGCGGGCCAGGAAGGCGCGAGGTCGGCGCAGGGCGGCGGCGTCTTCACCGACGGCGAGATTGCCTTCGTGGCCGGCGCCCAGGGGGGCACAACCTTCCTTATGGGTTTGACCGGCGACGACAAGGTGACCGTGGCTGCCGATCTCCTGTCGGGGGAGTTCGCCGGCACGAGCACCAACGGAGAGCCGATGTCCGGCTCTTTCACGTGCTGATGCAACCAGAGTCCTCAGCCAGTCCGGTATGACTACCGAGACCGGGGCGACCCGCGTTACCCGCCCGTAGGCGCGTACAGTCGTAGGACGCTCCCGTAGGCGGGGTCGGGCCCAACCTCCGCCTTGGTCTTGTCCACCGCTTCCGCCAGCGGGAGGCCTTCCGTCACGAGGTGCTGGAGCAGCTTCTCAGTTGCCGCATCCGTGTGGTCAGCCGACACCAGGCCACCCCAGCTCACGACCGCCTTTGCGCCCTTCTGAACCAGCGCGTCGGCGATGGTCTCGGTGGCCAGACCGTCGCAGCCCATCATGACGACCGTCGCGCTCTTCAGATTGCCCTTCATGTTCGACTTCACAAACTCCGGCATTATCCCGAAGTACGCCGGACCGTCCTTGTAGTAGGAGACCTTGCTCAGACGGCGCGACCTCTGCTCGTCGACGTACCACGTCTCGCGATAGGGGTCCGCTGTGAACAGGGTCACCCAGTCCGCCGGCTGGTCGCCCTCTCTGCCCAGCGCCGAGTGAACCCTGAGGATTATCAGGTCGTACGGCTGGGGCGGGAAGTTGCGGAAGAATTCCACGGTGACCTGTTCGCCCGGGTAGTAGTCCACTGCGTACCCAGCCTGCTCCAGAAGGCTCGTGACGCTGTCCACGAAGACAGGGCCCGGCTGCGTGAGCCCGAGCTGATCGACGATGGCCGCCCGGGGCCCAGCAGTGGAGACCGTGGCAGTCGGCTCCACCGCCTCCTGCCCTGACCGGGAGAGAACGACGAGGAGGACAACGAAGACCAGCGGCACGGCAATCGCCGCGCCGACGATGAGCCCAATCGTCTTCGACAGACCACGCCTTGGCGTCGCGCGAGGTGCACCCTGCCCCGCGCCGCCTCCTTCAATCCCCGCGAGCGGACGCTCCTGCGCCCGCCGCTTGACCTTCTTGCGGCGAGTCATCTCAAACGCCGGCCTCGGCCGATGGGCCTACCTCAACCACCGCCTCCTACCATACCACGCGCCAGCGCCCAGTATCATGACAGCCACCGCCAGTCCGCCCGCCAGGGCGGCGTAGCCGCCGGCCGACGAGTCGGACTGGCGACCAGGAGCCGTTTCAGCGACGTCCGGTAGTTCCGCTATGCCGCCGACGGCGCTGGGTGCCGGCGCAGCCTCATTCGGCAGCGCCTCGTTTTGGGGGAGGGGCGCGTTGGGCAGCCCATCGGAGTAGTCAGCCGCCGGACGGAAGTCGTACTTGATCACCGGCCAGTCAGCGAAGCCCACCAGCTTCTCTGGGTCCGACGCGCACATGGCCCCGCCCACCCCGCGCGGGTCGTTGATGAAGGCGATGACGTTATTGTTGTTCGGCGCCGCCCTGGTGTTGCCCTCGATGACCGTGTCGCCGTCCCAATCAATGGCGCCTACAATGGAGACTTTCTTCAGCAGACACTTGGTGGTCGTCGGGTCGTAGACGCTGTAGGCGGTCCACTTCCAGATGCTGTTCCAGCCCGTCGGGTTGGCTAGCCCGACCCAGGTATCGATGCCCCGGTCCTCGTTCAGATCGGTCTCGTTCAGGAGGCCCTGGCAGTCGGGGTCTGCGCCGTCCCTGAGGCCGTCGCCGCCGTTATCAATGCCGTCGTTGCACTTTCCGGCGCCCTTCCCGTCTTCGTTCGCCGAGCCGAAGGGCGGCAGCCACCAGCGGGAGTAGTCCAGCGGGCGATTGCCAGCCCCAACGTTCCAGTCGAACTGGAAGGTGTAGTTCATGATGCTCAGGTAGTTGGGCTTGTAGTTGATGTTGTCTATGCCGCCGTGGCGCAGGTTGAGGTTGTGGCCCAGCTCGTGCATGAACGTGCCTTCCTGTTCATCCTGGTCGCCGACCACACCCGAGGTACAGTCGGGGTCACCCAGCGGGACACCAACACAACCAGCGACATCGCACTTGCCGTCTCCGCCGTTGTCGATGCCGTCGAAGCAACTGCCCGCTTGCTTGCCATCCTCGTGGGCGAAGGCGCCCAGCGAGACCATGAAGTCGTTGCCCCAAATCTCGGCGATGCCGGAGCTGCCTACGCCCTTGCAGTCGGTGTCGGCCGCATCGGCGCCGTCGTGGTTGCCGTTGTCGATGCCGTCGCCGCAGCTGAGGGAGCTAGGTGCGCCGTCCTCCTTGCCTCCCGGCGCCTGCTGGTGGGTGTAGATGACGTAGTGGAAGACCTGGCGCTTGGCCTTCTTGATCCACTTCCAGTTGGCGCTCGCCCTTTCGGTGGCGGTGCCGAAGTAGGTGGGCTTGCCGCCGGCGGCGTCGAAATCGTAGACGCCGCAGTCGGGGTCGGCGGCGTCGATCTTGCCGTCGCCGCCGTTGTCGACGCCGTCGTTGCAGCTGGCGTTCTCGTCCTCGAAGCCGATGCCGTTTTGGCCGCAGTCGGGGTCGGCCGGCAGGCCGCCACAGGCGGGGCCACCCGAATCGCACATGCCGTCGCCGCTGTTGTCGATGCCGTCGAAGCAGCTTGCTGTGCCGTCCTCCGGCACCCAGAAGTTCATGTACTGCCGGTGGGGGATAGCCTCGTCGACGATGACGTGCAAGGTGATGCCTGACGGGTTGAGGAGCGGGTTGGCCACCGGCGCGTTGGCGAAACCCTGGACTACCGTGCCGACCTTGCAGTCGGAGTCAGCCGCGTCGGTGGTTGTATCGCCGCCGTTGTCGATGCCGTCGGTGCAGGTGCCGGGCGGGAAGCCGTCTTCAGCCAGCGAGGCGGCGGCCAGGGCCACAACGCAGTCGGGGTCGGCGGCGTCCGTGAAGCCATCCTTACCGTTGTCCTTGGCGTCAGCGCAGCTGCCGGGCCCGGCGCCGTCCTCGTAGTTCCAAACCGTCTCGGTGATGGGCCTATGGCTATGTGTGTCGGCGCCCACGGCAATGCAGTCCGCGTCGGCCAGGTCTTTCGTGCCATCGCCACCGTTGTCGATGCCGTCGCCGCAGGTGCCCAGGCCCGCCCCGTCCTCGGACCCGCACCCCTTCTGGCTGCAGTCCATGTAGTCAGCCTCGACGAAGATGTCCTTCCTGTTAGCATTGGCGCCCATGGCCGGCAGGTTCAGGTCGACGGTGCTGTCATTGTTGATGTCGATGCCGTTGTTTTCCCAGCAGTTGTTCAGACCATCACCGTCGCTGTCCACAGTGCAGGAGTTCGTTACCTTGAAGAGGCCGTCGCAGGGAGGCGAGCCGCAGCCGCCCGCAGTGACCGAGGCGGCGAAGGCGAGCTGGCTGTCCATCGTGGCCGAGCCCTTGCTGATAGACGCATTGCCCACGCTGACCACGTTGCCCACACTCCCCAGGTTCTCATTCAGGATGACCTGCTTGTGGAACTGGGGGACGGTAATGATGGCCTCCGTTGGGTCGCCGCCGCAGCCGTCGACCACCACCTGTCCGCCGTCGTTGAGGCGGTTGGGCCCCAGACCGCCCTTCAGCCCAAAGGTGCAGCCGCCCCCACCGCCGAAAGTATCGCCCACGACGCTGGGGTCGTTCGCCAGAACCTGCTTCGCCGCCACCAGCTGGCAGTCGGGGTCGTTGGCGTCCATAACGGTGTCGCCGCCGTTGTCGATGCCGTCGCTGCAGCTGGCGTTGCTGTCCTCATAGGGAGTGGTGGACGCAGTGCAATCGGAGTCGTTGCCATCTATAGCGCCGTCACCGCCGTTGTCGACGTTGTCGAAGCAGCTGGCGCTGCCGTCCTCGTGCGGGCTGGCCAGGGAGGCCAGGAAGTAGCCGCTACCGTAGGGGCCTGAGCTAGTGCCGTAGAAGGCCACCTGGTTGCTATCGTTGATGCTGGGCTGGCCCACGGCGGTGAGAGTGGCGCCAAACCCGGGGTCGCCCTCCCAGGTGCCGACGTTAGCCAGGGCTATGTCGTCGATGACGCCGCCCTGGGACCGGTATATACCCTCCGGAGACGACGGATAGGTCCCACCCAGTCGCGTGGCGTGAAACACCACCCGCGGCGGCGTCGAGCTGTCCAAAGCGGCGAAGGCGCAGTCGGGGTCGCCCGGCTTGCCCGCGTCCGCCCCGGTACACGCGCCGAGGTCGCACATTCCGTCGCTGCCGTTGTCGATGTTGTCCTTGCAGGAGCCCAGAGCGGAGCCATCCTCGCGGCCAAAGCCGGTGATGGTCCCGCCGCCGGCGGCCGAGGGGAGGGGGTCATTCACAGCCGCGATGCGGCTGGGGGATGTGCCATAGTGGAAGAGGCCGATAGGCCCAGAGCCACCGGTGATGGTGGCGACGAAAAGAACGTTCATCCCCTCGGCGGAGTCCAGCAGGGTCGGCGGGCCAAACGTCCCTCCCAAAGGCGCCCCCTGCTTTTCGGCGGCCACTAGGACCAGGGGGTTCCCCGGGCCCGGCGACCAGAATATCGCCTTGCACGGCGGTGCAGGGCACACTCCGCTCGCCGTGGTGATCACCGCGGAAAAGGCGACAGCGCCGACGGAGTTGATCACCGCCGGCTCGTTCAGCACGGAACCGAAGTAGAGAGTGCCGAAGGACGAGGAGCCGTCACTGGCGATAACTTGAAGCCCCGGAGGGGGAGCGGCCGGGTTATAGCGCAACACCCCGTACACTGCGCCCTGGGCGTAGAAAGCCACCTGGCCCACATCGTTCACGTCGGGCGGCCCGAACCGCGCCAGCGTGTTTATGGGTGAGGGGGCGGTGTCGCCCTCCAGGGCAACCTTAACGCTGCCCGAGGCCGACACCGGTGAGGACCCGGCCTGGGGAAAGACCGCAACAAAGGCAGCGACGACGATCAATGCCAAGAGGGCAAACGCCGTCACCAGGGGGAACAAACCAAAGCGAACCGCTTTCATGGCGCACCACCTTTCGGCCCCATGCGCCAGGCGGCCGGCATCCCGACGGGGGAAGACAGCCTCGTTATACACCTTTCGCTTGCATTGTCAAGAGGTTCTGTAGCGATCTATCGAGGAATGCTGAGACTGGATGCGACTATTTGCTCGGCGAGACGCCTGGAAGGCACCTATCAGCGTCGGGCTTGGCGCCAGCGCGCGTGGCCCCGGAGACTCGCCGGCAGCTCGAAGCCGCTTCGTGGCTCGTGGCCGCTGGTCCAGTTGAGTCGCACCCGATGCCAGACGGACTGAGCCGCAAGGCGGACTTTGGCGTCCGGGCTGTAGCGGCGCGTGCAGGCACGCCGAAGCGTGAAAAACCAGCCCCGAGGCTTTCCGCCCAGGGCTACGCGTTGCGCTCCGACGCGCCGCGCTGGGACCGTCCTCGGCCACGCAGCGACGACCTCAAGGATTGCACGTTCGCCCGAGAAATGGTCGCAACATTAGCATGTCAAGAACGTTAACCGTGTGGTCGGCGTTGAGGTCGAAGCGCCGAGAATAGTTGGTGTCGCCTTCCGCCGCGCCCAGGCGCCCCTTGAACAGGAGAAGATCGAGGACGTCTACCTGGTCGTCACGGCTCAGGTCGGGCGGCCAAGCGTCCTGGCCGGGGGCAGAGCAGGCCTTTTTGGGGTCAGTACCGATAAGCAGTTCGACCGCGTCCCTGAATACGGGCCGCCCCTGGGAGTCCATGACACCCAGAGAGTCGCCATCAGAGTCGACGTTGGGGTCGGTTTGGCACTGGCTTGACTGCCGGCCACTACGCTCCTGGCCCGTCGCGGCCTGGAAGCTGGCCAGGCTCGTGTAGTAGGCTGTGCCGCTGGCCGAGCCCCACTTGATGAAGCGACTGGCGTCGGTGGTAGTCATGCAGTCGCTATCGAAGGACTCCCCCGCCGGCCGCGGCCACTCCCAAAGCTCCATCACGTAGCGGCTAACGTGGAAGACGTTGTTGCGTGAGACGATGGGCGACAGGCCGTAGTTCGTCTGCTGGATGGCGTCGGCCCCGCCCTCCTGGGCCTGCTCGGCGGGCGAGTCAACGTCACAGATGTTGCCGGTGAGGTAGGTCAGGCCGCCGCCGTAATTGCCCACCTTGAAGCAGAAGAAGGCCGTCCACCAGCCCCACACGAGGTCGTGGATGTAGTTGTTCTCAACGTAGAGCGGGCCGACGATTGGCGCGGCGAAGGCGATGCCCGCCCCGCAGCCGGAGATGTCGTTGCCGGAGACGTGGACGTTGTTGTCTCCCCCCTCCACCTGGATACCGTCGTCCGCACAGTCGCGCACGGTGTTGTTGGCAATAGTGGTATCCCCATCGAAGCTGCCGTGAGCGGAGCCCTCTTCCTCGCCGCCGATGCCGTCCCAGCCGCCGATGATGGTATTGCCGGCGATGTAGTGGCCGCCGCCGGAGGGGTTCGAGTCGTTACTCTTGAACCAGATGCCGTCGGCGTAGCCACGCGGCTCGCCGGAAGTGCGGCGCTGGATCAGGTTGTTGGTGATTGTGATGTGGGAACCGCCGTACCTCGAGGCCACGCCAGCGCGGAACGAGTCCTGGGTCAACTCCTGGCAGTCGAAGTTCAGGAGCTTCATCCCGTCGATGGTGACGTTGGAGGGTCGCGGCGTACCAGACCCGTCCGGTTCCATCACGACGCTTGCCTCAACCGTCCGCGTGATGGTGAAGCCCTGGACAGTAATCCACGATGCGGCAATCTGGAATCCGTGCGCGCGCAAGCACTCTTCATCTATCACCACCTGATCCGTGCCGTAGTTGCGGAACGTGATGGGACTGCTAGCGCTGCCGGAGGTGGTAGCCGCCACTTGTTCTCTATAGGTTCCCGCCCTGATATAGACGGTACCGCCCGGCTTCACTAGCGCGGCCGCCCGCCCGATGGTGCGGAAGGGCTGAGTCTCCGTGCCGGGGCTGGCGTCGTTCCCCGTCGTGGAGACGTAGTAGGCGCTGGTGCTGGAGAGACCGCTAGACGTGAACGTCGCTGCGAGGGACGAACTCTGGCCGATCGTGGGACCGCGAGCGGCTTGAACTGCGGGGAGTGAAACGAGAGGACGGACACCCCCTACCAGCAAGGACAAGAGGGAGAGGATGCCCACTGCTAGTCCGAGAAGTCTCCCTACCCTATAGCTTTGCTCCACCTTTCATCACTCCAGACCCCCCTCCCATTAAGGACCAAAACGCTCTCCGGAGAATGCCGGCTCCGGAAGAATTTGTCAAACCGAATTCTCACCACCACCAGATACGGATGGCCCGCTCGCCGAAACGATATGCTCAAAGGGGGGCCAAGGGAGAAGCGGTCTGGCAGACATAATGCAAATGAGTGGCCAATCGCCACCAATTGCTGCGAAAATCGCCGCCTTAGGCCCGCCCGTCGTTAGCGCATCCGACTAGCACGGCGTGCCCTGCACGCCTGACTGCAAGCCGCGGGGCAGCCGCCGTCGGCGGGGTTGTTGCGAGACTGATCTGACCCGTGACGTGGGCCTTCATCACGATCTGTCCACTGGCGGAGATCTCTCGGGGCACGATGGTTGGTTTCCACTTTGCCCAAGGCCGTGCGGATCGCCTAGAATGCACTAGAGCAATGCGCATTCTGATTGGCCTTCTCGCTCTGGGGCTGCTTGCGGTCACACTGGCGGCGAGCTGTGGCGGCGGCGGCAGCGACGCCCCCACTGTCGTGCTTCAGCCCGAAGGTCAGCCCCAGGTGCGCGTTCGGGTGGAACTAGCCCGAACGAACGAGGAACGAACTCGCGGCCTCATGTTTCGCGAGTCCCTCGGCGCGGATGCCGGTATGCTCTTCCTCTATGAAGAAGAAAGCGTCCACAGGTTCTGGATGAGGAACACCCTGATCCCTCTGGACATGATCTTCATCTCGGGGGACCATCGAGTCGTGGGTGTTGTCGCGAACGCCGAGCCCCAGACCGATACGCTGCGCCAGGTCGGTCAACCGTCCCAGTTTGTGCTGGAGGTCAACGCCGGTTTCGCCGCGGCGCACGCCATCACCGCGGGCACGCTGGTGGAGTTTCGCAACGTCGAATAGACCGTTGAGGGCATCGAGGCGTCTCACCCGAACCCCGGGGAACCCACCTCAGCGTCTCTTCAGGTTGGCGTCCGCCGAGCTCATGCCCAGATCCCCATCGTGGACATCGAAGTTGTTACTCGCCGCCCCTCGATGCGTCTATTGTGATAGGGCCACCAGCCCAATGGCCTTGCAGATAGCGATGGCAAGAGGTAGCTTACTCTAGACTTGGGACAGATCGATGTACGTTCCCTGCGTTCGAATCCGGCAGCATCCAAACGCCCACCTCGACGTTGTGTACTGCGAGGGCGGGCCGGGGGCAGCGTCTCCCCGGGCAGTTGTCTATACGTCGAGGCTCCCGCTCTCGAAAGGACAAGCACCGGTGAAGACGATTGGGGCGGTGCTGCTGGCCCTGGTGGCACTGGCCGCGGTAACCCTAGCCCAGGCAGATAGCCAAACTCAGCAGGGCCTCAGCATCGGCGTAGACGCCGACCCCAGCGGAAACACGGCGACCTCTCTGGGAACCATCGACTCTTGTGTCTCCGTGAAGAAGGGTGACAAGTTCCAGGTCGACGTGTTCATCACCGGCGCGGACAATCTCCTGGCCTGGGAGACCTACTTCTCCTACGACGGCTCCATCGTCACCGTCACCGACCGCGACGTGAAGCTGTTCCTGGCTGCCGACCCCAAGAGCGACGTTTTCGACGCCTCCGAGTCGCTGCCTAGCAGCGGCGGCCTCTACCGGCTGGGAGCCGTAGACATGGGGCATTCTGCGCCCCACAGCGGCTCGGGCGTGCTGACCCGGCTGACGCTGAGGGCCGTGGGCGCAGGCATCAGCCCGGCGATCCTCATGACTCTCGATGCGAACAACGATGGCAAGACAGACCTGGGCACCCGACTGAGGGACCCCCAAGAGAAGCTGTTAGGCGACTCCAACGGCGACGAGTTCTACGACGGCCTCGTCTATAACGCTCAGATTGCCGTCGACCGTGACTGTCCGTCCACCCCGGCCCAGACGGCGACGCCTTCCCCTGGCCCGTTTGGCGCGGACACGTCGACCGCCACCGCTGTTCCCACCGGTTCGCCGGCGGCCACGGCGCCCAGCGCCACGCCGGCCGCGACGACACCCGCGCCGGCGCTCGCCAGCCCCACGCCGGACGCGGTGCCTTCTGCAAAGGACGAAGGGGTCGATTGGGGCAGCCCGGGCTTCATTGCAGCCTATGCAGGCGTAGGGACGTTAGCCCTCTTGGCAGTCAGCGGCCTGGCTTTCTTCACCGCGCAGAGGCGCCGTCACTAGTACCGTCACGACCCTGAACCCCGGGGGGAGGAGGAGCGATCATGACCAGGGTGACCGGAGGGCTGCTGGCCAGCATTCTCCTTGCTGCGGTGCTCGCGGCTGGTTGGGTCGTCGGCTCAAACAAAGGGACGACGCAGGCTGAGTCAATTGTTACCATCGGCATCGACGCCGACCCCAGCGGCAACACCGCCACCTCCCTGGGCGACATCGACACGACGCGCACGGTGGCCTGCGGGGACACGTTCCACGTCGATATCTTCGTCACGGATGTCACCGACCTGCTGACCTGGGTGACGGACTTAAAGTACGACCCGTCAGTCCTAAGGATTTCCGGCCAAGACGTGCAGATGTTTCAGGCGGCCAACGCCGGGAGCGATGTCCACGACGACTCGTTGGGCGACGTGGAACTCGCCAACGGCCACGGCGGCGCCTACGTTGTCTCCTCAGCAGACGTTGCCGATCCCCCGTCCCCCAATAGCGGTACGGGCGTACTGGCCCGGCTGACCGTGGGGGCGGCCGCAACTGGCACTAGCACGCTGAACCCCGAGGTGTCCTCGCTCTGGGGCTATCCCTTCGCGTCGATCGACGTCTCCTCCACCTCCAGCGCGACGATCACGGTGACCGGGCCCTGCCAGGACGCTGATCACGATTCGGTCGACGACCGTGTCGACAACTGCCCCGCCGTCTCCAACCGGACTCAGGTCGACACCGACGGGGACGGGCTGGGCGACGCCTGCGACCCCGACGATGACAACGACACCATTCCCGATACAAGCGACAACTGTCCAGTAGACGTCAATCCCGACCAGGTTGACACCGACGGCGACGGCATGGGCAATCCATGCGACCCCGACGACGACAACGACACCGTCCCCGATACCAGCGACAACTGCCCTCTAGTCTCTAACGCCGACCAGGCAGACGGTGACAACGACGGCCGCGGCGACGCTTGCGACGCCTCCCCCACACCGACGCCCACACCCACACCCACGCCCACACCCACGCCCACATCCACCCCGAGCCCCACACCTACGCCTACGCCGCCGGCGGGCACCGTCTACCTGGTGTCCGGCTGGAACAGCTCCTGCTATGACGGCCCTGAGCAGCAGATCGGCGACGCCTTCGCCAATGTAGCCGGCGTCCAGGCCGTCTACCGCATGCACGACCAGACCTTCGACCGCTGGTTCCCCGACCGGCCCGAGCTGAGCACCATCACCACCCTCAGCCCCTTCGATGACCTCCTGGTCTTGATGGCAGGCGATGCCACCTGGGCGGCGACGCCCAACAGCGACCTGGCCACCTCGACGCCGCTGTCTGAGGGCTGGAACGGCGTCTGCTATCTCGGTGACGGCAAGGCCAGCGGCGAGGCCGCGGCGGGCATCGACGGCGACTTCGCGGTAATCTACACCCTCTCGCCGGACCAGTCCTGGCGTCGGTTCATCGCCGGCCGCCCGGAGGTGAGCAACCTCGAGCGGCTGGAGAGGTTCACCTCCGTCCTGATCCTGGTCACCGACCCCGACGGCGCGCTCTGGACCTTCGAGCCCTAAAGCCAGAGCACCACGAGAAGGCGCAACCGTGGTCTCGGGAGGGTCTGCAGCGCGTCTCGCCCTTCACCTTCCCTCAACGCTACGAAGCACCCCTGGGGCCCTCCGAGGCACCTCCTCGCGAGGTGCGCTTCCTGCTGGGGGAAGACCTGGCGCTGTTCGAGAAGGGGATGAACCTCGAGCTGCGCATCGTCATGGATTGCCGCGCCGGGCGCCACCGCACCCACGCACTGGCCGCTCTCCTGAGCCTCTGGTCTCGCTCGTTCTCCTATCGGGCCGACGCCTGTGCGCTCCTGGTGCGCGCCGGCTACGTGTCCTGCATCCCCTTGTTGCGAGCCGCCTGCGATTGCATCGGCGCCCAGCGCGGCTTGATGGCCGGCGAACTGGGCGAGTTCACCGCCTGGTTGGGGGCCATGGGCCAGAGCCGGGAGCATGCCGCCCTGGACGTGGGCCTCGGGCGCTATCGCGCCGGCTCGACGCTGGCCGCCGATGACCGCCTGAGCGCCCTGTATCGAGTGGTGACAGACCTATCGATGACCCACTTTGGCACCACCCTCATTCAGGTGGCGCCGGAGTCCGACCTCCAGAAGATCGCCATCGGCTTCGCCGATAGTAGTTTCCACCTGGGCTGGGCCCAGCTCGTGACCGGCTGGCTGTTGGCGCTGGCCAGAGGCCAGTTGGAGACCGTCGTGGCTGCGGGGGACACGTTCCCCGTCTCGACCGAGGTGAAGGACGAGATCGCTGGCCTGTCGTCAGAAGTGGACAAGACTCTGGACAAGCCGGACCGCTGCCGGGTAGAGGAACTGGGCGACGGCCGCTACCTCTTCCACAACTTCCGCCGCCAGCCGGGTGGGGCGCCCCGCAGGCTGCTGCTCTAGCGGCCCGGCGCTACGGCAGACAGGACGTGCCCAGCAGCGGCTTGTACATCAGCATGTCAATGACGTTGACAGCGCCGTCTAGGTTCAGGTCGTAGCGGCGGTCGTAGGCGCCGTTCAGCTTGGGCTTGTACATCAGTAGGTCGAGGACGTTGACCTGAGTGCTGTTGTCTTGGTCCGGAGGCCAAGCGGGGTCGTCAGGGCTGTCCGGACACGCCTTGAGGGGATCCGTTCCGATGGCCGTCTCGGTGACATCAGTCCAGCCGTCGTTGTCGTCGTCGGGGTCGCAGGCGTCGCCCAGCCCGTCACCGTCCGTGTCGGTCTGAGTCGGGTTGTAGACGGTAGGGCAGTTGTCCACAGCATCGGGGACGCCGTCGCCGTCGCCGTCTGGCTGGGCCCCGGCGATGGTCAGGGAGTCGCTGGCGGGGTCGGACGTGTCGCCGAAGTTGTTGATGGAGTGCGTGGTGAAGGTGTGGGTACCGTTGGCAACCGGTGATTGGGGCGTGAAGGTATACGGATCGCTCTCCTCGTCGAAGGCGCCGTCGGTGGGAACCACGCCGGCGCTGGTGAAGGCGCCGCTATCGAGCTTCCACTCTGCCCCCGCCACCTTTGAGATGCTGACCTGCGACGCCTGACCGTAGCTCGTGCCGCCCTCCATGCGCGGCCCGGCGGACGGGTAGGGGGTGTTGCCGGCGGAGGCGCTGTAGGTGGGCGTGCTATCGCCGGTAGGGTCGGGCGAGTACGCTGTCAGGGAGACGGTGGCGGTGCGCACTACGTCGACCACGGTGTGCCCGTTCTCCTGGGCCGGATTCCGCCACCCCAGCGCTCCCCGCGCTGAGGTCGAGACGTCCACCGATGGGTCTACCTGCTCGTTGGAGTCTCCCATGATGGACTTGTCGCTGGTGATGCCGCCGTTGTTGCAGGAGGCGTTGCTCACGTTGAGGTAGCCCCAGGAGTCAGCGGTGGAGCAACCGGAAGACGCATACTCATCCAGGGCGCCGAAGATGTGGCCCGACTCATGGGCGGTGACCAGGTGCATGTAGGTGGGCCCCCAGCCGTCGTTGTCATAGGTCATCACCATGAAGGGGCCGTTGAGGTAGGCGTAGGCGAAGGCGCCGTTGGAGAACATTCCAGGCGTCTGATCCGGTGGATTCCGCCGCGCGTCGTTGTAGCTGTCCACGACGAAGATTGTGTAGGCCCAGTCGGTGTGCAGGGTGTCGCGGCGGGAGTCAGCAAAGGCCCTGGCCTCGCTGTAGTAGTTGCTCACGTTGGCGTTGTTGCGCCCCATGGCTTTCAGGGCGTCCGCTATCCACCTCGCCTCATCGGAGCCGTAGCCACCGGCGGCGCGCGTGATCGGCTCGCAGGACGTGGGCCAGGTGCGCGGCTGCCCGCCGCTCAGCGTGTAATTGGTGTCCAGCACGAAGGTCAGCGGGCTGGGCCGGTTGGCGCGGCTGGTCCAGAAGCTCAGGCCGGCGCTGATCTCCGATAGCGCCGAGTTCATGCGGGCCTGGCTCCAGTTCTCGGTCTGGGGGTCTGCCGGCGAGCAGCCCGATCCGCCGCTGGAGCCGCTGGACTCTACGAAGACGACGGTGTAGGCAACGGTGCCCGCCATGTACTCGCTGGTCTGGTCGTTGGTGGGCGCGCCAGCCACCATGCCCTTCGAGGCTGTGGCCGCCGGCGGGACAAGGGCGAATTCCCGGCCCGCCGGCTCCGGCGGAAGCTTACGCGGCGCGGAAGCGACAGCGGGATCCGAGATCCCCAGGAAGGCGGTATTCCACAGGCGAGCGCCCAGCCCGGCCTGTCCGCCGAGGGTTGCCACTGAGGCCGGGTCTACGACGCCCCTGTCAATGCGCGCCACGCCCGGGCGCTGGCGTAGCGCCAGCTCCGCCTCGGGGCTGAGGCTGGCCACAAGGGCATTCGGCGGGTAAGCCTGAAGGACTTCGCCGCCGCCGTTGCGGACGGCAGCCATGGCGTTCTGGAAACTGCCCAGGTCCAGCGTCGAGAGCAGCACCAGCGCATTGTTACCGCCGACGGGCGAGAAGCCTCCTCCCGTCGCCTCCTGCGCCGCGCTCTGGTCGCCGCCCCACGAGACACCGGCCACCGAAGCTAAGGCCAGCAACAGCCCCAAGGGCACAACCAGCCGGACCAACTTTGCTACCGCCGCACGTATGCTCATGAAGACCGCCTCCACATAAAGAGACGCTTCGCGTAGCTAAGTTGCTACGTGGCAATGGGCCGATGAACGGCGCTTCTTGACATAGCGCCTGGCGCGGCGAACCTTCGCCGGAACACCCGGATGCCAGTCCGCTAGGGGCCCCAGGATGGATCGCTGTCCTTAGCGGGGTCACTGGTGAGCTGGGTTGGATCGCTCCCGTCGGGCCGCATCATATATAGATCGAAGCCGCCGGTGCGGTTGGACGAGAAGGCGATCCACTGCCCGTCGGGGGACCAGGCAGGCTCGATGTCCATGGCGGGGTCGTTGGTGAGGTCGGTATCCTCTGTGCCGTCAGGATGGACTTTGTAGATCTCGTAGTTGCCGTCCGGGCACGGCGATATGGAACGATAGGCGATCCACTGGCCGTCGGGGGACCAGCCGGGCTCGACGTGACACGCCGGTGGTTCGCCGGTTACCACCGTCAGATTCGAGCCGTCAGGGTCGACGGTGCAGACCTGGCCCAAGTTCCGGCTCGCGCTGTACGCGTAGAACGCGAGCTTCTTCCCATCGGGCGACCAGACGGGCTCGAAGGCGCCGGCCTTGCAGGGCGGCGCCGTCGACTCCGATTCGGCCTGAGTGACCACGTGCTGGTCAGAGCCGTCGCCGTTCATGATGTAGATGTCACCCGTGCGGCTAAAGGATATGAGCTTGCCGTCGGGCGACCACTGGGGGCTGAAGTCGCCCACCTGGTCGCTGGTGATTTGGGTCACGTTGCTCCCGTCGACATTCATCACATATATATGGTAGGTGCCGTCGCGATCCGAGGAGAAGGCCACCTTCTTGCCGTCGTGCGACAGGTCGCACTCGGCATCCTCTGTCGGGTTGTTGGTTAGGTTGCGTTCGCCGTCGCGGGTCAGCAAGTAGATCTCGCCGAGGCCGTCTCGCCGGGAGGAAAAACAGATCTTGCCTACTGGCAGCTTGCCCACGGCGGTGCTAGCGGCGGTGGAGGTCCGGGCCGGCGCAGCAGCCGTGCCGGTCGTCCCTGGCGTTGCGACCGCCGCCGTGCCCGTGGGTCCCACTGTGGTGGTGGGCCCAAGGCTTTCGTCCCCGCCTCCACAGGCCGCCAACACCAGCGCGCCCAGCAGCAGCAGTGTGCCGACAAAGATCCTCAACGCTAAACCCCCTTCTCCCATTGGCTCGCCGCCCGCAAGCGCACGCACGCGATCCGTTCCGGTTGCACGCAGAGCCCACGTAACAGGTGGACGGCTGCCGGCGTCAAGAGCATATGTATGCCGCAAATTTACATCGCGCCCTTGCGGTGGGCAAGTCCCGACGTTCGTTCCACCTTCTATAAACGAAGACGCGCATCGATCCGGTTCGTAACTCGTTCTCTGTTAATAGAATCAATAATGAGGAAAACCGATGTCTTGGAGCGCCGCAACCTGGCGGCGAGCGGGGTCTCGCGCGATTACGCGCCCCGGCAACCGGGGCGCGATAACATCGGCGGCGCGCCGGCGTGCGCGACCCGCGGTTGATCCTCACGATGCGGCTCCGGTAGGATGACAACAGCTTGAGTTCTTGGAGAGCGTGAAACATGGCTCGGTGCAAGGCTGGGTGGCCGTTGCTGGCGGCGATTGCTATCGCCCTTGCGTTGGCCGCCTGCGGCAGCGGGGACGAAGAGGCCACCACGAGCACGCCCACAGGAACGGTGGCCGTCACAGGCACGGCGTCGCCGCCACGCACTTCCACGCCGGCCATCTCCGCCTCGACGACGCCGGGAGCAGGCCCGGCCGCCGCCAAGGTGATCGACCTGGCCACGAGCCCGGCGGCGCTTACCATCTACGCTGCCGACAAGGGCGACATGCTGAACGACGTACCGTCGATGGCGATCGGTGACTTCAATGGCGACGGGATCGACGACCTGCTCCTGGGGGCGCGCTTTGGTGACGGCCCCGACAACTCTCGCGAGGACGCCGGCGAGGCCTACGTCATCTTCGGGCGCAAGGACCTCCCCAAGACCATCGACATCGCCAAGGCCGAGCAAGACATGACCATCTACGGTGCCGTCACCAACGACAACCTGGGATACGGCGTGGCCGCTCTGGACATCAACGACGACGGAGTGGACGACATCGTCGTCTCCTCCCCCTTGTCGGAAGGCCCTGAGATAGACTTCCGCACCGACCGGGGGGAAGTGTACGTCATCTACGGCGGCAAGCAGTTGCCCAAGACCGTCGATATCGCCAACGGCGAGCAGAACGCCACTGTCATCGGCGCCGAGGGGTTCGCCCTCACCGGTGACTCCATGACCGCCGCCGACGTCAACGGCGACGGCATCGATGACTTGATTATCGGGGCGCCTTTCGCCGGACGCGATCCCGGCACCCCCCCCGGCGGGCACCGCACCGAACTGGGCGAGACCTACGTTGTCTTCGGCTCGAAGAACCTGAAGAGCGTAATCCGCACCGGTGAGCGGCAGGAGGACTTCACCGTCGTCGGCCCCGAGCAGTACAGCGAACTGGGCGATGCCGTCGCCGCCGGAGACGTCAACGGCGACGGCATCGACGACCTGATCCTGACGGGAGAGGCCGCCGACTGGCCTGACCGTCCGAACGTGGGCATTGACTTCGCAGTCTTCGGCTCCAAGGACTTGAGCGGCCTGCGCGAATTGGCCAAGAGCGAGGCGGATGTGACCATCGTCGGCCGCCGCCACGACGACGCCCTCGGCTTCTGCGTTACCAGCGGCGACGTCAACGGCGACGGCATCGACGATGTCCTGGCCGTAGCCCAGCGCGCCGATGGCCTGGCCACCAGACAGACCTCCGGCGAGGCGGACGTGGTGCTCGGCTCACGCCAGCTCAAGGGCACCATCGATGTCCTGAACGGCGAACAGGACATCACCATCCCGGGTGCCCAGCCGCACGATCTCCTCAGTTCCTGCGACGCCGGGCACGACGTGAACGGCGATGGCATCGACGACATCTTGCTGGGCACTGGTTTCACCGGTCCCGACCTCAGCCGCGACGGAGCCGGCGAGGCTTATGTCATCTTCGGGCGAAAGAACCTGTCGGGCACCGTGGACCTGGCCCGCGACGCCGACGTACTGATCATCGGCGCCGAAGCGGGCGACCGCCTCGGAAGTGCCATCACTGCCGGCGACATCAACGGCGACGGCAAGGCGGAGCTCCTCCTAGCGGCTCCTTCCGCCGGCGGTCCCGACAACACGAGGCCGGAGGCTGGCGAGTGGTACGTCGTCACGTCCCCCAGGTAGAGATAGGCGAACGACTGGGAGGAGGCGACCTAATGAGTGTGGCCCGTGGAGCAACCCGGCGCAAGCGTCTATTCATGGGCCTGGCGCTGCTGGCTGGGCTCCTGACTATCGGCGCCGCTTGCGGTGGCGGCGGTGAGCCAAAGGCGGCGCCCACAGGTACCGCCGCCCAGAGTGCGCAGCAGTTCGCCAGCAGCACCGCGACACCGACCGTGGCAGGCAAAGCCACCACCACGCCTGCGCCGGCGACTGCCACCCCGGCAGCCACCGCCGCTGCGGGCACGGGGACGGCGACGGGGACCACGCCTGTCGTCGTGGGCTATGACATGGACCCCACAGGCAACGACGCCACCACCCTCGGCAACATAGACCGCTGCGTCGAGGTTAGCGCCGGGCAGCAGTTCCAGGTCGACGTCTTCCTGAACGGCCTGCCCAGCGGGGACAGCGTCGCCGGCGTCGGCTACACCATAGGTTTTCCCGACAGCGTGGCAGAGATCGTCGCCCAGGACCCCCAGTTCCTGCTCGCCGCCGTGCCTGGCAGCAACGTGCAGGACCTCGGCGACGCGGCGCCCGGTACGACCAACCCTCACGTGGTGAGCATCGTCGACTTTGGCTCCGGCACCGGCGAGACCAACCCGCCCTACGCGCAGGGCGTGCTCGGGCGCTACACGATGCAGATCCTGACCACAACATCTCCGGGCGTCTACGCCCTCACCCTTGACGATGTCGTAGTGGGCCAAGACATCCCACCCGGAGGCGGCATACCAGTCGACCAAATATGGGACGCCAAGTTCGCGCCGCAGTACGGCGTCATCGCCGTCGACGTTTCCTGCGATGTTGCAGCGGCCGCCGCAAACTGATCCGCCAGCGCCGGCGCCGCCATGGCGGCTCCTGTTTCACCCTTCTGATTCGCGCGGCGTCGAAATGGGGCGAAGAGCAATGAGGAGTGGCCGGCCGAGAGCTGCTCTCCGCCGAGTGTGCTTAGCCCTAGGCTTGGCGCTCGCCGTGCTGGTTGCGACCGGCGGCTGCGGAAGCAGCGAAACGCCTGCCCCCTCGCCCAGCACCAGCCCCGCTACCGTCCAGCCCATGCCGCCGGCGGTCGGAGGTCGCATCGCCTACGTGGCAGTAACCGACTCCAACTCCGACGTGTATGTTGTGGATATCGAGGGCGGCCAACCGGAGAAACTGACGGACGACGGCGTCTTCAAACAGTGGCCGCGCTGGTCGCCGGACGGCCAGCGGCTAGCCTTTGTGAGCTGGCCCGGCGAGCAAGGCCTCTTCGGCAAGAGCGGCGAACTGGCCATCATGGCCGCCGACGGCAGCGACCGCAAGACCGTGGCCACCGTGGTGGGCAGAGAAATATACTCCCCCGTGTTCGACTGGTCTCCTGACGGCCAGACTATTGCCGTAGAGGCGTCTGTCCGCTCGGACGGCCTGGCAGGCGGGATCGATCGACTGGACCCGGCACTCGGTGAACTTACCGAACTGGCTGAGGGACAGCTCGGCGCCATGCCCGCCTGGTCCCCCGACGGATCATCCATCCTTTTCGTCTCCAAGGAGGGTTCTGACCAGCAGAACCTGGGCATCTTTCTCATGCAATCCGATGGCAGCAACCCTCACGTCCTTATCTCCCACGAAGGCATGGATCTCTCCCCCCTCTGGTCGCCGGACGGGGCGCGCATCGTCTGGTGGCAACGAAAGAGTGGCCCACATCACGAGATGTTCATGACCGACGTGAACCACCCGAAGGCGAAGAGCCTAGGCGACGGCTCCCGTCCTACATGGTCGCCCGATGGCCAACACATTGCCTTCCTTGACCAGACAGACGAAGGGAACGTCGACATCTACGTTATGGATGTGAACACGGGCGAGCGCATCAATGTTAGCAACGACCCCGCCACCGACGATTGGCCAGCGTGGTCGCCGGACGGCACCAGGATCGCCTTCGTTTCCCAGCGCGATAACCCGCAGGGCGATATCTATCTGGTCAACGCCGATGGCAGCAACCTCACGCGGCTGACGGACGACGAAATGAGCGAATCCATGCTCGAGTGGGCACCTCCCCTGCAGTAGGTCGAGGCGATACGGGGCCGTGGGTCGGAGCGGAGGCTAAGCATGTTTCTCAGGCGCACCACACTCCTAATGGTCTTGTGGCTGGGCGTCCTCGTCCTTGCCACAGCTTGCGGGGGAGACCAACAGGCGGCGCCACCGCTCACATCTTCGCCTGGTGCCACGGGCTCCCCTGTGGTTCTGCCCGGTCCCGGGGGGATTGCCTTCACCTCAGGCCGTGATGGCAACTTCGAGATCTACGTCATGAACGCCGACGGCTCCGGGCAGACCAACCTCACCAACAACCCGGCTGGCGAGCAGATGGGCGACTGGTCCCCAGACGGTTCGAAGATCGCTTTCAGCTCAGGCCGTGACGGCAACTACGAGATCTATCTGATGAACGCCGACGGCTCCAGGCAGACCAACCTCACCAATAGCGCCTGGGACGAAGGCGGCCCCGCTTGGTCGCCAGACGGCTCCAAGATCGCCTTCACCTCCAACCACGACGCCAACTGGGAGGTATACGTAATGAACGCCGACGGCTCCGGGCAGACCAACCTCACCAACTCAGCGGCTTGGGACAGCTCACCGGCCTGGTCGCCCGACGGTTCGGAGATCGCCTTCCGTTCCAACCGCGATGGCAACTTCGAGATCTACGTGATGAACGCCGACGGAACCAACCCCACACGTCTGACTGACGACCCGGCAGACGACGGCGCCCCTGACTGGTCGCCGGATGGCTCCAAGATCGCTTTCGAGTCCACGCGCAATGCCAGCGAGAGCGACGTCTACGTCATGAATGCCGACGGTGCCAACCCCATACGCCTAACTGACGACCCCGCGCTAGACGGCGACCCGGACTGGTCGCCAGACGGCTCCAGGATCGCTTTCCAGTCCCAGCGTGACGGCAACCTAGAGGTCTACGTGATGAACGCCGACGGCTCAGGGCAGACCAACCTCACCAACAGCCCATTCGCCGATGGTGCGCCGGTCTGGTCGCCCCTCGCGGGTGCAGCACCCTAGCGGCGCCCACCACGACCAGACTCTCGACCTAGAGGTGGGCGCCTCCAAGTTGAACCATGATTCGTGATACAATCCTCCAGTCCGCCTCTGCTAGCCCGCTCCGCGACATTAGGCTGGACGTAGATTTGGAGAGAAGATCGTGGGGCAACACCTACAGCCCTGGCCCGACCCGCATCCTACCAGGGTCCTTGAGCGTTACTAACGGTCGGGGGAACCGAACCCCCTCGCCGAATCGTGTCTGTTTGGGCTGGCGCGGGCCCTTTCACGACTCACAACACTGGGAAACGTCTGCCTTTGTAGGGCAGGAAGTGCATACTTCCTGCACATAGCGGAGAGAATCGTAATGCGAATCACGACCCTTGTCCCCCTCGTGGGCGCCATCTTGCTCGCTGTGGTCCTGCTGGCTCCAAAGGCCTGGCCTGGCGGCGAAGGCTCCGCCCAGGCCAGCGACACTGTCGTCGTGGGCTACGACATGGTTCCCGCCGGCAACACTGCCACCACCCTCGGCGACATAGACCGCTGCGTCGAGGTCAGCGCCGGGCAGCAATTCGAGGTCGATGTCTTCCTGGACAGCCTGCCAAGCGGGGACAGCCTCCTCGGCGTCGGCTACACCATAGGTTTTCCCGACAGCGTGGTACAGATCGTCGCCCACGACCACCAGTTTCTGCTCGCCGCCGCGCCTGGCAGCAACCTGTTCGACGCTGGCGACGTGCCGCCCGGCACGGTCACTCCTTACATGGTGAGCATCGTCGACATGGGCACCGGTGAGACCAACCCGCCCTACGCGCAGGGCGTGCTCGAGCGATACACCATGCAGGTCTTGCCCTCAGCGCCTGCGGGCGCCTATGGCCTCACCCTTGACGACGTCATCCTGGGCCAAGACAGCCCGCCCGGAGGCGCGATCCCCGTCGACCAGGTATGGGACGTCAGATTTGCGCCGCAGTACGGTGTCATAGCCGTCGACGAGCCCTGCGCTGGGGCCACCGCCACTCCTTTGCCCACGTTCACCCCGTCGCCTTCGCCCACGTCAACGTCAACGGCCACGCCCACGCCCACGCCCACCCCTGGGTCGACGCCGCTGGCCGCAGGGTGGAACCAGGTCTGCTACCAGGGCCCTCCACAGGCCGTTGATGCCGCGTTGGAGGGGATCTCCTCCAGCGTCCTCGCCGTGTACCGCCTCCGGCCGGATCAGGGCTACGACCGCTGGTTCCCGGGGCAGCCGGAGATCAGCACACTGACCGCAGTGAGCTCCTACGACGCCCTCCTCATCCTAATGACCGGCGCCGCTTCCTGGAGCCAGGGCAACGGAGGCACGCCGCCGTCTAGCGCCGTCCTGGCGCAGGGCTGGAATAGCGTCTGCTACAGCGGCCAGACGAAAGCCACCGACGCGGCAACCGCCAGTATCGCCGGAGAGCTCAGCGTCCTATACTCCCTGGCCCCCGACCAGAGCTGGAATCGATTCGTATCGGGCAGGCCAGAGATCAGCAATCTGGCCGAGCTCGGGCAGTTCACCGCTGTGCTGGTTTTGATCACGGCGCCCCCGGGCGCCACCTGGGCGTTCAGCCCCTAGCGCGTCGCACTGCGGTCAGCGCGGGCGACCGCCTGCGGCGCCCGGCGCCTCGCAGCCCGATACCTGAGCGCGAGCGCCCACGCGCACGAGCTCCGGCAAAGCGCGGCGTGCGACCCCCGAGGCCAAGCCTTCCTGACGGAAAAGAAATGGGGAAGAGCATCATTAGAAAAATCTTTCAGGAAAGCTTTGTTTGGCAATTCGTTTGATTTTTCACTTGCTCAGGATTGCCAGCCACTTGACAAATTCCTGGGCCAGGTGTATAAGGTGAGCGCTGGATAACAAATAACGGTTTAGTAGACCCCCTGCCGGCCGGGGGTTATAGCGCGCGGGGAGGGGTATGCCCTTCCCGGGGAGGAGTTTCATGGCCGGTAGAGTAGGCACAATCGCACTGGTTCTCCTCGCCGCGATAGGCGTTCTCCTCTTATTCACCTCTTACAGCCCAGCCAAAGCCACCACCTACAAGATGAACTACTCCATGAAGCTTGGCTGCAAGGGGGCCGACCAGGTGCAGGGCACTCTTGACGACTCCTGCACCGGGCCCGGCACCGCAGCCGGACAGGCGAACGGTCCCGGTACCACCGCCGACATGACGGTGGTGCTCGAAGTACCGGTAGCAACACCCGGAGTCGCCTACCGCTCCAACTACCAGAATATCTACTCCTACCATGCGCCGACGGAGTGGATCGTGGCGCGTGACGACCAGGCTGCGTTCGGCACCTACGAGGCTGTGGTCATTTCTGGCAGCACTCTCAGCCTCCTGAACGCCGCTTGCCCAGACACGCCCAACGTTACCGTAACCATACCGCTGTACAACTGCAGCACCGACAACTCCGCTCAGAACACCATACCCTGGATCGGCGATGGGACTAACCTGCTGGCGGTCAACGCCGACGGCCTGCCCGAGGGCTGCGTCCACTACCCGGCCCACGTCGCGGCCCTGACGAACAACGCCAGGCCGCGCAGCCGCCTGATGGGCGAGGTCACGGTGGTCCCGGGCGCCGTCCCCACCCAGCTCGAGTTCGTCGTCTACAACCCTGGGCAAGTGGTCCAGTTGGGGGCCGGGCTCCCCTTCTCTGGCATGATCGACACCCTGGGCTACTCCAACGACGTCATCCTGGACAACCCCAGCATAGCTCCTTCGCCTGGAGCGACTCCTAACACCGTCACCGAGTTCTGCGCTCCCATGCTCAGCAACACCACGGTGTTCGGGAAGAGCCAGGGCAAAGGCACCATGATCCCGGCGGTGGGCGGCTCTGAGACCACCATCCAGTGCTACGACGGTCTCGACAGCGACGGCGACGGCGTCGCTGATGACGGCTGCTGGGAGGTTCTGCCTGGAGGGACGCTGCCAGACCAGAGGTGCGCGACGAGCGCGTCCAACCCACTGTGCGGCATCCCTAGCAACAAGAACCCCCTCGCTCCGGCAGCCACCGTCTTCAACGGCGTTCTCGGCACCGGTTCGCACCTGGTCGGCGTGTACAGCGAGAGCTGGCGCGACCAAGACGGCGACGGCTACCCCAACATTGACGATGGCTGTCCCTACGTCGCCGGCCCGGCCGACGAGGCCCCACCCGGCACCCCGACCATCCGCGGCCTGGACGGCTGTGTGGCCTGGGTGACGACGGTCGCTGTCCCACCGGCGGTGGCCGGACCCTGCGCGGTCGGCAACAACGACTGCGACAACGACGGCCTGATGAACCGCCAGGACACCTGCCCCTTTGTCGCTGACGCCGAGTTTGGTGCCCAGTGCGGCGCCAACAACGTCGACAACGACCAGGACGGCATCGTAAACGATGGCTGCCCGCAGGTCGGGGCGGCTCCCGAGACAGGTGCGCAGTGCACCAACAACACGGACGACGACGGGGACGGCGCGATCAACGACGGCTGCCCTGCGAACCTCTCGACGGATGCCGACAAGGACAACATCGGCGTCCTGTGCGACACCAACGACTCCGTCCCTGACGGCCCCTACCTCAACGTGGCGGTTCGGGCCTCGGTCTGCGTTGCCCAGCCTGACGCCGACGCCGACGGCTGGTGCGACAGCACTGAGGCCTTGCTGGGTTCGTGCAGCGTGGGCCCCTGTCCGGGGGGAGTGGCCCCCATTGACAGCACGCCGGAGAACAGCAAGATCGACATCGCGCTCTCCGCAGCGGCAAACCCGCCGGGGAGGGCAGCCGGAACCTGCGCCGACCTAGTCTACTATGACACGGTCGCTCCCTTCGGCGGCGCACCGGTGGACAACGACGGCGATACCGTAGTTAACGCCGCCGACACCGCCGGCTGCGACGCCAGCTGGCCCGCCGGGCCCTGCGGCTCCGGCGCTACTCTTGACACCGACTGTGACGGCGTGCTCGATGTCGGTCCGCCCAAGGACAACTGCCCCACCGTCCCCAACCCGGAGCAGCTGAACACCGACGCCAAGGTAGGCACGACGCTGGATCCTTCCCCCGCCGCCCTACAGGGCGACGCCTGTGACGCCGACGACGACCAGGACGGCGCCACCGACGTGGTTGAGTGGAACGCCGGCACCGACCCCAAGGACCCCTGCAACACGCCGTACCCCACCTTCGACGTGACCGGGGGCACACCTGGAGTACCGGACGGCACCATCAACACCCTGGACATCATAACTATCACGAAGCTGCTCAATAAGAAGTGCCGCGTGCCAAGCGTCACGCAGGTTCAGTAGAGAGGGGGGGACTGAGAGGCGAAAGAATAGATTGGCTGGGACGGCTCTTACACCTAACGGTGCGGGCCGTCCCAGCCGCCCAGAAGAACGGCCAACAGAGGAACGGATAGAGTTCAGATAGCCTAGGCCAGGCTAGTAGTTCACAAGGGGGTGCGGCCATGAATAGTAGGCTCTTATTGACCGTCGGATTGGCGGTGGGGGTGGCACTAGCCATCCTGGGCGTAGGGCTGTTCCACAGCGGCGGGACAGCGCACGCCCAAGACCCTGACGGGGTCATCACCGGATTCGACATGATTCCCGGCGCCAACACCGCCACCACACTCGGCACCATCGACAAGTGCGTGTCGACGCTGCCCGCACCGTTAGGCGTAGGCAGTGCGACCCTTCAGGTCGACGTTTTCATGAGCGGCCTGAGCGATCCCCCGGGGTGCACGGTAGCGGGCGTTCCCTTCTGCTCGAGCATCCTGGGTGGCGGATACGACATCTGGGGCTACCCGGCCAGCGGCACCGACGGCACGGCGCCGCAACTGACGGTACAGGCCCACCAGATGTTCCTCGCCGCAGCGCCGGCTAGCAACCTCCAAGATTTTAGCGACCCAATGCCCGACGGTACTCCCCCGCACACGGTCGCCCTCGTTGACCTCGGTACCGCCGAGTACGCGATGAACGGCTTCACCCAGGGCGTCATGGGCCGCTACACCATTGACACCAACGGCGCAGCCGCGGGCATCTACGGCCTGAACCTGCAGAACGTAGTCTGGGGCTACGACTCCCCGCCTGGTGGCCAGGTGCCCAACGCGGCCATCTGGGACGCCAACTTCGCCCCCCAGTACGGTCTGCTCGCAGTGGACGTCCCCTGCCCGCTGGGCGCGGACGTGGACAAGGATAGCCTTGCGGCCATCGGTCTGCCCGCGGGCAACCAGGGCATCACGAGCGAGGACAACAACTTCACTCTGCGCGGCGTCCTCCACAACAACGGCCCGGACGCCCCGGTGAGCGTTAATGACCACACCGCGATAGTGGTGCCTCCCGGCGTGCAGGTCTCCTTCCACGTAACCAACGCCAACCAGCTCATCACCATCAACGGCGCCCCGATGAACTGCGCCACGCCCGGTGGCGGCGGCATCACCTGCAGCGCCAACGTGGTCGCCGGCCTTGCCCCCATCGGCACGGTGGTGGCGGTCAACGGCAACCTCGCTGCGGGAACGGTGCTGGACACCGAGGAGACGGTGAGCCTGGCGCTCAGCGTCAACACCAACGTGGACCAGACTTGGGACTTCCACTGCTTGGGAATCGGCAACCCGGTCCTCAACTTCACGGACACGGCGACCGTCCTGGCACCGTCCAGCGAGCTTGACGCGGGCGACAACTCCGCGTCCACGACCATCGTGCTCGACTGCCTGCTGGGCGCGCCGGCCGACCTGAAGATTCTCAGCCAGGGGATCACTTACACCGCGAACCACGCGCAGTCTGGCTTGGTCCTGCCTTACCCCCGTATCTTGGTTCAGGAGGCCCAGGCTTTCACGGTGAACAAGATGGTCCACAACAACGGGCCGTACTTGAGCCCGCTCGCGGATATCGCGAAGAGCATCTCTCTGAACTACGTAGGCATGAACGCGCTCAACGGCGATTGCGTGGTCACTCCCAACGGCTCCACGACCCAGATGGTTCTGCCGATGAGCGTGTCTACACCAGTGAACGAGAACTTCAGCATCACCTGTAACGAGGGTGGGATTACCAAGGACGATGACGGCGACCAGTACAACGACGAGGACTGGATCGACGGCATCGACAACGACGGTGACACCCGCGTGGACGAGGACTCGCCGTGGTACCAGGTGGACGTGACGGTTAACAACGTCATCTACCCCGACTCCCAGGGCGTGACCGACCCCAACTGCGTGGTCAACCCCAGCCCACCGCCGTACTGGTCCTGCTCCGGCAACAACGTGGCGAGCTCGACAATACACTTCGACGTCATCACCCCGCTCACCCCGCACTACACGGCGACCATCGATGACACCAGCCCGGGCGTCATGACAAACCCCGCGTCCGACCAGTGTCTCGCCGGTCTACCCTGCAAGTTGCTGGAGACGATCGCGTTCGGCGGCGGCGCCAACCCGCCCGCGGTCCACTTCCCTGGTGACCAGCCCTACCCCGGCGTGCCCTACGGCTCGATGAGCACCGTTACCGGCAGCACCCCCGGCTTGTGGTCTCACGCCACTGGCTTGGACCTCAAGGCCGGCATCGGAGGGTACGGAGACACCGTCGGTCAGGTCGGCTTCACCGTCAAGACCGACTTCGGTCTCCCCAGCCCAGCGCCGGGCATGCCCAGCAACTGCACGTCGACCCTTGGCGGCGCCGGCATTACCATCTACAACGCCTGTCTGCCGCCGACCACCGCGGGCTTCGTGGGTGGGCGTGTTCTCACCGACCCGGCCTGTGTGGACTCGGGTCCGGGCTACCCGGCCTTCTACGTCGCCCTGATGCCCGGCCCGACCTATTCGTTCGCACTATGGTCCAGCCACCTGACGGCCCTAACCAACAAGGTACTCACCTCCCAGCCGGCCGCCATACTGTGGGCGCACTACTCCGGCCTCCTCATGGTGGGCACCAGCCCAGTGCCCCTCAGCCTGTTGGTCTTCAACCTGACCGGCGCCTTGGGTGGCAACAACGGCCCGTTCCTGACCGTCATCGTGAGCGGTGACCCCGACCACGTGGTCGTGACCCCCGGGTTGGATGTCTGCTCACCCTACACCAGCACGGGCCTGTACCTTGGTCAGTCGCTCAACGGCAGCGTTCCAATCCTGACCTGCAGGCCTGGCCCCACCGTGCGGCCCATGGCCCTCAGCATGACGACGCCGTGGGGTGACTCGGTCACCGTGGCCGACAACGTCAACTGCATCTCTCTGAACGACATCAGCTGCGCGCTGAACAAGAACGAGGCGCCGAACCTGGACATCGGGATTCCGGACACGGAGAACGTGACGCTGACCATCACCAACGGCGCCGTTCCCGACGTCGTGGCCGCCCAGGCGGGCATCGTTTCGCCCGCTGCTTGTCCAGCCGACTGGCTGCCAGCGTACAGTGGCACGGTCAACTCCTTCACCGTTGGGCTGAACCACTTCAGCATCATCAACTTCAGCTCCAGCAACGTGCCACCGCTTGGTCAGATGGCCAGTGGCGAGTCGCGCACGGCTACCCTCACCTACCAGACGGTGTGTGCGGCCTCGACGCCCCCAGGGTGGACCTTCCAGATCACCAGCAACCTGGCGTCTGGAAGCAGCCCAGCTCTGCCGGACCCCAACGGCCTGAACAACCAGTGTGAGAACCACCCGGTAGCGACGGCCAACAACGACGACGTCGACGCTGACACCGTCCCCAACGCAATCGACAACTGCCCGCACCTCGCCAACCCCGACCAGGTAGACACTGACGGCGACGGCCAGGGCGACGCCTGCGACACGGACGATGACAACGACGGCATTGCTGACACCATCGACGCCTGCCCGCTGCGCGCCGAGGACCTCGACGGCGAAGCCGACACTGACGGCTGCCCCGACTCCGACGCGCACGACATCACGGTCCTCAAGAACGACACCGTCGAGGTGAACGTCAGCGAGAACCACGTCGAGCATGTCAGCACCAGCATCATCAACGGCAACTACGGGCTGTACGCCCCGGACGGGATGCACTTCATCGAACTGCTGAAGTCGGACATCACCAACTCCGCCGACAAGTGCGAAGCCCACTGGGTCTGCCAGACTGGCGACCAGTGCGTTGAGGACGTCATCCAGGAGGGCAACAGCACCTTCCTGTACAGCCAACTGGAAGTGACCATCCCCAACGTGCCGCCGTACGACCCGGTCAGCAAGGACAGGGACTACACGGTACACTGCAACCACCGCTCCACCCACTCCATCTTCCTCGAGGAGTCGGCGGTTCCTGCTTGGCCCGTTGTCGACCCCAACGTCCAGAACGGCAACGTGCACAAGCAGTACATCACCATCAACTCGTGGGACGTCTCCGACCTCAAGGAGCTCACCTACGTCGTCCACCAGGCTCCTGACTCGCTGGCCGCTGGCCAGGCGACGAGCATCGTTCTGAAGAAGGTCATCCACAACAACGGCCCGTCGGTGGCAGACGTGTCAATGAGCCACGCCGTCCAGGCGCCGGCTGACTGCACCGTTGTGCGGACCGACCCGCAGCAGGAGCCGTACGTCTACGGTAACCTGGCGGTGAGTTCGCAAGTGGCATTCTTCGAGACGTGGAGCGTCACCTGCACCAACCCCAGCACCCACACCATCACGTTCTCCGACACGGTCTCGACCAACGCGACCCACCTGCGCGACCCGAACCTCGCCAACAACACCGGGACCGCAGTGTGGACCGTGCCGGTCATCGCCTCGGCTGACCCCGCGGCGCTCGCCTGCGGCATTGACGGCATGCCGGTTGACCCCAGCGTCGGCACCAGCTACCCCGTTACGCTGTTGGCTAGGTTCGTCAACAACGGCCCGTACGCCCCGGTGGCGGCTACGGCATCGGCCAACTTCACGGCGCCGGCCGACTGCACGCTGACGCCCAGCTCTATCAGCGCGACCCAGGTGAGCCTGAATGGTGTCACCCAGACCCTATCGGTGCCGGCGGTACTGAGGTGCGCGCAACCGAGCGAGCACAGCTTCGGCTGCAGCGCCACGGTGAGCGCGCCCAAGGACGTCCACGTGGTCGACACCAACTCGGGCAACAACACTGCCAGCGCGAACCCCCAGAGCGTCGACTTCTTTAGCACCGCCGACCTGTCGCTGAGCCCGCTCAGCGCTCCGAGCACAGTTCTGGTCCAGCCCGGCGTGGCCAAGAACATCAACGTCACCGCCACGCTGCACAACATCGGGCTTTACGGACCAGTGCCTGCGACCGTAGCCAGCACGGCCACCAGCGGCGCGGACTGCTCCATCGCGCCGGCCAGCGGTTCGGCGAACTTCTCGTTGCCGGTTAGCGTCAGCACGCCGGACAACGAGACCTTCACCGTCAACTGGCTCAACGCCCAGAAGCCGCCGTACTCGTGCAACGTCACGGTGGCCAAGAACGTGTCCGGCGGCGCGGCCCACGTGAACGACCCGAACCTCCAGAACAACTCACAGTCGGTGAGCATCACGTTGGTCCGCGACGCGGACGGCGACGGCGTGCCTGACAACTACAACAGCGTCATCGACAACTGTCAGGACGTGCCGAACCCGGACCAGGCGGACAGCGACCACGACGGCATCGGCGACATCTGTGACGACACCCCTCACCACAACGTCACTGTCAAGCACTGCTTCAAGTTCGGGCCGGCTCCGGCTAACCTGGGCGACACCGCCGGCAAGTACCTGTGGGCGATGTGCGAGATCGGCAACCTCGAGACCTACGTCGAGGGCGCGACGATCAGCATGAACGTCACGGGCGCTCCGGCCGGTTGCTCGCAAATCACGCAACTGATTCTGCCAGGGCAGTCGACCTTCCTGTTGCAGCCGAACGAGCAGAAGTGGATCCTGTACCGCGTGCGCTATCAGTGTCCCGCTGGGTCTGCTACCCCGGCCGTGTACCCCCTCAACGTCCAGATCTGCGTGCAGTCAGTGCCGCAGAGCGACCCGGGCGCTCAGGGAGTACTCGCCTGCCACCAGCAGATCAGGCAGCTGATCGTGCACCAGCCGTAGAAACGGCTATCCTGCGTGCCGGCAGTCAACTGCCGGCACGCAGGGTTGGTTCCACAAGGAGGAATGACCTAGACTAGAAAAGAGGCAAAGCAAACCGAGAGAGCCAAGGGCGGGAGGGGGTGCAGCCCCCTCCCGCCCTGATTTGGGGAGGGAAAGGCAGGAGGGCCCCGGATCGAATGCTCGATTCGAGCGTTCTGTAGTGCAGACGGACAGTAGTTAACCAAGGGGGTGCGAGAATGAAGAGGCTGGCGATTGGGGGGGCTCTCGGCATCATCATAGCTGGCGGGCTGGCCGTGCTGGCCCTCTTCCTCGCTTCCATCTGGGGCGGAGCCGCCCGGGCCAACCCCGGGCTCACGGTCGGCATCGATGGCAACCCCTCCGCCACCCCGGCCAACACCGCCACCTCTCTGGGCTCCCGCGAGGCGTGCATCAGCAAGCCTGCCGTGGTAGCGGAGAGCGGCGCCCAGTGCACAGACGCTGAGTCGGGCACTCAGTGCTCAAACAGCACGGATGACGACGGCGACACGAAGGTGAACGACGGCTGTCCAAAGGTCGGGGCAACATCCGAGTCCGGCGCTCAGTGCAACAACGCGACCGACGACGACAGTGATGGCAAGGTCAACGACGGCTGTCCCGCCGTGGCGACCGACGACGACGGCGATACCTCTGTGAACGACGGCTGCCCCGCCGTCGGCGCGGCGGAGACCGGAACCAACTGCGATGACGCGGTCGACAACGACGCCGATGGAACCGTAAACGACGGCTGCCCCGCCACCGGCGTCCCGTTCAACGTAGACATCACCGTAGCGGAAGTCTCCCAGGTCAAGGCCTGGGAGGCGACCATCGCCTTCAACCCCGCCATCCTCAAGGTGACCGGTAGCGACGTGAACTACTTCATGGCGGCCAACGGCGGCAGCGTCTTCGACTTCTCCTCTCCCGTACCCGACCGGTCTGGCTACTACCTGACCGGTGCCCTGGACTCCGCCAACCCCGGCACCCACACCGGCTCCGGCGTCCTCGATCGCCTCACTCTCCAGGCGGTTGCCAATGGCGCCAGCCAGCTGAGTTTCTTCGACGCATCTCTTGAGGACACCAACATGGTGGAACTCGGCGACTACAACCACGACGGCTGGTTCGATGGGCCGATGTTCAAGGCCGGCATCGCTGTCGGCGTACAGCAGCCGGACGCCGACGGTGACGGCGTTTGCGACGGCGGCGACAACTGCCCCAACGCGAGCAACGCCGGCCAGCAGGACGCCGATAGCGACGGCGCTGGCGACGTTTGCGACAACTGCCCCACCACCTTCAACCCTACCCAGTCCGACGTGAATCACAACGGCGTAGGCGACGCCTGCGAAGACAGCGATCATGACGGCGTCATAGACGCCGTCGACAACTGCCCCTTGAACGCCAACCCGAATCAGCTGGACAGCGACCACGATGGCAAGGGCGATGTCTGTGACCCCGACGACGACAACGACGGCATCTGTGACCCCGGCGTCGTTGACCCCTCCTGCACCGGCTCCGACAACTGCCCGCTGATCGCCAACGCCAGCCAGACAAACACAGACGGCGACGCCCTCGGCGACGCCTGCGACCCCGACGACGACAACGACGGTTTCACCGACGCCAGGGAATCCGCCGCCGGCTCCAACCCGCTGAACAGCAACAGTACGCCCGAGCTCTGCGACGGCATCGACAACGACGGGGACACTCAGGTGGACGAGGGCTACGACAACAACGCCAACACCATCCCCGACTGCACTGAGCCCGGCCTCGACACCGACGGCGATATGCGGGCGGAAAGCGGCGCTGAGTGCGTAGACGCTGAGTCGGGCACCCAGTGCTCCAACAGCGCCGACGACGACGGCGACACGAAGGTCAACGACGGCTGTCCACAGGTGGGGGCTACGGCCGAGTCCGGCACCCAGTGCTCCAACAGCACCGACGACGACGGCGACGGCAAGGTCAACGACGGCTGCCCCGCCGTGGCCACCGACAACGATGCCGATACCTTTGTGAACGACGGCTGCCCCGCCGTCGGCGCTTCAGAGACTGGGACTCAGTGCGCTAACTCCGTGGACGACGACGGTGACGGAGCCATAAACGACGGGTGTCCCATTGCAGGCTACGCCAATCCCGCCGATACCGACGATGATAACGACACCTTCTCGGACACTAGGGAGAACTGGATGGGAACCGATTCCTTGGACGCCTGCCCAGACAACGTCAACGACCCGGCCTGGCCCCCTGACCTCGATAACAGTGGTAGGGTCAACGTCCTGGACTTTCTGGTCTTCAAGCCCGCGCTGGGCAGCCACTTCGGCGGCCAGAACCCCAAAGATCCCTACTACGACCGCCGCTTCGATTTGAACGCTGACACTTACGTCAACGTTCTCGACATGCTCAGCTTGAAACCATACCTGAACAAGTCCTGCAGCTAGCAGCAAAGGAAACGAACGCTGACCAAGTCGTTCAACGACTCCACATGAATAGGGGAAGAGCGGGGACGAGGGCGTTACCCTGGATCGTGCTACTGGTTGGCGCGGCCCTGTTCCTGGGTGCCCTGCACGGGCCCGCTGGCCTCAGAGCCAGCCATGTGGCCGGTCAGGGCTCCACCATCGTCGGCATCGACGCCGACCCCACTGGCAATACGGCCACGTCCCTCGGTCCTGCTGACTACTGCATCTCTGTTGCCCAGGGCCAGCAGTTCTCCATCGACGTCTTCGTCAACGAAATTCCTTCCGCCACGCAGTTCGCCGGCTTCAACTACGACATCGCCTTCGACGACGCGCGCGTCCAGATAATAGCGCAGACCCACACACTGCTGCTGGCGTCCGCGCCCGGGAGCAGCGTCGCTGACGTGAGCGAGGCTATCCCCGACGCCATCTCACCCCACGGCGTCTACGTCGCCGACTCGGGCGCCGATGAGGCCGGCCCCATCGCCGGCGTCCTCGGCCGCTACACCTTCGAAGTCCTGCCCACCGCCGCCACCGGCACCTTCGCGCTCAGCCTAGCCAACGTCATCCTCGGCAATAGCATCGGCGAGTCCATCCCCGTCGACAGCGTCCTCGACGGAAATGCTAGTCCTCAGTACGGCCTCATTTCCGTAGGCGAGGCGTGCCCGCCGCTCGGTGCTACACCCACCCCCACACCCACCCCTACACCCACCCGCACACCCACCCCTACACCCACGCCCACGCTTACGCCTACGGCCACCCCCACGCCTACCGGCACGCCATCTCCCACGCCGACTCCGACAGCCACACCCACACCGATAGCTACGCCCGTCACCATCGGGGTCGATGTCGATCCGTCGCACACGCCCGCCAACACTGCCACCTCGCTCGGATCCCGCGAGGCGTGCCGATCGGTCGTCTCCACACCGTTCGACGATGACGGCGACGGGCGGGTGGACGAGGACCCACCAGATGGCAAGGATAACGATGGCGATACCTTGATCGACGAGGACCCTCCAGGTCAGCTATTCAAGGTCGACGTTTATGTCACAGACGTGGTGAATCTGCTGGCTTGGGGAAGCTACATACAGTACGACCCCGCCTTGCTGAAGGTCGTGTCCGCCGATGTGCGCATGTTCCAGGCCGCTAACCCGTACAGCAACGTATTCGACGCCTCGGAGACCACGCCGGACTCGGACGGATCGTTCTACGTCAGCGCCGCCGAAATGACCTCCGGCTCAGAGGACAGCGGCTCCGGCGTGCTGGCGCGGATCTCCTTCGCTCCGCGGGCAGCGGGCGTGAGCAACCTGATCCTGGCGCTGCCGGAGCTGAAGGACAAGGACAACAACGCCATCGGCGACACCAACGGCGACGGCAAGTTCGACGGCTCCGTGTCTCACGGGTACATAGCCATCGACCAGACCTGTCCGCCCACTCCGCCAACGCCCACGCCTTCGCCCACGCCCACTCCGCCGCCGTCCGCCACGCCTACCCGGACACCCACACCCAGGCCGCAGAACCCGGTGCTGGGTATCGACACCGACACGGCCCATACGCCCGCCAATACCGCGACCTCCCTGGGCTCCCGGCAAACGTGCGTGTCCATCCCGGCCGGCGCGCCCTATGACATCGACCTGACCGTCCAGGACGTCTCGCAGCTCCTCGGCTGGGCGTCCACCATCCAGTACGACCCCTCGGTCATCTCCATAACCGGCATCAACGTCCGCATGTTCCAAGCCGCCGACGGGCGGAGCAGCGTGGTCAACGTTTCCGACCCCGTGCCCAGCAGCGACGGCACCTTCTACGCCTCGGGCGTCGATCTGACGGCACCGCCCAACCAGGACTCGGGCAACGGCGTCCTCGCCCGCATCACCGTGACGCCCCTGGGCACCGGCATCAGCCCGCTGACAATCACCAGGCCCGTTCTCACCGACGTCAACGGCAACGTCATCAATGACTTGAACGGCGACGGCTTCTTCGACGGAACCTTGTTCAGCGGCAAACTGGCGGTGGGAGTGACGTGCACGGGCCAGACGCCGACCCCAACGCCGACGCCGACAGCCATCCCGCCAATCATCACCACCATGGGCATCGATGCCGACCCTGCCCAGTCGCCACCCAACACCGCCACCTCCCTCGGCTCGCGGCAGGCCTGCATCTCCACCACCTCCGGCACCTCGAAAGACATAGACCTCTTCGTCAGCGACGTTACGGACCTGCTGGGCTGGGCGGCCACCTTGAGATACGACCCCGCCCTCATTTCCGTCACCGCCATCAACCCGCGCATGTTCCAGGCCGCGGACGGCCACAGCAACATCCTCAATGCCTCGGACCCAACGCCGAACTCCGACGGCTCGTTCTACGCCTCTGCCATCGACCTGACGGCGCCGCCGAACCAGGACTCTGGCTCCGGCGTCCTGGCCCGCATCACCGTCAGGGCCCTGGCGCCGGGCATCGCCAGTCTGACCGTCGCCTCGCCCTCCCTGACCAATGCCAGCGGTCGGCCGATCCACGACTACACGGGCGACGGCGTGTTCGACGGCACCGTTTACAGCGCCCAGATCGCCATCGACCAGCTGGACACCGACGGCGACGGGCTCGCCAACGTCTGCGACCCTGACGACGACAACGACGGCTTCTCCGACGAGCAGGAGGTAGCCGCCGGCTCTGACCCGCTGAACCCCAACAGCAAACCAGAGGTCTGCGACGGCATCGACAACGACGGGGACACACAGGTGGACGAGGGTTTCACCGACACCGACTTCGACGGCCTGAAGGACTGCGTGGACCCCGACGACGACGGCGACGGCATGCCCGATTCTTACGAGGAGCAGTACTCCTGCTTGAACCCCCGGGTCTATGACCGCAACTCCGACCCCGACCACGACGGCAAGAGCAACTGGCAGGAATACCAGGCGCACTCCAACCCCTGCGGCCCGCAGACCAGCGCTATAACGCTGGCCATCGACGCCGACCCGGCGCACACGCCGGCCAACACGGCCACCTCGCTGGGCACGACCCAGGGCTGCGTGAACGCCAGGTCCGGTCAGCCGTTGGACATCGACGTTACGGCCACCAACCTGTCCCAGCTCATGGGATGGGCGGCCACGCTTCAATACAACCCTGCAATTATCTCTATCACCGGTATCAACGTGCGCCTGCTCCAGGCGGCCGACGGCCGGAGCAACATCTTCAACGCCTCGGACCCCGTGCCTGACTCCGATGGCTCGTTCTACGCCTCCGCTGTCGACCTAACAGCGCCGCCCAACCAGGACTCCGGCTCCGGCGTCCTGGCCCGCATCACGATCACGCCGCTGGCGCCCGGCGTCAGCGACCTCATCATGTTCAGGCCCGCCCTCACCGACGCCTATGGCCACTACCTGGGCGACTATACCGGCGACGGCTTCTTCGACGGGCTCATCCTCAACGCCCAGGTCTATGTCGACTCGTATTGTCCAGGCACAGCGCCTACCCAGACCCCAACAGCGACCCCCACTCCTCCCATCGCCATCACCATGGGGCTGGATGCCGACCCGGCGCACACACCCGCCAACGCCGCTAAGTTCCTTGGCTCACGCGAGGCATGCACGTCCTCAATTTCCGGCCAGCAATTCGATGTTGACCTGTACGTTGCAGGCGTGTCGAGCCTTCTGGGTTGGGCCAGCACCATCCGCTACGACCCAACGCTCGTCTCTATCACCGGCGTCGACGTCCGCATGTTCCAGGCCGCCGACGGCCGCAGCAACATCTTCAACGCCTCGGACCCCGTGCCCGACGGCGACGGGTCCTTTTACGCCTCGGGTGTGGACCTGACGGCGCCGCCCAACCAGGACTCCGGCTCCGGCGTCCTGGCCCGCATCACTGTCAGGGCGCTGGCGCCTGGCGTGGCCACCCTGACCGTCGCCTCGCCGTCCCTCACCAATGTCAACGGGCAGCGCGTCGGCGATGTCAACGGCGACGGCTTCTTTGATGGCACCGTGTACAACGCCCAGGTGTACATCAACCAGCTTGACACCGACGGCGACGGGATGGCGAACGCCTGCGACCCCGACGACGACAACGACGGCTTTACGGACGAAGCGGAGATCGCCGCCGGTTCCGACCCCCTGAACCGCGCCAGCAAACCAGAGGTCTGCGATGGCATCGACAACGACCTCGACGGCGCTATCGATGAGGGGTTCCCCGATACCGACGGCGACGGCTTGAAGGACTGCGTGGACCCCGACTCCGACAGCGATGGCATGCCCGACAGCTACGAGCGATCCTTCCCCTGCCTGAACCGGCTGGTGAATGACGCCAGCGCCGACCCCGACGGGGATACGATCCCCAACTACCAGGAGTACATCGAGCGGAGCAACCCCTGCAGCCCCATCGTCATGCCCACGAGGCTGGGCATCGACACTGACCCCGCGCGCACGCCGGCCAACACCGCTACCTTCCTGGGCTCGCGCGAGACCTGCGCCTCCGGGTCTTCGGGCCAGCAGTACACCATCGACCTCGTCATCACCGACGTTTCCCAGCTCCTAGGCTGGGCCAGCGCCATACAGTACGACCCGGCCGTCATCTCCATCTCCGGGATCGATGTCCGCATGTTCCAGGCGGCCGACGGCCGCAGCACCATCATCAACGCCTCGGACCCCGTGCCCGACCGCGACGGCTCCTTCTACGCATCGGCTGTCGACCTGACGGCACCGCCCAACCAGGACTCGGGCTCCGGCATCCTCGCCCGCCTCACGATCACGCCGGTGGGGCCGGGCGTGACGCCGCTCACCATCGGTACGTCGGCCCTCACCGCCGCCAACGGCAGCGGCATCGGCGACTACGATGGCAACGGCACCTTCGACGGCATGACCTTCGGCGCCCAGTTCACCGTCGACCAGCCCGACCACGACGCCGACGGCCTCGCGGACGTCTGCGACCCCGACGACGACAATGACGGCTTCCCGGACGAGGCGGAGATCGCGGCCGGCTCCGACCCCCTCAATCCCAACAGCACACCCGAAGTCTGCGACGGCATCGACAACGACCAGGACGGGCTAGTCGACGAGGGCTTCCCTGATACCGACAACGACGGCATGAAGAACTGCCTTGACCCCGATGACGACAACGATGGCCTGCCTGACAGCTACGAACTGGCCCACGCCTGCCTGAATCCGCTGCTACCCGATGCCAACGTGGACAGCGACGGAGATACCCTCCCCAACATCGAGGAATTCCGGCTGGGACTGGATCCCTGCGTCCCGGTCCTCGTCACCCTGGGCATCGATGCCGACCCGACCCAATCGCCGGCCAACGCCGCCACCTCCCTGGGCTCCCTGGAGGCCTGTCGGACGGCAGCGTCGGGCCAGCAGTTCACCATCGACCTGTTCATCACCAACGTCACCGACCTCCTAGGCTGGGCCACCACCGTTCACTACGATCCGGCTGTCGTCAACGTCGCCGCCGTCGACGTCCGCATGTTCCAGAATGCCAACGGGGGGAGCAACATCCTCAACGCTTCAGACCCTGTGCCCAACAGCGATGGCTCCTTCTACGCCTCCGCCATCGACCTGGGAGCGCCGCCCTGGCAGGACTCCGGCTCCGGCGTCCTCGCCCGCATCACCCTGACCGCGGTCGGCCCGGGTTCGTCCGCGGTGACCGTCGGCCCCTCCTACCTGACCAACGTCAGCGGGCGGCCTATCGGCGACATCAACGGCGACTCCGTCTTCGATGGCGCTGCGTTCAACGCCCGGGTGGCAGTGGACCAGCCCTGCGTAGTGGACTCCGACAACGATGGCGTCCCAGACGGAACCGACAACTGCCGCCTGAGCCCCAACCCGGACCAGAAGGACACCGACGGCGACGGCATCGGCGACGCCTGCGAGGCCGACGCCGACAACGACACCATCCCCAACGCCACCGACAACTGCCCGCTGGTACCCAATCCGGATCAGGTGGACACCGACGGCGATCGTTTCGGCGACGCCTGCGACCCCGATGACGACAACGATACCGTCGCCGACGCCAGCGACAACTGCCCCCTGGCGGCCAATGCAGACCAGAAGGACACCGACGGCGACGGTCTGGGCGACGCCTGCGACCCTGACGCCGACAACGACACCATCCCCAACGCCACCGACAACTGCCCCCTACTGGCCAATGCCGACCAGAAGGACACCGACCGGGACGGTCTGGGCGACGCCTGCGACCCCGACGACGACAACGATACCGTCGCCAACGCCACCGACAACTGCCCCCTACTGGCCAATCCCGATCAGAGGGATAACGATCACGATGGCCTGGGCGATGCCTGCGACCCCGATGACGACAACGATGGCGTCCTGGACGATGGGAATGGCAGCGGCACAGCGGGCGATCTCCTCTGCACTGGCGGCCAGACCGTTGGCTGCGATGACAATTGCCGGCTGGTTTACAACCCGACCCAGGTCGACTCCAACGACGACGGCATCGGCGACGCCTGCACCGCCGACCGCGATGGCGACGGCTTCCCCGACGCCCGCGAAATCGCTGCCGGCTCCGACCCCGTCAACCCCAACAGCACCCCAGAGGTCTGCGACGGCATCGACAACGACCTGGACGGCCTCGTCGACGAGGGCTACGACCGCAACGGCAACACCATCCCCGACTGCGCCGAGCCCGGCCTCGACACCGACGGCGACACGTTGGTCAACACTCTCGACACCGACGACGACAACGACGGCTTCTCCGACGCCGTCGAGAACTACATCGGCACCGACTCCCTCGCTTCCTGCCCCACCACCCCCACCCACGATGCCTGGCCCCCAGACCTCAACGTCGACCGCCGGGTGAACGTCCTCGACCTTCTCATGTTCAAGACCGTCCTCAAGACCACGAGCGGCCAGCCCCGCTTTGACCGCCGCTTCGACCTGGATGCCAACGGAACCATAAATGTCCTCGACATGCTCCTCATGAAGCCTTACCTCAATAAGAAGTGTGGTTGAGGCGCGAACCTACCGGCTCGCATCACGGGATAGAACGCTAGGGCTGAGTGCGCCAGCACCTAATACCGCAGGTCCGAACCTACGGAGATGTGAGACTGCGAGCATCATCGACGTTTTCGGCGCAAAGTCCCGCCAATTGCGGCGCCGATTAAGATAATCGAGAAAGAATCGTCACAAACAAGCCCTGCGCGTTCGTCAAGCCTTGACAGACCGCCCGGTTTATGTTAAACTTCCGGCAAATCTCATATTCGGAATCAACCCACCTCAGGGGCCAGCGAGTTTCTCACCGGCCAGGGGCATTTTGGGTTTTCGGACCCATCTTAGCGGGCTGTCCTGGGGCAAAGGAGTAGTCGGTCATGGGTGCGGCGTACCGACGGTCTCTGAGTCGTCCCACGGGCGGGCGCGATTCTCTGGGGCTATCTCCCAGCCGTAGGATCAAGCTCGTCTTCCTTGCCGCTGTCGTCTTGTGCGCAGCGGCCGCTGGTAGCATCCTTAGCGTGCAGGGCGGGATATCGGCACCATCCAACATGATTTCCGCCTGGACGGCCACCCCAACTCGCACGCCCTCGCCCACCCCCTCACCCACCGCCTCGCCTACACCCACGCCACCGCAGTGCTACCGCCCGACGGACGTGATGATCGCGTTCGACCTGAGCGACAGCATGGACGAGTCGGGGAAGCTGGGCGCCGCTTCCACGGCCGCCCAGAACTTCGTCCAGCGCTTCATCGATAACAACCCCAGCCCTGACCCGCACAACATGGGCTTGGCAACGCTCAAGGACGGCGTGGCCTCCCTGAACGTGACCCTGAGCTCCAACCTGAGCACGGTGAAGAGCACCCTGGCCGGCTTCGACTCCTCCGGCGACACCAGCGGCTACACCAACATCGGCGAGGCGCTCTGGCGCTCCGAGGCCCAGCTGGCCTCCGGCCGGCCGTCCGCGCCCGACTTCATCATCCTGCTCTCCGACGGCGCCGCCAACCGGCCCGACGATCTGGACGATCCTTGGGGCACCACCGAGACCAACGACGAGGTATGGCTGGACGTCAACAATGACGGCGTCATCAACAGCGCCGATGACCTGTCGGTGGACTTCAAAGGCAACGGCGACGCCGACTTTGTCGTCGTTGATGGGCAGCTCCAGTGGTACACGGACAAGCGCGCCCTGGATGTCACCGAGAACGGCAGCCTGGGCAACAACGACGACTACAACTTCGGCTCCGGCCGCAACTTCCAGATCATCGATGGCCGCCTAGGTTGGGATGCCAACGGCGACGGCACCGTCAATACTGGCGACGCCAACGAGCTGCTCATCGACCGCAACGGCGTGGTGGACGGCTATGACACCGGCCGCGACGCCTATCACCTCTACCAGGCGACGCAAGCCAAGCGGACCGGCACGGTAGTCTACGTGATCGGCTACCAGCTGGGCTCCTCCCAGGATATCTCGCTTCTCCAGGCCGTGGCCTCGCCGGGGAAGTACTACGACGCCAGCACCACCAACATCGACGCCATCTTCCAGCAGATCGCCGGCAAGATTTGCCCCACACCTACACCGACGCCGACGCGCACGCCAACACCGTCGCCGACGCCGTCACCCACGCCGACGCCGTCACCCACGCCGACACCGTCACCCACCCCCAGCCCTACTCCGACACCCACCCCCAACGCTGACGTGAAGATTGCCGGCCAGACGTTGCTCAGCCCGCCGAGCCAGATCAACGCCTCGGTGGACCAGCAGGTCACCCTGCGCAAGACCCTGCACAACAACGGCCCCGCCGGTCCAGTCAACGTCAGCATCACCTCCCAAGCGCAGGCCCCGGCCGGCTGCACCGCCACACCCAGCGGCTCCAACCCCACCTCGGCCACGCTGCCCGTGAGCAGCGCAGTCACCATCGATGAGGTGTGGACCGTCCGCTGCACGCAACCAAGCACTCATAGTTTCACTTTCAGCAACGCCATCGCCGTCACGACCCCGGGGGCCGTCGATCCCAATACGGGCAACAACAGCACATCCACGTCCTGGACGGTGGACGTTGTCGCGCAGGCCGACGTGAGGATGAGCCAGTCGCTGGTGGGCGCACCGTCCGAGATGAACGTGTCGGAAAACCACCTGGTGACCCTGCGCAAGACCCTCCACAACGACGGCACCTATGGCCCAGTCAACGTCAGCATCACCGGCAGCGCCGCGGCGCCTGGCGACTGCACCGCCACCCCGGGCGGCAGTAACCCCACCTCGGCCAGCCTGCCCGTCAGCACGGACGTCGTGGTGGACGAGGCCTGGACGCTGAACTGTACCGTGCCCAGCACCCACACCTTCACCTTCAACAACGCCATCGCCGTCACCGACCCCCACGTGACCGACCCGACATCCGGTAATAACACCGCCTCGACCCAGCTCTCCGTGAACGTGGTCGCCAACGCCGACGTGCAGATCACCCAGTCGCTGCTCGGCCCGCCGAGCCAGATCAACGTCAACCAGAACGTGGACGTCACCCTGCGCAAGACCCTGCACAACAACGGAACCTACGGCCCAGTCAACGTCAGCATCACGGCGGGCGCTGTCGCGCCCAGCGGCTGTACTGTCACAGCCAAGCCCGGCAATCCCACCTCCGCCACCCTACCGGTGAGCACCGACGTGACCGCTGACGAGGTGTGGACACTGAACTGCAGTGCGGCCAGCACCCACGCCTTCACTTTCAGCAACTCCATCGCCATTACGACCCCGCACGTCACCGATTCGACGCCCGGCAACAATAGCGCCTCCACGCCGCTATCGGTGAACGTCCTAGCCACCACCGACGTGAGCGTCACTCAGTCCCTGGTCAACCCGCCGGCGACGATGGACGTCTCCGTGGACAAGACAGTCACCCTGCGGAAGACGCTGACCAACAGCAGCGGCTACGGCCCGGTCAACGTCAGCATCACGGCGAGCGCGGTGGCGCCGACCGGCTGCACGGCTACCGCAAGCGGCTCCAACCCCACCTCGGCCACGCTGCCCGCGGGCACCCCCGTGACGGTAGACGAGGTCTGGACGCTGCGCTGCACTGAGGCCAGCACCCACTCCTTCACCTTCAACAACGCCATCGCCATCACCACCCCGCACGTCACCGATCCCACGCCCGCCAACAACAGCGCCTCCACGCCGCTATCGGTCGACGTCCTCGCCACCACCGACGTGAGCGTTACTCAGTCCCTGGTCACCCCGCCGACGACGATGAACGTCTTGGAGAACAAGACAGTCACCCTGCGCAAGACGCTGCACAATGACGGCGGCTACGGCCCGGTCAACGTCAGCATTACGCCGAACGCGGTGGCGCCCACGGGCTGCACCGCCACGCCCAGCGGGTCCAACCCGACCACGGCCACCCTGCCCCAGAGCGGGAACGTGACCGTGGATGAGGTCTGGACGGTGCAGTGCACCGGGGCAAGCACGCACGGTTTCACCTTCAGCAACGCCATCGCCATCACCAGCCCGCACGTCACCGATTCGACGCCGGCTAACAACAGCGCATCGACATCCTGGAGCGTGGACGTAATCGCCAGCGTCGACGTGAGGGTCAGCCAGTCGCTGGTCAGCCCGCCGACCACGATGAACGTCTCGCAAGACCAGACGGTCTTGCTGCGCAAGACCCTCCACAACGACGGCTCCTACGGCCCGGTCGCCGTCAGCATCGCGGCCAGCGCGGTGGCGCCCACCGGCTGCACGGCCACGCCCAGCGGGTCCAACCCGACCTCGGCCAACCTGCCCGTGAGCACGGATGTGGTGGCCGACGAGGTCTGGACACTCAACTGCTCGGAGGCGAGCACCCACGCCTTCACCTTCAACAACGCCATCGCTATCACCACCGCACACGTCAGCGACCCGACGCCCGCCAACAACAGCGCCTCCACATCGCTGTCGGTGGATGTCCTCGCCCAAGCCGACGTGAGCATCACTCAGTCCCTGGTCACCCCGCCGACGACGATGAACGTCAACCAGAACGTGGACGTCACACTGCATAAGACCCTTCGCAACAACGGCAGCTACGGCCCGGTTGCGGTTAGCATCAACGCGCAGGCGGTGGCGCCCAGCGGTTGCACCGCCACGGCTAAGCCCACCAACCCCGCCACGGCCACCCTGCCCCTGAACGTTGATGTACCCGTGGATGAGGTCTGGACGCTCAACTGCACGGCGCCCAGCACCCACGCCTTCACCTTCAATAACGCCATCGCCGTCACTACCGCGCACGTCACCGACCCGACGCCCGGCAACAACAGCGCCTCCACGCCGCTGTCGGTCGACGTCCTCGCCACCAGCGACGTGAGCGTCACTCAGTCCCTGGTCACCCCGCCGACCACGATGAACGTCTTGGAGAACAAGACAGTCACCCTGCACAAGACGCTGCACATCAACAGCGGCTACGGCCCGGTCGCCGTCAGCATCGCGGCCAGCGCCGTCGCGCCCACCGGTTGCACCGCCACACCCAGCGGCTCCAACCCAACGGCAGCCACCCTGCCCCTGAGCGGGGACGTGACCGTGGATGAGGTCTGGACGGTGAACTGCACCGCGCCCAGCACCCACACCTTTACGTTCAACAACGCTATCGCCGTCACCAGCCCTCACGTCACCGACCCGGCGCCCGGGAACAACAGCGCATCGACGCCCTGGAGTGTGGACGTCCTCGCCAACGCCGACGTGCAGATCGCCCAGTCCGTGGTTGGTCCACCGTCGGCGATCGATGTCGGCGCGAACGTACCCGTCACGCTGCGCAAGACACTGCACAACAACGGCAGCTACGGACCGGTGAACGTCAGCATCTCGCCCAGCGCCGTGGCGCCCAGCGGCTGCACGGCCACGCCCAGCGGAAGCAACCCCGTGTCCGCCAGCTTGCCCGTCAGCGTAGCGACCGTGGTGGACGAGGTGTGGACCCTCAAGTGCACCGAACCCAGCAGCCACACCTTCACCTTCAATAACGCCATCGCCGTCACCGACGCGCACGTCGTCGACGCGACGCCTGCCAACAACAGCGTCTCCACGTCGCTGTCCGTAGACGCCATCGCCCACGCCGCCGTGAAGATCACCAGCCAGGCGCTGGTCGACCCGCCGACGGAGATGAACGTCTCCGAGAACAAGACCGTCATCCTGCACAAGACGCTGCACAATGACGGCCCCGACGGGCCCGTGAACGTCAGCATCATCGCCTCGGCCAGCGCGTCGGCGGGCTGCACGGCCACCCCCAGCGGCTCGAACCCCACCTCGGCCACGCTGCCGGTCAGCACGTCGGTGGTGGTGGACGAGGTGTGGACGCTGCACTGCTCGGCGACCAGCGCCCATCTCTTCACCTTCAACAACGCCATCGCGACCAGCGATCCCCACGTGGTCGACTCCGACCCGAGCGACAACACCGCCGAAACCGAGCTCAGCGTTGGCGCCACCGCTCAGGCCGACGTCAAGATCGTTCAGTCGCTGGTCAACCCGCCTGCCCAGATCGATGTCTCGCAAAGCGTGGACGTGATCCTGCGCAAGATCCTCCACAACAACGGCCCCGACGGACCCGTCGACGTCACGATCAACGCCGGCGTCAGTGTGCCGACGGGCTGCACGGCCACGCCCAGCGGCTCGAACCCCACGTCGGCCACGCTGCCCGTGAGCTCCGCCGTGACCGTGGACGAGGTCTGGACCATCCACTGCACGAAACCCAGCACTCATAGCTTCACCTTCAGCAACAGCATCGCGCCCAGCGATCCCTACGTCGCGGACCCCATCCCGGGCAACAACACGGCCTCTACGTCCTGGAGCGTGGACGTTATCGCCCATGCAGACGTGGGCATCACCCAAACGCTGGTCAGCCCGCCGACGAGCATCAACGCCAGCGAGAGCGTCGACGTGACCCTACGCAAGACGCTCCACAACAGCGGCCCCGACGGGCCGGTCAACGTCAGCATCGCGGCGAGCGCTGTCGCGCCCGCGGGCTGCACGGCCACGCCCAAGCCCGGCAACCCCACCTCGGCCAGCCTGCCCGTGAACTCCCCCATCGTCGTGGACGAGGTCTGGACGCTGCACTGCACGGCGCCCAGCACCCACGCCTTCACCTTCAATGACAGCACCGCCGTCAGCGACCCCCATGTCGTCGACCCGGACATCACCAACAACAGCGCTTCGACGCCGCTGTCCGTGGATGTCATCGCCAGCGCCGACGTGCAGATCAGCCAATCGCTGGTTGGCCCGCCGTCGGCCATCGACGTCAACGCGGACGTGCCGGTCACGCTGCGCAAGACGCTGCATAACAACGGCAGCTACGGACCGGTGAACGTCAGCATCTCGCCCACCGCGGTCGCCCCGAGCGGCTGCACGGCCACGCCCAGCGGGAGCAACCCCACCTCGGCCAGCCTGCCGCTGAACACGAACGTCGTGGTAGACGAAGCCTGGACGCTGCACTGCGACGAGCCCAGCACCCACGCCTTCACCTTCAACAACTCCATCTCCGTCACCGACCCGCATGTCGTGGACCCGACTCCGGGGAACAACAGCGCCTCCACGCCGCTGGCGGTGGACGCCATCGCCAGCGGCGACGTGAGCATCGCCAGCCAGTTGCTAGTGGGTGCGCCGTCCGAGATCAACGCCAGCGAGAGCGTGGACGTGACTCTCCACAAGGTCCTCCGCAACAGCGGCGGCTACGGGCCGGTGAACGTCAGCATCTCGGCCAGCGCGGTGGCCCCGAGCGGCTGCACGGCCACGCCCAAGCCCAGCAACCCTGCCACGGCCAGCCTGCCCGTGAGCACCGACGTCCCGGTGGACGAGGTCTGGACGCTGCACTGCAGTGAGCCCAGCACCCACGCCTTTGCCTTCAACAACTCCATCTCCGTCAGCGACCCGCACGTGGTCGACCCGACGCCGGGGAACAACAGCGCCTCCACGCCGCTGTCGGTAGACGTTATCGGCAGCGCCGACGTGGAGATCGAAGGCCAATCGCTGGTGGGCACGCCCGCCGAGATGAACGTCTCGGAGGATCGGCCAGTCGTGCTGCGCAAGACCCTACACAACAACGGCCCAGCCGCCCCCGTGAACGTCAGCATCACGGCCAGCGTTGAGGCACCGACGGGTTGCACCGCCACGCCGAGCGGCAGCAACCCCACCGCCGCCAGCCTGCCGCTGAGCACGGCCGTGGTCATAGACGAAACCTGGACGCTGCACTGCGACGCGCCCAGCGCCCATGCCTTCACCTTCAACAACTCCATCTCCGTCAGCGACCCGCACGTGGTCGACTCGAACAGCGCCAACAACAGCGCCTCCACGTCGCTGTCGGTGGACGTCATCGCCAGCGCTGACGTTGGGATCGACGGCCAGTCGCTGGTCAGCCCGCCGAGCCGCATCAACGTCTCGGAGAACGTCCCCGTGACCCTCCGCAAGACGCTGCACAACAACGGTGGTTACGGGCCGGTCAACGTCAGCATCACGGCGGGCGCGGTGCCTCCGGCGGGCTGCACAGCCACGCCGAGCGGCTCGAACCCCACCACCGTCAGCCTGCCGACGAGCACGGCCGTTGTCATCGACGAAACCTGGACGCTGCACTGCACGGCACCCAGCACCCACGACTTCACCTTCAACAACGCCATCACCGTCACCGACCCGCACGTGGTCGATCCGGTGCTCTCCAACAACAGCGCCTCCACACCGCTATCGGTGGAGGTCATCGGCAACGCCGACCTGAAGATCAACAGCCAGTCGCTGGTGGGCGCGCCGGCCCAGATCACCCAGAACCAGCCAGTGGATGTGACCCTGCGCAAGACGCTGCACAACAACGGGCCAGCCGGTCCCGCCAACGTCTCCATCGGCAACACCGCCAACCTGGCGCAAGCGCCGGGCTGCACGGCCACGCCCAAGCCCACCAACCCCGCCACTGCGCTGCTCTCCGTGAGCGTTGGCCAGACGGTAGATGAGGTCTGGACGCTGCAGTGCACCACCACTGGCAACAAGACCTTCCGCTTCGACAACGCCATCGCGGTTACTGATCCACACATAGAAGACCCCATCCCGGCCAACAACAGCGCCTCCACAGACTACCCGGTGCAGGTCGTGCCGCCGGTGACCACCGCCGATGTCAAGATCACCGGCCAAACTCTGATCGACCCGCCGTCCGGGATGAACGTCTCGGAGAACAAGCAGGTCACCCTGCGCAAGACCCTGCACAACAACGGCCCCTACACGCCAGTGGACGTGAGCATCAACGCCCAGGCGGTGGCCCCCGTCGGCTGCACCGCCACGCCGAGCGGCAGCAACCCCACCTCGGCCACTCTGCCCGCCAGCACTGCGCTAACGGTGGACGAGGTCTGGACGCTGCACTGCACCGCGCCAAGCACTCACACGTTCACGTTCAACAACTCCATCTCCGTCACCACGCCGGGCATCAGCGATCCAATTCTGGGCAACAACAGCGCCTCGACCTCGCTGTCGCTGAACGTGATAGCCAGCGCCGACGTGGCCATCACCGGCCAGACGCTGGTCAGCCCGCCCACGCAGATCGACGCGAGCACGGACGTGCCTGTGCTTCTGCGGAAGACCCTCCACAACAACGGCGGCTACGGGCCGGTCAACGTTAGCATCAACGCCCAGGCGCAGGCCCCGGCGGGCTGCACGGCCACGCCCAGCGGAAGCAACCCAACAGCCGCCACCCTGCCCGTGAGCACCGCGGTGGTCGTGGAGGAGGTCTGGACCCTCCGCTGCACGGAGCCCAGCACCCACGCCTTCACCTTCAGCAACGCCATCGCCGTCAGCGAACCGCACGTGGTGGACCCGACGCCAGGCAACAACAGCGCCTCCACACCGCTGTCGCTGAACGTCATCGCCCACGCCGACACGAAGATCACCGGCGAATCGCTGGTTGACCCGCCAGCGGTGATCATCACCGGCCAGCCGGCGGACGTGACATTGCGCAAGACCCTCCACAACAACGGGCCCTATGGCCCCGCGAACGTCTCCATCGCCAGCAGCGCCGACCTATCGCTGGCCCCCGGCTGCACCGCCACGCCCAAGCCCACCAACCCCGCCAGCGCGACGCTATCCGTCAGCGCTAGCCAGACGGTGGATGAGGTCTGGACCATCAACTGCACCACCACCGGCGCCAAGACCATCGGCTTCAACAACTCTGTCGCTGTCACCGACACCCACGTGATCGACCCCAGCAGCACTAACAACTCCCTGTCGACGCCCTTGAGCTTCGCCGCCCAGTCGCCCCCGACCACAGACATCTCCTGCGGCCTGACGAAGAACGAGGCCCCCACCGTCGGCATCCGCATCCCGGCCAGCGAGACGGTGAATGTTATCGTCAACAACGGCGTCGGCCTCGACGACGTGTTGGTCCGGCTCTCGGTCATCTCACCGGTGACCTGCCCCGCTGTGTGGCTCAACCCGGGCTACCCGAGCGCCGTAGTGGCTCCGCCGGCCATTGTTGGCAGCAACCAGTTGAGCCAGTTGTCCTTCCTGGTATCCGACGTGCCGCCGGGCGGCACCATGGGCGCGAACGAGACCCGCGTCGCCAGCGTCGAGTACCAGGTGGACGACTGTCTGGCCGGCCCCCACACTCTGCAGATCGTGGCCAACGAAGACCCCAAGACGCTGGTCGACCCCAACGCGCTCAACAACCAGTGCGAGAACCACCCGGTGGTGACCGCCACAGGCGACGACGCTGACCACGACACCGTCGTCAACTGGCAGGACAATTGCCCGTTCATCGCCAACCCCGACCAGCTAGACACCGATGGCGATGGCCTGGGCGACGCCTGCGACCCGGACATCGACGACGACGGCGTTCCAAACGACCTGGACCAGTGCCCCGTGCGGGCCGAGGATCTTGATGGTGAGGACGACGCCGACGGATGCCCCGACTCTGACGCCCACGACATGGCCGTTGTGAAGAATGACAACTACGATGTGGATGTCGGCGAAGACCGCATCGAGATCGTGACTGCCACCATCATCAACGGCAACTACGGGCTCTACGCCCCGGACGGCATGCACTTCGTTGAACTGCTGAAGTCGAACGTCTCGAACCCCAACGACAAGTGCGAGGCGCACTGGATCTGCCAACCCGGCGACCAGTGCATCGAAGACATCATCGACGGCGAGCTGCTGAGCCAGCTTGAAGTGACCATTCCCAACGTCCCGCCGTTCGATCCGGTCACCAAGACCAGGCAGTACGTGGTCCACTGCAACGAGCGCTCCACCCACACGATCTTCCTGGAGGAGGCGGCCGTTCCTGCGCCGCCCGTTGTCGACCCCGACGTCCAGAACGGCAATGTCCACAAGCAGACCATCACCGTCAACTCCTTCGATGTGTCCGAGATCAGGGAACTGAGCTACGACATCCACAAGGTGAACGGTCAGTACTACGTACCGGGCGTGGAGGTGCCGGTCAGCGAGGACGTGGAGGTTCAGAGCAAGAAGGTCATCTTCAACGACGGTCCCTCCCTGGTAGAGAACATCGCCATCACCCACACCAACACGCCGGCCCCGGGCTGCACCATCACACCCTTCTCCGTGAACGACCACTACGGGCCGGTGCCGGTGGACCTGCAGGTCGTCATCTTCGAGGACTGGACCCTGCACTGCACCCAGCCCAGCGAGCACACGTCCACCTTCAGGAACGATATCGCGGTTGACACGCTCCACGTGCGTGACCCGAACCCTAACGACAACTCCCTGACAACCACCCTGGCCGTGCAGGCCATCGGCGAGGCCGATGTCAAGCTGTCTAGCCTGTCAGTCGATCCTGCTGCCATCGCCGTCAGCCAGAATGTGCCTATCAGCGTCCACGGCGTCCTGCACAACAACGGCCCCTACGGGCCGGCGCAGGTGCAGCTCCGCAAATCGGTGAGCACCGTCCCGCCCGACTGTACCGTGACGCCGCAGACCGTCGATCAGCAGGTGACGCTGCCCGTGAGCGTGGGCGTGCAGGTGGACCAGCAGTTCACGGCCCACTGCAGCCAGCCCAGCGATCACACCTTCGGCTTCACGTACTCCATTCTGGGCATCAAAGATGTCCACGTCGTCGACCCCGAACCGGACAACAACAGCGGCACGGTGCAGTTCTCCACGGGTGCGACGACCAACGCCGACGCGAAGATCAACAGCCTGAGCGCACCGGACGACCTGCCTGGCGTCGCCGGCAACCAGATCCTGGTCCAGCCCGGCGTGCCCAAGGTCGTCACCACCAACGCCACCCTGCATGACAACGGTCCCTTCGGCCCCGTCGACGTCAGCGTCTCCAAGTCGGCCAGCGACACCGCGGACTGCGACGTCGAGCCGAACAGCGCTACGGAACCGTTCACCCTCAACGTCAGCTCCAGCGTTGTTGACAGCGATGCGTGGACGGTGAACTGGACCACCCTAAACAAGCCGCCGTACGCCTGCGACATCACCATCAGCAAGCAGGCCGACATCAGCACGCCGCACGTGAACGACCCGAACCCTGCCAACAACTCCAAGTCGGTCTCGTTCACCCTGGTTCGTGATACAGACGCCGACGGCGTGCCTGATAACTACCAGGGCAGGATCGACAACTGTCAGGACGTGCTGAACCCCGACCAGAGGGATAGCGACAGCGACGGCGTCGGTGACGCCTGCGACAACAGCCCGCATCACAACGTAGTGGTGAAGCACTGTTACAAGTTCGGGCCAGCGCCAGCCAACATCGGCGACAGCTCGGGCCGCTACCTGTGGGCCATCTGCGAGATCGGCAACCTCGAGTCATACGTCGAGGGCGCGACGATCAGCATGAACATCACGGGCGCTCCCAATGGTTGCACACAGCTCAACCAACTGATCCTGCCGGCGCAGGACACCTTCCTGCTGCAGCCGCTGGAGCAGAAGTGGATTCTCTACCGGACGCGGTACGAGTGCCCCGGTCCGGCCGTGCCGGGAGTCTACGCCCTCAACGTGAAGTTCTGCGCCCAGTCAGTGCCGCAGAACGATCCCGGGGCTCTGGGCGTGCTAGCCTGCCACCAGCAAGTAAGGCAGCTAATCGTGCACCAGCCGTAACTCGGCTCCGATCAAGATGTGGCTACCAGGGGCGGCGGGGAGCTATGCTCCTGCCGCCCCTGGTCTTGGGGGGAGGAGAAGGGCCGAACCCACAGTCAGCCCGCAGCGTTATGACGAGCGGAGTACTGCGTCCCCGAATAGGAGGATCCACGACGAGGCGTTCAACCCTAACGGGAGCCATCGTCCTTCTGACAGCAGCCCTCACCGTGGGGTTGGCGCTTCTCGCTATTTCGCCCGCGGGCAGTGGGCTGTTCACAGCTGATGCCAGCCCCGGCACCGTTGTCGGCATCGACACAGACCCCAACGGCAACGACGCCACCTCTCTGGGACCAACCGACTTCTGCATCTCTGTAGCGCAGGGGCAGCAGTTCTCCATCGACGTCTTCGTCAACGAGATTCCGGCCGGTTCTAGCTTCGCCGGCTTCAACTACGACCTCGCGTTCGACGACTCCCGCGTTCAGATCGTCGGCCAAGATCACCTCTTCCTTCTTGACTCCGCCCCCGGGAGCAGCGTCGTCGACGTGAGCGACTCCGTGCCCAACTCCGCTTCCCCCCACAGCGTCTACGTCGCCGACCTCGGCACCGATGAGGATGGCCCCATAGCCGGCGTCCTGGGCCGCTACACGCTTGAAGTTCTGCCTACGGCACCGACAGGGATCTTCGGCCTCACGCTCGCCAATATCGCCCTCAGCGACCCCGTCGGCAATCCCATCCCCGTTGACCAAGTGCTGGACGGCAACTCGGCGGCCCAGTACGGACTCATTGCCGTGGGCGTGAGCTGCACGCCGGAGGCGGACGCGCGGATTGTCAGCCAGCAGGTTCGGGCCGGTGACTGCATCAGTGCGCCGCCGAGCCAGATCACCGCCGGCACGGACGCCGCCCTTTGTCTGCACAAGAGTATCGCCAACAACGGGCCCATCAGCCCGGTAGACGTGAGCGTAAGCGCGACCCTCGGCCAGACCGGAGGGAGTGACTGCACCATCACGCCAGACTCCGGCAATCCCGCCTCACAAACCGGACTGACAAGCACGGCGGTGGCGATTGATGAGAGGTTCAGCATTAACTGCCCCCAGACAGGCACGCGCGACTTCAGCCTCGACAATTCCGTCGGGGTCACCACGCCCGGCGTCACCGACCCTGACACTACGAACAACAGCGCGAGCACACTGTTCAGCATCCCGGTCGTCGTCCCGGCGGACGTCAAGATCAGCGCCCAGTCGCTAATAGACCCGCCGCCGCAGATCAACGTCGGCGACAACGTGACCGTCACCTTGCGCAAGACGCTCCACAACAATGGCCCCTTCGGACCGGTCGACGTCTCCATCGTCGCCAGTGCCCAAGCGCCGGCAGGTTGTACGGCCACGCCCAGCGGCACCAACCCCACCAGCGCCAGCCTGCCCGTGAGCCTAGCCCAAACGGTGGACGAGGTCTGGACGTTGCAGTGCACGCAGCCCAGCAGCCACGTCTTCACCTTCACTGATAGCATTTCGCCCAGCGATCCCTACGTCAGTGACCTCACGCCTGCCAACAACAGCGCCTCCACGCCGCTCTCAGTGAACGTCCTGGGGCAAGCCGACGTGAACATCGCCGGCCAGTCACTCGTTGCCCCGCCAACGCAGATCACACAAGGGCAGAATGTGAACGTTACCCTGCGCAAGACCCTCCACAACAACGGAACCTTCGGTCCGGCCAACGTCAGCATTACAGCCGTCGCGATCGCGCCCACCGGCTGTACGGCCACGCCCAGCGCGTCGAATTTCATCGGCGCCAGCCTGCCGGTAAGCACCGCCGTGGTCGTGAACGAGGTATGGACGCTGAACTGCGGCGAGACTGGGGACAAGTCCTTCACCTTCGACAACGCCATTTCGGTTACCGACCCGCATGTGAGCGACGCGGTACCCGGCAACAACACTGCCTCCACGCCGCTGACCCTGACAGTCGTTGAGGGGCCGACGCCAACGCCTACTCCGACCCCTACACCCACACCACCACCCACCACCCTGACCATGGGCCTCGACGCCGACCCCTCGTCCTCGCCGGCCAACACCGCCACCTCCCTGGGCTCCATCGAGTCCTGCGTCTCCAGAAACGTCGGCGACACGTTCGACATCGACCTGTACATCACCAACGTCGCTGATCTGATGGTCTGGGCGATATACCTTCAGTACGACCCAGCGGTGGTCAACGTCTCCGCCATTAACGTGCAGATGTTTCAGGCAGCCAACTCCGGCAGCAGCGTCTTCAACCTTTCCGAAGCCACGCCCGACAGCAACGGCAGCTTCTACATGGCAGCCGCGGATATGGGGGCGACAGATAGCGGCACGGGCGTCCTGGCCCGCATCACTTTGCGCGCCGTCGGGACGGGAACCAGTGCGCTAGCGCTCATCTACCCACAGCTCAAGAATGTCGGCAACGCTGTCATCGGCGACACCAACGGCGATGGCTACTACGACGGGCCCCTCTCCAACGCCCAGGTAAGCGTTGGCTCGCTCTGTCCTGGCCAGACGCCAACGCCGACGGCGACGCCTACGTCGACCGGAACGCCGACGCCGACGTCCAGCCCCACACCCACAGCGACACCACCGACCGGACCACTGGCCCTGGGCCTCGACGTCGACCCATCGTCCTCGCCGGCCAACACCGCCACCTCTCTGGGCTCCCGCGAGAGCTGCATCTCCAAGAACGTCGACGACACCTTCGAGGTCGATCTGTACATCATGAACGTTGCCGACCTTGCTGGTTGGGACGCTGTCCTCAGCTACCAGGGCAGCGTCATCAACGTGAGCTCCATCAACGTTCAGATGTTCCAGGCCGCCAATCCTGGCAGCAACGTTGTCAGCATATCGGACGAGGTGCCGGACACCGACGGCAGCTACTTTGCCGGCGCCATGGATTTGGGCAATAGGGATTCCGGCACAGGCGTCCTGGCCCGCGTAACCCTGCGGGGGGTCGGGGTGGGCGCCACCGCGTTGACGCTGCTCTTCCCCGAGCTGAGGGACTCCACCAGCGCTCCCATCGGCGACAGCAACGGCGACGGCTATTTCGACGGCCCCCTGGCCAACGCTCAGGTCAACATTGGCATGCCTTGCCCCGGCCAGACGCCGACGCCGACGAGCACGCCCAGCCCCACACCCACACCCAGCACCACGCCCACGGCCACGCCGCCGCTGTCCAACGCCACGATCGGCCTCGACGCCGACCCATCGCAGGCGCCGGCCAACACCGCCACCTCCCTGGGCTCCATCGAGTCCTGTGTCTCAAGAAGCGTCGACGACACGTTCGACGTCGACCTCTACATCACCGATGTTGCCGGTCTCCTGGGCTGGGATCTCGTCCTCGATTACGACAAAACCGTCCTCAGCCTCAGCGCCATCAACGTGCAGATGTTCCAGGCCGCTAACCCCGGCAGCAATATCTTCAACATCTCCGACGCTACCCCAGACGCAAGCGGCAACTACTACGCCGGTGCTGCCGACGTAGGCAGCACCGACTCCGGCACAGGCGTCCTGGCTCGCATCACCCTGCGGGCCATCGGCGCGGGCACCAGCCCGCTGACCCTGCTCTACCCGGAGCTCAGGGACTACGACAACGCGCCTATTGGGGACACCAACGGCGACGGCTACTTCGACGGCCCCCTGGCCGACGCCCAGGTGAACGTCGGCCTGCCCTGCCCGGCCCAGACCCCGACACCGACAGGCACGCCCAGCCCCACGCCTACGCCCAGCACCACACCCACAGCCACGCCGCCGCCGTCCAACGCCACCATCGGCCTCGACTCCGACCCCTCGTTCTCGCCCCCAAACACTGCCACCTCCCTGGGCTCCATCGAGTCCTGTGTCTCCAGAAACGTCGACGACACGTTCGAGGTCGACCTCTACATCACCAACATTGCCGACCTCCTGGGCTGGGACATCGTCCTCGACTACGACAAAACCATCCTCAGCGTCAACGCCATCAACGTCCAGATGTTCCAGGCCGCTAACCCCGGCAGCAATATCTTCAACATCTCCGATGCCACCCCAGACGCAAGCGGCAGCTACTACGCCGGCGCCGTCGACATAGGCAGCACCGACTCCGGCACGGGCGTCCTGGCCCGCATCACCCTGCGGGCCGTCGGCGCGGGCACCAGCCCGCTGACCCTGCTCTACCCGGAGCTCAGGGACTTCGACGGCCTGTCCATCGGGGACACCAACGGCGACGGCTACTTCGACGGCCTCCTGGCCGACGCCCAGGTGAACGTCGGCCTGCCCTGCCCCGGCCAGCCGACGCCTACGCCTAGCCCGACGCCTACGCCCAGTCCGACACCCACACCACCTCCGCCCCCATCCAGCGCCACCATCGGCGTCGACTCCGACGCCACGAAGACCCCGGCCAATACTGCCACGTCGCTCGGCACCATTGAGGCCTGCGCCGACGCGACCCTGGGCTCTTCGCCCACCATCGACCTGTTCGTCACCGATGTCGTAGATCTGCTGGCCTGGGAGACGTACCTCCAGTACGACCCGACCGTGGTGAGGGTGACCGCTACCGACGTGCAGATGTTCCAGGCCGCCAACCCCGACAGCAGCGTCTTCAACATCTCGGCCGCTGTGCCGGACGCCGACGGCAGCTACTACGTCGGCGCCGTCGATATAGGCAGCGCCGACTCTGGCACAGGCGTCCTTGCCCGCCTCACTCTGAGCGTCGTTGGCAACGGGGTTAGCCCGCTCACCATCGCCCTGCCAGTTCTCAAAGACGTGAACAACCTGCCCATCGGCGACACCAACAGCGACGACTACTTCGACCGGCCCATCTTCAACGGCAAGCTGGCGGTGGGCCAGCCCGACAGCGACGGCGACGGCGTGAGCGACGTCTGCGACAACTGCCCTGTCTACAATCCCGACCAGCAGGACGTGAACCGAGATGGCCTAGGCGATGTGTGCGACTCGGCCACTCAGGCTTCTTCAGCCGTCTCTGACCCGCTGACCGGCGCCGTGTCCGTCAGCAACCCTCAAGGCACCATCAGCTTCGTTGGCGCCACCACGACGCCGGGCTCGACTGTGACCATCGTCGAGAACACGGCGGACGTCGGCACCATTGAATCTGATGCGCAGGGCCTCGGCATCGTGGGATCCAGGTTCGACCTCGTATCGCCCAGCCTGCTAACGGGGACTGTCACCAACGTCATCGATTTCAGCTCGCCCGGCATTACGCAGGCTCAGCTCGACAGTCTCACCGTTAAGAAGCAAATGCCGTCAGGGCCCATGGTCATCCCCTACACCGTGGTGGGCACGGTGGCCGACGCAGAGCTGATCGTCCAGGCCACGATCCAGTATCAGCTCGTCGATGACGCGCGCATGACCGCCCTGGCGCCCGCGGATTCCGACAATGACGGAGTGTTCGACCGATTCGATGCCAACAGAGACGGCGACTTCGCAGATGTGGGCGAGCGCGACAACTGCCCCCTGGTCTTCAACCCGGACCAGGCCGACTTCGATGGCGACGGCGTCGGCGACGCCTGCGACGAGAGCGACGGCGACGGCATCATGGACGCCGCCGACAACTGTCGCGTCACACCCAACCCTGACCAGGCTGATAGGGACGGAGACGGTGTCGGCGACTTCTGCGACAACTGCTGGCTCTACCCTAACCCCGATCAGACAGACAGCGATCGCGACGGCCTGGGCAATCTGTGCGACCAGGACGCCGACAACGACACGGTACCCAACGGCACCGACAACTGCCCGTTCATTGCCAATCCCGACCAGGCGGATACCGACGGCGACGGCGCCGGCGATGTCTGCGACCGCGACCACGACAACGACGGCTTCTCCGACGCTTACGAGGTTGCGGCCGGCTCCGACCCCTTCAATTCCAACAGCACCCCAGAGGTCTGCGACGGCACCGACAATGACGGGGACACGCTGGTGGACGAAGGCTACGACTACAACGGGAACATCATCCCCGACTGCACCGAGCCCGGCCTCGACACCGACGGCGACACCCTACCGAATGCCGTTGACCCCGACATGGATAACGACGGCTTCAGCAACGCCGTCGAGAACCACATCGGCACCGACTCCCTTTCCTCCTGCCCCATCACTCCTACCCACGACGCTTGGCCCCCAGACTTCAACACCGACGGCCACTTCGACGTCATCGATCTCCTCATGTTCAAGCCGGTCATCCGTACCCGCAGCGGCCAGCCCCGCTTTGACCGCCGCTTCGACCTGGACGCCACTGGAACCGTCAACGTACTCGACGTACTGCTCCTGAAGCCTTATTTCAACACCCACTGTCGATAGCCATGCAGCACCAAAGTCTTGGCCGACCATCCCTTGACAGCAGCGCGGTATTATGTTAACGTTCAGCCGATTTGTGACTCCGGTCTGCGTAGGGAGAAAAGATAGCAGTCTCGGCCAGCCAAGAGGGCCATTTGGCCGTTCCTGGCTCGTGTCGAGACATCCCCGTTGGGCAATGGGAGTCTCGCGGAAATGGGTGCGGCAGACGGGACCAGCTCCGCGGCCAGTCTGCGAAGAGGCGCAAAACCTCCGGGTTCTTCCCCGAGTGGTCAAGCACGCTTCCTTGCCGCCATACAGATGCCTCGGCCCACCCTATCAGACGAGCCGTGGACGCGCTTCTCTTCATGTGAGCTCGGCAGAACTACTCGAAGGTTCGAGTGCTAGTCATCCCAAGTAGTACAGGAGGGTAAGTCCAATGAGGTGGAGCATCCGAAGTCTTGCTCTAGGTGTGCCCACATGCGCCATCGTATTCGATCCTGCTGCTACTGGGCATATCGACCTTTGGCCCGGGTGTGCAGACCGCACATGCCCAAGACCCGGATGGAGTAATCACCGGGTTCGACATGGTGGTCGACGCCAGTAACACTAAGACCACACTCGGAACCATCGACAAATGCGTGGCGGTGACCGCCGGTACCTCTGTCACCGTCGACGTTTTCATGAGCGGCCTGAACGATCCCCCCGGGTGCACGATAGCGGGCACGCCCTACTGCTCGAGCATCCTGGGTGGCCAATACGACATCTGGGACTACCCGGCCAGCGGCACCGATGGCGTGGCACCGCAACTGACGGCTCAACTTCACGTTGCCCTACCGGACTTCCTCACCGCGGCGTCCGGTAGCAGCCTCCAAGATTTTAGCGACCCTGTGCCCGATGGTGCGCCCCCGCACTCGGTCGCCCTCGTTGACTTCGGTACCGCCGAGTACGCGATGAACGGGTTCACCCAGGGCGTCATGGGCCGCTACACCTTTGACACCACCGGCGCGACGCCCGCCGTCTACGGCCTGACTCTGCAGAACGTCATCTGGGGCTACGACAATCCACCCGGCGGCCAGGTGACCAACTTGGCCACCTGGGACGCCAACTTCAGCCCCAAGTACGGTCTGCTGGCGGTGGGTGTCGCCTGCCCCAGCGAGGTGACCAACGCAGACGCGCAGATCGTCAGCCAGACGGTGCTGGCCAGCGATTGCGTTAGCGCGCCACCCACCCAGATCAGCGCCGGCGCCCCGACGACGCTTTGCCTGCACAAGACCCTCGCCAACGCCGGACCCACCCTATCCGTGGACGTGAGCATCACTACGAACGTGACGGGCACGCCCGACTGCACCATCACGCCCGACGCCAACAACCCCGCGTCCAAGACCGGCCTGACCAGCACACCGGCCGCAGTGGACGAAAAGTTCAGCGTCAACTGCACGAACCCCAGTCTCCACACATTCAGTTTCGCCAACTCCATCGCCATCACGACGCCCAACGTCACCGATCCAACCCCGGCCAACAACTCCGTCTCCACGCCGCTCTCCGTGGATGCCATCGCCAGCGCCGACATTGAGCTCGCCCAGCAGGTATTCGCCAGCAACTGCAGCAGCCCGGCGCCCACCTCCATAGAGGTCGGCACCGACACCGACGTCTGCCTGCACAAGACAATCCACGACGGCGGCCCCTACACGGGCACCGTGGCCCTGTCGATAACCAACACGGCGACAGCTCCATCCAACTGCACCGCCACCCGCAAGAGCGGCCCCACCACCACCAACGTGAGTACGGCGGCCGACACGACCGTGGACGAGATCTGGACGCTCAATTGCACAGCGGTCGGGACCGGAAAGACATTCACTTTGAACAACGCCCTCGCCGTGACGACCGCCCACGTCACCGATCCCGACAGCGACAGCTCCGCCTCCACCGGCCTCACGGTGGACGTCAACGCGCACCAAGCGGACGTCAGCCTCGCCCAGCAGGTATTCGCCAGCAACTGCACCAGCCCAGCGCCCACGTCCATGAATGTCAACACCAACACGGACGTCTGCCTGCGCAAGACAATCCACGACGCCGGCCCCTACACCGGCACCGTGGCCGTGTCGATAACCAAAGGGGTAGTGGCGCCAGGCGACTGCACCGCCACCCTCAAGACCGGCCCTGCTACGGCCAACGTAAGTACGGCGGCCGACACGACGGTCGACGAGATCTGGACGCTCAACTGTACCCTGCCCAGTACCCACGGCTTCACCTTCAACAACGCCATCGCCATCACGACGCCCAACGTCACCGACCCCAACATCGGCAACAACAGCAGCTCCACCCAGCTATCGCTCGCCGTGATCGGCAACGCCGACGTGGCAATCAGCGGCCAATCGCTGGTCAGCCCGCCGACCCAGATCAACGCCTTTGCCAACGTCGACGTCACCCTGCACAAGGTCCTGCACAACAACGGCGACTCCGCCTCGGCCATTTCCATCGCCGCCACCGCCGTCCCACCCACCAACTGCACTGCTACGCCCAAGACCAACCCCACCACGGCCGCCCTGCCCGTGAGCGTGGACGTGCCCGTGGACGAGGTCTGGACCATCAACTGCTCCGAGCCCAGCACCCACGTCTTCACCTTCAACAACACTATCGCCGTCACCGACGCCCACGTCACCGACAGCAACACCGCCAACAACTCCTCCTCCACCCAGCTATCGCTCGACGTCATCGGCAACGCTGACGTGGCCATCACCGGCCAAACGCTGGTAAGCCCGCCAACCCAGCTCACCCAGGGGCAAGGCGTCCAGGTGACGCTGCACAAGACGCTGCACAACAGCGGCCCCTTCGGCTCGACCATCTCCATCACCGCCACCGCCGTCCCACCCGCCAACTGCATCGCCACGCCCAGCGGCAGCAACCCCACCTCCACCCAACTGGCCGGGGACGCGGGCACGACGGTGGACGAGGTCTGGACCATCAGCTGCAGCGAGACCGGCCAGAAGTCGTTCAGCTTTGACAACGTCATCGCCGTCACCGGCACCCACCTCACCGACCCGACCCCGGGCGACAGCAGCGTCTCTACGCCGCTAACCGTGACGGTGGTGCCCGCGGCCACGCCCACACCCACACCCACGCCCAGCCCGACGCCGTCGCCCACACCCAGCCCGACGCCGTCGCCCACACCCAGCCCGACGCCGTCGCCCACACCCAGCCCGACGCCGTCGCCCACGCCCAGCCCGACGCCCACACCTAGCCCGACGCCGTCGCCCACACCTAGCCCGACGCCGTCGCCCACACCTAGCCCGACGCCGTCGCCCACACCCAGCCCGACGCCGTCGCCCACACCCAGCCCGACGCCGTCGCCCACACCCAGCCCGACGCCGTCGCCCACACCCAGCCCGACGCCGTCGCCCACACCCAGCCCGACGCCGTCGCCCACGCCCAGCCCAACACCATCGCCCACACCCAGCCCAACACCATCGCCCACACCCAGCCCAACGCCATCGCCCACACCCAGCCCGACGCCGTCGCCCACGCCCAGCCCGACGCCATCGCCCACCCCCAGCCGGACGCCCACCCCACCGCCGGGGGCCGTCGACTATGGCGTGGTGAGGCTGGTGCCCTCGCAGTTGTCCTTCGCCAACCCCGGACGCTTCGGGTTCCAGCTGGCCATGTACACCGCAACGGTCAAGAACTTCGGGACGGTGCGCGATGGCCCGGCCACCCTATCGCTGCAGGTGAACCCCGTGAACTCAACCTGCCACGCGCCCTTCATCCTCCCAGGCTCATATCGGGTCACGCTGAACCCGGGTACACAGACGGCACGCCTGTTCGTGGTGTTCTTCTTCCGCTGCGGCGATCCCTCGCCGTCGCCGGACTACGTGGTCACGGCAAGAATATCCGCCCCCGGCGACAGCAACTCTAGCAACGACACAGCGACCGCCACGGTGGATGTCCGGAAGCCGCAAGTTGGATGGTGGTGGTAAGCCAGCCCTCCAGGGTTGCGCAACCGAAGGAGGTAGCGTAGTCTAACGACAAGCTGATGCACGAACGAGCGACCGGGCCGCTACGGTGACAACCGGCGGCCCGGTCGCCGAAAAGCACGCCAGCAGCATGACCTAGGAGGAAACTCCTCAATTAGAGGGCCGAGAAGGGGGACGGGAACTGTTGAATTCCAGTCCCCCTTCTGATATAATCCCGCCGACCTTACGTCGGTCAATGTAACCGCATAGCTAAACCGCGATGGGCCGGTCGCGGAGATGAACCGCGGGAGGCGAACGTAATGAAGGCTATCAGGAAGACGGTACCCCTGGCCGTCCTGGGAGCTGGACTCATCGTAGCGCTGACAATCGTGGCGCTAGGGCTGTCGGGCGGTCTGAAGACAGCCCACGCCCAAGACCCGGATGGCGTAATCACCGGGTTCGACATGGTCACCACCGGCAACTCCTGCACGGCAGGCACGGTAGGCCCGCCGCTGGTCCAGGGGACCTGCACCCTCGGCACCATCGATAAGTGCATCTCGGTGAGCGTCGGCGCCTCCGTCGACGTCGACGTTTTCATGAGCGGCCTGAACGATCCCCCGGGGTGCACGGTAGCGGGCACACCCTTCTGCGCGAGCATCCTGGGTGGCAACTTCGACATCGGCGGCTACCCGGCCAGCGGCACCGATGGCACGCCACCGCAACTGCAGACAAAGAACGTTCAGTTCTTCCTCGCCGCAGCGGCCGGTAGCAACCTCCAGGATTTCAGCGACCCTGTGCCCGACGGCGCGCCCCCGTACACGGCCGCCCTCGTTGACCTCGGCACCGCCGAGTATGCGATGGACGGCTTCACCCAGGGCGTCATGGCCCGCTACACATTTAACACCACCGGCGCGACGCCCGGCGTCTACAGCCTGACGCTGCAGAACGTTGTCTGGGGCTACGACCTTCCGCCCGGTGGCCAGGTGCCCAACAAGGAGATCTGGGACAGCAACTTCAGCCCCAAGTACGGCCTGCTGGCCGTCGGCACCCCTTGCCCCTCCTTCGCCGACGTGGAGATCACCAGCCAGGTGGTGCGGGCCGAAGACTGCACCAGCGCTCCGCCCGCCAACCTGACCGCCGGCGCCGACACGATCCTCTGCCTGCTCCCCACCATGGTCAACAACGGGCCCACCACACCCGTTGACGTGAGCATCGACACGAATATGACGCAGACCGGCGGAGCCGACTGCACCATCACGCCCGACCCCGCCATGCCCGGGGGGCAAACCCTCGTACTCGACACCCCGGTGACGCTCATCGACAAGTTCACCGTCAACTGCGCGACTGCCAGCAACCACTCCTTCAGCTTCGACAACACTATCGCCGTCACCACCGCCGGCGTGCTCGACGACAACACTGCGAACAACTCCGCGTCGACATCGTACAGCGCCCCCGTCCTGGGGCAGTCAGACGTGGCGATCACCAACGGCGACGTGACGGTGACCGCTCCCGCTAGCGAGGCGATATCCACCCCCTTCGATGTCGGCATCAGCGCCCACGTGAGCGACAACGGGCCCTACGGCCCCCAGCCCCTGCAGCCCGAGAACGCCGACGTGACGCTGAACCTCACCCTGCCCGCCGACTGCACCACCGGTGATACGAACCCCCAGACGGTCACGATCGCCCTCGTAGGGGCCTCTGGTGGCACGGCCACTGGGACGTGGAGCGTCACCTGTACCAGCACCGGCCTCCACACGTTCACCGGCAGTGGGACGGTAGCTCTGACTGCCGGCCAACCGCACATCAGCGACCCGAACGCGGCGAACAACACCGGCACCAACAGCGGCAGTACGACCATCACCAACGCCTCAGCCGACGTGAGCGTCACCGAGCAGGTGCTGGCCGGCAATTGCAGCAGCGCCGCGCCCACCACGATACAGGTCGGCACCGACACCAACATCTGTTTGCAGAAGACGATCCACGACGCCGGCCCCTTTGCCGGCACCGTCGACGTGTCCATCACCAACGCGGCAACCGCGCCGGCCAACTGCACCGCCACGGCCGGTGCAAGCAACCCCACCACCGCCAGCGTGAGTCCGGCCGGTGACACGGTGGTCAACGAGATCTGGACGCTCAACTGCACCCAGACCGGCTCATCCGCGTTCACGTTCGATAACACCGTCACCATCACCACTGCGAATGTGGACGACCCCAACTTGGCCAACAACACGGTCTCGCCGTCCACACCGCTGAGCGTGACGGTGCAGGTAACGGTTACGCCAACCCCCACGGAGACCGCCACGGTCACCGCTACGGCCACGGCCACCGCCACGGGGACCGCCACCGCCACGGGGACCGCCACCGCCACCGCCACCGCCCCACCGGGCGAGGTCTGTCCGCCGGTGATCCCCGGCACCTACAACGGGCTCGTTCGCCTGAACGGCGTACCCGCCGCCGACGGCGGAGTGCTCACCGCCACCATCGGCGGCACGCAGTGGGGCAGCACCAACGTCGCCGGCGGGCGCTACGCCATGGATATCCCCACCAAGCTGCCGGTGAACCCGCCCTGCTTCGACGGCGGCAAGATCACCTTCACGCTCAACGGTGGAACGTGTGACCAGTCGCCGGACTTCGTCTCCGGCCTCCACAACCTGGACCTCAACTGCGCCCCACCGGCGTCGCCCACGCCCACGGCCAACCCACCTACTGTGACAGCAACAGTAACGGGAACCCCATCGGGCAGCCCCAGCGTCACCGGCACCCCCAAGGGGACGCCGTCCGGCTTGCCGCCCACCGGTGGCGGCGGCCTCGGCCCGCTGAGCGACGCGCCCTGGGCCACCCTGGCGGCGGGCGTCGTCCTGGCGTGGGTACTGGCCGCCGCCGGCCTGTTCCACACCGTCCGCCGGCGCACCAGATAGCACCGCACTAGCACAGCAACCGGCTACACGGGCCCGAGGGGCGATGCCCCCTCGGGCCCCACCATTTGCGCCGGCTACCGCGATTCTGTTGCCATAAGGCCCGCCAGACACGCAACAGTACGATACCTCGTTCGTCTATTAATGCGATGGCAATGGCGAGCCACATCCGCGCGGGCGCTCTCTGTGCTCGCGCGACCAGCGACACAAAGAGCTGAGCGTGTACAAGCTCCTGCAAGCGGCCCTACTGGGGGGCACCGCCGTCGCCCTGGTCATATCCGTCGGCCTGGCGCTGGACATCGGGCGAAAGCGCGAGGTCATCTACATCCAGGTGACGCCCACTGCCCAAGCCGGTCTGGCCCCGCCGGTGGCCCCCGCGGGAGGCACGCCCACGCCGTCGCCTACCCCAGCCCCACAGGAGAGCGACGTCTCAGTCACCATGCTGAAAGACGAGGCGCCTACCGTCCCCAAGGATATCCCGACGGAGCTGCCGGTCCGGGTCACGGTTAGCAACGGCGCCACCGCCACCAATGTGAGGGTGCAGCTCTCAGTCATTTCACCCATCACCTGTCGCGCTGAGTGGGTGGCGCAGTCCGGGGACGACCTGTTTCCCTCCTCCATCGTCGGCGACAACGTGCTAAGCAGGGTTCAATTCTCCATGACCAACGTCCCGCCGGGGGGCGCGCTTGCCCCCCACGAACTCCGCTCCACCACCCGCAACTACCGCATCGACTGCCGTGTTGAAAGTTCACAAACCATCCAGATCCTGGCTGACGCAGTCCCCCTCGACGTCGGCGATCCCAACGGCCTCAACAATGAAGTGGGCAACCACCCCGTGATCACAACGGTCGATGACGTCGACAGGGACACGGTCGTCAACAGCGACGACAACTGCCCCTTCCTGGCGAACCCCGACCAGGCAGACAACGACGGCGATGGCCTGGGCGACGCCTGCGACCCGGACGACGACGACGACGGCATCCCGGACACATCCGACCAGTGCCCCTTCCAGGCAGAGGACCACGACGGCGTTGACGACACGGACGGCTGCCCGGACACCGACATGTCCATCGAGGTCAACAAGGCGGAGACGCTGGAGCTGCCGGTCAGCACCGCCGTGCCGGTAGACGTGACGATGATTTTCGCCAACGGGAACTACCCCACCGATGCCCGCTTCGAGATCCTGGCCGTCTCACAGGAAGCGGTGTGCGAGGCGCACTGGCAGCCTCAGCAAGGCGATGCCTTCATCGAGGACAGCGCGGAGGGACTCCTGCAGAGCTACATCGAGCGTACAGAGTCTAACCTCGCGGCCGGCGAGATGCGCATCCTACATCGAACGGTCGTCATCCAGTGCCCGGTGTTGATCGCCCACCAGCGGCCACTCGAGATAGAGGTGGCCCTGGTGCCTCTGCCGCCGGTGCTAGAAGAGAATGTGCAGAACAACGTCCACAAGAACTGGCCCGACATATCGACAGGCGCAACGCCCGCGCCCACCGCATCGCCTACTGCCACCCCAACGAGTACGGCGACGCCCACCGCCACCGCCACGGCCACCCGCACCACTACTCCCACCCGTACGGTCACGGCCACCGTATCACCGACCGCCACAGCGCGGGGCACACGCACGCCCACCACAACACCGTCCCGCACCGCCACCGCAACGCAATCCCCCACCGCCACTGCAACGCCGACGGCAACGCCAACCGCCTCGCCTACGGCCACCGCCACGCCGCCGCCAGCGCCTACGCCATCGTCCTCGGCCACGGCAAGCGTGACCCCCACGCTCACGCCGGCGGCCATTCCGCTCACGCTCACGCCCGGCCCGACGGCCACCGCCACACCGGTGACCATCCCCACCGTCCGCCCCTCGCCGGGGCCGGCGCACCCCCCACCCACGGGAGGACCGGCTGCACCCAGCGACAAATCGGCCTGGCCGGCCATCCTCGCCGGCAGCGGCTTCGCCGCCTTGCTCCTAGCCTCGCTGTCGCTATACTGGGCATGGAGACGCCGGGCCGGATAGCTCAGGGGTGAGAGCGCAGCCGCCGTAGAGAGGTGGCCCGGTCCGGAACCAGGCGAATGACCAGAACTGCCTTTGCGGCCTTGTTGACGTTGACCATCCTTGCCCTCGCCTTTCTGGCGGTGGCCTCCTTCGGTTCCCGCGGTGCCGCCGCACAGGGACCAGTCTCCCTGGCGGTGGACGCCAATCCCGAGGGGAACACCGCGACCTCCCTGGGGCCGACCGACCAGTGCATCGCGGTGCAGAAGGGCGCCACATTCCAGGTGGACATTGTCGTGAGAAACGTGAACGACCTTCTAGGCTGGGACTCTCATGTCATCTACGATCCGTCGATTCTGAAGCTAAACGACCGCGACGTCAAGCTGTTCCTGGCCGCCGACCCGAATAGCAACGTCTTCGATGCCTCCGACGCGCCACCCGGCATCGCCGGCCGCTACCGCGCGGCCGGCGCGGACTTCGCCGATCCACCCATCGGCCACAGCGGTTCGGGCGTGCTGGCGCGGCTGACCTTCAGCGCCCTATCCTCGGGCGCCAGTCTGCTGACCATCGCCCGCCTGGACATCTCGGGCGAAGGCAAGCCGGACATCGGGCCCACACTGACCGCCGTCGATGGCCGGTACATCGACGATGCGGATGGCGACGGCTACTTCGACGGCCCCGTAGCGGACGCTTGGGTGGCAGTGGACTCGCCTTGTCCCCAGCAACCGCCTCCGCTACCCACTATTGCGCCTTTCACGCCCGTGCCCTCCACGCCTCTGCCCCCGGCAACTGCCACTGCCGCTCCGTCCTCCACGCTGACGCCTACAGCCACCCCCCCGGTCGCCAATTCGGGGAGCGACGATGGCCTCCCCTGGGGCATCGTCGGTGGCGCGAGCGGCGCCGCCGCGGTCCTCCTGGCTGCAGCTCTGCTCCTGTGGCAGGTACGAACTCGTCGCCGGGCATAGACGGCGACACTGCGTAACAGACGGGCGACGCGATTGGCGCAGCAAATGCCAACACGAGTATTGACAATAGGGTTTCAGGCTGTATCATAGGGAACGATTGTGGGGCGGCGGGGAGCTCAGGGGAGACTTGTATTCCCGGGGGGCTGTCATGAACGCTTCAAAGCCGTGCAGCCGGCGTCGCATCTTGCTTGTGGCGCCGCTTCTGTTAGTGACCATCGTCGCACTGTCCGTCCTGGCGGTCACCACCGTCTGGGCGAAGTGGCCCACGAGCAACACCTTCAACCCGTCGGCCACCATGAACCCCGCCAGCGACCAGACGGGCGCCGTCTCCGATATCGACATGACGTATGACATCCCGAGTGGCGACGCCTACGACGAGTACGTGGTGACATACCTACCGCCCGAGTGGGGGAATGCCGACGACGACAACGTCCCCGATGGGACCAAGATAGCCACCCTTGACTCGATATCCATCATCGGGCTGGCTCTTGGTGGACAGACGTGCAATATGAAGATACCCGTGCATTTCGACCTCCTGGACTCCACCACGAAGGGCACGTGCTTCAAGAGCGTCGGCACCCAGAACTCCTGCAAGTGGAACGGCTTCGACCTGACCTGTCCAAACAGCCAGCCGCGCTTCGTCTGCGAGTACCCCTGTTTCCTTGACGACCTGCTGCCCAGCCGGCCCATCGCCCGCTTCGCCGGCCGCGCCGATGTCGTCAAGGGCAGCGTCTGCGCCCTGCTGACCTTCGTGGCCTTCGCGCCCGGCACCAACCTGGGCCACGGTATCCCCGCCACCGAGAGCTGGGGCTTCCCCACCCTCACCATTCTTGACGAGACGGGCGCGCCGGTAGTGCCAGTACCGGGCTCGTTGGTGGACACCTGCACCCCTCTTGAAAGCACCACCAAGCTTATCGGCAAGGTTGGCGACATCGCACTCCGCACCAACCCTGCGTGCCCCGGCACCTATACGTTCCGTAGCTGGTCTCGCGGCAAGGCCGACGCCGATAACGATGGCCTGGAGAACGTTTTCGACCCCTGCCCCTTCGTCAAGAACGACGGCGACCCCAGGGTGGTCAACAGCGGCGACGCGGACGCCGACGGCCTCGACGCCGCCTGCGACCCCGACGACAACCAGGCCAACCTGGACCAGGACGCCGACGGCTACATCAACCGCGGTGACAACTGCCCGCTGGCCGCCAACGGGGTCTCCCTGGGACCCGACAACCAGGCGGACGCCGACGCCGATGGCATCGGTGACGCCTGCGACCCGCACCCCAACTCCGTCGACGGAGAGCGCATCGTAAAGGTCATCGAGGATCCGGTGGACATCGTTGGGGCGGCGTGCGGCACCACTGGCACCGCCACCGCCACTGCCACCGCCACCACCACCGGCACGGCCACGGCCACCGGCACCGCCGCCGCCACTGGCACGGCCACGGCGCCCACCGAGGGCTGCGGGCCGGTGATCCCCGGCACCTACAACGGTCTGGTGCGCCTCAATGGCGTGCCGGCAGCAGCAGGGTACGAGGTCACCGCCAACATCGACAGCACGGCGTGGGGCAGCGCCATCGTCTCTGGTGGCCGCTACGCCATGGACGTGCCCGCTAAGATGCCGACCGCGCCACCCTGTTTCTCCGGTGGCACGATCACCTTCAAGATCAATGGCGCAACCTGCACGCCCACCGAGACCTTTGCCTCGGGCCTGCACAACGTTGACCTTGCTTGTGCGCCGGTACCCACAGCCACACCCACAGCCACTGTGACCACACCCACGCCGGTCGCTACTACACCTGCGCCGACCGCCACCAAGACGGCGACAGCGACGGCCACGCCGGTCAAGCCGCCTCCCAGCGGCGGTGGTGGTCTGGCTGGTGGCCAGGGGCTGCCCCTCTGGGCGATAGCCCTCGCTGGCTGGGCCAGCCTAATGGCACTGGCTGGTGTCGGCACCCTGGCGACGCGCATCGTCAAGCGATAGCGAAGACGTCCCTGTTAGTTGATGCCGCCCCGGCCGGTTGGCCGGGGCGGCATTGTTTCTGGCGTGGCCCCGCTGCTCTTGAATTATGTCTGCCCGCAGCCCTATGATAGGGGGGCTGCAGGCAGATGGAGGGACCAATGAACAGCGCTCGCCAAGAAGAAACACGCGGGCCGAAGGGTCGACTGTTCGGACCGTGGGTCGCTATTGTCACACTGGGGCTGACCGTTCTCGTCTCCGCCGCCTGCGGTGGCGGTGGAGACCAGGTAGCCCCGGGATCAACGACAGCCCAGCCCACGGTCCAGGGCTCGGCAATTGCCCAGCCCACAGGGCAAGCCACGACCAGCGCTACCTGCCAAGCGCTGGCCTCCCTGCAGAAATACCGCTACACTGCCAAGGCAACAGTGGAGTCCCCGGAGGAGCTCGCAGCCGTCCCGCAGGACCAGCCGACGCCGATGCCCACCGTCACCCGGCCCTTCCAGGGGCGCTTCTCCTTCGAGTACAACGTCGACGCCTCCGTGGTGATGCCGGACAGCATTGAGGCCTCGACGGACACCGGCGGCGGCACGCCCCTCGACATCATCATCATCGGTGACAGAAACTGGGTCTCCTTGCAGGGGCAATGGCACGAGGGCGCAGCAGGGTACGGCGTTGGCTACAGGCCCCTGGACATCTGCAATGGTCTCTTCCCTGAGCTGCACCTGGACCAGGCCCAAGCGGAGGAGGAGACCGTCAACAACGTGCCCGCCCGGCACTACACGTTCTCCGCCATACCCTCCGGCCAAGCGATGGGAACCATCTTCGGGCCCGGGTCAGACATGGACCTGCTACTTCGGAACATGAACGTCGAGGTCTGGCTGGCGGACAAGGACGGCTTCCCGATACGCATGGACGTCCAGGCCAGCGGCGTCTACATCGACGGTCGCCAGCTGCTCGCGCACATTCGCATCGAGCTGCGGGACATCAACAGCAAGGACATCAGGGTCGAGCCCCCCATCTAGGCCGACATCCGCCGGAAGGCGCGAACACGGTAGCGCACGCGCCCCGCGCAGCGGCATTTCGCGGCCGAAATGGAACGAACAATCGAAGCGAACAGCGAAAACTATTGACAATTAGCGATGACCAGGTATCATAGCGCTAGCGCAGACCATTTGGGCTGCCGATGCGCATAGCTGTCGGGCGCCGCCTTGAGCGCCCGCGGTGGTGTGTGGCTTGTTAGGTGGGATGCCGCGAGGATTACCACGGCTGCGGATAGGGTTCAGCCAGCACTAGTTCTTCGCCTCCCGGGCCAGCGGGTCGGCTGGAGTCGGGGGGCGAAGGTTTGTTCCTTATAGGAAAGGAGGAGCTAGAATGAAGCGCAGATACGGTGTGGTATCTCTTGCGCTGGTCCTGAGTGTGCTCGTGGCGATGCTGGCGGCGGTGGTGATGGTGCGGCAGGCGAACGCCATACCCTTCGAGCTCACCCTCAAGGCCGAACTCACCGATTACACGGCCGGGGCCAAGGCTGACTTCACCACGCACTTCGGCGTCCCCGATCACGACTCGCAGTTCCTGATGCAGGCCACCTTCATCCCCACTGCCTTCCAGCTAACCGCGGGGAAAGACATTCCGCTTGGCGCCCTCGTGGGGTCCCTCAGCTCCCAAGCCACCCTGAGCCTCCTCAATAGCCCCTGCAATGTCGTGCTGCCAGTTGTCGAGGACTCAACGAAGCCTCCGACGCAGGCCGGCAAAGGTCTGATGAATGCCTCCCTCAACACCTCGGACACGGTCACTTACGCAGACCAGTTCGCCGACCTTGACGGCAACACCCTCCCCGACGGCGCCGACAAGTACCCGGACTTCCTCAATCGAATGTTCCCGGGCCTGACCCCTCTTGCCCGCTACTACGGCCAGGCCAGTGTGGGCGGCACGCCGAGTTCGATCAACTTCCTCTTCTTCGCCCCCGGGACCACCTTGCCCTTCATGGGCCCCCTTGACCCCAGTTGGGGCCTCGCCTCGGTAAGCGTCGTCGACAACCGCGGCGACCCGGGGGTGGGGGCAACGATACCCCTGGCTGCTACCGGCTTCTGCACCCCGCTGGCGACCGTCAATCTGACCTACTCCGTGACTAAGGACAACCCCGACACCCCCAACGTCAACGAGGGCGGCGTGACGGCCATGGCGAACCCCTTGGCCGCCGGTACCGTGACCTTCCACTCCCGCGGCATCAGCAACTACGACGCCGACGACGACAACATCGAGAGCAAGCTGGACACCTGCCCGTTCCAGAAGAACGTCGGCGTCCCGTACCTGGCCAACAGCGGCGACCAGGACGGCGACGGCATTGACGATGTCTGCGACCCGAATCCCACCACGGCCTCTTTGGGCAATGACGAGGACAGCGACGGGTTCGCGAACCGGCAGGACAACTGTCCTCTGGTCGCCAACGTGGATCAGCAGGACACCGACTCCGATGGAATCGGCGACGCCTGTGACACCGTGGGGGCCTTCGGCATTGGCAAGGGTCCCACCGTCCCCGACGGCGGCAGCGCCTCGCCGGTGGACTTCACGGTGACCTCGGACGTGGTCATCACCGCCGGTGCCGCGGCTTCGCCCACGGCGGCGGCGACAACGGTCGTACCAACGACCAGCGCCACAACCACAACCACGGCCACCAAGACCGCCGTGGCCACGGCTACGGCCACCAAGACGGTCACCTCTACGGTTACTGCCACCAAGACGGCCACCGCCACGGTAACCGCCACCAAGACGGCCACCGCCACAGCGCCAGCGACGGCGACTAGCGTGGTGACGGGCGGCGGCGGCCTCCTCGGCGGCGACGAGGGCTTCCCCACGTGGGCCTTCTTCGTCATCGGCGCGGCGGCGGTGCTGGCTCTGGGCGGTATCGGCACCGCAGTGAGCGTAGTGCGCCGGCGCACCCACTAGGCCTCGCGTTTGGCGTTTTCTGGGGCCGGCTCCCGTCGGGAGCCGGCCCCATCCCTTCTCGAAGCCCGACCCTGCTCGGCCGTCTCCCGCAGGCCGGTGGGGACGGCGAACCGCTGGCGGAAGTCCTCGCCCAGCCGCCCGACCAACTCCGTCGCCTCGATTCCTGAGCCCGCTGGCGCGTAGAGCACCCCCACGTAGGCACGGCGAGCGCCTTCCGTTGCCTCGACCCTGATGCCGCCGGCCTAGAGGCCTCCCGCTTGCCAGGCGTCGTCGAAGTCGAACTGGAGGAGGGCCACGTCGGCGCCCAGGCTAGCCCGAACACACGCCTCCGCATAGGCGAAAGCGTTCCAGAAGCGCTCGTTGGTCAACGCGGGCTGGCGAGAGTCGAAGAAGTCTAGATAGCGGTGCAGCGCCTCGTCACTGGGGCTGCCGGCCCAGAGGGATGGCTGGCCATCGGCCAGCTTGGCCCAAAGAGTCTCGCCCAGCTTGTACACGTCGTAGGTATTGTACGTCGCGAGAAAGGTCTCGCCCCGGCCCGAGAACGGGATGACACGCAGCTTGCCACCCGCGAAGGCGGGAAAGATGGTCAGATCCACATCCGGTCGCTCGGGGTCAGTGATGCGCGGCATGTACGCCTGGAACGCCGTCGACTCCGGGATGAAGCGCTGGACCACCTGCCAGAACGCGGCCCAGGGCCCAGCGGTGTCCTCCGGCCGCGCCACTGTAGCCGACTGCGGCGTCGGCCCGGCCTCGCAGGCCGCCGCCACAGCCAACGCCACCGCCAGGACAAAGCAAAGGGCGGGTCGCCGGGGGCGGGAGGGGGCATCCGTCCCGCTGGCCGGAGAGACGCTCTCCATGACCCGCCATCTATTACCACGTCGAACGGCCTCAAAAGATTCGGCTTTGCGGGCGCCAATCGCCGGATTCTTGCGCCGGTCACGCCGGCCGCTCATGCGGGTCTCGTCGCATAACAGTTTAGGCCCACCCCGCGCCACCAGGGTGGGCCTTTGCTTTTCGGGTTCAAGAGCGGGAGGGGTGCGGCCCTTGTTACCCATCTACTAAAACGCTGCCGGTGGTGTGGAGATTCGGCCTGGCGAGGGCCACTTGGCCCACCCGAACCGCATTCTGGGCTGCAGATACCCCGACGGGCAAGGCCGCTCCGGCTGGCCTCGCCTCAGCGCGGCTTCAGGAGGGCGTCAGCGCTCACTCCTCGATCTCGGGGCCGTCAGACCCCTCGCGGAACCAGGCGATGGGCCGGAACTCCCGGGACACAGTGCCGTCCTGCTTGAACTTCGGGTATCCCAATACCATGGATGTGCAGATCTTCCAGGGGTCCCTTATGCCCAGCTTGTCCAGGAGCGGAGGCACCATGTTGATGGCCTGCGCAAATCCCACCCAGCAGGCCCTGATGCCCAACGAGTTGGCCACCAGGTTCATGTTCTGGCCGCAGATGCCTATGTTGATCTCGGGGCCGCTAATGGCCCGCTGGTCCCCGGCCATCAGAATCACCACCGGGGCCTCCAGGAAGACCGGCAGGTACCTTCGGGAGACCGCTCCCAGCCCACCCACGACGATGCGCGGGTCGAACATCCCCGGCTGGGGGTCGGCCTCATACAGGGGGACAAGGTTCCGCACCAGGCCGTCGTTCTTGTACATCACGTACATCATGTTCAGCACGTTGTACGTCGCCGCGTTCATCTCATCGATGAGGGCCTTGTTGGTGACGACGACGAACTTCCAGGGCTGGCAGTTTCCCGCGCTCGGCGCAAAGCGGCCAGCCTCCAGTACCCGCCGGATGAGAGGCTCGGGGACCGGCCGCTTGCGGAAGTTCCGGACGGAGCGTCGGAGGAACACGGCCCGCTCGATGGCGGTCCACTCGTCGGGCTCGCCCTTGGCGTTCCGGGGAGGAAGGGGCGGCTTGAAGGGCAAGCGATGAGGCTGGGTGGCGTAGAAGCCCTCCTCCACGTGGTAGGACGCGACAATGGAGATGGCATCCGACGGGCAGGGCACCATACAGTTGTAGCAGCTAAAGCACTCGTACTCCGCCTTCTGGCGGGGAAAACCGTCGTCGTCGGTCTCCCAAGCCTGGAAGGGGCAGTTCTGGAGGCAGAGGCCGCACTTGGTGCACTTCTCGCGGTCGACGGTCATCACGCCCATGTGGACGGTCTTGGGACGCAGCATCGGCTCCAGGTCTTCCCAAGCCATGGCTTCCTCCTCTCCTGTGTGGATTGATTATTGGAGGTCGCGAGTGGGCTGTGTCAAGGTGAAAAGCCTGTAGCGAAGGTGGCTAGATTCCACCCTGGCCGGCCAGCGACCGCTGGATGGCCTCGCGGTAGGCGCCCCACTGCCGCTCCGGCAGGAGGCGCCCGATGGCCACCATCATCTGTTCGGCGGCCGAACGGTCTTGCTGCGCGCGATCGGCGCCGGCGGGCGCCAGGGCCAGCGGCGGCCCGAAGCCGATCACCAGCGTATCGCCGTCCTCCCACAGACCAACGGGGATGATCGGGACGCCCCGTCGGCTCAATGAGTAGACAAACGAGCCACTCCCTTCGAGCGGCTGGCGCAGGGTCCCCGAGCCGGCCGCTTCGGGCATGAGACCCACCGGCTCTCGCTCCAGCGCCCGGATGATCTCCCGCAGGGCAGCGGCCCGCGCCACGACCTCGCTGGGGCGGCGAGGCATGATCGCCGCGCCGTAGACCCGGGCCGTGCGGCGGAAGGCCCAGCGGTAGGCCGAGGGCGGGATAGGCACAGGCCCCAGCCGCCGCCCGTACCACTCGCTGGTGATCACCCAGCGAATATGCGGGACGGCCGGCCGCGCCTGGGCAACGAGGCCGGTGATGATCATGCCGCAGTGATAGGGCCCGAGCCCCGGGCGAGCATAGTGATTGGACACCAGCGCGAAGGGAGGCGCCGCCGGCACGTGCTCCATGCCCTCCACCCGCCGCGGGTAGGGGTTCGTGCGGAGAACCGTCAGGCAGTCGCGCACGAACGACCGCCGCCGGCCGAACAGCATGTGAACCCCGAACCACGCGAGCTCGGGCTTCGGGAACTCGTATCGGGGCAGCGATGCCGCTTGCCGAGGAGGCTGGGGGTCCATCGCCATCATTATAACGTTGGCCCACGCCCGCTTGGATAGGCCGCCCGCCCTGGGCTATACTTAGGGGACGGTATTCGCAGAGCGATTGCAGGGCGATTGGCAACAATATGCCGGTGACCGGCGTCTCTTATATAGCACGTTTGACGACGTTGCAGCCGCAGAAGGAGGAAATATGGCCGCAAAAGTAGGCATCAATGGCTTTGGCCGCATCGGGCGGCAGGTCTTCAAGGCCATCCGCGACTATCACTCGGACGTCCTCGAGGTGGCGGCCGTCAACGACCTAACCGACCCGAAGACCAACGCCCACCTGCTGAAGTATGACAGCAACTACGGCGTGTTCCCGGGCCAGATCGAGGCCCGCGACGACGCCATCGTGGTGGACGGCAAGGCCACCAAGGTCCTGGCCGAGAGCGACCCGGCCAAGATCCCCTGGCGCGATCTGGGCATCGAGATCGTCGTCGAGGGGACGGGGCGCTTCACCGACGGCCAGAAGGCGGCGGCCCACCTCCAGGGCGGCGCCAAGAAGGTCATTATCACCGCCCCCGCCAAGAACGAGGACTGGACCGTAGTCCTGGGCGTGAACGACGACGCATACGACCCCAAGAAGCACAACGTCATCTCCAATGCCTCTTGCACCACGAACTGCATCGCCCCGGCGGCCAAGGTGCTGCACGACAACTTCGGCGTGGAGAAGGGCTTTATGACCACCATCCACGCCTACACCAACGACCAGCGCATCCTGGACACCGTCCACAGCGACCTGCGCCGGGCGCGCGCCGCCGCCCTCAACATCATCCCCACCACCACCGGGGCGGCGCGCGCCGTCACCCTGGTCATCCCCGAGCTCAAGGGGCGGCTGGACGGCATGGCCTTCCGCGTACCCACTTCTACGGTCTCCGTGGTGGATTTTGTGGCTATCCTGGAGCGGGGGACGACCAAGGAGAAGGCCAACGAAGCCTTCCGCGACGCCGCCTCCCAGTCCATGCGCGGCATCCTGGGCTACACGGACGAGCCGCTGGTCAGCATCGACTTCAAGGGCGACCCCCGCAGCTCCATCGTCGACGGGCTGGCCACCATGATGATCGGCGACAATATGATCAAGGTGCTGGCCTGGTACGACAACGAGTGGGGCTACGCCTGCCGCACCGCCGACCTCTGCGCTTTTCTACTGAAGAGGGGCCTCTAGACCATGCTGTAGAGCTGGCGGGCCTTGGGAGGTCTACGAGCGCAGACCTGAAGGTCTGCAGCTACGAACCACGAACTCCGGGACAGACGCGATCGTAGCTGCAGGGCTCTTCCGCCGAAGGCGGATGCGCCTCCGGCGCAAGCCCTGCCTTGTGCCCAGCGATGCTCAGTTTGACGCTCCTCGGCCGCGCAATCTAAAATCAGGTCGTAATGTTCGAAGCCCTCACCGAAAAGCTCCAGAACGTCTTCCGCCGCTTGGGCAGTCGCGGCACCATCACCGAGCGCGACTTGGACGAGGCCCTGCGCGAGGTGCGAATGGCCCTCCTGGAGGCCGACGTGCACTTCCGCGTGGTGCGCGACTTCGTGCAGCGGGTGCGCGAGAAGGCACTGGGGGCGCAGGTCTTGGCCAGCCTCACGCCCATGCAGCAGGTCATCGACATCGTGAACCAGGAGCTCATCGACCTCCTGGGGGGAGGCCAGAGCCAGCTCCAGCGGTCGAAAGATCCACCCACCATCTTCATGCTGGTGGGGCTCAAGGGTTCAGGGAAGACCACCACCGCAGCCAAGCTTGGCCTCCAGCTTCGGCGGGGCGGCGACCGCCCCTTGCTGGTGGCAGCCGACCCCCAGCGGGTGGCCGCCGCCGAGCAGCTGGAGGCGCTGGGCAAGCAGCTGACCCTGCCCGTCCACAGCGGGACGGCAGGCCGGTCTGGCGCCCGCCCCCTGCAGATTTGCGAGGGCGCCCTCAAGGAGGCCAAACGCATGGGCGCCAGCGCCGTCGTTGTGGACACGGTGGGCTACCTCCAGATGGACCAGGAGCCCCTGGCGGAGCTGTCGGAGCTGCGCCGCCGCCTGTCGCCGACCGAGGTGCTGATGGTGGCCGATGCCATGACCGGCCAGGAGGCGGTGCGCGCCGCCGAGGAGTTCCACAAGGCGGTGGGCCTCACCGGCCTCATCCTCACCAAGCTCGACGGCGACGCTCGTGGCGGCGCCGCCCTCTCTATCCGCGCCGTGACCGGAGTGCCCATCAAGTTCGTCGGCGTGGGCGAAAAAGCCGACGCGCTGGAGCCGTTCTACCCCGATCGCTTCGCCTCGCGCATCCTGGGCATGGGCGACATGCTGACCCTCATCGAGAAGGCGAAGGAGACCATCACCCAGGAGGAGATAGAAGGCCTGGAGACACGGGCCCGCCGTGGCGCCATCACCTTGGAGGACTTCGTGGACCAGTTCCAGCGGGTGAGGAAGATGGGCTCCTTGAGCCAGATCGTGGGCATGATCCCCGGCCTGTCCGGCATGGCGAACCGCATAGCCGCCGCCGGCGTGGATGACGTGGCCCTCCGCCGGGCCGAGGCCATCGTCTATTCGATGACGGTGGAGGAGCGCCGCCATCCCGACATCATCGACGGCAGCCGCCGCCGCCGGATCGCCCGCGGCAGCGGCACCACGCCTACCGATGTCAACCGCTTGCTGAAGCAGTACCGCGAGGCCAAGAAGCTCATGCAGATGGTGGCCTCGGGCCGCGGTCCGCGAATCTCGCCGGGCATGCGCTGGCCCCAGTAGACGGATGCGTTCATTTCCTGCTATCCTCTCTCGGAGGTGATCGTTGCTAAGAATCCGACTTTCCCGTGTCGGCAAGAAGAAGAGGCCGTCCTACCGCATTGTGGTGGCCGATTCCCGAGCTGCTCGTAACAGCGGCCTCGTGGACATTATTGGCCACTACGACCCCTTGACAGATCCCGCCACAATCATTATCAACGAGGAAAAGGCCCTCCACTGGCTACAGCGCGGCGCTCAGCCCTCGGAAGCCGCCGCGAAGCTCCTGGCCAAGGGCGGCGCCAGCAGCAAAGGCGAGGAGCACACCAGCGAGGCTGAGCCCGAGGACGGCAGGGAGGAGACATGAAAGACCTTGTCACGCACATGGCACGGGCCATCGTTGACTACCCGGATCAGGTGGTGGTGACCGAGGAGATGGCGGAAGACCACATCGTCTATCACCTGACGGTGGCGGACTCCGACATGGGGAAGGTGATAGGCAAGCAGGGCCGCATTGCCAACGCCATGCGCACCCTGCTCAAGGTGGCCGCCATCCGCAAGGGCACCCGGGCGATCCTGGAGATCGGGGAGGGAGTGAGCCCACGTCGGCTTCCCCCTCGGCCGGCACTCGGGCGTGAGCCTGAGGACGAGCCCGAGCCGGAGCTCGAACTCGGGCGTGAGCCTGAGGACGAGCCCGAGCCGGAGCTCGAACTCGAGCGTGAGCCTGACCCCGAGTCCGAGCTGTAACCTCAAGCCGAAGCCAAGGGCGGGGGCGAGCCATGAAGGACCTCATTGAGTACATGGCACGGGCCATCGTCGACTACCCGGATGAAGTGGTGGTTACTGAGGAGACGGAGGGAGACCGCATCGTCTTTCACCTGATGGTGGCGGACTCGGACATGGGAAAGGTGATAGGCAAGCAGGGCCGTATCGCCAATGCCATGCGCGCCCTGCTCAAAGTGGCTGCCATCCGTAGGGGCGCCCGGGCAGTTCTGGAGATCGGGTAGACCGGCCCGCAACCCTTTCCTTTCCCGGCCGAGCTTCCCCCAGCGGGCAACATCGCCATGCCCTCTCCCCAAGAGACACCTACTCCTGGCTACGTCGCCGTGGGCCGCATCGCGGGCGTGTGGGGCCTGCGCGGCGACCTGAAGGTGGAGCCCCTCACCGACTTCCCTGAGCGCTTTGCCGCCGGCGCCAGCGTCTGCTTGGCGGGCGTCGCCCATACCATCGAAAAGAGTCGCCGGCAGCGCGGGCTGGTCCTGCTGAAGCTGGCCGGGATCGACACCGTTACCGCTGCCGAGGCTCTGCGCCATCGCCTGCTGGAAGTGCCGGAGGAGGAGGTTCGCCCTCTGGCCGAGGGCCAGTACTATCACTTCCAGATCCTGGGCCTGGAGGTACGAACCACCGCCGGCGATGTCCTCGGCCGAGTGGAGCAGATCATCGCCACCGGCAGCAACGACGTGTTCGTCGTGCGCGGGCCGCGAGGCGAGGTGCTGGTCCCCGCCATCGACGACATCGTGACAAGCGTGGACACAGCAGCCGGCCGCATCGAGATCGAGGTGGTGGAAGGGCTGCTGCCGCCCGGCTGGGCGGGCCGGGGCGAACCGCCCGTGGACGATCCCCTTCCTTGACGGGTTCCTGTCTCCGTATCTATAATGGCACTGCCGAAGGCAAGCGAGGGGATATAGCTCAATCGGGAGAGCGCGGCGTTCGCATCGCCGAGGTTGCGGGTTCGAGTCCCGCTATCTCCACCAACCCGAGATCGAGCGCGGGGGCCAAGGGTCTAGCCCTGGCCCCCGCTTGGCAGATCACCCCGCCTAAATCGGGCCCCAGTAGCTCAGTAGGATAGAGCAGCGGTTTCCTAAACCGAGCCCCAACGTTTGAGGCTGTCCTCTACCGTCCGCTGTAGATACGAAATCCCCTCGTATTCTCCGTAAAAGTCCGCCGCTTTTCGCCGCTGTCCGTCGGCGTGGCTGTCAAAACTGCTGTCAACCAGACCACACACCCATATCTACCGTGTTCCGTGATAAGATGGCCGCCGTGGGCCCTACCTGCGCAGGCTGGAGGGGGAAGAGAATACGGGTTGGCGCCAGGTGGCGGCGCTGCTGGCCTAGGATGGGCGGCAACCTTACGCTAGGGCTAGGTGTGGCCCTTGCGCCCTAGACAGGATAGAAATTCAGCTTGGCTCATTCGTGCTAGCTTCAGAATGCCACGCAGTGTCCCCAGCGGGACTTCGCGTTTGCCGAGGATTACAACCGTGGTGATTTTCCTATTGCCGACGCTCTTCGACATTGACTGATGCGAGCCGCGCTTTGAACGACCAGCGGGCTGGAATCCAGCCCGCTGCAAAGCCGATATTATCTCGTCGCTCGAACAGAGCGGCAGCTTAATCACACTAGTGCGGCAACCTTCTCAATTCGGGCGCGGAATGTCTCTTCAGGGTGGGCATGCAGGACCGGGAATTCACCCTTCCTTGTTGGTCGAGCCGTGTAAAGAGCAATTCGGCGCTCCTTAAAAACCCGCTCGCGCTCGCCCTGTTGCTCGATGGTGTTTAGATAGAGAACGGTGGCATCCTGGATATTTTCTAGCGCTTCCTCAAGGGTGTCGCCGCAACTGGACGTGCCTAGTTGGGGACACTCCGACACCCACTGATTGCCTTCCTTGTAGGTACGGTAGATTGCCAATATGTACCCGACGGTTCGGGCGACCATAGCTCCTCCTTCTCTGGTCTCCCTCTCCCCTGGGACAAAGGCCGGGGTTTTCCTGGGGGTTGCTGCATACAGCAGCAGACGTCAGCTTGCGTATGCTTACGTATTGATTATAATCCACCGCGAGCACCGTAGACAAGGTTAAAGAAAGGCAAAAGCGGTGGCAAATTCCGTTTACATCGCCGCCTCGACACTGGCAATTCCTAGGCAAGGTCGGGAAGCCGTACCCCCGCGCTCGTGCTTCTAACTCGGCCTAGTGTTAGCCAGCCTCGCGCCGTCTGTACCCTTGATGCGTGGGCGCCTCGGTCGCCTTCCGCTTGCCGCCCCCGCCTTGACGCCTTAGAGACGTTCTGCCATGATGCGGGCGCTGGCCTGGGGGAAGCGGTTCGGGGCGCGGTGTGCCGTAAGGCCATCTATTAAAGGCGCGAGGCGCAGCGAAAGTGTCTGCTTGAGCTTCCAAAGGAGGCCGTTAGTGAAACAAGCGAAGCCGAAGCCCAAAACGCGAGTGATGCCCCCTCCTAGACCTACTGTTCCACCCAAGCCCCCGGAGCGCCTGGAAAGGGCAGCTAAGCCCGCGCCGCGACGAACGACAGTCCCGCCAGCAAGGCGCAAGTCTCGATAATCAGCGCCTTTAGAGCCCAGCGCAGGGCACTCAGCTTCGCCGAGTACATCGGCATATTCTTGTCGTAAAAGCAGAGATAGCTGGCGGCGGTCTCCCATGCCAGCAGACGCTCGTCCTGCTGGAAATGATCCCTCCAGAGGACATCGATATCGACCCCCGTGTCAAAGGGGCGGGGACCCAGTTGGGAGATGCCGTGGTATGCAATCACAACGAACGCACTGGCAGCCACGGCTAGCGCTGCCCAGCCTCCGGGCTCAGCTTCGCTGGGCCGCAGTGCAAGGATGGCAGCTAAGATACCGAGGAGCCCGCTCCCGGCCGCAAACAGGGTCGCCAGCTTGTTGTCGAGCCCGTCTAGGAAGCAAAGCTGCCGCTCTAGACGCTCGCGGGCGATACTCAGTATGAGATCGGGGCTCCCATCGGGATATTCCGTCGCGCCAGAAGCTTCGGCTTCAGGACTCATGCGCCGATTATAGCAGAAAGAAGGCATCCCCAGCAGCACCACGGGACGCACCGCCCTTGACGCCACAAACCGCCCGAACATCGCGGGCAGCCGTGTAACCTCCAGGCAGTGAAAGGGGCGGTCACTGCCACCACTTCCGCGCTGGAGCGGCCAGGATTCGCGGCGTGGTGCGCCTGGCGTGGCATCTAGAGCCCGGCCAGCAGACCGTAGGCGGCGACGGCGAGGCCCGCGAAGAGGCCCAACAGCACGAGCGCGGCGCCGACCAGCAGCACCAGGACGGCCGCCGTGGCTAGGACTCGCACGTCTTCGGCGTCGATGCCGATGGCCCGGCCTAGTCTCTTAAGCATCATCCTTCCCCACATCAAGGCGGAGCGGGGCCGCACGCCGTAACCAACCGACGCGCGCCCACCGGCAGCGTATCGACCACCGCCACCTCGCCCGCCCGTATGTCCTGGGCACCACGGCGCCCAGGGCCCCGCCAGGTTGGGGCAGGCGCCGCCATACGAGAGCACAGCGGCGCCGCCCCGCACGGGAGTTGGGCCGCCGATTCGCAAAGCGGCCCAGGTCAACTGTCACGGAAGCCCCTCCACCGGCCCGCTCCGGGCCAGCCGAGGGGAAGTTGCCTCGCCAGCCCGGAGCTGCCACAGAATAGGAGGCTGGGACCTGTCAAGGTTTACTGCCTCTGCCGTAGGTGACTCTTCGGCGAGGGCAGGATTGAATCCACCAAGTGGTAAGCAAGGAGGTTCTCAGCGGTCAACCGCTTCCCTTTGGCCGCAAGCATCCTGAAAGACGTATCTGGCAGCCCGGTCCGGGCCTCCAACAACCGCGACAAGCCTCTCTCCACGTCGCTGATCTCCTCCGCCGCCTCGTTCAGCTCGTCGCGGGTCCGCAGACCCGCCCTGACGTCGGCCATCGCCCCGTGCAGTAGACAGCTCGCATCTCGGGCGCAAACGACGTGATCGCCGGCCATGATTAGGTAGAGCGCCGCACTATCAGCCTTTAGCAACGTCATCTCGATACGCCCACGGCGTTTCTGAAGGCAAGCCGCCATCCGCAACGCCCCATCGACCGTGCCACCAACGCTGTCGACGTACACCTCGATGTCGGCGCTGCCACATCGAGCGACATCGGCGATGAACGTGTTGGCGCTCGCCTCAGTGATTTCGCCCTCAACCCAGATTCTGTGGGTCATCGCGGTGTATCTGCGACCAGCGAGGCCAGGCTGGCGGGCACATCGTCTAGGGGCAGGACGCCGGCCCGGATCATCTCCCTCAGCCACGCCCGCACTTCCGCCAATTGGGCCAGGATGAAGTCCGGCAGGACGGGCAGGTCAACACCTTCGCCGCGTGCTGTCCGCGTGGTGCCCGCCAGGGTTGCCCAGCCGCCAAGGGTGGCCTCAAGGTTCTCCAGGACTGCCCGAACCTGCCGAGAGTAGGCCACATTTTGGCCCATCTCCTGGGCCGCTTCTGCCGCGTGCTGCCGCCTGGCGTCCTTGTACGCGAGGTTCGTCCCAAAAAGTTCGCTATCGATAGACGCCAGGCGCTTGGCGATCCTGCTGACGGCGTCCAGGTCGCGGTCAACGTGGGCCTTCTCGCCCTCTCGCCGCAATCGCGCGGCCTCCTCCTGTAGTTCCTGGCGCCTCTTGCCGAGCGCGGCATACTCTTTCGTTGCGCTTGTCATGTCGTCCTCCTCGTGAAAGCCACCTACACGGTGGCGGCTCATTCTCAATTGGCCGGGGCTCGGGCGGCCATGCGGTACGCCTTCGCCATGACCATCATTCTCACGGTGTCGATGAAGCCCTCCTCGCCCAGGCACGCCAACGCCGTCGGCTGGCGAAGCGTCGCCCAGGCCGTCAACTCTTCGACGGCATCGCCCAACAGCCGCGACTCGCTGACAGCGGCGAGGGCCACGGCCTGCTCGAAGACGGCGTCACCGCGCAGTCCGCGCAATTCCGAGATGGCTTCACGCCAAAGGGCGTCGGCATCCTCGCCCAGCGCGGCCAACCCGGCCTCGGCCTCGGGGGTGATCCACGCATCGACGGGCTGGGTCATGCTCGTGTCTTCCCCGCCAGCAGCCGCCTCGGATCCGGCGGCCTGGGCATCACTACGTCGGCGGGATTCTGGCCCTTCTGGTACGCCTCAAACAGGAGTTCGGAATACGGCGGGTGCTCTGTGGGCCGCTCGTTGTACCAGCGCAAGAACGCCGGGCGACAGGCGCGATAGCAGTCTGCCCACGAGCGCCAGCTCGGCCAGAGGTGGGGCAGAACCCCGCCGGAGTCTTTGTTCAGGGTGACGTCGCCCCGAACAAGTATCTGACCTAATGCCCAGCGCACCCTCTCGCCGCGGTCAATATCCTCGAAGCTCATGCTCGCCTCCCGCCGTTGCTTCCCCTCGTGGTGTTTTCGTGGCATGTTTTACCCCCTATTCGAGCGCAACCCCGGCGGCCGATGTGGGCCTGCCGGCGGCTCAATATCCAGATCAAGTTCTCGGAGTAGACGGGCAAAAGCCAATCGAGAGTCCCTTTCGATGGCAACCTCTGGCTTCGCATGCGGGCAGTCGAATCTATCGTCAAAGGTGAGCCCGCCCACCAGCGCCTCTCGCGCTTGCTGGCACCGATCCCAGCTTTCCGCCGCCAACGTGAGCAGCCGGATGTGGTGATCCTCGAGCACGTAGGCGCTCACGACGCTTCGCCACCACTTCCGCGTCGCTGGGCGTAGGTGCTCAGGCGCTCTGGGTGTCGTCATGGCAAATTCTCATTTGAACGGGGGAGACAGACATCAAAAACCAGTTTTGAGCCGCGGCTTCCGGCCTGGTGATCGCTGAATTTTTGGCGAAATGGCGCATCAGAACGTTATCCTCCTGCCTTCCGCCGTCGGCGTCGGGGTCGTCGCGGCCTTCCTGGCCCGGCCGGCTCTCGCTTCCTGCTGCGCCTTTCTGCGATTGCATGGTGCGCAACTCGCCGCCAGGTTGGCGTCGCTGTCGTCGCCCCCGAACGCCCTGGCGACCACGTGATCGATCTGCGTCGCCACGCCGCCGCAGTAGCGGCAAACGCCGCCGTCGCGCTGGAGTATCCTCGTGCGGATGGCCTGCCACCCTCGACCGCCGGCGTAGTGAACGTTCCTCTGCCACGCTTTCGCCCGGTGAATCAGGCAGCGGCCGTCTTTCGCGGCGATGCGCCAACAGGAGGGCACGTTACACGGGCTCGCTAGTCGTCTAGGCGTGGCTCACCTCGTTGAGGGGTCGGTTGGCAGGACGGTTGGCAGCGTGCCAAGGTGCTTAGAGGGCTGCCCCACGGTTGGCAGCCTCAAGCCCTTTAGGGCCAAGCGTGCCAACCGCCAAGCGACGTTGAAAACGGGGTCGGTTGGCAGGACGGTTGGCAGCTGCCAAGCGACCGATCATGGCTGCATCTCCTCGGGTGCGTAGTCGGGGAGGGCGTAGGTTTTGGCGCGAGTCTTCTTATCGGCGGGCGCAATGTACTCTGCCAGGGCGCCGTCCTTGACCATCGCACGGAGGGTGTCACGCATTGTGCGTTGGCCAGCGCCGCATCCCTGGACAAAAGCGGTAACGAGATCCGGGCCACGATATTGGCCGCCATTCTGGAAGATCGCGTCTACGATGGCATCCTCACTCACCCTGCCGCTGGGTGCCCGGTCGCTGGCGATGAAGTCCAGCGTCTCTCTGTCGAACTCCAAAACCATCGGCGGCAGGGCGATCTCGGCGTCCCTCGTTTTCGTCCATTCCGCCACGAGGGTGTCAGGCGTCTTGGGGTCGGGGTCAAGGGAGAGACAGAATTGCAGCCAGCCCGTCAAGGCCGTGCTGCCCCTAACTCTGTCCGTGCCCGCGTCACGCCGGACGAATGGCGGGCGCTTCCTGTCGTGATGGGCGAGGATTAGGGCGACGTGGTAGCGGTCAATGAGGGCGTCCAGGATGCCCGTCAACCGGGCCGCCTCGTGGCTCAGGTTCTCGTCCCACGGATGGGCGTTCCGCAGCGGGTCAAGGATAACAACGTCGGGCCGCACGGTCGCCAACAGGCCCCCCAGGCGATTCAGATCATCCTCGGAGGCAATGTTCAGGGTGATAAAGGCGAGGGTGAAGCGCTCTTGGGCGTCGGTGTTGGCGCCTTCAAACGCCTTATGCAAGCGCCGCCGTAGGCCGCGCCGCGAGCCCTCCAGCATCACGTACAACACGCGCCGGGGCGAGGGTATGGGCAGGCCCAGGAAAGGCGAGCCCTCGCAGAGACAGCGCGACAGGCGCAGGAGCATGTTCGTCTTACCGACGCCAGTAGGCCCAGCCACGAACCCCTTACCATCCGTCGTGAGAATGGCCCCCTCGCCCCCGTCGCCGATGATGGCGTCCAGGTCCGTGTCGGTCTCGGCCAGCAGCGCGGCAAGGGCCTGGGCCTCAAAGGGCGGGGGCGTCATTGGCGTCGCGCCGTTGCCGTCCTGGCGGGCCGGCTCATACCGCCCCACACTCCGGGCGATCTGGCGGATGTCGCGCTCTGACAGGGGCGGATCGCAGTGTGCCTCATTTTCCGTCAGGAGAGCCGCCTCGATGGCCTCACGACTCGCGCCCCTACGCCTCATGCTCCCGGCCAGGCTGGTAAGAAGCTCGTTGCGCCGGCCCTGCTCGATGCGTTTGGGCAGGGGATCGGCTGGCCCCTTGCCGTTGCCTCCAGGCCCACATTGGACGCCGTACTCTTCGAGCAGGCTCAGCGCCCAGACTCGGGCATTGTCCACCTTCAGGGGCGACCCCTTGCTGAGGGTGCGGTAGACCCCATCCGCTGTCCGGCTGGGCGGCCCCAGTGCATAACCGCCCTTCGCCTTCAGATCGCCGATCTTCCGGCCGTCCTGGAGGCAAAGGGGGCCACCCGTCGAAGGGCCGCCCGTCTCCACAACCCATAGGTGCAAACCGCCTCGTGGGGTACGAATGGCGACTGTGGAGGCGACAAGGGCGGGATCGTCCAGCATCCGGGCCGCAAGGGCGCGATCGTCGATGTCCAGGACGGCCAGGTTACCCGAGACCGGCCCTGTCAGAACCGCCACGTTCAGGGTGTGCCCGTCGGGATACCAACTCGCAACTTCTTCATCTGAAGGGAAGCGCTCCTGGAGCCCCTTCCACGCGATGACCGGCCGCTTGTCGGCGTCCACGGGCAAGACGTTATAGCCCGCTTGCAGGTAGGCTTTCGCCGCCTTCAGGATCGGGTCGCTCATGACCTTCTAGGCGCCGTCGCCCTGTTCGGCCTCAAGGCGGGCCGCGAACTCTTCCACGGCGTGAGTGGGCACCAGCGCGCGGCGCCCGATCTTCACCATCGGCAGAGTCCCGTCGGCCAAGAGCTCATAGAGCTTAGATCGGCCAATGCCCAGCACGGCAGCGGCGTCCGGGATTCTCAGCAACTTAGGTTCCACTGTAACCACTCCTTTTCCCCCTTTCACAAAGTCCGTCAAGACAAGGGTAGACAAGGGCGGCAAAGTATGCTATGGTTTCATCGTGACAGCAAATGGACAAGAGGAAATCTGGCGGCCAGGCGAGCGTGCTCTGAATTCTGGCCTGTTCGGTGACGGCGGCCTGCCCACACATGGCCCGTTGCGCCCGGCCAACGTCTCGATTGAGGGCGACTATCTCCGTTGGTCCTACGTGAGCGCGTCCAAGCGTCTCCAGGTTTATGAGCCTCGCGGCACGATCGACCGCTTCGCACGTATCAAAGCCCCTGGGGACGTCGTGCGCTTCGCGGCTGACTACGGGGTGCTGGGCCTATGCGAGCATGGCTTCCCGGTGACGCAGCATTGGCTGCTGGGCTACAGCGTCCCTGAGCCAAGCGCTGGCTGCAATCCCTCGGCCATAGAGGGCCGTGAGGCATTGGAGCGCTGGTTTCACTATTCGCGAGTGGCGCACGCCTCGATGGAGATAGCCATCGATCTTTCCCACGGCCGGCAGCCGCCGCGCTCCCTCTGGGAGACGGTCTGGGAAGACGCCCTCACAGCGGATAGACGTTCTGCCCTGCCTCACCATCTAGCCGCGCGGATCAACAGTCAGTTCCCCTCGCAGCTTCAACTCCTACTCGATCAGATGTTGGCGAACCCGGCTATCACTCTTTATGGATTGGTGAATGAGTGGGTAAGACAGGGAGGCGTCCGGCCAATGATCATACCGGGAGCAGCCAAGGGCGGGCCGCCAACCCTCCACCTCGCGGGGAGCGTCTTCGGGCTGCTCGGGGTCCAGTTGATGACCATCATCACAGGTAGTGCGAGCGTTGCGACGTGCTCGATCTGCGATCAACCGTATTTTCGTGAGCGTATTCCACAGCGAGGTCGGGCAAACTACTGTTCAGAGACTTGTCGAAAAGCCGGCGACAAGCTACGCCAGAGGCGGCGGCGGGCCACCCCGCGTGCCCAGAAGGGAGTCAACAATGAGCAAGCGCGGTAACTCCGAGGGCAGCCTGTATCACCGAAAGGATGGGCGCTGGTGCGCCACCGTCGATATCGGCCAGGCCGGGGGGCGGCGCCGGCGCCGGAGCTTCTATGGGGCAACGCGCCAGGAAGTGGCGCGCAAACTCCAGGCTGCCCAGCGCGCCCTCGCCGACGGGCTGCCCCTACCCGGCCAGCGCCAGACAGTGGGGGACTTCCTGGACGTGTGGCTAAAGGATAGCGTCGCCCGCAAGGTCCGCCCCCGGACGCTCCAGCGCTACCAGGAGATCGTCCGGCTCCACCTGGCGCCGCGACTGGGCCGCATCCCGCTGGCGAAGCTCACCCCCGCCCACGTCGAACGCATGATGAATGATGCCCTCGCCCAGGGCGCCTCGCCGCGCAGCGCCTGCCACCATCGGGCGGTCCTGCGGACGGCCCTGGGCGTGGCGATGCGCTGGGGCCTCCTGGGCCGCAACGTCGCCAGCCTCGCCGGTCCGCCGCGTGTGCCCGAGCGGGAGATACGGGCGCTGTCTAAGAGCGACGCTAGGGCCCTTTTGACGGCCGTGCGGGGCGACAGGCTAGAGGCCCTGTTTACCGTCGCCCTGGCCGTGGGGCTCAGGCAGTCCGAGGCGTTGGGCTTGAAATGGGCGGACGTGGATTTGGAGGGCGCCACGGTGACGATCCAGCGCAGCCTACAGCGCATTAACGGCGAGTGGTGCTTCCCGGAGCCCAAGACGACGCGCAGCCGCCGGACAGTCCCCCTACCGGGGCCGGTGACAGCCGCCCTGAGAGAACATCGCGCCCGCCAGCACCAGGAGCGGCTGAGGCTAGGGCCAGCGTGGCAGGGCCAGACGTGGGGCGATCTCGTATTTGCCGATGAGGCGGGCGGGCCGCTGGCCGGCTTTCACGTCAGCCGCCGTTTCAAGGCCCTCCTGTCAGTGGCCGGACTGCCGCCCATGAGATATCATGATCTACGGCACGGGGCCGCCTCTTTGATGGCCGCTCAGGGCGTCCCGGCCCGCGTTGCGATGGAGATACTAGGCCACAGCCAGATCAGCACGACGATGAACATCTACGCCCACGTAGCCCCGGAGCTTGGGCGTGACGCCGCCGACCGCATCGGCGCCGCCCTGTGGGGGAAGTCGTGATCCGCGTGGCTGTCAAATTGGCTGTCAAAAGGCCGAAAAACGCTCGCTTCCGGCCCAATGTCGTATCTAGCCCCAGTAGCTCAGTGGATAGAGCAGCGGTTTCCTAAACCGCGTGTCGCGGGTTCGAGTCCCGCCTGGGGCCCCACAATTTCGCCCGATTCAATGCCCTGCCACGAATCCATAATCCCCTGCAGATCGTTTATACTGTGGGACAACTGAATAAGGGCCGCACCCCCTTGGCGTTGTCCTGTTAACTGGGAGGCCCATCCTTGGGGCGAGGGTGGGCCTTCTCGTTTCTCTCGCTCCCCTCTCGGCGCCTATCTGTTGACACTGGCCTCCCCGCGAGCGATGATCGGGCCAACCAACGTGTAACCGGGCAAGCCCAGTCCTCAGGTGGCGGAGAAGGAGGGGAGATGAGCACCTACCTCGACCTCAACAAGGAACTGACCCCCGCCCAAACGAGCCTCAAGGCCGAGACCCATAGATTCGCCGAAGAGGTTCTGCGCCCGGCCAGCCAGGAGCTGGACAAGCTCGCCAGCCCCGAAGACGTCATCAAGAAAGACTCCGTCCTCTGGGACGTACTCCGCAAGGCGTACGAGGCGGGCTACCACATGCAAGGACTCCCCGAGACTCTGGGGGGCACCAACCTCCCCGCCCTGGAGCGCCACATCGTGGCCGAGGAGTTGGGCTGGGGCAGCGCCGACCTCACCATCGCCATCGGCGTCACCGCCTTCCCCTTTGCCTTCGCAGCCAGAATGGCCGGGCTCACAGGGAACCCGAAGCTGGCGGACGAGATCGCCGTCCCCTTCGCGCAGGACAAGGAGGCCAAGTACATCGGCTGCTGGGCTATCACCGAGCCCGAGCACGGCTCCGACTCGCTGCTCATCGGCGTCGAGCAGTTCCGCGACGCCGGCATCTCGTTCCAGGTTGGCGCCAAACAGGACGGCGACGACTGGGTAATCAACGGGCAGAAGGCGGCCTGGGTCTCGCTTGGCACCATTGCCACCCATGCCTTGACGTTCTTGACCCTCGACGCCAGCCAGGGGATGGCGGGAAGCGGAGTGGCGATCGTTCCGCTGGACCTGCCCGGCGTGACCAAGGGGCCGCCCCTGAACAAGCTGGGCCAGCGCGCCCTGAACCAGGGGGAGATCTTCTTCGACGACGTGCGCATCCCGCGACACTACATGCCGGTCGAGCCGACGTTCTATCCGATGGTCATCGGTTGGATCCTGGCCGAGGCCAACGCCGGCATGGGGGCGGTCTTCACCGGCGTCGCCCGCGCCGCCCTGGAGGAAGCCCTGACCTACTGCAAACAGCGCGTCCAGGGCGGAAAGCTTCTCTGCGAGCACCAGCTAGTCCAGAAGAAGCTCTTCGACATGTTCATGAAGGTCGAGGCGGCCAGAGCCCTGTCGCGGGCCGCCCTCATCTACAACACCGACACGTTCCCGCCAGCGGTGCAATACTCCATCGCCGCCAAGGTCTTCTGTACCCAGGCCGCCTTCGAGGTGGCCAGCGACGCCGTCCAACTCTTCGGCGGCATGGGCCTGTGTCGCGACCTCCTGGTCGAGAAGCTCTTCCGGGACGCCCGTGCCTCTCTCATCGAGGACGGGACAAACGAGGTGCTCTCCCTGGCCGGAGCACGCCAAATCATCGACAAGTACTAGGAGGGCCCGTGTCCACCTTTCGACGACTGCTTCCGCTCCTCGCCGTTGCCCTTCTGGCGGCGGCTCTCGCCGGCTGTGGGGGAGGCGCTGGCAACGACAAGCCGGCGACCCGCACCATCACCGACGCCGACCTGGCGGCCATGGTGCTCACCAAAGCCGACCTGGGCCAGGAATTCGCCGGCTTCCAGGAGTCCGGCGCCCCGGACACCAACGACGACCGCGTTCAGGCGTCGGATGACCCGGAGAACGAACGGAAAGACCAGCAGACCTTTGGGCGCACTACCGGCTACAATCGCAAACTGACGGCAACCCCAGCCACCCTCAGCGCGGGAGGTCCCATCCTCATAGAGATGGGCGCCACCCTGTTCGGCGATGGGGCCGGCGCGGCTGGCTCCTTGGACGACGACCTGCAGGATGTCCAGAGCCGCGTTGGCCGCACGGACCTGGGGATGTCGCTGGAGTCTGCGGAGACGTTTCCCGTACCGACACTGGGTGACCAGTCTCTGGGCCTGCGCACCCAGGCGTCGGAACCCCCGGACCAGGGCGGCACAGAGACCGTGTACGTGACCTACTTCTGGTTCCGCCGCGACCGCATCATCGGCGATGTGGCCATCGTCCGAGCCGACGACACGGACGCCAGCCAGCAGGCCCAGACCATCGCCACCCTCCTCGATGAGCGCATCCAGCAGATCCTGAGCCAGCCGGCGACGGCGACGCCGCCCACCAGCCCCTAATCCCAGTCGACGACGGCGCGGAAATACAGGTTGAAGTGCGCGGGGCCGCCGCGGATGGTCTTGATGCACTCGCGGTCGAAGCCCTCGTCGATGAGGCGTTCCACGAAGCCCCTGGCCTCACCGGCGTCCGCGAAGATGTGGGCCTTGCCCTCGGATGCGTCCGGCTGCGGGGTGGTGATCACCACCAGCATAGCGCCCGGCTCCGGCCGGGGGCCGACGCCGGGCGGGTCCTGCGCGACCTCCGGCTGTTCGCCGAACGGCCGGTCCGAGACGCCCTGCGCTGCATCCGACAGATCGGGCAACCAGTCCGGCGATTCGGCGGCGACGCCGTCGACGCCAGTAGGCGAGTCTACCAGGCCGAAGACAGGCGTCAGGCCGTAGTCAGCCTCGCCGAAAGTCCGCTGCACCCAGGACAGAATCTCGTGGGTCGCGTCGCCGTGCGCGCCACCACCAATCTGCTCGTCCCTGCGAAATGGCCAAATCATTGTCTCTGTCCCCCTTCTGTCTGCTCGTCTCTTCCGCTGGCAGGAGCCGCCGTCCGCACCGAGCGCTCCTCTCCCTTTCAGTGGTAGAGACAAACGAGATGGGTCTCCGTAACTTAACGACGAGTGGAAACGGGCGAAAACTCGGTAGAAGATGGCGAACGGACTTCTGGAGCCGACGTACCACCGCCTCTTGGCCCCTGTTTGTGGCGTCTTCGCTGAAGTGGCCGCTGGACAACGCAGAACGCTGGTACATCGCCCGCGCTGGTGCGAGAGAGCGGCCGCGCTACTGCGTTTGTAGGAGCACAAAGCTGCCTAAATTCCTCTGTGCGGTATTGACCTCCGCTGCCGAATGTGGTATATATCCGGCGGCTGCGAACGCGTGTGGGATTTGCCTCACACCAGAGGAATGGAGGTAACATATGGCCCGGCGTACTTCTTCTCCAGGCAGACGTCCCAGGGCGCCTCAGCGCCCAAAGCGCGGAATCGACGTACAGACCGTGAGAGGCCTCCCCGAGTGGATAATCCTCTATCAGGCCTACAACGCCCTTTTCAAGGTGCAGGAGCTGGGCCTGCTCCCCTACAACCTCTCTCTCCCCCAGCTTCACGTCCTCGCCCTACTGACATATTCCGGCGGGGAGCTCACCACCGGCGAGATCGGGCGGGCGATGGTCAAGGCCAGCCAGACCGTTACCGGCTTGGTGGATCGGCTGGAGGTCCAGGACCTGGTGCAGCGACGCTTCGATAGGAGCGATCGCCGCAAGACCTGGGTACACCTGACCGACGCCGGCCGCGAGCGATTCGCTAAGGCCTTCCCGGCTGCTAGTCGCCTGGGCGAGGAGCTGTTCTCAACCCTGACCGACCAGGAGTTGGCCGCTCTGAAGACGGCGGCCAGCAAGCTGCGGGAGGTCTCCCTGCGGCGGCTGAACGTAACGCTGGAAGGGCTCTAAGCGACGGCTCTTCCGCCAGCCCCGACCACGCCTCTTGCGCGGAGCGGCGGCTGGCCAGGGCGAACCCGAGGCGAAATCTAGCGTCTCGAACTCGCGAGGACACGGGGGCGCCTTGCGCATAGGTGCCGCGAAGTCCGGCCTCCGGCGCAGGGCGCTCGCCCCAGTCCGTCTCGGGCTCGTCCGAAGGCGCGCGTCTTGCCGTCGCGGTAGACAGCGACAGCCGGAACGCCCAGCGTCAGCAACGGCTCACCCAGATCGCGGGCGCCTGTCAACAGATCGAGGTCCGCCTTCCGAGGCGAGACGGTCGAAGGCGTTATTGGCATGGCAATCGGACTTGACAGCATCGGTAATAGGCGATAAGATGCTTGGGGCGCGAATCCGTTTGTCGCGTGGTGCGTTAGTCTAATATGGCGGGTCGCGGGGGCTCCAAGAGCGCCTACCGCAGCTAAGGGCCGCACCCCCTTGGAAGACCCGCCTCCAATCTCGCAGGGAGACAGGCAGCGCCGTGTCGCAACAGCGACCAACACGGGCGCTGACAACAAGCCGAACAGGCGACGGCTGGTAGCCACCAGCCTGGGGTTGTTACCAGAGGGTAAGTGGTTCTAGGGCCGAATCCGCCTAGGCGGAACGGGGGACCCGAAAATCCGGGGTGAATCTCTCCGACGTATGGGGAGTAGGGCAGTTCTCTTTCAGCCCGAACCCGTCAGCTAACCCCGTAGGCCACTGAAAGAGGCATAGCATCCGACCAGAGGGGGACGCCCGAGGCTATGCCTCGGGCGTCCCTGCCTCTAGCAGGCGCCCTAGACCCTGCCCCACCACCCTTCGAGAGGAGGTTGGAACCATGGTCTGGGCGAGGTACGCGATAGGCGGCGTTTCCGGAACCTGCCCCCGCTGCGACGCTCCCCTGCTGGAGACCGCGGACATGTGGGGGCCCGTCTACGTCTGCGATGAGTGTGGCTATGAGATGGACCAGTTGGACAGCGACGGTGAGCCTCGCCGTCCGCAGCAGCAGCTCGCCCTGGCCGGCGACCTCTGGTTGATTCCGGCGCCAAGTCCCCCCGGAAGGAGTACAGCATGGCAGGCTTCCGACGCAGCACCTGGTTTGCCCTGGGCCTCCTGATCGGCGGGCTGCTGGGCGGAGCCCTCGGCCTCTTCGTAGCCTCCGGCGCGGCATCGGCCCTGCGTCGGCGCGGCCGCGGCCGCGGGGGCTCGCCGGAGGACGCGTAACGCCTCCACGGACCAACGCCGGTGATCCTGGAGGCGCCCGAACCAGACGGGCGCTCTCCTTATCGTCTGCGGCGCAGTAGCCAGCGCAACATCCCATGGCCAAAAGGCCCCTCATCCTTGCCGTCCGCGCCGTTCAGGCGTTCGGCGAGGACCGCTGCAGCCAGATGGCCGCTGCCATCTCCTACTACGCCCTGCTGTCCCTCTTCCCGCTGATGATCCTGTTGGTATCGGTGGTGGGCATCTTCCTCCGCAGCAGCTCCCTCCAGCAGGACCTGGTGAACCAGGTGCTGGACATTGTCCCGCTCACCCAGGACAAGGGCGCTGACCAGGTCCGCCAGGCGGTGAAGGCAATAGCCGGCGTCAGCGTGCCCCTCACCGTGGTCGGCCTGCTGGGTCTGACGTGGGCGGCCAGTGCCATGTTCGGCGTGATCCGCAGCTCACTGAACGTGGCCTGGGGAACCCGAAGCCGCCATTCGCTCGTCAAACAGAGGCTGCTGGACATGGCGATGCTGGCGGGCGTCAGCCTCTTCCTCCTCCTGTCCATCGGCACCACCGCCCTCCTGCGCATCAGCCAGCAGGCCAGCTCCGGTTTGTTGGGGCCTGTTTCCAGCAGCTCATTCTTCTTCTGGCAAGCCCTGTCGTTCGTTGTGCCGGCCCTCCTCTCGCTGGGCGCCTTCGCCGTGCTCTACCGGTTCGTGCCCAGCGCGCCGGTAAGCAGGGCAGGCGTCTGGGCGGGAGCCATCACGGCCACCTTCCTCTTCGAGGCGGCGAAGAATGGCTTCAGCTTCTACCTGGCCAACTTCGGCCACTACGACCTGGTCTACGGCTCTCTGGGAGCGGTTGTCACCTTCCTTGTGGGACTGTATCTGAGCGCGGCCGTCCTTCTCTTCGGCGCAGAGGTGGCAAGCCAGTATCCCAAGGTCGCGGCCGGCGAATACGATGCCCTTTGGGGTCGAACGTGGCCCTTGGGCGGCTGGCCACGGCCGACGGCCATCCTTACGGGCTTGCGCCGGCGGCTGACCGGAGCCCCTCGCCAGCGCCATCGCTAGCCCTCGCCCGGCGGCGCCCCTCGTGACGATGGTGGGATATCACGGCGCCAACCGCCATCACGAGCCTCCCGAACCGGGGGCGGTCGCTCCTGCCAGGCCTTGGGGGCTCTGCTGCGTCGTTATCCGCACGAGCGAGTCTCGTTGACCCAAAGGAACGCGTTTCGCTAGAATAGGCTCACCGGCCCGCAGGGGTGTAGCTCAGTTTGGAAGAGCAGCGGTCTCCAAAACCGCAGGTCGGGGGTTCGAGTCCCTCCACCCCTGCCAGACTCATATCTTCGCCCTGACTGGTCTGACGCCCCATGCCAAGGCCGGCAGGGGCAGCGGGCTAGTGGGAGTTGCATACTGACGACAAATCCGGAGCCGCGGCGACAGGCCAGGTTCTCTGGCACCAGGGGCGTCGCCCAGCTCATGGTCTCCTTCCAGCTGAGCGACGCCATCCGCAGACTGGCTGAGATAGCCTTCCAGCCGCATGGGCTCTCCCTTCCGCAGTTCCATCTTCTGGGGGCGCTCAAGTCCGGTGGCGGCGTCCTGTCCACGGGCGAGATCGCACGCATCATGCTCCGGGCCAGCCACACCATCACCGGCCTCGTGGACCGGCTGGAAGCGCAAGGCCTGGTCAAACGCCAACCCAACCAGCGCGACCGCCGCAAGGCCAACGTCGCCATCACCGAGGCCGGCGAACGCCGCCTGACGGAGGCCATACCCACCGCCAATCTCTTGGCCGAAAGCATCGTCTCGGTGCTGACGGACGACGAGCTTGAGGACTTCGAAGCCAAGATGCGAAAGCTGCTGGCCAACGCCTGGCGCAGGCTGGCAATCATGGAGGAGCAGGCTTCGGATACGCCGGGCGGCCGCTGAGAGCCGCTGGGGGCGAGGAAGACACCAGGCGGGGCTTTTCTCCCTGATACCACACACCACCGCAGTTCGCCCGAAGGCGACCCATTTTCCCACAGCTTTTTCAAGTACAGCACGAATCCAGTGCGAGCGGAACGCCGTTTACTTATAGTGAGTCGCTTGACTAAGGCTTCGCGCTATGCCAGCATGAAAGTGATAACAGTTGCCAAACTTGACGAAACCAGCAAAGCCGTTCGCGCGCGCTTATCCGAAAGCTGATAGAAGAGGCCCGTTCCGGCTTCATCACAAAGCAAGCCTGAGTCTGTAGGGAAGGGAGGAGTGAGACCATGACCACCCGACGACGAACCCCTGCACCGGTGCAAACCAGCGAGGACTCTCGGGGTATGGCGGAGTGGGTCAGCATCTACCAGACCTACAACGCCATCTTCAAGCTGACCGAGCTAGCCCTCTTGCCCCACGGCCTGTCACTGCCCCAGCTCCACCTGCTGAGGGTGCTTCGCGACGGCGGCGGCATACTCACCACCGGCGAGATCGGCCGCGAGATGGTCAAGGCCAGCCAGACCATCACCGGCCTGGTAGACCGGCTGGAGGCCCAGGGCTTCGTGGAGCGCCAGTTCGACCGGCGCGACCGACGCAAGACCTGGGTGCGCATCACCGAGCCCGGGTCTCGCAGGCTGGAGGAGGCTATGCCGGTCGCCTCGCGGATCGCCAGGGAGCTGTCCCAGGTCCTAACCGATAGGGAACTGGCCGACCTTCAGTCCAAGATGCAGAAACTGCGGGAAGTGGCCATGGAGCGCCTGAACCAGGCGCTCGCTCGCCCATAGACACCGTCCGGCGCCGACGGCGAGGTCTTGTCAACCTCGGCAGAACGTGTAATATAAATCGCGAACTGCCGAGGTGGTGGAATAGGTAGACACGCCGTCTTGAGGGGGCGGTGCCCGAGAGGGCGTAGGGGTTCAAATCCCCTCCTCGGCACCAGGACGGACAGGGGCGGAAGTGGCTCAGCGGTAGAGCACCTCCTTGCCAAGGAGGGGGTCGCGGGTTCGAATCCCGTCTTCCGCTCCAGCTTGGGCGACGTGGCCAAGAGGTTAAGGCAGGGGTCTGCAAAACCCCGATCGGCGGTTCGAATCCGCCCGTCGCCTCCAACTGAGAGGAAAGCGGCTCAGAACATCGGGGGCCCCGGCTTTCTGAGTTTCTGTTTCTGGGTGCCGGGGTGGCGAAAAGGGCAAACGCAGCGGACTTAAAATCCGCTTCCGCCACCGCGCGGATTGTGGGTTCGACCCCCACCCCCGGCACCAACCACATTCCGAACACCTGTCACCTACCCCGACGCCCGCCCGTAACCCTCGCGCACTCTCCATCACCGGCGGCCGGCCGCATTTTCAACCGACTTGCCGTGAGCCACCGCTCCGTCGACGGAACGGGACAACACAAGAGCCGGACCTGACAAGGTCCGGCTCTTGTCTCAGGGAAAGGCTGCCGCTTCCGACATCAGCCCATCTGGGCCTCCTCTTCGCGAGTCGCGAAGAGGTACTGATAGCCCAGACCAGCCACTGCCCCACCAGCCAACCCGAGCCAGTACCACCAGAAGTCGGTCCAGTGCCGAGCTAGCAGGTCAGTACCGAACACCCTGGCGACGTTGAGAGCAGCACCCGTGAGCGGGAACGCCACCAGGAACGCGAACGCGACCACGATCCCCATGGCGAGCGCCCCCAGAGCCGGGTTGGCCCGACGGTCGAGAAAGCCACGGAAGTACACCGTGACCAGTATGAAGGTCAGGATCGCCTCCAGGAAACCGCCGGTCAATCCCTGCATCTGCGTGCTAAACGTCAGGGAAGCCGACCTCGCCACGTCGGTCAGGAAGCCACGAAAGATCAGCTCTAGGAGCAAGCCCCCGACGATAGCGCCGGCGGCCTGGGCCCCGATGTAGAGCACGGCTATCGAGGGCGGCATGCGGCGGGACAGGACCTGGCCCAGAGTCACTGCCGGGTTTATGTGGCCCCCGGAAATCGGGTACAGGGCGAAAACTATCAGTGCATAGGCCAGACCTGTGGCCGCCGCCATTCCCAGGATCCCCAACCCACCGTTTGTGATGTCATTGATGACGATGGCTGAGCCCGCCAGGAATGTAAACGCCACTACCCCCAGGCCTTCATCGACAACGCGGCGGCCCACGCTAACGATCTCGGCCGTGCTCGCCGGCACCCATGTCCAGTCGACGTCGCGAGAGCCCCAGCGTACACCACCACTAATCACCGCCATACTCTCTCACATCCTTTCTCTGCAGGCTTTCCGTCTTCTGAGACAGCCTTCCCTCACCTCGGCCCCTTGCACTGGCCCTCTTTTAATCTTAGATCATCCGGCGAAAAACTTCACCTCTCTGTGGTGTTTTTCCCTGAAGCTGGCGAGCTTCTCGTCGCAACCGTCGGTGCAGGACACCCCGGAGCGCCATGCCGAAGGCGCCACCCGGAGCGCAGTTCGGGTATAATTGGTGCGTGGCATTTGCCCGAGGGCGAGCGGGTAACAGAGCATCCGCACGGCGGACGACGGGATTTCGCTAGAAGGCGCACGACCCACGAGCCAAGCGGGTGCCACCCTTGCCCTTGCCCTTGTCAGCAGCGGCTGCTATACTAACTTGCGATTTTGCCTATGACTATCGCCGCAACAGCGTACGAGACGGTCATCGGGCTTGAGGTGCACGTTCAGCTCCTCACCAAGAGCAAGATGTTCTGCTCCTGCAGCACCGCCTACGCTGACTCCCCACCCAACACCCACGTTTGCCCCGTCTGCCTGGGTATGCCCGGAGTGCTGCCCGTCATCAATCGGCAGGCGGTGGAGTACACCATCATGACCGGCCTGGCCCTAAACTGCGAGATCGCCTCCGTCTCCCGCTTCGACCGCAAGAACTACCCCTATCCAGACCTGATGAAGGGCTACCAGATCTCCCAGTACGACCAGCCCCTCTCCCGCAACGGCTGGATGGACATCGAGGTGGACGGCCAGCACAAGCGCGCCGGCATCACCCGCGTCCACCTCGAGGAAGACGTTGCGAAGCTGGTGCACGCCCGCAACGAGGCCGGCGAGACCTACAGCCTGGTGGATGTCAACCGCTCCGGCGTGCCCCTTATGGAGATCGTCGGGGAGCCGGACCTGCGTTCGCCGGAGGAGGCCCGCCAGTACCTGGTCAAGCTGCGCCAGATCCTCCTCTACCTGGGCGTCTCCACGGCCAACATGGAAGAGGGCAGTTCCGCTGCGACGCCAACATCAGCATCCGCCCGCTGGGCAGCCAGGAGTTCCTGGGCAAGGTGGAAGTCAAGAACATGAACAGCTTCCGCGCCGTCTACCGCGCCCTCGACTACGAGGTGGAGCGCCAGCGCAACGTGCTGGCCGCCGGCGGGCGCATCGTCCAGGAGACGCGGGGCTGGGTGGAGCCGGAGGGCCGAACCGTCTCGCAGCGCACCAAAGAGTACGCCCACGACTACCGCTACTTCCCGGAGCCGGACCTGCCCCCGATGTCCATTTCCCTAGAGTGGGTGGAAGCCATCCGCGCCCGCATGCCCGAGCTGCCCGACGCCAAGCGCCAACGCTTCATGCGGCAGTACGGCCTCTCGGAGTACGAGGTGAACCTGCTCACCGAGAGCCGTCCGCGCGCGGAGTTCTTCGAGGTTTGCCTGGCCGCCATCCCCAAGGCCGATGAGCCCCGTCTTCGCCAGCGAGCCAAGGCGGTGAGCAACTGGATGCTGGGCGATTTCGCCCGCCTGCTGAACGCCGCCGGCCAGGAGATCGGCGCATCTCTGGTGAAACCGGAGCATCTCATCCAGATGCTGGACCTCATGGACAGCGGCGTGATTACCGGCAAGATCGCCAAGACAGTCTTCGAGGAGATGTTCAACAGCGGCAAGGTCCCCGGCCAGGTGGTCGAGGAGGCCGGCCTCACTCAGATCGCCGCCTCGGACGAACTGGCGGCCGTGGTGGAGAAAGTGGTTGCGGAGAACCCCAAGGCGGTGAGAGACTATCAGGCGGGTAAGGAGGAGGCCCTGCGCTTCTTGGTGGGCCAGGTCATGCGCGAGACTCGTGGCCGGGCCAACCCGGGCTTGGTGCACGAGTTGCTTGGCAAGAAGCTGGGGGCGGGAGGCTAAACTTTTGGGCTTGACTAGCGTTATTATTGTCAGATGATCCAACGCCTGCGAGACTCCGACCTGCTGAAGTGGTTCTACCCAGGCATGCACGTCAAGCGCTGGCTGGGCCTGATGATGCTCGGCGTGGTGATTATGGGCCTGGGGCTAGCCTATGTACTGCGCGAGGCCTACGTCTCCTACACCTTCCCTCCCTTCGTTTACTACGTGACGCTGCAGTTCATCCCCCGCATCTGGCGTGGCGTCATGTTCATGTGCGCCAGCGTCGCCCTTATCCTGTGGGCCCTCTGGCACCTGAACCACTCTATCCTCAGCGCCGTGCTGCCGCAGCGGCGGCCTGGTAGCTTGGTAAGCATCATTCATAACCAGCGCTACCTGAGGCGCGGCCCCAAGATAGTGGCCATCGGCGGCGGCACCGGCCTGTCCACGCTCCTGCGCGGCCTCAAGGAGCACACCGGCAACCTCATCGCCGTCGTCACCGTGGCCGACGATGGCGGCAGCTCCGGCCGTCTGCGCAAGGAGCTGGGCATTCTGCCGCCGGGTGACGTGCGCAACTGCATCGCCGCCCTGGCCGACGTCGAGCCGCTAATGAACAAGCTTTTCCAGTACCGCTTCTCGGATGGGTCTGGCCTGGCCGGCCATAGCTTCGGCAATCTGTTCATCGTGGCCATGAGCGGGGTCGTCGGCAACTTCGAGGAGGCCATCAAGCAGACCAGCCGAGTCCTGGCCGTGCGCGGGCACATCGTCCCTTCAACGCTGGCCAATGTCACCCTGAACGCCACCACCGAGGACGAGGAGACGATCGAGGGCGAGTCCAACATCACCGGCAGCACCAGCCGCATCAAGGAGGTCTACCTCCAGCCGGCCAACCCCCAGGCTTCCCCCGAGGCCATCCGCGCCATCCTGGAGGCGGACATGATCGTCGTGGGGCCGGGCAGTCTCTTCACCAGCGTCCTGCCCAACCTGCTGGTGGACGGCATCCGGCGCAGCATCAAAGCCTCGGCCGCGGTCAAGGTCTACGTCTGCAACGTGGCCACCCAGCATGGCGAGACGGACAATTTCGACGTGGCCGACCACGTGCGGGTGCTGGAGAAGCACGTGGGCAAGGGCCTTTTCCAGTATGTGCTCGCCAACAGCAACATCGGCGACGGCCTCCCCGAGGACTCACGGCCCGTCCGCATCGACGGAGGCTATACCCTGCACCCTCGCCTTGTCTGTGCGGATGTGGTGAGCGAAGAGAACCGCTACCATCACGACGCCAAGAAGCTCGCCACCGCCCTGAATCGTCTCTACTACGACCGCAACCATCTGGAGCAGGCCGCCCTGCTGGAAGAAGAGGAGGAAGAGGCGGAGGATAGGGTGGCCAGCGCCCTGGATTAACCAGGGGCAAGGCTTCCGCCGCTGAGGCAAACGAACCGTGACATTCGAGGACTATCTCCGCGTCGCCGAGATCATCGTCTCCATAGTCCTGATCCTCATCGTCCTGATGCAGGCGCGAGGAGAAGGATGGAACCCGCGCGGTGGGAGCTCCATCGTCCGTACTCGCCGCGGCGTGGAGAAGACGATCTTCCAGTTGACCATAGTGGTGGTGGCCATCTTTCTGCTCGTCTCGGCTCTCAGCGTGGTCGCTGCCCGCTAGGGCGCTCGCTGGGCGGGCGCGGGTGACCCCCTAGGCCAGGACGTTCGCGCGGAGGCAGGGCGTGAGCAGCCGCTCCCGGTGGCCCCTCCTATCAGGCCTCGTTCTGATCATCCTGCTTCTCTCCGCCTTTTGGTACGGCGGCAACCAGGAGGCGGGGCCACGAGCACCCACCCACGGCGGTCGCTACGTGGAGGCGGTGGTGGGCACCCCCTCTCACATCAACCCCCTCTACGCCACCTTCAACGATGTCGACAAGGACCTGACGGCCCTTATCTTCTCCGGCCTCACCCGCCTGGGCCCAGACGGCACTGTCCTGCCCGACCTGGCGGAAGGGTGGGACGTGAGCCCCGACGCCCGCTCCTACACCTTTCACCTGCGGCAGGACGTCACCTGGCACGACGGCGCGCCCTTCACTGCCGACGACGTGGTCTTCACCTGCGAGGCCCTGCGTGACCCCGATTTTCGCGGCGAACCGTCCCTGGGGTTGTTCTGGCAGCAGGTGAACTGCACCAAGCTTGACAACTTCACCGTCCGCTTCGAGCTGCCCCAGCCCCTGGCCCCCTTCCCCGCCTACGCCACCGTGGGCATCTTGCCCAAGCACAAGCTGGACGGATTGGGCGCCGAGGGGCTGTTCCTCAGCCCCTTCAACGAACAGCCCATCGGCACTGGCCCCTTCGTGCTGACGTCTGCGGATAGCCAGCGGGCCATCCTCAGAAGCAACCCCGCCTATCCCGGCGGCGAGCCCTTCATCGCCGAGATAGAGCTGCGCTTCTTCTCCGACTACGCCACCGCCGCGGCCGCCCTCCGGGACCACCACGTACAGGGCCTCTTGCTGGGCCCAGAGGCCCCGCCTGCTGAGCAGGCGCTACTGGACCAACGCGCCGACCTGCAGCACCTCACCAGCCGCCGCAACAGCTACCTCCTCCTCTTCCTGAACACGCAGACGCCAGCGCTGGGCGACAAGTCGGTTCGTCAAGCCATCCTCTACGCGCTCGACCGCCAGACAATCCTGGCCGACACCCTGGGCACGCGGGCTGACCTGGCGGACAGCCCCATCGTGCCCGGTACCTGGGCCTACAACGACGCCATCCGCAAGTACTCGTACGACCCGCAGCAGGCGCGGACGTTGCTGGCCAACGCCGGCTGGAAGCCCAACGCGAGCGGGGTGCTGGAGAAGGACGGCCAGGAGCTTACCCTCTCGCTCCTCACCGACGCGGATACGGCTCGCGCCGCCATCGGTCAGGAGATCGCCCGTCAGTTGACCCAGGTGGGCATCCACGTAACGCAAGAGACCAAGGGCGGCACGTCCTTGGTGCGCGACTTTCTCTTGCCGCGCCAATTCCAGATGGTGCTCTACGGCTGGGACCAGGGCCCGGACCCCGACCCCTACGCTGCCTGGCACAGCTCGCAGGTGCGCGAGCAGGGCTTCAACCTGGCCGGCTTCGTCAACCAGCGCCTAGACGAGGTGCTGAGCGAGGCCCGCCAGACCAGCGACCAGGAGCAGCGGCAGGCCCTCTACGCTGAATTCCAGCAGATCTTCGCCGAGGAGGTGCCCAGCATCCTCCTCTTCTACCCTGTGTACCACTACTACGTGCCCCAAGACGTCAAGGGCATGGCCTTGGGCGTGCTATTCGAATCCGTCCTCCCGCTTCGCCAACGTGCAGCAGTGGTACATTAAGACGAAGCGGGTGTCGAGATAGCATCGCCGCTATGAGCGGTTCGCCACCCATCATTACCCTCGCCTCGGACTTCGGCCTCGACGATCCGTACGTGGCGGCCATGAAGGGCGTCATTTTGTCCGTCAACCCGGCGGCGCGCCTGGTGGACGTGACCCACAGCATCCGCCCTCAGGCCGTCGAGCAGGCCGTCTTCGTCCTAGCCGCCGCCTGGCCCTACTTCCCGCCCGGCGCCATCCACGTGGCGGTGGTGGACCCGGGCGTGGGCACGCATCGCAGGGCCATCGCCCTCCGCACGGCCGCCGCCGTCTTCGTGGGGCCCGACAACGGCGTGCTCTCCGCCGCCCTGCCCGATGACGCGCGCGCGGCCGCCGGCGACTCGCCGGGCCCCGTCGCTCTGCCGGCTGACTGCCGCGCCGTCTCGCTGACCAACCAGCGCTACTTTCGCCAGCCGGTAAGCAGTACCTTCCACGGCCGCGATATCTTCGCGCCGGTGGCCGCCCATCTTTCGCTGGGCGTAGCGTTCGAGGACCTGGGCGAACCGCTGCAGCAGATCATCGCCCTGCCGCCCTTCCGCGCCCGCCGCCAGCCCGACGGCTCGTTGCGCGGCCGCGTCCTCCACATCGACATCTTCGGCAACCTGATCACGGACCTCCACGTCGAGGACCTGCCGTCAGGGGACGCCGTCATTGAGGTGGCCGGCCGCTCAATCAAGGGGGTGAGCCCCACCTACGAGCCGGGGTCGGAGCTGCGGGCGGTCACGGGAAGCAGCGGCTGCCTGGAGATTGCGGCCCCCGGCGGAAGCGCCGCCGCTGTTCTCAGCGCCGCGCCAGGTCTAGCCGTGGTGGTGCGGCGGGCCTAGGGCTGAAGCAGCACCGGCACCTGCACCACGTTCACCGGCTGCCCATCCGCCGAGCTCACCCCGAACACGCGCACGCAGCCCGGCTGCGAGTTCGTGGTCTTGAAGGTTATGTCAACGTCGAACGGCGCCGTGAACTCGCTCGTATCCAGGCCAGGCGGCGGGATCCGGCCCTCCTTGGGCAACGGCGGGCCCTTCACCTCATTCAGAGGCTCGCCGGTGCTGTCGTAGACGGCCACGTGAACGCCCTGCCCCTGAAAACCGATGCCGACGCCCCAGCCGCGCACGTAGGCGGGGCTGGTGAGGTGGTCGCTAGGCTTGGGCTCCTCCACCACCATCATGCTCGGCGAGGCCGGGTTGGGGTTGTCGGGGCAAACGTTAGCCACCGGCGTCGGCGCCGCCGTGGCGCTGACCACGACGACGACCACTGGCGTTGGCGCCGGGGTGGGAGCAGGGGTGACGGTCACGATGCTCAGGCCGATCTGCGTGCTGATTGCCCCCGTTGTCTCGTCCCCCTGGCAGGCCAGGAAGAGAAACGGCCCGAGCAGGACCAGGGCGAGCGCCGCCAGGCAAAGCCGCCACCGGACGGACGTCTGCATCATCGATCGCGCCCAGTATAGCACGCCCACCGATTGAGGCCCGCCGACGCGCTGTGCTAGAATCGCCCCGCCTGTGCTGGGAGCCATCATGCGCCTTGTCTTCCTGGGAACGCCCAAGTTCGCCTTGCCCAGCCTCCGCCGCCTGGCGGCGGACGGCTACGACATCGTCGGCGTGTACACGCGGGCAGACCGGCCCGCCGGCCGCGGCCGCCCCATCACGCCACCGCCGGTGAAGGCGGCGGCCCTGGAGCTGGGCCTGCCCGTCTTCCAGCCCGTCAGCCTGCGCCGGCCGGAGGCGCTGGAGGAACTGGCGTCGCTGCGGCCCGACGTCATCGTGGCGTGCGCCTTCGGCCAGATCCTGCGCCAGCCAGTGCTGGACATCCCGCCCAAGGGAGTGCTCAACATCCACCCATCGCTTCTGCCGCGCCACCGGGGGGCCTCGCCCATCCAGGGCGCCATCCTGGCCGGCGACGACGAGACCGGCGTCACCATCATGCTCATGGACGCCGGCCTTGACAGCGGCCCTATCCTGCGCCAGCGCTCGCTGCCCATCTCCCCCTGGGACAGCGGCGGCAGCCTCGGCGAGAAGCTGTCGCTGCTGGCGGCCGATCTGCTGGCCGAGACGCTTCCGCTGTGGCTGGCCGGCCAGATCGAGCCGCGACCCCAGGACGAAGCCCAGGCCAGCTACACGCCGCTCATCCAGAAGGAGGACGGGGCCATCGACTGGACGCGTCCGGCGGTGGAGGTCTGGCGACAGGTGCGGGCCTTCAACCCCTGGCCTGGCGCCGCCACGATGCTGGACGGCGAGACGCTCCACATCTGGGAGGCGTGGCCCCTGCCCGCCGAGGGCGGCACCGGCGAGCCCGGCACGGTGCTCCCCCTGTCGCCGGCAGAGCGGGAGAAACTGCCGCCCGAGGCGCAACAGGAGGCCCTCGCCGTTCAGACGGGCGAGGGCCTGCTGGTAGCCCTGCGGTTGCAGCGGGCCGGGCGGCGGGCGCTGCCGGCAGCGGAGTTCATCCGCGGCCTGCGCGACCTGTTCGGCCGGCGACTCGGGTAGCGCTGGCAGCGGAGGGCCGCTAGCTCTCCTCCGCCTCGGCCTTCTCGGCCTCGGCTTCCTCTGCGGCGGCCTCGCCCGGCGCAGCCTCCTCGACCACCTCTTCCACCTCGAGGCGCGGCGGCGCCACCTTCACCACCACCAGCTCCGGGTCCACCAAGAGGGTCAGGCTGGCGCTCACCGGCAGGTCCTTGACGTGAATGGCGTCGTCGATCTCCGTCAGGCCGGACACGTCCACCTCGATGTACGGCGGCATCTCGCCCGGCAGGCCTTCGACGGTGATGGCGTTGGTGTTCTGGAGGAGCATCCCGTGGTAGACATCGACGGCCGGGGCTTCGCCCACCACCACGATGGGCACCTCCAGGCGGATCTTCTCCTTCAGAGACACCTGGTAGAAGTCGACGTGCAGCAGGTCGTCGTTCAGAGCGTTGCGCTGGACGTGGTGGACGAACACCGGCCGCGCCTTCTTTTCGCCCTCCACCAGCACCTCGAGCATGGTGTTGCGGCCGGCGACCCTGATCGTGTGGGCGAGCTCGTGGCTGGGTACCTGGACGGCCAGCGAGGGCATGCCGTGGCCGTAGATGTTGGCCGGCGTGATGCCCTGGCGGCGAAGGCGCTTCACCTTCTTCCCGAGAACCCCCCGCACCGTCACCGCCAGCTCCAATCGAGCCGGTGCCTGTGTCATCAGTGTCACCTCTTTCGCGACAGACCTCACCTTACCAGAGGCGCCAGCCTGGATCAAGGCGGGGCCCACGGAGCCCCTGGTCCCTAGGCCCTCATCACTGCCCTGGCCGCCGCCGTTGGGCTAGAATGGACTGGTAGCCTTGGGGCAGCTGCGCAGCGCCCCTCTGGCCCACTGCTACCCATCGATTGACATAGCTTCCCTCGCGGCCATACGCTATTAGTGAACGTTTACACTGTCGATTGTGTTGCCCAGGGGACAGGCCGGAGGTGCAGCCATGATGAATGGGAACGAGTATCGGGAAAGCCTGCGCAAGCTAAAGCGCGACGTCTACGCCTTCGGAGAGAAGATCGATGACGTGACGGAACATCCTCTCACACGGCCGCACGTGAACGCGGCGGCGGCGACCTATGACCTGGCCCAAGACCCGCGCTACCAGGACCTGATGACCGCCACCTCCCACCTTACCGGAAAGCGGATCAACCGCTTCACCCACATCCACCAGAGCCCCGACGACCTGGTGCGCAAGGTGAAGATGATGCGGCTCCTGGGGCGCGAGACCGGCAGCTGCTTCCAGCGATGCGTCGGCTTCGACGGCATGAATGCCCTCTACAACGTCACCTACCTCATCGACCAGAAGTACGGCACCAGTTACCACAGCCGCCTGCGCTCTTTCGTGGCCTACGTTCAGGAGAGCGATGTCATGGTCGACGGGGCGATGACCGACCCCAAGGGCAACCGCGCCCTCGCCCCCAGCAAGCAGGAGGACCCCGACCTCTACGTCCACGTCGTCGAGCGCAGAGAAGACGGCATCGTCGTGCGCGGGGCGAAGGTGCACCAGACAGGCGGCGTCAACTCCCACGAGATCCTGGTCATGCCCACCACTGCCCTGGGAGAGGAAGACAAGGACTACGCCGTCTCCTTCGCCGTGCCCGCCGACGCGCCGGGGCTCACCTTCATCTTCGGCCGGCAGACCAACGACGAGCGGAAGCTGGGAGGAGAGATAGACCAGGGCAACTCCCGTTTCGGCTTCGTGGGCGGCGAGGCGATGATCGTGTTCGACAACGTCTTCGTGCCCTGGGAGCGGGTGTTCATGTGCGGCGAGTACGATTTTGCCCGCAACCTGGTGGAGATGTTCGCCTCCTTCCACCGCCAGAACTACGGAGGCTGTAAGGTCGGCGTGGCCGACGTGCTCATCGGCGCGGCGGCTCTCGTTGCCCGCTACAACGGCGTGGCGGACGCCTCCCACATCCGCGACAAGCTGGTCGAGATGACGCACCTCGCGGAGACCCTCCACAACTGCTCCCTGGCCTGCTCCAGCGAGGGCCAGATGACGCCGTCCGGCTTGTGCTACGTCGACCCCCTGCTGGCCAACACCACCAAGCTCAACACCACCCGCCTCACCTACGAAATAGGCCGCCTGGCCCACGACATCGCCGGGGGCCTGCTCGGTACTCTGCCCTCCGAGAAGGACCTGCGCCATCCAGTGGTGGGCCCGTACATCCAGAAGTACCTCCGCGGTTCAGCCGAGGCTTCCACCGAGGACAGGATGCGCGTGCTTCGTCTCATCGAAAGTATCACGGGGCTTTCCGCGCTGGTGGAGTGCATGCATGGGGCGGGCTCGCCTCAGGCGCAGAGGATCGCCATCTACCGTCAGGCGAATCTGCCCGAGAAGATGGAGCTGGCCAAGCGCCTGGCCGGCATCGCCGACGAAAGCGGCGAGGTTGTCGGCAGTGCGCCAGCCGCCGGCGCCAAACGAGACGCCTGAGGAGCACGGGAGCGCGCGCTGCACGTGCTACCGCTGAGAAGATGACACAGAGATGCGCCTGGGCAGCCAACGCCAGCCCACTTATGACGGAGTACCACGACCGCGAGTGGGGCGTTCCCCTGCACGATGACCGGAAGCTGTTCGAGTTCCTGGTCCTGGAGGGCGCGCAGGCCGGCTTGAGCTGGGAGACCATCCTCAAGAAGCGTGAGAACTACCGCCGGGCGTTTCACGATTTCGATCCGGCCCGAATCGCCCGATACGGCGAGGAAGATGTGGAACGCCTGCTGGCCGATGCCGGCATCGTCCGCAATCGACTGAAGGTTCAGGCGGCGACAACGAACGCTCAGAAGCTCCTGCAAGTGCAGGAGGAGTGTGGCTCCTTCGGCGGCTACGTCTGGCAGTTCGTCGGCGGCAGCCCCATCAAGAACAGATTCAGGACACTCTCGGAGATACCGGCGCGGACGGCAGAATCAGATGCCGTGAGCAAAGACCTCAGTCGCCGCGGGTTCAAGTTCGTCGGCTCTACCATCTGCTACGCCTTCATGCAGGCGGTGGGCCTAGCAAACGATCACACCATCGATTGCTTTAGGCACGATGAAGTCTAGAGCAGACTGAGAGTGGCCAGCTGGAGATGGAGCCCAGCATGGACGACAAGCTGGAGCGGCTGCGGCAGATCCTGCGCGACATGGGATCGGTGGTGGTTGCCTACTCCGGCGGCGTGGACAGCACCTTCCTGGCGGCCACCGCCTCCGATGTTCTGCACGATGGGGCGCTCGCCGTGACCGGCGTCTCGCCGGCGGTGCCGCCGTCGGAGGTGCGGGAGGCGGAGGAGCTGGCCCGCCGCCTGGGCATCGTCCACCTGCTCATCGAGACGCAGGAACTGGACGACCCCGACTACGTGGCCAACTCGCCTCGCCGCTGCTACCACTGCAAGAACGGCCTGTACGCCAAGCTGCGGCGGCTCGCGGACGAACGGGGCATCACCTGGGTGGCCGACGGCTGCAACGCCGACGACCTGGCCGACTTCCGCCCCGGCCAGGAGGCGGCCCGCGAACACGGCGTGCGTAGCCCGTTAGTGGAGGCCAACCTCAGCAAGGAGGACATCCGAGCCCTCTCCCGCCAGCGGGGCCTGCCCACCTGGGACAAGCCGGCCATGGCCTGCCTCGCCTCCCGCATCCCCTACGGCACGCCGGTGACCGTCGAGGCCCTGCGCAGCATCGGCCAGGCGGAGGAGTTCATCCGCTCGCTGGGGGTGCGCCAGCTCCGCGTCCGCCACCACGACGGCATGGCCCGCATCGAGACTGATGAGGCGGGGATAGCGCTGCTCATGGCCGATGGCAATCGCCAGGCGGTGGTGCGGCGGCTGGAGGAGCTGGGCTATCACTATGTGGCTCTGGATCTGGCGGGCTATCGGCAGGGCAGCCTCAACGAGGCGAAGCCCTAGGCCGTGGGCCCCCAGACCGCCGCTCTCCTGCTGGCTCTGGGCGTCCTGGCCGGGACGTACGGGACGATCGTCGGGGCGGGCGGCGGCTTCATCGTCATCCCAGCCCTCCTCCTAATCTACCCCAACAAGGCACCGGCCGAGGTCACCGCCATCTCCCTGGCGGTGGTGCTGTTCAACGCCGCCTCGGGCTCCGCGGCCTACGCCAGGCTCCGCCGAATCGACTATCGCACCGGCGTGGCCTTCGCCCTGGCCACCGTCCCCGGCGCCGTCGCCGGTTCCCTGGCCACACAGGTCGTGCCCCGGCGCGCCTTCGACGCCCTGTTCGGCGTCGTCCTCATCTCCGTCTCCGCCTACATGGCCCTGCGCCCTACCCTGAGCGAGGGCGGCCTCGGGTGGCACCCGCGGGCCAACACGTACCGCAGCCTCGCCGACATCGAGGGCAGGCGCTACAGCTACGCCTTCAACTGGCAGACGGGGGTCGTGATCAGCTTCTTCGTCGGGTTGGTGGCCAGCTTCCTGGGTCTGGGCGGCGGCATCATCCACGTGCCGGTCATGGTAGCGCTGCTGGGCTTCCCCGCGCACATCGCCGTCGCCACCTCCCACTTCATCCTCGTCTTCACCGCCCTCACGGCGACGCTGGTGCACGTGACCACCGGCAGCCTGACCGACGAGTGGCCGAAGGTCATCCCGCTGGCGGTGGGGGCGATTGCTGGCGCCCAGCTGGGCGCGCGGTTGTCGCAGCACCTGCCGGAGAAGGCCATCGTGCTCCTGCTGGCCATTGCCCTGTTTACGGTGGCGATACGGCTCCTGGTGGCAGCGGCCGGCTTCTAGGCAAGGCTGGCGACAAGGCGCCGGCCCCTAGGAAAACAGCCTCTCAAGCGCCGTCATCAGCACGAAGCCGAGCACCGCGCCGATTGTCGCCTCCAAGTGGTGCCCCCGGCTGTGGCTCTCCGGCAAGACCTCGTCCAGCGTGACGTACAGCATGCAGCCGGCCGCAAATGCCAGCCCGAACGGCAGAAGCGGCCCAATGAACAGCACCAGTGTCGCCCCAATGAGCGCGGTCATCGGCTCGGCAAGCCCAGTCAGCGTCGCCCAGCCTATCGCATGGGAGGGGCGATAGCCTTCGCGCACGAGCGGGAGCGCCACCGTTAGCCCCTCCGGCATGTTCTGAATGCCGATACCTATCGCGATGACGACAGCAGCCGCTATATCTTCCCTGCCGAATGCCACGCCCACCGCCAGACCCTCAGGCAGATTGTGGATAGTCATCGCCAAAATCAGCAGCCACACGCGTCGGAGGTGCGAGGGCGGGCCCTCCAGCCCGGAGATGAAGTGCAGGTGGGGGGTGAGACGGTCGGCGATGCCAAACAGGATCAAGCCGCACAGCACGCCGAGCACGGTGATGCCGACGGCGCCCGTGTCGAAAGCGGGGAGAATCAACCCGAATGCGGTCACCGACAGCATCACGCCGCCCGCGAAACCGAGCATCGCGTCGAGCATATTGTTCGTCGCCCGAGCGGCGAAGATGGCCGGCAGCGCGCCGACGCCTGTGGCAAGGCCTGCGGCGAGGCTGGCGCTGAAGCCGAGAGCGATCAGGAACAGGTGATGGGTCAGGCCGTCCTCCGAAGGCGTGAGCCTGCTGTCGGGGGCACCGATGGCGGGCTCAACTGGCCTCCACCAAACGGGGCGTCGACCCGACAGGGTAGCATCTGTCGCGGCTATCTGCGCAGGACCCCGAGGGGTCCCAACCACCCTGATGGTGAGCCCGTCGAACCATGGGCGGAACTAGGGGTCAACAACCCTCGGGAGCGGTCAAGGAAACGTACTCGCCGTCGGGTCGGCGACGGGCTAGGTAGTGGCGGCCGACCCGCAGTTCCTCGATAAGCTCCCTCTCGCTGGCCACTGCCCGCTCGAGCACAGTGACGCAGCGGCCGACCTCGGTGAAGGTGTGCGCATCGCTGCCAGCCGTGCCCCGCTTGCCCAAGAGCCGCGCCACCGCTGCCGCGAGCTCGTTCTCCTTGTTGGTGCAGTTGTAGTTGAGCGCCTCGATATCGTCCACCAGCTGCCAGACCGGATGGCTGGCCATTTCCTCCGGCGTGAGAGCCGAGGCGTTGCGTTCGCGCCCGAAGAGGTAGTTGGACGCCCCCGGGAAGAAACGAAAGGGATGGGCCAGAATGAGATAGCCGCCCGCTTCATCCGCCAGCCGGCGCAGGTCCTCCAGCTGGCGCACGTCCTCCAAGTCGTGGTCGAGGCCCAGAGCGATGACGTGGCCCCAGCTGGTGGGCCACTCGCGGCCGGCGCAGACGAACAGGCCGCTCTCCTGTCGATAGCGCTCCAGGTGCTCGGGGGGCCAGGCGCTATCGTGCTCGATGACAGCGAAACCGTGGATGCCCACCTGGCGAGCTGCCTCGGCCAGCCGTGGCAGGGAAAGACTGCAGTCCTTGGAGCCGACGGAGGTGTGGACGTGGAGGTCCAGCGCCATCCCGTTCGGCTGTGGAGAAGGATTCGACATCGTGCCGCCAAGCCAAGATAGCATGCGCGCCGACTACGGGGAAGGAGGGTACGACCCGCTCCGGCCTCCGTGGCGACCTGAAGGTCGCCGCTACGTTCTTGGCGCGTTCCTTTTTGGCCCTTTGTGCGTCTTTACCTATTGGCGGGTCACGGAGAGATAGCTTTCCGCATACCCAGGGCCGGACCCCCTCCCGCCCTTGGCGACCCGCCTTTCCTTTTGCCATTCTTCCCTTTTAACCCTCCGTCTACCCCTTCTTCACCGTATTGCTAGCAACAACGACCGCCTCATAGTGATAAGGTGCAATACAGGAGGGGTCCCGACCACATCAGGGACGGGAGCGAGGGCCCCAGGCGGGAAAGCAGGAGGTAGGGAACCGTGGTTCGAAAACTGGCCGTCTTCTTCAGCAACGTTGGAGATCGCATCGGACTACCGTTCAGCCGCCCTCGTGCTGACGTGTCGGAGGACCTGGCCACCTACTGGCTCGCGCTCAACCTTCACGTGATGCGTGGCAACGTGGACCCTGTAGCTCTTATCCCCGTCGGCGACGGCAACGGGCATGGCCCGTTGGGCACCACCATGACAGTCCAGGCCATCCTCAGGACAGTGCAGGACGGCTGGGGCCACTGGGACCACAAGAACAAGTCCTGGTGGTGCCAAATCCTGGAGAAGGCCAACCAGAACCTCCTAACGGAGCCGGCACTCGAAAGCGTCTTCGCCGAGATCTAGCTCCACTTTCACACAGAGACCGGCCAAGGCGGTCGGGGGTGCGCGGCCCGGCCGCCTTGTCGGTTCTCCGGCGACCACCCACTCTCCTCTCGCGCCCTTGCTGGCCCCCCAGCCGGCGGCATACAATGGCCGCAGCATGACCCAAGCGAGGCTTTCGCCATGCCCAAGGTAGAGCTCTACGACACCACCCTCCGCGACGGGACGCAGATGGAGGGCATCTCGCTCTCGGTGGAGGACAAGCTGAAGATCGCCCGCAAGCTGGACGAGCTCGGCGTGCACTACATCGAGGGCGGCTGGCCCGGCTCCAACCTCAAGGACGCCGAGTTCTTCGTGCGGGCGCGGTCGCTGACCCTGCACAACGCCCAGCTGGCGGCCTTCGGCTCCACTCGCCGCCCCGGCAGTCGCGCCGGCAGAGACGCCAACCTTCGCGCCCTCATCGACGCCCGCACGCCGGTGGTCACCATCGTCGGCAAGGCCAGCGACGTGCAGGTGCGGGACATCCTTGAGACCAGCCCGGAAGAGAACCTGGCGATGATCGCCGATTCGGTCCGCTTCCTCAAGTCCCACGGGCTCACCGTCTTCTACGATGCCGAGCACTTCTTCGACGGCTTCTACTCCGACCCGCAATACACCCTGCAATGCCTGCGCACAGCCGCCGAAGCCGGCGCCGATTGCATCATCATGTGCGACACCAACGGCGGCACCATCACTTCGCGCCTGGCGGAGCCCCTCAAGCTGGCGCTGGAGACAGTGTCCAAGCCCCTCGGCATCCACGCCCACAACGCCGCCGACGTGGCGGTGGCCAATACCCTGATGGCGGTGGAGCTGGGCGTCGCGCAGGTGCAGGGGTGCGTCAACGGCTACGGTGACGGCTGCGGCAACGCCGATATGATCTCCATCATCGCCAACCTGAAGCTCAAGCTGGGCATCGACTGCGTGAGCGAGGAGCAACTGGCTAAGCTCACGGAGGTCTCACGCTACGTCAGCGAGGTCGCGAACCTCAGCCCTAACCCGCGCCAGCCGTTCGTGGGCACCGCCGCCTTCGCCCACAAGGCCGGCCTGCACGTGGCGGCCCTCATCAAGCACGACCGCTCCTACCAGCACATCGACCCCGCCCGCATCGGCAACGAGCCCCGCATGCTGGTCTCCGAGCTGGGGGGCAGCCACGGCATCCTCCAAAAGATCCGCGAGCAAGGGATCGAGCTGGACCTGGACCGCGAGGGCGCCCGCCGCCTGCTGGAACAGGTGAAGGAGCTGGAGAGCCACGGCTACCAGTACGAGGGCGCCGAGGCCTCCTTCGAGCTGCTGGCGCGGCGCAGCCAGCCCGGCTACCAGCCGCCCTTCGAGCTGGACGACTTCATGGTGGTGGAGCGCCGCCACCCACGACCAGGCGCCGAAGAGACCCGCGACGTCCTTTCGGAGGCGATGGTGAAGGTGCGGGTCGGCGAAGAGGTGATCCATACCGCCGCCGAAGGCAATGGCCCCGTGAACGCCCTCGACACAGCGGTGCGCAAGGCCCTGGTCGAGTTCTACCCGACGCTGCAGGCCGTCCACTTGCTCGACTACAAAGTGCGTATCATCGACAGCGCCACCGGCACCGGCGCGGTGGTGCGCGTGCTCATCGAGTCCACCGATGGCGAGCAGAGCTGGACGACCGTCGGCAGCTCCAGCGATATCATCGAGGCCTCTTGGCTGGCCCTGTCCGACAGCCTCGAGTGGTGGCTGGTGCGGCGAGGCGAGGGGGATAAGAGACAAGGGTAGTGTCCGACTACGCGACCAAGAGCTTCTGGCTGGCCACCCAGCCGTATCAGGAGAATCCGCCCCTGGTGGGCTCCATCGCCGCCGACGTGGTCATCGTCGGCGGGGGCTTCACCGGCATGTCCACCGCCTACTACCTGAAGAAGGCAGAGCCCGCCCAGCGCGTGGTGGTGCTGGAGTCGGACGTGGTGGGCTACGGGGCCAGCGGCCGCAACGGCGGCTTCGCCATGACCCTCATGGGCCTCCAGTTGTCCACGACCGCCCTGCGCTTCGGAAAAGAGAAGGCGCGCATCGCCCACGACTTTGGCCACCGGGCCGTCGAGCACCTGGGCGAACTGGTGGCCCAGCACGCCATCGACTGCGATTACGAGAAGCCGGGCCTGCTCACCGTCGCCACCAACCCGGCCCAGGTGAAGCGCCTCCAGGGCGAGATCCGTCTGGGCGAGAGCCTGGGCGTCAAGGGCCTGCGCTGGCTGGACGCCTCGGCGCTGCGGGAGGAGGTGGCCTCGCCCACCTATCTCGGGGCTCGCTTCGAGGAGCAGTGCGCCCTGGTGAACCCGGCCAAGCTGGTGCGCGGGATGAAGACGGCGGCGCAGAACGCCGGCGCCGATATCTATGAGCGAACCCCGGTCGTAACCCTCCGGCCCGGGCGCACGCTGTGGCTGGAGACGCCGCGCGGCCAGGTGGAGGCGAAGAAGGTGGTGTTCGCCACCAACGCCTTCTCCGGCCGCTTCCCCCAGCTCCAGGCCAAGGCCTTCCCCGTCTACACCTACATCGTCATCACGGAGCCTCTGAGCCCGCGGCAGCTGGCCACCATCGGCTGGCGGGGGCGCCAGGGCATCGAGGACGCCCGCAACCTGATCCACTACTACCGCCTGACGGCCGACAACCGCCTGCTCATGGGCGGTGAGGACGCCCTGATCTACCTGGGCGGACCGCTGGACAAGGACTATCACGCGCCAACCTTCCGCCGGCTGGAGCGCCATATCGTCCGCACCTTCCCCAGCCTGGCCAAGGCTCGCATCGCATATCGCTGGGGCGGGCCGGTGTCTGTCCCCATAGACTTCTTCCCGGCGATTGGCCACGTGGGAAACGACAGGCGCCTGATCTACAGCCTGGGCTGCGTCGGCCACGGCGTGGCCATGACCACCTACGTGGGCCAGGTGCTGCGCGACCTGGTGCTGGAGCGCCGGACCGACCTGACGGAGCTGTTCTGGGTGAACCGCCGGGTGATCCCTCTGCCGCCCGAGCCGATCCGCTTCGCCCTCGGCGACGGCATCCGCCGCGCCCTGGCGGCGCAGGATGCCTGGGAGGCGCGGAATACGCCGGCAGCGGCGCCTCGCTAGGCCGCACAAAGCCTAAGGCTGGCCCGCCGCACCTCGGACCAGCCCCAGAGGGAGGAGCTCGCGCAGTAAGCAGGCAGGTCCGTCCCGCTTCTCGCGGTGCCTGCGGGCCGGGGCCTTCCCTGTTCCACACCGTCGTCGCGCCGTTCCCGGTTCCCGATAGACGGGCGTAGCTGCGAAAAAAATCGCGCTTCTTCACGATCACAGGCGAATTCGGGTTGCCAGGGCAGCAGTGCTCTGCTATACTCCTGGCGATTACGTTCGGTTGGGAGGGCTTTCGTGGTAGTGGTGAACGGATTCCCCAAATGCCAGAAGTGTCAGGTCGGTGACTTAGTACCCCTATCCGATTTCGGCAGCCAGGGGGCAGCTATCCACTTTAAGGCCTGGGCATGTACCAACCCCACCTGCGGTTTCAATATCAAGATCCGAAACGGCGACCTGTACATCGAGGAGCCCATCAGTAACGGCGCCTTCCACACCCCTCGCGTTCGCTAGCTGAACCTTCGCCCTTCGCCTCAGCATCGGCGCCTACGGCCTGGCGGGATGGACTCTATCCCGCTGGCGTATTTGTCTCGACACCTTCCGAGCTGTCTGCTAGAATGTGCTTCCGCCAGGCGTGACACGGCGCAGGCTTGAGCGGGGTGTAGCTCAGCTAGGCTAGAGCGCACGGTTCGGGACCGTGAGGTCGGCAGTTCGAATCTGCCCACCCCGACCACCGTCGGTCACCACAGGCCCGAGGGCCTTGCATCCCCCATCGCCTGACGTTCGTATTTCCTAGATCGCACCGCTAGTGCGAGCCGGGGCGAGCAGCGTCTCGGACAGGCGATCGTGCGTCGAGGCGGGTCTTATGTCGACAAAACGGAGCACCTGAGGCGGCTCCAGCGGGTGTCAGGGCGCAAGAACGTAACGCCCGGGGGCTAGCAGCGTCTTTAACAGCGGCGTGCGAGGATGGAGACTCGCAAGGCTGGCGCCAAATCCGCCGGATAGGGCTTGCAAAAGATCCCGAAAGGCCCTAAAATTCGGCGAATCGAATAGTGAGAAAAGGACATATGGTTTTCGCAGCAGACGATCGAACGAGACTGCGCCGCCAGCGTGCTGAACAGGCCATCCAACTGGCCATGCAAGGCCAGTGGGAAGAGGCGGCGGCCGTCAACCGGCTCATCATCGGCGTCTTCCCCAACGATGTGGACGCCTACAACCGTCTGGGCAAAGCCCTCACGGAGCTCGGACGCTACGCCGACGCCCGCGACGCCTACAGAAAGGCCCTTGAGCTGGACCCCCACAACAGCATCGCCCAGAAGAACCTGGCCCGCTTAGCCACTCTGGGCGAGGGCGCGGCGGCGCGGTCGGAGGGGAGGACCAAACTCTCGCCCCAGCTGTTCATCTCAGAGACCGGCAAGACGGGCGTCACGACGCTGGTGCGGCCGGCAGCGGAGGTGGCGGCCCGGCTTACAGCAGGCGATGAGGTGTTCCTGCGCCGTCAAGACGGCTCGCTGGTGGTCGAAAACGCTCAGGGCGAGTATCTGGGTGAGGTCGAGGCTAAGTTGAGCATTCGCCTCGTCAAGCTCATCGAGGCGGGGAACCGCTACGCGGCCGCTATAGCCACCCTGGCTCGCGACGACGTCCGCATCATCATCAAAGAGACCTACCAGCACCCCAGTCAGGCGGGCAAGCTCTCCTTCCCGCCCATCACCGGCGAGGCCTTCCGCCCGTACATCAAGGAGGGTCTGGTCCGCACCGACGCCGACGAGGAAGAGGAGAGCTTCGAGGAAGGCGAGGACGCTGAGGACTGGGACGTCGCCAAGGAAAGCGGCACAGACGTAACCCTCTACGAGTTCGCCGCTCCTGTGGCGGCGAAAGAGACAAACGAAGAAGAGGAAGAAGAGCTGGAAGAGGAGTAGGCGGTAGCCTCGACCAGGCGCCCTCCCGCCGCCACGCCGAGTTGTTCCCCCACACCTAGCCCAGCTATCATGTAACTATGGCTGAGCGTCTGATGCCCGCCGATTGGCAGCGCGGGCCTTACTTTGGCAGCCCCCACACGTTCATGCGCGTCCCTGCCAGCCGCGACCTGACCTACGCCGATGTCGCGGTCATTGGCCTGCCCCTCGACATCGGCACCACCCACCGGCCCGGCGCCCGCTACGGGCCGCGCGGCATCCGCGACATCTCCGACCAGCTCTTCCCCCACGGCTTCGACCCGCTCTCTCTGGCGCCGCCCTTCGACCGCCTACGGATCATCGACTACGGCGACATCGAGACCTACCCCGGCTACATCGAGCAGTCCCTGAAGAAGTTCGAAGAGGAGCTGCTCCCCGTATTCGAAGCCGGCGTCTTCCCGATCTGCCTGGGCGGCGACCACAGCGTCACCCTGCCAGTGCTGCGCGCCGCCGCTCACAAGCATGGCATCCTTTCCCTGATCCACTTCGACGCCCACCCCGATTTCTGGGGCGGCGAGATCGACCGCCGCTACCACCACGGCACCGTCTTCCGCATCGCCACCGAAGAGCGGCTCATAGACCCGGCCGCCTCCGTCCAGGTCGGCATCCGCGGCTCCATCTCCGCCACGATCCTTGAGCAGGCACAGGCCGCCGGCTTCCACGTAGTCACCGCCGACGAGTTCGCCGCCCTCGGCCCGGCCGCTACCCTTGAGCGCATCCGCGAGCTGGTACGCGGGCCCATCTACGTGTCCCTGGACATCGATAGCGTGGACCCGGCCTTCGCCCCGGGCACCGGCACGCCGGAGGTGGCCGGCCTCAGCAGCCGCGACATCGTGACGCTGGTGCGCGGCCTTCGCGGCCTGCCGGTGGTTGGCTTCGACCTGGTGGAGGTAGCCCCGGTCTACGACCCGGCTGCGATAACCTGCCTGCTGGCGGCCAACCTGGTGTACGAGTTCCTGCTCACGCTCGTGCGCGACTAGCCCATCGTTGGCGCGCCGCTGACGCCTCTGCTACCATAGCTTCAGTATCCCCCCGGGATCCCTCTATGAACGCGATCGTCCAAGCTCGCAACCTGGTTAAGCGCTACGACGGCTTCACCGCCGTCGACAGCATCACGTTTGATGTCCGCGCCGGCGAGTGCTTCGGCCTGCTCGGCCCGAATGGCGCCGGCAAGACCACCACGACCCGCATGATCACCTGCGTGTCGCCGGTGACGGCCGGCGAGCTGACCGTGGACGGCCTGGATGTCCGCCGCGAGCCCCGGCGGATCAAGGCGCTGCTGGGGGTCGTGCCCCAGGAAGACAACCTCGACCCCGACCTGACGGTGCGCCAGAACCTGGCCGTCTACGCTCGCTATTTCGACATGCCGCGCGCCGTGGCCGATGAGCGGATCGACGAGAGCCTGGCCCTGTTCCAATTGCTGGAGAAACGGGACCAGCCCATCTGGGCGCTTTCCACCGGCCTCAAACGGCGATTGGTCATCGCTCGCGGCCTCATCAACCAGCCCAAGATCCTCGTCCTGGACGAGCCGACCACCGGCCTCGACCCCCAGGCCCGCCATCTAGTCTGGCAGAAGCTGCGCTACCTGCACGATCAGGGCGTCACCATGCTCCTCTGTACCCACTATATGGAGGAGGCCGCCCAGCTCTGCGACCGCCTGGTCATCATGCATCGGGGCCGCATCCTGGTCGAGGACACGCCGGCGGCACTGGTAGAGGAGTACGCCGGCCGCGAGGTGGTGGAGCTGCACCTGCGCGGCCCCGAGCGGCAGAGAGTGCTGGGCCAACTCGCGGCGCGCCCGGGCCTGACGGTGGAGGAGGTGGAAGACGTCCTCTACGTCTACGCCCGCACTGCCGACGGCCGGGCGAGCATCGCCGATCTGGCGCCGGAGAGCGAGAAGGTGATCTACCGCCACGCCAACCTGGAAGACGTGTTTTTGCGCCTGACGGGAAGGGGGCTGGCCGAGTAGCGGGGCTGGGAAGACACCATGACCATCGCCTTGCGCCGACTGACCCTGCGGCTCCCCGACGTGTCCTACCGGACCTATCGCGTCTGGCAGCGCAACCGCGACGTGTACCTGCGCTTGTGGAAATCGGAGCTCATCTGGCCGCTGGCCGAGCCCGTGATCACGCTGCTGGCCCTCGGCCTGGGCCTGGGCGAGCTGGTGAACCTGAAGAGCGGCCAGCGCTACATCGAGTTTATCGCTCCGGGGCTGCTGGCCGTCTTCCCGATGTGGGCGGCGGCCGGCGAGTGCGGCTGGGGCTCCTTCATCCGGATGGACACCCAGAAGACCTTCGACGCCATTATCGCCACGCCGGTGAGCATCGAAGACGTCATCACCGGGGAGATCGTGTGGGGAGCGACGCGCGCCCTCATCAACGGCACCTACATCCTGGTGGTGACGGTGGCCTTCCTCCTCGTTCACTCCGCGCTGGCGATCCTGGTGCTGCCCATCGCGTTCCTGTCTGGCCTGATGTTCGCCAGCATCTCGCTGTCCTATACTTCCATCGCCCGCTCCACCAGCTCACTGAACTACTTCTTCGCCCTTTTCGTGACGCCCCAGTTCTGGCTGGGGGGCGTCTTCTTTCCCCTGAACGTCTTGCCGGCCTGGGCCGAGAGGGCCTCGTGGTTCATCCCCACGACTCACGTGGTGGCCATCTACCGCGGCCTGGTCGAGGGCAGCCCCCAGTGGAGCCACCTGGGCGACCTGGCCTGGATCGTGGTGGTGACCGCAGCATTCTACCTGCTGGCCTTGGTGGCCATGCGCCGGCGGCTCATCCAGTAGCGGTGGGTCGTATCCCCTGTGAGGTTGATCCTCTCCAGGCCCTGTGCTAGCATCGCCTACGCGAGCCATGGTTGAAGCGGGAGGGCTGCGGCCCTCCCCTTTGCACAAGAAGGGACATGGTCGATGGCCCCCCTCACCAAACGCCAGCGCGTCCTCGTCGCCCCGCGCGGCGAGGAGGTCGAACATGTGCCCGTCTCGGCCTGGAGCCACGACTTCCTTCGCGAGTGGACGGCCGCAGGCCTTGCTGAGGCCACTCTGGAGGCCTATCGCCGCTACGACTGGGACTTCGTCAAGGTCAACCCCCGCGCCACCTACTACGCCGAGGACTGGGGCTGCCGTTTCCAGCCCTCGGGCCGCGCCGACGCCCCGCCCCGGTTGGTTGCGGCGGCGGTCAGCTCCGCCGCCGACCTGCGCGGCCTGCGCCCCCTGGACCCCACCCGCGGCGCCTACGGCCAGCAGCTTGACGCCCTGCGCCTCATCCGCGACGGCCTGGAAGGCAAGGCGCCCTTCATCCAGACCGTCTTCTCCCCCCTGGCGGTGGCCAGCCGCCTGGCCGGCGGCCTCGAACCCGTCCGGCAGTACATGACCGAGGCGGCAGAAGACCTGGAGGCGGCCCTGGGTGTCATCGCTGACACGCTGGCCGCCTACGCCCGCGCCTGCCTAGGGGCCGGGGCCGACGGCATCTTCTTCGCCACCGTCGAGTGGGGCAGCCGCGACTACATGACCGCCGAGCAGTACGAGCGCTTCGGCCGGCCGTTCGACCTGCGTGTCCTGGAGGCCGTGCAGGGCGCCACCTTCAACGTCCTGCATGTCTGCCGCAACAACAACAGACTCACCGACCTGCTCGACTACCCTGTCCACGCCTTCCACTGGGCGAGCACCGGCACCGGCAACCCGTCCCTGGCCGACATCCTACCGCGGACGGATAAGGCGGTGATGGGCGGCGTCCGCCACGAAACGACCATGCTCAGCGGCAAGCCAGAGGAGGTGGCGGCGGAAGCCCGCGCCGCCCTCGACGCCACCGGCGGCCGCCGGTTCCTCCTGGCGCCCGACTGCTCCGTCGCGCCCCAGACGCCCGAGGCCAACTTGCGCGCGATGATCGCCGCCGCAAGGGCCGCGCCGTGAGCGACGCCACTACCTTCGCCCGCGAGGAGCTGCGGCGCGCGGCCGTCCCTGGCCGCGCCGCCGCCGTAGCCATCGGCGTCTTCGACGGCGTGCATCGTGGCCATCGCCATCTCATCGGCCACCTGGTCGACACCGCCCGCAATGAGGACCTGGCCGCCCTGGTGGTCACCTTCCACCCCCATCCGCGCAGCGTCCTCCGGCCGCAGACGCCCCTCACCTACCTCTGCGGCCTGGAGGAGCGCGTCGAGCTCCTGCGGGCGCTGGGGGTGGACGACGTGGCCGTCCTCGCCTTCACCTCAGAGCTGGCCCAGCTCTCAGCCCGCGACTTCGTCTCCTTGCTGGTCGAGGAGCTGCGCCTGAAGCGGCTGGTCGTCGGCTCGGATTTCGCCCTGGGGCGCGGCCGCGAGGGGACCACAGACGTCCTCGCGACCATCGGCGGCGAGATGGGCTTCGCCGTGGACGTGGTGCCTCTGCTCGCGGCCGACGGCGAGGCGGACGCCCCGTCTGGGAAGGTGGGCTCCACTGCCATACGTCAGGCCCTGGCACAGGGGGACATGGAGACAGTGGCTACCCTCCTCGGACGGCCCTTCGACCTGACCGGGCCGGTGGTCAAGGGCGCCGAGCGGGGGAAGACCCTGGGCTTCCCCACCGCGAACATGGCCTTCGGCCAGGACCGGGCGTTGCCGGCCTTCGGCGTCTACGTGACCCGCGCCTACCTGCGCGAGGGGGTCTTCCCCGCCGTCACCAACATCGGCCTGCGCCCCACCTTTGCCGAGGACCGGCCCACCGTCGAAACCTTCATCCTGGACTTCCAGGGCGAGGTCTACGACCAGGAGCTGCGCATCGAGCTGTTGCACCGCCTGCGCGGGGAGATCCGCTTCCCCAGCCCCGAGGCGCTCCGAGAGCAGATCGAGAAGGACGTGGCCGCCGCCAGGGCGTACCTGTCCTAGGGCATGTCGAAGGGCCAAACATGACCGGCGTGACGATCCCCGACGAAACGCACCTGCGCCGGCTCCTGCGCCGCGCCGTCGCGGAGATCATTCCCGAGGACGAGTTCGCGGCGGCGCTCCGCTCCGGCCGCCGCCTGCGCCTGAAGCTGGGCTTCGACCCCAGCGCGCCCGACATCCCCCTGGGCCACGTCGTCGGGCTGCGCAAGCTGCGCCAGTTCCAGGAGCTGGGCCACCAGGTGGTGCTCATCGTCGGCGACTGGACGGCCCGCATCGGCGACCCCAGCGGCCAGTCGCAGACCCGCCCCATGCTCACCGCCGAGCAGGTGAAGGCCAACGCCGAGACCTACATGCACCAGTTCTTCAAGGTGGTGGACGAAGCGCTCGACCGAGGTGCGCTGGCAGAGCGAGTGGTTCGACAAGTTCGACCTGGCGGACGTCATCCGGCTGACCGCCCGCTTCACCGTGGCCCAGATGCTCGCACGCGAGGACTTCTCCCAGCGCTTCGCCGAGCACAAGCCCATCGCGCATCACGAGTTCCTCTACCCGCTGCTGCAGGCCTACGACTCGGTGGCCATCGAGGCCGACGTGGAGTTCGGCGGCACCGACCAGAAGTTCAACCTGCTGGTCGGCCGCGAGCTGCAGGCGATGATGGGCCAGCCGCCGCAGCAGTGCTTCCTCGATGCCCCTCCTGGTCGGCACCGACGGCAGGCACAAGATGAGCAAGAGCCTGGGCAACTACATCGGCGTGGCCGACCCGCCCGACGAGATGTACGGCAAGACCATGTCCATCCCCGACGCCGTGATGATGGACTACTTCGAGCTGGTGACCGACGTGCCGGACGAAGAGCTGGCGGAGATGCAGGAGGCGCTGCGCAGCCGCTCCGTGAACCCTATGGAGCTGAAGATGCGCCTCGCCCGCGAGATCGTCGCCCAGTTCCACGGCGAGGCCCCGGCCCGCGAGGCCGAGGACCGTTTCACGAAGGTGTTCCGCAAGCGGGAGCTACCGGAAGAGGTGCACGAACTGGCTCTCCCCGGAGAGCTGCTGCGCGCGGGCCAGATAGCCCCTGCCCGATTTCCCGCTCTTCTGAAGGAATGGGGCGTCTTGCCCAGCACCAGCGAAGCCAGGCGCCTTATCGGCGGCGGGGCCGTCGAGATCGACGGCCGGAGGCTGGCACCCGACGGCGCGGTGGAGCTGCGCGCCGGAACCATCATCCGCGTCGGCAAGCACCGTTTCCTGCGCATCGTGGACGCGGACCAGCAACCGTAGCTGCAGGGCTTCTCCGCCATGCGGGGCCCGCAAGGCGGACAGCCCTGCCCGCGGTGGGGTAGGCCTGAAGGAGGCCTGCAGCTACAGCAGCCCAGTCCCCCCGGAAGGGGGGTGGGGGCGAAAATCGAAAGGAGTACGCCATGGCCAAAGCCATCATCCTCGTCTTCACCGATTGCGCTGACTCCGCGCGGGAGGCCGAGTTCAACGAGTGGTACAACAAGACCCACGTGCCGGACATCCTCCAGGCCGAGGGCTTCGTGGCGGCGACCCGCTACCAGGTGTTGGGGAACCCCGGCCCGGGCCAGGGCAAGTTCCTGGCCGTCTACGAGGTGGAAGCCGACGACCTGCCCTCCGCCTTCGCCGGTGTCCAGAAGCGGCTGGCGGAGGTCACAGCACAGGGGCGCATCATCGATACCGTCCGCGTGGTCGGGTTCACGCCCTGCCTGCAGATCAGCTCGCGCCAGACCGCCTGACGCCGCGTATCGGAGGTGCCGCCATGGCAGAGATGCCGCCGCCGCGGCCTCGCCGCACGGGCTTGATGCGCCTGCTGGTGCGCATGCCGGCGCTTCTCTACCGGCTGGGCATGGGCGGCCTCATGCCCAACACCCTCCTTCTCACCACCACCGGCAGGCGCACGGGCCTGCGTCGGGCCACGCCCGTGAACTATCGGGAGGAGGGCGGCGTCTTCTACGTGGTCTCCGGTCGGGGCACTTTCTCCGACTGGTACCGCAACCTGGAGGCCAATGCTGAGGTGGAGATCCAGATAGGGCGGCGCCGTCTGAAGGCCATCGCCACGCCTATCACCGACCCGCAAGAGAAAGCGCGGGTGCTATGGCTTTGGGCCCGACGTTCGCGGCGCCGGCGGCAACGGTACTTCGGCATCCCGCGCGATGTCCCCCGCGACGAGCGGCAGGCCGTGCCGTCAGAGCCGGAGGCGGTGGCCCTGGCATCACATCAGACGGTGGTTGCCTTCCGGCCGCGGGAGTGACAAGCCGCAGCCTGATGGCTGCGGCTCTCTGAGTGGCAGCTGCGGGTTTCAACCCGCAGGGTCTAGCCCCTCTCCCTACGCCTTCTGTTCCTTCTGCGCCTGCTCGATGATCCGCTGGGCGACGTGGGCCGGCACCTCTTCGTAGTGGCTGAACTGCATGGTGTAGGTGCCCCGCCCCTGCGTCATCGAGCGCAAATCGGCGGCGTAGTGTTGCACCTCGGCCAACGGCGCCTGGGCCTCGATGACCGTCTGGCCGTCCTGGGGCGTCATGCCCAGCACCTTGGCCCGCTTCCCGTTGAGGTCGCTCATGACATCGCCGGTGTTGGCTTCGGGCACCATGATCTGCATGTTCATGATCGGCTCCAGCAACACCGGATGACCTTCCTGGGCCCCCTTCTTGAGGGCCATGGCGGCGGCGATCTTGAAGGCGATGTCCGATGAGTCCACCGGGTGATCCTTGCCGTCGAACAGCGTCGCCCGCAGGTCGACGAGGGGATAGCGGGCCAGCACCCCCTCGCTCAGCGCGTCGATCACGCCCTTCTCCGCGGACCCGATGTATTGCCTGGGCACCACGCCGCCCACGATCTTGTCCACGAACTCGAAGCCGCTCCCCCGCGGCAGCGGCTCGACCCGGATCGCCACGCGGGCATACTGGCCGTGGCCGCCGGTCTGCTTCTTGTGCGTGTACTCGGCCGAGCCGCCGGCGGTGATTGTCTCCTTGTAAGGCACCTTGGGTGTGGCCAGCTCCAGGTCGACGCCGAACTTGCGGCGGATCTTCTCCACCGTCACCTCCACATGGGAATCGCCCAAGCCGGAGAGGATGGTCTCGGCTGTGTCCTGGTTCCGCGTTACGCGGAGGGTCGGGTCCTCCTCGACGATGCGCGCGAGGGCGGTGCCCATCTTGTCCAGGTCGGCTTTGGTCTTGGGGGAGACGGCGCCGCTGAACGCGGGCTCAGGGAACGAGATGCCCGGCAGCACGACGGGACGCTCGCGCGAGCAAAGGGTGTCGCCGGTGCTGGTCTCGGTCAGCTTGGCCACCGCCCCGATGTCGCCGGCCACGACCCGCTCGATCTGCTCCTGGCTCTTGCCGCGAATGAAGAAGAGCGGCCCGATGCGCTCGGCGACGTTCTTGTTGACGTTCCACACCTGCGAGTCGGCCTTGAGGACGCCGGAGTAAACGCGGAAGTAGGTCAATCGGCCCACGTAGGGATCAGCCGTGGTCTTGAACACCAGAGCCGCCAGCGAACCCTGCGGGTCGGCGGCCAGCGAGTCGCCGTTCTGCACCTCCACCGCCAAGTCCTTGGGCGAAGGGAGGCAGCCGCAGACGGCGTCCATCAGCAGGGTAACGCCGGCGTTCTTGGTGGCGGAGCCCGTCAGCACCGGCACGATGCTGCCGGCGGCGATGCCGGCGCGCAGGCCACGCCGCAGCTCCTCCTCCGAGAGGTCCTCGCCTTCCAGGTACTTGGTTACCAGGGCGTCGTCTGTTTCGGCGGCCGCCTCGACCAGCTTTTCGCGCAGGTTGGCGGCCTGCTCCACCAGCTCTTCGGGCACGTCGCCCACTTCGCCCTTTTCGCCCAGGTGGGCCTTCATGCTCATGAGGTCGACGACCCCCTGGAAGCTGGCCTGAGCACCGATGGGCAACTGGAGGGCCACGCACTTCTGACCGAACATGGCCTGGAGCTGGGCTAGCGTCCGGAAGAAGTCGGCGTTCTCCCGGTCCATCCGGTTGATGAACAGCAGGCGGGGCAGCTTGCGCTCATCGGAGTAGGCCCAGGCGTACTCGGTGCCCACCTGGACGCCGGAGGCGGCGCACACGATGATGAGGGCGGCGTCGGCGGCCCTGAGACCGCACTTCACTTCACCTACGAAGTCGGCGTAGCCCGGCGTGTCCAGCAGGTTGAGCTTCGTCCCCTCCCACTCGCAGGGCAGGATCGAGAGGTTCACGCTGATATTGCGGCGGATCTCGTCCGGGTCGAAGTCGGAGGTGGTGGTGCCGTCGTCCACGCGACCCAGGCGGGTGATGGCCTTGGCGGCGAACAGCATCGCCTCCGACAGCGACGTTTTGCCGGTGCTGCCGTGGCCGATGAGAGCAAGGTTGCGTATGTTCTGGCTGTCGTATTCTTTCATGAAAGGTGGTTCTCCTGGATGGCGGCGTGCAATGCGGATTGTAGCGTGAGCCCAAGGTGGGGTCAAGGCAAGGGCATCCCGTGGAACCAAACGCCGCGCTATCGGAGCGCGAGGCTTTCGAATCCCGCAGGATCAACCTACGCCTACACGCCGGCGTAGCTGTGCAGGCCGCTCACCCAGAGGTTGATCGCGAAGAAGGTGAAGAGCACCGCCGCAAACCCCACCACCAACAGCACCGCCGACCGGGTGCCCTGCCAACCGCGCAGGCCCCGCATGTGGAGGTAGCCGGCGTAGATGAGCCAGGTCACCAAGGCCGATGTCTCCTTGGGGTCCCACCCCCAATACCTGCCCCAGGCCTCATTGGCCCAATACGCCCCGAGGGCGATGCCCAGCGCCAGCAGCGGGAAGCCCACTATCACCGAGCGATACCCGATCTCGTCCAGCAGGGCCGCCGTGGGCAGGCGCGCGAAGCGGTTCGCCTCGCCCTGGATCAGATACATGAGCGCCGAGCCGAAGGAGACGCTGAGAGCGCTGTAGGCCAGCACCATCATCGCCACGTGGGCCGTGAGCAGCGGCTCGTTCTGTAGCGCCGGCACCAGCGGCCGGACCCCCGAGGGGAAGAAGACGGCGGCCGTGACCAACAGCCCGAGGGCCACCGGCAGGGCAAGGGAGCCAAGTGTCCGCTGGCCATACCAGCGCTCGAAGACGGCATAGGCGAAGGAGACGCCCCAGGCGAAGGCCACCGTGTATTCCCACATATTGGACCAGGGGGCGTGGCCGGTAGCCCGCCAGCGGGCTGCCAGCGCCGCCGCCAGGAGGCCAACCGCCAGCCACACGATGGCCGTGGCTGCTCGCCCCACAGAGGTAGGTAGCCGCTCCCAGGTGGTTACCGTCAGGCTAGTGCCGGCGGATGCCCCGCCTGGGTCGGTGGCGAGCCGTCGCACCGCCAGGCGAGCGCCGAAGGCGTAAGCCCAATAGAGAACAGTGGCCGCCGCCGCCGCGACGACGGCCAGCCAGAACATGCTGACCGACACCCGCTCCATGGCCTCTCGACAACCGGAAAAGCGCTAGCTTCCCAAATTGTAGGGATCGACCATCGTTACGACAAGCGAACGTCGACTCAGGGGCGCGGGCTCTGACTAGACCGGTGCGCCGTCCTCAGCGGCGTGGCAGCGGGCCTGGTCGTCCCCCGCCGCGCGGCAGCAGACGTGGGCGTGGTGCACCGCCATCACCCGGTCGTAGACGGCCTGCACCCGCTCGGCGATGCGAGGCCAGGCGTAGTCCTCGGCGGCGGCGCGGGCGCTCATCCCCAGGTTGCGACGCAGCTCCTCGTTCTCAAGCAGCAGCTCCAGGCGTTCGGCGAACGGCTCCGGGCAGCGCCACGGCACCAGGAAGCCCGTCTCGCTGTCGCGGACGGTGCCTTGCAGGCCGCCCACCCGCGAGGCTACCACCGGCGTGCCGCAGGCCATCGCCTCGAGGGCCACCAGGCCGAAGCTCTCGTAGTACGAGGGGACAACGCAGATGTCGGCGGCGTTGTAGTACAGCGGCAGCAGCGAGTGATCGACCGCATCCAAAAAGGCCACGCGCCGGCTAATGCCTAGCTTCTGGGCCAAACGCCGCAGCTCCGCCTTCTCCGCCTCGGCGCTGGCGTCGCCGCCGACGACCACCAGGCAGAAGCGAATGTCCTCGCTCACCTGGGCCACCGCCCGCACCAGGATGTCGATGCCCTTCAGGGGCTCGATGCGCCCCACAAAGAGGATGATAGGCTCCTCGGGGAAGCCCAGGCGGCGCCGCACCTCGGCCCTATCCAGCGGCCGGAAGGCCTGCAAGTCCACCCCGCAGGGTATCACCTCGATGCTCTCGGCGGGGACGCCGTAGAGCCGCAGCAGTATCTCCTTCTCGTCCTGGCTGGCGCATATGACCCGCTCGGCGCTCCGAGCGATCTGCCGCTCAGCCTCAATGCGATGGGGCGGCTCATGCTCGCTCACGCGGGCCCGGTTCTTGGCCTCGCCCAGCGAGTGGAACATCGTGACGTGAGGCAGGCGCCACAGGCCCTGGAGGGCCTGGCCCACCCAGCCCGAGAGCCAGTAGTGGCTGTGGATCAGGTCGTAGTCCTCGCCGGTCGTCTCCCGGAACTGCATCACCCCGCGCAGGAACTGGGGCAGAAGCCGGTAGACCTCCTCCTTGGCCACGGGCGCCTCCGGCCCGCCGGTGACCGGGATCACCCGCACGTTGGCCTCCCAGGGGATAACCGCCAGCGACTCCGCGTCCTGGCGGCGAGTGAAGATGTCCACCCGCAGGCCGCGGCGGCCCAGCTCGCGGGCCAGCTCCCCCTCGTAGATGTTCATGCCGCCCGCCTCGCGGCTCCCGGCCATGGCCAGCGGCGACGTATGGACGCTGAGGAAAGCGATGCGGCACATGCTAACGGCCCTCCCGCCGGACGACGCAGCGAAAGACCGCCAGGTCCTTGCCGCCCAGGTCATACTTATAGGGCTCGGCGCCGCGCAAGAAATCCAACCAGCGCTTGCCCTCCTCGATGGCCTGCTCCAGGGCCAGCGCCTTCGAGAGCAGGCCGACGCCCAGGGATGCGTAATCGGGGTGGTAGCCGCTATTGTACAGCAGGAGCTCGTCGCCGGCATCGAAGCAGAGCACCGAGGCCGTGCGGACGCCATTCACCTCCAGGCAGTAGAGCCGCACCAGGTTGTGCTCGGCCAGGGTCAAGGCCATTCGCCGGAAGAAGCGGGCCATGCGCTCGGTCATGAACACGGCCTTCTCGTGGCGGCTGGCGCCGTGCTGCCAGAGGAAGTCCTCCAGATGCGACTCCACCTCGGGCGCCAGCCGGCTGGCATGGAAGAGCACGTCGCCGCTGCGGTAGAGCCGCCGCAGCTTGCGACGCAGCTCGTGCCGATCCCGGCGATCCAGACCCTCCATGTAGGCGTCGAAGGTGGCGGGCAGCGCCACCCGCGGGCAGACGTCCTCCTGCTCGACCGCGACGGCGTAGCCCAAGCCGGCCGCCAGGCGCGGGAGGATCGTCAACGTGGGCGAGCGCTCGGGCACAGCCCAGAGAACCAGCTCGGTCCAGGGCTCCTCGCTCACCGCGTGAAGCACGGCGTCCAGCACCCCCTCCTCGGCGCCCTCGCTGGCCACCACGTCCATGTAGTCGCAGACGTTGGTGTCGCCGGCCAGCGTCAGGCGCTCGCCCTCGCGCATCAGGGGGGCGACCCCCACCAGGCGCTGGCCGTCGCGCACGCCCAGGAGCACCAGCTCACGGCCGTCGGCGAACTCCTCCCACCAGGTCTTGAGCCAGAGCGGCGAATAGAACACGGCCTTGGGCCCGCTGGCAGGCAGGATGTCGCGCCAGGCGCCCTCCAGCGAGGCCAGTTCCTCGCGGCCGACGCTGTAGCCCAAACCTACGACCCCTGTACCAGGGCCAGGAACTCGCCGCGCCCCACGCTGCCCTTGGCGAATGGCCCGCGCACCGCCGAGGTCACGACCCGGCTGCCCGGCTTGCGAGCGCCCCGCATGCTGAGGCAGAGGTGCTCCGCCTCGAGCACGACCGCCACGCCGTCGGCGTCCAGAGCTGCCAGGATAGCTTCGGCCATCTGGCGGGTGAGCCGCTCCTGCACCTGCGGCCGCTTGGCCAGGATATCCAGGGCGCGGGCGATCTTGCTGATGCCCGCCAGCCGACCGTTGGGTATGTAGCCTACGTGAGCGGAGCCGTAGAAGGGGAGAAAGTGATGCTCGCAAAGGGAGTAGAAGGGGATATCGCGGAGGATGACGACGTCCTCCTCCGCCTGCGAGAAGCCGCCGGCCAGCACCTCGCACGGCTCCTGACAGAGCCCGGCGAAGAGCTCGGCGTACATGTCGGCGATGCGGCGGGGCGTGTCGGCGAGCCCCTCTCTCTGCGGATCCTCACCGATGGCATCGATGATCTCCCGCACCGCCGCAGCGATTCTGCCCTTATCCACGAAGTCCCCTGGCCCAGGAAAATTCGCGCCTGAACGCCGCCCTTGGGGCAGCCTCAGGCGCCTCGCAAACTACCAGCTAAGTCCAATCTTAGCAGCGGCCCGTTCAGGGGGTCAAGGCGTACCGGCGGGAGTGTCTCCCATGCCCCCACCGAAGACGACCGGCCGGTCAGCCCGCGACCCCGGCCTGAAGGCGGGGGCATCGATGCCGTCTTACCATGCCGCCCCGTTTACGGGGCGGTGTTGTAGAAAAGAAGCGGAGTGCACCGGATTGGACGCCACCTAGGCCAGCCCCATCGCCTTTTCCACGGCCGCCAGCTCCGCCGGCACCTCCCGCATCTCGCTGTGGATGGTCATGGCCGTGTCGGGGTCTTTCAGCCCGCTGCCGGTGATGACGCAGACGCTGGTCGACCGGCTTAGGTCCAGCCCCTGCCGGCTCATCTTCAGCAGGCCGGCCAGCGAGGCAGCGGACGCCGGCTCGCCGAAGATGCCCTCCTCCTGGGCCAGCAGGCGATAGGCGGCCAGGATCTCGTCGTCGCTTACGGCCTCGATGACGCCGCCCGAGGCGTCGCGGGCGGCCTCCGCTCCCTTCCAGCTGGCGGGGTTGCCGATGCGAATGGCCGTGGCGACGGTCTTCGGTTCGGCCACCGGCCGCCCCAGGACAATGGGCGCCGCGCCCTCGGCCTGGAAGCCCATCATGCGCGGGCGCTTGCTGGCCGCGCCCCGCTGGTGGTATTCCACGAACCCCCGCCAGTAGGCGGTGATGTTGCCGGCGTTCCCCACCGGGATGAACAGATAGTCCGGCGCGTCGCCCAGGGCGTCGACGATCTCGAAGGCGGCCGTCTTCTGCCCCTCGATGCGATAGGGGTTCAGCGAGTTCACCAGCGCGATGGGGTGCCGCTCGCTGATGGCGCGGGCCAGGGAGAGGGCCTGATCGAAGTTGCCGTCGATGGCGATGACGACGGCGCCGTGGGCCACCGCCTGGGCCAGCTTCCCCTGGGCGATCTTCCCGCGCGGCACCAGGACGAAAGCCTTGAGACCGCAGCGGGCGGCGTAGGCGGCAGCAGCGGCGCTGGTGTTGCCCGTCGATGCGCAGAGGACGGCGGTGAGGCCCTCCTCCAGGGCCTTGGCCATGGCCACGACCATTCCCCGGTCCTTGAACGAGCCCGTGGGGTTGCAGCTCTCGAGCTTGAAGTAGAGGGGGCCGCAGCCCAGACTGGCCTCCAGGCGCTGGGAGCGCACCAGGGGCGTCTCGCCTTCCCCCATGCAGATTGAGGGCGTGGCCTCGGTCAGAGGGAGGTAGTCTCGATAGCGGCGCAGGACGCCCAGGCCGCGGGAGGCGGGCGGCGGCTCACTCCCCGAGCTTGAGGTCACGCTGCTTGATCTCCTTCAGCTCCTGCTCCAGGGAGGCCAGCTGCCGGCGCTTCTGCCGCTCCTCGAACTGCGTGAGTTTGCGCACGAACTCCCCCACCTGCTGCCGGTGGTCGCGAATCTGCTGCTGGAACGTGGTCACCCGCTCCATCTGAGTAGCGGCCTTGCTCTCCAGCAGCTCCAGGGCGCGCGCCTGATCTTCTGCTCGCTGGCGTATTTCCGCCAGCGTCTGCTCGAGGGCCTTGAGCCGGTCGGACAAACGCTGCTGCTCGCCGCGCCAGCGCGCCTCGGCATCGGCGAACTCCTGGCGCACGACGCGGTCGGCGCCAATGGCGGCCACCTGCTCCTCGGTGCGGCGGGCCTGCTCGCCGAAGAGCTGAAGGCGCTCCGTCAAGGTCGAATCCTGCTTGGCCAGCGTATCCAGCTCAGCGTGAATGCGACTTGATTCCTGCTCCAGGCGTTTCACCGCCTCGCCGTGGCGGGCCGTCTTCCCCACCACCTCGTCCAGGCCTTTGTCCAGCTCAGCCGCCCGCTTCTGGAGCACGGCCACGTCATCCCGAAGGCGCTTCTGCCCCTCCTCTATGGTCAGCATCCGCCCTTCGTAGGACTGAACCAGCTTCTCCGTCCCCTCGAAGCGGCGCACAGAGGCGCTGCGCTCCTCGCGCTCGCGCTCCATGGCCATCTGTTGCTGGCGGACGGTCTCCTCCATGCGGCCCTGACTGGCCAGCAGCCGCTCGTGCAGACGGCCCACCTGCTCCTTCAGTTGGCGTACCTCGTCCTGAACCTGAGGCAAGGCCACCAGCTGAGCCGACATGGCGGCGAGCAGGTCCTCCGCCTTCTGGAGCCCCTGGCTGAGGACCCACCCCTGGTTGCTGGCCTGCTCTACCTGCCGCTGGAGCTTGTGCACCAGAGCCTTGGCCTGGCGGACCTCTTCCTCCACCCAGGGGAGGCCTTCGGCCGGCGGAGGGGTGACCTTCTTGTCCACGCTCATGGTCGCCTCAGCTCTCCACGCGCAGGAGGTTGCCGATGCGGCTTACCACCGGAAGCTCGGCCGCCTCCTTCACAGTCCGTTGCATGTCCTCTTCCCGGGCCAGGTGGCTCATGATTACCAGCTCCGCCGTCTGGGCCGCCTCGTCGGTCTCCTCCTGGATGACGGAGGCGATACTCACTCCGTGGTCGCCGAAGCTGCGGGCGATCTGAGCCAGGACCCCGGGCCGGTCGGTCACCTCCAGGCGCAGGTAGTAGCGGGTGCTCAGCTCGGCCACCGGCTTCACAAGCAGCGGCGGGCCTCGCCGCCAGGCGAGGTGGTCGGGGCCGCGGCCGGCGCGGGCGGCGGCGATGCTCATCGCGGCATCGATGACGTTGGCAATGATGGCGCTGGACGTGGGCTGAGGGCCGGCTCCCGGCCCCTGGAAGAGGACGCGCCCCACCAGATCGCCTTCCACCTGGATGGCGTTCACCACGCCGTCCACGTTGGCCAGCAGCTCCTCCCGCGGCACCAGGGCGGGGTGGACACGGGCCTCCACACCGTCCTTGTCCTTGCGGGCCAGGGCCAGGAGCTTGATGGCGTAGCCCAGCTCCGCGGCGTAGCGAAAATCGCGGCCGCTGAGCCCGGTGATGCCCTCGCGGTAGATCTGGTCGGGGTGAACGGGGGTGTGGAAGGCCAGGCTGGCCAGGATAGCCAGCTTATAGGTGGAATCGAAGCCTTCCACATCGTTGGTGGGGTCGGGCTCCGCGTAGCCCAGCTCTTGCGCCTGGCGCAGCGCGTCCTCGAACTCCATCCCTTCCTTGCTCATACGGGTCAGGATGTAGTTGGTGGTGCCGTTGATGATGGCACGGATCGAGGTGATCTCGTTGGCCAGGAGGTCGCGGCGCAGCGGGGCGATGACTGGCGTGCCACTGGCCACGCTGGCCTCGAACAAGATGTCTACCCCCTGCTCATGGGCCAGGGCCAGCAGCTCGGGGCCGTGCTTGGCCATCACCTCCTTGTTGGCCGTGACCACGTAGCGGCTGGAAAGGAGCGCCTCCTTGATGAAGTCGTACGCCGGCCGCTCGCCGCCCAGCAGCTCGATGACGATGTCGATGCTCTTGTCGCCGAGGACGGCGGCGGGATCGTCGCTGACGATGGCGGGGTCGACGCCGGCGGCCTCAGCCTTCCAGCGATCGCGTTCCAGGACACCCTGCAGGCCGAGGCGCAAGCCCATCTGCCGGGCATAAGCCTCCTCCCGGTCCTGCAGGTTGCGGGCCACCCCACTGCCAATGACGCCGATGCCCAGCAGGGCGATCCGGATCTGCTCTTCCGCCGTCATCCCGCCCGCCCCTTAGGTGGCGTGGTTCACCACCCACTGGAGCTTGTCGGCGTCGGCGCCCACGTAGTTGGTGGTCTTCACGAGCGTGCTCTGCTCAGCCAGCCAGTCACTGAAGTAGGCGCTGCCCACGTTGGTTCGCTGCTGAGTCTCCAGGGGGCGGCCGGCCTGCTTCTCCTCCATTTCGACGATCAGGAAACCGCCCGGGCCCGCCAGGGGATCGCTGCGTTGGCCCACATCCAGCGCGAAGACCTTGGCCGCGTAGGCGGGATCCAGCTCCTGCTGGACGACCCAACCCTTCTCGCCGCCGTTGTCCTTGGTGGCCGTATCGGAGGACATATCCTTCGCCACGGTGCCAAAATCCTCACCGGCGCTGAGGCGCTGCTCAACCTTGTCGGCATCCTCCTTGGCGCCCACCTGGATCTGGCGGATCCTTACCTGATCGGCCGCTTCGGGTGCGGCACGAACGAAGCCCTCTTGCACCCAGGTGGTCAGGACGCTGGCTTCGATCATCTGCCGATACTCCTCGTCCGACAGGTCTTTCGCCTTCAGATCCTGCTTGTAGGCCGCATCAAACAGTGCTGCATCGTCCGCTGAAACGTTCAGCCGCGTAGCGATCGCCGCCTTCACATCCTCAGGCCTAACGGTGAGGCCCAGGTCGGCCGGCGCCCGCTCGCGCAACAGCAGCTCCTGCTGCAGGGCACCGACGATGTACGGGACCAGCTGCGTCAACGTGCTCGGGTCGACCGTCTTGCCGGTAGCAACCAGGCCGGAGTCCTGCAGGAAACCCTTGAGGCGACGGGTGAAGAGGTCCAGGTTGAGGCTAGTATCGCCCACCTGCATGGCTTTGGAGCGGGGCGGTCCCATCTGGCTGTCCCACCAGCCATAGCCGATGACGCCCAGCAGCACTCCCAGGAACACGGCAAAGCCAGCAACCGCCCCGATCTGGAGCCACCAGTCGCGGCCGCGGCGGCTGCGGCGTTTGGGCGGCGGCAGTGGGGCAGGGGGTACGCGTCTCTTCTTAGCCACAGCGAGCCTCCTGAACGCCTACGGGCGCCCTACGGGGGCTCCTGTCTCACGCACCTGCTCCGCCGTATAGGGGAGCAGGGCCAGGTGCCTGGCCCGCTTCAACGCTATCGCCAGCGCTCGCTGGTGCTTGGCGCAGGTCCCCAGCTTACGACGAGGCTCGATCCGCCCCCGCTCCGATAGGAAGCGCCGCAGTCTCCCTACATCCCTGTAGTCGATGGCCTTGACCCCCTCCACGCAAAAGCTACATGCCTTGCGTCGAGGGATGAAGCGCCCCTTTCGCTTGGGCCGGCCGGCTGCGGCCGCCGGCCCGCCGGGCGAGTGGGCATCGTTGGCTGGACCCCGCTCCTCTTCAGTCATCATACGTTCCACCTACTCAAAGGGAAGCTCATCGGCCTCCACCGTCTCCGCCTCTCCCTCCTCAGGCAGGGGCACGCCCGGCGCCCGATCCAGGAAGAGCACCCGATCGGCGATGACCTCCGTGCGAAAGCGGCGCTGGCCATCGGGGGTGTCCCAGGACCGCGTCCGCAGCCTCCCCTCCACATACACCCTACGTCCCTTCTGAAGAAACTGACTGCACTGCTCGGCCAGATTGCGCCAGGCGATGACCGTGAACCACTCCGTCTCTTCCCGCCGCTCCCCGTCGGGGGTTGTGTAGTTGCGGCTGCTGGCCACCCGAAAGCTGGTCATGGCGTTGCCGTTGGCGGTGTAGCGCATCTCCGGGTCGGTGCCCAGGTTGCCGATTATCATCACCTTGTTCAAGCCTGACATGGCGCCGGCTCCTTCTGCCCACCCCCGGCATGCGTATTACCTCCCAGCCAGACCCCTAGTCTTCGCCCGTGCGCACCACCAGGTGGCGAATCACTTCCTCGGCCAGCTCCAGGCTCGCTTCCAGGCTAGCCACCTGGGTGGGGTCGAGCCGGAACTGGGTCGCTACGTAGTTACCCTCCAGGTGCCGCCGGATGGGGTAGGCCAGCTTGCGGCGGCCCCAGCGGTTGACGTCCTCTATCTCGCCGCCACGACCGAGGATGAACTGGCTCACCTTATCGATGGCCGAGGACACGTCCTCTTCGGGCACCTCAGGGCTTATGATCCACACAAGCTCGTACTCGCGCAAACGTCCTCTCCTCTTCCTTGCGGCCGAGGTTAAACCAGCGGCCCGCAGCTTCGGGCCGCCACACGGACGGAATTATAGCACCAGGGTGAATCCATCACAAGCGAAGGCGCAGTTACTCATCGCCGGATGCGTTCTCGACCCCCGCCCAAAGGCGGGGGCATCGGATTGCCCTCCCCATGCCCCAGCCTTCAGGCTGGGGTGGCGTCTAGACTTGAGAGACAAGGATCCACCGATCACCGACCCTGGGCGACAACGCCCGGCACGGGAAAGCGCCCGGCTAGCTCCCGCACCTCCCCTCGTACCGCCGCCGCCGTTCCCTCATCCCCCAGGTTGTCCAGAATGCGGACGATGAAACCAGCGATTCGTCGCATCTCCTCCGGGCCCATCCCGCGGCTGGTGACCGCCGGCGTGCCGATGCGGAGGCCACTGGCCACCGCCGGCGGCCGTTGGTCGTAGGGGATGGTGTTCTTGTTCACAGTGATGCCCACGGCGTCCAGCGCCACCTGCGCATCGCGGCCGGTGACGCCCCGCACTCCCACGTCCGCCAGCATCAGGTGATTGTCGGTGCCGCCGGAGACGATGCGCAGGCCCCGCCGGCCGAGCTCGTCGGCCAGGGTGCGAGCGTTCTCCACGATGCGCCGCTGGTAGTCGGCGAACTCCGGCTTCAGGGCCTCACCGAAGCAGACAGCCTTGGCAGCGATGCTGTGCATGTGCGGCCCGCCCTGGGTGCCAGGGAAGACCGCCCGGTCGATGGTCTGGGCTAGGTCCGACTGGCACATGATTATCGCCCCGCGAGGGCCACGCAGCGTCTTGTGCGTGGTGGTGGTGATGACGTGGGCGTGACCGATCGGCGATGGGTGGATTCCCGCCGCCACCAGCCCGGCGGTGTGGGCGATATCGGCCAGGAGATATGCCCCCACGTCGTCGGCGATCTCCCGGCAGCGCGCGAAATCGATGAAACGCGGGTAGGCGGTGGCTCCCACCACGATGACCTTGGGCCGGTGCTCGCGGGCCAGGCGGGCCATCTCGTCGTAGTCCAGGAGCTCCGTCTCCCGGTCGACGCCATAGTGGACGAAGTGGTACATCTTGCCGGAGAAGTTGACGCCGGAGCCGTGGGTCAGGTGGCCGCCCTGGGCCAGGTTCATGCCCATGGCCACGTCCCCCACCTCGATGAGGGCCGAGTAGACCGCCCGGTTGGCCTCGGCGCCGCTGTGGGGCTGCACGTTGACATGCTCGGCGCCGAAGAGCTCCTTGGCCCGGCTGATGGCCAGCTCTTCGACCTCGTCCATGTACTGGCAGCCGCCGTAGTAGCGCTTGCCCGGATAGCCCTCGGCGTACTTGGTGGCCAGCACAGTGCCCAGAGCAGCCAGGACGCCGGCGCTGGCGTAGTTCTCCGAGGCAATTAGCTCCAGGCCCAGCCGGTGTCGCTCCTCCTCGCGGTGCACGATCGCCGCCACCTCCGGGTCCCACCGGTCAAGAACGCCCATATCCTATCCCTCTAGACCAAAGCGCAGGGCGACCACTATTTGCGGGCCGCTCCTGCACCTGCCTGCCGATAGGCTGGCCTGCCGGCCGGCAGGGATCTTGGCTCAAGTCTATTCGACGGCCTCCCCAGCGTCAACGCCGCGATCTGCGAAGGGTAGTGTTCCCCTAAGAAGAGCCCCGTCTCGTACATCTAATGGATGTTGCTGAGGCCCTTGACAGGAAGAGCCGCTGAGCGGATAAGAGAGAGGATATCCCCGGGAGGAGCGCCGATGGCTGAGGGCAACGAGCTGAAGACCGAGGGGATCACGATGAGCCGTTGGGCCCACTTCTACGATCTGGTCTGTATCGTCGGCGGGCTGGGCACCGGGTTCAAGCGGCGCATCGTCCGTCTGGCAAACCTGACCCCGGAGGAGCGCGTGCTGGACGTGGGTTGCGGCACCGGCGTGCTGACCCGCCTCGCCGCCGAGCAGGCGGCGGAGGCGGTGGGCATCGATGCCGCGCCGGAAATGATCGCGGTGGCGAAAGCCAAGGCGGCCAAACAGGGCGCGAAGGTGGACTTCCGGGCGGCCCTCATCGAGGCTCTACCTTTCCCCGACGCCCACTTCGACGTGGCCTTCAGCACGCTGATGATCCACCACCTGCCGCCGGCGCTGAAGCGCACCGGCCTGCGCGAGGTGCTGCGGGTGCTGAAACCCGGCGGCCGCTTCCTGGTGGCGGACTTCGACCCGCCAGGCAAGCTGGGCGACCTCCTACGCGAGGTGGGCATCGCTGAGGTGAAGGCGCTGGGCCGGGCCTGGCTCTTCGGCCGCGTCTCCATCTGGGAGGCGCGCAAGAGCTAGGGCGGAGACGATCGGACCGGCGCCAGGTCCTTCACCCGCAGCTCCAGCTCGTCCTTGCGGCGCCGGTCGACAACCAGCGAATAGACGACGTCCACCCGCCGGCCGGTCTCGCTCGCCATCTCCCCCAGGTCGAAGGCCATGGCCGGCCAGGTGACCGGCCCGTCCTTCAACTTCAACCGCAGGTGCTGGCCGTCGTTCCCCACCGGCCACGCCTCGACCACCAGCACGTCGCGGCTCAGGAACGTAGGCTCCGGGTTGCCCGGGCCGTGCGGCGCAAAGGACTGGAGCCAACGGATCTCCTCACCCCGCAGGCGGGCCAGCGGCACCTCGGCATCGATCTCCAAAGACGGCCACAGCTCCATTGCCGCCAGTTCCTCGCCCGCATACTCCAGGAGGGCTCGCTTCAGCGCCGGCAGGTCCTCGTTGGCCACAGTGAAGCCCGCCGCCATGGCGTGGCCGCCGAAGCGCACCAGCAACCCCGCCTGGCGCCGCAGAGCAGCGACGATGTCGAACCCGGGGATGCTGCGGCAGCTCGCGCGGCTTTCCCCCTCGCCGGTCTGGCAGACGATAGCGGGGCGATAGCGTTCGTCCACCAGGCGGCTCGCCACCAGCCCAGCGATACCCTGCGGTATCTCCGGGTGAGCGATGAAGGTGAGAGGACTGGCGCCGTCAGGGTCCTCGACCGCCAGCAACCGAGCGGCCAGGGCCACGGCCTGCTCCTGCTGTCGCTGCCGCTCCAGGTTGAGAGCGTTGAGCTGGCCGGCCAGCTCCTGCCCCTCGGCTTCGTTGGTGGCGAGGAGGAGGCGCAGGCTGGCCTCACCGTGGGCCAAGCGGCCGGCGGCGTTTAGACGGGGCGCTAGCCCGTAGGCGATGGCCTCGACATCCACCGCCTCGGCCCGGAGGCCGGATGCCGCCATGAGGGCGCGCAGGCCCGGCCGCTCCGCCCTGCGGAGGGCGGCCAGCCCTCGCTTCACCAGATAGCGGTTCTCGCCGAGGAGCGGGGCCAGGTCGCCCACGGTGCCGATGGCCACCAGGTCCAGGAAGCGCTCCCCCGGCCAGGGCCGCCCGAGGGCGCCGTAGAGGGCGGCCACGGTCTCGTAGGTCACCCCCACCGAAGCCAGATTGGCGTAGGGGCCGCGCGCGTCCCCAAGCTTGGGGTTCACCACCGCCACAGCGGCGGGCAGCCGCGACGGGATGGCGTGGTGGTCCAGGACTATCACGTCCATCCCTAAGCGGCCGGCTTCTTCCACCTCCAGGGCGGAGCTCGTGCCGCAGTCGGCGGCAAGCAGCAGCCCGGCGCCGCGCCCGGCCAGCTCGGCGATCGCCGGCACGTTGAGGCCGTAGCCCTCGCTGAAGCGGTCGGGAATGTAGGGCAGAGCCGTCGCGCCGAGGTCAGTCAGGGCCTCGGTCAGTAGGGCGGCAGCAGTGATACCGTCCACGTCGAAGTCGCCGAACACGGCCACTGTCTCGCCGCCAGCGACGGCCTTCGCGAGACGCTCCACCGCCGGCTCCAGGCCGGGCAGGAGAAGGGGGTCGGCCGCCGGCCAGGGCTCGAGGAAGAGGAAGCGCGCCGCCTCGTCCTCGCTGTGGACGCCTCGCTGGGCGAGGAGGCTGCGGATCAGGGGAGGGAAGGGGCTCCGCGCCAGGCCCTCGGCCGGCACAGGCGAGCGCAGCCGCCAGCGCTTCCTCCGGCCGTTCATCCTAGCGGCCGCTGACTTCTTTGATGACGAGCGGCAGGTTGGGCAGCAGGTCGCTGGCCAGGAGGCCGGCCTCGCCCAGTTCCCGCCGCACCTTCTCGCCCGCCCGGCCGTGCAGGTAGACGGCGAGGGCGGCGGCGGCGAAGGGATCGAGCCCCTGGGCCACCAGGCCGGCCACCGTGCCGGCGAGCACGTCGCCGGTGCCGGCCGAAGCCAGGGCCGGATTGGCGAAGGGACTGATGCGGGCCCGGCCGTCGGGGGCGGCGACGACGGTGTGAGCGCCCTTGAGGATAACCGTCGCCCCCCAGCGGGCCGCCTGCCGGACGGCGGTACCCAGGCGATCGGCCTGGATGTCGGCGATGGGCAGCTCGCTGAGGCGGGACATCTCGCCCGGATGCGGTGTCACAATCACGGGGACACGCAGCCCCTGCCACCAATCGTTGGACGAAGCCAGGGCGTTGAGCCCGTCGGCGTCGACGATCACCGCCCGCAGACCCTCCGCCGGCAGGGCGGACAAGAGCTGCCGCACGAAGGCGCGGACGTAGCCGCCCTGGCCGAGGCCGGGCCCCACCAGGAGGGCGTTGTAGCCCTGCCCCAGCGCCTGAAGCACGGGCGATGTCGCCTCGGCGGTCAGGAAGCCCTCCTGATCGGGCAGCGTGATGAAGGTGGTCTCCACCAGCTTGGCGGCCATGATGGGGTAGACCGTCCGCGGACAGGCCAGGGTCACCAGACCGGCGCCGACGCGGCCGGCGGCCTGGCAGGCGAGGCAGGCGGCGCCGACGTAGTTGGTGGACCCGGCCACCACCAGCGCCTTGCCGAAGCTGCCCTTGTTAGCCTCCGGCGGCCGGGCGGGCAGCAGCGCGCGGGCCCAGGCGTCGGTCATCAGCTCGTAGGGGAGGCCCCCGCTCAGCGCGCGCGGGATGCCGATGTCCACCACCTCCACGCGACCGGCGTAGCGCGAGCCGGGCAGGGTGTGGAGGCCGACCTTGCTGTGGCCCAGGGCCACCGTCACGTCGCTGGCGACGCAGAGCGGGTCGGCCGCGCCGCTGTCGCCGTCGACGCCGGTGGGCAGGTCCACGGCCACCACCTGCGGCGGCAGCGGCTTCTGACGGGCCACGGCCAACCGGCGCATCACCTCCGCCAGGTGGCTTTCGATGGGCCGCATCCGGCCCGTGCCGAGCAGCGCGTCGACCACCACCTCCGCCCGCGAGAGCGCCTCCTCCAGCGCCGCGAAGCCGCTATCGTCGGCGGCGGTGTGAAGCGGGATGCCGCGCTCCAGCACCTGCCGGTACACCTCGTCCTTCTCGGCATCGCGGGGCCTGAGCAGGTAGACCTCCACCTTGGCGCCCCAGTCGTGCAGGTGGCGGGCGGCCACCAGGCCGTCGCCGCCGTTGTTGCCGGGGCCGACCAGCACCAGGATCGCGCGTTCGGCCACCTGGCCCAGCAGCACCCAGACCTCCTGGGCGACAGCCAGGCCGGCGTTCTCCATGAGCATCGGCACGCTGATGCCCTGCGCCTCGGCGCCCTGCTCCAGGCCGCGCATCAGCTCGGCGGTCACCAGCTTCATCCCGGCTCCTCGTTCTCGGCTGGCCAGCCCAGTTCGCGCAGGATGGCCGGTAGCTCCTCCCGCCACGCCTCGCGGTCCGCCGGCTCCGACAGCTTGGCGCTGGCCACCACAAAGGCGACGGCGTAGCGGCGGGAGTGCGACATGCTCACGTCCAGCCCCTGGAGGCCGATGTGATCCGCGCGCTGGCGCGCGCGGCCGTGCAGATAGACTAGCGGCTTGCCCCGCCGGTTGGGCAGCACCTCGATCTCGCGCCAGGCGACGCCGCGGGCGCCGGTGCCCAGCGCCTTCATCACCGCCTCCTTGGCCGCGAAGCGAGCCGCCAGCTCGGGCAGGCGCCCGCGCGAGACGGCGGCCTCCAGCGGCGTGTAGACGCGCCCCAGGAACCGCCCGCCGTGGCGCCTCAGGGCGGCCGCCACCCGGCCCAGCTCGATGATGTCGACGCCCACGGCGAAGGAGGACATTTCGCGCCAATTGTAGCATAGGGGCATGGGCGGTGAGCGCAGGCCGGGGGTCCGCCATAGTGTTTGCACGACCACACGGTCATACAGGAAGTTGTGGCGCAAGACGTCTCCCCGTTCGTAGGGGCGCCCCTCGCGGGCGCCCGCCGGCGGGGCGGGCAGGGACGCGCAGCTTCCCCGTTAGCTGCGGGCTTCGACCCGCAGGCCGCGCCCCAAATGAGCACTCGACTACGCCTGTACGCTCTTTACCGCCTGGAAGCCGCCGTGCTAAAATGGGCTCGCTCCGCGAGCCGCCCGCTTCGACAACGCCCAGAGGGGGCATCACTATGGTCAGCATCATCCGCGAGCCCAAAGTCTATCTGGTGGGCCGCCAGGTCATCGACGAGGGTGCCGTCGACGCCTTCCTCGACGAGCACGGCATGGCCTGGGAGAGCACCACCGAGGTGGGCGCCGAGCTCCTGTCCGAGGCCGCCGGCCGTCTCTGCTACCTCTCCTTCGGCAAGGGGCGCAAGGACAACCGCGAGTACCTGGCCAACATCATCGAGTCCAAGCACGGCAGCGTCCTGGAGCACGCCGTCTGGAACTTCATCATCGCCGGCGTCTCCCGCTCCTTCACCCACGAGCTCGTGCGCCACCGCGCGGGCTTCGGCTACAGCCAGCTCTCCCAGCGCTACGTCGACGAATCGACGGCCAACTTCGTGGAGCCGGACGTCATCGCCGCCGACGAGGCGCTGCACGCGCTCTGGCTGCGGACGGTCGAGGCCTCGCACCGGGCCTACGTGGAGCTGGTGGAAGGGCTGACCGACAAGTACAAGGACGTGCCCGACCGCACTCAGCGGCGCAAGCTGGCCCGCCAGGCGGCCCGCAGCGTCCTGCCCAACGCCACCGAGACGATGATCTTCGTGACGGCCAACGGCCGCGCCCTGCGCCACTTCATCGAGCAGCGGGGCAGCGAGTGGGCGGACGTGGAGATACGGAAGGTGGCGCTGATGCTGCTGGCGATCATGCGGCGCGAGGCGCCCTCCATGTTCGGCGACTACGACGTCGTCACCCTGGCCGACGGCACGCAGGTGGTCCGCACAGAACACGAAAAGGTGTGAGGAAGATGCCCGTCGACCCCGCCATTCGGCGCTCCATCTTGCAGATACTTTGCAGGGATCGGCACGCCTACGTGGCGAGCAGCGAGATCGCGGAAGAGCTGCGTATCGATCTCGACCTGATCGAGGCCTCGCTGGACGTCATGCAGGAGGACGGCTTGCTACGCGTGCAGAGGTACATTGGCGGGGGCTGCAACGCAATGATCACCCCGCGTGGCTACCTAGAGCCCGTGGGTAAGACGGCGCCCGCCGCAGGCGCCCCCGAGACGCCCACGCCGCTTCCGCTCCAAGCAGGCGAGGCGCGGGGCAAGCTACAGGAACAGCTCGAGCAGCTCAACAAGCTGGCAAAGCGCCGGACTCTCACCCTGGGGGATATCGAGGCCTGGAGGGGGTGGACGGAGACCGTCATTCGCCGCGCCTACGGCGACACCTCGCGCCAGTCGAAGGACTTTGAGGCCGTAATGGAGGGGCACTGGCGTGGGCTGTCCGGTCCGAATCTAGCGGGGTACAGAAACCGTCTGCCGCGGTGGCGCGCCCTGCTGACGACCTGGGTTCGCGAGTTCGACGAGTTCGGGTCAGGCGCTCCGCCCGCCGAGCGGTACATACCGTCCGGCTCGCAACTGGACGCGTACGTGGCCCTGAAGGACACGGTGGGGCAGGCCGCACGCTCTCTCGTCGTGGTTGATCCCGATGTAGACGACTCGACCCTCCAGCCGTTGCTGGCGGTCAAGCCCACGGTCGGCATCCGCGTCCTCACCGTGACGCCCTCCAAGGACTTCGCTCACGCGCTGGAGCGCTTTCGGGAGCAGTGGAAGGGGACCGTCGAGGCGCGCGTGGGGCCTAAGCATGTCCATGACAGGTTTCTCCTCTTGGACGGGAGGGTGTTCCTGAGCGGCGCATCGCTAAAGGACCTCGGCCAAAGGGCTTCGGTCCTACTGGAGCTGCACAGTGAAGCGGCCAAGGCCGCCATCAGGCGCGACGTGGACAAGTCCTGGAATGCAGCACAAGCCATCTAGGCACGAGTTTCAGGGAGGCAACGGGTGACCGCCACCGTCGACGGCGGCAAGGCGATAGCCGGGCAGGGGCGGGCGGAGCACGAGAAGGCCTGACATGCCGGACCGGTTCGACAAGTTCACCGAGCATGCGCGCCGCGCCCTGACCTATTCCCAGGAGGAGGCGCAGCGCTTCCACCACAGCTACATCGGCACGGAGCACCTCCTCCTCGGCGTGCTGAGGGAAGGCGAGGGCGTGGCCGCCAGGGCGCTGGCCAGCCTCGGCGTCGACCTCGAGAAGGCCCGCTCCGCCGTCGAGATGATCATCGGCCGCGGCGACCGCCCCGCCAGCGGCCAGGTCGGCCTCACGCCTCGCGCCAAGAGGGTCATCGAGCTGGCCGTCGACGAGGCCCGTCGCCTGGGCCACCACCATATCGGCACCGAGCACCTGCTTCTCGGCCTCGTGCGCGAGGGTGAGGGCATCGCCGCCCAGACGCTGGAGAGCCTGGGAGTAACCCTCGAGGCCGTCCGGGCGGAGGTCATACGAATGGCGGGCCCCGATGCGGCCCGCACCGCCACAATCATCGACGGCAAAGCGATAGCGGAGCAGGTGCGGGCCGAGGTCGCCCTGCGCGTGGCGGCGCTCAAGGAGAAGCGCGGCGTCACCCCCGGCCTCGCCTTCGTCCTCGTCGGCGACAACCCGGCCTCCGTCTCCTACGTCCGCGGCAAGGGCCAGGCCGCCGAGGAGGTCGGCATCTTCTCCCAGACCCTCAACCTGCCGGCCGACACGCCCCAATCCGAGCTGCTGGAGCTCATCGCCGGCCTCAACGCTGACCCGCGCATCCACGCGATGCTCGTCCAGCTCCCCCTGCCCTCGCACCTGGACGAGCAGGCCGTCACCGGCGCCATCGATCCCCGCAAGGACGCCGACGGCCTCCACCCCACGAACGTCGGCCGCCTGTTCAAGGGTGAGCCCTACCTGCTGCCCTGCACCCCCGCCGGCGTCGTCGAGCTGCTGGTGCGCTCGGGCTACCCGCCCGACGGGAAGCACGTGGTGATCTGCGGCCGCTCGAACCTGGTGGGCCGGCCCCTGGCCGCCATCCTCATCCAGAAGCGCCAGGGGGCCAACGCCACCGTCACCATCTGCCACACCGGCACCCGCGACCTCGCCCAGTTCACCCGCCAGGCCGATATCCTGGTGTCGGCCATGGGCGCGCCGCGCGTCATCACCGCCGACATGGTCCGCCCTGGGGCCGTGGTCATCGACGTGGGCGTCAACCGGGTGGAGGACGCCAGCCGCAAGAGCGGCTATCGCCTCGTGGGCGACGTGGACTTCGAGCCGGTGGCGAAGGTGGCAGCGGCCATCACCCCCGTGCCCGGCGGCGTCGGCCCCATGACGGTGGCCATGCTTCTGGCCAACACCGTGACCGCGGCCGAGGCCCAGACAGTCGATGAGACGGCCCGTGGTCGCTGACAGCGGGCCTCAGGACGAGATCGTGGCACATGACGGGCTGGGCCGGCGTGGAGCCGCGACGGATGTTCGGCGCCGACTGCTACCTGGTCGGCGGCAGGATGTTCGCCTTCTTCCAGGACGGCGGCGTCGTGGTGAAGGTGCCGCCACCGCGGCGAGAGGCACTGCTGGCGGACGCCCGCGCGGCACCCTTCACCGTCAGCCACGGCGTGCCCTTTGGCGACTGGCTCCACCTCCGCCTGTCCGGCCCGGCAGACGCCGCCTTCGCCCTTCCCGCCGTGGAGGAGAGCTATCGTCAGGCTCAGGCGCGGCCACGTCGCCGCCGGCGGCCGGCCCCCTGAGGGAGGAGAGACGATGCAAGCCCTACGCACCCCCAATGAGCGCTTCGACGCACTGGCCGGTTTCCCTTTCGGGCCTCACTACCTGGAGGTGCCCTCTGGCGACGGCGCCACCCTGCGCGTCCACTACGTCGACGAGGGCCCGGCCGGCGCCGATCCGATCCTGCTCCTACACGGCGAGCCGTCCTGGAGCTACCTGTACCGCAAGATGATACCCGTGCTCACCGCGGCGGGCCACCGCGCCGTGGCGCCCGACCTGGTGGGCTTTGGGCGCTCCGACAAGCCCGTCCGGCGCGAGGACTACACCTACCAGCGCCACGTCGACTGGATGTGCGCTCTCCTCGAGGCGCTTGACCTGCGCAACGTCACCCTGTTCGGCCAGGACTGGGGCGGCCTCGTCGGGCTGCGCCTGGCCGCCGAGCACGAGGAGCGCTTCGCCCGCATCGTAGTGGCCAACACGGGCCTGCCCACCGGCGACCAGCCGCTGGGGGAAGGCTTCCTGGCCTGGCAGCGCTACTCCCAGGAGACGCCCGAGTTCCACGTCGGCGGAATCGTGAACGGCGGCTGCGTCACCGAGCTGTCCGCCGAGGTCGTCGCGGCCTACGACGCCCCCTTCCCCGACGACCGCTACAAGGCGGGCGCCCGCCAGTTCCCGGCGCTCGTTCCTACGTCGCCCGACGACCCGGCGTCCGAGCCGAACCGCCGGGCCTGGGAGCTGCTGCGGCGCTGGGAGAAGCCCTTTCTCACCGCCTTCGGCGACTCCGACCGCATCACCCGCGGCGGCGACCGCGTCTTCCAGGCCCTGATCCCCGGCGCCAAGGGCCAGCCGCACACGACCATCGAGGGCGCTGGCCACTTCCTTCAGGAGGACAAGGGCGAGGAGCTCGCCGCGGTCGTCGCCGACTTCATCGCGCGAACCAGGTAGGCCCGGTCGGGGGCGTCAGGGCGCCAGGGGGTCGGTCTCGCAGTCCTTGCACATCACGCTGGCCCACGGCTGATCGTTGATCAGGGCGTTCAGCCAGTCCGTGAACTTGACGCCGTTCACCTCGCGCTTGTAGAAATCGTCGCGCGGTGTGATGCAGTGGACCCCGCCCGGCGCGATGTAGGAGTGGAAGTTCGCCGCGTTGCTCTCGATCTCCTGGATGTTGGCCAGCATGAGCGCGCCCCAATCGCCGCTGCCACCCATGGCCGAGTAGAAGAGCGTCTGGATCTCGTCGTGGGCCGCATTGTACTGCGACCAGCGAGCGGTGGGGTAGAAGTTGGCCTGGGCAGTGTAGATCTTGGCGAGCGTGAGATCGGCCACCGGAATCTGTAGCGCCGGAATCCAGCTCGGGATGTTCTTAGTGGCGCCCCAGTTGGAGAAGCCGGTCGCCAAGAAATCGGGAGTGATCACGCCGGCGCCGGCGTCGCCGAGCTGGTAGACGGGGACGTCCGGATAGACCTTGTGGACGTAGGCAGCGCCAAAGACCGAGCCGTAGCTCCCGGCGCTACAGCCGGTCACGAAGATCTTCTCCGGCTTCTGGGAGTTGGCCTGTATCCAGTCCAGAACGGCAGAAAAGTTCACGAATCCTTTGTGATTGATGACGATGCTCGACCCGTCGGTTGATGTGTAGGTCTGGGTGTTGTCGCCCCAGTGGACATCGCCAGTGCAATAAGGGATGAAGACCGCAGACCAGTCCTTGAAGGGGTTCTCCGGGTTGTTGAAGTCCGCAATTCCCTGCGGATGGTTCGCCGGGTTGTCACTTTCGCTCACCTTGTCGTCGTAGACGAGACCCGGCTTCGAACAGGTGGTGTCGTTCCAGCAGGCGCCGCCGCCGTCGAAGTAGACGACCAGACGGTTGACGGTGCCCGGGTGGATGAAATAGGCGAACGGCGTGCCGTCAGCGCAGATCGTGTCGCCGCCCGGCTCGATCTCCGTCCACGCGGCCGGCGAGTCCGGCGTGCTCGGCGCCTCAGAGGAGCCCGATCCCGTGCAGGCCAGGGCCGCCAGCCCCACGACAAGCAGTGCCCCAAAGGCGATGAGGAAGAACGCGAGTCGGCTCCGGCGCATCGCTTGCCTCCTGTGAACTGATCGGCGTCGGCCAGCCCCATGCTACTCTTGGGCGGAATGGCCCGCAACGGCACTGGCGACCAAGGGGGCTGCCCTCAACCCACACGTGGGCTGGAATCGTTGCCAGGATTCATCCATCGCAGCTAGGGGGTGTTTCCCGACACTGTCTGGTTCATAGCTGCAAAATGGAGTACTCTATGCGCGGTAAGGCGGCAACCGAGGCCGCCGCCCGGGGTGCGGCCGTTTGCAGGGCGGAGCGGGTGGTGATCAGGTTTCCTGTCCAGGCTCGCTTTGCAGAGCCCGCGTGTCCTCTGGAGGCGCGAGGAGCCGTGGAGCGTCCCGCCTCCAGAGCGCAGGTTTTCGAGAGTAACTGCCACTAGCCGAGTCGGGAGGAGGACTATCGATGGTTGTCTCCGGATACTGGCCCAGCCAGGCCCCTTACGAGGAACTTGCCCTACCGGAGTTCGTGCGCCGGTCAGCGGAACGCCTCGGCGACAAGCCGGCCCTCATTGGCGCCGATGGCACCACCCGCACCTACGGCCAGCTCTGGAGCCACACTCGCAAGGTGGCGCGCTTCCTCCAGGACCACGGCATCAAGAAGGGCGATAGGTTAGGCATCTACTCGCCCAACCTCGTCGACTACGGCGCGGTCTTCTACGGCGCCCTCCTCGCTGGCGCCACCGTCACCACCCTCAACCCCCTTTACCGCGAGCGCGAGATCGAGCACCAGCTGGACGACGCCGGGGCCGTGGCGCTGTTCGTCTTCAGCCCCATGGCCGCACCGGTGGAAGCGGCCCGCCAGCATTTGCCCCGCCTGCGCAACGTCTGGCCTATCGACGGGCTGCCAGACCTGGTAGGCGGCGTCCCCGAGGAGTACCGGCCGGTGCCCATCAACCCCCGCGAGGACGTGGCCGTCCTGCCCTACTCCAGCGGCACCACGGGCCTTCCCAAGGGCGTCATGCTCACCCACTACAACATCGCCTGCAACGTGATGCAGGGGCTGGCCCTTAAGTACGCGGAGCCGGATTCGGTCAGCCTGTGTGTGTTGCCCTTCTTCCACATCTACGGCATGACAGTGCTGTTGAGCACTGGCGTCGCTCTGGGGGCCACCGGCATCGTCATGATGCGATTCGACGTGGAGCAGATGCTCTCTCTCATTGACAAGCACCGCATCAACAATGTCTATCTGGCGCCGCCGGCGATCCTGGCGATGTCCAACGTGCCCGACCCCTCCCGCTTCGATACCTCGTCCATACGGGTGGTCCAGTCCGGGGCGGCGCCCCTGCCCCTGGAGATCGCCCAGCGAGTGACCTCCATCTTCGGTTGCCTGGTCTCACAGGGCTACGGCATGACCGAAACCAGCCCCACGGTGAACACCAACCCGCTCGATCGCGTCAGGCTGGAGACCGTCGGCCCGCCCCTCTCCGATACTTTCGAGAAGATCGTGAGCCTGGACAGCGGCGCGGAGGTACCACCCGGCGAGGTCGGCGAGCTGGCGGTGCGAGGCCCGCAGGTGATGAAGGGCTACTGGAACCGCCCGGAGGAGACCCGCGCCTGCCTCAGCGACGATGGCTGGCTGCTCACCGGCGACATCGGCTGGCTGGACGAAGATACCTATCTGCACCTCCTCGAGCGTAAGAAGGAGATGATCAAGTACAAGGGCTACCAGGTGGCGCCGGCGGAGCTGGAGGCGATCCTCTACGAGCACCCCGCCGTCCTTGACGTCGCCGTGATCCCGAAGCCCCACCTGGAGAGCGGCGAGATCCCCAAAGCCTTCGTCGTGCTCAGGGAAGGCTACCAGGCCAGCCCCGAGGAGTTGATGGCCTTCGTGGCCGAGAAGGTGGCGCCCTACAAGAAGATCCGCGAGGTGGAGTTCGTGTCGGAGATCCCGAAGACGGCCTCCGGCAAGGCCCTCCGCCGCGAGCTCATCGAACGAGAGCGCGCCAAGAAGAACTGACGGACGCCGCCACCCCTACCCTGCGTGAAGACCGGCCGAGCCAGTTGCTTCGTCTTGAGCGCCGCTGGGCCAGTTCGCCGTTGGACCCTTCCCTTCGACGATCTGATGTTCTAATATCGACTTACGGGTGCTTCCCAGCGGGACAATACCGAGAATCATTCGCACGAGTGAGCTTTGGGTCTCGCCATGCCTCGCACCGGCATCGCCAATCTGCCCCTGCACTACGGCACGGCGCCGCGCTGGCTCTTCGAGCGCATGGTGCGCCTCGCCCGCCAGATCACCCTCGTCCTCGTCGAAGAGTACGGGCCGCACGAGGTGCTGGCTCGCCTCTCCGACCCGCTCTGGTTCCAGGCCTTTGGTTGCGTGCTGGGTTTCGACTGGCACTCCAGCGGGCTCACCACCACCGCTTGCGGCGCCCTGAAGGAGGGCCTGCGCGGCCTCGAGCGCGATTCCGGCCTCTGCGTGGCCGGCGGCAAGGGCAAGACCTCCCGCCGGACGCCGGCCGAGGTCGAGGTCTTCGCCGAGCGCTTCGGCTTCCTGCCGGCGCCTCTGGTCTACGCCTCTCGCATGGCAGCCAAGGTCGATTCGGCCGCTCTCCAGGACGGCTATCAGCTCTACCACCACACCTTCATCTTCGTGCCGGACGGCGGCTGGGCCGTCGTCCAGCAGGGGATGAACGACGCCACCCGCTACGCCCGCCGCTATCACTGGCTCTCCTCGGACCTGGAGGACTTCGTCTGCGAGCCCCACAAGGCCATCTGCTCCGATGGCCGCGGCGACGTGCAGCTGAACATGGTGGCCCAGGAGGCCAACGGCTGCCGCCAGATGAGCGCTCGCCTGGCTGGGGAGCCGCCGGAGAAGCTGGTGCGCGAGCTGAAGCGCCTGCAGGCGCTGGAGCTGCCGGCTCGCCACCATCTCGACCTGAGCGATATCCACCCCGATAAGCTGGCCCGCATCTTCCTCCGCACCTACGAGCAGCCGCCCGCCGGCTTCGAGCAGCTCCTGGGAACGGAGGGAGTCGGCGCCAAGAGCATCCGCGCCCTGGCCCTCGTGTCAGAGCTGGTGTACGGGGCCCAGGCCAGCGTGCGCGACCCGGCCCGCTTCTCCTTTGCCCACGGCGGCAAGGACGGCCATCCCTACCCGGTTGACCGCGAGACCTACGGTCGCACCATCGAGGCGCTGCGGGCGGCCGTGGAGCGGGCCAGGCTGGGCCAGCGGGAGAAGCTGGACGCCCTGCGCCGCCTGGCAGCGGTATAATGGGGGAGGCTGTGCGGCGGAGGTCCATGAGTGTAGCGGCGACCCTTAGGTCGCCAACATGGAGGCCTAAAGGCCTCCGCTACATTCCAGAGTGCGACCCGCGCATGTCCATGGTGTGTGAATCTTGATGGAAATCTGTGGCCAACTGTCGTTTTTCGACCTGCCTAAGAGGCTGGGGTGGTGCGTAACAGCGTGATGAAAATCCGTGAGCTGCACCCCTGGAACGTCTCCCCGGCGGAGGCGATCGCGATCCAGAAGCGGCTGGCCGCCCAGGTCGTCCTGGAGGGCGCGCCGCAAGATGTGCGCGTTGTGGCCGGGGCGGACATTTCGGTCGGCGACGGCCGCGCACGGGGCGCCGTTGTCCTGCTCAGCTACCCCGACCTGCGCCCGCTGGAGCGGCAGGTGGTGGAGATGGAGCTCGCTTTTCCCTACGTGCCGGGCTTGCTCGCCTTCCGCGAGGTGCCTGTCCTCGCCGAGGCGTTCCGCCGTCTCTCGCGACGGCCGGACCTGGTGCTGGCCGACGGCCAGGGGCTGGCCCACCCGCGCCGCTTCGGCTTCGCCTGTCACCTGGGCCTCGTCCTCGACCTGCCCACCATCGGCTGCGCAAAGTCGCGCCTGGTGGGCGAGCACGGCCCCCTGGGCGAGGAGGCGGGGAGCCGCACCGAGCTGCGGGACGGGCCGGACGTCCTGGGCCTCGTGCTGCGCACGCGGGCCGGCGTGACGCCGCTCTACGTATCGGTGGGGCATCGCATCGGCCTCGCCGAGGCGGCGGATTGGACGCTGCGCCTCTGCCGCGGCTATCGCCTGCCCGAGCCCGCTCGCCTGGCCCACCAGGCGGCGGGTGGCCGCCCGGCGGCCCCAGCCGCGGCGCCGGCGGGCCAAGAGAGCGCTGTGACTTAGTCGAAGGTGGTCGGAATCCTCATGGACGACGTGCGCGAGACCCTCAAGCAGCTCTCCGAGCGCATCTTCCACATAACGGAGAGCCTTTGACATCGCCGCCCGCGAACGCGAAGCCGCCGAGCTGGAGGCTCGCTCCTCCCGGCCCGACTTCTGGGACGACCCCCAGGAGGCGCAGAAGGTGATGCGCCGCCTGGCCGACGTGCGCCAGCAGGCGGAGACCTGGCGCGGCCTGGAGAAGCGGGCCCGCGACCTGGCCGACCTGCTGGAGCTGGCGGCGACCGAGGGCGACGAGGGCCTGGCCGCGGACGTCGCCGCCGACGTGCGGGCCCTGGCCGCCGAGCTCGATGAGCGTGAGCTCTCGCTGGCCCTCTCCGGCGGGTACGACCGCCGCGATGCCATCCTTGCCATCCATGCCGGCGCCGGCGGCACCGACTCGCAGGACTGGGCGGAGATGCTCCTGCGCATGTACCTGCGCTGGGCCGACAAGCGAGGCTACCAGGCCCGGGTGCTGGATGTGATGCCAGGCGAGGAGGCCGGCGTCAAGAGCGCCACGGTTGAGGTTGCCGGCCCCAATGCCTACGGCTATCTGCGCTCCGAACGCGGCGTGCACCGCCTCGTGCGGCTTTCGCCCTTCGACCAGGCCCACGCCCGCCACACGTCCTTTGCCCTGGTGGAGGTGATGCCCGAGGCAGAGGAAGCGGCGGAGGTCACCATCGACCCCGACGACCTGCGCATCGATGTCTTCCGGGCCAGCGGCCACGGCGGCCAGAACGTCCAGAAGAACGCCACCGCCGTTCGCATCACCCACGTCCCCACCGGTATCGTCGCCTCGTGCCAGAACGAGCGCTCCCAGTACCGCAACAAGGAACTCGCTCTGAAGGTGCTCCAGGCGCGCCTGCTGGAGCGGGAGCTGGACCGCCAGGCCGAGGAGAAGGCTCGCCTGAAGGGCGAGCACGTCTCGGCGGCCTGGGGGAACCAGATTCGCAGCTATGTCCTCCATCCGTATAAGATGGTAAAGGACCACCGCACCAGCTTCGAGACTGCCGACGCTGAGGGCGTCCTCGATGGCGAGCTGGGCGAGCTGGTGCGCTCCTACCAGAAGTGGACCTTGGGGAAGGAGTAGAGATGCGGAAGCTCCTGGCCGCCCTCGTTCTGGCGGTGGCGTTCGTCGCCGCGCTCTCGGTGGGCTGGGTGCGCGCCCAGAGCATCGATGTGACCGCCCAGGACATCGCCAACCAGTTCCCCGATGGGCTCACCTTCCGCCTCTCCGCCAGCAGCGATGCCGACATTCAGAAGGCGACCGTCCGCTACGAGATCCTGCCCGACGGGGTGCCCGCCTACGGGGTGCCTCAGTTCCAGGCGGGCCCGCAGGTAGAGGTGACGTTCCAGCTCCAGGTGAACGAGGGCGGGCTTTACCTCGCGCCCGGCGCCGAGATCCGCTATCACTGGGAGATCGAGGACGCTGCCGGCCACACACTCAGCACCGAGCCTGCCACCTTCATCTACCAGGACACGCGGTTCGAGTGGCAGGCCGCCAGCGAAGGCAACGTCTCCGTTCACTGGTATGGGGACGCCGACGCCCAGTCCTACCTGCGGGTAGCCCGCGATACCCTGGACCGCATGTCGACGCTGCTGGGCGTGCAGGTTGACTTCCCGGTGAAGGTCTGGGTCTACGACGATAACGATGACATGCTGCCCGCCCTGCCGCGCCAGAGCCAGGGTCAGCAGATCGAGAAGCGCACCGCCGGTGTGCGGGTGGCCTCGGACACAGTGCTCATGCTGGCCGATGGCGGTGGCGACATCCTCCGCCACGAGCTCACCCACGTGGTCACCAGGGTGGCCGGAGAAGGGCCCTACGGCGGTCTCCCCACCTGGCTGGACGAGGGTACTGCCATGTACGCCCAGTCGGAGCCGGGCTCCGGCTTCACCAGCGCCCTCGACGGGGCTGTGAAGCGAGACAGCCTCCTCTCCGTGCGCTCCATGACTTCGCCCACCGGCGACCCCAACAAGGCGACCCTCTTCTACGGCGAGGCGTGGAGCCTGGTGAGCTTCCTGGTCAAGGAGCACGGCGAGGGGAGTTTCGCCCAGCTCTACGCCACTTTCAAGGACGGCAGCACCGCGGACAAAGCCCTCCAGAAGGTCTACGGTTTCGACCAGGACGGCCTGGAGGACGCCTGGCGCGCCAGCCTGGGCTTGGCGCCTCGCCAGCGCACCACGGCCACGCCTGCGCCCGACTCGACCTCCCCCGCTGGTCAGCCCTCGCCGACGCCCGCGCCCACGCAGGGAAGCGGCTCCCAGCAGGCGAGCGAGGACACAATCCCCTGGGCGACGGCGGCAGCCCTGGGGGCGGCGGGCCTCGCCTTGGCGGCGGTGAGCCTGGGCGGCGGCGTCCTTCTGGCCCGCCGCTGGCGGCGCCGTTAGCGGGGCAGGATTATTTTGCCGCTGGCAGCGGCGTTCGGCTGGTCCGTCGGCGTCGTGGGGCCCGCCTCCGGCGCCACCTCGGCCAGGGCCGCCGGCTGCACCACCCGCTCGATCACGTCCATGAGGACTGTGTCGGGCACCGCGCCGGGGATAGTCATCTGGCCGGCCCCGCCGGGGATGGGCGCGCCTTCAGCGGACACCACGGTGGTGGGGACGGCCCGCACCTTGAACCGCTGGCTCAGCTCCGGGAACTCCTGCGCCTCGATGACCTCGGCGGTGATGTGAGGGCTCTCCAGGGCCATGTGGTAGGCCAGGCGGGCCATCTGCGGGCAGTAGGGGCAGGACGGCGTGACGAACACCTGTATGAGCACGCCCCTCTTTATCCTGCGCAGTCTCCTGCGCGCAGCGTCCGTCAGCAGGCGGTTGCCCCGCGATAGGTCAACGATGGTCTCCATCACGGTCACGAACTCGTGACCGCTGGGGAATCCGTAGTACTTCAGCCAGCGCCCATCGCCGGCGGGCAGAACCACGGCCGGTATCTTGTCCACGCCGTAGCGGGCGAAGGTCTCCCGGTCGTCGTCGATGGTGTGCTGGCGGAGGCTGATCAGGTCGCTCAGGGCGGCCATCTCCTCCAGCATCTGGCGCGTGAGCTTGCAGTACTGGCAGGGCTGGCGGCCGGGCACGAACAGCGCCGACTCCTTTTGGGTAAAGAAGTCGATGCGCACCTGACTCACCAGGTCGCTCGCAAACCTCTCGCGCAGGTACTCCTGCTCCTTAAGCGGTATCACCTGATTCTCCCTTGGCGCCCTCACGGGTCTTGCGCCAGATGAGATACAGGCGCTGGACGGCGGTCGCGTTGGCCAGGACGGCGAGGATCCAGAGCGCGATCCTGACTTGATCAATTATAGAGCCACCGCCGATCAGGATCACGCGCTCCGCCCGGGTGAACAGCCCCTCGCGGATGGTGATGCCCAGCACTTCGCCCCGTGCCTTCACGTAGCTCACCAGCATCGAGCCGGCGATAGCGGCGAAGGCCAGCAGCGACTCCTGGACGGCGTCACGGTTCACGTAGTAGTAGAGGATGCCGAACAGGATGGCCGCCTCGGAGACGCGGTCCATGGTGGCGTCAAATACCTGGCCGAAGCGGGTCACCCGGCCGGTGGCGCGGGCGAGTGCCCCGTCCAGCAGGTCCATCGCGCCCGCCGCCAGGACGACGATGCCGCCGGCCAGGAACTGGCCCCGCGCCAGGAGCACAGCGGCGCCGGCGGCGCCCAGCACCCCCACGAAGGTGACAGCGTTGGGGGTGACGTGCGCCTTGGCCAGCACCGCGACAATGGGGTCGGTGATGCGGCGGGGGACGGTGCGCGGCAAGAGGGAGAACATCGCCCCTAAGCCCGCGCCGCGCCGGCCACCCGCTGGTAGAAGGTCAGCACCTGCTGCGAGACGCGGCCCCAAGAGAACTGCCGCGCCTTCTCCTGGCCGCAGCGGCCCATCTCGTGGCGCCGGTCGGCGTCCGGCAGGACCTGGAGCAGGGCGTCGGCCAGGGCGAAGGCATCTCGCGGTGGCACCAGCAGGCCCTCCTTCTCATTTTCCATCAGGTAGGCGAAGCCCTCGATACCAGAAGCGATTACGGGCGCGCCGGCAGCCATGGCTTCCAGCAAGATGATGCCGAAGCTCTCGTTGCCCGTGTTGGGGGCGCAGAAGACATCGGCGGTGCGGTAATAGCGCGGCTTGTCCTCGTCCGACACGTAGCCGGTGAAAACGACGTCCGTCAGGCCGTGCCGCCGCACAAACGCCTCCGCCCCGGCCCGCATGCCGCCGTCGGGCCCGACGATGATCAGACGCGAATCCGGCAGGCGGGCCTTGACCTGCTCGTAGGCCTGGAGCAGGTAAGGAAGGCCCTTGCGCTTCTCCAGCCGCCCCAGGAAGAGCACATTGAGCTTCCCGTCCTTGAACTCGGGCATGGGCGGCGCCGGCGTCGCGAACCGATCGTAGTCGACGCCGTTGGGGATGACCTCGTAGTGGTCGTCGAAGTAGCGCGCCACCAGGCGCAGGGCGGCGGGGGACACCGCGATCTTCCCCCCGATGCGAGGCCACCAATGAGAGATGGCCGGCTTGAAGTAGGCGTACCACTGACGGCCCTGGTCCTTGGCGGCGTGGAAGGTAGCCACGTTCAGCCCCTTGGAGCGACGAAGCACCTGAAAGGGGAGAAGGGGGACGAACGGCTCATGCAGATGGACTATCTCGAACGCTTCGCGGGCCAGCACACGGTCGACCTTCGGGCCGAGGGTCAGCGAGAGGGTAACGTGCGCTACCGAGCCGCCGGCGGGCAGGCCGATGGTCCGCTCGCCGATGGCGATGACATCGTCGCGCTCCAGCATTTCCGGCCGCGAAACGGGGGCCAGGATGCGCACGTTGTGGCCCAGGCGGCGGAAGTTGTCGGCCAGGTAGCCGACATGCGAGTTTACCCCGCCGGGCACGCAGAAGTCGTACGGGGTGACCAGACCGATCTTCATCGCACGAAGGGGAAAATGCGCTGGACGAAGCTCTTGGCGGTTGGTCCCCAGCCCATGGTGCGCGGCGTGACCATGAGGCCCCGCCAGCTCTGGCGCACCACCTGACGCAGACCCAGCTCGCGCAGGGTCGGGTGGTGGCCCGTGCTGGCGCTGGTGCGCCGCTCCAGAATGGCGCCGCGCAGGTCTTGGGCAGTGGCGCCGGGGAACAGCGTGTGGGCGGTGCCCACCGCCTTCAGGAAGTGGGCGTCGCTGCCGCCCACCTCGGCCAAGTGGTAGCGTTCGCGGTTCAACCGGGTGGCCTTTGCGGCGCTCATGCGGGCGGCGAAGGTGCCGTTCCCCACCTCCATGCCATCGAAGTATACCCCCTCGCGCCCCATGGCCGCGATGCGCTCCAGGGTGCGCCGGCCGATGCTGCGGGTGAGGAAGGCCAGCGGGTGAGGGATGATGCACAGACCCCCCTGGCGGTGGATCGCCTCCAGGACCTCCTCCACCGGCCGCAGGCCCGGGACAGGTTCCTCGACGAACAGGGCCAGCACGTGCCCCTCGATGGCCGTCACCTCGGCGCCCACGACCACCTGGAAGCGATAGGGTCCCCGCGCGCACAGCTCGCGGGCCTCCAGGCCACCGCGGATGTTGTCGTGGTCGGTGACGGCGATGACGTCGAGGTCCGTCTCCTGCTCCACGTAGTCGAGGAGCTCCGGCAGTTCGGCCATGCCGTCGCCGATGGCGGTGTGGATGTGCAGGTCGGCCTTGCCTTCGGCTCCACCGGTACTGGTGCCTGCGCTCATGGTTTGCCCGCCTTCCCATCCTCCCACACCGCCTCCAGCACCGTCCACTGGCCGGGGTCACTGCGCAGGTGGGACTCGAAGCGCTCCAGCAACCGGCCGACGTTGGTTTTCAGGTCGGCCTGACGATCATCGGTGTCGACCAGCTCCACGGGAGGCTCCACGACAGCCTCGTAGCGGTTGTCCCGCCGGTGGGGGAAGACGGGCACGAGGGGAGCGCCGGTGCGCATGGCCAGCTCCACCGCCCCCGCCGGCATGCTGGCCGGCGCGCCGCAGAAGGGGATGCGCAGGCTTCTCCCCTCGATGTCGCGGTCGGTCAGAAGGGCGACGACGCCGCCGGCCTTCAGGTGGCGCAGGGCGGCCTTGACGTTCGTCAGGTTCACCGGCAGGAACGTGTGGCCGGTGCTGGAGCGCAGGCGGTGCACGAGGCGCGAGAGGGCCGGCGGCTCCAGAGGCTCCGTTAGGGCCACCACCTTTATCCCCAGCGGCAGCAGGCCCTGAAGAACGAGCTCAGCGCCGCCGAAGTGGCCGCTCACCAGGACGACGCCCTTGCCCCGCTTCAAGGGGGCGGCAAGATTCTCCTCGAACCCGTGGTAGACCAACTGGCGGTCGTAGAACCGCTGCACGTCCAGCCGGGGTCGCCGAATGAGGTCGGCGTAGTAGCGGGCGGTGTCGCGAAACACCTGGCGGGCTGCTCGCCGTAGCTCGGCCTTGGGGGTGGCCGGCCCCATCACGTGGCGCATGTTGTCCCAGACGTTATGGCGCACTCGGGCGAAGAGAACGTAGGCTAGCTCGCCGGCCAGGTTGGCTATGCCGTAGAGGATGCGAGCCGGCAACGGCGCAAGGAGGTAGAGAGAGGCCAGGAGCAGCAGGTACTTCCACATCGGGATAGGCCAGGAGCAGGTACGGGGGCTACTCCTCCGGCCGCGGCTCGGTCATCCCTTCCTTGTGCTGGTCTCCGATGAACTCCTCCACCATGTGGCGGGCTTCCTCGTCCGTATACTGCTTGGGCGGCGACTTCATGAAATAGGCGGATGGCCCCTCCAGGGCGCCGCTGATGCCACGGTCCAGGGCCAGCTTGCAGCAGCGAATGGCGTCGATAACGACGCCGGCCGAGTTGGGGCTATCCCACACCTCCAGCTTCACCTCGAGGTTCAGGGGAACGTCTCCGAAGGAGGTGCCCTCCATGCGGATGTGGCACCATTTGCGGTCCAGCAGCCACGGCACGTAGTCGCTGGGGCCGATGTGGACGTCGCCCTCGGGCAGTTCGTAGTCGAGCTGCGAGGTGACGGCGCCGGTCTTGCTGATCTTCTTGGACATCAGGCGTTCGCGCTCCAGCATGTTCAGGAAGTCGGTGTTGCCGCCGAAGTTGAGCTGGTAGGTGCGGTCCAGGCGGACACCCCGGTCGCGGAAGAGGCGGGTGAGGACGCGGTGGAGGATGGTGGCCCCCACCTGCGACTTGATGTCGTCGCCTATGATGGGCAGGCCGTGCTCCTGGAAGCGCCGCTGCCAGTAGGGCTCGCGGGCAATAAACACGGGGATACAGTTGACGAGGGCGCAGCCGGCGGCGAGGATCTGCTCCACGTACCACTTGGTGCCTTCTTCCGTCCCCACCGGCAGGTAGTTCACCACCACGTGGGTCTCGGTGTCCCGCAGGATGTGGACGATATCGTCGGTGGAGCCGGGCGCCTTGCGGATGATCTGCGACAGGTACTTGCCCAGACCGTCGTGGGTCATGCCACGGTGGACGCGAACGCCCAGGCGGGGGACGTCGCAGAACTTGTGGGTGTTGTTGGGCGGGGTGAAGATGGCTTCGGCCAGGTCTTTGCCTACCTTGTTGGCATCGATGTCGAACGCGGCCGTGAACTCGATCTCGCTCACGTGGTAGCCGCCCAGGTTCACGTGCATAAGCCCTGGCACGAACAGACTGTCCTCGGCGTTGCGGTAGTAGTGGACTCCCTGGACGAGGGACGAGGCGCAGTTGCCTACGCCGATGATGGCGACGTTGATCTTGCCCAAGGCCTTTGCGGCCTCCTTTCTTGGACGTCGAGAGCCTCTAGTGGTCATGGTCCGCTCGCCATTGCATTGTAGCGCCCAACCCTGAGAGCGACAAGGAGGCGATCTGCCTGACTTCCCATCCGCTGTCGAGTGGGCTATGCTGGAACAACACGCAAGGAGAGCCTTGACCGATGATCTACGACTTCCACACGCATACCACCCTCAGCGACGGCGAGCTCTCGCCCATCGAGCTCATCCGGCGCGCCGCCGTCGCGAGCTACCGGGCGGTCGGCGTCACTGACCACGCCGGCATCGCCGCCCTGGGGCGCTTCGCCCAAGAGCTGGGCGAAGACTGCGCGCTGGCCCGCGACCGCTGGCACATTGCGGCGCTGCCCGGCGTAGAGCTGACCCACCTGCCGGCCACGGCCATCGCCGAGGCGGCGCGGGCGGCCAAAGAGGCCGGGCTGTGGCTGGTGGTGGTGCACGGCGAGACCATCTCCGAGCCGGTGGAGAAGGGGACAAACCTGGCGGCGGTGAGCTGCCCCGACGTGGACATCCTGGCCCACCCTGGGCTCATCACCCGCGAGGAGGCGGCACTGGCCGCCCGCAACGGTGTGTTCCTGGAGCTATCGGCCAAGCCCAACCACAGCGCCACCAACGGCCAGGTCGCCCGCATGGCCCGCCTCGCCGGGGCGCGTCTCATCGTCGACTCTGATAATCACGGCCTGGAGTTTCTGACAGAGGAGCGAGCGCGGGGAATCGTGCTGGGGGCGGGGCTGGAGGAGAAGGACCTGGAGGAGATCCTTCAGGTGAATCCGCAGACCCTGCTGGAGCGAGTGCTGGCGGGGCAGCTGCCGCGGCCCGCCTAGCGCCCGTCAGCGGCGCCAACAGTGAGGCCGGATGGGGCCGCGTGGCCCCATCCGGCTCTCGCTTGTCGTAGGCCTCGACTGTACAGCGAGGAAGGGGAGACCTAGGCCTTGCCGATGCGGTACATCTTCGTCCCGCAAACCGGGCAGGTGCCCTGGGTAGCGGGCCGACCGTTCTTCAAGGTCACCTTCTGTGGGTTCCGCATCTCCCGCTTGGCCCGGCACTTGAGGCAGTAAGCCTGCATATCGTACTACCTCCCTTCGGAGGCATTGCCGCCCCCAGATATAAGATGTGCTTCTGGACAAGCATACCCATTCTGTTCCGAATGTCAAGAGGAATAGACCGGAATCCGGGAAAAGTCGCAAGCTCCTGTGCGCACCATCACGTGCCGCTAGGACAGAGATGAGAACAGACCTGGCAGGCCTCTGCCTTCGGTCGGCGCTCCCGCCAAGGCGCTGGGCTAGTTGACCGATGCCAGGGCCGCGTCGGCGGCACGTAGGCGCGCGCAGACGGTGACCAGCACCTGCCTTTGCAGCCCGGGAACCGCGTCCAGGAGCCTTCTGAAGGAGCGTGCCTCGACGACCAGTAGGACCGCGGGGCTCTCGGCGATGACGGCGGCGCTGCGCGGCTTTCCGTCTATCAGCGACATCTCCCCGAAGAAATCGCCGGGGCCCAGGCGGGCGATGACCTTTCCGTCCTTCTCGACTCGAGCTTCGCCCTCCAGTATCAGGAGGAACTCCGTCCCGATCCCGCCCTGGCGAGCCAACACCTTACCCGCATCCACGGCCACCTCGTCAGCCTCGCTGGCGATGAGGTCCAGGTCACGCCGCCTCACCCCGCTGAATAGCGGCACCTTCTTCAGCACCTCAACCTTGTCCGAGCGACGCCTCAGCAACATTGGTCACCTCCTGCCGTCTCACCTGCTGTGAACAGGAACCGGAAGGGGATCATGATGGCGGCTGCCCGATTGCCCCAACGTCGACATGACGATCCGTCTGCCATCGGAACCGGTAGCCAACGGGAAGCTCCATGTGGCCGCCTCAGCTAGCGAACTGCGCAATGCTGAAGCCAGGGTATCAGCTTCCTCGGGGTGCGTAAAGGCGTGCTCGCCCTCTAGCTGGCGTCGGCCTGGCGCAGGCGGCGCGCAAGCACCCGCACGATCCTCCACAGCCATCGAGGGGCTGCCCTTCAGCTCGCTCATGAAGTCCCAGCGGGTCATGGCCAGGCATTCCGTCTTCTCCACCGCCTGGACGCTGGCTGTACGGGGATAGCCGTCCATGAGAGCCGTCTCACCAAAGAACTCGCCCGCCGCCAGCGTCGCCAGGGTGTGCTCCTTGTCGCTGCCCATGTCCCTGACCACACGCACCGCCCCCGAGGACACGATGAAGAAGCCGACAGCCTCGTCCCCCTGCCTCAGGATCACCTCGCCCGCCTCGTAGCGCCGGCGCACCAGCAGCTTGGCCAGGCGCCCAGGTCAGCCGACTCGAGGTCGGCAAAGAGAGGAACGCGCCGGAGAGCCTCCTCGTATCCCATGAATCCACCTCGCCACCGTAATGGGCAATTCTATCGGAAGCCCCCCAACCGGTCAAACGGCCTTGCCGGGCGTTTGAACGACGCCTCGCCGCGGCCTAGAATCGAAGACCAGGAGGCGCACGTTGGACGCAGGCAAGCTACCCAACCAGCTCCTGGCCCAGCTCCTGGCCCGCATCGGCCCCGACCGCTCGGGGCGAGTGGTGGTAGGGCCCGGCGTGGGGCAGGACGCCGCCGTCATCCAAATGGGCGAGCGGCTGCTTGTGGCGAAGAGCGACCCCATCACCTTCGCCAGTGATCTGATCGGCTGGTACGCCGTCCACATCAACGCCAACGACGTAGCCTGCATGGGAGCCCGCCCAGCCTGGTTCCTGGCCACCATCCTCCTGCCCGAGAGCGCCGCCCCCTCGCTGGCCGAAAGCATCTTCCAGCAGGTGCTGGACGCCTGCCAGAGCATGGCGATAGAGCTGGTCGGCGGCCACTTCGAGATCACCTACGGCCTCGAGCGCCCCATTGTGGTGGGGGCGATGCTGGGCGAGGTGGACCGCGGGCGGCTGGTGCAGAGCTCCGGCGCTCAGCCGGGCGACTGCCTGGTTCTGACCAAAGGCATCGCCATCGAAGGAACAGCGGTCCTGGCCCGCGAGGCGGGGGAGATTCTCGAGCGCCTGGGTGTGTCCGCCGCCGTGCTGGAGGAGGCGCGCGGCTACATCTTCCGGCCGGGGCTGAGCGTGGTACGCGAGGCGCTGCTGGCGGCAGAATCGGAGGCTGCGCACGCCATGCACGACCCCACGGAGGGCGGCCTGGCCACCGCCCTCTCCGAGCTGGCGCTGGCCAGCGGCGTGGGCATAGCCGTCCGGGAGGCGGACATCCCTCTGCTCCCCTGCACCGAGGCCATCTGCCGGGCGGCGGCGCTTCAGCCCCTGGGGCTCCTGGCCTCTGGCGCCCTGCTCATCGCCGTGCCGGCCGCCCGCCGCGACGCCCTCCTGGCCCGCCTGGCAGAGGCCGACATCGCCGCCGCCTGCATCGGCGCCGTCACGCAGGCGAGCGGGGGCGTTATAATAGAAAGATGTAGTGGCGCGAGAGAGCCCCTTCCCCAGTTCGCCCGGGATGAGGTGGCCCGCTTCCTGGCCTCGCGAGGCCGGGGCGGCCAATAGGGGGAGGAGAGAGGGAGGCGACGTGTCCACCAAGAAGGCCACAACCGTCCGCGAGTTACGTAGCTCCGGCTATCATCTCCACACCGTCAAGGAGGAGATGCGGCAGAACCTCATCGCCAAGATCCGCGCCGGCCAGGACCTATTCCCAGGCATCATCGGCTTCGAGGAGACGGTCATCCCCCAGCTCGAAAACGCCATCCTCTCGGGCCAGGACATCATCTTTCTAGGCGAGCGCGGTCAGGCCAAGTCTCGCCTCATCCGCTCCCTGGTGGGCCTCCTCGACGAGGAGGTGCCCGCCATCGCCGGCTGCGAGATCAACGACAACCCCTTCGACCCCATCTGCCGGCGCTGCCGCGATTGGCTGGCCGAGGAAGGCGACGACATCGAGATAACCTGGCTGACCCCCGACGACCGCTACGGCGAGAAGCTGGCCACGCCCGATATCACCATCGCCGACCTCATCGGCGAGGTGGACCCGATCAAGGTGGCTGAGGGCCGCTACCTCTCCGACGAACTCACCATCCACTACGGCCTCGTCCCTCGCCACAATCGCGGCATCTTCTCGCATCAACGAGCTGCCGGACCTGGCCGAGCGCATCCAGGTGGGCCTGCTGAACATCATGGAGGAGCGTGACGTCCAGATCCGCGGCTATCGCGTCCGCCTGCCGCTGGACGTGTTCCTGGTGGCCAGCGCCAACCCCGAGGACTACACCAACCGCGGCCGCATCATCACGCCCCTCAAGGACCGCTACGGCGCCCAGATCCGCACCCACTACCCTCGCCACGCCGAGCACGAGATCGCCATCATGGAGCAGGAGCGCACCCCCTTCGAGGGCGACCAGCACCCGGTGAACGTCCCGCAGTACATGAAAGAGGTCGTGGCGGAGATCACCCGCCTGGCCCGTCGCAGCCCTGATATCAACCAGCGCTCCGGCGTCTCCGTGCGCGCCTCCATCGCCGACTACGAGAGCCTGCTGGCCAACGCCTTCCGCCGCGCCATCCGCCTGAACGAGAAGGACATCGTGCCCCGCATCAGCGACCTGCCCTACGTCATCCCGTCCATCAGCGGCAAGCTGGAGTTCGAGACGGTGGAGGAGGGCCGCGAGGATCAGATCATCGAGAAGCTGATCCAGGCGGCGGTGGTGGCGGTGTTCAACCGCCACTTTGCCCTGAGCGAGCTGGAGCCGGTGGTGACCCGCTTCAAGGAGGGCTTCGCGGTGGAGGTGGGCGATAGCCTTCCCTCCGCCGACTACGTGCGCGTGGCCCGCCGAGTGGAGGGCCTGAGCGCAGCCGTAGACAAACTGGACGGCGCCGGCCACCCCGGCCTCACAGCCGCGGCGGTGGAGTTTGTGCTGGAGGGCCTGCACCTGAACAAGCGCCTGAACAAGGACAAGCTGGCCGGCCGCGTCCAGTACCGGGGGTAGACGGTGAGAGATCCTGCGGCCCCTGAGGCCAGCCGACCCTACATGCCCGGCTACGGCATCCTCGACGCCGATAGCGGCCGGGGCTTGCTCCCCTGGAGCTGGGCCGCCGAACGCATCGCCAAGTCGCACAACTACTGGGTCGCCACGACGCGCCCGGACGGCCGGCCGCACGTCATGCCGGTATGGGGCGTCTGGCTGCGCGATGCCTTCTACTTCAGCACCGGCGAGAACACACGGAAGGCGCAGAACTTGGCCGCGAATCCGAGATGCGTGGTGTGCACCGAGCGGACCGAGGAAGCGATCATCCTGGAGGGCGTCGCGGAGCTGGTTGCGAACCCATCCGCCTATGCCGAATTCGCCGACGCCTACCAGGCGAAGTACAATTGGCGGCCAGAGCAGACCGCCGGTTCCGTCTATGTCGTGCGCCCGCGCGTGGCGTTCGCCTTTGTCGAGAGAGATTTTGCCGGCAGCCCGACCCGCTGGCGCTTCTCAGACGGCCAGCCGGCGGACTCGTAGGTCGATCACATGACCGCACGTTATCGCTACTCTGAGTGGGACGGCAGCCAGGAGATACCACCGCTCGACCCCGACGACGTCCTGGCCGGGATCACCGATGATCTCATGAACTTCGGCGACCTGCAGCACGCCCTGCGCAACCTGCTTCAGCGGGGCATGCGTAACCCCCTGGGCCAGCGTCTCCAGGGCCTCCGCGACCTGCTTCAGCAGCTTCGCCAGCAGCGCCGCCAGTCGCTGGACCGCTACAACCTCAGCTCGGCGCTGGACGATATCCAGAAGAAGCTGGGCGAGATCCTCGACCTGGAGAAAGGTACGCTGGAGCGCCGCCTCGACGAGGCCACCCGCCAGCTAGCCGGCCTAGAGAGCCCTCTCCAGGCGTTCCAGGAGGCGATGAAGGACGCCGGCCTGGCGCCCAACCAGGGCGACCGCCAGATGGCCGAGATGCTGAAGGGCATCGCCGAGAAGAAGAAGGGCTTCCTCGACAACCTGCCCGAGGACCTGGGCGGCCGCATCAAGGAGCTCCAGAACTACGAGTTCATAGACCCCGAGGCTGGCCGCAAGTTCCAGGAGCTCATGGAGATGCTCCGACAGGCGATGATGGACTCCTTCTTCAAGAACCTGTCCCAGCAGATCGCCGGCCTAAGCCCCCAGGACATGCAGCGAATGAAGGAGATGATCCGCGACCTCAACCAGATGCTCTCGGAGAAGATGGCCGGCGGCGAGCCGGACTTCCAGCAGTTCATGCAGAAGTACGGCGACCTGTTCGGTCCGAACCCGCCCCAGAGCCTGGACGAGCTCATCGCCCAGATGCAGCACCAGATCGGCGCCATGCAGAGCCTGTTGGACAGCCTTCCGGCCGATATGCGCCGCCAGCTCCAGGACCTGCTGGCGGAGAAGATCGCCGACCCGGAGCTCATGCGCGACCTTCAGGAGCTGAGCATCAACCTCGACATCCTCTACCCCATGCGCGACCTGCGCAACCAGTACCCGTTCCGCGGCGAGGAGGACCTCGACCTCCTGGAGGCCATGCACCTCATGGACCGCCTCCAGGGGCTAGACGAGCTGGAAAAGCAGCTGGAGCGCACCCAGTACGGCGGCAGCCTGGACGACATCGACGAGGAGAAGCTGCGCAAGCTCCTGGGCGAACAGGCCCACGAGACCTTCCGCCAGTTGAAGGAGTTCCTGGAGATCCTGGAGCAGGCAGGCTACATCCGGCGCAAGGGCGGCACCTGGGAGCTGACGCCGCGGGGCGTCCGCAAGATCGGCCAGAAGGCGCTGGGCGAGATCTACGCCCAGCTCAAGAAGGCCGACTCCGGCAAGCACCCCCTGCGCGAGCGCGGCTCCGGCGGCGACCGCACCGACGAGACGAAGAAGTACGAGTTCGGCGACCCGTTCCATCTCCATCTCGGCGAGACGATGATGAACGCCGTCTTCCGCGAGGGGCCGCACGTGCCGGTGCGGCTGGATAGGGACGACTTTCAGGTCTTCGCCTCGGAGCAGGTCACCCAGACGGCGACGGTGATGATGCTTGACCTGTCGTGGTCGATGGCCCTGCGGGGGAGCTTCCAGGCGGCCAAGAAGGTGGCGCTGGCCCTGAACAACCTCATCCGCACTCAGTTCCCCAAGGACAGCCTGTACATCCTGGGCTTCTCGGCCTACGCCCGCGAGCTCACCGCCGAGGAGCTCCCTTACGTGCGCTGGGACGAATCGGTGCTGGGCACCAACATGCACCACGCCTTCATGCTGGCCCAGCAGCTCCTAGCCAGGCACAACGTGGGTACCCGCCAGGTGATCATGATCTCCGACGGCGAGCCCACCGCCCACCTGGAGCACGGCCGCTCCTACTTCGCCTACCCGCCCAGCCCCATCACCATCCGCGAGACCCTCCGAGAGGTTCGCCGCTGTACCAAGAAGGGCATCGTCATCAACACCTTCATGCTAGACCGCAACTACTACCTCAAAGAGTTCGTCCACCAGATCGCCAAGATGAACAAGGGACGCGTCTTCTACACCACGCCCGACAATCTGGGCCAGTACATCCTGGTGGACTACGTGGCCCAGAAGCGCAAGCAGTTCGCGGGCTGAGCGGCCGTAAACTTGACAAATCAGGAGGTCAATTCTACAATCACTTAATCCTGGACGAGGGAGGGCTGCGGCATGGAACTCAGCTATCGCGACGGGTGGGCTGTCATGCATGGCCTGGTGCTGGGCACCATATTCCTCCTCGCTTTCGCTGGCGGCCTGGCCGGACTTTGGAGCTTCACCTGGAAGCTCGCGACCCCAGAGGGCGTCCGCGAGAGGCTGCGGCGCCTCGTCGTCGGGACGTGGGGGATGGCCGCTATCTCCTGGGCGGCGGTCATCACCGGTACCTATGTCGTCTATCCGTGGTACCGGGCCAAGCCACCTGCGGGGGCGGACCTCAAAGAGTATCCGAGGGCATTCCTCCTGGCCGACCCTCACCTGGACCTGTGGCACAAGTTCGGGATGGAATGGAAAGAGCACATCGCCTTTCTCGCCCCCATCCTGGCCACGGCGGTGGCCGTAATGGTTACCTACTACGGGCCGCGCCTGGCCGACAAGCCGCTGGTGCGTTACACCTTGATGGCCATGTTCGCCGTGGCTTTCGCCGCGGCCGGCATCGCCGCCGTCTTCGGCGCGCTAATCACCAAGAACGCGCCGGTGTAGGGGAGGGAGCACACGATGGCTCAGCAGGAAACTCAAGAAATACGCGCGCGGGATGGCGCGGCGGCGGCCGCCCTCCTGGCGGCGGCGATAGGCATCTTCGTGCTGGGGCTGTTCACCAGCCTGGCCGAGGCTAATACAGACCTGGCAAACAAGCTGGCCTGGAAAGAGGCGGTCGGCCCTCTCTCCGGGAAGAGCAGCCTGGGCCTCATCGCCTGGGCGGCCACCTGGCCGGTGCTCCACATCCTCCTCTATCGCCGCGACCGGGTGATCCTGGCGGCCAGCGCGATCTCCCTTGTCCTCTTCGTCGCGGCCATGGTCCTGATGTTCCCGCCCGTCTTCGACAAATTCGCGCCTTAACCGACAAGAGGAGGCGGCTTAGTGCTTCGGCGCGCTCCGGCGCCCTTGCCTCTAGTTCAGCCTGAGCGCCGCCTCCGGCTGGCGGCGGTTCTCCTTTCCGCCCTGCTCACGCTGGGCGTGTTGGGCTACGTCCTCATCGAGGGTTGGTCCTTCCTCGATGCCCTCTACATGACGGCCATCACAGTCACGACGGTCGGCTTCCGCGAAGTGCATCCCCTCAGCAACGGCGGGCGCATCTTCACCATCTTTCTGATATTGTTTGGAGTGGGCGTGGCCTTCTACATTTTGACCACGTTGGTGGCCACGGTGGTGGAGGGAGACCTGGGCTTGGCCCTGGGGGTGCGTAGAATGAGGGGAAGGATCGAGGCCCTGCGCGATCACTACATCCTATGCGGCTTCGGCCGGGTGGGCGACGAGATCGCCCGCGAGTTCGCCGCCCGCAAGGTAACGTTTGTCATCGTGGAGTCGGTCCCGGAATCGCTGGAGCGGGCTCGCAAGAAGGGCTACCTGATCGTCGAAGGGGACGCCACCACCGACACCACGCTGCTGGAGGCGGGCATCCAGCATGCCCGCTGCCTGCTGGCCGCCTCGGACTCCGATGCCGGCAACACCTACATCGTGCTGGCGGCCAAGGCCCTCAACCCGCGCCTGTTCGTGGTGGCGCGCGCCGGCCAGCCGGCCAGCGAGGAACGGGTGCACCGGGCCGGCGCTGACCGCGTTATCTCGCCCTACAGCATCGGCGGCCGGCGCATGGCCCTCTCCGCCCTTCAGCCTTTGGTCCTCGACTTCATCGACACCCTGGCCTCCGGCCGCCATGGCGAGCAGATCCTGGCCGAGCTGAAGGTGACAGAGGAGTCGGGCCTGGCCGGCCTGACCATCGAGGGCTGCTTCATCGACTGTCCCGGCGCAATCGTCCTCGCCATCCAGAAGCCGGCCGGCCCCATTCAGGTAGGGCCGCGGCCCACGACCGTCCTGGAGGTAGGCGACCGGCTGATGGTCCTGGGCGACGAAGCGGATCTGGAGGCCCTGCGCCCGACGGGCACCCCCGGGCAGCCGGCCACAGCTTGACGGCCTACCGGTAGGGCATCAGGACGATCGTTGTCGGCTGGGGGAGGCGCGCCTTTTCGATGGTCACGGAGTTGGCGCTCGGTCGCTCCACCGTCTTGCCCTCCAGAAACGGCTCGACCGGCTGGAGCTTGTCGCTGCCGGAGAAGCTGACCACGTCCGTCTTGTAGTGCATGGGCACTGCCAGGCCCGGCTTGAGCTGCCCCACCACCTGTGTCGCCTCGGCCGCGCCGATGGTGAACTGGCCCCCCACCGGCAGAAGGAGAACGTCCACGTCGCCCACGGCCGCAAGCTGCTCATCGCTGAGAACGTGGCCCAGGTCGCCGGCGAAAAGCAGGCGCATGCCGGCCACCTCGAACAGGAACATGCTGTTCTTGCCCCGCTGGGCGCCCTGCTGGTCGTCGTGGAACGTGGGGATAGTGCGGATGTGCACGTCGCCGATGGTCTCATCGATGTTCGCCCAGTCGCCGCCCTGGAGGCCCTTCAGCACGCGAACGCCGCTGCCGGCGACATCGACCTTGTTGTGGTCGAAGTGGTCGTGGCTGACGGTGACGACATCGAATCTTGGGGAGAGCCGGCTTCGGGTAGCCGATGCCGGAATTGGGGTCCGTCAGAACGTTGACGCCGCCGGGGCTCTGGATGAGGAACATGGAGTGGCCGTACCAGGTGAGTCGCAGCGTCCCGGGCGCCACCGGGCTGGCGGCAGCGGACGGTGTCCCCGTGCTCGGCGAGCCTCCCCCGCTGCCACCGCAGGCGGCCAGCAGGAACGCGGCCAGGATGGCGACGCCGGCCAGGATCCGCGTGCTCATTTCGCCCTTCATGATAGTGGGAGCCGTCCCGCTGTCAATGGCCGGTGTCAATGGCCGCTTCCGCCGGCCACCGCCCCACAACCGGGAGCGGGTCGTGCCATGCCGTCGGGCCGCTCATCCTGAGCCTGTCGAAGGATGAGCGGGGCTCGTGGTTCGACAGGCTCACCACGAGCGGCCAATAGGCGAGCCTGTGGTAGACACGCGCCCGCGATCCCCGCCTTGCCTGCAGCCGGAGCCAGACGGTAGTATGGCGCCGGAGCCTGCCCGGTGAGATCGGCCCTGGTCATCGTCAATCCCGTCTCCCCCCACCTGCCACCGCGCCGCCACCTGCGCGAGGCGGCCGCCTGGCTAAGGGCGCAGGATTGGCGAGCCGACTGGGCCTTCACCCGTTGGGCGGGCGAGGCCACCGCCATTGCCCGCCGCGCCGTCGGCGAAGGGCGGGACCTGGTGGTGGTCTGCGGCGGCGACGGCACCATCAACGAGGCCATTAACGGCCTGGCGGGCAGCCAGACGCCGCTAGCCGTCATCCCCGCCGGCACGGCCAACGTCTGGGCCAAGGAGGTGGGCCTGCCCCGCCGCCCGCTGGCCGCCCTCCAAGTGGCGCTCCAAGGCCAGGCGCGGCGCATGGACCTCGGTCGGGCGGGCGCCGCCGGCGAGGGACGCTACTTCTTCATGATGGCCGGCGTCGGCCTGGACGGCCAGATCGCCGCCTCGCTGCCGCTGGAGGTCAAGCGCTACCTGGGCGCCACCGCCTACGCCGTCGCCGCCGTCCGCGAGTCGCTGCGCTTCCGCGGCCAGCGGCTGCGGCTCCTGCTGGACGGCGAACCCTTCGAGGCGCCCCTGCTGATGATGGTCGTGGGCAACACCCGCAACTACGGCGGCGTGGCGGAGATCACTGCTCACGCCTACGCCAACGACGGCCTCCTGGACGTGTGCCTCTTCCCGGGAGAAGGCACCCTGGACATCGTCCGCCACACGCTGCGGGTGCTAGCGAAGGCCCACCTGCGGGCGCCATCGGTGCTCTACCGCCAGGTCCGGCGGGTCGAACTGGCAGAGGAGAGCGTCCTGCCGGTTCAGCTCGATGGGGACTTCTGCCCTGCCTATCCCACCCTGTTCGAGGTGGCGCCGGCCGCCCTCACGGTGATGCTGCCTCGCCGGACGCCTCCCCTCTTTCGACGGCGGAGGCCGCCATAGGCTCGACCGAGCCGGCCGCCACCCGAAAGAGGGCCGCCCGCGCCAGGAAGTCCGGCGAAAAGCGGTCGAGGTCGGTGGCGGTGATGAGCACCTGCTCGTAGTCGGCCACCGCCACCAGCACCGCCACCCGGCGGCGGGTGTCCAGCTCCGAGAGGACATCGTCCAGGAGGAGGACCGGCGAATCGCCCCGCCGCTGGCGCAGAAAGCGAGCCTCGGCCAGGCGCAGCGCGAGGACGACGGTGCGCTGCTGGGCCCGTGAAGCGAAGGCCGCCGCCGAGACACCGTCCAGCCGGAGGAGCAGGTCGTCGCGGTGGGGGCCCAGCACCGTCGCCCCGACGCGCACCTCACGCTCAGACCAGCGGCCCAGCGCCTGGGCGAAGACGCCTGCCAGCTCCTGGCGCGCCAGCGACGCCGCCGCCTCCCCGTCGATCCCGCCGCCCAGGTGCGGCTCGTAGAGCAGCGCCAGTTCCTCACGGCCATCGCTGAGATCGGCGTGGGCAGCGACGGCCAGGGGCGCCAGGCTCGACACGGTCTGCGCTCGCGCCTGCAAGATCACGCTCCCCTCCTCCACCAGCTGTTCGTCCCAGAAAGCCAGCTCCTCGCGGCGGGCCGAGCCCTCCTGCAGCCGCTTCAGCAGGTGATTGCGCTGGAGGAGCACCTTGGCGTAGCGCTGAAGGGAGCGCAGATAGGCGCCGTCCACCTGGGAGATGGCGATGTCCAGATAGCGGCGCCGCAGGGAGGGCGGCCCGGCCACCATGTCCATGTCGTGGGCGGTGAAGAGGACGGCCGCCAGCTGGCCCACAGCGCTCGACAGACGGCGGGCGAGGCCGTTCACCCGCACCGTCTTGCTGGCATGCGAACCGGGGCCCCGCTCTCCTTCCGGCGGCGGGGCCTGGCCGCCGCGACCCAGCACGACCATCTCCAAGCGCAGGGGGCCCGAGCGGGCCTCCACATCCGCCACCAGGCGGCCTACGGGCGGCCCGGCCAGGGAATCGCTCTGCCAGCGGATCAGCTCGCCGTCGCTGGCGGCGCGAACGGAGCGCATGGTCGCCAGCAGGTGGATCGCCTCCAGGAGGTTGCTCTTTCCCTGAGCATTGGCTCCGATGATGACCGCCGGGCCGGCGGGCAGCATCAGGTCGAGGCGAGGAAAGTTGCGATAGTCGGACAGGTGCAGGTGGCGTATGCGCATGGCGGGCGCCCTGACCCGCCTCGGGCGGGCCGCCATCATTATAGCCTATGAATTCGCTAAGAAAGGCGGGATCTAGACGGCGCCGGCGCGGACGGGTGTGGGAGCCGGCTCCTCCTGCCGCTGGACGGCGATGCAGAAGGTGCTGCCGTGCTCGCCGCTCTCCAACCAGATACGACCGCTGTGCAGCTCCGTGAGCGACTTGGCGATGGCCAGGCCCATGCCCATGCCCGGTACCCGCCGCCGGCCCTCGTCGCGGCCGCGGAAGAACGGCTCGAAGATGTGCTGCTGCTCCTCGGGCGGGATACCGGGCCCGGTATCGGACACGGAGATGATCACCTCGTCGTCGTCGTCGGTGCGCACCTGGACGGTAATACGGCCGCCGGCGGGAGTGAAGCGATTGGCGTTGGAGAGCAGGTTCAACAGGATCTGCTCGAAGCGCTCGCGGTCGGCCAGGATGAAGGGGCCAGGGGTCTCGAAGTTGGCGTCCAACGTCTGGTGGCGAGCCACCACCAAAGGGTAGATGAGGGTGCAGGCGGCGGCCACCATCTCGCCCATGCCCACCGGTCGCATGTCCAGCTGGAGCTCGCGCGTGTCAAGGCGGGCCATGCTCATCAGGTCAGCCACCAGCGTGCTCAGGCGGTTGGCGCCCCGGACTATGTTTGCCACCAACTGGCCGCTGGGGCTAGGAGGCTTCGACTGTTCCTCTTCCTCCAGCATCTCAGCGGCGGTCTTGACCGAAGTGAGGGGCGTGCGCAGCTCGTGGGACACCGTGACCAGGAAGTCGCTCTTCATGCGCGCCAGCTCTTGCAGACGTTCCGCCCGCTCCCGTTCCTGATCGTACAGGCGAGCGTTGTCCAGGGACAGCCCGATGGCAATGCCAATGGAGCTGAGCAGGCGCCGGTCACGCAGGATGCTGGAGCGCCGATCGCCCATGAGACCCAGTACGCCGATAACTTTATCTAGGGAAACCAGGGGCACATAGGCCACCGAGCACCACTCGCCGAAGCCGGCAAACCAGGGGTCGCCAATGGTGGAGCTGCGGAAGGTCACCTCGCCCCGGCGCACCTGCTTCTGGAGCTCGCTCTCCGGCAGGTAGAGGCGAGGGGCCGTCTTCACCCAGCGCTCGGGAAAGCCACCCGCGGCCACCGGCACCAGTTCCTGCAGGTCCTGGTCGATCCAGGCCACCACTGCGGCGTCCGCCCCCAAGAGCTCAGCGACAAGCTTGGCGCTGCCGTCGCAGGACTCCTCGAAGCCCCGCAGGGGGCCCATCTCCACCGCCAGCTTCACCGGATAGACGCCGCTGCGGGCCAGGCGGAGCCCATGGGCGAAGGCGAGCTCGATGCCAACCAGAGAGATGGCCCACATGGTGACGAACACGACGACAGAGGGCAGCACAGGCAGCTCGAAGATAATAACGAACACGAGCGCCTGTCCAGCGATGGACAGGCTAGCTGTGGCCCTGGTCCAGCGCTTGAAGGCGCGGACATCCCGCAGGGGCTCCTTGAGAAAGGGCTGATGCCTAATACGCCACATGAGCTAGCCTCGGCAGGCTCCCTCAACATATAAGACAACGACAGCCCCAGCCCTGTTACGGATTCACGGCCGGACGGCCGAGGTTTTCCTGCAAGACGATGGCTGCAGGGCGCAGCAATGCCAAGGCCCCGGGCGGTTCCGGGAGCTGTACCGCCCGGGGCCTTGGCCGGGGAATGAGGAGAGTGCCTACTGCCCTCGTCGCCCCTTGGCCAACCAGACCAAGGTCGCTGACAGCATCAGCGCCAGGCCACCAGCGGCCGCCAGGGCGAGCCAAAGCCAGGCCGCCCCCTCCGGAGTCGCACCCCCACCGGAAGGCGGCAGCGAGGAAGGCGTGGCTGGCGTCACCGAAGGCGGGCGCGTGGCCGTAGGCGTCGCCGTCAGCGTAGGCTTGGGCGTCAGCGTCTCGGGAGCGATGATAGGGGTACCCGTAGGCGTAGGCGTCGCTGTAGGTGTTGCCGTCGGGCTCGGAGTGATGGTCGGTGCGCCCGGCGGCGTCGAAGTCGGCGTAGCAGTCGGTGTGGTAGTCGGCGTCGCTGTGGGTGTTGGCGTCGGCGTCTCTTGCTGCCGGCATTGCACCGAGAGACTCGAGGACGCCGTAGCCGAGCCGCGGGCGTGTACCGTTACCACCTCAATCGAGTTGTCGAAGGTGAAATCGCACTGGCCCACCACCTGGCGGCACTGCACCGTCCAGACCTCATCCACAGTCCGGCCGCCGCCCACCGGCACCCCGTTCAGGCCACTGGGGCCGGACTTGGGGGTGAGCCCACAGCCGGCGGAGGCGGTGCCGTCGCCGGCGATGGAGATGTCGACGGGGCCGAAGGGGCCGTTGTTGTGGATTACCTTTTGCAGGGTCACGTCTGCGCTCTGGCCCACCAGCAAATCGCTGGGCGGGTTCAGCAGACTCTGGCTCAGGCTCAGGTTTGCGGTGGCCCAGACAACGACTGACAGCTCCGTCGAGGCGCTGTCGTTCGTTAGGTCCGGGTCCTCTACGTGCGGCGTCGTCAGCGTTATGGCGTTGTTGAAGGTGAAGACGTGCGTGCTCGGCTCGGTGCAGCGCAGCGTCCACAGCTCGTCCACCACCATGTTGACGTTCACGGGGAGGCTGACTGACGTGGGGTTCTCCCCAGCGGCCGTCGCCGTGCACCCCGTCGGCGCCACCGCACTGCTGCTTATGCTCACGTCCACCGGCCCGTAGCCACCGTTGTTGTGCAGCGTCTTCCGCACGGTCACCGGTACGTCCTGCGAGACGTCTATCTCCGCCGGCGGACTCACCACCACCTGGCTGCTGATCTCCACGTCCGCCTGGGCGATCACGTCCACTGAGAGCTGCGTCGAGGCGCTGTCGTTCGTTAGGTCCGGGTCCTCTACGTGCGGCGTCGTCAGCGTTATGGCGTTGTTGAAGGTGAAGACGTGCGTGCTCGGCTCGGTGCAGCGCAGCGTCCACAGCTCGTCCACCACCATGTTGACGTTCACGGGGAGGCTGACTGACGTGGGGTTCTCCCCAGCGGCCGTCGCCGTGCACCCCGTCGGCGCCACCGCACTGCTGCTTATGCTCACGTCCACCGGCCCGTAGCCACCGTTGTTGTGCAGCGTCTTCCGCACGGTCACCGGTACGTCCTGCGAGACGTCTATCTCCGCCGGCGGACTCACCACCACCTGGCTGCTGATCTCCACGTCCGCCTGAGCGATCACATCCACCGATAGCTGGGTGGAGGCGCTGTTGTTGGTGGTGTTGCCGTCGGTCACGTGGGCGTCGGTGACGACGATGGCGTTGTTGAAGGTGAAGACGTGCGTGCTCGGCTCGGAGCAACTGATGGTCCACACTTCGTCGACCACTACGTCGGTGCTGACCGGCAGACTGGCGGAGGTGGGGTTGCTCTTGGGCGTAGCGGAGCAGCCGGCGGGTGGGACGGCGGTGGCCGTGATGGAGACGTTGGCTGGGCCGAAGGGGCCGCCGTTGTGAAGGGTCTTGGCCAGGGTGACGTCTACGCTCTGGCCCACGTTGATCTGGCTCGGCGGGCTTACCAGCGATTGGCCGCTGATCGCCACGTCGGCGCTGCCGATCACATCCACCGACAGCTGGGTGGAGGCGCTGTTGTTGGTGGTGTTGCCGTCGGTCACGTGGGCGTCGGTGACGACGATGGCGTTGTTGAAGGTGAAGACGTGCGTGCTCGGCTCGGAGCAACTGATGGTCCACACTTCGTTCACCACTACGTCGGTGCTGACCGGCAGACTGGCGGAGGTGGGGTTGCTCTTGGGCGTAGCGGAGCAGCCGGCGGGTGGGACGGCGGTGGCCGTGATGGAGACGTTGGCTGGGCCGAAGGGGCCGCCGTTGTGAAGGGTCTTGGCCAGGGTGACGTCTACGCTCTGGCCCACGTTGATCTGGCTCGGCGGGCTTACCAGCGATTGGCCGCTGATCGCCACGTCGGCGCTGCCGATCACATCCACCGACAGCTGGGTGGAGGCGCTGTTGTTGGTGGTGTTGCCGTCGGTCACGTGGGCGTCGGTGACGACGATGGCGTTGTTGAAGGTGAAGACGTGCGTGCTCGGCTCGGAGCAACTGATGGTCCACACTTCGTTCACCACTACGTCGGTGCTGACCGGCAGACTGGCGGAGGTGGGGTTGCTCTTGGGCGTAGCGGAGCAGCCGGCGGGTGGGACGGCGGTGGCCGTGATGGAGACGTTGGCTGGGCCGAAGGGGCCGCCGTTGTGAAGGGTCTTGGCCAGGGTGACGTCTACGCTCTGGCCCACGTTGATCTGGCTCGGCGGGCTTACCAGCGATTGGCCGCTGATCGCCACGTCGGCGCTGCCGATCACGGCGAGCGATAGCTGGGTGGAGGCGCTGTTGTTGGTGGTGTTGCCGTCGGTCACGTGGGCGTCGGTGACGACGATGGCGTTGTTGAAGGTGAAGACGTGCGTGCTCGGCTCGGAGCAACTGATGGTCCACACCTCGTTGACCACTACGTCGGTGCTGACCGGCAGACTGGCAGAGGTGGGGTTGCTCTTGGGCGTAGCGGAGCAGCCGGCGGGTGGGACGGCGGTGGCCGTGATGGAGACGTTGGCTGGGCCGAAGGGGCCGCCGTTGTGAAGGGTCTTGGCCAGGGTGACGTCTACGCTCTGGCCCACGTTGATCTGGCTCGGCGGGCTTACCAGCGATTGGCCGCTGATCGCCACGTCGGCGCTGCCGATCACATCCACCGACAGCTGGGTGGAGGCGCTGTTGTTGGTGGTGTTGCCGTCGGTCACGTGGGCGTCGGTGACGACGATGGCGTTGTTGAAGGTGAAGACGTGCGTGCTCGGCTCGGAGCAACTGATGGTCCACACTTCGTTGACCACTACGTCGGTGCTGACCGGCAGGCTGGCGGAGGTGGGGTTGCTCTTGGGCGTAGCGGAGCAGCCGGCGGGTGGAACGGCGGTGGCCGTGATGGAGACGTTGGCTGGGCCGAAGGGGCCGCCGTTGTGAAGGGTCTTGGCCAGGGTGATGTCAACGCTCTGGCCCACGTTGATCTGGCTCGGCGGGCTGACCAGCGATTGGCCGCTGATCGCCACGTCGGCGTTGCCGATCACGGCGAGCGTAAATGGAACCACCAGCGAATTGTTGTTGGGGTTCGCATCCGGGAAGCCCGGCGTGGTGATGACGAGAGTGTCTTGGAATGTGAATTCGTGGGTCGAGGGCTGCGAGCAGCGGATCGTAAGGTCGTCGTCCCTGCTGACGTCTGACTTCGCCGGGATGGTCACAGCCCACTGAATAGGATCGTGCGGCCAGATGTCACAGGTGAGCGGCGGCGCGACGGTCAGGGTGTCAACCACATCGGCCTGAGATGACCCGCCGTTGCGAAGAACCTGCCGGACACAGATAGCAACATCCTGGTTGACCGGGATCTCGCTGGGAGGCGCAGCGGTACAGCCACCGGTGAACGGATCACGAGTGCCAACCGTCAGGCTGACCTTCTCGACGTCGCAGGCGGGCACGTCCACCCGGGTCTCTTTAAAGTATTCCACCTGCGCGTCGCCCTTGTAGTCGACGTATTCGACGCGCGAGCTGAGCTCGTCCACCAAGATGCCGTCTCCCGAATGGTCGAAGGTCACCTGGAAGGTGATGTGCCGTTCATCGCCGATGGACATCAGGCCCAGCTCCCAGGTGAGGGTCTGCCCCACAACGCTGGTGGGCGCTGGCACCGCCGAGCCTGGCACGTAGTGCACGTCCGGCGGCAGCACGTCGATGACGGTGACGTCCTCGCCGGCGATGCTGGTGATCGTAGTAGCGATGCTGCTGAAGATGCCCGCCAGGTCGCTGGAGTCGGGGGCTTCATAGTAGTACTGGACCTTAGAGGCCATGGACTGAAGCACGCTCCGGGCCAGGTTGGCCACGGCCGCTCCCTGGTCGTGCTCGATGCTGCCGAAGTTGAGGCCGATAGTGAAAACAAGGCTCCCGGCGGCCTTGGCTGTGGCCGCCTGGTTGATGGCGTCATTGGTGCAAGGAGTGGGGCTGCTGGGCCAGGTCGCACAGGACAGGCCACTGTGGCTCCGGTTGGCCACGCCATCGCTCAGCACCACCAAGATGTGGATCGCACCGCTCCGGCCGTGGGCATTGAGCTCGGCCTGGGCGTCGAAGACGGCATCGCCGATGTTGGTGAAGCCGAAGGCGCTCATGCTGTCGATGGCGCTCTTCACAGCGTTGAAGTCCGAGGTCAGACCCTGGTCGAGGTGGCCCGTGCTCTCGTAGGAGACGAGCCCCACCTTGTCGTTGCTCGCGTTGAGCTGGTTCACCAGGAGCTTGGCCGCATTCTTGGCGTCGGTGAGGGGCTGCCCCTCCATGGATCCCGAGCGGTCCAGCACCAGCATCACGTCCAGGGGCTTGCGCTCCGTAATGGGCTCACCGTCGCCCCGAACGAACAGATCCGCCTGACCGGTGCCGCAGCCTGCCTCGGCCGTCTTGTCAACATCGATGTGGGGAGGGTTGGCGGGAGGAGTAGACGTCGGCGTTGCGGTCCGAGTGGGTGTCGCGGTTTGAGTGGGGGTCGGCGTCGGGCTGGGCGTCGGGGTCGGCGTCGGGCTGGGCGTCGGGGTCGGCGTCGGGCTGGGCGTCGGCGTCGGCGTCGGGCTGGGCGTCGGGGTCGGCGTCGGGCTGGGCGTCGGCGTCGGCGTGGGAGTGGGCGGCGGCAGGATGGCACCAGGCTGGATGTTGCGGTCGCGGCTGCCTACCCCGGTCCCGGGGATATCCAACTTCATATGGAAGGGCGCCCCGCTGATGCTCTGGGCGCCAAGGCCCAGCCCCCAGTCCAGCCGCGAGGAGAGGTGGCCGCCCCAAAGCAGCCAGACCGTCGCCTCGTCGGCGACCACGTCCAGTTGGTACACCTTTTCGCTGCTGGGCGGGCAGATCGTGGAGGGACTGGGGCCACTGTTCGTGGGACCGAAGTGGCCGCCCCACAGTTTCCAAACTCGATTAGTCTCTGCATTGTCGTATGTGATGCTGGGGTCGTCATTGATGCTCAGAGTATGATCGGGGGTTGTGTTGCCGGGACCCTCCGAATCTAGCGCAGGAGCGGTACCGCGGTCACGGTCATATCGGGTCAGGAAATCATAGGCGTTGATGGTGCCCTTCTTGCAGTCATAGCGAACGGTCAGGGCGTACGTGGTGCCAGGCACGGCTCCGTCGATACGCAGCATGAAGGGCACAGACTCCCCTTCGTGGTAGGCTGAGTTGTTGCTGTTGAGGTCACCGTGCTGCCAGTTGGAATGGACGTCCGACCACTGGGACAGATCCCATTGGGTACCACTGCCCGCCTGAGCCGTGGCCGGCCGTCCGCCATCCGGGCTGCCTACGGCCCAGATGATCGCGGCAAACCCGAAGATGACGATGCCGGCAAGAACCGGAAGAACGCCCCGGGTAAGAACGCGTCGCGTTGTTTCCGCAGTCCGCAAGAGTGCCATCGCACAGCCCCCTACTTTGCGCCTCTTAGAAGGCGCGTGCTCTCTACGACCCAAGACAAGGTGCCCCCGCCTCCGCGCTGTGTTGCTCACCGCGAGCGGCGCAACTGGCCGCCACATCCGCCGACATGGCTCGGCACAAGCAGCGCATAGATGTAGGCGCATTAGCCGAACCATTATAACAACATCTCTGCTCTAACCGGAATGTGTTGGGGCAAAATCCTAACCATACTCAAACCCCGATTAGGACAAGTATCCTCTCGCGGGACGAAGGTCACAATGAACCGAGGCGGAGTTTGAGTTAATAAACGGTAAACGTTGGCCTACAGGTGAGGTAGCGACGTAACAGATTGCGGCTGGGGCGCGTCGTTAGCGGGTCGGCAGTTGCTCTTGGGGAACGCTGTCGCTGGCGATGAGGCGATAGCCGACGCCCCGCTCACTCTCGATGCAGATGCCGGAGCCCAGCTCCTCGCACAGCTTGTGGCGGAGACGGCGAACGTAGACCTTCAGATAGTCCAGCTCGTCCATGTACTCGCGCCCCCACACCTTGGCCAGCAGGGTGCGATGAGGCAGCACCCGGTCGGCGTTCCGAGTGAGGTGATAGATGAGGCCGTACTCGATCGGGGTCAGCTTTACCAGCTTGCCGCTCACCATCACCCGGCGAGTGGCGTAGTCGATCTGGAAGTTCCCCGCCTCGAACACCTCGCCCACCGCGGGCGGCTGATTCTGGTAGCGGCGGAGCACGGCCCGCGAGCGGGCCAGCAGCTCCAGGTGGCTGAACGGCTTAGTGATGTAGTCGTCGGCGCCCAGCTCCAGGCCCCGCACCCGCTCGACCTCGGCGTCGCGCGCCGTCAGCATGATGATGGGCACGTCGGAGAAGCGCCGCACCTCCTCGCACACCTGGAAGCCGTCCATATCGGGCAGCATGATGTCCAGCAGTACGAGGTCCGGCACCTGGGATTCGATGGCGGCCAGCGCCTTCTCGCCGTTCTCGGCGGCGACGACCTCCGCCTCCGGCCAGCGGAGGTGGAAACAGAGGCGCACCACTTCTACAACATCGGGCTCGTCGTCAACAACCAGTATCTTCAAGATCGGTCCTGCCAGGCCAGAGGCACGGCGATTAGCCGTCTGCCATCCACTTATAGAGACTCGCAGACAGTGGCGGTTGTTACACCGAGACGTGCCAAGGCCGGGCAGTGGCCACTCTCAGATACGAGCGCTGCCGCCGGCGACTTCGCCAGCCGGGCCGGCGCGACGCCGACCTGGCCACCGGCGTTAATCTGCACTAGGGGCGGGTGAACATCCGCAGCTACGTCGGCTCCTCGTTCGGCAAGGGATTGGCGGTGGCCCTCGCCACCGCCGGCCGGGGCTGGCGTAGGGCGGCGCGGTTCACCAGGGCGACGCCGCCCACGATGAGGATCAGACCGCCGATGGCCTCCGGTCCGACCGTCTCGCTCAAGACGGCCCAGCCCAGCAGGAGACCGGTCACCGGAATGACGTAGGTGACCAGCGAGGCCCTGACGGGGCCAACGTGGGCCAGGAGCCACAGGTACATGACGTAGGCGAAGCCCGTGTTGACCACGCCCAGGGCTAGCAGCGAGAGACCGGAATTCACCTGCAAGGATACGCCGTCGCGGGCGGCCACGAAGGCCGCTACGGGTGCTAGCAGCACGACGCCGGACAGCAGTTGCCCGCCCGAGACGGTGAGGGGGTGCTCGCCCCTCACCCGCAGGCGAGCGTAGACGGCGGCCGCTGCGTAGCAGGCAGCGGCGGCTACTGTCGCCAGGTCGCCCAGGGCGTTGGAGCCAAGGCTCGTCAGGTCAGCGCTGGAGAAGACGGCCACGCCCAGGAAGCCGGCCAGCAGACCCACCGCCCTGGCCCCCGTTATCCCTTCCTCGGCGATGAAGAGCGGCGCCAGCATGGCGGTGAACAGAGGCATGCTGGCGTTGAGGACAGAGGCGGTGCCACTGGCGATGTGCTGCTCCGCCCAGGAAATGAGGGCGAAGGGCACGACGTTGTTCAGCACCGCCATAATGGCCACGTCCACCCAAAGGCCACGTGAACGCGGCAGCGACAGGCCCAACGCACGTGCCGCGAGCACTACGGTAGCAGCACCGAGAACCATGCGCCCCTCTACGAGCAGCAGGGGCGACAGGTCCTCCACCCCGACCTTGATGAACAGGAAAGATGAGCCCCAGGTCGCTCCCAGAAGGAGCAGCACCGTCAGCTCGCGCGGTTTCACCGGTGCCTCCTAGCCGCCGACCACCCCACCCCAGTAAGAAGCAGATGCCTGCCAGCGTACGCCGGCTGGGACTGCGCCGCGCCTATTGCAGGTCCTCGTCCCTGAAGACCATGAGGGGGCCGAAGAACTCGAACTTGCCCACGCCGTCCACGACGGTGGCCCGCATCATCCTGCCCGCCTGGATAGCTGTGTGATCGGTCTCGCTGTAGGTGATGTTGACGCTATCTTGGAGCAGGTCGGTATGCCAGTCTGTGGTGGACTCGACGGCTTTGAGCAGCCCTTCCCGGGTTAGGTTGTCGCAGGTCCTGCTCAGGATGTCCACCGTCAGCTCCCCCAGCGATTGGCCATAGATGCTGAAGTTCGTGGGGCTGGGCCCGCCGTACTTCTGCATCAGCTCGTAGTGCCTGGCCACGGCCGGGTCGTCGGTCCAGGCGGCCAACTTGTACGACTGAGAAGTGATCATGCCCTCCAGGAGCTTCGGCGAGACGAACTGAAAGATTGTCTGGTCCGAGTTGACGTAGCCGGCCAGATACTGGGGATGCCAGCCCATATGGTCAGCCTGCTTGACGGCCTGGGCAAGATAGGCGGGGGTGGTGCCCAGCACGACGACCTCGGCGCCGGACTCGTGCAGGTTGACCACCTGAGAACGAATGTCGATTGCAGTGGGCTCATAGCCCTGCTCGGCGACCAACTGGTTCTTGGTAGGGTCAAGGCCTGCTTGCAGCCCTGCCAGAGCGTCAGCGTGGCCGTCCATCTCGCCCAGGAAGGCCACCGTCTTGCCGGGCAGGTTCTCCGATATCCACCGGCCGCCCATGGTAGCCTCGATCTTGTAGCTGGGGAGCATCTGGAAGGTCAAAGGGTGCCCCTCGGGGTCGCTGCCGTATCGGTGCCCCCCGGCGGAAACCAGAAGGTCGGGGACTCCGTTCTCGTTGAGGTAGTCCCAGACTCCCAGATGCGGCAGGTCGCCCAGGGACCCGACGATAGCGAACACCTTGTCCTGCTCCACCAGCTTTCGGACAACCTCCAGGGCCTTGGCGGGGTCAAAATTGTTGTCCTCGACTTTGTACACGATCTTGCGGTTGCACACGCCGCCCTGCGTCTCGTTCACGTACTTGAAGTACGCCTGCGTGGCACTAGGGATCATGGAGTACACTGCGCCGTAGGCGCCACTGAGGGGCCCATCTGCCCCGATGATTATCTCCGTGTCCGTGACGCCCGGCCCCACTGCGGCAGTGCCGGTAACGGTAGCGCTAGGGCCTTCTGTGTTGTTGTCTCCCTGGCAGGCCACTGCCAGGACCGCCAGACATGCTCCAGAAAGCAGAGCCGTTACCAGGCGCGCCATCTTCATCATGCCGCCTCCCCGCTTTTGACCGTCCATGGCTCATGTGGCCCCATACTAGTGCAAAGCGGCACTAGTGCCAAGAGAGAAGGGGCGCCAAACGGTGGGCCTAGCCGGCTGACTGCGGAGACCGGGAGGGATGCCGAGGGCCTGGCAAGGTCGGTCATTGTAGACCCCTTGCCAGGCCCTCGGCTATCTAACGTCCAGCCAATTCTGGGCCGATGGCTTGCTCAAGCACCCGCCCGCAAAAGGCGCGAGGTGTGCAGAAGGTGCTCGCCGCGCCCTTCCGGCGAGCTGTAGCGCCCTTGCGCTAGCTGGGCCACTCCGCCAGCGTAGCCTGCAGCGTCTCCTGCTGGCCGTTGTGCAGCACCGTCAGCGTTACGGTGTCGCCCACCTTCTTCTGGCTATCCAGATAGTTAGCGAGCTGGTCGACATCGGTCACGTCATTCCCATCCACGGAGACAATGACGTCGCCGCCGGGCGGAACGGAGCCGTTGCCCTGGACCGCGTTGGGGCTGAGAGCGCCGTGCAGGCCGGCTCGCTGAGCAGGGCTGTTCTGGGCCACCGTGACTACGTATACGCCCTCGGTCACCGAAAGGTTGAGGTCCTTGGCCAGCGCCGGCGTCACTTTCTGGCCCTTGATGCCCAGCCAGGGGTGGCTGACGGTCTGGCCGCTCTCCAGGGCGGACAGCTCGCCGCTGGCGGTGTTGATCGGCACGGCGAAGGCAACGCCCACGTTCACCGACTGGCCGGTGGGGTTCTCCAGCAGCGTGTTGATGCCGACCACCTGCCCGTCGCAGTTGGCGAGCGGCCCACCCGAGTTGCCCGGGTTTATCGCTGCGTCCGTCTGTATCAGGTTGCGCAGCGGCCGCGTGCCGGAGTCGGGCGAGTAGCCGCGCCCCAGGGCACTGACGATCCCTTGGGTAAAGGTGTCGTCCAGACCGAAAGGATTGCCCAGGGCGAAGACCGGATCGCCCACCTGCAGCTGGCTGGCGTCACCTAGAGAGGCAGCGGTCAGGCCCTCGGCGGGCGGATCGATGCGAACCACCGCTAGGTCGTTGCCGGGGTCGCTGCCAACCACGGTTGCCTCCGCTGTCGAGCCGTCGGCCAGGGTCACCTCCAGGGTGTCGGCGCCAGAGACCACGTGGTAGTTGGTCAGGATGAGGCCCTGTTCGTCGATGATGATGCCGCTGCCCAACCCTTGCGATTCGCCGAACCGGCTGCTGGCGGTGGAGGTGATCTCCACGACCGATGGCTGCAGGCGCTGGTAGATGTCACTGGCGGCCAGGCAGGCCGAATTGAGCGATGCCTGCCCGTTCGAGGCCGTCGCTGCGGCGGGCGCGGAGGTGGTAGTCGGAACGGCGGAGCTGGTCGCTGGGGACGACCCGCCGCCCCCGGGCCAGAAGTTAACCACCGCAATGGTGGCCAGGGCGCCTACCAGCGCGCTGGCCAGGATGGCCGGGAGAGTGATTCGCAAGTGCATGGCTATCTCCTTTCAAAGAATCTCTGGGCCTTGCCCGGCCGCTGGCCTCGCCTCACGAGCCCCCGGCCGGCGCCTTCTTGGGCAGGGTGAAGATGAAACGACTGCCCTTGCCCACTTCGCTTTCTACGCCGATTGTACCGCCGTGGGCCTCCACCAGCCGCTTGGCGATGGTGAGGCCCAGCCCAGCACCGCCGGTGGCCCGCAGCCGCGAGTGGTCCACCCGGTAGAACCGCTCGAAAACATAGGGCAGGTCCTCGGACGGGATGCCGGCGCCGGTATCCGCGACGCTGATCCGCATTTCATCACCGTCGTCATTCAGGTTTACGGTCACGCGCCCGCCGGCGGATGTGTGGGTGATGGCGTTGCTCAGGAGGTTCCGCAGCACCTGGCCGATGCGCTCCGGGTCCACCTCAGCGGCGGCCGGCTGGTCGGGGAGCGTCGCCTCGAGGGTCAGGCCCTTGACGCTGGCCGGCGGCTGAGCCGCGGCCACCGCCCGCCGCACGATCTCCACCACATCGGCGGACTGGCGGAGAAGAGTGAGCTGGCCGGCATCGGCCAGGGTCAGCTCCTGGAGGTCCTCCACCAGGCGGGCCAGCAGGAGAACCTCCTCGTAGATGGAGTCCAGGGTGACCGGGTCGGGCGGCAGGAGGCCATCGCGGATGGCCTCCAGGTGGCCCTGGACGTTGGACAGCGGCGTGCGCAGCTCGTGGGCCACGTCCGCCACCAGGTTGCGACGCAACTGTTCCGTGCGCTCCAGGTCTTGGGCCATGGCGTTGAAGGCGTTGGCCAGCTCGCCGAACTCGTCCTTGAAGCGCACGGTCACCCGCTGAGTGAGGTCGCCGCGGCTGAGGCCGCGGGCGGCCTGGGCCAGCGACTCCACCGGGCGCAAGATGCGGCGCGAGAGGAACAGGGTGGCCCCGGCTGCCACCACCACGCCCAGCAGGCCGCCCCACAGCAGGTAGCGGTTGATGGAGCCGGACAGAGAACTGGCAGTGGTCTCGGCCGGTGCCGGGGCGGCGCCCGACGGTGGAGGTGGCCCCTGCCCCTGCGGCGAGACGACCAGCGTGCCGAGGCGGGCCTGGCCGGCCATTATCGTAACGGACGTGTCGGGCGGCTTGACCTCGGCCCGTTGGCCGACGGTCATCACTCCGCGCGAGTCGGCCACCACCAGGCCCTGCTCATCCACCAGGACCAGCCGCTGGTTGTAGAGCTGCCCGACCTGCTGCACCACCCCCTCGACGCCGTTCCAGCCGCCCTCTTCCACGTAGTAGGCGGCCAGCAGCGCCCCCAGGCGGCCGATGCGCACGTCGTAGGTCCTCGTCTCATACCGCTCGACCTCGCCGCTGGCGGTGCGGCTGACGAAGAAGGCCACTGCTCCCACGGCCACGACGATGACCAGCAGGAACGATAGGAACAACCGCCAACGGACGCTGTGGATCACCGGTCTCTCCTAAAGCCACCCCTCGAGGCCAGCGCCTCAAGGGGTGGCTTCCAGTCCCTTCGTCGCCCTAGCGACGCCCGCTCACAACCCGGTGCCGGAACTGGTCGGGTTGGCGGGGACTACTTGCGGCATCATCGAGCCGCCATCGAACCCGTCGAACTGCCCCATACGGCCACCGCGGAATCCGTGACCCATGTGCAGCCCGGGCAGCAGCCCACCGAGCCCCTGTGCGATAGCGCGCACGTCGTTGCCCACGCTGACCACTACCACATTGTCGCCCTGCTGGAGATCAGACAGGCTGACCCCGATAGCGTTGCTTCCAACGGTGTAGGTCTTGCTGCCGCCCGCGTTCAGGTTCACGGTCAGGGTGTTGTTGGTGGTGTCCACGCTGGCCACGGTGCCCGCGTCAATGGTCACCGTGATCGAGTTGCCCTGCTCGTCGGTGAAGTTGAACTGCCCGCCCTGGAAGTGGCTGAAGAGCTGATCCTGTGGGATGCCCTGCAGCTCCGGCAGCAGCGGGATACCCGCTGTCAGGGCCGTGGGCTTCGCCTCCAGCGTTACGCTCACGTCCTGGGTCTGACCGCCGCGGTCAATGGTTAGAGTGACGGTGTCGCCGACCGCTTTCCCATCGATCTGAGTGCGCAGGTCCTTTTGGGTCGCGACCGACGTGCCGTCTACCGCCTTGATGATGTCGCCGGCCTGGAGTCCCGCCTTGTCGGCCGGGCTATCGGCGATAACAGCGGCGATAGTGAGACCGCTCGACCGGGGGGTAAACAGAACGCCCAGCCACGGCGTTGTCGTTTGCTGCTGGGTGGTCTGGGCGCCCGGCGCCGCCGAGGCGCTGGAGCCGGTATCGATGGCGCGGAAGACCAGCACCCCCGCCACCACCGCTATCGCGAGCGCAGCCAGCACCCCGATAGGCACTACTCGTGACTTCACCATCGACTGCCTCCTTTCTCAACACTGTCCTAGAGGAAATGCTAAGAGACAAGTGTTAAGAGGTGATGAAGATGTCACGAATTCCTTGGCTGCCTAGCCCGCCCTTCCCCCTAGAGCCCGAAACTCGCTCCTGCCCGCGCCTCGGAGAATAGCGGCCCCACCAGGGCGGGAAATCCGTCCAACGACGCCGTTCCGTATGTGTAACAGCGGACGTTGCGAGGAGGAACGGCTTTGATCAAGGGCGCCGGGGTGCGATGCCCTCTCCTCGGGTCGCATTAACGGCGCCTTAACATTGCGGTGATACGGTGGCATGAGGCGCTACGGCGCCAAACGACCGGAACCGTTGCCTCTAATAGCAGTGGTGCTGACCAGAGGAGGAGGACGGCCATGAGCGGCAAGAAGGGAATGAAACGGCGGACCCGCATCACCCTCGCCGTGGCGGCGCTCACCACCTTCGCGTTCGCTGGCACGTACGGGCTGGTGGCGCACCAGGGCGTGCCGCTGCCGAGCACGACTTCGGCGGCGACCACTCAGCCAGGTACTACCCAGAACAACCAGACGACCGCCCAGAACCAGAACAGCGGAACCAACGCGCAGAACAGCGCGAGCAGCTCGCAGCCGGCGACGCCGCCGGTGATCCATGCCCGCACGCGCGCCTCATGATACAGTGCCATGAGGCAGCTTCAGATGGAGGCCATGGGCACGGATTGCCTGCTTATCCTCCACGGGCCCGAAGATGACGCCGCGGAGGAAGAAGCCCTGGCACGAGGCGTGGAGCGCATACGTGAGTACGACCGCCGCTTCTCTCGCTTCTCTCCCGAGAGCGACCTCAGCCGTCTGAACGCGTCGCCCCAGGAGCAGGTGCCGGTGGGCCCGGATCTCGCCGACCTCCTCCTGCGGAGCCTCGACTACGCGCGGATCAGCGACGGGCTATTCGACCCGGTCGTGCTGGACGATCTACTCGCGCTGGGCTACGACCGCACGTTCGCGGAGGTGCGACCTCGCCCGCACACGAAGGCTCTGACCCAGGAAGTCCGATATCGCTGGCACGACGTGCTGGTAGACCCGGCCTCTCATCTGGTGACGCGACCCTGCGGTGCCCGCATTGACCTGGGCGGCATAGCGAAAGGGGCGGCGGCCGACGCAGCGATGGCTGAGTTCGCTTCCTATCCTGGCGCGCTGGTCGACCTCGGCGGCGACATCCGCGTGCAGGGCCAGCCGGCTGACTCCGACGCCTGGATCATCGCGGTCGAAGATGGGCGGGCCGGGGATGGCGCCGCACTCGACTACATTCGTTTGCGTGACGGCGCAGTCGCCACCAGCTCGTTGTGGAAACGGCACTGGGTCTCGGACGGCGAGATCGTGCATCACATCATCGACCCGCGCAGCGGCGAACCGGCGCGCTCCAATGTGCTCCAGTGCTCCGTCATCGCCGACACGGCGGAGCATGCGGAGGCGGCGGCGAAGGTCGCATTCATCCTGGGCCCGGACTCCCTCCACGAGGGCGACCAGGTGGCGAGTGCGCTGGGGGTGCGGGGAGTTGCCTGGCTGACGCCGGCTGGCTCCTATCACTCGACGCGCGGTTGGGGGCAGCATGAGTTGGACAGCTAGAGCCGGACTGGCCGCTCTTGCCCTGCTTCTGGCCGTAGTGCCCGGCATTGCCCTGGCGGCCAGCAGCACAAGCACGACGGTTAGCCCCGCCATCTGGTTCGCTGCCCGGGCAATGGGCCTGACCGCTTACGTCCTCGCCACCGGGTCCGTCCTGTTCGGGCTGGCGTCCGCGACCCGAACCGGCAACCCGAAGCCGGGGCTGGGCTTCGTGAACGACGTTCACCGCGCGCTGTCGCTACTCACCCTGGTGGCAATCGGAGGGCATGTGTCATTCCTGGCCCTAGATCAGTATGCTCGCTTCGGCCCGGTCGATCTCCTGGTGCCGTTCAGGTCGTGGTACCGGCCCGCCTGGACGGGGCTCGGCGTGGTGGCCGCCTATCTTGCCGTATTGGTCTACGCAAGCTTCTACGTTCGGTCGCAGATCGGCTATCGCACCTGGCGCGTGTTCCACTACGTCTCCTTCGCCATCTTCGCTTTCGGCACCATCCACGGCCTCCTGGCAGGCACGGATAGCAGCGCTCTCTGGGCACGAGCGATCTACGCCGGCGCGATCACGTCCGTAGCTGTAATGTTTGCCTATCGGCTGGCGCGCGGGAGCGGCCACCAGCCCGCTTGGGCCTTTGAGGAGTCCTCCGGCGACCTCGGCGCAGTGCGAGCCGTCCTGGCGATGGCTGTGCTGTTCGTCGCCCTCGTGGCCCCCGTGTGGATGCTGGCGCGACCGTCGGCCAGCACACCGACGACCGCTCAGCCCGCCGCGAGCGCAAACACGGGCAGCTCCGCACCCGCCCAGAGCGGCGGGGCTCAAGCCGGCGGCGGCGACGAGCAGAGCACCGTCTCCGTGACGTTCACCGGCACGGCCGACGGGTCTGGCTCCTGGCGCCTCTTGTCCGAAACGAGGCAGCCCCTCGAGCTGGACCTGGCGCCGCCGGGCGCCCTCTCTTTGCGCGACCCCGTCAGCGGCGAGCTACTGTTCGAGGGGAGCGCCAGCGTTTCGTCGGGCCAGATCCACAGCCTGATGAACGGCGACGGCACCTACGCCGGCTACACGCTGACCCTGGACGGCACCTACCATTCGAGCGGGACCCAGGTTCAGCTCGACGCCCAACTGACGCTTCTCTCCGGGCGAGTGGAGTGAGAACGGGGGCCTAGACACACTCCAGAGGGCCCTCCGCTGTTGGGGAAGTCCGGGGTTCATCCCGCAGGGTTCAACTGAATTGCCCAACGCCTCTGCGCGGGGGGCGACGGCGCGGCGAGCCCTACTGCGGGTCCTCCTGGCCGCCGGAGATCACGGGCCCAAAGTACTCGAAGCTGCCCTTGCCATTCTCGTCGACGACAACCTTCAGCGCCCTGCCAGCTTGGATAGCGGTGTGGTCATTCTCGCCGAAGGTAATGTTGACCCCGTCTAGCAGCAAATCATTGTGCCAGCTCTTGATGGACTTGATGGACTTCAGCAGCCCTTCTCGCGTCAGGTTGTCGCACGTTCTGTTTAGGATCTCGACCGTCAGCTCTCCCAACGTCTGGGCATAGATGGTGAAGTTCGTGGGCACAGGCCCGCCGTACTTCTGCATGAGCTGATAGTGGGCAGCTACACTGGGATCGTCCCTCCAACTTGCTAGCTTGAAGGCTTGAGAAGTAACCATGCCCTCCAGGAGTTTGGGTGAGACGAACTGGAAGATGATCTCGTCTGCACTAACAGAGGCCCCTAACCATTGAGGATGCCAATCCAGACGGTCGGCCTGCTTGACGGCCTGAGCGAGGAAGCCGGGGCTGGTGCCGAGCACGACCACCTCGGCGCCAGCCTTGTACAGGTTGATCACCTCGGAACGCACATCGATAGCGCTGGACTCATAGGTCTGCTCGGAGACGAACTCGTTCTTGCTGGGGTCAAGCCCCTCCCTTAGGCCGGCCCCAGCGTCATCGTCGCCGATCGACTCGCTGAGGAGACCTACCTTCTTGCCGGGCAGGTTTGCCGAGATGTACTCCCCGCCCAGCATCGCCGCGATCTTGTAGCTCCCGAGCATCTGGAAGGTGTAGGGGTGGCCCTGGGGGTCGGCGCCGAACTTGTCCTCACCCGCGGACACCAGAAGGTCTGGGACCTTATTCTGGTTGAGATAGTCCCAAACACCGGAGTGGGGCAGATCGCCCAAGGAGCCGACCATGGCGAACACCTTGTCCTGCTCCACCAGCTTACGGACCGCCTCCAGGGCTTTGGCCGGGTCGTAGTAGTTGTCCTCGACCTTGTAGACGATATTGCGCCCACACACGCCCCCCGCCTCGTTGACGGACTTGAAGTAGGCTTGCGTAGCTTGGGCGATCACGCCGTACACCGCGGCGTAGGCGCCGGTCAGCGGGGCATCTGCACCGAGGACGATCTCGGTGTCGGTGACCCCAGGAACCGGCGCCTGAGCAACTTCATCCCCCTGGCAGGCCACGGCCAGCACCGCCAAACATGAGCCCACAACCAGAACCATCACCACGCTAGCCGCTTTCATCTTATGGCCTCCGTCCCCACTGTCCGTCTTCGACGCAGGACACTCCTATCCTAGTCCGAAGCGTGGTGGTGAGCAAGGAGGCCAACTTACCCTCTCGCCACCGCGGGCCACTTCATGGCGCTGGCCAGCGGCAGGTTTGTCAAGGCGGACTGGACTGCGCCGGCCCGACCAGCGCATACCACTGGACGAACATGGGCATGATGCTTCCTCAGCGATAAACGAGGGCGGTTCCGCCGCCAGCGTGGCGACCATGGTCGTTTCCTCCTGCTCTGCAAATCAGCGACCATGTTCGCTCTACGTCGGCAGAAGTCAAGCGACGATGGCGCAATAGTGTCGGCTACGATTCCATGGTATCGTTGATGCACATTGGCTTTCCTTCCGGGGGGTTAAGGGGCGATGAAAGGACGTATTCCATGCGCGTTACTTCCTACGGAGCGGCGGGTGAAGTCACTGGCTCCTGCCATCTGCTAGAAGCCAACGGCAAGAGGCTGCTGGTGGACTGCGGCCAGTTCCAGGGTGGCGATAACTCCTACGCCCGCAGCTCCGAGCCCTTCCACTTCGACGTCAAGAGCATCGATGCCGTTGTCATCACGCACAGTCACCTCGATCACATCGGTCGTGTGCCGTTGCTCGTCAAGGAGGGCTACGAAGGGCCCATACTGGCGACGGCGGAGACACGGGAGATCGGACGGCTCATTCTCATGGACGCGGCGCACGTGATGTACGAGGAGTACGGCGCGCGGCGGCGAAAAGCGGAGCGCCAGGGCAACCGGGTGGAGGCACCACCGTACGCCGTCGAAGACGTGCTGGTAGCGATGGACCGGTTCGAAGCGCCGGTGGGCTACGATTCGCCATTCTCCCTGGCCGACGGCTTGTCGGTGACGTTCCGCAACGCCGGGCACATCCTGGGTTCGGCGTTTCTCGAATTCGAGGAGAAGAGGAACGGGAATGGCAGGCGCATAACATTCAGCGGCGACATCGGCTACCGCGGGCGCGAAGTCATGCCCGATCCGGTCGACCCGCATCCGTGCGACCTCGTCCTGAGCGAGGCGACCTACGGCGATCGGCCGCATCGTTCCGTCGAGGAATCGCGGCAGGAGTTCGAGCAGGCAGTCAAGGAGGCGATCGCACGCGGCGGCAACGTCCTCATTCCTTCCTTCGCTCTCGAGCGCTCGCAGGACGTGCTCTACTACCTACACCTGATGTGGGATGCCGGTGAATTACCCCGGTGCCGCATCTTCCTCGACAGCCCGCTCGCTGTGAGCATCACCAAGACCTACGAACGCCACCTGAAGGCGCTGAACCCGCGACTTCTCGCCAAGCTGCACGCGGGCGAGAACCCGTTCGAGTTCCCCGGCGTGGAGTTCACCGTCAGCACGGAGGACTCGAAGACCATCCAGCGCTGGCCGTCGGGGAACATAATTATCGCCGGAAGCGGCATGGCGAACGGGGGGCGGATTCTCCATCATCTGCGGCACAACTTGTGGCGCGAAGAGTGCTCGGTGGTCTTCGTCGGCTACCAGGCGATCGGCACGCCTGGCCGCGCCATTGTCGACGGCGCCCGCTCGATCCGCATCTTCGGCGAAGAGGTAGCGGTACGCGCCCGCGTCTACACGATCAACGGCCTCAGCGCGCATGCCGATCAGCGGGGGCTGGTGGACTGGCTGCGGGGGACGGAGAAGGCTGACGTGCGGCTGGTGCACGGCGAGCAGAAGAGCCTGGAAGGGCTAGCGGCGGTCATACGCACGGAGCTGAGGAGAAACGTGAGCATTGCCGCCTTTGCCGAGGGCTACGAGGTATAGCTCCCGCAGCTAAGCCGGGGGTCGGGCTGGAACCCCTCAATGATCCGACACCGCCATCTCCGGGGGCTGACATGGGATCTGCCGGTGACGCGCGCAGCCGGCACTCCCGCACTACCCCTAGCGCGACCAGTCAGGGTCGTCGCAAATTGATTCGTCGGTGAGCCTTGTCTGGCCCGTCCCGTCAGCGTTCATCACGTAGATCCCGTAGTCACCGTCGCGGTTGGAGGTGAAGGCGATCTTGGAGCCGTCGGGCGACCATGCGGGGAGCCAGTCCTCCGCCGGGTTGTTGGTGAGTCTCGTCACGCCCGTCCCGTCGGCGTTCATCACATAGATCTCGGCATTGCCGTTGGTCTGGTCCCGGGTTGAGGCGAAGGCGATCCTGGAGCCGTCCGGGGACCACGCCGGATGGAAGTCCCCCGCTGGGTTGTTGGTGAGGTTGGTCTGGTCCGAGCCGTCGGCGTTCATCACATAGATCTCGTCGTTGCCGTCCCGCTGCGCGAAAAAGGCGATCTTGGAGCCGTCCGGCGACCACGCAGGGAACCAGTCCCCCGCAGGGCTGCGGCTGATATTAGTCTGACCCGTCCCGTCCGCGTTCATGACAAAGACCTGAACGTAGCCGTCCCGGTTCGAGCCGAAGGCAATCCGAGAGCCGTCGGGCGACCACTCAGGCTCGCCGTCGCCGGATGGGTCGTTTGTGAGGTTGGCTCGGCCCGTCCCATCGGCGTTCATCACGTAGACCTCGGCAAGGCCGTCGCCCATTGAGCTGAAGGCGATCTTGGCGCCGTCGGGCGACCAATCCGGCTGTTCGTCACAGCCAGCTGGGTCCTTGATGACGTTGGCCTGGCCCGTCCCGTCGGCGTTCAACACGTGGATCTCGCAGTCGCAGCGGAAGGCGATGCGCCCGGATGGGCTGGGGGTTGGCGCGGTCGTGGATGTTTCTGTCGGCGCCGCCGTCGGGCTGGGGGTGGGGCTCAGGAACCGCGGGCTCGGTGTTGACGGCTGCGGCGTGGCCGTCGCCTCGGGAGTCCCGGTGGGCCTTCGCGTCGCCGTTGCTGCGGGTGTCCTGGTGGCTGCCCGGGAGGCCGTTAGCGTTGCCGCCGCGGTCCAGTCTTCAACCTCTTCCTGCTGTGCTACGCAGGCAATCCCCAGCGTCAGCGTGAACAACAGAAGCAGCGGAGTGGCCAACCACCTCATCGCACACCTCCGATGGACACCGTCGGTTGTAGCTCTGGCCTGCCGGGTCGTGGTTCGCGCAGGCTGCCATGGTAGCGGAGATGGCTCTCGGCGAACACGCGCCGGAGTTCCTAGCGCCCGTGCTCAGGGTGGGGAGTGCCGGCCTGCCAACTCCCCACCCCAAGCACGTCCGGAGCCGCCATTAGGCGCGTATTTCCGAGAACAAATAGCAGCCGCCAGGCGTTTGCCTCAGCGACCGCTGTCCAACTACCGTTGCTGCGGGCTTCGGGTTCCCGCACATGGTGTCGCCCCCACTCACACGATCAGTGCGAGCACACCGAGTCTACACCCTGCGGCGACATTGTCAATGGTTTCGCGAGGGAGGTTTCACCAGGCCAGGGCGGTAGGTATCCCCTACCTCCCCCACCGTCTCCTGGCGTACCAAACGTCTGCGGTGAGGGCGGCGTAGAGCGTCGGTGCGCGAAGGCTGGAGTGGTGGGTGTAGAGGTGGCGAGCAGCCCAGTTTGAGACACAAGAGGTGGGGAAGGCCGGTCAACCCCCCCACCCCATGGCACGTCAGGAGTCGTGGGCCGCACCCCCCAACGCTGGACTCCATTCTCTGTTCGTTCGCTGCCTCCGTCAAGGCAGAACCTGACCATTATGTCCCATCAATGTCCACCAGCGAGGAGCCAAACTAAAAGAGAGAGAGCCTTCGGGGGTGCGGCCACAAAAGCTCTCTCGCAGGCCGGGAGCTTGCCTGCCCGGCCTCAGGCAAAGGCTAGGACGACGCCGACGACTTGTCAACCTTTTACGGTCAAGTAGTGCAAGAAGTTTCCGTGAGGGCGTCCTTTAGTTGCGACCGCCACGCGCCCCAGCTGGAGTGGTTGGGTGTAGAAGCTGCGAACTGGGTGTTGGGGATGGGCGCCGACAGACAAGAACCGGCAGCTCGAGCGCTGCCGGTCGTTGCACGCCTAGTGACGTTTGGCTCCACCCCTCGCCGCCGCACCCGACCGCAGGGCTCGGCCAACATACACTGCCGCTGCTCCCATTATGCGCGTCACAGCGAGAATGTCAACTAGGCGCAAGACCTTTTTTCGAAATGTCAGTCAACGTTGTGGGCACATCGGGCGAATACCGCGGTGGTGCGTGGCGAGGCCTCGTGAACCTCCAGCCGCAAGCCAGCCCGCCCACGATAGGAACATGGTGTACGCTGTGGTTGCCCCCGATGCTCGGGTCGTAGTACCGTGCGCGCAGGTAGTACAAGTCGCTCTCGCCGTCCCGCTGCTCGCCGGTGAAGAGCATGCTGGTGGACAGCGTTCCGCTCTCGGTCCGCATCTCCCCAAAGGCATCATAGGTGTACGAGCCCGTTTCATTAGACGCTGAGGCGCGGGCCAGCGTAACAGTGGAGCCCAGGCCATCGCTGAAGTAGTAGTCCTGGGCGGTCGTGCCGTGCTCCAGGTCGTCGGTGTAGACCGAGATGAGGTCCAGGCCGTAGACGTAGGTGTTCGCCCCGTCCTGGAGAACGACCGGCAACCCGGCCGCCACGTCCCACGTGTAGGTTGTCGTCACGCCGCTCACCGTATGGCTCATCCTCAGACCGTCCCATCACACGCCGATGAGGAAGGGGACCCCGCCGATCACGGCCTGGGTCAGCCGGTTCTCGTGGTCATAGGTAAACGTCTCGGCAGCGGGGGTGGCGCCGGGCCTAGCCTGGGCCTCGGACGGTCCCCGCTCGGCCGGCAACGGCACCGTTAGCGCCAATAGCAGCAGTCGCACCCCACGTGACGGCCGGAAGCGCGACCGCCACTGCCAGCAAGACGCACCAGCGAGCCTCCCGACATCGACCATTGTCGCCGCAGCCGCTTCCTCAAGACAAATGGCAGCCGCCAGGCGTTCGCCTTGGCGACCGGTATCTACTTCCCATTGACGCGAACCTCCAACGAGCAGCACCCGGAGTCCAGGGGTCCCGGTCCGCCCTCTTACTGGCACGCCATGAGTCATGGTCTGCGGTTGTCTAGCGCCAGGAGCGCGGCGCGGACCGGGATGGATTCGTCAGTGCGTGGAGTCGGTCAAAGGGTGCCGGGTGCGGCCTTCTTCCTCGCAATGGTCAGCACCGTCACTTCGGCGGTGGCGATGACCAGACCCAGGCCGATCGCTAGGTCTCCTGGGCTGAGGACCCTGGCGACCGAACTGCCTGGAGGGAAGACGATGATATCTGAGAGAAACCAGAGCCTCGCCTTGCCGGGTCGCATCAGTACTCCTTTCGAGCCGGGCAGTGGCTCCCCGAGCTGCGCGTTTCCGATCCGGCCCAGCAAGTTGGCGCTGGCTATCTCTCTGGGGCTGACCGGCATCAGGCCCCCATTGAGGGACACAACAAGGAGGTTCAGGAGGAACCCGACGGCCATTAGCCGGACGCCCCACAGGTGCCAGTTGCGGAGCGCGAATACCAGCATGAGCAGAAGGGTCAGTGGTAGGAACACACGGCGGGCGATCCCTAAGGTGCCGCCAGTGCTGGCGAAATAGACGGCCCAGATCTGGATTACGAGGGCTGCGACTCCTAGCCAGCTCCAATACAAGCGGAGGGAAGGATGGCTACCAGGAGTCGCAGCCACTTCGTGATCGCTCGGGGCGGGGACGCGGTTATGCCCTGTCGCCGCCTACGGCCATGCCCAGGGAGCAGCTCCGGCGAAGGCTGCTGCCGCGAGCAGGATAGCGGTTGCGACGATTACGGCCAGGGCGGTGCAGAACCTCTGCATGAGGCCACCTCCGGTGTGGTGATAGTTGCCTGGCAGATGACTGCCACCACGGAGTCTATCGGGTGGCCTCTCGCGTAGTTCTCGCGCGTCTCCATGCACGAAGGTTTGTCCCGGCGTGGGGGGCCGTGCAGTATCTACCCGGTCGAACTAGTGAGAAGTGGGTGTCGAGCTGTAGAGCCGGCTGTAGAGGTCCGCAACTGCCGCGGCCGGCTCTTGTCCCAGCTGGTCGCGCACGGTTTCCACGTACTGTCGATAGCAGCGTGTCGCAGCTTCCAGTTGGCCGGCCTCACGGTAGGTGTCCATCAACTGGTACCATAATGAGTCGTTTAGCGGGTCCAGGGCGATGGCCTTCGCATAGAGCGCGACCGCCTCCGAACCGTTGTTCCGCTGGCGCTCGTATTGGGCCAGGTGAGCGAGGGAGTGGAGACACATGTCTTCCAGGCGCCGGCGCTCCGGCTCTAGCCATTCGGAGTAGGAATCGAGCCCGAAGGGTCCACGGTAGAGGTTCACTGCCTGACGGAGGCCCTGAGCCCAGCGAGTGGCTCCGGGCTGGAGCTGTTCGGCTCGTGCCACCCCGCTTTCGAACTCTAACGCATCGCACCAGAAGCGTCCGTTGGGATTCAGCATGTAGCGACCGGTCTGTTGGACGACGCACTGCGTGTAGAGAGCCCGCCGGAGTCGATATAGTGTCGAGTGGAAACTGCTGTTGCACTTGTCCCGTGGCAACTCCGGCCAGAGCGCCGTCACGATCTCCTCCTTGCGGGCCGGTTCGCGGTGCCGCAAGAGGAAGAGGAACATCTCCTTGCTCTTCTCGCTCTGCCACTCGAAGTCGAGCACCCGTCGTTGGTCAACGAAGACCTCCATGGGGCCGAGAGCGAACACCTCGACGAGGGGGAATCTTTCCCTCTGCGCGCGCCGTACCCCTGGCTTCTCTTGGGTGAGTTCACGGCGACACGCGACTGCTTGTAGGAGACCGCGGTAGAAGGAGCCGCCGATCCTCTTGGATGCCGCATACTGCACGACCTCGGGTGCGGCGGACGCTCGCTGGGCGAGGAAATGGTCATAGCCAAGCTCTTGGACAAGAACGGCAGCCTCCTCCAAGGCACGCATGGCCCTGGATCTGCCCCGTCGCGAGGAGAACAGAGTCTCGCCGAGATGATAGAGGGCGATCGCCTGCTCGCGCTTGGCGTGGCAATTCGACAGCAGGTCGGCGGCATGCTCGAGATGGGCGACTGCTTGCGGCCCGTCACCGCGTTGCCGTAGCAGGAGACCGAGACTTGTTTTCGCGATTCCAAGCTCATACCAGCTCTCCCGCTCCTCAGCATCGGCAGTGGCTTGGCGGATGAGGATCTCCGCCTTGTCGAGGTCGCCGCAGAGGCGGTGCGTCTCGCCAAGCGACGTCAGCACCTGAGTGCACAGCGCTGTGTCCCCCAGATCTCCGGCAAGGTCGAGGGCGACGTTGTAGCGTTCGATGGCCAAGTGGTGCTCGCCGCGGTCTCGTTCGATGTCAGCGATGGAGGCCAAGGCATATGCTTCCATACGCGCGTTGCCGCTCCGCCGCGCCTTGTCTATGGCGTCATGGAAGAACGCGAGTGCCTGTTCAACCCCCCCCTGGGCGTAATGAAGCATCCCCAAATTGTTGAGGACCGTCGCTAGCTCCTTGTGATTGCCCAGCCGCTGCCATGCCCGCCGGGCTTTTTCGAGATGGACTCCCGCGCCAGACAGTTGCCCCAGCTGCCCAAGGGTTGTGCCTACGCATTCATGGGCGAAGGCAGTGTTGCTTACATCGCCGGCGGCCTCGTAGATGTCGAGAGCCGCCTTGAATTCGTCGAGAGCAGGTAAGAAACAGCCTTGGACAGAGTAGACTATGCCCAACTGCTTGCGCGCCTCGGCCACGGATTTGACTGGCCCATCTGCGCTCGTCAACAGAGCAAGGGCGCGTCGGCAGGACTCGGCGGCCTCAGTGTGTTCGCCCTTGAGGCGCAAGGCCATTCCCCGCACGGTGTAGGCTTCAGCCAGGGAAATCTTGTCCCCACGCGCCTCGAGGGAGGGGATGGCCGTTGCGGCCACCTCGAGCGCCTTGTCAGCCTGCGCCAACTGGTACAGGATGCGGGCACGCCACAGGATGAGCTTGGGGTAACGCAGGAGGTCCGAAGCAGGGAACGTCTCGAGCCAGCCTGCTATCGTCTGCCATCGTCCCTCTGCAAAGGCCTGGGGCGCCGCCTGCTCCACGATCATGGCTGCCCGGTCCGACATCCCAGCGCGCGCGAAGTGGCGGACGGCCTCGCCCCACTTCCCTTTGCCCGCGAGCAAGTCACCCGCCCTGGCGTTTGCAGCCTTGAAATCGTCTGGCCGGTCGCGCCTGAACCTTGAGGCCAGAAATTCTTGGAATAGGGGATGGAATCGCCAACGGCTGCCCCCGCGGTCGACCGAAGTGAGGAACAAGTTGCGCGCCTCTATCTCGCGAAGCGTGTCGCAGGAGTCGCTTCTTGTCAGAAGCGCATCACAGAGTTCCGCGTCGACCTCACCCAAGATGCTGGCAACAAGCAGGAATTCCCGGAGTTCCCGATCCAGGCCGTTAAACACCTCCGCCGCCAAGTAGTCGAAGGCATTCTCCGGGGCAGCACCTTCTAGGTCGATCGTGACGGGCGTCCGTGTCGGCATCAGGGCGAGAGCAGCCGCCCATCCCTCGGTCGTCGAGGCCAGCTTCTTGGCGTCGTCCTCCGCCAGATCGATCCTGTGGACCTGGGAATAGTACTGTCTTATCTCGTCTACCGTGAAGGCCAACAGCGACGCGGATATGGTGGCGACTTCTCTCTGTCCCTCTAGTCGGGAAAGGCCTGCGAGGAACGGCTTCGTTCTGCCGCAGAGGATCAGGTGGCAGTTGGGCGGGAGCCTGAAGAGCAAACGGTTCACAATCTGCGTCACTGCTTCGCACTCTTGCACGCAGTGAAAGTCGTCGAGAATGATGGCGACCGGTTCCCCGACATCGCAGTGGACGCTGCTGACGATTCGGCCCAGAACCCTCTCGGCGTCAGCGTGGGCCAGCGGGCTCTCCAATGTGGCGGGCAATTCTATGTTGGGATCGAGACGCTGAAGGCGATGCCGGAGCGAAAGCAGTAGGTAACGAAGGAAGGTCAGTTGGTCCCGGTCGTCGTCGTCGAGGGATAGCCAACAGACCGGCATGGCCAATTCGTGCACGAAGTCGACCAGAAGCGTGGTTTTCCCGTAGCCCGCGGGAGCGTGGACCACCGTCAGACGGTGGTCGAGGTTGTCGAAGAGGATGTCAAGCAGCCGCTGCCGGCGGATCGTATCCGTCCGACGCCTGGGAACCAGCACCTTGGTAACGAACTCGTCGGAATGCGGTGTCATTGTGGTCCAAGAACTCGATGATGGTCAGCGTCTGCAGCCCATAGGGAATTGTAGCATGATGCGCACGTCGTCAACGCGAATTGATGGGCGGATTGGAGATGACTCAGGAACCTGGGCTGGCACATGTCGACCTTCCCGGAAAGAGAAGGCCCCCATTCCTGGTGACGCGTATGAGGTTGCTGCCGCCGGTGACGATCTTGATCTTTTGCCTCAACATGGAGACATGGGCCCACACAAGAGCCGGACTCGCGTTGCCCGGGTAGGGACCGAAGACCCAGGTCAGGAGATCCTGCACGGCTATCTGGCGATGTCCTTCGCGCATAAGGTACGCCGCGAGGCGATATTCATTCGGGGTCAGGGTGGTGCTTCCGGCTCGGCCTCGCAAGATGCACAGCCGCGGGTCGAGAACGAGTTGGTTGCTGCTTAGCGGCTCAGTTTGCCCGCTGTCGGACCGCACTAGGTCCTGCATGACGGTGCGAAGATCGTCTGCCTTCAAGGGCCAGATGAGATATGCGCTGCGCGATCGCTTGCGGGCGACGATACGCGCCAGGCCGGCCAGGCTCTTCATAGGTGCCACGAGCACGGTCGGGATGCCGCCCACGCGGGGGTCGCCGTCAAGCCATCGGAGGAGGTCGTCAACGTCCCCTTCCGTGTTGCCGGCGCTGACAATCGCCGCGTCAGGCCGGGCAAGGCCAACAGTGCGAACAGCATCATCGTAGCGTCTGACGGTGACCACTGCGTAGCCAGCTTCGCTGAGGCACTCCGCAATGGAGTTTGCCTCTGACTGCTGCTGGGAAACCACGAGGACCCTGGCTGGGGATTCTTGGTTCGGCGACTCGACCATCGGTGTGGACAGGTGTCGTTCCTCTGCTCTCTTCTTGAATCTTGTCATCGACTTCTCGCGAGATTCTCGCCAGGATTGCGGGGCAATTCCCCTCGGTCGGACCTGTCCAACCGGCATAGGGGGCGATGCCCTCAAGCGGCTGCTGGACGCGTGAGTTGGCCCCGCGAACCACCTCGCTAAGGCTTGGGCCCCCCATTTTTCGCATCTGGCGAAAGGACACGCCCCCCATGCGACAGGCTAGTCGTCGACCTCTCGCGAAATTCTCGCCAGGATTGCGAGGACTGGCCAGCGCACCCGGACTGTGGCTAGTCAACAGATCCGCCCTATCCCGGCTGCTGGAGCGTGGCGGCAGATGAAATAGGGGGAATGGTTACCGGGTTGGGGGCACCTCAGATTGGGGTCATTGACACCATCGGAAGGTAGGGTGCGGTCGGCACCTACGATTCGAGCGGAACCCGGGTTCAGCTCGACGCGCAACTGACGCTTCTCTCCGGGCAAGTGGAATGAGGACGGAGAAGCGCGTTACCGGCCGGAGTGGGCCAAGGATGGCGAGGAGCGGCCGGCTATTTATCCCGTACCCCGCTTGCATCCAGGGAGATGCGTTACTGCGTATCTACCCGGAGACGGCCCGTGATGCGATGCCGATCCTAGAATGGCAGGAAGACGATGCTCTTCATCCGCAGACAACCCAAGATGATTGCGCCCGCCGAGGCGCTCCCCGGTCGCGACCGACCGGTGTTCGCCATCCCGGAGCGACACGCCGTCTTGGGTACACGCATACTGCCGCCTTTTCCCGACGGGCTTGAGACGGCGGCATTTGCGGCCGGTTGTTTCTGGGGCGCCGAGGGGTTGTTCTGGCGAATGCCGGGGGTTTACACGACCGCTGTGGGCTATACAGGCGGCTTTACACCAAACCCCACCTACGAGGAGGTCTGTTCAGGCCGGACGGGACACGCAGAGGCCGTGCTTGTGGTCTTCGACCCGAAAGAGGTTTCGTACGAGGCGCTGCTGAAGACGTTCTTTGAGGAGCACAACCCCACGCAGGGCATGCGTCAGGGCAACGATATCGGCACGCAGTACCGCTCAGCGATCTACCACACCAGTGAGGAGCAACGACGCGCGGCAGAGGCAGCGAAGGCGAGGTACGATGAGGCCCTGCAGAGGGCGGGGCTCGGTCCAATTACGACTGAAATCGCGCCGGCCGGTCCGTTCTACTACGCCGAGGGCTATCACCAGCAGTACCTTCACAAGGTGCCCAACGGATACTGTGGACTGAAGGGCACGGGCGTAGCGTGCGAGACAGGAACGGGATGAAGGGAGGGCTCTCATTCAGCCATTGTATTCGGCCGACATCTCCGACTGCATCTGATCGGGATGCCACCGTTTCCATGCCTGTGCCTCTGCTGCGAATGCCTCGGCGTCGATGGTTCTCGCGCGCGCCTTGACTACCCATTCCTTTGGGTGCGTCGCGAAGATCCATCGATGCGCCCGCTCGCAAAGCAACCGGCGGACGAGCCATGTCTGCTCCGCTGAGAACCTCACAGCTCGGCCCGCGTCCTTTCCAACGTGAACGAACAGGAGCTTCTTCGGGGAAAGGGGCATCATGATCTCTGTCCCCCTCTTGCCCCAACCGCCGTGGAAGTCGTACCGGCCAGGACCGTAGTAGTTGACCTTGAGGACGGGGTGGTCCGTAAGCGGCCACTCCTCATTGTCGGCAGGTTCCACGATGCTCCACGGATGACGACATAGGATTTCGGCGACTCCCGTGAGGAGATGTCGCATCTCGGCAACCCACAACCGACGCCCGGCTACCATCTCTGCCCGAACCATCGCCTGCTCTCCAGGATCGACTGGACGCTCGATGCTTATTCTCAAGAGTTTGGACAATTCATTCGTCTGAGCAGGTCGCACCACGAGAGGCAGATTCGTCCGCTTCGCTTCCGCTAACTCCTCAAGAGATTGTTGTAGTGTGCGCTTCAGAATACCCGGTAGGTCTCGCTCCCATTGACTCTTCCGTTCAAGAAAGCTAGCTGGCGTCCGCAAATCCTGCGCCGCCAAGAGACGGGCCAGGCTGTGCCAGTCCTCGCGCTTAAGTCGCGTGCCCTGAAGGAGCTTGTCTATGGCGGTACTCCCAGGCTGCTCGAATTCAGTGGAGAGCCACTGTTCAAAATCGTCCATCTCCTTGTCGCCTTCAAAGACGGTGTACAGGTCCCGGTGATAGGCAAGGCCTCGAATGGCCATTCTCCGCCACTCCGGGACATTGGAGCTGGATAGCAGCAGCCGATAGGCGTAGAGGTTCGATCCGTCGAGCGACCATCGGCGGAGCGACGATTGCGGAACATAATGGCTATCGCGAGCGACGCGGCGCGATGGAAATTGAGTCACTGTTTCCCTATCCATTCGGAGAGTCGAGGATCAGGAGATCCTCCGAAAGGGCTACCTTCCTCGGCATCGCCGCACGAGTCAGCGGCGGCCACATTTAGAGCGCGACGGTAGCGCCAAACGGGATTTCCGCCCACTCCAAAAGTTCGTCACCACTGGACGAACATGGGCATGACCACGTGGACGTAGTTGTCCTGGCCCACGGGCCGTAGGACGCCGGGGCTGGAGGCGCTCGTGGTCTCCAGCGCCACCTGAGAAGCGTCCAGCACCTGGAGCACGTCCTGGAGGTACTTGCTGTTGAAGGCGATCTTCCCCGCCTCGCCCTCCACCGTCACGTCGATCTCGCCGCGATTGTCCCCGATCTCCTCGGCGCGAGCCGAGATGATCAGCTTGCCCGGCGCCAGCTCCTCGCCCGGGTTCACCTGCAGGCGGACGATGCCGCTCCCGTCGCGGGCGAAGATGGAGGCGATGCGCGTCTCGCGCAGGAACTCGGCCACGTCCACCACCACGCGACTGGTCCAGCTCTGAGGGATGAGCTGGCTGTAGTTGGGGAAGGTGCCCTGGATAAGCTGCGTCACCATCTCCACGTTCTTCAGCCGAAAGAGCACTTGGCTGCGGGCGGCGTTCAGGGTCATCTCGATGGGCTCTTCCTCGTCGGCCATAAAGCGGTTCAGCTCGCGCATGGCGCGGGCGGGGATGATGACCTCCGTGCGCTGCTCCACCTTCTCGCCCAGAGCCAGCTTGTGCACCGCCAGGCGGAAGCCATCGGCGGCGGCCAGCGTCAGCTCCGAGTCCTCCATGAGCACGTGGATGCCGGTCAGGACCGGCCGCGTGTCGTCGCTGGCGGCCGCGAACTCGACCTGGTTGATGGCGGTACGCACGCTCAGCGAGTCCAGCTTCAACGCCACGCCGTCGCGGATGGCCGGGATCGGCGGGAAGTCGTTGGCGTCCATGCCGGCCACGCTCGCCTCGTTGCGGGCGCAGACGATGCGCAGCTGGCGGCCGCGCGGCGTCAGGGCCATCTCGATCGACTCGTTGGGCAGCGAGTTCACGAAATCCGACAGCAGGCGGGCGGGCACGGTGATCGAGCCCTCCTCCTCGACCTTGGCGCCGATCCAGGAGGTGATGGCGATCTCCAGGTTGGTGGCGGCCAGCTTGAGGCGGCCGGCGTCGGAGGCGATGAGGACGTGGGAGGTCTGCGGTAAGGTGCTGCGGGCGGCGACCGCGCGGCCCACGATGGACAGACCCTTGGCAAGGTTCTCTTGGAGGCAGGAAACTTTCATGGCGACCACCTAGAAATGAGAGTCAGCTAATGCGATTGGACAGAAGTATACACCAGCGACGCCAGGGCGACAAGAGGAATGAGGCAGCTTCTGAGAAAGGTTTGTCCGTCGGCCGGCGCTAGGCCTGTCGCTGTCGCGAGACCAGGCGCGCGACGGCGATCCGCCGATAAGCGATGCGGGATAAGGCCCACAGAATGCGCAGGGCAACGCACGACGGGAGGATCATCAAGAACCAGATGAGCCAGTCCCAGGAGAGGCCTCCGCGCTCGAAGCCGGACTCCTGCCAGTCCACCTCGACGCCGAGGGAGTCGCGGCCGTGGTAGAGGGTCAGGCGGTCGCGGTTCAGATCTGCCTCTTGCCTTCGCGCCATCGCCTCCTGCGGCATGTCCGTTCTCCACTCGCGGGGCCATCCCCAGAAATGGTAGGCAACATCGGCATGGTCTGGGTCGGTGTCCGCATATTGGAGGACGAAGAAGCCAGTAAGCAGAGTGGCGACCAGGGCCAGCAGTGCGGCCAGGACCGGGATCAGCAAGTCGATGCGGCTGATCCGCACCTGGTCGTCGCCGGCGCACCAGCAGCGGCCGTACTCACCGGTGAGCGCTCCGCCGGCGAGGGCCGTGCAGCCGCCCGGCAGCGGGCACCTGGCCTGGCGGCTCGCCCGATCGGTGCTGCGCCGCTCGCCTGTCATGGCGCCTCGATTCTACCGCGAGCGTCTCTTACGCGGCAAGACGGGTGGCGCTGCTGCCCCGTAGGCGCCTTAGCGCTTCGGGCCCACCAGGACCGGCAGCAGCTCCGTCAGGCTGGCCACCTCCAGGTCAGGCGCCGGCATGTCCGGCGGCAGCGGCTGGCCGTTACGGTTCAGCCAGGCCACAGGCACCCCGGCTCGCCGCGCACCCAGGACATCGGGCATGGGCCAGTCGCCAACGTAGAGGATCTCCTTCGGCGGCAGGCCCAGGCGCTCCGCCAGATAGTGGAAGATGCGCGGGTCGGGCTTGATGGCCCCCGCCATCTCCGAGGTCACGACGGCCTCGAACTCGAGGCGATTGCGGCCCAGGCAGGCCAGGAGGAAGTCGTTATCGGCGTTGGAGAGGACGGCCAGGCGGTAGCGGCCGCGCAGGGCTGCCAGCACCGCCGGCACCTCCGCATAGGCCTCGGCCTCCGACAGCCTGCGCTTGAGGTGAGCGGCGGCCAGGCGGCCGTCGCCCTCGAAGCCCATCTCGCGGGCCGCCCGCTCGAACTGGAGGGCCCAAGCCTCCTCGTAGCGGCGATAGACGGGCTCGGCGTGATTCTCGCCGCGCACCGCCTTGGCCGCCTCCACGAAGCGCTCCCACAGGACCTGCGGGTCGGCGTCTGCCCCGTGCTCGCGGACAAGCTCCTCCATGGTGGCGAGGAAATGGGAGACGGTGAATTCGATTAGGGTGCCATACCCATCGAAGGCTACGGCGCGGATCGAATCGCGCATTCGGCGCCTCGTCGTGCCTCCTGCCGGCGCGCCCTATCGCTTCTCGCCGGAAACGCCGGCCGCGCGACGCGCCTGTTCGTAGGCCTCGGCTAGGGATAGCAGCACCTGGTCGGCCAGGCCGGCCAGAAGCTCCCAGACCTCCACCGCCTCCTCTGCCGACAGGTTGCCGCGATGCGCCAGGTCGATGGCCGCGTCGTCCAGACCCTTGCGGAAGAAGGTGAAGGCCTCGATGGCGTCGCTGAGGGACATGGAGCTCTCGGCCAGCTCCTTGCCGTAGTCGCTGCCGATGCGGCGGGCTTCGTCCAGGAGGCGGGAGCGCCGGCTGCCTCGCGCCAGGTACTCCGACACCAGGGTCATCAGCCGCCGACCCAGCGGCCGCATGCGCTCCCGCAGGTCTTCGCTGATGCCGGCGTACCAGGGCGCCTCGTGGCTCTTGCCCCGCTGCAGCCGTCGCCGGATGCGGACGGTGGCCAGTTGACCCAGCGTGCCGTAAGTTGTCGCGCCCGGCCGCCCGTGGCCGGCCATGAGCGAGCGCAGGTCATCCTCGGCGAAGCGGCGGTGGCCACCCGGCGTGCGGAACGAGCGAACGTGGCCGGCGTCGGCCCAGCGGCGCAGGGTGGATTCGTTTACCCCCAGCAGGGCACAGGCGCGGCTGAGGCTTATCCAGCGCGTGGTACGAGTCTGGCCCTCGGCGATCTCCAGAGTAGAACCTCCCCCCAGGCAAAAGGTTCGCAAAGCTCTATAAAGCTGAGTCCGTTCTCCGAGCGGTATGGTCGATCCTATAGCTAACCTCGATTTGTGTCAACACCCTTCCCAAGGCTTTCCGGCTTTTCGCTACTTAAGCCTATGTCTGGCGGAGAGAGCAAGCTATGGGAACCTTTGCCGCTGCCCCGAGCCGGCCAGCAGCAGGGATATTGAAAACGCGGGGCGCAAGTGCTAGATTTCGCTGCAAAGGGGCGCTCTTCAGCGAAGGGAGGCTTCCATCATGGCCGCCGAGGAAGACATCGGCCGGGTAAGAGACTACTTCGCCCGCATCAACGTCGTCGGCATCGACCTCACGGGCAACCTCAAGGTAGGCGACACCATCCACATCCGCGGGCACACCACCGATATCACCCAGGTGGTGGACTCGATGCAGGTCGAGCACGAGAGCGTGCCGGAGGCCGGCCCAGGCGCTTCGGTGGGGATTAGGGTCGTGGACCGCTGCCGCGGCGGCGACCACGTGTACAAGGTGGTGGAGTAGCACCAGCCGCCTAGTCCAACACCCGCTCGAAGAGGAAGGACGCCAGCCCCACGACCAGCGCGCCCACGAAGGCAGCGATCGCCCCGTCCACATGAAAGCCAATGCCCAGCTGGCCCGAAAGCCAGGCGGTGAGGGTCAGCATGCCGGCGCTGACCACCCAGGTGAACAGCCCCAGGGTGAGACAGCGCGCCGGCCACGCCAGCCGCATGGCCAGCGGCCGCACCAGGAGGGCCACTGCCGTGAAGATGGCGCCCGCGGCCAGCACCGCCTCCCAGCCATCGAAGCGAACGCCCCGCACCACCACCGAAGCCACCCACAGAGCACCGGCGCTGGTCAGCCAGCGAACGATGATCCGCCACAGGCGCTCGCTCACCTTGTCCTGCATGTTCCGGGTAGAGAAGGGCCGCCAGCCACGGCCGCTGTGATGGAACCGGAAGGCGGGCCTAGTCTGGGCGCAGGCCCCGCATGAGGTTGGCCATCTCGATGGCGGCGACGGCGGCGTCGTAGCCCTTGTTGCCCATCTTGCCGCCGGCGCGCTCGAGGGCCTGCTCCAAGGTGTCGGCGGTGATGACGCCGAAGATGACTGGCACGCCGGTGTCCAGCGCCACGCGGGCGATGCCGCTGCTGGCCTGGCTGGCCACGTGGTCGAAGTGAGGCGTCTCGCCGCGGATAACCGCCCCCAGGCAGATGACCGCCTGATAGCGGGCGCTCTCGGCCAGCTTGCGGGCCACCAAGGACAACTCGAAGGAACCCGGCACCCAGGCCACGTCCACGCCCTCGGGCTCGACGCCGTGGCGGGCCAGACCCTCCTGGGCGCCGGCCAGCAGCGGCCGGGTGACCACCTCGTTGAAGCGCGACACCACGATGGCGATGCTCAGTCCCTGGCCCCGCAGCGGTCCTTCAAACGTGGCCAAAGCGTTCCTCCCTTTACCCCACGATGTCCAGCATGTGGCCCAACTTATCGCGCTTGGTCGCCAGATAGCGCATGTTGTGGGGGTTGGCCGGCGCCACCAGCGGCAGCCGCTCCACCACCTTCAGGCCGTATCCTTCCAGGCCCGCCCGTTTCGAGGGGTTGTTGGTGAGCAGGCGGATCTCCTTCAGGCCCAGGTCCACCAAGATCTGCATGCCGATGCCATAGTCGCGGCGGTCGGCCGGGAAGCCCAGGGCCTCGTTGGCCTCCACCGTGTCCAGCCCCTGCGAGTCCTGGAGCGCGTAGGCGCGGATCTTGTTGCAGAAGCCGATGCCGCGCCCTTCCTGGCGCATGTAGACGAAGACGCCGCGCCCCTCCTCCACGATGCGGTCCAGGGCCAGCTCCACCTGCTCACCGCAGTCGCAGCGCAGGCTGTGGAAGACGTCGCCGGTGACGCACTGGCTGTGGACCCGCACCAGCACCGGCTCCGGCGTGCTGATATCGCCGAAGACCAGGGCGGCGTGCTCGTCGGGGTCGATCACGCTGCGATAGGCCAGCACGCGGAAGTTGCCCCAGCGGGTGGGCATGGTGATCTCGGCCGCCCGCTGCACGAGGGTCTCCTTCTGCACGCGATAGGCGATGAGCTGGTTGATGCCGATGATCTTCATGCCGTGGCGGGCGGCGAATCGCTTCAGCTCGGGCAGGCGAGCCATGGAACCGTCCGACTTCATCACCTCACAGAGGACGGCCGCCGGACCGAGGCCGGCCAGGTTGCACAGGTCGACCGTGGCCTCCGTGTGACCGGCGCGGACGAGCACGCCGCCGTCGCGAACGCGCAGCGGGTAGACGTGGCCCGGCATCGCCAGTTCCTCGGGGGTAGTGTGAGGATCGACCAGTAGCCTGACCGTCTCCGCCCGGTCCTGGGCCGAGACGCCGGTGGTGACGTTGTGCTTGGCGTCTACCGACACCGTGAAGGCGGTGCCGAAGCGCGCCTGGTTGTCGCCCACCATCAGCGGGATGCGAAGGTGGTCCAGCCGTTCGCCAGCCATGGGCACACAGATGATGCCACTGGTGTGACGCAGCATGAAGGTTATCGCCTCGGGGGTGACGAACTCGGCGGGCATGGTGAGGTCGCCTTCGTTCTCGCGCCCCTCGTCGTCCACGATGATGACGAATCGCCCGCGGCGATAGTCTTCGATGGCCTCTTCGACGGTCGCCATCGTCATTGTCTTATCCTTTGTCCTTTCGGCCGAGTCCCCGCTCCCGCAGCGTCGGCTAGTCAGGGCCCGCCTCCTGGAGGAGCTGTTCTACGTAGCGGGCTATGATGTCCGACTCCAAGTTTACCGCATCTCCCGGTTGCTTGCGAGTCAGGTTGGTGTTCTCGGTAGTGTAGTGAACCAGGGAGACGCTAAAGGACGTCTCGTCCCGCGCGATCACGGTCAGGCTCACGCCATCAATGGTGATTGGCCCCTTCACCACCACGTAGCGCAGGATCTCCGGCGGCGCCGCATAGCGGGCGATAATGGCGTCCTCCTCAGGTGTGAGGGAAAGCAGAGTGCCGGTGGCCTCCACCACGCCGCGGACGATGTGGCCGCCCAGCCGCTCGCCCAGGTAGAGGGCCCGCTCCAGGTTCACCGGATCGCCCGGCCGGAGCTCTCCCAGATTGCTGCGCCGGTAGGTCTCGGGCATGACGTTGGCCAGGAAGCAGTCCTCCTCCATGTGGGCCACCGTCAGGTCGACGCCATTGATGGCGATGCTATCGCCCAGGTTGGTGCCGTGCAGCACCTTCTGGCAGGCGATGACCAGCCGCCCGCGCTCCGCTTCCCTGACCGTCCCCACCTCTTCGATGATGCCGGTGAACATCACTCCACAACCTTGCCGGGATACCCCGTGATCAGGACATCCTCGCCCAACCGCTCCACCGTCACCTCGCGCAGCCGCCAGGCGTCGATCAGGTGACGAGCGCCGCGGCCGGCCACCGCCGCCGGCGCGTCCGCTGCGCCCACGATCATCGGAGCGATGATGGCGTGCACCTTGTCCACCTGCCCCTGATCGAACAGCGCGCCGATGATCACGCCGCCGCCCTCCACCAGCAGCGATAGCACATCGCGCTGGGCCAGGGCCCGCAGCAGTGCCCCCAGGTCCACGGACTCGCCCTGCCGGGGCAAGACCAGCACCTCGGCCCCCACCGCCCTCATCATGACCTGCCAGGCAGGGTGCGACCGATCCGTGGTGGCGATCAGCACGCGGCCCGGCCCCTGGAGCACACGCGCGCCGGGCGGCGTGCGGCCGCGGCTATCGGCGACCACCCGCAGGGGCTGGCGGGCCGCCTCCTGCCCGGCGGGGCGAGCGGTCAGCTGGGGATCATCCACCAGAACCGTGTTGACCCCGCAGAGAATGGCGTCCACCTGGGTACGCAGGTGGTGGGCCCACTCGCGTGCCTCCGGTCCGCTGATCCAGCGCGACTCGCCGCTGGGGGCAGCGATGCGCCCGTCCAGGCTGGCGGAGAACTTGGCGATAACGAAAGGCAGGCCGGCGCTGCGATGCTTGATATACGCCTCGTTCAGGCGCCGCGCCTCCTCCGCGCCCTCCCCCACGTGGAGGGCGATGCCCGCCGCCGCCAGCTCGTCGCGGCCGCGGCCTCGCACCTGCGGGTCGGGGTCGAGGATCGGGAAGTGCACCGACGCCACGCCGGCGGCGATGATGGCCCGCGTGCAAGGGGGTGTGCGCCCCTGATGGCAGCAGGGCTCCAGGCTCACGTACAGGTCAGCCCCGCGTGCCGCCTCGCCGGCCTGCTCCAGGGCCACGACCTCGGCGTGGGGGCCGCCGGGCGGCTGGGTAAAGCCCTCGCCCACCACGCGGCCGTCGCGCACCAGCACGGCGCCCACCGCCGGATTGGGGGAGACCACTCCCGCCTGGCGGGCCAGAGCCAGGGCTCGCTCCATGGGGTCCATCGAATCAGAGATCGACGACGGGGCGACCGCAGGCCACCTGCTCTGGGATGGAGCGGCCGCTGAGAGCCAAGCTAGTGCACCACCATAATCTTCGCCTAAGGTGGCGTCATTCTAGCATCGGCCAGAGGACGAGGCAACCGGGGAAGGGCGGGCGCGCCTCTGCCGCCCTCCCCCGGTTGCGCGGGAGAGCTAGCTGATAGCAAAGCTGATTGTCACGTTGGAGATGATCTGCACCTGCGCTGGCTGGGCAGGGTCGTAGGACGGCCCCTGGTAGTAGGGCATTGGCCCCGACTGCGGCTGGCAAGCCGAGTAGCCAAGGGGGTCGTACGAGTACTCGGAGGCGCCCTGGATGCCGCCCAGGCCCACGCCTAGGGCATCGGCCAGGCCGGCGCCGTTGGCGCGCGCGTCTTCCACCGCGGCCTTGCGGGCCTCCTTCAGGAGGGCATCGCAGTCGCTCACGCTGTAGGTGACGCCGACGTTTTGGATCGAGATGGTCCCGCCTTGAGCCAGGGCCTGGTTTGCCGCATTGATGACATCGCCCGTCCGGCTCGGGTCGCCCAGGGTCACCGCCACACTCGCGGTCTGGCCGCCGTATGGGCTGCCGGACGGATAGATGGTGACCTTAATATCCGAGTCGGAGACGCCCTGCGCCTTGATGGCGTCCACCAGCGGCTGCAGGTCGGCCTCCGTGATGGGCGCGACCGGGGTCGGCGTGGGATACATGTCTGGCGGAGGCGCGATTGGGGTCACCTCGACCGGCGCGCTCCCCTGCCCCACGGCGCCGCCCTGTGCCACCGACGGCACGTCCTTGGAGTAGGCAATCATCCCGTACTTGCTCACTGTGAACTGGATGAGGGCCGTATCCGCCGGCGCCGTAGCGCGCCCGTAGCCTTGGACAACGATCCCCAGCGGGCCGGCCTGCTCAAGGGGCGCCAGGCTGCCGCTGCTAGCCGACGCCTTGCCCAGATCGGCGACTGCGCTGCGAGCCGCCGCCGTTCCCAGCCCCCCGGTGGCTGGAACCTGAGCCGCGTACGCCGCCGACGCGTCCGTCCCTCCGAGCGACGCTGGGGCGGCCGACTCACTCCCCTGGTTGCTCTGTCGCTGCACGGAGGCGGAGTTGACGCCGGCGATGGCCGCCAGGCCCTTGTCCACCTTGACCTCGGCCGCAGCGGCGCCGCAAGCCACGGCCACCAAGGCCAGCGCCGCCAGCATGGATAGCGCTACGATACCTCTGACCTTCATGGGATCCTCCTTTTCTCCTTCTCTACTGAATTCCATAGGTTGCGCGGGAGAGCTAGCTCATAGCGAAGCTGATGGTCACGTTGGAGACGATCTGCACCTCCGCCGGCTGGGCGGGGTCATAGGACGGGCCCTCGTACGGGTAGTACACCTGCCCCGACTGCGGCTGGCAACTGGAGTTTCCGTAGGAGTCGTAGGAGGAGTACTCGGTGGCCCCCTGGACGTCGCCCAGGCCCACGCCCAGGGCCTCGGCCAGGCCCGCGCCGTTGTTGCGGGCGTCTTGCACCGCGGCCTTGCGGGCCTCCTTCAGGAGGGCGTCGCAGTCGTTCACGCTGTAGATCACGCCCACGTTCGCGATGTAGATAGTCCCGCTTCCGGCGACCGCCTGGTTTGCGGCGGTGATGAGAGTCGTCTTCTGGTTTACGGCGTCGATGAGACTCCCCACCTTGCTCGTGTCGCGCAGGGTCGCTGTCACGCGAGCGGTCGGCGTGGCGTAGCCCGGGTAGTCGTTGGACGGATAAATGGTGACCTCAATGTCCGACTCGGAGACGCCCTGCGCCTTGATGGTGTCCACCAGCGGCTGCAGGTCGGCCTCGGTGAGAGGCGCGATCGGAGGGGGCGTGGGCCAAACGTCCAACGGCGGGACCGAAGCCGTTCCGCCTTCCGCGCTGCCCTCGGGTATCACAGTGGGCTCACTCGGCAGGGGCTTGGCATAAACGTCGCCGGACTTGTCCACTACGAACTGCACGCGGGCCGTGTCCGCCGGGGCGGTGGCGCGACCATAGCCTTGGACGACGATCCCCAGAGGGCCCACCTGCTCCAGGGGCGCGAGGCTGCCGCCGCTGGACGCCTTGTAGGAACTCAGATCGGCGCCCGCGCTTCGCGCCGCGGCCGTCCCCCCGGTGGCTGGAAGCTGACCCGCGTACGTCGCCGATGCGTCCGCCCCTCCGAGCGACGTTGAGGCGGCCGATTCAGCTCCCTGATTGCTCTGTCGCTGGAGGGAGGCGGAATTGACGCCGGCGATGGCCGCCAGGCCCTTGTCCACCTTGACCTCCGCCCCAGCGGCGCCGCAAGCCACGGCCAGCACGGCCAGCGCCGCCAGCATGGATAGCGCTACGATGCCTCTGACCTTCATGGAGTCCTCCTTTTCTCCTTCTCTACTGGATTCCATAGGTGACCTGCACGTTCACCACCACGTCCAGCTCGCCCGGCATGACGACGGTCTGGGCCAGCGCCTCCCCGCTGCTGCTAGAGGCGGCCGTAGGGTAGACCGGCGTATAGGGCGAGCCGCTGGACTCGCTGATGGAGATGGGCTTGCCCACCTCCAAGCCTGCCAGGCGGGCGAGCTCGTCCGCCTTGGCCTTGGCGTCGGCCATCGCCTGCTCGCGGGCTTGGCTACGCAAGGCCGAAGTGTCGTCGATGGTCAGGCTGATGCCGCCGACCTGAACCACGTCTCCAGCGGCCTCGACGCCGTCGTCGATGACCTTGCCGGCCGCGTCGATGTCGCGCACTTTGACCTGGAGCGTGTGGCTTACACGGTAGCCGGTCAGCTTTGCCTGGCTGTACTGGTAGTCGTACTCGGGGCTAATGCTGAGCTGGCTGGTTTGGATGTCCTTCTCGGCGACGCCGTTGCCTTTCAGCGAATCTAGAAGGCGGGCCATGGCAGCCTGCACCTCGGAGTTTGCCGCGGCTACGGTCGTCTCCTTGGCCGAGGCGCCGATGTTCAGCACGACGGTATCCGGCGCGCCGGAGGCACGACCCTCGCCGCTGACGCTGATTCCCGGCGACCCCACGACGTCGCTCGCCTGGAGCGACGTCAACGCCGTCGAGCCAGATGGTGACGACGGTCCACCAACGTCGGTCGACGCCTCGGACCCGGAGCCGCAGGCCACCAGTAGGATCGCGGCCAGGAGCGCACCGGCTGCCAGGACCGCCCCAATGCATCGCTTCATGCCAATCGCCCCCTTTGCACTAGGCCCGCCGTCTGCGACGGGCCACGGCCCACGAAACAAAGAGGAGCGCCAAGCCGCTGCCCAGGCCTATCTCCACCCAGCGCACGACCGTCTCCCGCGACGGGCCGCCTTCCTCGGCGGCAGGCGTTTCTCCCTCCGGCCCGGCCAGCGGTTGCCCGCCTTCAGCCGGAGGCTGCCGTTCGGCGCCGCTCGGGGCGAGCGCACCGGCGGGCTGCGGCGTCGGCGTAGCTGCCGGCGTCTCGCCCGCCACCCCACCCAGGACGCCCGCGGCAGGGGGTGGCGGCGAGGCAACCACATTAGTTCGGTCAGACCCGGAGGCGGGCGTTGGCGGTGGCGTCGCAGCGCCAGGCGTTGGCGTAGCTGCCGCCGTCGCCGCCGTGGTTCCTGCCTGGGAGGCCTGCGGCGCCATCGTCGCTGGTGGCGGGGCAGCAGCCAGGGTCGCAGCCGGCTCCGGCGTGGCTGACGGAGGCTGACCTTCGCCGCCCGTGGCCGGGATCGCTAGCTCCGGTGGCGCCGTCGCCTCTCCTTCTGCGCCGCTGGTGGCCGCTGCCGATGCGCTGGGCGCTGCGGCGGCGGCCTTGTCCTGGGACTGGTATTGGTCGGCCGGCGAGCCAGAGGGGGCGGCGGCCGCCTGCGACTGGGCGCCGGCTTGCGTGGCCGCCGCTCCGCGCTGGGCCAGCCCGACGACTGAGTGCTCTCCCTCGTCGCTGCGCCCAGGCAGCCCCACGAAGTCGCCCACCAGGACGGCGGCCAGGGCCAGCGCGGCCGCCACTGTGGCCAGCCGCAGCCCGAGCTCCAGCCGCCGCAGGGCCGGCCGAACGACCCAGGCCGGTCTGGGCTCGGCGAGGGCGAAGGAGCGAGGCGCTTCCACCAGGGGCAGCTCGGCCATGGCCCGAACCGTAGCTCTCAGCTCGGCCAGTTCGTCGCGGCAGGCCTGGCATTGGGCCAGGTGCTCCTCGAAGCGGCGGCGGTCGCCAGCCGAGAGCATGCCGTCCAGGTAAGGGGAGAGCTGGCGCCTCATGCGCCGGTGCCGAATTCGGGCCAAGACCTCCAGCATCACTACTCCTCATCCTTAAGACGCAGCGGGCGGGGCAGAAGTTCCCGCCGCGCCATCAAGTACTCCCGCAAGCGGGCCCGACCACGGGCGATGCGCGACTTGACGGTGCCCAGTGAGCAATGCATGGCCTCGGCCAGCTCGTCGTAGCTCAGGCCATGGATGTCCCGAAGGATGACGGCGAGACGCTGGTCCGGCAGAAGCGTCGCCAGCCCTTCCTGCAGGTGGACGTGCAGCTCCAGCCGCAGGACCTCTTCCTCGGGGCCGGCGGCGCCGGAAGGGATTCCGGCGGCGCCCTGCGTCGCCAAGCCCCCCTCCAGCGAGGCGGCGGGCCGGCGGCGCTGTCGCCGCAGCTCATCGTAGGAGGCGTTGGCGGCGATGCGCAGGAGCCAGGCGCGGAAGCTCCCTCCGCGGAAGCTCCCTCCGCGGAAGCTATCGATGCGGCGGTAGGCGGCGATGAACGCCTCCTGGGTGGCGTCCTCGGCCGCCTCTGCCGAGATGAGCAGGCGCAAGCAAAGGTTATAGACCTGGCGCTGATAACACTCGACCAGAGCGTTGAAGGCGGCCAGGTCGCCCCGCTGGCTGCAGGCAATGAGGCGGGATTCGTCGACCAACATGCTCGTACGGGGTCGCGCTGCGAACGTACCCCGCCCATTCTAGCAAACGCCGCCAAGCTCACGGCGATACCTTTTGGCCCCTTGCAGCGTTGGATATCTGGTATACTGTATTCCAGGACTGCCGCCAGGCGGCCGGCCTAGATAGCCTATGTGGGAGCCCCGATACGTAGAGCCCGATCTGGAGCCGGAGCCAGGCCCCGAACCTGAGCCCCAGCGCGAACCAGAGCCCGTCCGGCCCCGACGCCGGCGCAGTTGGTTTGTCGTCGGCAGGGAGCTGGTAGAGACTCTGCTGCTGGCGCTGCTGATCTTCTTGGCAGTGCGGTCCACGGTGCAGAACTTCAAGGTGGAGGGGGACAGCATGTTCCCCAGCCTGGACAACGGCCAGTACATCATCGTCAACAAGCTGGCCTTCGCCGAGTTCGACCTGGCCAAGTTCGACTGGGTCCCCTTCCTCGACATCGGCGACAGTGCCAAACACCACATCTTCGGCACGCCGGGACGGGGCGACGTGGTGGTCTTCCGCTCGCCTACCAACCCCGACCGCGACTTCATCAAGCGGGTCATCGGCGTGCCCGGCGACCACATCGAGATCCGTGATAGCACCGTCTACGTGAACGGCAACCAGCTGAGCGAGTCCTACACCTACGGCCGCACGTCCTGCTCCTCCTCCCAGTGCGCCTGGACGGTGGAGCCGGGCCGGTACTTCGTGCTGGGCGACCATCGCAACAACAGCAGCGATTCGCGGGTCTTCGGCACGATCCCGGAGGGTAGCATCATCGGCAAGGCGCTGTTCTCCTACTGGCCGGTCTCGGATATGGGACTGGCCCCCAACCACTCCGTCTCCTTTGCCAGCCCAGAGCCCTCGCCGTAAGGTGTCCGAGGACGTTCAGGGGCTCTTGCGCCAGGTGGGCGCCGTCCTGGACGGCCACTTCCAGTTGGCGTCCGGCCGTCACTCCCCCCTCTACGTTGAGAAGTTCCGCCTACTGGAGTACCCGCCTCACACCGAGCGCCTCTGCCGCCTCATCGCCGACCACTTTCGCCCTCAGGGCGTGCAGCTGGTGGCGGCGCCCACCACCGGCGGCATCATTCTGAGCTACGAGGTGGCCCGCCAGCTGGGCGTGCGCGGCATCTTCGCCGAAAAGGAGGGCGATGGGCGGCGCTTCGGCCGCGGCTTTCGACTTGCCCCCGGCGAGCGGGCGCTAGTAGTCGACGATGTCCTCACCACCGGCACCAGCATCCGCGAGGTCATCGACGCCGTCCGCCGTGAGGGCGGCGAGCCCATCGGCGTGGGCGTGCTGGTGGATCGCAGCGGCGGGCGGACGGACTTTGGCCTGCCCTTCTTCGCCTGCGTCGCCCTCGACCTCCCCACCTACCCGCCGGATAACTGCCCCCTCTGCGCCCAGAACGTCAGCCTGACCGTTACGTAGAGGCGACGGCGACCGCCCGTCTCGGCTGGCCGGCCATAAGGATGGCCGGCGCAGCGACCAGCGAGGCCATCGCCAGCACGACGAAGGCCTGGCGGTAGGTATCGGTGCTGTCGTGCACCCAGCCAGCGAAGATGGGCCCAGCCACGCTCCCCAAGGTCGAAACCGTGAACGTCAGCCCCTGTATTGCGCCGAAGGCGCGCAGCCCGAAGTACTCCGCCTGGAATGCCGGCTGCACCGCCATCGAGCCGCCCCAGCCGGGGCTGAACACGGCCAGGAAGAAGAGGAGCTGCCACGGCTGCTGCGCCATCGCCAGCAGGAGTATGCCCAGGCCCAAAAGCAGGTAGCTGGCGGCCAGTACCTGGCGCTTCTCGCGGTAGTCGGCCAGCCAGCCAAAGCCCAGGCGGCCCGCCAGGCTGACGATAGGCATCATCATGGCCACCACCGCCGCCTGCTGGTCGGACAGAGCCGTGGCCTCCGTGACGAAGACCACCTGGTGGACGATGATGGCGGTGGATCCGAAGCCAGCCAGGGACATGGCCAGGGCCAGCAGCCAGAAGGAGCGCGTGCGCAGAGCCTCGCCGATGGTCAGCCCGGAGTCCTGGATGGGGAGCGGCCCATCGGCCATGTCGCCCGGGCCGGCCAGCGCCGTCGCGGACTCGGCTTCCGGCGCGGGCGGCGAGTCGCCGTCGGGCAGGAGGCCCATCTCCTCGGGCCGGTGGCGCACCACCAGCGCCAGGGGGAAACATACGACCCACTGCCCGATCCCCACTATAAGCAGGGCTTCCCGCCAGCCGAAGGCGGCTATCAGCGTGGACAGCACCACCACCATGACGCCGCTGGCGCCGGCGCCGGTCGCCAGCACGGCCATCGCCCGCCCCCGCTGCCTCTCGAACCAGTGAGCGGCCGCCGTCATGGCCACCGGGCCGCCGGTGGCGCTCATGCCCACGGCGATGACCACGACTGCGGCATAGAAGGCCCAGACCGACTCCACCCGGCTGAGGAAGATGAAGCCTGCCCCCACCAGCGCTATGCCCACCAGCAGCAGCCGCCGCGAGCCCACGCGGTCCACCAGATAGCCGACCACCGGCGACGCCAGGCCGCCCGACTGCGTGCGAAGGGAGAAGGCGCCGGCAATTAGGGCGCGCGTCCAGCCGAACTCGTTCTGGAGGGGCTTGACCAAGGCGCTGAAGCCATAGAAGAAGGTGCCGCCGGTCAGGAAGATGATGGCGGACGAGGCAGAGACAACCCACCAGCCGTAGAAGACCCGTATCCTACCCATGCCACAAACCAGAGTCCAGCCTCGGCAGCTTGATGATAGCCACGCGCCCCCTTAAGACCAACCCCGAGGCCAGGTCATGCCGGGGGAGGCGGCGGCCGAGTGATCACCGTTTTTCTACCGGGCCCGCCCCCGCACCCTCGTAACAGGGCAGAAACCCTATCGTCATTCCTATTGACGGGGTTCTGTGCCGTCATCCCGAACCTGGAGGGCCGCGCGCGCCCACCCGACCGGGACGAAATCGCTGCGAGAGATAGGGGATGTGTATGAACGGACAGTCCACCAGAAGAAGAGACCTGCCGTACCTATACAAGGTCCACCGGCAGATGGAGAGGGCCAACAAGAACCAGATCCTCGAACTCGTTGAGCCACAGCCCAACGGCCGCCTCCTCGACTGTGGTTGCGGCGACGGTGAGTTCACCGTCCGTCTGGCCAACCGCGCCCGCGTCGCCGAAGCCTACGGCGTCGAGCGCAGGGACGACCGCATCGCTGAGGCCAGCGACCACGGCGTTATCGTCACCAAGGCCGATTTGAACGACCCCCTGCCCTACCGAGACCACTTCTTCGACATCGTTCACGCCAATCAGATCATTGAGCACTTGTACAACATTCATCTCTTCCTGGCAGAGGTCAGGCGCGTCCTGCGGGTCGACGGCTGCGCCATCTTCTCCGCCAACAACCTGACGAGCTGGCACAACATCCTCTCCCTGGCCCTCGGCATGCAGCCGTCGCCGCTGCACGTTCATGGAGAGGCGTTCGCCGGCGACGTCTTCGACCCCGGGGGAAGCAACCGCCGCCCTCTTCCCGCCGACAGCCATCTGCACATCTACAGCCACGAGGGCCTGCACGAGCTCTGCGTCCAGCACGGCTTCCGGGTGGAGGCCACGCGCACGGTGGGATACTACCCGCTGCCGCCCAACGTGGCCCGCCTGATGTGCCAGGTCGACTCGCTGCACGGGGCGTTCCTCATCTTCAGGCTCCGACCCCAATAAGACCACCGACGATCAGCGGAAAAGGTTGGCCACAAAAGGAGACCGCCAGCACGTGCGGCTGGCGGTCTCCTTTCTCCCCGGCCAAGGGAAGGGGGCCCAAGTTTTGTGAGGTGCGCTCGGAAAGATAGACGCGCCCACCTGGGCAACCGTTACATGGTTTGGGGGCAATCGAGAGGCCAATTGCGGACGCTGGCCGCCGGTGCGCGACGTGTCACCCTGTCATTCTGAGGAGCGGAGGGCGCCGCCAGGCGGCCGCAGCGACGAAGAATCTCGGCCGGACGCCGTAGCAATCGCCGCCCCTCCGTCTTCCCATCCGAGATGTAGGTCGGGGTCTTCACAGACCCCGACGGCACCGGTCTCGCTTCCCCACGCCTAAGGCCGAAGCCCTCTCCCCTAGCAGATGCGGGGCAACATCTCCCCCACCAGCATGTGCACGATGCGGGTGCCGCCGATGTTCGTCTTCATCAGCACCTTGCCCGCCGGCTCCGCCACAACCTCGCCGATGACAGCCGCCTCCTCGCCGTAGCGAGCGGCGCGCATGGCGGCCAGCACCGCCTGGGCATCTTGGGGGACGACCATCGCCACGAGCTTCCCCTCGTTGGCCACGTACAGGGGGTCGAAGCCCAGCATCTCGCAGGCCGCCCACACGCCCTCTTTCAGCGGGATCTTCCCTTCCTCAATCTGCACGGCGACGCCTGACTGGGCGGCGATCTCGTTCAGCGAGGTGGCCAGGCCCCCGCGGGTCGGGTCGCGCAGGACGTGGACGCCGCCGCTGACGGCCAGCATGGCCGCCACCAGGCGGTTCAGGGGCGCCACGTCGCTGCCCACCGGCGACTCGAACTCCAGCCCCTCGCGCTGGGAGAGCACGGCGATGCCGTGGTCGCCGATGCTGCCGGACAGGATTACAGCATCGCCCACCCGAGCGCGGCCGCCGCCGATCTCCACCCCCGGCGCCACGAGGCCCAGGCCGGCGGTGTTGACGAACAGGCCGTCGGCGGCGCCGCCTTCCACCACTTTCGTGTCGCCGGTGACGATGCGCACCCCCGCTTCGGCCGCCGCCTCGCGCATAGAGCGCACAACCGCTCGCACCGTGCTCAGCGGCAGCCCCTCTTCGATTACGAAGCTGGCCGACAGGTACAGCGGCTCGGCGCCCACCATAGCCAGGTCGTTCACCGTACCGCAGACGGCCAGCCAGCCGATGTCACCGCCCTTAAAGAAGAGCGGCTTGACCACGTAGGAGTCGGTTGTGAAGGCGAAGCGCGGTCCGCTGCCGTCGCGGCTCAGGGAGAGGACCGCCGAGTCGTTGAGCTGCTCCAGGATTGGGTTGGCCCAGGGCGGCAGGAACTCCTTGGCGACCAGGTCGTGGCTGAGGCGGCCGCCGCTGCCGTGGGCGAGGAGGATCTTCGTCGTCTTTGCCATCCTACCGCGGCCCGTACTGGTACCAGCCGGCGCAGGTGCCCTCGGAGGAGACCATGCAGGGCCCCACCGGGCTCTCCGGCGTGCAGGCGCTCCCGAAGATGGGGCACTCCGGAGGCGTCTTCACGCCGCGCAGGATCTCGCCGCAGATGCAGCCCTTGTGCTCCTTGGTGGGCGGCGGCCGCACGGCGAAGGCGGCCTCGGCGTCGAAGCGGGCGTACTCCTGGCGCAGCTTGAGCCCGCTGGCGGGGATGACGCCCAGCCCGCGCCAGCCAGCGTCCGCCTCGCGGAACACGCGATACATCGCCTCCCGCGCCAGGGGATTGCCTTCGGGCCGTACGCCGCGGCTGTACTGGGTCTCCACCTCCGCCCTCCCGGCGGCGATCTGGCGCAGGAGCATCTCGATGCCCTGGAGGATATCCACGGGCTCGAAGCCGGAGATGACGCAAGGGACACCGTACTCCCGGACGATGAACTCGTACGGTCTTGAGCCGATGACGACGCTGACATGCCCCGGACAGATGAAACCGTCGATGCGCACCTCGCCCGAATCCAGGAGCGCGCGCATGGCCGGCGGCACGAGCTTGTGCACCGAGAAAGCGAAGAAGTTATCCAGGTCGAGCGCCTCGGCCTCCAGGACGGCGGCGGCGACGGTCGGGGCGGTGGTCTCGAACCCGACGGCGAAGAAGACCACCGGCCGCTGGCGGCTCGCCGCGGCCAGGCTTACGGCGTCGCGGGGCGAGTAGACGACGCGCACGTCGCAGCCGTCGGCCTTGGCCTGCTGGAGGCTCTGGTAGCTGCCGGGCACCTTCATCATGTCGCCGAAGGTGGCCAGGATGACGCCCGGCTCCTGCGCCAGGGCGATGGCCTTGTCGATATCAGCGTTGGTGGTCACGCAGACCGGGCAGCCCGGGCCCGAGAGCAGACTCACCGGCGGCGGCAGCAGGCCGCGGATGCCGTGCCGGAAGACGGAGACGGTGTGGGTGCCGCAAACCTCCATCAGGTTCACCGGCCGGCTGGCGATCCGCCCAATGGCCAGCGCCAGCCCCTGGGCGGCATCGCGGTCCCGGAACTCCTGGACGTAGCGCAAGGCTAGGCCTCTCTCACAGACCGCTCGAGGGAGCCCGTGAATGTAGTGGCGACCTTTAGGTCGCCACATGGAGGCCTAAAGGCCTCCGCTACATCCGAGAGCGCAGCCTGCGGGCGTCGGTCCATTCCCTCGATAGCCTTCGGACTGGGGTCGTGCCCAACATCAGTCACGTACCGGTTGCCTCCGTCCCGGCCGCCTCGACCATCTGCGCCAGCAGGCGCAGCGTCTCCTCGGCGTCGGCGGTGTCCACCTTCTGGAGCGCGTAGCCGGCGTGGAGGAGGACGTAGTCGCCCACGCGGGCGTCAGGCAGGAGCACGAAGCTCACCTCGCGCACGACACCCCCTAGCTCCACCAGGCCAAGGAGGCCATCCCTCATCTCGATGATGCGCGCGGGCACGGCGAGGCACACGGCTAGCGCTCCTTTCCGGAGAGACGCCCGTTGGCGACCACCGCCTGGCCCAGGGCGATGCCGCCGTCGTTAGCGGGCACCAGGTGATGGGTGAGCACCTCGAAGCCCTCGCGCTCCAGGGCGTCGATGGTGCGTCCCAACAGGTAGACGTTCTGGAAGCAGCCGCCGCTCAGGGCCACCCGCCCGACGCCCGTCCTCTGGCGAGCGGCGGAGCAGACCGTAGCCACGATGGCGGCGATGGTGTTGTGAAAGCGGGCGGAGATGACGCCCACCTCTACCCCCGCCAGCAGGTCTGCGACCACCCCGCGGACCAGTGGCGCCGGGTCGATGACCATCGGGGTGCGGCGCAGGAGCCGCCAGGGGTACGCGTCGTCCACGCCCTCGGCGGCCAGCATCTCCAGCTCGATGGCCGCCTGCCCCTCGTAGTTCACCACGCCGCGCACGCCCACTAGCGCCGAGATGGCATCGAACAGGCGGCCGCAGCTGGAGGTGAGGGGCGAGTTCACCTCTGCCGCCATCAGGCGGCGTACCAGGGCCAGCTCGCCCGGCTCCAGCATCGACCACAGGGGCAGAGGCAGCTCCAGCGCCTCCTCGCCCAGGGCGCTGAGCAGGTGGCTTACGGCCATACGATAGGGCCGCTTGATGGCCGCCTCGCCGCCGGGCAGCGGCACGTAGCGGAAGTGGGCCAGGCGGCGGAAGCGGCGGCAGTCGGCCAGGAGGAACTCCCCGCCCCAGATGCGACCGTCGCTGCCGTAGCCGGTGCCGTCGAAGGCCACGCCGATGACTGGCTCCGTAACGCCGTTCTCGGCCATGCAGGCGGCCACGTGGGCGTGATGGTGCTGGACAGGCACCGTGCGCAGGCCGCGTTCGGCCGCCAGCTCCAGGGCGTAGCGGGTGGCCAGGTAGTTGGGGTGGAGGTCGTAGGCCACCGCCCGCGGCTCCACCCGGAAGAGGCGCTGGAAGTGGTCGATGGACTGCTGATAGCTGGCATATGTCTCGTAGTTCTCCATGTCGCCGATGTGCTGGCTGAGGAAGGCGTAGGTGCCCTTGGTCAGGCAGAAGGTGTTCTTCAGCTCGGCGCCGCAGGCCAGGACCTCGGCCATCTCCAGGTTCAGGCGCACCGGGAAAGGGGCGTAGCCGCGCGAGCGGCGGAGGATAGCCTCCTTGCCGCGGAAGAGGCGCGTCACCGAGTCGTCGCAGCGGACGTGGATGTCGCGGTCGTGGAGGAGGAAGTAGTCCGCCAGGGCCGACAGGCGCTGGCGGGCCTCCTGGTTGCCGATGGCGATCGGCTCCTCGCTCATGTTGCCGCTGGTCATGACCAGCGCCAGCGGCGGGGGCGGACTCGGTTCGCCCACGCCGCCGAGGAGCAGGTAGTGGAGGGGCGTGTAGGGCAGCATGACGCCGAGGTAGCTGTTCCCGGGCGCCACGTCCGGCGCGATGGTGCACTCCGGCCGCCGCCGAAGCAGGACGATGGGCCGCGCCGGCGACTCCAGGAGCTGGGCTTCGCCCTCCTGCACCTCGCAGTAGCGGCGTACGGTCTCTACGTCCAAGGACATGACAGCGAAGGGCTTGTCCACGCGGTGCTTGCGCTCGCGCAGCGTGGCCACGGCCTCTGGGTTGGTGGCGTCGCAGGCCAGGTGGAAGCCGCCCAGGCCCTTCACAGAAACGATGGCCCCTTCGGCCAGCAGGCGGCGGGCGCTCTCGATGGGCTCATCGGGGGCCTGCGGTGGCGCCGCGCCGTTCACCGCCAGCGTCACCCGCGGCCCGCACACGGGGCAGGCATTGGGCTGGGCGTGGAAGCGGCGGTCGGCGGGGTCGTGGTACTCGCGGTCGCAGTCGGGGCACATGGCGAAGACGCGCATCGTCGTCTTCGGCCGGTCGTAGGGGATGTCGTTGATGATGGTGAAGCGCGGGCCGCAGTTGGTGCAGTTGATGAAGGGATAGCGATAGCGACGGTCGCCCGGGTCGCGCAGCTCGCGCAGGCAGTCGCCACAGATGCAGATGTCGGGCGAGATGAGGACGAACTCGCTGCCATCGCGGCTGGCCTCGATCACGAAGGAGGAGTAGCCGACGGGCGGCAGGAGGCTGGTCTCCACCCTCTCGATGACGGCCTGAGGCGGCGGCTCAGCCTGGAGCTGGCCCAGGAAGCGTTCGATGCCGCCGCGCTCCCCTTCCACCTCGATGACGACGCCCTGGGTGGAGTTCAGCACCCAGCCGCCGAGGCCATGCTCACGGGCAAGACGGTAGACGAAGGGGCGAAACCCCACACCCTGCACGATGCCGCGCACCACCACCTGCGCCCGAACCGCCATGACAACCTATATTCTACCTACTCGATGTCTATGCTCGCCACCTGGATGGCCGAGCCCGGCACCGCCTCCACATCCAGCCGTGCCCCCTCGGCGATGGTCCCCTGGGCAGCGATGGCAATGAGGTCCCGCAGCTGGTCGGCAGCGTACAAGTGCCCCACCTTCAGGGCGATAGCGGTGATCCGGCAGGCCCCCTCCGCTTCCGCAGCCTGGAGGGCCGCCCGCACAACATCCTGAGCTGCGGCCAGTTCGTGCACTCGCGTCCTCTGCGTTAAATTTATCACAACGAGGGCAAGTTTGACCACGCGCCTGCTCGCGCCGGCGAAGGGCCTGGCGCCAGGCGGGGCGCCGCGCCTCGGTGTCGCGACAGTACGGGCTAGGTGAGGCTGCGCCGGAACGTTGTCAGGACGGCGTGACCCTCGGCGGTCACCAGCACCGTGTCTTCCACCCGCACGCCGAAGGGGCCGGTGTACAGCCCGCAGTTGCCCACGGCGATGACGACGTTGGCCGCCACCGGCGCCGCTTCCTCCTCGCCGTGGAAGAAGGCGTGGGCCGGAGGCAGCGGCGCCTCCTCGAACTCGATGCCCACGCCGTGGATGGGCGGCCCGAAGATGTGCTCGCCGTGACCCGCCTCCTTGAGCACGCCGTGCAGGGTCTGCTCCAGCTCCACGACGCCCACCCCCGCCTTGACCCTGGCGATAGCCGCCTGCTGCGCCTTCAGGTACAGGTCGTAGGCGGCCTGCTGCTCCGCCGTCGGCCTGCCCACGCACACAGTGCGACACATGTCGGCGCTGTAGCCGTTGACGATGGGGTGGATGTCGATCATCACCAGATCGCCCGTTTCCAGTCGACGCCGGGACGCGAGCCCGTGGGCGATGTTCGTGCGCGGCCCCGACGCCACGTAGGTGCGCCAGAACTGCTCCGCGCCGGCCTGGCGCATGGCGTACTCGGCCTCGGCGGCCACCTGGCTCTCCGTGATGCCGGCCCTGACCGCCTTCACCGCCGCCGCCATGCCGGCGTCGGCCACCTTGGCCGCTCCTCGGATCCGCTCGATCTCTTCGGCATCCTTGACGATGCGCAGCTCGGACATCACGTGGGTGCAGTCCTTGGCCGTCACCGCCTCCGGCTTGGCGTGGGGATGGGTGAGCATGCTCATCATGGACTGCGTCAGGAACGTGTACTCCAGCCCTACCACGCCCTGACGGATGCCGAAATGCTCGAAGTTGTGGGCGATGGAGTGGATCATGCCCACCTCGTTCTCGAAGCCAACGATGCGGTCGAAGCGGGCGACCGCGCTCACGTCCTCCACGTCGGTCTGGGGCACGCCCAGGGCGACCCCGCCGTCCCGGGTGATCATAGCGTAGGCGCAGAGGCGCCCGTCACCGGTAAGGTAGAACATGTTCGCCGCCTTGGTCAGAAGGAGCACGTCGATGCCTGCCTCCCCCATGAGCCGGCCGGCCCTCTTCACTCGCTCCTCGTGTGGTGCCATCGCTCTCCTCCCCATGTCGAATGTGCAGTCCCCGACTACGCTAGCAGCGGCCCCTCCGCCGGCAGCGGCGGCAACTGTACCTCTTCGCCCACCGTGGCCGGCCGGCGGAATCGCAGCTTGGCCGCCAGGTCCAGCAACACCAGGGTCCCACCTAGTCCGAAGGCCACGTCGCCGGGCGCACGCAGCCACTGGAATAGCGTCCAGTCGTCGTAGAAGGCCAGACTGCGGGAGTACCAGTAGCCGTGGTCGACGGTGGAGGCGACCTGGGCGAAGCCGATGGGCAGGATGTTCAGCACCAGCCAGAACACGATCGCCCCGTGGAAGCTGAGCAGCGCCCACTGGCCCAGGCGGTCACTCCACCGCGCGGCCGGCACCATTCCTCGCACCGAGAAGTACAGCAGGCCGATGGCCAGGAGCCCGAAGGCGCCCATCATGCTGGCGTGGCCGTGAGCCAGGGTCAGGAACTCCCCGTGCTCGAAGTAGCTCATGATGGGTGGGTTGATGATGCCGCCGATGACACCGGCGCCTACCACATTCCAGATGGCCGCCCCCGTGAAGTACATGAAGGCGGTGCGCTGGGGGAAGTCCTGCCCGGCCGCCCGTACTGCCCGGTACTCGCGCCAGGCCTGGGCCATCATCACGCCCAAGGGGATGACCTCCAGGAAGGAGAACATGCTGCCCAGAGCGATCCACACCGCTGGCTCGCCTACCCAGTAATAGTGGTGGCCGGTGCCCACGATACCGCCGCCAAAGATGAGGATCAGCTCGAAATAGACGGTGCGCTCCACCAGTCGCCGCGAGAGCAGTCCCATGCTCAGCACGGCGTAGCCTGTGACGACCACGGTGAAGAACTCGAACATGCCCTCCACCCACAGGTGGACGACCCACCAGCGCCAGAAGTCGGTAAGGGTAGCGCTGGCCATAATGTGGTTCAGGGGCAGCATGCCGAACACGTACATCAGACCGATGCCGGCGCCGCTGTACAGAAGCAGGTGCTCCAGGCTGCCCCAGGCGCGCCTGGCACGCAGGCCGGGCCAGAAGGCGCGCAGGAGGATTGCCGCCCAGATGAGCAGGCCCAGGAAGAGGCCCATCTGGAAGGCGCGACCGAGCTGGATGTACTCCAGGCCCTGGTTGCCCAGCCAGAACCAACTCCCGCGCATGTTACTCTTGACGCCGAACCAGAGTCCGATAGACGCGCCCACCACCACTATCACCACCGCTGCCCACAGCACGTTCGCCAGCAGGCGCTGGTAGCGGGGCTCACGGCGCCCCACGATGGGCGCCAGGAAGAGGCCGGCCCCCAGCCAGGCGGAGGCGATCCAGGCGATGGCTAGCTGGATGTGCCAGGCCTTGAGCACGTTGAACGGTAGCACCTTCATAAGGTCGAGGCCGAAGAAGCTCTCGCGGTCGGCGTAATAGTGGGCAATGAGCACGCCGGCCAGAGCCTGGAGCAGCAGCAGGACGGGCACCAATAAGAACCACTTGGCGGTGGACGTCTGGCTGGGCGTGAGTGGTATCTCCGCCGGTGCAGCGAGGCTTTCCAGCGCCGCCGCCGGTGGAGCGACGAACCGGCGGTAGAAGAAGTAGACGCCGGCGCTCAGAGCCACCAGCCCGGCCAGGGAGCCCCAGGTCCACCAGTACATGCCCTGCGTGGGGTTGTTGCCCACCGACGAGTCGTAGGGCCAATTGTTGGTGTAGGAGAAGCCCTCGCCGGGGCGATCGGCCGCACTGGTCCAGGCGACCCAGCCGAAGAAGGCGGCGAGTTGGTCGGCCTCCATCGTGTTGCGCACCGTGTCGGCGGTGAGGCCCAGCTTCTTGTCGCCGTCGATGAACAGACTGCGGTAGTAGGACTGTAGCTCCTGATGCGCTACCACCTGGCCGTCGGTCAGGGTCAGGACACCCTGGGAATAGCGGTTCGTCTTCAGCTCGCCGATGACCTGCCCGTCGATAGCCGCGCGGTCGGCGGCGCCCACACCATCGTAGGGCGAGCCGAAGCGCTGCCGGGCGTAGTAGTCGCGCATCGACTGCCCTTCGCGGTGGAGGTAGTCGGTACCCCAGTCTGGACCGAAGTAGGCGCCGTTGCCGTACAGCGAGCCGAAGTCCATGAGGTCGGTACGCTGGAAGACGCCCTTGCCGCTGACAATCGTGTCCTTGGTGTAGACGACCGACCCGTCGGGCGCCACGACCTGATTGGGGATAGGCGGCCGCTCGCGGTGCACCGCCACGGTTCCATAGATAAGGACGGAGACGACTACCAACAGCGTGGCCACCAGCCCCCAACGCAGCATCCGATCGATGCCCGACTCACTAGCCGGAGCCGGGCGTGCTCGTTGCGCGGTCATGGCCCGTCACCCCCCTCTTCTCTGCCAAGGCGCGTCCTTCACGTCCCACTCCCTCTTGCGACGGCCCGAATTATAGCCGCCCGAAGGCGGCTGTCAAGACGGAACGACCGGAGATGGGGCGCGGCGACCTCCGAGAGGAAACACGACCCCGCATGCGATTTCTGAGGCGCTGTGCTACGCTACAAGGTAGGCTGACATCTCCATCAGCGTCCTGGTACGTACGATTCCTAGTGAAGAAATGCGTTCGCTAGCTGCGCCGTTCGTCGTTCTGCTCCTGGGGCTTGCCCTTGCCTCCGCCGGCTGCGGCTCGGGCTCCAGCCCAGTCGCGACGACGGCGAGCCCGCCGGTAGCGTCCGCTGCGGCGACAGGGCAAGCCACCGCGGGCGCGCCGGCAGCCTCCACCACCCCGACGCAGCAACCGGCCCTCGCCGGAACAGATTGGCCTACCTACCATGCCGACCTGAAGCGTACGGGCGTGGCGCCCGGCGCCGCCGTCTGGACGACGGTCAACCGCCACTGGCAGTCCGACACGCTGGACGGCGACGTCTACGCCGAGCCGCTGGTGGTCAGCGGGCACGTGATCGTGGCGACGGAGAATGACTCCATCTACTCTCTCGACTCATCGACGGGAATCGTCATCTGGCGCACCAACCTCGGTGACCCCGTCCCAGGCGGCGACCTGCCCTGCGGCGACATTGACCCGAGCGGCATCACCGGCACCCCGGTCGCCGATCCCGGTGCCGGGCTCGTGTACGCCGTGGCCTTTGTCCAGCCGGCTCGTCACGACCTAGTTGCCGTAGACCTGACGACCGGTGCCGTCAAGTGGCGCCTGCCGGTCGATCCGCCGGGCGCCAATCCTCACGTCGAGCAACAAAGGGCCGCCTTGGCGCTATCCAACGGCATGGTCTACGTGGCCTTTGGCGGCCTCTTCGGCGACTGTGGCCCCTACAACGGCTGGGTGGTGGCCGTGCGCAGCGACGGCTCCGGCCAGCCCCTCTCCTATGGCGTGACGGCGGCGAGGGGCGCCGGGATCTGGGCGCCATCGGGGCCGGCCATCGATGCTGCCGGCTCCGTGTTCGTTACAACGGGCAACAGCGACGCGGCCGGCGCACCGAACCTCAGCGATAGCGTTCTGCGGCTTTCCCCGGACCTGCACCTCCTCGATTCGTTTACCCCCAGCGACTGGGCTAACCTGAACCGAGGCGACATCGACCTCGGTTCGACGGGCCCGGCGCTCCTTGACTCCGGCCTCCTGCTTCAAGTCGGGAAGTCGGGGGTCGGCTATCTCCTGGAGACAGACCATCTCGGGGGGATCGGTGGTCAGGCATACTCCGGGCCGGTCTGCAGCAGCGCTTACGGCGGTACGGCGTACTCGCCGCCCTACGCCTACGTGGCGTGCCGGGACGGGCTGGCGGCGATCAAGATCGACCCAGCGCCATCCTTTGCCGGCGCGTGGCGCAGCACCAGCTTCGACGCTGGCCCGCCCATCGTTGCCGGCGGTGCCGTATGGACGCTCGATCTCTCAGCAGGCACCCTCTACGGCCTCGATCCGGCCAGCGGCCAGACCCGCTTCCGCGAGTCCGTCGGCAGCGTCACCCATTTCACAACGCCGGCGGCGGGTGCGGGGCGGCTATTTGTGGCCGCGACAAGGCAGATCGTTGCTTTCGGCCCAGGTTGACCGGCATCTCTCACGCCCATCGGTTGTGGCCATGGCACCCCTGGCCGCGCCTACACGGGCTCCCGCTCTAGGTTCAGGCACAGCAAACGGGCGAGTATCTCAGAGTCATCGACTTGGTCGGGCCAGCCATACGCCGCGAACACGGCGGCGTCCAGCGCCGCATGCGCGTGGACCAGCCACGTGGGGCGCTGGTTGTACAGATTGGTGAGCGTCCGCTTCTTCAGCTCGGCCTTCGGCATCTCCAACCCCGCGACGGGAGGCGGGTTCAGCCAGCCTTCGCGCAGGCGGTTCAGTTCGCGGGCCGCCGCGGCGATGGCTTCCTTCTGTTCCAGCGTCGGTTGCGGGAAGGGGAACGTCTCGAAGCACGTTTCGGGTGTGTAGCGAAATCCGCTCTCAGCTTCTCGGAGTTGTGTTCCGGTGCTTCGCGCCCATACTTCGTGAACACGTGAGTGGAGGATGCCGAAGGAGAAATCATCATCCCGCGCAAAGGCGACTAGGGCGTCCGATGGCAGTTCCGTTCGGCGAAGCCAGACAAACGCCCTGTACTTCGCGACTCGTGGCGTCGCAAGATAGCGCTCAAGTCCAGTTAGGGCAGCCTGCATCGCAGGACGGGACTCGCCGTGAATCCACCACTTGTCTCTGTATGCTTTCCTGCGGTTCACTGCCCTCACCGGTCTGACCACCCTATTCACAAACTCAAACGGGGCCTCGTACTGTGCCGCTTCATCAAGCGGCATCTCCCGAGGGAAGAACACAACGTGGCGTGTGGGGGCTCGTCTGGCAATCGAGTCGGCGTTTCGGATCTCCAGCACGACGTCTGAGTTCGGCCGACCGTTGACGTTCAACGGTGCAGTCAGCATCTTCTTGGCCTCAGCGGCGGGCAGTTCGAACGGGCCGTGCATGGAAACGCCGATGTAGGAGATGCCGAGGTTCTCTCTGAGGCGGCGGGCCTTGGTCACGTCGACCTGGGATGTCAGGTTGGCGTTGATCCCTTCCACCGGCCGCGCCCTCGCCAGCGCGTGCTCAGGGGCGTCGTCCTTGCTCTCGTTCAAGAGGCGCCGCGTCTCGCTGCCGTCGTCGAACCCCACCATCGACACACGGACGGCGACGCCGTCCTGGATCCACCTGCGGTCGGCCTGGGCGTAGAAGATATCACCGGTCTCCTTGATGCGCTGCAACACGCGCCGGTTCGCCCCGCCTCTAATGGCCTGAGTGGCGAGCAGCCCACCACGCTTCGCCTTGCCGCCCTCGATGGCGGCTCGTCCCTTCTCAAACCAGTAGCAGCAGAGGTCGGACTCGCGGGCCACCCGGCCGTCCCAGACGCGGAAAAGGTCGTCAACGTACCGGTCTCCGAGACCCCTGCGAAGGAGCTTGCCGCCGAGAAAGGGCGGGTTGCCGACGATGATGTCAACCTCCGGCCAGGCCGACTCTCTCGGACTGTCGGAACCGGAGCGGTCTAGGATGGCGTCCATCAGGCGCACCTGATCCAAGGGCTCTAGGATTGGTTCTTCGTCACCCAGGGGCATAGCGTTGCGATGCTTCCACTGGAGGTAGCCGATCCAGATGACGATCGAGGCGAGCTCGACCGCGTAGGGGCTGATCTCGATGCCATACAGCTGTCGGGGGTGCACGCGAGGCATGAGATTAGTGATGTTATGGATAGCTGCAAAGGCTAGGACCTCCTTTTCGAGCGCCTTCAGAAGCGCCAGCGACACGTACAGGAAGTTGCCGGAGCCGCAGGCGGGGTCCAGAATGCCAATGGTGGCGAGGCGCTCCTGGAACTGCCCCAGCACAGACCGCAGGTGTTCCCGCTGAGCCTCCTCTTTCGTCGCCCGCACCGCGGCCCGGTCGAGGTACGCCTGTACGGCAGCCCTCACCTCCTCCCAGTCGCGGCGCAGCGGCGCCATCAGAACCGGCTCAACGATCAGCTCGATGTCAGCGCGGGACGTGTAGTGGGCGCCCAGCATTTTCCGCTGCTTGGGATCAAGTACACGCTCGAATAGCGTGCCGAAGATCGACGGCTCAACGTCCGCCCAGTTGAGAGAGTCGAGCTCAGCAAGGACCAGGATCTCCTGAGTCGTGATCTCGTCCGGCACGTCGTTGTCCTCGAAGAGACGGCCGTCGAAATACGGGATTCTATACACCCAGATCGATCCGCCCGTGTTCATCACGGCGAACAGCTCTGAGAGGTGCTTGCGGAACGCCTTGTCATCACCGCTCTTCTTGTGCGCGGCGATGATCTCTGAAAACGTTTGACGAGGAAGCAGACCCACGTCAGTTGCGAACATGCAGAACATCACCCGCGTAACGAACCGAGCGATCCGCATGTCGTCGACTTTCCACTTGCGGAGTTCGTCGCTTATCCTTCCGAACATCCGAGCCGCGTCTTGCGTGATCTGATCCGTTGTCTTCTGAGGCCTCAGACGTTGCGGCTCCCCAAATAGCGCCTTCAGCACCTGGAGAGCGCTCAACACCGGGGCGTCTGCGGCTGGCCCAGACACGGTGGAGACTTGCACATTGACGTCCGACATGATGTCGGCGTTGCCGAATCGATAGATCCACTTTTCAGTGTTGGTCCAGTTGGTGTGGATCTCGAAGTGTTCTATATCGGAGACTACGAGCAGGGGTGGGTTGCCCAACGCCTCGCGATAGGTCTGAACCTGCTTGTAGGCGGCTTGCAGGTCCTTGTGCTTCCCCTTATATTCCCAGGCGAAGTGGCCCTTCAGCCAAACGTCGGCGAATCCGTCACCCTCCAGGGTCTTCGCGCCCTTCTCGAAAGCGTAGAAGTCCCCGCTCGGGTCCGCCTCGTTGGGTGTTTGCTCGCCAACCAGTTGGCACAGATCGATGAAGTGTTCCTGTGCCGTCGCCCGTTCGGCGCCTCTTGACGCGGCCCACTTCTGTACAAACGCGGAGGAAGTCATCACCACCGATTATAAGCGGCAATGGTGATTGCGCCCAGACTCGCCCGGAGATAGCGTGGCCAGTTCGGCTGCGGCAAACACCATCAGGTCATCGTGGCTGGTCCGCTTCGTAGCCTCAGTGCCGGCCGGACCCCGAGCCTCCCGCTTGCCAGCTAAGCGGGCGGGCCGCTGCTAGGGACACGCGTTGACAGGACCTCTCCCGCGGCATAAGGTTCGGACACAGCGGAGGAGGAATGCCATGACAACGACCGAGCTTTACACCTTCACCCGCAGCGAAGAGCTGATGGCCCGCGCCCGCAAGGTCGTCCCCTCGGGGATCTACGGCCACGTGAACCCCTCCTTGCTCACCGCCGGCTGCTACCCCAAGTTCATGAGCCACGGCAAGGGCTGCCGCATCTGGGACGTCGACGGCAACGAGTACATCGACTTCATGTGCTCCTACGGGCCCATCGTCCTGGGGCACTGCCACCCCAAGGTCGATGAGGCGGCCCGCGCCCAGCAGGCCCAGGCCGACTGCCAGAACCTCCCTTCCGAGAAGTGGGTGGAGCTGGCCGAGCTCCTGGCATCCACCACGCCCGTCGCGGACTGGGTGGTCTTCGCCAAGAACGGCTCCGACGTCACCAGCTGGGCTCTAACCGTGGCCCGCGCCCACACCGGTCGCGACAAGATCATCATGGCGGCCGGTGCCTACCACGGCGCCCACCCCTGGTGCACGCCGATCCCCGCCGGCATACCCGCCGTGGAACGCGCCCTTGTAGCCACTTTCCAGTACAACGACCTGGAGGGCCTGAAGCGGGTCGTGGCGGAGAACAAGGGGCAGGTGGCGGCGATGATCCTCACCCCCTTCCGGCACGACATGCTCCACGACCAGGAGATGCCGGCCCCCGGCTTCCTCGAGGGCGCCCGCGCCCTCTGCGACGAAGAGGGCATCGTCCTGGTGCTCGACGACGTGCGGGCCGGCTTCCGGCTCCACCTCGGCGGCTCCTGGGAGCCCTATGGCGTGCGTCCGGACATCACCTGCTATTGCAAGGCCATCGCCAATGGCTACCCGCTGGCCGTCGGCCTCGGCCGCGAGGAGCTGCGGCCGGCCGCAGAGAGCGTCTTCTTCACCGGCACCTACTGGTCGTCGGCGGTGCCAATGGCGGCCGCCATCGCCACTATCAACCTCCTGCGCGAGGAGGACGGCATCGAGCACATGCGGCGCATGGGCCAGCGCTTCCGCGACGGGCTGGACCAGCAGGCGCGCTCGCTGAGCATCGAGATCACCCAGTCGGGCCCACCGGCCATCCCCTTCCTCACCTTCAAGGCCGATATCGGCTTCGAAAGGAGCCGTCTGTTCTGCGGCGAGGCCGCCCGGCGAGGCGTCTTCCTTCACCCCCACCACAACTGGTTCCTGATGACCGCCCACACCGAGCGCGACATCGACCAGGCCCTGGTGGCCACGGAGGAGGGGTTCAAGGCGGTGAAAGCGCAGTACGGCGGCTAGCGGCGTCGCGCCAAGCCGGCAAACGCTCCCTCGAAATCCACACGAAGCCGCCGTCCGTTTGGACGCCCAGCTTTCGGCGTGAGGCTGGCAAGACCGTAGATTCACGACTCCGGCACGCCCTCGGTGGGTCTCCGGCGCATCTACACCAGCGATCGCCGCGGGCCCTCCGCATGCCCTGCCCCAAGCCCATGACCCCTCCTCGATCCTGAAGGCCAGCAGCCCCGGACTGCCCAACCGAGGCCCCGCGTGACTTTCACGCCTCCTTCACGCCGCTTTGTGCCCCTCCTCGCGACCCCTTTAGCTTCTGCCTAGGCTCTCGGCGTCGTGCCTTTCGGTCAGCGCAAGGCATCCGCAAGGAAGGCGCAGGCCAGGCGCAGGCCAGGCGCAGGCTCAGCGCCAAGCACGACAGCGGCGCCTCGCCTAGCCTGAGGGCAAGGAGGAAGGAGATGGCTCCCGCCAGGCCGCTGGCTGGTCGAAGTCTAGCACGGCTCCTCGACTTTCTCAGAAAGCGATGGCGCTGGACCCTCTGCTTCGCCGTCGTCGTCTGGGGCCCGCCAGCGGCCGTCTTCCTCCTTCTCGTCTTCGCCCCGCCCCCACCCTCGCCCTACGCCCGCCTGGTAGCCGACAGCACCAAGATCTACGACCGTCACGGCCGCCTGCTGTACGAGGTGGCGCTTCCCCAGGAGGGAACCCACACCTACCTCAGCCTCGATGAGATGTCGCCACCCTTGCGTCAGGCCACCATCGCCACAGAGGACGCCAGCTTCTATCGCAACCCCGGCTTCGATGTCTTCGCCCTGAGCCGGGCGCTGGTGCAGAACCTGCGCGCCGGCGAGGTGATGACCGGCGGCAGCACCATCACCCAACAGCTCGTGCGCAACCTATACCTATCGCCGGAGGAACGCTCCTCCCAAAGCATCCAGCGCAAGGTGCGCGAGACCATCCTCGCCTTCCGGCTAACCCGCCACCTGAGCAAGGACAAGATCCTGGAGCTATACCTGAACCAGGTCTACTACGGCAACCTGGCCTACGGCATCGAGGCGGCAGCCCAGACCTACTTCGGCAAATCGGCCCGCCACCTCGACCTGGCCGAGGCCAGCCTCCTGGCCGGCCTGCCCCAGTCGCCGGCCCGCCAGGACCCGTTGGCGAACCTCCCCGCGGCCAAGGCCCGCCAGGCCACCGTCCTCTCCCTCATGGCCGACGCCGCCTACGTCAGCCGCGAAGAGGCGAGCGCCGCTCTGGCCGAGCCCCTGCGCTTCCACAAGACCCCCTTCCCCATCCAGGCGCCGCACTTCGTGAGCTACGTGCGCGGCCTGTTGGAGGAGCGCTTCGGCGCCGATCGGGTCGACAGGGGCGGGCTGCGCGTCTACACCACCCTCGACCTGAGCCTCCAAACCACCGCCGAGGCCCTGGTGCAGCGGCAGGTGGCCGCCCTGGGCGAGCACGATGTCTCCAACGGCGCCCTGGTGGCGTTGGACCCGGGCACCGGCCAGATCAAAGCCATGGTGGGCAGCGCCGACTACTTCAGTGAAGAGATCGACGGGCAGGTGAACATGGCCCTGGCCGCCCGGCAGCCGGGCTCGTCCTTCAAGCCCATCACCTACGCCACCGCCCTGGAGCGCGGCTATACGGCCGCCACACCTCTGACCGACGTTCGTACCGCCTTCCTGACCCGCAAGGGCGAGCTCTACGTGCCCCAGAACTACGACGGCACCTTCCACGGGCTCGTCTCGATGCGTTACGCCCTGGCTTCGTCCTACAACGTGCCCGCCGTGCAGATGATGGACCGGATCGGCGTCGACGCCGTCCTGCGCCTCGCCCGCGACCTGGGGATCACCACCCTCGGCGACACCAGCCGCTTCGACCTGAGCCTGACCCTGGGCGGCGGCGAGGTGCGCCTGCTTGACCTGACGGCCGTCTACGCCGCCCTCGCCGCTGGCGGCCTGCGCCGCGACCCCGTCGCCATTCTGCGGGTGGAGGACGCCTCGGGACGCGTGCTCTACGAGTGGCAGCCGGCACCCGACCAGCCGGTGCTAAGCCCTCAGACGGCCTACATCCTCACCGACATCCTTGCCGACAACGCCGCTCGCACCCCTGGCTTCGGCGAGGATAGCCCCCTCCGCCTCAGCCGGCCCGCCGCCGTTAAGACCGGCACCACCACCGACTTCCACGACAACTGGACCCTCGGCTACACGCCGAGCCTGGTGACCGGCGTCTGGGTGGGCAATGCCGACAACCAGCCGATGCGGCAGGTCTCCGGTGTCGAGGGGGCGGCGCCCATCTGGCACGCCTTCATGGAGGAAGCCCTCAAGGCCGAGCCGCCCCAGGACTTCCCCCGACCCGACGGCCTGGTGGACGTGGAAATCTGTGAGCCCACCGGCCTCCGCCCTGGCCCCTGGTGCCTGCAGCCGCGCCGCGAGGTGTTCGCCGCCGGCACCGAGCCCACGGCCAGCGAGACCTACTACCGCGCCCTCCCGGTCTGCGCTACGACCGGGAATCTCGCCACCGCCTCCTGCCCGCCCGAGCGCCAGGTGCAGCGCGTGTTCATCTTCCCGCCGCCTGAGGCCATACCTTGGGCGCGGGAGGCCGGCCTCCCGCTTGCCCCGACCGCCGCGATCCTCGCCGACTGGGCAGCCACCTCGGCGCCGGACGGGCTCGATGGCGGGGTGCCACGCCTGATCCTGGTCAGCCCCGAACCAGAGGCGACGACCGAGATCAGCGGCGAGATCCCTCGCGAGCATCAGGGGCTGGAGGTGGAGGCGGTGGCCGCCGGCGCCTGGCGGCCGGCCGTCGTCGAGCTGTACGAGGACGGCCAGGTCCTGGCCTCCCTGGACGAGGCGCCCTATCGAACCCGCTGGCCGCTGGCCGAAGGGACACACACCTTCCAGGCCACGGCCTACGACGAGCAAGGCAGCAAAGTGACCAGCCAATCGGTCAGAGTAACGGTTCTGCCGTAGGGAGCGATAGCCATGAAAGCACTCATGACTTCGAGAAGCCGATGGTTGCGGCCGGCACTGGCGCTGGTCGTGGTTCTAGGCTCGGCCGCCCTGGCCTGGGGCATCGTCGGGTGGACGGGCGGCAGCCCTGGGGCGCGGGTGGTTAGCGCCGCGCCCCAGGGCGAGGAGGTGGGCCGTCTGACGCCGGTCGCCATCCGTGTAGCGGGCGAGGTGGACCGCCAGCGCCTGCGCGACAACCTGCGCATCTCCCCGGCCGTCCCCGGCTCCGCCGATTGGAAAGACGATGCCCTGGTCTTCCAACCGCAGTGGCCCGGCTACGCCCGCGGCGCCACCTACTCCGTGGAACTGGCGGCCGAGGGAGGGCTCAAGAAGCCGGTGTCCTTCAGCTTCGTCGTCGAGGGCAAGCTGGCGGTGAGCACGGTCGTCCCCGCCGACGGCACGGCCGAAGTGCCCCTGGACGGCGCCGTGCTGATCCAGTTCAACCGGCCGGTAGCTCCCATCACCACCCTCGAGGCGGAGGCGCCCCAGAAGGACGCCCTCCGCCTGGAGCCGGCAGTGGAAGGGAGCGGCAAGTGGCTGAACTCCACCACCTACGTCTTCCGCCCAACCGCCCAGTGGGCGCCGGCTACCTCGTATCTGGCCACCGTGCCCGCCGGCGTCAGCGATACCTTGGGCGCCAGCCTGGGGACAGACTACACCTGGCGGTTCACCACGATTTCCCCCGCTGTCAGCCAGACGGAGCCAGCCCAGAGCACCCAATACGTCGGCCCGAACCAGGAGGTGAAGGTCGTCTTCAACCAGCCCATGGATCCCCCGTTGGCAGAGGGCAGCTTCTCGCTGGCGGCGGAGGCGACAGGCGAGCTAGTGGCGGGCACCTTCTCCTGGCCCGACGACCGCACCTTCGTCTTCCACCCCGACCAACCGCTCCGCCTGTCGACCACCTACGTGGCCGGCGTGGCCGCGGGCGCGGCCGCGCTCGGGCAGCCCGCCGCCGTCATCGCCGAGCCCATTACCTGGCGCTTCACCACTGTGGGCCAGCCGCAGGTGACCAGCACCACGCCCGCCAACGGCGACACTCGGGCCGAGCTGGGTGGGGTCCAGATATCGTTCGCCCACCCCATGGACGAGGAGTCAGTGGAAGACGCCATCGTCATCTCGCCGGCGCCGGAGGAAGACGCCTCCCTCTACACCTATTGGGACGAGTCTTCCGTCCGTCTTAACCTCTACTTCCCGCAGCAGAACTCCAGCGCCTATACGGTGACCATCCCCGCCGGCGTCAAGGACCGCTACGGCCAGACGCTGGCCCAAGACTTCGTCCTGAGCTTCACCACCACGCCCCGCCCGCCCGGACTGTACATCGTCAAGCCCCAATGGACGGCCACACTCAGCGCCTACGGCGAGCAGCAGGTGGCCGTCCGCTCGTGGAACGTCTCCCGCCTGGACTTCGCTCTCTATCGCCTGGACAAGCAGACCGCCCTGCGAATGACCGGCTACGCCTGGGGCGGCCCCGACAAGTTCCAGCCGACGCCGGGCTCCCTGCTGAAGAGGTGGCCGCAGGATGTGCCGGCCGCCGACGCCAACGAGAGCGTCCTCACCATCGCCGGCCTGACCGCCGGCGATGGCAGCCGCCTGTCGCCGGGATACTACTTCCTGGCCGCGAGCTCTGCCGGCTCGAGCCAGACGGACGACATGTTCCTGGTCGTAACGCGCACCAACCTGGTTGTGAAGCGCTCCGACAACCAGGTCATGGCCTGGGCGGTAGACCTGGCCTCGGGCCAGCCCCTGGCCGGCCTGCCCGTAAGCGTTTACCACCAGACGCAAGCGAAGACCAGCGGCCTCTACCAGGAACCGCAAGAGGTCGCCAGCGGCTCTACCGATGCCGACGGCGTTTTCATGACCACCCTGACCGTCGGCGAGCCCTGGGACCCCATGTTCGTAGTGGTGGGGCGGCCCGATGACGCCGCCTTCGCCTCGCTCAGTTGGAGCGGCGGCATCGATCCGTGGCAGTTCAACCTGATGGCGGACTACGGCGACCGGCCCTACGTCGGCTACATCTACACCGACCGGCCCATCTATCGCCCCGGCCAGACCGTGTACTACAAGGGCATTCTCCGCCACGACAACGACGCCAGCTACGACCTGCCGCCGGCGGGCGCCAGCGGGACCATCGTGATAACCGATGGCACCGGCAGGCAGGTGGACAGTCAGACCCTGGCCCTGAACGACTTCGGCGCCTTTGACGGCCAGCTCGTCCTGAGCACCGAGGCCGCCACCGGCTCCTACTACCTCCGCCTCACGATGACCGGCGACCAGGAGTGGCAGACGACAGCCGATGCCTCCTTCCTCGTGGCCGAATACCGCAAGCCCGAGTTCGAGGTGAAGGTGACCCCTGACAAGACCGCCTACACCAACGGCGACGAGATGACGGTGGAGCTGGACGCCAGCTACTTCTTCGGCGCGCCGGTGAACGACGCCCCGGTGGAGTGGCGCCTCACGGCCCGCGAATACACGTTCCGCGACCCCCAGGAGCGAGGCTACATTTTCACCGATTACGACCTCGTCTACGGTCGCTACTACTACGAGGGCGAGTCGCCGCCCGAGAAGCCTCGGGCCGACGGCGCGGGCAAGACAGACGCCGAGGGCAAACTTGTCCTGCGCCTTCCCGCCGATATCAGCACCGACTCCACGAGCCAGGTGTTCAGCCTGGAGGCCACGGTCACCGATATCAACCACCAGGAGGTGAGCGGCCGCGCCGAGGTGGTGGTGCACAAGGGCGCCGTCTACGTCGGCCTGCGGCCGCGCAGCTACGTCGCCACCGCCGGCGAGGCGGCCACCCTGGACATCATCACCCTCGACACCCAGGGCGAGGTCGCCGCCAATGTGCCCTTGACGGTGAACGTCTACCAGCGCGACTGGGTCAGCGTGAAGGAGCGCGACGCCCAGGGCGAATACTACTGGCGCAGCGAGCCCGAGGATACCCTCATCGAGACGCTATCGGCCAGTACGGGCGCCGACGGCACGGGCGAGCTCGCCTTCACGGCGCCCCGCGGCGGCTCCTACCGCCTGGTGGCCGAGGCCGTGGACGCCGCCGGCAACCGCGTCCAGAGCGCCACCTACCTCTGGGCCACCGGCGAAGACTACATCCCCTGGCGCATGGACACCGACGACCGCATAACCCTGGTGGCCGACAAGCGCCGCTACGCTCCCGGCGAGACGGCCAGGATCCTGGTGCCAGCGCCCTTCACCGAGAGCCGCGGCCTAGTCACCATCGAGCGGGGGCGTATCATTGAGCACCGCCTGGCGGACTTCCCCACCAACAGCACCGTTCTCGAGATCCCGATCGCCAGCGCCCACGTCCCTAACATCTTCGTATCGGTGGCCCTGTTCAAGCCGCCCACCGAGGCCAATCCGGTCGCCTCCCTCAAGGTAGGCTACGTCGAGCTGGAGGTGGCCAACGACGAGAAGAAGGTCAACATCGCCATCGAGACCAGCAGCCAGCGCGTTCGCCCCGGCGACAGCGTCAGCTACAACATCACCACCACCGATAGCGCCGGCCAGCCGCTGGCCGCCGAGGTGTCGCTGGCCCTGGTGGACGTGGCCGTCCTCACCCTGGCCGATGACACCTCGCCGGCGCCCCTGAAGGCCTTCTACAACCGACGCGGCATCGGCGTGATGACCGGCGCCACCCAGGCCGTCTCGCTGGACCGCGCCAACCAGCTAGGCGGGGCGAACTCCCGCCAGCCCGGCGGCAAGGGCGGCGGTGGTGGCGGCGGCCAGCCGGGCGAGACGCGCCGCTTCTTCCCCGATACCGCCTACTGGAACCCCTCCGTCCGCACCGACGAATCGGGACGCGCCACTGTCACCGTTCAGGTGCCGGACAACCTCACGACCTGGCGCCTGACGGCCAAGGCCACGACCCAGGCCACCCAGGTGGGCGATGCCACCACCGACATCATTGCCGCCAAAGACCTCCTGATCCGGCCGGTGACGCCTCGCTTCTTCGTCGTCGGCGACACCCCTCGCCTCGAGGCCATCGTCCACAACTACAGCGAGGAGACAGCGGCCGTCGTGGTGAGACTGAGCGCCGACGGCCTCACGCTGTCGGACTCCGGCTCGCGCCTCGCGGTGGTGAAGCCGGGCGAGGCGGCCCAGGTCGCCTGGGACACGACGGTCGCTCTCGGGAATAACGCCACGCTCACCTTCAGCGCCGAGGCCGCTAGCGGCCTGACCGACAGCGTCGAGCTGACCCTTCCGGTCTACACCTACGGCACCGAGGAGACGGTGGGCAACGCCGGCGAGGTGGTCGATGCCGTGAAGGAGGTCGTCCAGGTCCCGTCCTACGTCCTGCCCGACCGCGGCGAGCTCAGCATCGAGGTCTCGCCCTCCCTGGCGGCGGGCATGACCTACAGCCTCTCCTATGTGGAGGAGTACCCCTACGAATGCGTGGAGCAGACGACCAGTCGCTTCCTGCCCCGCCTGCTCCTCCACCGCGCCATCACGAAGATAGGCCTGCCCGATAGCCACGATGTCGCCGGGGAGCTGCCGGGCATTGTCTCGCGGTCCATCCAGCGCCTCTACACCTACCAGAACCCCGACGGCGGCTGGGGCTGGTGGGGCGGCGACGGCAGCAGCCCGCAGATGACCTCCTACGCCCTCTTCGGCCTGGCCGAGGCGCGCAAGGACGGCTTCGCGGTCGATGACCAGGTGCTGCAGCGCGCCTCCCAGTTCCTCAACGACTACCTGAACCGGGCCAGCGACGTCCGCTACCCTCAGAGCCCGAATATCCGCGCCTTCACCCTCTTCGTTATGGCCGACGCCGGTTTCGGCGACCTGGGGATGGCCAATGCCCTGGCCGAGAGGCCGGAGGGCCTCAACAGCGAAGGCAAAGCCTTCACCCTTATGGCCATACTGGAGCAGACGAAGGACCCGTCCAATTTGCGCGTCCAGTCCCTCATGGCCGACCTCACCAGCGCCGCCATCGTCAGCAACAGCGGCGCCCACTGGCAGGACGAGGCGCCGGACAAGGAGGCCATGTCCACCGCCACCAGCACCACCGCCGTCGTCCTGGCCGCCCTCATCCGCGTTCAGGCCGATCACCCGCTGGTCGAGGGGGCGGCCCGCTGGCTCATGGTCGCCCGCCGCGAGGGCCAATGGGAGACCACCCGGGAGACGGCCCTGAGCATGCTGGCCCTCACCGACCTGATGGCGGCTACCGGCGAGCTGAAGGCGAACTACGCCTACCAGGTGCAGGCCAACGGCCGCGTCCTCGCCGAAGACGCCGTGGACATCCTGGGCCTGACCGACTCGACGAAGGTCAGCGTCCCCATGCAAGACCTGCGCGTCGGCGAGGACAATGAGGTGCTCATCGCCCGTAGCCCCCAGGACGCGCCGGGCCGTCTCTACTACACCATGCACCTGCGCTACTTCCCGCCGGCCACGGAGGTGGAGGCGGCGAACCACGGCCTATCCGTGGCGCGGGAGTACCTGCCTGCCGACGGCGGCGAGCAAGGCGTCCATTCCGCCGCCATCGGCGACCTGGTGAAGGTCCGCCTGACAGTGGTGGCCCCTGCCGACCTCCACTACGTGATGGTGGAGGACTTCCTGCCCGCCGGCCTCGAGCCGGTGGACGCCTCCCTCCGCACCACCAGCCAGGAGGTGCGAGACAAGCTTCAGGAGGAGCAGGAGGCCCTGGCGGAAGCGAACTCCAAGGCCTACTATCGCTGGTGGCGCTACCCCGCCTCCTACTTCAGCCACGTGGACATGCGTGACAACCGCGTGGTTCTCTTCGCCAGCTACCTGCCCCAGGGCGTCCACGAGTACGTCTACTTCCTCCAGGCGACCACCTCGGGCGAGTACAACGTGCTGCCGGCGCGGGGCTCCGAGATGTACTTCCCGGAGGTCTGGGGTCGTACCGATGGAGGCACCTTTAGCGTGACGTCCTAGCACTGGACAATCCCTTTCTTGCTATGCGGCCGCCGGGGCGTGCCGGGCGCCTCCGGCGGCCGCATGTTTGGGCTCAGCCGGGGGCCTCAGCCTCGACCTCGTCCCGAGGGGGCGGGCGGGCAGCCCATGCCGCCGGAGGCGCCTCAATTTACGTATACTTTAGAAGAGGGCGAAAAAGGGAGCGAAGGAAAGGGAAGATGACCCTGGCGGAAGAGCTCGCCCGATTTGTGGCCAGAACCTCCTTCGATGACCTTTCAGAGGCAGCGAAGGCTCAGCTCAAGATCCGTGTCCTGGATTCCCTCGGTTGCGCCATCGGTGCTCTGGGTGCGCCGCCGGCCACAATGATCCGGGCGCAACTGGACGATTTCGGCGGCGCAGGCCACTGCACCCTGATTGGCGGCGGGAGGAATTCCCCTGACCGAGCAGCCTTCTACAATGGCGCCCTCGTCCGCTATCTCGACTTCAACGACAGCTACCTGGCGAGCGGCGAGACCTGTCACCCTAGCGACAACCTGGCGCCCCTGCTGGCGGCATCGGAATATACGGGCGGAAGCGGAAGCGACCTGCTGCTGGCCCTGGCCGTTGCCTACCAGGTACAGTGCCGCCTGAGCGACGTGGCGCCTGTGCGGAACAAGGGCTTCGACCACACGACGCAGGGTTCCTACGCTGTGGCCGCTGGCGTCTCCAAGGCTCTGGGACTGGATGCGGAGAAGACTGCCCACGCCCTCGCCATCAGCGGCACAGCCTTCAACGCGCTCCGCGTCACCCGCACGGGCCGGCTGTCGCACTGGAAGGGCCTGGCCTATCCCCACACCGCGTTCGGGGCTACTCACGCCGCTTTCCTCGCCATGCGCGGCATCACCGGCCCTCTCGAAGTCTTCGAGGGGAACAAGGGTTTCATGGAGGCTATCGCCGGGCGGTTCGAAATCGACTGGGCCCACGAGGACCTGGAGCGCGTTACCCGAACCATCATCAAGCGGTACAACGCCGAGATTCACTCCCAGTCCGCCGTCGAGGGGCTTCTGGAGCTGAAGGACCAACACCGCTTCTCTGGCGACGACGTCGAACGGATCGAAGTCGAGATCTTCGGCGTGGCCTTCAACATCATCGGCGGCGGCGAAGAGGGCCAGAAGAGCGACGTGAGGACAAAGGAGGAAGCCGACCACAGCCTCCCCTATATCCTGGCGGTGGCGCTGCTGGACGGCCAGGTCATGCCCGAGCAGTACGACCCCGACCGCATCCTGAGGGATGACGTGCAGACGCTCCTCAGACGCGTCTCTGTGCAGCCGCGCGAAGACTACAGCCGGCGTTTCCCCGACGAGATGCCAAGCCGGCTCGCCGTGCGCCTGAGGGACGGGCGGCTTCTGGAAAAGGAGAAGCGGGACTACGCGGGATTCTTCACCCGCCCGCTGCCGTGGGAGAAGGTGCTCGGAAAGTTCGAGAGGCTGAGCGCTCCCCACACGGATGCTAACCTGCGCAAACAGATTGTGGAGGCCGTCGCTCACCTGGAGGATCTCAAGGTGGCGGATCTGGTCGGCCCATTGGCACGTATTGCGGATCCAACAAGGAGGCGTTGAACATGACCCCGGCCATCAAGTCCGAGCGCGCGTTCGCTTTTCTGAGGATGAACCAACGACAGCCCAAGCCGCGGACCCAGGGAGTCACCGAGATCCGGGGGCCCTACTACACCCCCATGGGAAAGCGCTACCTGGAGGACATCCTTGAGACGATGGGCGAGTATGTGGACGCCCTCAAGTTCGCCGCGGGCTCCTTCACTCTCTTTCCCGCCCAGGCGCTCAAGGAGATCATCGACCTCGCCCACCGCTTCGACGTGCAGGTCTCTACCGGCGGCTTCATCGAGTACGTTCTAACCCAGGGCCCCGACGCGGTCGACCGCTACGTGAAGGAATGCCGGAACGTCGGCTTCGACATCATCGAGATATCGACCGGCTTCATCACCATCCCCAGCGACGACTGGCTCCGCCTGGTGGAGAAGGTCCAGAAAGCGGGGATGAAGGCCAAGCCCGAGGTGGGCATCCAGTTCGGCGCCGGTGGAGCGAGTGCGGTGGAGGAACTGGAGGCCGAGGGCACCCGCGACCCCGAATGGGCGATCATCCAGGCCAAGCGCTTCCTGGAAGCTGGGGCGTACCTGATCATGATCGAGTCCGAGGGGATCACGGAGAACGTCAAGGTCTGGCGCACCGATGTGATCTCCAGGATCATCAATGGCCTCGGCCTCGACAAGGTGATGTTCGAGGCGGCGGAGCCGGAGGTGTTCGCCTGGTACGTGAAGAACTACGGCCCCGAGGTCAACCTGTTCGTGGATCATAGCCAGATCGTCCACCTCGAGATCCTCCGCCGCGGCATCTGGGGAACCAAGGCCTTGTGGGGTCGGGTGCTCACCTACAAAGGCTAGCCCGATCCAACGAAGGATCCTGACGACCCGCGCTCTGCGGCCCCTCGACCTGGGAGTTGCCGGCGTGGGCCTACTGGTAGACGCCGCACTCGCTCAGTGATTCAGGCTTCGCCCGCTCGGCAGCGAACCGGCGGACATCATAGACCGTGAACTTGCCCCCTGGGTCCACGTAGGACACGCTTGCCCGCTCCGCCGCCACCAGCGACTGGAGGACCTCCTCCTCATTGACCCCGAACTGGTGGAGAAACGCCTTCTCCACCACGACGTACTGGATGCCCTTGAAAGCGACGTAGCAACTGTACTGCGGCTCCGTCCAGTTCAGGTAGAACATGCTCTCGGTGAAGAACTCGTTGGAGAGAATGGCGCCGTGTTGCATGAAGCGATACATCCCGTCTTCGCGCTCGTTGGGCTCGAGCACCCGGTAGGTGGCGCCCGGCTGGAACTGGGGCGACTGGAAGAAGGCGGCGTAGATGTTGGTGCTGCGGTGGATGGCGCCGTAGTAGCTACCGTAGACCCCGCTCACGGGGGTTGTGGCCCACATCACCCCTATCCCCATCAGCACTGCCAGCGTCGCCAGCGTAGGACGATAGAACCGCCTGATGTACGGCACAAGGGGCGTGACGGCGAAGGGGGCCGCAATCATGATGGCCCGCCGGGGTAGTGTATCCCCGACCGAGCCCACGACCGTGCGCAGCGAGTTTTCGTGAACGGTCGGCGTGAGCAGGGTCATCCAGAAGATGGGGATCAGCGCCACGCCCACCGGGATCGAAAGGAACACCAGCGGGCGCACCTTCCCGCGGTCGAAGACGAGTAGGCACAGCCCGTACACACCGGCGGCGGCCCCGCCCTCGACCGGGTGGGTGCTCACGGTCAGCCACAGCAAGGCTGCCGCCAGCGGATACCGCCGCCGTTCGAACGCCCAGACGAATAGGAAGAAGAACAGGATGCTCCACAGGCTCGCGAACTGAAAGCTGTACACGGCGTCGATGAAGAAGGGGTTCATGACGAACAGGAGCACGAACCAGGGGTCGCGCATGACGGGCCGAACCAGGCCCGCCGCCCAGACCGTGCCCACCACCGCAACCGCCATCATCAGGGCCACGGCCCAGTCGCCCAACGCCCGGAAGAGGACGGCGCCCGCTAAGAACGGCGGAAACCCGTAGGGAAAGGTCACGGCTCGCCCGCCATCCAGCAGTGACATGTGGAGCGGCACCCGCCCGTGGTCGAACAGCTGCTGGCTGATGTACCAGATGTGGGCATAAGGTTGCATGGAGTCGTTGCCGAGGAAGATGGGGTTGATCAGCAGGTCCACCGTCATGAAGAGCAGGCCCAGGATGCCCAGCGCCGGCAGAACGTAGACGGACCAGGACGGCATCCCCGGCGGGCGAGTGCGTCCGGCCAGGATCCGCCACCAGGCGGCGACGACGGCCGCGAAGTCGACGACCCCGTCCTTCAGTCGGGTCCGCGAGCCGGGGGTGGGCGCCGGCACCACGAGATCATTGGAGACACGGTAGCCCAGATGGGGGAGGACGACCGCCACCTGCACCGACTCGCTGTGTCTAGAGCCCTGGCAGTACTGGAGCGCCGCCAGCCAGGCGCCCAGGCGGAAAGCGCGGAACCCGGATTCGATGTCGTGCAGGCGGCGGGCTGCCCACAGCGAGGCCCACACGGATATCAGCCAGTTGCCGGATCGCCTGTAAGCGGAATGGCCCGACAGATCGCGACGGGCGATCACCGCATCGAAGCGGTCGTCCAGTATCGGCGCTACCACCGCTTCGATGTCGCTTGGCTCGTGCTGGCCGTCGGCGTCAACGGTGAGGACGATGTCGTCCGGGCTCAGATCACCCCGCGCCACGCGTCGGGCCAGGTCCTGTGAAGCCGCGCAGTAGGCGGCGGACACGCCGCGATTCCGGTTAAAGAAGAGCAGGCGGACGTTGGGACGGGATTCGGCCCAGGCAAGGATGGCGTCGCGCGTGCGGTCGCTCGAGCCGTCCCCGACGATGATGATCTCGTCTGCCAGCGGCTCCAGCCGTTCGAGGACGCTGATCGCGGTGGCCTCCCCGTCGCACGCCGGCATCACCGCAATGCGACGCGGCGTCCCGGCCGGCTGGCGTCTCACGTTTGGCGTCCCCTTTCAGCCGTTGGTGGACATCAATTGCGGGGGCCGACATGGAGGGCAGGACGGCTGCGCTCGTTCATCTTTCTCGAAGCAGCAACGGCGCAGCCGATGGCCTAGTCTACCAGGTAGTGGATGGCAGTTCCAGGGCGGCCGGCGCTACGGAGCTAGACCCCGGCTGGCCAGGCTCTGCCAGGCGAGGGCCGCGGCCTGGATAGGAGAGGCAACGTACCACGCCGACCGAGTCGGGAGTCTGGTTTCCCCACCGCATGAGCGCCTCCTTTGGCTACGGCCGGCCAGGCCACCGGTAAGGTCAAAGGGGGCGGCATACTATGGCACGGCCTGCAGCCCAAGCATTCGACGGTGTTTCGTCGGCCTCACGGAGGAAAATGGGACGCCCGACTGCGACGCGGTCGACCTTCGCCGTTGAAGAGATTTCTGACCCCGACCACGTGGCGTCATTCAAAGGGCTGCCCGAACCGGCCGCGATGGGCTACCTCGGAGAGCGACTTGCGGAGCTTCTTACCCCGGCCGAGAACCTGCGCCGGGTAACCGAACGGGACAATAGCCAGCAGATCCAGGTCATCCGGGATCGCCAAGAGCCGCTTGACTTCGGTCAGCCCCAGGAAGCCCACCCAGTTCGAGCCGATCCCTTCTGACCACGCCGTCAAGATCATCGACTGGATCGCGCGGCTGGCGTCGGATACCGCGAATCTCGTCTTCTGAATCGCGACGACGATGGCCAGGGGTGCCTGGGCGACATATGGCCCAGTTTCTGCCAACGCGCCCAGCTGGCGCAGTGTGTCGCGGTCTTCGACGACGATGAAATGCCAGGGTTGAGCGTTCATGCTGCTCGCCGTCAGTCGCCCGGCCCCGACTATCCGTCGGACGCTGTCGGGCGGCACACGCCTATCCTGGTAATTGCGCACGGCAAGTACTGTGCGAACGGCTTCGAAGACTTCCACCGCTTGCCTCCCTTCTCAGCGAACCCCCTCCGTCTTGGGCAAGCGCTATCTCTTTCCATGGAACAGCTCGCTCCCTGCTCCAGGGTAAGCGACGCGCCTGTGCTCCGCCTGGCCGGTCGTGGACGAAGACGGCGTCGCATCGAACTGCTCGCCCGTCGGCGCCGTTGTGGGCGTTGGAGGGCCGGGTGGGATTCGAACCCACGACTCCCGGATTAAAAGTCCGTCGTCCGTGCGGTCCGACCTTCAGGCCCGAAACAGATTCGGAGAAGTCACCCTGGGGGGCTGCTCAAACGCTGAATCCCCCCGTCGCCATCCGATGCTGGCTGACGAGGGGATTGTACGGTAACTGCAGGGCACCCGCAAGCGGTCTTGGCCGGCTCTTCCCAAGCAGAGGGCCGTGGGTTCGGGTCCCGTTTGCCGCTCCAAATCCCCTCTTTTGAATCTGCAAACGTCCATCTGCTTCGAAAGCAGAGGGTCGCCACGGAGCTACTGTCGTTCCGCTTCAACCTCTTGGGCCGTCACGGTTGGGTCTCGGCGGCTCACGCCGACATCACGCCAGGGTCACGAGGCTCCCCGTGTGAGTTCGAGGAATGGCTGAGAAGGAGAAGTAGTAGGCGAAGAAACTGACTCAAGCGATTTATAGCCGGCACGCAAGGCAGATGAATTGATGCGGAAGCTCACCTGGCCCGAGCCGGCTCTCGCTCGGTAACAGCCCCTCTCGCTTTGCGTTGCTCTTGAAGTGCGAGCATCCCTATTCGGGAAGACGGCCACGAGGGCTGAGGGTTCGCTATGAGGAACCTGTCATCTGGGGGATTCCACCACGTCCTGGGTCGGCTCGAGTCCTGCAAACCAAGCCGTCGCCAGACGTTTAGCATCTCCTTGAGCGGAAGATCGTCTCTCTTGATCAGTTCTGGAAGATCATGGCAGCAGAGCCTTCTGGTCGGCCAACCCCTCCGCTTGAGGCAGCGCTGGAAGGCGTCAAGAATGTCGGATTTCGCATCGGGCTCAACTACCAAGATCATCTGGTTCTTGTGCTGGTCATAGTCGCCTAGGACGGCCGATAGCGGGCTCCAGTCGCTGAAGCCGTAGGGGAAGCAGGCGGAGAACACCAGCAAGTCGAAGGGTTCAACGCTCACTTCCTTCCCGCGGAGGCTGACCATCGAGCCCTGTCTGTAGCGCGCAGAGACACGCGCCCGATATCGTGAACACTCGGCGAAGGCTATCATCTCACGGCTGGGTTCGATCCCGAGAAGGTTGATGTGCTGGGGAAGGTTAAGTAGGTCGAGGGCAAGGGCCGTCGCGCCTGTCCCACTTCCGATGTCTAAGACGGACGTTGGGTACGACTTCTCGAGCATGGAAAGAAGTGAGCCCACAATAGAAACGACCCTTCTGGGCATGTATTTGAGGGCGTAGACAAGAGGCAGGCCAGGAGTGTCATAATCGGGCTCTCTCTGCAATCTCAGTTCGTCTAGTTCGTCGCTCCACTTCTTTGGGTCGACGCGGACGTGGCGGGTTGTGAGCCTCTGACAATAGAGCCGAGCGGCTTCGGCTACGGCCCTGTCAAGCCTCTCATGCATTCGCCGCCATTCGTAGGGGCTGAGCCCATTGTGTTGAAACACTGTGCGACCCCTTCGGCAACAGGTTGTGTGAGTAACACCCCTGTCGTATCCCTGCCAGTCTTGGCGACACGGGGTGGGCTGGAGCCAGAGTACAGAACCCCACTCAGAACTCCGATGGGTGGCTGTCACTGCCCGTCCAGGCTCTGCCTGCTGGGGACCCCGTTTTGTCCGACTGCCCGCAGGCGCTGCTTCAGTACAAACTGCGGTACGCGTCGCTCCGGCACACAACGATTGCATTCTGCGTGGATCGCTGCTAGACTAGCTGCTGTTAGGCCATCTGTTCTATAGCGGAAGCATGAATCCGGTGCCCAAGGTTGAGCAGCTACACTTGTTCGCGGAGCGCGTAACGTCGCTGCCGAGCGACTACGAACCCGTCCGGCCGGCCTACTTCGAGGTCGACTGTATCTGTCTCGCGAAGGGCAGCATCGCCACGCCGGAACGAAAGCGGTTCGTGGAATGCATCTGTGGTCTCTACCCGGAAGCGCGTGTGGAAGAGCACCTCGACACGTCCCACAACCGCTTGAGACTGGGTGGGCGAGACCCTCTCGTTCTTCACCAGGCGGGAAAGCGCACTCTCGTCTTCGGGGAACTTGAGTCGGCCGTGCGTTTCGCTCGAGAAGAGGGCAACGCCTGCCCCAACTACTGGCACTTCTCTCCCTACGGCTTCTGCCCCTACGGTTGCCGGTACTGCTACCTGGCCGGAACGCCCGGCGTCAAGTTCTCGCCCTCGGTGAAGATATACGTCAACCTGCCTGAGATGCTGGCCGAGATCGACCGCATCGCACGACGCTTGGAAACGCCGACTGCGTTCTACCTCGGCAAGCTACAGGACTCTCTGGCCCTGGATCCTATCACGGCTTACTCCACGGTCCTGGTTCCGTTCTTTGCCGAGCATCCCTGGGCACGCCTTACGCTCCTCACGAAGAGCGCCCATGTCGACCGGCTGCTGGATCTGGACCATCGGGGACACTCCATCCTCTCCTGGAGCGTCAACCCGCCGGAGGTGTCGGCCATCTTCGAGGAGAATGTGCCCAGTATCGATGAGCGTCTCGAAGCCATGCGCCGCGTTGCCGAGCGGGGCTATCCCGTCCGAGCGATCATGATGCCCATCATCCCCGTCGATGGCTGGCACAACGCCTACAGGGCGTTCACCAAACGCCTACTCGAGGCTGTGCCCATCCAGCGCCTGACCCTGGGCGGCATCTGCATCTACCGGAGCGCTCGCGATCTGATGGAGAGGAAGATGGGGACGGGAAACCGCGTGTCCGAATGCATCGACGGGGCCTCCCCGAAGGCAGGCGACGGCAGGGCGCGCTACTCCCGCGACCTCCGCCACGAGGTCTACTCCGTGGTTATCGAAACTGCGCGGCGACTACGCCCCAACCTGGAGATGGCCCTTTGTCTTGAGGAACGGGTGCTCTGGGAACGCACCGGCCTGGCGGCCGGCATCGGGCAGTGCAATTGCCGGCTGTAGGGACGGGAGTCAGGACAGAGTCAGCGCATCTCCCTCAGGCCGTCGTTCACCTCAATCTGATAGTCCCCTTCTGCAGCGCCTTCGTCACGGCCTCCGTGCGGTCGTTGACGTCGAGCTTCTGGAAGATGTTGGCGATGTGCGTCTTGACGGTGCTCTCGCTGATGTAGAGCTCGCCTGTAATCTCCTTGTTGGCAGCTCCTCGCGCCCCCAGCCCTAGAAGCCCTCAATCAAGCCCGCCGCATCCACGACCTGGCCGGCGTAAAAGGGCGGGTCCGGAGATCTTGGACAAGCTGCCGGGCAGTCCACGAATCCGGTCCAATCAGTCCAATCGATTCACTCTGGCTGGGACACGATCTGGGTCGATCAGCACGGCCGTGGAGGCTGGTCGTCTGAGCGCAGGACTGGTTGTCCCCTCGTCGGACTCATGGCCGTTGGACGCTCCGCTGAATCTACACCAGCGGGCGAGAAACATCGGAAAAAGACGAGTCCCCTGGTCGCGAAACCAGGGGACAGATTCAGCATCAGGCGTTGGAGGGCCGGGTGGGATTCGAACCCACGACTCCCGGATTAAAAGTCCGGAGCTCTACCGCTGAGCTACCGGCCCTCGGCCTCGGCCCGATGTACCACAGGGAAAGAGCGAACCATCCCGCCAGGCAGTATCTTACCACCTGGCGCGCCGAGGCCAAAACGTCTGGCCCCGCCGGGGCTTCGGCGGCCGCCCACCCTCGACTTGCTCCGCAGAGCCAGCGGACTGGCCGGCGGGACGCCATCCCACAGGGGGCGGCGGGAGGTTAGAATGGAAGGAGGAAAGATCATCCGGAGGGTATTGTTGTGGAGAAACTGCTGGCTGGCCGCAAGGTGATCGTCCTGGCCGAGGACCTGTACGAAGACCTTGAGCTGTGGTATCCGGTTCTTCGCCTGCGAGAAGAGGGCGCCAAGGTGGTGATCGCCGGCACGGGCGCCCCATCCTATGCCGGGAAGAACGGCTACCCGCTGGCGGTCGATACCAGCGCCGACAAGGTGTCGGCGGATGATTTCGATGCCGTGGTCATCCCCGGCGGCTATGCGCCCGACCGTCTGCGGCGCTACCCGGCCGTCCTGGCGCTGGTGCGAGAGATGTTCCAGCGGGGCAAGGTGGTCGCCGCCATCTGCCACGCCGCCTGGGTGCCCATCTCCGCCGGCATCCTGAAAGGGCGACGGGTGACCTGCTTCCATGCGATCAAGGACGACGTCATCAATGCCGGCGCCGAGTACGAGGACGCCGAGGTAGTGCGCGACGGCAATCTGATCACCTCTCGCCAGCCGTCCGACCTGGGCGCCTTCTGCCGCGAGATCATCCTGGCCTTGGCCCAGGAGGAATAGGAAAGCTGGTCGAGGGAGACAGGACAGGGGCTGGCGCTCGTCTTGACACCCCGATCGGGTGATGCTAACGTTGCGTAGCTGAAATTCGGGAGCGCTTGACTAGACACCGAAAGCAGTGAGGCAGACGTTGAACACGACCGGAGAGGCTCCTGAAGCCGGAACCGCCCTGGGCTGCACCCTGGTAGTAAGGCTGAAGATCAAGAACGTGCCGGGGATGCTGGCCAAGGTGGCTGCGAGCATCGGCAGCGCCGGGGGCAACATCGGCGCGATTGACACGCCGGAGATCACAGCCGGCGTCATAACCCGCGAACTCACGATTTCCGCCATAGACGATGAGCACGGCCGCAGAATCGTCGACGCGATAAACCAGATCCCGGATGTCAGCGTTGTCAGCGTTTCCAACATCGTTCTCCTCGCCCACCTGGGGGGCAAGATAGAGATCACTGCCAAGCGGCCACTGAGGACGAGGAGAGACCTCTCAATCCTGTATACCCCGGGCGTCGCCGAGGTCTCCAAGGCGATTCACGAGCAACCCGGGCGAGCCTATTCCCTCACTATGAAGGGCAATACGGTGGCGGTGGTCACTGACGGAACCGCCGTGCTCGGTCTGGGAGATATCGGGCCAGAGGCTGCCCTGCCGGTCATGGAGGGCAAAGCGGTCCTGTTCAAGGAATTCGGCGGCGTTGACGCGGTGCCCATCTGTTTGGCCACCAAGGACCCCGAACAGATCATCCAGACGGTGAAGTACATTGCCCCCGCCTTCGGCGGCATAAACCTCGAGGACATCTCGGCGCCGCGCTGTTTCCAGATCGAAGAGCGTCTGCGAGCAGAGCTCGACATCCCCGTCTTCCACGACGACCAGCACGGCACGGCCGTGGTGATCATGGCTGCCTTGATCAATTCCCTGAAGATCGTGGGGAAGAGGCTGGAAGACCTGAAGATAGTGTTCAGCGGCGTTGGCGCTGCGGGCACGGCCACCACCAGGTCTCTGCTGAGCCTGGGCGTGACGAACATCATCGGCTGCGACAGGGCGGGGGCGCTCTACCGGGGAAGAAAGGAATCCATGAACCCGGTGAAGGAGTGGTATGCCGAGAACACCAATCCCGACCGATTCAGCGGGACGCTGGTCGACGCTCTCGAGGGGGCGGACGTCTTCATCGGCCTTTCCGGTCCCGGGCTTCTGCCCGCAGCAGCCATAGCCAGGATGGCCAGGGACCCCATTATCTTTGCCCTCGCCAACCCAGTCCCCGAAGTCATGCCCGAAGAGGCTGCCGCCTACGCCAGGGTCATAGCCACCGGCAGGTCAGACTACCCCAATCAGATAAACAACGTGCTCTGCTTTCCGGGCCTCTTCAGAGGGGTGCTGGACGTACGAGCGCGCGAGATCAACGAAGAGATGAAGCTAGCCGCCGCCCAGGCAATAGCCGACGTGGTCTCAGCGCGCAAACTCCACGAAGACTACATTGTCCCCAGTGTGTTCGACAGGAGCGTAGCGACCAACGTCGCCAAGGCCGTCGCCAAAGCCGCCCTCAAGACCAAGGTTGCCCACAGACAGCGCGTCGCCGACACCTACGGACCCACGGCGTGACCACGGACCTCCATCGATTGATGCCTCCGTGGTTCGTCCCTTCGGCCGGCGCTCCTCGGCCCGCTGAGCGATGATGCTGGTTCAGCACAAGTGGCTGGTCCTGGGGGCCGCCGTCTTCGGCCTGTTCATGGCCATCCTCGACTCCTCCATTGTCAACATCGCCATCCCCACCATCCAACGCAGCCTGGACACGGATATCGACACCGTCACCTGGGTGCTGAACGCCTACAATCTGGTATTCGCCGTGCTGCTGATCCCGGTGGGCCGCCTGGCAGATAGGTTCGGCCGGAAGAAACTCTTCCTCATCGGCATCGTCATCTTCTCGCTCTGTTCGCTCGGCGCGGGCCTGTCGCAACACGTCGGCGTACTTATCGGCTGGCGCGCGGCTCAGGCCGTTGGCGCCGCCACCATGGTCCCGGTGAGCCTGGCCATCGTCACTCTGGCCTTCCCCGCCCACCAGCGCGGCCTGGCCCTCGGCATTTGGGGCGCCATGTCTGGCGTGGCGGGAGCCATAGGCCCGACGCTGGGCGGCGTCCTCACCGAGTACGTGGGCTGGGAATGGATATTCCTTGTCAACGTTCCGATCGGCTTCGTGGCGGTGCTGGCGGGCCTCATCATCCTCGACGAGTCCAGGGACCCCGAGGCCCGCCAGCACATGGACCTCCCTGGGACCGCCCTGCTCTCCGTCGCCCTGTTCTCGCTCACCTTCGCTCTGATCCGCGGTCAGGAGGTGGGATGGTCCTCGACCTTCATCATCGGTCTCTTCGTCCTCGCGGCAGTGGCTGGCGCGCTCTTCCTCTTTGTGGAGCGCAGGGTCAGCCAGCCAATCGTCGATCTGGGCATGCTGAGTGACAGGACGTTCTCGGCCGCCAGCGCCACGATCCTGCTGTTCGGGCTGGGCTTCTTCGGCGGGCTGTTCCTCATTATTCAATACCTGACCGTCGTAGAAGGGTACTCGGCGCTGCGGGCCGCCGTCGCCATCACGCCCTACCCGGCCTGCCTTCTGCTCGTAGGCCCGGTGGCGGGGCGGCTGAGCGACCGCTTCGGCTCGCGCACCCTGGTCATGGCGGGCGTGCTCATCTTCGGGGTCGCCCTGTTCACTGCTTCCCGCCTGGGAGGCGGGGAGTCCTACCCACAGATAGCGTGGCGCCTGGTGGTGGCCGGCATCGGCTCCGGCCTGATCTTTGCCCCCCTGACCAGCGCCGTGATGGGAACTGTACGCGGCGGGAGGGCTGGGGTGAGCGCGGGAGTGTTCAACACCGCCAGGCAGATTGGCTTCACCCTGGGGCTCGCCATTCTGGTAGCGGTCTTCATCGGCGCCCTGCCGTCGCGCATAACATCGGCCCAGCAGCAATCGGTCAGCCTCGTCGAGCAGTCTGACCTGCCGACGGTTGTCAAGCAGGGCATCGTCGAGGGGATACTCAACATCCCCGTGCAGGAGGCAGAACAGGCGGCGCGGTCGGGCACACAGCCGAGCTTCGACCTCTACGACCGGGTGAAGCAGGCGGCCGGGCCGCAGCTCGCCGATAGCGCGCGGCCCACCCTGGACGAGTTGTCGGAGAGAATACAAGCCGTTTTCGCGAGCAGCACCGCCAGCGCCTTCGACCGCTCGTTCCTTGTAGCCGCGATCTTCGTCTGGTTCGCCGTGCTCCCTGCCCTGCTGGTGGGTCGCGCGGCCGCGATTGGGCCGGGCCCGCCGTCCGCACAACCGGCGGCGCCCACACGCTAGCCAGCGCCACGCTCATTCGGCAAGCTGGTCGGCCAAGCTGCCTAAGTCCAGTTCCACCTCTCGAGTCTGACCTCCTAGCTTGAGGAAGCGTTTCATGCGCTTCTGAGCGACGTCCGTGGCCACGGCCTGGTTGAAGTAATGCGCTTCCTCTATCAGGCCTTGCAGCGTGGGCAGCTCAGCGCTGCTGACCGAGGCCTTGGCCAGGCGTATTGCCTCAGGAGGAAAGGTGGCGATCCGGTAGGCCAGGCCCTCGACAAAGGGGCCGATCTCGCCCGGCGGCAAGGCGCGGTTGATGTAGCCGTACCGTTCGGCCAGGTCCGCCGGAAAGTCATCGCAGCCCAGCACGACCTCCAGCGCCCTCGATCGGCCCATCAGGCGCGGCAGCCGTTGGGTTCCGCTGCCGCCGGGGATTATGCCCAGGGCCACCTCCGGCTGAGCGAGCACGGCACGGCCGAGCGCGCCAAATCGCATATCCAGCGAGAGGACGAACTCGCTGCCGCCGCCGCGCGCACGGCCTTCGATCTTCGCGATGCTGACCTTCGGCATCGTCCGAAATCGGTCAACCATGGCCTGGAAGGGACCCAGGGAATCTGCCTTTGGAGGGACTTCCGTTGGTAATTGCAGTATCACGTTGACGTCCGCATGGGCAACGAAGAAATCAGGGTTGGCACTGTCAAAGACCACCACCCTGACGTCATCATCGGCTTCAACCTCCCTCCCCAGCCGATCCATCTCCAGCATCAGCGGAAGGTCGAACAGGTTAATGGGAGGATTATCGATAGTGACGAAGAGCACCCTCCGCTCGAGTCTGATCTTCAAGCACCGGTAGCCGTCGTATGCCATCTCGCCCCTCCTGCTTCTTTCCTCCCGTGCGGCCGCCACAAGCCTGCCAGTCCGGCCACCCGCGGGCCCGCTCCTTCTCGCCCGTCATCATATTCCCCACTGCCCGGGAAGTCGACGAACCGGGCCCGCCTGCTTGACACTGGTTCGCTACGGTGCTAGTCAACAGACAGCGACGACAGCACGGGCTGGCGCCCGATTGGAGCGATGAGACATGCGCCAGAACGCGATGAAGCGGCTATGGCAGGAGGACCGCCCGGCCCTCGGAGGTTGGCTCTCCATTCCCGGCGCTTTCTCGGCCGAGGTGATGGCTCACCAGGGGCTCGATTGGCTCTGCGTCGATATGCAGCACGGGCTTATCGGCTACGAGACCGCACTGGCCATGCTCCAGGCTATCTCCACCACCGCGACCACGCTCATAGTGCGCGTGCCCTGGAACGACCAGGCGGTGATCATGAAGATGCTGGACGCCGGGGCCTACGGGGTCATCGTACCCATGGTGAACAGCCGGCCCGAAGCGGAGGCGGCGGTGGCTGCCTGCCGCTACCCGCCGCAGGGCATTCGCAGCTTCGGCCCTGCTCGCGCCGTGTACTACGCCGGCCTCGACTACTTTGCCTACGCCAACCAGGAGGTGTGTTGCATCCCCCAGATGGAAACCGTGACGGCCCTGGAGAACCTCGATGAGATCCTGAGCGTCGCTGGCGTCGATGCCGTCTATATCGGGCCGATGGACCTGAGCATCTCGCTGGGCATCCCCCCGCAGATGGACGGCGACGCGCCGGCCTACGCCGAGGCGCGCCAGCGCATCCTCGAGGCCTGCCGCCGGCACAACGTTGTCGCCGGGATCCATACCAGCGCCGCCAATGCCCCCAAGCGCATCGCCGAGGGATTTCGCTTCGTGCTGGTGACGTCGGACCTTGGGGCGCTGGCGCGGGCAGCGGGCGAGGACGTGCGTGCCGTCCGCCAGATAGCACCCGGCGGCCCCCAGGGCCCTACGTACCAGTAGTGGAGCTCGCCGGCGGAAGGAGGGACCATCGTGCCCGACCAAGAGCGATTCGCTGCCGCCAGCCTCGTCGATTTCGTCGACCAGGCCCTCCAGCGCAAGGACGTGCCGCCCGAGGACGCCCGGATAGCGGCCGAGATCCTGATAGAGGCCGACCTGATGGGCATCGAGTCCCATGGGGTGGCCCACCTCATGGTGCATCCCAGCTACGTGCTGGGGTTCCGGCAGGGCGTGGTGAACCCGCGCCCGAACATCCGCATCCTGCACGAGACGCCCTCCACTGCCCTGGTGGACGGCGACGGCGGCCTGGGGCCTGTCGTCGGCTATCGGGCCATGAGTATCGCCATCCAGAAAGCGGAGGAGTGCGGCACCGGCGTCGTGGCGGCGACCAGGAGCCGGCACTACGGCGCTGCCGGCTGCTACGCCCTCATGGCCGTCCCCCACGACATGATCGGTCTCGCCCTCACCAACAGCCCTCCCTTCGTGGCGCCCACCTTCGGACGGGGCCGCATGCTTGGCACCAACCCTATCGCGGTGGCGGTGCCTACCGGCAGCGGCCATCCTTTCCTGCTGGATATGGCGACCAGCGCCGCCTCGCACGGCAAGTTCGAGATCGCCAGACGGGAGAGCAAGCCTATCCCGGCCACCTGGGGAGCCGACGAAGAGGGCAACCCGTCCACCGACATCACCCGCGTCATGAGCCGCGGCTGGCTGCTGCCCCTCGGCTCGACGCCGGACGCCGCCTCCTACAAGGGCTATGACCTGGCGATGGTAGTGGACATTCTCTCAGGCGTTCTCTCGGGGGTCGGTCTAAGCCTGAACATCGAGTACATCAAGCACGAGGTGGGCCATTTCTGCGCCGCCCTGCGCATCGACGGGTTCCGCCCCGTCGACGAGTTCAAGGCGGTGATGGACGAGATGGTCCGCACGTTTCGGAGCGCGCCCACCGTGGGGGGCGCCGAGCGGGTGCTGATCGCCGGCCAGCGCGAGTTCGAGACTCGCGACGAGCGCCTGGCGCACGGCATCCCGCTGCACGCATCGGTCGTGGGGATGCTTCGCCGCTTGGCGGACGAGGTTGGCCTGCCCCTGCCGGAGCCTATCGGTTCGGGCGAGTAGTGGCGACGATGTTGCTCTGAGACGCGGGCTATGGCCTACGAAGACATCACCACAGAGAGAGGGAAGAGCGGCGTCGTCCTGCTCACCCTCAACCGGCCACAGCGGCTCAATGCCCTACGCTGGCAGACCTGGGACGAGATCGAGGACGCCCTGCAGGTGATCAGCCGGGACGATGAGGCGCGGGCGCTGGTCGTCACCGGCAGCGGGCGCGGCTTCTGCGCCGGCACCGATCTGGTCGATGCCCGGCCGCTCCCCGACTTGCCGGCGGTGGGGCGTGCTGAGCGGCTGCGGGCCGCCTATGCCAGCACCGCCAAGCTCATCGCCTGCCCGTTTCCGACCATCGCCGCCGTCAATGGCGCCGCTGCGGGAGCCGGCCTCTCGCTCTGCCTGGCCTGCGACATCCGCATCGCCAGTGAGGCCGCCCGCTTCTCCGCCATCTGGTCGCGGCGGGGGCTGCTCGCCGACTTTGGCGCTACCTATCTCCTCCCTCGCATCGTAGGCATGGCCAAAGCCCTGGAGCTCATGTACACCGGCGATATCATCAACGCCCAGGAGGCCCTGCACATCGGGCTAGTGGGCCAAGTGGTGGCCGCCGACGGGCTGATGCCCACGGCCCTAGCGCTGGCCGAGCGCCTGGCCGCGGGACCGCCCATCGCCCTGGAGCTGGTCAAGCGCCTGGCCTACCGCCAGTGGCTGGCCGAGCTGGACGACCACGTGCGGCTGGAGGAGTCCTATCAGCGGTCCCGAACCATGGACTCCCAAGATGCCCAGGAGGGAGTGCAGGCGTTCCGGGAGAAGCGGGAGCCGCGGTTCAGGGGCCGATAGCCCCCGCTTTTAGCGCGCCTCCTGGAGGATGGCGCCGGCCGCGGCCCGGCCGCTCATCATCGCCCCGGCGATGCCGTGCCCGAAGATGGTGTTAGCCCCCACCATCCACAGGCCGGGAAGCTCTGTCCGCAGGGCGACGCGCGCCGCCATGTACTGGTCAACGCTGTGCTCCAGGCCGTAGCTGGTGCCACCCGTCGATAGGGTGAAGCGCTCCTGGGTCAGGGGTGTGGCGCACTCCTGCCAGACCACGTTCCGGATGAAGCCGGGCAGCTTGTCCTCCACCACACCAAGCATGCGTCGCTCCAGCTCGTGTTTGGTCGCCTCGTAGGCCGCCGTGTGGCGATACGCCGACTTGGTCGGGGCGCTGGCCGGCCCCTGCGCGACACCCCAGGTCGACAGTTGGGCCGGGGCCAGGGTCATGATCTGGAGGTTGGTGTAGCCGGCAGGCGCCAGGTTTGCGCTCACCGGGTCCTTCAGCGAGGCGATGGACACGTAGGTGGCCGGCTTGTCGGGGAGGTGGCCCTCGTAGCAGGCGGCGTACTGCTCCTCCGCGTCGTAGGCGGGCACGAGGCCCAGGTTCGTGGCTGTGAAGCCCAGCTCGGAGGGGTCAACCTCCATCGCCAGGTAGATGACGAACAGCGGCAGGGCCATGCGGTAGTCCTTGACCCGCTGCACCAGACCAGGGCTGAAGTACTGCTCGCCCGCCATCTCCAGGAAGGTGCGCTTGGCGTCGGCGTTGGAGACCACCAGCGGCGCCCGCACCTCGCCGCCCTTGGCCAGCTCCACCCCTACCGCCTTGTCGTCCTCCACGATGATGCGAGTCACCCGCTGCCGCGTCCGCACCTCGCCGCCCCCGTCCTCGATGACGTGGATCAGCCCCTCCACCAGCGGGCGAGCGCCGCCGCGGACGAAGTAGGCGCCGCGCATGTAGTGGTCGGTGACCATGGCGTGCATCCCCAGCGACGCCTTCGACCAGGGAGCGCCGTAGATGCCGCTCTGAGAGCCCAGCACGTGGCGCAGACGGCTGCTGACCTCCAGCACGTCGAACAGCTCGCCCAGGGTGGCCTGACTCGAGTGCTTGCCCAGGAGCTGCGTCGCCGGCGGCTCGCCCGAGGGCGGGGCCACGCCCAAGCCGCCGCTGACGGAGCGCAGGGTGCTGAGATAGCGGTCGATCGCCCGCGTCTCTTGGGGGAAGGCCTCGTGGAGGCGCTGCCGGTAACGCTCCCAGCCGGCCGGCATACGGAAGGTCATGTCCGGCAGGAAGAGGGTGTCGAAGCCATCCTGGTCCATCGGGACGAACTCCACCCGGTCGGCGATGCCCAGTTGCTCCAGCATCGTCGGAAAGAGGCCGCCCGGCCCGCCGTCGCCGATATAGTGGAGCCCCACGTCGAAGTCGAACATCCGCTTGCGGCGGAAAGTCTGGGCGTTGCCGCCGGGGGCGAAGTGCTGCTCCAGAACCAGGGGCCGCATGCCCGCCTTCGCCATAAAGGCGGCGGCGGTCAGCCCACCCATGCCGGAGCCGATGACGATGGCGTCGAAATCGTTGGGCATGCGGCACCTCCTGCGTCGTGTCGCCGGTGACTCTTGACCGTGGCCCACTGCCGATCGCGCAGCCGGCCGATGTCGATTATACCTTTGAGACGCGGTACAGGTCTGCATCCGTGAAACGAGGAGGAACGCCGGTGGTAGCTGCCGGGCTGTACATCCGCCTTCCCTGAGGGACGGCCGCAGAGTATGATCTGTTGAGCCGCTGGCCGGCTCGTCACCGGATGGCCACCGGCAGAACAGGGGCAGGCCCAACGGCCAGGACCGGGAGGCAGGAGATAGGGTCATGAAGCTAACGCTGCCGCAACTCCTGTGGTATGAGAACAACGAGTTGGAGCTGGAGTTCCCCGACTCCTGGGACGTTCACTACTTGCCCCCCAAGGGCCACGACCGGCCGAAGCTGACCCCCCAGCAGATCGAGCAGGCATTCGCCAACCCTATCGGGGCGCCGCGCATCCGCGACCTGGCCAAGGGCAAGAGAGAGGTAGCCATCCTCTTCGACGACCTCAGCCGCCCCACGCGAACCTACGAGCTCCTCCCCTACGTCCTGCGGGAGCTGGACGAGGCGGGCATCACCGATGACCAGATTCGCTTCATTTGCGCCCTGGCAACCCACGGCGCCCACGATAACCATGCCCTCCGCAAGAAGCTGGGCCAGGAGACCCTGGAACGCTTCCACGTCTACCAGCACAACCCCTGGGAGAACTGCGTTCCGGTGGGCACGACCAGCCACGGCACGCCTCTGGCCGTGAACCGCGAGGTCATGGCCTGCGACCTGAAGATCGGCATCGGCTGCATCCTGCCCCATCCCCGGACAGGCTTCGGGGGCGGCGGGAAGATAATCCTGCCCGGCGTGGCCCACATCGATAGCATCGAGTACTTCCACGGCAAGGTCATGGGAAGCGCCCCTCAGACCATCGGGCCGGGGAACTACGATGAGAACGTCATGCGCTTCGACACCGAGGAGGCCGCCCGCCTCGCTGGCCTCGACGAGGCCGTCGACGCGTTGTTCAACCTGCGGGGCGAGATGTGCGCCCTCTTCGTGGGCGATCCGGTGGACGAACACCGCGAGGGCGTCAAGCTGGCCCAGCAGCTCTACACCACGGAAGGCATCTCCGGCGCCGACATTGCCGTGACCAACGCCTTCCTCAAGTCGAACGAGGCATACATAGCCCTCATTGTTGCCATACGCTCCATCAAGCTGCCGGGGGGCACCGTGGTCGTCAACATGAACGCGCCGGAGGGCCAAATGGTCCACTACCTCTTGCGCAGCTTCGGCCGGACCTATGGCGGCAGGCAATACACCCAGCGGAAAGTGCCCACGGGCGCGTTCAAGGTGATCGTCCTGAACCCGCTCCGCGACCTGACCTGCGTGGACATGTTCGGCGACGCCCAGTCCGTCACCTGGGCCAGAAGCTGGGGCGAGGTGATGGACGAGCTGCGGGCCAGCCATACCGACGGGGCCAGGGTGGCCGTGTATCCGGACGGCACCGCGCAGTACCTGGCGACTACCGCGCCGAGCTAGCCGCCTGGGCGCCGGACCAGCCTGCTGCGGCGGAAGGGAGGAGGAAATGAGCCTTGAGGTGAAGGGTTGCCGCGAGCTCCAGACCGAGGTGCTGGCCCGAAATCTCTGCACTCTGTGCGGCGCCTGCGTCGGCATGTGCCCCTATCTCGTGGCGTACAAGGGGAGGGTCGTCGTCCTGGACGACTGCAATCTGACCCAGGGGCGGTGCTACACCTTCTGCCCGCGCACCTCGGTGGACCTCGACCTGCTGAGCCGCACCGTCTTCGGCGTCGCCTACACACCCACCGCCCTCGGGACGGTGCAAACGGTTACGATGGCCCGGGCCACCAGCGATGCCGTCCGGTCGAAGGCCCAGTACGGCGGCACCGTCACCGCCCTCGCCTCCTTCGCCCTCGAGCAAGGGCTGATCGACTCGGCGGTCCTCACCGCCAGCGACGAGAGCGCGCTCCCCGGCGGCGCCCTGGCCCAGACCGCGGCCCAGGTCCGCGCCTGCGGGGGGTCCAACTTCGTGGCCGCGCCCACCCTGGCGGCCTTCAACAAGGAGGCAGGCAAAAACATCCAGCGGATCGGCGTGGTGGCCACCCCCTGTCAGGCGCTGGCCCTGGCCAAGATGCGGGCCTCGCCTCTGGAGAACCGCAACAACATCGACAAGCTGAAGCTGATCATCGGCCTTTTCTGCACCTGGGCCCTTCGATACGACGACTTCTCCCGCTTCCTGGCAGACAAGGTCCCTCTCCACCAGATAGTCAGGTTCGACATCCCGCCGCCGCCGGCCAACGTCTTCCAGATCTTCACCGCCTCCGACCGCGTCGACATCCCCCTCGACCAGGTGCGGCCCTTCATCCGGCCGTCCTGCGATGTCTGCATTGACATGACGGCCGAGTTCGCCGACGTGTCGGTGGGCGCCGCCGAAGGGATCGCCGGCTGGAACACGCTCATCGTCCGGAGCGATGCCGGCCGCGAGCTGGTGGAAGCGGCCCGCGCCAAGGGGGCCATCGAGACCCAGCCGCTGCCGGAGAAAAGCCTGGCCCATCTCCAAGGGGCGTCTCTCTCCAAGAAGAGGAGGGGGCTGAACAAGGTGATCGAGACCACCGGCAGCAACCAAGACCTGCTCTACCTCCGGCCGACCAGCGAGCTGGCGGCACAGCTCCTGCCCTGACGCCGGAAGGGGGTTGCTCACATGACAAGCATTACAGCGTACGAGCCGGGAGCCAGCCAGCTCCTGATGGGCAACGAGGCCATCGCCCGCGGGGCGCTGGAGGCGGGCCTGGGGTTCGCCAGCGCCTATCCCGGCAACCCTTCTTCGGAGATCATCGGCAGCCTGGCCGAGGTGGCCCGCGAGATGGACATCCACGTCGAGTGGTCCGTCAACGAGAAGGTGGCGCTGGAGGCCGCGGCGGCCGCCTCCTTTGCCGGCGTGCGCGCCATCGTCGCTATGAAGCAGAACGGCCTCAACGTGGCCAGCGACTTCCTGATGAACCTGAACCTGACCGGCACCAACGCCGGCCTCGTCCTGGTGGTCTGCGACGACCCCGCCGCCTTGTCCAGCACCAACGAGCAGGACTCCCGCCTCATCGCCAGGTGGGCTGAGCTGCCCCTCCTCGAGCCGGCCACCTTCCAGGAAGCCAAGGACATGGCCAAGTGGGCCTTCGAGCTGTCGGAGGAGATCAAGAACGTGTGCGTCATCAGGAGCGTCACGCGGGTCTCCCACGCCCGCGGCGACGTGCGCCTAGCCGAGCTGGCGCCCCCGAACAGGGAGGCAAGGTTCGCGCCCACGATGCTCGGCCAGTTCACCCCCATGCTGGTGCCCATCAAGCACAGCTTCCTGCACCAGAAGTTGAACAAGGCACGGGAGATATTCGAATCATCCCCCTTCAACTGGTATACGGGACCCGACAGGCCGGAGTTGCTGATAGTCACCTGCGGCAGCGGCTGGTACTACGCCCTGGAGGCGGTGAGGGCCCTGAGCCTGGAAGGCTCGGTGGGGATCCTGAAGCTGGGCACCACCTGGCCCCTGCCCGAGAAGCTGGTGCTCAAGCATCTGGCCCAGACGGAGAGGGTGCTGGTGGTGGAGGAGGTCGACCCGTTCCTGGAGGGCAACCTCAAGGAGCTGGCCGGGGACAATCTCGCCGCTCTCGGCCCGCTGACCTTCTACGGCAAGCGAAGCGGCCACCTGCCCTCCATCGGCGAACTGGATCCGGACCAGGTGATGAAGGCTATAGGCTCGGTCCTGGGCCGCGAGAGGGCCCCTGTGGAGGCCGACTACGCCAAGAAGGCGCAGGACTTGACGGGCAGCCTCGTCCAGAACAGGATGGTGGGCTTCTGTGCCGGTTGCCCCCACCGGGCCACCTTCTGGGCGGTGAAGAACACCCTGAAGCTAGACGGACGGGGCGGCTTCGTCACCGGCGACATCGGCTGCTACACGCATGGGCCTGGGGCCCAGCGGGTTCTTCCAGCTCAAGACGGTGCAAGCCATGGGGTCGGGCGCTGGCCTGGCCTGCGGCTTTGGCAACCTGGCCAAGCTGGGTTTTGGCCAGCCGGTGCTGGCGGTATGCGGCGATTCCACCTTCTTTCATGCCACCATTCCGGCCCTCATCAACGGCGTCTACAACCAGGCCAACTTCACCCTGCTCATCCTGGATAACAGCGCCACGGCCATGACCGGCTTCCAGCCGCACCCGGGAACCGGGGCAAGCGCCGTCGGCGAGCCGGCACCCAGCGTAGACCTGGAAGCGGTCTGTCGTTCGCTCGGCATACGAGTGGAGGTGGCGGATCCCTTCGACCTCCAAGACATCACCGAGAAGCTCCTGGACCTAGTGCAGCAGGATGGCGGAGTGCGCGTGCTGATCTCCAGGAGGAAGTGCGCCCTGGTCAGGAGCAAGACGGAAAAGGCAGCGTACAGGGTGCGGGTGGACAGCGAAAGGTGTCGGGGCGAAAGCTGCGGCTGCGCCCGCCTGTGCACGCGGGTATTCCAGTGCCCCGGCCTCGTCTGGGACAGCGCCAGCGGAACGGCGACGATCGACGAGGTGATTTGCAGCGGCTGCGGAGTCTGCGCCGACATCTGTCCCGCCTCGGCCATCGTCAGGGAGGCGACCGGACCATGAAGGACAAGGACCCCCTCAACGTCATCGTCACCGGCGTCGGTGGCCAGGGCAACGTGCTCCTCTCCCAGATCATCGGCCGAGCCCTGGTGCGGGCCGGCCATCACGTGACCATCGGCGAGACCTACGGCGCCTCGCAGCGGGGAGGGTCGGTGATGAGCCACCTGCGGGTCTCGCGCCAGGCGCAGTACGGCCCCCTCATCCCCTTTGGACAGGCCGATGTCATTCTGGGCCTCGAGCCGGTGGAGACCCTGCGCGTGCTCGCGCAGTACGGCAATCCGGGCGTCACCGTTATCACCAATTCCAGGGCCGTATACCCGCTGGCCGTAGCCATCGGCGCTGCCCGCTACCCCACGGTCGAGGAGATAGTGAAAGCGCTGGAAGAGCTGTCCAGCCGGGCCTGGCTGATCGATGCGACGGACATCGCTCTGGCGCTGGGCGCGCCCATCCTGGCCAACATCGTCATGGTCGGAGCGCTCATGGGAGTTGGCGTGCTGCCGCTGGCAACCGAACAATTCCAGGCGGAGTTGCAGGAAAGCCTGCCAGCCGATCGACTGGATGTCAACCTGACGGCCTTCAGGAGGGGCCTGGCCGAGGTGAAGGACCGCCGGCCGCTGGCCCATTCGGCCTGAAAGGTGGCGAGCGCGATTCGCCGTCAGACAGGGGCAACGGCTGAGGTGGAAGCCTCTTCTTGCTCCTAGCATAACTTGACACAGGCAATCCGTAATCTAGAATCCAGGTGAGGAAGAGGAGGGTACCATGAGCATCAATCATCTCGCCCGGCCGTCGCGCCGGGTCTTTGATCTGGCTGCTCTGCTGTCCGCAGTCGCCCTGCTGGCAGCAGTGGCCGTCTCCTGCGGCGGGGGGAGCGACGTAACCAACGGCACCACCACGCCGCGCGTGACCGGCACGGCGGCCGCCACCGGTTCGCCGAGCACGCCCGCCCCGAGCGGCTCGTCGGCCACGCCGGCCGCAACCAGCTCGACGGACGGCAAGCTGTATGGCCCGGCGGCGCGCGCGGCCACCATCAAGTCCGGACCTGCGCCCGGGGTCACCGCCACGGAGATCCATCTGGGGGCGGAATGCATCCTCAGCGGCGCCATGGGCGCAGTATACGCCACACTCCCAGGCGCCACCAAGGCCTACTTCGACTACATTAACGCCACTCAAGGCGGCGTCTGCAACGGCCACAAGATCACCTACACGGTGGAGGACAACCAGGAAGATCCGGCCAAGGCGCTGGAGGCGGCGCGCCGGCTGGTAGAGCAGGAGAAGGTCTTCGCCATGGTCGGCTCCCTGGGCGACGGGGCCCATCCCGGCTCCTGGGACTGGCTGAACCAGAACGGGGTGCCCGATCTCCTGGTCTCCGCCGGAGGCGCCCGCTTCGGCGCCGACCCCTCCGGCCACCCCTGGGAGGTCCAGATGATCCCCAGCTACATCATTGATGGGACATTCCTAGGCCAGTACATCTCGGAGTACCACGCGGGCGACAAGGTGGCCGTCCTCTGGGAAAACGACGTCATAGGCCAGGACGGTTTCGCCGGCGTGAAGCAGGGGCTCGACCCCAGCAAGAACCAGGTCGTCGCCGACAAGTCCTACGAGAACACGGCCATCTCGCTCGCCTCCGAGGTAGCGTCCCTAGCCAAGACCAACGCCGAGGTTTTCGTCTGTAACTGCAACCTCGGCTTCGCCGCCCAGGCCGTCAAGGCGGTCGACCGGGTAGGCTGGAGGCCTCAGATCGTCCTGCCCTACATCGCCTCCGACGACATGATGTTCCAGTTCGTAGGCCCTGACATGATGAATGGGACGGTCGCGACCAACGCCAACAAGCTGGCGGTCTCGACCGATGACCCCGCGGTCGCCGAGTTCATCAAGATCCAGAAAGACTACGGCGGCCCCAGCCCCACCAACTTCACGCTCTACGCCCACATCCTGGGCCAGTTGGCGGTGGAAATACTCAACCGCAGCTGCGACAACCTCACCCGTGAGGGCGTGATGGAGGCGTTGGAGTCCATCAAGGACTGGCACAGCAACCTGTTGCTGGACGGTGTCAACTTCTCCTTCTCGCCCACCGACCACGTCGCCTACCAGAGCAGCCGTTATCTGGAGGCCAAGGTCGACGCGAGCGGGAAGGGTTACTGGGAGTACTTCGGACCGGTACGCGAGTTCCAGGGCATCCAATAATCAGCGACGCCCAACGGGAGAGGTCGGCCTATCGGGGCCGGCCTCTTGCTGCTTGCGTGGCTCCCCTCTCTCTTATTGGGTCTTGACACTAGCAATCCATCGCCTAGAATCCAGGTGAATAAGGAAGGGGGAAGAGTACCATGAGTACTAGGCATCTCATTCGCACGTCACGCCTGGCCTTCGGCTTGGCTGTTTTGCTGTCAGCGGCCGTCCTGCTGGCAGCAGTGGCCGTCTCTTGCGGCGGGGGAGGGGACAACGGAACGGCCACCACCACGCCCGCCAAAACCGGCACGGCCACAGCCGCCAAGACCGCCACACCCGCCAAGACCGCTACATCCGCCGTGACGGCCACACCGAGCAAGACCGGCACACCGGGCGTGACGGCCTCAGCGAGCGCGACCGCCTCGCCGGCCACAGCGACCGCCTCGCCCGCCACAGCGACCGCCTCGCCGCCCACGGGGACCCCAACCCCCGAGGGCGCCGTGTGCGGCCCCGCGGCGCGGGCGGCCACCATCAAGGACCCTACCGCCGGTATCACCGACACCGAGATCCGTCTGGGGGCAGATTCCATCCTTAGTGGCGCTAGCGGCGCAGTGTATGCCACACTCGGAAACGCCACCGCCGCCTACTTCAAGTACGTCAACGCCACCCAGGGCGGCGTCTGCGGCCGCAAGATCAACTTCACGATAGAGGACAACCAGGAGGACCCGGCCAGGTCCCTGGAGGCCGTGCGCCGCTTGGTGGAGCAAGACCACGTCTTCGCCATGGTCGGCTCCCTCGGCGACGCAGCCCACCCCGGCTCTTGGGAGTATCTGAACCAGAACGGCGTGCCTGACCTCCTGGTCTCCGCCGGCAGCGCCCGCTTCGGCGCCGACCCCTGCGGCCACCCCTGGGAGGTTCAGATGATTCCCAGCTACGGCATCGATGCGGGGTTCCTGGCCCAGAACATCACGGAAGACCACCCGGGCGAAGATGTGGCCGTTCTCTGGGAGAATGATGACATCGGCAAAGACGGCCTCGCCGGCCTCAGGCAGGGGCTCGCGGGCAGCAGCAACAACATCGTCGCCGACGCGAGCTACGATAACACCTCCATCTCTGTCACCTCCCAGGTCGCCAACCTGGCCAAGGGCAATCCCGGCGTCTTCGTCATCGAAGGCAACCTCGGCTTCATCGCCCTCGCCGCCAAGGCCGCCGACCGCCTGGGCTGGAAGCCCGCGATGCTCTGGCCCTACATCGGCAATGACCAGATGCTATTCCAGTTCGTAGGCAATCCTAAGATCGTCGAGGGCGCCATCACCACCAACGCCAATAAGCAGGCGACCATGACCGATGACCCTGCTGTCGCCGACTTCATCAAGCTGCAGCACGACTACGGCGGCCCGTCCCCCTCCAACTTCACGCTCTACGGCCAGATCCTCGGCGAGCTGGCGGTCGACATATTCAACCGCAGCTGCGACAACCTCACCCGTGAGGGCGTGATGGAGACGGTGGAGTCCACCAAGAACTGGCACAGCCCTCTGTTGCTCGACGGCGTCACCTTCTCCTTCTCGCCCACCGACCACGTCGGCTACCAGAGCAGCATTTTCATGAAAGCCTACATCAACGACAAAGGGCTGGGCTACTGGGATTACTACGGACCCCTACGCCAGTTCGAGGGCATCCAATAATCCAATAACAAGCGACCCTTAACGAGAGAGGCCGGCCCATCGGGGCCGGCCTCTCTCCAACCGCTCTCCGGAGGACCTTAGGCGTCGGCTCTTTGGTTGAACCGCCGGGCGAAGAGAACGCTTGCCATCGTGATCCGCAGCATCTGCACCGTGCCGCCGGCAACCCTCCAGGCGAGCGCGTCCCGATGCATTCTCTCTACCGGGAACTCTTTGCTGTATCCGTAGCCGCCGAACACCTGCATGGCGGCGTTGGTCACTTCGACCGCCGTCTCGTTGGCGCAGCACTTTGCCATAGCGGACTCATACATCGAGGGGAAGCCCCGCCCGGCGTTAGTGGCCGCCCGGTAGACCAGCAGGCGGGCAGCGTCCAGCTTCATGGCCATGTCGACGATCAGGAACTGGATATCCTGGAACTCGCATATCGGCCGGCCGAAGGCCTTCCGCTCCATGGCGTAGGCCTTCGCCTCTTCCAGGGCGCCGCCGGCCACACCGAGGCACATCGCGGAGTTGCCGCACCGTTCGAGGTCGAATGTCGTCATCAGGTCCCTGAATTGCCCTGCCCTGACTACCACGTTCTCCCTGGGAACCCTCACATCCTCGAAGATGAGGTCGCAGGACGGCATGCCCCGCACCCCCATGAGCTCCTCCTGCTTCCCGAACGTGAACCCCGGCATTCCCCTCTCGACCACGACGGCGCCGATCCCCTTGTAGCCGGGGATATCCCCAAACCGACAGTAGACCAGGTAGTGGCTGGCTTCTCCCCCTCCGGAGATGAACACCTTGCGCCCGTTAAGGGAGTATCCATCCCCATCTTCCGCTAGCCTCGTGGAGAGGGAGGTGAGGTCCGACCCTGCCTCCGGCTCCGTCATGCAAACCGAGACGCTGAGCTGGCCTTTGCAGACGCCGGGTATGATCGCCCGCTTCTGCTCTTCCGTTCCGAAAGTGTCGATGACCTTTGCCGGCCCGATATTCGACTCGAATACCGGAGTGGCGATCACGGGGCTGAACTTGGCCAGTTCCTCGATCGCCAGGACGGCATTTATTCCGGGCTGACCGCCGCCGCCATACTCCGGCGAAAGGGTCATTCCCAGCAGCCCCAGCTCGGAATACTTCGGCACCAAGTGCAGGGGGAACTTGCCGGTCCTGTCGATCTCGACCGCGATCTTCTTGAAGTTCTCGCGCTTGCCCATACTGCTCAGCATGTCGACGAGCATCCGCTGTTCCTCGTTCAGATCGAAGTCCATCTCCCTCTCCTTCCGCCGCCGGCCGCGACCCCGTTCCGCCCGATGAGGCCCGGCCTCAGATAACCGATGTCAGCTCCCCGATGTTTCGCACGTTCTCGAGATCGAGGGTCAGACTGACTATCTTGTCCAGCGTTCCTTCATCCCTTTGCCCGGCGAATCGCCTCAGCTTGGCGGCCACGTCCGCGGCAGCCATCGGGTCGCGAGGGTCGCCCTTGGGGATGTCGACCTGCTTCGCCAGCGTCCGCCCACCCTTGAGCCTGATCTCCACCCGGCTCGCCGTCAGGGCGGGGTAGGCCCTGGCCAGGTCCGGATCGACACTGACCTTGACCTTCCGGGAAAGCTCCAGGATGGCGGGATCGGAGATCCGATCGTGTTTCAGCTGCGCCGGCCCCATCGCTCCGTCGATCAGGCAGGCGGCGACGACATACGGCAGCGAGAACTGGGCCGAGACGAAGGTGTCCTGCGCAGTGACGCCCTTGCCAACGGCGGTCGAGGCAATGGCGTAGGTGTATACCTCCACCCCTTCGATGTCCGGCGCCCCGAAGCCGCCGCCGTCCAGCAGCTCCAGCGCGGCCTGGGCGGCGCCGTGGGTGTGCCGACAGGCGGTGTACGGCTTGAGGTAGACGTCCGTGAGGGAGGAATGCTCGCCGAGCGCTTCCACGATCCTGCTCAGGTTAGGTTCGCTGCGGGTGGTGATCTGGGTGAAGCCCCCCTTTAGATGGGAGCCCTCCAGGACGTACGGAGGTCCGGTGATGCCGGCGCCGGCCAGGCCCGCCGCCGTCAGGCCGGCGCTGGCGGCCTGGCCCCCCTGCACGATCTTCGAGGTGTACCCGCCCATGAGGTGCTCGGCCATGGAGAGCGGCAGGAGGTAGCCGGCTATGCCCAACGAGTTGAGGATGCCTTCGGCATTATGGCCCATGAGCTTCGATGCGGCGGCCGCAGCTCCGAAGGTGCCGCAGGTGCCCGTGGGCAGGAACCCGGACAGCGTGTGGTGAGGGTGGATCGCGGCGGCGATCCGGCCCGCGACCTCGTAGCCCGCCACCACCGCTTCCACGACCGCTTTGCCGCCGAGGCCCCGCTCCTCGGCGACGGCCAGGGCAGCGGGGATGACGGCGGTGCCAGGATGGTTCCCGCCGAACCGGAGCCCGTCCTGGGCTTCGATCGCCTCGGCGGCGGTGCCGTTGAGGAATGCCGCATTGTGGATCCCGGTCTTGAACCCGCAGCCGAGGGCGGTGGCGGTTTCGGGTCCGCCCAGGGATCGCACGTAGGAGACCACCCCCGAAACCGCGTCCAGCTCTAGGGAGCCGTAGACGTTGGCGAAAAAGTCCAGCAGGCAGAGCTTCGCCTTGTCAACCACCTCCGCCGGAAGGCGCTCAACGGAAACGCCGGCGCAGAACTCCGCCAGCTTCCGTGTATACTCCACTTCGCTGTCCATCACACGTAGCCACGCCTTTCATAGGCCGAGATCATGCGGTGGGGATCGATGACCTCCCGGATGACCCTGAGCTCCTCCTCGCCCGGCGGTTCCGTCTCGTGCACGTCATCGGCCACCCTGAGGTCCCAGGGGGTGTTCTTCAGCACCTCCTCGACCGAGGTGTCCGGATGGTAGGTTGCCAGGTAGGCTTCTCCGGTGTCCCTATCGAAGCGCAGCACGGCCTTGTTGGTGATGATGACCTCCGGGCCGGTGCCCGGCGGAAGCCCCCATCTCTCCCTGGCTCCCGGCCCGTCGATGTACCCCGGGGTCGTGACGAAGTCCACCCTTTCCGCCAGCCGGCGAATGTCGTGCAGGGCGATGATGAGAACCCTCTTGGCCAGCGAGCCGATGGGATTTGCCCCGCCGCTGCCCGGCAGGCGGCTCTTCGGATTGTCGTAGTGCCCGATGACGGTGGTGTTGATGTTGCCGTACTTGTCCACCTGGCTCCCGGACAAGAAGCCGACGTCGACCCAGCCTCCTTGCAGGAACATCCCCATGATGTCCAGCAACGTGCCGATCATGGCCGCGCCCGGGTTCAGACAGGGGTCGCCCACAGACAGCGCCGGCCGCTTCGGCCGCGCGTCGAAGACGCCCGATTCCTGCATCAGCCTGGCATTGGGCGCATGGGTATAGCGGGCGATGTTGGCCGACATGGTAGGGAAGCCGGTCCCCACCAGCACCACATCGTCGTCTCTGATCTCGCGGGCGCCGCAGCAGGCGATGAGCTCGGGCTTTGTGTAGCCGCCGGGATGCTTTGCCATCGTCAGTCTTCTGCCTCAATACGCGTAGCTGACGGGGAACCCGTAGTCGAACTCTGCCTGCAATGCGCGGAACTGCGGAGTACCCGAATCTCTGGATGTAGTGCTGGATGTACTCCGTCCTGTCTTGCACGCCGAACACCCACTCGTCGAGGAATCCCTGGAAGCCCTCGACGGTGTTGGAGGCCTGCTGGTATTCGTGAGCCGAAGCGAAAGTCCACGTCGTAGAAGCCGGGCGTGTAGCCGGGGTGGGCGCCGAACGGCTCCTCCACCACTGCCACGACCTTGAAGTCGGGGACGATGGTGCGCGAGGGGTCCTTCCCGATCACGTCCCGGCTGACGATCCGCTCGCAGCTCACGATGACTTTCCTCGCGGCGTTGGCCCCGGCCTGGCAGTCGCCGCCGATGCCCCATATCTGGGCGTTGCCGTCCTCGTCCGCCTGCTGCACGTGGATGATCGCCACGTCGGGGTGAAGCGCCGGCACCAGCATGGTGCGACTGCCGTCGAAGGGCGAGTCGATCATCTTGTACTTGTTTTCCCCCATGAACGACTGCACGTTCAGCAGGTCCGAGCCGACCATGTCCTTCACCGGCACGAACGGCATCCCCATAGCGCCCGCCATGAGCATCATGGGCAGCGACAGGTTGGTGTACTCCTCGAGCTCTATCTTGTGGGGAACCCCCTCCTCGATGGAGCGCCGGTAGCAGCGCCCCAGGCCAAAGTAGCCCAGCGACAGGAACGTGGCGACGAACCGCCTCACCACGCCGGCGCCGATCATCATGTCGAAGTCGTCGGCGGCGTTGCTCCTGGTGATGGTCAGCTCCTTCTTCCCCTGCCGGATGATCTCGTGGATGGCGGCGAACGGCGTCCGACAGATGTAGCCGCCGATGAAGAGGAAGTCACCGTCGCTAACGTGTTCGGCGATGGCTTCCTTCATGGTCATGACCTTGGACACGTCATACCTCCGGGTGTTCCGGCACGAATCTCGGCGTGGAGGGCGCAGAGGGCGATCTGACTACAGCGCGTACTCCGTGCGGCTTATGATCTCGTTCTGGGCCGTCTCGCTGAGACCCGTGAACAGGGCCGAGTATCCGCTCACCCTCACCACCAGGTCGCGATACTGCTGCGGGTGCGCCTGGGCGTCCCTCAAGGTCGCCGAGTCGATCATGTTGAACTGAACCTGCACTCCCCCCTGCCCGAAGTAGGTCTGCATGAGCGCCATGAAGATCTCTGGGCTGAGCCTCCTGGCGTTGAACCTCATGTTGAGGTTAGCGCCGTTGTAGACGCGGACGAGGGGCAGCTTGGTGACCGAGTTGAGCACGGCCGTGGGGCCGCTTAGGGCGTTGCCGTTGGTGGGGGTCAGCCCGTTGCCGAGAACGTCGCCGGCATGGCGACCGTCGGCGCTGGCGGCGGCGAAGGCGCCCATCGTGATGTGAAAGCCAACGGCGAAAACGCCCGGCCAGAATGCGCCGCCTCGATAGTGCTTGTGCTTGGCCACCTCGTCGCAGAAGTGGTCCAGCACCTTCGCTGCCAGGGCATCCACGTCGTCGAGGTCGTTCCCGTACTTGGCGGCCCTGTGCAAGAAGTACGACCTCTTCTCCTCGGCGTCGTCCCAGTCTTCCGCCAGGCAGAAAGCCAGTTCCGCCAGCGATATCGTCCGATCTTCGAAGACCGCCTTCTTCGCCGCATACAGGCTGTCCACCACATTGGAGAAGCCGATGAACTGGACGCCGGTGGAGTTGTACACGGCCCCTCCGCGGGTGAGGTCCAGGCCCTTGTCCATTGGCCCGTCGATCATGGCCGAGGCGAAGGGAGACGGCACCAGCTCGGCGATGGCCTGGTCCAGCACGGCCATCCCTTTGGCCACCTGGCCCAGGAAATGGGAGGCCTGGGCCGTGTAGGCGTTCCAGACATCGTCGAAGGAGGTGAAGGTGGCGGGGTCTCCGGTCTCGAGGCCGGCCCGATAGCCGAAGATGTTGTCCACACCGTTGCTCAACGCGAACTCGAGGCACTTGATCCCGCTGAACTGCACGGCGAAGGTCGACGCGAAGCTCTTGCCCTGCGCGTTCGGCTCCAGGCATCCGACGACGCCGTAGTCGCGGGCGTCCTCCAGGGCGTGGCCGGCTCGCTGCAGGGACTCGACAATCGCCTCGTCGTTGAACAGGTGCAGGGGGACGCCATCTATTGCGTACTTGATGGCTTTGAGGAAGAAGTCTCGAGGTGCCTTGGGGCTCAGGCGCACCCCGAAGTTGGGCTGAACCGTCCGCACGTCTGCGAAGGCGTCCAGCCCGATGTAGCTCAGCTCGTTGGTGGCGTCCTCGCCGTCGGCCCCGACGCCGCCGACGGTCACGTTCTGTGTCGTCTTCCCCTCCACGCCCTCGCCGGCGGGGATGTACGCTTCCTCGAGGATGTTCCAGATCTCGTTGGTCTTGATGAACAGACACGAGAGGAGCTCCCTGGCCTGGTCCGCCGTGATCCGGCCCGCCTGCCTGTCGGCCCGGTAGTAGGGGCAGAGGATCTGGTCGATGCGGCCCAGGGAGATGGAGTTCCCCCCCGACTCTATCTGGGCGACGAGATGGATGAAGTAGACGGACTGTACCGCCTCGTGGAAGGTCTGGGCTGGGTGCTCAGGGACCCGCCGGCAGACCCGTGCTATCGTCCTTAGCTCCTCGGTCCGCTGGGGATCGCGTTCCTTCTCCGCCAGCGACTCCGCCAGGTCGGCGTACCGATGGGCGAGGCGTATCGTGGCCCTCAAAGACCGGGCGAGCGCGTCGTAGAACAGGCCCTTCTCCCCCCGGCGCTCTTCGGGCGTCAGCGTGTCGCGTCGCTCCTCGGCCTCCGCTGCGATCCCGGCCAGCCCCAGCCTCAGCACCCGGCGGTGGTTCATGGTGAAATGGCCGACGCCGTAGGTGATCTCCAGGACCATGGCGAAGACGTACTTGTCCATGTCCTCGGCCACGTCCGGCGGCAGCCGCTCCTCCAGCCGGTCCTCCACCGTCCTGCCGCGCCAGAAGGGAAGGATGTCCTCGCTGAGCTCCCGTTGCTCGTCCTCGGTGATAAGCACCCGCTGGAGCTCCCGCTGGCCGAAGCTCTCCAGGTCTCCTTCTATCCACCTCGACTTATTCTCGGGGAACAGCGGCGCCCCGTTGAGCTTGCTGGTGCGGCAGCCGACAACGAGCTCGTCGTCTCTGATGACGACGCTCATGTTCTCGAGGATGTGCTCCAGCGCCAGGCTCATGCGGGTAAGCGCGGGCAGGCTCCAGTTCGCGGTCATGGACCGAGTGATGTACCGCGCCCGCTCGACGCACACCTCCCGCGGCGCGTCGACTATTCGCTGCCGCAGGCGTTGAACCCGGGCGCTGCCCCGCCTGTCCGTGAGTCCCTCTTTGACCCGCACGTGAACTCGCCCCCGCAGTCTCAGACCTTTATGTCCATTTGGCGCACTAGTATAGCGTCCCTCATGCCCACCGGCAGGATCTTGTTCAGCCAGAGAAACGCCTTGCTCTTGAAGTCGACCTGGTTGAAGACCCTGGGGTTCTTGGCATTGATGACCCTCACGATGGCCTCCGCTGCCTGGCTTGGCGTGGGAGCCTTCTTGATCAGCTCCTGGTCCTTGCTCATGAACCTGCCGGCCCGCTCCCGGTAGGGCGATCCTTCGGGGGGCAGCTTGTGGACCTTGGCCATGAAGCTGGTCGAGACCTGGGCCGGCTGGATCAGGGCAACCTTAATGCCGAAAGGCTCCACCTCGTAGCGCATGCCGAGCGTCAGCCCCTCCACGGCGAACTTGCTGGCCGAGTAGATGGACTCGAACGGGAAGGGAATCTCCCCGACCAAAGACGAGACGGCGATCAGTGTGCCGCTACGGGCCTCGCGCATCGAGGGGAGGAACGCCTGGAAGATGGCGGCCGTGCCGATGACGTTGATCTCGAAGAGCTTGAGCGCCTTCTCCAGGTCCACTTCCTCGACCGGCGCGAAGAAGCCGATACCGACGTTGGAAAGCACGACGTCCACTCGCCCGAACTTCTTCAGCACTGCGTCCCGGAACTTGAGAATGCCCGGCCGGTCGGCTATGTCCAGAGTCATCAGCAGGTGATCGCAGCCGGCCCCCTCCAGTTCCTTCCGGAGCGACTCGACCCCCTCCGAATCGACATCGAAGCCAGCCACCGCCGTCGTCTTGGACTTGGCGAGAAGCTTCGCGACCTCGCGTCCCATTCCCTGGGCCAGTCCAGTGATTACCACTACCTGCATGGGTAGGCGCTCCTTTCTCGGGCGGCGTTCCCTCAGTGCCATTCCCCCATCTGTTTCATCGACTCTGCGAAGTCCGGGTAGATGAACTGGTAGTCGGTGTCCTTCAGCCTGGAAATGTCGACCACGTAGTCACGGTCGAGGTAGCGTACGGCATCGTATTCCAGGCCCGGGATTTGTCCCTTCATCCGGGAAAGGACGCCACCGATGCGGGCGAGAACCTTGACGGCGGCGAGGGGCAGGTGCAGCTTCGGAGGGCTCGTTCCGAAGGTGCGTGCCGCAATGGTCAGTGCTTCCTCGATGGTTGGGTGGCTCTCGTCCGCAATGTTGAACGCCTTACCCACGGCGTCATCGAGGTGCGAGAGATGGACTACCGCCGCCGCCACGTCCTCGGCCCGTACGTTGGACAAGAGCTGCCTGCCGCTTCCCGGAATGGCCGTGATGGACGTGGGCCGCGAGAAGGCCTTGCCGGCGCCATCGTTGCAGCCGGGGCCGTACACCGTGCAGGGACGGGTGATTATGGCCGGAAGCCCTTCTTCGATCCTTCGCCAGACCACGTTCTCGCCGTCCCTCTTGCTCCTCCCGTAGCTGTCCTGGGGCTCGCGCGGCGAATCCTCCGTGAACGGCGTTCCGCGGTAGGAGCCGTAGACCGCCGTCGAGCCGACGTGGACGTACCTCTTGACCCCCGCCTCGATAGCCAGCTCAGTGATGCGTTCTACCCCAAGCACGTTGGTAGGGTAGAGCTGCCGGTACGGCGTGGAGAAGTTGCAGATGGCGCCGAGGTGAAAGACCCTGTCCACTCCACCCTCGAACAGGGGTGGCAGCGTCTCCGGCTTGGTGAGGTCTGCCCCGACGTACTCCACCCCCATCTTGTCCCAGTACGATGTGTCCTGCCGGGGCCGCGCCGTGGCGCGCACGCGGACCTCATGGGCCACCAGGTACTGCACCAGGTGCTTACCCATGAAACCGGCGGCGCCGGTTACCAGTGTCATCCCCTCGAAGTCCATCCCCGTCCTCGCCTGTGGCCCGCCGCTAGGCTCCGGTTCCCATCCACCCGTTGGAGCTCACTACTCGAATACCTGCAGCGGCCCAAAGTACTCGAACTTGCCCTTTCCGTTCTCCACGGTAGCCTTCAGCATGTGTCCGCTCTGGAGGCCGGTGTGGTCGGTGGGAGAGAAGGAGACGTTGACGTCGTCCAGCATCAGGTCGGTGTGGAAGTCCTGGAGGGACTCCACCGCGTGCATCAGGCCCTCGCGAGTCAGGTTGTCGCAACTCCGCTTGAGGATCTCCACCGCCGTCTCAGCCAGCACCTGGGCGTAGATGGTGAAGTTGGTCGGGGTGGGGCCACCGTAGTTCTGCATGATCTCGTAGTGCTTGGCGACGGCGGGGTCGTCCTTCCAGGCTGCTAGCTTGAGAGCCTGAAACGTGATCGCGCCCTCCAGCAGCTGGGGAGACACGAACTGAAACATCATGTCATCGGCGTTGATGTAGCTCATGAACCACTGGGGGTGCCAGCCCAACCGGTCTGCCTGCTTGATGGCCTGGGACGTGAAGCCGGGGCTGCTGAACAGGACGGCCACCTCGGCGCCGGTCTTCTTCATGTTGGCCACCTGCGAGGCGATGGAGATGGCCGAGTTGTCGAAGGGTTCTTCGGCCACGATCTGGTTCTTGCTGGGGTCGAGCCCCTGCTTCAGGCCGGCCAGCCCGTCGATGCCTATGGCATCGTTCTCCTTGAGGACGGCTATGCTCTTACCGGGCAGATTCTCCGATATGTACTGGCCGAGGAATACCGCTTGGATGGTGTAGTCGGGGATCATCTGGACCGTCCAGGGGTACTTGTCGGGCTCCGCCCCGAAGCGGTGGCCGCCGGCGGACACCAGGATGTCGGGCACCCCCTTCTCGTTCAGGTACTCCATGGTGGCAGGATGGGGCGCGTCGCCCAGGGAGCCCACCATGGCAAAGACCTTGTCTTGCTCCACCAACCTGCGCGCCACCTCCACGGCCCTGGCAGGGTCGTCGAAGTTGTCCTCTGGCTTGTAGACGATCTTGCGGCCGCAGACGCCGCCCTGGGTATCGTTCACGTAGTCGAAGTAAGCACTGACCGTCCTGGGTATCGTCGCGTACACGGCGCCCATTGTGCCGCTGAAGATCACCTCAGCTCCCAGCAGGATCTCCGTATCGCTGATCCCTGGCGCCGCCTCTGATGGAGTGGTCGTGCCGCCTCGCGGCGTGGCGCTCCCCACCACCGTCGCCCCAGGCGAAGCGCTCGCGGCCGGCGTGCCGGTGCCGTTGGATATTTCTTCCCCTCCCCCGCCACAGGAGACGGCCACGGCTGCCAGCAACACGGCGGCGAACAGCAGAGCGCCCGGGCCCCAGATCTGGTGCGATAGTTGGACGAGATGCTTAACCTTCATGCCAGCGTTCTCCCTCTCCCAGCCGCAGGCGTCGCTCATTACTCGAATGCTTGCAGCGGCCCGAAGTACTCGAACTTGCCCTTTCCGTTCTCGTCCACGGTCGCCTTCAGCATGTGGCCGGTCTGGAGGCCGGTGTGGTCGGTGGGCGAGAAGGAGACGCTGACATCGTCCAGCATCAGGTCGGTGTGGAAGTCCTGGATGGACTCCACCGCCTCCATCAGGCCCTCGCGGGTCAGGTTGTCGCAACTCCGTTTGAGCGTCTCCACCGCCGTCTCGGCCAGCACCTGAGCATAGATCGTGAAGTTGGTGGGGGTGGGCCCGCCGTAGTTCTGCATGATCTCGTAGTGCTTGGCGACGGCCGGGTCGTCCCGCCAGGCTGCTAGCTTGAGGGCCTGGAAGGTGATCGCACCCTGCAGCAGCTGCGGAGATACGAACTGGAACATCATGTCATCGGAGTTGATGTAGCTCATGAACCACTGCGGGTGCCAGCCCAGCCGGTCTGCCTGCTTGATGGCCTGGGACGTGAAGCCGGGGCTGCTGTGAAGCACGACCACCTCGGCGCCGGACCGCTTCAGGTTGGCCACCTGGGAAGCGATGGAGACATCGCCGATGTTGTAAGACTCGTCGGCGACGATCTCGTTCTTGATGGAGTCCAGGCCTTTCTTCACTCCGGCCAGCCCGTCGATGCCCGCGGCGCTGTTCTCCCAGAGGACGGCCACCTTCTTGCCGGGCAGATTCTCTGAGATATACCGGCCGAAAACTGTCCCTTCGATGGTGTAGTCGGGGATCATCTGGACAGTCCAAGGGTATTTGTCGGGCTCGGCGCCGAAGCGATGGCCGCCAGCGGACACCAGGATGTCGGGCACCGCCTTCTCGTTCAGGAACTCCATGGTGGCAGGATGGGGCGCGTCGCCCAGCGAGCCGAGCATGGCGAAGACCTTGTCTTGCTCCACCAGCTTGCGCGCCACCTCCACGGCCCTGGCCGGGTCGTCGGTGTTGTCCTCTACCTTGTAGACTATCTTGCGGCCGCAAACGCCTCCTTCAGTGTCGTTGATGTAGTTGAAGTAGGCGCTGACGGTCGCGGGGATGGTGGAGTAGACCGCTCCCATGGACCCGCTGAGGATGCATTCTGCTCCCAGCAGGATCTCCGTGTCGCTGATCCCTGGCGCCGCCTCTGATGGAGTGGTCGTGCCGCCTCGCGGCGTGGCGCTCCCCACCACCGTCGCCCCAGGCGAAGCGCTCGCGGCCAGCGTGCCGGTGCCGTTGGATATTTCTTCCCCTCCCCCGCCACAGGAGACGGCCACGGCTGCCAGCAACACGGCGGCGAACGACAGAGCAGCCAAACCCGAGATCTGGTGCCATAGTTGGACGAGATGCCTAACCTTCACGCCAGCGTCCTCCCTCCCCCGTTTCGTCAACCTCCGGAAACCAGCGGGATTCCCGTGCTACTTCTGCCTGATGACAAGGTCGCGGTAGCCCATCTCCTCAAGCACTACCGGGAACATCTTGAAGGCGGGCCGGACCACCGGCAGGAGCTTGAGCATTGCCATGACGTTGCCGCCCTGCTTGATCTTGCCTTTAGCCACAGACGCTATCGGGTTCTCGTAACCGTGCCAGAACCGGTGGGAGTGATCAGCCGACTGCTTGGACCAGGCATCCTCCTTGACGTCGCACGGGCCCAAGTAGAAGGCCCCATAGTAACCGGGCTTCGCCGGCGGGTTCTTCAAGTCGATGGTGATCTCACAGTCGGGGTCGGTGTAGATGAACTTGATGACGACGCCTGCCTTGGCCATCTTGGCGCCGACCTTGTCGTCCGTTAGCACCCGGTCCAGGAAGTGGCCGTATATCTCGAAGAGCTGATCGGCGCTCTTGTAGTACTTGCCCACAGCGTCGCCCTGCCCGATCTGCTATCGCCTTCGGCGACCGCCCTGCTTGTCAGCGCTCTGGTCCTGATGGCCGGCTATTCACCCCGAGAAGCCGAAGGACACGATTCCCAGGCCATCCTACCGCCGGACGACCCGTTCGGCAACAAGGGCCAGCAACCCGAGTGGCGCCTGCTCATTGGCGGTTGCCCCGCTTCCCGGCCTGGCGGCTGATCCGACCCGCCCGAAAGCCCTTTGCTCGTTTCCCTTGACCTTCAGCCAGCGAAGCCACGAGAATAGGCGCGAAGCTTCGATTTCCAGCTAGCCAGTCCAGATCTGAATGCGGCCAGGAGGTCAGGTATGAAAGCGGTGGTCTTCGAGGAGCACGGCGGCGTCGATGTCCTTCGGTACAAGGACGTGGCCGAACCCAAGCTCGGGCCGAACGACATCCTGATCCGGGTGAGAGCGTCCGGCTGCAACTACAATGACATCTGGGCGCGCCGGGGCTTGCCGGGCGTGAAGTTCGCCCTGCCTCACATTTCCGGCAGCGACGCCGCCGGCGAGGTGGTGGAGGTGGGTAGCGAGGTCGCCGACTTCAAGGCCGGAGATGAGGTGATCGTCTATCCCGGCCTGAGCTGCCGCACCTGTGAGTTCTGCGCCAACGGCCGCGATACCTTCTGCCGTCAGTACAAGATCTGGGGCTTCCAGACCGGCCCCCTCGACGGCGGTTACGCCGAGTTCGCCAAACTGCCGGCCTTCAACATCGTCCCCAAGCCGAAGGGCCTTAGCTGGGAGGAGGCGGGCTCGTTCGCGCTGGTCCTGCTCACCGCCTGGCACATGCTGATCAGCCGAGCACGGATCCAGGCCGGGGACTACGTGCTGGTCTGGGGCGCCGCCGGCGGCCTGGGCACGATGGCCCTCCAGATCTGCCGCGCCATGGGGGCACGAACCATCGCTGTGGCCGGCAGTGACGAGAAGCTGGAGCTGTGCCAAAGGCTGGGCGCCGAGCGTCTGATAAACCGCAAGACCCAGGATGTGGTCGAAGAGGTGCGCAAGATCACCAATCGCCGCGGGGTGGACGTCGTGTTCGAGCACGTGGGCAACGCCACCTGGCCGCAGAGCGTGGCCAGCCTGAAGTGGGGAGGCACGCTGGTCGTGTGCGGCGCTACCAGCGGCTTCGAAGCGGTCACCGACTTGCGCTTCCTGTGGAACAAGCAGATGAACTTCCTGGGCTCGCACATGGGGAACAAGACCGACCTGCTGGAGGCGATGCGCTGGGTGGAGAGCGGTGACATCATCCCGGTGGTGCCCCATGTCTTCCCGCTACAGGAAGCGGCCCGCGCCCAGACCCTCATGGAGGAGAACGAGGTTATGGGCAAGATGGTCCTGGTGCCGGGCTAGGGTATCGGGCAAGTCCGTGCCGGCGTCAGGCCGCGCTTGAGCCGTTGCCGCGGCCTCCGCCCTGGCGGTACCAGCGCTGCTCGCGCTCGCTCAAGCCGGTCGGCGCCGGGCCGCCAAACAGCGGCGGTATCCGCGAGGTTGCGCCGTGGAGCCGGGCCTGCAGCATGACCCAAGTGAGGCGCAGCGGGTTCAGCGGCACCAGCTCCTTGGGCTTGATCTTCATCAGGGTGGCCAGCCCGGCGGTGATGCCGCGGAGGTCGTTGTGGGCGTCCACCTCGATGATGCGGCGGTCGGGGTAGCGGCGCCGCAGGTCGGCCCCGCGCTCGCTGACCGCGCAGTTGCCCACCACCAGGATGTCGCCGGGCAGGCCCTCCAGGTCGGCGTCGGCGAACCCCCTGCCGAAGACGATGGTGAAGCCACCCTGGCCGCGGCACTCGTTGCTCAGGATCTCCAACGCGCACTCGGTGTTGCCCTTGCAGCCCTCAACGCAGGCGCGCTCGCGGCCCTCCACGATGCGCACGTCGGGAGGGAAGCGGCGCAGGATGGCATATGAATAGCGGGCCTGGAAGCGGCTGAGGTCGCCGATGACCTCGATGGCATCGAGGCGGCCCTCGCCCAGGCCCCACTCCGCCGCCAACCGCAGGTGCTCCACCTCCTCGACGCCGTAGCCCAACACGCGGCAGCCCACGGTATCCACGGCGACCGTGTCCCGGCCCCCGATGAGTATGTTCAGATGGACGCTGCTCTCCTTCAGAAGCGACGGTGGCGGCACGTTGCCGTGGAAGGTGGCCGTGACGCCTTCGATGATGCAGAAGTCGGGGTGGACCATGCGGTAGAGGCGGGCCAGGCGGGCGTGGAGCGTCTCGTGGTTGTGGAAATGCATCCGATCGGCGTGGATGGGGAAGGCCTGCTGGTTCTTGACGCCCAGCGTCACCGTGGTCATGGAGTGCGTCTTCAGCTTGGGCAGGCTGAGGTAGAAGTCGCCCGGGCGCCGCGCCGGGTCGATGAACGATTCGAACAGACGGCGCGGAATGCGGATGGGGTCGTCCTCGCCGCTTAGCGTGTAGGGCACCGCAGGCCCTTCGTCCAGGTATACCGCCTCCGCGCGGTGGCGCTTGGCGATGTCGGCGTAACCGTTGACGGCGAAGACCAGGCGGGTGCCGACGCCCTGGCTGGCGTTCTCCATCAGCGCCAGCCGCGTATACCCGTGGTCCCTCAGGTAGCCCAGCAAGGCGTCGACCACCGCCGGCTCGGTGTGCGTGCCGGCGAAGAACTGGACACCGTTTGGCTTGATGTAAACCTTGCTCCCCGACGGGATGATCTTGGCGACTCCGCCGTAGGTCGCGAAGACGGCATCGAAGGCGGTGGGCAGGCCCTTCGTCGTGTCGGCGACCGTCACGACGGGCCGAGTGGCTGACCTTTCCTCCTGCGTTGCCACGACTCCCACCTCCCCTTAGAGCCGCACGGGGATGCCCCGCTCGGCCAGGTACTGCTTCACTTCGCGGACGCGGCAGGTGCCAAAGTGGAAGATACCCGCCGCCAGCACAGCGTCGGCCTTGCCCTCCGCGATGGCCTGGTACATGTGCTGTGGGTTGCCGGCCCCGCCCGAGGCGATGACCGGCACCGGCACGGCCTCGGCGATGGCCCGCGTCAGGGGGATGTCGTACCCCTCCTGGGTGCCATCGGCGTCCATGCCCGTCACCAGCAGCTCGCCGGCCCCCAATGCCACCGCTCTCTTGGCCCACTCCACCGCATCGAGGCCGGTGGCGCGGCCGCCGCCGCGACCGGCGTAGATGTAGACCTCCCAGCGGCCGGGAGCCACCCCCTTCCCATCGATGGCCACGACGATGCGCTGGCTGCCGAACTGCGCGGCGCCCCGCGCGATGAGCTCTGGGTCTTCGACGGCGGCAGTGTTGATGCTGACCTTGGCGGCGCCGGACTCCAGCGTCAGGCGCATGTCATCGACGCTGCCGATGCCGCCGCCCACCGTCAGCGGCATGGACACCTGCTGGGCGACCCGCTGGACCATGTCCACCACCGTCTTGCGCCGGTCCGGCGAGGCGGTGATATCCAGGAAGACCAGCTCGTCGGCGCCTTCCGCCTGATAGAAGGCGGCCAGCTCCACAGGGTCGCCGGCGTCGCGCAGGTTCAGGAATCGGACGCCTTTCACCACGCGGCCGCCGGCCACGTCCAGGCAGGGAATCACCCGCCTGGCATCAGCAGCTTCTGCGTTCATGTCGCGCCAACCTCCTCAGGCTGCCAGCCAACAAGGGCATTGTAGGTGCGACCGCAGGCTATCGCAAACGTATCGCGGCACCGAGGCTGCCCATCTATAATGGGAGCCAGCCTAGGAGGAACAATCTATGGCCGAAGTTGAGATAAAGGTGCGCGACAACGGCCCCTATCGGGTAGCCGGCCCCATCAGGCTGATCGACGCCACCGGCGCCGAGTTCGCGTTGGAGCAAGAGGTCATCGCCCTCTGCCGCTGCGGCCACTCCGAGCACAAGCCCTTCTGCGACGCCACTCACCGCAAGGTCGAGTTCAAGTCGGAGCCCAGGGCGCTGGACCAGGCCGGCGCACAGTGCCCCTAGTTCAGCTCAGCGCCCGCGAGCAGGTAGATGCCGATGCCGAACCGCTCGACGCCGACAGGGATGCTGTCGTAGTGGGCGGCGTCGCCGGGGAGGGTTCCGCCGCTCACGCCGGTGAAATCGCCGGCCGGTGACACGTAGCCCTGTACGGCCTGCCAGGCGCGAGCGGCCACGCGCCGCAGCTCCGACGCCAGGACGCCGCCGCGGACGCCCTTCGCTATCGCCAGGGCAAAGGCGGCAGCGGCGGACGATTCCAGGTAGGTGGTCGGGGCGTCCAGCACCGTGTGCCACAGGCCACCGCCATCCTGAAGGGGCACCAGCGCAGCGACCTGCAGCTGCAACAGGGAGGCAGCCCGCTGGCGCAGGGCATCGTCCGGCGGGCGTGCCTCGCAGATGGCGGCCAGCGTCATCGCCATCCAGCCGTTGCCGCGCGCCCAGAGGCACGGGGAGCGCCGACCCGCCCCCTCATCCCAGGCATGGAAGAACAGGCCGGAATCGTCCCGCAGCTTGCCCACGTGGGCCTTGAGCTGGAGGACAGCCTCCTCCCGAAAGCGATCCTGCCCCGTCGCCTCCGCCAGGCTCAGCCAGCCCGGCACCACAAAGTAGACGCTGTCCACGAAGGCCTGCGGCGCCAGCGGGTGCATGTAGATGGCGCCGTCGGCGGAGCGAGGCGCTCGCCTGCCCACATCCTCGGCCAGGGAGACGGCCGCGCTGAGGTGGCGCCGGCTGCCCAGGCGGCGGTACAGCATCACCAGCGGTGATACGAGGCCGAACCACATGATCACCGGCGCCGAGCGGTTGAAGGCGATCCGGGTCTCTGGCGTGAACCCGGCGGGCGTCTTAAGCGGCCTGGCCACCGCCTCCAGTTGGCGGCGCCCATCCAGCGCCTCGACGCGAAGGTCCAGGATCTGCCCGGCCAGCTCCAGGTACTCGGGACGGCCGGACACGTCGCTGGCAGCGATCAGCCCCTCGGCGAGGACGAAGTCACCCCACTCGGGCCAATTCACGAGCTCCTCTCCCTGGGAGAGACAGCGGTCGGCAACCCTGAGGAAGGTTGCGTTCACGGGTCCGCCTGGCGCAGAAGGGAGCATCCCCTTAGGCTTCCGCCCTTGCCCCCCCTTGAGAGAAGAGCCACTGGCACCAGAGATCGAGGCCGCGTTCTATCGGTGTGGTGGGCCGCCAGCCCAACAGTTGCTCGGCCCGCTCGATGCTGGCAAAGGTCAGGTCCACGTCGCCCGCCTGTGCCGGCTGGAACTCGATGCGGGCGGGCACGCCCAGCCGCTCTTCCAGCAGAGAGACGAGCCGGAGGACAGTGATAGGCCGGCCATTGCCCAGGTTGATCACCCGGAAACCCTGAGGGCGGTCCAGCGCCCTCCCCAGGCCTTCTGCCACATCGCCGACGTAGGTGAAATCGCGCAGGGCGCTGCCATCGCCGTAGACCGGGACCGGCTGCCCGTTCACCATGAGCCGTGAGAACTTGTGCACGGCCAGGTCAGGACGGCAACGGGGGCCATAGGCGGTGAATATCCGCAACGCCGTCACGGGCATGCCGTGCAGACTGTGGACGGTGTACGCCAGGAGTTCAGCCATGCGTTTCGTGGCACCGTAGGGCGAGGCGGGCTGGTCAGCGCGGGCGTCCTCGCGAAACGGGGCCGGGCTGTCGTTCCCGTAGACGGAGGAGGAGGACGCGAGGACAAAGTGGCCCACGTCCGCTTGTCGGGCGGCATCCAGGACCGTCCAGGTGCCGCGCACGTTGACATCGAGGTAGAGCTTGGGTTGGAGCAGCGACGGCCGAACGCCGGCTCGGGCGGCCAGGTGCATCACTGCCTCTGGCCTCTCCTGGGCCATCACTTCCGCCACCAGCGGGCGGTCGCGGATGTCGCCCTCGTGCACGGTGAGGCCGGGCTCGTCCACCATGGGCTGCAGGTTGGCCCGTTTGAGCGCCGGATCGTAGAAATCGTTGAAATCGTCCAGGATGGAGACCTGGTGACCAGCGGCCAGGAGCCGCTCCACCAGGTGGGAGCCGATGAAACCGGCGCCTCCGGTGACCAGCACTCTCAGCGGCCTGCCTCCTCAGCCCAGATGGCCATACAACAGGGCGCCGGCTCGCGGCAGGAGCACGCTCGGCGTAACGCGAACAGCGGCGGCCAGCAACCGGCGCTTCATGCTGCTCCCATCCTCAGTGGCGAAGCCCTTAGCTCGGGGATAGTAGAAATAGGGCAAAGGCTCGGCCCGGCTGGCCCAAAGGCTCTTGAACCGTCGCAGCCCCTCGTTATCGGCCTCGCTGCGGCCGAGGTCAAAGACCGAGCAGCCCAGATCCTTGCCCAGCTTGATGGCCTCCCACATCAGGACGTTGTTGGGCCGTTGCTCCAGAAACCGATGATCGGAGACGTTGGCCTTGTAGAGCAAGCTCCGCCCGTGCCAGAGAAGCAGGTCGGCAGCGATAAGGCGCCCCGCCAGCTCAGCCAGGAGCAGGCAGCCTTGGTCGGTAGCCAGAAAGTGCGCTTGAATGCTCTGGAAGAAACGGTAGGGCGCGGGCACCAGACCATGCTTGCGACGGGTGGCGACGTACAGGTCGTAGAAGCGGCGCATCTCCGCGCAGCTTGCCGCCCGGCGAACCCGGACACCCTCGCGTTCCGCCTTCTTGGCCCCTCTTCGCGCCGAAGAGTGGATCTTGGATTGCAGCTCGTTCAGAGGCGTGTCCAGGGGGACGATGTGGCGCTGGAAGAGAGATGTGTGCTGAAAACCCCACTGTTCCAGCGGTAGGGAAGAGGGGCCGCGCACCTCTACGTACGATAGGCCGCCGTTGCTGGCCTCTCTCCTTATGCTCTCCACCAGGGGCGAAGGGTCGCAGCCCGGCAGCGCAAGAGGCGGGCAGAAATCGCTGAAGGGGAGCCCCACCAGTCGCCTGCCAGTAAGCCTGCTGTCCACCAGAAGCAGCGGCACGCCGGCCATGATGTCGCCGGAGGCGCCAGCGAGGACGCAGTAGCGCGGCTGATAGCCATAGGTCTCCAGAAGAACGCTGGCCCACGCCGTGGTGTGGAACACCGTCGCCTCGGGGTGATGGCCGACGAACTCGCCCCACGCCGGGCTGGTTCGAGGATCGATGACCTGAACCGAGGCCACGTCACACCTCCAGGGGCCGACGCAGGAAGTCCAGCACGGTCATGGCATCGACGTCCCCCGTCACGGACAGGGCGCAGCGGGCGCCGTCGGGCCAGCGCCAGAGCCGTACCAAGGGCGCATCGCTGCTCTCGATGAGCCCCAAGACATCACGCTTGTCCTCCTCGCCGAACGAGGCGTAGGCGGGCAGGTGGAGCCCTTCGAGCCCGGCACCGATGTCCTGGCTCAGGAGGAAACCCTCTTCCCTCAGGAAGGCCGTCAGGCTTGGGGCAGAACCCTCTTCGACGGCAATCGCCGGGAGCCGAGGGCCTGAGAGGCTGAAGGTGGGCGACGGAACGCGGCGATAGGGGCCGAACCAGGGCAGCGCCGCCGGCTCCGTCTCCACGCCGCGAACGACGACGGTGGCCGCGGCGGCCTCCGGTGCCGTCACCCGATAGCCACCCTCCTCCCGGGGCTGGACCTGAAGCCGCCAGGTCAGCCGTTGAGACCACCAGCGTCCTATCTCTCTGAGCGTCGCCAGCCACACGGGCGGCTGCAAGCCGCGCGCGCGCTCCAGCACTGCCAGCAAAGCGTCGCGACAGAGGGCGACCCTTTCGTGGTGAAGGATGAGGGTCAACACCTCCCCCTTCTCGTAGACCTGCTCGAGCATACTGAGCCAGACGGCGACCCTTTGGGGCCCTTCCAGACCCAGCCGGTCCACCATCGCCTCGTCGTCCGGCAAGGAGACGGGGATGTCCAGGAGCGTTCCGTTGACCCGAGAAGGGAGGCTGAGCCTGTGGCCCGCGTCGCCGGCACCGTAGAGGCGCAAGCCCTTCTGGTAGGCGGCCCAGTCCTGGTGGGCCACGCTCTCTGGCGGCAGCACGTCCCAAGCCAGGCCAGTGTTGCTCCCGTACCTGAGGCCGAAGCGGCCGGCAACTCGCAGGGAGTCCTCGTTCCAGCGCAGGTATGGGCAACGGAAGCCCTCCGGCTCCAAGCCAAGGCCGCGGAAGGCGTGGAGAGCCTTCTCCATGTGTTCAGACTGGGCTGCCTCGTCCAGTTGGCTATAGTCCGTGTGGACGTACCCGTGGACGGCCAACTCCGTCCTCTCTGCCAGACGCCGGAAGACTGAGGGATAACGCTCGAGCAGGACAGCCGTCACCGCCAGGGTAGGCGCACAGCCATACGCCTGAGTGATCCCGGACAAGTCTTGCAGGGCGCGGTCCATCCTCGCCGGGGACAGCCCGAACCGCCGCCCGATGGTGGGCAGCCGGCGGAGGGCGTTGAGCGGCCCCCGCGACTCCATGAGGTAGCGCAAGAGGTTCATCCGTCCTGCTGCCTCACCGCCGGAGCCGCCGCAGGCACGCCGTCATGGGCGTGGGGCATCTGGGTCGGCGCGGAAACGGCAGCATCCCCTTCGGCCGCCCTCAGCTTTATCCCCTTCCCCTCCAACAGCTGCTCATACAGGCGTTCGTACTGGCGGACCATGGCCGGCACGGAGAAGCTGACCCGAAGACGCTCCCCCGCTGCGCTCGATAGCCGCGAGGCCAGGGCAGGGTCGCGCAGGAGGGCGAGGACCGCATCGGCCAGGGCCCGCGGGTCTCGCGGGCGCACGAGAAACCCAGTCTCACCGTCACGAACAAGCTCTCGGTTACCCCCGATATCTGTGGCCACAACGGGCCGGTTCAGGCCCATAGTTTCCAGGAGGTAGTTCGAGCACCCCTCGTAGTCGCAGGAGGACAGAACCGCCACGTCAAAGCCGCCGATGAAGGGCGCCACCCGCGGCTGGTAACCGGCGAACACCGCGCTCTCCCCCAGGCCCAGTTGGCGGGCCAGCTCCAGCAACTCCCCCCGCAGAGGGCCGTCGCCAACGACTAGGAAGCGGGCCGCGGGCGACGACTCCCTGATGATCGCCGCGCTCTTGAGAAACGTGGCGTAGTCCTTGGCGGGCGTCAGGCTGGCCACCATGCCGATGACCGGGGCCGTCGTGGGAATCCCCAAATCCGTTTTGGCAGCGGATATCTCACCCTCGTTCGTCGTCACCCGGTCCGAGCTGAGGCCGTTGTATATCACTCGTGTCTTCTGAGCGGGGATGCCTCGGCTCACGAGAAAGTCCCTGCCAGCCTCGCTGTTGGCGACGGCGACATCGGCAAAGCGAGTCAACCGGTCTTCAACGAACCGATAGATGTTTTCGCCAGGCCCGGTGTCCAAACGGATTCCGCAGCGCTCGGTCACCACCTTGACCGGCGTTCGGGCTAGGAGAGCCGCCGCCAGCCCGAAGAAAGTGGCGGGTGACAGGAAGGGCTGGACGACATGCACGTCCTTCCGGCGCAGGAGGCGGAGCAGGGGCAACAATATGGTAAAGTCCAGCTTCCCTCTGCGGTCAAGGGTCAGGAGCCGCACGCCATCCTGACCCACAAGTTCCCTCTCCAGGGGCTGTCCGGGATAGAGTGTCACCACCAACGCCCGAAAGCGCTTCTTGTCCAGCCCCCTGGCCAGCTCCACCAGTTGGCGCTCGGCGCCGCCCGGGCAGAGGTCATCGATCAGAAGGAGAACGGTAGCCCTTTCAACGGCCGTTGTCGCTCTCATGGCCGCCTTCCTGGGCCCGGCCCCTGACAGCCTTTAGGCGCCGACAGGGCGGAATAGGCTGCCAGCAGGTTCTCGCCCATCTTCTCCCAGGAGAAGTGTTCCTGGAACCGCCTCTGGCCCAGGCGGCCAAGGCGCTGAGCCAAGGCTCCATCGTCCATCAGCCCCGCGATCTTCTCGGCGAAGTCGCGCTCGTCTCCCGGCCGCGCGTACATGGCGGCCTCACCGGCAGCAGCGCGGTGACCCGCCAGATCGTAGAGGACCATGGGCTTGCCCAGGGCCATGTATTCCAGGACCTTCACCGCCGTGTTCTTGTCATGAAAAGCGTTGGAGGGTGCCGGATCGACACAGATGTCAGCGCCGGCGAGGGCACGCATCGCCTCCTGCCAGGGCAGCCGCCCGACAAAAGACACAAACGGATCCAGCCCCCGGCGAGACGCCTCCCGCCTCAGGCTGGGCAGCGCCTCCCCGTCGCCTATGACCAGGCAGTGAAAGCCGCGACGGTGCATGTCATGCGCCAGCATGCGGAGAGAGGCGAGGAGCGACTCGATGCCGTCCTGGGGATCCAGGTACCCTAGGTACCCAATCGTGACACAGCCGTTGTCACCTCCCGACGGCGCCGCGGCCGCCAGCTCTCGCGTCCGCTGCCACTGAGGGCCGTTGCCCACCACAACCACGTTCGATGGCCAGAGACGATGCCGAGCCAGCAGCAGGCGGCGGACGGGTTCGCTTTCGCTCAAGATCATGTCGGCCAGGCGGCAAGACAGCCCCTCCAGAAGGGCAGCCAGGCGCACGAGGATCCCGGCGCGGGAAGACTTGGCCTGCAACAACTCGGGCACCAAGTCGTGCTGGTCATAGACCACTCGTTTGGCCGCCAGCTTGTAGGGGAGAGCGGTTAGGCAGAGGATGTCTGGTGGGTTGTGGAGGTGGATGATGTCGAAGCCACGCCGCGCCCACACCAAGAAGGTGAGCACGCCCAGATTAGCCATCGCCCATCCGTACTCCAACGCCAGCCAGGGCCATCCGCCCCAAGCGAACCGTTGTCGGTAGCGATAGACTCGAACGCCATCCAGGGTCTCGTGGGCCGGCTGACCCCTCTTCCCCGGGCAGATCAGCGCCACCTGGTAGCCGTTCTCCGTCAGCGTCTGGGCCTCCTTTAGCACGCGGGTGTCCTGAGGATACGTATCGTTCTCCAGCAGCATGAGCACTCGCTTGCCCACGCTAGGCCCCCCTACCTGGCGCATCCGCCCGAGCGGCCAGGACCTGCTCGTAGGCTTCGGTGATCCGCTCGGCGATCCGGCTGAGGGATAGGTGCTCTACATTCCTGCGGCCCTCGGTTCGGCGTCCGAACGCGAGGGCGGCCAGCAGCTTGTCGGCGATATCCGACGCATCAGCGGTGCAAACGTAGCAGCCTTCCGTTCCCGCGATAACGTCGGCGACATCGCCGACGGCGGTGGAGACAACCGGCAGGTTGCAGGCCATCGCCTCCTTCACCACCTGGGGCGACCCCTCCTTGCGGGAAGCCAGAACCAGGACATCGCAGGCGTTCATGTACAGGGGGATCAACTCCGGGGGCTGGTTCGTCACCACAACCAACTGAGCAGCCGGCAGCTTCTCCCGTACCAGGGCGAAGGCCTCCTGCACGAGGCCGAATCGCTTCTCCGGCCTCATGGCGGCGGCGAACAGGACCAGCGGGGCATCGGCGGGCAGGTTCAACCGGGCGCGAGCTGCTCTTCCATCGGTCGGCCGGAAGCGGTCTAGATCCACGCCGCAGGGGATGACGCAGGAGCGCCCCTTCAACCGGCGCATCACCTCCGGAGAGACAGCGATATTGAGGTCAATCCGGGCAGAAACCAGACGGGAGAGGGTCCGCTGGAATGGCCCTTCCAGCACCTCGCCGCTGTGGAAGGTGGCCACCACTGGCAGGCCCCGCTGGACCCGGGCAATGATGGCGGAAAACACATAGTGCGCATGGACAAGGTCGTAGCGCTGGCGGGCGATTTGGCGGCGAAACCGAAAGATGCCCCGCAAGTAGTTCAACTTGCTGGCCGGCCCGTCCACAAAGAACACGTCCACCGTCAGCCCCCGAACTCTCAAGGATTCCACCTGCTCCTGGACAAAGATCCCCAGGGCTGGCCTGCCGGGCGCCGGGTACATATTGGTGACCACCAGCACCCGCGGGACTCGCGTCGCCAGGTCTTTCCCCGGCAGCATCTCGTTCGTGGCTTGTACCATCCCTATTTCGACTTTCGCCAGCCGCGCAACAAGGGGCGCTGCCCAGAAGGCTTGGCCAGCACCAGGTTGGTGATGGCGAGGGAGAAGCCGGCCAGCAACCACACCACCAGCGTGCTGTCAAAGAGGTTGTGAAAGGCTGAATTAACAGCGAAGGCAAGCAGAGCGCCCAGCCCCCCCAGGCTCAGGCCCTTCACCAGCGGGTCGGAGGTCCGGAAGAAAGCCTCAACGTAGTTCTTGCCCGTCATGAACAGGACGAACAGATAAAGGATTAAGGCGCCGGTCCCGAACGATAGCCAGATGTTCAGATAGTCGTTGTGGGGCTCGTAGCGCCCCAGCGCAGAGGCAGCGTCCTGGCGCTCCAACAAGCTCTCACTCACCCTCGAAGCGTACTCGGGAGACAGCTCCAGGAAACTGTTATGGCCCACGCCCAGGAATGGATGGTCCAGGGCCATGTTAAGACCCACGTCCCAGAGCACGGGTCGCGTGGCGGCGCTAGGGTCCGAACTCGCATCCAGCAGGTAGCGATTGCTCTGGAAATCGCTCCAATACCAGAAGCCGAACACCGCCAGCACCGACAGCAGCACCAACTCCCGTTTGTAGCGTCCCGAGTACAGCAGCACGAATGCGAAGAGGGCAACGGCAGCAGACAAGATCCAGGACCTCGTGAAGGAGAAGAAGAGCGCTGCCATTGCTGTCAGGAGTATCGCAGTGAGAAGAAACCGGACCCGCGGCGACAGGCGCGCGAGCAGTATCACGCCCAGCAACGGCATGACGAAGAACAGAAGGGTGTTGGTCAAGTCGATCGGGCTCTCCGCCAGACCGACGGCCCTGCCGCCCCAACTCTCGAAGCTCTCGGCTCCGGTCCCGGGATGCGGTATTGCCTCATATAGGGGCGTCCACGCGAACTGGCTGTAGTGTTGGAAGACCGCCACCAGCGCCGACACGGCGCTGACCACGAAGCCCACCAGCGCCACGTCGCGCAGGTCGTCGCGGCTCCGCACAACAGCGGGCACGAGAGCCAAGGCGATGACGCCCGTGACAAGGTAGCGGAAGAACTTGAAGACGTAGGCGCTGTCGGCGGCGACGGAGTCGGCGAAGGTCGTCACCAACAAAAACCCTAAAGCCGCGACTAGCATCGACCTGGCGCGGGGGCCCAAGTCCGGACGCTGGATGACGTGAGGAAGCACCACCGGGATCGATGCCAAGGTAAGGATCAGACGATTGCTTATCAGGAAGCCACCGAAGTCATACATGTAGTTGGCTATGGTCACCTCGGACACCAGCAGGGCAGCCAGGATCCACACCGGCCGGCGCACTCCGAGAAAGAAGAAAGCGCCCTCAACCAGCAACAGCAAGTGCTGAACCCCTACAGGACTTGTGCCAAAGACGGGGATTAGGGCCAGAGGTAGAAGGGCTATCCAGGGGAAGCTCTCCCGGGCTCCCTCTCGCCTCTTTGCCATCGCTATGGTGGCGGTGCTCAAGGCGCCTCCTGCTCCCGGACCGACCGGTACGGCGTGTAGCTCATTGCGGATCGAAGAAACGTCATGACCAGTCCACCCTCACCCAGCGGCCCTCCCAAATCAACCGCTGCTTCGATCCGACGCTGGCGGTTGGTCCAGGCGACCGGCAGTGCCATCGGAGATGACACCGTTGCAGCCGCACGCCGCCTCCAGATGAGAATCCACCTCCCGCTGCGGACAAATGGTGGCTTGTGGCGAAGGCTCATGCCTGAAAACGAGGCCTTGCAAGAGGCGCATCATCGCTCTGGCCGCCCCAAGCGCCGGAAGGGGAATCCAGGTCTTCGCGAACAGCCAGAACGCCATGAGCCCTCTGAGCCGAAGAGCCTCTCCAGGGCGGGACCTGAACGCATCGAGCAGGCGGCGCCGCGCCATGCTCATGCGGTTGGCCTTGTACGCCATAGCGGCGATGTAGTGGTGGTAGGAGAAGTAGGCCCTCCCCCTCAACCCCTGATAGAGATGGCCCAGTTCAGGATCCCCGAGAACGCTTTCGAGCATCCTCCGGCGATGGTAGTCCAGGAACTCGATATCGATAACCATAGAGATGTTGCCTGAGTGCTTAAGGTAGTTCGCGAGAGGCCTGTCGATATAGGCCACGTCATACTTCTTGGCGATGCGTATCCACATATCCCAGTCTTCGCCCACGCACAGTTGCGGGTCGAAAAGGCCCACGTCGTCGAAACAGCGGCGCCGCGCCATGACAGTTGAGGAGGTGATGTGGTCCCAGAAGAGAAGACCCTCAATCTCTTTGCGGCCGCTCCTAACGTAGGAACCGCGGGCGAAGGCCGGCTTGCGCAGGGAGGTCGCCACGCCGTTCTCGCTCACCTCCCAGGCTTGGCTGTAGACCAGGCCGACACCCGGGTTCTCGTCCAGCACCTTCACTTCCGTCTCCAGGGCTTTCTCCAGGAGGGCGTCGTCCGACGCCAGAAAGCTGACGTATTCGCCGCTGGCCTGGCCGATGCCCAGGTTCAACGCGCTGGCAACGCCTCGGTTCTCCTGCCAGAGGTAGCGCGCCCGGGGAGCGAGCGAGGCGACCACCTGGGCCGTGTCGTCTGTGGAGCCGTCGTCCACCACCACGATCTCGAAGTCGTGGTACGTCTGTCCGGCGATGCTCCGCAGGCAGGTACCCAGGAGGTGTGCCCTGTTGTAGGTGGGCACCACGACACTCACTCTAGGCATGGCTCTCAGTTCACCGCCTCTCGAGCGCCTTCTCTTCGGTGCGCAGGCGCTGTTGGGCTTCGCGCACCCACAAATGTTCAGCCTGCTTGGCTCGTTGGCCGAGTAGCCCTCGTCTGGCGGCGGATCCTTGGCTCAACCGCCGGGCCGCCCTCAGCACCAGGGGAGGAAGGAGTAGCTTCAGACCTCCCCGGTAACAGCTCCAGGTCTCCCTCTCCACGAGCAAGCGGGGCTGCCGGCTCAGGGCCGCCAGGAAGTGCCGGACAAACAGGCGGCGCCGGCGCAGGTGAGCGGCCAAACGCGCGGTGTTCCGCTCGAGACAGGCGTAGGCCAGGCCCTCCAGCTGTGGATAGGGAAGGCCGGGCCGGGAGAATAGCGTCTCCAGGGTGTGGAGGTGGGAGGCCCTGAATGACCCGAGCGTGTACCCGGCCGTGATGCTGCCTGGGTGCACACGCCGGTAGGCCAGCGGCGCGGGAACGTAGGCCAGGTCATAGTAGGCGGCAATGCGCAGCCACATGTCCCAGTCCTCCCCTGGCCAGGACTTGGGCTGAAACCGACCCACCCGCGCGAAGGTGGCCCTGCGAATCATTACCGTGCTCTTGGTGATGCCGCAGCCTCGAAGAAGCCAGCGAAAGGCCCGAGGAGACGAAATGACAGATGGACGATTGACGGCGGGAAACGGCTTGTCGAGGCGGAGCACCTCGCCGTGGCTGTCTATCACGAAGTCCTGTCCGAAGACCAAACCCACTCGCGAGTTCTCGCTCAGTTGCTCCACCTGAGCGGAAAGACCGTCAGCACAGGCGGCATCGTCCGCGTCCAGGAAACGAACGTATTCCCCTTCGGCCATTTCCATTCCCCGATTAAGGCTGGCGACGAGCCCTTGATTCTCCTGTCGTTGATAGCGGATGTGAGGCAGGTAGGGGCGGATGACGTCCTCGGTCCCATCGGTGGACCCGTCGTCGACCACTATGATCTCCTTGTCGGCATAGTCCTGGACCAGGCAGCTCTCTATGGCAACCGGCAAGAAGCTCGCCATATTGAAGGTTGGGATCAATATGCTGACCTTGGGCACCGCTGGACATCCCCCTGTCAAGGCTCAAGTCCTCGTTCGCACGATACTGTACACGTTGATCGTGAAGAACTCCTCGCAGAACGGCATGCGTCTGAGGAGGCTCAGCAGACCAACGACCTTACGCGAGGAGACGTTGGTCTTAAGGTATTCGAACTCGAGGCCCGCTTCCGTGATGATCCTCAGGTACTTTCTGAGAGTCATCCTGTTCAGTCCGCCGCGTATTTCTTCAAACGACTTGGCATTCTCGTCTGGCCGAAATCTTCTCCGTTCGCGCATGATGACCGATTCCGGGAACAGCAGGTGCGCCCAGGGAACGCGGGTCATGAAATCGATCGACCCACCGTACGGCGATTTCCAGAGCGGCCCAAAGCCGATGGCAAGAATGCCACCCGGACTCAGCTGCTGCTTCATGGCGAGGACGACGGCTTCCGGGTCGGTATAGTTCTGAAAACTGTCCTTGGAGATGATCACATCGAACTGCCCAGGCTCCGCTTCGCAGGCCAGCCTGAAGTCCACGATGCTGGACAGGCTCGCGTACTCACTATTGAGCTTCGACCTGGCGAGAGCGATTCTGCGCTCGTCAATGTCGACGCCGACCACGCCTCTTGCTCCCTGCAGCGCCATAAAGATGCAAGCGCTCCCGAACCCGCAGCCGAAGTCCAGCACAGTCTTGCCCCGCAGATCCAGCCGGCCCTGGAACCGGTCGCAGAACCTCTTGGCCTGGTCGAATCCCCGGCGAAAGTACTGTTCGTCGTAGTCCGGCAGCCGGGAAGAGTCCTTCGAGCAGACAAGGTGGAAAGCTTGCTGGGCCAGCTTCTCCCCCAAGCTCCCGGGCGCAGTGAAACCCTGGCTTCGGCAAGGCTCCACGTTGATCACGCCCGAGGCGCCCCTTGCCGCCATCAGCCGGTCTTTGATTATGGAGTATGAGTTGCACGCGAAGGCGTACAGGCGAGGGCTCAACAACGGCAGGCCTAGATGGATGTACGGCTTGCGCTCGCCGGGCCGTAGCCGCACGGATTGCACGAAGGCTTCCCAGGCCTGATCACGTTTCCCCGCTGCCAGAAGCTTTATGCCGTAACCGTAGTAGTGATGTGCCATGCTGTGGCGTAGAACCCGCCGGTCGCCCGGACTTAGGGGCTGTTCTCGCAAGACCTTGAGTTTCGCCACTATCCCATAGCGATACATTTTGTCCAGGCCCTTGACGAGGTTATTGGGATGACGGCGGCAGCGAGCCACGGGCTCATCCACAGCATCCACCTCGTAGGCCGCAGCAATGCGCACCCACATGTCCCAGTCCTCATAGCTCAACAAGGTTTCATCGTAGAGGCCCACCCGCTGGAACACCTCGCGGCGGATGAGGGACGCCGTGTCGCTAATGAACCAGCCATCTTTGCCCAGGAGTTGGCGGAACACGCGACCTCGGGGAGGCTTCCGGCTCTGCAGGAACCGGCCGATGATGGCGCCGTCATCGTGGTTGAATAGATACACATCGCCATAGACAAGGCCCACCGTCGGCGGCAGGCTATCGAGATGCGCAACCTGCTTCTCGAGTTTCTCCGGGAACCACACGTCATCAGCATCGAGGAATGCGACGTATTCCCCTACGGCAACCTTGAGCGCTGTGTTTCGGGCGGCGGGATTGCCTCGATTCGGCTGGTGCATATAACGGATGCGGGGGTCGGCAAAGGCGGCCACCACCTCCCGCGTATTGTCGGTGGAACCGTCGTCCACCACGATGAGCTCCCAGTCCTGGAAAGTCTGGTCCAGGACGCTCTGGATAGCCTCAGCGAGGAAGTGGCCATAGTTGTAGGTGACAATAATGACGCTCACCTTGGCAACGCTTCGTTGCTGCGCGTCCGTAGACCCTTGCGCCAACGATTCCACGTTCACGGCCACCTCAAGTCTGTCCGCTCGGCGAAAGCCGATCTCTAACGACGGAATATGACTTGCACAGGAGGTTGTATAGGCGCCGGCTCAATAGCGGCAGACCCAGATGGATGTATGTCTTGCGCTCACCGGGGCGGAGTTGCACGGCCCTGAGGAAGGCCTTCCAGGCCTCGCCTCGCCGTCCCAGCCGCAGCAGGTCTATGCCGTAGGTGTACTCGTCATAGGCCAGGTTGTACCGGAGGGCGCGGCGTTCCTGGCGTGACAGGGGATAGCTTGTCATGACCTTCCACTTGGCCGCGTGCCCGTACCGGCGCATCTCCTCCAGGCCCTTGATGGCATTGTTGGAGTGACGGCGGGAGCGGCCCAAGGGCTCATCCAAGGCTTCCACGTCGTAGGCATTGGCGATGCGCACCCACATCTCCCAGTCCTGATACCTCAGCAGCCCTTCGTCGTAGAAACCCACCCTATCGAACACCTCCCGCCGGATGAGGGCCACCGTGTCGTGGATGAACGCACTCTCCTCAGGTAGAAGTTGGGTCAGCACCCTACCCCGAGGAGGGCACCGCCCTTGCAGGAAGCGGCGGATGATGGTGCCGTCCTCGTCATTGAACAGGTACAAATCGCTGTATACAAGGCCGACTGTCGGGGGGAGTCCATCAAGCTGGGCCACTTGCTTCTCCAGCTTCTCAGGAAACCACACGTCATCGGCGTCAAGACAGGCAATGTATTCGCCTCTCGCCAATTTCAGTGCGGTATTTCGGGCAGCGGGATTGCCCCGATTCTGTTGGTAGACGTAGCGGATGCGGGGGTCCTTGAAGGAGGCGACCACCTCGGCCGTGTTGTCGGTGGATCCGTCATCCACGATGATGAGTTCCCAGTCCTGGAATGTCTGGTCTAGGACGCTCTGCATGGCTTCCCCCAGGAAGTGGCCATAGTTATAGGTGGGGATGAAGACGCTCACCTTTGGTCTCGTGGCCTCCACTGCGACCTCCCTCCTTATCCTGCTCCCCCAGGCATCTCAGGACTGTCGACCGTGCTGCGAACGGGCGGTGGCGCTACATCAGCGTGCGGCTCCACGCCCTGGAACAGCCGCAAGGGACGACCCAACCGAGCGGCCAGCGGTTGTCGGCCCGAAAGGGCACTGACCAGCCCCCAGTCCTCGGCGCGGAAAGCTCGAGAGACCAGCAACAGAACGAAATAGAGGCCACCCCCCAGCAGGACTACGACGGGTATGAGGCTGGCGCCGCTCAGATAGCTCTGGATGAACGCGACCGCAACGGCCATAAGCGCGGCGGCCAGGACAATTCGTGCGGTGTCCTTGTAGGGCCAGACCAGCTTCAGCCTGGTGGAGACGTACCACAGTGATGCCACCCAGGCCGGCGCAGACACCCACTGGGCAAGGGCCGCTCCCTTCATGCCATAGAGCGGGATGAGTACCACACAACCGATTATGTTAGCCGGGACCTTGAAGAGGCTCATTGCCAAAAAAAAGCGCGGCCGGTTCGTCCCCCAGATGACGCTGGAGGTCGTCTGGCTGACGGCCCCGACAGCGCCGACAGCGAACAGGATCTGGGTTGGCGCCACCATGGGCGTGTATTCCTGTCCGAAGAATGCCACGGCCAGAGGCCGTGCCATCACAATACCCCCTGCCGCCAGAGGAAAGGCCAGCATCATCAGATAGCGAGCCGAGGTGACGTAGATTGCCGCAACGCGAGCGGTGTCGCGGCGCCCGAACTGTTCGGAGATGGCGGGCATGAGCACACTGCCCAAGGCGCCGGGGATCAGCAGCATGGGGTAGCTGGCCATGGCGAAGGCCAGGCTGTAGTACCCCACCTCTGCATCCGGCCGGTAGAGCTTGATGAACAAAAGCTCCGAGCGGTCATTGATGATGAAATCCACCAGCAGCAAAGCCGAAGCTATGGCTGCGAACTGGGCCAAGTTCCTGGTCGCCTCCCGGGACAGGCCGCTGCCTCGCTCCGAAAGTGGCCCCCTTATCAGCCGCCGAAGAAACAGGAGCCCCACTCCTGCCGCCAGGGCCCAAGCAAGGAACTCCAACCCCAAGAGATGCAGGATGCCGAATCCAAGCGACACGAGGGCGATGGCCATAACAACTTTGACCAAGACACCGACGAAGAATGCAAGGACTGAGTAGTCGTAGCGCTGAAAGCCCTTCAGTATGCCTTGGAAGGCCTGGTGCAAGGCGTAGGGCACCAGGGCCAGGGAGATGAGCAGGGGATAATAGCGGGTTGCCGAGCCCTTGTCGCCTCCGATTAGCACCATGGAGACGGGGACTAGGACGATGGCAACGGCGATGGCAACCAGGGCCCGGCTTCTGAGGGTGGCCTGCACCACCCACCGAAGGCCTCTTCGGTCTCCGGCACCCTGAAACTCAGCGATGAACTTGGTGCTGACGGAGCTTACGCCCATATTCGACAGGAGGGCGCCGAGGCCAATGAGCCAGAGAGCGAAGGAGTAGGATCCGTATACGGTCGGGCCTAACCTGCGGGCCAGAACCACGGAAAGGATAAGGCTGGAGCCGAGCGTCAGCAGGATGCTCCAGAATTGGAAGAAGGAGTTCGCCGCTATCCTAGCTGAAACGTTACGGGCCGTCAAAACCGATATCCCTACTCATGCCGGTCCCCCGAAACACCCGCGGTTGGTGAATGCAGCGGGCCGGGATTTCCAGACTCTGTCTCGGGCGTTTCCTGAGGTGGTTCCGCACTGGCGCCCTGGTCACGACTGTCAGCGCGGGCCCCCGATAGCCCGGGCAGCCGGCCGAAGAGCGACTTCAGTTTGGCCGGCACCGCTCGGGCCTTCCACACGGCCTGCTCCCTGAGGTGCTGTCGCAGGGGGCAGATGCGAAACTCCCAGCGCTCCCCGTCTTGAGGGCCCCACCTCGCCTTGTAGGGGTACCAACCTCCCAGGTCAAACTTGGCGAACCCGTGATCTGCAGCCCAACCAACCATCAGGTCCGTGAGACGGGTGCCAACCGAATGCGAATCGTATGTCGTGTCGCGAATGTTCACGGCGTACATCAGTTCGTCGGCGGTGGCGAAGCAGCCGGCCCCGGCCGCCGGCACATCGCCATCCAGGATCAGGAATGAATGCCACCGGCCTCTCTGCTGAAGGTATTCCGCCGCCAGGATGAGGTCGGAGGCGGTGATCGTCTGCTGATCTGGGTGATCCCGCCATCTCTCCTCCCACTTGGCGATGATCAGCTCGGCGGAGCCCGGCCTGTCGACCTCGAACGTAAACGCTTCTGTGCGGCGCCGTGCGAGCCTAACATCCCTCGCGTGAGTTGACTTGCGCCAGTGCTTCTCGAAATCCCCTCGACAATCGATCTTGAACACTGGCACAGAGATTGGGTTGCGCACGGGGGATCCGGTAGGCGGCTCAGTCGGCCAGCCCGCGATCCTCACATCGGTCCGGAGTGCCTCAAGGGCGCGAAAAAGATGCCCATCGCGCGCGGGAGCGATGGCTGCCGGAATGATCTCCTGCATGACAGGCACCCAGTACCGCCCTTTTTCTCTCAGGCCCACAACGGCCAGCGGCCGATCGCGGTCCATAACCAGAGCGACGCGCTTCCGCGTCGACGAGGGGTTCTGCACTACGAGCCGGAACAGCTCATGAGGACAGTCTTTCATCTCCGGCAGTTCGAAGAGCGCGTTATCCAGCACGTCATACCAGCGGTCGAACCATCCGACGTACACCCCCCGGCTCAGCCGCGGTTCGATCAGCCGCGCCCAAACGTCCTTGGCCCTATCCCGAAGGCGCGGGCCGGTGATCGAGACTTTTCCATCCTCTGACAGCGGTTTCACATAGAGGCGCACGCTTGTCTTTGGGAAGGAGAAGAAATTGCGCATCGTGCGGACCCACTTGAAGCCAAGCTTGTCGGCCGTCCCGATAGAGATGGAGTTGGTGCACTTGATGATTGTGTCCATTTCGCGATAACCCAGCTCCCGGAAATTGGATAGCTGGGACCCAACGAGCTTGCTCCCAATGCCACGGTGACTGCGGAACTTAGGGGCGACAGCCGCTGTGTGAAGGCGTGGGCGCCCGTCCCGGAGGTAGACGACAATATACCCGGCGATCTCGTCGCCGATTTGCGCGACAAGGAGGCCATCCGGGCATTCCTTCAGAAATCCCTGCAACTCTGATTGCGAACTGGCGTCTAGTCTGAAGGCTTCCCGGCCGATCTCCAATACGCGGGGCAAGTCATCCTTGGTGGCCTTTCGTATCAGCAGACGCTGGCTGACTTCCGCGGTCATCGTGCCCCCCCATGACAAACGTCTGGGCTGAGACGAGCCTTGATCAGCCCGTGGACGCCGCGCCTCGACTCTGTCCGCACGTGTATCGGAACCCCGGCATAGTCGATCCTGCCTTCCTAGAGTTCCGCCTCCCCATCCTCTTCGTCGCGTCGAGGCCCCCGGCCGTTGCGGATGTGTTCAGCCATGTTGGCAGCAATCCATCCCATGATGAGACCAGCACCACCTCCCAGCACAGCCATGTCTCGCTTGCGCAGCGTGCTCTCGACCTCTGTCGGCACGGTGTCTACCGGGTTGAGCACGAAGACGGGCTGTCCCCAGCTGCCCAGATCGGAAAAGCTCTGCTGTACCTTGGAGAGGCTCGCCAGTTCGTCCTCCAAAGCCTTTACCTCTGCATTGATGAGGGCCAGCTCCGTGTCCCCGCTAATCAGCGCCACATCCTGCATGACTTCTGAGAACTCCGCACCCAGATCAGCACCGCCGGCGGCCCGCTGCATCAAGGCGGATTGTGCGGCCTGCACGGCCTGGCCGCCCAGCGCGTTGAAACGCGCCAGCCGCCGCTGATACGCATCCGCTAGACGGGTGGCAAGCTCCTGTCTCTGCTGGTCCGAGCTCTGGACGAGATTCTCCGAAATACGTTGCTCTTCCGACGCAGCCTGCTCTGTGAGGGCGTCGGCAACCGTCTGGGCCACCAGTTCTGCCTTATCGGCGGTGGTGGCGGTGGCTTCGACCCTGATGCGGAATAGCGCCGAGTCCTCCGTCACGTTGAACTTCTCACGCAGGACCGTGTCCGTGACAACCAGCCCTTTGGCGGCGAGCGCTTCCCGCAAGCGGGCCACGAATTGCACCGATTTGGCGGTCGCGGCGATGGAACTGGTGTAGTCTGCCAGCGCGCTTCCGCCACCGCCTTGGGTGGCGTCTGCCACGGTGCCGCTGACAGAGACGAAGCGGCCAACGCCCAGAGTGACGCTAGCGTTATAGGAGGAGCCACCGCTCAGACCCATCGGAATGATGAACAACCCCACGACTCCGCCCGCGGCCCCCAGCAGGAGTACTAGCCAGAACCACCGGCGGAGTATGCCCCAGTACTGCTCTGGAATCACTGCGTAGTCGACCCCCTTACCGAGGGCGAGGAAGAGGCGCCAGCCCTTCGAGCCTTCCTTCCCCGCACACAATCTCTGATCGCCTGACATACATAGGTGATTTCGTCCAGAGTCAACTCCGGATACATGGGCAAGGAGAGGACTTCTCCAGCGGCGGCTTCCGTCTGTGGCAAGGAGCCGGGGAGATAACCGAACGGGAGGCACGCCTCCTGGAGATGCGCAGGAATGGGGTAGTGCACCCCCGTGGACACACCGTGGTTCTTGAGCCACCGACGCAGGTTGTCGCGGTCCGATATCCGGATGACGTACAGGTGAAAAACGTGCTTGGCGTAGGGCTGCTCGACCGGTGTCACCACACCCTCCAGGCCTGCCAGGCGGCGGGAGTACTCCTCCGCCCAGGTCCTGCGGGCTTCGTTCCAGCGATCCAGGTTGGGCAGCTTCACCCTCAGGATCACCGCCTGGATCTCGTCCAGCCGGGCGTTCAGGCCCATCAGCACATGGCCGTATTTCTGCTTGGAACCGTGGTCGCGCAGCATCCGCACCTTGGTGGCAATGTCGTGATCGTTGGTGACCACCATGCCACCCTCGCCGTAGCCGCCGAGATTTTTCGAGTAGTAGAAGCTGAAGGCAGCGGCATCGCCCAGGGAGCCCGCCTTGGCGGCCTTGTACTCGGCGCCGTGGGCCTGGCAGGCATCCTCGATGAGCCAGAGCCCGTGCTTGCGGCTGACAGCGGCGATGGGGTCCATATCCGCCGGCTGGCCGTAGAGATGCACCGGCACGATAGCGCGCGTGCGGGGCGTGATGGCCGCCTCGATGAGGGCCGGGTCCATGGTGTAGGTAACCGGATCGATGTCCACGAAGACGGGCCGGGCCCCACACAACACGATCGCCTCAACGGTGGCGAAGAAAGTGTGGGATACCGTGATCACCTCATCGCCGGGGCCGATGCCTGCGGCCCGCAGGGCAAGGTAGAGAGCGTCGGTACCGGAGCCGACCCCCACGGCGTGGCGGGCATCACAGTAGTGGGCGAACTCCTCCTCCAGACGGAAGACGTTCTCGCCCAAAAAGAGGTTCATGCCATCAAGAACTTGGCTGATCCCGGAGATGGTCTGCTCCCGCAACAGCCGATATTGCCGCTTGAGGTCGACCAGCTCAATGAACATCATCCGTCACCCTTTCTGGGGGAGCGGCGGGGGACGCCGCCTTGCCCTTCTTTTCCCATCGGCCTTCGACGATATCCAGCTCTTGCAGAGCGCCGCCGCTGCACAGGGACTTCTCCAGGGATTCCAAGACGCGAACCACCCTCAGACCCATCCACCCGTCGCTGACGGGCCTCTGGCCGCTTCGGGCGCTGCGCACGAAATCGGCGCACTCTTCTTTCAGGGGCTCTCCCCCAGAGATGTGAGGCATGTGCACGTCGCCCCAACAGTAGGTGGGCGGGTAGCGAAGCCTCGACCCATTCTCAGACCGGAACTTGATCTCCCTGTCGTATATGAGAAGGGATTCGGCCCCACCCAGGTCATCGTAGATAACCATGCGTTGCGTGCCCACCAGAGTGAAGCTGCGCACCTTCCTGGGGTCCAGCCAGCTCAAGTGCATGTGCGCCGACACAGAGCCAGGGAACAACAGGTCCGCGTGGGCGACCTCGCACTGTCGGCTGAAGCAACCCACCCCGCGGGCACCTACCGCCAGCGGGTCCCGCTCCAGCAGATAGAGGAGAATGGAGACGTCATGAGGGGCCAGATCCCACAAGACGTTCACGTCCGGCTGGAGAAGACCGAAGTTGAGGCGGGCGCAGTGGACATACTGGAGAGTGCCGATGTGACCCTCCAGCAGTAACTCCTTTAGCTTCCACACCGCGGCGTTGTAGAGAAAGGTATGGCCCACGGCCAGCGTGAGTCCTTCCTCTTCGGCCAGGTGGATCAACTCCAGCGCCTGGGCGCTGTCGGTGGTGAACGGCTTCTCTACCAGCACCGACTTGTGATGGAGGAGGGCCCTCTTGGCCAGCTGGTAGTGGGTACTGGCCGGCGTGGCGATGACCACCGCGTCGATATCGCTGGCCAGAAACTCCTCGAAATCCGTCGTCGTGTAAACCAGCGGGTACGAGCGGCTCAATGGCTCCAGCCGCTCCGGATCGCCGTCGCACACGTTGATCACCGTGGTCTCGGCGAGCTCATTGAACACCCGCAGGTGCTTGCTTCCCCAATAACCGCAGCCGACGATACCTACCCTGAACATAGGCGCCCCCCTTAGAATGTCCACCTCCGAAACACGATCCTGGGGATGGTTAGCAGCATGACCCTTAGGTCTAGCCAGAGAGAAAAAGAGTCAATGTATTGCAGGTCCCGCCTGATGATGTCTTCGAAGGTGGATGTCTGATGCCGCTGCACCTGCCACAGGCCGGTGATCCCCGGCGGCACCACAAAGCGGCGGTAGTACCAGTCCTTGTAGAACTCAAGCTCATACAGGATGGCGGGCCGGGGGCCTACTATGCTCATCTCCCCTCTCAGCACGTTCAGCAGCTGGGGCAGCTCGTCCAGGCCCGTGGCCCGTAGGAACCTGCCCACTCGGGTCACCCGGGGGTCCTCCAGCGGTTTGAAAGAAGGCTTGCCGTTGATGACGCCCACAGGCTTGCCCGCTGCCAGCCGAGTCACCGCCTCCCGATGCGGCCGGTCGTCGGCGCTCACGTACATCGTCCTGAACTTAAAGGGCACGAACATCTTGCCCTCTCGTCCCACCCGCGGCTGACGAAAGATCGCCGGCCCAGGCGAGTCCAGCCGAATGGCGATGCCGACCGCGAGCAGCACCGGCGAGGAAACCAGCAGGCCGACCAGCGAGAGGACCACGTCCAGTACGCGCTTGACGACCAGCGCCGCTCTCCGTCCGACGGACAGGCGCATCTGGAAGGAACGCAACAGGTCGCTGTCCACGACAGAATCGCACTGGGTCATGGCAGCTCGACCCGGATCGGCTCTCTCATGACGGCAGCAGCCAGGTCGGAGATCGCCGGCCCCCGGTACCCAGCGCGGCGAGACGCGGCGTCCTCGGCTGCCTCGATCACGGGGGGCCACGCCTCAGGAACGAGCCTAGCGCGGCCAAGGCTGAGGTAGGTGAAGCCCGCCTTTTCCACTTCCTCCAGGGCGAGACAGTTTCGGGCGTCCACCAGCAGCGGCTGGCGCACCAACCGCCTCAGACGCCGAAAGTCCAGCCCCCGAAACTCCGGCCAGGCCGTGGCCACGACGACGGCGTCGACGCGGCTGGCCGCCTCGTAAGCATCAGCGCAGACGGTGACCGACGAGTAGCGGCCGCCCGGCGGCAAGATGGCCACCGGGTCGTAGGCCTTGACCCGGCAGCCCTGCCGCTGCAACAGTTGGATAAGCTTCAGAGCCGGCGAGTCCCGCGTGTCGTCACAGTTGGGCTTGAAGGCCAGCCCCCACACCGCCACGGGGCGCCCGCTCAGAGAGCCGAGGAGGCGGCGCAGCTTGGCGATCACCAGGCGCGGCTGGCGGTCGTTCACCCTCCGAACCGCCGCCACGAGACGGCCCGGAACGTCCTGCGCGGCGGCCATGCGGGTGAGGGCGGCCAGGTCTTTGGGGAAGCAGCTGCCACCCCAGCCCAGGCCGGCCCCCAGGTAGGCACGCCGGATGCGTGGGTCCATGCCCAAGACCTCGGAAACCTTGGTGACATCCACGCTATAGCTCTCGCACAGTTCGGCGATCTCATTGATGAAGCTGATCTTCATGGCCAGGAAGGCGTTGGAGGCGTACTTTGCCAGTTCCGCAGAGCGGGAGCTACAGAAGACGATGGGCGCCTTCAGAGGAGCATACAGCTCCGCCACTTGGTTGGCGGCAGCTTCGTCGGCCGAGCCGATGACCACACACGGCGGCTTCAGGAAGTCCTGAACGGTCTGTCCTTCTCTCAAGTATTCCGGGTTGGATACCACAGCGGGCAGCTCACCGTGAGGCCTGTACCGCTGCGCAAGGGCAGTGATCTGCTCAGCGGTTCCCATCGGCACGGTGCTCTTCATGACGAAGACCGGCCGCTCCTCGGGCCCGAGGCTCTCCATGGTCCCGCTGACCGCGCTGTGCAGGTAGCGCAGGTTGACGCTGCCGTTGCGGCCGGCGGGCGTCCCCACGCAGAAGAAGATGAAATCGCGGCCCCGGACGGCTTCGGCATAGTCCGCCGTCACACGGAGGGTCGACCGGCGCTGATAGTGCCGCCAGAGGGCGTTCAGATGAGGCTCTTTGATGGGAAGACGGTTGGCCTTGATATCTGCCACCTTCTGGAGATCCACGTCCAGGCAGATCACGTCGTGGCCCAGCTTAGCCAGACAGGCCGCGGCCGTTAGCCCGACGTAGCCGGCGCCAACTACGCTGATTCTCCGCGATGGGTAAGCCGTCCCATGAGACGAGGCCCTTGCCCTGCCGACTGCCTCCGGGAGTGAGACTCCGACGTGATCGGCCGTTTGGCCCCTGCCAGGCGGGTCACCGGTCTTCGCCCCCGGCGGGACAGACCCCTGGCCGACCCCGACATAGGTGAACCCCGCTCGCTCTACCTCTTCGATGGGGAGACAGTTTCTGGCGTCCACCAGTAGCGGCTCATGCACCAGCTCCCTGAGCCGCTGAAAGTCGAGCCCCTGAAACACCGGCCAGGCCGTCGCCAGAACGATGGCGTCGGCGCCGCTGGCCGCGGCGTACGGGTCAGCGCACATAGCGACGGCGGAGTGGCGGCTCCCTGTGACGAGGTTGGCCATCGGGTTGTAGGCGTTCACCCGGCAGCCCTGCCGCCGCAGCAACTGGATCAGCCTCAGGGCTGGCGAATTCCGCATGTCGTCGCAGTCCGGCTTGAAGGTCAGGCCCCAGACCGCCACCGTTCGCCTGTCTAGATGCCCCAAGAGACGCCGCAGTTTGCTCACTATCAATCGCGGCTGGCGCGTGTTCACCTTCAGGACAGCGGTCAGCAGGCTGTTAGACGCCTGCTGGACGGAGGCCATCCGGATGAGGGCGGCCAGGTCCTTGGGCAGGCAACTCCCGCCCCAGCCCAGGCCGGCCACGAGATAGTCCGAGCCGACGTCCGGGTCCAAGCCCAGGGTCTCGGCCACCTTGGTGACATCCGCATCGTAGCTTTCGCAGAGCTCAGCGATTTCGTTGATGAAGCTGATTTTGGTGGCCAGGAAGGCATTCGAGGCGTACTTGACCAACTCGGCGGTGCGAGAGCCACAGAAAACGGTGGGGGCCTTGAGAGGTGCATACAGCTCCGCCACCTGGCGGGCGGCCGTTTCATCGGCCGAGCCGATGATGACCCGCACGGGGTGCAGGAAATCGTCCAAGGCCTGGCCTTCCCGTAGGAACTCCGGGTTGGACACCACCGGCGGGCGCTCAGCGGGAGCGCGGAAGTGGCTGAGGATCGCCTCTACAAGCTCGGCGGTGCGCACCGGCACAGTGCTCTTGACAACGAAGGTGGGCCGCTCGTTGGGCTGAAGGCTCCTCATGGCCCTGGTGACGGCGCTGACGAGATGCAGCAGATCGACGCTGCCGTTGCGGCCCCGCGGCGTCCCCACACAGAGAAAAACGAAATCGGATCCCGGGAGGCCCTCGGCGTAGTCCCCGGTGACGCGGAGGCTACCGCGACGCCAGCAGCTCTCCCACAGTGCGTCGAGACAGGGCTCGCGGACCGGCAGGCAACCGGCCTTGAGGGCCGCCAGCTTTTGGGGGTCCACCTCCAGACAGGTCACACTATGACCCAGCTTGGCCAGGCCCCCTGCCGTGATCAGGCCCACGTAACCAGCGCCGATAACTGCGATCTTGCTCATGCCAGTAGGAAACGGAAAAGAATAGCGTAGGCTCCATGATGTCATATCGGGCCACGCCTGTTGTCTGCGTCCGGTAAGTGCGTGGTCCGAAAGTAGTCCGAGTTCGGTTAGAATTCGGTTACGAAATCGTAGGAAGGGCAGTAAGACAATCCGCAACGATTGACATCGTCTCGTTGACGCATTACAATCAAATTCGCCGTTTCTGAGGTTTCTTACGGCTGAAGGTCAGAGGCGGTTCTCCTGGCCTAGACCGCTTCTCCGTGGTGGGGTGGCGGGTTCAAGCTGAAGAACTCAGCTAGCCGGCAACTGTCCAAGGGAGGGGGCCAAATGGACAGACAGCTAGCAGTTCTCGTCATTGGTTCGACGGCTGCAGAGGTCAGCCAGATCGGTCAATGGATTGAGGAAGCCGGATATGGTGCCATTCTGGCCGATGACCACAGGGGCGCCTTGCGAGAGCTGTATGCCTATCATCCTCACGCGGTGGTTCTCCTCATGGACGTCATGGAGACCAGCGCCTGGTCCATCGTCCAGCGCATCCGCGAGCTCTCCTACATCCCGATAATCCTCATCGCCTCTCGGGCCACTCGCAGCAGCCTCAAGCGTGCATTCGATCTCGGGCTGGACGGCTACCTGGTGAAACCCCTGGAGCCCCGCGAGCTGACGGGGCGCCTGGCGGCCGCACTCCACAAGGCGGGCAACGGCAACAACAACCATTCCTCGGTTTTTTCCTACGAAGACCTGTCCATCGATTGGAGGAAGATGGAGACCCGGGTGGACGGCAGGGTCGTGCACCTGAGCCCCACGGAGTTCAGACTCCTGGCGCTGCTGGTGGAGCGGCGCGGCTGGATCGTCCCCTACGATGAGATTCTCACGAAGGTGTGGGGGCCCGGCTACGAAGGAGACCGCAACCACGTCAAGCTCTACATCTGGTATCTTCGTCGCAAGCTGGAGGCGGACCCGACCAATCCTCGCCGGATACTTACCAAGTACGGCGTGGGCTACACTTTTTCCGTGGATGGGGCTCCGTCTTCCAGCACGACCCCCCAGCGAGCCACCCGCCGAGCGAATCCGCCAGAGCTGGCGTGACGCCAAAGCCGTGAGCCCGACCACAGCGCCTGGGCCGCGGCCAATCCTGATCCTCTGGATGCTTAGCCCCTTCCGGCGCCCGACTGAGAGCACAGGCCCGGGCCGGTCCGGGACCACCTAGCCGGCGGCGCCAATGAGGAGCGAGGGCAGCGCCCCTGGCAGTTGAGCCACGGAATCGATGATGAGGTCCGGGCCCAGAGCCTCCAGGAAAGGCCGCTCCCTTATCCCGGTTAGAACGGCGACTACCGGACATCCTAGGGCCCGCCCCGTCTGAACATCTTCCTCGCTGTCGCCCACGACAATGGCGTTGCGCGCGTGGCCAGGCTCGGCATCCTGCAAGAGCTGGGCCTTGGTCATCTTGCCCGGGCCGCGATCGCCAGCCGCCAGCACCCGACTGAACCAGTGATGCATGCCTAGGCGCACCAACTGGCGGCGCAGTTCCTGCCCGTCCCGACGCAGAGTGACCAGCACCAGCTCGGCCTCTCGCGCCAGCGGGACTAGGGACGCCCGGACTCCGGGCAAGACGCGATCAAAACGGGTATATGGCGGCGACTCTATATCCACCAGCCAGCGGCGCCCATATTCCTGGCGAGAGTCCTCATCCCAGTCAGGAAGAAGCGCGTCTAGGGGAAGGGCGCGGCGCTTGCCAGCCCAGAATAGGCCGCGCGCCAGCGGCCGGTGTCCCAGGACCGATGCCAGATGACAGTGCAGGCGGTAGTATCTCTCGCTGACATCCAACAGGGTCCCGTCCAGATCCAGGTAGAGGACGGGGACACCCTGCTTCACGGGCGGACGGCCTCAGGTGCAGGAAGGCGGGAAAGCCTGGCAGCTAGCCCTCGCTCGGCCTCCTCCAGGGCGTCCACGGTGGTCAGCACCGGCTCCATATCCATGCCCCGGATCCAGGCCAGGCCGCTGGGCAGAGGGTTGATCCTGGTTGGGATCGGCGGGAGCTGTTCCCCAAAGGCCAGCTTGACCAGCATGTAGGGCATGTTCAGCCCAGCCTTGCTGAAGAACAGATGGGTGGTGAAGAAACGGGCGATGTTGATCTCCGTCGGGTTGGGGACACCGTCCCGGTCATACGTAAGGTCCACAGAGAAGACGCCGTGGGGCTCGCCGTCCACCGCCCGAACGGCGCGCAGAGCAGCATCATCCACCACGGGGTCGGCCACCGTTATCGCGCCGCCGGTAATGCCCGTCACCCCGGCGGGAGACCTGTCCCCGAACTCCCAATAGAGACGCAGGCGACCCTGGGCCACCACCAGCTCACCCCTGTTCCACAGGGACTGCCAAGTGACGGACTGAGGGCTCAGATAGCGGGCGGCCGTGTAACGAGCCCAACCGTCGTTGAACTCCAGCCATACCAGCGCCTGGCGCAGGTCGCTGGTATGCAGCGCACCGCGGCCAGCCGCCCCGATCACCGGCCGGAGCCAAACCTCTCCGAAGTCGGCGAACGCCGCCTCCAGGTCGGCTGGAGACGAAATCAAGCGCGTCTCCGGCACCCTTAGGCCCGCCTCCCGCCACAGCCGGTAGGTATCGTACTTGTTCTGACAGGTCCGGACGGTCTCCCGCGATGGGAGGAAGGTCAGGATGTCCAGTTCGTCTCGATGCTCGGAGATGATTGCGATCTCGCAGTCCGGCTGCGTGAACAAGAGCTGAGCCCCCGTCTCGACGATGAGCTCCCTAAGGATAGGAATGTAGTCTTCGTCATCGGCACGCGGAACCAGATGGCGTTCGTCGGTTTGAGCGCCGGCGAGATGGTACTTGTTGCAGTCCGCCCCGATGGTGTAGAAGGGCTCAGCGGCTAGCCTCAAGGACTTCAGGAAGTTCAGCGCGGGGGCGCCACCAGCCCCAGTGATGAGGATTCTCTTCATCTGCAACCCCTACCCCCCGTTCAATGTTCCATCTTTGAGCGTTCCCGCGTATTATCAACGCTAGCAAGCCTCCTGCCCTCTAGGGGTAAGAAACCTGTTATAATCTCGTTTGACTTTATGATTAGACTGATGATGGTGACGTAACGATCTGTCGATAACTGCGTTTATGTAAGGGAAGCGGACCCGGTCCTGGCCCCGGGGTTCGCCGAAGAGCCGGCAAAGTTGGGAGGTGCCTATACTGACGAGAAGGCACAACCCGGGGGTGGTCAGGAACAGGCCAACTCCACAGAGGATATTCGGTGGACTGTTTGCCACCGCCACCGTTCTCCTCGTGGCCTGCGCATCCAGCCCACGAAATGAGGCCAGCACCCTCACCCCGGTGGTCGGCGCCGACGGCTACAGCACCATCAACGCCGCAGTGCTGGCGGCCAGCCCCGGCGAGACCATCCGCATTCAGCCCGGAACCTATCGCGAGCAGGTCGACCTCTCCAAGGAGATGACCCTGGAGCCTTCTAGTGACGGAACGGTGATAATCGATGGTGAGTGCCAGCGAGATCACGGCGTCTACATTGGCGCAGGCTCAGGCATCGTCCTGCGGGGCCTCACCATCAAACGGACGGTCGGGGCCAGCATCTTAGTGGAGCAATCCAGGCCAGACGCGCCGCCGCCCTCCAACATCACCATCGATGGCATGACCCTCCAGGACTTCGATTGCCAGGAGCTATCCGACGACAACTTTCGCGGTGGCCTAGCTTTCTGGTACAGCGGACCCGGGATGCGGATCACCAACAACGTCATCACCCGCCGGACGGACCTTCCCGGCAAGCCGCGTGGCTACGCCGACGGCATCTGGTTCAAGAGCAACGACGGCAACCCCAGCGGTGGCGGCCACACAATCAGCGGCAATACCATCATCGGCGGCTGGGATGCTATCGGCGGGGAGGAGGAGGGCTCGGCCCACGGGAGCTTCGATGGCAACACCACGATCGAGAACAACACCATCCGCGACTGCTGGGACGATGGCATTCAGGTAGAGGGTGGGGACCAGAACGTGGTCGTTCGTAACAACGACATCGCCGGCTGTGGAGACGGCATCGCCTTCGCCGCCCCCATCAGCGGCCCCCTGTACGTGGAGCGCAATCGTATCCACGACCTGCGGCCCGGACTCTACGGAAACCTCTTCTGCTTCAAAGTCGGCAACCCCGGAGGCGGGACGACGTATTTGACCGAGAACGTCTGCGATGTGGACAGCCCATCCGAGGTTGGCCCCGATGGCGGCGCCGACGGAATCCACCAGACCAACGAGGGGCTTTCGCCCATCGTGTCTCGCCGCAACATCTTCCAGACCGGCCGGTACGTCTTCGAGATCGCCGGTGGGACAGTGCCCGAATCCAGCTTCGACGAGGACTGCCTGTCCACGACCGATCCCGACCTATTCATCAAGTGGACAGGGCCGAGCGGCACAGCCTACTACCACGATCTGCCGACCTTCGCGGACGCCACAGGCCAGGAGCCAAACGGCCGCCAAGCAACGGACTGCTCGTTCATAGAGACGCAGCTTCAATCCCCAGGCCCCTCCCCAACCCCGCCGCACGCCCACGCCGGCCACATCGCCGGCGACCCTGCAGGTCCAGAGCACGAGCGGCCTTTGCCGCAGTCTGGAGGTGCGTATGGATGACAGGCGCAATTCCCCCATCGATCCACCGTCAGCACGACCATCCGTCCCGGACCCGCCGCCACACGGCCCGGCTTCCGCCGCCCTCCCGCCCTACCGCCGGGCTGCCTCTTCCGTCCTACCGGTCCACGCCTCTCGGAGAGCTGTCTTGTCGGCAGAAGTAACGGCGCTGGCGAGAAGCCGTCTACTTATTATGTCTGCAAGCAACCCCGGGTATCCGTGGGGAAGGAGGTCGTAGATATGGGAAGTACTACTCGGGACGCGGAAGGACGCCCTACCAATCGCCTGGGCACCCGGCCCGGCGCAAACAGATGGCGCCCCCTCGGCTCCAGATGGGCCCTTGCCTTGCTGGTGATCGGGGCTGCGGCCCTTGCAGCCTTTCTGTGGCTACCGGCAGGTGGCAGCGCCAGTAGTTTGACCGTGGGTGCCGGCGGTTACAGTACCATCACGGCTGCGGTGGAGGCTGCCAGCGCCGGTGACACAATCCTCATCCACGCCGGAACCTACGGCGAACAGGTTGACCTCTCCGGGAAGCCGGTCACGCTTCAGCCCTATGGCGACGGGACGGTGATCATCGACGGCGAGTGTCAGCGCGACAACGGTGTCTACATAGCCTCAGGCTCAGGCGCCGCGATCCGCGGAATGACGATCCAGAACACCGTTGGGGCCAGCGTGTTCCTTGACGGCACGGGCGGCGGCAAGCCTAGTAATGTCACCATCGACGGGATGAAGCTCCTGAACTTCGACTGCCAGGAATTGAGCGAGGACTCGTTCCGCGGTGGGGTCGCCTCGTGGTACGGCGGCTCCCACATTACAATCACCAACAACCTGATCCAGCGCCGCACTTCTGGTGAGCCGCGTGGCTACGCCGACCCGATCTGGTTCAAGAGCAACGACGGCAACCCCAGCGGCGGCGGCCACACGATCACCGGCAATACCGTCATCGGCGGCTGGGACGGCATCGGTGGCGAGGAAGAGGGCTCCGCTCACGGCAGCTTCGATGGGGATACCACGATCGCCAACAACACCGTGCGCGACTGCGCGGATGATGGCATCCAGGTCGAGGGCGGAGACAACAATGTCCACGTCACTGGCAACGACGTCGCGGGCTGCGGGGCGGGCATCGCCTTCGCCGCGCCGATCGTCGGTCCGCTCTACGTCGAGAACAACTACATCCACGACCTGGTGTGGGGCTGGTGGACGGCCTTCTTCTGCTTCAAGGTGGGAAACTTTGGTGGGGGGACGACGTACCTGACGGGGAACGTCTGTGACACTACTAGTGCGGCTGAGCAGTCGCAGGGTGGAGCGGACGCCATCCAGCAAACCAACGACGGCTTGTCTCCCATCATCTCGCGTGGCAACACCTATCATGCTAGCCGCTACGTCTTGGAATTGGGGTGGGAAGACCCCAGTGCTAACGGAAGCAGCTTCGACAGCGATTGCTTAACTACCACTGATCCTGACAGGTTCGTCAAGTGGGATGGCAGCTACTACTACTCCTTGGCCGCGTTTCAGGCAGGCAGTGGGCAGGAGTTGAACGCGACTTGTGCGGCGGGAACACCCACACCAACCCCAACCCCCACCACAACGCCAACGCGCACGCCAACCGCCACGCCAACACGCACGCCCACGGCCACGCCAACACGCACGCCTACGCGCACGCCCACCGCCACGCCAACACGAACGCCAACACGGACGCCCACCGCCACGCCGACGCGCACGCCCACTCCCACGCCGACTCCGCCGTCGGTGACGGCGGGCGATGCCGATTGCAGCGGTACCGTCGACTCGGTGGATGGGATGTTCGTCCTTCAGTACGTGGCCGGCCTGAGAGCGGGGAGCGATGTCTGTACTGAGGGCGCTGTGTACCTCGCAGCGGCAGACGTCGACTGCGATGGCGACGTCGATTCCGTGGACGGGATGTTCATCCTCCAGTACGTGGCAGGCCTAAGAGGGGAGCTATGCGCCCCGTGACTGACTTGAGACGCTGAGAAGGGGGTGACGAAGTGAAGCACAAGTGGTTGTTCCTCCTGACCCTGGGCGCCCTGGCGCTGCTGGCGCTTGGGCTGGCCCTGCTTCGAGCCGGGCGGCCTATCAACCGCCCCGCTCGCGCCAGCAGGAAACGTGATGAATCCGAGATCGCACCTCTGCCGGTGCCTGTCGCCCCCCCAGACCCACCCGCACCCGTGACGGCCCTCAGCCGAGCGGCCGTTGACGAGCCGGCGAAGGACAACCCTGCAGGCCAGGTGGTCGCACCTCGCGACCCCGGCCGGATGTCTGCGATTGCGCGCTCCGCCGCCGTCGCCGTCTTCGCGCTGATGACCCTGGGGATCGCCCTGATGGCGCGGGGCGAGTTTGCCCTTGGCGCTGCCCAGCCCACCGTGCAGGTGGTGCCGGCCACCGCCAACGTTTCCGCCGGCGGCAGCGTGACCGTGCACCTGCGCGCCCTTAACATCTCTACGCCCACCCTTGGCGCCGCGACCATCGACATCCAGTACGACGGCGCTGTCATCGATGCCACCGCCTGCACCCCGGACCCGGACCATCGGTTCGATGTCCCCATCTGCACCCGCCACTTCCCCACCGCCGACACGGTGCGGGTGAGCGACACCGAGATCTTCTCCTTGGTCGGGGCCTCCGGCAACATCGTCCTGGCCGACATCACCTTCAAGGCGGTGGGGCAGCCGGGCGACTGCAGCCCCCTGCACGTGCAGATCGAGACCTTTGCTGACCCCATCAACGGCCAGCCCATCAGCGCGACCGCGCAGGACGGTCAGGTCTGCATCCCGGCGGCGCCGACGCCTTCCCCCACCACCTCGCCGGAGCCTACGGCTTCCCCCACACCGGCGGCCACCGACACCCCGACCCCCTCATCTACACCCGGCGCCGTCGAGACGCCGACGCCGGACGAGTCCTTGCCGGTGTCGGCGGCCATGGCAGCTGGCTGGAACTTCGACTGCCAGGTGGGCAGCTCGCGGCCGACGGAGGAGGCGCTGACAGCAGCGCTGGACAACCTTAGCGCTGCGTACCGGCTGGGCCCCGGAGGCGTGTTCGACCGCTGGTTCCCCAACCGACCCGACGCCAGCACCCTCACCGAGGTCAACGCGTTCGATGCCCTGTTCCTGCTCACGTCGGACTCATTTGTCTGGACCCAGGCGGCCACCGATCTCCAGTCGACGGTCGGCCTGGCTGAGGGGTGGAACGGGGTATGCTACCTGGGTAGCGGTGGCCCGGTGGAGACAGCGACCCAGGGCATCGACGTGCCCTACACAGTTATCTACAGCCTGGCAGCCGACCAGACGTGGCTGCGTTTCCTGCCCGACGAGCCGGAGGCCAGCAACTTGAGCCAGCTCACAGAGTTCACACCGGTGCTGGTCCTAGTGACCGGCCAGAACGGACACTGGGCTTTCAACCCCTAGACCCCAAGCGCTTGCTCCTTGCCCCTTAGCCTGACAGTGGGCCGCCGTTGCGGCCCACTGTCATGACCACCGCTGGCAGCCGTAGCATGGCGTGGATCTGCTCGCGGCGCTACAATCGGTAAGAGACCTCCTGCTGCACAAGGAGCCCAGCCATGCCGTCATCACGCCGTGATGCTGAACAGATCCAGGCCTGCGGCCTCCCCCCCGCGGCGCCCGCCGGCGCCGGCCGGCTGGGCCACCTGCGGGAGCGATTCCTGCGCGGCCGGCGGGAGATCTGTATCGAGCGCGCCCGCTACCTCACCGAATCGTACCGGCAGACGGAAGGCCGGCCCGCCGTCCTGCGCCAGGCGCGCGCCCTGGAGCACATCCTCCGCCACCTGACCGTCCGCATCCAGCCCGACGAGCTCATCGTCGGCAGCATTACCGGCAAGCCGTTGGGCGCCGGCGTCTACCCCGAAGGCGTCGCCGGCCGCCTTCTGAGCGAGCTGCCGAACATCGCCCAGCGCGACTGCAACACCTTCACCATCGCGCCGGACGACCAGCGCGAGCTAATGGAGGACATCCTGCCCTACTGGCGGGGCAAAACCACCGAGGAAGTGGCCCGCACCTACTGGTCGCCCGCCGTCGCGGCGAACGTCAAGAGGGTGGCGCCGTTCATCCTCACCGAGGCCGGTGGCATCGGCCACATGCTCATCAACCACCAGCGGGTGCTGGAGCGAGGGCTGCTCGCTATCGCCGAAGAGGCGCGAACCAGGGGACAAGCGGCGGACGACGATGGGCGCCGCGCTCTCTTCGAGGCCATGGCGATCGCCGCGCGGGCGGTCATCGCCTGGGCCAACCGCTACGCCGACGAGGCCGAACGCCTGGCGAATGCCGGCGCGGCCAACCGCGCCGAGCTCCTGGCCATCGCCGAAGCCTGCCGCCGCGTCCCCGCCCACCCGGCCCGCACGTTCCGCGAGGCGCTCCAGGCCATCCTGTTCGTGCACTATGCCACCCAGATCGAGTCCTTCGAGTCGGCCATATCGCTGGGGCGGGTGGACCAGTTCCTCTACCCCTGGTATCGGGCCGACGTGGACGCCGGGCGGCTCTCGCGGGAAGAGGCCCTCGAGCTGCTGGGCTGCTTCTACCTGAAGCTCAGCCAGTCCATCCCCCTGTTCGATTCCGTGGTGACGCTGGCCTTCTCCGGCCTCACCAACTTCGCCAACACCGTCATCGGCGGCATGGACGCCCGCGGCGCAGACGTGACCAACGAGCTCTCCTGCCTGATGCTCGAGGCCATGAACCGGGTGCGTTCGCCCCAGCCCAACTTCGGCGTTCGCCTGCACAAGGGCTCTCCGCCCGCCTTCCGCGCGGCGGTGATGCAGGCGGCGGCCGATGGCATCGGCAACCTGCAGCTCTTCAACGACGAGGCGATCATCGCCGCCCTGGCCAATCGGGGCATCCCGCTGGAGGACGCCCGCGCCTACGGCATCATCGGCTGCGTGGAGCCGGCGGTGCCCAACAAGAGCTTCACCTCCTCCGATGCCGCGCTGTTCAACCTGCCGCTCTGCCTGGAACTGGCGCTCAACGACGGGCGGGGGCGGGTCCTGACGGAACAGCTGGGCCCGGCCACCGGCGATCCGCGCGGCTTCGGGAGCATCGAGGCTGTCATCGAGGCCTACCGGGCGCAGGTGGAGCACCTCGTGGGCCAGATGGTCGAAGGCCTCGAGGGGCTGGCCCGCGGCCACGCCGAGCGGCGGCCTGTGCCCCTGGCCTCGTCCCTCACTGACGACTGCCTGGAGCGCGGCCTCGACCTGACCGCCGGCGGCGCGCGCTACAACTTCACCGGCGTCCAAGGCGTCGGCACCGCCACCGTCGGCGATAGCCTGGCGGCCATCGACCGGCTGGTGTTCCGCGACAAGCGCATCACCATGGATGATCTGCTGGCTGCCCTCGATACCGACTTCGCCGGGCAGGAGCCGCTGCGGCAGACGCTCCTCAACAAGGCCCCCAAGTACGGCAACGACGATGACGACGCCGACCGGTTCGCCCGCCTGGCGGCCGAGATCTACTGCCGGGCGGTGGAGAAGCACCCCAACTTCCGCGGCGGCTGGTACTCGCCCGGAATGTACAGCGTGACGACGCACGTCGTCTTCGGCCTTATGCTGGGGGCCACGCCCGACGGCCGCCATGCCCGCCAGCCGCTATCCCAGGGAATCAGCCCGGCCAACGGCCGCGACGCGAAGGGGCCGACGGCTGCCCTCAAGTCAGCGGCCAAGCTGGACCACACGCTGGTCTCCAACGGGCTGGCCCTCAACCAGATGCTGAGCCTGGGCGCTGCCGCCCGCGAGCGCGCCGCCGACGTGCTGGGGGGCCTAGCGGGCGCCTACTTCGCGCTGGGCGGCCAGCACCTGCAGTGGAACCTGGTGGACCGCGCCACGCTCATCGCCGCCCAGCAGGACCCTGAAGCGTACCGCGGCCTTATCGTCCGCGTATCGGGCTACAGCGCACTCTTCGCCGACCTCAGCCGCGTCGTCCAGGACGATCTCATCAACCGCACCGAGCACGCCGTCTGACAGCCCAGCCAGAAGGCTGCCCACCGCCCGGCCAACCTCAAACCCGTCCCTTCTGCCCGCGGTAACAAACCACTCCCCGCTCGCGTCTAAACATAACGATATGGCGCTCCGTCCCCGAGAGACGATTCCCCCTTGTCGAGAGGCTGCAATGCAAGACATAATTCGCACCCCAGACCGCGGTCGTCGAATCACAAACACCCTCGCCCTCCTGAGCCTGATGGCGGTGGCTATCGCCCTCTTCGGGCCCGGGCGACCCGAGTCCAGCGCTGCCGGCGCTGCTGTTCAGGTTCAGTCCGCCAACGTCCCGGCGAATGGCAGTGTGACTGTGAGGCTCGACGCCCTGAACATCCCCGCGCCCGGCCTGGGCGCCGTCACCGTCGACCTTCAATACGACAGCACCGTCCTTGATGCCACCGCCTGCACCGCTGACCCTGGCAGCGTCCTCGGTTCCGCCGTCTGCAACCCCGATTACGCTTCGGGCAAGGTCCGCCTGACGGGCGCATCCGCGTCCGGTGCCTCGGGCAACATCGCCCTGGCAGATGTAACCTTTCTGACCGTGGGCCAGCCCGGCCGGTGCAGCGCCCTGAGCGTGCAGGTCGTCACCTTCGCCGACCCCAGCGGGCTAGACATCATAGCGAGCGCCCAGAATGGTCAGGTCTGCATCGCCGCCTCGGACCCCCTGGCGTCCTACCTGGGCTCCGCTAGAGTCGCTGGCGACGCGTATGTCTTCTGGCGGGGGGCCAGCGCCGAACTCCGCTACCGCAAGTCCAGCGCAGGCGTCTGGAGCACATCGACGAGCCTGGCCGGCGTGCTCAACAGCCCGCCGGTCGCCGTGGCCGCCGGCACCGACCTCTACGTCTTCGCTCGAGGTTCTGGGAACGACCTGTGGTACCGTCGGCTAAGAGGCGGCACCTGGGGCGCCTGGACGAGCCTCGGCGGCCACATCAGCGGTATCCCCAGCGCTGTCGCCACCGGCTCCGGCAACCTCTACGTCTTCGCCCGCAACTCTGGTGGTCAGCTTGTGTACCGCCACTGGAACGGGACGACCTTCGATGCGTGGCAGCACCTGGGGGGTGGTCTCACGACTGATCCGACCGCCGTGGTCGCGGGAAGCGATGTCTTCGTGTTCGGCCGTGGCCGCGGCAACGACCTCTGGTACCGCCGGCTCAGCGCTGGCAACTGGAGCGGCTGGACCAGTCTAGGCGGGGTCATCAGCGCCGGGCCCAGCGCCGTCGCGTTGGCGACAAACAATATGTACGTCTTCGCGCGCGGGGCAGGCTCGGATATCTGGTACCGCCGCTGGAACGGTGCCAGCTTCGAGAATTGGCAGACGCTGGGCGGCACCATCAAGAGCCAGCCGGTCGCCACCTTGGTCGGCAGCGATATCTACGTCGCCGCCATCGGATCCGGTGGCGACTTATGCTTCCGGCGCCTGAGTCAGGGAGTATGGAGCTCCTGGCAGTCGCTGGGCGGGATCGTCACCAGCACACCCAGCGAAGCGGCTGCGGGCGCGACCGACCTCTACCTGTTCGCTCGCGGCGCCGGTGGCGATGTGTGGTACCGGCATTGGAACGGCACCACCTTCGAGGCGTGGATGTCGCTAGGCGGATTCGCCTCGCCCGGCCTGCCATAGCCCCGACGTGGCGACTGTTCCGCGACTAGCCTTGCGGCGCTTCGCCGTCCGGCTCAGGTTCGGGGAGGTCCCAGCGAGTCCGCGCCCGCCGTCCCAGCAGGTGCAGGGCGGTGTGCAGGAAGGGTCGAAGGACGGGGATCGCCAGGGGCAGGCGGGAGAAAAGCCGGGACGGGAAATCGATGTCGCCGTCCTTGTCGGCCAGCCGGCGAAGGCGCTGCGAGCGGAAGACAGAGATCAGCCCATCCAGCTCGCGGTCATCCAGGGCCAGGAAGATGCGCCTCAAGTCCCACCCTCGCGCCAGCTCGCGACCCATCTCCCGCGCCCAGGCCTTCTCGTAGCGGGCCAGCGAAGCCGTCGAGAGGTCATCCTCGGCCAGCGCTCTCACCGCCGCTTGGGCGCAGTGCTTGGCGCCCACCAGGCCGGTGTAGATGCCACCGCCGGAGGTCGGCTTTACCTGGCCACCGGCATCCCCTACCAGCATCGCGTTGTCGCAGTACATGCGCTGACGCCGCTTGAGCGGGATGACGCCGCCGTACAGCCTGCCGAACTGGGCGCCGGCGAACACGCGCGGGAAGCCTTCCACCAGGCTGCGCAGGTAGTGGATCGGTCGCTTGCCATCGTTGGTGGCGATGCCGATGCGGGCCCTACCCTCTCCCAGCGGGATGACCCAGGCGAAGAACCCCGGCGCGATGCTGTTCCCAACAAAGATCTCCAGGAAGTCCAGGCGCTCCGTCGCCAGCTTGGCCTCCGCCCCCAGACCCAGGATGCGCTCCTCGTAGCGGGGTCGCAACCCCAGCCAGCGAGCCACGCGCGACTGAGCGCCATCCGCCCCGATCAGCAGGCGCGTGCGCAAGACCCGCGGCCGCCCGCGCCGACTCAGGCGCACGCCCAGCATGCCGAGCTGCCGTTCCAGGGCCACAAGGCGGGCCCCCGTCCAGAGCTCGGCTCCTGCCTCCTGAGCCGCGGCCGCCAGAAGCTGATCGAGCCGCTGCCGGTGTATCGCCACGGCGTGAGGCCGCTCGCCACCCAGAGGCAGACGGATACCGAGCGGCGAGTTCACAAAGCCGCCCCGCAGCTCGTTGATGACCAAGCCGTCGGTCACGCCGGCCAACTCCAGCGTCCGCGGCGAGACCAGCCCGGCACAGTGCAGCGGCTCACCGATGGCCTCGTGTTCCTCGACGAGGAGCGTGCGGAAGCCCCGGGCCGCAATGTCCCGGGCGGTGGCCGAGCCAGCGGGCCCGGCCCCGACTACGATGGCGTCATAATCAGTGTTCACGCTGGATATGCGAGCCGTGACCGCGAGCCAATGGCTCGGCGGCCGTTCTCCTCTACTTTAGACGCCTTTCCTGTTCGAGTGTGACGACCCGAAGGGAAGAAACGGCGGCAATGGGAGACAAGCTTCGTCCTCACTCAACCCGGCCGCACCCTCCTCGCATTATGCGATGGGGAGCAGCATGGGTCTAGAGCAGGAGCACAAGCCCGCCACACGCCCTCTCCACTCTTCAGCGCAGCCATTGACGCCCATTCCGGCGGGCCGCTACAATCCTTGGAGTTGTCGAAGGAGCGGTGGCATGATGCGACCCTGGTCGTTGGTCCCCCTCGCGGCGAGTCTGACTCTGGTCCTGGCAGCCGCTGGATGCGGCGGCGGGGAGACCAAGCCCTCACCTTCGCCGACGCCTGTCGCCACGGCCACCGCCGCCGCGGCCACGCCCACGAGCACCGCGGGCGCCGCCTCCCTGGATGCCCTTTCCCACGCCGTCGTCCAAGTCGTCGCCCTGCAGCAGACCGATAGCGGCTACCAAGAACTCTGGGGCGGCTCCGGCACCATCATCGATAAGACCGGCCTCATCCTGACCAACTACCACGTGGTGCAAGAGGAGACCCAAACGGACACGGGCGAGATCCTGCGCTGGGACGAGCTGGGCGTCGCCCTCACGGTGCAGACCGACCAGCCACCCGAGCCGTCCTACTTCGCCCACGTGCTGGCCCAGGACCCTCTGCTGGACCTGGCCGTCATCCAGCCCTATGCCGACAACGAGGGCAACCCCATCGACCCTAGCACCCTGGACCTCCCCGCCATCCCCATCGGCGACGCCAGCGAGCTGGTGGTGGGCCAGGAACTCAACATCCTGGGCTATCCGGCCATCGGCGGCGAGACGATCACCCTGAGCACCGGCCGTGTGAGCGGTTTCCTCTCGCAGGAGGGAGTGACCCAGCGCCGGGCGTGGGTCAAGACCGACGCCACCGCCGCCCCCGGCAACAGCGGCGGTGCCGCCCTGGACGACGCCGGCCAGCTGGTCGGCGTCCCCACCCGGGCCACCATCGATGTCGGCGGCTCCATCAACCGCGTGCGCCCGGTGAACCTGGCCGAGGACCTCATCGCTCGCGCTCGCGCCGGCGAGTTCGTGGCGTCTGGGCAGCGCACGCGAGCCGCCGTGGCTACGCCCCAGGCGGGCCAGACATTTGTCACCGGCCTTGTCTTCGCCCGCGACGTCACCCAGGACGGCGAGCTGGTGGACATCGTCAAGGAGTTCCCCGCTGGCATCGATCACCTCGTCTTTTCCTTCGACTACGCCGGTATGCAGAAGGGCTACGAGTGGGTGGACAAGTGGTATGTGGACGGCGTGCTGGACGACGAGCTGAGCGGGCCGCGACCGCCCTGGGACCTGGAGGAGAACGGCACCGCCTGGGCCAGCCTGGAGCCAGACAAGCCCCTGGCCTCGGGCGAGTACCGCCTCGAGCTGTTCGTCCAAGGGGAGAAGGTGGCCTCGGCCATCACCTACGTGGGCCGGGCACCGGTGGGGCCGTCTATCGGGCCCGTCACCTTCGCCGCGGACGTGAGCAAGGACGACGAGCCCATCGGGCCGACCAGCAGCTTCGCGGCCGGCACCCAGAACCTCTACGCCTTCTTCGACTACGAGGGCGCCGGCAGCGTCGGTGAGCTCCGCTGGGTCTGGACCTGGAAGAACCCCCAGTCCGGCGGCAGCGACCGGACCTACGAGTCCGACCGCCACCCCTGGGAGGGCGGCGACAGCGGCAACTGGTGGGTGGCCTACGAGAGCGAAGAGCCCCTCCCCGGCGGCAGCTATGAGTTCGAGCTGTACATGGACGACCAGCTAGTGCAGACCGGCAGCTTCGCTATCCAGGGCCAGCCCGGCGAGCCCTCCTGGCCGCTCCAGTGAGCAGAGGTCGTGAGGGTATGCACTCCTCCGGCCGCCCGTTGGCTCCGCCCTAGAGGTTATCCACCAACACCGGCTCCACTGGCTCGGCGAGCTCTAAGCCGAAGACGCGCGAGTAGAAATAGAGTTCGGCATCCAGCGCCCGCCTGATGTTCTCGGCCCGCCGAAATCCGTGCTCCTCGCCCTCAAACGTGAGATACGCGACGGGCACCCCTTTCGCCCGTAGGGCCCCGACCATCCGTTCAGCTTGATTGGGCAGGACCACCTTGTCCTCCAGCCCCTGGAAGAAGATCACCGGGCAGGACAGCTTCTCGATGGAGTCTATCGGCGAGCGCTGTCTATAGAGATCGCGGCGCTCCGGATAGGGCCCAATCAGCCCATCCAGATAGCGCGACTCGAACTTGTGGGTCTCTTTCGCTAGAGCCTCTGGATCACTCACCCCGAAATGGCTCGCGCCGGCCTTGAAGACATCTCGAAAAGTGAGCGCACAGAGCGTCGTGTAGCCGCCGGCGCTCCCGCCAGCGATGGCGAGCCGCTCGCCGTCAACGTCTCCGCGCTCTACCAGGTACCGCGCCCCATTCACACAGTCCTCGACGTCGACGATGCCCCATTGCCCCTCTAGCCGCTTTCGATACGCTCGGCCGTAGCCGGTACTCCCCCCGTAGTTGACGTCGAGAACAGCGATACCACGGCTGGTCCAGTACTGCGTACCCAGGTTGAGGGCGCTGGACACGGCAGACGTCGGCCCGCCGTGGGCCCTCACGAGGAGGGGCGGACGTTCAGCGGAGGGAGCAGAGTAGTCCCCGTTGCGAGGCTGATAGAAGAGGGCGTGCGCAGTGAGCCCCTTCTCGGTCCGGAACTCGATGGGCTCCGGGTTCGAGAGGTATCGGGAATCCACCGCAACCTCGCTCGAGGAGCGCAGCACGTCCAGCCGCGACGAAGCCACATCCAGCTGCACGATGGACATCTCCTCCGTTGGTGAGCCGGCGAAGAACACGATACGCCCGGGAACCGCCCGGACCCCAACGATCTCGCTGTACGGGGTCTCGATGGGTCTCAGCTTCCGGCTGGCCGTCTCCAGGCTCGCCAGCTGCCAGGTGCCCCTCCCCAAAGCGCAGACGATACGACCCACTGACTCGAATGCGTAGGTGGACATGCCGAAGAGCCACTGAGGCCTTCCGAACTCGGCCTCCATCTCCAGAAGAGGCTCGACCCGCCCATCGCGCCAGCGGTACAGATTCCACCAGCCGCTCCGATCGGAGGCGAAGTGGAGAATACCGTCCGGCGACCACTCTGGCTGGAAGATCGATTCGTCGAGCCCGCCGGCAACCAACTTCGCCGCAGAGATGGAACCGTCGTCCTCAAGCTCGCCGACCCAGAGCTCGCTTCCGTCCCACGGCATATTCGGATGATTCCAGGTAAGCCAGGCCAGGCGCGAACCGTCCGGGCTGAGGCGCGGAGAAGAGTAGAAGTCGTTCCCAGCCACAAGGACCTCGCCCTCGTGAAGACCGGCGACATCAACACCCACGATCGCGTTCACCGCTTCGCGATCGCTCCTGCTGTGGTCCTCCCGGACACAGACTAGCTGCCCTCGTCGGCGGTCGATGACGCCGTCCGCATAGCGCAGATCGGCTTCCGGAGTGATCGCCGTGGGCTGACCACCGGGGGCCTGACGATAGACGCGTTGATCGGCGAAGTTCGAAAAGTACACAGTGCCGTCAGCGACGGCAAATGCTCCGCCACCGTACTCGTGCACCCTCGTCCGAGCGTTGAACGGGGGCGGGGTTACGTCTTCCGTCCTTCCGTCCGGGGTCCGCCGCACGATAACGCAGCGGCCGCCCTCCGCCGGGCGCATCTCGATCCAGTACACGTCGTCTCCATCGACCTCAATCTGGGTGAGCCCGACGGTCCCCGAGGCGACGAGCTGCGACGTTATGGGCGATCTCCAAGAACCGTAGGGAGCAGTCAGAGGCAAAACCATAGCACCCTCACCTTCCCCGAGAACACGTCCAGGCTAGTCCCCTGGCGAACGCTCCCCGGCCGCCCGCTCGGCGTGCAACTCCACGTCCTCCATCGGGTAATGAGTCATATTCTTGGTGACCAACACAAGGTCGTTGAGGCCAGCCGTGGCGGCGATCAGGCAGTCGGCGAAGTCGAGAGTCACGCCGCGGGGCCGGAACTCGCGTAGGTAGCGAGCAGCCTTCCTGGCCACGGCTTTGTCCACAGGAAGGTCGTGGAGCCCGTCGAGGAAGCCGACCGTCCCCCGTTCCTCCCCTTTCCGCATGCCTGCCTCTACCTCCAGAATCGACACGACGGAGCAGTAGAGACGCCCCCTTTCGGCGAGCCCTCGCAGCAGGGCCAATACCTCGGCGTTGCCACGCAGCCGCCAGATGATGATATCAGAGTCCAGCAGATAGCCGTTCACGCAGCCGCTTTCTCCAGGATACCCGCATCTCGCGCAGATAGCGATTGATGCCCTCCTGCGTCGTCAGGTCGGGATGGTTCTCGTCGGACCAGATCTTCTCTTCTCGGAGGGCCTCTTGCTGCTTCAGTCGCGCCACCGCCTCCGCCGTTGCTGCGACGATGAGCTGGCTCCGCTTGCGCGCGGGCACCAACCGCTTCAGCTCATCGGCCAGCTCGCGGGGCATGCGGATGTTCAGTCTTTCTACACCTTCCTCAGGGACAGTCAGCCTCTTCATTTCGGCGGCGCCTCCATTATCCGCATATATTATACAGATAACAACGGTGTCCATCAAGACATCCTTGTCATACCGGTAGAACAAGCTATCATTGCCTGGAGAGCCATGTCTCCTGATGTGCGCCCCACCGTCGCCGTCCTCACTCTCGGCTGCAAGCTGAACCAGGCCGAGTCGCAGGGCCTGGCCCGCGAGCTGCTGGCCCGCGGCTGCCGCGTCATCCAGCGGCCGGCGCCCGCCGACGCCTACGTCATCAACAGTTGCTCCGTCACCCACGTGGCCGACCGCAAGTCGCGCCACCTCGTGCGTCTAGCCCGCCGCCTTTCGCCCGGCGCCACCGTTGTCCTGACCGGCTGCTACGCCGAGAGCGCCGGCGCCGGCGCCGGCGCCGGCCCGGCCGAACGCCTGGGCGCCGACCTGGCGGTGGCCAACCGGGACAAGGCCTCGCTGGCGGCGGCTCTCCTGACTCGCCTCGGCCATAGGGACACCTCCCGCCAACCCCTGCCGCCCGGCGACGGCCTGCGCCCCGACGGGCGGGCGTCTGCCCGCACCCGCGCCTTCGTCAAGATCCAGGAAGGCTGCAACGACGTCTGCTCCTTCTGCATCGTTCCCCGCACCCGCGGCCGCGAGCGCAGCGTGCCCATCGACGACGTGGTGGCCCATGTGCTGGCCCGCCAGGCGGAAGGAGTGCAGGAGGTGGTGCTGACCGGCACTCAGCTGGGCAACTATGGCCGCGACTTGGACGAAATTGGCGGCCCGACGCCGCTGCTGGCCGCTCTCCTGGCCCGCACCACCGTCCCCCGCATCCGCCTCTCGTCGCTCCAGGCCCAGGACATCCACGAGAGCTTGCTCCGCCCGTGGGAGGACCCCCGCCTCTGCCGCCATTTCCACCTCCCCCTCCAGAGTGGCAGCGACCGCGTGCTGGCGGCCATGCGCCGCCGCTACGGCGCTGGCCAGTTCCTGGAGGCATCGTCGCTCATCCGCCTTCGCATACCCGACGTGGCCATCACCACCGACGTCATGGTCGGCTTCCCCGGCGAGACGGAGGCCGACTTCCAGGAGACGTGTCGCCTGTGTGAGGAGGCGGACTTCGCCGCCATCCACGTGTTCCCCTACTCGCGCCGGCCGGGTACCGCCGCCGCGCTCATGGCCGACCAGGTGCCGCCCGCCACGAAGCGCCACCGCCTGGAGCGCATGCTCGGCCTGTCCCACGCCTCGACCGAGGCCTTTCGCGCCCGCTTCCAGGGCCGGACGCTGCCGGTTCTCTGGGAGGAAGCCCGCCAGCGGCGGGGCGGCCGGCTGCTCTGGCAGGGGTTGACCGATAACTATTTACGCGTCTACACTGACGCCGAAAATCGTGCGGCCGACTTGATAGACGAGCGGCAGGACCTCACGAACCGCATTCTGCCGACCCGCCTGGGCGAGGCCGCCGGCGACGGCTTGTGCGGCCGGCCCTGCCTCGGGCTAGGGCGGGCGCTAGGCTAAGGGAGAGGGAGCGTGGACGACTTCAACCGGGCAGCCATAGTGGGGCTGGCGTTCGTCTGGGTCGTTCTCATGGCGCTGGTCATCCTCCTCACCTGGGGCGCCGACACCCAGACCATCGACCGTTTGAGCGACCTGGTCAGCTTCCTGAACGACCACACCGATACCGCCTCCAAGCTCGTCCTCACCCTGGGCGCGGCCGCCCTCATCGTCCTTGGCCTCATGGCCATCGTGGCCGAGCTGGTGCCCGCCAAACCTGCGGCCGAGGTGCGGCTGGAGAGCGTCACCGGCGCCACGGCCATCCTGCCCATCGAGGCTATAACCCAGCGCCTCGAGGAGGAGCTGCGTTCCCTTCCTCAGGTGCAGGAGGCGCAGGCGATGGTGGCCGCCCGCGACAAGGGGCTGGCCGTGGCCCTGAACCTGACCCTCACCCCCGATGCCAACGTGGGATTGACCACCGAGGAGGCCTGCCGCCTGGCTCAGGAGACCATCGAACAGAAGATGGGCGTGGCGCTGGTGGGCCTGCCCACCGTCCAGATTCGCTTCGGGCCAGGGACGCCGCCGCCCTCCACTCCTCCCGAGGAAAACGCCTAGGCCAAGCCATGGACAGCCAACCGTCGCTCGCCGAGCTCAAGGCCATCGTGGAGAGCATCCTCTTCGTGGCTGACGAGCCCCTGGAGATGGGGGCCATCGCCCGCGCGCTGGGTGTCAGCCTCCAGGCGGTGGACGAAGCGGTGGCCGCTCTGGGCGCCGACTGCCACCAGCGGGGCGTGCGTCTCCAGCGGACGGAGAGCGCAGTGCAGATGGTCACCGCCCCCGAGACCGCCGCCTACGTGGAGCGCTTCTTGGGCCTGGACGAAGACCATCGCCTCTCCCACGCCGCCCTGGAGTCCCTGGCTATCATCGCCTACAAGCAGCCCATCACCCGCCCGGCCATCGAGGCCATCCGGGGCGTCAACTGCGAGCGGGCGGTCGCCTCCCTCAAGGCGCGGGGGCTCATCGCCGAGGTCGGCCGGGCTCAGACTCCGGGCCGGCCTTATCTCTTCGGCACGACCTTCCGCTTCCTGGAGTACTTTGGCCTGGAGAAGCCAGGCGACTTGCCCCCCTTGCCCCGACCAGTTGGGGAAGACGCCCCGGACGACTAGCATGACCGTGGGCCTGTGCCGGGTCTGGCTGCGCCTGCCCGAGAACCACTCCCTCAAGGGCAAGCGCCAGGTGCTCAAGTCTCTCATCGCCCGCATCCACAACCGGTTTAACGTGTCGGCGGCGGAGGTCGCCGACCACGACCGCTGGCAGATGGCCTCGCTGGGGATAAGCTGCGTCACGACCAGCGCCGACCACGCCCACCAGGTGCTGTCGAAGGTGGTGGCCTTCATCCACACCGAACGGCCCGACGCGGAGATCGTGGACTATCGCATCGAGGTTGTCCACGCCCTAAGCGAGGGGTAGGGATCGTTCGCGAACGACCCCTACAATTCGTCGACCAGCCACCGCCGGAAGAAGGCGTGCACCCGCTCCACGTACTCGCGGCCGTGGTCCAGGCGGGCCATGGCGTGGCCGCTGCCCGGCGCCAGCCACAGCTCCTTAGGCTCACCCGCCGCCTGGAACAGCCGCTCGGCGTTGTCCGGCGGCAGGTAGTCGTCCCTCTCGCCGTAGATCAGCAGCAGCGGCCGCGGCCCCAGGCGGGCCGCCGCGTCCACCGCCCGCACCGCCGCCACGTTGCCTCCCGATAGCCACTCGCCGATGCGGATCGAGGCCCAGCCCAGGCCCACCAAGAAGGGGAGGCGCAGGATATCCTTGATCTTGTGGCGGATGGTGCTCTCCAGGTCGGCGTAGGCGGAGTCGGCCACGATGGCGGCGATCGATGGGCAGCTTGGCGCCGCCAGGAGGGCGGCCACCGCCCCCATCGAGATGCCCAGCACGCCCAGCCGCCTTTGGCCCAGACGCTCGTGCAGGTAGTCCACCGCCCCTTGCACGTCGGCCACTTCCCGATAGCCCAGCGTGGTGAAGCGGCCGTCGCTGAGGCCGCAGGCGCGAAAGTCGATGAGCAGCACGTGATAGCCCAGGCGGTTCAGCTCACAGCCCACCGAAAAGGGTTCCGCCAGGCTACGGTAGTAGCCGTGGCAGAGGAGGAGGGCAGGAGAGCCGGGCCGTCCAGCCAGATAGAGGCCGTGCAGGCGGAGGCCATCGTGGCTGGGGAAGCAGACGTCTTCAGGCGAGATGTCGGGCGGAGTGGGCTCGGCGAGGAGAAGGCGCTGCGGCTTCACCCAGATGTAGCCCACCCAGGCGACCAGGCCTATCAGGCCGGCGCCCGCCGCCAGAACGATCCGGAAGAGCCGGCCGAGCCAGGGTGTGCCCCGCCGCTTGTGCCTGCCTGAGCCCGCCATGGGCTAGGGACCCCGGCTAACCTCCAGGGTCACTACCTGCTCGGGGTCGATCTCGGCGCCGGCGGCCGGCGACTGCCGGATGATCTCGCCGGCGGGTAGGTCGCTGCGCACCTGCACCGATAGATAGTTGAGGCCCACGGCCCGCAGGGCAGCGCCGGCCTCGGCCAGTGTCTGGCCGCGAAGGTCGGGCAGTACGCCGGCCGCCGGCGGCACAACCGGCGGCGCCTCGCCGGTGGTCGCGGGCGTCCCGGCGACGGCGGGCGTCTCAGCGACGGCAGGCGTCTGCGCCGCTGCCGACGGCGTCGCCGTTTGCACCGGCGCTACGGTGATGGCCGCTACCGCGCGTCTCGTCGATGTCGGCACCGCGCCCGCGGCGCCGGTCTCCGGGCTCTGCGTCTGAGGGCCGAGCAGGGACGGGCTGCTGCTTCCGCTGCCGCCCAAGGCGTACAGCCCGACCACCACCAGCAGCAGGACCGCCACTACCCCGGCGGCCAGCAGGCCACTGCCCGGCCAGGTACGAGGCGTCGTGACCTTGGGCATCGGCTGCAGGGGAGGCACATCCAGATAGCCGACGGGGAACAGGGGAAGGAGATCGGTCGGCTCCAGGCCAAGATAGCGAGCGTAGGTGCGCAGGAAGCCACGAGCGTAAACGGGGGCTGGCAGAAGCCCGAAGTTCTCGTTCTCCAGGGCTTCCAGATAGCGGCGGGATATGCGGGTACTCCGCTCCGCCTCTTCCAGCGTCACTCCCCGGGCCAGACGGGCGCGCTGCAACGTCTCGCCCAGGGGCGTCATCATGGGTTCAGGGCACACGGGTGACTATAAGCGCGACGGTCGGTGGAGTCAACCCCTGTGGGTCCGGGGTGTCGTTACCAGTGCTCAGCAAATTGCTGTCGGAGGTGTCCCGCGTGCGGCGCCACTTTGCGCACCTAGATGTGCGCTAGACACTCTCGCCGCAGGCCGTCTAGACTGGTGGGGACAGGAAGCCGGCCATGAATATGCACCTGCCCTATGGTCGCCAGGGGCTCGACGTGGAGCTGCCCGACCATGCCCACGTCCTGCTGCCAGAACGCCTGCCGCCGGTGGCCGACCCCATGGCGGCGGTGAGCCGCGCCCTGCGCCAACCGATCGGCTCGCCGCCGCTGGCGGAGCTGGTGCAGCCGGAGGACAGCGTCGCCATCGTCTTCAGCGACATCACCCGGCCGGTGCCCAACCGCATCCTCTTGCCGGCCATCCTCGAGGTGCTGGCCGTGGCCGGCGCGCGCCGGGAGAGCATCGTCCTGGTGAACGGCACCGGCATGCATCGCCCCAACACCCGCGCGGAGCTCGTCGATATGCTGGGACAGGAGGTGGTGGACGGCCACCGCATCGTCCAGCACGACGCCCAGGACCGCCGCCAGCAGACCTTTTTCGGGCGCAACGAACGTGGCGCGGAGATCTGGATCAACCGCGACTATCTGGAGGCCAGCGTCCGCATCCTCACCGGCTTCGTGGAGCCCCACATCTTCGCCGGCTACTCCGGCGGCGGCAAGGCGCTGCTACCGGGCATCGCCGGGGCGGAGATCATCATGAGCAACCACGGCGGGCCGATGCTGGCCCACCCCAAGGCCACCTGGTGCCAGGCGAAGGGCAATCCCATCTTCGAGGAGATACGCCAGGTGGCCCTGTCCACCCGCCCGACCTTCCTCCTCAACGTCACCCTAAACGAGCGCAAGGAGATCACCGGCGTCTTCGCCGGCGAGATGGCGCAGGCCCATGACGCTGGCATCGCTTTCGCCGAGCGCGCCTACCTGCGCCGCATCCCTCAGCGCTACGACGTCGCTCTGACCACCAACATGGGCTATCCGGCGGATATCAACCTCTACCAGTCGATCAAGGGCATGTCGGTCGCCGCCCAGGGGGTCAACGATGGCGGCGCGGTGCTGCTGGCGGCCGAGTGCGCGGAGGGCATGGGCCAGCCTCACTACGCGGAGATGGTGACGTGGCGGAAGTCGGCCCCTGAGCTGTTGGAGATGGTGCTGGCGCCCGGCTTCGCGGAGCTGGAGCAGTGGGCCATCCAGTGCCAGACGATGGTGCAGGCCAGGGCCGATGTCTACCTGCACTCGGCGATGAGCCGCGCGGAGACGGAGCGCGCCCACCTAAACCATTGCCCCGACGTGCAAGCGACGCTGGCCACCCTTCGCGACCGCTTCCGCTCCCGGAACGGCGGCGCCGAGCCTTCGATCCTGGTGCTACCCTACGGCCAGCTCACCGTCCCGCGGGTGGAGGGGTAGCTACGGCTATCACGACGACGGAAGCACGATCAGTCGCGTCTGGCACGGCTATACTTCGTCCGGCAACGCCGAGGCCTACGAAGCGTTGCTCAAGAGCGAGATCTTCGCCGGGATCGCGGCCAGGAGCATCGCCGGCTACGAGGGGATCCAGCTCTTCCGGCGCAACCTGGGTGAGGAGGTCGAGTTCGTCACCGTCATGTGGTTCGATTCGCTGGATGCTGTGCGGGAGTTCGCCGGCGACGACTACGAGGCGGCTGTCGTGCCACCTGAGGCGCGGAGGCTGCTTTCGCGCTTCGACGAACGTTCGCAACACTATGAGGTCAGGGCGGACTTGCCGTAAGGACGCCGCTCGATGCGCCGAACTGGGCGGCGGGGCACCGGGAACTGGCTGGCGTAGAAGCGCAGCCGCTGCTCCGGCGTCTTCGCCTCGGCGGGGTAGAAGCGGCCGGACTTGACGAGCGTAGCGTCGGTCCAGGAGGCCGTGCCGACGAGAATGTTCTCCACGGAGCGATTGTATTGCCCCGCTGACAGAAGCTTGACTTCTCGGAACCTCGTGCTTCTCAATGGCACAAAGCACGACGAACATTTCAACGCTGGTAGTCCACCAGTCACGACTGCGTTGAGCCCATAGCAGGAGACTCAGATGGACCGCTTGAAATTCTTTGCGCTGACCCGGCGCTACCACGTCATCGACAACCCGATCAGTGAGACGAAACTAGAACGCGTGGTGGGCATCCTGAACCTGGCTGCGAACGCAAAAGTCCTCGACATTGCTAGCGGAAAAGGCGAACTATTATGTCGGATCGCCGCGAAATATCAAGCGCGTTGCACGGGTGTGGAGCTCAATCCCGAGCACTGCGCCAGCGCGGAAGCCACAGTTCAAAGGCGCGGACTTTCTGAGTTCGTCGAAATCCGCAACCAACCTGGCCAGGACTTCCAGGCTGACGCTGGCAGCTATGACGTGGCCATGTGCGTCGGCGCGGAGTGGATATTCGCCGGCTGGAAGGGAACGCTCGCACACCTAGCGAACTGGACCCGGGCCGGTGGAATTGTCGTAGCCGGTACTCCCTTCTGGGCCACGAGACCCTCACAGGATTACCTGACGCTGAGCGGGATATCGGAGGACGACTTCACGTCGCATGCCAGCAACATCGCCATCGGGGAGGGAATCGGGTTGACGCTCGTATACTCTATCGCGAGTAATCGGGATGATTGGGACCACTATTGCGGTCTGACTTGGCTGGCCGCTTACGACTACATTCGCGAGAATCCGGGTGACGCAGATAACGGCGAAATCGCCGTCCTGACGGAGAAAGACAAGCAGCAGTATTTCCGCGGAGGACGCGAGTGTCTGAGCTGGGGAGTCTACGTCTTTAGGAAGTAGGGCCGCGTTTAGCGCTGACATTCGTGGCGGACAGCAGCACGACCGTGACGCGCGGCAAGCGGCGCCCCTACAACTCCCCGGTCACAACGGGGCCTAGGCGGCCCCCAGCACCCGGTCGGCGGCGGCCACGCCGGCCCCTTTCTCCATTCGGAAGCCCTGGCTGGCCAGCTCCTGCTCCAGCGCCTGGAGCACCGCCAGGACGTTCTCCGCCGAGGACGAGTAGCCCATAAGGCCGATGCGCCAGACCTTGCCCGCCAGCGGACCGAGCCCGCCGCCGATCTCGATGGCGTGGTCGTAGAGGAGGGCGCGGCGCAGCTTCAGGTCGTCGATTCCCTCGGGGATGCGGACGGTGGTGAGGACGGGCAGGCGGTAGGTCTCCGGGGCGTGCAGCGCCAGGCCCATGGCCCCGAGGCCGGCCCAGAGGGCCTCGCCGTTGCGGCGGTGGCGGCCGATGCGCGCCTCCAGCCCCTCCTCCATCGCCAGGCGCAGGGCCTCGCGCAGGGCATAGACCATGGTGATAGGAGCCGTATGGTGGTAGGCCCGCTTGCCGCCCCAGTAGTTGTCGAGCAGGGTCATGTCCAGGTACCAACTCCGAACCTTGGTCTCGCGGCCCTGCAGGGCGGCGGTGGCCCGCGGGCCGAGCGTCAGGGGGGCCAGGCCGGGCGGCGCCGACAGGCACTTCTGGCTGGCGCTGAAGGTGGCGTCGATGTCCCAGTCGTCGACCGCCAGCTCGCAGCCGGTTAAGGACGTGACGCTGTCCACCAGGAGGAGAGCGCCGTGGGCGTGGGCCAGGCGGGTGATGTCGGCCAGGGGCTGCCAGACGCCAGTGCTGGTCTCGGCGTGAACGATGGCCACCAGCTTCGTGCGCCCGGCCTTCAGCGCCGCCTCCACGGCTTCCGGCTCGATGATGCGGCCCCACTCGGCCTCCACGCGGGCCACCTCGGCGCCGTAGCGGGAGGCCATCTCGGCGATGCGGTCGCCAAAGAAGCCGTTGATACAGACGACGGCGCGGTCGCCGGGCTCGATGAGGTTGGCCACGGCCGCTTCCATGCCGGCGGAGCCGGTGCCGGAGACGGCGATGGTGTGCTCGTTCTGGGTACGGAAGGCGGCGCGCAGCAGGTCCTTGGTCTCGTCCATGATGCGCAGGAAGTCGGGGTCGAGGTGGCCCAAGACGGGCGCCATCATGGCCTGATAGACGCGCGGATGCACGGTGGAGGGGCCGGGGCCCAGCAGGACGCGCGCGGGTGGGTTCAGCTCGGGGGGCAGCTCAGGCACGAGTCTCCCTCCCTTCTCCTTGGGGCGCCTGCCACCGGAGCAGCGGCTTGCGGGCGGCGGCGGCCTCGTCCAGGCGGCCCACTGGTGTCGCGTGGGGCGCTTCGTGCAGTACCTCCGGCTCCTCCTCTGCCTCGCGGGCGATGGCCAGCATGGCGTCGCAGAAGGCGTCCAGAGCCTCCTTGCTCTCCGTCTCCGTCGGCTCGATCATCAGCGCCTCGTCCACGATCAGCGGAAAGTAGACGGTGGGCGGGTGGAAGCCGTAGTCGATGAGCCGCTTAGCGATGTCCCAGGCGCGGACGCCTTTTGCCCGCTGGCGGTTGCCCGAGAAGACGACCTCGTGCATGCAGCGACGGTCGTAGGGCAGGTCATAGGCCTTGCGGAGGCGGGCGAGGACGTAGTTGGCGTTGATGACGGCATTCTCGCTGACCTGCCGCAAGCCCTCGTCGCCAAGGGTTCGGATGTAGGCATAGGCGCGCAGGAGCACGCCGAAGTGGCCGTGGAAGAGACCCAGACGACCGATGCTGCACTCCGGCGCCGCCAGGACGAAGGCACCACCGTTTTTCTCGACCACGGGCGTGGGCAGGTACGGCACCAGGAAGCCCTTGACGGCGAGGGGGCCGGCGCCCGGCCCGCCGCCGCCGTGTGGCGTGCTGAAGGTCTTGTGCATGTTCAGATGGACAACGTCGAAGCCCAGGTCGCCAAAGCGGGCGCGCCCCAGGAGAGCGTTGAGGTTGGCGCCGTCGCCGTAGAGCAAGGCGCCGCGGCGATGCAGCATCTGCGCGATCTCGCCGATGTGCGGACAGATCAGGCCGAGGGTGTTGGGCATGGTCAGCATCATGGCCGCGACGCCGTCGTCCAGGGCGGCGGCGAAGGCGCCCACGTCCGTGTTCCCCGAGGCGTCGGAGGGGACGGTCACGACCTGGAAGCCGGCCATGGTGGCGGAAGCGGGATTCGTGCCGTGAGCGGAATCGGGCACCAGGACGCGGGTGCGGCCCTCCTGGCCGCTGTCGCGCAGGTAGGCCTTGACGATGAGCATGCCGGCAAGCTCGCCCTGGGCGCCGGCGGCTGGGGCCAGGCTGACGGCATCGAGGCCGGTGATCTCCGCCAGGCAGCGCTGGAGGTCGTACATCAGGGCCAGGGCGCCCTGGGCCGTCTCGGCCGGTTGTAGCGGGTGGGCCTGGGCGAAGCCGGGCAGGCGGGCCAGGTCTTCGTGCACCTTGGGGTTGTGCTTCATGGTGCAGCTTCCCAGAGGGTAGAAGCCGGTGTCGACGCTGTAGTTGAGGCGGCTCAGGGCCAGGAAGTAGCGGACCAAATCCACCTGGCCCAGCTCGGGCAGGTTGAGGTCGCGGCGCAGAAGCTCGGCCGGCGGCAGCGGCGCCTCCGGCACGTCCAGTGATGGCAGGGTGCAGGCACGTCGGCCGGCCTGCGCCAGGTCGAAGGTCAGGCGGGCGCCAAGGTTGGGCTCTACGGGTCGTTCCATGCTATCGGGTCTGCTAGACCGCAGCCTGAAGGCTGCGGCATCGTATTATTCGCCTTGCCATGCCGCCCCGTTCGCGGGGCTGTGCAGAACTTCCGACATTTCCCTGCCTATGCCTCGCCAATCTCCCTGAGCCCCTCCACCAGCGCGTCGATCTCGTCCCGCGTGTTCAGCTCTGTGACGCAGAGGAGGAGGCCGCCCGGTATCTGGTCGCTCACGTCCAGGCCGCCGATGATGCCGCGCTCCAGGAGAGCGCGGTTGACCTCCGCCGGAGGCCCCGGGCAGCGCACCACAAACTCTTTGAAGAACACACCTTCGCACGCCAGCGAGTAGCCGGGCAGAGCGGCGATGCGCTCGGCGGCGTAGTGCGCCTTGTGGTAGCAGAGCTCCGCCACCTGGCGCAGGCCCTGTTTGCCCAGGGCCGCCAGGTAGACGGTGGCGGCCAGCGCCACGAGCTGCTGACTGGTACAGATGTTGGAGGTGGCGCGCTCGCGGCGGATGTGCTGCTCGCGGGTTTGGAGGGTTAGAACGTAGCCGGTCCGGCCCTGGGCATCGGTGGTGCGGCCCACTAAGCGGCCGGGCATCTGGCGCAGGTACTGCTGGCGGCAGGCGAAGAGCCCCACGTACGGGCCGCCGTAGCTCAACGGCACCCCCAGGCTCTGCCCGTCCGCCACGGCGATATCGGCCCCGTAGTCGCCCGGCGGCCGGAAGAGGCCGAGCGATATGGGATCGACGGAAACGACGAACAGCGCCCCGGCGGCGTTGGCCGCCTTCGCCAGCGCGTCCACGTCCTCGAGGCAGCCGAGGAAGTTGGGCTGCTGAACGGCCAGGCAGGCGTGCCCTTCGCTCAGGGTCACGGCCTCGGGCGGCATCACGTCCACCGCCAGGCCGCGGCCGAAGGCGTAGGTGCGGGTCACGGCCTGCGCATGGGGGTGGACGGTGGAGAGCAAGGCGATGCGGTGGCGGCCGGTGACGCTCGCTGCCATGAGGCAGGCCTCGGCCAGAGCGCTGGCGCCGTCATACATGCCGGCGTTGGCCACGTCCAAGCCGGTCAGCTCGCAGACCAGGGACTGGAACTCGAAGGCGGCCTGAAGGGTGCCCTGGCTGATCTCCGCCTGGTAGGGCGTGTAGGCGGTGGCGAACTCGCTGCGGCCGATAACCTCCCGCACGACGGCGGGGATAAAGTGGCGATGGGCGCCGCCGCCCAGGAAGCAGGGCATGGCGCCGGCCGGGCGGTTGCGCTGGGCCAGGGCCGATAGCGCCGCCACCAGCTCGGGCTCCGAGAGGGCGGGCGGCAGGCTCAGCCCTTCGATGCGGAGCTCGGGTGGGATATCGGCGAAGAGCTCATCGCTGCTGGCGACGCCGATGGCCGCCAGCATGGCGCGCCGGTCAGCGTCGGTGTTGGCGATGTAGGGGACGGTCATTCGCCGGGGGCCTCGGCGATGAGGGCGTCGTACTGCTCGGGGGTGAGGAGGGCGTCCAGCTCCGCCGGGTCGGCCAGGCGCAGGCGCAGGAGCCAGCCGTCCTCGTGCGGCGACTGGTTCACCAGCTCCGGGTGGTCGTTCACCGCCTCGTTCAGGTCCACCACCTCGCCGCTGACCGGCGAGTAGAGATCGGAGACGGCCTTCACCGACTCGATCTCCCCCAGCTTCTCGAACTGTTTGACGGAGGTGCCGGGTGCCGGCAGTTCCACGTAGACGATGTCGCCGAGCTGGTCCTGGGCGTAGTCGGTGATGCCCATGGTGCCAACGCCATCATCGACGCGCACCCATTCGTGCTCTTTCGTGTAGCGGCGGTCGGTGGGACTTGACAAGGTTGGGCCTCCTCCTGGCCTGCCGCTGGCAGGCAAGCTAGCACGCCCCAGATTATCGCCGCGGGCAGGGCAAGTCAATGCAAGGCCCAGAGGGAACCAATTGGTCGTGGCCAACGTCCTAATTGTGGGAGCGGGCTCGCCCCCAAGATAGCGTGCGAGCAGTGGGCATCAATGGGGGAAGAAGTGACGCTCCCGCGCGGCAAGAATTTTGACAATTCTTTTGCGCCCCATAGCTGGCGGCCGCCTGCGAGGTCTTGACAACCATCGCGGAAGGGTTATGCTTGAGTGGCCCAGGGAGGGATCACGATGAGACCGAATCGGTTCTTAGCGCTTGCTGGCGTTATTGCTGCGGTAGCGCTCGCGCTCCTAGCGTACTCAGGGATACGCTACGCCGCCGGCGGCGGGAAAGACCAGCCACTCTTCCCCTTCCCCACTCCGATTCCGGCCTCGGCCCAGCTCCCGGTGAAGGCGGCCGACATTCAGCAAGGGCCGGACGGCAAACTCTTCGTCCCTGACCGCGGCGACGGATGCGGTTTCCAGGAGATCATGAGAAAGGACTTCGACGGGCGGGAGTGGGTTCTCCTGGGCAACCCCGAATGTGAGATGGCCTGGCGCTACGCCCCGGACACCGGCGAGGTGGCGCCGGTCGACGTGGTAACGCCCGACAAACTGCCAACGGCGACGCCTTCAAACTACCACGGCCCGACGCCCACACCACCGCCGCTGGCCGTGACGCCCAAGCCCGGCCGGACACAGGGGGTGTGGGGCGAGGACATCAAGCTGGGCGCGGACGGCAAGTACTCCCGAGCTGACTTCGGCGATGGGTGCGGGGAGTACCGCGAGGTCGGCAGGTTGAGCGACGACACGGGCGAATGGGTGTACCTGCAGTCTGCCACATGCGAGCCGGACGTCCTCTTCTCCCCAGCCACCGGCGAGACGCAGTATCTCCTGCCCTCATTCCGACTGGAACCGGACGGCAAGTACATCAAGGCCGACACCGTGGGGTGCAACTATCGCGAGGTATCCAGGTCCATAGAAGACGGACACCTGTGGATACGGCTGGAATCACCTAGATGCCACGAGGCCATTCTCTTTGCGCCAACCTTGGGCGAGGAGCGCAAGGTTTTGCCGCCAAGTCCAACGCCGACCCCGACCGCCACACCTCCCATCAAGGGAGTTGCGCGGAGCGATCCGCCATCCCCGTCCGAGATCAAGAAGGGCCCCGACGGGAAGTATTTCGTCCCGGACAGAGGTGACGGCTGCCCCTGGCGCGAGGGCAGCAGGGGCACCCTACCCGACGGGACGCCCCTAGTGGTGCTTCAGACCGACTGCGACGTGCGGTACGCTTGGGGGTACCACCCGGCGACCGGCGAAGTCAATCGGATTGCGCCGTAGGCCGTCCGATGGAGGCGCGTAGGATGTACCTGGCTCGCCGAGGCGTGGGGGCTTTCGCCTGTCTTTGCCTGCTGGTTGCTGGCGCTCTGCTTGGCCCCCCCCTCAGCCGCGGCGGACCACAACGAGACCGGGAACATAGCGTACGAGGTCAGCTACAACGTGGTACAGGATCAACTGAGGGTCTGCAACCGAAGCACCAGAGCGGTCAACTTCGACATTGACGAAGCCCTGAGCATTTGGAACCTGGGCGTTGGCAAGACGATCGCGGTCCAGAGTTGCTCGAGCCCAAACGTGGAGATCTTCGACGAAACCGGCGGTGACGATCCGGACAATTGGGAGTGCAGGAAACACAATCCGGACGCCGTCGCGTGCGCTCAGAAACCAACCGAAGACTCGCCACAGTACCTGAGGATGTGGCTGACGCCAAAGGCGCCGCTTTTCCTGACCGTGACGATGTGGGACGTGCTAGCCCACGAGCTCGGTCATACCCTCGGCTTCTGCCACACGAATGAGCCGCCCCAGGAAGGCGAGCGGTGCCCCGGGAACCTTGGGATCGATTGGCCCGACTCTTTGATGGCCGCGACCATCGATCCGAACATAGCGCTTTATGCCCTGCCCCAGGGGGACCGGGATCGGTACTACAACGCCTACTACCCGGACGCCGTGGGCTGGCTTCAGGGGAGCCAGGTTCTGGACAGCCCCGTGTACCTGAGTTGGGAGCCGGCGCCGGTGCACAACGAGGACCACTTCTACATCGGGCGGGTCGGGCTGGGATGGCTGGACAACCGGCCGAAGAACAGCAGTTTCGGCGATTACTATTGGGAGCCGGCCGGCTGGCAGAGATACGACGTAATCCCCTGGACCAACGCCCTGCCAAGCCCCTGGGGAACCGGCAGCTCCACGGACGTGGAGGTGGGCATCGCCCCGCCGTACGCCGCAACGCTGAGCATCTCGCCGGGCGCCACCGACCTTCGGCTCAGTTGGCACGACGACTCGAACAAGGAGGACCACTTCAACGTCGAGTTGCGGAGGAACGGGAACCTGTGGCATACGACTACGGCCGCGGCGGTCTCCACTCGGGGGGGTACGCGGAGCGTGCCATGGTACGGGGAGCCGCCTGGCACGTACCAGGGTCGTGCGCAGTCGTGCTTCTGGCTGTACACTGTGTGGTCGTGCTCCCCGTGGGCCGACTCCGGGTCCGTGTACATCGCGCCGCCACCAGGGAACATTCACTTCATCGTGAAGGCGGTGGACGAGTTCGGGAACGTCCTCGGCAATGTCAGCGGCGCCACGGCAAAGCTGACCGACACCAGCGGGAACACCGTCTACCAGACCGCTACCTCTGACGCGAACGGTTGGGTGGTGTTTGACAACGTGACGCCAGGCACGTACGGCATCCTAGCCTACAAGAACACCTACATCGGTAAGGCCAAACATCACGGCAACTGCGGGGCGACGAAGTACAGCACGTCCGGTGCCACCAAGTCCTATCAGGGTTACACCGCCGCCTGGGACAACAGTGTCCCTGTGCAAAGCGGCATCATAACCTACTGCTATGATCTGGGCCTGAACTGCGAAAGCGCCAACAGCTGTTACCCAACGAACCATTTCCAGGCCTCTGCCTACGACAGGGTCACCGACGCTTATCTGGGCGCCTGGGACGAAGGGGACCTCGGATCGCCGACCAACAACAAGACCATGGTCAACCACAATTGGGGCGACGGAGTCGTGGCCTTCGGCAGGTCGGACGACGTGAGGATCGTCTGGAGAGGGAAGGTGCGGTTCCCCGTCTCCGCGACCTACAAGTTCATCCTTTGCAGTGACGACGGCTCCCGCGTCGACATAAACATCGTCAACGATTCGAGTCCCGTTTGGGACATGAATTTCTGGTGGGACCACGCGGATTCTTGCATGACCTACTACACCTACATGCCGTCCGGCATCTACTTCCCCATAAAGCTTGAATACTACGAACACGGCGGCGGCGCTAATATCTACTTTGAGTATCAGAAGCAATAGCGGCGGCGGCTAGACCGTCGCCGCGCAGTCTCAGCCCTTCACGACCCGTCGTGCTACGGGTCGTCCCCTACCCCGCCTGCGGTCGCCTGTAGAAGGGGCGCGGCACCACCTGCGCCCGTAGCGGCTTGCCCCGCACGTCCACGTCGAGCTTTGTGTCCGGCGCCGCCAGCGTCGGCGGCAGGTAGCCCATTCCGATGCTCGCCCCCAGCGTCGGCGAGAAGCCGCCGCTGGTCAGCTGGCCCACCGGCCGGCCGGCGTGCAGGAGCGGGTAGTGCGCCCGCATCACGCCGCGCTCCAGGGCGCTAACGCAGGCCAGCTGGCGGCTGACGCCGGCCTCCTGGATGCGCAGCAGGGCCTGGCGCCCCACGAAGTCGGCGCCGTCGTCCAGGGTCACCGTCCAGCCGAGGCCAGCCTCGAACGGGTTGGTGGACTGGTCGATGTCGTTGCCATAGAGGGCGAGGGCCGCTTCCAGGCGTAGAGTGTCGCGCGCGCCAAGGCCGCAAGGCTGCGCGCCGCCCTCCACCAGGCGCGACCAGAGGCCGGGCCCGTCGGCGGCCGGCACCACCAGCTCGAAGCCGTCCTCGCCGGTGTAGCCCGTGCGCGAGATGAAGGCGGCGGTTCCGCCGACCTCGACCTCGGTGCAGTGGCGCTGGGCGAGGCCCTGAGCGACGGTCGGGGCCAGCGCCCCCAGGTACGAGGCTGCCTGCGGCCCCTGGAGCGCCAGCATCGCCGTCTCCTCCTGGCGGTCGGCGAGCACCAGCCGCGCGGACTGGCGGAGGTGGGTGCGGGCCCACTCGCCGATGCGCGGGGCGTTGGCGGCGTTCACCACGACCAGGAAGCGCTCGGTGTCGGGGCGGAAGACGTAGATGTCGTCCAGGATGCCGCCGTCCTCGCGGCAGATGACGCCGTAGTGGCCCTCGCCGACGGCGATGCGCGTCACGTCGTAGGTGACGATCGACCGCAGGAAGGCGGCGGCGTCCGGTCCTTCGACCGTCAACCGCCCCATGTGGGACACGTCGAACAGACCGGCGCGGCGGCGGACGGCGTGGTGCTCCTCAACGATGCCGGCGAACTGGAGGGGCATCTCCCAGCCGGCGAACGGCACCATGCGGGCGCCGAGAGCGAGGTGCTGGTGGTAGAGAGGCGTGCGGCGCAGGGGCGAGGAATCGGCGGTCAAACCTCCTCCCACTTTCTCTTGCCTTCCACCAGGCGGATGCGGCCGAGGCCCGGCGGCGGGCTGTGCACCGACACCAGCAGTGCATCCTCAGCGATGGCCCGCTCCAGTATGCGCTTCTTGGTCTCCAGGGTTACCAGCGGCAGCACGTCGAAGGCCGAGATCCAGGCGATGCGCTCCAGCATGACCGGGTGCTGGGCCAGCTCGCCGATGTAGAGCGCCGTGCGCCCGCCGGAGCTCACCTCCACGATGGCGTGGTCGGCGGTGTGGCCCGGCGCCGGCAGGATGCGCACCTCCCTGGTCACCTCCGCCTCGCCTTGCACCAGCTCCAGCTGGCGGCTGTCGGCCAGGGGCTCCAGGTTCTCGGGCGGGTAAGTGGAGCGCGTACGCTCGTTCGGGTGGTTGGCCGCCTCCCACTCGCCCTTCTGCACGAAGTAGCGGGCGCGAGGGAAGGCCAGAGCCAGCTTGTCGTCGCGATAGGCGGTGTTGCCGCCGCAGTGGTCGAAGTGGAGGTGTGTGTTGATCACGATGTCGATGTCCTCGGGTCGGACTCCGTGGCGGGCCAGGCTGGCCAGCAGCGAGCCGGCCTCGCCGACGCCGGCGGCGCTGGGCAGACGGGTGGCCTTGCTCCCCACGCCGGTCTCGACCAGGATGAGCTTCCCCTGCGAGCGCACCAGCAGGCAGTTGAGGCCCATGCCCAGGCGATGCTCCTCGTCCAGGGGGCCAGCGACCGGCTCCCACATGACGCGGGGCGTCAGGCCAAAGATGGCGCCGGCGTCCAGGCGCAGGACGCCGTCGCTCACCACCAGGAGCTGGGCATCGCCCAGGGGGAACCAATCGGTCATGGCGAACGTCCTAATCGTGGCAGCAGGCTCGCCCCAAAGATAGCGTGCGAGCGGTGGCGGGTCAATGGCGCTGGCGGAGGCATCGACAACGCTCGCGGGCGTGCGCGTGACAAGAAATTTGAAAATTCATTTGCGCCTCATGTCTGGCGGCCGCGTGCGGGGTCTTGACAACGCTCGCGGAAGGGTTATGCTTGAGTGGCCCGAGGAGGAGATCACGATGAGGGTGAATCGGTTCTTAGCGCTTGCTGGGGTTATTGCTGCCGTAGCGTTGGCAGTCCTAGCATACTCGGGCGTACGCTACGCCGCCGGTGGCGGGAAGAACCAGCCACTCTTCCCCATCCCCACACCAATTCCGGCCTCGGCCCAGCTCCCAGTGACGGCGGCCGACATCCAGCAGGGTGCCGACGGCAAGCTCTTCGTCCCTGACCGCGGCGACGGCTGCGGTTTCCAGGAGGTCATGAGGAAGACGGTCGAAGGGACGGAGTGGGTAGTTCTGGCCAACTCCAGATGCTCGGTGTACTGGGACTACGCGCCCGGGACGGGCGCGGTCGTGGCGGATCCCGTTATGACGCCTGACAAGGTCGCGACGTCAACGCCCCCAGAGCACGCCGGTCCGACACCCTCCCCCGTTCCCCCGGGGCACTTCTCCATCGAGCCCACCCCAGCCCTAGCACCCCAACCGGACGACGCCCGCATCGCTGCGGACGGAAAGTACTCGATACCCGACAAGGGCGACGGTTGCACCTGGCGCGAGACCGGTCGGGATGTCATCGACGGCCAGCAGTGGGTCGTCTTGGACTCGCCGCAGTGCGCGGGGCAGTTCTGGTTCGCCCCGGGGACGGGCGACACGAGGCTAGACCTGCACCCCACGTTCGGCTTGGGCGCGGATGGGAAGTACTTCCGCCTTGATCTGGGGGACGGGTGCGACTTTCGAGAGGTGTCACGGTTTGTGGAGGGGGGCCGAGAATGGGTTCGTCTGCAGTCCGCTACCTGCAGCGGGGAGTTCCTCTTCGCGCCTCTGTCCTTCGAAGTGCGAACTGTGGTCGCCAGCCCAACGCCCACGCCTGCCGTCAGTGCCGTGCCGCGGATCGCTCGTCCGTCCGGGTCCGAGGTCAAGCTGGACCCCGACGGGAAGTACTACGTGCCCAAGGGGGCGGAGGGCTGCGCGTGGACCGAGTCGCTGAGACGGGTGCAGGCCGATGGGACATTGAAGGTGGTGTTGGGGACGGAATGCACGCCGGATCTCTGGTTGTGGTACTACCCGCAAACCGGCGAGACAATCCTTGTCACGCCGTAGAGTGATGACCAGCAGCATCTCTCCCCTCAACGTCGTGCGCGGTCCGTTAGCGGTGGCGATCGTGCTCTTGCTCGCCACGTTGCCCGGCACAGCGCGGGCAGACCACTGGAGCCAAAGCAACATATACAACTACGTCAACTACTGGCCCATCGTCGGCGACGTCATCAGGGTGTGCGATGAGACGACGGTCCTGGACACAGCTACTGTGCAAGACGGGCTCGCCATCTGGAACGACGCCGTTCGGTCCATCACGGGCAGAGACATACTCGTCGCCGGGTGCTCCAACGTCGGCGTTCGCCTGAGCGACATGGAGTGCGGCGACTGTGGCCCCGGCTCGGTCGCGTGCGGCGACTTTCCGGAAACCGATTCGCCGGAGGAGCTGGACGCCTCGTTCTGCGATCAGGCGAACCAGAAGCACTACGTCGCACACGAGCTCGGGCACAATTTCGGGTTCGCCGCCGATAACGACAATTGCTCGACAATGGACAAATGTTTCGCGCAGGAGCTGCAGCCGATCGACGTCACGAGGTTCGAGAATGGCTACACACCCGACAAGGTGGATAGTCTGTCTGGGTACTCCACCTACTCGCCGCCTTACGTCGTTAGCGTGAACTTGTCCTGGAACCCCGCGCCGGTGCACAGCGAGAACCAGTTTGAGATCCTAGACCGGACCGGCGGAGTGTACTACAGGGCCACGGAGCCCAAGAACGATAATGGTTCAACCTTTGTGGAATCGGCCCGGGGCTGGATATGGTACGACGTCGAGACGCAAACGAACGCCAAGTCTTACCCCTATGGGGAAGCCGCGTGGGTCCCGGTGGAGGTCGGGGTCGCAGCGCCCACGGATGTCGGTTTGTCTGCGAATCCTACCGCCGGCGATCTCCGCCTCACGTGGACGGACGACTCTGAGAAGGAGGGCTGGTACGATGTGCAGCTGCTCAAGGGCGGTTCCCTCTATGACACAAGGACACACGCCGCCGGGTCAGGGCGGGGGACGGCCCTGAGCGAGCAGTGGTATGGTGTCCCCGCTGGAACCTATACCGGACAGGTTCGTGCCTGCGCAGGAGCCCCGGCGCTTTGCTCGGACTGGGTCTACAGCGGCTCCGTCTACGTCGCGCCGCCCTCGCCGCCGGCCTGGGTCTCACTTAGCGGCAGCAATGGCAGCGGCACGGTCACGTGGGGCAGCGTCTCAGGCGCCACCTCGTACAGAGTACACGTCGGCAGAGACGCTGGCGGCCACTACACGACTCTCTACGATTACGTGTATGATTCCTCGAGCCCCTTCACCTTCTCCTACCCTGTGACAGATAACTATCACGCTGCCGTAGAGGCCTGCAACGCTGCCGGTTGTTCAACCGACACCGCCAGCAACCCCTTCTGGGTGTGGCTCACGAAGCCCCCCAACGCGCCCACCAACCTTACCATCACCGAGCACGTGGGCGGCGACCCGAACCGCGTTAGCTTCTGCTGGACCGACAACTCGAGCAACGAGGCCAAGTTCCAGTTCAGGCAGTACGGGTACTGGAACAACTACACGTACGTCATCGACCTCGCCGCCAACACCACCTGTTTCAGCAGTTACTACTGGGCCGACGCCTGGCACTTCTGCGTGCGCAGCGTCGACAGCGCTGGCGCATCGAAGGGGTGGGTTTCGGTCACCAAACCCACGAACGTGGCCGTGTACTACGTCAACGTCCCCTGCTCGCAGACCTACTGTCAGAACGCCGGCAATACATCCAACACTCCCCACTCTCACTAGCCCTCGCCGCGTCTCGGCCGCCCATTCCCCACCCCTTGTCCCTCGTCCGCCTCCTGCTATAATTGGGCTACTCCCCTGCCCGCCCATCGGCGGGTAGTCAGGCCCGAAAGGAGCGTCTTTCTCATGGGCACGCCCCACGCCTACTTCCAGCGCAAGTTCGTCCCCCTGGCCGAGGCCAGGATCGGGGTCATGACCCACGCCTTCAACTACGGTACCGCCGTCTTCGAGGGCATCCGCGGCAACTGGAACGCCGACGACGAGCAGATTTATGTCTTCCGCCTGGCCGATCACTACCGCCGCCTGCGCAAGAACTGTCGCATCCTCAAGCTCGACCTCCCTCACACGGATGAAGAGCTGGCCGACATCACGGTCCGCCTCGTGGCGATGTGCGGCTACAACGAGGACATCTACCTGCGGCCCATCGCCTACAAGAGCGCAGAGGTCGTGGGGGTGCGCCTGCACAACCTGGAGAGCGATTTCCTCATCTACATCACGCCCTTCGGCCCGTACCTCGACATCGAGAAGGGCGCCCGCTGCTGCACTTCGTCCTGGCGGCGGGTGGAGGACACGAGCATACCGCCGCGGGGCAAGATCAACGGCGCTTATGTGAACTCGGCCCTGGCCAAGACCGAGGCCTTCGAGAACGGCTTCGACGAAGCGATCATGCTGAACGAGGACGGCCACGTGTCCGAGGGCAGCGGCGAGAACATCTTCCTCGTGGAGGACGGACGCCTCATTACGCCGTCCGTCTGCTCCAACGTCCTCGTGGGCATCACCCGCGATACGGCCATCACCCTGGCGCGCGACGAACTGGGCATCGAGACCGTCGAGCGCCTCATCGACCGCAGCGAGCTCTACGTGGCGGACGAGTGCTTCATGACCGGCACCGCCGCCCACGTCACACCGGTCATCGAGGTCGACCGCCGGCCGGTAGGCGAGGGTGGCCGCGGGCCTATCACCGCTGAGCTCCAGCGCCTCTACTTCGAGGTGGTGCGGGGCAAGAACGCCAAGTACGCCCACTGGTGCACCCCCTGCTATACGAAGGTGAAGGCTTAGCGGGGGCGGGCCTGTGACATTTCGACCGGCTCGTCTCACCGGCGGGGCCATCGGCGGCGCGATAGTCGGGGTGGCCCTCGTCCTGGCGGCCGTGCTCTTGGCGGTAGCCATCGGGTGGGACACCTCGGCGGCCAAGTTCCTGGCCTTCGTGGGCGCCTTCGCCCTGGTAGCGGTGGCCGCCCTCTTCGGCTACTGGACCGGCGCTCTGCTGACCCTCGGCTACACCCTGACCGAAGAAGGCTTAACCATTCGCTGGGGGCTCCTGCGCCAGTTCGTGCCGCTGTCCAGCATCCAGCGGGTCGTGCCGGGACGCGAGGCGCGCCTGCCCCAGGTCCAGGGCGTCAACTGGTGGGGATACCACGTGGGTCACTCGGTCGTCGAGGGGCTGGGCGAGACGCTCTTCTACTCCGCCCATCGCTTCGCCTGGGAGACGGTGTATGTCGTCACCCCGGGCATCGCCTACGCCCTCTCGCCCGACAACAACCTACGCTTCATCATGGAGCTTCAGCAGCTGCTGAAGGAGACCACCGCCCCGGCGTCCCCCGCCTGGCCGAGGGCGGCGTACCCAGCGCTGGTCCTCCACCCCTTCTGGCTCGACCGCTACGGGCAGATCCTCGCCCTGGCGGCGATCGCCGCGAACGTGGCCCTGTTCGGCTTCCTCTTCGGCGTCTACCCGGGCCTGGCCGACAAGCTCAACCTGGCCTTCCCGCCCATAGGCACGATCGACCTGCGCCCCAAGGATGAGGTGTTCCGCTTGCCGCTGACAGCCCTGGCCCTCCTGGCCGTGAGCCTGGCCGCCGCTCTCGCCGTCTACAAGTGGGAGCGAGCGGCGAGCTACCTCCTGCTGGCGGGGGCGGTGTTCATCCAGGGCGCCTTCTGGGTCGCCGCCGCCATCGCCGTTACGTAGTCTGTCAACGGATAGAGATCGGATTAACGGATGCGGGAAAACGTCATCCGTTAGTCCGGTTCCTTCATCCGTTGACAGAATCATCCCTTCTGGCTGCGGTATGATCGTTGGGCACATGGACTACGACGCGATGGTGGTGGGGGCCGGGCCCGCCGGCAGCACCGTTGCCCGCCTGCTGGCGCGCAGCGGGGTGCGCGTCCTGCTCCTGGACCGCACCGCCTTCCCGCGCGATAAGCCCTGCGGCGGCGGCGTGACGGTGCGGGCCGCCTCCTGCCTGGACCTCGACCTCTCGCCGGTCACGGAGCGCACCATCTTCGCCGCCCGCGTGACCTATCGCCTCGGCAAGGCCTTCCGCCATCGATACCCGCTGCCGCTGGCCTATATGACCCAGCGCTGCCGCCTGGATGCCTTCCTGGCCGAGCAGGCCGTCGCCGCCGGCGTCCAGTTCCACGACGGCGAGGCGGCGCGAGCTGTGGAGGTGAACGACTGGCGGGTGACCCTGCGGACGGACAAGGCCGTCTACAGCGCCCGCGCGCTGGTCGGCGCCGACGGCGCGAACGGCATGGTGGGACGCAGCACGGGCACGGCGCCGTCCGCCTCCGGCGGAGACCTGGCGGTGGCCCTGGAGGGAAGCGTGCCGTTGCCCCGCGGCGTGCCGCAGCGCTGGCAAGAGACGGTGGCCCTGGACCTGGGTGGACTGCCCGGCGGCTACGGCTGGGTGTTCCCCAAGGGCGACCACCTGAACGCGGGCGTCGGCGCCTGGCGTTGGTTCGCTCCGCATCTGCGGGAGCGGCTCGCTGCCCTGTGCCGCCGCCACGGCCTGCCGCCGGAGGCTCTGCGGGACGTTCGTGGCCGTCACCTGATCGTCCGGCGACCTGGCTCGCCCATCGTCCGCGGGCCGGTGCTCACGGTGGGCGACACCGCCGGCCTGGTCGACCCCGTCTCCGGCGAGGGGATCCACACCGCGTGCCGGAGCGGCCGCCTGGCCGCCCAGGCCATCGAGGCCTACCTGGCGGAGCGAGCGGCGGACCTGATGCCCTACCAGACGACGGTGGACGAGCTCCTGTCGCCCGAGCTCAGCGCCTCGCGAAAGCTGCAGGATATCTTCCACTACTCCCCCGGCCCGTACGCCCTGGCCCTCCAATACAGTCACCGCTTCTGGAATCTCCTCTGCCGTGTCATTCGTGGCGAGATCACCTACCTAGGCCTTCTGGAGATGGCCGGGCCGCTGCGGCTGCTGGTGGATGTGTGGCACTCCGTGGCGCGCAAGAGCCGCCACCCGAGGTAGCGCCCAGTTCGAGGAAGCGCCTTCAAAGGATGCATGACCGCACCCTGAAGGCTGCGGCATCGGATTCGGTCGATGCCACAGCCTTCAGGGTGTGGTGCTGAATCCTACTCGGTCAGACGCTGCCCTTCCCGACCTCTCCTTGACACCCTCAGGGGCCCGTGCTAGCTTGAGATTGCCCCGATCCTGCGGTGCTGCGCCGCCCCGAACTCTCGGGGCGGCGTCGTCTGGAGAGGAACCCGTCGGCGCATGAGCGAGCGCATCTACCTGGATCACGCGGCCACCACCCCCCTTGACTCGCGCGTGCTGGAAGCGATGCTCCCCTACCTGCGCGACCACTGGGGCAACCCCTCCAGCCTCTACGCCGAGGCGCGAGAGGCCCGCAAGGGCCTGGACGCCGCCCGCGGCACGGTGGCCGAGCTCCTGGGCTGCCAGCCGCAGGAGGTTGTCTTCACCAGCGGCGGCAGCGAGAGCGATAGCCTGGCCCTGCGCGGGGCCGCCTCCGCCGGGCGCCGCCGCGGCAACCACATCGTCACCTCTGCCATCGAGCACCACGCTGTCCTCCACACCGTCCCGAAGCTCGAGAAGGAGGGCTTTCGCGCCACCTACCTGCCCGTCGACGGCCAGGGGTTCGTCGACCTGGCGGCCCTGGCCGAGGCGGTGACGCCGGAGACGGTGCTGGTGAGCATCATGTACGCGAACAACGAGGTCGGCACGGTGGAGCCCATCGCCGAGGCGGCGCGCATCGTCAAAGAGCGGAACCGCCACTGCGTCTTCCACACAGACGCCGTCCAGGCGGTCGGTATGCTGGACATCAACGTCGACCGGCTGGGCGTGGACATGCTGTCCATCGGCGGCCACAAGATCTACGGCCCCAAGGGTGTGGGCGCGGTTTACGTGCGCAGCCGCACGCCTCTCCAGCCGCAGATCCTGGGCGGCTCCCAGGAGCGGAACCGCCGAGCCGGCACAGAGAACGTGGCCGGCGCGGTGGGTCTGGCCAAGGCCATGGAGCTGGCCTGCGGAGACATGACGAGCCGTACTGGCCAATATAGCGCCCTGCGCGACCGCCTGCTGGCGGAGGTGCCCGCGCGCGTCCCCTTTACCCAGATCACTGGCTCGCTGGACCCGCAGCGACGGCTGGCCAACAGCTTCAGCTGCTGCTTCCGGTTCGTGGAGGGAGAGGCGGTGCTCATGGCCCTGGACCTGGCGGGCATCGCCGCCTCCAGCGGCTCCGCCTGCACCTCCGGCTCGCTGGAACCCTCTCACGTGCTCAAGGCCATGGGCATTTCGGAGGAGCTGGCCCGCGGCAGCCTGCGGGTGACGGTGGGCAAGGACAACACCCTGGCGGATACGGATCGCTTCCTGGATGTGCTGCCAGGGATCGTCGCGCGGCTGCGGGAGCTATCGCCGCTGTGGCGGGCGGAGGCAGGGGCCGGACAGCGCCCGCTTGCCCATTGACGAAGTTGTGATAAGATAAACTTGCTAAAACGTGCGACCGTTCGAGGAGGCTTACCTTGAACCAGGACCTTGAGGAAGCCCTACAGCGAAACCTACTGGTCACTTCGGTGGACAACGTGCTCAACTGGGCGCGCAGCTCCTCGCTCTGGCCGGCCATGTTCGGCCTGGCCTGCTGCGCCATCGAGATGATAGCGACGGCCACCTCCCGCTTCGATATCGCTCGCTTCGGCGCCGAGATCTTCCGTCCTTCGCCTCGCCAGGCCGACTTCATGATCGTGGCCGGCACCGTCACCTGGAAGATGTCGCCGGTGGTACGGCGCATCTACCTCCAGATGGCAGAGCCCAAGTGGGTCATCTCGATGGGTAGCTGCGCCAACATCGGCGGGCCCTTCGCTCACGGCTACAGCACCCTGCCCGGCTGCAACCTCATCATTCCGGTGGACGTCTACGTGCCGGGCTGCCCGCCGCGGCCCGAGTCCCTCCTCCAGGGGCTGATACTGCTCCAGCAGAAGATCAAGCGGATGAGCATCACCGGCGTGCGGGAGCGCGAGGACCCCAAGACCAACTTCGACCTGTACCTGCCGCCCGATGACCCCGTCCGCAAGGAGCTGGAATCCCTCTTCCCGCCGTACGTGACGGTGTGAGGGGCTGGATCCGGTGAGGGCCACTACGGCTCGTTGAGCGAGGTGGAGACGGATAGTAGAATCGTGACGAATGTGACAACCGGGCTCGGGCTAGAGGAGCAGAAGTCGTGTACGGGATAGGCATCGCCAAGGGCATGTTGATCACAATGCGGAGCCTGTTCCGGCCGCCGATCACGGTGCAGTACCCCGATGAGAAACGGGAGATGCCGGCCCGCGCCCGCACCAATCTCCTCTGGTTCGAGGAGCGCTGCACCGGCTGTAGCACCTGCGCTCAGGCCTGCCCCGACGGCTGCATCCTGGTGGCCACCTCGCCCCGCCGGGACGGCAGCCTGAACATCGAGCGCTACGAGATCGACTTCCGGCTCTGTATGTACTGCGGCCTCTGCGTGGAGGCCTGCCCCTACGAGGCGATCCAGGCCGGCGGGCCCTACGACGACGCCGTCTACGTCTTCGACAACATGTACCGCGACAAGCACGTGCTGACCAAGATGGCTCAGGAGCACTTGCGCGACCATGACTACACCTATCCCAACGGTATGAAGGCGCCGCTGCCCGAACAGGTTCTCGCTGTGAGGGAGCGGAAGCTGGACCGCTATCAGAAAGAGGCCGCGGCGGCCCCGACCGCGTCGGGGGACGCCTAAGGCAAGCAAGCCTGCCTGCCGGCAGGCAGGGAGATAGCACGTCTGTGGCCACCATCATCGTCGACGGCAATCCCCTGGAGGCGCCTGAAGGGGAGCCTTTGCTGGAAGTCCTACGCCACGCCGGGATCTACATCCCCAGCCTCTGCTACATAGAGACCCTCCCTCCCTACGCCGGTTGCCGGATGTGCCTGGTGGAGATTGAGGGGGCGCGCGGGCTCCAGCTTTCCTGCACCAGCAAGGTCGCCGACGGGATGCAGGTGCGCACCAACACGCCCCAGCTGGTCGAGACGCGCAAGGCCGTCCTCTCCATCATCCTGGCCAACCACTCCGACCGCTGCCTCACCTGCCACCGGGTAGTCAAGTGCAAGCCGGGCGATACCTGCCTGCGGGACAACGTGGTCACCCACCGCTGCCTGACCTGCTCGCGCAACTACCGCTGCGAGCTCCAGACCACCTGCGAGCTGGTGGGCATGGCCGGCTACGAGCCGTGGGTGGGCGAGGCCCGATCCTACTACCAGACGCCGCCGCCGCCCGCCGACCGGGCGAACCCCTTCCTGGAGTTCGACCCGCAGATGTGCATCATCTGCACCCGCTGCGTGCGCGCCTGCGATGAGATCCGCCACACGGGGGCCATCACCCTGGCCAGTCGCGGCTGGGAGGCGCGCATCGAGTTCGGGGCGGGCGGCCCTGTCCACGAGTCGAACTGCGACTTCTGCGGCGCCTGCATTGACGTCTGCCCCACCGCCACCCTCATGGAGAAGCCGAACAAGTGGGCCGCCACGGAGACCGAGGCTTGGGTGCCCACCGCCTGCGCGTACTGTAGCGTTGGCTGCACCATCAGCCTTGGGGTAAAGAAGGGGAGAGGCGTCATCGTGCGGTCTGACCCCGTCAACCCCGTCAGCCGCGACCAGCTCTGCGTGCGCGGCCGCTTTCACTACGACTCCGTCAAGTACGACCATCGCCTGGAGCAGCCCCTCCTTCGCCGCAACGGTGAGCAGGTGCCCATCCCCTGGGACGAGGCGCTGGACACGGCAGCCGGCCGCCTGACGGAGATAGCGAAGGCGCACGGGCCGGGCGCCATCGGCTTTCTGGCGTCGCCCTTCGCCACCAACGAGGAGAGCTACCTCCTCAGCAAGCTGGCCCGCGCCGCCGTCGGCACCAACAACATCGACTCGACCATCGGGCCGGTCATGGGCGCCGTGGCCTCGGCGTTGCGGAGCGCCTTCGGGACGGAGGTCCTCCCCGCCGACATGACCGGGCTCGCCCAGGCCAAGACCGTGCTGGTGGTGGCCGACGACCTGGAGTCCAGCCACAACGTGGCCTGCCTGCGGGCCAAGGACGCGGTCGTGCGCAACGGCGCCCGCCTGATCGTGGTGACGCCGCGCTGGGGCGAGCTGTGCGACTTCGCGGAGGTCTGGCTGCGGCCGCAGCCGGGCGAGGAGGTTGCGGCGCTGGTGGCCCTGGCCCGGGCGCTGGCGCCGGAGGGCCAGGCGGGCGCGGGAGCCACTGGGCTGGCGAAGGCACCCGCGCCGGCCCTGGGCCCCGGGCTGGCCCAGGCCGTGCGGCAGGCGGCCGCCATCCTGAGCGAGGCCGCGCAGCAGCCGGCCGCGGAACGGCGTGTCGCGATGGTCTATGCGGTGCCCCACCTGGGCCCACAGGCCACCGGCGCTGCCCTGGCCGCCCTCTCCAACGTGGCGCTGCTCTGCTGCGGCCCAGACGAGGCGCCCCGCTCTCTCTTCGTCCTGCCGCCGGAGGCGAACGGTTGGGGCCTGCGCGACGCCGGCGTCGCGCCCGATTTGCTGCCCGGCTACCGCTCGCCGAGCGACGATGCGGCCCGCCGCGAGGTCGAGGCGGTCTGGGGCACCAGCCCGGCGTCTCCCGGCCTGGGCTTCGGGGAGATGCTAGCGGCGGCCCAGAACGGACGCCTGAAGGCAATGGTGGTCGCAGGCGACAACCCCCTGTTCTTCGCGCCGGACAAGGCCTGGGTGCGGGAGTGCCTGTCGTCCCTGGAGTTCCTCCTGGTTATCGACAGTCTCCTCTCCGACACCGCCCGGCTGGCCCACCTGGTCCTGCCGGACGTGAGCCCCTTCGGCAAGGACGGTACCTACACCAGCGGCGACCGCCGCGTGCTGCGCGCGCGGTCCGCGGTGGCCGCCTCGGGCGAGGCCAGGCCCGCCTGGCTGATCCTGGCCGAGCTGGGCGCCCGCCTGTCCGGCGACGGCGACCGCTGGGCCTACAAGGGCAATCCTCAGGTCATGGAAGAGATGGCGAGCCTTATCCCGCTGTACGGCAACGCCCGCTACAACGATCTCGACTCGGGGGCGCAGCAGGCCTTCGCTGGCTACGAGCCGCGACCGGCTGCCGTCCAGCCCGTCGCCCTGCAGCCTGCGGTCGCGTCCGGCGATGGGCTCCTGCTCACCACCGGCCGCAGCCTGTACACGAGCTGGGACGCCGCCACCATCCACTCGCCGGAGGCGGACAAGCTGCATCGTGAGGAGTTCGTAGAGGTGAACCCCCTGGACGCCGCTCGCCTGGGGCTGGAGGAGGGGCAGGAGGTGGCGCTGGCCGGTGGCCGCGGCGAGGTGACTATCCCCGTGCGGGTAACGGACGCGGTGCAGCCAGGCGTGGTCTTCGTCCCGCTCTACTACGATGGCGGTGCTGTGACCGCGCTCTTTGGCCGCGACGGCCTGCTGCCTCGGGTGAAGGTGGCCGTGCGCGCCCTGGCCTAGGCGCCCCTCGCCGTCGCTTGCCCTGTTTGACTGTACTTGGCGGCCCCTGGCCCGCTGATGGTTCGACGAGCTCATCATGAGCGGAGATGCACAGCCCTCGCGCCGCTCGCCCTGAGCGCGGCGGAGGGTCTCGCTCTCTCTGCCCCTGTGTTAGACTCGACTTGGTGGGGACGAAGGTGGCTGCCAAGAAGACAGGGCCGCGTCTGGTGAGGATCGGGGTCGCCCGTGATGAGGTGGAGGCGGCCATCTGGCGAGATGCCTTAGAGCAGGACGGCATCGCCGCCTACATCCGCAACGTTGACACGCTGGCCGTCGCCCAGTATGTGGGCGTGTCGCCCCTGCCCTACAGCCTCGAGGTGTACGTCCGCGCCGCCGATGCCCGCCGGGCCCGCTGGGTCCTGGGTCTGGACTCCCCCGGCGAGGAGCGCACGGAAAGCTAGAGGCGTTCCCCCGCGTTTGACACTCGCGCCGTTTCGGGCGAAAATATTTGCAGTAGTGAAAAGTTTGGTCAAAGAGCAATTGTCGTGCCGACGGAAGACGAGACGATCGAGCAAGCGATCCGGCTGTACGGCCTGACGCTGGCCCTGGTCGACCCCAGCCGGCTGGAGGCCTGGGTCGGCCTGGGCCTGACCACGACCCAGCTCGGCGTGCTCTTCCTCCTGCGACAAGAGGCGGGGGCATCCGCTGGCCTGCTGGCTGACCGCCTACGGGTGACGCCATCCACCCTCACCCGCATCGTCGACCGGTTGGTGCGCCTGAACCTGGTGCGCCGCCAAGAGGACTGCGACGACCGCCGCGTGGTGCGCCACTACCTGACCCAGCACGGAGCTGACACTCTGGAGGAGATGGCTCGCACGGGCCGAGCTTACCTGACGCGTGTCCTTCGCCAGCTCCCTTGCGACAAGCTGGAGCGGCTCTCGGAGGCCCTTCAGGACCTCTTGGGTGCGGCCGAGGCGGCGGAGAGGGGGGCCTTGGCCTCGGCCCCAGAGGAGACCAGGCCGTGAGCCAGCCGATACAGTCCATCTCCTTCATGGGCACCCGCGTGCGGGCGCTGGTGATGGTCGGCAGCCTGCTGGGCATCTTCACCGCCGCCATGGACCAGACCATCGTGGGGACAGCGCTGCCGCACGTGGTGGCCGACCTGCAAGGCCTGCAGCACATCGCCTGGGTGTTCACCGCCTTCATGGTGACCTCGACGACCACGGTGGCGGTCGTGGGCCGGCTGTCGGACCTGTTTGGGCGCAAGCCCTTCTTCCTGTTGGGCGTTACGATCCTGGTGCTGGGGTCCGCCCTGGCCGGCCTGTCCCAGAACATGACGCAGCTCATTCTCTTCCGCGGCATCCAGGGATTCGGGGCCGGCATGATCATGGGCACCGCCTGGGCCATCATCGGCGACGTGTTCGCCCCGGCGGAACGAGCCCGCTGGACGGGCGTGATGACCGCCGTCTTTGCCGCGGCCAGCGTCATCGGCCCGCTGCTGGGCGGCTGGATCACCGACAACCTGGGCTGGCGCTGGGTGTTCTACGTGAACCTGCCCATCGGCGCTGTGACCTTCGTCGTCTTCACGTTGGTGATGCCCGCCATCCGACCCCAGAGCGTCCATCGTTCCCTGGACCGGCTGGGCATAGGCGTGCTGGTGGTGGCGGTGGTGCCGCTGATGCTGGCGTTCAGCTGGGGCGGCAGCCAGTACGATTGGCTTTCGCCGGAGATCATCGGTCTGCTCGTGCTGGCGTTCGTCGCCGCCGCGGCGTTTGTTCGCGTCGAGCGAGATGCCCTCGAACCGATCATTCCCCTATCGCTGTTCCGGAGCTCCATCTTCGCCGTGATCGTCGTCGTCACCTTCCTCATCTCCATGGGCATGTTCGGCAGTGTGTCCTACATCCCGCTGTTCGTGCAGTCGGTTATCGGCAAGTCTGCCACCAACTCCGGCCTGGTGACGATGCCGATGATGCTGGCCATGTCCCTTACCTCGGCTGTCGTGGGCCAGGCCCTGGCTCGCACGGGCCGATACCGCATCCTCCTGGCGGCTGGGCTCGCGGTGATGACTGCGGGCATGTTCATGCTGGCCCAGATGGACGTTCACTCCACCCAGGGCGAAGCCACCCGCAACATGATCGTCATGGGCATCGGCCTGGGGGCGGCAATGCCCATCCTGACGCTGGTCGCCTTGAACACCGCCTCGCACCAGATGCTGGGCGTGACGACCTCCACGATCCAGTTCATGCGCTCGGTAGGAGCCACGCTAGGCGTGGCCCTCATGGGCTCGCTCCTGAACGGTCGCCTCCAGACCGAGCTGGTCAGCCAGACACCGTCGCAGGTAACCCAGAGCGTCCCCCCGCCACTCCTTGAGCGCCTCCGGGACCCGCAGATCCTCGTCGTCCCCGAGGCCATGAGCAAGATCCACGAGGCGTTTCTGGGACTGGGGGGCCAGGGACAGCAGCTCTACGACCAGGCCCTGCTGGCCACCAAGACGGCGCTGGCCTTGGGCATCACCCACGCCTTTGTCGTCGGCACCGCCATCACCCTCGCCGCCCTGGTAGCGGGCATCTTCCTGAGGGAAGTGCCTCTGCGCAAGACCTACGCCGTCGCGGCCGAGGGCGTGTTCGACCCCGACGATTCGGGTGGTGAGCCGACGAGCGAGGTCATTCTGCGCGGGCCCGCGTCCGCCCTGGCCGCCGATCCGCCGGGGCTGGAGGACTGCGACGGGCCCGCCGGGATGGCGGACCCGCCCGGCCGCGGCGGCCCGCGCCCCGCCTCTTGACCTCAAGCGGTGCGGGTCGCAGAATGCCGTTGCCTGGGCGGTTGACCGCGTGGCGCAGCTGTGGGAGGCAGTGGCTTGGAGCCGAAACTCAAGCTGTGGGTGGAGAAGGACGGCCTGCTGGTCTTCAGCGACTACCGGGCGATGCTCCTCGATCATATCGCCAAGACCGGCTCCATCAGCGGCAGCGCGGAGCGGATGGGGCTCTCCTATCGGCGGGCCTGGGGCAAGATCAAGGAGATCGAGCGCAACCTGGGAGTGCGGCTGGTGCGGAGCGAGGCGGGCGGGTCGGGCGGCGGGCAGACAGAGCTCACCCCGGAGGGCCAGGAGCTGCTAGCCCGCTATCGAGCCTTCCGGGCAGCGGCGGAATCGGGTGTGGGTCGGGCCTTCCGAGACGCGTTCGACAGAGGCGAGTGATCTTTTTTTGGCGACCGATATGCTAGGTACGGCATATCGGCGGAAGGGAGAGAGAAGGCATGAGACGTTGGCGATGGTCGGCACTGCTGATGCTCCTCGCCGCTGTGGCAGTGGTGGCGCTCGCAGCCTGCGGTGAGGACGAAGAGGCGGCGACGCAGACGCCGAAAGCGACCGCGGCAACGACACAGTCGGTTCGGACCACGGCGACGGCAACCGCAACCCAGGCGGCTCAGACAACAGCGTCCCCCACCCAGGTGGCTCGCGGGCCCAAGGACATCATCCTGGCGACGACCACCAGCACGCAGGACACCGGGCTGCTGGATACGCTGGTGCCCATCTTCGAGAAGCAGAGCGGCTATAATGTGAAGGTCATCGCCGTGGGCAGCGGCCAGGCCCTGGCGATGGGCGAACGCGGCGACGCCGACGTGCTGCTGACCCACGCCCCTAGCTCCGAGCTGCCGCTGGTCGACAAAGGAGAAGCGATCAATCGCCAGCTCGTAATGCACAACGACTTCATTATCGTGGGGCCGGAAAAGGACCCAGCGGGCATCAAGGGAATGACCTCCGCCGTCGATGCCCTCGAGGCGATCTACAACAAGGGCGCCACCTTCGTCAGCCGCGGCGATGACTCGGGCACGGACAAGGCGGAGAAGGCTCTCTGGAAGAAGACGAGCAAGAACCTGGATCCCAAGAGCCACTCCTGGTACGAGGAGACCGGCCAGGGCATGGCCGCGACCCTGCAGGTCGCCAACCAGAAGGACGCCTACACCCTCTCCGACCGGGGCACCTATCTGTCCCAGCAGAAGAACCTCGGACTGGTCGTGCTCGTGGAGGGCGACCCGGCGCTCTTCAATGTGTACCATGTGATGCAGGTCAACCCGGCAAAGTTCGACCTGGTAAACGGCCCGGGCGGCGCCGCCTTCGTGGAGTTCATGGTCTCCGACGCCACCCAGGCGTTCATCAAGGACTTCGGCGTCGACAAGTACGGCCAGCCTCTCTTCATTCCCGACGCGGGGAAGGACGAGTCGCGGTTGACGCCGAGCTAGCTGACGGGAGGTGGGGCCGTGGACCTGATCTGGGACGGCCTAGGTGAGGCCATTCGCATCATCCGGAGCGGGGATTTCTCCGTCTGGCAGATCGCTGTTCTCTCGATCTTTGTGTCGGGCTCCGCCACGGCGATCAGCCTTTTCCTGGGCATTCTGGTAGGCTCGCTGATAGCGTTCAACCAGTTCCCGGGTCGCAACCTGGCGTTCAGCCTGGTGAACACGGGCATGGGCCTGCCGCCGGTGGTGGTCGGGCTGATCGTGGCGATCATGCTCTGGCGGAGCGGGCCGCTGGGGGAGTTCCGCCTGATCTATACGCCGGCGGCAATGGTGATCGCTCAGACCGTCATCGCCGCGCCCATCGTTACCGGGTTCACGGCCGCCGCCCTGCGCAACCTGCATCCGCGGTTGCGGAGTCAGCTCTACGGTCTGGGCGCCTCGCGCCTCCAGATGCTGTGGCTGGTGCTTTGGGAGGCCAAGCTCCCACTGCTGGCGGCGGTGATGGCTGGCTTCGGCGGCGCCATCTCCGAGGTCGGGGCGTCGCAGATGGTGGGCGGCAACCTGGCGGGCGACACACGGGTGATGACTACGGCGATAATGTTGGAGGTCAGCCGGGGCGAGTTCCCTGTAGCCATCGCCCTCTCTGTCATCCTTCTGGCCCTGATCTTCGTGGTGAACTTCATCCTCACGACGGTGCAGCAGCAGGAGCGGCGGTCGTGAGCCAGGCCAAGCTCTCGCTACGGGACGTCCGGGTGCGGCGGGGCAGGAGCGAGCTCGTGCAGGTGGCGCACCTGGATGTCCTGGAAGGCGAGGTGCTGGTGATCATCGGACCAAATGGGGCGGGCAAGAGCGTTCTGCTGGAGACGCTGGCCCTGCTGCAGAGGCCCAGCGCCGGTCGCGTGCTCTTCGAGGAGCAACCGGTCGATGGGCGCCAGTTGGCCCTGAGGCGACGGATGGCGGTGGTGTTCCAGGAGCCGCTCCTCCTCCGGCGGTCGGTGGCCGAGAACGTGACGATGGGCCTGCGATTGCGCTCAGTACCCCGCTCCGTGCGGCGGGAGAGGGCGCAGCGCTGGACGGAGCGCTTCGGCATTGCCCACCTGGCGAAGCGCTCCGCTCTCACCGTCTCCGGCGGCGAGGCGCAGCGCGCGAACCTGGCCCGCGCCTTCGCCCTGGAACCGGAGGTACTGCTGCTCGACGAGCCGTTCAGCGCGCTCGACCAGCCGACGCGCGACGACCTGCTGGAAGACCTGTCGGCGGCGCTGCGGGAGACGGGCGTCACGACCGTCTTCGTCACCCACGACCGCGCCGAGGCCCTGCGCCTGGGCGACCGGGTGGCGGTGCTGATGGGCGGCGCCATCCGCCAGGTGGGGACGGCGGCCGCGGTGTTCGCCGCGCCGGTGGACGAGGATGTGGCCGCCTTCGTCGGGGTGGAGACGATTGTGGCCGGGCGGGTGGGTTCGCTGGCCGACGGGCTGGCCACCCTGGACCTGGGTGGCGTGGCGGTGGAGGCGGTGGCCGCGAGCCTGGAGCCGGCGGCGGAGGTGCTGGCCTGCCTGCGGCCGGAGGATGTGGTCATCGAGCCCGCCGGCCCCGACAGCCACCGCACCAGCGCCCGCAACCGCCTGCCGGGCAGAGTGAGCCGCATCACGCCCCTGGGCGGGCAGGTGCGAGTGGTGGTGGACTGCGGCTTCCCCCTGGTGGCGCTGATCACCAAGCAGTCGCTGGAGGACCTGCAGCTGACGGTGGGCGACGAGGCGGTGGCCTCGTTCAAGGCCGGCGCCGTCCACGTCATCCCGCGCCGGCGCTAGGCTTGCTGGCGGGCGGGCGGCGCCGGCGGCCAGACGTGGGGGCTTGGCCCGAAACGCGATTGTACTGGCTCGCTCGACCTCGGAATCCAATCGCCCGGCGTGGGAGCCACGCTCACGTTGGATGAGATTCTCCCGCTATGGGTGACGTGATCCGGGGAGCATTGCCTTGTTGGGCGGAAACTCTTGGCGCTGTGTCGCCAGTCAATGCGCGTGAGCTCTGCCAGTCGGTCTTGAGAAGTCTTCCTATTCGTGCTATTATGTATATGCTTATCTGCATGACGTCAATACCAGACATGCAGCGGCGCCAATGAGAATGATATCGCTCAGGTTCAAGAGAGTGGCTTCTGCCATACCGCTGCATCGGGTCGCGCTGGTGGTGCTTGTGTTGAGCGCGGTGGCCCTCGCGGGCCTGGCAACGGCTGCCTGCACGATCGAAACGGAGACCGATGAGGGGCCAGCCGCCGCCCTGTCGAGCCCGCAGGCGGCCACCACCACCGCCCCCACCCGGCCGGCAGCCCGCATCAAGATGGTCTATATTGTGCCCGCCGTCGATCCCATAGCCGACGGCAACGTGTTTGTGAGGACGGTCGACGCGAAGACCGGCACGCTCAGCGGCCCAGATCAACCCCTCGGGACATCGACCACGGCCCCGGCCGTGCCGAGCAGCTCGGTCAACGCGTCCACGCCCGACTACGTTCTTCTGCAGGGGGTCTCGGCGCCCCCGCGGGTCGTTTCCCTCAGCGACGAGATCAGCACCGTCCCAACCTCGGCCCCCCCGAGCCTTCCTGTCGCTCTGGCGCCGGATGGGGCGCTCTACTATCAGGCGAGCACCGGCGGGGTAACCGGCGCGGGTAGCGGCGGGCAGCAGGTCGCCTCCTTCGCGGTGCCCACCGCCCTCCCGGGCGAGCCCACACTAGACGGCAAGCCTCTGAAGGGGCAGATCTCCATCGAGACCGACAGCGCCGGCTACGCTTCGCAGCTCGTCATCGGCGACGACGGGCACGTCTACGTCTTCGTGGAGAACAGCGTCAACAGCGCCTTGGTCGACCTGACTTCCAACAGACGGCTGGACCTCCCTGGCTACGGATACGTAGCGGGAGCCGTGCTGGCCCCGGACGGCTACGCCTACGCCATCCTGTGGGATCCCAGCCGCACGGGCAACGCGCACGTGCTGGCCCAGTTCGACCTGCAGAATCTGAAGCTGGTCCGCAGTGTGGACACCGGAATCGGCCCCTGGGCCATCAGCGTGGTTGCCACCCAGGCCGGCGAGGTGTTTGCGTATGCCTGCCAACAACCCGCATCGGATGAACTGGCCCAGACACAGCCCCGCCTGCAGCGAAGTACACTTCTCAGACTTGAAAAGGCGTCGTTTGCCCTGACCCCTATCAGCCTTCCCGACAACATCGGTCTGGATGTGAGCCTGGGAGTCGATGGCAAGCTGTACCTCTTCGCCGGCCTCGCCCGGGAGAGAGTCTCCAGCTACGACCCTGCCACCGGCACCCTCTCGCGAGACATTCCGGGGCTGGAGAGCCCGGCCGGCAGCTACATCCAGGCGGTCTTCGTCCGGTAGGGCGGGCCGCCGGGGGGCCTAGGGGGCGGCGCGAAGGCCGGTCGGTTCGGCCAGCGCTCCCAGCACGTCCAGGCGGTTGCTGATCACGCCGTCGATGCCCATGGCCACCAGCTCGCGAGCCAGCGCCGGGTCATCCACCGTCCAGGTCCAGACGGCGAGGCCGCGCTGCTTGAGGCCGGCGAGCGCCCGCGGGTTGATGAGGTCGTGGTGGACGCAAACGCCCCGCAGCGTCTCGTCCTGGTGGACGTGGCTGAAAGCGGCGAGCTGCTGTTTCGCGCCTATCGAGTAGTGGACGCGCAGCCCGCGGTCGATGGCGCGCAGGCGCCGCAAGACCGGCCAGTTCTGACCGCAGAACGTCACCTCTTCGACCATGCCGGCCGAGCGGACGCGCTGGGCCAGGGCTCGCGCGAAGGCGGACTGGCGGTCGCGAGGGCACCCCTTCACGTCCACCATGACGCGGCGGCGGCCGCGAGCCAGCGCCAGCACCTCGTCCAGGTAGAGGGGCCTGAGCTGGAGCTTGACGCACCAGCGGCCCAGGGGCAGGCAGTGGTCATCGGGCCCGCCCTCGCCGGGGTCCTTGGTCCTCTCGTCGAAGAGGATGGGCAGCGGCCCCAGCTTGCGCTCGTGGCGGACGGCCAGGCGGCCGTTCTGATACCAGACGTCGGCCTCGATGTAGTCCACCGGCCCCTGGGCGGCCAGGGCCAGATGGCGGCGGCTGTTGCCGTAGCGATGGGCGATGCGCAGGGGGCAGTCGGCAGGGAGAACCATGGCGGGGCGCTACAAGGGCTGGCGGCCGGCAAAGCCGGCCTGAACCTCGTGCCAGAAGGCCACTTGCTCCTCGCCCAGCCGCCAGCAAAGATAGACCTCCCGTCCCTGGCGCAGCGCCGGGAAGTCCACCAACCCCTGGTCGATGTCCTTCAGATCGCAGCCCGGACCATTGATCCTGGCGATGACCTCGTTCAGCTCGTCGGTCAGGCGCTGGGCCTCGCGCTGGGTGGCGTGGACCTCCTCCTCGATCAGGTTGCCGTCGGCGGCGGCCTTCGCGGTCAGCTCCGCGAGCTTCGCCTGCACCTTCGCCATGCGCCGCCGCTTGGCTTGGAGGCGGGCAAGCCACTGGCGCAGGCGGGGGAGCGCTTCGTTGGCTTCAGTGACGGTGAAGTAGCGGGGCATGGCCTAGCCCGCGATCGAACCGCTTTCGGTCGGGGCGCCGGCCTCCTGCCGGTGGCGGCGCAAGAACTCCAGAACGATGGCATTGGACTCCGCCGCCTTCTCCAGCAGATAGCCGTGGCCGGCGCCCGGCAAGACGGCCAGCTCCGCGCCGGGGATACGCTCCGCCAGGATGCGCGAGTTGTCGGCCGGCACGACCTTGTCGTCGTCACCGGTGAGGATCAGAGTAGGGCAGCGGATGTCCGGCAGCCGGTCGAAGGTGTTGTGGCGGATGGCCGCCTGCACCTGCCGGCCGAAGGCGTCGGGCGGCGGCCGTAGCTCCGCATCCCGCAAGGAGCGCTGGATGAGGGCATCGTGGTGGCGGGCGATGAACGCTTCGCTGTACAGGAGGGGCAGGCCTCGCTCCGCCGCCTCGCGCGGGCTCAAAACGTTCATCATGCCGACGGCGGTTAGGTTCTCCGGCGAGGCGATGACGGCCTGGCGGCCGCCGCAGCTCGTCGATCCCAGCACCAGCGTGCGCACCCGCTGGGGGTAGCGCAGGGCCAGCTCCTGGGCGATGAAACCGCCCATCGACTGGCCGTAGACGTGGGCCGAGTCGATGCCGAGCACGTCCATCAGGCCGACGGTGTCGTCGGCGAAGAGGGCGATGCTGTAGCGCACAGCGGGCTTGTCGCTGCGGCCGGCGCCCCGGTTATCGAAGGCGATCACGCGGAACTCGCGGCTGAGCACTGGAATCTGCTCGCTCCAGCTCAAGGTGCTGGCGCCCAGGCCCATGATGAGGAGAAGCGGCTCGCCCTGGCCGCGCTCCTCGTGGTAGAGCTCGATATCGTTGACCTTCGCCTTGGGCATCGTCCTTGCCTCACGCCTAGGATAGCAGGCGACCGGCCTTACCGTCTTCAGGCGGGCTCCCGCGCTACCGGGCGAAAGACCCACGTCAGGAAGCCGGCGCCCGCGCCAGCCAGGGCGCCCCAAAACCCGGAGACCGTCAGCATGATCCACAGGAACTGCTGCCAACCCGAGCCGCGGCCGTAGAGGTCGAGATGGTGGCCGCCCCAACCGGCGATGTAAGGCACGAAGGTCCCCAGGACGCCGGCCATGAAGGCTACCGAGGTGACGGCGGCCCCTAGGAGCGTGCTGGCCGCTCGCCGCCGGCGGGCTCCGAGGGTCATGGCCACGAGGAAGGCCGTCCAGATCACCAGAGCCAGCGGGCCCAGGAAGAAGAGCGCAGCGGCTGGGCCACCGATGTTGCGGCCCTCGAGGGCCAGGCCAGCCGCAAAGGCCAGCCCTGGCCCGGCCAGCACGGCCGCCGCGAGAACGAGTGGTCGCGGGAGACGCTTGGCGGCGGTCACGGGCGGCCAACCTTCGGCGATGGCGAGAACAAGAGCACTTTGGCCAATCTTGGCAGAGATTCCCAAGAATTGCAAGGGCCAGCCGGCGGCGGCTGCTCTCTGCTCACTCGGGGCAGAGTTCGGCGGGCTGGCGCTTGGGGTTGGCGCTACCGTAGTCCCAGACGGCATCGAACTGGGCGCGGTGCTCCTCCAGGAAGGCGATGAACGCGTCGCAGCCGGCGGCGTACGCTGCTTCGGACACACCGCCCTGGCCGTAGGCCTCGGCGAAGCGCTGGGCAGCCTGGGCGTGGAGGCTATCCGGGAACTCGCGGGACAGCCCGCCGATGGACCCCACCATACTCGCGGCCGCCTCCGCGGCGGCCGGTGTGAGGAGCGAGAGCTGGGTCAGGTAGAGACGAAAGCGGGCATAGGGGACGAGCTCGTCCCGGTCGCGGGTGCCGGCGCCGCTCTCCTGCTTCCAATCCTTCAGGGTAGTGTCCTCGGCGGCCTTGCGGTAGAGAGAGCTGGCGCTGGAGGGCCTGCCGGCGGCGAAGGCGGCGTCGGCGTCGACAATGGCGAAGTACAGGTAATCCGACGCCGCGTACTCAGTGCCGGCGAGCACGTAGTTCGTCCCATCCCAGTCGTACGTCAGGATGCTGTCCCGCTGGGGACCGGCGCCGGCCTGGAAGGCAGTGCTCGCCGGGATGCGGATCTCTTGGGCGCCGTCGTAGTCCGAGTCTTCGAAGGTGATCTCCGCCGGGTTCGTCCAGGGCTCCGTCACCGGCTGGGCGAGCAGGTCGACGTACCGGTTTCCGTCCCAGCCAACCACATAGAACGACCGGTAGCAGGTCTTGGCGTCGCAGTTGCCGCTGGTGAAGGCGGCCTCCGCCTTGCCATCGCCGTTGTAGTCGTCCGCGCCCACCAGGGTCGGCCCCGAGGTGAACTGCGCCACGTCCCTGCTGGCCTGGAAGGCGACCGTATAGCGGCCTGCCGCGCTGTCCAGGATGAGCACATCGCCGGTGTAGGGCACGAATGGGGGCCCGCTGCTGGCAGGATCGCTGATGAGCACAACGTACTCATCCTGGCCGTCGCCGTCCAGATCTGCGGCGGCCGCAGGGGGGCCAGAGGTCGGCTGCGGTGCGTTCCAGGCGCTGAACAGCTCGGCCAGGCCGGAAGCCGTGGGCCTTGTCTCCGTGACGTAGACAGCGACGGCGTTGGGGTAGTCGGCGAACTGGGCGGGGGCGGTCGGCAGGGCCACCGTCGGCTGTGTCGGTGACGCGTTAGCAGGGGCAGTCGGGCTGCCGGTCCCTCCACCACCACCGCAGGCGGCAAGGAGGAGGGCCAGGCCAAGAAGCGAGGCCGGTAGTACGCCGCGAAGCATCACGACGGGCAGTATATCAGGCGGTGGCCGTGGGTGCTAGCGCGAGAGCGCCCGCGCCCAGCGGCGGGCGCGTTGGCCAGCGGCGGCTCTGCTTGGTGCCCTGCCGAGTGGCGCGGCGTGTGCCGTTCATGGCCTGCGCAGGGGATAGACGCGCATCAGCGCCTCGGCCAGCTGGGGGACGGTCTCGAAGGCAAAGACATCCTCGGGCCGCACCCAGCGGGCCTCCGTGTGCTCCCAGTCGACCCGCACCTGGGCGCCCGGCGTCACCTCGAACAGGAAGGGATGGACGATCCAGCGGCGGCCGGCCCGGGCGTCCACCACCGTCAGAGGCTCGCCTGTCGCCAGGAGGCGCACCTCGTCCGCCGCCAGCCCCGTCTCCTCCTTCACCTCGCGATAGGCCTGGGCCAGAGGTTCGTCCTCCTCCAGATAGCCGCTGACCCCCGCCCAGCGGCCGCGGTAGGTCCCCACCTGCTGGCTCCGCCGCAAGAGAAGCACCTCGTCGCCGGCAGCGGCGCGACGGAGCAGGAAGCAGGTCACCACCTTCGCTTCTTGCATCTCCGACGGCAGTATACGTCCGGCGCGAAGCCGGTGCTATACTACCGGCCGGAGGAGCCATGGCGCGAGGTGAGTTGCCGGAACTGGCGCGCGAGCTGCTGGAGCCGTCCGCCTACCCCTATCCGCTGGACAAGGTGGAGCTGGTTCAGACCCACATCTCCTACGTGTTCCTGGCCGGCAACTTCGTGTACAAGGTCAAGAAGCCGGTGGACTTCGGCTTCCTGGACTTTACCACCCTTGGCCGCCGCCGCTACTACTGCCAGCAGGAGGTGCTCCTGAACCGCCGCCTCTGCGCCGATACGTACCTGGGTGTGGTACGCATCGCCCGCCAAGGGACGCGGCTGCGGGTGGAAGGGCGCGGCAAGGTGGTGGAATACGCGGTGAAGATGCGCCGCCTGCCCGACCTGCGCATGATGGACCGCCTGCTGGCCGACGGCCGCGTCTCGCCGGCGATGGTGGAGGCGGTGGCCCGCCGCCTCGCCGACTTCCACGCTCGCTCGGAGACGGGGCCGCGAATCCAGCGCTACGGCTCGCTGGCGGTCATCGACGGCAACTGGCAGGAGAACTTCCGCCAGTGGGAGCCCTACCTGGACGACACGATCAGCACCGAGCAGGACCGTTACCTGCGCGCCTACGTCCGCAGCTTCACGATCCGGCGGCGCGCCCTGCTCGAGGAGCGCGTCGGGCAGGGGCGCATCCGCGACTGCCACGGCGACGTCCGCCTGGACGCGGTCTGCTTTACGGACGGTGTGTGCATCTTCGACTGCATCGAGTTCAACCGCCGCTTCCGCTACTCGGACGTGGCCGCCGACATCGCTTTCCTGGCCATGGACCTCGACTACCACGGCCGCCCCGACCTGTCCGAGAGGCTGGTGCAGGTCTACGCGCGGGCGGCGGGCGACCCCCAGGTGCTGAAGCTCATCGACTTCTACAAGTGCTACCGCGCCGCCGTGCGGGGCAAGGTCGAAGGGTTCAAGCTGACGCAGCCGGAGGTGCGCCCGCCGGAGCGCCGCCAGGCGCGGCAGGCAGCGCAGCGCTACTTCCGCCTCGCCTGCCGCTACGCCGCCGGCCAGCCGCCGCCGGCCCTGGTCATCACCTGTGGTCTCGTGGCCACCGGCAAGACGGCCATCGCCCGCGCGCTGAGCGAGACGCTGGATGCGCCCGTCATCTCATCGGACGTCGTGCGCAAGGAGTTGGCCGGCCTGGCGCCGGAGGAGCACCGCTTCGAGCCCTTCGAGCAGGGCATCTACTCGCCCGCGTTCACCGCTCGCACCTACGACGCCATGCTGGAGCGCGGGCGGCGGCTGCTGGCGGAGGGACGCTCGGTTCTGCTGGATGCCACCTTCGGCGCGCGCGACCAGCGCCAGAAGGCGCGGGCGCTGGCCGAGGAGATGGGCGCTCGCTTCCTCTGCCTGGAGTGCCAGGCGGAGGAAGCAGTCATCCGGCGCCGGCTCAGCGAGCGGCTGCGCACGGGCGGCGACGCCTCCGACGCCCGCCCGGAGATCTACGAGGCTCAGCTTCAGGTCTTCGAGCCGGTGACCGAGCTCGCGCCTCACGAGCACGTGGCGCTGGACTGTGGCCGGCCGCTGGGCCAGTGCGTGCTGGAGGCACGCCGCTTGGTGGAGGAGCGGCTGGCGCCGCCCCCTGCTTAGATCAGGCTCTCCAGGGCCTTGCGGTAGAGCTCGGCGTGCGACCTCTCTACCTTAGACAGGTTCTCGAACCACTTGGCCAGCTCATCGAAGCCCTCATCGCGGGCAATTTTGGCGAAACCCGGATACATCTGAGTGGTCTCGTAGGTCTCGCCCTCATAGGCCGACGTCAGGTTTTGACGAGTGCTTCCGATGGGGACGCCGGTCACCGGGTCGCCCACCTCCTTCAGGAAGCGCAAGTGACCGAAGGCGTGACCGGTCTCGTGCTGAGCCACCTCGTGGAAGAGCTTGCCTATCTCAGGGTACCCCTCGCTCTCTGCCAGGCGAGCGAAGTAGAGGTAGCGTCGGTTGGCCTGAGCCTCGCCAGCGAAGGCCGCCTTCAGGCTCTCCCAGGTCTTGGTGCCCTTTAGTTCCTTAGAAGCCATTAGACGTTACCTCCTTCTGGTTTCCCCTTCCGATTTGACACCTCGGGCAGCGCGGCTCATTTCGCGGTGGCCTCGGCCCGTTCTTCATCGCACTTTTCGGCCAGGCGCTCGACCTCCTTAACGTCCAGGCCGAGCCCCTCGGCTACGCGGCGGCCGTAATCAGCGTCGGACTTGTAGAAGAGGGCTGTCTGGCGCAACTGTATGCGCTTCTGTGCGTTGCCCAGGTGCGGCACGATATTGCCGATCAGGTGGCCCCGATCCTCGTCGGTCATCACCTTGCGGTATAGATCCCCGGCCTGGAGGAAATCGTCGTTGGGATGGGTGTACCGCTGACGCGCAGCCTTCCCGGAGACCTCGAAAGGTGGTGCCGCCGCTTCAGGCGCCGGCGCGGGGCCTCCAAAGCTGTTAGGGTAATAGTTCGGGCTGCCGCCTCCGTTGGAGTCAAAGCGCATGAACCCGTCCCGCTGGTAGTTGTTCTCTGGGGCAGCCTTGGCCGAGTTCACCGGCAGCAGATGGTAGTTGGGTCCCAGGCGGTGGCGATGGGTGTCGTGATAGCTGAAGAGCCGCCCCTGGAGCATCTTGTCCGGCGAGGGGGCGATGCCAGGCACAAGGTTACCGGGCGAGAAGGCGGCCTGCTCCACGTCGGCGAAGTAGTTCTCCGGGTTGCGGTTCAAGACCATCCGGCCCACCGGGATGAGGGGAAAGTCCCCGTGCGGCCAGACCTTGGTGATGTCGAAGGGGTCGAAGCGGTAGGTCTCGGCCTGCTCGGGGGTCATGACCTGGATGTGGACCGTCCAACTCGGGTAATCGCCCCGCTTGATGGCCTCGTAGAGGTCTCGAGTGGCGTGATCCGGGTCAAGGCTCTTGAGCTGGTTAGCCTCATCGAGGGTCAGGGTCTGGAAGGCCTGGTCGCTGCGCATGTGCGTCTTGACCCAGAAGTAGTCGCCCCGGTCGTTGTACCACATGAACGCGTGACCGCTGTAGCCGTGCATGTGGCGGTAGCTCTTGGGTGTACCGCGGTCGGAGAAAAGGATAGTGACCTGGTGGATTGACTCCGGGGTCAACGAGAGGAAGTCCCAGAACATGTCCGGGTCCTTGGTGTTGGTGGCCGGGTTGCGCTTCTGGGTGTGGATGAAGTCGGGGAACTTCAGCGGGTCGCGAATGAAGAAGACCGGGGTGTTGTTCCCCACGAAGTCGTAGTTGCCCTCCTCGGTGTAGAACTTGACCGCGAACCCGCGAGGGTCGCGCTCGGAGTCGGCCGAGCCCTTTTCGCCCCCTACCGTGGAGAAGCGGGCGAAGACCTCCGTGCGCTTGCCCGCCGGGCAGAGGAACTTCGCCCGGGTGTAGCGGGTCACGTCGTGGGTCGCCTCGAAGTAGCCGTAAGCTCCGGCCCCCTTGGCGTGGACCACCCGTTCGGGGATGCGCTCGCGGTCGAAGTGGGCCAGCTTATCGATGAGGTGGATGTCCTGAAGCAACGCCGGCCCAGGCCAGCCCGCGGTCAGGGTGTTCTGATCGTCGTCCACCGGCGCGCCAAAGCTGGTGGTCAGGTTCTTCTTGTTCCCTGCCATTGTTCTCTGCCTCCTTCTAATCTACCTTTCCCATTTGAGACCTCTCTTGGCAGTGAGGGCAGACGCCGTCGAATTCCAGCCGCTGCCTCACGTCCGTGTAGCCACGCTCCTGGGCCACCGTCTGCGTGGTCTCGCCAAGGTCAATGTCCAGGTCTTCGATTCGGCCGCAAACGGTGCACACGATGTGGGGATGAGGCTCCGTCTTCCGGCCGTCGTAGCGGCTGGCGCCGGCTAGAGGCAACTCCAGCACCTCACCCAGTCTCTTAAGACATTCCATGGTGTTGTAGACCGTGGCCAGGCTGGTAGTGGGGAAGTCCCGCTGCACCTGACGGTAGATCTGCTCCACGCTGGGGTGCTGGTGGCTGCCGATGAGCGCCCGCACGATCGCCAACCGCTGCGGGGTGAGTCGGTAGCCGCTGGCCTTCAGGCGAGCGGTCACTTCGGCTAGGCGAGCGCGTGGGAAGATATCAAGAGTCATTCTTAACTAATATCCATTCTACCTTGCTCCCGGCCGGTGTCAAGAGGGAGCTCGGCAGCCCGCATTCCCTTCTCAGGTGCCGGTGGAGCCGTGGCCGCCGCCGCCGCGCTCGGTCGGCGATAGGGCCTGCGTTTCCACCACCGGCAGGTCGGCCAGGCGGGCGATGACGAGCTGGGCGATGCGGTCGCCGTGGCGCACGGTGTACGACTCCTGCGAGCCGAAGAGGTACATCGTGACCAGCACCTCGCCGCGGTAGTCGCTGTCGATGGTGCCGAAGGTGACGCCCACGCCCTGGACCGAGAGGCCTGAGCGGGGCCGCACCTGGGCGTCGTAACCGGGCGGCACCTCGATGGCGATGCCGGTGGGCACGCGCACGGGGTCGCGGCCCAGCCTGATGCCCTCCGGCGCCTCGATGCAGGCGAACAGGTCGAGTCCGCTGGCACCGGGCGTCGCTCGCTGGGGCAGGCGAGCGCCGGGCCGCAGGAGCTGCACCCGCAGGGCGCCTTCGTCAGCCATCGTTCTCCCCCAGAAAGGGGCGAATCGCGGCCAGCACCGCCTCCGGCTTCTCCATCGGGCAGAAGTGGCCGGCGCCCTCGATGGTGACCACGCGGGCGTCGGGCATCTGGTCGGCGATGGCCTGAGCGATGAACGGCAGGTGGCTATCGCTGTGCTCGCCGCGCACCAGCAGGACGGGGCAGCGCACCTGTGGCAACAGCTCAAAAGCCTCGAAGGGGGTCGTGCCCAGGTACACCTGGGCCTCGACGTATGCCGGGCACTTCAGCTCCACCTGGCCGTCCTCGCGCACGTAGGTGCCCTCCTCCACGTATAGCCGCAGCAGGTCCTCGCGCCAGGTTCGAAAGGGCGCCCGCGCCTGGTAGGACTCGAAGAGCGCCTCGCGGCTGGGCCAGACCGTCCGCCGGTTGAGGGCGCCCTTGGGCATAGCCGCCAAGTGCTCGGCAGCCATCGCCTGCACCGGCGGCGGGAAGACGATGGGCTCGATGAGGACCGCCCGCCGAAAGCTGCCCGGCCACAGCGCCTCGCAGCAAGCAATGTTGGCCGCGCCGGCCGAATGGCCGATGCCGATGATGGCCCTCAGCCCAAGTGCGTCAAGGAAGGCGCGCAGGTCGGCCACGAGATGGAGGCGGTGGTAACCGGTGGCCGGCTTGTCGCTGTCGCCGTGGCCCCGCTGGTCGGGGGCCAGCACGTGATAGCGCGGGCTCAGCGCCTCGGCGATGGGTTCCCAGACGGCGGCCAGGAAGCCGGTGCCGTGGAGCAGCAACGCCGGCGGTCGGTCGGCGCCGCCCCAGTCCAGATAGTGCAGGTTGAGGCCGTTGGCCCGCAGGAAGGCGCTCTCAGGCAAGGCGGGCTGCCTCCTGCGCCGCCTCGCGCTCGTCGAAGGCGATGGCCGGGATGTGAGAGCGGTCGAACTCGGCGATGCGCTCGCGCCCCAGGGGCAGGACGGCCTCGCGGCAGGCCCGCGCTTCGTCGATGAGTCGCTCCACGTCGACTCCCAGGAATCGCGGCCGGAAGGGCTCCAGGTAGCGAGTGCCTGACTCCAGCTTGTTGACGGTGCCCTTCCAGTTGTTCCGGCCCAGGTGGTGGAAGCCGGCCGCCACCTGGATGACGCCCTTGTAGAACTGGCGGAACGGCCGCTGCTCGGCTCGCCAGATGCTCTCCAGCGTCTCGTGGCACTCAAAGAAGCGGCGGGTGTTGAACTCGTCGATGCCCTGGGCCAGGGCGGACAGGAGAACGCGGGTGTCGCTAAAGTCCTTGGGGATCATCGTATCGAGAGGGCCCTGCTATACTGCTAACCGATTGTAGGGCAGGCCGCTGGCAGGGTAAAGACAGGAGGATGCTATGAAGGCGGTGCGCATGCACGAGTCCGGGGGCGCGGACAAGCTGGTGTACGAGGACGCGCCTGACCCCGTCATCGCTGCCAACGAAGTGCTGGTGCGGGTCAAGGCCTGTGCCCTGAATCACCTGGAGGTGTGGGGCACCATGATGCCGCCGGGCACCCGCTTCCCCAAACCGCGCATCGCCGGCAGCGACGTGGCGGGCGTGGTGGAGGCGGTGGGCGACGCCGCGGCCGGCGCCGAGGTGGGGGCGAAGGTGATGCTCCAGGCGGGGGTGAGCTGCGGCGTGTGCCAGGGCTGCCTATCGGGCCAGGACAACCGCTGCCGCTCCTACACCATCCTCGGCCAGGGCGTGTGGGACGGCGGCTTCGCCGAGCTGGTGAAGGCGCCGGCGGCGAACATCATCTCTATGCCTGACAACCTGTCCTTCGAGGAGGCGGCCTCTATCCCCCTGGTGTGGGTCACCGCCTGGCACATGCTGCTCAGCCGCGCCGGCCTTCAGCGCGGCGAGACGGTGCTGGTGAACGCCGCCGGCAGCGGCGTGGGCACCGCCGCCGTGCAGGTCGCCAAGCTGTGGGGAGCGAGGGTCATCGCCAGCGCTGGCTCCGATGCCAAGCTGGAGAAGGCCAGAGCCCTGGGCGCCGACGAGGCCATCAACTACACGACGGCCGACCTGGCGAGCGAGGCGCTGCGCCTCACCGATGGCCGCGGCCTGGACGTGGTCTTCGAGCACGTGGGCGGCGATGTCTTCGTCAAGAGCGTGCAGGCCCTGGGGCGCCGCGGCCGGCTGGTGACCTGCGGCGCCACCGCCGGCGCCAGCGCCAGCTTCAACATCATGCCCTTCTTCCTGCGTGAGCAGGCCATCCTGGGCTCGTTCATGGGCACGAAGGCCGACCTCCTCCAGGCGATGCCCTACTTCCGCAGCGGCGAGCTGCGGCCGGTGGTGGACAGCGTCTTCCCACTGCGGGAGCTGGGGCAGGCGGTAGCCAAGATGGCGAGCCGCGACGTCTTCGGGAAGATCGTGGTGGTGCCGTAGATTTGGCGGCCGCTCACGGTGAGCCTGTCGAACCGTGGGCGGCCCCGCAGCAAGTCTCATTGACATCTGTGCGCCAAACGACGTATCGTAGAATCGATAAGAGAATAGATCCGTGCGGGAGCTCGGGAGGCCGGGCTGAGAGGCCCCGACACGTCGGGGCGACCGTCGGAACCTGATCTGGGTAATGCCAGCGCAGGGAATCGGTGCAAGAGATCCGGTAGCGCCGCTGGCCCCCAGCGGCGTTAGTCTTTAGATGCGGAGGAGTCTGGAAAGGAGCCATCCATGGCGTCTGATGGCAAGCCGGCGACCCAGATCTACCATGCCCGCCAGGGCATGGTCACCGACGCCATGCGCCGGGTAGCGGAGCGAGAGGGGCTGGAGCCGGAGGTGGTGCGCCAGGAGGTGGCCCGCGGGCGCATGGTCATCCCCGCCAACGTCAGCCACCTGGCGATGAAGCTGGATCCCTTGGGCATCGGCACTGCCTGCACTATCAAGATCAACGCCAACATCGGCAACTCCGCCGTCACCTCCAACATCGAGCAGGAGCTGGAGAAGCTGCACACCGCCGTCCACCACGGCGCCGACACGGTGATGGACCTGAGCACCGGGGGCGACATCGACGCCATCCGCGCGGCCATCATCCAGGCCAGCACCGTGCCCGTGGGCACCGTCCCCATCTACCAGGCGATGACCATGCGCGACCGCCTTGAGGATCTGACCGCCGACGACCTCCTGGCGATGATCGAGCACCAGGCGCAGCAGGGCGTGGACTACATGACCATCCACGCCGGCATCCTCCTGGAGCACCTGCCTCTGGTGGGCAAGCGGGTGACGGGCATCGTCAGCCGCGGAGGCTCGCTTCTGGCCCAGTGGATGTTCTACCACCACAAGCAGAACCCTCTATACGAGCGCTTCGACGATATCTGCGACATCTTCCGCCGCTACGACGTTACCTTCAGCCTGGGCGATAGCCTGCGGCCCGGCTGCCTGGCCGACGCCAGCGACGAGGCCCAGTTCGCCGAGCTGCGCACCCTGGGCGAGCTCACCCTGCGCGCCCGCGCCAGGGACTGCCAGGTGATGGTCGAGGGCCCCGGCCACGTGCCGCTGAACCAGATCGAGTACAACGTCAAGCTCCAGCAAGAGCTGTGCGACGAGGCGCCCTTCTACGTCCTGGGGCCTCTCGTGACCGACATCGCGCCCGGCTACGACCACATCACCTCCGCCATCGGGGCGACCGTGGCTGGCTACGCCGGTGCCAGCTTCCTCTGCTACGTGACCCCCAAGGAGCACCTGGGCCTGCCCGACCTGGAGGACGTGAAGCAGGGCGTCATCGCCTACAAGATCGCGGCCCACGCCGCCGACGTGGCCCGTGGCATTCCCGGCGCCCGCGCCCGCGACGATGAGCTATCGAGGGCCCGCTACGACTTCGACTGGGAGAAGCAGTTCGCTCTCTCTCTGGACCCGGAGACCGCCCGCGCCATGCACGACGAGACGCTGGGCCACGATATCTTCAAGCAGGCCGAGTTCTGCTCCATGTGCGGGCCCAAGTTCTGCGCCATGCAGATCTCCCGCCACCTGGGCGAGGAGCGGCCCAAGCGCATCCGGGCCGAGGAGCAGCGGCTCGAAGAGCTGCGGCGGAAGTAGGAGTAACACCATGGAAGACTATCTGGAGATCGCCGGCAAGCGGTTCCGTTCCCGCTTGATAGCGGGCACCGGCAAGTATCGCAGCACCGAAGAGATGCTGGGCGCCTTCGAGGCCGCCCAGGCGGAGCTCGTGACCGTGGCCATCCGCCGCCTGAACCTCGACAACCCCAACGAGAAGACCCTCCTGGATTACATCGACTGGAGCAAGTACACCATCCTCCCCAACACCGCCGGCTGCCGCACGCCGGAGGAGGCGCTATTCACCGCCCGGCTGGCCCGCCAGGTCACCGGCTCCGACTGGATCAAGCTGGAGGTCATCCCCGATCCGAAGTACCTCCTGCCCGACCCGGTTGGAACGCTGGAAGCCGCCCGCGCCCTGATCGACGAAGGCTTCACCGTCCTCCCCTATATCCACGCCGACCCCATCCTGGCCCGCCGGCTCCAGGAGATCGGCTGCGCCACCGTCATGCCCCTCGGCTCGCCCATCGGCTCCGGCCGCGGCATCTTCACCTTCGAGGAGATCCAGATCATCGTCGAGGAGGCGCGGGTGCCGGTGGTGGTAGACGCCGGCCTGGGCGTCCCCTCCGACGCTTCGCTGGTCATGGAGGTGGGGGCCGACGCCGTGCTGGTGAACACCGCCATCGCTCAGGCCGAGGACCCCGCTCTTATGGCTGAAGCCTTCCGTCTGGGGGTGGAAGCTGGCCGCAAGGCGTACCTGGCGGGGCGCATCCCCAAGAAGGCCTACGCCTCCGCCTCGAGCCCGGTGGAGGGAGTGGCGCGCCCGACCCCCTGATGTCAAGCGAGCTTCCAACAGTGACTCCTGCCAAGCTTCTGGGCGAACGAAGGCGTCTGCTGGACGAATGGGACGCTGTGGACTCTGCTACGAAACTCCTTGAGATCCAAGAACGCATCGTAGACCAAATCCGGTCGGCCGAGCAAAGCATCAAGGGTGGCCGTGGAGATCCAGGAAGTCTGCGCTCGCACATCGGGCAGCTTCGCTTGTACGCAGATGGCTTAGCGTGGCGCGTTCTACACCCGCACGTCATCCGGCAACTGGCCAAGAACCCATCGAAGCCAAAGTCGCTGGTCAATCAGGGCGAGGCATTTGACCGTGTGCTGCTCTCAGCTAGACGGCGCGTCAAAGAGGATGGACTGCCTGTCCTGATCGCCGATATCACAAACATCCTGAAGATCGGTGACCTGATCGTTGTGACACATCCAGAGCTTCCTCAGATCGTGGAGTGCAAGACACGGCTTCCCAGCCCCAAACACTGGCTGCGGGGGAGGTTTGGCCGCCAGATAAGCAGAGGGCTGGGGACTCTGAAGTATCTGTCAGGCAGGCCGGTCAAGGTCCACGGTGAGGACCACGTCCGCGTCGTGGTGGAATCTGAACACAAACCAACGAGAAACTGGGAGGCTGTGGCTAGTTGCGTGGACGCCGCGCTTGATCATGGAGAAGGGTTCCTGGAGCTCTCCGAACACGAGTTCCTGTGGGCTTGCCGCCAGGCGGATCTGAGCGGGGTGGTGCGCCGAGCCGGCGAAGCTGCGACGGCGCTTGCCTCGCCCGTCTTTCTTGGCACTTCCCTGGGCCTCCTGAACATGTTTCACGGTCTTTTTGCGCCGCCCATAGTGTGGCCGTTAGCGCGCGGAGCTCGCCTTGCTTTGGTAGAGAGAGAACTGGTGCTTGTACACCTCTTGTCAGGCGCTGCATTTGCCGTGGACGACGGCGAGTGCCGCATCCGCGTGGGCGAGAAGCGGGCGCGTCCTGTTTCCGTGTCTCTCGGCGCGAAGGAGTACCAGTTGGGGCTCAGGTTCATATACGATGTGCTGTACGGGTTCGAAGCAGTTGAAAGCTGCGTTCGTGGCCTCGTAATCTTTGGTCACGAGCTGGAGAACATGCATCGTGAAGCGGAGAAGCTTTTACGTGGAGGTTCCGCCGCTGGTGCGAAACCCGAGGTGATATTCCTCGGGTTTCAAGAGGGCGTTGATCGCTTTGGGGTTGCAGAGTTCCAGGACAAGCTCATCGTGCTGCCCGAAGAGCTTTGGAGACACATGGCGCCCGCCGAAGGTCAGGCGAATGAATTGGACGACGGTCCCGGAGCCACCTAGACGTAATGTCTGAGGCACTCGGTTGACCCACATCCCTGCCCATCGGGTCTTCGCCATCCCCTGTCTGGCCCTCGTCACCGACCGCCGCCTCTGCCAGGCGACATCGCTCGAAGAGGCGGTGGCCCAGGCGGTCGAAGGCGGCGCCAACCTGGTGCAGCTACGGGAGAAGGACCTGCCCGCGGCCGACCTCCTGGCCCTCGCCGAGCGGCTGCGGGCCGTCACCTGCGGCCGCGCTCTCTTCCTCGTGAACGACCGCCTGGACGTGGCCCTGGCCTGCGCCGCCGACGGCGTCCACCTGCCCGAGCGGGACCTGCCCGTGGCGGCGGCCCGCCGCCTGGCCGGCGATCGGTTCGTCATTGGCCGATCGGTGCACAGCGTGGCCGAGGCGGTGCGGGCGCAGGAAGAGGGCGCCGACTACGTGCAGGTGGGCGCCGTCTTCGCCAGCCGCTCGCACCCCGGCCAGCCGCCGGTGGGGCTTGACCTGCTGGAGGCAGTGGCCGCGAAGGTGACGATCCCCGTCCTGGCGGTGGGCGGCATCACCGCCGCCAACGTGGGCGACGTCATACGCGCCGGCGCCAGCGGAGCCGCCGTCATCTCCGCCATCCTGGGCGCGAGCTCGCCCAGCGAGGCGGCGCGCGGCCTCGTCCGAGTCATGGCGGCGGTCGCCACGAAGGCGAGACCATGATCGCCCTTACGGTGAACGGCGAGCGGCGGGAGACGGACGCCCGAATCGGGCTTATGGCCTTCCTGGGGAGCCTGGCCATCGACCCGCGCTACGTGGCGGTGGCCCGCAACGGCGAGGTCCTCCCCCGCGAGCAGTGGCCGGCTGTGACCCTCGAGGATGGCGACGTGCTGGAGATCGTGCGCATGGTCGGCGGAGGACAAGCGTGAGGAAAAAGGAGGATTCTGACTCCGAGTTCTAGCCGCCCGATGAAGTGCCGTGCTGCCTCGCCGGGCTGTAGTTGCCGGGGAGTCCAGAGGGGGCGCACCCCCTCTGGGAGTTCCTAGGGCGGGTGGGCGGGACCGAATTACGTTTCGCTGTGGAGTAAACTTGCACCGTGCAACGGCATTCTGACGTCATCATCGTTGGCGGGGGCGTCGTCGGCTGCACCATCGCCTACCACCTGGTGCTGGCCGGCGCCCGTGTGACGCTGCTCGAGCGCAGAGAGGTGGCTGGCGAGGCCTCGGGCGCGGCGGCGGGCATGCTCGCCCCCCTCAGCGAATCGAGCCGGCCGGGCCCCTTCCTGGACCTCTGCCTGGCCAGCCTGCGCCTCTTCCCGGCCCTGGCCGATGCCCTGCACCAGGAGACCGGCATCGACATCGAATACCTGCCTTCGGGCATCCTACGGGTGGCTCTGACCGAGGACGAGGAACGAGAGCTGCGCCATCGCTTCGAGTGGCAGACCGCCTTGGGCGGACTGGGCCTGCCTCTGGAGTGGGTGGATGCGGCAGCCCTCGGGCGCCTCGAGCCGCGCCTGGCGCCGGCGCGGGGAGCCATCTCGTCGCCGCAGGAGCACCAGGTGAGCGCTGGCCGCCTGACCCAGGCGCTGGCGCACGCGGCGGCCCGTCGCGGCGCGGCGCTGCGCCAGGGCGTGGCCGTCACCGGCCTGGCGACCAACGGACGGCGGGTGACCGGCGTACGCACGCCAGCGGGGAATGCGAGCGGTGGCGAGGTGGTGCTGGCCGCCGGGTCGTGGACGGGTGCCTTCGCCCGCCGGCTGGGCGTGCCGCTGCCGGTGCGGCCGGTGCGAGGCCAGATGCTGGCCTTCGCCGACTTCGCGCTGCCCCTGCGGCACGTCGTCTGGGGCGAGGCGGCCTACCTGGTGCCCAAGGCCAACGGCTTCCTCTTCGTCGGAGCGACGGTGGAGGACGTGGGCTTCCGCCGCTCGACCACCGTCCGTGGTCTGCGCCACCTGCGGCGCGCCGCCCGCGCTCTGGTCCCAAGCCTTGCCTACGGCGAGGTCGCCTCGTCCTGGGCCGGGCTGCGGCCCGGATCGGCGGACGGCCTGCCCATTCTGGGGCGCGTCCCCGGCTGGGACGGCGTAAGCGTGGCCAGCGGCCATTTCCGCAATGGCATCCTCCTGGCGCCGATCACCGGCCGCCTGATGGCCCAGCTCCTGACCGGGGGGGAGACGGAGCTGCCGCTGGCGCCGTTCAGCCCGGGGCGATTCGGGTAGGCGTTGTCCCGCTCGTGGTGAGCCTGTCGAACCACGAGCGTGGTGGAGGTGAAGCCGAGTAGCGGAGGCCTTCAGGGCCTCCAGGGGCGGGGTGGAAGGCTGAAGCCTTCCGCTACATCTCGGGCCTGGGCCCGGGAGGCGGGCCTAGCGCCCGCCCTGGTGGGCGGCGATGCGCTCTGCGAGGCCGCGCGCGGCCTCGCGCGGGTCGTCTGCCGCGACCACGGCCGCGATGACGCACACCAGGTCGGCGCCCGCCGCCAGGACGGCGTCGATGTTGTCCTCCGCGATGCCGCCGATGGCCGCCACGGGGATCGAGACCGCCTTTTTGACGGCACGGAGGGTCTCGAGCGTGGCCGGGCGCGTGTCCTGCTTGGAGGCGGTCGGGAAGAGGCGCCCTACCGAGACGTAGCTGGCGCCGTCGGCCTGGGCGCGTAGAGCCTCCTCCACGTTGTTGGCCGAGCAGCCGATGATGCCGTTCCGCCACAGCCGCCGCCTCACGACCTGGACCGGCAGGTCCTTCTGACCCAGGTGGACGCCGTCGGCGCCGGCCGCCAGGGCCACGTCCACGTGATCGTTAATAATGAGGCGCAGGTCCGGCATCAAACAGATCCGCATCAGGCGGCGCGCCACCTCGAATTGCTCGCCCTTATCGCGCCCCTTGTCCCGTAGCTGAATGACGCTGGCGCCGCCCTCGACGGCGAGGCGCGCTATCTCTTCCTCCGAGCGGCCGCCGGCCACCTCGGGGTCGATTATGACGTACAGCCCCCGCAGGGGAGACGAATTTATCATTCTCATCACAAGCCCTACAATACTAGCGAAAGACCGATGCGCAGATATAGATTAGCCATCGCCATTGTAGCCGCTTTCCTAGTCGTTGTGATAGGCCTTTCCGCTGCGATATGGACCTATCGTCCCACGAGAGTGGGCCTGACCACCGCCTTCATGCTGCCCGACCTCTTTGTGAACCTCCCGGCCTCGCCCCTGAAGCTGGTCGGCGCCACGCCCATCAAAGAGGAAGTGACCTTCCCGGCGGGTAGCACCCAGGTGACCGCCGACCTGTATCGCCCGGACGACAACGGGCGCCACGGTGCGATTCTGGTTGTCATCGGCGCGGCGCCCCGCGCCCTGAAGGACCCGCGAGTGGTGCGCCTGGCCACGAGCGCCGCCCGCGCCGGCCTGGTGGTGATGATCCCCGAGCTGGAGCACCTGCTGGCCGACGAGATGGTGCCCGATGAGATCGAGGAGGTGGTGGCCGCTTTCCAGTACCTTCGCGACCAGCCCTTCGTGGACCTCGACAAGACGGGGATGGTGGGGTTCTCGGTGGGGGCAGGCATCGGCCTCGTCGCCGCCAGCGACCCCCGCATCAGCGACGACGTGGCCCTGTTCGGCTCCTTCGGCGGCTACTACGACCTGTATGACGTGATCACCGACGCCACCACCGAGACGATCCCCAACGACGGCCAGCGAATCCCCTGGAGCCCCGACCCAAAGACGCTGGACGTGCTCCGCCGCAGCCTCATCTACTATGTGGACAACCCGCGTGATCAGGACATCCTGACCCGCATCTTCCTGGAGGGCGACGAGTCCGCCCGCCAGGAGCTCGGCGTACTCTCGCCGCGCTCCCAGGCGATCTTCGCCGTGCTCGACAACCACGACCCGGGCCGCGCCGCCGAGCTGTTCGCCGCCCTGCCGGCGGACGACCAGGCCATCCTACGGCGCCTCTCGCCCAGCGCCAGCCTGGACGGCGTGCACACGGAGCTCATCATCATGCACGACCGCCATGACCACTACCTTCCCTACGTGGAGTCGCGTGAGCTGGCCGCGGCCGCTCGGCAGCAGCAGAACGAGGTGCACTACGCCGAGCTGGACATCTTCCGTCACGTGAACCCGCGCCTGCCCGCCAACCCGATCACCTTCCTAGCCAACGTTATCGAGTTCTTGTTCGAGGTGCTGCGGCTAATGCTGCGCCTGACGTGAATCCCATTCCTTCACGCCGCTGGGCGGGCTATAATCCACAGCGAGCGGGGGGCGGCCGACCGGCGCGATCGCCTGTTGGGAGGGAGGCGGCAGAAGGGACGAAACGATGAGAGTTCGCACGGGAGCAAGGAAGTTCGGGCTGGCCCCGGGAGCCGGCGCTCTAGTGTTGGGCACAGCGCTGACCGTGGTCTTGGTTGCAGCCGCCTGCGGAGGCGGCTCGGCCAGCGGCCTGCCCACCCCCGGCCCCGGCGGCGAGACCATCGTCAACGTCGATATGCGGGACAATTCCTTCTCCCCCAGCTCCATCACCATCGAGGCCAGCAAGAAGTACATCCTGGAGCTGCACAACCGGGGCAACGTGGCGCACAACCTGCGCATCGCCGGGCCGGACGGCGAGTTCAATACGGCCGACGACATAGCTTCGGACGTTATTGAGCCCGGGAAGACGGCCAGCCTGCCCCTCGAGATGAACGTGGCCGGTGCGTTCCCCTTCCGCGACGACTCCCACGCCGTACAGATGACGGGGACGCTCACGGTGTGGGTGAGGCCGACCATCCCGCCGCCCACGCCGTCGCCGACGCCAACGCCGGCTCCGACGCCCACGCCGGAGGCTAGCGTCGTCCCGCCGCCGGTGGAAACGGTTGCTCCAGAGGTACCCGGCGTCTCGACCGTCCCTCCCACCGGGCCGTAGGCTGAGGCGTTGTGGCCACCACACGCGAACCCCTCGTCGGTGCCTTCCTGAGCAAGGACGCCAAGGAAGCCCGCGCCGCCTTCAAGGAGAAGCGCAAGCCCCAGTTCGAGGGGCGGTAGCCGCGAGGCTACGGCGTTTCGGTCCGCAGAAGGGAATCAGGCCGGTTGGTGCCCGCTCGCCCTTCGACAGGCTCAGGGCGAGCGGGTTCATGGTACGACAAGCCCGCCTGCCGGCAGGCTCACCACAGACGGTGTGGAGCAGTGCGGGCCGCTAAGGTAACATGGGGACGCCCGGAGGAAGCGATCGCGTGAGGACGGCGAAACAGGCCATCGAGCTTACGGAGCGGATGCTGGCCGGCGACACGCTGGCCCTGCCGCGCCTGATAAGCCTGGTGGAGGGCGAGAGCCCGGCCGTGGGCGAGATCATGCGCCGCATCGCCCCGCGCACCGGCCGCGCCTACTGCATCGGCGTCACCGGCCCGCCCGGCGCCGGCAAGAGCACCGTCGTCGACAAGCTCACCGTCCTCATGCGCCAGAAGGGCATGTCGGTGGGCATCGTCGCCGTCGACCCCTCCAGCCCGTTCACCGGCGGCGCCATCCTCGGCGACCGCATCCGCATGCAGCAGCACTACCTCGACGCCGGTGTGTTCATCCGCAGCATGGCCACTCGCGGCAGCCACGGCGGCCTGCCCAACACCGTTCAGGGAGTCATCAAGCTCATCGACGCCAGCGGCCGCGACGTTGTCCTGGTGGAGACGGTGGGCGTGGGCCAGACAGAGCTGGACGTGGTCAACACCGGCGATGTCGTCATCGTGGTAGTGACCCCGGAGTCGGGCGACGCCGTGCAGGCTATGAAGGCCGGCCTATTCGAGATCGCCGACATCTTCGCCATCAACAAGTCGGACCGCGAGGGCGCCAGGCGCATGAAAATCGAGCTGGAGGCCATCCTGGCCATGAAGCCCACCGGGGCGGCCCCGGTGGTGCTGACTCAGGCCCACAAGGGGCTGGGCATAGAGGAGCTCTACGCGGAGCTGGAGCGCCTGCGCCAAGCCCAGGAGATCAACGGCGAGCTGGAGGAGCGGCGCCGCCGCCGGCGCCGCGAGGAGTTCCTGGAGCTCATCCAGCGCCGCGTGCGGGGCCGCTTCCTGGAGTTGCTGGAGAAGGATGGCGCGCTACGTGAGCTGACGGAGCGAGTGGTTGCCGGCGAGGTCGACCCCTATTCGGCCTGTGCCCAGGTCCTCGACGACAGCCGAGGGCTGGGCAAGTGGCTTCGGAACGAGGGGTGACCCAACCCGCTCGTGGTTCGACAGGCTCACCACGAGCGGGCATCTGGAGAACGTCGGCGGCGCTCACCCTTCGACAGGCTCAGGGCGAGCGGTCTTGGATCAGGGCTAGCGACGTGCCGGTCGCGGCGCTAGGCGGAAGTGGGCCAGGAGGAAATCGGCGAGCTGCGGCACGGCGGCGAAATCGAAGCAGAGGGCGCCGGCGTCCAGTGGGTGGTCGCTGACCACGGCCAGGTGATAGCCCGGCTCGAACTCGGCGTCGGGCCCCAGGGCTGCCAGCGTGACCAGCACCTGCGGCTTGCCGCTGCCGCCAAAGCCCTCGGTGAGCACGATGTCGACGCGGTCTGCCACCAGGGCCACGAGCTCGTCCAGGGGCGGCTCTGCCGGGCGCTGCTGCACCATCGCCACCTTGACCGGCGAGGAGATGACGACGCAGTCGCTGCCGGCCTGGGCGAAGCGCCAGCTATCCTTGCCCTCGTGGTCGATCTGGAAGTCGTGGTGGGCGTGCTTGATAACGCCCACGCGATAGCCACGAGCCTTCAGCTCGCCGACCATCTTCTCCAGGAGGGCAGTCTTGCCCGCACCCGAACTGCCGACGAAGCTCACGACGGGGACTTGGTCCAACGATCCTCTGCCCTAGATCTGCTCTGGCGAAGGGCTGACCTCGCGCCGCACTTCCTCGAGAGTCGGGGTTAGCTGCTTGGCCAGGGCCGTCTTGGCCACGCAGTAGGTGGCTCCCTGCTGGTGGGCGGCCTCGCGATAGCGCTCATCATCCACGTCCAACAGCACAAGGACCAGGGTCTGGGGCAGACACTCCTTGATCTTGCGGACGGCCTCCAGCCCCTGGCGAGGCGACGGGCCAAGGCCGGCGACCACCAGGTCGGCCCTCCGTGCATGGCAGAGGGCGAGGGTCTCTTCGAGGGTGGAGCTCACGCCCACGAGGGCCATGCCGGGCTGGCGGCGCAGCAACTCGATCAGGAGGCGTCGCTGGAGGACGTTAGGTTCCAGGATCAGCGTTTGTACAGTCATTGAGAAGACAGTGCGCTGGCGGCTAAGCTGTGAAGAGCATTCTAGCGCCGCTGTGGCGGCGGCCGAATCACGCCAATGCTCCACCTGGTAAAGAGAAATAGCACCATTTTGACTCTGGTGCCTTTGAGGGTAGGCTGGAGAGGGCGGTTGGCCAACCGCCCCTCCAGCGACGTAAGGCTAGGGCTCGCCGTTCCCCGGCATTGGGCGCCCGCGAGGGGCGCCCCTACTCCTCGAGGGTCACAAGGCCCTTGCGGATGGCGAACTTGATGAGCTCGGCCCGGTTGTGAAGGCTGAGCTTGTCCATGATGTTGGCCCGATGGCGCTCCACGGTGTTGGGGCTCAGGTAGAGGACGCTGGCGATCTCGCGGCCGGTCTTGCCCTCGGCGATGAGCTTCAGGACCTCCTTCTCCCGGTCCGATAGCTTAGATCAGGGCGTCCTTTTCCTTCTCCATGCCGGCGTCGGCGCGGCGCAGGTAGTCATCCAGCATCTGGCGGGCCAGCGACGGACAGAAGTAGGCCTGGCCACCACGCACGGCGCGGATGGCGGTCAAGAGCTCAGCGGGCGCCGCTCCCTTGATGACGTAGCCCGAGGCGCCGGCCTCCAGCGCCTGGAAGAAGTAGCGTTCGTCTTCGTGCATGGTGAGGACCACGACGTGGGTGTCGGGCACAGCGTCCTTGATGCGGCGAATGGTCTCGAAGCCACTCATGCCCGGCATGCTGAGGTCCATCACCACCACGTCGGGGTGTGTCTCCTCGGTCATGCGTAGGGCGCTGGCCCCATCGGGCGCCTCGCCCACCAGCGTCATGTCCTCCTCGGAGGCGAGGATCATGCGCAGGCCGGCGCGGACGATGGCGTGGTCATCCACCAGCAGGACGCGAATCGTCGTCGCTTCCTCCTTCCGACAGCAAAGGTAGGCGAATGTGGACACGGGTGCCGCCGCCCGGCCGCGAATCGATGGCGAACTGGCCGCCCAGAGAGCGGACCCTCTCGTGCATGCCCACGATACCCAGGTGCTCCTCGCCCGCGCGGCTGATCTTATCGGGGTCGAAGCCGCGGCCGTCGTCCTCCACCACTGTGTCCACAGCCCCGTCGCTCCCGGTAAGGCTGACGGTGCACTGGCGAGCGTAGGAATGCTTAATGACGTTGGCCACGGCCTCCTGAACCAGCCGGTAGAGGGCGATCTCCACCCGCTGGGGCAGACGGCCGTCGAGGCCGCTGGCCCGCACGACAGGCTGGATGCCGGCCTTGGTCAGGGAGGTCTTAGCGTACCAGTCGACTGCCGCCGCGAGGCCGAGGTCGTCGAGGAGAGTGGGCCGCAGATCGAAGATGACACGGCGGATCTCCTGGAGCGTGCCGGAGGCGATGTCGCGGGCCTCTGTCACGTACCGGCGCAGGTCGCCCCGGCCACCAGCATCGGCGGAGAACGCCTGCTCCACGGCGTCGAGGCTCATGATCAGGCCGGTGAGCGACTGGCCCACCTCGTCGTGAAGCTCGCGGGCGATGCGCCGCCGTTCCTCCTCCTGGATCTTGATCTCGCGGGCCAGGAGCTGGCGGCGGAGGCGGGCACGGGCGTCGGCCTCCTGGTAGAGGTGGGCATTCTCCACGGCCGGGGCGGCGATGGTGGCCAGAAGGTTCAGCAGGCGCACAGTCTCGCCGCTGAAGAGGGCCTCCGTATCGCCGCAGAAGTTCATGACCCCGACTATCTGGCCGCGCACCCGCATGGGCACGGAGAGAGCCTGGCGGAGCTTTCCGGCGGGCGGCACCTTTACCCCGACGCGTTCCTCCTCTTCCTCCAGACCAAGGATGACCACCGCCTGAGCATCCTCGGTGGCCAGCTGGAAGAGCTTGGCGCCCATGCGCTGGCCGCCTAGTTGGGCGCTGCACCAGGGGAAGGGGCCGCGATGGGCCAGGCAGGTCAGGCGACGGGTCTCCGGGTCACGCAGGAGGATCTCGGCGCAGGTCGCACCGGCCAGGGCAACCGCTTCGTCCAGGAGGCAGTCGCAGATCTCCTCCAGGGTGGAGGCCGCAGCCATGCGGGAGGCGACGTCACTGGCCATGTTCAGGGAGGAGGCAGGCGCCTCCTGCTGCCTGCGGCGGCCAGCTTTCCTATTCTGGGTGCTCATCACGCCTCGGCCCGGTGGCGGCAGGCGCCGCTACCTCGGCATCCAAACGGAGCCTGCCCTACCTAAGCGTTCGCCTAAATTATACCATGCACAGTAAACGATGCAGCGATTTCCTGGTGAAATGCCCTGATTCGCCTGGCGCGGCTCATCGCCGGTGGCGGCGCCGGCACGCTCAGCGGCCGCCGTAGGTGAGGCTCGCTACGGGTTGGCCTGGAGCAGGCCCTCCAGATGGCGACGGTCAGCGGCAAGGAACTCCTCCGTCAGGCGAACCAGCGCCGCGTAGAAGGCGTTAGGTTGCTGTCGATTCAGACGCTGGCCGAGGCGTGGGACCCAGGCGCAGAGTTGGCGCTCGAGGAAGTCTCGCTCCGCCCGCAGGTACGAGCTCCGGTCTTGCTGGTGGTGGAGGGCAACCGCTTCGCGGAAGGTGAGGAAGTGCATGAACTCCAGCTCGATGGTGATGTGGTCGGGCATGTCACGGGAGTCGGGAGACAGGTGCAGCCCGAAGTGGTTGTAGAAGCGGACCAGCTCCTCCATTGTGCCCTGGCGGCCCTTCTTGTATTCGCCGCCGTAGAGGGGGCACGGCGGCCGCGGTGTCCCCACGTCGAACAGGCGGATGTACTCGCTCTGGAGCTCTTGATGGCTGGCGGCCTCGCCTTCAGCCGGGGGCCGATCCGCCTCGAGCGCAAGCTGCTCACGGATGGCCTCTTCATCGGCGACGGCGAGGGCATAGGGGAGGACGGCCAGGTTGGCCGACACCTCCGCGGCGAAGGCGCCGTCGCGCACCGCTTGGTGGAAGGGCGGCTCCGGCAGGGCGAAGGCGTAGGCCAGCAGGTCGTAGAGGCGGCTGCGGGCCGCCGCTCCCTGCTCGGCGGCGGTCTCCAGGTTCTCGATCCGGGTCACGTCAGCCTCGCGCGGGGGAGCGGTCCAGCGCGGCGGGGTCGCCGTCAAACGGCTTGAACATGTCGCGCCAGACGCGGGCGATGAGGATGTCCATGAGCTCCGACGGCTCGCCGCGCCGCTTCTTGGCCATTTCCGCCTTGAGGGTCGCCAGGGCATCGTCCACGTTGGGGCCGAAGAGATAGCGCAGGTACCACAAGGGGATGCGCGGATTCTCCTCGTCGATCTCGCCGCTCTCATCGAACCGCGGCGGCGAGAGAGGCGGGACGTAGTAGACGTTGGGCTGCGTCCCGTATTCGGGGTGAAGAGGGATGGCCACCTTCCACTTGCTCACCAGCTTGTAGACCGGGCCTTCTTGATCGTCGAGGAAGCCGACGAAGCGGACGCGCCCCGGGCATTGGCGGGCGCAGGCGTTGACCACTCCCTTTTCGATGCGGGGGAAGCAGAAAATGCACTTCTGGGACACCTTCTTCGCCAGGTTGAAGTAGATCTTCTTGTAGGGACAGGCCTCCAGGCAGAAGCGGTAGCCGTTGCAGCGGTTCTGATCGATGAGGACGACGCCGTCCTCCTCCCGCTTGTAGGGCGCTTTGCGCGGGCAGGCGGCCACACAGGCGGGGTTGGTGCAGTGGTTGCAGATGGTCTGGAGGTAGAAGTAGTAGCTGTTAGGGTACTCGCCGGCGCCCTGATCCTCCTCCCAGTTGGGGCCGTAGGTGGCGCCGCCCACCGGCTGGAGGTGTTGGGAGGTGCCCGCCCCGCTGCTGTACACCTCCTCATAGTTGAAGTCCCACGCCTCGCCGAACTCCTCGCGGGTGGGGAGGCGGCCGGGGCGGGCGCTGCCGTCGATAAAGCCGCCGCCCATGTGCTGCCAGTCGCGAGGGGTGCCGTGCCCGGGCATGGTGACCACGATGTTCCACCACATGTAATCCATGCCCTCTTGGTCCGTCCACAGGGTCTTGCAGGCGATGGTGCAGGTCTGGCAGCCCAGGCATTTGTTCAAGTCCATGACCATCGCTACCTGCCGCTGCACCATCTCGTCCCCTAGGCCTCGATGCTCAGATCGTTCCAGGAGGGAGAGTAGGCCTTGATGCCGGCCCGCTCCTGGTTCGTCCCGCGCCAGACAGCGAATCCCGCCTTCACCGCGGCCCCGGGTTTGAGCGCGATCATCCGTCGGTGCGGCTCGGCGACGACGAAGGGACGGCCCAGCACCACCTGCCAAACGCCGTCGCCCCAGTTGGAGCGAGCGACCACGGGGTTCGTGGTGTAGCGGATGGTGGTGCCCCGGCCGGTGCCGGTGACGCTGATGGGCTTGTCGTTCAGGTCGGCCCGCCAGTACCAGGCGTTCACTGGCTGGGACACCGAGCCCATCTCGGTGATGACGGCGTCCCCGGCGACCGGGAAGAGCACGCCGCAGCCATCGGCGAAATCGGTGATGTCGTTGATCTCCTTCGTTGGGTTCGGCTCGGACCACTCCACCCGAACGAACATGGCGTCGCCGTTGTGGAGGGAGCGCACCCTGACGGGCGTCACCTCACCGTAGGGCCGGCTGGCGAAGACCTTCTGGACGTACTCCGTGGGTTGGAGGGCGATGGAGGTGGCGAGCATGTCCAGCACCAGTTCCTCGGCCTGCGCCCACACGGCGGCCTGGGCGTCCAGCAGATCCTCCGTGGAGACGGCGACCCGCTTAACCTGCATCGCCAGCCTCCCCGGGCTGCGCCTTGCGGCGGTTCAGCCACGGCCCTATGGCCGCGTAAAGGAGGAAGCTCGCCAGGAAGGCGGGAATGGACGCCCCCAGCCAGGTGACCTCGCTGCCCAGGGGGAAGGGCAGGCGCAGCAGGCCGGCGAAGAGGGCGTCCATGGCGTTCACCCACCACTCGACCGTGCCGGGCGAGATCCAGTTGTACAGGAGGAAGCCCACCAGCCAGACGGCCAGGGCCGCGCCGTTCACGCCGCCGCGGTACCAGAAGCCGCCCTCGCTACGATAGAGCTCGGCGGTGTCGAGGCGCCGGCGGCGCACCAGGAAGTAATCGGCGGCCAGGATGCCGAACAGGGGCACGAACAGCGAGCCGATGAGCAGGAGGACGTTCTCATAGTGGAGGAAGTTCACGGCCAGCGCCAGCACGATGGAGACGGCGCCCACCGCCACCGCCAGGCCCCGCTGGCCCAGCTCGGGGGCCACGTTCTGGGCGCTGACGGAGGCGGAGTAGACGTTGGCGAAAGCACCATCGGTCTCCATCATCAACGCCACCAGCAGGGCCATGAGGCCGATCGGCATGCCGGCCAGGAGCCAGCCCACCAGGTCCTCGGCGTTCACAGCCGGCAGGTAGAAGACGCCCAGGGCGCAGAACCAGACGGTGGCGACGAATGACCCGGCGAAGGTGCCCCAGAAGGCGCCGCGGGGAGCCTTGGCGAAGCGTGAGTAGTCGGCGGCCAGGGGCAACCAGGCCACCGGCAGAGCGATGACGAGGTCCACCCCCTGCCAGAAGGAGGGCCAGCCGCCGCTAGGCGCCCGCTGGAGCATGGCCGGAATGCCGAATTCCATGTAGCCCGATAGCCCCACCACCGCTGCCACCAGCAGCACGAACCAGAACCAGAACCGGCGGAACCACTTGCGCACGACATCGATTGGGCCGAGGACGGCCATGGCTGTGCCCAGCCCGCCGAAGGCGATGACCCAGACCGGCCGCGCGCCCCAGCCCAGGCCGCGCTCGCTGAGGGTGGTGGCCACCTCGGCCACCAGCACCAGGGCCAGGGTGCCCCACGCCACATTGCGCACCAGCGTCGCCAGGCTGGCCAGGTACGAACCGCGGATGCCCAGGGGCGCCCGGTAGAGCACCATCGCCGGCACGCCTGTTTCGGCGCCTATCACGGCCGCCAGGGCCAGGAGGACGTTGCCGATGAGGGCGCCCACCAGGATGGCCAGCAACGCTTGGCCCAGGCCCATGGCCGGCACCAGGAACGAGCCCGTCACCAAGAGGAGCAGGCTGAATCCCAGGTTTCCCCACAGGATAGCGTTGTCCAGCGTGCCCAGGGTGCGCGACTCGCTGGGCACCGGCTCGATGCCCCACTCCGGGCCGGCGGTCAGGTTGGGCCAGCGCAGCGCCAGGGCCATAGCTCGCTCCTACGCCTCGCCCGTCAGGAACCCGGCGGTGACGTTGGCCAGAATGCTCACGATCTTCTCTTCCTCCCGCGCCAGCGCTTCCCTGTCCGCTTCCGACGTCACGTACTTGGCGGCCATGTGCTCGCCAAAAGCCACGTGGAAGCGCTCGTCGGCGAGGATGGTCTGGAGGTGCCACCTGGTCACAGGGTCGATGAAGTTAAGGTAGGTCGTGTAGGCGAAGCCGGCCCAGGCATCGACCACGTAGATGTAGGTCAGGCGTTTGGCCAGGCAATCGGCCTTGCCGTACTCGTCCCAGAGGCGGAAGTACTCGGGGCTGGGCGCCTCGGTCACGCGGGGATCAGGGTAACGGCGCTCCACCTGGCGCTCGCCCACGAGCTCCGTCATGCGCTGCGTCCAGATTTTGGTGTGGCGGGCCTCGTCCCAGATCAGGCGGGCGTAGCCCTCCTTCACCTCCAGCTCCGGCGTCGACTTGAGCCAGTCGCCGATGGTGATGACAGCGTGGTGCTCACCCACGCGGAAGATGGAGAAGAGGTGGGCCACTTCCTCCGGCCCGCGCTGGCGGCCGAAGAACTGGCGCCCCTGCTCCACGAGCGCGGCCGCCCGCGTCGGGCCCATGAGCTGGGCGAAGCGGCTGTCCAGAAGCTGCGCTGGCTCAATGGTCATGCGCTACCTTCTCATCCGGGGTGCGCCAAGGAGCGCCCCTACGGCAGTCCTCGTCCCGCTGGCCGGCTCCCGGTCGGTGCCCTCGAATGTAGCGGAAGGCTCTAGCCCTCCATGTGGCGACCTAAAGGTCGCCGCTACATTCATGGGCCACTGCACAGCTCCCTCGGCCGTCATACTGCCTTCTCCACCTCGACCGGCGTGGCGCGGTCGAACTGCTGGGGCGTCCAGTTCCAGCGCCAGTAGTTCAGGTGGCCGTAGCCGCCGGCCATGTGTAACCACTTGATCATCCCCGGCGTCACGCTATCGTACGGCTTCCAGTCGGGGTACTGGTAGGGCTCCCAGCAATGGTAGATGATGACCTGGCCCGGCCGCACGGACGGGACGATCTTCGCCCTCACCTTGCACGATTCGAAGTCGTTGTACAGGCGCACCAGGTCGTTGTCCTGAACGTTGCGCCGCTCGGCGTCCTTGGGGTTCATGAGAACGCTCGGCTCGCCGCGATGGGTGTAAAGCATAAGCTTCTGGGCCGCCCACACGGAGTGGATGCTCCAGCGCAGGTGGCCGCTGGTCATGCGCAGGGGGTAGTCGCCGCCCATGAGCGGCGGTGGTTTGTGGCGGGGCAGCTGCTCGTCCGCCTCCATGAACCAGTCGTGGTCGATGTAGAACTGGATGCGGCGGGTTAGGGTGGGATAGGGCACCTTGTCCGCTACGTGCCACTTCAGGGGCGAGATGGTCTCGTTGGGCTTGATGTCGGTGGCCAGATTGAGGCCGATGGCGTCCATGCCCAGGCCGGTTAGCCGCACGATACCCTTCTCGCGGAAGGTGCTCAGGCTGGTCTCCTCCGGGAGGGCTCCGACCCGAATGGTATCGGCGATGATGTCCTCCGCCAGCTTCTCTTCGTCCTTCTCCTTGGCGGTGCCCTCCATGGTGAAGGTGCGGTAGATCTGATCGAGGCGATACTCCTTGCCCTGGCGGTCGCTGAATCGAGTAAAGCCCTTGGCCTTCGCCCGCTCCTGGACCTTCTTGGCCAGCATAACGAACATCTCCCACTCCGGCTTGGACTCGCCGAGCGGCTCGACCGCCCGGTCACTGAAGGTCAGGAAGTTGATGTCGGCTACTGGGAAGCGGAAGTCCACCTTCTCGTAGTAGCCGGCGGCCGGCAGGACGATGTCCGAGAAGTAGGCGGTGGTGCTCATGCGCAGGTCGACGGAAACGATGAGCTTGAGCTTGGGCCAGAGATTTTCACGCAGGAGCTTGAAACCGCCCCGTGTCCGGCGCAGGGTGGAGCAGGCCACCCCGAGGTAGACCCGCGGGGGCGTGTCCTCGGCGGGACGGGCCAAGTCCTCCCACCAGCCGCGGTCGATGGCCTCGCGGAAATACTCGTCGAAGGTGCGCTTCATCGCGGGGTCGTTCCAGTCGGGATTGTTCCAGGCGTCCTTGAAGCCGGCGTGCCAGTACCAGTAGAAGAAGGGCGGCACCATCATGTTGCTCATGGGCAGGGGCGATAGGCCGGACCGGCGCACCTCGTCCCGCTCCTGCTCGATGGCCACCATCTCTGCCGTGAGGGTGGGGTCCTTCTTCAGGGCGTCCACCTCCAGCTTCCGCGACTTCTTCGCCAGCTCGAGGAAACCCTCTATGCCCGTGCGCCGCTTGAGGACGTGGCTGACCAGCACCTGCGAGCTGTTCCAGCCCCGCATGCCGGTGCCCCTGCGCCCGAAGTTGCCGGTGAGGGCCATCAGAAGGGCCTGCGAGCGCTCCATGAGGTCGCCGTGGTAGTACTTGTTGATGTTGAACCCCTGGAGGATGGTGACGGCTTTGGCCTCGGCGACCTTCTGGACCAGGCTGCGGATGGTGCTGGGTGTGGTACTACAGATGGCCGCCGCCTGCTCGGGCGTGTATTCGGCTAGCCGCTCGCGCAGCATCTCGAAGGCGGGAGCCACCTCCACCTGCTGGCCGTCGCGCAGGGTGACGCTGACGGTGCCGGTCAGGGCCGGATCGGCTGGCAGGCGAAGGGTGTCTCGCGGCGCCGGCTGGGCCCTGCCGGCGGCGGCGTCCCAGAAGTAGAACTGGTCATCCCGCCCGTCCTCTTTCAGGTCTGATTCTCGAAGGAAGTGGCCGTCATCCCTACGCACCAGGAAGGTCAAGTCCGTCTGCTCCTTGATGAACTGCTGGTTGTGCTGGCCCTCATCGATGATGAGCTTGCACATCGCCAGGGCAAGGGCAGCGTCGGTACCCGGCTCGACGGGCACCCACAGGTCGGCGTGAATGCCCGAGGCATTCAGGTCGGGCGAGATGGAGACCACCTGGGTGCCGTTGTAGCGCGCCTCGTTGATGTAGTGGGCACAGGGAATCTTGGTGTAGACGGGGTTCGAGTGCCAGATGAGGATGAGGTCGGCGTTGTACCAGTCGTCCACGGAGCTGACGAACTGGAACTTGCCGAAGGTCTCGTACAGCCCGACGTTGTAGTCGCCGATGAGGGCGTTGTGGTCGAATACGACGCCGCCCAGCAGCCGGACAAGGCGCCAGGGCGGGCTAGAGCCGTGAATAAGGCCACCCTCAGGCCCATACTCCAGGAGGAGCGAGTCGGGGCCGTTCTCTTTCAGCGTGTCGACGATAGCGTCGGCGATCTCGGTGAGGGCTTCGTCCCAGGAGATGCGATTCCACTTGCCCTCGCCGCGCTCGCCGGCCCGCTTCAGCGGGTAACGGAGGCGTTCGGCGCCCTGCATCACCCGGCTGAAGCAGCCGCCCTTCTGACAGCCGCGGGGGTTCATGTCCGGGATGTCGCTCTCGATCTGGGGGTAAGTCGCGGCCTGCTCCTCCCGCCAGACGATACCCTCCTTCGTGTAGACCCGCCACAGGCAGGAGCCGGGGTAGCAGTCCACTAGGTGAGTGCCGTAGGTGATCTTGTCCCAGGTCCACTTGCGCCGGTAGATGTCTTCCCAGCTACGGTAGGGGACGATGTCCGCCGTGAGCAGCCGGCTGGCGGTGGCGGGCCAGCAGGCCAACTGGTTCATGGACAGGGCTAAGACGGCGGTCCCGGCCGAACCCTGCAGAAACCGCCGTCTCGATATCTTCCGCATGGCTTTCGTCAGGCTGGCCGCCCGTCAGCACTGGAGGACATGTCAACCAAGCCGTTCTCTCCTCGGCCGAAGTCCATCCTCCTGAATGTGACCCTTCAGGATGCTGAGGAGTGGAGGATGGACTTAAGGTACTGACGTTCCCTCCCCAGGAAATCTGCTGTCCAGGCGACAAGGTCAGCAAAGAAGGGCAGCGGTTGGCAGTCGGCGAGTCGCTGGTGCAGCAGTGGCACCCACTTGCCCGGATGGCGGTCAAGGAAATCCTTCTGGGCCCGCTGATAGGAGCCCTGGTCGCCGCCGTTCTGCTGGGCCTCCGCCTCCCTATGGGTCAGGTAGTGCATGAACTCCAGCTCGACAGTGATGTGGTCGGGGAGCTGGCCCTGAACAAGGCTCAGGCCGAAGTAGTTGTAGAAGCGGATCAACTCCTCCATCACCCGCATGCGGTCGCGGTCGTACAGGCCGCCGAACAGAGGGCAGGGCGGCCCGCCCATGGCTCCCACTTCGAACAGGCGGGTGTATTCCGCCTGGAAGTCGTTGCAGGAGACCGTGGGCGGGCCGGAGCCCAGGGGCGGCATAGGGAAGGGAAGAAAGGGCAGAAGGCCGGACGCCTGCTCCTGCCATTGCCCGCCGGTCAGGCCGTCGAAGAAAGGCGGGCTCGGGAAGGCGAAGGTACGGCCCAGGAAGAGGTAGGCCTGGCTGCGGGCGAGGGCTGGTCCCGCCGGCCCGGCCTGGAGTGGCGCGGCTTTGCCCGAAAGGGGCTTGCGCCGGGTAGGGGCCACTACCTCCGCCTCCCCTCAAAGCCCTGCCTGGCCGCGGGCAAGGGCTGCTCCGCCGCTAGCCACCGCCCTGCTTCCACTGGATCTCCGCCGGGTCGCGGGTAAAGGGGCCGAAGAGCTCTTGCCAGTGGTAGACAATGAGCATGTCCATCAAGGCGGACTTGCCGCCGTTGCGGGTCTTGGCCATCTCCGCCTTGAGCGTGTCCAGGGCCTTGTTCACGCGGGGCCCGAAGAGCTTCTCCAAGTACTCGGTGGGTATGCGGGGAGTCGTCTCGTCGATGCTGCCGTCCTCATGGAGAGGGTGGGGTCCGATAGGCGGGATGTAGAAGACGTTGGGGCCGGTGCCGTACTCGGGGTGGAGCGGCAAGGCCACCTCCCACTCTCGCACCAGCTTGTGGACGGGCCCGTCCGCATCGTCGAGGAAGCCCACGAACACCAGCCGGCCGGGGCACTGGCGAGCGCATGCGGGCGCCACTTCCTTCTCGATGCGGGGGAAGCAGAAGATGCAGTGCTGGCTGATCTTGCGTGACGTAGTTGAAGTAGATCTTCTTGTACGGGCAGGCCTCCACGCAGAACGCGATAGCCACGGCAGCGCGTCCTCATCCCGGAGGACGACGCCGTCCTCGCTGCGCTTGTACATGGCGCTGCGCGGGCAGGCCTCGACGCAGACGGGGCGCGTGCAGTGGTTGCAGAGGCGGGGCAGGTAGAAGAAGTAGGCGTTGGGGTACTCGCCGCCGCCCTGGTCCTCGTCCCAGTTGGGCCCCCAGGTCGGCTCCTCGCCGACGGCGTGCAGGTAGACGGAGCGCCCCTTGCCGCCGTAGAAGACCTCGTCGTAGTTGAAGTCCCAGCCGCCGCCGAACTCCTCGCGGGTGGGCGATGACGCCGGGCACGGGGCACGCCGTCGCGGTAGCCGCCGCCCATCTGCTCCCAGTCCTTGGGCGAGCCGCGGCCGGGCTGGGTGTTGACGGTGCACCACCACTGGTAGTCCATCCCTTCGTCGCGCGTCCACAGCACCTTGCAGGCCACGGAGCAGGTCTGGCAGCCGATGCACTTGTTCAGGTCGAAGACCATGGCCACTTGGCGTGCCGACTTCATCAGGTCTTCTTTGCTCATGACCATCGCCGCCCTCCTAGTCAGACTGCCCGGATGGCTAAGCCTGGGTTGCCGCCGTCGCTACGCTTCAAGGGTGAGCTCCCGCCACTGCTTGGAGAAGGACTTGAGGCCGGCCCGCTCGCCGCTGGCCCCCTCCCAGACGGCGAAGGCCACCTTCACGCTCTTCCCGAGCTCCAGCGCCACCGCCTGGCTCCCCGCGGCGCCGAGAGGGCGCGCGAAGGCCACGCGCCAGGTGCCGTCCTCCCACTTGGCGGTGGCGGCGATGGCGGTCTTCTCGCCCTCCTCCACCGTGCCGATCCCGGAGGCGGTAATGCTCCTGGCGCCGTCCTCGAAGTCGGCCCGCCAGAACCAGGCGTTCACCGGCTGGATCTCGCTGCCCATGGTGCTCAGGGGGGCGTCTCCCTTGAGGGGGAAGAGGATGCCCGCCCCGTCGGGGAACTCGCGCCCGCTGTAGTCTGCGTCTTGGTCATCGTCCCGCCACTCGAGGAGGAAGAAGATCTCCTTGCTGTTGTGGGCCGATCGTACGGTCAGGCTGCGCACGGCGCCGATGGGGCGGTCGCTCCAGGCGGTGCGGATGTAGCGGGACGGTTGCTGGGTTAGAGGTGTGGCTCCCATTGCGACAATCTCGGCCGGCAGGTTCGCCCAGGCGGGAGCGGCGGGATCCAGCAGGACCTTGGCCTCAGCGGTCACTTTCTTGGCCAGCATAGCGCCCCTCCTTCCGGGAGAGTCCCCTATCTGGAGACGCACGCGCCCTTGGCGTCCCACGATGCGGCGGGCGGCGGCGTCAGGGCTCGTGAGCTGTCGGGCTTGCCGCGGTGAATCTGGGCAATGATGCGGATTCTTTCTTAGCGCTTGCTAAGAAAATCAGCACCACGATACAACGGGCGTTGAACGTTGCCATGACGGAAAGCCCCTATTTCGGCCTAGGGGAAAGCATCATTCACGGGTGGCGATTTCTCGCCACGCCGGTTCGGTGTGGCAGGCGGCGTAGGGGCGGTTCGCGAACCGCCCCTACGACAGGGATGGCCTACGCTGGCTGAGCCGCTTGTACACAAGAGACCCGTCTGCCGGCGGACCCTTCGCTTTGCTCAGGGTGACAGCGAAGGGTTGTGTCATTCTGAGCGAAGCGAAGAATCTCGGCGCGGGGGGTTGCGGCGGGCAGGACTGTCCTAGCGGCGTCTCGAAGAGGCGGGCCGGAAGTGCTGGATATCAAGGATCGACCCCGTGCGGGCGGCCCGGCGCTTGAAAACCGGCTCCACCGTTGCGCCGATCTCCAGGTCCTCGGCGGCGGCGACACGGTGGAAGAGGAGGCCGTCGGCGCCGTCCAGACGGATGAGGGCGAACGTCTCCGGTTGGGCCAGCGGCTGACCGTCCAGTCCCACGTGGGCGACCGTCAGCGCCTCGATCGTCCCCTGCGGGCCTACCTCCACCCAGTCCGTCAGCTCGGCGAAGCAGCGTTCGCAGTAGAGGCGGGGCGGCAGGTAGGTGTAGCGACAGGCGGGGCAGCGGCTGCCCAGGAAGCGGCCATTCTCCATGAGCTCCCGCAGGAAGCGCTCGCCGGCCACCCCAACGGTGTACAGGAACCGCACCGGCATCTCGCCCGGCCACTGGCCTAGCTGGTCGACGCGCTCGATGTGCTCCAGCGAACCCACAGCCGCCTCCTAATAGGGCTTGAAGTACAAGATGTCGCGGATGGAGCCCGTCCGCTCCCGGGCGCGCTTCCAGACCGCCTTCACCCGCATGCCCACGTGCACGTCGTCGGGCTTCACCTCGCCCAGGAGGTGAAGGAAGCCCATGCCTTTGCTGGCGCCATCGATCTCCACCACGGCGGGGATCGTGGGCTCCTCCACACGGCTGGCGTCCCAGCGGAGGTAGGAGATGGAGTAGGTGTTCACCCGGCCGGTGTCCTTCAGATAGACCCACTCGTCGGTGGGGCGGAAGCACTGCTCGCAGAACATGCGCGGCGGCACCACGGTGCGGCGGCAGCGGTGGCAGCGGCGGCCGATGATGTGGCCGTTCTTCAGCTCCGCCAGGAACCGCCCGATGGCGACGCCGGTGTCCCAGGCATAGCGGGCGTTGGGATCGGCCTCGACCGTCAGCACCTTCCCCTGGTGGAGGTCCTCATCGCTCAGGGGCGTGCCGGGGTACTCGCGCTCGCCAACCATTCCTTCGCTCCCTAGATCCGCAGGACGATGACCGTTCCCACCTGCATCAGGTCGCCCCAGGCCTGCGCCAGGCCGCAGGTCGGCTTGCCGGGCACCTGCCGCTTGCCGGCCTCGCCGCGGAGCTGCCAGAAGATCTCGGCCGTCTTCATCACCCCGGAGGCGGCGATCGGGTTCCCGACGCCCATCAGCCCGCCCGAGGGACAGACCGGCAGGTCGCCGTTGCGCTGAGTCACACCGTCGGCCGTGAGTTGGGGGGCCTCGCCCTTGCCGCAGAGGAGCAAGCCCTCGAGGTGGTGCAGCTCCTTGTAGGAGAAGGGGTCGTAGGGCTCCACCACGTGGATCTGCTTGCGCGGCTCGGTGATGCCGGCCATGCGGTAGGCCATGCGGGCGGCGTATTCCACGTACTTGGGGTAGTACAGGTCGCGGTTGGTCCAGTAGGCCGAGTCGAGGTGCCAGCCCACGCCATCGATCCAGACGGGCTTGTCGGTGATGCGCTTGGCGACGTGCTCGGCGGCGAGCACGAGGGCGGCGGCGCCGTCGCTCACCGGGCTCACGTCCAGGCGGTTCACCGGCCAGACCATGATCTCGGAGTTGAGCACGTCGTCGACGGTGATGTCCTCCGCCACCTGGGCGCAGGGGTGGTCGAGGGCGTTGTGCTTGTTTTTCACCGAGACGAGAGCAATGTCGCGCTTGCTGATGCCGTGCACCTGCATGTAGCGGCGCATCTCCAGGGCGAAGATCCAGATGAGATTGGGCTCCAGCGGCCGCTCCAGGATGTTGTCGAAGATGGTGAGGAAGGCGCCTTGAGGGTGCGGGTGGCAGGTGGACATCTTCTCCTCAGCCACCACCAGGACGACGTCGAAGAGGCCGGACGCCACGTGATACCAGCCCTGGATGGGGGAGAAGACGCCGGTGCCGCCGCCCACGTAGCCGCGCAGGACGGGCTTGCCCCAGGCGCCGGCGCCGTCGGCCAGGTACTCGCCCTTCATGTGGACGCCGTCGAAGACGTCGGGGGCGGTGCCGATGACCACGCCGTCAACGTCCTTCAGCGTCAGCTCGCATGACTCGAGGGCCATGCGCGATGCCTGCCAGGACAGCTCGCGGCCGGTCTCCAGGGCGCGGCGCATGAACTTGGTCATGCCGGCGCCGACGATGGCCACCCTGCGCAGACCCACGCTATACCTCCGATTCCTTGCTCAGCACGACGACCGCCCCGGTGGTGGTGGGCACTCCCCGCCAGGACTGGGCCAGGCCCACCTCTACGTCCGGTAGCTGGCGGGCGCCGGCCTCCTCGCGGAGCTGGCGCACGACCTCCACCAGACGGTAAAGGCCGGTGGCCTCGCCCAGGTGGCCCACTCCCAAGCTGCCGCCCGACGGGTTGACCGGGAGGTCGCCGTCCAGGGCGGTCAGGCCCTCGGCAGTGGCCGGGCCGGCCTCCCCCGGGCGGAAGAGGCCGAGGGCCTCCAGGTGCTGGAGCTCTTTGTAGGAGAACGTGTCGTCCACCTCAGCGAAATCGATCTCGCGGCTGGGAACGGTGATCCCCGCCTGGCGATAGGCCTGCTGGGCGGCCAGGCGGGCGTAGACGGCTGTTCCCCACTGGCGGCTGTCCAGGGTAGGGCTGTCGGTGCACCAGCCAGCGCCGAGCACCCAGACGGGCTCCGTGTTCAGGGCCCGCGCCCGTGCCTCCGACGCCAGCACCACCACCACCGCGCCGTCGGCGGGTGCGGCGATGTCCAGACGGGACAGGGGCGCGAAAGCGGCCGCAGCCTGGAGCACCTCTTCGGGCTCGAGGTCGGCGGCGTAGGCCGCGGATTCGTTGAACAGGGCGTTGCCCCGGTTCTTGGCGACGACGTCGGCGCACTGCTCGCGGCTGGCCGCGCTCTCGTAGAGGAAGCGGCTCATCTCCAGCCCCGCCACGACGTGAGGGTGGGCGTCCAGCGGCCGCGCATATATGGGGTCGAGGGCCAGGGCCAGCACGTAGTTGGGGGTGAGGATGTTGGACGCCTTGGTGTGGGCCTCTACGGCCACCACGTCGAAGGCGCCGGTGAGGACCTGCATATAGGCGGCGACTATCCCCTGGAGGCCGTCGCCGGCGATGGTGTGGACGGGGCGAAGGGCGGCGCCGATCTGGTCCGGGACGTACTCGTCGAAGATGCCGGTGCCTTCGTTCAGGTCCTCGGAGCAGCAGACGAAGCTATCGATGTCGCGGCGGGGGTCGATGCCGGCGTCGGCGTAGGCCTTGGTTGCGGCCTCGAAGGTGAGCTCCTTGTAGGACAGTCCGGGACTGGTGGCCCGGAACTGGGTGTGGCCCACGCCCACGATGGCTACTAGGTCGGGCATGTCGCCTCCTTGTGCTGCCGCTCACACAACGGCCCGCATCATACCAAAATTGCCCCTTGAAAACCAGGGGATGGGCCGTTATCTGACCCAGATTTCTGTGCTATGCTTTCGGCGGTCTGCCCCTGGCAGACAGGTCTGAGGTCGAGATTCCATCAGAGAGGGAGGTGAGGACCTTATGACCAGACGTGTGGCCATCGTGGGTGTCGGTCAGACGCAGCACAAGGAGTTCAGGGACGACCGCGTCTACTGGGAGCACGACTACGAGGCCGCCAAGCTGGCGCTGGAGGACGCGGCCCTGGACAAGGGCCAGATCGACACCGTCATCTCCTCGGGCTGGGACGCCGTGGACGGCCGTACCATCTCCGACATGCATACCTGCATGGCCATCGGCGGCTACCTGAAGGACTCAGCCCACGTGGGCGAGGACGGCATCATGGCCCTGGCCTACGCCTATCTGCGTATCGCCTCCGGCCAGTTTGACACCGCCCTGGTGGCGGCCCACGGCCACCGCGAGGCACCCTTCGACCGGGTGAGCAGCGTCGTCTTCGATCCGTTGTTCTCTCGGCCGGTGGGGGCCAACCACACCGCCACTCTTGCCATGCAGGCCAACGCCTACGCCCAGCGTTACGGCGTCGGTCAGGAGGTGGCGGCCAAGGTGGTGGTCAAGAACCGCAGGAACGGCGCTCACAACCCTTACGCCCATCTGCAGGCGGCGGTGACCATGGAGGAGGTGCTGGGCTCGAGCTGGGTGGCCTACCCGCTGCGGGCTCTGGACTGCCCGCCCGAGTCCGTGGGCGGTGTCGCCCTGGTTGTGGCGGCCGAAGAGACCGTGCGGCGCATCACCGACAAGCCCGTGTGGATTAAGGGCGTTAGCTGGGCCATCGAGAGCTACTACCTTGGGGCGAAGGACCTGTCGAAGATGGACTCGCTGGCGGCTGCGGCCCAGCGCGCCTATGGCATGGCCGGGGTTACCCGGCCGCTGGAGGAGCTGGACGTGGCGGAGATCCACGAGCCCACCTCCTACCACGAGCTCATGGCCTATGAGGCTCTGGGCCTGGCCGAGGCCGGCCAAGGCCCCCGTTTGGCCGAGGAAGGCGCTACCGAGCGCGAGGGCAAGCTGCCGGTGAACCTGTCCGGCGGCTGCCTCTCGACCAACCTGTTGGGCGCCTCGGGTTTGGCGCGGGCCGCCGAGGCCGTCCTCCAGCTCCGGGGGGAGGCCTATGGCCGGCAGGCCGCCGGCGCCAAGCTGGCTTTGGCTCACGGCTTCAGCGCCCTCAGCGGGGCGGCCGCGCCCACCAACTGCGTCGTCATCCTGGAGAGGGGGTAAGCGATGGGTAGGAGAGTAGCCATCGTCGGCGTGGGCTTGACCAAGTGCTCGAGCCATCGCCGGGACGTTACCTACCCGGAGCTGGTGCTCGAAGCGGTGAGCGCTGCCCTGACCGACGCCGGCATTGGAGCCGAGCAGATCGACGCAGTGGTCTACGGTTCTATGGACCCCTTCGATGGCGTCTTCGCCCCCGAGCGCTGGTGCGTGGATTCCTGCGTGAGCGCCGGCGCCCTGAACAAGCCCTTCCTAAAGATAACCACCGGCGGCACTACCGGCGGCTCCACTGCCCTCGGCGCCTACTATCACGTCGGATCGGGCATGTTCGATGTGGTGCTGGCGGTGGCCTCCCAGCGGGTGGGCGAGACCCTCGAGGCCCAGCTCGTGCTGAACACCGCCACCGACCCCATCTACGAGCGCTGGATCGGGGGCGGCGCCATCACCATCGCCGCCAACCAGGCCGTTCACCACTTCCACCACTACGGCACCACCGAAGAGGACCTGGCGATGGTGGCGGCGAAGAACTACGCCAACGCCCTGAACAACCCCTACGCCCACCTCCAGCGCCACCTCACGGTGGAGGACGCCCTGCGCTCGCGGATGATCTCCTGGCCTCTGCGGCTCAGCGACTGCTGTCCCAGCTCCGACGGCGCCTGCGCCATCATCTTCGCCTCCGAGGAGCGGGCTCGCCAGATAGCCAAGACCCCGGCCTGGGTGCGGGGCGCCGGCCAGATCACCGACAACTACTACGCCGGCGACCGCCCCTGGTACCACGACTGGGACAGCCTATCGATGCTGGCCCGCCGCGTCTACAGGCAGGCCAAGATCAGCAACCCCATGGCCGAGATCCAGGTGGCGGAGCCGTACGTCGCGTTTTCGGTGCAGGAGATCATAGAGTACGAGGCCCTGGGCTTCGCCGAGCCCGGTCACGGAGCCGAGCTCATCCGCAAGGGGGTGACGGCTATGGACGGAAAGCTGCCCGTCTGCCCCTCGGGGGGCACGCTGTGTAGCAACCCCATCGGCGCCACGGGCCTCGTCCGGGTGGCAGAGGCGGCCCTACAGGTGATGGGCAAGGCCGACAAGCGCCAGGTGCCCAACGTCAAGACGGCCCTCGCCCACTCGTGGGGCGCCGTCATCGGCTTTCACACCATGATGATCCTGGACAAGGAAGCTCCCTAGAGGGCGGAGGACCGCTACCATGACTCAAGAAGAAGAAATCCTGATAATGCCCGGCGCCTGGAACCTGCCCTTCCGCCACACGGCGGGCCGGTTCGCCAGCCGCTTCTTCCGCGAGCTGCGGGACAACCAGAAGATCTACGGCGTGCGCTGCCCGCAGTGCCGGCGGGTGCTCTTGCCGCCGCGGGCCATGTGCGAGCGCTGCTTCGCCCCCATCGACGAGTGGGTGGAAGTGGGCCACCAGGGGACGCTGGAAGCCTTCACCATCTGCTATGTGCCCTTCCTGGGCCTGCCCCCGCCGCCGGTGGCCATGGTTGTGGTCAAGCTAGACGGCGCCGACACCGGCCTCATGCACATCCTGGCCGGCGTCGACCTCTCCGATCCGGAGAAGTCCAAGGAGTTGGTGAAGATCGGCATGCGGGTCGAGGCCGTCTGGCGCGAGCAACGGCGGGGCGAGATCCTGGACATCCAGCACTTCAAGCCGGTGTAGGCGCGGCGAACGGCTTAGCCGAGGTCTGCGGGTTGAAACCCGCAGCTTTGGTCGAGTCCGCGGGGGCCCGTCTGGCGGCGCAAGCCGGGGTCCTCGTGGTAGGGGCGCCCCTCGCGGGCGCCCCCGTGCGCACGCGATCGGCTTAGGCCTACGTTCTCGTTTGGTGCCTGTCCATGCGCCCTTTTGGTGGCGAAGAGCCATGACAGGTTTCCTTAGCAATCGCTAAGCTGCCCCGCGGGAGGAAGCCATGACGGAGCCTTCGCTGGACAAGCTTGCCCCTCGATCCGACAGCCCGGGCGCGCCGTCCTACCGCACCTGGGAGGACGTCTACCGCCAGCAGTGGACCTGGGACAAGGTGGCCTGGGGCAGCCACTGCATCAACTGCTATCCGGGCAACTGCCTCTATCGCGTCTATGTGCGCGACGGCGTCGTGGTGCGGGAAGAGCAGGCCGGCGTCTATCGCCCCATCGAGGCTGGCGTGCCGGACATGAACCCCATGGGCTGCCAGAAGGGGAACGCCTGGAGCCAGCACCTGTACAGCCCTGAGCGTGTGCTGTACCCCCTCAGGCGCGCCGGCGAGCGCGGCGAAGGTAAGTGGAAGCGCGTCTCTTGGGACGAGGCCCTCACCGCCGTGGCCGACGCCATGCTGGACGCCATCGAGGAGAGCGGCCCTGAGTCCGTCATGCAGATCAGCACCCCCAACCAGGGCGGCCCTACGGCCGGCCTCCTCTTCGGGCGGCTCCTGGACCTGCTGGGGGGCACCGCCACCGACGTCAACGCCGACATCAACGACTTCAACCCCGGCCTGTACGTAACCTACGGCAAGGTCCACGGCGTCAGCAGCATCGACGACTGGTTCCACGCCGAGCTGACCCTGGTCTGGCACCGCAACCCGGCCTACACCAGCATCCCCTGGTACCACTTCGTGCCGGAAGCTCGCTACGCCGGCGGCGAGGTGGTGACCATCGCCCCCGACTTCTCGCCCTCCGCTCTCCAGGCCGACTACTTCGTGCCGGTGGTGCCCGGCAGCGACGCCGCCCTGGCCCTCTCCATGTGCCAGGTCATCATCGAGGGCGGCCTGTACGACGCCTCTTTCGTGCGGGAGCAGACCGACCTCCCCTTGCTGGTGCGCAGCGACAATCGCCGCTTCCTACGCCAGGCCGATGTCCAGGACGGCGGCCGCGAGGATCAGTTCTACTTCTTCGATGCCAGGGCACCCGCCGACAGCGGGTCCGCCTCTGGCGGAGGCGCCATCGCCGAGGCGCCGCGCGCCGGCCTCGGCCTCGAGGGCGTCGAGCCGGCGCTGGAAGGGAGGTACTCCGCTACCCTGAAAGACGGAAAGACCGTCGAGGTAGCGCCCGTCTTCCAGCTTCTCAAGGAGCGTCTGGCCGACTACGAGCCGGAGAAGGCCGCCGCCCTGTGCGGCGTCCACCCCAGCATCATCCGCATGCTGGCCCAGAAGGTGGCCCGCAAGCGCACCAACATCCTCCTGGGGTTCAACGCCGGCAAGTACTACCACGGCGACCTCATGGAGCGCTCCATGTGCCTGCTGCTGGGCCTCACCGGCAACTGGGGCAAGAAGGGCACCGGCACCCGTAGCTGGTCGGTGGGCATGTTCGACGGGGCCTACCTCTACTCCATGAAGACCAAGGCCGGCCAGGACGAGATCAAGAACGTGGTGAACATGCGCACGATGATGACCCAGGCCATGAAGGCCCAGGACCCCACCATCACCGAAGAGATGGCCTCCTTCGAGCTGATGCGCATGTCGGCGCCCATGGGCAGCACTGTCCCGCCGGTCTTCCTCTGGTACTACCATTGCGGCTATCGAGACCGCTGGAACACCCTGGCCTGGTCCGACCCGGCGGTGGGCACCAGCTTCGACCAGCGGGCGCAGGAGGCGCTGGACAAGGGCTGGTGGCGGGGCCTCGACCGGCCGGGCCCCGACAAGCCGCCGCGCGTGCTGGTGGAGGTCGGCGGGAACTTCCTGCGCCGCATGCGGGGCGGCCAAACGCTGCTGCTGGAGAACCTCTGGCCCAAGCTGAAGATGGTGGTGGCGGTAGATTGGCGGATGCAGACCACAGCCATGTGGTCGGATGTCTTCCTGCCGGTGGCGGTGAGCTACGAGAAGGTTGCCTTCCACATCCCGACGCCTCATATCCTGAACCTCACCTTCTCCGACGCGGCGGTGGCGCCGCCCGGCGAGGCCAAGACCGAGTGGGAGATCTTCCTCCTGCTGGCCCAGAAGCTGGAGGAGCGGGCCAAGGGCCGCGGCTTGACGGAGTGCCGCGACAGCCGCGGCGGGGTGCACCGCCTGGACAAGCTGGTGGAGGGATACACCCTGGGCGGCGCCTTCGCCGAGCTCGACGAGCTGGCCGACGAGTGGGTGAAGGACACCGCTGCGGTGGGCAACCTGCCCGAGGGCACCAGCCTCGAGACCCTGCGCGAGAAGGGATTCGTGCGGTTCATCAATTGGGGCGTGGTGCCGTTCACCCTGGCCCAGGCCTCGGACCTGCGGCCGGACGAGACCCACAACCCCTATCGCTGGCACACCGAGAAGAAGATGCCGTACCCTACCCTCACCCGACGCGCCCAGTTCTACATCGACCACGACTGGTTCCTGGAGGCGGGCGAGGAGCTGCCCGTGCACAAGCCCAACCCCAAAATGGGCGGCGACCACCCGCTTGTCCTGACCAGCGGGCACTCCCGCTGGACCGTCCACACGACGAACGTGGTGAACCGCCTGATGCTGGCGACGCACCAGGGCCGGCCCTCCGTCTTGCTCAACCCCCGCGACGCCGACGCCCGCCGGATCGCCGAGGGCCAGCAGGTGCGGGTGTTCAACGACCTCTCATCGTTCGTGGCTGCGGCCAAGCTGTCGCCGGCGGTGCGGCCGGGCCAGGTCATCGCCTACAACGGCTGGGAGCCGTACATGTTCCCTAACTGGCAGGACCCGGCCTGCGTCGAGCCGGGGATGGTCAAGTGGCTCCACCTGGCCGGCGGCTACGGGCACCTTCGATACTGGCTCATGCAGTACCAGCCGATACCGGTCGACCGCGGCATCGCCGTGGACGTGGCCAGGGTGGAATAGGCCAGCTTCGGAAGAGTATACTCAGGTTTGCCGGCGGGGCGCCTTCGGTGGGCGTCTTCTCGACCCCCGCCTAAAGGCGGGGGCATGGATTTCCGCCCCGATGCCCCAGCCTTCAGGCTGGGGTGAACACATGAAGTTGGGAGAACATGACCACACAGGACGCGCAAACCGAACGACGAATGGTGCCTCTGCGCGAGGGGCTCTTCCGGCTGCCCGCGGCGGGCCAGGAGGCGGCCCTCATCGGGCGCCGCTGCCCGAACTGCGGCAAGCACTTCTTCCCCCGACGGTACGTCTGCCTCGAGTGCGGCCATCAGGGCCTCGAGGAGGTCTTCCTGAGCCGGCGAGGGAAGGTCTGGACCTTCACCGTCGCCCGCCAGACGCCGCCGGGCTCCCTCACCCAGGCGCCCTATGCCCTCGCCATCGTGGAGCTGCCGGAGGGCGTGCGGCTGGAGACGGTGCTCGCGGGCGACCCAGAGGCGGTGCGTATCGGCATGGAGGTGGAGATGGTGCTGGAGAAGGTAGGCACCAGCGCCGAGGGCGCCGACCTGATGGCCTTCAAGTTCCGGCCGGTGCAGGGAGAGGGGTCGTGACATGAGAGACGTTGTGATTCTGGGCGTCGGCCTGCACAAGTTCGGGCGCTTCCCCGAGAAGGGCCTGGGCGACTTCGCCCGCGAGGCCGCACTGGCCGCCCTGAAGGACGCCGGCGTCGAGTACAAGGAGATCGAGGCCGGCTTCTGCGGCCGCGTCTACGATCGCGTGAACGCAGGCCTGCGCACCTTCGGCGAGCTGGGCCTCACCGGTATCCCCATTACCAACGTCGAGCTGGCCTGCGCCAGCAGCTCGCGCGCCGCCATGCTGGCCGCCGACGCCATCGCCGGCGGCATCTACGACCTCTGTCTGGTCATCGGTGCCGAGAAGATGGCGCGCGGCATGCTGGCCGGCGGCGAGGCGGAGGTCAGCTATTCGGCGCTAATGGGCATGTTCATCATGCCCGGCGCCTATGCCCTCATGGCCCAGCGGCATATGCACGAGTACGGCACCAAGCCCGAGCACTTCGCTCAGGTGTCCGTGAAGTCGCACAAGAACGCCGTCCACAACCCCAACGCCCACTACCAGACGCCCCTCAGCCTGGAGGAGGTGATGGGCTCGCGCATGGTCGCCGACCCCATCACCCTCTACCAGTGCTGCCCCACCAGCGACGGCGCCTCCGCCGTCGTGCTGGCCTCGGCCGAGAAGGCGCGCCAGTACACCGGCAAGCCGGTCTACCTCAAGGCGTGGTTCGGCGGCACGCCCATGTACGAAAACGGCGAGGTGGACATCCTGGAGGGGCCCACCGCCATGCTGGCCCAGAAGTGCTACCGGAAGGCGGGCCTCGGGCCGGAGGACATCGACGTCGCCCAGGTGCACGACGCCTTCTCCCCCGGCGAGATCTTCACCGTCGAGGACCTGGGCTTCTGCCCCAAGGGCGAGGGCGGCCCCTTCGTCTGGGAGGGCAACACGGAGATCACGGGCAAGATCCCGGTGAACACCGACGGCGGCCTGCTGAGCCGCGGCCACCCGCTGGGCGCCACCGGCGGCGCGATGATCGCCGAGCTCACCTGGCAGCTACGGGGCCAGGCCGGCGCTCGCCAGGTGGCGGGGGCGAAGACCGCCCTGCTGGAGAACGCGGGCCTGGGCGGCCTGAACGTAATGATCTTCCAGCGGTAGAGGGCGCGACGCTGGCGCCGATGTCAAGCTGGCGATGGATCCTGCAGGCGAAGGATGTCTTCCGGGGGGATTTCGCCCACAACTAGCTGGTCGAACGCCACCAGGAACTCGCGATATTTCGCCTGGCTCGCCGATGTAGACAGCTCGCTAGCCTTGACGGCCTCACCAACGCCTCTCTGCACGTCTATATCTTCCGGAGCAAATATCGTGAGGTTTTCGAAGTCATACGCCTGCGTACGCCGGCGGTTCGAGTGGCCCGTGGTAATGGCGCGAATGGCTCGGCGGAAATACTTGCTCCGCAACACGAGTTTGAGATAGTGGGGGTCCAGCTGGCCCCTATCCACAGCGTAGACGGGAAACTCCTGCGTAATGATGGCACCATCCCATTCCCGCGGAACAATGGTGACGCATCCCTTCCATAGGTCTATTTGCGAGTACAGCAAGTCCTCCGCGTGGATTACGTACCATCGGGACCCTCCGGTGAAGTACTGTCCGTACCATGACGGAGGGTTCTTGCCTTGCCCAGGCTCTCGCGGCACAAGCTCCCCTTCTTGCGTGAGCGTCGGTACCACGAATTCCCTGTCTGGTTGATCGGGCGGGATTACGCTTTCCTGGCGTCGCTGAAGCACATCGCCGAGGCGTACGAGTTTCATTCCCGCGGGTGGATACTCGAGCCGCTCGCGTTGGAAGAGATGGAATTTCGGGTCCATTCGGTAGGTGGGATGGGCAGTGAACAGCCCCGAAGCCCTTATCACCATGCATTCAGGCCCCGGAGCGCCTGTGTAGCCCGTGGGGTCTCTGGCGAAAGAGAAGTATTGGCCGAGTATTGTCGAGGCGTCGTTGGGGTCTGGAAGGCCGCTCGAGATGGTGTAGAGGTCGTTTTCGCTAATCGTGACCCCGGAGGGACTGTAGCCGATTTGAGACGCCTCGGCGAGAAAGATGGGATAGTCGTGCCTAGCCAGTACGGCAGCGACCGCCTGGCCTTCGAGCTGTGCTCCCGCGAGAGCCTCCGGGGAAAGTGCCTCCCCGCCACCGTCGTCACCGTGTTCGTCTTCGGTCGTCACCGGCTGACGAGCGGTGTGGGTCCGTGCCTGCTGGGTTCCGGCGCGCAAGCGGGCGAGTTCCTCCTGATACTCCGTGTCAATCTGTGCCCTTTCCTGCTGCGTGTACTTGGCGGCAAACAAGATGCTCGTCTTGTTCTGGGCTCCCGCCTTACGAAAGGCGTGGTCTGGAAGAGATATCACGGCTTCGATTCGGGCGGTGCGAAGAAGCAATCGGCGGAAGGTGGGGCAGCGGGACTGTTCCCCCGAGTTGTTCAGAAGTCCGTCCGGAACAACCATAGCCAAACGGCCGCCAGGCCGGAGGAACTGGAACGCTCTCTCCAAGATGATGAGTTCCGACCTGACCTGTCTGTAGCCCCGTCCCATTTCGAAAGCTTCCAGCGTGTTGCTGCCAAGAGCGTCGTTGTCGCCCGCCTTCACCTTGTCGCCGAAGGGAGGGTTGCCCAGCGCCACTGTGAAGGCCGTCTCGTCGGGGCGAATACGGGCGTTGAGGAAAACGGAGTCCAGACAGCTGCGGTCCGTCTCGATATTAGTGTGACCGTCCTTGTGAAGAAGCAGGTTTGTCTGGCACACGCGTCCCAGAGTCTCGTGAATCTCAATCCCAAAGAGATTCTCGTGGGCAAAGTCGTACTTCCGCCGCTCTAGGTCCGGCTGTCCCTGGTAGTGCGTGTCTATCCAATGCCACACTTGTAGTAGTGTTTCCAGTAGGAAGCCGCCGCTTCCGCATGTAGGGTCTATAACGAAATCGCTGTCGGTCGGTCTGACCACGGCCACCATGAAGTGGACCAGTTCCCGACGCGTGAAGTACTGGCCGAGATCCCCGCGAAATATGGAACCAAAGAAGTGCTCAAATGCGTGGCCAAGTCCGTCGATGGGCATCAGGCTCAGTCCCACGCCCTGAACAAGCTGCACAACGTCTCTTATCTTGTCGTCGGGCAGGTCGATGTCCGGTTCGGAGAAGATGGATGGGTCCCTTCCGCGTGCCTCGCCGTACAGGTTCCGAACCCGGTTTGCGACGAGCGTTGCCGTCTCACCGACGCCGCATTGGAACTGTCGCGGTTGACCGTTCGGCGTGTGCCGCTCATCGTGAATCTTTGCGAAGAGCAACTTGCTCCACTCGTCGAAAGCCTTGAGGGGGTCGCGCCTACCCCCGGCCCATATCACGCTGTGGGCCCGTCGTACTATTCTCTCGAGCTCTTGGGGTGCCACGGGGGCGATGTCCACAGGGCCCTGAGCGACAAGGGGGAATTGGCTCGGCGTTCCATAGTTCGCTGGTATCGCCTCTCGCGTCCCCAACCGGTTCTGCTGGCGCTCGCCAGAGGGGAAGTTGGCAACATCGAAAAGCACACTCGCTCGACCGCAGTCAAACAGCATGTAGGGCGCTCGCAAACTGTTCGCGTTGCCATGGCCCTGCTCGATGCCCTGACGCTCCTCCGCAGAGGTGCAATGCTCTTTCTTGTTCTCGACGACAAGGAACGGGCTGCGGCAGCCATCGTCGCGGTAGACTACGACGTCCGCGAAATCACTTGGGGTTCGGCGGGGCACATTGACCTCTAGGTCAATCCTGTGAGGAGAGTACGAGCGCTCTATGACAAGCCAACTGAACGTGCGTGCTCGTACCTTCTCTTCAGGGTCGTCGTAGTTGGCCCGATAGTCGCGTTTCGCGTGATAGGTGATTCTGGAGCCGTCAATGGTGAGATACCCGCGCCTTGTGGCTTCCTGGAGGAGCACGTCAGGGTTCTGCCCAGTTCGCCCCCGCGACCTGGCCGGCACGCCTCTAGCCGTAGGACTCACGCTGATACCTCAAGTCCCGTTGGGAATGCATGTTCGCCGCGTAGTCTAGCGCACCTCGGCTGAGATGCGCAATTTGGCGCTGACAGAGAAGCTGTTGGTCAGGGGGCCTAGGTCTGGCCGCCTAGGTCTGGCCGCCGTTACCCCCCTACCCCACCTTCCGCCCCGTCGCGGCGTCGATGGTGAACCACTCGCCCTTGCTGGTGCTGAAGCCGCCGGGGTCGATCTCCGCCCGGATGATGTCGAGCTCCTGCTGCGTGGGCGGCGCCAGCTCCTCCAGCTTGTCGGCGATGAGGGGCTGGAAGTCCATCTTGGCCAGGACATCCTCCACCGTCGCCCAGGGCAGGACCCCCTTCAGCCGCATCTGGTGAGTCTTGTCGTCGAAGTCGAAGGTGGCCTGGTCGGTCACGACCAGGTAGGGGCCGGTGTCCGGCGGCAGGCCGGCTCGCTCGCGGGCGCCGGGGCTGCCATCCAGGTAGCCCGGCGATGTTATGAAATCGACCCTCTCCACGAACTTACGCTTCTGCAGCTTGGTCATGATGAGGGTGCGCCAGCACTGAGAGGCGATCTCGTTGGCGCCGCCGGGCCCGCCGAAGCGCCGCTCGGGGCTCTCGTAGGTACCGCCGATGAAGGTCGAGTTGAAGTTGCCGAACCGGTCGATCTGGAGGGCGGCCAGCAGGCCGTAGTCCATGTACCCCAGGGCCGCGTGCGCATCGACCATGTTCATCCCCGTCCAGCAGACGGCGCGATAGTGCGAGCGGCTGGCCCCCAGCATCATGCGCGGCAACGGGAACGCGGGGTTGGGCGATACGGCGCCCTCCTCCACCACATACCCGACGCCGGGCGTGCGGGTGTGCTTGGCGAGCAGGAGCGCCATGAGGGGCGTGCCGGCCATCTGGACGAAGTACAGCTTGTCCTCCTCGATCAGGTGGGCGATGGTGCAGATGGTGGCCTCGACGTCCGTAAGGGTCAGTGTCTCGCTCATTCGTAGTAGCCCTCCCGCACCGTCTCCGCCTGGCGGAGCTGCAACAGCTTCTTGGCGCCTACCCGCTGCTGCAGCATCTCCTCGTGCGAGGCGACGCTGAACACCCACTTCTCCAGGTACTCGTCGGTCTTGTTCTGGAACTGGGCCCCCGCGAACTCCAGCCAGTTCTCGAGGTCGGCGCCGTAGAGGCCGGGCACGCTGCCCGGGTAGCCGCCGAACGGGGCCACCACCACGGCGTCGACGAAGTAGTAGGGGATGGTGGTGCGCTGCGGCTGGCGGCGGATGGCCTCCGGTTCGATGATCTCCTCGGTGGAGATGATGAGCTTCTTGGCGGCCATGGCGATCTCCACCGGCGCCACGCCGGCGCCGAAGACGCGGGTGTTGCCGTAGATATCGCACTGGTGGGCGTGGATGATCGCCACGTCGGGGTTGAGGGCCGGCACCAGGCAGAAGGTCTGGCCCGTGTACGGGTCTTCGATGAGCTTGGCGCCCGATTGCTGGAACGTATCGGTGCCGCCCAGGTAGCGCATGGGGAGAAAGGGCACGCCCAGGGCGCCGGCCAGCTGGCGATAGGCGAGGGCGCCGTTGCTCCACTCGATGAACTTGACCCGCCCCTCGCGAAGGGCCCGGTTGATCACCGGGCCCGTCTCCATCCAGCCCACATCGACCTTGGCGACGCAGCCGCCGGCCACCAGCAGGGAGATATCCGTCCAGCTGAACTTGGCCGCCACCCAGAGGTCCTTCTTGTGCTGGCGGATGATCTCCCGGAAGAGCGAGGCGGGCCCGCGGACGGCGATGTTCTGGTCATAGCTGAGGTAGTCGCCGTCGCTGACGAAGCGCGATACGGCCTCCTGCTCAGTCATCACCTTGTTCACCAGCCGGCGTTCCTTGTGCTCGCGCACGAACGCCCGGAAGGCGTCGGGGTCGGGCATACGGAACTCGCCAGTGCCGGAAGCCAGGACATCCATATCGAATCTCCTCTGCCTAGCTGGGCGGGATCACGGCGCTGATCTGGTGGCGCTCGTCCAGGTTCAGGGCGTTGACCAGGTACTTCAGCTCGGCGTCGCGCCAGGCGAGGGGCGCCGCCTCCTGGATAAGCTTGGCCGCCTTCAGCTCTTCGTCCACCTTCGGGTCGGGCTGGAAGGGCCGCCCGTACTCCATCTCGTGGAACAGCTCCTGGAAGGGGGCCTTCTGCGTCTGGCCGCCCGCCTCCCTGGACTCCGCCGGGTAGCCAACCGACATCACGCACAGCAGGGTGGCGGTGTCAGGCAGCTTCAGGAGCTTGGCCAGCCTGTCGAGCATGAGGGGGCTGCTCATGCAGCAGGTGCCCAGGCCCTCGTCGTAGGCGACCAGAGTAGCCTGGGCGACGGCCTGGCCCACGTCCATGAAAGCGAGCGGCGCGACGGCCATCTCCTTCCAACGGGGCGTGAAGACGGGCCGCAGAAACTGGTCGATAATGCGCTTCGTCTCGTCGGCATCCGAGCCCAGGCGGCGGGTGGCGGCCAAGGCCTTGAGGTCATCGATCCACTTCGTGACCTCGTAGGCGTTGGCGTCGGAGTACCAGACGATGAAGCAGGGGGCGGTCTGCATCTGCTGGTAGCCCAGGGGCGGCGTCAGGGCCGCGATCAGCTGGGGCGAGGCCTGATCCTTCCAGACGATGATGGCCCGCGTGTTGTTGACGTTCCCCACGCAAGAGGCGTGGCGAGCCGCCTCCAGCATTTTCTGGACCTTCTCCCGCTCCACCGGCCGGTGGGGCAGGTAGAAGCGGATGCTCCGCCGCCAGCCGATGACCTCTTTCAGTTCCATGCGGCATCCTCCTTGCAGTGGCCTGCGGCTGGACACAGCAGATCTTGAGCCGCGAAGCGATGTGTAGGGGCGCACGGCCGTGCGCCCCTGCGGGTTGCTCCAAACCCAGCCGCGCTTCCCCCGACGGGCCGTCTAGTCCAGCTTCGTCACGTCCACGTGGATGGCGCGGTCGCTGGGGGCGGGCTGCCACTGGATGGGCCAGTAGCGCAGGTGGCCGTAGCCGCCAGCCAGGTGCAGCCACTTGATCATACCTATCTCGGTGTCCATGGGCCCCCGCCACTCGCGGTACTGCAACGGCTCCCAGCCATTGTAAGCGATGACCTGGCCCGGCCGCACGCTGGGCGACAGCTTCACGGGCGTGATGAATGAGCCCGCGTCGTTGAAGACGCGAACCTCCTCATTGTCCTCGATGCCCCGCGCCTTGGCGTCATCTGTGTTCATCACCAGGTGCGGCCGCCCGCGGTGGGTGTCCTGGATGATGCGGTTGGTGATGTTCATGCTGTGGACGCTCCAGCGGTTGTGGCCGCTGGTCATCTGGAAGGGGTAGTCGCCGCCCACCTTGGGGTGGTCCTTGTGCACCGGCAGCTCCTCGCCGGCCTCCAGGAACCAGTCGTGGTCGATGTAGAACTGGGCGCGGCGGGTCGCCGTGGGGTAGGGGAGCTTGTCCTCCACGTGCCAGCGGAAGGCGGCGTGGGTCTCGTCGGGCTTGAGCGGGCTGGCCTGGTTCAGGGCAATGGCCGAGACGCCCCAGTCGACGAAACGCACGTAGCCCTTCTCCTTAAACGTCTGCAAGGTCGTCCCTTCGGGCAGGGCGCCGGTGAGGACGGTGTCCTGCACCCACTCCTCGCCCACGTCCTCGGCCTCGGTGAGGCGGCCGCCGAGGGTGAGGGCGTCGAAGAGACCGTCCAGGCGACGCGCATTGCCCTGGTTGTCGTTGTATTCCACCAGGCCGCGCTCGCGCGCCCGCTCCTCGACCTTCTTGGCCAGCAGGAAGACGATCTCCGCCTCCGCCTTCGTTTCGCCGGGGGGCTCGGCCGCCTTGTCCGAGAAGGTGAGGTTCAGCAGGTGCGGCGTGGGGATGTGGAAGGTCACCTTCTCATAGTGGTGGGCCACCGGCAGGAAGATATCCGACCACATCCCGGTGGTCTGCATCCGCCAGTCGATGGTGACCACCATCTTGCACGTCGGCCACAGGTACCGCAGGAGCTGGGTGCCGCCGCCGCGGGTGCGCCGCAGGGTGTTGCCGCCGCACTCGACGTAGACGCGAGTGGGCGTGTTCGGGCCGGGCCGATCCACGCCCCGCCACCACTGCTTGTCGGCGGCCTCCTTCCAGTAATCGTCGAAGGCGCGAGCCATCGTGGGATCGTTCCACTCGCGCTTGTTCCAGTTCTCGCGGTAGCCGCAGCTGTGGTACCAGAAGAAATGGGGCGGAACCATCCCGATCGTGTGGGCCATGGCCATGTTCATCTCGATGGCCACCATCTCGTCCGTCATGGTGGGGTCCTGGGCCTTGACCACCTGGTGGACGGCGTCCATTTGCGCCAGGATTCGCCGCGTCTCCTCGGGCCCGGGGGTCTGCTTGACGAAGTAGAGGAAAGGCCCGTCGAACATGCCGGTCGACCACTCGATGGGGCCGGTGCCCTTCTTGCCCCAGTTCCCGGTGAGAGCGCCCGCCAGGAGGTAGGCGCGCACTATCAGGTCGGCGTGGTAGTACTTGAAGGAGGTGCCGCCGCAGAGGATGGCCGTCTTCTTGGTAGCCATCTTGCGCGCCATCAGGCGGATGGAGTCCGGGTGGACGCCGCAGATCTGGTGGGCCTTCTCGGGGGCGTAGTCGGCCAGGCGCTGCTTCACCAGCTCGAAGACGGGGGCGACCTCCACCGTCTTACCGTCCCTCAGGGTAGTGGAGTAGCTCCCCTCCAGCGCCGGATCGATCTCGCCCAGGGCGAGCGTGCCACGAGGAGCTTCCACCAGGCTCTGGGTCTTGCTGTCGAAGAAGTAGTACTGATCGTCGCGGCCCCCCGCCTTCACGTCGCTGGCGGTCAAGAAGTGGCGGTTGTCCAGCCGGATCAGCAAGGGCAGGTCGGTCTGTTCCTTCATGAAGGTGGCGTCGTATAGCTTCTCGTCCACAATGACCTTGCACATGCCCAAGGCCAGGGCAGCGTCGGTGCCCGGCTTGACGGGAAAGTAGTAATCGGCGTGAACGTGCGAAGGGCTGCAATCGGGCGCGATGAGCACTACCTCAGCGCCGTTGTAGCGAGCCTCGGCCCAGAAGTGGTAGAGGGGCATCATGGTGTAGACGGGGTTCACCATGCTGAACAGGATGAGCTCCGAGTGGAACCAGTCGTCGTTGCTGCTGGCGGGGTTGAACTTGCCGAAGGTGAGGTAGATGCCGGGGCTGAAGTCGTTGATGACACCGTTGACGTCCGTCTCCACGCCGCCCAGGAGCCCGATGAGCCGGTTGAAGAAGAGGCCAGCCATCATGCCGCCCTGGGCCGGCGTCCCCTCGGCGACAATCGATTCGGGACCAAGCTCCTGGATGGCGTCCAGCATGGCATCAGCGATGTCGCCCAGGGCCTCGTCCCAGGAGACGCGCTTCCACTTGCCCTCGCCGCGCTCGCCGGCGCGCTTCAGGGGGTGGAGGACGCGCTCCGGGGCGTACAGGAGCTGGCTCCAGGCCGCGCCCTTCTGGCAGCCCATCGGGTTCATGTCCGGCACCCCCGGCTCGATGGTGGGGAAGGTGCCGGCGACCTCTTCCATCCAGACGAGGCCGTCCTTGACGTAGACTCGATAGGGGCAGTTGCCCGGGTAGCAGTCCACGCAGTGGGTGCCCCAGGCCACCTTGTCCCAGGTCCACTTCTGGCGATAGAGGTCTTCCCAGCCGCGGTAGGCAGGAACTTGCTGGCCGGTCTTTAGGCGGAGGTCTTTGAGGCTGAGGCTACCCAGGGAGGCACCGAACATCGCTACTCCTCCTTGCGCCGCCGGAGCAATATCTTAGCGCTTGCCCAGAAAACAACCCTAACCATAGGCGGGACGGGCCAGGGTTACATGACCAAAAGGCCTTATTTGACAATACAAGAACCCACTATTCGAATGTGGGGTGTTCCAGCCAGCCATTTTGGGGCATTACCGCATATCGCCTTTAGCTTGTGAAAGTGGTAACATTAAGATTAGTTAAATTAAAGTGATTCAGTAGGAAGGGGCCATGAGAATCAGCCGCCAGGCCGACTATGCGATACGGGTCGTGCTGGACCTGTCGCTTCACCCCGAGGCGCGCATCAAGGAGATCGCCCGCCGCCAGCGCCTCTCCGTATCCTATGTGGGCCGAATTTCGCAGCGCCTGGCCAGGACGGGGATCCTGGACAACAGGCGCGGCCGCCTGGGCTGCCTGAGCCTGGCTTCCACGCCCGACCAGATCACTCTCCTGGACGTCATCGAGGCCGTCGACGGCCCGGCGCGGGTCGATCGTTGCTTGCTGGCGCCCGGTGAGTGCGGTCGCGAGGCCGCCTGCCCCGTCTATCACGTGGGGCAGGAGGTTCTGCTGACCGACGTGGCGAAGTTCAGCTCCGTCACGTTCGCCAGCTTGACCAACGGCCGCTCGGCCGCTGCCTAGGGGCAGCGACGGTGGGCGAGGAACGGGCCCGCGCTCCGGCGGGGCGCCGGTAGGCGACCTGTAGGCCCGAACGATGTCGAGAAGGGCAGGTGCCGGAATGGCCGTTACTGTTGAGCCAGAGGAAGAGGAAGAGCTAACGCCCTCGCACTTCCCCGACGCGTTGAGGATCGGCGTGCTGGCGGGCGAGGAAGGCGACGAGCTGCGCCTCCAGGCCCACTTCATGCACTGCGAGTCCTGCCGCGAGCCGGGCCTGCGCCTGCTGCGGCGGGTGAACGTGGCCCAGGGCCGGACGCCGGGGCCGGCGGTCTCCTGCGCACTGGCGCGCAACGCCCTCTTCCGCTACTTCGAGCAGGGACGCGAGCTCACGGACGCGGAGCTTGACCACCTGAATGCCTGCGATGCCTGCTGCGAGCACTTCCTGAGCCCAGCCCGCTGCGCCCGCCACCACGAGCTCGAGGACGACATCCCGGCGCTAGGGTAACGGGCGCCGGGCACTTCGCGGCGGGCCGCGCGCTAGGGCAGGGGACCGGCGCTGCCGCTACGTGCTGCGCCATCTGTGGCAGATCCATCGGGCCATCTCCGAAGGGGCGGACGTGCGCGGCTACCTTCACTTGGTCGCTGACCGACAGCTTCGAGTGGGCGGACGGATGGCAGCAGTGGTTCGGGATGGTGGGGACGGAGCCGGGGACGCGGAACCGCAAGCCCAAGCCCCTGGCCTACCTCTTCCGCGACATCGCCCGCGCCAACGGCGTCACGGCAGAGCAGTTCCGGAAGCACTTGGGTGGGGAACAGGCTGTACTGTGAGCGGCCTACCGAGGGGAACCCCAGCGGTCGTGAAGAACCAGCTCGCTATGCGGCAAAGTTCTAAGACTGATCGCCGCCGCGAATCCCGCCGAGATCGCTTGGGCCGCCATGGGCTACCTGGTTGAGCCGGTGCTTCCAGTCTGGGTCTCCAAGCGTACGCCTTAGTACATCGATATCAGCAGCCAAGCGTTGGAGCTGTTCTTGGGTGAACAGTGACTCCGACGCTCTGCGCATCTCAATCGCGACCCGCTGAACGTCTTCCTGAATGACGGCACTGACCTGTATGTGGGCAAGGATGCGTTGGATATTCTGCTGCGCATTGGCAACCACTTGCGTGTAAGCCTGTTGAACCGAGACGCGGTCATCGATGACGTCCTGACGTTGCGGCACCTTGGCTCGCCGCCCGCCGTCTTGCAGCGGTTGGGATCGCACCGTCCCCGCTGCCGCCAAGAGGCTGATGGTTTGGCCAAGCACCCCAAAGATGCCGCACACCCGATCAGCGGGTGACTTTCTGCCATGAAACTCGGCGTCAACCAGGGATTGTACCTCGTCGAGCAGATCTCGGCGGGCCTCCGGACGACGTATCAAGATGACGCGCACGGCGAGCGTGGCGACGGCCTGTGCGACCCAAGGCGCCGCTTCGGCAAGGGCGGCGCGTCCAACCTCCTCCGCTGCCCCCCGCCCGGCACTCACTAGCAAGAAGAGAAGCAGGCCCGTAAGAATGAGCCCCACGGTCGTCACCGAGACTATCAGAAACACCCAGCTGTCGATCATGCTAGCCCTGGGCGCGGCGCCCGCAAGCGAGAAGACCCGGTGCAGGCGGTCGCGCTAGCGACGGCGGCCTCTCGCATCCCCGATTCGGTGAGCCGGTAGTACCTGCGCCTCCGCCTTCCGGTCTCTTCCTCGCGAGACCACTCGGACACCAGGTGCCCCATCTTCTCGAGCCTTCGCAGGGCCGGAAACAGGGTGCCCCAGGAGACGGGCCGGCCGCGGTTCTCCGTGAACACCTTCTGAACCTCGAAGGCCCAGAAGCGACCGCCACCCGTACGGGCGGCCGCCAGAACCCCCGCCCGAAGGATGTCGGCCTCCGCTGGTGTCAGCCCTGCCGGTCGTCCTCTGGGCATATTCTCAATCCCTCCATGACCGCGCTTCGGCCATTTCGATATATCGAAAGTATCACCCCGAGGTGGCCATGTCAAGGGCCTGGGATGGCTTCTTCCGGGCGAATCGACGTGAATGCCGTCCAGGGTGCGTTGCGCGCCCAGGGTCGGTTGGCGGGCCTACCCTCCGGGCGGGCGCAGGCCGGCGAAGAAGTCCTCGCCGGTGGTGTAGCGCCAGCAGTAGCGGTCGATGATCATCCGCTTGACGGTCTTGAGGGCGGCCAGGGGCGCCTCGGCGATGGTGTTGGCCAGGGCCAAGGCCTCGTCCAGGAGGCGGTCGGCGGGCACCACCTTGCTCACCAGGCCGATGCGCAGCGCCTCCTGGGCGTCGATGCGGCGGCCGCTGAGGCAGAGGTCGCGGGCCAGGCCGCCGCCGATTACCTCGGCCAGTGGCCCGTAGAGGGTGGGCGCCCCGAACTTGATCTCCGGGTGGGCGAAGACAGCGTCCTCGGCGCAGATGCGCACGTCGCAGAGGACAGCCAGGTCGAAGCCGCCGCCGAGGGCCGGCCCGTGGACGGCGGCGACCAGCGGCTTGGCGAAGCTCATCAGCCGCAGGTGGAAGCGGTCGGTGGAGTCGGTCAGGGCCTGCACGTGCTCCGGAGTCTGGACGAAGAACTCGCTGCGGTCGAAGCCGGCGCAGAAGGAGGGGCCGGCGCCGGCGAGCACCACGACGCTGATGGCATCGTCGGCCTCCAGCTCCGCCAGGCAGCGGTCGATCTCGTAGCGGAGGGCGATGGAGAGGGCATTGCGCTTATCCGGGCGGTTGAGGGTGACCAGCGCCACCTTGTCCCGTCTGTCCATCAGCAGCAACTCGTACGGCACGACCCCTATCCTCCGACGGACTAGGGGCGCTTCGCGAAGCGCCCCTGCGGCGAAACGCCCCTACTTGGCCTTGACGCCGAGGTAGGCCTGGGCCATCTGGGCCAGTACCTCCTCCGCCTCCTCGATGAGGCTGCGCAGCACGTCCTCGGCATTGGCCAGGCTGTGGATGAGGCCGGAGTCCTGGCCGGCGGGCATGAAGCCGATGTCGGTGTCGCCGTGGACGAGGGCGGCGCCCAGCTTCTGGCCGTCCACCAGCATCTGCATCGGGAAGGGCTTGAGCTCAGCGTCGCGGCCCTGCCAATCGTCGGCGTACCTGTTGCGCACCACGCGGCAGGGCTTGCCGGTGAAGGCGCGGGTGACCACCGTGCCCTCCTCGTCCATCTCCACGATCTTGTTCTTATAGTTGAGGTGGCCGAAGGCCTCGTGGGTGGCGACGAAGCGGGTGCCCACCCAGACGCCGCAGGCGCCCAGGGCCAGGGCCGCCACCAGCCCGCGCCCGTCGGCGATGCCGCCGGCGGCCGTCACCGGCTTCGGCTTCACGGCGTCGACCACCTGCGGCACGAGGGCCAGGGTGGCGATGCGGCCGGTGTGGCCGCCGCCCTCGTGGCCCTGAGCGACCACGATGTCGGCGCCTCCTTCGGCCACACGGCGGGCGTTCTTCACGTTGCCTACCACCGCTATCACCTTCATGCCCCGACTGTGCATCTCGGGCACCCACTGGGCCGGGTTGCCCAGGCCGGAGGCGAAGACAGGCACCCCTTCCTCGAAGATGACCTCCATCATCTGAGGCACGCCCGGCATCCCTTCCGCCAGGAGGAGGTCTACGGCGAAGGGCTTATCGGTCGTGTCCTTGACCCTGCGGATCTGGTCGCGGAGCTGCGGCGGGCTGAAGAAGGCGGCCCCCAGGGTGCCGAGGCCGCCCGCCTTGGAGACAGCGGCCGCCAGCTCCGCGTTGGCCACACCACCCATGCCGGCCTGGATCACCGGATGCTCGATCCCCAGCATCTCGGTCAGGGCTGTGCGAAACATCGCTCCTCCTCCTTCGCATGGCGGGCCAGGTAGCGACGAGTATAACACCCCTAACTGAGCACCCGCTAGGTTTTCCGGCGGGCGGAGAGCTGGCCAAGCGGGCGGGTTAATCGGGATGCGATGCGTCTTGGGGCTATCGGTTCGACGAAACGCGGAACGAAGGGAAGGAGACATCGATGAGCTGGGTCGAGCACGCCCGATCGCTGTTCGCCTACAACGAGTGGGCGAACCAGAAGGTGCTGGAGGCGGCCGCGGCGCTGAGCGAGGAGGACTTCGGGCGGCAGGTGGGCGGCAGCCACGCCAGCGTGCGGATGACGCTCCTCCACATCGTGCGGGTGCAGGAGTGGTGGCTCTCCGTGCTGAAAGGGAAGCCGGAGCTATCTTCGGCGCCGCAAGGATTCGATCGCCTGCCGGTCGAGGACGTGAGGCAATGGTTCGCCCGTTCGCACGACGATCTGAGGGCGTATGCGGCCGGCCTGACCGACAACCGGCTGGCGGAGGCGGTCTCGGCCTTTCACCCCAGAGAGGGCAAGGAGTACCGCTGGCCATCGTGGCAACTGGCCAGCCACCTGGTCAACCACGGCTCGCACCACCGGGCCGAGGCGGGGCTCATGCTGGCATCGTTGGGGCATTCGCCCGGGGACCTGGACTTCCTCTTCTTCGTGGGGGAGCAAGGATAGAGGGCACCCGGCCATGTGCCCCAAAAGGACAGGGCACCTGGCTTGCGCAAGTCAGGTGCCCTGTCGCCGTCTTCGAGTCCGGAGCGGGACGGCTCACATCCTTAGGCTGCAGGTGATGAAACCGTCCCACTCGCTGATGGGCTTGCTCGAGGTCACGACGAATGCATTCCCCTCGCCCTCATCCGCACAGGAGATGCGCACCTCGCCCGCCAGCTCGCGCGTCTCGGGGCTGATGACAAAGGTCAAGCCGTCCACCTCTTCGACCAGATCAGATTCTCGGGCCGCATCGACGATCAGGCCCAGCGACGGGTCGCAGCAGCCGGTGAACTGCATCTCGATGCGAACGGGCGCCTGGATTCCCTTCTCCGAGAGCAATGACCTGACGGCCTGGGCCGCGCCCGGCCCCAACGTGACCAGAGACATCGCTCGCCATCCACCTCGATCGGTCTAGTACGCCTCTTTGTAGAGGCTGTAGACCTCCATCGGATCGCTGACCGGGCGGGCGTTGAACAAGATATTCGAGTCAGCGATCGCGTGAAGCGAGCACTTCCCGAGGTCGGCTTCGGGGACGCCCACGTCGCGCAGCCGCATCGGGTGGCCCACCTTCTTCATCAGGGCCTCGACTGCGTCGGCCGCTGCCAGGGCCGCATCGCGCTCGGTCATGCCTCTGGTGTCGACTCCCAGGGCCTGGGCGACCTGAGCCAGCTTGGCGGTGGCGTGGTCGACGTTGAAACGCATCACCTTGGGCAGCACGATGCCGCAGGCCGTTCCGTGGGGGACGTGGTGCAGCGTACCGACCGTGTGCGCCATGCAGTGCGCCAGACCGACCTGGGCCACGGTGAACGACCATCCGGCCATGGTGGCGGCCATCTGCATGTTGAGCCGGGCCTTCTCGTTCTGGCCGTCGGCCGCAACCAGCGGCAGGTTCTCGCTGATCAGCCGAATGGCGTGCAGCGCCTGGCCGTCGCAGATCTGGTTCGACATGATGCTCATGGAGAGCCTCGACGGCGTGGGTCATGGCGTCCATGGCAGAGGCGACCGTCATCCCCTTGGGCAGGGTCATCGTGAACCGCGGGTCGAGAATGGCGGCGTTGGGCATGATCCGCGGGTCGGCGATGAAGAGCTTGCGGCCGGCGGTCTTGTTCGTTATGACGGCGGCGCTCGTCACCTCACTGCCGGTTCCCGCCGTCGTTGGAACGACGATGTGCGGGGTCTGCGGCTCAGTAAGCGCATACCAGCGATTGATGTAATCGTTGGCCTTGCCGCCGCTCTTCAAGGTAACGCAGACCGCTTTGCCGGCATCGATGACGCTGCCGCCGCCGACACTGACGATGCAATCCGCCTTGAGCTCGCGGGCCACGGCAGTGGCTCCGTCCACGGACTCGAGATCGGGGTCCTGCGGGATGTTGTCGTAGATGCCCACACAGAAGTCGACGAGGGCGCTCTTCACAAGATCGGCGAGTCCGGCCTTCCTGACCCCGGGATCGGTGAGGATCAGCGCCCGGTGGCAGCCCAGGTCCACGACCAGTTTGTAGATCGAGGACAGGCTGCCGTGGCCGGCGACCACGTTGGTGGGGCAATTGTAGTTGAAGCCCTCGATCTTCTTGTCGTCCCTCAGGAGGGTGAAGGGGAAGTTGGTGTTGGCGGTCGGAGTAGTAGGGCACATGGATTCTCTTGATCTGCGTGTACTCTTCCAGGCCCCAGTGGCCCAGCTCGCGTCCCACGCCTGACTGCTTGTACCCGCCGAAGGGGCAGTACTCGGCAAAGACGTGGTAGTTGTTGATCCACATGGTGCCGGTGCGGACCGCGCGGGCCACGCGCTCGGCCCTGCGCGATGTTGGTGGAGAACACCCCGCCGGCCAGGCCGTAGATGGAGTCGTTGGCAATGGCCACCGCCTCCTTCGTCGCTGTCGTACTTGATGACGCAGACAACAGGGCCGAAGATCTCCTCCTGCGCGATGCGCATCTTGTTGTCGACGTTGGCGAAGATGGTTGGGGCGTAGTAGTATCCGCCCTCCATTCCCTTTACCTCGACGCGCTTCCCGCCGGTGATCAGCTCGGCGCCCTCTTCCTTGCCCAGCTTGACGTAGTGTTCGACCGTGGCCAGCTGCTCCTTGCTGACGACGGGGCCCATGTGGGAGGTCGGATCGAGCTGGTATCCAATGCGGAGGGCCTCCGCCCGCTTCTTCATCCTCTCGACGAACTCATCGTAGATCTTCGACGGCACCAGCACGCGCGTGCCTGATTCGCAGATCTGTCCCTGGTGGAGGAAGGTGCCGAAGCAGGCGCCCTCCACCGCCAGATCCATGTCCGCGTCGTCCAGGATGATGTTGGCCGACTTGCCGCCGAGCTCAAGCGTCACCTTCTTCACCGTGTCGGACGCCATCCTCATGATCTCGCGTCCCACTTCGGTGCTGCCGGTGAAGGCGATCTTGTCCACATCGGGGTGGGTGCAGAGAGTTCTGCCCAGCGCTCCGCCCGGCCCGGGAATCACGTTGATCACCCCCTTGGGAATGCCGGCCGCCTTGCGCGGCCTCTGCCAGTATGATGGCGGTGAGAGGCGTATTCGAAGCCGGCTTCACCACGATGGTGTTCCCCATGATGAGGGCCGGCGCGATCTTCCACATGGCCAGAGCTGTCGGGAAGTTCCAGGGGACGATTCCCACGCAGACCCCGATCGGCTCCCTGCGGACGAATTCGCGGCCCGGCGAGAAGGCGTTCCCGGAGGCGAGGATCTCCTCCTCCAACGGGAAGCCTGGTCGCCGCGTAGGTGGCTAGATTGCGCAACAGCAGGCTGGACCACATGACGATGACCTTGGCGTAGCCAACGATCTGGCCGGCGTCCATGCATTCGGTCATGACCATGCGCACGCCCTGCTGCGAGATCTGGTCGGCAAAATCCTGGAGTATCGCTATGCGGGCGGCGACATCAAGGCCGCTCCAGTCGCCCGCTGTCGAAGGCCCTGCGGGCGGCGGCTATGGCCGCCTCGGCATCAGCCTTTCCGGCCTGGGCAACCGTCGCGAAGGGGAGCCCGGTCCCGGGGTCGATGGTTTCGAAGGTCTTCCCGTCCTGGGCGTCGACGAACTCACCGTCTATAAACAGCTTGTACTGTTCCATCGAAGGTCCTCCTCGTGCTCGATGAACCTCGAGTCATAAGTGTGGGCGAAGTGGATTCTGCACTCCCCCGCGGCGCTCCTCCTCTCGGCCTCACGGCCCGCCGCTGCGGCTGGAGGACATTCCAGCGAAAGGCCTCGGCAGGCCCAGCAACACGACATAGCATATCATCCAGGCCCGTGTGGCGGGAGTCCTCTTAGTTACCGACGGCGGCCGGCGCCGGGGCTTCTGCCGCCACGCCCCGACCGATGGCGGCCATCGCCCGAATTCGCTCCTCGCGCGCGGGCTCGTGTAACACTACCGGACATCCGCCGTCCTAAGTAACAGACCTCGAACACCTGACGACAGCTATCTGCACCATGTTTGATCGCTTCGTTCTCGGGCGGCGGCGCTTTGCCAGCTCAGCCACGGGCAGCGTTGCTGTGGTTCACTTGGCGATGGCGGCTGCCCTGACACTGCTAGGCGCGCTCGTCCGCCTGAACGCCCAAGATGGCATTCTTCTCCATCCCGACTCCTATCAGTTTCTCTTGGTGATCAAGGGGCTGTCTGGCGGCCTTCCCCTACATGGATCCCTGGGTGCGGGCGGCGATGCCTGGGCCATCCCGTTCTACCGAATTGGGTATCCCTTTCTGGCCTTCCCGATCTACCTGTTCAGCCGCGACCCGCAGGTGGCGGCGAAGGCCCTGTCCTTCGCCGCGGGCACCGCCACGGTCCCCGCTGTCTACTTCCTGGCCCTGCTGGTCCTGCGCTCCCGAGCAGCGGCCGTCGGCGCCGGGCTGGCGCTGGCCCTCTCTTTCAGCGCCGCCGCCTGGTCCAACTTCGTCATGTCCGAAGCCACGGCCGCCTTCGTCCTGACCTTGGCCATGCTCCTGGCCTATGTGGGCGGACGCAGCGGATCCAGGGCCACGGTGGCAGCGGCTGCTCTAGCGGCGGCGTTCCTGGTTCTCGTCCGCTTCGAGCTGATCCTGGCGATGCCGAGCCTGGTGGCCCTCATGGCCCTCGGTACGCGCCGTCGGCAGGGCAACCTTGGGCCCGTCGTGAAGACGTACCTGGCGTCTATGGCAGGACTCCTCATCGCGTTTGACCTTGCTCTCTGGTGGGCGGCCGGCGACGTGATGAGCGGGTTCAGCCTGAACCCCGCCCAGCTCTTCAGCGAGCATGTCGTCCATCCCACCGCCACCGCGCAGGAGAGTGCGCTGGTCTTCTCCGGTCTGCACGACTTCCTGAAGCAGGAGCCTCTGCTGGTCGTCGGCGGCGCCGCCGGCCTGCTGCTGGCGACCCGCTGGCGATCGGAATACCGCTGGGCTCTGTGGCTCCAGATAGTCCCTCTCCTCCTTTTCTACCTTCCGCGCAACGACATGCGCTACTTCGCAATGCTGGTACCGGCGCTCGCTCTTGGCGCCGGGCTCGCCCTCCACGAGGCCTGGGAGCTCCTCTCGCGCTTCGTCGCCAGCCGGCCGGCCGTGCCGGCGCTTGCTCTCTCGGGGGCCTGCTCTCTCTCCCTTCTTGGGCTCGCCGTCTGGCAGGCCGACCTGACGGGCGACCCGTGGCACGCCAGCAAGAGCTACGAGTACACGGCGGCCACTGAGGTGGAGGAGCGGCTAGCAGATTCCGGTCTTTCCGGGCAGACGACCCTTTGTGCCTACTACGCCGAGGCCTACCACTTCGTCACCGGGATGCCCACCCGACGACCGAACGGCGAGGACGTGAGCGCCTGCCTGGACGGGGATGGCGACAGCCGCCAGGTGGTGATCATCGTCGATGCGCCGCTACGCCTGCTGGCCGGCGCGAGCCTCGACCCGCTGCACGGCATCGCGGGAGCGGAGATGTTGCTGGAGATGAGCCCGACGGCTCCCTTCCTCTACGGTCGCCACAGCTACGTCGATACAGAGCCGATAAGGGGGTACATCCTACGCTAGGGGCCCTTCGCCTGCCGTGGTCACCCGCCCAGAGGAGGTTTGAGCGAACCCTCCTGGGAGCCAGCGCCATCATGCTGCTTGCCATGGGGCTCCTGAACGCTGGCGCCTACGGTTTCACCTTCCTTGTGGCCCGCCTCATCTCGCCGGAGGAGTTCGCCACCTACGCCATTCTGTACGGGGCAGTCACCCTGCTCGCCGTGCCGGCCAACGTCCTCCGCCTGGCCATCATCCGTCTTGCCACGGAGAATGCCGGACGTTCGGAGGAGAACGCCATCTCCGCCGAGCTGATGGCGCTGCGGCGCAACCTTTACGCCTTGGTCCTGGCCGGCGGGACTGTGCTCCTGTTCCTGGTGACTTTGCCCCTCTTTGCAGTAACAAGCGGTGCCAATGTATCGTCATATCTTTTGGCAGGATTCGCTGGAATCATAACCTTCACCCTGTACCTAGACAGGGGCTTTCTGCAAGGGGGACTGCGATTCTCCTGGGTAGCAGTGACGGTCGTGGCCGAAGTGGGGGCGCGCCTCGGCTTTCTGCTCCTTCTCGCCTCGGCGCTGAACACAGGGCTGGTAGGCGCGATGGCTGCGCTTCTGATGGGGGCCCTCCTGGCCAACGCCGTCTCAGCGAGGATGGTGGGCCAGTACACGGCAGCCGGGAGCGAGTGCGAGCCAGCCGCGAGTGGCTGGCGCTCGGCGGCCAAGATGCTCCTGGGATATACCGCGCTGATGATGGCGGCCTATTCGGCGCACTCCGCGCTGCGCTGGGTGGACCTGCTGGTCGTCCAGCGCCTCTTTTCCGGCGAAGTGGCCGGCCAGTACGCCGCTCTGTCCTTCGCCGGCAAGGTCATCCTCTTCGCCAGCCTGGGCACCACCGAGACCCTGTTCACTTTCGCCAACAAGGCCCACTGGCGGCAGGAGGCGGGCGAGCCGCTGCTGGCGCGTGCCCTCCTTCTCACCGCAGCGGTGGGCCTCCCGATCCTGCTCCTGTACGCCGCCGCTCCCGAGGCAGTCCTGAAATACGGGTTCGGGTCGTCCTATACCGGGCTCGCATCGAGCCTCTGGATCATGGGGCTCTTCATGTTCCTTCTCTCGCTGGCGGGGGTGCTCATCGCCTACATGCTTGCCAGCGGCATGGCGCGCGGGGCCCTGGCAGCGTCAGTTGCAGCCGTTGCCTTGGAGTTGGCTCTATTCCTGGTTTTTCACGACAGTATCCGGACGATAGTCCTATCCCTATGCGCGATGGCGGCCTCTTACGTGGCAGTCCTATCGGCCCTGATCGCAGCGAACTCCATCAGGGTGAGGAAACCTGCTAACCGGGCCGGCCAGAATAGGAGGTGGGCGGCATGAGGGAAGCGGTAGCCGCGGTCGACGACAACGTCTCAGCCACCGCGACGGCAGAGGAGACGTGGGCTGAGAAGCGTCGGCTAGACGTCTCCATTGTGATGCCCTGCCTCAACGAGGAGGGCTCCATCGCCATCTGCGTACGAAAGGCGATGGAGTGGCTGAAGAGGTCCGGCTACAGGGGCGAGGTCTTGGTGGTGGACAACGGCTCCACCGATCGCTCCCGCGTACTGGCCCTCGCGGCCGGGGCCAGGGTGATCGAGGAGCCGCGTCGGGGGTACGGTCGGGCCTACCTGGCAGGCATCCCTCAGGCGCGGGGCCGGTACATCGTCATCGGCGACTGCGATGACACGTACGACTTCACCAACCTGGAACCCCTGATCGCGCCCCTCCGCGACGGCTGCGACCTGGTGGTGGGCAATCGCTACGCCGGCGGCATCCGGCCAGGGGCGATGACCTGGAGCCACCGCTACATTGGCACACCGCTCATTACCTTCCTGCTGCGCATGTTCACCGGCGCCCGCCTGGGCGACAGCCAGTGCGGCCTGCGCGCCTTCACCCGAGAGAGCTACCAGCGCATGGGCCTGGGCTCCAGCGGCATGGAGTTCGCCTCGGAGATGATCCTCAAGGCGCGGCGACGGGGACTGCGCGTCGGCGAGGTGCCCATCACCTACTTTCCGCGGGTGGGCGAGGCCAAGCTGAACACCTTCCGCGACGGCTGGCGCCACCTGCGCTTCCTGATGCTCTTCACGCCAGCTTCTGTCTTCACGGTGCCGGGCCTGTTTCTCTCCATTCTGGGCGCGGTGGCGATGGCGACGGCTCTGCTGGTCTCGCGGGGGGCCGTCGGCTCCTGGCCCCACTGGCCGGCGGTGTTCATTGGGCCGATCCTGCTCATGGTGGGGCTCAATGCTCTGCTGCTCGGTGTGGCCGCCCACATGATCGCCGCCAGCAAAGGGATCACCGGCGAGAGCCGCCTCCTCCGACTGTATCGACAGCGCGTAAGCCTGGAGGCGGTCCTGGTGGCGGCGGGCGTCCTCGTGGCTGGGGGCATAGGCGTCTACGCCTTCCTCGGCCTGGACCCCGAGCTGGCCAGCCCGCTGCAGGAGGCTCAGGTAGGTGCCCTCGCCCAGAGCTTGACCGTGGTGGGCGTCAATGCGGCGCTCGTGGCCTTCCTCTTGAGCCTTCTGAAGACCGAGTAGGAGGTAAATGTCACGAAGATCGCGCTCGTGTACGATGCCCTGTACCCCTACACCAAAGGGGGCGGCGAGAAGCGCTACCACGAGCTGGCCAGCAGGCTGGCCGCCAGGCACGAGGTTCATCTCGTCTCCTGGCAGCACTGGCAGGGCGCTCGGCGGATAGAGAGTGGCAACGTGTCCTACCATGGCGTCGGGAAGCCGCTCCCCTTCTACGGCGAGGACGGAAAGCGACGTATCAGCGAGGCGATCAGTTTCGCCGGTCATCTCCTGCGGGGCTTCCCCCGCGAGCGCTTCGACGTCATCGATTGCTCCACCTTCCCCTACTTCCCGGTGTATGCCTGCCACCTCGTCTCCCGGTCCAGACGCATTCCGCTGGTGCTCACCTGGCACGAGTTCTGGGGCGACTACTGGCCGGACTATCTAGGCTGGCGGGGCCATCTGGCCCGAGGCATCGAGTTCCTGACCACCGGCCTCGGCGATATTGGGGTGGCAGTCTCCCGGTTCACCTCGAGTCGCGTGGAGCGCCTCGGCTTGGGGAGCCGGCCCGTCGAGGTGGTGCCCAACGGGATCGAATACGAGCTGATCCGCAGCATTCCCGCCCAGGGGGCAGAGTCAGACGTCATCTACATGGGCCGTCTCATCGAGCACAAGAATGTCTCGACCCTCCTTGAGGCCGTCCGCCTGCTGGCCAACCAGATGCCCGGCCTGCGCTGCTCTATCGTGGGCGACGGCCCCCACAGAGAGAAGCTGGCCGGCTATAGCTCCGCCCTTGGCCTCGATGACAACGTCACCTTCTGGGGCTTCATTCCTAGCCAGCACGACCTGTTCGCCCTCATGAAGAGATCGAAGGTGTTCGTCTTCCCTTCCACGCGGGAAGGTTTCGGCCGCGCGGTGGTGGAAGCCCAGGCTTGCGGGCTGCCGGCGGTGGTGGTGGATGCACCGAACAGTGCCTCCGCCTCGCTTATCCGCAGCGGCGCCAATGGCCTTGTTTGCGAGAGCGCCGCTCGCTCGCTAGCCGCCGCCATCGGCGACCTGCTGGGGGACCCGTCGCGGCGGCAGAGGATGGCAGAAGAGGCGCTAGCCGACGCGGCGCGATACGACTGGTCGAACGTCGTCGAGCGCATGGAAGGGATATATCAGCGGGTGATAGACGGCAGGAACGGGAATGGGCTATCTGAAAAGGCTGTTTGAAGAGACTGGGCTGGCCAACAAGGCGGAGATACTGAACGCCCTTGAGCCTCGCCCCGGCGGCCGCCTCCTGGACTGTGGCTGCGGTGATGGCGAGTTCACGGCCCGCCTGGCCCGTCGCGCCCAGGTGGGCGAGTGCTACGGAATCGAGTGCGTGGACGAGCGCATCGACGAGGCGACGGCGCGGGGGATCATCGTAACCAAGGCCGATCTCAACAGGCCGCTGCCCTACGAGGACGGCTTCTTCGACATCGTTCATGCCAACCAGGTCATCGAGCATCTGGCCGATAACGACGTCTTCTTGCGCGAAGTGCGGCGAGTGCTGCGCCCCGACGGCTACGCCATCCTGTCCACCAACAACCTGGCTAGCTGGCACAACGTGTTCTCGCTGGCCCTGGGGATGCAGCCCATGCCCATGCACGTCTCGAATGAGGCGCTGGTGGGCAACCTCCTCGATCCCCGCAGAGGCGAGCACCATCCCTTCCAAGGCGATGCCCACCTGCGCGTCTACAGCTATCGAGGCCTGTCCGAGCTATGTCACTACCATGATCTTGAGGTCGAGGACCTGAGGACAACGGGCTACTATCCGTTTCCACCCGGTCTCGCCCACCTCGTCTGCAAGATCGACAAGATGCATGGCGTCTACCTGATCGCCAAGCTCCGGCCGAGGCACAACGGGCGATGATCCCTGGAGGAGAAGCAGTAAGGCGGAGCCACGCCTGGTTCACCGCCGGCGCCTTCCTGCTTGTTCTGGCCCTGGGGCTTCTCCTCAGGGGCGTCGTCCTGTTCCAGCACGACTATCCGCCGGGCGGAGACTACGGCCATGTCCTCCTCTACACCGACGAGATCATCAAGAAGGGGGAAGTGCCCGTATATTTCCCCTATCACCAGTTGGGCGGCCTTCGGTTCCAATCCCTCCCCGGCCTGCCCCTGCTATTATCGGCTCTCTCCTCCACGACCGGACTGGAGTCTATCCCCCTGGCCTACTATGCCCTGCTGGGCAGTGGGCTCCTGATAGCGACCGTCTTCGTGTTCGCCCGGGCTGTCGGCGGGGATGGCCCGGCCTTGCTGGCTGCGCTGATCGTGGCGCTGCTGCCGGCGAACCTGGAGATGCTGAGCTGGTCGGGCTACTCCAACATCTTCGCTCTGGCGCTGATCCCCGTCGTAGGATGGGCGCTCCTGAGGTTCCGCGCTTCTCGCTTAGTCACGGGGCAGGGGGGAACATTGGGTTGGGCTGCCCTGGCCGGCCTGATGGTGGTGGGGGTAGTGCTGATCCATCACCTGTCTGCGGTCGTTGTTCTGCTGGTGTTAGCCGCCTTCGCTCTGGGGGACATTGCCCTCACCCGGTGGCGAGCTCGCGCGGCGGCCACCTATCTCTTCCTGGCTTCCTTTGGCCTGGCGCTGGGCCTGCCTGTGCTCATCCACATCCTGGATACCTATTTTGGCGCAAACGCTGCCCAAACTACCCTGGGCGAAGCGACATCGGTCACCACCAAGATAACCCTTGGGGACGCCTATCGCTTCTTCACACCCGTGGTGGTTCTGCTCGCCAGCGCCGGCCTCGTCCGTCTCTTCCTGGCCAACCGCTCGGGCGCAGCGGGACGGCTGGTCATCCTGGCCTTGGCGGGAACGATCGCCCTGCTGGGTTACGCCTGGCTGTTCTCCGTGAACCTCTACTACACGAGGGCCCTCTACTTCACGCCTGTCGTCGTTGCCCCGGCCGCCGCCTACGCCGTCTGGCACACGAACAAGACGACCGTCCGCCCCGCCCTCATCGCCCTGCTCGTCGCCTACCTGGCGTTCACAGGGACGACCTACGGAGTACAGAGCAGCGACTACTACTCGAAGGTGACCGACGATTCCTACACCGCTCTCACCTGGCTGCGGGACAACTCGCAGAAAGACGACGTGGTCCTTACCGACCGCTGCCTGGCCTTCCTCCTCGAATACCTGTCCCAGCGCCCGACCGTGGCCGCTTTCACGCCGGAGCTACTGTCTTCGCGGCAGGAGCAGGCGGTTGCCGCCGATGCCAGCGCCATGCTGCTCGAGCAGCGCTCGCAGAAGGCATTGTTCGACAAGTACGACGTTCGCTATGTCGTGTTCGACACGCGCTGCCCCGAGTTCAACAGCGGCTTGGTCCTTCGCAACCTAGACTCCGAACCCTTCTTAACTCATCTCGTCGACTTCGGGCCCATTAGTGTCTACAGAAACGTCAGGGGCACGCCGGGAGAGGCAGCAGGCCATGTCACCCCTTAGGTGGCTCACCCGGGGAGCAGTTCTTCCCTTCCTTGCTCTCGCCATAATCCTGCCCCTGCATTTCCTCACCCGAGTGCCCAGCGAAGGCGGCTGGGACAGTGCCGAACCCGTCCGGCAAGTCGATGTGCCACGCCGCAGGCGTCTTCCGCTGCCAATCTCCCTTGCCCCTGCCGCCCTGGCTCTATTTCTGGCGGTGTATCTGCTTGGCCTGGCGCCAGGGGGCAGCAGCGCCAGCGCGGGCCCCGTGCGCATCGAGAGCGTCCGTATCAACCACTTGCCCGAGGCCTCCTCGCCCAGCATCGAGGTGGAGGTAGAGCTCAAGAACCACGACCACGCGGCCCACGACGTCCAGGCCTGGTGGCTCCTGGCCAGGCCCGACGCCAACCGGCCCTGGGACGTCTACTCCTTCCGCTCCTCTACCCGGGGACCTGTGACGCTGGCGGCCGGCGAGAAGGTGACGTTGGGCTGGCAGGAAGAGGTGACCGCTGAGCCGGGGGACTACCAGCTGAGCGCCTGGGTGCACACCGTCGACGGCGGTGAGACGCGACACTCCGACGGAAAGAGAGTGGACGACCCGGTTGTCCGAATCGATAGCGGCTGGTCGCCGCTGATCCGCCGGGCGACGCCGCCTCCGGGCCTCGAGGTGTCAGCCATCGATCTGGCTGCTGCGACCTCGGAAGGCGGCCTGCGCGTCCCCGCACAGCTCCGCCCGATCATCGTCGTCAGGAACGATACCGCTGTGGATACGACGGCCGATGTCCAGTGGTTCCTGTACCCGAAAGCGTCTACCGTGCCCTGGAACGCCAAGCCTGCGTACACCTCCAGGCTGCTCCGGCACAAGGTATTCGCGGCGAACGCGCAGACCACGATCACAACCAGTGAGCCTATCTCCCTCTGGCCAGGCGAGTACCTGTTGCGCGTCGTGGCCAGGGAGACCGGGGGGCAAGATGGCACGTCCGGCGACGACCTCTTTCTGGACTCGCCAATGAAGGTGCTGGAGAACAATGACCCGTCCGGGATCATCAGGGCCGGCGCGGCATCAGGGCCCGTGGAGATCGAGAACCTCACGGTGGACACCGGGAGCTTCCAGTCGGGCAAGGGTTCGGTAGCGGTCAGCCTGCGCAATCGCAGCGACAGCGAGCAGCACGTCGTACTGTGGTGGTTCCTGAGCCGCCCCGGCGCTCTTGAGCCGTGGGTGGAGTTCGACCTCCGGTCCAAGCTCTTCGCACAGCTCATCGCCCCCGGGGACGAGTCCACCATCGAGCTATCGGACGAGGCGGTCGCGCCGCCGGGTACCTATGAGCTCAGCGTGTGGGTTCACACCGTGGATGAAGACGGAGCGGAACATCCCAGCGACGGAGCGTGGTTCAACCAGCGGCTGGAGATTCACTAGCGATGCGCGTGAACATCCGGGCGCTGGTCGATGCTGGCAGGCGGCTGGCCGAGGGCTATCGCCCCCTTTTCGGGATAGGAGCAGTGGCCGTAGTCCTCGCGCAGACGGTGCTGACCCCCAACGTCACGGGTTGGGCTGAGCCCTGGCTCGGCAGTCTGGCCCTCACCGTCGGCGTCCTGGGGGTTGTGGCGATGCTGTCCGGCCCGAGCCAGGAAGCGACGACCAGGCTCTGGCTGACCTGGGCTCTGGGCTGCGCCGGCGGCTTGGCTTCCTTCGCCATCGTCGCCTGGCGGGCCGAGGTGGACCCAGCGATCGCCTGGCCCGCGGCCACCCTGGCGGGTATCGCCACCGCCGTCCTGGTGGGCTTTTCCGAAGCGACGGCTGAGGATACGGCGAACCAGGCCAGCGGCGACAGCGGTGACCCCCACGCCGAGCCCAGCCGGCGACCTTTAGTGCCGGCGGGAGGGGTGAGGTCGGCCGTCACCCTCGCTCTGGCGGCAGCCACACTGGCGCTCCACGCCTGGCAGATGGACGCCGGGTGGTACCAGCCAACGCGCATCGTTGTCGGCTCTCTGTACGTCATCGTGGTGCCAGGTTGGCATCTCTCCAGCCTGTTCGATGGTAGTAGGCTCGACCTCATTGAGCGCACCACCCTGGCAGTGGTCCTCTCATTGGTGGCAGTGCCGCTAGGATTGATGTGGGTCAATTTCCTGGGCGGCCGCATTGACTTCTGGTCAATCTGGACGCTGGTGCTGGCCTTGGCCGTGCTCAGCGCACTGCTGAGGCGCGCGAGTCTCGTGCTTTCGGGGGCTGTCCGGGAGGAAGGACGGGGCCGGGGAGGACTGCTGGCCCTGTGGTGCTCGCGGTCTGTCAGCGAGCAAGCCGTGCTGCTTTCAGTGATGCTTTGGCTGCTCGCGGTAGGGGGGCTGGCAACACGAGTAGGGCTGTGAAGAGTGCCGTTGCTGGGGGCTGTGTGCGCCTACGCTTGCGAGAGGGGTAAGGAGCGCAATATGGAACGGATCGCGATCATCGGGTCAGGCGTGGTGGGAAAAGCGACGGGCAAGGGATTCAGCGAGCTAGGGCACGACGTCATCTTCGTGGACACCGACCCCGACGTCGTGCGCTCGCTCCGTCGAGAAGGACACCACGCCATCGATCCGGGCTCTCTGGTGAAGGCACAGCCCTCCACCAGTATGATCTGCGCGCCCACCCCCAACGGTCGGGATGGCCGCCAGGACCTTGCCTCCCTGAAAGCGGCTCTCGCCGCCATCGGCGCGCTGCTCGCTGGCGGTGGCTACCACCTGGTGGTCGTTCGTTGCACTGTGCTACCCACGGTCACTGAGAACCTGGTTGTCCCGGCATTGGAGGCCTGGTCGGGAGGCAAGGCAGGCCGCGATTTCGGCGTTTGCATGAACCCCGAGTTCCTCCGTGAGGCGAGCGCTGACGATGATTTCCTGAACCCGTGGATAGTCGTTATCGGCGAGCTGGACAAGAGGTCTGGTGACCTCCTGGAGAGGCTCTACAGGCCTCTCTGCCAGCGCAACCACGCGCCCCTGTTCCGCACCGACCTTCGCACGGCGGAGATGACGAAGTACGCCAACAATCTGTTCAACGCGGCCAAGATCTCCTTTGCCAACGAGATGTGGCTCGCGAGCCGAGAGCTGCAGATCGACGGCAACCAGGTGATGGCGATGGTGGCCCAGTCGGCCGAAGGGATGTGGAACGCTCGCTACGGCATCCAGGGGGGCTTTCCTTACGGCGGCAACTGCCTGCCCAAGGACATAGAGGCGTTGGTCAACCTGGCCAGGGACCTAGGCTGGTACACGCCCATGCTAGAAGCAACTATCGAATCAAACCAGAAGATCGCGGAGGCCGCCGCACGGCGGTCAACCCTGGCCCAAAGCATCACGTCGGCAGCGAGCTAGGACCGAGAGTCGCGGAGCGGGAGACCGGCGACAGGAGTCTCGGCTAGCCTGGCCGCGTCGCCCTAGTGGCCCTGCCTTCAACCTGTGGCGAGCCCTGGATGAGGAGAATCCACCAGCGCATCCGGCTGGCGGATTCTGAATCCTCGATGGGGAAGGCGCCTGAAGCTACTGGCGCGAAGGCTTTCGTCGGGCGACCAAGAAGACGCCCACACCCAGGCCAAGACCGGCGAGCAGGAACAGCCAGGGCTGCAGCCCCAAGCCGTCGCCACCGGTGGCGCCACCAGCACCGCTGGCTGGCAGTCCGGACGGGGCGGCTGCCACGCTGAAGGTGGCCGCCGGCACACCGTCGATGGTCAGCGTGTGCTGGCCAGGGCTCACCGGCTCCGGAACGACCGTGGTGAATTCGCCGGTGGCCGCGTCGACGGCGACTTCCCACTCGATGGTTCCATCGACGCTGAGCACCGCCGTGCTCCTACCTGGCAGGATTCGGCCGCTGATGGTAGGCGTGCTGCTGCCGCTGGTTACGGCCGCCGTGGAGGCGGTCACGCTCTTGCCATCGATGGCCAGGCTCTGAACACCAGGAGCTAGCACCGGGGTCGCAGCGCGGGAAATCCCCTGGGCGGCCAAGCCCAAGAGTATAATCGCCGCTGCCACCAGGAACGCTACGTGGGTGAACGTTAGCCTTATCTTCACTGGCATATTCACTCTCCCTCAGACATACCTCTGCGCGGCTTGTCCCTAGTAATAGAAGATGCGGCATCCGGAGAAGTGTTACACGGTTCAAAGTCGATTGATCGATCGATGCTGAGCCCCAAGAACCGTCGAAAGGGCTGACGTAACGGCCAGCGGAGGACGCGGGGCCTAGGGGTCTGTCACGTCGCGATACGCGTAGTAGCTCGGTTTGGGCACGCCGTCGTAGTCCACCAGGCCGAAATGACCTTCGGGGTTGTCATCCGTCCCCTCATCCTCGAACATGTACCAGAAGACGGCGTCGGCGCCGGTGAGCTGGCGATAGACCGTCCCCAGCCAGGAGGCAATGACGGCGTCGGGTTCAGCGTCGTAATCACGGGGGAAGAGGGCAGTGGAGAACCCGATCTCAGTGATCCAGATGGGCTTGTTGTCGTCGCCGTTGGCGGCCATCACCGACCGCGTCTCGTTCAGGGCATCCTGGAGGGTGGTCATCAGCTCGGGTCGCCACAACTCGTATGTGTAGGGATAGAGGTGGATGTTGGCGACGTCGAAGAAGTCTTTGCCGCCGTGGTCGTAGATCTGCTGGAGGAAATTCCGTTCCTCCTCGGCAAGGTCGAACCAGGGGAAGGAAACGCCGTTGCCCGCTATCCCGCCCAACACTACGACTGCCGATGGCTGCGCCATCTTGATCGTCTGGTAGGAAAGGCGGAGCAAGCTCACATACTGGTCGGCGTTAGCCTGAGGCCGCCAGAAGAAGTCCGTGTTCGGCTCATTCCATATCTCCCAGTAGCGGATGACCGGCGAGCCCGGCGCATCGTCAAACCCGTCCCCGTCGTAGCGCTCGACCACGGCGGCGACGTAGCGGGCGAAGGCAAACGGGTCCGCACTGGGCCACTTCTGCCAACCGGGCTCATCGAGGCTGGGAGCAGAGGTGGCCCAGGGCGCCGAGCCGTCTAGGATGCCCAGAACGGCGATACCGCCCTGGGTGAGCCGCCCGACCGCCCGGTCGAAGCGCTCCCAGTGATAGACGCCGGGTTCGGGCTCGATGCTCGGCCAGTCGAAGACCGTGCGCACGATCCCCACTCCTGCTTCGTCCATGAGTTGGACGGTCCGATCGACTGTCTCGTCAGAGTTGAACCAGGTGAGGTGGGAGTTGATGCCGTAGAAGGGGGGAGCGTCGGCATCGACCGCCAGCTCCGTCTCCTGCTGGACGTACACCCAGTACTCGCGCCCGTGGACCAGATTGAATAGCGTGGGCTGGATGTATGAGGCCTGCGGGAAGTAGGACAGCCAGCGCCACTGGACGGCATCCCACTGGTAGACGGCGAGGCAGTCGCTCTCGATCGACTTCAGCGCCCGGGGGGCGGGCCTGGTCGAGCCCGCGTAGGTGACGAGGTTCCAGCCGGGGTCCAGGCGAACGTCATCGGCTGAGGCCTTCCCCACCATGAGAACGAAGGCCACGAGCAGGCAGCACGCCAGGCCGGCCCGTGCCGCCAGCCGGGTCTGCGAGAGAACCCTTGCTGTCGGCATCGGTCATTGCGGCGGCCGGCACCCCGCGTCTCCAAGATAAGGGAATCCTCCTCGTTATGTCAGTAAAGCCCCGGTTAAATAACAGAGCCAGTTGCGTGATTCGTGGGTTGCGGGCGGAGTCCGCCTTGGGCTTGGCATGTTGTTCGTGAATCTGGAGACCGCCTGTTTCGGTCCGCGAAACTGCGCTTCACAAGAGATGCAGGGCCAGTGCAGACGCTCGTTGTTCAGGGGCGGCAGACCTAGGGCGTGCCCGCTTAGGGGAAGCCTCCACGTTATATCAGTGACGCCCTGGTGAATATCAGAGCCGGTGGCGTATCGATTCCGGGGGTTGTGGGGCAGCTTCGCTTTGGGGCTAGATGTGCATGGTGGATCTGGAGCGGGCGATGGGAGTCCCGCAAGCCCGCCGGCAAATGCCGGAAAACCGCTTCGCCCCCCTGCAGCGTAATACCGATCAGAGTATCGAGTTCCTGCGCCAACGGTCGCGTCAGGCATAGGCCCGCGCCAGTGGGTGCATGAGGGCGTGGGAAGGCACCAGCGGAGACACTCACCGGGTCGGAAGCCCCGTGGTGAACAGCGTATCTCACGACTACTCTAGTGACTGAAGGGAGATAGTATGCTCAGCAGATTCACTCAGGCTAAATGGCGCTGGGGAGTCCTCGGACTAGCCCTGGTGCTGGCGGCAGCCGCGTCTGGGGCCATCGCGCTAACCCGCAGCGAGCAGGCCAGCGCCGACCAGGTGCCGCCCGGCTGCAATACTAATGGGTTGCGGGTGACCCTCACCCTGTCGCCGTCCGGCGTCGTTCGCGACGGCAACACACTGGCGTACTCCGCGACTCTTAGAAACGACATCGCGAACGCCTGCAACATAACGGGGCTCGATGCAATTCTGACCAAGCCTGACGGGTCGGCGACAACGCTACTGTCAAATGTGACCTTCAACGCTGGAGACCCGCCCATCACTTGTCCGGGGGACGCCCGCTGCGCGACGGCGGGATCCTACCAGTACACCGTGAACCACGCCAATGAGGTGGGGTCGGCTTCAGGCTGTCCGCCCACTACCACGGCGCCGCCGCCAGTCGGGTCGGGGCCACGCCTTGTAGTCGCCTTCACTCAGGCATCTGGGACATTGCACATCTCGTCCGTCGACATCCCGGGGAGCGCGACGGACTGCAAGGTGGTCCAAAACGTTGTCACCCACCCCCACACCACCCTGACCGAGGCCGCCAGCCCCAGCAGCGGCGAGGCGGCGCTAGCCGTCACACACACCTACAATGAGACCAACGACGGCGACAGCCCGATCAGCGGCGTCTCGGTTAGCTCTAATCTATGCTCGCCTGTGACCTTCGTGAGCGGCGACACTAACAGCAACGGCATCCTGGACCCGGGCGAGACGTGGGTGTTCACCTGCAGCAAGACCTATGCCGAAGCCGGAAGCTTCACCGACCACGCCACGGCCACAGGTACCGCGGAAAACGATGGGAAACCAGCGCCTAACGAGACAGCCCAGTTCACCGTAGTGGTCGGCAGCCCGACGCCAACGCCCAGCCCGACGCCAACGCCCAGCCCAACGCCGACACCTTCGCCCACACCTTCGCCAACGCCCAGCCCAACGCCGACACCTTCGCCAACGGCGGCGCCTACCCTGACGCCCACCGCGACTGTCACTCCTACGCCCGTGGTGACGGCTACGCCCACCCGGACCGCCACGCCAACTCCATCACCTAGCCCTTCGCCAACCCCCACCAGCACGCCGACAGCAGTGCCGCCCGTGCTGCCTGCAGTGCTGCCGCCGACTGGGAAGGGGCCGTCTCCCCCCTCGGGCTCAGTGCTTTGGTGGCCGTTCCTTGTGGCCGGGGGGATGATGGCGGCGGCAGGAGGGCTCGCGCTGTTGACCCTTAGGCGGTCGCAGCGACGAGGATAACGCTCTGGCGCCCAAGCTCACGGCGGCGCGTCGCCCCAGGCACGGGCACCCACGCCGGCCACTGGCCGGCGTGGGCTGTTCGCCTTTCCTTCAGCCAGATGCGGATGTGGTAAACGTTAAGAAACCTGCCCAGCTATCACTTTTTGCCGCCGGCCTTAGGCGGAGGCCACTATAGGCCGAGGGTGTTTCTCGGTCAACGGCCAGTGCAGCAATAAGAAGTGCGGCTCCGTCCGGTTGGAGGCCCGCCGGAGCCGCTAGCCAAAGACGTGCGGGCGCACTACTCTGGCATCCTTATTGTAAGCCGGCGAAGGAGGGATCGCAAGAAAACTTGGCCTTGGTTGAAGGTCAAGTGGGAGGGTCTCCCGGACCGTTGCGCTAGCCTCAGAGAAGCAGGTCGCGGGAACTAACTGGACTACTTGGGTGAGAGAGGGGAGGGGAGGGGATGAATCCAAACACAGATGATTGACGTAATAATTCACGTAACAAAGGTTGGCGCAGGTTCCGCGCGATTGGAGGGTCGCCGGAGCCGCTAGACAAAGACGTGCGGGCGCGCAACTCCGGCATTTGCATTTATTCGGGCAAGAGAGGGCTAGCACAACTGCGGTCAGTGATTGGGATGGGCGACCATCGCCCGCCGGGGAGAAGAGGGAAGGTGGTGGCGCATGAGGGTGTGAGTCGGCGGGACGGGGCAGACCGCCGAAAGCGTACGGCCCCGGTCGTTGCCGCGATATCGCGGGGTCGTTCGACGGACGACTGGAAGGAAGAGTGGAGGACCGGAGGTATCGACAGATTCGGAAGCCTCGCGACGAGCAACGCATCTCACAAAGCCACTTTAGTGACGTAAGGGAGGTAAGATGCTCAGTAGATTCGCTCAGGCTAAATGGCGCTGGGCAGTCCTCGGACTAGCCCTGGTGGTGGTGGCGGCCGCGTTTGGGGCCATCGCGCTGACCCGCGGCGAGCAGGCTAGCGCCGACCAGCTCCCGCCCGGCTGCAATACCAACGGGTTGACGGAGACCCTCAGTGTTACGCCGTCCGGCGTGGTCCGTGACGGCGCTGTGCTTGCCTACTCGGTAACTTTCACCAACAACGCGGCCGGCGCCTGCAACGTAACGGGTCTCAACGCAAGCCTGGTCAAGCCCGATCTGTCATCGACACCACTGCTGACAAACGTGAATTTTAACGCCGGGGACGCGCCTATCACTTGCCCGGGCGACGCCAGGTGCGCGACGCCGGGACCCTACCAGTACACCGTAGCGCTCGCCAACGAGGTGGGGTCAGCCTCAGGCTGTCCGCCGACGACCACGCCGCCACCGGCAATTGGCTCGGGGCCACGCCTTGTCGTCGGCTACGCTCAGGCGTCTGGGACGTTGCACATCTCAACTGAAGACATCCCGGGGAGCGCGGCGGACTGCAAGGTCGTCCAAAACGTTGTAACCCATCCCCAGACCACGCTAACCAAGACGGCCAGCCCCACCAACGGCCGGGCGCCGCTTGCCGTGACCTACACCTACAATGAGACCAACAACGGCGACAGCCCCATCAGCGGCGTCTCCCTCAGCGACGACACCTGCTCGCCGGTGGCCTTCCAGAGCGGTGACACTAACAGCAACGGTATCCTGAACCCGGGCGAGACGTGGGTCTTCACCTGCAACAAGACCTTCAACACGGCCGGGACGTTCACCAATCACGTTACCGCCACCGGCACCGCCACGGCCGATGGCCTGCCGGCGCCGCCGGAGACGGCCCAGGCCACGGTGACGGTGAGGAACCCCCAGACCACGCTAACCAAGACGGCCAGTCCCAGCAACGGCCGGGCGCCGCTTGCCGTGACCTACACCTACAATGAGACCAACAACGGCACGGACCCCATCAGCGGCGTCTCCCTCAGCGACGACTTGTGCTCGCCGGTGACGGGCCCGACGAGCGGTGACACTAACAGCAACGGTATCCTGGACCCGGGCGAGACGTGGGTCTTCACCTGCAACAAGACCTTCAACACGGCCGGGACGTTCACCAACCACGTTACCGCCACCGGCACCGACACCGCCGATAGCCAGCCGGCGCCGCCGGAGACGGCCCAGGCCACGGTGACGGTCAGGAACCCGCACACCACGCTGACCAAGACGGCCAGCCCCAGCAGCGGCCGGGCGCCGCTTGCCGTGACCTACACCTACAATGAGACCAACAACGGCACGGACCCCATCAGCGGCGTCTCCCTCAGCGACGACTTGTGCTCGCCGGTGACGGGCCCGACGAGCGGTGACACTAACAGCAACGGTATCCTGGACCCGGGCGAGACGTGGGTCTTCACCTGCAACAAGACCTTCACCACGGCCGGGACGTTCACCAACCACGTTACCGCCACCGGCACCGACACCGCCGATAGCCAGCCGGCGCCGCCGGAGACGGCCCAGGCCACGGTGACGGTCAGGAACCCGCACACCACGCTGACCAAGACGGCCAGCCCCAGCAGCGGCCGGGCGCCGCTTGCCGTGACCTACACCTACAATGAGACCAACAACGGCACGGACCCCATCAGCGGCGTCTCCCTCAGCGACGACTTGTGCTCGCCGGTGACGGGCCCGACGAGCGGTGACACTAACAGCAACGGTATCCTGGACCCGGGCGAGACGTGGGTCTTCACCTGCAACAAGACCTTCACCACGGCCGGGACGTTCACCAACCACGTTACCGCCACCGGCACCGACACGGCCGATAGCCAGCCGGCGCCGCCGGAGACGGCCCAGGCCACGGTGACGGTCAGGAACCCCCAGACCACGCTGACCAAGACGGCCAGCCCCAGCAACGGCCGGGCGCCGCTTGCCGTGACCTACACCTACAATGAGACCAACAACGGCACGGACCCCATCAGCGGCGTCTCCCTCAGCGACGACTTGTGCTCGCCGGTGACGGGCCCGACGAGCGGTGACACTAACAGCAACGGTATCCTGGACCCGGGCGAGACGTGGGTCTTCACCTGCAACAAGACCTTCAACACGGCCGGGACGTTCACCAACCACGTTACCGCCACCGGCACCGACACGGCCGATAGCCAGCCGGCGCCGCCGGAGACGGCTCAGGCCACGGTGACGGTGACGAACCCGCACACGACGCTGACCAAGACGGCCAGCCCCACCAGCGGCTCGGTGCCGCTTGCCGTGACCTACACCTACAATGAGACCAACGACGGCACGGACCCCATCAGCGGCGTCTCCCTCAGCGACGACACCTGCTCGCCGGTGACGGGCCCGACGAGCGGTGACACCAACAGCAACGGTATCCTGGACCCGGGCGAGACGTGGGTCTTCACCTGCAGCAAGACCTTCACCACGGCCGGGACGTTCACCAACCATGTCACCGCCACCGGCACCGACACGGTTGACGGGTTGCCGGCGCCGGTGGAGACGGCCCAGGCCACGGTCTCGGTAACCGGTGGCCAAGGCTGTACCCCTGGCTTCTGGAAGAACCACACCGACGCCACGAAGTACCCGAATGCCTGGCCGCCTACTGGTTACTCGCCCAGTCAGCTGGTGAGCAGCGTCTTTACTGTGCCGTCTGGATACGCCTCATTCCTCGGCAGTTCCACCCTGGCGCAGGCGCTGGCCTTCCAGGGCGGGAACACGCTGGACGGCGCGGCGCAGATCCTGCTGCGGGCGGCGGTGTCAGCGGTGCTGAATGCGGCGCACCCCGGCATTGGATATCCGCTCACGGTCGGCGAGATCGTCACCCAGGTGAATGCGGCCCTCGCCAGCAAGGATCGCGGCACCATACTCACGCTGGCAACGACGCTGGACAACGACAACAACCTGGGTTGCCCGATCAGCGGGAAGTAGGAGGTAGAAACCCCGAAGGTGAACTCTGACTGATTAAACGAGGGGCGGGCCGGTGGCAGCCGGCGCGCCCCTCGTTCTTTTCCTGCGTGCTGAGGGTCCGGCGGGAGGGCCAGCCAATCCCTCGGGATGCCCGATATTCAGGACTCCGCCGCCGCCGGAACGTATGCTGAGTTCTGCCCTCTTAGAGCATTCAGGGCCGCCGGGGCGCCCACTCCGTATTTGGCTTTCTCGTTCGAATGCCCTCTGACTGTGCAGCAGCGGCCACCACAATGGTTTCGAACGGTGCCGATCGGCACACCGTCTAGAGAACATCTCGCCACACCGACATTCGCACCAGGCTTCGATACTAGCACCTTTGTCTTTCAATAAAAGCCGGCGGCCTGTGCCGCCGGCTTTTTTCTATCAGGACAACCTGGCCTGACAGGCTAGGCCAGAAGCTTGGGAACGTTTCTCAGGATGGTCTCGGCCTCCGTGACGATCTCCTGCACCATATCGTTGACTTTAGGCATGTCCTTGATGCGCTGGGCCACTTCGCCGGCGGCCATCATCGCCTTTTCCCTGTCGCCTTCGAAGGTAGCTTTGATTGATTCAATCTCGTATTGGATCAGGGACTTGTCCATCGTGCTGTAGTCATCAGGGGTGCCGAGGAAGACGCCCGGCGATTTCTTGAGGGTGTTGGCGGCATGTTCAACGCTGCGGGGCGTCTTCAGCCAGCGGGCAGGGCCGACAAAGCCGCGCGCGACAAGCGTTGCCCTGTCGCCAGCAGCCACAACTTCTTCCTTCCAGATCTGGTGGAAGTCGCTCTCCTGCGTAGCCAGGAAGCGCGTGCCCATCTGCGCGCCGTCTGCGCCCAGTACCAGTGCAGCTGCGAGGGTCCTGCCGTCGCAGAACCCGCCGGCGCCGACAACCAGGGTATCCTTGTCGGACACCGTTTCCACCACGGCCGGAAGCAGGATCATGGAGTGGACCGGCTCCCAGGAAGTGTGGAAACCTCCTTCATGGCCGGAGGCTACGATAACGTCTACGCCCGCCTTCTTGCAGCGCAGAGCTGCCTTGACGGACGGGACAACGTGCATCCAGGTGAACCCTGCTCCCTTGATTGTGTCTTTCCAGCCCAGGGGGTCGCCGGCTGACGTGAAGATCACCTTGAAATGCTTCTTGATGTCCGGGTTCTCCTCACGCACCTTTATGGCTGTGTCGATTATGACGTGCGAGTATTCGAGGACCTCCGCCGAGACCATAACGTTGATGCCGAAAATGCCGCCCTTGTCCTTGACCAGGTTGTAGGTCCGTTTCAGCACCTTTTCCATGACGGTGGGTATGTCGTCGTCGTAGTCTGCACCGCCAGTGCCTACAAAGGCTCTGTAAATCCAGGGCTGGTCCTCCTTGTTAAAGACGCCGCTGGTGGAAAGCAGCCCCAGGACGCCGGCGTTGGCCGAAGCAACTCCCAGGTTGTTGTTGCTGAAAGGTCCCATGCCTGCCTGGATGATGGGATACTTGATCCCGATCAGGTCACAGAGTCTCGATTTGATCATTGAAGCTCCTTTGTATGTTTTATCGTTACCTGGAGCGGGCGATGGGACTCGAACCCACGGCCCTCTGCTTGGGAAGCAGATGCTCTACCACTGAGCTACGCCCGCCCCGGCGAATCGATCCTATCTATCGGCCGCAGCGTTGTCAACGCCAGCACCAGCGTTGTCAACGCCAGCAGTCGAGCGCACGGCGTGCTGGCGCGTCTCTAATAGCACCAGCGTGAGGCCGATGCCCACCACGGCCAGGCCCAAGAGGCAGAGGATAGTGCAGTTGCGCAGGGGCAGCCAGACGGCGTCGTTACCCAGGCTCAGGAGCTGGGCCACCAGGTAGTCGTGCTGATCCTCGGCGGCGCTGCGGAAGCCCCAGCGAATCGCCACCACTGCCGCCAACGACGGCACCGCGGCGCCCAGGACGCAGGCCCCCAAAGCCGTGACGCGGCCCAGGCCTTTGGTGGAGAGTAGCACTAGGGCGCCTAACACCAGCGATAGGCCCCCCAGCACCCACACGGCGAAGCGCAGCGCCCCGTGCGTGTCATCGCTCAGGAAGCCCAGGCCGCGCTTCACACCGCCCTCGGGCGAGAGGGGGTCGATCTGCTGTTTGGCTTGGGGGTCGCCCAGGGCGAAGACCGACATCCCGTCCTCGTACACTCTGTTTGCCGCCGTGTCCAGCAGGCGGGAGCGCAACTCTGCGGCGGACATGGTGGTTGCCTCCTCGCGGGTCAGTTCGACCGGGATGGGGAAGAGGGGGACGGTCACCGTGGGGCTGTCGCTGGTCTGAGCCGATTCCGCAAGGTCGGCCCGGATGGCTGGCAGGAGGGCGTCGATCTCGGTGAGGGCAGCTACCGCCCGCGTCAGGATACGCTGGGCCGTATCGGCGTTGGTGAGCTGGTAGGCGTTGATGGCGAAGAAGAGCGCTACGAGGCAGAGGGCGAGGAGCACGCCCGATAGCCACTGGACGGTGCTTCGCAGCAGCAGGGCGGCGAAGGCCAGGCCGGTGTCCTTCACGTCAGGTCCACCACGACGGTGTCCGCCAGCCGATCGTGCAGCCCCCGTCGCTGGCGGTCGAAAAGGATCATCAGGAAGCCCGCGAAGAGCAGAAGGGTGGAGAACAGGTAGCCCACCAGGCGCAGCAAGGCCGGCCCCAGGCTCGCCGGCCGGCCGTCGGAGCGCACGACGCGGATGGCCATGGCCATCTTGCCTAGCGTCTGGCCCCGCCAGGTCCAGAGCACCACGAAGTAAAGGGGCACGAACGCGACGAAATAGGCCAGGATGATGATGGCCGCGACGTAGTAGGCCTGATCCGGCGGGTCGTTGTCGCCGAAGTCGGAGCGGAGGAGGAGCTGGAGCAAGGCGAGCGCGACGAACAGCGCCAGGAAGGACGCCAGGACGATGAGGTCGAGGATGAACGCCACCAGCCTTGTCTCGAAGCTGGCGTAGCGCAGGTCTACTGGCCCGGAAGTCCTGATCAAGCTTGCTCGCTCGTCTTCGCCGGCCGTCAACGGCGGCTCAGCGGCGATTATAGCACGCGAGCCCGCAGCCACGCCGCGCCCTTGCAGGCGCCGAGCGCTGCTTATGGCGACCAGCAGTCAAATTGCCGTCGTGAGGCGCTCGCTATAGAATCAAAGTAGAGCAGGTCGACTAGAATCGGGGTAATGGGTTGCGCCGGCGCCGGATCTGGCTTCAGCTAGCGCTCGTTCTGGTCTTCGTGGGGGTGCTTGCCTGGCGCGTCAACCTGGGCGCGGCCTTTCGCACCTTCGGAGGGGTCAACTACCCCTGGGTCGTTGCCGCCCTGGCCGTGTTCACCGTCTCCAAGTTCGTCCACGCCGTCCGCTGGCGCATTCTGCTAGGCCGCATCCCGGGCTTACCCCTATCGGCCCTGTTTGGCACCTACCTAGTCTCCAACATGGTCAACAACGTCATGCCGCTGCGCACCGGCGACCTGGTGCGCATCCAGGTGCCGGCCCGCCGCTACAACATCCCCCGCGCCGAGCTTACCGCTACCGTGTTCGTTGTGGAGACGCTGCTGGACTCCGTGACCTTCCTCACCCTTATGCTCATCGGATTGGGCCTGCAGGACGTGCCCGCCATCCGCGAGAGCGTCCTCTTCACCTTGCTGGCGCTGGTGGCCCTGGCGGTGGCCCTGACCGCCCTGGTCGCCCGCGTGAGGTTGCCGGAAGACCTGTCGCAGGTGCGCTGGGGCCGGCTGCTGCCGGGCTGGCTGCGCCAGCGAGCGGCGGAGCTGCTGCCGACGTTCGTGGATGGACTGGCTGCTTTCCGCGACCCGCGCATCGCCGTCCGGGCCATCGCCATCTCCTTCCCCGCCTGGCTGATCGAGGTCATGGTCTTCTGGCTGTTCGGGCAGGCTTTCGGCCTGGGCCTGGGCTTCGGCGCGTATCTGGTGATCATGATCAGCGCTAACATCATCGTGTCGGTGCCCATCACGCCCACCAGCCTCGGGGTGTACGAGGTCGCTCTTCAGGAGGTCATCGCCCTGTTCGGCGTAGACCGCTCGCTGGCGGCGGGCTATGCTATCGGCACTCACATCTTCCTCTCGGTCTGGATCAGCGCCACCGGCCTGCTGGCGGCGTGGCTGCTGAAGATCCGCTTTGAGGACTTGTTCTACCTGCGGGATGGCGGAAAACGCGGCGCCGCGGGGCTGCCCGCCATCGGTAGGAGTGAGGGCCTGTGACCAACAAGAAAGACCCGGCCGAAACGTACCCCCTCCGTCTATTCCTGATGCTGAAGTTCGGCTGGGCGGCCCTCTGGGGCCGCCGGCGCGACCTGCCCTCCGATGTCGCTGCCGCCCTGGCGGCGGTGCGGCCGCCGCCCCAGGTGCGCAACGACCACGACGTTCCCGCCGAGGGCGCCTTCGTGCTGGTTCTCAACCACTACGAGCGCCCGGGCCTGAAGGTGTTCTGGAGCGGGGCCGTGGCCTCCCACGCCGTGGCTCAGCGGCGCGACCGCCACAGGGCGGTGCGCTGGCTGATGACCAGCGAATGGTACAACGCTCGCCTTGGCCCGATTCCGGTGCCGGTGCTCGTATCGCGTCTGCTCTTCCGGGGCCTGGCCCACGTCTACGGTCTGGTCATCGTGCCTCGGGGTGCTCAACGAGGCGTCGGCCGGGCGGCAGCCGTGCGCACTATGCTGAGCATCGTCCGCGGCTCCAGCAATCCCATCGGCCTCTTCCCGGAGGCGGTCGGCACGGGCTGCCTGATCCAGCCGCCGCCGGGCCTGGGCTCTTTCCTCCTGATCTTGAGCAGCCACCGCCTCCCCATCCTGCCCGCGGGCGCCTTCGAGGAGGAGGGGCGCCTGACGGTGTCCTTCGGGCCGCCCTTCCACCTCGACGTCCCCCGCCATGCCTCGCGGGAGGACAAGGAGCGTTTGGCCAGCGAGCAGGTCATGGTGGCCATCGGGCGGTTGCTGCCGCAGGAGCTGTGGGGCGCCTACGCCGGAGCCATCGAGGAAACGCTTCGGCCGGGGGCTGAGCCGGCGGCCCGCTGATCCACTGTGGCGAGCCAAGCGGCCCCTGAGCTGCCTCGCTTCAATCGGCTGGTCTACGCCTCGGGCAGCCTGGGCGGTAACGTCATCTCGCGCACCAAGGATCTGTGGCTCATCTACTTCTACGCCCCGCCGGCGGGCGCGGACATCCAGCAGCGGGTCCCTATCCTCGTCCTCGGCGTCCTATTCACCCTCGCCCGCATCATCGGCGCCGTGGGCGAACCGCTCACCGGCTGGTGGAGCGACCGCACGCACTCGCGCTGGGGGCGGCGAATCCCGTTCGTGGTGCTGGCGACGCCATTCTACGCTCTGTTCTTCGCCCTCCTCTGGTTGCCTCCCGTCGCCGGTCAGAGTCTGACCAACGCCCTCTACTTCTTCGTCATGCTTGAGGCGTTCCAGTTCTTCAGCTCCCTCTCGGGCGGCCCCTTCGGGTCCCTTCTGCCCGAGATCGCCATCACTTCCCGGGCGCGCGTGAGTGTGGTGACCTGGCAGGTGTTCTTCGGAGCGCTGGGCGCGGCCCTGGCATTCGTGGGAAGCGGCATCCTCCGCGACCAGTTCGGCTTTGGGGCAATGGCGGCGATGATCGCGGTGATCGGCCTCGCCTCGCGCTACGTGGGTCTGGGCGGCGCCTGGCGCCACGTGCGACGGGACGTTGCCCCGGCCCGTATCAACCCCCTGACGGCGCTGCGCTCCACCCTCAGCAACGACCAGTTCCTCTTCTTCATGCCCAGCTTCGTGCTGTTCAACATAGCGATCTCGCTCATGACCGCCGCTCTCCCCTTCTGGGCGGCCTCCGTGCTCTTGCGCGGCCTGCCGACGGACATCGCGAAGCTGGAGACGGGGCATCAGGCCACCATCCTCTTCCTGGGGCTGGAGCTGAACGTGCAGGTGGGGACCATCGTGGGCCTGATGACGGCGGCGGCCATTGTGGTGGTGCTCGTGGCTCTGCCGGTGGGCTTTCGGTTAGCCATGCGGCGGGGCAAGGCCTGGGTCTATTCGACGGCCATGCTGTTAGGGGCGCTCTACCTGCCCTGGCTGGGCTTCATGGGCTTTGTGCCGGGTGTGGACAAGCTGACGCAGGCGCTGCTCTTCGCGGGGGCGATGGGGCTGCCGATGGCCGCCGTGTTCACGTTCCCCAACGCTATCATGGCCGACATCGTCGACTACGACGAGCTCCGCACGGGCCACCGGCGCGAGGCCATGTACTACGGCACCCAGGCCACGCTGGAGGAGATGGCCTCTGCCATCTTCCCGCTGACCCTGGCCCTCCTCCTGGTGCTGGGGAGCACAGCCAACGACCCGCTGGGCATCCGTCTGGTGGGGCCGGTGGCCGGCTTGTCGGCGCTGGTGGGGTACCTGGCCTTTCGCGGCTACCGCCTGCCCGACACCGTGCGCGCCGACACCGTGAGAGTGCGGTAGGGCCTAACGGTCCAGATCCTTGATCCGGCGCACGTTCTCGGCCTCCGAGGGGTCGGGCTCGGCGGCGAACCAGGCGTCCAGTATCTCCTTGGCGATGACCGGGGAGGTGGAACGCAGGCTCAGGCAGAGGACGTTGGCGTCATTCCAGGCGCGGGCGCCGCGGGCGGTCTCGGCGTCGCCGCAGAGGGCAGCGCGCACCCCGGGCACCTTGTTGGCGGCGATGGAGACGCCCGTGCCGGTCCAGCAAAAGAGGACACCCTGGTCCGCCTGGCCGGCGGCCACCTTCTCGGCCACCGTCCGGGCCACCTCGGGCCAGGGGTAGGTCTCGCCGGCGATGGGCCCGACAAACTCGACCTCGTGGCCGCGACGCCTCAGCTCCTCGACCACGAAGTCGGTGAGATGCGTGCGCTCGTCGGCGCCCACAGCGATCTTCATTCGCAAGACCTCACGCGGGGATGATGTTCATTGTAGGGGAGCAGCGGGAAATCTGTCACCGGATGGACTGTCAATCCTTCGACAGGCTCAGGATGAGCGGCCGGGCAGATCACGCGACCACCCACACCACCTCGCCGCCTTCGTCGCGCTTCGCCACCGTGCCCTCGCCTTCCAGCTTCGCCAGGTGGGCCAGGATCTGGCTCTGCGCCAGGTTCAGCAGGCGGCGGTCCAGCTCTGGGTAGATGTCGTCCAGAAGCGCCTTCAGCGTGCCGTGCTCGCGGCCCAAAGCCTCCAGGATCTGCCGCTCGCGCTGGTGGCGATGGTCGATCAGCTCTTGGAGCTTGCGCGCCACGTCGTGCACCGGCGGGCCGTGGCCGGGGCAGAGGAGGGCCGCGTCATAGCCCCTCAGCCGCTCCAGCGACTGGATGTACAGGCCCATGTCCCCCTGCGGCGGCGGCGCGATCGCCACCGTCCCCAGGCCCAGCACCGTATCGCCCGTGAACAACGTCCGCTCCTCCCGCAGGTAGAGACAGATGGAGCCCAGCGTGTGGCCCGGCGTGTGCACCACCTCGATGGTCACGCCGCCCACAGCGATGGTATCGCCGTCCTCCACCAGACGGTCGGGCTTGGCCTGGGCGGCCGCCCGGCGCCAGGCCCGCACCTGCTCCTCCAGGGAGCGCGCCGGCGCTTCGACGTCCTGGGGGGCGTCCGCCCCCCATTCGCGCAGAATGCGCGCCTCGTGCGGGTGCAGGCAGATGCGGGCGCCGGTCGCTTCACGCAGACGGTGCGCCCCCGAGGCGTGGTCGATGTGGTGATGCGTCAGGACGATGTAGGCCAGGCGGAGGTCAGGAATGCCCCGCAGATAGTCCAGCCGCGCCTGCACCGAGCCGTCGTCGCCGTAGCCGGCGTCGATGAGCGTGCCCTGGCCGCCGTCCGTCACCAGATAGACGTTGGGCGCCATCGGCCCGGCGAAGACGCCGCCGGCGGCAGGAATGCTGTGCACGCGTGGCGTCAGCTCCACGGCTAGCCTAGGAGCCCTCCTTCGAAGCGCCCTCCAGAAACTCCTCCCGCAGGATGCCCATCAGCACCGCGTTCCGGAACTGCCCGTCCACCAGGCGCTGCTGCCGCATCAGCCCCTCGCGCACAAAGCCGCACTTCTCATAGCAGCGCAGCGCCCGCGCATTGAGCTCGTCCGCCGTCAGCGACACGCGGTTCAGCCGCATCCCTCCGAAGGCGTAGCGCAGGATGGTGCGGATGGCGTCCGCACCGTAGCCGCGGCTCCAGGAGCCCTTCGCCCCGATCACGATGCCTAGGTCGGCCCAGCGGCCGAGCGGGTTCGGGCGCAGCGCCAGGTCGCCCAGCAGACGCCCGTCCAGCGTCTCGATTGCCCACACGACATCGTTGGGGTTGACCTGCTCCGCCTCCCACCACCGCCGTTCGTCGTCCATGCTAGGTGGCTTGCCCATGGTCAGCCATTGCGAAACCTCGCGATCATTCAGCCACCGCACAAAGTGAGGCAGGTCCTCCTCCCGCACCGGTCGCAGGCGCACCTTCTGCCCTTCGAGGACGCAGTCGGCGTTCATCGCCCAGATGTTATCATATCGATGCCGCCCCGTTTGCGGGGCGGTGCTGAAGGCCGATCGCCTCGCCTGACAAACGCCGCGGAACGAAGAGAGCACATGGAGACCCACGACGAAGGCGCCTTCCGCCTGATCAAGGTGGGCCCCCTCGGCCCGTTCGACAACAACGCCTACGTCATCGTCGACCCCGCCGCCGGCGAGGCGACCATCGTGGACATGCCCGCCGAGGGCGAGAAGATCCTGGAAGCGACGGCCGGCCTGCGGGTCGGTAAGATCCTCCTGACCCATACCCACCCCGACCACTGGTTCTCCTACGACCTGCTGAAGGGGGCTACCGCCGCCCCTGTGTCCTGCCACCCGGCCGAGGCCCAGATGCCCCCCGAGCGCATCGACGTGCCCCTCGCCGACGGCCAGGAGCTGACGGTGGGCGCGGTGGTGGTGCGGGTCATCCACACGCCGGGCCACACCCCGGGCAGCGTCTGCTTCCTGGTGGGCCGCTACCTCATCGCCGGCGATACCCTCTTCCCCGGCGGCCCCGGCCACACCGACACCCCGGCCGACCTCCAGCAGACCATCCGCTCCATCGTCCAGCGGCTCTACGTCCTGCCCGACCCCACCGTCGTGCTGCCGGGCCACGGCGACGGCACCACCATCGGCGCCTCCCGGCGGGAGTACGCCGTCTTCGCCTCCCGTCCCCACCCGCCCGACCTCTGCGGCGATGTCCTCTGGGAGACGGCATAGCCTTCGCCCGCTCATCCTGAGCCTGTCGAAGGGTGAGCGCGCGGCAGTCCCGCTTGAGCGCCGCTGAGCCGCATTAGGGAGCATTGATTGTAAGATTCGCCCAGGTTTACAATAGAAGAGGCGGATTTTCGCACCATGATCCCTCTATTCCAGAAGACAACGCTACCCAACGGCCTGCGCATCCTGACTGCCCCGATGCCTCACACCTACTCCGTGAGCGTCGGCATCTACGTCGGCACCGGCTCCCGCTACGAGCGCAACGACGAGGCCGGCGTCTCCCATTTCGTCGAGCACCTGTGCTTCAAGGGCAGCGCCAAGCGGCCCACCGCCCGCGACATCTCCGAGGCCATCGACAGCGTCGGCGGCTTCCTCAACGGCGGCACCGACCACGAGCTCACCGTCTTCTACGGCAAGGTGGCGGCCCCCCACTTCGCCCTGGCCCTCGACGTCATCGCCGACATGGTGAGCGCTCCCTGCTTCCTGCCTGAGGAGATGGAGAAGGAGCGAAAGGTCATCCTCGAGGAGCTGGCCATGGTCGCCGACAACCCCAGCCAGATGGCCGAGCTCCTCCTGGACGAGGCCCTCTGGCCCGACCAGCCCCTGGGCCGAGACATCGCCGGCACGGAGGAGTCGGTGCAGGCCATCAGCCGCCAGATGACCCTCGAGTACCTTTGCCGCCAGTACGTGCCCAACAACCTCGTGGTGGCGGTGGCCGGCGACGTCGACCCCGCCCAGGCCCAGGAGCTCGTGGCCGCCTACTGGGGCGACCGTCCGCCCGGCTCCCCCTCCCCCTGGTACCCCGCCGTCGACGGCCACGGCCCTCGCTGCGCCGTCCGCTACAAGCAGACGGAGCAGGCCCAGGTCTTCCTGGCCGTGCGCGGCCTCTCCATGCAGCACCCCGACCGCCACGCCCTCGGCCTCCTGTCGGCCATCCTCGGCGAGAGCATGAGCAGCCGCCTCTTCCTGGAGCTGCGCGAGCGGCGCGGCCTGGCCTACGAGGTGAACAGCTACGTCAGCCACTACCTGGATACCGGCGCCTTCTCCGTCTACGCCGGCGTCGACCCCACGAAGGCGGTGGAGGCGGTGCAAGCGGTGCTCGAGGAGATGGCCCGCCTCCGCGACGGAGTGTCCCAGGAGGAGCTGCTGAAGGCCAAGGAGCTGTCCAAGGGCCGCCTCCTCCTGCGCCTGGAGGACACCCGCGCCGTGGCGAGTTGGCTGGGCGGCCAGGAGCTCCTGCTGGGGCGGGTCTACACGGTGGACGAGGTCATCGCCTTCCTGGAGGCCGTCACCGCCGACGACCTCCGCCGCGTCGCCGCCGACCTGCTGGTCACTGACCAGCTCTACCTGGCGGTGGTCGGCCCCTTCCGCAGCGACAAGCGGTTCGCGCCCCTCCTCCACCTGTAGCGACGCCCCTTGGCGCGCCCGACCGCGTAGCCCCGCTCACCCTGAGCCTGTCGAAGGGGCCCAACCGTAGGGGCGACCCCCGTGGTCGCCCAAGGAGCCACCGATGCCCGAACCGGAACCCGTCGTGAAGCAGATGTACTTCACCGTCGACGCCAAGGACCTGCCCGCCCTGGCCCAGCGCATCCTCGAGGGCGCCCTCCCCGTCGTCGTCACCTGGGGCACCGACCACCGCCGCATCCGGCCCACGCGGGCCGAGGTCAAGCGCGACCCCTACGGCCGCTCCTACATCGAGGTGGAAGGACAGGTGGAGACTCCGCACGTGTAGCGGAGGGCTTTAGCCCTCCACCCTAGGCCAGTTCCGCCAGCGCCTGCCGTACGTCCCCGAGTTCCTCCTGCGTCATGCCCCACAACTGTGCCGCCAGCCGGTCTATCTCTTCCTCCACGCGCCGCAACTCCCCTTCCCCTTCATTGCCCAACGCCGCGAGCTGATGCGCCCGTTGTGAGAGGGAGGCAAGGGACTGGTGGAGAGGGTCGGCCACGTCGAAAGCGCCTATTGCCAGGTTCCTGACGAAGTCCATAGATACGTGCTTGTACCGATGGGCCCAATAAAGGGCCCTGATGGGTGCAGAGCCTAGCAAGGCACACACAAAGTGAGCCTCCCCTTCTATCTCAGAGGACGCAAAATAGACGGTTTGGTCCGGCACTACCGTCCTGCTGTCGGATGCGCAAGAAACCGCGGCTATGAGCGTGGGGGCGACTTCGCCGCGCCACACCACCTTATAGGGCGCCAAGGTGTACCCGGCCACATCGTACATGGAGTAGAAGGGGTCTTTAGCGGGGTCGAAGTACTTCTTGTAGCCGCTCCGCTGGCGCAGCACGTCCTCGAACCGCTTCAGGTACGCATATGTGTACGGGTACCTGACCTTCAGCCGCGACTCGTCGCAGCCCCTGCGCTTTGCCGGGTCCTGCACCATCAGGATGTACGCGGAGGGTTGCGGCCGCCAGCGTGATACGTCCCGGCCCCGCAGCAGGGGATACACGAAATCCGGCTCAACTAGAGCCTGTACCTTCTTGACCTTGATCTTGCCCACATCGTGCATGTTCTCAACCAGCAAGAGGCCACCCGGCCGCCTGTCCACGACGCGTAGCCAGTACACTCCATTGGCCCAGGTGCACGCTCCGGCGTGCGCCCGGTAGGCAGAGGACCCCACCACCTTCGGAAGGGCGGCCAGCGCCGCAGGGCTGGCCGTAACCCAGGGCGAGCTTGGCTCGGCCTCGTTCACCGGCCGAGCCGAAAGCTCTGCCCTGGTGGTGCGCTCCTCCACTTCCGTCAAGGAGAGGTCTACCCCTATCCTGCCCGGCTTGGCCTTGCGCCAGAGGGTATACCTGGTGGGGTATTCTGTCCGCGCCCCCTTCTCGATCACCACCGCCGCCGTGCGGTTGCTGGCCCCCTCAAAGGGCTGCAGCTCCACCAAATCATGGGCCGACAGCACTTTGAGGCGAGGGCCTTCTTCGCCCAGCCGGAAGCGACGAAAACCATCACCAGCGCCCTTGGTCTTGAACACGGTTTGAGTGATCACAAAGCCCAGCTTTCCGCCGTCCTTCAAATAGTTGTCCATGGCGGCGTAGACCATGAGCATCGCCACATCCTTCTTGCCCCCGCCCAGACGTGCGGCGTGGCCCTTGAGGGAGAAGAGGCCATAGCTTTCCCATAGCCCCTTCGTGGCCTCCCGATACTCATCCGCCAGGCTTTCCCAGTTCACCCACGGCGGATTCCCCGCCACATAGTCGAAGAGGACAGCTGCGCGGAACACGGGCGCAAAGGCGTTCTTAATAAGCCGGGCCCACAGACCATTGCGCCCCTCTGCCTCCAGCCGCCTCACCTTTTCGTACAGCTCCGCAAGAGAAGGCTCAGTAAGCGGCTCTTCCCACTCCAATTCCCGCCGGCCCCGCTCCAAGAATTCCCCCGTCTGGTAGTTCCCATTCACACATTGCTCCAGCAAACGGCACAGCGCGTCCACCTGGCCCTTGTCAACCAGTTCCTCGGGGATCCAGAACTCCTTCTGAGCCGAGGGCACCGGGATGTCCTTCTGGCGTTCAATGGGACGCTCTTCAGCACGCTGGGTTTGGGGCGTCAGGATGGAGTCACAGAGATAGACCGGCAGGTCCTTTCCCGCCAGATGGCGCACCAACGGGCCGAGGGCCAGGAGGTAGTTGGTGCGCGCCGCGATCACGGCCAGGGGGTTTAGATCAAAACCCACCACGTTCTCCAGCATGTGCGCCACCAGCTCCCTGTCACCACGTGCGCGCCAGGCCAGCGAGTCATGGGCATAGTCCAGAACGCGGCGAATGGCCAGTACCAAGAACGTGCCCGAGCCACAGGCAGGATCCAGCAGCCGCTCCGCCGGGTTGCCAGCGTAGCCCACCTCGTTCAGCACCAGCTCTGCCAGCCAGTCCGGCGTATAGTATTCGCCCAGGTCGTGGCGCAGCTCTTTCGGCACCAAGTACTGGTACAGTTTCTTCAACAGGTCCCGGGTGGCGTCCGGGGCCAGCGTCCCCGTGGCCGGCTCGTATTCCGCCAGCCCCTTCGCCAGGCTGCGCACAGCCGTCTCTATATCCGCGTTCCACGCCGACAAGTACCATCCAAAGAAATCTGCCTCCAGGAAGTTCCGGATGCCCTGGGCCTCAAACCAGGCGCCCTTTTCCAGCTTTTCTAATTCACCCTTCAGCAGTTCTCCGGTCAGGGGCGGAAGCTGCTCCGCTATCGACGCCAAGAGTGCGCCCTGCTGCAAGGAGAGCAGCTCCGCTGCTAGCAGCTTCATCAGCAGCGCGTAGTAGGTGTGGACCGCGAAAAGAAGCGGTTTCAGGTCGCTGAATTCCGTAACGTGATAGAGCCGTGCCAGCGCCTGAGCATCCCGCTGTGCCTTTATCAACTCCTGGCCGTAAACGATCCCAAAGATGCGGTTCCACTCCTTGTACAGTGTCTCCACTCTTGGGAAAGGACTTCCTGGCGCCGTCAGGCACTCCTCCAGGCGGCTGTAGAGAGCATTAACCATCTCATGCGCCACACCCCCACAGGCCCGAACTCTTTCGCCAGTTCGTCCGCGTTCAGAGGACGGCGGCGCAACGCCCGCAGGTGGAGCAGGAACTCGTTAACGCTCTCCTCAGTAATCGAGAACGGCCCGACGAGAGAAAAGCTGCCCTTGGGCGGCTCCTCCACCAACAGGGGAAGCTGTGTCAAAGGTCCCTTGGGCCTCTCCTCTTCCGTTGACGGCCTGTCCCCTCGGTATCGGAGAAAGAAGATGCTCTGCCCATCAAGCCCAATGCCCGCAACGCGTCGCAGCGCCTCCTCGCGGTGCTCACCCAACCCCGCTAAACCCAGAAGGTAGCCCTCGAGCTGCCTCCGGCTAGACGCCAGACCTCTCGCCGTGCTCAGCTTACCCGGGGGGAATTCGTATTCGATGACCGCCTGCCCGTAGAGCGCGTCGGCCCGGCCGGGCGCCGTCAGCACGCTGCGCTGGACACCGCGCTGGATCCGCTTCTCATATCGCGGCTGCGCCTCGACGCCCAGTAGACGCAGAACAGGCTCCAACAGCTTCTCGACGCCGATACGGAGATCCTCCTCCGTCACCGCGCGCTCGCCGACCCCGCGGATCGCCTCCGCTAGAGCACCGGCATCCACAGGCGCCGCCTCAGTCATCGCTGCGTCACATACCCTTTGTGCCTACCCGCCGCGCTATTCTACCATGCATCCGTAGGGGCAGGGCTCGCCCCCGCCCATCCGATAATCCGTTTCCCATCCGTTGACAGAAAGGAGGCCCCCATGCCCCGAGTCTGCCCTGAGCCCAGTCGAAGGGGCGGCAAACGACCCGGCGCCGGCGCCCCCAGGGGCAACCTCAACGCTCTCAAGCATGGGCGCCACTCCGCCCAGCTTCAGCAGCTCGCGCTCACCCTGGCCCTGCTTCCCCATGTTCGCGACACCTTCATCAAGTTCGCTCGCCGCCAGCGCAATCGCCGCCGGGCGGCCGCCATGGCCGGCCACCAGCTTCTCACCCAGTTCCTACGCGCCTGCCTGGTCGGCCTCCAGGACAATCAACCGGGCCGCCCCGCCGGCCAATCCAGTCACACACCGGGATCGCGAATTTTCCGGGACAACAATCAAAAGCCGAACCTGACCGCCGAAGTCAATCAAACGTCCGCCCGCACGGCGCCCGCCCCGGGCGGTCGCAGGGGCCACGCGTGACCTACCGAGCGCCGGAAAGCAGAGGCCGCCCCCCGACCTGTCGGGGAGCGGCCCTGTCCCGTGTCTCGTGGTGCAGGTCTTGGGCGACCGCGAGGGTCGCCCCTACCCGTTGACCCTTGGCCCTCTGACCCTTGTCTTAGTAGTCCATCGGCGGCATCTGCGGCATCGCCGCCGATGGCGGCTCCGGGATCTCCGTCAGCAGCGCCTCGGTGGTCAGCACCAGCGCCGCGATGGAGGCGGCGTTCTCCAGCGCCGAGCGGGTCACCTTCACCGGGTCGATGATCCCCCGCTCCAGCAGGTTGCCGTACACGTCGTCCTGAGCGTCGTAGCCCCACTCGGGGTCCTTGTTCAGCCGGACGGCGTTGGCCACCACCGAGCCCTCCTTGCCGGCGTTCTCGGCGATGAGGCGCAGGGGCTCCTCCAGCGCCTTCTTCAGGATGCGGGCGCCGGTGAGCTCGTCGCTGCTCAGGTCCTTCTCCAGCTTGTCCAGCGAGCCGATGGCCCGCAGCAGCGCGACGCCGCCGCCGGCCACGATCCCCTCCTCCACCGCCGCGCGCGTCGCCGACAGGGCGTCCTCCACCCGCAGCTTCTTCTCCTTCAGCTCCACCTCCGTGGGGGCGCCCACCTTGATCACCGCCACGCCGCCGGCCAGCTTGGCCATCCGCTCCTGGAGCTTCTCGCGGTCGAAGTCGGAGGAGGCGTCCTCCACCTGGGCCTTGATCTGCTTGATGCGGCTCTGGATGGCCTCGTCGCTGCCGCGGCCCTCGATGATCACCGTGTCCTCTTTGGTGGCCACCACGCGGCGGGCGCGGCCCAGGTCGGAGACCTGGACGGTCTCCAGCTTGCGCCCCACCTCCTCGGTGATGAAGGTGCCGCCGGTCAGGATGGCGATATCCTCCAGGGTGGCCTTTCGCCGGTCCCCGAAGGAGGGCGCCTTCACCGCCAGGGCGTTGATGGTGCCCCGCAGCTTGTTCACCACTAGGGTGGCCAGGGCCTCGCCCTCGCAGTCGTCGCAGACCAGGACGATGTTCTTGGTCACCTGGAGGATGCGCTCCAGGACGGGCACCAGGTCGGCGACGGCGGAGATGCGCTTGTCGGTGATCAGGATGTAGGGCTCGTCGATGACCGTCTCCATGCGTTCGGCGTTGGTGACGAAGTAGGGGGAGACGTAGCCGCGGTCGAGCTGCATCCCCTCCACGAACTCCGTCTCCATGCTGATGCCCTTGCCCTCTTCGACGGTGATAACGCCGTCCTTGCCCACCTTCTCCATGACGTCGGCGATGATCTTGCCGATCTCGAGGTCGTGGCCGGAGATGGTGGCGACCTGGGCGATCTGCTCCTTGCCGGCCACCGGGCGGGCCATTTTCCGCAGGGCCTCGATCACCGCCTCCACGCCGCGCTCGAGGCCCGTCTTCAGGGCCATGGGGTTGGCGCCGGCGGCCACGTTCTTCATCCCCTCGCGGACGATGGCCTGGGCGAGAACGGTGGCGGTGGTGGTGCCGTCGCCGGCCACGTCGTTGGTCTTGGTCGCCACCTCGCGGGCCAGGTGGGCGCCCAGGTTCTCGAACGGGTCCTTCAGGTCGATCTCCTTGGCCACGCTCACCCCGTCGTCCACCACCGCCGGCGGGCCGAACTTCCTCTCGAGTATTACGTTGCGGCCGCGGGGGCCCAGGGTCACGCGCAGGGCGTTGGCCAGGGCGTCCACGCCGTCCTTGAGCTTGCGCCGCGCCTCCACGTCAAATACGAGTTGTTTGGCAGGCATGCCACTCCCCTCCTTAATTTGGCTCGGTCACTGGTCGGCGCCCTCAGCCCGCCACGCGAGCGAGGATGTCGGCCTCCTTGAGCACCAGATACTCTTCCTCACCGGGGAGGATGCCCCGCGGCACCTCCTGGCCGGAGTACTTGGCGAAGAGCACCCGGTCACCCACCTTCACCTCGATGGGGATGCGCTTGCCGGCCTCGTCCAGGCGGCCCGGTCCGACGGCCATCACCTCTCCCAGCTGGGGTCGCTCCTTGGCGGTATCGGGGATGACGATGCCGCTGGCCCGCACCTCCTCCTGCTTGATCTGCTTGACCACGACGCGGTCGCCGTAGGGAACGATCTGCGCCTTGGCACGGGTCTTGGTTGCCATGGGCGTCCTCCTTCCAGTCGATAGCGAGACAGAGAATTTAGCACTCTCCAAAGAAGAGTGCTAAATTCCATTGCATCTTAACCCATGAGAGCGTTGGCGAGCAAGGGCAACCCTGAGCCGCGAGGAGAAATGAACGATGACGAAGGCTGTATATCCTGCCGATAGCGGCTAAAAGCTCCTCCGATCTCTATCACAGGCCATCGTCGAATCTGTGGCGCAGGGCGTGCGCGTCTGGCGTGCCGGGCCCCCGCTAGAGCTCGAGGTCGCCCCGAAGGAGCTGGTGAGCAATGGTTCGCCTCTGCATCTCCGAGCTCCCGTCGGGGATCCGCATCTGGCGGACGAACTTCCAGGCCTCCTCCAGCTTCATCTCGTTGGCGACGCCCATCCCGCCGTGGATCTGAATGGCCGTATCGATGACGCGCTGGCTGGCCTCGACGCAGTAGGCCTTGACCATGCAGACATCCTTGAGGGCAGAGCGAGGCGTGTTCTCCGCTTTCCAGGCGGCCCGAAGGCCGAGCGACCGGCCGCAGGCGATCTCGATGGCGCAATCGGCCAGCATGAACTGGATCGCTCCATGCTGCGCGAGGGGCACGCCGAATGTGATCCGCTCCTTGGAGTAGTCGAGCGCTTTGAGGAAGGCCCATTCGGCGAGGCCCAAGCAGCGGGCGCCGTTGACTATCCGGCCCATGTTTATCCCGGCCATGGCCACCTTGAACCCCTCGTTCACCTCGCCAACGACCTGGTCGTCGGACGCCTTGAGGCCATCCAGGACCACGCTGCCGACCTCGGAGCCGAGGTGCCCCATCGTGAGAGTGACGGACTCCACGTCAAAGCCGCCTTCGCGGGTGCTGACCATGAATGCGGTTATGCCGCCTTTCCGCTGGCGTGCCAGGTCCGCGTCGGTAACGGCGAACAGCAGGGCGTAGTCGGCATAGGGAGCGTTGCTGATCCATTCCTTGCGGCCGTTGATGACCCAGCCGCCATCATTCCTGGTCGCTTTGGTAGTGATGGCCCATACATCCGAGCCGGCCCCCGGCTCCGAGAGGGCGAAGCAGGAGGTGGCCTGGCCGGCGGCCAGCCTGCGGACGTGAGGCTTCATGGCCTCTTTCACCGCCAGGTAGGCGGGCGAGGGGCCCTCGACGAAACGGGGGACCAGTTGAGCCTCCGCCAGCGGGCTCAGAACCCCCATCTCCTTGTACTGGAACTCCCAGACGAAGAAGGCGGTGATCTCGCCCAGCCCGCTGCCGCCCAGCTCTTGGGGGACGAACATGGAGTAGTAGCCGGCCTCCGCCGACTTCGAGCGGACCTGCTTTCGCGCCTCGAGGATCGACGGTACCAGGAGGCCTTTCTCATCGTAGAGCTTCCTCGGGTTGTCGAGGGTCGCCGCGTGCTGCTTCTCGAGCGGCACCACCTCGAGGGCGATGAACTGGCGGAGCCCATCGAGAATGCCCTTGACCTCGTCGGGGATTGCGAAGTCGATCATCTGTGCCTCCTCTGTCGGCTAGCTACGCTCGATGCGCGGGCGTGGCTAAAGAGTACGCATCCGGCAAGAGAGCGTCAAGGCAAGCGGCGGGGCGCAAGGTGGCGTGAGCAGGGCGGGTCAGCCCCCCTTGGCGCGCTCCCGCTCGATGAGCTCGCGGCGGAGGGCCTTGCCGGAAGCCGTCTTGGGGATCTCCGACACGAACTCCACCTCGCGGATCTTCTTGTAGGGCGCCACCTTCTCGGCCACGAAGGCCATCAGCTCTTCGGGGTTGGCCTCGTAGCCGTGCTTGAGCACGATAAAGGCCTTGGGGATCTCGCCGCTCTCCAGGTGGGGCTTCGGTATCACGGCGGCGTCGAGCACGGCCGGGTGCTCGTAGAGGATGGCCTCCAACTCCGCCGGGGCCACCTGGTAGCCCTTGTACTTGATCATCTCCTTCTTGCGCTCGAGGATGTGGAGGTAGGTATCCTCGTCCAGCCAGCCGATGTCGCCGGTGAGCAGCCAACCGTCCTCGCTGAGGCAGGCGCGGGTCTCCTCGGGGCGGTTCCAGTAGCCCTTCATGACCTGCGGGCCTCGCACCACCAGCTCGCCGACCTCGCCGGCCGGCAGCTCCTCACCGCTGTCCAGGCTCACGATCTTCTCGAAAGTATCGGAGACGGGCGGGCCGACGGTCTCCAGCTTGATGCGATCGAGCGGGTTGGTGTTGGTGGTAGGGCTGGTCTCGGTCATGCCGTAGCCCTGCGACACCAGACAGCCGTAAATGGACCGAGCCCGCTCGGCCACCTCCGGGGGCAGGGGCGCCGCCCCCGAGTGGATCACCCGCACGGACGATGTGTCGAAGCGCGAGGGGTCCACGACATTAGCCATCGCCAGGATCGCCGGCGGCGCCAGAAACAGGTTCGTCATGCCGTACTTGCCCGCCAGGTGCAGCATCTGCTCCACGTCAAATCGCATCATGACGATGCCAGTGGCGCCCAGGGCGAGACCGGCGCCCAGCAATACTGTCATTCCGTAGATGTGGAAGAAGGGGAGCACACACAGACCAACCATGTCCGGCCCCAGCTCCCTGGCCACCAGGCTCTGCTTCACATTGCAGGCGATGTTGTAGTGGGTGAGCATGACGCCCTTGGGAAGGCCTGTCGTGCCGCTGGAGTAGGGCAGGACAGCTACATCCTCGCGGGCGTTGATGGCCACCGGCCGGTACTCCTCCCTCACGCCGCCCACCAGGTCCGGCAGCCCGTCGATGGGCCAGACGTGGCGCAGGTGAGGCAGGTTGCGGCGGGCCGCTTCAACCGGTGCCGCCATGGGGCTGAACACGAACAGCGCCACGGCCCCGGCGTCGTCCAACTGGTGCTCGATCTCACGCTCGCGGTAGAGGGGGTTGAGGGTGGTGACGGTAGCGCCGGCAAGGAGGGCGCCGTAGAAGACGGCGGCGTAGTCGACGTGATTGGGCGAGAAGATGCCTACCCTGTCGCCCTTCTCGATGCCGTGGTCCTGGAGGAGACGCGCCACCCTGCGGGCACAGCTCCAGAGCTGGCCGTAGGTGCGGGTGGCGCCGTCGGCGCCGATATGAGCCGCCTTATCAGCGAAACGCTCCGCCGACCGGCGCAACAGCTCCGGGAGGGCGAACTCCTCATAAGGGGCCTGGCTGGGCCAGTACCCGGAGACAACCATAGTGCTCGGCCCTTACGTCACGCGCTCCACGACGGCGGCCATGCCCTGGCCGCCGCCGATGCACATCGTCTCCAGCCCGAACTGGGCGTTCCGCCGCTCCATCTCGTGAAGCAGGGTAGCCATGATCCGGGCGCCGGTCGCCCCCACGGGGTGGCCGAGCGCTATCCCTGAGCCGTTGACGTTCATCCGGTCGAAGTCGCGCTCGGTGAACCCCCACTCGCGGGTACAGGCCAGCACCTGGACGGCGAACGCCTCATTCAGCTCGATGACATCCATGTCGCTGAGGCTGAGGCCCGCGTGTTCGAGGGCCTTCTTCGTCGCAGGCACCGGGCCCAAACCCATATACGCCGGGTGGACTCCGGCCGACGCCCACGACCGCAGCTTGCCCATCGGCTTCAGCCCGAGTTCCGCTGCCTTTTCCGGCGAGGTAACGATGCAGCAGGCCGCCGCATCGTTCTCGCCGCTGGCGTTGCCGGCGGTCACCGTCGCGTCGGGGTCTTGCCCGATGAGCAGCGGGCGCAGCGAGGCGAGCTTCTCGAGAGTCGTATCCGGTCGTGGATGCTCATCCCGATCGAACAGCGTCTCGCCGCTCTTGTCTTTGACAGGTACGGGCACGGTCTGGGCGGCGAACTTGCCGGCGTCCCAGGCCGCGACGGCCCGCTGGTGAGAGCGGAGGGCGTACTCGTCCTGCTCCTGGCGCGAGATCCCGCACTGACGGCGGACATTCTCGGCCGTCTCCAGCATGCCGCCCGGCACCGGATAGCGCCGGCTGCCGGCAGTCGCCCGGCCTCTGTTCAGGGAGTCGATCAGCGTGATCGCGCCGCGGTTCGGGCCCCAGCGGAGCGATGTGGCGTAGAAGTCGGCAGTGCTCATGCTCTCCACGCCGCCGGCGATGACCACGTCGGCCACGCTGGTCTGCACCTGCATCGCGGCCAGGCAGATGGCCAGGAGACCGGACCCGCAGCGGCGGTCGACCTGGAAGCCCGGCACCTCGACCGGTAGGCCGGCGGCCAGGGCCGCGACTCGACCGATGGCCGGGCTCTCCATGTTTGGGTAGCACTGGCCGAAGATGCAATCGTCGACGACGTTGGTGTCCAGCTTTGTCCTCTCCAGCAGGCCGCGAACGATCGTTTCCGCCAGCGCCTCGGCATCGACCTCCCGCAGCTTGCCTCCGTAGCGACCGATCGGGGTTCGCAGGGGACTGCAAATCACTGCCTCGCGCATTTAGTGACCTCCTCCACGTGGCTGAGCTTCTTGGGGATGTCGGTCTCGCTCCCTATTGTAGCGGCTGGTTCGGTTAGGCCAAGGGGGAGACCCGGGTCGGATCATCGACTGGGGTGCGCGTGTCGTCTCGCTTGTCCCCATCTCCACGCCAGGTGTGCGGCACCAAGGCGGTCATGTTGCCCCATTCTCGTGACTGCCTTCGGAAGCGCCAACGCTTTGTAGTCGTGCCGGCCGGGCCGGGTTCGCCGATTTGACACAAACTGATGGCCGTCTAGAATGCGATTGAGGAAATGGAGGGCTGGCATGAGGGACAAGCACCTCACCTGCTCGCGAGGGCAAGCCTGGGGCCTGGGAATTCTACTCGTCCTGGGCGTTTCCCTTGTCGTCATGGCGGGTGCCTGTGGCGGGGGAGGAACGTCCACTGGCACCGCGACGCCCGCTCCGACCGGCTCGCCGAGCACGGCGATTGCGGGGGCTTCGCCCGGAGGGAAGGTGTGCGGCGCGGCCGCGCGTCAAGCCACAAATAAACCGGGGGCCACGCCCGGGGTCAGCGACACGGAGATCCTGCTGGGGGGAGAGGTGATCCTTAGCGGCACGAACGGCGCCGTATATGCCACGCTCCCGAAGGCCACCAAAGCCTACTTCGACTACGTCAACGACACCCAGGACGGCGTCTGTGGTCGCAAGATTGTCTACAAGTACGAGGACAACTTCGACGACGGGGCCAAAGGGCTGGAGACGGTGCGCAGGCTGGTGGAGCAGGACAAGGTCTTCGCCATGATCGGTGGCCTGAGCGAAGTGGCCCATCCCGCCACCTGGGAATATCTGAACGAGAACGGCGTGCCAGACGTCTTCGTGTCGGCTGGCGGCGCCCGCTTTGGCGCCGACCCCTGCGGTCACCCCTGGACCGTCCAGATGATCGGCAGCTATACCACCGATGGGGCATTCCTGGGGCAGTACATTTCGGAATACCAGCCGGGCAAAACGGTAGCTGTCCTCTGGGAGAACGACACCATAGGCCAAGACGGGTTCGTCGGCCTGAAGCAGGCGCTGGATCCCAGCAAGAACCCGATCGTCGCCCAGCAGAGCTACGAATACACAGACGTCAGCGTCGGATCCCAAATCGCCAACCTGGCGAGGTCTAATGCCGACATCCTCGTCCTTCATTCCAATCTCGGTTTCATCGCCCAGGCGATCAAGGCCGCGGACCGTCTGAACTGGCATCCCCAGTTCGTCGGGCCGTACATCACGACCGATGACATGGTGTTTTCGTTCGTATCTCCCGAGCTTATCAAGGGCATGGTGGCGACCAACGCCAACAAGATGGCGGCCTGGCGTGACACCGACCCCGCGGTCGCCCAGCACTATGAGATCATGCAAAAGTACGGCGGGCCTACGCCGACCAACTTCACCATCTACGCCCAGATCCTGGCTGAAGTGACGGTGGAGGCGCTGAAGAGGAGCTGCGAGAACCTGACCCGAGAAGGCTTCATGGAGGCGATAGAGTCCATCCAGGACTTCCACAGCGATCTGCTGCTGGACGGCGTCAGCTTCTCCTTCTCGCCCACCGACCACGTCGCCTACCAGAGCGACCGTTACGTGGAGGCCAAAGTCGACGCCAACGGCAAGGGCTACTGGGAGTACTTCGGGCCGGTGCGCCAGTTTGAGGCGCCACCACCGTAATGGGCGGCACCCAACGAAACAGGCCCTGCCCTGCGGGGGTCTCAGCAGCAAGCGAGGCAGGGAGGCAACGGCTTGTCGCGGTCTTCTCGGATCCCTGCTAGGCTCGGAGGGCGGCTGGACGTAGCTCCGCATCCAGGCGCGCGGCGTGCTCCTGCAACAGTTCCCAGGCCCGCCGAACGTGGGTTTCGGTGGTCCGCAGATTCCCGATCGCCATCCTGAGCGTGAGCTTGCCCTTGAGCTCCGTGTGTGACAGGAAGACCTCGCCCGTCCTGTTGACGCTCTCGAGCAGCCGCTCGTTGAGCTGGTTGAGATAGGCGTCCGTTTCGGGGCCCGCCGGCAGGCCGCCGGCATGGCTGCGGAAGCAGACGACGCTGAACGGCACGGGCGCCAGCAGCTCGAAGTGCGGGCTGGCTTCAACCCAGGACCGGAAGCACTGGGCCAGGGCAATGTGGTCCCGCAAGTGCTGGCGGAGGGCCTCGGAGCCGAAGGCCCGCAGGACCATCCAGAGCTTCAACGCCCGAAAGCGCCGGCCGAGTTGGACGCCGTAGTCCATGAAGTTGCGGACGCGGCCTTCCTCGGGTGTGCGCAGGTACTCGGGCACGAGGCTGAACGCCTGTTTCAGGACATCGGGGTGGCGGCAGTAGAAGGCGCTACAGTCGACGGGCACGAAAAGCCACTTGTGCGGGTTAACGACGATGGAGTCGGCGCGCTCGCAGCCGGCCAGCGCCCAGCGCTTCTCCGGCAGGATGGCCGCCGCGCCGCCGTAGGCGGCGTCCACGTGGAGCCAGAGCTTGTGCCGCTCGCAGACCGCAACGATCTCGGGCACGGGGTCGACGCTGGTTGTGGAGGTCGTGCCTACGGTGGCCACAACGCAGAAAGGCCTCCAGCCCGCTTCCCGGTCTTCCCTAATGGCCGCCTCGAGGGCGTCCGGGCGCAGGCGGAACTCGTCATCGACTGCGACCTTCCTGACGCCGGCTTGCCCGAGCCCCAGCACGATGGCTGCCTTCTCGATGGAAGAGTGCGCCTGCTCGGAGGTATAGAAGCGGAGTCGAGGCAGCTCCGGCCGGCCGGCCAGGCCCTCCTGCCGGATGTGGAGACCCAAGGCCTCGCGGGCGGCGGCGACGGCGCACAGGCTGGAGACAGAGGCCGAGTCGTTGATGATGCCCATGAACTCCGGCGGCAGCCCCACGAGCTGGCGGAGCCAGTCCAGCGCGACCTCTTCCAGTTCGGTGGCAGCGGGTGCCGTTCGCCAGAGCATCGCATTGACGTTGAAGGCCGCGCTCAAGAGCTCGCCCAGAATGCCGGGCCCGCTGCCGGTGATAGCGAAGTAGGCAAAGAAGCCGGGGTGGTTCCAGTGCGTCAGCCCGGGCGCAATGATGTGGTCCACGTCTTGGAGGATGGCATCGAAGGGCTCAGGCTTCTCCGGCGGCGCGCCGGGTAGACTACGCTTGACCTGGCCTGGCTCCACCTGGGCCAACACCGGATATCGCTCCGGGTGCGCCAGGTACTCCGCAATCCAGTCGATCAACCGGTGACCATCACGCCGAAAGGATTCGATGTCCATGTCGTCCCTTCCCCCAGTCTCCGCGTGCGAAAACAAGACAATGGTGCGCGCGGGGGGCGGCGGTGTCAACGGCGTTGGCGGCGGCGCCGGGTGCTTTTCGGGAGAACGGGGCTTCGCCCTTGGGCTACGAGAGCACGTCCCGGCGATGGAACCACCAGAAGGCGAGGGTCAGGAAGACGGCGACGTAGAGGACCTGGAGAAGGGCGCCGTTGACCATGTCGGAGGTGGTCACCGGCTGAGCGAACAGCCCCTGCCAGGAGTCCCACCAGTGCGTAGGTAGCCAGTCGCGGATCCCACCCAGGGCTGTGATGACGTTGAGGATCTCCGAGATGATAGCGAGGCCTACGCCACCAGCCACCGCCCCCAGTGGGGCATCGGTCATGGTCGAAAGCATGAAGGCGAAGGCGACCACGCCCGACATGCTCCAGGCGACATAGACCGTGGCCAGGGCCAGCCTGGATAGCGCCTCGCCCTGAGACAAGAAGGTGAGCGAAGGGGTGAGGATCGGATGCCAGCCAAAGGCGATGGTGCCGGCCACCAATCCTGAAAGGGAGATCAGGGTCGTGGCGACGAATGCCAGAATGGCGGCGACCAGGACCTTGGCCGTCAGCAGGCGGCTTCGGGAGACCGGCCGCACCAAGAGGTAGCGGAGGCTCCCCCAGTTCGCCTCCTCGGCCACGCTGCTGCCAGCGAAAAGGGCTACGACTACCACCAAGAGGAAGCCGGTCATGACGCTAAGGGACGCCAGCGGTATGTTGAGACCGGAGTGTGTCGCGACGGTAAAGAAATCGGCCTGGCCTCGCTCCCGCGGCTGCCCGCCCAGTTTGAGAGCGAGCGTGGTGATGATGGGGACAGCGATCATCACGGCGAGGGCGATGTACGTCCGCAGTCTGAAAACCTGTTTCCTCAGATCGACCCAGATCAAGCGCCATCCCCCTCGAGCATGCCTATGAAGGCGTCCTCCAACCGGTGGCGGGAAGACACGGTCTCCACGCCCACCCCGGCGTTCACTAGGGCGGCCACCAGCTTCTTCCGTTCGAGGCCGTTCAGCTGTACCGAGATGCCGGGAGGCTCCGCGGTGGCCCCTCGCACACCCGCGATGCGGGCCAGCACACCCATCGCCCGGTCCACGTCGTCCACCTCCAGATAGACGCTGGCGGCGGCGCCGACCAGCTCGCCGACGCTGCCAATCGCCACAAGGCGGCCCCGGTTCATGACGGCCGCATGGGTGCACACCTGCTCTACCTCGGCGAGGATGTGGCTCGACAGGAGAATCGTGGCGCCCTGTCGGGCCAGCTTGCGAACCAGATCTCGTATCTCACGCATTTCCTGGGGGTCGAGTCCGGTGGTCGGCTCGTCGAGCAGAAGCAGATCGGGCTGGTTCAGCAGCACCTGGGCCAGGGCCAGCCGCTGAAGCATGCCGTGGGAATAGGTCCTCACCTTCCGCTTGATGGCGCCGCCCAGATCGGCGAGCTCCAGCGCCTCATCGAAATGGGCCTCTTCCAGGGGCTGGCCACCGGCAAGCCAGAACTGCTTCAGATTGTCCAGGCCGGAGAGGTGAGGCACAAAGCCGGGGTTCTCGACTAGGGCGCCCACTCGCCGCAGCAGTGGGCTTCCCGGCCGCATCCGTGTACCCCAAAGAAGGACCTGGCCGGCCGTGGGGTGAACGAGGCCCAGCACGATCCTCAGCACCGTGGTCTTCCCGGCACCGTTGGGCCCGAGCAGGCCGAACACCATCCCCCGCTCCACTTCAAGACTGAGGTTGTCCACGGCGAGGACGTCCTTGCTGTAGCGCTTGCTGAGCCCCACGAGGGTGATTGCTGCTTCCGGGCCGCCGGCACCCGGTTGTCGGCGCCGGCTAAGTGCACTGTCTGTCAAGTCACTATTCACGGCTCCCACCTCACGACCCGACGTCCATCCGCTCGATGGCCGCGCACCAAAACGCGCCACCGGCAGATCAGGGTCAGGCGCAAAGGCCTTTCCAAGAGTCTACGGCGTGCGCCTTGCCGACGGATCTTCTGTTAGGGATGAGAGATGCGGCCGGCCGCGGCGCAGCCCGGGCATGGTGGCTTGTTGACAAGCTTACACGGAACCGTGTAAGCTTACCGCGATGGGCAGACAAGGGAAGAGGCGAAAGGGGCCGGTCTGGGATGCAGGGCAGGTGCGGGCCCTGCGCCAGCACCTGGGGTTGAGCCAGCAGGCGCTGGCCGATGAGCTGGGCACCCGCCAGCAGACGATCAGCGAGTGGGAGACGGCCCAGTATCGGCCGCGCGGCGCCTCGGCCCGCCTGCTGACGCTGGTCGCCGAACGAGCGGGCTTCGAGTACGAGGCGGGCCGGCGGTCCGCCGGCCAAGAGGGGAAGGCGTGATCCTTTCTCCACCGGTGCGCGGCCCGGCTGCCTCTCGCGGCGGCCGCCCGCCCCTCAGCGAGGCCGATCTGGTGCGCCTGTGGGAAGGGCAGCGTTTCCCGCCGGCAGCGCTGGTGAGCCAGGAAGGCCGGGCCCTGCGGGTCGTCTACCGGGGGCGGCCAGGGGTTGGGCCCGGGCCCGATTTCCGCGACGCCGTCATCGCCGCCGGGGAAGAGGAGTTGCGGGGCGACGTTGAGCTACACGTGGCGGCCAGCGCCTTCCGCCAGCACGGCCACCACCGCGACCCCGCCTATGACAACCTGGTGCTGCACGTGGTCTTCTTCGGCGACGACGGCCGCGAGACCTGCTTGGCCTGCGGCCGCGCGGTTCCCACGCTGGCCCTGGGCCCCTGGGTGGCGCGGCGGGCGGAGGAGCTGCACCGCTGGCTGGCGCGCCCCGCCCGCTGGCAGGAGCCGTGCCGCACGGCCTTGGCCCGCCTGGGCCCGGCGGCGGTGGCCACCCTTCTGGAGGACGCGGGCGACGCCCGCTTCCGGCAGAAGGTGGACGCCTTCGCCTTGGCCATCGCCGGTGGGGGGGAAGGGGAGGAGGAGGTGCTGTACCGCGGCCTGCTCGAGGGGCTGGGCTACAGCCGCAACCGTGACCCCTTTCGGCGTCTGGCCGAGGCCCTCCCCTGGCAGGCCCTGCGCCGCCTCCTGGCGGGTTGGAGGCCAGAAGAGCAGCTGCTTACCGCCGAGGCCGCCTTGCTGGGAACGGGCAGTTTCTTGCCGGTGGAGAGAAGCGCTGACCCGTACATGGCTGCGCTTCAGGAGCGGTGGCGGGCTGGGGTCGCAGGGGTGGGCCCTTTCCTGCCCTGGGAGCTGACCGGCCGGCCGCCAAACCACCCGGCGCGGCGGCTGGCGGGGGTGGCCCGTCTCCTGGTGCGTCACGTCGACGGCGGGCTCCTGCCCAGCTTGCTGGCAGCGGTGCGAGGGGGGCCGCCGGCCCTGGCCGGCGCCCTTCAGGCTGAGGCCGCCGGCTTCTGGCGTGACCACTACGACCTATCCAGCAAGTCGGCGCGGCTGCCGGGGGCGCTCATCGGTCCGGGCCGCGCCGGGGAGCTGGCGGTGAACATCGTCCTGCCCTTCGCCCTGGCCTGGGCTGAGGCTCGCGGCGACAATCCCCTGGCCGAGGCCGCCCTGGCCACCTACGGGCGCTACCCCCGCCCGTCTTCCTACACCCTGCTGCGGCCGCTGGCCGCTGCCCTGGGTCGTCGGCTGACGGGCGGCGCCCGCCGCCAGCAGGGGATGCTCCACCTCTTCCGGTGCCACTGCCGCCAGGGCGGCTGCGCGGCGGCGCCGGACGAGAAGGGCCGCTGCCCGCTGGCGTAGGCGAGACACGAGACAGGGGAAATCCGTGTTTCACGTCGCTGGATCAGCCGCGGCACAGGCCGGGCCCCAGGTTCAAGCTCGACCCTAGCGTTTAGGCTGGGCATGGGGAGGAATCCGATGCCCCCGCCTTCAGGCGGGGGTCCTGAAGGTGCCAACCACCCATGGCCCGTGACCCGTGACCCCTGGCCCTGACTCGTCAGCCGATCCGCAGGTTGGGCTGGATGTCCAGATCGAGGCCGTCGCGCTGGCCGGCGCGGAAGCGGTAGTAGGCGCAGGCGGCGATCATAGCGGCGTTGTCAGTGCAGAGGGACGGCGGCGGCACCCGCAGCGGTAGGGGCGATCGGGCGGACACAACCTGGCGGAGGTGTGCGTTGGCGGCGACGCCGCCTGAGAGGAGGATCTCCGCCGCCCCGTTGTCGCGGGCGGCGCGCACGACCTTGGCGGCGAGGGCGTCGGCCACCGCCTCCTGAAAGGCCGCGGCCGTCTCGGCGGTGGGCGGCACGTTGCCCAGCTCGCCCCGTACCAGGCGGAGGGCCGCCGTCTTGAGGCCGCTGAAGCTGAAGTCGTAGGGCCCGGCCACGCGGGCGCGAGGCAGGCGGAGGGCGGGGCGAGCGCCGACCGCCGCCCGCTCGATGGCGGGCCCGCCGGGGAAGCCCAGACCCAGGAGGCGGCCTACCTTGTCGAAGGCTTCGCCGGCGGCATCGTCCAGGGTGCGGCCCAGACAGCGATAGCGGCCGTGGCCCTCCATCAGCACGAGGTCGGTGTGGCCGCCGGAGACGATGAGGGTGAGGTTGGGGAAGGAGGGCTCCTGGCCGTCCACCAGCCAGTTGGCGTAGAGGTGGCCCTCCAGGTGGTTGATGCCCAGCAGCGGCAGATCGCGGGCCAGGGCAATGGCTTTGGCCGCGTTCAGCCCCACCATCAGCGAGCCGGGCAGGCCGGGGCCGTGGGTGACGGCGATGGCCTCCAGGTCGGCCAGGGTGCAGCGGGCCGTCTCCAGGGCCGCCTCGAGCACAGGCACGATGCTCTCTAGGTGCTTGCGGGAGGCCACCTCCGGCACGACGCCGCCGTAGCGGGCGTGCAGCTCGGCCTGGGAGGCGACGACGTTGGACAGGATGTGGCAGCCGTCCTCTACCACGGCGGCGGCGGTCTCGTCGCAGGAGGTCTCGATGCCCAGGATCCTCATCGGGTCTCAGGGGCGAGGAAGGCTACCAGAAGAGCGGCGAAGTTGTCCAGGTGGCGCACGCGCAGGTAGAGCTCGGGCAGGAGGTCGTGCACCGGGAGGGAGAGCAGGCCAGCCACGATATCCTCGCCGACGGCCGAGGCCAGGGAGCTGCTGGCCAGGAGAACAGCGTCCCCGGCCGCTACGAGCGAGCGGCTGAAGTGGGGATAGAACTCCTCGGCCATGCCTATGGGCTGGTAAGCGGGCGGGCCCGGGGGGGCAACGACCGTCAATCGGCCTCCCTGGCGACAGTACGCTAGGGATGGGCCGGCCTGGGCTAGGTAGGCCTCCTCGCCGCGCAGGGCCAGGCAGGTGGCGCCGGCCCCCACCCAGTGCTCGCGCAGGCTCCTGGCGTTCGAGTCCTGGAGCTGCTGGTGGGCCTCGCGCAGGGCGGTCAGCAGGCCGCCGGTGAGGGAAAAACGCTGCTGCTGGAAGAGGCGGCCGATGGCCGCCGCCAGGGGCTGACACGCCTCGCCACTGCTGGCCGAGGCGGGCTCCACCAGAACGTAGAGGTGAACGCCGCGGCCGGCGCGCGGCGGGAAGAGGCCCGTCCAAGGTCCCTCTTCACGGGCTTCGCCGTCGATGATGCAGAACTGGCCGACCCAGATCTCGGCAGGCATGCTCGTCCCAGGATTATAGCACCGGCGGCCCGCCGATGGACGCACGGACGGCGAGTGGACTGGAAGGCGGGGGCTCCTTCTGGCTGGCCGCTAGGGAGTGGTGGTGGACGAGGAGGCGAGGCGAATGCGGTAGGTGCAGGCCCGCTGGCCCCGGAGCAGGCTCTGGGTCAGGCGAGTGTCGGCGCCGGTGAGAAGACGGACAAAGTCGACGTGGAGGGCGCAGACCGAGGCGTCCTGCTTGGCCACCTTGGGGAAGGGGCAGGTATACTCGTCCAGGAAGAACTCGCCGTTCTTCTCGGTCCAGTCCACCAGACAGCCCTGTTCCTGCATGATGGCGGCCGTCTCCCCTACCCGCTCGGCCACGTCCTTGCCTTGCACCCGCTCCCGGTAGGCATCGGCCATCCGCTCAGACACACGGTGGAGGAGGTGGTACATCCGCTCGGGGCCCTCGCTGGCTCGGATCTCCTCCAGCAGGGTGTTGGCCAGTTCGTCGTAGCTGCGGGGGAAGAGGGCCTCCGCCTTGTCGGTAAGGAAGTAGACCAAGGTGGGACGCCCCACTCGGCCGCGCTCCTCCCGCGCCATCACCAGGCCGTCCCGCTCGAGGACGGTCAGGTGCTGGCGGATGCCGGTGGAGGTCAACCCCAGAAGCTGGCCCAGTTCCTTGACCGTGGCCCGCCCGTACCGGCGGAGGTGGCCCAGGATCTCCTGTCGCGTCGTCTGCATGTCTTCTTTGCCGACGGCGGCTAACCTGCTATATTGAACGCAAGCCGCACACCTTGATTTCCATCATTTTCTAAGCAGATTCTATCACATCTGTGGAAAATAGCAAAGGCCCCTGCCAACCGTGATGAGCGAGGAGTTCGACCCCCTGGGCGCCAAGGCGCAGGCGGACGCCGCCATCGAGGAGGCGGCCCAGCGACTGCGCCAACTGCTGCACGAGGCGGCGGGCCGCCTCGAACCCTTCCCGCCCTTCCCTGGCGCCCTGTTCACCTTCGCGATCGAAGCGGAGCCCGATGCGGCCTCCCACGCCGACCGCGGCTGTGTGGTGGTGGGTCCGGACGGCGAGCTATACGAGCTGGTGATGGGTCTGGAGCCGCCGCCCGGACCGGGCGAGGCCGCCGATCCCGTCGCGATGCGTAAGGAGGAACTGAGGAGGCTGGACCTCAACCCGCGGGACTACGTCGTCTATGCCTACAACGGCCTGATGCGGGTGGTGGAGATCCTTCTGGAACAAAGGGAGAGCCGGCCCTCTGAGGGCTAGCGGCCGCGCCGGAAGAGAAAGCTGCCGCCCCCGACGGGGGCGGCAGCTTTGTGTCAGCTTGGGTGGGTGTGTGCCTAGCTTGCGCGACCGGGCCAGCGCCGGACCAGGGTAAAGACGCTCGCCAGGGCCAGGAGGCCGCCGAGAGCCAGCAAGCCATAGATCGCCGCCGAGTTGCCGTCACTGCCCTGGCCCATACCCGTGGACGGCAGGGCCTTGGGCGTCGGGGTGGCCGTCACCGTGGTGGTGGCCGTGGTGGTGGCCGTGGTGGTGGCGGTCGGCGTCTTGGTAACGGTCACCGTGGCGGTGACCGTGGCAGTGGCCGTCTTAGTAGCGGTTGCGGTAGGCGAGGTGGTGGCGGTCACGGTTGCTGTCGTCGTGGTCGTCGCCGTGGCCGTGGGGGTGGCCGTAGCCGTCGTCGTTGCCGTCGTTGTGGCCGTAGGCGTCGGTGACGGGGTTGGAGTTGCGGTGGCGCACTCGACCTCGGTGACCGTTCCGCCCGACTGGTGCGTCTTCGTCAAGGCGGATGTCAGGCTGATGACCAGGTTGGCGATGCTATCGATCGTCCTGGTCTCCTCGTTGGCACCGTCGATCTCGATGCAGTCGCCAGCGCTAAAGTTCGTGGTGCTGACGACGGTTATCTGCATGGCGCCCACAGCACCCGCCGCGGTTAGGGTGGTTGAGCCCGCCACGGCGGAAACCGTCCCACCGCCGGACGAGGCAAGCGCCACCGCGATCAGCACCGCGAAAGCGCCGCCGCCCACCAACAGGATGCTTCTTGGCCACTTCTTCATAGTCGTCCTCCCGTCACGTCGAGAGGGCAGGGGGCCCCGCCGGCCCGCCCCGCCCCACTAAGGTGAACCCTCCCTGGGCGAGCGGTCGTAGAAGATACCCTCGCCTATCAACCCTTTAGAACGCGTCTGGATCGATAAAGGTTAACGGCCCGGCTCACCAATCGAGATAGGCCGTCGCGAGATTATTGAAAATGTTGGGCCGGGAGCGGCCGAGAGGGGCACCAGGGTTCGCCTGGCCGCTACTCCAGCACGATATCGCCGCTCTTGCCGCCGGACTTTCGCCGCAGGCGCAGGCCTTCGATGCGCATCCCCCTGTCCACGGCCTTGCACATGTCGTAGACCGTCAGGGCGGCGACGGCCGCCGCCGTCAGGGCCTCCATCTCTACGCCGGTCTTGCCGGTGCTGCGAACTGTAGCCGTGATGTGGAGGGCACTCTGCGCTTCGTCGGGCTGGAGCTGCACGTCGACGTCGGTGAGGAGAAGCGGATGGCAGAGGGGGATGAGCTCGTGGGTCTTCTTGGCGGCCATGACGCCGGCGATCTGGGCCACCGACAGAACGTCGCCTTTGGCCACCTGCCCGGCCTGGATCAGGGCCAGGGTCTCGGGCTTCATGCGGACGCTGGCGGCGGCCACCGCCCGGCGGGCGGTATCGGCTTTGGCCGATACGTCCACCATGCGCGGCCGGCCGGCGGCGTCGAGGTGGGTGAGGCGACGCGTCACGCTAGCCCCCGATCTGGATCATCTTCCGCCGGCGGGGGCGGTTGCCGTCCCCCAGGTGGTGGGCGTCGGGCTTGGTGACCAGCGCCTGGAGAATGCGAGCGCGCAGGTCGTCGTCGCTGCCGCCGCTGCGCAGCGTCTCCTTCAGGTCCACCTCGTGGTCGGTGAGGAGGCAGGGGCGGATCTGGCCCTCCGCCGTGAGCCGCATGCGATTACAGGCGGCGCAGAACTGGTACTCGGTGAGGGGGCTGATGAAGCCGATGAGCCCCTTGGCTCCCGGCAGGCGATAGTACTGGGCGGGGCCGCCGCCGGCCTTGGTCGCCGCCGGCTCCAGCGGGCCGAGGGCCGCCTCGATCTGGCGGCGCACCTCCTGGCTGGGCACGAAGCCCAGCACCAGCGACGTGTCCTTGATGCAGGTCTCCTGCTCGTCCATGAAGGGCATCAGCTCGATGAAACGGACCTCCCAGTCCTCTGCCAGGGTGGTGCGGGCGATGTCGACCACCTCGTCGTCGTTCACCTGGCGCATGACCACCACGTTGAGCTTGATGGGCGACAGGCCAGCGGCGCGGGCGGCGGCGATGCCCTCGTAGACGGCGGCCAGGTCGCCGTGGCGGGTGATCTGGCGGAAGCGGTCGGGACGGAGGGTGTCAAGGCTGACGTTCACCCGCTGGAGGCCGGCCCTGGCCAGCCCCTCGGCGTAGGCGGCCAGGATCATGCCGTTGGTAGTGAGGGAGATGTCCTCGATGCCCGGCGTCTCGGCGATCCAGCGCACGAGGTTGGTGATGCCGTTGCGCACCAGCGGCTCGCCGCCGGTGAGGCGCACTCGGCGCAGGCCCATGCCGGCCGCCACCCGCACCACGCGGGCGTTCTCCTCCAGGGTCAGGATCTCGCGGCGGGGAACGAACGGGATGCCCGCCTCGGGCATGCAGTAGACGCAGCGCAGGTTACAGCGGTCGGTCACGGAGATACGCAGGTAGGTGATGGGGCGCTGGAAGGGGTCAACCAGCGGGGCCAGCGGTGTGAGGTCCTTCTCCGTGTTCATAGAGCAGCTCTTTCAGGATCTGGCGAGCCTGCTGCGCTGCTCGCCCGCGATGGCTGATGACGTTCTTCTCCTCGGCCGAGAGCTCGGCCATGGTCTTGCCCAGCTCCGGCAGGTAGACGACGGGGTCATAGCCAAACCCACCTTCCCCGCGCGGCGCCTCGGCCACCAGGCCCAGGCAGTACCCCCGACACGACCGCACCCGCCCCCTGGGGTCGGCCACCGCGATCACGCAGACGAAGCGGCACTCTCGCTCGTGCAGCGGCCTACCCTTGAGCCGCTCCAGGAGAAGATCGATCTTCTCCCGATAACCGGCCCCTTCGCCGCCGAACCGGGCAGAGCGAGGGCCCAGCTCGCCCGCCAGGGCCTTCACTTCCAGACCGGAGTCATCGGCCAGGGCGTGGAGGCCGCTGACGCTGGCGGCCTTCACCGCCTTCATTCTAGCATTGTCTTCGTAGGTGTCGCCAACCTCTTCCTCATCCAGCGTCAGGCCCAGGTCAGCGAACGTCACCAGCTCCCAGCCGCAATCGGCCAAGAGCTGACGGTACTCGGCGATCTTGCCGCGATTGTTGGTGGCCAGGAGGAGGCGGGGCATTAGGGGGGCAGCTTCTTGGCATGGCGCTTCAGAGAGTCCATCTGTGGGTATTCCCACAAAAGGTCAAAGGTCTCGCTCCAGATCTCGTACCCGGTGCTGTCGGCGCCGAGCTTTAGGAGAGGGGTCCTGCCGCCCAACGGTCCAATTACCTCGGCCAGGGGGTAGGCCTCCACGAATGCCCATTCATCTGTTATCACTACGAACGCGGGAAGCGGTATGTCAGTTGCTCGGTAGTCAACCCTCGCTTCTCCCCATTGACGGCGCATCTCATGAAGGTATCCGGAAGACGCCCTAATCTGATCCTTCGTCAGATGTTGCTTCTCCACACCATCTCTCACGCCGGCCCAAGCGGAATGCTCGTCAAGCAGGATGGCCCTTACGGTTACGCTGGACTGGGGCATGTATTTACTGAACAGCTTGCGGGCGTCAAGATGCTGTAACAAGCACGGCCCCGCGACGCCGAGCACCCGGAATTCCCCTGTCCCTCTTTTCAGTTGCCTCTCCAGCGCCATCCGGATTTCAGCGTCTCCTTGCCCTTCAGGGGTGAACCTTGTGTAAACGCCTTGTACGCCTGCTGTCTCGGCTTGGCTCACGACGCACAGCCGTATGTCGCAAGTAGGCGCGCCTCTCGACGCAGACACCTCGCGCCAAAACTCCAGGAACGTTATCGCTGCTTGGCGAGCGAGTTCAACACCCGATGCGACCGCAGCCGCCGCACATGTCGCGAGAGCCACGGCCCGGGCCCTTTCTGCCATGTCGAGGACGGCGAATAGTACGAAGAACCCGACAGACCAAGCGAGAATCCCAAGGAGCCAACGAACCGACAGGACGAACTTCGGTTTCGGGTCTTCACTGCTGGTCTTCATGGTGGAACCCCCCAAGACATGACCCGCGGCCCCCGCCAGGCCGATCTCGCTACTCCATCTTCTGCCAGCGGGAGGCAAGCTTCTTGGCGATGATGGGCATGGTGGTGTACTCCATCTCCTCCAGGGGCAGGCGGTGCGGCTCGAACGGGCCGTGCTTGCGCAGGTAGTCGGCGATCAGGTTGGCCTCGTCGCGTGCCCTATCGAAGCCGGGGTCGTCGAACATGTCCCGCGGGCCGATTAGCTTGCCGTCGGCGAGCTGGAAGCCCAGAGCCACGAGCCGCGGCGGCCCGTCGAAACGGCTGGGGTTGGCGTCGTTCAGGGCCACCGGCATCCAGGGCCCGTGATGGGACCCGCGCATCCACCCTTCGACGAGGTAGGCGGTGGTGAAGGGCTCCAGGATCTCCCCCACGGCCGGGAAGTTGCCCTGGCAACGGGCCATGGCCACCGGGTCATCCTTGCCCACGTAGCGGCCAGCGATGAGGGAGAGCTTGTCGGTACTGGAGACGGCAGCGATCTCGTTGGTGGCCCGCGCGTAGACCCGCTTCACGGAGTAACGGGATGGCGCGCCCATGAGGATGAGAGCATAGTAGGCCTCTTCCGGCGTGTGAAGGGAGATCTGCAGGTGCTCGCGCACGTCCTGGATCTCGAAGGTGAAGCCCTCGTACAGGCTCTCGGCGATGACGAGGCCGGCGGTGTTGAAGGGGTCGGCAAACATCTTGTAGAAGGGAAGATTGAAGGAGCCCGCCGAGGTCTTGTCGGCCATGAAGACGATGATGGGCTCCGAGGGGCGCTCGTCGATCTCCATCTCCGCCGAGCCCGGGCCGGCGCCGCGGATGTTGCCGGAGAAGGCATCGGCCAGTAGGTCCTGGCCGGCGCCGTAGAGCTTCAGCTTCTTGGCGACCTCTGTGCCCTTCACGAAGGTGTCCCAGGCCAGGCGGTGCACTTCTTCGTTGTTCTCGCCCCGCTCGTGGGTCATGATCAGGAACAGGTCGTCGCCGCACTGGCTGACGTGGAAGTCGACGAGGAGGCCGCGCTGGCGGGCCTTCTCCATCTCCTCCTGGCCCAGGGCCAGGATGTTGGGGTGCATGGACGAATGGCCGACGTAACCACCGATGTCGGCCTTGATGGAGCTAATGGTGATCACCGGAACCTCCCTTCGAGTGGGTTAGAAAAGCCAAAAAATAGCCGCCCCTCGAATTGCGGCAAGGCGGTAGCCTGACACCGGAACGACGGCCGGCTGGTTCATTTTCAGCTAGCTCATGTTACTCGCGGCCCTCGGGGCCGTCAAGAGCGAAGCGATGCGTGGTGGAGCTCCCGTACGAAGGCGGAGGCACCGCCCCCCCCCCAATTCTCCGGCATTCAGGCTGGGGTCGTCTGCAAGTCCTCAAGCCGGCGCAGCACCCGCCGGGCCAGGCCGCGAGCCATGGCGTCCCACTCCCGGCGATGCGCCCCTGGCGCAAGGAAGGCGTGCAGCTCGGCGGCCATGGCCACGGCCTTACGGGCGGCGCTGGCCGAGTCCAGGGGCTTGAACCCCTGAAGCCGGCGCGGGCCCTCGCGGCCGCCCTCGCTGATGTACCAGTCGCGGAAGCTGGCGCCGCAACCAGCGAGGAACATCAGGTAGCCCAGGGGCGTGGCAACCGGAGGCACGCCCAGGGAGAGCATCCGCTCCGTGGAGCGGGCGTGGGCCGATTCGTACTCCACCATCAGGTGGCCGCCGGGCGGGACCAAACCGCCCAGGAGGCGGAAAAGGCGGCGCTCCGGCGGGCCCGCCAGCGTCAACTCCGCACCGTCGGCGAAGCTGGCCGCGCCGTCGTAGCGGGCCACGTCGATCCAGTTGTAGGCCGGGAAGGGGCCGCTGTTGTGCAGCCCCAGGAGGAACGCCCCCTGGCTCAGCCCGCCCGGGGCGACACGGAGGAAGAGCTGGAAGTAGCGGGCGCCGACGCTGCTCTTGGGCCCTAGGAGAACCAGCAGTCGCCCGACCCTCAACGACCGCCCTTGCAGGCGGCCGAGGGGGTGCTCGGCCTGCGCTGGCGGCCTCCAGCCGCGCTGACGCAGCGCGGCCAACTGCCGATCCTCTTGCGGTAGGCGGGCTGTGGTGTGCCTGCCGGACATGCTAACTCGATGATACTCGGCCGAGGCGGCGGCGTCTCGTTGAGCCACTGCCTGGGCGGTGCTACACTCTGAGCGCGATGCCATGATGAGGAGGCCCGCCGCAACGGCTAGGGGAGCCCTCATTCGCTACCACCATGGACTACCAGCAGGCCATCGATTACCTTTCCGGCTTTACTGACTGGGAGCGGGCGCCCGCCCAGGCCTTTGCCGCAGTCAACTTCGACCTGCGCCGTCTGAATTCGGTCCTGGCCCGTCTGGGCGGGCCTCAGCGCGGCCGGCGGACGGTGCAGATCGCCGGCAGCAAGGGCAAAGGGAGCATCGCCGCCATGACCGCCGCCATTCTGACGGCGGCCGGCAGCGGCGGCGTTGGCCTCTATACCAGCCCCCACCTCCACAGCTTCTGCGAACGCATCGCCGTGGACGGCCGGCTTATCTCCCCGGAGGACTTCGCCCGCCTGGCGGAGACGATGGCGCCTGCCGTGGCGGCCGAGAATGCCGACGGCCGCTTCGGGCGGCTCACCACCTTCGAGCTGCTCACCGCCCTGGCATTCCTCTGCTTCCACGAGCAGGGCGCCGGCTGGCAGGTGCTGGAGGTGGGCATGGGCGGCCGCCTCGATGCCACCAGCGTGGTCGAGGACAAGAACGTGGCCGTCATCGGCCCGATAAGCCTGGAGCACACCGCCATCCTGGGCGATACAGTCGAGGCCATCGCGGCGGAGAAGGCGGCCATCATCCGGCCGGCCTGCCCGGTGGTGATGGCGCCCCAGCCCTTCGCCGGGGCGGCGGCCGTCGTCCGGCGCCGGGCGGCGGAGGTGGGGGCTCCGTTGGTGGACGTGGCCCAATCCTATTCCTGGCTGCGCTTGGCCTGGGATCTATCGGGGCAGAGCCTGCGCCTCGACGGCCCCCGCCAGACGCGGGAGCTGTGGCTGCCGTTGCTGGGCGCGCACCAGCTGGAGAACGCCGCGACGGCCATTGCCGCCATCGACGTGTTGGTGGACCGCGGCGCTGCGGTGGCGGAGGAGGCGATAGCGGCGGGCCTGCAGCAGGTGCGCTGGCCGGGACGGCTGGAGGTGCTGCGGCAACAGCCGCTGGTAGTGGCCGATGGCGCCCACAACGGCGACTCTGCCCGTCGCCTGCGCCAGGCTCTACAGGACTACTTCCAGTTCCGACGGGTCATCCTGATCACCGGCGTGTCCCAGGACAAGACGGTGGCCGACATGGCGCGGGAGCTGGCGCCACTGACGACGCTGGTCATCGCCACCCGCTCCGGTCACCCGCGCGCCGCCGACCCAGCGATGGTGGCCGCCGGCTACGCCGCTGCCGGCGTTTCGACGGAGAGTGCCCCGTCGGTGGCGGTAGCCCTGGGGCGGGCCCTCGCCCTGGCTGAACCCGGCGACCTGGTGTGCGTGGTGGGCTCTCTCTTTGTGGTGGCGGAAGCGCGTGAGCAGATGCTTGGCCTGGTGGGGTCTGGCTGCTCTGGCGTGGGCCGGCTTGCGTCCCCACCTTCGGCCCTGGCCGGCCAGCAACGGGAGGTGTGACCATGAGCCGAGGACCCATCGACAACCGGCGGGTCGTCATCACCGGCATGGGCGCCTTGACCTGCCTGGGCAACTCGGTGGCCGACTTCTGGCAGGGGTGCGTGGAGGGCCGCTCCGGCATCGGCTACATTACCCGCATCGAGCGCGAGGTCTACATGAAGTACCCGGTCCACATCGCGGGCGAGTTGCACGGCTTTGAGCCCACGGACTACATGGACCGCCGCGACGCTCGCCGCATGGCTCGCTTCAGCCAGCTGGTCGTGGCCGCAACCCGCCAGGCCGTCGATGACGCCGGCCTGGATGGTGGCCGGGTCGACTCTGAGCGCATGGGCGTACTGGTGGGCAACGGCATCGGTGGCATCGTTGACACCGATGGGGCGATGCGAACAATCTTGTCGCGCGGGGGCATGCGGGTAGACCCCTTCTATGTCCCCAAGATGCTACCGAATATGGCTGCAGCCCATGTGAGCATGATCTTCGGGGCCAAAGGCTACAACAACACCATCACCACGGCCTGCGCCGCCTCCACGCAGGCGTTGGGTGAGGCCCGCGACGTCATTCGCCTGGGTCGGGCGGAGGTGATGCTGGCTGGCGGCACCGAGGCGGGCATCTCGGAGCTGGGGCTGAGCGGCTTCTCGGTCATGCGCGCTCTCTCCACCCGCAACGACGCGCCCCAAAAGGCGAGCCGGCCCTTCGACGCCGGCCGCGACGGCTTCGTAGCCGCCGAGGGTGCCGCCATGCTCGTGCTGGAAAGCCTGGAGCACGCCCGAGCCCGCGGGGCCCGCATCCTGGCCGAGCTGGCGGGCTACGGGGCCTGCAACGACGGCTATCACATGGTGGCCCCTTGCCCCGACGGCGAGGGCGCTATCCGGACGATGCGCTGGGCGCTGGAGGACGCCGACCTCCAGCCCGAGGAGGTGGACTACATCAACGCTCACGGCACCTCCACCCCCCTCAACGACGTGTCCGAGACGCTGGCCATCAAGGCCGTCTTCGGCGAGTATGCCTATCGCATCCCGATCAGCTCCACGAAGTCGATGATCGGCCACGCCCTGGGCGGCTCGGGGGCGCTGGAATCCGTGGTCTGCGTCATGACCCTGCAGACCGGTATCATCCACCCCACCATCAACCAGGAGGAGGCCGACCCGCAGTGCGACCTGGACTATGTGCCCAATAAGGCCCGTCGCGCCAACGTGCGGACGGTCCTGAAGAACAGCTTCGGATTCGGCGGGCAAGACGCCTGCCTCGTATTCAAACGGTTCGAGGATTAGACACTGCGCATACTGGTCGTCGGCGGCGCCGGCTACATCGGCAGCGTGACCACGGCCGAGCTGCTGGCGGCGGGCCACAAGGTGACGGTCTACGATAACCTGATCACCGGCCACGCCGCCGCCGTCCCTCGCGGGGCCGAGCTGGTGGTGGGCGATGTGCGCGACCAGGAGGCCCTGGGCCGCGTCCTGGCCGACTACTCCATCGATGCGGTGCTCTACTACGGCGGCTTCATCGTTGCCGGCGAGTCGATGACCCAGCCCGGCCGCTACTTTGCCAACAACGTCGGCGGCGCCATCTGCCTCCTGAACACGATGCTGGAGTACGACGTCCATCGCATCGTCTTCAGCTCCAGCGCCGCCGTCTACGGCGCCCCGGCTTCCTCGGAGCCCATCGCCGAGGAGGCGCCCATCCGGCCCGTCAACCCCTACGGCGAGTCCAAAGCCATCGTCGAGGCGATGCTGGCCTGGTACGGGAGCCAGTGCGGCCTGCGCCACGTGTCGCTGCGCTACTTCAACGCCGCCGGAGCCACCGACAAGGTGGGCGAAGACCATCGCCCGGAGACGCACCTCATCCCCATCGTGCTCCAGGTGGCGCTGGGCCAGCGCCCTGCCGTGCCCCTGTACGGCACCGACTACCCTACCCCCGACGGCACCTGCATCCGCGACTACATCCACGTCTCGGACCTGGCGGCGGCTCACATCCTGGCCCTGCGCCGGCTGGACAAAGGGAGCGGGGTCTACAATCTGGGCAACGGCCGCGGCTTCTCCAACCGGGAGGTCATCGAAGCGGCCCGCCGGATCAGCGGCCAACCCATCGACGTCAAAGAAGAGGATCGCCGCCCCGGCGACCCGCCCGTGCTGGTAGCCTCGGCGGACAAGGCGAAGGCGGAGCTAGGCTGGCAGCCGCTGGTTACGGGGCTGGAGGAGATCATCGAGAGCGCCTGGCGCTGGCAGCGAGAGCGTCCCCGGGGGTACGAGTAGGGCGACCAGGCTCAGGGAGTTGGGGAGAACGTCTCGGTCCGCTCATGGTTCGACGGGCTCGCCATGAGCGGTTGGCCAGGCCCACCATGAGCGTTGGGGTAAGCCCCACCATGAGTGGACATTACCAGACAACCGAAACCGCTCGCCCTGAGCCTGTCGAAGGGCGAACACGGCCACTGGCGCGCTACCTGCGGCTGTCGGTGGACGGCTGCTAGCTCAGGGGGAAGGCGGCCAGGCGCTCGTAGACGGCGCCGCCAGGGCCCAGGATGCTGCGCATCAGGCTCACCTCGCGGATGGTGACCGGCGCGGCCTTGGGCGCGGGCACCGCCTTCGCCAGCTCCCAGAGCCGCTCACGGTCGGCGCCGCCCACGTTCTCCGGCACGCGGGCGAGGGTCAGATGGGGCGAGAACGGCCGGTTCTCGGCCGGGAAGCCCAGGGGCGCCAGCGCGGCCTCTACCCGGCGCTGGAGCTCGGCCACCCGCGATACGTCCCCCTCAACGCCCACCCAGAGCACCCGCGCGCCGCGCCGCCCGCCGAAGGTGCCGACGGAGCCCAGAGACAGCGCTAGAGGCCGGATGCCCTCGACGATGGGGGCCAAGGCCGCGCAGATGGCGGCCACGCGCTCGGCGGGCACGCCGCCCAGGAACTTCAACGTTAGGTGGATACCGTCCGGTCGCACCCAGCGCAGTGGCGGGGCCCCCTGGCGGCGCAGCGTCTCCTCGAGGGCCGCCAGGCCGTCCTTCATCTCTGGCGGCAGCTCGCAGGCCACAAACAGGCGCAGCTCGGACTCCTCGTTCTTCTCTCTCATGGCTCTAACCTCAACAGGCGGCGAGCGTTCTCGCCCAGGATGAGGGCGCGGGCAGGGTCGTCCGCCGGGAAGGCCTCCTCGACGGCCTGGCGCTGACGGCGCTGGCTGATGAGCGGGAAGTCGCTCCCGAAGAGGATGCGCTCTGCCCCCACCAGTCGCGCCACCTGGCCGTAGATGGCCGGCTCGTAGAGAAGGGGGGTGGCCGCCGTATCGACGCAGGCGTTGGCCAGGACCTGACGCACTTCGGGCATGGGGGCGTAGAACGGCAGGCCGCCGGCCCAGTGGGAGCCCACCACCGGCTGCCCGCCGTGGCCCAGCAGGAAGCGGTAGAAAGAGGCGAGGCTTAGCCCCTCCTTGCCCGGGTAGGAGTGGCCGACGGGCTCGCTGACGTGGAAGAGGAGGACGAGGCCGTGGCGCAGCGCCGCCTCGGCCAGCACCTCAGCGGCGGCGCCGTCGTCCAGGCGGTAGCCCTGGCTGTCGGGGCGCAGCTCGCCCAGGCCGCGCGCCCCCGCCCGGGCGCAGCGCTCCATCTCGCGCAGGGCGTCGTTGCCGGCCCGCGGCTGGATGGTGCAGAAGGGGATGAGGCGTCCGCCGCTGCTGGCCGACGCCTCCAGCAGGTAGTCGTTGTGCTGCACGCAGGGCTCCAGCTCCGACCAGGCGAAGCCGAGCACCACGCTGCGGTCGATGGCCGCCTCGTCCATGCTGGCCAAAAGCTCGTCGGCATCGGCCAGACGGGCCTTGGGGCTAGCGTACATCTCGGCGAAGGCGGGGTCGCGCCGCAGGTACTCCTCCCGCTGCTCGCGCATACGCGGCGGGAAGATGTGCGTATGGGAGTCGACAATCACGCGCCCATCATAGCACATGACGGTCTGCTGCTGGCACGTTGTCTCGCGACCCCCGCCTGTCCGCCTCGCGGACTCCGACTCTGCCGATGGCCGAAAAGGCGGGGGCATCGATATCGTGTCACCCAAGCCGCCCCGGACGGCGCGGTGCCGGAGGTCTACTCCATCGGCCCGTAGACAACAAAAACAGACTGTCCGTATAATGGCCCTGCCTGCCCGTCGACGGAGCTAATCCGCAGGAAAACCCCGGAGGTGAACCAGCCACCCTTGATCCTGGCAAGTAGCGCTTCCTTTCAGGCGTTGGAAGCCCTCGCCAAGCGCGTTCGGCGCCACATAATCACGATGACGACGGCCGCCAGGTCGGGGCACCCAGGCGGCTCGCTGTCCTGTGTGGACATTCTGGTGGCGCTCTACGGGTCCATCCTTCGCCACGACCCCGCCAACCCCGCCTGGCCGGACCGCGACCGCTTTGTCCTGAGCAAGGGGCACGCGGCCCCCGCCGTCTATGCCGTCCTGGCTGAGTGCGGCTACCTGCCTGTGGAGGAACTGACCACCCTCCGGCAGTTGGGCAGCCGTCTCCAGGGTCACACCGTGGCCGGCAGCCCGCCCGGGGTGGAGATGTCCGCCGGCTCGCTGGGCATGGGCCTGTCGTTCGGGCTGGGCCAGGCGCTGGCCGCCCGCCTGGATGGCAAGGGCTATCGCGTCTACTGTCTCCTGGGTGACGGCGACTGCAATGAGGGGGCGACCTGGGAGGCGGCCTTGGCCTGTGGTCATCATCAGGTCGACAACCTCACGGCCATCATCGACTACAACCACATCCAGAACGACGGCTTTTCCGACTACAGCCGCTACCCCAACAGCGGCCACCCGCGACGGGTGGGCGGCTGGGTCGGCGAGGAGGGGCACACGGTGAACATCATGTCCCTCCAGCCCTTGCCGGACAAGTGGCGCGCCTTCGGCTGGGAGGTGCTGGAGGTGGACGGCCACGACATCGCTGCGCTCATCGAGGCGCTGAAGAAGGCCCAGGGGGTGAAAGGGAAGCCCACCGCCATCGTCGCCAATACGGTGAAGGGGAAGGGCGTGAGCTTCGTGGAGAACAACCCCGCCTTCCACGGCAAGGCGCTGTCGCCGGAAGAGGCCGAGAAGGCCCTGGTAGAGCTGGCATGACCGTGCGCGCCGCCGCCGCTACGCGCGAGGCGCTGGGCCCAACCCTGGCCCGGCTGCGACGGGAGGGGCTGGACATCGTGGTCGTGGACGCCGACCTGGGCAGCTCCACAACGGCTCGCCTGTTCGGGCGGGAGTTCCCGGACCGTTTCATCACCGTGGGCGTAGCCGAGCAGAACATGGTGAACGTGGCGGCCGGCTTGGCGGCGGCCGGCAAGACGGTGTTCATCAGCACCTTCGCCGTCTTCGCCCCCGGCCGGTGCTTCGACCAGCTCCGCCTGGGCGTCGCCCAGCCGCGCCTGAACGTGAAGCTGGTGGCCAGCCACGCCGGCATTGTCACCGGCGAAGATGGCGCCTCGGCGCAGGCCGTCGACGACCTCGCCCTCATGCTGGCGCTGCCGGGCTTCCGGGTGGTGGTGCCCGCCGACGTCGTGGAAGCGGAGCAGGCCATCGAGGTCGCGGCCCGCACCGATGGCCCCTTCTACATCCGCACCGTACGGCCCAAGGTTCCGCTGATCTACGACGAGGGCTATCGGTTCGCCCTGGGGAAGGCCGACGTCCTGCGGCCAGGCAAGGATGTGACGCTGATGGCCATCGGGGTGATGGTCAAGGCGGCCCTGGAGGCGGCGGAGTTGCTGGCCGGCGAAGGGATCGATTGTCGCGTGCTGAACATGGCCTCCCTGAAGCCCCTGGACGAGGACGCCGTGCTGGCGGCGGCCCGCGAGACGGGGGCCATCGTGACCGCCGAGGACCACCTGGTGCACGGCGGCCTGGGCAGCGTCGTCGCGCAGACGGTCGCCTGCCAGCAGCCGGTGCCCATGGCCTTCGTGGGGATGCAGGACAGGTATGCCTCCTCCGGCCGCTGGGACCTGCTGCTGAAGCACTACGGCCTGACGCCGGAGAAGATCGCCGAGGCCGCCCGTGGCGTTCTGGTACGGAAAGGTCGCTAGCCGGAGCGTCCCCCCGACCGAGGTCGGGGCAGAGAGATGATCCTTCTGGGCTCAGGATGAACGTTGGCATTCGCGCCGCCGCCCTCTCCTTCTTCTCCAACCTGTTCCTGCTCATCCTGAAGCTGGTGGTCGGCCTGATCAGCGGCAGCATCGCGGTGCTGTCCGACGCCATGGACAGCGGCGAGGACTTGGTGGCCTCGGCGGCCGCCCTGTTCAGCGTGAGCATCGCCCACCGTCCGGCCGACCTGGAGCACCCCTACGGCCACGGCAAGGTGGAGACACTCGCGGCGGCGGTGGAGGCCGGCGTCATCAGCCTGGGCGGCGTCTTCATCACCTATCAGGCCGTCGCGCGCATCATCCACGGCGGCCAGGACGTGGACGTGGGCATCGGCCTCATGGCGATGGCCGTGGCCGCCGTCCTGAACACGCTGGTCTCTCAGGTCGTGGGCAGAGCCGCCAGGGCGACCGAATCGCTGGCTCTTGCCTCCGACGCCAAGCACCTTCAGACCAACGTTGTCCAGGCGCTGGCGGTGTTCACGGCCCTGGTGCTGGTGCAGGTGACCGGGATCAACCTCTTCGACCCGATCGTGGCGCTGGTGCTGGCCGGCTACCTGTGGTTCGCTGCCTTCGGTCTGCTACGGAACGCAGTGGCGGAGATCATGGACGTGCGCCTGCCCGAGGATGAGGAGCGGCACATCCGCGGGACGATCCTGGAGCACCACGCGGAGGTGCGCGGCTTCCACCACCTGCGCACCCGCCGCTCCGGCCGCACCCGCTATGTGGAGCTGCACCTCCTGGTGGACCCGAGCCGCACCATCCAGGAGGTGCACAACCTCTGCGACCACCTCGAGTCTGACATCCGGGAGCACCTACCGTACGCCGTCATCACCATCCACACCGAGCCTGACGATGGGCGGTACCGGGGGCCGCTGGAGAACATGCAGCACTAGGCACGGTGGCCGTTGCCCTCCACCTCCTCCTCTTCCTCCTCGCCGTCCTCCTCTTCCTCGGCGAAGTCCTCATCGGAGTAGACCGCGGACTCGCGCCCGGTCCAGACGGTGACGACGAAGTCCTCGCGGAAGGGGTCGGTGGTGAGCACCAGCTTCTCGTCGATCTCGCCGATCAGGTCGCGCACGTCGTCATCGCTCAGGGTGTCGCCCACGCAGAGGGTGGCGTAAGCCATGCCGGCGGTAAAGTGGATGTCAACTCGCCCGACCTCGTTGCCATCGACCTCGATGGCGTAGCACTCGGAGTAGGGCGTGCGGCACTCCCGTTCGAAGTAGTAGTCCCTCATCTCCTCCTCCTTCTCATGGGCGAGTCTGTCCGCTTCCCAAGACGATCCACTTGTAGGTGGTGATCTCCCGCAGGGCCACCGGCCCGCGGGCGATGGTCTTTTGCGTCGAATCGATGATCTCCGCCCCCAGGCCGAACTGGGCGCCGTCGGTGAACTGGGTGCTGGCGTTGACGTAAACGACGGCGGTGTCGACCTCGTCCACGAAGCGCATGGCCGCCGAGTAGTCCTCAGTGACGATGGCGTCGGAGTGGCCGGTGGCGTAGCGCTGGATGTGCTCCAGGGCCTCGTCCAGAGAGTCTACCACTTTGACCGCCGCCACGAGGGCCAGGAACTCCTTGCCAAAGTCGTCGGGGGCCGCTTCCCGCAGGGCCAGGCCGGCGATCTCCTGGGCCCGCAGCACCCGCAGCGAACGGGGGTCGCAGCGCATCTCCACCTTCTCGGCCCAGCGGCGGCCCAGGGCCGGCAGGAAGGCCTCGGCCACGTCGGCGTGGACGAGGAGGGTATCAAGGGCGTTGCAGATGGTGGGCCGGCGGCACTTGGCGTTGTTGACAACCGCCTCGGCCTTGGCCAGGTCGGCGGCGCGGTCTACGTAGGTGTGGCAGACGCCCATGCCGCCGATGAGCACCGGCATGCGGGCGTTCTCGGCCACGAAGCGGATGAGCTCGGCGCCGCCGCGGGGCACCACCAGGTCGATGACGTCGCGCATCTTCAGCATCTCGCCCACCAGGGCGCGATCGGTGCTCTCCATCATCTGGACGGCGTCGGCGGGGGCGCCGGCAGCGGCGATCGCCTCGCGCAGGACACGGGCGAGGATGGTGTTGGAGCGGATGGCCTCCTTGCCGCCGCGCAGGAAGCAGGCGTTGCCGCTCTTCAGGCAGAGCGAGGCGATGTCCACGGTGACGTTGGGCCGCGCCTCGTAGATGGCGCCGATGACCCCCAGGGGCACCCGTCGCCGCCCGACGACGAGGCCGTTGGGCAGAACGCGCTGGTCGATGGTCTCGCCGATGGGGTCGGGCAGGTCGGCCACGGTGCGCACGTCGCGGGCGATGCCGGCCAGGCGCTCGGGCGTGAGGGCCAGGCGGTCCAGCACCGCCTCGGCGATTCCGGCCTCGCGGCTGGCGCGGACGTCCTGGTCGTTGGCGGCCAGGATCTCGTCCTGGCGGGCGGCCAGCGCCTCGGCGATAGCGACGAGGGCGCGGTTCTTGACGTCGGTGGACAAACGGGCGAGGACGCGGGCCGCCTGACGGGCGGCCGCACCCTTGGCCTGCAGCTCAGCGATGGCGGTTGTCATGGCAAAACCCCTCTAGAATGTGATGGGCCAAGTTTGCTCGTACGCCTTGCCATCTGTGTCCCGCCAGCGAGTCCACACTCTAAGATCGCGCGCGGTTCCGAAAGTGTGTATCACGTAGAGGCGAACCTGGACGCCCGCCGGCATGGTCTCAAGTGGAAAGGGATCCTCCGGAACAGCCGGGGGTGGCTTGTCTCCCGGCCTTGCGACCCACTCCCACGTCACGTCGAACACGTCTACACTTCCGTCGTTCTCGAAGACCAGGTGATAGCACTGCGTTGTGCGCGGCTCGCCAAATACTGTCTCCTGGTACCGTTCGGCAACCTGCTTCGCTAGGACCCGCCCCGGCCGCCCCACGACGAGCCCAAATTCCTCAGCGAAGCCAGGTGAACGGGCGAACAGTTCCCCAACTCGCCGCCTAGTGAGCGGTGCGTTGCCTCTTGCTGTGCGGCCCCAAGCAGCGCCCTGACAGAAGTGTGGAGCACGGTCGCTTCGTGGCACCTCCACCACGAGGAAGCCTAGATTTTCCCCGTGTTCAGAAGGGACAGAGTGCACCGAACCCAGGGTGAGCGGCTCGTCTAACCAGTTCTGTGCTACCAAGGTAACGCGCTCGGCGGCACCCGACACGGCGAACGGGTGCAGCTCTGCGGCTCGGCCCAGCTTGTCCTGCCCAATGCCGTAGACGATGACACCACCCTCTGTGTTGGTCATAGCAGCCACATCTTTTGCCAGAGCGTCGTTCTTGCCAGCCTGGGGAAGCTCACGCTTGAACTCAAGCCGAGCGGTTTCTTGCAGGCGCTGTTGGACCATCCGCTTCAGGTCTTCCACGCTCTTGGGAACGAACAGGCTCCGCTTCCTTTCGCCTCACGCTCCCGCGCCGCTCGTCCGGCGGGCCAGGCCCACCAGGTCCCACAGGAGCGTGCGGCGAAAGGCGCCGTCCGTCTCCAGGCCGGCCTCGGTCAGGGCGCGGCGTAGCTCGTCGGCGCTGAAGCCGGTGTCCTTGGGGTGGCCCATCAGGCAATACAGGCCGCGGTGGAGGCGCCCCCACGACGGCTCGGCGAAGTAGAGGACGCCGCCGGGCTTCAGGACGCGGGCGATCTCGCGCAGGGCCGCGCGCCAGTCGGGGATGTGGTGGAGCATGGCCACCTCGAAGGCGGCGTCAAACTCGCCGTCGCCGAACGACAGGCGGGTGGCGTCGGCGACACGCACCTCCACCCCGTCCCTCAGGAGCGGCGCGAGGCGGCGGCGGGCCTGCTCGATCAGCGCCGCATCGAAGTCGAAAGCTACCAGTCGCGCCGGCCGGAAGATCTCCAGGATCAGGCGAGCGGAGGTGCCGCGGCCGCAGCCCATGTCCAGCACCGCCGCGCCGGCCGGCAGGTCGGCCAGGCGACGGAAGGCAACCATCTCGCCCCGCATGAACCAGTCGCGAATGGGCGTGTTGACCGCCAGCTTCTCGCGGATGCTCATGCACACCGTCGTGCTCATTTTGGCGGCCGCTTGGCCTTGCGCCGCGGCAAATGGATTACGCTATGCCCGGAAAAACCCAGGACCAGGCGGGCGCGGGGCTCATCGCTGACCCGCACCCACACCTCCCAGCAGGGCGGGACCGGCGGCGGCCCCGGCTCGCGGGGCACCTCCCGGATGGTGGGCTGGACCTCATCGGCCTGAAGGGTCTCCCGCCAGACCTCTGCCTCATCCGCACGATAGGTGGTGGCCACCTTCACCCACATGTCCTCCGTCGAACGGCGCGGGCGGCCGAACGTGCGCCGGAAGCTTTCCAGCACGGCTTACCCTTCGGGCAGCGGCGGCGGGCCGCTCCCCAGGAACTGATAGACGGCCGCCGCCTCGCCCTGGCCGCGACTGAAGGCGCGATTGATGACGATCTCCACCTCGCCGGCGTTGGGCAGGCGCAGGCGGTAGCGGCCCTCCGAGAGCGAGCCGGGCGGCCTGACATCGCGCAGGACACCTTCCCACTCATCCAGGCCGAGGCCGAGGGCGTCGACCACCAGCTCGCAGAGAGCGTCGGCCACGACCTTGCCCTCGCCGCCTAGCACCTCCACCGTCCCCCGAAAACGCCGCGTCGCCATATGGCCCCCCGGGCGGCGCTGGCCGACGACGGGCCGCGGTTCTAGCCGCGGTGCCGGCGCTGCCAGCGAGTCTTCTTCAGCATCTTGCGGTGCTTGTGCTTCCGGATCTTCTTGCGCCGCTTCTTAACGACGGAGCCCATACCTACTCCTCTTGATGACCTGCCTCCTTCCCCTCCCGCCTGAGACGGGAGGGCCGGAACCTCACCAGTGTAGCGTCGGGTGTGACATCGGCGAAGAGCGCCCCGGCCTACAGGAGCACCAGGTTGTCCCGGTGCACCACCTCGGCCCCGTACTCGTAGCCCAGCGCCTCCTCGATGTGATCCGAGCGCTGGCCGCGAATGGTCTCGATGTCCGCAGAGCTGTAGTTAGCGATGCCGCAGGCGATGCGCCGGCCCTGGCTATCGCAGATGGCGATGACGTCGCCTCGCTCGAAGGGGCCATCCGCCGAGCGGACGCCGGCCGGCAGCAGGCTGCGGTTCTCCTGGCGCAGGGCGCGGGCCGCTCCGGCATCCACCCCAACGCTCCCCTTGAGAGAGAGACCAGACAGCATCCAGCGTTTGCGGCTCTCCATGCGGTCGGCGGCGGCCGGAAAGAAGGTGCCCACCATCTCTCCCTGCACCAGGCGGGTCAGCACGTCCCGTTCGTGGCCATCGGCGATGACGACGTCGGTGCCGCCGGCCGTGGCCAGGCGGGCGGCCTGGACTTTCGTCGCCATGCCGCCCACACCGCGGCCGCCGCTGTTCCCCGCCAGCGCCTCGATGTCCGGGTCGATGCGCTCCACGCGCGGGATGAGGCGCGCCTGCGGATCGTGACGGGGGTCGGCGCTGAACAGGCCGGCGGTATCGGTGAGAAGGACGAGCAGGTCGGCGTCCACCAGGTTGGCCACCAGCGCCGACAGGTTATCGTTGTCGCCGATCTTGGCCCCCTCGATCTCGTCCACCGCCACCACATCGTTCTCGTTGACCACGGCCACCGCCCGCGCCTCGAGCAGGGCCAGCAGGGTGTTGCGGGCGTTCAGGTAGCCCTGGCGGTCGGCCAGGTCACGGCGGGTAAGGAGGGTCTGGGCGACGATGATGTCGTGCCAGGCGAAGAGCTCCTCGTAGGCCCGCATCAGGTAGGGCTGTCCGACCGAGGCCAGCACCTGGCGAAAGGGGATGTCCTTCCGCTCCTTGGGAGCGCCGAGGCGGTGCAGGCCGCAGGCGATGGCGCCCGAGCTGACGATGATGGCCTCGCCACCCTGCTCGACCAGCCGCGCGACCTGCCCCACGACCGACGACATGACCTCCAGGTTCAGGTGGTCGGTGCCGGCGGTCAGGAGGTTGGTGCCCAGTTTGACCACGATGCGGCGGTAGCGCCCCGATGTCATGGGGGCGCTAGTCGCTTCGGCCTCGGCGATGGGTCTGCGGGTCTTAGCCATGGACGCTCCGAGGGTTCGGCAGGTTTGCCGGAATTGCCATCGCATTATAGCAGGGGCTTTCCGCGCCGAACAAGAAAAGGACGCTTCCCTCAGCTTCTGCGTGTGATAGAATCTGGCTGCCTACGATGCTGAGCGAACACCCCGGCCAGGCAGCGAAGGGAGCGGCCCTGGCGGCGATCGCCCTCGCCGCCCTTGTCCTGGCCGTGATCCTGGCCGCGGCGCCATCGGCCTCGGCCAACGCCGTCCTGGTGCGCGCCGACCCCCCTAACGATTCGGTGCTGGGCGACGCCCCCGTGCGGGTGGAGATGTGGTTCGACCAGCCGCTGGTCAGCGACTTCGCCGCCACCCAGGTCACGCTGAGCCTGCCGGAGGCGGGCGCCGAGGTCCAACCCCTCTACGCCGCCGTAGACCGTCGCGACCCCACGCACCTCATCATCAGCCCGCCTCAGGCCCTGAGGGCCGGTCGCTACCTCCTCCGGTGGCGGGTCGCCGCCGCCCAGGACGGCAGCGTGAGCGAGGGCGAATACACCTTCCTCATATCCCCGTCGGCGGCCCCCGTCCCTGCCGCCGGCGGAAGCGGCGGGCCCGACATCCTCTTCCTCTCCCTCATAACGCTGGCCGGCATCGGCGGCGCCACGTTCCTGGGGCTAGTGCTCTACTTGGCCCGGCGCACGCTGGGCCTGGGCGGCCATCCGCCGACGGAGGGCACTCTGCCTCAACACCACTAGCCGGCGGAGGCGCTCTGATCCGAGCGCGGCCGCGAGTTGACACGAGGCCTTCGCTGGGCGACCATCTCTCTGGCTTGCGGTCGGCGTTCGGCCGGTGGGGCCGCTAAAGCCAGCCGGTGCTATCATGTTGGCGACCAATGGAGGTTGACGAGCATGCCTGAAGAAGTGCCCGTAGCGAAGCTCCGCAACGTCTGCGATCCGGCCAGCCTGGGCTTCGGCAGCACGGCTGAGCTGCCGGGGCTGGAGACCATCATCGGCCAGCCGCGGGCGGTACAGGCCCTGGACTTCGGGCTGGCCATCCGCGAGCGGGGGTTCAACGTCTACGTGGCGGGGCAGCCGGGCACGGGCAAGACGACGGCCGTTCACACGTTCTTGGAGACCGTGGCCAAGGCTGAGGAGCGGCCCAGCGACTGGTGCTATGTCCACAACTTCGCCGATGCCTATCGGCCGCACACCCTACGCCTGGCCCCCGGCGGCGGGCGCAACCTTCAGCAAGACATGAAGGTGCTGGTGCAGCGGGCGCGCAAGGAGATCCCCGCCGCCTTCGAAAGCGACCAGTACTCCGCTCGGCGCGACGCCATCGGCGAGGCTCTCCAGCGCCGGCGCGAGGCGCTTCTCGCCCAGCTCAACCAGAAGGCCCAGCAGGAGGGGTTCACGATCCAGGCCACGCCGGTGGGCTGGGTGGTGGCGCCGATGGTGGACGGCAAACCGCTGAGCGAGCAGGAGTTCCTGAGCCTGGACCCCGCGGTGCGCGAGCCCATCCGCCAGCGGCGCGAGGCCCTGGAGGCGGAGCTAAAGCGTTCGCTGAAGGAGGCCCGCAACTGGGAGAAGGAGGCCAACCGACAGCTCCAGGCCCTGAACCGGGAAGTGGCCCTCCACGTGGTGGGCGGCCTCATCGAGGACCTGGAGGAGAAGTACGAGGCGCTGCCCCAGGTGGTGGCCTATCTGAAGGAAGTGCAGGAGGATGTCGTCTCGAACATCGAGCAGTTCGTAGGTCAGCCCCAGCCGGAGACGCCCGCCGGGCTCCCGCCGGCTTGGGTGCAGGAGGCGGCCTTCCGCAAATACGAGGTGAACGTGGCCGTGGACCACAGCGAAACGGTGGGGGCGCCGGTGGTCATGGAGAGGAATCCCACCTACAACAACTTGTTCGGGCGCATCGAGAAGGAGGCCCTCTACGGCGCCCTCCAGACCGACTTCACGCTGATCAGGGGCGGTTCGCTGCACCAGGCCAATGGCGGCTACCTGGTACTGCCGGTGGAGGAGGTGCTGCGCAATCTCCTCACCTACGACGGCCTCAAGCGGGCGATCCGCGACCGGCAGATCGTGGTGGAGGACATGGGCGAACGTCTGGGATTTCTCACGACCAAGAGCCTCCAGCCGGAGTCCATTCCCCTGGACGTAAAGGTGGTTCTCATCGGGCCACCCCACCTCTATTACCTGCTCTACGCCCTCGACGAGGACTTCCGCGAGCTGTTCAAGGTGAAGGCCGAGTTCGACGTACGCATGGACCGCAACGACGACAGTGTGCGCAATTACGTTGCTTTTGTCTGCATGCTCTGTCGCCGCGAAGGGCTGCGGCCGCTGGACGCCGCCGCCGTCGCCAAGGTTGTGGAGCACGGCTCGCGGGCGGCCGAGGACCAGCAGAAGCTCAGTACGCGCTTCTCAGAGGTCGCCGACGTGATCCGAGAGGCCAACTTCTGGGCCCAACGGGATGGATCGTCGCAGATGGCGGAGGTCCACGTCCGCAAGGCCATCGACGAGAAGATATACCGCTCGAACCTCATCCAAGAGCGAATCCAGGAGCTGATCCAGCGGGGCACCTTCCTGGTGGACACCAGCGGCGAGGCGGTGGGGCGCGTCAACGGTCTGGCCGTCATCGAAACGGGCGACTACGCCTTCGGCCGGCCCTCGCGGATCACCGCCAGCATCGGTCTGGGGCAGGCCGGCCTCGTCGACATCGAGCGGGAGGCGCGCCTGGGCGGGCCGATCCACACCAAGGGCGTCCTCATACTCTCCGGCTACCTGAGCCAGCGCTACGCTAACGATAAGCCGATGAGCCTCTCCGCTCGCCTGGTGTTCGAGCAGAGCTACGAGGGGGTGGAGGGTGACAGCGCCTCTTGCGCCGAGCTGTTCGCGCTCGTCTCGGCCATCTCCGGCGTACCCGTCCGCCAGGGCCTCGCCGTCACCGGCTCGCTCAACCAGCAGGGCCAGGTTCAGGCCATCGGCGGCGTCAACGAGAAGATCGAGGGTTTCTTCGACGTGTGCCGGGCCGCCGGCCTGACCGGCGACCAGGGCGTCATCATCCCCGAGAGCAACATCCAGAACCTGATGCTGCGCGAGGACGTGGTAGAGGCGGTGGAGCAGGACCGCTTCCACGTCTACCCCATCCGCAGCGTCGACGAAGGCATCGAGATCCTGACCGGCCGGCCTGCGGGCGAGCGGGGCTCCGACGGCTCCTTCCCCGAGGGCACGGTGAACGGCTCGGTCGACCGGCGCCTGCGCGAGATGGCGGAGCGATTGCGTTCCTTCGCCCGGGATTCGGGGCCCCCGGCTCGCAGCCAGGGGGAGGAAGAGGAAACGAAGTAAGGGCGGGGGTTGCCCCGTCCAACGGCCATTCCGCTCACCCTGAGCTTGTCGAAGGGCAAGCGAAGGCTGTCATTCTGAGCGGTTTCACGAAACGCTAGTACCAGCAGTCAACCAGGGGCGGCGAAAGGAGAATCATGGGCAAGCTGTTGGGCGCGGATGTCCTCGTGAAGTGCCTGCTCCAGGAGGATGTCCAGTTCATCTTCGGTATCCCGGGGGCGCAACCTCTGACCTTAACCGACGCCATCTACCGCTTTGGCCGCCGTGAGGGGTTGGACTTCATCATGACGCGCCATGAGCAGGCTGCCGCTCACATGGCCGATACCTACTCTCGCCTGACGGGCAAGCCGGGCGTCTGCCTGGGGACGGTCGGGCCGGGGGCGGTGAACCTGGTGCCCGGCGTCTACGAGGCCTATGTGAATTGCATCCCCATACTGGTGCTCACCTGTCAGAACCAGACGTGGCGCTCCTACCCTGACCACGGCTCCACGCAGGGGTGCAACCAGCTCGATCTGTTCCGGCCCATCACCAAGTGGAGCGCCGTCGTCTCTCACTGGAGCCGGGTGGCACCCCTGGTGCAGGAGGCCTTCCGGATGGCCCTCAGCGGCCGGCCGGGGCCGGTGCACCTGGACCTGCCGGTGGACGTGCTCTTCGCTGAGGGCGACGAGGCGGAGGTGTCGATTCTGCCGCCCGCCCGCTACCGCCCCACCTCTGCCGCCGGCGCTGAGCCGGAGCTGGTGCGTCAGGCGGCGGAGATGCTGGCCCGCGCCCAGACTCCTCTCATCTACGCCGGCGGCGGCGCCCTGCGGGCCGGAGCCACGCAAGAGGTGCTCCGCCTGGCCGAGTTCCTGGGCTGCCCGGTGACCACCAGCACCACCGCTCGCGGCGCGATCCCCGAGGACCATCCCCAGTACCTGATCGGGCCGGGCTTCGGCGGCATGGCCGCCCGCAATCAGGCGGACGTGGTGCTGGTGCTCGGCTGCCGCTTGGGGGCCTTCGATTTCTGGGGGAAGCCGCCGGTATGGGGGCAGCCTGGTCAGCAGAAGATCATCCAGGTGGACACTGCCCCCGAGACCCTGGGCGAGAACCGGGAGACCGACCTCGCCATCCTGGGCGACGCGCGGGGCGTCGTGCGCGATATCCGCGTCGCCCTGGAGGCGACGACCGAGCCGCGGGGCGAGAACCCCGCCCTCGGCGGGTATCGGGCGGCTCAGGCGGCCTGGCTCCAGAACTTCGAGAACCTGGCCAAGTCCGACAGTGCACCCATCCACCCCCTGCGGGTGGTGAAGGACGTGGCGACCTTCTTCCCCCGCGACGCCATCTGCGTCGCCGACGGCGGCAACACGACCATCTGGACTCATTACCTGACTCGCATCTACGAGCCCGGCTCCTTCCTCGGGTCCGGCGATAGCGGCATGGGCGGCGGCGGCCTGCCCAAGGCCATCGCCGCCAAGCTGGTGTGCCCGCAGCGGCCAGTTTTCGCCATCTGCGGCGACGGCTTCTTCATGATGAACGTGCAGGAGCTGGAGACGGCCGTCCGCCTCGGCACCAACATCGTAGTGGTGGTGAACAACGACCGCGCCTTCGGCATGATCAAGGCCGGTCAGGACGGCGCCTTCGGCCAGCGCTACATCGGCGTCGACTTTACCGACGTGCGCTACGACCGCATGGCCGAGGCGGCGGGCTGGTATGGCGAGCGGGTGGAGGACCCGAAGCAGATCACCGCCGCCCTCCAGCGGGCAGTCGATGCGGGCAAGCCGGCCCTGCTGGACGTGATCATCGACGGGCGGGCCAACCTGGGGCCGCCGGACTTCGCGACGGTGGTAGGCGTCTGGCTGGAAGGGGTCAAGTTCCCGGAGTACTAGCTGCGGGGACGGCCTGGGCGGACGTTGAGGTTCCTCCGCAAGGAAGGCAGACATGGATCTTGCCGAGTTCCAGCGTGACTGGCAGGTGGGCGAGGCGGAGATTCGCCACGTAGACTGGCGGCGCCAGTATAGAGATCTGGTGCTTCAAGTTCATGGGGTGCGTGATCAAGAGTCGCATCCGGATGACCCACTCGGCTTTGGCTATGCTGTCAACGGGGAGCTAACCTTCGTTTCTTGTGCTCGGGTCTGCTTCGACAGAAGTCTTCACTACGTTGACTCAGATATCGAGGAGTGGGGCAGCGCGGCTTGGACGATAATCGCTATCGTCGAGGATGAAATGCGGTGGCCGGATAGAGAGGAACTTGTCGGGGACGGGCTGAAGTTCTACGTCGTGGCTATTTCCATGATGGATAGGAGTGACTGGATACACATCGTCTGCCGAGATCTGACGTTCGGTGCGCTGGGTCCCGTCACCGATAGGCAAATGCCGTTGCGGCCGTGATTCCTTCTGGGCCGTCGAAGGGGTCGTTCGGGGACGGCCCCTACAGCGGCGGCATCTGCTCGCGGAAGCGGGGCCAGGTGTTCACGCCCAGGGACAGGGACTCCTCCTCCGCCTTGCGCTGGGGATCCCACTCGTCCGGCGGGACGACGTAGATGATGTCGTCGCAGGTCAGACCGAAGAGGAACTTATAGGTTCCCTTCATCTGGGCCTTCAGCTCCTGCCCGAGCCGACAGAAGAATTGCCCTGGTAGGGTGACGATCTCGGCGTCGTTGATCTCCACCGTCCACGTCTCCGAGCGGGCCATGCGCCTATAGAGCGGGCGGCGGAGGATGCGCAGCAGACGCAGGGTCTTGAACAGCCGGTTGTCCACCGGCAGCTCGGGGTAGCTCACCCGCACCGCCAGGTTGACCTCGGCGGTGGTCTGCACGGAGGCCAGGGCGCTCAGCGCTGCCTTGGCCAGGGTCGAACCCACCTTCTCCGCCTCCTCGTAGGTGCGGAGGCCCTTCTTGTCCTCGCGGTCATCGACACTCTGGCGCGGGTGGAGGTCACCCTGGGCGCCGACGAAGAATACGGCGGTGCCACCGCGTTCCCGCTCCAAGTCGCGGCGGAGGTAGGCCGGGAAGTCGGCGGTGATGAGGGTGTTGCGGCTGCCCAGCACGTCCACGTGGCAGGCGGCGTTCACCAGCACGGCGATGGTGCTGCCGGCCTCGTCCTCCACCAGCATCAGCTCCATGCTGTCGTCTACGGGGCCGTCCTCCGGCTGGCGGATGTTCCTGGTGAGGCCCTCGACCTTGGTGCTGGCGAAGCCGATCTGAGCCGGTGCCAAGGCCTGCACGGCGTCGACCACCGCGTCCGAAGCCTGCTCGCGCACCAGCTCCTTGTAGCTGCGAGGCACGCCGCCATAGGCGCCGGTGGTATCAGGGGCCGAGTGGTTGTGAATGGTGCCTACGGCCACCATCACGTCCTGGCGTCCCAGCTTCTCCTGTGCCCGGGTGCGGATGGTCTCCATGTCCTTCTGAAGGAGGGAGATGAGGTCCAGCGTGAGGAAGGCGATGGTGGTCTGACCATCGCTGAGGGCAAGACAGCGGGCGTAGATGTCGTCGTGGACGCCGGTGGACTTGCGATGGCCCCAGGGCAGGAACACCCGTCCGTATCCGGCCAGGAAGACGTTGCGCCGCGGCGTGATGATCCGCTTGGCGGCGCCGGCCTTCAGTGCGGGCATGCTTCCCACCTCCCCGATCAAGAACGCGGGCACTCGAAGACTACCTTGGTGGCATGGGCGCGACCCATCGCCGCTCGACGTTCCTGGGCGGCCCAGGAAAACATAGCGCCTGCTAAGAAAGGCGTCAAGGGCCTGGCCTGCCTGGGCTGAGGCCTCGTCCGCCCGCTGCAACGGTCGTCTCCCAGAGAGATAAGTTGACGGCGAAGCGACGCCGATGCTATAAATGTGCAAATAAGCACAAACGCGGCCGCCGGCTCTGGCCCTCGCCCGCGACGGCCGCTCAGTCCGAGGGGTAGGATTTGGCGAGAGTGTCTCGAACGCCACGGGCCGCTCGCATCCCCGAGGTTGTAGTTGATCGGCTGCCCCTCTATGCCCGAGCCATTGCCATCCTCCAGGCCGAGGGGCAGGAGGTGGTGAGCTCGGCGGAGCTGGGTGAGCGCCTGCGGGTGACTCCGGCCCAGATCCGCAAGGACCTGAGCTACTTCGGCCGGTTCGGCAAGCAGGGCAGCGGCTATAACGTGGACTGGCTCTTGGAGCAGCTACGGTTGATCCTGGGCCTGGATCGCGGGTGGCGCATGGCGCTGGTGGGCGTCGGCAAGCTGGGGCGCGCCATCCTGGAGTACGGCGGCTTCGCACCGCAGGGCTTCATCGTCACCCAGGCCTTCGACGTGACTCCGGAGGTGGTGGGGCAGAAGCTGGGGGACATCACGGTGCGGCACGTCGGCGAGCTGGAGGAAGCCCTGTCCCGCGACCCGGTGGACATCGGCATCGTGGCGGTGCCCGCCGCCGCCGCTCAGAAGGTCGTCGATGCGCTGGTGCGGAGCGGGATCAAGGCCATCCTCACCTACGCTCCCGTCCCCACCCAGGCGCCGCCGGATGTGGAGCAGCGCAGGGTAGACCCGATGATCCAACTGCAGCGGATGACCTTCCGCCTGAGGGGCCTGGGCAAGCGGCCCAGGACAGGGACCAGCCCCTAGTAGCCCCCCAAGAAGTCCCCTTCCGGCGGCTGCGACCGCCGGATCAGATCCATGTGCTCCAAAGCGATGCCTGCCCCTACGGCTACGCACTCCATGGGGTTCTCCGCCGCCGAGCAAGGGATGCCGATCTCCTGGCGGATGAGGCCGTCCATGCAGCGCAGGAGGGCGCCGCCGCCGGTGAGGACGATGCCGCGGTCCACCACGTCCGAGCACAGCTCCGGGGGTGTGCGCTCCAGCACCGAGCGGATGGCGCCTAGGATGGCGGCCAGAGGGTCGGCGATGGCTTGGGTGATCTCCTGCGAGGTGACGACGATGTTCTTGGGCAGGCCGGTGATCTGGTCACGGCCCCGGACATCGGTGGTCAGCTCCTCGTCCAAAGGCAGGGCGCTGCCCACAGCGATCTTCACCTCCTCGGCGGTGCGGTCGCCGATGAGGAGGTTGTGGCGGCGCTTGACGTAGTTGGCGATGGCCTCATCCAGGCGGTCGCCGGCCACCCGCACCGACTCGCTGACCACGATGCCGTACATGGAGATGACGGCGGCCTCGGTGCGGCCGCCGCCGATGTCTACCACCATGTGGCCTCGCGGCGAGCCCACCGGTATGCGGGCGCCGATGGCGGCGGCCAGCGGCTCGGGCACCAGGTTGGCCGGACGGCGGGCGCCGGCGGATTCGGCGGCGTCGCGCACCGCCCGCTGCTCGACGCTGGTGACGCCCGCGGGCATGCAGACCATCACCTCCGGCTTGATGAAGTTGAGGCGGCCGACCACCTTGCCGATGAAGTAGCGCAGCATCGCCTCGGTGGTCAGGTAGTCGGCGATGACACCGTCGCGCATGGGGCGGATCACGCTGATGGCTGCCGGGGTGCGGCCCAGCATGTCCCGAGCCTCGCTGCCCACGGCCACGATGCTATTGTCGCGCTGAGCCACCGCCACCACTGAGGGTTCTTTGATGACGATGCCTCGGCCACGAACGTAGACCAGCACGTTGGCCGTGCCCAGGTCTACCCCTATTCTCTTGCCAAACATGCCCCACCCCCCAACCCCAGGACTCGGGGGAAACGCTACTCCGTGTGGATGACCGCGCCCACGCTCCGCAGCTTCTCGTCGATGTGCTGGTAACCGCGGTCCAGGTGGTAGATATCGGATATCTCCGTCCGGCCGCGGGCGGCCAGCGCCGCCAGCAGCAGCGCGGCGCCGGCCCGGATGTCGAGGGCGCGGACGCTGGTGCCGATGAGGGGCGTTGGGCCGCTGATAATGGCGGTCGTGCCCGTCGATACCACCTCCGCTCCCATTTTGCGCAGCTCGCTGACATATAGCAAGCGGTTGTCGAAAACGCGCTCGTGGACGTAGCTAACACCGGTGGCCTGGGTGAGCAGGGCGGCCATGGGCGCCTGGAGGTCGGTGGGGAGGCCGGGATAGGGCACCGCCTGGACGCTGACCGCTCGCAGTTGCGACGGGCAGCAGACCCTGAGGCTGCCCTCGTCCTCGCCCACCTGGGCGCCGGCCTCGCGCAGCTTAGCCACCAGCGATTGCAGGTGCTGGGGAACGCCTCCGGCGATGTGCAGGTCGCCTTGGGAGATGGCGGCGGCGATGGCGAAGGTGCCCGCCTCGATGCGGTCCGGCAGAATGGTGTGGCGGGCACCGTGCAGGGTCTCCACTCCCTGGATCTCGACCGTGTGGCCGCCGGCTCCGTGAATGCGAGCCCCCATCTTGTTCAGTAACTCCGCCAGGCCGACGATCTCGGGCTCGGCGGCAGCGTTGATGATGACGGTGGTGCCTTTGGCCAGAGCGGCGGCCAGCATCACGTTCTGGGTGCCCAGGACGCTGGGGTAGTCCATGAAGACGCGAGCGCCCCGCAAACCGCGGGCCTCGGCCACGAACTTCTCCCCCTGGCGGCGGATGTCCGCCCCCATGGCGGCGAAGCCCGCCAGGTGCACGTCGATGGGCCGCTGGCCGATGACGTCGCCCCCCGGGGGGCGCAGGCCGCCTTCCCGAAGCGGGCCAGCAGCGGGCCCATGACCATGAAGCTGGCCCGCAGGCTCACCACCAGCTCGCTGGCGGGGGAGGTGGAGGTTACCCGGCTGGCGTTCAGGCGAAGGCAGGACGGCGACACCTGCTCCACCTCGGCACCGAGGCTCTCGAGCACCCGGCCCATGAAGGCGACGTCGCCGATATCGGGGATGTTCTCCAGGTGGCAGTCGTCGGCGACCAGGAGGGCGGCGGCCATAGCGGCCACGGTGGCATTCTTGGAGCCGCTGATGGAGACGCTGCCCCGCAGCGGATGCTGTCCTTCGACGGTGAAGCGTTCGGCCATGATGCCTATCAATGGATACGAAACGCCTGCCGGCAAGCAGGCAGGGTCAGACGGGACAGGAGGCTGACGATGGCGTGGGCTTGGACTCCGTTAGACGCCGCCGGATCCCTCCTGGCCGCGCGGCGGGCCGGCGGGCGGCCCCGCTGGGCGACGGCGGCGCCGGACCATGTCCGCCGCCTTCAGACGTATGAGGGCCCGTCTGAGGGCGGCTTCCGCTTGCGCCACATCGGCGGTGGCCTCGCGGGCGGCCAGTTGCTGCTGGGCACGCTGGCGCGCTTCCTCAGCCCGCGCCACGTCGACCTCCTCCCCGCGCTCGACAGCGTCGGCCAGGATGGTCACCCGGTTTTCCCGCACCTCGATGAAACCGCCGGTGATGGCCATGGCCAGCTCTTCGTCGCCCTTGATCACGCGCAGGACGCCGGGCTGGATCATGGTGAGCAACGGTGCGTGGAGGGGAAGGACGCCCAACTCACCCTCGATGCCGGGGACGATGAGCTCATCCACCTCCTGCTCGGAGTAGACCACCCGCTCGGCGGTGACGATATCGACGTTCAGCTTAGGCATGCTTCGCCCCTTAGGCCTTCGCCTCCGCCTCCATCTTTTCCGCCTGCTCGGCGGCCTCCTCGATGGTGCCCACCATGTAGAACGCCTGCTCCGGCAGGTGGTCCCACTTGCCCTCCAGCAGCTCCTTGAAGCCGCGTACCGTCTCGCGCACGGGCACGTACTTGCCGGTGCGGCCGGTGAAGGCCTCGGCGACGAACATGGGCTGGGAGAGGAAGCGCTGGATTTTGCGCGCCCGCAAGACCGTGAGCTTGTCTTCCTCCGATAGCTCCTCCAGGCCCAGGATGGCGATGATGTCCTGGAGGTCGCGGTAACGCTGGAGGACGGCCTGCACGCCCCGCGCCGTCTGGTAGTGCTCCTCGCCCACGACGAGGGGGTCGAGGATGCGGGAGGTGGAGGTGAGGGGGTCTACGGCAGGGTAGATGCCCATCTCAACGATGGCGCGGTCCAGGGCGACAACGCCGTCCAGGTGGCCGAAGGTGGTGACGATGCCGGGGTCGGTGTAGTCGTCCGCGGGCACGTAGATGGCCTGGAAGGAGGTGATGGAGCCTTTCTTGGTGGAGGTGATGCGCTCCTCCAGGGCGCCGATGTCAGTGGCGAGGGTGGGCTGATAGCCCACGGCCGATGGCATGCGGCCCAGGAGGGCGGAGACCTCCATATTGGCCAGAATGTAGCGGTAGATGTTGTCGATGAAGAGGAGAACGTCCTGGCCCTCCACGTCGCGGAAGTACTCGGCCATGGTCACGCCGGTGAGGCCGACGCGAGCGCGCACGCCCGGCGGCTCGTTCATCTGGCCGAAGACCAGCACCGTCTTCTCGATGACGCCGGAGCCCCGCATCTCATACCAGAGGTCGTTGCCCTCACGCGAGCGCTCGCCCACGCCGGCGAACACGGAGGTGCCGCCGTGCTCACGGGCGATGTTGCGGATGAGCTCCATGATAACGACGGTCTTGCCCACGCCGGCGCCACCGTAGGCGCCCACCTTCCCGCCCTTGGTGAAGGGGCAGACGAGGTCGACGACCTTGAGGCCCGTTTCCAGTAGCTGGGGTGTCGTCTCCTGCTCCTCGAGGGGCGGCGGTGGGCGGTGGATGGGCCAGTGCAGCTCCGACTTGACTGGGCCCAGTTCGTCGATGGGCTCGCCCAGCACATTGAACAGGCGACCCAAAGTGGTGGGGCCCACGGGCACCTGTATGGGGGCGCCCAGGTCCTCGGCCACGGCGCCGCGGCGCATGCCGTCGGTGGTGCCCATGGCCAGGCAGCGCACCCAGTTGTTGCCCAGGTGCTGCTGCACCTCCGCCAGGATCTTGGTGCCGTCCACCGCTATCTCCACGGCGTTGTTGACGAACGGCAGCTCCTCGCCCGGGAACTCCACGTCCACCACCGTGCCGATAACCTGCACAACCCTTCCCTTGGCCATAGCTTCTCCCCTATCTTGTGGCCTCTGCGGCCCACCATCCGTCCCCGGGCTTACGTGTCAGTGTCTGCCGCACGGCCCTTACCCCTGTTGCCTCAGGATCTCGGCGCCGCCCACCAGCTCCAGCAGCTCCTTGGTGATGGTCTCCTGGCGGACCTTGTTATAGGTCAGGGTGAGGTCGCGGATCATCTCGTTGGCGTTGTCGGTGGCGCTGCGCATGGCTACCATGCGGGCCGACTGCTCGCTGGCCTTGGCTTCGAGCACGGCCCCGTACACCTGGCGCTCCACGTACCGCGGCAGCAGCTCGGCCAGCACCGCCTCCCGCGTCGGCTCGTAGATGTAGTCGATAGGCCAGGTGCCCGAGCGCGCGGGCGGCTCTACCGGCAGCAGCTTCAGCACCTCCGGTCGTTGCACCATCGTGTTCACAAAGAGGGCGTAGATCAGGTAGACCTCGTCGCAGAGGCCGGCGACGTAGTCCTGGATGGCGACCTGAGCGACGGGCAGCACTTCCTCGTAGGTGGGGTAGTCGGCCAGGCCAACCACCTCCGCCACGATGGGCGTGCCCGCACGGCGAAAGAAGTCACGCCCCTTTCGGCCGATGCAGATGAGACGGGTGGTGAGCCCGCGCTCGACGATGAACGAGGCGGCGTGGCGGTTGAGGGCGCTGGGCAGGCCGCCGCATAGGCCACGGTCGGGCGTGATGAGGATAACATCCATGGTTTGGGGCTCCCGCCGCTGGAGAAGGGGGTGGAGGGTCTCCGGCTCCTGGAAGGGCAGCGTCTCCGCCAGGTCTGCCAGCACCGAACGGATCTTCTCGGCGTAGGGGCGGCCGGCCAGGGCGTTGTTCTGGGCGCGCCTCATCTTGGAGGCGGCCACCAGCTCCATGGCCTTGGTGATCTTGGCCGTGTTCTCGACGGTGCGGATGCGGCGGCGGATCTGGCGCAGGGTGGGCATCTAGGCAAGAACCTCAAGAACAGAACACTGGGGCACCGCACGAGATGCTTCGCTTCGCTCAGCATGACAACACAGTGGGCTGTCACACTGAGCGAAGCGAAGGGTCTCTAGTGCCACGCTGAGGCGGCTGCATGAGCCTCGTAGGCCGTGGTCTAAAGACCCCGGCGGTGATTCTGCGAGGGTCTGAAGACCCTCGCCTACATGTCGGGGGACCTCAGTCATGACCGTCATGGCTAGTACGGCACCGTCTCCTTGAACGCGCGGATGGCGGCCTTCAGCTTGTCTTCGGTCTCCGGCGTGATCTGTTTCTGCTCGTCGATGTCGTGGCCGACGTCCGGATGGTTGCTCTCCATGTAGCTGTGGAAGGCGGCCTCGAAGGCTGGGGCCTTAGCCACCGGCACGTCGTCCAGGTGGCCGTTCACCGCCACGTAGAGGATCTCCACCTGCTGGTGCAGAGGCATGGGCTCATACTGGGGCTGCTTCAGCACTTCGGTGAGGCGCTGGCCTCGCTCAAGCTGGCGGCGGGTGGCCACGTCCAGCTCGCTGGTACCGAACTGAGCGAAAGCCTGGACCTCGCGGAACTGGGACAGGTCGAGGCGCAGGCGGCCGGCCACCTGGCGCATCGCGCGTCGCTGGGCGGTGCCGCCCACGCGCGACACCGACAGGCCGACGTTGATGGCCGGCCGGATGCCGGCGTTAAACAGGTCGGTCTCCAGGTAGATCTGGCCGTCGGTGATGGAGATGACGTTGGTCGGGATGTAGGCGGACATGTCGCCGGCCTGGGTCTCGATGATGGGAAGGGCGGTCAGGGAGCCGCCGCCGTGCTCGGGGGCCAGCTTGGCGGCCCGCTCCAGGAGACGGCTGTGCAGGTAGAAGATGTCGCCGGGGTAGGCCTCGCGACCGGGGGGCCGCCGCAGCAGGAGCGATATCTGGCGATAGGACCAGGCATGCTTGCTCAGGTCGTCGTAGACCACCAGGGCGTCGCGCCCGTTCTCCATGAACTCCTCGCCCATGGCGCAGGCCGCGTAGGGTGCCAGGTACTGGAGGGCGGCCGGGTCGTCGGCGTTGGCCGCCACCACGATGGTGTGGGCCATCGCCCCGTGCTGCTCCAGCGTCGCCACCACCTGCGCCACCTTGGACGTCTTCTGGCCGATGGCGCACGTAGACGCAGATGAGGTCGCCGCCCTTCTGGCTGATGATGGTGTCGATGGCGATGGCCGACTTGCCGGTGGAACGGTCGCCGATGATGAGCTCGCGCTGGCCGCGGCCGATGGGGATCATGGAGTCGATAGCTTTGATGCCGGTGAGCACGGGCGTATCCACGCCCTTGCGCATGACCACGTTGGGAGCGATGCGCTCTACGGCGCGGGTTACGTCGCGAGGGAGGGGGCCCTTGCCATCCAGGGCGTTGCCCAACGGGTCCACCACTCGCCCGATGAGGGCGTCGCCCACGGGCACCTGCACGATGCGGCCGGTGGAGCGCACCTCATCGCCCTCGCGGATCTTGGAGTGGTCGCCGAGGATCATGGCGCCGACGGTGTCCTCCTCCAGGTTCAGGGCCAGGCCCATGATCTCGTCGGGGAACTGGAGGATCTCGTTGTACATGGCGCCCTGGAGGCCGTGCACGCGGGCGATGCCGTCGCCGGCCTCTACCACCGTGCCGACATCCACCGCCGCCACCTGCACGCCAAACTGCTCGATCTGCTGGCGAATGATGGAGGTTATCTCTTCCGGTCGAACCGCCATGTCAACCCCCCAACTTATCTCCCTTGACACTCCAGGCTAATGGTCATTGGCTATCTGGTCGCACTCTGCGGGATGAATCCCGCAGCTTTGGCGAAAGCTCAGCATTTCTTCGCCAGAAGCGGATGCGCCTCTGGTGGAAGCCCTGCGGCCCCAATTGCCTTTCACTCCTGGCCCTCCAGGCTTCGCTTCAGGGCCAGGAGCTTGCCGCGGGTGCTGCCATCGATAACCTTGTCGCCAATACGGGCCACCAGGCCCCCGATGATGGCTGGCTCCACCTCCAGGTGGGTAATCACCTTCTTGCCCGTGTATTCCCCCAGCCTCTGCTCCACCACCTGGCGCTCGGCGTCGGTCAAAGGGACGGCGGTGGCCACGGTGGCATGGGCGATGCCGCGGTGGTCGTCCACAAGCCCATCGTAGGCTTCGGCGATCTGGGGAGCAAGGCTCACCCGCCCCTTGCCGACGAGGAGCTTGGCCAGGTTCATGGCCTGGGGGCCGATGCCCTCCAGCGTTGCCTCCAGCAGGCGAAAGCGCCTAGCCAGCGGCACCTTGGTGTCAAGCAGGATCGCCGCGGCCCGGTCGTCGCCCATCACGCTGGCGATGAGGCGCAGATCACCCGCCCAGCGATCGAGGGCGTCATGTTCAAGAGCGACCTCGAAAGCCGCCCTTGCGTATCGCTTGGCGGCGGTGTCGCGGATCATTGGGCTGGTTTAGACGAAGAAGCGGGCTGCTCGCCGTCGCCGCCCAGGCTTGATTCCGCCAGCGTCTCCTGGATGAGACGCTGATGGGCCTTGCGGTCCAGCGATTGGTTGATGACCTTTTCGGCGGCGGCAATGGTCAGGTCGGCGAACTCCCGCCGCAGGCGGGCGATGGCGCCGTCCCGCTCCAACTGAATCTCGCTGCGGGCCCGGGCCAGCAGCGCCTCGGCGTCCGCGCGGGCCTGCTGGCGACCCTCCTCCTGGATACGGGTGGCGACCTGCTGGGCCTGCCCGACGAGGGCCTGCCCTTCGTGGCGCGCCCGCTCCAGCTGGGCCTCCACCTCCACCTGGGCGTTGGCCAGGCGCTCCTTGGCCTGCTCGGAAGCCTCCAGCCCCTCCTGGATACGGCGCCGGCGCTCGTCCAGGTACTTCAGCATCGGCTTGTAGGCCAGGAGGTACAACACAACGAGGAGGATGGTGAAGTTGATGAGCTGGGCCAGCAGGCTGGGCAGGTTGATGCCCAGGCTTTTCAGCCCGCTGACGATCCCCGCAAGATACAGAGGCTCCATGGCTTATTCCCGATCCCGGCACCTGCCTAGAACACGAAGCCGATCATCACCGCCGTCACCAGGGCGTAGATGCCGATGGCCTCGGCGAAGGCCAGGCCCAGGATCATGTTCACCTGGATGGCTGGCTGGGCCTCGGGGTTGCGCCCCAGGGCGTCCATGGCCCGCCCCACCAGGTTGCCGATGGCCATGGCCGGCCCGAAGGCGCCGAAGGCTATGGCGATGCCCGCCGCGATGTACTTGATGCCCTTGTCGCTGATCGAGACGCTGGTTCCCTGAGCGACATAGCGAGCGGCTGCCTCTAGGGGCGCGACGATCGCGAGGAGTATTTCCATCTAAATGTCCTCCTTCTGCTAAGGCTCTGCTTTTCGCGTCATGTCTGGGCGGCCTCCACTAGGGGGCCCGTCGCCTCGGCCTCCTCGCCATGGGACGCGCCGTGGGACACCGCCATCATGCCAAAGACCAGGGTGAGGGTGGCGAAGATGAACGCCTGCATGATGCCCACCACTATTTCCAGGAAGTAGAAGGGAAGGGTCAGGATCAAAGGGAAAAGGAAAGTGAACATGAGGATGACCACTTCGCCGGCAAACATGTTCCCAAAGAGACGAAAGGTGAAGCTGACCAGCCTTACCGTCTCCGAGATGAACTCCAGGAAGCCCACGAAGGCGTCGATGACCCCCTGGAAGATCTCGCCAAAGGAAAGATGTCGCAGACCCCGGAAGATGCCGGCGACGTTGAAGAACTTGCCGCCGTACTTGCCCAGCCCGAGGCTAGAGATGCCCCAGAACTCCACGAAGATGGCTGACATGATGGCCAGGGCCAGCGGCGTATTCAGGTCGGTGTTGATACCCCGCAGGAAAGGCTTCAGCTCCCCCACGAAGTTGCCCTTCGCCGTCTCTTCCTCTGCCTTCTGGGCCGCCAGGGGGTCATCCGCCTTGATGCTCGTGCCCTGCCAATGGCCAGGGCTGGAGAAGGAGGTGTAGGTGACGAGGAGGGGCCCCACGTCCACCTTCTTCATCACGTACCCCTCTTCCGCTTGCTGGCCCAGACCGATGACGTTGAAGACGGGGGTGAGAGAGAGCCAGTTGCCAATGAGGACGAAGAAGAAGATGGTGGCCACCGCCGGGAAGAAACGGCGCCCGTTCTTCTCGCCGGCGATACCCGTGACCACGTTGTAGAACGCTTCCAGGATGGCCTCCAGGACGTTCTGCACTCCTCGTGGCACCAACTCCCAGCGACGGGTCATCAGGAAGACCCCGCCCACTATCAGGATCACCACGATCCAGGAGGTGATCAAGGTGTTGGTGATGTTGACGCTGCCAATGGAGTAGATGGTCTCTGGCTTGAGGGTGATGTGGGGGGTGGGGCCACGCAGGAAGACAAGGCCCACCAACATGACCACCACCGTCACGAGGATCAATCGCCAGTGGCGCCCCATCACTTATCTTTCCGGCGGGGCCGTCGCAGGCCCAGCTCCTCCAGGATCAAGAGGTAGCCGCCCACGAATGCTAGCAGGAGGCCGAGAAAGAGGCCGACGAGCGTGAAGATGGGCTTCACGTCCAGGAACCGGTCCAGCAGCAGGCCACCCACGATGCCCAAGATTATGCACAGCGCGAAATACCATCCGATGCCGATTAGTCGCGCGGTTGACGGCAACCTGCCCACCCGGGCTTCTCCCCCCTAAGACGAACGAGCAGCCGCCGCCGCGCAAAGGGGCTCCGGCCTGCGAAGGGGCTCTGGCCGCTGCTTGTGCACTATATCACATACTTCCGCACGGTCAAGGCCCTGCCTCGGCGTGGGCAGACACTGCCGCCGCGCAAAACAGCCCCAAGCAAGGCTTGGGGCCGGCACCCATCTTCAGGAGGACCGCGGTCAGGAGGTGCCGCCGCGCTTCTCGAAGTCCTCCATGTCCAGGCTCTCGATGAAGTCGCGGAAAGGCGAGAGCTTCTCCAGTTCCTCTTCCTTGACCTCCGATTGCCCTTCCAGATCCGCCTTCTCTTCCCCCGTCTCCTGATCCAGCCGGACGCCTGCCTTGTCCAGCACCGCCTCGTCGGCGAAGATGGGCACCTGCACTCGCACGGCCAGAGCGATGGCGTCGCTGGGACGGGAGTCGATCTCCAGGGTGCGGCCGTCCACGTTCATGATGATGCGGGCGTAGAACGTGTCGTTGGCCAGATCGTTGACCACTATGTACTGAACGTTGGCGCCAAGGGCATCGATGATGGAGCGCAGAAGGTCGTGGGTTAGCGGCCGGGACACCGCCACGTCCTGCAGTCGCACGGCGATGGCGTCGGCCTCGGCTGGCCCAATCCAGATGGGAAGGTAGCGGTCGGACTCCTTCTCCTTAAGGATGACCACCCGCTGGTAGTTCATCAGGCTGACCCTGATGCTCTCGATCACCATCTCAATCACGCTACCACCTCGATCACGCGTGGGCCGCCGCCCCCACCGAGCGCCCTCATTCTAGCTTAGCGCTCTCCCTGGTGTCAATTTCGATACGGGGTCGGCCGCCCGCGCTGCGAATGGCCGGGCCGGCGGCCGCGGCGTCCGTCGCCGCCAGCCTTTCTTCGGCGCGACGGGCGAGGACCGCGCTGAAAGCGCCCGCCGCGGACACCAGCACGGCGATGAGGACCAGCACCCAGCTTATGCCGATCACATCGGTGATGGCGCCGATGGCCAGGAGGGGCAGCAGGGAGAAGAAGTTGGCCGAGACGACCTGGGTGGTGAAGATGCGACCCCGCATCTCGGCGGGGGCGCGCTCGTGGAGAACCGTCTGGGCAGGGGCGTTGAGGAGGGCATAGCTAAGGCCCAGGGGGAAGGCGAAGAACATGGTCAGAGTGACCAGCAGGCCCAGACCGCCCACGCCCTCGGGGTCGATGCCTATCTTTTCCAGGAGGGCGGCCAGCGGCTCCACCAGGGCCAGCGCCACCAGGCCGAGGGCGATGCCGCTCAGGCCCACCGTTACCACCCGCTCGCGGCCGATGCGATCGGCGAACCAGGAGATGAATCGTAGCCCCACCAGGGCGCCTATGCCGGTCGGTGCGAACACGTAGGCCGCGTTGTCAGGCGCCACCTCCAGGGTGTCCTTCATGAAGCGGGGGATAAGAATGGCAAACAGCAGGACCAGGGTGCTGCTGAGGGTGAGGTGCACGAGGGCCATCACCGAGGCCAGGTCGCCGCGCAGGGCGTGCCAGGCCTTGCGGAAGTCCTCGGGGATGCCGCCAAAGAGGGGGCCCTCCCACTTGGCCTCCCGTCGTGCCTGGTCGCCGGGGTGGAGAAAGAGGGACAGCCCGCCGGCTATCAGGAAGAAGGCGCTGGTCAGGATGAACATGCCGTTGGCGCCGGCCGGCTTCAGCACCGTCGGGGCTAGGAAGACGATGCCTGCAAACTGGGCGCTGGTGAGGGTGAAGTTGTATAGCGTGTTGGCGCTCATCAGGCGGCTCTTGGGCACCAGGGCCGGGATGAGGGCCACCACCGCCGGGTTGAAGAACTGGCTGGCGCCGGCGAATACCAGGATCAGGCCGTAGATGGCCCACACCTGCGAGTGGAAGAAGAGCAAGCCCAAGCAGGTGGCGGCGCGGATGAAGTTGGTGACCGTCAGCACGCTCTCCTTGCGCCAGCGGTCGAGCAGAACGCCGACGGGCATGCCAAACAGGGTGGAGGGGACGATGAAGAAGAAGACCAGCAGGGTGGTGTGGATGGTTGACCCCGTAAGGTTGAGGACGACCACCAGCAGGGTGAACAGGAGGCCGTATTGAGACGTCTGGGCCAGGGCCTGATTGACCCACAGGGCGGCGAAACGCCGGTCGGCAAGGAGGAGGCCGGTGCCCCGCGGCGGCAGCAGCTCGGGGTCGTCGGCCATGTTCATGACACCGTCCGAGTCAATGTCTCCGGCCGGTGGCCGACGATGCGCAGCCGGCTATAGACGGCGGCTGCCACCACGGACGCCGCCACGAGCACGATGACGATGCGGGCGCTCACCAGCTCGGCCAGGCCACCGACGATGAACAGGGGGATGATCGAGGCGGCGCTGGCCAGCACCATCTGGGCGGCGAAGATTCGCCCCTGCATCTCGGCGGGGGCACGCTCGTTAAGGAGGGCGCGGGCGGCAACGCTCACCAACGAGAAGGCAAAGCCGAGAGGGACAGCCAGGGCCATGGCCACTGTTGTGTTCATGGAGAGGCGGCTCCAATCCCAGATGTCGGCCAGGTAGCTGCCCTGCGACTCGAACAGGTTGGCCAGCTCCCCGACGAAGCCCAGGGAGCCCAAACAGATGACGAACAACGCGAAGCCAATGGTCACTACGCGCGCGCTGCCGATGTGAGCGTCGAGCCAGGGGGCCAGGCGAAGCCCCAGCAGGAGACCCAGCCCGGCCGGCGCGAAGACGAAGGCCAGGTTGTCCACTCGCGTCCCCAGTATGTCGCTGGCGTATTGGGGGACGAGGGCGGCCAGCACGAGGACGGCGGTGGCGACCAGCGTCAGTTGCACGACGGCATTGTATGCGGCGCGGTCCGACATCAGGAAGAGCCAGACCTGCCGGAACTGCTCGCGGAAGGTGCCACGCTGGGCCGAGGGCTCGCTCGCGGGCTGCGGGGCCAGGTGTCCGAGCGTCAGCACGGCCACCGCCGCGGCAGCGAAGAGCACGGCCGCAACCACGAACAGTGGCTTGTCGCCGACGGTCTTCATGAACAGCGGCGCCAGGAGGACCATGCCCACGGCCTGAGCGACGAGCGAGGTGAGGTTCAGCAGGGCGTTGCCCGCCGCCAGACGACCACTGGGCACGATGGACGGCACGGCGGCCGCCTCGGCTGGGGCGTTCAACTGAGCAACAGCCGAGAAGCCCAGGGTCAGGGCGTATAGCCGCCACAGGCTATCGCCCCAGAGGAAAAAGGCCACACAGGCCAGGACGCGCAGGGACTGGCTCAGGAACATCACGACCTGTCGCGGCCAGCGGTCGGCGGCCAGGCCCGTGTGCAGGCCGACCAGCACGGCCGGCAGGAGGAAGGTGAAGACGAGGACGCCGCTCTGGATGCCGGATTCCGTGCGATTCACTACTACGATGAAGAGGCCGTAGTACATGGCATTCTGGGCGCTGGAGGAGAAGAGGCGGGCCAGGCACAGGGAGACGAAGCGGCGGTTGTCCAGCAGGGAGGCTGTTGCCGCCGGTGCCACCGCCCAGCTGGGGCGGAGAACCTGTTGCTCCATCAGCGTCCTGCCTCCGCCGGAGGCGGAGCCGCCTCTGGCGGATGCCGCGCGCCGGATCGCGAGGACGCCGCGCCAACGGACGCCTCCGCCCCCTGGGACACGAACGCCTTCAGCCGCTTCTCTAGGACACTGCGCCCGAGCAGGACCCGCCGGCCGCAGGTGAGGCAGCGCACGCCGATGTCGGCGCCCAGCCGAACCACCTCCCACTCGAAGCCGCCGCAGGGGTGGCCCTTGCGTAGCCGGAGCACGTCGCCCATTCGGAAGTCCACCACCAAGGCCTGTCACCTCGCCCGCGTATCGCCCCGCGCCGCCAGAGCGGTCTCCCGCTGGCGGTTGACCTCGTCTCGCAGGGCTTGGGCCGCCCGCCGGGCGGCCTGAGGGTAGTCCCGGCCCGACGATGCGTAGAGGATCTGTCTTGACGAAACTATGATAAACCCCGCTCCCTCTTCGTCCAAGGCGTTGCGAACGGCAGCCGCGACCTCCGCGCCTTGGGCGCCGACGCCGGGCAGAAGGAAGGGTAGCCGCGGGCAAAGCCGGCGTATGCGGCCCAGCTCCTCTGGGAAGGTGGCGCCCACCACGAGCCCTACGTTGCCGCGCTCGTTCCAGCGGTCGCGGGCCAGCTCGGCCACCAGCTCGTACAGCGGCCGCGAGGGGCCGTCGGTGGCGACCTCTCGCCCCTGGAGGTCAGCGCCGCCCGGGTTGGAGGTGCGGCAGAGGACGAAGACGCCCTTGTCGGCTCGCTGCAAAAAGGGGGCCAGGGAATCGCCGCCCAGATACGGGTTCACGGTGGCGGCATCGAAGCCGTACACATCGAACAGGGCGCGGGCGTAGGCCTCGGCCGTGGACGCGATGTCGGCCCGCTTGCCGTCGGCGATGACCGGCAGGTGAGGCGGGACAGCCTCGACCGTGCGCAGCAACACCTCCATCCCCTGGGGTCCCATGCTCTCGTAGAAGGCGAGGTTCGGCTTGTAGCAGCACACGAGGTCGGCGGTGGCCTCGATGATGGCGCGGTTGAAGGCGAGGACGTTTTTCTCTGGCAGGAGAGAGGGGTGGGGGTCGAGGCCGACGCAGAGGAAGCTGCGGTTAGACTGGCCCGCCTGTCGGAGCTTGGTGAAGAACATGAGGTGGCGCGCTTCCCTTCCGCCGAATATTATAGGCGGCGATTGGGGGCGTCAAGGCAAATGAGACTGGGTGTGGCCTTTCTTCCCTCCCTCTTGCGGGAGCCGCAGCGATACGTCTGCGTCGTGGTGGACGTGCTGCGCGCATCGTCTAGCGTGGTGGTGCTCATGGAGCGAGGTGTGGAGGAGGTGCTGCTGGCGCCCGGCATCGGCCAGGCGCGGCGCTTGGCGAGGGAGAGATCGCAGTACCTCCTCTGCGGCGAGCGAGGCGGCCTGCCGCCAGCCGGCTTCCACCACGGCAACTCGCCGCTGGAGTTCGCCGGGCTGGCGCTGGCCGGCCGGCGGGTGATCCTGTGCACCAGCAACGGCACCCGGGCCGTCGCCCGCGTCGGCGCGGCGCCGCTGGTGCTGGTGGGCGCCCTGCTCAACGCCACGGCCGTGGGGCGGACGGCGGCCGAGGCGGCAGCCGCTCGCGGGCTGGACATCGCGATCGTCTGCGCCGGAGACGAAGGCGGGACCGCCTTCAGCCTGGAGGACGCCCTGGGCGCCGGCGCGATCGTGGACGGCGTCGTCGGCCTGGGGCAAGAGAGGCCGCGTCTGGAGCTATCGGACGCGGCCCTGGCGGCACTGGCCCTCTACCGCGCCCACCAGGGACAGGAGCAGGCGGCCCTGCGCGCCACCAGCCACGGCCGCGACCTGGAGGCGCTGGGCTTGGGCGAGGACCTGGCGTTCTGCGCACAGCGGGACACCTTCGCGTCGGTGCCCTACCTGGCGCGAGACGAGGAGGATCGAGCGGTCCTGCGAAGCTACCCCTCGAACCATGTCCGATGGGGACAGCTTCCGCTGTGTAGAAGGGTTGCTTGGCTTGGGCAGGGCTAAAGCCCTGCAGCTACGACTCTCCGTTCCCGCGTTTCGTGGCTGCGGACCCTCGGGCCGGCTTTGGGCGAGAATCGCCACTGTTCGCTGCCCCCGGGTGCGCCGCTTCCTGCGGCGCCTACCCGACGGCGATGCGCCCCAGCTCCGCCTGGCGCAGGGCGCGGTCGAGGTTGCGAGCGGTGTGGATGAGAGCGATGTGGGTGAAGGCCTGCGGGTAGTTGCCGAGGAACTCGCCCGTCTCGGGCTCCACCAGCTCGGAGAAGAGGCCGACGTGGTTGCTCAACGAGATGACCTTCTCGAACAGCCGCTGGGCTTCATCCAGCCGCCCCAGGAGGATCAGGCAGCCGATGAGCCAGAACGTGCACATCGTGAAGGTGCCCTCGTCGGTGCCCACGCCATCGTCCGCCTCTTCCGGCCGGTAGCGGCGGATGAGGCCATCCACGGCCAGCTCGCGGCGGATGAGCTCGATGGTGCTCAGCATTCGCGGGTCGTCGGCGGGCAGGAAGCCGGCCATAGGCAGGAAGAGCAGGTTGGCGTCGGGGACATCCGAACCGTAGGCCTGGACGAAGGCGCCGACCTTAGGGTTGAAGCCGTTGGCCAGCACATCGGCGCGGATGGCCTCCTTTGCCTCCCGCCAGCGAGCCAGGTCCACCGGCTTGCCCAGGGCCCGCGCCAGGCGGATGCCCCGGTCGAGGGCGACCCAGCACATCACCTTGGAGTAGACGAAGTGGCGCTGCTCGCCGCGCACCTCCCAGATGCCGTGGTCCGGCCGGCGCCAGTTATTCACCGCCCCTTCAATGAGCCTCTCCACCAGGTGCCAGAGGTGGTCATCCACGTAGCCGCCGGCCCGGTAGTAGGAGGCCAGGGCGAGAAGCAGCTCGCCGTAGATGTCCAGCTGGAACTGCTTGCTGGCAGCGTTGCCGATACGGACCGGCCGCGAGCCCCGGTATCCCTCCAGGTGGTCCAGGGTCTGTTCCTGGATGTCCGTCTCGCAGCCCAGACCGTAGAGGGTATGCAGGTGGTCGGGGAAGGCGGCGGAGAAGTGGCTCAGCCAGCCTATGAACGGGGAGGTGTCGTCGGTGTGGCCAAGCCGGTGGAAGACGTCCAGGGTGAAGGCGGCGTCCCGCAGCCAGCAGAAGCGATAGTCCCAGTTGCGGGGGCCGCCGATTTTGCCGGGCAGCGAGGTGGTGACGGCGGCGCAGATGGCGCCGCTCGGCGCGTAAAGGAGCTGGTGCAGCGCGAGACCCGAGCGCTTCACCAGCTCCGACCAGCGGCCGCGATACCGCCAGTCGCTGGTCTTGAGCCGCCAGTAGGCCTCGGTGTTGCCCAGCTTCCAGGGGATGTCGTAATCGGCGATGGGGCGCGGCGCCTCCTCGTCCCAGCGCAGGACGAAGGCCGCCGACTCGCCTGAGCGCAGAGGGAAGGTTCCCCGCGCCTGGCCTTCTTCGAGCTGCAGGGGTAGCGGTGAGGCCAGGCCCAGCTTGGCGCCGCCGTCTTCTCTGGCGACCAGGCCCCCCGGCACCGCGCTCAGGCTGGTGGCGCCGCGGGCGTAGTTCAGACGCGGCTGGAACAGGCACTCCAGCGTCACCTCACCCGCCTCGCAGCGAGCCAGGCGGATGACTTCGTGCCCAGAGAAGGTCACGTCCTCGGCCATGGGCATGAAGTCGGTCAGGGTGGCCTGGCCGCTGTCGGTGTGGAAGGTGGTCACCAGGATGTTGGTGTCGGGGAGGTAGGCCTGCTGCGAACGATAGTCACCGGCGGGCTGGATGGCGAAGCGGCCCCCGCGCTGGTCATCGAGGATGGCGGCGAAGACGCTGGGCGAATCGAAGCGCGGGAAGCACAGCCAGTCGATGGAGCCGCCCGTGCTCACCAGGGCGGCCGAGTGCATGTCGCCGATGACCCCGTAGTCGCTGATGGGTCTGTAGGTCATATGCGGTTACCGGCAGTGGGGAAAGAGTAGGCCCCGCCGTCATCGGTGGGGCCAGCCGCGCCGCGACCACGCGCTCGCCACAGCTCAACCAATCCCGACGTGGCCTGCGACCCCTCCCACCACCCCTCATCATAAGAAACGCCGGGGGTTGGTGGAAGTTAAGTAGGGCGGATGCTTGGTGGTGTTTCGGGGAAAGACGCGCCGCGTCCGTAGGGGCGAGGCTTGCCTCGCCCAGTGGGGCGTAGGGCAGGTGTGGCCGTCGCCGCCCATCCTGAGCCTGTCGAAGGGTGAGCGGGGCTGATGGTTCGACAGGCTCACCATGAGCGGTGGGTAGGGCGCGGCGAGCAGCGCCCCTACCTTTGCCGATCGTCCCGACGCCGCTATACTGAGGGCTGCGCAGCGAGGCAAACGTTTGGGAGGCCCCTTCGACGGCATCACCATCCTCGAGCTGGCGACAGGAATCGCCGGGCCCTACGCCGCCATGCTCCTGGCCGACCTCGGCGCCGACGTCGTCAAGATCGAATCGCCCGCCGGCGATCCAGCCCGTCGGCGGCCCGGATTCCACGTCTGGAATCGGGGCAAGCGCAGCGTCGTGGCCGATATCGAGTCGCCTGACGGCCGCGAGACCATCCGCCGCCTGACCACCGGCGTAGACGTGCTCATCGCCGACTTCCCGCCGGGCCGCGCCGAGGCCCTGGGGCTGGACTACGATTCGCTGGCCAAGGAGAGCCCGCGCCTCGTCTACTGCCACCTGCCGCCCTTCGGCGAGGCCGGCCCCCACGCTCACCGCCCGGCCGACGAGGCCCTGCTGGCGGCCGTAGGCGGCGTTGCCGGCGGTCAGCCCTCGGCCAGCAGCAACCCCGTGTTCGTGGTCATCCCGGTGTCCAGCTACGGCGCTGCCCTGCTGACGGCCGGCGCCATCGGCGTGGCCCTCTGGGTGCGAGAGCGGACCGGCCGCGGCCAGAAGGCTGTCGTCTCCTGGGTAGCCGGAGCGCTGGCCATGGAGACGGGCAGCCTGGTGGGCGTCGAAGGGGGCTTCCTCAGCCCCCTGGGCCTGGCCTCCCTTACCCGCCAGCCCCAGGGCGCGGCCCCCGTCTACCGCCTCTACCAGGCCGCCGACGGCTGGCTGTTCATCGCCTGCGGCAACTCCACCTTCTGGGGCAAGCTGTGCATCGCTCTGGACATGCCGGAGCTGGTCTCCGATCCTCGCTTCGAGGATGCCCCCTGGGGCATCGTCAACTTCCAGGACCGCCAGGCGCTGTACGACATCATCGCCCCCATCATCGCTTCCCAGCCCCGCGCCCACTGGCTCCACCTGTTCGAGGAGTTCGACGTGCCCGCGGCGCCCGTCCTGGGCCGCGCCGAGTTCATGAACGACCCTCAGGTGGTGCACAACGGCATGCGGGTGGAGATAGACGACCCGGAGGTCGGCCGGACGGTGCAAATGGGTATCCCCATCGGCTTCAGCCGCACGCCGGGGGCCATTCGCGGGCCGGCTCCCCGGCTCGGGGAGCATACGGCGGAAGCCCTGGCGTCGCCGCGCCGCAGAAGCATCCCGAAGGCGGGGGCCAGCGGGCGCACCTACGCCCTGGAGGGCGTACGGGTAGTCGACCTGACCAACTACATCGCCGGCTCGCTCTGCCCCATGTTCCTGGCCGACTACGGCGCTGATGTCGTCAAGGTCGAGTCGCTGGAGGGCGATTCCTTTCGCACCTTCGGGCTGGGCTTCCTGGGCTGGAACCGCGGCAAGCGCAGCATCGCCCTCGATCTGAAACGCGAGGAGGGGCGCCGCATCCTGTGGGAGCTGGCGGCGCGGGCCGACGTGGTGGTGGAGAACTTTCGCCCCGGCGTGGCCCGGCGCCTGGGCGTCGACTACGAGACTCTGGCCGCCCTGAACCCGCGGCTGATCTACTGCACCATCGCCGGCTTCGGCGTCGATGGCCCCTACGCCGATAAGCCCGCCTTCGACCCCCTGTTCCAGGCCCGTTCCGGTGCAATGGCCGTCCAGGGCGGCGAGGGCCAACCGCCGGTGTTCCTGTCGGTGGCCATCACCGACTACTCGGCCGCCCTGCTGGCCACCTACGGCATCGCCGGCGCCCTGTTCGAGCGCGAGCGCAGCGGCCAGGGCCAGCGGGTCGTCACCTCGCTGACCAACGCCACTATCGCCGGCCAATCGGGGAGCTTTGTGTTCTATGACGGCGTGCCTGCGGAGCCGCAGGGTGGGGCCGATTTCCTAGGCCCCTCGGCCGTCGTTCGCTCCTACCAGGCCAGCGACGGCTGGCTCCTCCTGGCCTGCCGCCGCGAGGAGCACTGGTCGGCCCTTGCCCGTGTCCTGGGCCGGCCGGAGCTGGCCCAGCGCCACTCCTGGGAGACGGCGGCCGCGGCCCCCGCCGACGGGCCCCTGGGGCAGATGCTGGCCTCCATCTTCCGCCGCGATTCGCTGGCTACGTGGCTCGCTCGCCTCGATGGCGCCGGCGTTCCCTGCGCCCCCGTGCCGACCCTTGCCCAGCTCCTGCGGGACGAGCACCTGGAGGCCAACGCCCTCATGGCGGACCACCATCACCCCCAGTGGGGTCCCATCCGGCAGACGGGCCTGCTGGTCAAGCTGTCCCGCACGCCGGGGTGCCTCCAGCGGCGGGCCCCGCTCTTGGGCGAGCACACGCAGGAGGTGCTGGCGGAGCTGGGGCACACGGAAGAAGAGATCGAACGCCTGAGAAAGAACGGTATTGTCGCCTGAGGAGGAGGACACGGTGGACTACGAGCTGACCGACGCACATAAGCTGATCCGCGATACGGCGCGCCGCATCGCCCGCGAGCGCATCGCGCCACGCGCCGCCGCCATCGACGAGGAGGCGCAGTACCCGCACGACGTCTTCGCCCTGTTCCGCGAGGCGGGCTTCACGGGCCTGACCATCCCGCCCGAGTACGGCGGCTCGGGCGCCGGCTTCCTGGCCATGGCGCTGACGGTGGAGGAGACGGCCAAGTACTGCTGCTCGTCCGGCCTGATCATCATCTTGACCGCCCTCTCTACCCAGCCGATAGTCATTGGCGGGACGGAGGACCAGAAGCGGGCCTGGCTACCCGCCGCGGCGGCGGGTGACGCCAAGGGCGCGTTCTGCCTGACCGAACCCAACGTCGGCTCCGACGCCGCCGCCCTCGAGACCCGCGCCCAGCGCGACGGCGACGACTACGTCATCGACGGCGAGAAGGCCTTCATCTCCGGCGGCAGCGTCGCCGACTTCGTCGTCGTCTTCGCCCGGGTGGGCGGCCAGGCCGGCCCGCGCGGCATCTCCGCCTTCGTCGTCCCTACGGATAGCCCCGGCTTCGCGGTGGCCCGGCTGGACCGCAAGATGGGCGTCACCGGCGTGCCCACGGCCAACCTGGTCTTCCAGACCTGCCGGGTGCCGGCGGCCAATTTGCTGGGCAAGGAGGACGGGCGCGGCTTTCGCGCCGCCATGCTCACCCTGAACACCTGCCGACCACTGGTAGCTGCTCGCGGTCTGGGGCTGGCCGCTGGCTGCCTGGCCTACGCCGTGGACTTCGCGCGGCAGCGTCGAACGTTCGGGCGGCCCATCCTCGAGCACCAGGCGATCCAAATGTTGCTCGCCGACATGGCGATCATGGTGGAGGCCTCGCGCCACCTCGTCTACCACGCGGCCTGGCTCGTCGACCAGGGCAAGTTCGAGCGGCAGTACGCCCCCTATTTCTCGGCGGCCAAGGTCTTCGCCACCGAGGCCGCGGTCAAGGCCTCGTCCGACGCCCTCCAGATCCTGGGCGCCCAGGGCTACATGAAGGATCACCCCATCGAGCGGCACTACCGCGACGCCCGCCAGCTCATGATCGTGGAGGGCACGAGCCAGATCCAGCGCCTGGTCATCGCCCGAGCGCTGGCGCAGGGAGACATCGCCTACTGGTAGGCGTCCGACACGGCGTATAATCAGTTGACATGTCTTTCCCGGTAATCGTCTGCGTACCGCGCGGCGAACCGCTCGCCACGGCGGGCGCCGGCTAGGCTTGCCGGCCGGGGAGGTGCCCGTGCGCTGCCCTGCTCTTAGGATCGCTCCTCTCCTGGCCGCTGCGTGCCTTCTGGCCGTCGCCTGCGGCCAGGGACACGGTGGCGGAACACCCTCGCCCACGACCGCGCCGCCGTCGTCCTCGTCCGCCGTGGCCGAGCAGTTCCTGCGGCTGTGGCAGGGCGGCGACTACAACGCCATGTACGACCTGGTGGCCTCCTCCTCCCAGGCCGAGATCACCCGCGAGAAGTTCGTCGGCCGCTATCAGGCCATCGCCGAGGAGGCGACCATCACGGGCGTCAGCTACATCTTCGATCCCTCGCCGGACGGGGCGGCCACCGAGCTCCCCTTCTCCGTCACGTTTCACACCGCCTTCTTCGGCGACATCCTGGACGTGAACCGCATGACGCTGGCCAGAGAGGGCTCGGGCGCCCAGGAAGCCTGGCGCGTCGCCTGGAGCCCGTCGCTCATCTTCCAGGATCTCGACGGCGCCAAGCTGGTCCACTTCTTCCCCGACCTGCCCCGTCGCGGCTCCATCTTCGACCGTCACGGGACGCCCCTGGCCCTGGACGGACAGGTGCCGGTGGTCGGCGTGGTGAAGGGGATGATCAAGGACAAGGAGGCGCTGATCGCCGACCTGGCCCAGCGCCTGCAGCTACCCGCCGATAAGGTACGGGCGGAGGTGGAGGCCGACGTTCCTTCCTACTACTTCATTCCGCTGAAGACCCTGCCCTACGGCACGCCGCCCGAGACGCTGGCGCCCTTTGAGCAGACGGAGGGAGTGGTGGTGCGCCAGCAGACGCAGCGGGTCTACCCTGAAGGAAGCCTGGCCGCCCACACCCTCGGCTACCTGACGGAGGTCACCGAAGAGCAGCTCAAGGAGCTGGGCCCGAAGGGCTATCGGCCGGGTGACCTGGTGGGCGCCGCCGGCCTGGAGGCGCACTTCCAGGACGAGCTGGCGGGCCAGCGCGGCGGCACCCTGACCATCATCACGCCGGAAGGGATGGTGAGCCACACCATCGCCAAGCGCGAGGCCGCGCCCGGCAAGGACATCCATCTGACGCTGGACGTGAGCGTGCAGCGGGAGGCGGAGAACGCCCTGGGCGATCGAGCGGGCAGCATCACCGTGCTCGACCCGATCGACAACAGCGTGCTGGCCATGGCCAGCCATCCCACCTTCAACCCGAACGATTTCGTGACCGGTCTCAGCAGCGACGCTTACCAGCGTCTGGCTGCCGACCCGCGCCAGCCCTTTTTCGACCGGGCGGTGGCGGCCACCTACCCGCCGGGCTCCACCTTCAAGCCGGTGACCATGGCCGCCGGCCTGGAAAAGGGCGGCTACACCACCGCCTCCACCTTCCCTTGCCCGCCGGTGTGGTACGGCCTGGGCCCCGAGAACGCCAAGCACAACTGGCAAAGCGTGGACCGCGGCCCCCTTACCCTGGCGGAAGGCCTCATGGCCTCCTGCAACCCCGTCTTCTTCGAAGTGGCCGTCACGCTGGACGGCATCGACCCGGAGATCCTGCCCTCCTTCGCGTCTGCCTTCGGCTTTGGCAAAGCCACCGGCATAGTAGGCCTGGACGAGGCGACAGGCGTTGGGCCTGGCCCCAAGTGGAAGCAGGAGAACGAGGGCGAGCCCTGGTACACCGGCGATAGCGTGAACATGAGCATTGGGCAGGGCTACCTGCTGGTCACACCGCTACAGCTGGCCAACATGTACAGCGCCCTCGCCCGGACGGGCGTCCTGCGCACGCCGCTCCTGGTGAAGAGCATCGTGGCCGCCGATGGCAGCGCCCAGGAGTTCTCGGCTAAAGACCTGGGCCGCCTGCCCGTCTCCGACGCCACCCTCGGCGCTATCCGGCAGGGGCTGACGCTGGTCATCGCCAGCCCGGGCGGCACCTCCTACCAGGCTTTCCTGGGCTCCAGCGTGGCGGCGGCGGGCAAGTCGGGCACCGCCGAGGACGTTGGCCTTCAGCAGCACGTGTTCTTCGTGGCCTACGCCCCGCGCGACGATGCGCGCATCGTGGCCCTGGTGGCCCTGGACGAGGGCCAATCGGGCTCGCTCGAGGCGGCGCCCATGGTGCGCCGCGTCCTGGAGACGTACCTGGCGACGAGCGGCGGCTAGCCCCCCGGCACGCCAAGGAGATGTAGCGGCGACCCTGCCCACCGGCAGGCAGGCTTCGGGTCGCCACGGATGTCTCTGGAGGCCTGAAGGCCTCCCCTACATTCCGGCACAGACCCGGGGCGAGGGGGTGAAGGGCTCTCCGTTTGCCTTGCTGCCCTCTCAGGGTCGATGCTAGAATGAAGCCGTCTGCCATGGACAACGATTTCGCCATTGACATCGACGCCATCCTGGACGCCATCGAGAAGGCCGACGTTATCACCATCCGCTTTCTGATTGTGCCCCACCGCCTCCTCATCGATGCCCGCCATTCGGAGGTGGAAGGGCCGCTGGTGAAGGTTGTGCCGCGCGCCCGCTCGCTCGAGGAGCGCTTTCGGGCCATCAAGCAGCTACGCCCCCGGTTCCGCCTGCCGGACAAGATCAGTGCTGTCTGGTGGCCGAAGCGGGTGGAGGCCCTGGTGGACACCGGCATCTGGGAGCGCATCGTGTGGCGGGTGAGGGACGCTGGTTTCCCGGACGCCGCCCAGCAGTGTCAGCAGGTGCTCGACGATCTCATCTGCCAGGAGCGGGCGGAGATCCAGAACGCCGTCACTGGCACCGGCTATCAGTCCCTCTGGCCGAAAGACAGCTAGGGGCATGCAGCGCTCCGAGTTTCGGAAGCTGGTTCTGGCCGCCCTCGCCGACCTGCCCCCTCAGTTCCGCCACCGTCTGGAGAACATCGATATCGTCATCAAGTGGCGCCCCAGCCTTGCCGAGCGCCGCATGGCCGGCGGCGGCCGCGCCAGCGACCTCTTCGGCCTCTACTTGGGCCTGCCGCTGCCCGACCGCGGTGGCCAATACACCCTGAGCCTGCCCGACGAGATCGTCATCTATCAGGGGGCCCATGAGCGGCTGTGCTCCAGCCGCGAGGAGATGACTGAGCAGGTGCGCCGGACCGTCCTGCACGAGATCGGCCACTATCTGGGGATAGAGGAGGAGCGGTTGCGGGAGCTGGGGATGGAGTAGGCGGTTCGGTGAGCTTGCCTGCCTGCCGGTAGGCAGGCTCACCAGGCAAGGAGATTAGCGATGGCTTCCACGGGCGAGGTTCAGCCGGCCCCAAGGCCGCCCAGCTTCCTGGAATCGCTCTTGCGTACGCTACGCCAGCCGCGAGTCACGCTCGCCCTTCTCGCTGCCTGGGCGATTCTCGCCGTGATCGCCGAGATGCTGTCCCGCACTTTCCTCTTCGACATGAAAGAGGCGTCCGGCATCCTCGGCGGCCGCGTCTTCAGCGCCTCCGCCATCATCCCCGCCATCGTCTACATCTGGGCCTTGCGCGACCCCCAACGGCACCGGCCGGTTTTCTGGCTTGCGCTGATCGAGCAGGTGGTTGTGGTGCTCAGCAGCTTCTATCACCGGGGGAAAGGGGACATCACCTGGGCGGGGACCATCGTGCCCGCCGTCGTGGCGGGGGCGCTCATCTGCCTCATCTTCCCCAACCTCTTCCAGCCCCGGCAGGCCGAGGCGCCCTTGCCTCAACCGGTTGGCGGCACGTCGTCTAGCGCTCGCCCGTGAGGACGCGGAGCGGCCACAGCACCTGGGCGCTCTCCTCCAGCACCGATGTCCACTGGAGCGCCTGCCACAGGTCTTGGCCCCAGGCGTAGCTGCCGTGTCCGGCCACGACCGCTATCTTATGCTCTCGCAGGGCGGCGGCCAGGGCGGCCGCAACGCTCTCGCCGCCGGCGACGACGGGCACCAACCCCAGGTAGTGCTGGCCTTCCAGGTCGCGCGGCCGGATCTCGCTGGACGCCAGCGACAGGGCGATGGCGTGGCGAGGATGGGCGTGCACGACCGCTCGCGCCTCGGGCGCGGCGGCATAGATGGCCTGATGGAGGGCCAGGTCCATGGACGGCTCGGCTGTGGGTAGGGCGTCCGCCGTCACCTCGATCAGGTCGGCCGGCGTCAGGTGGCCCAGGCGGCTGCCGTGGGTGCTGATGATGAGGGCCTCGCCGCGCCGGACGCTGACGTTGCCGCCGTGGGAGGATACGAGGCCGGCCGCATAGAGGTCGCGGCCCACGCGCTGGAAGTCGTCCAGGAGCGACATTACCGGCCTCCTCCTTCAGCCAGGCGGCGTCCCAGGGCCAACAGGCGGCCCACCTGCTCGGCGGCGGCGGCCAGCAGTTCGCCGGCGCGGGCCATGGCCTCCTGCGGCGGCACGCCCGCCGGCGAGATCGAAGCCACAGCGTCGAAGGCCGCCAGCAGCTCCGGCCCGCAGTCTTCGCCCACTGCCCCGGCTATCGCGATGACAGGGACGCGAGCCTCACGGGCCAGGCGGGCCACCTCCCAGGGCGCCTTGCCGAAGCCCGTCTGGGCGTCCAGACGCCCCTCCCCGGCGATGACCAGGTCGGCGCCGGCCATGCGCTGCGACAAGCCCACCGTCTCGGCTACCAGCTTCGAGCCGGGCACGATCTCGGCGCCCAGGAAGGCCACGAGCCCGGCGCCCAGACCGCCGGCGGCGCCTGCCCCCGGCAGGTCCAGCACCCGCACGCCCAGATCGCGCTCGATGACGGCGGCGTAGTGGGCCAGGGCGGTGTCAAGCTGGCGCACCATCCGCGGCGTCGTCCCCTTCTGCGGCCCGTACACCGCCGAGGCGCCGCGCAGCCCGCAGAGCGGGTTGAAGACGTCGCTGGCGGCCAGCACTCGCGCCTGGCGCAGCCTTGGGTCGAGGCCCGACACGTCGATGCGGGCCAGGCGGGCCAGGGCGGCGCCGCCGGGCGGCAGGTCTCGGCCCGCCTCGTCGAGCAGGTGGGCGCCCAGGGCCTGAGCCACGCCAGCGCCGCCGTCGTTGGTGGCGCTGCCGCCCATACCCACGATGACCCGGCGAGAGCCCGCCGCCAGGGCAGCCGCGATGAGCTGCCCGGTGCCGTAGGTGGAAGCGATACGCGGGTCGCGCTGGCCCTCGGGCACCAGCACCAGGCCCGAGGCGGCGGCCATCTCGATGACGGCGGTGTCGCCGTCGACGATGCCCCAGGCGGCCTCGACGGGAACACCGAGGGGCCCGCGGACCGTGGTCTTCAGGCGGCGGCCGTTCTTGGCGCTGACCACCGCCTCGACGGTGCCGGGCCCGCCGTCGGCCATGGGCACCAGCACCAGCTCGGCGTCGGGTAGGGCACGGCGAAGGCCATCGGCCATAGCCTGCGCGGCCGCGGCGGCGCTGAGGCTGCCCTTGAACTCCTGAGGGGAGATGACGATGCGCATCGCTTTCCGCCGTGGTCATTGTAGCGGGCGCCACAACGCTGCGCGAGAAGAATTCTTCCGGCGCCCTCTTGACAACGAACAACCGTTCTGGTACGTTGGCCCGTGAAAGAGAACAGAGGTTCTAAGAAGGAGGCGGCGCGATGCGAAAGTCCATCCAGCACAAGGGTCCCAGATGTCCCGACTGTGCCGGCCCCCTGGTCCACGGCGAGGGCTGCATCTGTTGCCCGCTCTGCGGTTTCACTCGCTGCTAGGCGAGGCGCGCTGTGGACGTCATCACGGCGGCCATCGAGGTGTGGCTGGTGCTGAGCGCGGGCCTCATGTGGGCCGTGTGGGGCCCCTGGCGAGACGCGTGAGGGGCTGGCTCGCGCCGCGACGCGCTCCGGCGAGCCTAGCCCATCACCGGCGTGTCTCCGCGCATCCCCGCGTCAAGTGCATCGCCAGGTTTGATTGACCCCGCTGAAAGGCCTGCCGTATAATGAGGCGCAACTCCGCCCGCCGGAAGCGGGCGGGCTGAGGCAGCGGAGAGGGTTGTGCCCAAGCGGACCTATCAGCCGAAGAGGATCCCTCGCAAGCGGAAGCACGGCTTCCGCGCTCGCATGAGCAGCCGTGGGGGCCACAGCGTCCTGCGGCGGCGGCGGCTCAAGGGGCGCTGGCGGCTCAGTATCTAGCCTCGATGCTGGCCCGGGGGCGGGCCGCCGGGACATGGACAAGAGGGAACGGCTGCGAGTTCGCCGAGATTTCGTCGCCATCTATCGAAGGGGGCGTGCCTGGACGCACCGGCTTCTTGTTCTGCGCACTCTGCCCAACGGTTTGCCCCACAACCGCTACGGTTTCGTCGTTAGCAGGCGGCTGGGCAAGGCAGTGGTACGGAATCGGGTGAAGCGGCGCCTCCGCGAGGGGCTGCGGCCCCTGGCGGTGCAACCGGGCTGGGATGTGGTGCTCTTGGGGCGGCCGCCCGCTAGCACAGCGACGTATCAACAATTGAGAGAGGCGCTAGTCGATCTGCTTGCTCGCGCTCGACTTCTCGACAAGCTAGAGCCCGTCCGGCAGCGGGCGGGGGAGGAACAGTGAAGGGACTAGCCCTGGGCGCCATTCGCTTCTATCAGGCCCGCGTCTCGGCGGGGAGGGCTCCCTCCTGTCGTTACCTTCCTACCTGCTCCCGGTACGGTTACGAGGCCGTCGACCGCTACGGTGTGATTAAGGGGGGCTGGCTCACTCTGCGCCGCCTGCTGCGCTGCCATCCCTTTGCCCGCGGCGGATACGATCCCGTGCCCTAGTGGCACAGCTATCGAGACGGCACCGGCGGGCTCTGCGGCGAACGCCTCTCGCAGGAGGAATCGAAATTCGAACCAGCAGGCCCTGGTGGGGCCGACAGGTCGCAGCCGGCGGGTCGACCGATCGGCCCCGGCACTGGGCTCCGCCCTTGCTCCTGGCGGCCCTGGCGGCGAGCTTGCTCCTGGCCACCGCCTGCATTAGGGTCGCCCAGCCCACCGGCTGGGCCGGGCCTGCGCTCAGCGACGGACTGCTGGTGATCCACAGCGGATCGGGCACGCTCGCCGCGGCGGACGTCAACTCCCTGCAGGTGGCCTGGCAGTTCCCCGGCAGCCAAAAGCACCGCGACGGCACAAAGATAAGCCTCCAGGGCATCTACAGCGACCCGGCCATCGCCGACGGCACCGTCTACTTTGGGGCCTATGATGGCTGGCTCTATGCCCTCGACCTGGCCAGCGGCCAGCTCAGGTGGGATGTCAACCTCGGTGGCCACGTCGTGGGTGGCGTTGTGGTGGCGCAAGGGCTGGTCTACGTGGACTCCACCGACAAGCAGCTCTACGCCCTGGATCCCGCCACTGGCGCGGAGCGCTGGCGTTTCTCTACCGGCGACGACATCTGGGCGACGCCGCTGGTGGCGAACGGCGTGGTCTACCTGGCCTCCATGGACCAGAAGCTCTATGCCCTGGGCGCCGCCGATGGCCAACTGCAGTGGCCCAAGCCCTTCACGGCCAGCGGCGGCCTCGCCTCCAGCCCCGTCCTGGCCGATGGCACCCTGCTGGTCGGCGGCGTGGACCGCCGGCTGCGCGCCGTGGACGCCGCCAGCGGCCAGGAGAAATGGAGCTTCAAGGCCAACAACTGGTTCTGGACACGCCCTCTGGTGGTGGGTGACGCCGTCTACGCTGGCTCCCTGGACGGTACCGTCTACGCCCTGGGTCTGGCCGACGGCCAGCGCCGCTGGTCGTACGACCTCCAGGCGCCGGTGCGAGCGGCGCCGGTCATGGTGGGAGACATCCTGATCGTCGCCAGCCGCAGCGGCCGGATCGCCGGCCTCAACCCGCAGAACGGGCAGCTAGCCTGGGCACTGCCCATCGAGCTAGGGAAGACGGTTCTCGCCGACCCTTTGCCCAGCGGCGACGTGGTCTACGTTAGCGCCCAGGGGGGCGGCCTGTACAAGATCACCGCCAGCGACGGTAGCTACGTCCCGCTGGCTCTGGTCGAGGTGAGCCCGACGCCAGCCCCGACGGCTAACCCCACGCCGGGCCCCACGGGGAGCCCGACGCCCAACCCAACGTCGAGCGCGACGTCAAGCCCAAGTGCGGCCCAGCCGGGCCTTGTGAAGGCGGGCGCGCCGTGAGCGCCGTCTGGGACGTCGTCTTCCTCAACCCTCTGATCAACGCTCTGATAATCCTGAACAACGTCCTCTTCAGCGACTTCGGGCTGGCCATCATCGTTTTCACCCTGCTCATGCGGCTGGCCACCATGCCCCTGATGATGCGCCAGATCCACTCGACCCGCGCCATGAGCGTCCTCCAGCCCAAGATCCAGGAGATGCAGAAGAAGTACAAGGATCCCAAGCGTCGCCAGGAAGAGACGATGAAGCTCTACCGCCAGGCGGGGGTCAACCCCTTGGGCTGTATTCTGCCCATGCTGGTGCAGTTCCCCATCTGGATCGCCCTTTATTCAGCCCTGAGGATCACCGTGGGCGGCACCCCGGAGAGCGTTGTCGGCCTTTCCCAGCGCCTCTACCCCTGGGGCTACATTCAGGCGGCGGTGCCTCTGGAGAACCGCTTCCTCTGGATGGATCTTGGCACCCCCGACCGTACGCTCATCCTGGCCCTCCTCGTCTTCGTGTCGATGTACGTTCAGCAGAAGCTGAGCACCATCCCCTCTACGGACCCGCAGACCCAAGCCCGTAACCAGATGATGAACTGGATGATGCCGCTGATGTTCGCGTGGATTACTCTAGGCGTGCCGAGCGGGCTGGCCGTTTACTGGGCGATGAGCAACATCGCCTCGGTCATCATGTACTACTTTGTCTATGGACCCAGCAACGTGAACTGGCGGACCTTCTTCGCTTCGGCCCCAGCGCCTGCCCCGGCCGCCCGCCGGCGCGAGCGCCCTGAGCCGGAGCAGGAGGAGGAGCCGGCCGCGCCGGCTCCCGCCAAGACAGGCAAGAGGTTGAGCGATGGAAGACGTAGAGGCAAGCGGAAAAACCGTCGGTGAGGCCATTGCCAAGGCGCTCGATCAGCTAGGACTGGACCGCTCCCAGGTCGAGGTGGAGGTCATCAGCGAGGGTCGTGTCGGCCTCTTCGGCCTAGGCGGCGAGAGTGCCCGCGTGGTGGTCAAGCCCCTGCCCGAGCAGGTGGCCGTGCAGAGCCCCACCATCCAGATGGCGTTGGATTTCCTGTGCCACCTCCTGGAGCTGACGGGGATCGACGCCGACGTGACGGCTCGCGCCCCCGAGACACCGGGCGATGGCCTGGGCCGCTCCAGCGCCGTTCTGGACGTGAGCGGCGAGGACCTCGGCATCCTCATCGGGCGGCGTGGCTCCACCCTGGCTGCCCTCCAGTACATGGTGAACCACATGGTGAGCCGCCAGCTCAAATCGAAGGCGCTGGTCAGCGTGGACGTGGAACGCTACAAGCGCCGGCGCGAGGAGGCGCTCATTGGCCTGGCTCAGCGCCTGGCCGAGAAGGTCAAGGCGAGCGGCCGCACCATCACCCTGGAGCCGATGCCCGCCAACGAGCGACGCATCGTCCACCTGGCCCTGGCCAACGACCCGCAGGTGGTCACCGCCAGCCTGGGCGAGGGCGAGACCCGCAAGGTAGCCATCTCCGTGAAGCGCCGCTCGGCCTAGGGACGCCGCGACGCGATGGCCCCTCCCGACTTCCTGGTGGTCGGCCACCTGGTGGCGGACAAGGTGGCCGGGGGCCATCGGCTGGGTGGCACCGCCACCTACGCCTCCCTCACCGCCCACCACCTCGGCCTGCGCACGGCCATCCTCACCCGGGCCGCCGCCGACCTAGACCTATCGAGCCTGCCGCCCGAAATCGAAGTGCACCGCCTGGATTCGCCCCGGACGACCGTCTTCGAGAACGCGTACAGCGGCGGGCAGCGCAGCCAGCACCTCTGGGCCCGGGCGGAACCCATCACCGCCGCCGATGTGCCGGCGGAGCTGAGGGGGGCGCGAATCGTCCTGCTGGGGCCGGTGGCGGGCGAGGTGGAGGGAGAGGTCGCCCGCTGCTTCCCCGACGCGCTGGTGGCCCTTTCGCTCCAGGGCTGGCTCCGCACCTTCGCCGCCGACGGCCGCGTCGGCCAGCTGTCGCCCCGGTCCTGGCGGTCGAATCTTCTCCTACGCCACAGTCAGGCTCTCTTCGTCTCCGAAGAAGACCTGCCGCCGGCCGAGGCGGAGGAGGCGCTGACCCGCTGGGCAGGTCAGGTACCGCTCCTCGTCTTCACGCGCGGCTGCCGCGGCGCCCGCCTGGCCCGGAACGGCCGCTGGCAAGAGGTGGCGGGCTTCCCCGCTCGCGAGGTTGACCCCACCGGAGCCGGCGATGTCTTCGCTGCCGCCTTCCTCGCCCGCTACCTGGAGACGGACGACGTGGCCCAGGCCGCGCTCTTTGCCGCGGCCGCGGCTGCCCTCGCGGTGGAGGCGGTCGGCGCAGCCGGCATCGCCAACCGCCAGCAGGTGGAGGAGCGTCTGCGCCAAAGCGAGATCACCGGAAAGGATCGGCGATGACCCACCAGGAGATCGTAGACACCCTGCGGGCCCTGCCCGGCCAGGTGGAGGCGCTGGTGCGCGACCTGGACGAAGAAGCCCTGCGCCGCCGCCCGGCGCCGGGCGACTGGTCGATCAAACAGGTCTGCGCCCACCTGCGCGACTCCTCGGAGATCGACGGGGGGCGCATCCGGCGGATGCTCGAGGAGGAAGACCCACTCCTTCCCCCGTACGACCAGGAGGCGCTGGCCCGCGAGCGCGACTATCAGAACGAGAGCATGCCGCTGATCCTGACGGCGCTAAGGGCCTTCTCCGGCGGCGAGGCCTATGTGCTCGAGGGCTTGAGCGAGGAGCAGTGGCAGCGCGCCGGCCGCCACGAGGAGCGGGGCCCGATAACCGTGGCTCAGTACGCGGAGGCGCAGGGCGCGCACGTCCGCGCCCACCTGGAGCAGCTCAGGGCTCTGCGGGCAGCGCCAGACCGATGAGGCGATAGACGAGCTTGGCGGCGAGTTGGGCGTTGGCGAAGGTGCCCAGCCGCGGCGCCAGCTCGGCCACGTCGAAGCCCACGATCCGCCGCTGGCGCGCCACGCGGGCCAGGAGCGCGGTCACCTCGTCCCAGTGCAGGCCGCCCGGCTCGGGCGTGCCCACCGCCGCCATCTCCGCCGGGTCCAGGGCATCGAGGTCGATGGTCACGTACACGTCCGCCGACAGCCGGGCGGCCACCTCGCCCGGCCCGTCGCCCAGCGCCCGATAGGCGCCGACCGCGAAGAACGGCAGGTCGCGTTGGCGGATGAGCTCGTGCTCCTCGCGCTCGGCGCTGCGCAGGCCCACCTGTACCACCGGACACGTCTCGAGGATGCGGCGGAGGGTGCAGGCGTGGCTGTAGGGGGTGCCCAGGTACTCGGGCCGCAGGTCGGCGTGGGCGTCCAGCGCCAGCACCGACAGGTTCGGGAAGCGGCGGCGATAGGCCCGCACCGCCCCCACCGCCACCGTGTGCTCGCCGCCCAGGGTCACCACGAACTTGCCGGCGTCCAGCAGCTCGCCCACCAGCGCCTCGATGCGCTCCATCATCGCCGCCGGGTCGCCGACGATCGGCGCCACCTCCGGCAGGGTGCGGATGCCGGCGCGATAGGGCTCCTGCCCCAACTCCAGGTCGTACAGCTCCATCTGCTCCGAGGCGTCGACGATGGCCCGCGGCCCCTCGCGGGAGCCAGCCAGGCCGCTGCTGGTGGCGTCGTAGGGCACGGGCAGGATGGCCACCCGCGCCGCTTCGAAGCCTGCGTACGCCTCGGGGATGGCAGCGAAGGTGCGGGGGGAGAAGCGCTCGTCAGACATCGGGCCCTCGATGTAGGGGCGGCGCTTGCCCCACCCCCCGGGAGCGTCTGCGAGAGGCGCCCCTCGGGTGGAGGACACCGCGCTGCGTCACCACTGCCTCAAGGCCGCGTGATCTCGAAGGAGATGGCGGCCGGCTGCCGCTGGCGAATCGCCTCGGCGCTGCCCTCGGCCAGAGCGCTCACGATGAGGGGCAGGGCGATGGTGGCCTCGGAGCGCACCGTCACGAAGCTGGCCTCCGGCGCGATCTTGCGCCAGGACTGGGCTTCCTCAAAGGTGCAGCCGGACAGGCCTCCCCAATCGGGCTGGTCAGTGGTGATCTGTATCCCATAGCTGTGGCCGGGGCGCTCCCGCCCGAAGATGTAGCAGGCCACCGCCGCCTGCTGTACGAAGTTCTTCGGCGTGCCCCCGCCGACGTAGACCACGCCCGTGGCCCTGGCCTGGGTGGCAATCGAGGCCGTCTCCAACACGTCGCGGATGACGTCGAAGGCCACCATCTGGCCGCTGCGGTGGCGCGTCTCGGCCAGGCAGAGCCCGAAAACGCTATCGCCGACGGCCGGGCAGTAAATAGGCACGCCGTGGCGGGCCGCCGCCGTCAGGATCCCCTCCTGTTTGGCTACCGGGATCAGGGCTCGCCCCACAAGCTCGAAGAACTCGCGTGTGGTGTACAGTCGCGCGGGGTCCAGGGTCAGACAGAAGTCGGTGACGAAGCGCTCCCCAAGAGAGAAGTCGTGCTCCACCGCCAGCACGTCGTAGAAGCGATAGACGCGGCGGCGCGCGAGATGAACATCGTCGCCGCCGGGGCGACCCTGCCAGTGGCGGTGGCCGAGGCATTCGTACAGGTCGTGGAACAGGTTGGCGCCGGTGCTCACCAGGCAGTCGATGAGCCGGTTCTCGATGAGGTAGGTGACAACGGGCCGCATGCCGCCCGGCACCATAGCGCCGGCCAGACCCAGGAAGATCGTTACGTCCTCCCGGAGCATGGCGTCCCAGATGCGGGCTGCCTGGCCCAGGTTGCGCGCCTGGAAGGCGGTGCCGGCCATGCGCTGCACCAGTTCGGCGGCGCTGGCCCGCTCGCTCACGGCAAAAGGATCCACCGAGGTAGGAAAGGGGTCGTCCATGGGAGCTCTTTCTACGAGTCTGGGGCGATGGTTAAGGGGGCTACTTCCTCAGCATACTCCAGGCCTCGTTCCAGCAGGTGGAGACGCGTATCGCTGAGTGCGAAGGCGCCTTTCATGCGTTCCACCAGGCGTTTGGCGTCGAAGCCTTTGCAGGAGAAGATGTCGGCCCACACCAGGCCCCGGGCGGGGAATGTGTGGATGCTGAGGTGGCTTTCGGCGATAAGCACGAAGCCGGAGATGCCCCAGTCAGCGGGCTGCGAGGCGTAGTAGCGGCAGACGTACGGCAGCGCGATCTTGGTCATCCCGATCTCGGTGGGGCATTCGTCCAAGAGCGCGCGCACCAGATTTTCGTCGGCCAGCCTCCCGGGGTCTCCCCCGTAGCCATCGATGGTCAGGTGCATTCGACCCCCCCTTTCCTGCCGCTGAGTTTTATCGCGCGGCCAAGCGCGCATGATAGCATAGCGCACCCAGCGATGCAATATATAGAAGGGGAGGGCGAAAGACTCGCCCTCCCCTTAATTCCTAGACCCGCCTGTTCTACGGGGCGACAGGCATCTCGCAGGTAACGCCGTCGGCGTTGATCGACACTAGCAGCGAGTCATACTTATTGACGACCGTGATGTTGGAGAGCGCTGAGTTTCCGGGGACGAACCGAAGGAACCCACCCGATGCGGGGTCAATCTCGTAGGCGATGGCGAACTTGCCCGAGATGCAGGACAAGGCCGTAGTCGGGTCGGTGGCGCTGGGGCCTGACCAGACGAAGCTGTGCCAGCCCGCTGGGTTCAGGTCGACTGTACGGGTGGCGCTCGGCGTGGCTGTGGGGGTGGCCGTGGCGGTGGCGCTGGGCGTAGGCGTGGGCGACGGCGTCGAGAGGGTAGTCACGAAGGGGTGGACTACCACTGAGCTCGTGCTGCCGCCCGGGTTCGGGCAATCGGCGGTGCCGCTGGCAGGGTCGTCGAACTCGTCGTTGAAGACGACGGCAGAGATGCCGGCATTGGAGTTGATGCCGTTCCAGTAGTTGAAGGTAGCGTCCACCGTGTTCTCGGAATTGCACTCCAGGATCACGTAGTAGGAGATACCCGGCGCGGTGCTCCCAGTGAAGTTGTTGGTGTGGTCGGCCGAGCCGCCGATCTGCACCAGGGTGTCGGCGGTGTCCGAGTCGATGTGAATGCCGGAGTCGGTAGCGGTGACTGCGATGTTGTTGTTCCAGATGAAAGCGTTCGACCTGCCTGAGACGACCATCTGTACGGCGACGTTGCCGCTCATGGTGTTACCCTGGACGTAGGCCTCATCCACCTGCGCCAGCGTCATCCCCAGGCCCGAGTTGGGCCCAATCACGTTGCTGAGCACCCTGTCGCCCGCGCCGCCCAGAACGCTCCCGACGATGAACACGCCACCGTGGTTGGCATGGATGTCGTTGTTCGGGCCGACCGTGGTGTCGGTCGATGACATGATCGAGATGCCTTGGTTCCAGGTGGTGATGTCCAGGTCGCTGAGCTCGGCGTTATCGTAGGTGGTCGGCCCGGCCGCTGCGATGTCGATGCCGTGGTCGGTTCCGCCGGTCCCGCCGCCAACAAGCTTTAGGTGCTTTATCGTCACGTTGTCGGCCTTGATGGAGAACCCGTGGCTGCCGGCCGTTCCCTGCACGACGACGTCATCCCGGTCCGCGCTGGCCAGGCCCTCGATGGTCAGCTCCTTGTCCACCTCCACGGCGCCGCCTGCACCGGCGGGGAAGGTGCCTGGGCAGAGGATCAGCGTGTCGTCATCGTGGACGCTGACGGCATCGACGACGGTCTGGATGTCGGTGACGTTGGGGAAGTCCGGCTCGTTGCAGGGGGCCGGATCGCCGGCGCCGTCATCCTGGTTGACGATGAACTCGGTTCCTTGGGCGCCGGCCCAGTCGCCCCGGAAGCCAAGAGCCAACGCGATTCCCACGGCAAGCGCCGCCACAACTACGGTCAACCCGCCGATGCGCGTCCATTTCTTCATCGATTTCCCTCCATCACTCTACGCATGCGTAAGGTCGCCCCTTTCTAACACAGGTGGGCTGGGCTGTCAAGAGCCGGGAAGCAGCGTAGGATGGCTCGCGCCGCCGTAGAGGAAGCGATAAGCAGCGTAGTTGGCAAGTACCAGCTTCAGGTAGCTCTGCGTCTCTTCGAGGTCCATGATCTCCACCAGGAAGTCGGGGTCAATGGCGGCCGGGTCGTCGCGCCAGCGCAGGGCGTTGCCCGGCCCGCCGTTGTAGGCGGCCAGCGCCAGATACAGGTCGCCGTCGAAGAGCCGAAGTTGCGTCCCCAGGTAAGAGGCGCCAAAGTCGATGCTCACCGCCGGCTGCAGGAGATCGCGGGAGGAGAAGTCCCTACGGCCCAGGCTATCGGCGATCTCCGCGCCGGTGGCGGGCATGATCTGGGTGAGGCCCATGGCGCCGGCCACGGACATCGCTTGCGGGTCGTAGAAGCTCTCTTGTCGGATCAGGGCCAGCAACAGGAGAGGCGAGACTTCGTTGTCGTGGCCGGCGGCCTCCACCAGCGAGGCGTAGGCCAGGGGATAGGCGATCTCCAGCAGCGGGCGAGGGGCATCGGTCAGAGGTGCAGCGCTCCTGGCGAGCAGGCGGTTCGCGCTGCGAGCTGCCAGCTCGGTGAGGCCGATCTCCTGGAAGGAGCGAGCCAGCCGGTAGAGGCCCCAGGGATCGGACTTGCTGTCGGCGAGCGCGGCCGCGAACTCCTTCTCGGCCTCCTGACGCAGGCCCAGCAGGTGGAGCTCGTATCCGCGTAGCCAGGCTGGTTGCGTCAAGGCAGACGTCGTCTCGGGCCCCCAACGAGCGGTCAGCCAGGTCTCGACCGCCGCCCAGTCGGGCTCAGCGGCGGGCGTGGTCACCGGGTCCTGCGCCGGCAGGGGGGCTGTGCCCTCGCCCGTGAGCCAGGCCTCGGCCCGCAGCGCGAAGAAGCTATCGGGAGAGGCCTGGCGCGCCTCCTGGAACTGGGCGGTTGCCTCCTGCGCGTCGCCCAGAGCGGTGGCGGCTTTGCCCAGCCACAGGTGGATATGGGCCATGCTCTCGTCATCGAAGGACGCAGTCAGCGTCTGAGTCCAGGCCGATTGGGCCGCCGCCACGTCGCCGTCGCGGAAGGGCAAGAAGCCAGCGCGGAAGGCTGCCGACGCCGCGTGCTCGGAGGCGGGGTAGGCCTGCCACACCTGGGCGTAGGCCGCTGCCGCGTCGGCTGTGCGGCCCAGTTCCTCGAGGAGGCCGGCGCGGGCCCAGGCGGCCTGGGCCGCCCGCGACCCGGCGGCGTCCAGCCCCAGCGAGGTCTCGTATTCGCCTAGGGCCTCGTCCAGCGCGTCCTGGCTCTGGCGGATAGCGCCGCGGTAGAAATGGGCCACCGCTGACTCGGCGACGGCCGGCTGGCCAGCCAGGAAGCCGTCCAGGGCGGCCAGCGCCTGGTCGTAAGAGCCCTGGCGGTAACGGAGGATGCCCTGACTGAGGAGGTCCACCTGGATGCCGGTCGCGGTCAGCGTCTCCAGCGCGCTCAAGGCCTGGGGCGACGCCGGGTACTGCTGCACCAGGTCGAGGAGGGACTGCCGCCACTGGGCTCCGTCGCCCAGCCGGTCGGACGCGGTGGCGATGCCCCACAGAGCGAGAGGCTCATACGAGTCGGCGGGGGCTTCCTGGAGAAGACGCTGGTAGGTCTGAAGGGCCAGGGAGTTCTTGCCGGCGTCGGCGTAGGCCTTGGCCAGACGCGAGAGGAGGGTGGGCCCCAGAGGGGCCGGCACTTCCAGCTTTAGGGCCTGCTCCATCTCGGCGATGGCCTTGTCCGGCTTTCCCTGTTGGGTTAGAAGGTTCGCCAGGTCCAGACGGGCGTAGGTGGCCAGCGGCCCGTTCTTTTCGATGTAGCGCTGCAGGTTGTCCTGCGCCTTGCTGGCGTCGCCCAAGGCGGCATAGGCGCGCCCGAGCAGGAAGCGGGCGCGCAGGCCGTCCTCCTCGGCAGGTTTGGCATCCAGATAGGCGTTTAGCTGGGTGACGGTGTCGGCGTAGCGTTCCAGGGCGAAGTCGGCCGCGGCCAGCCCCAGGCGGGCCGCCTGTTGGTCGGGGCTGCCCGCCTGTAGGGCCAGGGGCTGGTAGACAGCAATAGCCTCCTCGTACTCCCCGTCGCGCTGGAGCTGCTGAGCTTCGGCCAGGCTGCCGGTTGCCTGAGTGATCATGATGGTGGCTTCCGGGGACGGCGTAGGGGTCGCGGGCGTGGCCTTGCCGCCGCCGCAGGCCGCCAGCAAGGCGGCCAGGGCCACGGCAAGGAGGCCCGGCACAGCCTTCGCGGGTAGGGGCTTCACGCGCAGGGAAACCATCGCTGCTCCGCGAGCCGCGCAGGCGGTCGGCCGCGAGGCCTGCGGTTGGCGGGAGAGCTAATCGCCGCCGCACCCTGAGAGGGGCCGGCAGCGAGCTCAGGTCCTACTCCCCGCCACCGGAGCCGCCGGCCGCAACCGTCGTTGACAGGGCTCGAAGGCAAATGTTACGCTACCCGCGATGCCTCAGGCAAGGCCGCCTCAAGTAGGGTGGTGGAGGTGCGGTGAACGTAATCCGTTGTACAGTGGTGGATCGGCGGGGTGCTGTCAGCTTCATCGTACACGGCGATGCCTTGCCAGCGCTGGTGGCGAGCTGCTCAGCCAATCCCAGTAGCCTCGAGGAGCTCCTGGAACAGGCCGAGCCCTACTATCGCAACCTGCGGGAGTACGTGCTGAACGGCCTGGCCGTCTTCGAGGAGCAAAACGTTGAAGGCAACTGCCAGGCGATCGACGCCGCCCTTTTGTCCTTGCCACCACACCAGCATCCGGTGTTCCGGGTGGTGGGGGATCTCACCCGCGAGACGAGCCTGCGGCCGGTCAAGGCGGGAGCGGTGATCTTCAACCTGCGGGCCAGGCGCATCGTCCAGATCGTCAACGTCTACCAGGAGATCCGTCGCACGGGCCGTGCCCGCGTCTTCGACGGATATGACCTGACCGACACCATCTACAGCTACCGTCTGCCGGAGGAGTGGGCGCTGGTGCCCTGACCCACCCGCCGGTGGCGACAACCTTTCCTCGCCCGGGGGCGTTCTACGAGCAGGAGTGACATGCCGCAAAGTGGGGTCAGCTATGCTTGGCAGGGGCGCCCCGTCTGGGCAGAGGTCGACCTGGACGCGGTGGCCCGCAACGTCCGCTTGCTGAAGGGGCAGGCCGGCGGCGCTGTTCTGATGGCGGTGGTCAAGGCCAACGGCTACGGCCACGGCGCCGTGGCAGTGGCCCGCGCGGCCCTTTCGGCGGGCGCCGACCGGTTGGGCGTCATCTGCGTCGACGAAGGGGAGCAGCTGCGGCGGGCGGGGATCGACGCGCCGATCCTGGTGATGGGTCACACGCCGCCCACAGACGCGGCGCGCCTTGTGGACCTGTCCCTCACTGCCACGGTGGCCTCGCGCCCGACGGCCGAGGCCCTGGCCCGCGCCGCCGCCGAACGGGGAGTGCGGCTTGCGGTGCACCTGAAGGTGGACACTGGCCTCAACCGCTACGGCCTCACTCCAGCCGAGGCCCTGGCCCTGGCCGGCTGGCTTCGCAATCTGCCGAGCCTGCAGGTCGAGGGCCTGTTCACCCACTTCGCCTCGGCCGACGAGGCGGACAAGGGCTACACCCTCGAGCAGCACTCCCGCTTCCGCGCGGTGGCCGACGGGCTGGACTGGGTGCCCATCCGCCATGCGGCCAACACGGCGAGTCTGCTGGACATGCCGGAGCTGAACCTGGAGATGGTGCGGCCAGGGCTGGGCATCTACGGCGTCTATCCCTCCGACGCGGTACGACGGGACCTGGGCCTCCTGCCAGCCCTCTCACTCAGGAGCCGGATCGTCCGGCTGACGGCCCTGGCCCCCGGCGATCCCGTGGGCTACGGCTGCACCTGGCGAGCGGCCCGCCCAAGCCTCGTGGGCCTGGTGATGTGCGGTTACGCCGACGGCCTGCCCCGCAGCCTATCGAGCCGCGGCAGCGTGCTGGTTCGCGGCCGGCGGGCGCCAATCGTAGGTCGCGTCTGCATGGACATGTGCATGGTGGACATCACCGACGTGCCCGGCGTGATCGTCGACGAGGAGGTTACCCTCATCGGTCGGCAGGGCGAGGAGGAGATCACCGCCGATGAGGTGGCAGAGCTGGCGGGCACCATCAGCTACGAGATCCTGTGCGGCATCTCGGCCCGGGTGCCCCGTCTCTACCTGCGAGCGGGCGAGGTGGCCTTCTGGCAGACGCTGGCGCAGGAGGCAGAGGACGAGGCGGCGCCGCTCGGAATGCGGGTCAAGGGCGCTGGGCTCAGCGGTTGACATTCTAGTCAGGGGTGTTCTACGTTAGGCTTCGTGGGTTTTCGACGAGGACTCCACAGGGAGGATTACCCTCCCGAAGAGAGCGCGCGGGGGCGGGGTAGGGGGCAGCGGAGCCCCCTCCTCGTTTTCGGGATCGCCCTCTTCGCCGCAGCCACCTTCTATTTGGCCCTCATCGCTGCCACTCAGGCCGACAAGTTTCTTCTGCCGGGGAACGAAATCAAGCTGCCCGTCCTCAGTTCGCTGCCCGGCGTCGACAACGGACAGGGCGAGGCGGCCACGATCGAGGACCGCATGAACTTTCTGGTGATGGGTCTCGACCGGCGGGTGGATGAGCCGAAGGATACCCCCAGTCGCACCGACACCATGTTCGTGGTCACGGTCGACCCCAACAGCAAGACGGCGGGCGTGTTCAGCATTCCGCGCGACCTGTTGGTGGAGATCCCCGACGGCCAGGGCGGCTACTTCAAGGACCGCATCAACGTGGCCTACGAATACGGTCCGCTGAAGAACTACCCCGGCGGCGGCCCAGGCCTGGCCGAGGCCACGATCGATCATAACTTCGGCATCAAGATCGACCACTACGTCGTGCTGGACTTCGCGGGCTTCATGAAGCTGGTGGACGCCGTGGGCGGCATCGATGTGGACGTGAAGGAAGAGGTCTGGGACCCCTCCTACTGCAACACCACGGACTGTTCCGACTTCGAGGCCGTCTACTTCGAGCCCGGGCCGCAGCACATGGACGGCGCGCGCGCTCTCCAGTACGTGCGCATCCGCCACGGCTCCGACGACCTTCAGCGCATCCAGCGGCAGCAGGACGTTATCCGGGCAACGGTGGACGCCGCCCTCAACGCGAGCTTGCTTATCCCCAACCGGGCGGTCTCTATCTACAATAAGTTCCGCGACGCCGTCGATACCGACGTGAGCGCTTTCAAGGTGCCGGGCCTGGCCCTCCTGGCCCAGGAAATACCGCAGGAGAGCATCACCACCATCTCCCTGGCCCCGGCAGTGGAGGAAGGCTATTACGGCGACGCGGCGGTGCTATTCCCCCTGTGGGATCGGATCGAGGCGCTGAAAGCACAGCTTTTCTTCGACCCGCAGCTGCGCTCGGAGGCCGCGTTTGTGGAGGTACAGAACGCAACCGAGACGGCCGGCCTGGCCACGAGCCTCGTGGACTATCTGGCCAAGCAGGGCTTCCCGGAGGAAGACATCAGCATCGGCGATGCCACCGATGGCGTCTATCAGCAGCACACGCTGATCTACGACCTGGCGGGGAAGCCGTACACCGCCAAGAAGCTGGCCGCCTGGCTGGGCCTACCCAGCAGTCGCGTGCAAGAGGGGGGCGCCACAGCCACGGCCTCGCCCGTCCCGACCTCGACGGCCGACATTGTGGTCGTGCTGGGGGCCGACGCCAACATCCCCCCAAGCTAGGCCAACAAAGCCTGGTGGCCCCGAGCGGGGCCACCAGGCAGGGCTGCCTCTGGCAGGCAGGTACGAGTTTCTGGTCTTGTTCTCTACTCGAACCAGCTTCCCATCTGCATGAGAATGCCCATGTCGCCCGTGAAGGTGAACTGGCCGCTCATGAAGGCGGTGGCGCCGTCCAACTCGCGGCGAAGGATCTTCAGCCACACGTCGGAGGGGGTGTTGATGGTGACGTTGGGGCTGGGAGCCTCACCCTGGGTGACGCTGCACTTGCCGTCTTTGACCGAAACGATCCAGTTGCCGGCCTCGGCGCCCGTCACCTTGAACTGGATGACCGTATTGACGCCAGCCGCCCGCTCAGCCCGAAACACCTCGGGCATCCGTTGGAACCCCTCCGTCAACGTGGAGGGAAGCTGCGGTTGAGCCATGGAACACCTCCTCTTGAGTAACTGCTAAGTTAGACGCGCAGCGCCCCCTAGAATACCACCAAAGACTTCAGCCCGTCCATACCCAGGCGAGAGGAATATGCCTTCGGCCCCTCAGAAATTCCGAAGGGGTGGGTGTTGATCTCCTCCGCTTGCGGCAGGCGAGCCAGCAACTGGAGCGCTCGCCGGTACTGGTCCGAGGTGGCGTTCTGGCTGCCGGTGAGAACCAGTTCGCCGTAGTGGACGGCGTTCACGTCCAGGGGGACGGTGGTGTTCGGTGGGAAACCCCCGAACAGGCTGACGACCCCCTGACGGCGAGCCAGGGCCAAGCCGGCGGCGGCTGCCTCAGGGTTGCCGGTAGTGACCGCCACCGCATCGGCGCCCAGGCCGTCGGTGGCGGCCAGCACCTGGGCGGCCACGTCGTCTCGCTGCGGGTTCAGGCAAAGGTCGGCGCCCCAGCGGCGGGCGTAGGCTAGGCGCTCGTCTAGCACCTCGACGGCAACCATGACGGCCACGCCGATGTGGCGGGCGAGCATGATGTGCAGCAGGCCCATGGGCCCCGTCCCCACTACCACCAGCGAGCCGCCGGCCGCCAGCCGGCAGGTCTCGAGCGAGTTGAGGACACAGGCCAGGGGCTCGGTCAGGGTGGCGCGGCTGGCGGGGAGGCCGGGCGGCAGCGGGAAGACGTGGCCCAGCCGGATGAGCGGCGCCGGCACGAGCATGTACTCGGCGAGGCCACCGTCCTCATCGTAGCCTAGGGTGGTGCGCTGAGGACAGCGGTTGCGGTAGCCGCGGCGGCAGAAGAAGCAGGCACCGCAGGCCAGGATGGGGCAGATGGCAACCTGTTGCCCCAGCGGGAAGCCCTCCACTCCCTCGCCCAGGGCGGCGACGACGCCCACCGGCTCGTGGCCGGGGATCACGCCGGGGCGGGCGGCCTTCTCGCCCTTGTAGACGCGAATGTCAGAGTAGCAGATGCCGGTGGCGCGCATCTCCAGGAGCATCTCGCCGGGGCCGGGACGCGGCCGCTGGCGCTCCTCCACCCGCACGTCAGCGGGGCCGTGGAAGACGCAGGCCTTCATCGCAGATCCCGGAGAGAGATCATTAGAGGGCGCTCATTGGGCCAGGGCAGGCGGTTCACGCTGGGCAGGGTCGGGGGATGCAGTCGGCTACTTCTTGGGCTTCTTGGCCCGCTCGGCCTTGGCGGGCGCCTTCTTTTCCTTCTTTTCCTTCTTTTCTTTTTCTTCCTTGGCCTTGCGCGCGCGAGCGGGCTTCGCTTCCGCCTTGGCGGCTGCGGCAGCGGCGGCTGCTTCGGCGACCGCCAGGCCGGTGTTGTGCTTGCGCATCAGGCGCGCCTTGCGACGGCCAGCGGCGTTCGGGTGGAGGGCTCCCCGTTGGGCCGCTCGGTCCAGGGCGCTGACGGCCAGGCGCACCGCCTCCCCCGACTCCAGGGGCGTGGCGGCGATGGTTTCCTCGGCGGTGCGGGTGTAGGTCTTGGCGGCCCTGCGGCGCGACCGGTTGCGGAGGCGTCGCTCTTCCGATTTGCGCCAGGCCTTGGCGGCCGAACGAGTGGCCAAGAGAAGTTCCCTCCCTGCGAAAAGACTGCAGCTATCATAAGCAGGCGGGGTGCCTGTTGTCCAGACGGCGTCTCAGGGATTCATAGTAGAGCAGCCTAGTGCGAGAGGATGACACTTCCTCTTCGGAACGGAACGCTGCTCGCGAGCCTGTCCGTAGGGGCGAGGCTTGCCTCGCCCATGGGGTCGCCAGCCCCGCTCGCCCTGAGCCCGTCGAAGGGCGAGGCCGTGCCCGCTGATGCTTCGACAGGCTCAGCATGAGCGGGGTCACTCCGCCTTCCGCCGCAGGGCCGTCAGCAGGCGCTGGAGGGAGTCATCGTAGCGCGACTCGTCGCTGAAGTCGGCGTAGTTGCGCTCTTCGACGAAAGGCTTGAGCTGGCGGCTGCCGCGCACGACTGGGAACCCCGGCTGGATCCAGATATCGTCCCGAGAGATGGGCACCATCTTGTCCGGCTCCTCATCGATCTGCTCCTCGATCTCCTTGAGCACGCCGTCCCGGATCAGGGCCTTGGCGGAGCAGATGACGACCGTCTTGTCAGCCTGCCGCCGCTCTCGGCCGATCTCTCCCCAGGTCCTCTCTCCCGGCGTCGCGTCGAGGTCGTAGAGCCAGCAGGAGACGCCCCTGGCCGCCAGGTCGTCGCGCAGCCGTTTGGCGAAATCCAGGTCGGGCTGGCCGTAGGAGATGAAGCAGGAACAGTATTCGACCGCGCCTACGATTTCCGGCAGGCGCGCCAGCAGCTCCTTGGGCACGCCCGCGTCGACGAAGAAGATCTTCAGGTCTCGGGTCAGACAGTTTCCAGCGCCACGGAACGAGAGGATCAGCGTGTCCACCCCGATGCTGCTGGGGCCCTCGTGGTTGACGGCGGACAGGCCGGTGGCCTGGCTTAGGTCGCAGTTGCCCAGGGACGTGAAGGCGAGGCCGGCCCCGCGGACGTCGGCCCCGGCGAGGTTGGCCCCGGTGAGGTTGGCGCCGGTGAGGACGGCCCCGGTGAGGTTGGCCCCGGCGAGGCTGGCTCCGGTTAGGTCCGTTCTGCTGAGCACAGCGCCGGTGAGGTCGGCGCCGGCGAGGTTGGCCCGGGCGAGGTTGGCCCTGCGGAGGCGCGCCCCGCTGAGGCCGGCCCCGGCAAGGTTGGCCCTGACGAGAACGGCGCCGCGAAGGTCGGCCCCAGCGAGGTTGGCCCTGTCGAGGTCGGCCCCGGTCAGGACGGCCCGGCGGAGGTTGGCCCGGCGGAGGTCGGCCCGGCGGAGGCTGGCCTCGCGGAGGTTGAGGGATACCTCGGGGTTCTGCCGCCGCCACTCGGCAATAGCGGCAGCCCCCTGGCGCACTAGCTTCACGTGCTCTGGGTTCGCCATCTCGCCTCACCTCCCGTTCGCCCAATTGGCCGCAGCGAGCAGCGCCCCTACCGCGAGATGGGCCGGCCGTGGAGCTTGCGCAGCTCGGTCTTGAGCACTTTGCCCAGATAGTTGCGCGGCAGCTCTTGGACAAAAGTGACGTACTTGGGCGCCTTGAAGCTGGCCAGGCGGCTCTTGGCGTACTGAACGATCTCGTCGGCGGTGGCGGTCTCGCCCGGCCTCAGGACGACGATCGCCTTCACCTCCTCGCCCCACTCTAGGTCGGGCACGCCGATGACCACCGCCTCCTCGACCTTGGGGTGCTGCTCGAGGACGGTCTCGATCTCCCCCGGCGATATGTTCTCGCCGCCGCGGATGATGAGGTCCTTGGTGCGGCCGGTGATGAACAGATAGCCCTCATCATCCATCCAGCCGATATCGCCGGTGTGGAGCCAGCCGTCCACCAGGGCCTCGGCCGTCTCCTCGTCCCGCTTCCAGTAGCCGGTCATGAGACGGGCGCCCTGGGCCACGATCTCGCCCTCCTGCCCCCGCGGCAGGAGGTTCCCCACGGGATCCATGATGGCAATGGTCACGTCCTCCATGGCGCGCCCCACCGACTTCAGGCGCTCGAGCCGCCTCTGCTTCTCCTCCTCCGTGCCCTCGATGACGTGGTCTTCGGGGCCAAGGTAGGTGAGGGTCGAGGTGCTCTCCGTCTGGCCGTAGGCGTTCATCAGCCCGCACTGGAACACGCCCACCGCCTTGCGGATGACCTCGTAAGGCATGGGAGCGGCGCCGTAGGCCAGGAGCTGAAGGGAGCTGAGGTCGTAGCGGTCGAAGTCAGGCTCGTCCATGACCCGCTTAAGCATGGTGGGCACGACGAAGCTATGGGTGACCCGCTCCTTCTGGACGGCCTCCAGCCAGGCATGCGGCTCGAACTGAGGCAGGATCACCACCGTTCGCCCGCCCCAGATGGAGGACATGATGGCGGTGACGCCGGCCACGTGATAGACGGGCACCGAGAGGAGCATGACATCGTGGGTCTCGGGGTTGGCCGGCTCCATGGTGTTGGTCACGTAGACGGAGAGGGCGAGGTAGGTGAGGATGACGCCCTTGGGCAAGGCGGTCGTGCCGCTGGTGTACATAAGGACGGATGGATCGCCGTCGTCGATCTCCACGAAGATCTCCTCGGGCGGATACTTAGCGAGGATGTCCTCGTAGCTCTGCATGCCCTGAGGGCGGGCGTCGAAGCAGATGAAGTGGCGGACGCCCTTGATCTCGGGTCGCATCGCTGCCACCAGCTCCAGGTAGCGCTCGCCGACAAAGAAGACGGAGGCCTCGGAGTTGTTCACCATGTAGGTGAGCTCCTCCCGCTTGGCGCGGTAATTGAGGGGGGCGAACACGGCGCCCAGCTTGGCGCAGGCATAGTAGGTCTCGATGTACCGGTGCGAGTTGAGGGCCATGACAGCCACTTTGTGGCCGCCCTCCACGCCCAGGTCGGTCAGGGCGTTGGCCAGGCGGTTGACCCGCTCCTGCATCTGCAGGTAGGTGAGGCGGGCATCGCCGCAGACCAGCGCCTCGCGCTCCGGGACGATGGCGGCACTAATGGTGAGGAACTCGGCGGTGTTCATCTCTCCCTCCTGGGTTTGTCGATCATGCTCCCACGAAACGGGGCGTCTGGCCCTGGCGAAGGGCCCGCAGGCCCTCGCGGGCATCGCGGCCGGCCAGGGCCTGGCGGGCCAGCCGCGCCTCGAGGTCTAGCCCCGCCGCCAGGGGCAGGTCCAGCCCCTGAGTGACGGCCGCCTTGGCCAGGCGCAGGGCCAGCGGCGACAGGCCCAGCAGGCGGCGGGCCATCGCCTCCGCCTCGGCGTAGAGGCGGTCGCGAGGGACAACGCGGTGCACCAGGCCGATGCGCAGCGCCTCGGTTGCGGCGATGGTGTCGCCGGACAGGATGAGGCCCATGGCCAGCCCCGGCCGGATGATGCGCGGCATGAGCTGGGTGCCGCCGGCCGAGGGGATGTAGCCCAGCGTCACCTCCGGCAGGCCGATGCGGGCGTCCTCGGCGGCGATACGCAGGTCGCAGCACATGCTCAGCTCGATGCCGGCGCCCAGGGCAAAGCCGTGGATGGCGGCGATGAGCGGCTTCTCGATGGCCAGCAGGTAGCCCCAGACGTCGCGCTCCCGCCGCGCTCGTCGCGCCTCCACCACCGAGGGCGCCGTCCCGAACTCGCTGACGTCGGCGCCGGCGGAGAAGGCCCGCTCGCCCGCGCCCTTGAAGATGGCGACCGCCACATCCGGGTCGTCGCGCAGGGCGTGCAGCACCTCCCACAGGTCGTCGCGCATCCGGAGGTTGACGGCGTTCAGGGTCTCCGGCCGGTTGAGGGTGACCCAGGCGATGCCGTCTTGCTTCTCGTAGATCAGGGTCGCGAAGGCGTTCATTCAGCTCATCTGTTCAGCGCCATAGCCCGCAGCCTGGAAGCGGCGTTCCGTCGGTCTCCAGGATGACCTGCATCTCTTACCGCCCGCGGAACTCCGGCCGTCGCTTCTCCAGGAAGGCGCGCACGCCCTCGGCCCGGTCCTCGGTGGTCTGGAGGATGATCGTGAGGTCGGTCTCGAAGCGCAAGGCCTGCTCCAGCGGCATGTCTAGCCCCTGGCTCACCGCCTCCTTGGCGTAGCGCACGGCGATGGGCCCGCGGGCGGCGATGCGCCCGGCCAGGGCGGAGGCATCCGCCAGGAGGCGGTCGCGGGACACCACCTGGCTCACCAGGCCGATGCGCAGGGCCGTCTGAGCGTCGATGGGCTCCGCCGTGAGGATGAGCTCCAGCGCTGCCGCCCGCCCGACGATGCGCGGCAGGCGCTGTGTTCCACTGGCCATCGGAATAAGGCCCCAGGCGGCCTCGGGGAAGGCGAAGCGAGCCTCGGGGCAGGCCAGGCGCACGTCGCAGGCCAGTGCCAGCTCCAGGCCGGCGCTGAACGCGTCGCCGTTGATGGCACAGATGACCGGGCGCGGCATGTGGGCCAGGGAGTGGAAGGTGTGGCCCAGGCGTTCGCCCAGAGGCGCCCCGGCTTCGCCCTCGACCGCTGCCGCCAGGAATGAGAGGTCCCAACCCAGAGAGAACGCCGGTCCTTCGCCGCCGCTGAGGACGACGGCTCCCACTTGGGGGTCGTCGGCCAGCGCCTCGCAGGCGGCGGCCAGCTCGCGCAGGAGGAGGGCGTCGATGCGGTTCTCCTGCTCGGGCCGCTGCAGGTGGAGGTAGGCGATGGCGTCGCGCTGGGTGAGGCTGATGGTCTGGTAGGGCATGGCTACTCGATGGCGTCAGCATCGTAGCAAGGCCCACTGGGGTCGTCAAGGAAGGAGGCAGTGTCCCGTGGTTCGTTCCGTTGGAGGCGTGGAGATCACGGAACCGCAGCCTAAAGGCCGCGGCATCGGAACGTCGTGGATGCCGCCCCCTTCAGGGTGCGGTCGAGATTCGCTCCTACTGTGCCGTCGCGTCAGAGCGCAGCCCGCTCATCCTGAGCATGGCGAAGGGTAGAGCGAGCACTCACTCTTCGGCGGGCGCGCCGTGACCGGGTAGCAAGACCGTTGCGTCGGGATGAACGGGCGTTGTATCATGCCCGCCAGCGACGCCCTCCCTGCCCAGCGGCGGGCAGGTTTCCCAGATGGAGCCCCCTTATGCCTGATTCCGCCCTCGCCGATATCCACGTCATCGAGTTGGCGCAGGGCGTGGCCGGCCCGTACTGCGGGAAGCTGCTGGCCGACGCCGGGGCGGAGGTCATCAAGGTCGAGCCGCCGGACAACGGCGACGCCTCGCGCAACCTCGGCCCTTTTCCGGGCGACGTCCCTGACGGCGAGAAGAGTGGTCTCTACCTCCACCTCAACACCAACAAGAAGAGCGTGACGCTGGACATCGGCACCACAAGCGGGCGGATCATCCTGGAGCGGCTGCTGGCCAAGGCCGACGTGCTCATCGAGAGCTACCCGCCGGGCCACCTGGCCGGCCTGGGCTACGACGACCTGAAGGACGAAATGCCGCAGCTCATCTACTGCTCCATTACCCCCTTTGGCCAGACGGGGCCCTACCGCGACTATCAGGCGAACAGCATCGCCGCGCTGGCCCTCTCCGGCCTGATGTACGTCAGCGGCGACCCCGATCGCGAGCCGCTGGCCACCGGCGGCTACGCCGCGGACTACTTCGCTGCGGTCAACGCCTGGGTGGCGGTCCTGGCGGCGCTGGCCTTTCGCGAGAGCGAGGGCGGCGGCCAGCACATCGACGTGTCGTTGCTGGAGTCGCTGGGCTGCGCCGATGAGTACAACACGGCGATGTACTCGTTCATGGGAGCCATCCGCCGCCGCTTCTACTCGCGGCACCTATTTATCTATCCCATGGACATCTATCCCTGCCGCAACGGCCACATCGTAGTCGTGCCCGGCACCCTGGGCTTCCCCACCAACATGGCCCTGCTCATCGGCCGGCCGGAGCTGGAAACCGACATGCTGTTCATCAACTTCTGGATGCGCGCCATCCAGTGGCGCGAGTTTGATGCCCTCATCCAGCCCTGGCTTGACGAGCACGGCTCGGAGGAGATCCTGACGCTGGCCCAGGAGCTGCGCATGCCCTTCGGGCCGGTGCTGGGGCCGGAGACGCTGCTGACCAACGCCCACCTGGCGGAGCGGCGCTTCTTCCAGGAGATCGAGCACCCGGGTACGGGAAAGCTCACCCACGGTGGCCCGCTCTTTCTGATGAGCGAGACGCCGCTGCAAACGGGGCCTGCCCCAACGCTGGGCCAGCACAACGAGGACGTGCTGAGGGAGGCCATGGGCTACCGACGGGAGGACCTGACCATCCTGCGGGAGCGGGGGATCATTTAGTGGTGGAAAGACGTAGCGGAAGGTTTCAGCCTTCCAGCGAACGTCGGAGGCTTGAAGGCCTCCGCTACGGGTACGCGTAGCAGATGACTGACCTCCCTCTCGCGGGCATCCGAGTCCTCGACCTGGGGCAGGTGTACGCCGGTCCTACTTGCGGCCGCGTCCTCTGCGAGCTGGGAGCGGAGGTCATCAAGATAGAGGGCATCTACCGGACGGACCCCGTTCGCAACCTGTTCATCGCCGAGAACGATGGCTCCGACGACTACTGGAATCGCGGCGGCTACTACGTGTTCCGCAACGTCGGCAAGCGGTCGGTCACCCTGGAGTTCACCCACAGCGAGGGAGTGGAGCTGTTCAAGCGCCTGGTGCCCTTGACCGACGTCGTGGTGGAAAGCTTCACGCCGCGGGTAATGGAGAACCTGGGGCTGGAATACGCATCGCTGAGGCAGCTCCGGCCCGACATCATCATGCTCTCGATGTCGGGGTACGGGCAGAGCGGCCCCTGGCGGGACTATGGGGCCTTCGGCACCGGGCTGGAGGCAGCCTCCGGCATCTGCTCCACCACCGGCTATCGCGATGGCCCGCCAGCGCGCACCGGCATCTCCTTCACCGACCCCCTCACCGGCCTGATGGGCGCCGGCGCCGTGCTTCTGGCCCTGCTCTACCGGCGCCGCACCGGCAAGGGCCAGTTCATCGACCTGTCCCAGCACGAGGCAGCCATCCCCCTGATCGGCCATGCCCTCATGGACTTCGTCATGAACGGGCGCCAGCGGCCTCGTCTGGGCAACCGCGACCTCGTCGCAGCGCCGCAGGGGTGCTACCGTTGCTACGGCGAGGACGACTGGCTGGTCATCTCCGTGGCCAACGACAACCAGTGGCTCCGCTTCGTGGCGGCGGTAGGCCATCCTGAGTGGGCCGAGGACCAGCGCTTCGCCGACATCCTCTCCCGCCACCGCCACCACGACGAGTTGGACGCCCTAATTGAGACCTGGACCCGCGAGCAGGATCACATCGAGGCGATGCACCTCCTCCAGCGGGCGGGGGTCACCGCCGCGGCGGTGCTCAACCCCAAGGAGGTCCTGCTCGACCCCCACCTGCGTGAGCGCGGCACCTTCGACCTGGTGGACGTGCCGGGCGCCGGCAGGCGGCCGGTGCCGCGAGTACTGGGCGCCCGCTTCAGCCGCTTCGAGGCCAGGGCGCGGGGCCCGGCCCCCAAGCTCGGCGAGCACAACCGCGAGGTGCTCCAGGGGCTGCTGGGCCTCTCGGACGACGATGTGGCGCGGCTGGAGGAAGAGGGAACCATCGGGACGGAGCCGGTGCTGGCCTATCCCTTGCCCCTGGCCCGCCAGGTCGTGCCTCAGCCGCTGTTCTCGTTCCAGCAGATGGGCGCCGTGCGGGACGTGGAGCCGAACTTCAAGGAGCAACTGGGGCTGGAGGGCTGAGGAGATGGACCTGGGCCTGCGCGACAAGGTGGCCATCGTTACCGGCGGCAGCCGCGGCATCGGGCGGGCGATCGCCCTGGGCCTGGCCGGTGAAGGGTGCCACGTCGTGCTCTGCGCCCGTGGCGAGGAGCGGCTGCGGGGGGCGGCGCGCGAAGCCGAGGCGAAGGGGGTGCGGGCGCTGGCTATGGTCGCGGACATCGCCAAGGGCGAGGACATGGAGCGGCTGGTGCAGGCCGCTGTCGAGGCCTTCGGGCGGATCGATGTCCTGGTGAACAACGCCAGCGCCTATGTGTCCGAAGACACCGATGCCGCCTGGCAGGCCACATTCGAGATGAACATCCTGGCCACGGCCCGGCTTACCCGGCTGGTGGTGCCCCATCTGAAACGAGCGGGCGGCGGAGCCGTCATACATATAGCCTCCATCTACGGGCGGGAGTCCGGGCACGTGCCCACCTACAACGCCATGAAGGCGGCGGTCATCAGCCACGCCAAGATGATGGCCCTGACGCTGGCGCCCGACGGCATCCGGGTGAACTCGGTGGCGCCGGGCTCCATCAGCCACCCGGGCGGATCCTGGTGGCGCCGCCAGCAGGAAGACCCAGAAGGCATGGCCGAATTCGTGCGGCAGAACATCCCTCTGGGGCGCTTTGGCACGGCGGAAGAGGTGGCGAACGTAGTCCTCTTCCTGGCCTCGCCGCGAGCGAGCTGGGTGACGGGCGCCTGCGTCAACGTGGACGGCGGTCAGAGCCGCTCGAATATCTAGGGGGCCGGAGGAGGCTGTCCATGCGAACCCTTCTAGCGGCAGTCCTCACGCTGGCGGCTGCCGTGCTTCTGGCGGGCTGCGGTGGCGGCGGCGAGGAGGACCTGACCGACGCGGCGACTCCCACGGCCTCGGCCGCAGCCACCGGGATAGCCCCTACCGCGTCCGGCACAGCCGCCGCCAGCCCCACGCCGCGCCGCGACGCCTTCCGGCATGCGACATCGACGCCTGGGGCCACGGGCACTGCTACCACGCTTGCCACCGCTGCGCCCACAGCGAAGGCGACGCCGAAGGCGACACGGGTGCCCAGGGTCATCCCTACGGATACGGCGGTCGCCCTGCCGCCTTCGTGGCAGACGTCGGCGCCGCGGCAGCCAGTGGCCGCGGGCACGACCGTCGAGCTGGGGATCCGCAACGAGAACGGGGCGCCGGACGAGACCTACGCCATCGGCATGCTGGTGCGCCTGCCCGACCAGCAGGACATCGTCCAGGAGGGGCAGGTGTCCGGCGATGGCTGGACGTACTTCTACATCTCGGATACCGGCCAGGCGGGCACCTACCAGGTGCTCTTTGGTGTCCCTCAAAGCGACATCATCTACGCCGAGGACTCCTTTGAGGTGGTGGGAGGTGGCCCGCCGCCGGGAGACGTGACGAGCCTGACCTGGCAGGTCTCGGCCCCACGGGAGCCCATCGCCGCCGGCGATACCGCGGAGCTGGGCCTGCGCAACAAGTGGGGCTCGCCCGGCGAGTGCTACGACTTCGGGGTGGACGTGGTCGATCCTGACGGCTACCTCTCTTCGGGGAATGCCACCGTCTGCACCGACGAGTGGGCATACCTGGATTACAGCGACACCTGGGTCTCCGGCACCTACAGCGTCTACTACTCCATCCAGGCCGAGGTCGTCGCCACCGACTCGTTCGAGGTCTTCCCCTAGCCGGCCCATGACCTCCCTCGCCGCCCTGCGGGTACTGGACCTCTCGGAAGGCGTGGCGGGGGCCTTTTGCACCAGGCTCCTGGCCGGGTTCGGCGCGGAGGTAATCAAGATCGAGCGGCCGGGCGCCGGCGACCCGCTGCGCCGCCACGGCCCCTTCCCGGAAGATCTGCCGCATGGAGAGAAGGGCGCTCTCTTCCTGTACCTTGGCGCCGGCAAGAAGAGCATCACCCTGGACATCGCTCAGCGCACCGGCGCCCTCATCCTGCGCCGGCTGGTGGAGGAGGCGGAGGTGGTGGTGGAGGACCTCGCGCCGGGCCACCTGGCCGAGGTCCGTCTCGGATACGCGTCCCTGGCCGGGATCAAGCCGCGCCTGGTGATGACCTCCGTCACCGCCTTCGGCCAGCGGGGGCCCTACGCCGGATACAAGGCCACCAACCTCACCGCCTTCGCCATGGGCGGACAGATGGCCGTGACCGGCGACCCCGACCGCGAGCCCCTGAAGAACGGCGGCTATCAGGCCGACTATCAGGCGGGCCTGCACGCCTTCGCGGCCACGGTCGTCGCCTCCCTCAGTGCCGACGCCACCGAGGTGGGCCAGCACATCGACATCGCAGCCATGGAGTGCCTGGCGACGGCGCTGGAGCCGCACGTCTCCGCCTGGGCCTACCTGAAGCAGGACACCGGCCGGCGGCAGGGCAACGCCGAGTCCGCCCTGGACGGGCTCTACCCCTGCCGCGACGGCCACCTGGGCGTCCACTGCCTGCCGGACGACTGGCCGGCCCTGGCCCGCGCCCTGGGCCGCGAGGACCTCCTGGCCGACGAGCGCTTCCGCGACGGCTCGTCTCGCCTCCAGCACGGCGCTGAGCTGGAGAGCATCATCGCCGGTTGGGCGGCGGCCCAGGAGCGGAAGGCCGCCTATCAGCGGGCGGGGGACCTGCGGGCGCCGATCGCCTTCGTGCACACCGTCCGGGATCTGCTGGAGGCGCCGCACCTGCGGGCGCGCGGCTTCTTCCGGGAGGTCGACCACCCGGCTGCCGGCCGCCTGACCCACCCCGGCCCGCCCTTCCGGCCGGAGGCGATGCCCTGGCAGGCGGCCCGGGCGCCGCTGCTGGGCGAGCACAACGAGGACGTCTACTGCGGGGAGCTAGGCATGAGCCGCGAGGAGCTGGCCGTCCTGCGGGCCAGCGGGGTAATCTGATGGAGCGGCTGCCTCTCTACGGCTACCGCATCCTGGACCTGACCGCGGGTTGGGCCGGGCCCTACGGCACCCGCCTGCTGGCGGACATGGGCGCCGAGGTCATCAAGGTGGAGGCGGCGGGTCGGTGGGACGTGCTCCGCGCCTCGCCCGCCGTGTCCGGCGATGCGGAAGAGCCCTGGAACAAATCGCCCGCCTTCAATCACGTCAACCGCAACAAGTATGGCTGTACCGTGGACCTCGGCCAGGCCCGCGGGCGCGAGCTTTTCCTGCGGCTGGTAGCCCGCTCCGACGTGATCGTGGAGGACTACCGCGCGGGGGTCATGGAGAGCCTGGGCCTCTCCTACGATACCCTCCGTTCGGCCAAGGCGGATATTATCCTGGTCTCGCTGAGCGGCCACGGCAGCAGCGGCCCCGAGAAGGACTTCGTGGCCAACGGCGGCAATCTCGAGCACCTTGGGGGCATTAGCGCCATCTCCGGCTATCTCGGCGGCGGGCCCCATGGGACGGGCGTTGCCTACGGCGACCCCGTGGTCGGCATCGCCGCGGCCGCGGCGGTGGCCCTGGCGCTGTGGCATCGCCGCCGCACCGGCGAGGGGCAGCAGGTAGAGGTGGCCGGCTGGGAGACGATGGTGGGCCTCATCGGCGAGTGCGTGGTGGCCTACGGCATGAACGGCCGCCTGCCACAGCCGATGGGCAACCGTCACTCGTCCATGGCCCCTCACGGCTGCTACCGGTGTGAAGGCGATGACCAGTGGGTGACCATCGCCGTGGGGGACGATGAGCAGTTCGCCGCCCTTTGCCAGGCCATGGGCCGGCCGGAGCTGGCCGCCGACCCTCGCTTCGCCGACGTGGTCAGCCGGTATCGGAACCAGGAGACGCTGGACGCCATCGTCGGGGAGTGGACGCGCCGCCGCATGCCGCAGGCAGCCGCGGAGGCGCTCCAGGCGGCCGGCGTAGCAGCGGGGCCGGTGCTCGGCGTCCCCGCCCTATTCGACGACCCGCATTTGCGGGCGCGCGGCTTCTGGGAGAGCGTCGCCCACCCGGAGGCCGGGACGTGGGACGTGGACGGCGTTCCCTGGTGCCTGAGCCGCTCGCCGGCGCACATCCGGCTGCCGGCGCCGCGCTTGGGCGAGCACAACGACTACGTGCTGCGCGGGCTGCTGGGCCTATCGGAGGAAGAGGTACGAGAGCTGGCTACAGCGGGGGTCATCGGGGACGGGCCGGAACCCAGCGTGCATGCTTGAGCCGAGGCGTCCCACAGCCTAGGCCTGTGCAGTTATCAGCCTCTTCATGGCCTCGTGGAGTCCCCGGACCAAGTCGGCGCCGGTCCTGAAATGCACGGGCTCCCATGGCAACTGATGCACGAAATGGACCGGCGCGGGCGGCCCGTTGATCCACCTGCTGTTCATGTCATAGAACAGGTAGATGTCCCACGCGACCTGAGTGGGCGAGGGAGAGGAGACGCGCTTTCTCAGTGTTCTGCTCTCTGGCCAAGGGTCACCCCATTCGCCTAGATGTGCGCTAGCGCGCCGCCCTCCACGAAGATGGTCTGGCCGCTGACGAACTCCGAGGCGTCGGAGGCCAGGTAGGCGGCCAGGCCCGCCATCTCCTCCGAGCGAGCCAGGCCTCGCCGTAGGCCAATCAGATGCCAGCCCAAATCGGGCGCGGCGAGCAGCGCCCCAACTTACCCGCCCGCCGGCAGGCGCCTCACCGCCAGGCGCACGGTGTGGCCACCGAGCTTGTGCTCCTCCACGTGGGCGCCCTCCGGCGGCGGGCCCTCTACCAGCTCCCGCGATAGCGTCTCCTGCCGCACGTAGCCCTCGAACTGGCGCAGCACGCGGGTGAGGTCGGCCTCGCCCTGATAATGGGTAGTGATGTAGTCGGCGATGTCGAAGCCGGCGTTCTTGCGCATCGTCTGGAGGCGGTGCACGATCTCGCGGGCCAGACCCTCATCAGCCAGCTCGGGTGTGATGGTGGTATCGAGGGCGACGCCCGATCCTCCGTCCTCAGCCACCGAAATATCGGTGAGGGTGACCCACTTCGCCAGGTCGTCGAAGTCGTACGCCTGCACGTTGGTGTTGGCGTTTACGACCTCGACGACGCGCTTGAGCGACCGCTTCTCTCGTTCATCGCGGGCTTGGTAATGCACCACCCGGAGGGGCTGGCGGACGCGAATCCCGGCCTTGCTCCGGGCGCTCAGAACCAGCGTAGAGAACCGCATCGCCACCCTCTGGTCCTCCATCAGCTGCTCGTCGACCAAAGAGAGGTCCGCAGTCGGCCATTCGGCCAGGTGGACGCTCTCCGGTTCGTCCGGAAACGCCGAACGCACCAGGTTCTGGTACATCTCCTCAGCCATGAATGGTGCGAAGGGTGCCAGCAGCTTGGCCACCGTCACCAGACAGGTGTACAGGGTCTGGTGGGCGGCCAGCTTATCGGCGTCGTTTTCACTCTTCCAGAAGCGGCCACGGTTACGCCGGACGTACCAGTTCGACAGGTCGTCGACGAAGCTCTGGATGGCCCGGCCGGCCTCGGTGGGGTTGTAGTCCTCCATGTAGCTGGTGGCCCTGTCCACCAGCGCGTTCAACTCCGAGAGCACCCAGCGGTCCAGGTCCGAGCGCTCGCCGACCGCCGGCGTGCGGGGGTCGAAGCGGTCGATGAGGGCGTAGGTCACGAAGAAGGAGTAGGTGTTCCACAGGGTGAGCAGGAACTTGCGCAGGGCCTCGCCCACCAGGTCGGTGGAGAAGCGGCGGGCCGTTCCCGGCGGGCTGGCGGTGAACAGGCACCAGCGCAGGGCGTCGGCGCCGTGGGCGTTGATCACCGCCCACGGCTCGACCACGTTGCCCCGCGACTTGCTCATCTTGTCGCCCTTCGCGTCCAGGATCAGCTCCAGGCAGATGACATTGCGGAAACAGACGCTATCGAAGAGGAGGGTGGCCAGGGCGTGCAGGGTGTAGAACCAGCCGCGCGTCTGGTCGACGGCCTCGGAGATGAAGTCGGCCGGGAAGCTCTTGCGGAACGTCTCGGCGTTCTCGAACGGGTAGTGCCACTGGGCGTAGGGCATGGAGCCCGAGTCGAACCAGACGTCCAGTACCTCCGGCACGCGGCGCATCTCGCCGCCGCAGGCGCAGGCGAGGGCGATGTCGTCCACATAGGGGCGATGCAGGTCGGCCAGTGCCCCCGCCTTGGCCTTGTCGCGCGCCGCCTCGCGCAGCTCGGCCACCGAGCCGATGCAGCAGGTCTCACCACACTTCTCGCAGCGCCAGATAGGGATCGGAGTGCCCCAGAAGCGCTCGCGCGAGGCCGCCCAGTCGATGTTGTTCTCCAGCCAGTTGCCGAACCGCCCGTCGCGGATGTGGGCCGGGTACCAGTTGATCTCCTGGTTCAGGGCCACCAGGCGCTCCTTGACGGCCGTGGTGCGGATGTACCAGGAGGGCTTGGCATAGTAGAGCAGAGGCGTGTCGCAGCGCCAGCAGAAGGGATAGGTGTGGTGGATGGTCTCCCGCCGCAGGAGGAGGCCGCGCTCCTTCAGGTCACCCAGGATCAGGTCATCGGCGTCCTTGACGAACAGGCCGTCGAAGGGCCCGCCTGTCATCTCCCCGCGCAGGTCCACCGGCTGGAGGAACAGGAGGCCCTCCGCCCTGCCGGCGTCGAAGTCCTCGGCCCCGAAGGCGGGCGCCATGTGCACGATCCCCGTCCCCTCGCTGAGCGAGACAAAATCGGCGGCGATGACGGCGTAAGCCTTCTCCACCGTACCGACATCGTCCACGGGCACGAGTTGCATCCGCCCCTCGGCGACTTGTGTCTCCTTGGTCGCCTCTTTCCCTGTCAGGAGAGAGGGCCCCCACGGTCGAAATGCCAGAGCCCGAACTCCCCAATCCCTGTGGGGCTGATACAGCGGCTCGTAGTGCAGGCCGGCCAGTACGCGGCCGGGGAAGATTCGGCGATAGGCGAGCGCCGCTCCCGTACTCTCCAGCAGTGTGACGGCCATCAAGTTGTCGAGCCCCGGTGCATTGGCGAAGATAAACCGTTCCTGAGGCCCACCTGTTTCCAGATCGACCAGGACGTACTCAGCTTCCGGATCGCACCGCCAGAGCGGTGTTGCCGGGAAGCGTCCAGGGCGTCGTTGTCCAGGCAACGATGAAGATCGGAACGCCGTCTTTCAGAGCATTGCCTTCCGGCAATTGATCAGCAAGCCGGTTAACTGATTCGTCCGTCAGGCGGAACTTGATGTACAGCGAGGGGTCAGGCGTGTCCTCGCGGTAGCCCTGGGCCACCTCGTGGTCGGACAGGGATGTGCCGCAGCGCGGGCAGTGGGGGGTCACGCGGTAGTCCTGATAGACCAGACCGCGGTCCCAGAGCTGCCTCACCACCCACCAGCAGGTCTCGATGTAGTCGTTGTTGCAGGTGACGTACGCGTCCTTGAGGTCCAGCCAGAAGGCGATGCGCTCGGTCAGGGCCTCCCACTCCTTCAGGTAGGCGAAGACGTTCTCGCGGCAGCGGCGGTTGAACTCCTCGATGCCGAAGGCCTCGATGTCGGCCTTGCTCTTGAAGCCGAGGGCGCGCTCCACCTCCAGCTCGGCGGGCAGGCCATGGGTGTCCCAGCCGGCCTTGCGGGGCACGCGATAGCCGCGCATGGTCTTGTAGCGCACCATCACGTCCTTGTAGATGCGGGAGAGGACGTGGTGGACGCCAGGGCTGGCGTTGGCGTAGGGCGGCCCCTCGTAGAAGATGAAGAGGCGGTCCTCCGGCCGCTGCTCGATGCTCTTGGGGAAGATGTCCCGCTCTCGCCAGAGGCGGAGGATGGCCTCCTCCATCTGGGGGAAGCTGACCTTGCTCGATACAGGTTGGAACATGGTTGCCACCTTCTCCACGAATGACCCCGGGGTCGCCCGGCTACAACAGGCTTCCCACCAGGAATAGGGCTGCAACGGCGGTCTTCACGGCTGGGCAGACCTTTATCGGCAGGATCGATGTTCTCGCTCCGGTCACCAAAGTCCATGCCGCCATAACAAAGAGCATCGCGGCGGATATTCGGTAGACACTGAGCGAGACAGAGTCCTCCGATCCGTGCAGCGCCGTGATAAGCAGTACGAGCAGCCCTATAAAGGCCAGCGTTAGACCTTCGGCAGCCCACTCCATCAGTATGATCCGCCTGTTATCCTCCGATATCGCCCCAAAGCCGGCGACGACGGCCCTGGTGGGGGCAATGTGCGCTATCCCCCACAGAGCGATTACTGTAGCGCCTAGATATATCAACACGTCGCCCGCCATGTCCGTCCTGCCCCCATATCAAGACGGCCCGCCCCCCAAAGGGACGGGCCTTGCCCGCGGTACCACCCTGATTCTCCGACTGTGTCGGAGCGCTCTACTGGGCACGTCCCGACGCGTCGGGGTTGTGCCCCTGCCCTGCTAACGGTGGGCCTTCCGGCCGAGCCTACTGACCCCGACAGTTGGGGGCGTTCGGTCGGCGGCTCGGGAGGGATTTTCGGGAGGCCAGGGCTGCGTCCCCTCGCACCAACCGGGACTCGCTGGGCAGATAGCCGCCCTACTCGTCTCCGTCGTCGCCTTTGCTGGATTTGTCCTCAGTGTAGCGAAGGCGAGCGGTCGTGTCAAACGTGGTGTGCTGCCGCCCCGTGGGCCGCTCATGGTGAGCTTGTCGAACCATAGGGCCGTCGCTCATCCTTCGACAGGCTCAGGATGAGCAGGAAAGGCAGACTGAGCCCCCTCACCCCCAGCGTTCGGCCAGCCGCCCAAAGCCTTCACGCAGTGCCTGGCGTTCGGCCTCCGTGAGCAGATCGCCGAAGGTGGCGAGCCGGTCCTCCAGGTACACCCGGGCCGAGGCGGCGTCGATGACGTCGTCGTTGACGACCGCCTCGACAGCCAGCGCCTCCGTGAGTGTCACCAACCGCTCGTCCACCAGGGAGCGCAAAGCCGCCAGGCGCTCGTCATCCAGGGCGGGCGGCTCGCCGCCCTCGGTCAGCGACAGGCGTCGGTAGAACTCCTCCCGGCCCAGGAGGCGAGCAAGCTGGACGATGGCGGTTCGGCCGGTCATGCCCTGAAGCCAATAGCTTCTTGATCCTAGGCTTGGGGTCTGCTTGTTCAGCCTAGGCGCCTTGGCGCGCGCGGATCTTGTTGTAGCACTCGCTACAGTAGACGGGCCGCTCGCCGCGGGGCAAGAAGGGAACCTCCGTCATCTGGCCGCACTCGGCGCACTGGGCCGGGTGCATCTGGCGCGGCGTCCGTCCGCCGAAGCTGGCGCCGGAGCCGTAGTGGACATAGCTATCCTCCTCCGGCGCCCGCCCCGTCTTGCGCGCCGAGCGACAGGAGGGGCAGCGCGTCGGCTGGTTCAGCAGGCCCCGGCTGGCATAGAAGGCCTGCTCGCCGGCGGTGAAGACGAAGCTAGACCCGCAATCGCGGCAAACAAGAGTTTTATCGTTATGGGCCATCTCTAGGCCGATTATAGGTTAGCCCTTCCAGGAACGCAACCTAAATGGGTGGGGGTGCGGTGGTTCGCCGATTCATGCTGTCGTAGGGGTTCAGCACCACACCCTGAAGGGTGTGGCATCAACCGAATCCTATGCCGCAGCCTTCAGGCTGCGGTCAGGCATCGTCCAAAGTTGCTACCCCGAAACGCATCAGGCAGCGGAACGCAACCTGAACGGGCCGCCGCGGCCCCGCTCGCGCCGCGCTATCCCGCCGAAAGCGCGCCGGCCACGGCCAGGCGCAGGCGGCGCCAGGCGCCCAACGCCTCCGGGCTGCGCAGGGCGAAGCCCGCCAGGAAGAATACAGCCGTGCCCAGCGAGGCCCCTCCCATGACCTTCACCAGCGACTGCCAGACGGTGTGGCCGCTCAGGGGGTCGAAGGCGTCCTGGCCAGCCAGGAAAGCCACGACCACGACCGCCATCAGGCCGGTGGCGGCCGCCGTGCGCAGGAGGAAGTCCACCAGCGGAACGGCGTCGCCGCCGCCCAGGCGGCGTCGCAGGACGAGAAACAGGAGGGACGCCTCGATGGCCGTGGCCAGGGACATGGCGAGGGCCAGGCCATCCTGCTCCATAGGCCCCCTCAGAGCCAGGCTGAAGAGGAGGTTCAGGCCCATGGAGAGCAACGCCAGCGCTACCGGCGTGCGCGTATCGCGCAGGGCGTAGAAGCCGCGGCTCAGGATCTCCAGCGAGCTGTGGGCGAACAGGCCGATCGAGTAGAAGAGCAGGGCTGAGGCAGTGACGTCGGTGGCGGCCGCGCTGAACTCGCCCCGCTGTAGGAGCAGGGTCACCAGCGGCTCGCGCAGGAGGATCAGCCCCACGCTGGCGGGGATGGTGAGAAACAGGATGTAGCGCAGGCTAGAGTAGAGGGTGCTTTGCAGGTGGTCCAGGCTATCCGACGCCGCCTGCTGGGCCATGGTGGGAAAGACAGCGGTGGCAATAGCCACGCCGAACAAGGCCATGGGCATCATCACCAGGAGCCAGGCGTAGTTCAGGGCCGAGATGGTCTGGTCGCTCATCTGCGAGGCGAAGTAGGTGGCGACGATGAAGTTGGCCTGCGCGGCGGCCAGACCAGCGACTCGCGGCAGCATCAGGCGCACCACCTCGCGCACGTCGGGGTCGCGCCAGCGGGCTTCCAGCCGGTAGCGCATGCCCACGGTGGCCAGCCCCGGCAGTTGTATCGCCAGGTGCAGCCCGGAGCCCGCCACCACGCCCACCGCCAGGCCGCGCACGCCCCACGGCCCGGCCAGGAACAGGGCGGCGAAGATGATCGCCAGGTTGTAGAGCATGGGGGCCAGGGCCGTCAGGAAGAAGTGGTGGCGGGCGTTGAGGATGCCGGTCAGCATGCCGCTTATGGCGAAGAGGAAGGGCGAGACGAGCATGATGCGGGTGAGGTCCGTGGCCAGGCCATGGAGCTGGCCCTCGCGGCCCACGTCCTTGCCCAGGCCCGGCGCCATGGCGTCCACGATCCAGGGCGCCAGCACGACCGCCACCACCACCAGCGCGGCGGTGGTACCCGCCACCATGTTCAGGACGGAGCTGGCCAGACGCCAGGCCGCCTCTTCGTCCCGCTGAGCGATGTGGCGGGCGAAGGTGGGGATGAAGGCGCTGCCCAGGGTGGCGCCGGCCAGCACCAGGAAAATGAGGTCGGGCAGCCGGAAGGCCACCCAGTACGCCCCCAGCTCGGGGCTGGTGCCGAAGGCCCGGGCGATGACGACGGTGCGCACGACGCCCAGCAGACGGCTGCCCAGGAAGCCCAGCGCCACGACGGTGGCGGCGCCGGCCAGTCCACCCCACGGTCGAGCCGGCAGCGCCCCGGCGGTCTTGCCTATGGTGCTCTTCATGCTCACGGCGATTATATCAAGGGGCCACTATAGCTTCTCTACGCGCACCTCCCGCGGCGTCGGCAAGTTGGTCCGTCGCTGCGGGTCCGCTGATCCTTATCGCACGCCGGACAACAGCAGCGTTCCGTTTTCGCAGCTTGCTTTTGCCTGCTTGCTGCAAAGGGTGCGCCCCCCTTTTTACACAGAGAAGGTTACGCTACGCCGACGAGTACACGCGGTTGACCACAACAATGTGGGGCGATATCATATCGCGCGGACTCACTTCGATGAGCCGGTCACCGACTTCCGCATGCGCGCCCCGCCGCGGCGGGACCTGGAAGGGAGTGGTGGATGGCACCTTCGACCCAGCTCCCCGGTAGTATCTTCTTTTACGTCCTCACCGTCGCGCTCCTCGCCTTTTTCGCCTATTCGGCCTACGTCCGCGTCCGCCTGCTCTTCTTGGGCAGGCCCGACTTGCGGCTGAACCGGATCGTCGAGCGGGTCGTCTCGTTCGTCCCCCTGGTGCTGACCCAGGCGCGGGTGGCCCGCCCCCGGTTCGCGTACTCGGGCTTCCTGCACCTGGCGATCTTCTGGGGCTTCATGACCTTCCAGCTAAACACCATCAACTTCTTCCTGGAAGGCATCAACGAGAACCTGAGCTTCATGTCCTGGGCCAGCGCGCCGTGGTTGGCCTACTTCCCGGTCATGCAGACGTTCGAGATCCTGACCATCATCGGTGTGGGGATGGCCCTGGCCCGCCGTGAGATCTACAAGCCGCCACGCATGACCCTTAACTGGGACGCCCGCATCATCCTTACCTTTATCGGCCTGCTGATGATCACCGATCTGTTCGCGGTGGCCTTCCAGATCTCCATCGAGCCCTTCTCGCACGACGGGCGGGCCTTCTTCTCTCATGCCATGGCGCAGACATTCAACGGTACCGACGTGGGCCTCCTAAAGGCCTTTCACACCGGCTTCTGGTATGCCCACCTGCTCGACTTCCTGCTCTTCCTGAACTTCCTGCCCTATTCCAAGCACCTGCACATCTTCACCGCCGCCCCCAACGTGTTCTTCCGCCGCATCGCGCCCACGGGCGTCCTCCAGCCCATCCCCGACATCGAGACGCGGGAGGTGTTCGGCGTGGGCCGCATCCAGGACTTCTCCTGGAAGCAGCTCCTGGACGGCTACACCTGCACCGAGTGCGGCCGCTGCCAGATCGCCTGCCCTGCCTTCAACACCGGCAAAGAGCTGTCCCCCAAAGACATCGCCCACCAGTTGCGCCAGCAGCTACTCGTGAACGCGCCGGACCTGTTGTCGGTGCCGGTGCTCAACCTCAACGTCACCGGCGAGCGCGGCGTGCCGCTCGTCGACGCCATGGGCTTCGAGTCGATATGGGACTGCGTGACCTGCGGCGCCTGCATGTACGAGTGCCCGGTGTTCATCGAGCACGTCCCCGCCATTATCGACGTCCGCCGCTACCTGGTGATGGACGAGGCGCGCATGCCGGAGACGGCCCAGGCCACCCTCATGCAGCTGGAGCAGCGGGGCCATCCCTGGCGGGGCACCCAGCTCACCCGCACCACCTGGATCGAGGAGATGGGCGACATCCCCATCTTCGATGGCTCCCAGGAGTACCTGTTCTGGGTGGGCTGCACAGGCGCCCTGGTGGACCGCAACGTCCTCATCACCAAGGCCATCGCCCGCCTGCTGAAAGAGGCCGGCGTGAGCTACGGCGTGCTGGGGGCCGAGGAGGGCTGCTCGGGCGACCCTGCCCGCCGCTTCGGCAACGAGTACCTGTTCATGCTCCAGGCCCAGCAGAACATCGAGACCTTCAAGGCCAAGGGCGTGCGGAAGATCCTGGCCAACTGCCCCCACTGCTACAACACCATCAAGAACGAGTACCCGCAGTTCGGCGGCGACTTCGAGGTGGTGCACCACGCCGACTTCTTCGCCCAGTTGGTCAAGGAAGGCAAGCTAAGGCCCCAGCAGAACCTGGCCGAGAAGACCACCTACCACGACTCCTGCTACCTGGGCCGCCACAACAACATCTACGGCTCGCCGCGCGAGATCCTGGACAGCCTGCCCGGCGTCGAGCGGCTGGAGATGCAGCGCGCCCGAGCGCAGGGTTTCTGCTGCGGCGCCGGCGGCGCCCACATGTGGATGGAGGAGGCCAAGGGCAAGAGGATAAACGTGGAACGCACCGAGGAGGCAGTCGGCACCGGCGCCCAGGTCGTCGCCACCGCCTGCCCCTTCTGCATGCAGATGTTTGAGGACGGCGTGGGGGCGGTGCCCGCCGCCGCTGAGCGCGAGATGAAGGTCTACGACGTGGCGGAGCTGTTGGACCTGGCGATGGCCCCCACCCGGGCGGCAGCCGGGGTGGCCGGCAGCGACCCGCCGGACGCCCAGACGGCGAAGTCGCCCTAGGACGAAGGCGGCTGACCAACGTTGACACCGATGCCTTGCGCCCCTACGGCCGAGTCGAAACAGAGAAGCTGATCGCCGGCCCGCCATAGGACCTGCCGCCGGGCAGGCTCCTTCGGCAGGCCGGCTTGTCCTTCGCCGGAACGTAAGTAACACGCTGCCCCGCCCGAGGCCGGGCAGCAGGAGGAGGTGTGCCAATGCTCCATATGGTCTGCTGCGTCAAACAGGTGCCCGACCCGGAGACGCCAGCATCCCAGTTCAAGGTGGACGAAGCCACCAAGAAGGTCCTGCCGGTGCCGGGCATCGCCCCGGTTGTCAGCCAGTTCGACGCCATCGCGGTGGAGGCGGCCCTGCGCATCCGCGACGCCCTGGGCGAAGGCAAGGTCACGGTCGTCACCCTGGGCCCCGAGGCATCGCGGGATGTCCTCAAGCACGGTCTGGCCATGGGCGCCGACGAAGGCGTGCTCCTGACGGACAACGCCTTCGCAGGAGGCGACCACGCCGCCACGGCTACCGCTCTGGCCGCCGCCATCCAGAAGCTCGCCCCCGTCGACCTCGTCCTTTGCGGCCGCCAGGCCGTGGACTGGGACATGGGCGTGGTGGGCTCCATCCTGGCCGAAATGCTGAACCTGCCCTGCGTCACCCTGGCCAAGGGAGTCCAGGTGCAGGACAGCAAGGTGAAGGTGGAGCGCATCCTCTTGGACGGCATCGAGATGGTGGAGGCGCCGCTGCCCGCCCTGGTCACCGTCAGCAATGAGCTGGGCGAGCCGCGCTACCCCCAGCTCCGTCAGATCATGGCGGCCGCCCGCAAGGAAGTGTCCGTCTGGTCGGCCGCCGACCTCGGCCTGGACGCCTCGAAGGTGGGCTCCGGCGGCTCGCTGCTCAACGTCGAGCGGCTCTACGTGCCGGTGCGCGAGAGCCAGTGCGAGTTTGTGGAGGGCGAGACACCAGACGAATCGGCTCAGAAACTGGCCCAGAAGCTGCGCGAAGCCAAGCTTATCTAGGCCGGAAACAGGAGAAGACGCCATGCCTAACGAAAGTGGAGTGCTGGTATTCGGAGAGGCAGCGGAAGGCGGCGGCCTAGCCGCCATCTCGCTCGAGCTTCTGGGAGCCGCTCGCCGGTTGGGCCAGCAGCTGGGCCAGCCGGTGCAGGCGGCCATCCTGGGCCAGGGCGTCGAGTCCCTTGCCCAGGAGCTCATCGCCGGCGGCGCCGACAAGGTCTATGTGGTTGACGATCCGTCTCTGGCGCAGTACCAGAGCGATGCCTACCTGCCGGCAGCCGTCAAGGTTTGCCAGGAGGCTAACCCCTCCGTCGTCCTGCTCCCGCAGACTTCCATCGGGCGCGACCTAGCCCCCCGCCTGGCCTATCGCCTGGGAACCGCGGCCGTGATGGACTGCACCGAACTGGCCATCAAGAGCGGGCAACTGGTGATGACCCGCCCATGCTACGGCGGCAACGCCAACGCCGACTACACCTGCAAGGCCGCCCCCGCTGTGGCTACCGTTCGCGGCAAGTCGCAGGAGCCCCTGGCTCCCGACCCCTCTCGCAAGGGCGAGGTGGTGAAGGTGGCCGCCGCCGCCGACCCCGCCGCCGTACGTGCTAAGCTCATCGAGCGGCGCAAGGAGGAGGCGGTAGGCGTGCGCCTGGAGGACGCCGAGGTGGTGGTGTGTGGCGGTCGCGGCATCGGCAGCGGCGACGGGTTCAAGGAGCTTGAGGACCTGGCGAACATGATGGGCGGCGCCGTGGGCGCCACCCGCGCCGCCTGCGACCTGGGCTGGTACCCCGTACCCCAGCAGATCGGCCTGACGGGCAAGATCGTCAGCCCCACCCTCTACATCGCTGTTGCCCTGTCGGGCGCCAGCCAGCACATGGCCGGCGTGTCCGGGGCCAAGACCATCGTCGCCATCAACAAGGACCCCGAGGCCAACATCTTCCGCTTCTCGCGCTACGGGATCGTTGGCGACTGGAAGGCAGTGTGGCCCGCCTTCAAGCAGAAGGTGCGCGAGCTGAAGGCGCAGTAGACGCCACTCTCACAACAAATAGGGAGCGGATAAGCGGATGGCGAAATTCCATCCGCTTATCCGTTTCGCATCCGTTGTGAGCTTCGGTTTTGCTCTCAGGCCGATTTCCGGTAATATGGACGTAGCCATGTTTGTCATCGGGCTTACCGGCGGCATCGGCAGCGGCAAGTCCACGGTCTCCGACATGTTGCGCGCCAAGGGCGCGGCCGTTGTCTGCGCCGACCAGGTGGGCCACGAGGTCTATCGGCCGGGCACCGCCGTCTGGGACGACGTTGTCGCCGCCTTCGGGCGCCAGGTCTTGGCCGCCGACGGCCAGATCGACCGCCGGAAGCTGGGGGCCATCGTCTTCGCCGACCCGGAGGCGCGCCGCCGCCTCAATGCCATCACTCATCCGCCCATGCACGCCCGGATGGCGCAGCGCCTGGACGAGCTGCGGCAGCAGGCCGTGGGCGTGGCTGTGCTGGAGGCGGCTATCCTCATCGAGGCGGGCTGGGCCGACCTGGCCGACGAGGTGTGGCTGACGCTGGCCCCGCCGGCGGTGGCCGCCCAGCGCCTGATCGCCCGCAGCGGCCTCAGCCAGCAAGAGGCGGAGGCGCGCATCGCCTCCCAGCTCTCCAACGAGGAGCGGCTGGAGCACGCCGACGTGGTCATCGACACCGACTGCTCGCTAGAGGAGGTGGCCCGCCGCGTCGACGAGCTGTGGGACGGCCTGATGGCGCGTCTGGCCGCCAGAGCAACGTAGGGGCAGAGTCGTATGCCGGATTCAGCCGGGCACGCAGAGTACAGGCAATACGCCATCGAGGAGTACGTCCTCGCCGAGGAGCCGTTCTACCTCCCGGTCAGCGACGAGGTGGAGCTGTTCACTGCTGCCTTCTTCCAGAAGATACCCGTGCTCCTCAAGGGACCCACCGGCTGCGGCAAGACCCGCTTCGTCGAGCACATGGCCCATCGCCTCGGCCGGCCCCTCGCCGTCATCCGCGATGTCACCGAGGCCGGCGAGGAGTTTGCCACTCACGGTCTGCCGCTAGTGACGGTGGCCTGCCACGAAGACCTGACGGCCAGCGACCTGACGGGCCGCTACCTCCTGGAAGGCGAGTCCACCCGCTGGATCGACGGGCCCCTGACGCGGGCCGTCAAGGCCGGCGCCATCTGCTATCTGGACGAGATCGTGGAGGCGCGCAAGGACACCACCGTCCTCATCCACCCCCTTACCGACCACCGGCGCATCCTGCCGATCGAGAAGCTGGGGCAGGTGGTGGAGGCCCGCGACGGCTTTCTGCTGGTCATCTCCTACAACCCCGGCTACCAGAGCGCCCTGAAGGACCTGAAGCACAGCACCCGCCAGCGGTTCATGGCCATCGAGTTCACCTATCCGCCCCGCGACTTGGAGGCACGCATCGTCCAGCATGAGGCCGCCGTGCCAGCGGCGACGGCGGCGGAGCTGGCCAAGCTGGGCGAGAAGGTCCGCCACCTGAAGGAGCACGGCCTGGCTGAGGGGGTGAGCACCCGGCTCCTTATCTACGCCGGCCGGCTCATGCAGCGGGGCATCTCCGCCCGCCGCGCCTGTCAGGTGGCCATCGTCTGGGCCCTCACCGACGACCGCGAGGTGCAGCGCAGCATAGAAGAGGTGGTGTCTTCCATCTTTGAGTAGCACCAACCTGCGCCGTCTCATCGGTCGATACGAGAAAGAGCTGGCCCCATTCTCTGCCTCCCTGGCCGTCGAGTTTCGCCGCGCCGCCGAGACCGCTTGCGACCTGCTGGAGCCGGATGAGGTCGCCCTTCTGGGCGGAGGACGGCCTGGACCTGGCCCGCGGCTCCTGGCGCTCCTGGGAGGCCGCCAGCGAATACTTCCGCGCCAGTGCCGTCGTGCTCACCCTCATGGAGTTCGCCGACCTCCGCCGCTGGACCCGCTACGGCCGTGATCTGGTAGAGCAATCGTCCTCCCTGGCGGCGGCCTTCTTCCGGGCGAGCCCGGGGGCGCTGCCTCACATCTCCTTCGTCCAGATCAGCGAGTGGGTTGGCCTAGGACAGCATCTCTACAAGGGCACCTGGCGCTCGGCCTCCCTCGCCGTCCAGTTCTTCGACATGAGCCCCATCCTCTTGAGCCAGCTCTCCCTGGAGGAGAGCAAGGCCCTGGTGCGCTTTGTGGACGTCCTGGCCGAGCGCTCGTACGACCTCGCCACCCACTGCCTCTCCGTAGCGCCGCATGGCATCGCGCCGCTGCCCCGCGAGGACCGGGAGGCCTTCCTGCGCTTCGCCGAGGTGCTGGCCTACACCGGCTGGGCCGACGCCCGCTCTTATCTGGAGCGGGGCCCCTCCCTGCTGATCCAGGTCCAGGCCTCACAGCGGCCCCGCTTCCTAGACTTGAGCCGCGAGGTGGCCCGCCAGGAGGGGCGCCACGCCTTCACCTTCTTTGCCGAGGGGGCGCGCGCCCTGAGCCAGGTGGAGGGCGAGACCCACGCCTACCTCCTCTCGCTGGCCGAGGAGCTGGCCTCTCATTCGGCCGTGGCGGCCATGGAGTTTCTGAAGAGCAGCCCCCAGGTCCTGTCGCGCATTAGCGCCGACGAGCTACCTATCTGGCACGCCTTCGGCCTCACCCTCCTGCAGGCCAGCCAAGAGGGTGGCGAGGCTTTCTTCCGCCTGGAGTCCGCCAAAGGGGACGAGATACTTGAGTCCCTTTCGGCGCGGGTGGAGCTGAACCGCGTCTCCGAGGTGCTGCGCATGTACTGCAAAGCCCTCACCGGCACCAACGTTGCCATCCACTCCGCCGATGCCCTGGCCGAGAAGAACATCGGCTGGGTGACCAGCGAGCGCCCCTCCACCGAGGGCACCGCCATCTACCTGCCGGCCTCAGTCGAGGAGCACGTCGACAAGGGGGACAACTTCGGCGTCTACAAAGTGTATTCCACCCACCAGGCCGGCCACCTCGAGTTCGGCAGCTTCGGCTTCCTCTTCCAGGGCCAGGGCCACATCTTCCCCACCAACCGTGAAGCCCTGGAGACCGAGCGCGGCGGGCCCAAGAAGCCCCTGACCGACATCGAGCGCTTCTTCGACCTGTTCGATGACCGCCGCCTCGTGGCCGACCTCTTTGCCGTCGCCGAGGATGCCCGCGTCGACTGCCTGGTGACCTTCGAGTACGGCGGCATTCGACTCACCTACCGTCGCGTCCAGGACGCCGAGCTGGCAAAGCGGCCCAAGCCGGAGGATCTGCCCCTGCGCCAGGCCTTCCTGGAGAACCTGGTCCTGGCCAGCCTGGACGGCATGGAGCACATGCGCTGGCCCGCTACCATGATCGGCATCCTCCGCCACGCGCTGACGGTGCTGACCGCCCTCCGCCGGCCGCAGGCCACCGTCGAGGACTCCGCCGAGGCCGCCCTCCTCCTTTACGAGCTGGCCCAGCGCATCCCCAACATCGACAGCGACCTGTTCGAGGACTGGGAGACTCAGGAAGACCAGATGCAGCTGCCGCCAGACCTGGACGGCCTGCCTCAGGATCTCTTTTCGCGCTTCATCGACGCCCAGGAGCATCCCTACGAGAGCCCCCAGCCGGTGGAGTTCCGCGGCGAGTTCAAGCCCGAGCTGGTCCAGCTCCTCATGCGCCTGCGCCAGGAGAAGGAGGCCCAAGGCCAGCCGGCGCCCCAGGCCCTGACGCCGGAGCAACTACAGCAGCTGCTGGAGAAGAGCGTCGAGATTACTCTCACCGAGATGGCCGACGCCGACCTTGCCGCCAGCTCCGCCCTCTTCCTCAACAACCTGATGCGGGAGACCACACCCCAGCAGCCCGAAAAGCGCCTCCCCTACAAGGAGGGCCAGGCCCTGCTCAACGTCGGCGGCGAGGGCGACGAGGGTGAGCTGCCCATCGAACCCCGCTACTCCTACTACGATGAGTGGGACTTCCGCGCCAGCGACTACAAGCCCCGCTGGTGCCGGGTGGCCGAGTACTCCCTAACCGAAGGGGCGGCCCAGTTCTTCGAGCAGACGCTCCAGCTTCACTCCTCGCTGGTCGCCGCCACCCGTCGCCAGTTCGAGCTGCTGCGGCCGGAGCTCTTCCGCAAGATTAAGGGCCTCCTGGACGGCGAGGAGTTCGACCTGGATCGGGTCGTGGACTTCCTGGTGGAGCGCCACGCCGGTCAGGCGCCTCCCGGCAAGGTCTACTGGCGGCGCAACAAGGTGGAGCGCGACGTGGCGGTGGCCTTCCTCCTGGACATGAGCGCCTCCACCGACGAGGAGATCATGAAGCACGAGCGCCGCTACGGCCAGGACGACTTCAACGATGACCCCCGCCGCTACTTCTCCTGGTGGATGTCGCGGCGGGCCCAGGACCTCCTAGCGCCGCCCAAGCGCATCATCGATCTCGAGAAAGAGAGCACCGTCCTCCTGATCAAGGCTCTGGAGACCATCGGCGACACGTACGGCATCTACGGCTTCTCGGGATACGGGCGCGAGAACGTGGAGTTCTATGTGATCAAGGACCTGGACGAGCCCTTCTCCGAACGGATCAAGCGGCGCATCGACAAGATCGCCCCGGTTCGCTCCACCCGCATGGGCCCCGCCATCCGCCACGCCACCGGCAAGTTGGACGCCCACGACGCCAAGGTGCGCATCCTCTTCCTGGTCTCCGATGGCCGCCCTCAGGACCACGGCTACGGCCGCGACCGGACGGAGAAGGAGTACGCCATCCACGACACGCACATGGCGCTGGTGGAGGCGAAGCGCAAGGGCATCGTGCCCTTCTGCCTGACGGTGGACCGCTACGGCCACGACTACCTGAAGCAGATGTGCGACGACCTGGGCTACGCCGTCGTCGCCGACATCGAGTCCCTCCCCTCCCGCATCACCACCCTCTACCGCCGCCTCACCGAGTAGACCCTAGTCGCAGATACCGTGGCCGGTGCCCACGCTGAACTCGATGTAGCGACCGTCGGGCGACCAGACAGAGCCGTGGAGATGGATGTCGCGGCCCGTGGTCTCTGGCCAGCCGGACGCCACCAGCGTCTGCATCTCCCCCGACCCAACGTCCAGCAGCACCAGCTCACCGAAGGTGGAAAATGCGATGGTGCCACCGGTCGGGGACCAGAAGGGGCCCTCCTTGACGGTCTCGGGCGTTTCGGTGATCCGCACCGGTGAGCCGCCGCCGGGGCCCACCGTGTAGATGTCCCAGTCGCCCGCGAAGCACCCGTCGCTCACGTAGGCTATCTTTGTGCCGTCGGGGGACCAGGCCGGATAGCGCCCCTGTGGCAGGCTCTTGGGCTCTCCTAAGCCCGATGCCTCCACCACGTGAAGCATCTGCACGGCCCACTCGGGATCTCCGGCATACGGTCCGTGGGCAGGCGCCACCCGCGGGCCAAAGGGGAAGGCGATCCTTGAGCCATCGGGCGACCAGAGGATGGGGCTGCCAGACGTTCCGGCCGCCACCTGCCTGGAATCGCCGGCGTCGGGGTCATAGATATAGAGGCCGCTGTCGCTCGCGAAGGCCAGGGCTGCACCGTCAGGCGACCAGGCGAACAACGGATACTCGGGCCCTGCGGTCGCGTCCACCACACTGACCTCGCCCGTCTCGACCTCCAGCAGATAGAGCCCCCGTTCGCCTTGGAAGGCGATGCGGTCGCCCGTGGGCGACCACTGCAAGGCCAGGGCTCCCTTGCTGGCCAGCTGTTTCAGGCCACTGCCATCGCGGTTGACAACGTACACGCCCGTCGGCGCCTGCATCCCCATGCGCGAGAAGGCTATCCGGGCGCCGTCCGGCGACCAGGCGAACGAGTTCGAGCCCGCGCCCCTCTCGATGACGGTGGCCGTCCTGGAAGCCAGAATCGAACGTGTTCAGGGCGACGCCCCCGTCTGAGTATTGGACGAACGCCAGGGCAGCCCCATCGGGCGACCACTCCAGCGCTGACCCCAGGAACAGGTCGGCCGGTTCGCCGCTGCCGTCAGCGTTGACCAGATACGTGTGCCAACGATCCGCTCTCAGCTGGTCTGTCGTCCCGGCGGGCACCGCAAGCTGGCGGCCATCAGGCGACCATAGCGGCTTCCCGACCCAGAAGTCGGCCCCTCGCCCGCTGCCATCGAACACCGTCACCTCCGCCGCGCCATCGACATCGATCACCGATACGCCGGGCGCCCCGCCGACGACCCCAGCCACGGCGATGTGAGACCCATCCGGCGACCAGACAGTCCGGAAGCCGCCCTCCCCTGAGCCGACCTGGCGTAGGTCCGAGCCGTCGAGGCGGATCAGATAGGCGCCGCGTTCTGTCAGCGAGACTTTGGCCGGATACTCGGCCTGGGCCGCGGGCGTCGCGGCGGCCGTTGCGGTCGCGCCGGGCGTCGTGCTTGGCGAAAGCGCAGGCGTGGCCGTGCGCGGGCCCTCGCCGCCGCCGTCGCAGCCGACACTAAGGGTCACGATCGCCAGCGCTGCCAGGAAGACAAGCCTTCTCACCGCATCCTCCGCCGTCATCAGGTAGGCCCTAGTCGCAGATACCGTGGCTGGTGCCCACGCTGAACTCGATGTAGCGGCCGTCGGGCGACCAGACAGAGCCGTGGAGATGCATATCGCGGCCCATAGTCTCCGGCCAGCCGGACGCCACCAGCGTCTGCATCTCCCCCGACCCAACGTCCAGCAGGACCAGCTCGCCGAAGGTGGAGAAGGCGATGGCGGCGCCCGTCGGTGACCAATAGGGGCCTTCTTTGACGGCCTCGGGCGTGCTGGTGAGCCGCACCGACGAGCTGCCGTCAGGGCTCACGGCATAAATGTCCCAGTCTCCCGCGATGCACCCGTCGCTCACGTAGACTATCCTCGTCCCGTCGGGAGACCAGGCCGGATAGCGCCCCGGCGGCAAGGCCTTGGGCTCTCCTGAGCCTGATGCCTCCATCACATGAAGCATCTGCACGGCCCACTCGGGATCTCCGGCGAAGGGTCCGTAGGCCGGCGCCACCCGCGGGCCAAAGGGGAAGGCGATCCTTGAGCCATCGGGCGACCAGAGGATGGGGCCGCCAGACGGTCCGGCCGCGACCTGCCTCGAATCGCCGCTGTCGGGGTCATAAATATAGAGGCCGCTGTCGTTCGCGAAGGCCAGGGCCGCCCCGTCTGGCGACCAGGCGAACAACGGATAGTCGATCTCCTCTGTCGCGTCTACTACCCTTACCTCGCCCGTCTCCACCTCTAGCAGATAGATCCCCCTTTCGCCTTGGAAGGCGATGCGGTCTCCCCGTGGCGACCACTGCAAAGCTCGGGCTCCCTTGCTGGCCAGCTGTTTCAGGCCGCTGCCATCGCTGTTGACGACGTACAGGCCCGTCGGCGGGTAGGTCCCCATGCGCGAGAAGGCTATCCGGGCGCCGTCCGGCGACCAGGCGGCGGTCGCGACGTCGCCGTTGAAGATGCGCGCCGCTGGCCCGGCGGGAGCGTCGATGACATCCAGCCCGCCATTGCCTGCGCAGCACGGCGAGGAGAGCAACGTCTTGCCGTCAGGCGACCAGTCGCCGCCCTGGTCGCCAAGCCGCCACACTCTGCCAGTGCCAACCTCGACCAGGTAGAACCCTGCCTCGGTGATGCCTGCTCCTTCTTCCAGGGCGACAGGCTGCGCCGGACCAAGCGGCGCCTGGGCCAAGGCCGGGGTCGGCGTCATCACACCCGTGGCCGCAGGCGTGGCCGTGCGCGGGCGCTCGCCGGTGCCGTTGCAGGCGACACCAATGACCACGATCGCCAGCGCTGCCAGGAAGACAAGCCTTCTCACCGCATCCTCCGCCGTCAAGCATACCCCTCGCCCGCGGGTGGCGCTGGGCGCCAGCCTTGCGCTTCTCTTGCGGTTCCCTTGCGCCTGGGGACGAGGCCGGTCGGAGTGGGTCGCCGAAGCTAGCGGTTCAGCAGCGCCTGGCGCAGCAGCGCCAGGGCTGTGGTGACGGCGCGGCGCTTGGTGGCCGCGCGGCCCTGAGCAAAGGTGTAGCTCACGGCCTGCGGCGCCACGCCGTTGTCCAGGCCGATGTGGATGGTGCCCGGCGGCTTTCCCTCCAGTGGGTCCGGCCCCGCCACGCCGGTGATGCTGACGCCGATGTCGGCGCCCAGGCGCTGGCGGCAGGCGCGGGCCATGTCGCGCGCCACCTCGGCGCTCACCACCCCGTGGCGGGCGACGAGCGCGGCGTCCACCCCCAGGGCGATCTTCATCTCCGCGGTGTAGGAGACGAAGCCGCCCTTGAAGTAGGCCGAGCTTCCCGCCGCATCGGTTATCGTGCTGGCCAGGAGCCCGCCGGTGCACGACTCCATCGTCGCCAGCGTGAGGCCTCGCTCCTGGAGCATGGCCCCGACGCCGCCCTCCAGCGTGTCGGCGTCGGCGCCCCAAACGGCCTCGCGCAGGATACGGCGCGCCTCTTCCTCCACCGGCGCGATGAGGCTGCGCGCCTCTTCTGCCGTGGCCGCCTTGGCGGTGAGGCGCAGGTGGACGCCGTCGGCCTTGGCGTAGACGCCGATGGTGGGGTTCGTCGATTTGAGGAGCGGGCTCACCATCTCGTCGACGGCGCCCTCGCCGATGCCCGCCGTCTTCAGCGTGCGGGAGACGATGACGCCGCCGCCGACCAGGGCCGCCAGGCGGGGCGCCACCTCCACCTCCCACATGCGCTCCAGCTCCGACGGCGGGCCGGGCAGGGCCACCAGGATGCGGCCTTCGCGCTCCACCCACCAGCCGGGGGCGGTGCCCCGCGGGTTGGGGATGGCCGTCGCCGAGGGAATGAGGGCCGCCTGTTTGACGTTGCGCTCGGGCATGGGGACGCCGCGATTGGCGAAGAAGGCCAGCAGCTGGGCCTCCAGCTCCGGCTGGACCGAGAGCGGCTCCTCCAGGGCGGCGGCGATCGCCTCGCGGGTCACGTCGTCCTCGGTGGGGCCCAGGCCGCCGGTGGAGAGGGTGAGGTCGGAGCGCTCCCAGGCGCGGCGAAAGGCCTCGGTCAGGCGGCCCAGGTTATCGCCGACCTGGGTCATCCAGTACAGGTCGATGCCCAAGGGCGGTAGGCGGGCGGCCAGGTAGTTGGCGTTGGTGTCCAGGAGCTCGCCCAGCAGGATCTCGGTGCCGATGGAGATGATCTCGGCCTTCATTGGGGTAGGGCCAGGATAGGCCAGGGGCGATCGCCCGTCAAGGGAACGTGGGCCGCGAGTATAGGCAGAGGCCGGGCGTCACTGCCCGGCCGTTTTGCCTGGGGCGTGTGGAGCGGCGGGACTCCGCGCGCCCGGCTGCTCCGCTCGTTGTACCTAGGACTTCCCCTCGATGACGCTGCGGGGCTTGATTTTGATCGACTTCGCCTTGACCTCCTCCGCCTTGGGCATCGTGACGGTCAGGACGCCGTTCTCGAAGGTGGCCTCCGCCTCGTCGTGGTCCACCCGCGTCGGGAGCGGGACGGAGCGAGCGAAGGCGCCGTAGCGTAGCTCGCGCCGGCGGTAGTTGTCGCCCTTGGTCTCCTCCTCGTTCTTCGTCTCGCCCTTGATGGTGAGGACGTCGCCGGTGACGAAGATATCGACCTCATCGGGGCGGACGCCGGGGAGAGCGGCCTTCACCACCAGCGAATCGTCCGTCTCGCACACGTCCATCGCGAGCCCATCTCGGCGGACTCCCAGGGGAGAAGCCGCGGGCCGCGGAGGACATCGTCGAACAGGCGATCCATGCGCCGGCGCATGGCGCGCATCTCATCGAAGGGGTCCCATCGCATCAGGCTACTCATTCAACAACACCTCCCTTTGCTTGTCGCCTTGATGGTTCCGTCATGATCTTAGCAAGAGGCGGCAGGACATGTCAAGAGTCTTTATAATCTTGTTATCAACTTTTCTCTCGACTGTTTGACATCTGCCTTGCCCTTCCGATATAATGACGCTGGAGGCGAACGAGAGTGCCCGCCAAAGACTACTATGCGGTCCTGGGCGTGAAGCGCGATGCCAGCGACAAGGAGATCCGCCAGGCCTATCGCCGCCTCGCCCGCAAGCACCACCCGGACGTGAACCCGGGCGACAAGGCGGCCGAAGAGCGGTTCAAGCAGATCAACGCCGCCTACGAGGTGATCTCCGACCCCGAGAAGCGGCGCAAGTACAACCTCTACGGCGACCAGTGGCAGTACGCCGACCAGTTCGAGCAGGCGCGCCGCCAGGGGGGCCAGCACTGGGCTTCGCCGAATGAGCCCTCCGCCGGCTTCCAGCAATTCGACCTGGGCGACCTCGACTTGGGCGACCTGGGCGGCCTCTTCGGCGGAGTGTTCGGCGGCGGGCGCGCTCGCTCTCGCCGCGGCGAGGATGTCCAGCACGCCACGGAGGTGACGCTGGAGGAAGCGTACCGCGGCACTTCTCGCGTCCTTCAGCTCCAGACCGAGGAGCCCTGCGCCAGCTGCAGCGGCAGCGGCCGCCTCGTGGGCGCCGTGTGCCACATCTGCCAGGGCGCGGGCGTCCTGCGGCGGCCCAAGCGCCTCGAGGTGAAGATACCGGCCGGCGTCACCGACGGCTCGCGGGTGCGGGTGGCCGGCGAGGGCCGGCCCGGCCGCGACGGGCGGCGCGGCGACCTCTATCTGGTGATATCGGTGCGCCCTCACCCGCGCTTCCAGCGCAAGGGCGACGACCTGCACACGGAGGTGGAGGTGCCCCTGCTCGACGCCCTCCTGGGCGGCGAGGTGACCGTCCCTACCCTCAAGGGGAAGGCGCTGCTGAAGATACCGTCGCCCACCCAGAACGGCCGCGTCTTCCGCCTGGCCGGCCTGGGCATGCCCAAGCTCGGCGGCAGCGGCCAGGGCGACGTCTTCGTGCGGGTGAAAGTGGCGCTACCCGCCGAACTCTCGCCTCAGGAGCGAGAGCTCCTGGAAAAGCTAAAGGCAATGCAGAAAGTGGGGCCGAAAGCGTGAACGGGCAGGTGGAGGAGGAGAAGGCGCTGGACGCCTACTCGACGGCGGTCAGCAGCGCCGCCGAGCGCGTGGGGCCAGCGGTGGTGAAGGTCGAGGCCAGCCGTCCGGCCGGCCAGGGGTCGGGCGTGATCTTCGACTCCAGCGGCCGCATCCTGACGAACGAGCACGTGGTGCGCGGGGCCCGCAGCATCGCCGCGGTCCTGGCCGACGGCCGACGCCTGCCGGCGGCCGTGGTGGGCGCCGACCCGGCGGTGGACATCGCTGTGCTCCAGGTGGCGGCGACGGGCCTGCCCGTGGCCCGGCTCTACGGCGGCCGTCTGAAGGTGGGTCAGCTGGTGGTGGCCATCGGCAACCCCTACGGTCTGAGCTGGACGGTGACGGCGGGCGTGGTCAGCGCCCTGGGCCGCGAGCTGCCCCTGGGCCCCAACCACGCCCTACGCGACCTCATCCAAACCGACGTGCCCATCAACCCGGGCAACTCCGGCGGCCCGCTGGTGGACGCTCAGGGGCGAGTGGTGGGCATTACGACCGCCATCATCCCCTACGCGCGCGGCGTCGGCTTTGCCGTGCCGGTGAGCACCGCCCTGGCGGCCCTGGCCCGCTTTCAAGAGATGCGGGTCTCGGCCCAGGCCCACGATGGCGTCCGTCTGGGCATCGGCGCCGCCGCCGTGGAGGGTGGCGTCCTGGTGCTGGAGGTGCTCCCCGATTCGGCGGCGGCGCGGGCCAGCCTGCGGCCTCAGGACGTGATCGTCGCCGTGGGCGGGCAGCCGGTACGGAACAGCCAGGACCTGACGGAGGCCCTGCGGCCGCTGCATGCCGGCCAGCCGGTGGAGGTGGCCTTCCTGCGCGGCGGCCGCCAAGGAAGGACAACGGTGGTGCTATGAGGAGGGATGCCTCGCACCGCAGCCTGAAGGCTGCGGCATGGGGATGCAATATCGATGCCCCCGCCTTTAGGCGGGGGTCGAGGGCCAATATCGACAGCGTAGGGGCGCCCCTCGCGGGCGCCCGCGGGAGGGCAGGACGAGCCCTGCCCCTAAGTTCCCTTGGGCCGCCCCTAGCCCTCGGAGAGCAATCAACGGCTGTGAGAGGTGAAGTCCATTGCGAGACCGCATGACTCCCGAAGACGAGCCCTGCTACGTCATCAGCGTGGCGGCGCGCATGGTGGGCATGCACGCCCAGACCCTGCGCTACTACGAGCGCTCCGGCATCATCGCGCCGTCACGGTCGCGAGGGCGGATCCGCCTCTATTCGCCGGCCGACATCGCCCGGTTGCGCCAGATCCAGCGCCTGATCAACGAGCTTGGGGTGAACCTGGCCGGGGCGGAGATCATCCTGCGCCTCAACGACCGCATCCGCGAGATGGACGAGGAGAGAGCTCACCTTCGGACAGAGCTGCAGCGTCTGCGGGATAGATACCTGCCGCGGCCGCTGAAATCGGGCGAATAGGGAAGGGGGACGCCATGTCAGAGCAGGAGCTAGTGACCAGCATAGCCGACCGGCTGAAGGCCAGCGGCGACGTAAGGGTCGTCTTTGGCGAGCCGCAGGTCATCGAGGGCAAGACCATCGTGTCGGTGGCCTCCGTGGCCTACGGCTTTGGCGGCGGCAGCGGGACCGGCCCGCAGGGCCAGGGCCAGGGCGGCGGTGGCGGCGGCGGCCTGCGCGTCAAACCGCTGGGCGTGCTGGAGATCACCAGCGAGCGCACGCGCTTCGTGCCCATCGTCGACGCCACCCGCCTGGCCATGATGAGCATCATGGCGTCGGTGTGCATCGTCTTCATGCTGACGCGGGCGTTCCGCAAACGGCGGTAAGTGAGGCTCCGACCACGCCGCCCGTATCCGTCGCCCTGAGCGAAGCGAAGGGTCTGGGGCCGGGTGGGGCAACGCCCGCGCCTCCGCCCCGGATTCTTCGCTGCGCTCAGAAGGACACTCAGTGTTTGAGGTGAAGTACACATGATGAGACAAGACAGGTTCACGGAGCAGGCGCAGGAAGTGCTGGCCGCCTCCCAGGAGCTGGTGCGCAAGGAGCGCCACGCCCAGTGGGACGTGGAGCACGTCCTCCTGGCCCTGGTGCGCCACCCGGGTGGCCTCGCCCAGCAGATCCTGGAGCAGCTGAAGGTCGACCCGGACCAGGTGACCACCGCCGTGGCCGAGGTGATCGACCGCACGCCCAAGCTCGCCTACGATGTCGTCCAGATCTACACCACGCCCCGCATCGTCCGCATGCTCGAGGCGGCCAACGCCGAGGCCGAGCGCCTGAAGGACGAGTACGTGGGCGTCGAGCACCTGCTCATCGCCATCGCCGACGAGCGCGAGGGCGAAGCGGCGCGCATCCTCAAGCGCTTCGGCATCGACAAGGAGCGCATCTACAGCGCCCTGGCCCAGATCCGCGGCGGCGCCCGCGTCGATAGCCCCAGCGCCGAAACCCGCTATCGCGCCCTGGAGCGCTACAGCATCGACCTGACCGCCCTGGCCCGCCAGGGTAAGCTCGACCCCGTGATCGGCCGCGAGGACGAGATCAAGCGGGTGATGCAGGTGCTGAACCGCCGCACCAAGAACAACCCGGTGATCATCGGCGAGGCCGGCGTGGGCAAGACGGCCATCGCCGAGGGGCTGGCCGAGAAGATCGTGGCCGGCGACGTGCCTGAGAACCTGAAGGGCAAGCGCGTGCTGGCCCTGGACATGGGGGCGATGGTCGCCGGCAGCAAGTTCCGCGGCGAGTTCGAGGAGCGCCTGAAGGCGGTGATGGACGAGATCAAGCGGGCCCAGGGCGAGGTCATCGTCTTCATCGACGAGATCCATCAGGTGGTGGGCGCCGGCGGTGCCGAAGGTGCCATCGACGCCAGCACCATGATGAAGCCCGCCCTCTCCCGCGGCGAGCTCCAGTGCATCGGCGCCTGCACCCTGGACGACTACCGCAAGGACATCGAAAAGGACCCGGCCCTGGAGCGCCGCTTCTCGCCCGTCTACATAGACGAGCCCTCGCCGGAAGAGACCATCGAGATACTCAAGGGGCTGCGGCCGCGCTACGAGGCCCACCACAAGGTGAAGATCAGCGATGAGGCCATCGAGGCGGCGGTCAAGCTCTCCAACCGCTATATCACCGACCGCTTCCTGCCCGACAAGGCCATCGACCTCATCGACGAGGCGGCCAGCCAGCACGTCATCGACGCCCAGAGCCTCACCCCGGAGCTGCGGGAGATGAAGGCCCGCATCGACGAGCTGGCGAGCCAGGAGACGGCGGCGGACGGCCGTCAGGACTTCGAAGAGGCGGCCCGCGCCCGCAGCGACCGGCTCCGCCTGGAGCAGGAGTACGAGCAAGCCCGGGCGGCCTGGCAGGCAGACGCGAAGATCGAGATGACCGTCTCCGACTCCGACATCGCCGCCCTGGTGGCCAAGATGACCGGCATCCCCGTCGACCGCCTAATGGAGGGCGAGGCCGACAAGCTCCTGCACATGGAGGAGCGCCTGCACCAGCGCATCGTCGACCAGGCGGAGGCGGTGGTCGCCGTGTCCGACGCCATCCGCCGCGCCCGCTCCGGCCTCAAGGACCCCAAGCGGCCCATCGGCTCGTTCGTCTTCCTCGGCCCCACCGGCGTCGGCAAGACGGAGCTGGCCAAGGCCTTGGCCGAATTCATGTTCGACGACGAAGAGGCCATGGTGCGCATCGACATGTCGGAGTACCAGGAGCGGCACACCGTCTCCCGCCTCATCGGGGCGCCGCCGGGCTACGTGGGCTACGAGGAGGGCGGCAGCCTCACCGAGGCGGTGCGGCGGCGGCCCTATCGCGTCGTCCTCTTCGACGAGGTGGAGAAGGCCCACCCCGACGTGTTCAACATTCTCCTCCAGATCCTGGAGGACGGCCGCCTCACCGACGGCCACGGCCGGACGGTGGACTTCCGCAACACGGTGGTGATCATGACCAGCAACCTTGGCACGTCCGAGTTCCAGCGCCAGGCCGTGGGCTTCACCCCCGGCCAGCGGCAGTCGAAGACGGAGAAGGAGCGCCTGCGCAGCGCTGTGGAGAAGGCCCTGAAGGAGACCTTCCGGCCGGAGCTGCTGAACCGCATCGATGAGACCATCATCTTCGAGCCGCTGACCGAGGAGGACCTGAAGCAGGTGGTGGAGCTGCTGACCCACGACGTGCGCCAGCGCCTGGCCGAGCGAGGCGTGGGCCTTGAGCTGACGGACGCCGCCAAGGACGCGCTGGTGAAGGAGGGCTTCGACCCGGTGTTCGGGGCGCGGCCCTTGCGCCGGACGGTGCAGCGGCGGGTGGAGAACCCACTATCGAAGCGCATCCTGGCCGGCGAGTTCGTGGAGGGCGACACGGTGGTGGTGGACGTCTCGCCGGACGGCGAGTACGTCTTCGAGCGGAAGGCAGTGGGGGTGAGGGTGTAGGTAGCCGTAGCGCTTTACCAGACAACCCGAACCCAAGCGCCGCCTTCTCGGCGGCGCTATTTTTTTCAAAAAGTTCTGATTCTCATCTGAAAAGGGGCTTGACAGGTGCCAATTCGCTTGCTATTGTCTTCCTGTAGGGGTGGTTTTAGTCGGGCCAGCGGCCTTTTGCTGGCCTCTGACGGGAGAAGGAAGGAATTTGCCCGCTGCGGCCGCGCGAAACGCGACGAAAGGAGAATAGAGCTGTGAAGTACGTAGAGACGCGGGAGATCCCCCTGGGTGAAATCCAGACCAACGAATACCATCTCAGGGACGAGACGAAGGAAAAAGAGCTTGACCGTCTGGCGGCAAGCATCGAAAAGCTGGGCTTGGTCCACCCCATAGTGGTCCGCTTTACTCCCGAGAGCCCCAACGCGTATGCCTTGGTGGCCGGTGAGCGGCGCTTCCTCGCGCACCAGAAACTCGAGAGGCCCACCATCCGCGCCGACGTCTGGGAGGCCACGGAGGAGGAGGCGGGGGAGCCGGACAAGTTCAGGCGGTCGGCCGAAATGATGACCATCGTGAGCAACGTCCAAGTGGAGCCACTGCACCTTTTCGAGATGGGGCGCCGCTTCCTAAGGTGGACGACGGACTTCGGGATGAGCGACCAAGACATCGCCGACACCCTGGACATCTCGCCGACCCTGGTCCATGAAGCAATCACTCCGATCAAGAGTATCGCTCCGGCGGCGCTGGAATTGATCGAGAAGAACCCTGACAAGATCCGCCGCCATCACATTGATCTTCTCGCCGATGAGGCGCCCCGCACGCCGCCCGAAGGACAAGTCCGGATAGTGCAGAGGATCATTGAACAGGACGACAAGGAGTTGGTGCAGCGGCCGTCCAGGCTGCCGCAGGTGGCTAGAGCTGTCAGGAGGGAGCTCCGGAACGAAAAGAGACAGCGGCAGGCGGCAACCGCCGAGCCCAGGCCTGTGCACACTGACGAGTTCAAGCGCAAGAAGCTGTTCGATTTCCTGGAGGACGCCGAGAACGCGCTGTCCAGTTTTAAGGCTGCCGAAATCCCGGAATCTATGTCGCTGATCGACCTTAAGAGCATCGAGGCGCGAGGCGAGCGCCTAGGGAGGGCCTGGCCGCAGGCTGTAAAGGACATGCTTGAGGAGGCCGAGAGGAACGCCGCCGCCAGGGCCGCGTCTGGGCAAGGGGACGACGGTGCCAACCAGCGAGACGAGGAGCGGCCGACCAATGTCGGGCAACGGGCTAGAGTTTAGAACGTCTCTCCGGGTCAGCAAGGGGCCGGAGCGCCGGTGGTGGACGGAGGAGTACGACATCAAGCCCGCCAAGGCCCCCAGGTACTCGAGTAAATGGAGCGAGGATGAAATTCGGTACGTAATCCTGAATCCTACCCTGACTTTCGGCGAGATCGGGGCAGAGCTTGGCCGGAGCCCGGGTGCAGTCAATGCGCTGCGGGGGTACATAAGAGCGGTGGCGGGAGCCACCAGCAACGCGGCCGGCTGGGTGCCAGAGGACTCACATCGGGCACGGCTGGTACGCAAGGTGCTGCAAGATCTGGCGTTCGAGTCCTGGACTGACGAGGAGCGGCGCCGGTATCTTGTCCGGGGGCGCGGCAGAAGGTCGGACAAGACGCAGAAGGCAGAGCTCACCCGCCGAGGCCGGGAGGGCCAGCGAGCCAAGCGGAAGTAACAAACTGATGCCTTTCCCACGAGACCATGTCGCTCAGATACATCTATGTTGATATTTGTGGAATTGAGGGTAAAATACGTTGAGTGAGATCCGAACAAATGGAGGAGGACCTTTGTGGTGATGGACGTCTCTGCCTTGCGCCGTGAAGTTGATGCCGTGGCCTCCCTTCGTAGAGACCTTGCAGGCGTAGTCGCCAAGCTGGACCCTCGTGTTGAGTTGTCATTCCCTGGCCTCAGGGAGGAGCTCGGCCTCGACCTGGGCGCAGTGCGGCGGCTGGAACGGATGAAGCGTATCAATCCTAGGCGCACTAACCGTCGGCGTGGAACGGGGAAGCGGTATTCCGTGCGCGAGGTATTGTTAGCAGTGCTCTCGGGCGCGCCCCGGGTCCCCATGCGGCGGCGCTGTCGCGGTGGATGACGTGTCCTGTTCCGCCTGCCTGTGTCCAAGCCCCCTTGATCTGGGATGCGCCGGGGCGCGCTGAGGCAGCTCCCGGGCTCTCCTTTTCTCCCGCATCCCGCTCGCTCTACAATAGAAGTGTGAGCAGTCGGCCGGGTGCGAGCGCGGGCCGGTTCGCCGCCGAGAAGGAGGCGAATCATGGCTCAGTGGGAGTACAAGGTCGTGTATGTGGACTTCCGGGGACGCATCTCCTCGGAGGGTTCGGAGTTCATCCGGCAGAGCGGCGAGCACCGCACCGCCTTCGCGCGCCGGTACCTGGACGTGCTGGGCGCCGAGGGCTGGGAGCTCGCGGGCATCCAGCCCCTCTTTCGGATGGAGACTAGCTACTTCATCCTGAAGCGCCCGGGAACGGGCGCCGCCAGTGAAGGTTAGTCGGGCTGTAGTGGCCTAGCAGGCGGCTGACGGCCCGTGGGCGCTGGCCGGCTGCTCACCTCACACCCGCCCGTCACCCTGAGTGAAGCGAAGGGTCTGGAGGAGGTGGTCCCCCGCCCCCGCCTCAGATTCTTTGTCCGCCTCCGGCAGGCTCAGAATTACAGGCGGCCCCTCTTGTCACCATGCGCGCCCTCTTGCCACCCTCCGTTGTCCCATTTGAGCCCTGTTCCGTATAATGCCGTCAGACCCCGGAGGAGGTTCCTAGACCTTGGGAGACACCTCGGCTCAGCTTCCCTTGGCGGGCATTCTGCCCCTGACGGCCGCCGTCAGTGACGACGGCCACCTGACTATCGCCGGCTGCGACACGGTGGCGTTGGCGCGCGAGTTCGGTACGCCCCTCTACGTTTTCGACGAAGAAACGCTGCGCCACAAATGCCACGAGTTCAAGCAGGAGTTCGGCAGCCGCCACCCCGACACGGTCGTCAGCTACGCGGCCAAGGCCTACCTGGGCCGCGCCCTGGCCGCCCTCCTGGCCGAGGAGGGGATGAACTTGGAGGTGGTCTCCGGCGGCGAGCTGGCCATCGCCCGCTCGGTGGGCTTCCCGTGGGAGCGCATCAGCTTCCACGGCAACAACAAGTCGGAGGGCGAGCTGCGGGAGGCGCTTCAGCCGAAGGCTGGTCCGCCTCTGGCGGAGGCCGGCGGCATCGGGCGGGTGGTGGTCGACAACTTCCACGAGCTGGCGCTCCTGGGCCGCCTGGCGGAAGAGACGGGCCGGCGCCAGGCCATCTGGCTGCGCCTCTCGCCGGACATCGACCCCCACACGCATAGGCACACGACCACCGGCGTCCTCGACAGCAAGTTCGGCTTCCCCATCACCACCGGCCAGGCTGAGCAGGCGGTGGAGCTGGCTTTGGGCCTGACCTCGCTGGAACTGGTGGGGCTGCACGCCCACCTGGGCTCGCCCATCTTCGAGGTGGAGCCATTCCAGCAGGCCATCGACGTACTGATGGCCTTCGCCGCCCGCATGGCCCAGCGGCACGGATTGCACTTGCGGGAGCTGAGCCCGGGCGGCGGCTTCGCCGTCCAGTACCTGGAGGACGTGCCCGCCCCGGCGGTCGCCGAATACGCCGAAGCCATCGTGGGCGCCCTGCGCCAGGCGGAGCGGACCTACGGCCTGCCATCGCCCAAGCTCATCGTCGAGCCCGGGCGAGCGGTGGTGAGCCAGGCCTGCGTCGCGCTGTACAGCGTGGGGGCCAGCAAAGAGATCCCTGGCCTGCGCAAGTACGTGGCCGTGGACGGCGGCATGAGCGATAACATCCGGCCAGCGCTCTACGGCGCCCGCTACTCGGCGCTGGTGGCCAACAAGCTGGGCCCTTCGACAGGCTCAGGGCAAGCTGGCGCGGACGAGCGGGTGACCATCGCCGGCAAGTTCTGCGAGTCGGGCGACGTGCTCCTGCGCGACGCCGACCTACCCCGCCTGGAACCCGGCGACCTGCTGGCGGTGGCCATGGCCGGCGCTTACAGCCTGCCGATGGCCAGCAACTACAACGCCTCCCTGCGTCCGGCCGTCGTCATGGTGAAGGACGGCTCGGCAAGGCTGATCCGACGGCGCGAGACCTACGACGACCTGATGCGCTGCGACGTTTGGCCGGCGGAGTGATGGATGGGCCCCAACGAGGCGCCGTAGGATGTGGGAGACCGTCGGGCAGGAAAGGGCGGTGGCCGCCGTCCAGAGGGCGCTGACCGGCGGGCGGCCCGCCCACGCCTACCTGCTGGCCGGGCCGCCTCAGGTGGGCAAGGCGACCCTGGCCCGCGAGCTGGCCCAGGCCCTGAACTGTGAGGGCGCTGAGCCTCCCTGCCACCAATGCGGCCCCTGCCGGCGCATCGCGGCCGGCATCCACGCCGACGTGCAGACGGTGACGGTGGAGGCCGGCGATGGCGCCGCTCACAAAGACATCAGCATCGACCAGATCCGGGAGGTGGGGCGGGCGGTGAGCCTGCGCCCCTTCGAGGGCCGCTGCCGCGTCATCATCATCGACCCGGCCGACGCCATGAACGAGGCGGCCCAGAACGCCTTTCTGAAGACGCTGGAGGAGCCGCCGCCGGGGGTCGTTTTCCTGCTGGTCACCAGCCGGCCGCAGCTCCTGCGGGCCACCATCCGCTCGCGCTGCCAGCGGCTGGACCTGCGGCCGATGCCGGTGGCCGCCGTCGAGGAGGTGCTGGCCAGACGCTGGGGGCTGCCGGAGCAGCGGGCGGAGCTCCTGGCCCGCTTGTCGCGGGGGCGCGTGGGCTGGGCCGTTGCCGCGCAGACGGACGAGGAGATCCTGCGGCGGCGACGGGAAACGTTGATGGACATCCGCGGCCTGCCCCAGCGAAGCCTGGCGGAGCGCTTCGCCTATGCCGGCGACCTGGCGGGCCGCTTCGGGCGGCAGCGCGAGGCAGTGCTGGACATCCTCGACCTGTGGGGCCAGTGGTGGCGCGACGTGCTCCTGGTGGCGAGCGGCTGTCAGGAGGCGATCACCAACGTCGACTTGGGCGACATCCTTCCGAACGAAGCCGCGCGCTACGAGCCGCGTCAGGTGGCCGCGTTCCTGCGCTCGCTGGCGGCGGCGCGGCATCAGCTGGAGGAGAACGTGAACCCGCGTCTGGCCCTCGAGGTGCTTGTGCTGGAGCTGCCGTCGCCCCGCTGAATGCGGATGGTGTTGGGCCACGGCCCGAAGGAACCCATGCCCGTGGGTGGCTCGCCGTCGGGGGCTGGTTCCCGACCCCCGCCTGAAGGCGGGGGCATCGGATCCGCCAATTGCCCCGGCCGACCAGGGAACGGTTCGCTGGTTTGGCATCGCAAGCGGCTGCCCATTGACATTCCAATCGCTGCGGGTAAGATGTGAGGGGCGGCACAGGCCCTTTGTTGGCCGCTCCCCAGGCAAAGGAGGTCTGCACGATGAGGAGAGCCGCGGTTCGTCAAGTCCTTCTCTTGGCCGGGGTGGTGGTGGTCATGATAGGGGCGGTGGCGGGGCTGTGGGTGCTGCTGGGTGGACAAGGCGCCGGAGCCGACGCGGCGACGGTCGTGGGCATAGACACGAACACCGGTGGCAACACGGCGAACGGGCTGGGGGCCACGCAGGAAACGTGCGTAACAAAGGCCGCCGACGCCACCTTCGACATCGACGTCTACGTCAAGGAAATCCCTAGCGGCAAGTCGCTGACCACACTCAGCTATTTCCTGAACTTTGATGATTCGAAGCTGGAGATAACCGCGCAAAACCATACGACCATGCTGCTGGGCGCCACGGGTTCGGGCGTCCCTATCGACGCGAGCGAGCCGCTGACGGCGCCGGACACAGAATCGCCTCACGGCGTGGCGGCAGGGGAGTTTGCCGACCCCGAGGCAGGGCCGGTGGAGGGGGTTCTCGGCCGGTACACCGTGCACACGTTGGCCAGCGCCACAGGCCTCATCGAGCTCAGCCTGGAGGGAATCAACTTGGACGGCCCGGACCCGGACGGTGTGATCGTTCCGACGGAAGTGATGTCGGCGACGATAGCGATTACAGGCACGGCCTGCCCGACGCCGACGCCGACGCCGACGCCGAGCCCGAGCCCGAGCCCGACGCCGACGGCCAGTCCAACACCGACGGCCACCGCTAGCCCGACCCCTTCGCCGACGCCAACCCGCACCGTTGTCCTAAGCCCGCCGGGCTGGCACAACTTCGTGTGGACGGGGGCCTCGGGGACAGATGCGGGCGTGGCTCTGGCCTGTATCGCCGGGGACTACAGCATCGCCTACCAGTGGTTGGACTCAGTCCAGACCTGGAGGCACTACGTACCCGGCTGCGCGTTGCCGGAGCTCTGCAACATCAGATCCCCTGAACCAGTGGGACGCCCTGCTGGTGCTGATCATCGCCGACGGCGTGACGTGCCAGATGCCGGTGGCCGGCGGGCCGACCCCGACGGCCACGCCCAGCCCAACGCCCACGGCCACAGCAACTGAGTGACGGCCAGACACCGGTCGATCTGTAAGCGCTACTATCGAAGAGAGGGAGCGGGCGGTTGCTCGCTCCCTCTCTTCTTGGCCGGCGCTGGCAAAGCTGATCCAACGTGCGGTCCAGGGCGTCAACCATCGCCAAGATCGGCAAGTTTTCCTTGACACCGGCAAGTGGGGTTGCTACAATTGCCGACACCTTAGGCGAGAAGGGCAAAGGCGAGGAAGGGGAGTAGTAGAGGCTCTTCCCTGCTTTCCCGCGAAGCGGGAGCCCGATAGCAGAAGCGCATCGGGAGAGAGAGCCGGGGCAAGGGTGAAAGCCCGGCGGCATAGGGCCTCGAACTCGCCCCGGAGCCGCCAGATCGAAGGGGAGCAGGTCTGGACGGTCGGCGTCCGTTAGCGCGCCTGGAGAGCTCCGACAGGTCGGGGAAGAAGGGTGGGGCTGTCCCGTCCCAGCGGGATCCCTTTGGGGCGGGACTTTCGTTTAGCGGCGGTCGAACCCTGACCGGCCGGGGAAGAAGGGTGGTACCACGGAAACCGCCCGCTTTTGGCGGGCCATCCCGTCCCTTTGGGACGGGATTTCCTTTAGCGGTAGGGCAAGGGCTAGAAGGGAAGCGACATGGCCACGCTAGATAGGCCACGACGCAGCGATAGCGTGAAGAGGGGCCTGGAGCGGGCGCCCCACCGGGCGCTGCTGCGGGCCTTGGGCGTCACCGACGAGGAGATGGAGAGGCCGTTCATCGGCGTCGTCAACAGCTACAACGAGATCATCCCCGGCCATACCCACCTGCGCCTCATCGCCGATGCGGTGAAGGCGGGCGTGCGCGGCGCCGGCGGCACCCCCTTCGAGGTGAACGTGCCCGGCGTGGACGACGGCATCGCTATGGGCCACATCGGCATGCGCTACAGCCTGCCCAGCCGCGAGGTAATCGCCGATGGCGTGGAGTGCATGGCCATGGCCCACGGCTTCGATGCCCTGGTGTTTATCCCTAACTGCGACAAGATCGTGCCGGGCATGCTAATGGCGGCGGTGCGAGTGAACGTGCCCTCGATCTTCATCTCCGGCGGGCCGATGCTGGCCGGCCAGATGAACGGCCAGCCGGTGGACCTGACCACGGTCTTCCAGGCGGTGGGCCGCGTGGCCAACGGGGAGATGGGAGAGGAGGAGCTGCGGCGGCTGGAGGAACTGGCCTGCCCTACCTGTGGCTCCTGCGCGGGCATGTTCACCGCCAACACCATGAACTGCGCCACCGAAGCCCTAGGCCTGGCCCTCCCTGGCAACGGCACCGTCCCTGCCGTGGACGCCGGACGCATCCGGCTGGCCAAACAGGCTGGCGCGCAGATCATGAAGCTGCTGGAGATGGACCTGCGGCCGCGCCAGATCATCACGCGGAAGGGCATCTGGAACGCCCTGGCCGTGGATACGGCCCTGGGCGGCAGCACCAACTCCATCCTCCACTTCCTGGCCATCGCCCACGAGGCGGAGGTTGACTTTCCCCTCTCGCTGGTCAACGACATCAGCGCCAAGACGCCCCAACTTTGCCGCCTGAGCCCGGCAGGCCCTCACCACTTGCAGGACCTGGACCGGGCAGGGGGCATCCAAGCGGTCATGAAGGAGATCCAGTCGGTTCTGAACATGGAGGTGCCGTCGGTCACGGGCCGGACGGTGGGCGAGACCATCGCCCAGGCGTCGGTCCACGACCGCGCTGTAATCCGGCCCTTCGCCGAGCCACACTCGCCGCGGGGCGGGCTGTCGATCCTGTTCGGCAATCTGGCGCCGGAGGGCGCGGTGGTCAGGGCGGCGGCCGTGGACGAGAAGATGATGCGACACCGGGGGCCGGCCCGCTGCTTCAACTCCGAGGACGAGTGCGTGCAGGCCATCATGAGGCGGGACTTTAAGGAAGGAGACGTGTTGGTGGTGCGCTACGAGGGGCCACGGGGTGGTCCGGGCATGCCGGAGATGCTATCGCCTACATCCATGCTTAGCGGCATGGGCATGGACGATAAGGTGGCCTTCATCACCGACGGCCGCTTCTCGGGGGGCACCCGCGGCGCCGCCATCGGCCACGTGTCGCCGGAGGCGGCGGCCGGCGGCCCCATCGCCGGCCTGCGGGACGGCGATGAGATCGTCATCGACATCCCCGGCCAGCGGCTGGAAGCGTCGATGGACGAGGCGGCCCTAGCGGCACGCCTGGCCGAGGTGCCGCCGTTCCAGCCCAAGATCGACCACGGCTATCTGCGGCGCTACGCCCGGGCGGTGACCAGCGCCAGCCGAGGGGCGATCCTGGAGCCCTGCTGAGCCTAACCCATCGCACTCTGAGGGGTGCGGCATGACGTGAAGCTGATGCCGCAGCGTTCCGGCTGCGGCGTGAGACTGGAAGCGAGGGGAGGAGAAGGGATGGAGCTCAACGGAGCACAAATGGTCATGGAGTGCCTGGCGCGGGAGGGGGTAAGGCACATCTTCGGGCTGCCAGGGGGGTCCAACCTACCCTTGTACGATGCCCTGCCCCAGTACCCGCAGATCCAGCACATCCTGGTGAAACACGAACAGTGCGCGGCCCACGCGGCCGACGGCTACGCTCGCGTGACGGGCAAGGTGGGCGTCTGCTTTGCCACATCGGGGCCTGGCGCCACCAACCTCGTGACCGGCATCGCCAACGCCTGGATGGACTCGGTGCCCATGGTGGCCATCACCGGCGAGGTGGTGACGGGCCTCATCGGCCGCGACGGCTTCCAGGAGGCGGACATTACCGGCATTACCCTGCCAATCACCAAGCACAACTACCTGGCGCTGGACGCGAGCGATCTGCCGCGCCTTATACGCGAGGCGTTCTACATCGCCGGCGGCGGCCGGCCGGGCCCGGTGCTGATCGACATCCCCCGCGATGTCTTCCAGCAGCGAGCGGAGTTCGTCTATCCGGAGAAGGTGGAGATGCGCGGCTACCGCCCCAACGCGGTTGCCGACACGGCGGAGGTAACCAAGGCGGCGGAGCTCATCGCCGAGTCCGAGCGGCCGGTGATCCTGGCCGGCCACGGCGTCGTCATCTCCGGCGCCTTTGACGAGCTGCGGGAGCTGGCTGAGAAGGCCAACATCCCCGTGATGACCACCCTGCTCGGCATCGGCGGCTTCCCCGGCTCGCATCCCCTGAACCTGGGGATGCCCGGGATGCACGGCATGTACTGGAACAACATCGCCATCGGCGAGTCGGACCTGGTGCTGGGCATCGGCATGCGGTTCGACGACCGGGTGACCGGCCGACTGCGGGACTTCGCCCCGGACGCCAAGGTCATCCACGTCGACATCGACGCGGCGGAGATCGGCAAGAACGTCCAGCCCACAGCCGCGCTCCACGGCGACGTGAGGGCGGTGCTGGGCGAGCTGAACAAGCTGGTGAGCCACAAGGAGCGGCCGGACTGGTTCGCCCGCCTAGAGGAGCTGAAGCGGGAGCATCCCTCCATCGCCATCCGGCCGACGGATAAGCTGCTTCCCCAGTACGTGATCCAGAAGATCTACGATTGCAGCGGGGACGACTGCTACGTGGTGACGGGCGTGGGCCAGCACCAGATGTGGTCGGCCCAGTACTACCGGTCGGACAAGCCCGCCCGCTTCGTCACCTCCGGCGGGCTGGGCACCATGGGATTCGAGGTCGCGGCGGCCCTCGGGGTACAAGTGGCCAAGCCGGGCGAGCTGGTGTGGGCGATCTGCGGCGATGGCGGCTTCCAGATGACCCTGCAGAACCTGGCGGTCATCACTGAGCACAATCTGCCCATCAAGTTCGCCATCATCGACAATGCCTACCTGGGCATGGTGCGGCAGTGGCAGACCCTGTTCTACGGCGACCGGCGGGTGGCCACACCCCTGAAGAACCCGGATTTTGTGAAGCTGGCCGAGGCCTACGACATCCTGGGACTGCGGGTGACAGACAAGCACCAGGTCGAGACGACCATCCACAAGGCCATCGACCACCCGGGGCCGGTGATTATCGACTTCCAGGTCTACGGGGACGAGAACCTCTACCCCATGGTACCGCCGGGGGCCGCCCTTCAGGAGACGATGGACCTACCTCAGTTCGAAGAGGAGAAGGTGGTGACGCCGGCATGAGAGAGCTACGCCCGCATACCATCATCGCCCTGGTGGAGGACCGGCCGGGCGTCCTCAACCGCATCGCCAGCAAGTGGCGACAGCGGGGGTTCAACATCGAGAGCCTGGCCGTGGGCCACTCGGAGACGCCGGGGTTATCGCGCATGACCATCGTGGTGGACGCCAACACCGACGCCGACCAGGTGGTGAAGCAGCTGGACAAGCTGATAGAGGTGGTGGAGATACGGGACATCTCGCAGGAGAACAAGGTGGCGCGCGAGCTGGCCCTGATCAAGGTGCAGGCTACGGCTCAGACCCGCAGCCAGATCATCGAGATCGTGGACATCTTCCGGGCCGAGATTGTGGACGTTGGGGCCGACTCCATCATCATCGAGGTGACCGGCGAAGGCGACAAGATCGACACCATGTCCAACCTGCTGGCCGACTACGGCCTGGTGGAGATGGTGCGCACCGGCAGCATAGCCCTGGTGCGGGGGCCCGCCAGCTCGACGCCGACCCGCCACGACCTGGGGGAGGAGCCCTTCCAGCGCTATCCGGAGAGCGAGCCGCCCTACAGCGACAAGTAGCAAGTGGGGCCAGCGCACAGGCGATGGCGAGCCATGCGCTGGCCTCACCGCCACGAGGAGGCATCGATGGCCAACATCTACTACGAGAAGGACGCCGACCTATCGCGGCTGACGGACAAGGTTATCGGCGTGATCGGCTACGGCAGCCAGGGGCACGCCCACGCCCTGAACCTGCGGGACAGCGGCTGCAACGTGCTGGTCGCCGAGTATCCGGGGTCGAAAGCCTGGCAGGAGGCCGAGGCGGCCGGCTGCACGGTGCTGGCCAGCGCGGAGGTGGCCAAAAAGGCCGACATCGTCGTAATGCTGGTGCCGGACCAGCTCCAGAAGCAAGTCTACTACGAGAGCATCCAGCCTGGGATGAAGGCGGGCAAGATGCTGATGTTCGCCCACGGCTTCAACATCCACTTCCACCAGATCATGCCGCCGCCCAACGTGGACGTGACGATGATCGCGCCCAAGGGCCCTGGCCACCGCGTGCGCGAGGTCTACAGCGAGGGCTCGGGCGTGGCGGCTCTGGTGGCCGTGCACCAGGACTACACCAAGAAGGCCAAGGAGGTGGCTCTGGCCTACGCCAAGGGCATCGGGAGCACGCGCATCGGCGTCATCGAGACCACCTTCGCCGAGGAGACGGAGACCGATCTCTTCGGCGAGCAGACGGTGCTCTGCGGCGGCGTCACTGCCCTGGTGAAGACGGCTTTCGAGATCCTGGTGGAGGCCGGCTACCAGCCGGAGATCGCCTACTTCGAGTGCATGCACGAGCTCAAGCTTATAGTCGACCTGTTCTACCAGGGCGGCATGTCCTACATGCGCTACTCCGTGAGCGATACGGCGGAGTTCGGCGACTACACTCGCGGGCCGCGAGTTATCGACGAGCACGTGCGCGAGACGATGCGCCAGATCCTGAGGGAGGTGCAGAGCGGCGCCTTCGCTCGCGAGTGGATACTGGAGAACCAGGCGGGGCGCCCATTGTTCCTGGCCCTGCGCCAGCAAAACGCCGAGCACCAGCTCGAGCAGATCGGCAAGGGGCTGCGTGCTATGATGACATCGGTCCCGCGGAAGGACTAGCCCTCGAAGGAGGAAGGAGAAGGCCATGGCCAAGGCACCTCAAGAGCTGATCGACGCCCTCAATGAGGACCTGTCGTATGAGCTGGCAGCGATCGTCCAGTACATCTACCACCACGTCATGGCCGCGGGGTTCGACAGCCCGGAGATCGACGAGCGGTTCGAGTCAACCTCGATGGACGAGATGAAACACGCCGAGAAGATCGCCGAGCGCATCGACTACTACGAGGCCGTTCCTACCACCAAGATGGGCCCGATACAGGTGGGCGGCGACGTGAAGAAGATGATCGAGGACGACCTGGCCGGCGAGCACGACGCCATCGCCCGCTACAAGGCGCACATTAAGCTTGCCGAGCGCCTGGGCGATGCCGGCACGCGCCTCATGCTGGAGCAGATCCTCCTGGACGAGGAGGGCCACGCCCATCAGTGGGAGACGATCCTGGCGAAGTAGACCAATCAAGCCAATGGGCCTGCTGCGGAAGGTCCAGCCGCCGAGCGTGTAGCTATCGGCACGCGCACGCGTCTAAATCAAGGTGAATTGGGAGCGGTGGAGACGATGATAGTCGTTCGCGTCCTCATCCTTAAGCGGCCCTCCCCCGCCTGACGCGGGGAGGGGGCCCAGGCAGGCATGCCCGATACAGGATGAGGAGGAACGACAACAAATGTCATCCGAAGACAAGGTACTGATCTTCGATACCACCCTGCGCGACGGCGAGCAGTCGCCGGGGGTGGCCCTGAACGCCCACGACAAGCTGGAGATCGCCCGCGCCCTGGAGCGCCTGCGCGTCGACATCATCGAGGCGGGGTTTCCGGCGTCGTCGCCAGGGGACCTGGAGGCGGTGAGCAACATCGCCCGCGAGGTGCGCGGGGCGGTTATCGCCGGCCTGGCGCGGGCCGTGCCCGGCGACGTGGACGCCTGCTGGGAGGCGGTGAAGGACGCCGCCGAGCCCCGCATCCACGTCTTCCTGTCCAGCTCCGATATCCACATTGCGCACCAGCTGGAGAAGGACCGCGACGAGGTGCGGGAGATGGCCCGCACGGCGGTGGCGCGGGCCAAGAAGTACTGCTCCAACGTCGAGTTCTCGCCCATGGACGCCACCCGCTCCGACCGCCAGTATGTCTACACGCTGCTGGAGGAATGCATCGCCGCCGGCGCCACCACCGTGAACATCCCGGATACCGTGGGCTACGCCATCCCCCACGAGTTCGAGGCGTTCATTCGCAGTATCCAGGAGAACGTGCCCAATATCCACAAGGCGGTCATCTCCGTCCACTGCCACAACGACCTGGGCCTGGCGGTAGCCAACAGCCTGGCGGCCGTCCACGCCGGCGCTCGCCAGGTGGAGTGCACCATCAACGGCATCGGCGAGCGGGCGGGAAACGCGTCGCTGGAAGAGGTGGTGATGGGCCTCAGGACCCGGCACGACCTCTTCGGCCTGCGGGCCGACGTGGACACGACCCAGCTCCACAAGGTGAGCCGCCTGGTGTCCGACCTGACGGGGATGGTGGTGCAGCCCAACAAGGCCATCGTGGGCGCCAACGCCTTCCGCCACCAATCGGGCGTTCACCAGCACGGCATCCTCAAGCTGCTGGAGACGTACGAGATCATGGACGCCCGCGACGTGGGTCTTCCCCGCGGCGGCATCCTGGTGCTCAACAAGAACTCCGGCCGGCACGGCGTCAAGGCGCGGCTGGACGAGCTGGGCTACGAAGTGACCTCGGCCGAGCTGGACCGCATCTTCGTGGGGTTCAAGGAGCTGGCCGACAAGAAGGGCGAGATCGACGACCGCGACCTGGAGGCGCTGGTGGCCGACGAGCGCCGCACCTTCGAGGAGATCTACCGTCTGGACCTCCTCCAGGTGTCGTGCGGCAACCAACTGGTACCCACGGCCACCGTACGGCTCATCGGGCCCGACGGTAGCTTCCTGGTGAACACCGCGACCGGCACGGGGCCGGTGGACGCCACGTACAAGGCCGTCAGTGCCCTGCTGAACGTGCCCAACGTTCTCACCGAGTTCTCGGTGAAGAGCGTGACTGAGGGCATTGACGCCATCGGCGAGGTGACGGTGCGCATCGAGAGCGGTGGGCAGACCTTCGTGGGGCGCGGCGGCGACATGGACATCGTCGTGGCTTCGGCCAAGGCCTTGCTCAACGCCTTGAACCACCTCCTCTCCTCCCAGGGCCGGCCGCAGTCGGAGCAAGCGAGGGGCTAAGGGAGTCCTATGAAGCTGCCTTTCCCCCTGCAAGAGGGCGAGGAGATGTTGACGCTGGCGCGGCGCCACTGGCTCTTCGTCTGGCCCAAGGTTGTCGCCGGGGCGGTGGTGGCCCTGGCACCTGCCATCGTTCTCTGGTGGGGTATGCTGCGCCTCGACTGGGCGGACGAGGACATCCCCCGCTGGATCGCCCTGGGGGTCACCCTGGCCTGGCTGGCCTACTGGGCGGTGCGGCTCTACTTCTTCAAGTACCGCTACGACAACGACATCTGGGTGGTGACGAACCAGCGTATCATCGACAGCGTGAAGACGAACTGGTTCCACCTTCAGATGTCCACCGCCGACCTGGTGGACGTTCAGGACATGACCGTTCTGCGCTCCGGCCTCCTGAACACGCTGTTCGACTTCGGCGACGTCGAGTGCGAGACAGCGGGGGCAGTACCCAAGTTCGCCCTGCGTGGCATCCCCCGCCCGCGGGAGGTACAGGCGATGGTGGACCGCCTGCGCGACCAGGCGCGGGCCGTCACCAAGGAGTGAGGCGGTGTGCTTCGACCGGGTGGCGGACACCTACGACACCAGCCGGCCACCGGCCCGACCCGAGGTGGTGGAGGCGCTGGCGAAGGAGCTGTCGGACTGCTCCTCGGTTCTGGAGTTGGGCGTAGGCACGGGGCGCCTCGCCCTCCCGCTGCTGGAGCGCGGCATTCCGGTGGTGGGCATCGACCTGTCGCGGAAGATGCTGGACCTCAGCCGCGCCAAGGGGATGGATCGCCTGGTCGTGGGGGACGCGTGCCAGCTGCCCTTCCGGCCGCAGAGCTTCGACGCCGTCCTGGCCGTGCACGTGCTGCATCTGATCAAGAGCCTGCGGGCCGTCCTGTCGGAGACCGGCGCCACGGCGAGGAAGAAGCTGGTGTGCATCGTGACGAGGCACGAGCCGCCGGTCGAGGGGATATCCACTGCCTATCGCCGAGCGATCGAACGCCACGGCCTCGCGAGCGTGAGGAGGCGGCAAGACGCCGAGTTGGAGATCGCCGACGTGATCCGGCCCCGCCGGTTCGAGACGGTCGTCAGGTATGAGGAAGTGGAGAAAGCGGATGCGGCCCTGAGAGCGCTGAGACAGAAGCTATGGACGATGACCTGGGGCATTCCGGACGATGTCCACAACGCGGTGGTGGACGAGTTGGCCAAGCGGTTTGGCGGCACAACCGTGGCCCTCGCGGCCCAGATCTCCCTGCTGTCGTGGGACGTGGCGGATTTCACGCAAGAGGCGCTGGAGCGCATGGAGCAGCGTGACTCCGGCCGCCGGTCGACGGAAGGTGCCCCCTAGAAAGGCTTTCTCATGGGCATGACCCTGGCCGAGAAGATACTGGCCGCCCACTGCGACCGCAAGGAGGTACGGCCCGGCGAGCTGATCAACTGTCGGGTGGACTTTGTGCTGGCCAACGACGTGACGGCGCCGCTCGCCATCGGCCAGTTCCGGCGCCTGGGGGTGGACAGACCCTTCGACGCGCGGCGGGTGGCGATGGTGCCATCGCACTTCGCACCGAACAAGGACATCAAGAGCGCCGAGAACGCCAAGGCGATGCGCGAGTTCGCCCTGGAGCAGGGCATCGTCTACTACGAGCAGGGGCGGGCCGGGATCGAGCACGTGCTCCTGCCGGACGACGGCTGGGTGCTGCCCGGCGACGTGGTGGTGGGCGCCGACTCGCACACCTGCACCTACGGGGCGCTGGGCTGCTTCGCCACCGGCATGGGCTCCACCGACATCGCCTGCGCCATGGCTACCGGCGACATCTGGATGCGAGTGCCGCCAACGATGAAGATGACCTATCGCGGGCAACGGAAGCCCTGGGTGGGGGCCAAAGACATCATCCTGAGCACCATCGGCGATATCGGCACCGACGGCGCCCTCTACCGGGCCATCGAGTTCCAGGGGGAGGCGATCGCGCAGCTCAGTATGGAGGAGCGCTTCACCATCGCCAACATGACCATCGAGGCCGGCGGCAAGGCGGGTCTCATGCTGTCCGACGCCGTGACCCTGGGCTACGTCCGCGCCCGCGCCAAGCGGGAGTGGCAGGTCTACGAGCCGGACCCCGACGCCGAGTACGTGGAGGTGCGCGAGTACGACGTGGGCGAGCTGGAGCCGATGGTGGCTCTGCCCTTCTCTCCCGACAACGTGGTGCCCCTGAGCCGCGCGCAGCGAGTGGAGATCGACCAGGTGTTCATCGGCTCTTGCACCAACGGGCGCCTGTCCGACCTGCGGCTGGCCGCCCAGATCATGGCGGGGCGCCAGGTGCACCCGCGGGTGCGCTGCATGGTGATCCCGGCCTCCAACGACGTCTACCTGGCGGCTCTGAAGGAGGGACTGCTCACCGTCTTCGCCGAGGCAGGCTGCGCGGTGTCGACCTCCACCTGCGGGCCGTGCCTGGGCGGCTACATGGGCGTGCTGGCGGAGGGAGAGCGCTGCGTGAGCACCAGCAACCGCAACTTCCCGGGGCGCATGGGCCATCCCAAGGCGGAGGTCTATCTGGTGAACCCGGCGGTGGCCGCCGCTAGCGCCGTCGCCGGTCGGCTAGCGGGCCCAGAGGAGGTGCTGGGGGGCGGGGGGAAGTAGGAGCGCCGGTCGATGGGTACTCTTGAAGAGGACGAGAAGCTTCTCCTGGCAGGGGCTGCCTACAGGTTGGCCTGGTGGGGCGGGAATATCGGAGCGCTCCTCCTCACAGACAAGCGCCTAGTCTTCGAGTCGTCGCCCTGGGGGCGAGGCGAGGGGTGTTCGGGACAATGTACCGGGACGGCGCCTTCCCTTTGCAGTCGATCTCTGACGCCCGGCGTTCTTCGCGGCCTGCAATGCCCTTCCGTTTTGTCCTCTGGCCGGCGAGGTTCCTATCGAACCCTTGGCGAGCGAACTTGGCGGTGACAAGCGACGGGAAGGACTACGACTTTCGCATTCGCGATCCAGAGATGTGGATCCAGCGGATCGAGGCAGCCGCACAGGCGGCGAAGCGTTCGTGGTGAGGAGCATGGTGAAGTGAATCTTCGCGGGCGAGTCCACAAGTACGGCGCCAACGTCGATACCGACGTGATCATTCCGGCCCGCTACCTGAACCTGAACACGCCCGAGGAGCTGGCCCCTCACTGTCTGGAGGGCGTCGACCCCGGGTTCGCCGGGCGGGTGCAGCCGGGCGACATCATCGTCGCCGAGACCAACTTCGGCTGCGGCTCCTCGCGCGAGCATGCACCGCTGGCCATTCGCGGCACCGGCGTGAGCTGCTTGGTGGCCAAGAGCTTCGCCCGCATCTTCTATCGCAACGCCATCAACCTGGGCCTCCCCATCCTGGAGTGCCCGGAGGCAGTGGACGGCAGCGACCCCGGCGATGAGCTGTCGGTGGAACTGGAGGCGGGCACTATCCGCAATCTCACTAAGGAGACGCAGTTCCAGGCCAAGCCCTACCCCGAGTTCATGCTGGAACTGCTGGCCGCCGGCGGCCTGGTGGAGTACACTCGACGGCGGCTGGCGGCCGGGAAGCGGTCGCAGTAAAGTAGCGGGGGTGAGAAGAAGGTGAGCGCGCTTCGACGGGCATTCATGCGCCTCAGGCGGATCGGGCGCAAGATGGAGGACGAGCTCTACGACTGGGCGGATGAGGAGAACGAGGGGGAGGGCCGGACTCGCGCCACGCTGCTGACGGGCTTCCAGGGCTTCCTCACCCTCTGGAAGACGAGCGAGGCGACAGTCTACGAGCGAGTCCTGGGTCTGGCGGGTTTCGCCGGCCTGGCCTGGTTCTTCACCGGCGACTTCGTTTTCGGGGTGAAGCACCGGCTCCTGCGGCTGGCGGCCGGCTTCTTCGCCGCCCTCTGGTTCATCCCCGGCCTCATCGCCGCGGCGGCCACGCTCCTCCACAGCCTGGGGCCGGAGAACCTCAAGCACTGGCGCACCTACCCCATCATGCTGGCCTTCGCCTGCGGCGGGCTTATCACCTTCCGGGCCGTCTTCGGCGAGCTGGCCGAGCAGCAGGCGCGCGCCCTGCGGGGCGGCCAGCGGGCCGAGAGGCCGTAGCGCCGCCAGACAAATGTAGCGGCGACCTTCAGGTCGCCACCGATAGCCACCAAATAGCCTGGAGGCCCGAAGGCCTCCTCTGCATTCGGCCTGCCCACTAGGCCAGAAGGAAGAACGCTGCCCATGTATCGCATTGCGGTCATCCCCGGCGACGGCACCGGCCCCGAGGTCGTGCGCGAGGGCCTGAAGGTGCTGGAGGCCGCCGCATCGGCGGACGGCTTCCGCTACGAGACCCAGACCTACGACCTGGGCGGCGAGCGCTACCTGCGCACGGGCGAGACGGTGCCCGATTCGGTGCTGGCGGAGCTGCGCGGCTTCGACGCCATCTTCCTGGGGGCCATCGGCCACCCAGGCGTAGCGCCGGGCATCCTGGAGAAGGGCGTCCTGCTACGCATCCGCTTCGAGCTGGACCAGTACATCAACCTGCGGCCGGTGCAGCTCTACCCCGGAGTCGACTGTCCGCTCAAGGACAAGGGCCCGAAGGACATCGACTTTGTGGTGGTGCGGGAGAACACGGAGGGGCTGTACGGCGGCATGGGCGGCTTCCAGTACAAGGGCACGCCGCAGGAGGTATCGACGCAGGTCCATCTGACGACGCGCTTCGGCGCCGAGCGGGCGATCCGCTTCGCCTTCGAGCTGGCCCGCAAGCGGAACAAGGCGAAGCAGCTTCACTTGGTGGCCAAGACCAACGTGCTCACCTACGTCCACGACACCTGGTGGCGGGCCTTCAACGAGGTGGGCGACGCCGACTACCCGGACATCAAGCGGGAGTATGCCCACGTCGACGCCGCCTGCATGTGGTTCGTGAAGAACCCGGAGTGGTTCGACGTCATCGTGGTGGAGAACATGTTCGGCGACATCATCACCGACCTGGGGGCGATGATCCAGGGCGGGATGGGCGTGGCCGCGGGTGGCAACATCAACCCGCAGGGCGTCTCCATGTTCGAGCCCATCGGCGGCAGCGCGCCGAAGTACACCGGCCAGAACGTCATCTGCCCGCTGGCGGCCATTGCCGCCGCCCAGATGCTGGTGGCCGACCTGGGCGAGGAGCGGGCCGCCCAGCGGATAGAGCAGGCGATCATCGCGGCGCTGACCAGCGGCAAGATCAAGTCGGTGAACGCCGGTCGCATGGGCCTGAGCACGTCCGAGGTGGGGGACCTGGTGGCGTCCCACGTGTGAGGGCGGCATGCTGAGCACGCACGGGACGGGGAGGCGAGTCTGACCGTCAGCCAGGAGACCCCGAAGGACGAACTTGGAAGGAGGGCGGAGGCATTCGCTTCGGGAAGAGCCGCCTTCCTTGAGGCGTTAGATGCCACCAGCGATGTGAACCGGCTGCTGGCACTCGCCGAGGAATACGCCTTCAGCGAGGACCGCGTGTCCATGGCGGCTCTTCGTCGCATTCTGGGCCTGGATCCCGGCCACCTCCGTGCTCTCACTATGTTGGGCCACATGGCGGTCATGCTTGGTGACTACGTCGAGGCGTACGCCTGCTATCGGCGTGCGGAGCGTATCGCGCCTGACGACAAAGAGGTCCTACACCTGAAGGCAGTGCTTTCGCTTGACTGGGACGAGCGGATCTCTGCCTACCGCCGCATAGTGGAACTCTATCCAAATGAGGAGTATGCCCGTGATAACCTGCAAAGGTTGGAGGCCCTGACCGAGGAGGACCGCAAAAGGATCCCCCTCGCCTGGCCGCCCGGCCAGCACCCCCCGGAATAGGCTCGCCTGCGCCTTGCCAACTCTCCCTCCGTCCTGGACAATGGAAGATGAGGCCCGATTCGTAGGAAGGAGGCGAGTATGGCCCTGAAAGTGGGCGATAAGGCGCCGGAGTTCACCCTGATGGACGGCGAGCGCCAGAAATGGAGCCTGGAGAGCTATCGCGGCCAGAAGAACGTGGTGATCGCCTTCTACCTGCTGGCCTTTACCGGCGGCTGAGAGAAGGAGCTCGGCGCCTTCCGGGACGCCTACGCGGAGTTCCAGAAGGCCAATACCGAGGTCCTCGGTATCAGCATTGACCCCTGGCCGTCAGCGGGCATCTTCGCCAAGAGTCTGAACCTTCCTTTCCCCATCCTCAGCGATTGGCCCCAGAACGAGGTGATTAAGGCTTACGACGTCTGGCACCCGGAGCGCTACACCGCCCGGCGCACGACCTACGTCATCGACAAGCAGGGGATCATCCGCGGCGTCATCGAGAGCGAGACCGACATGGAGATCCACGCGCGGGAGTCCTTGCGCATCGTGCAAGAGCTGGAGGCGGGCAGGACCTAGGGGAAGTCCTCCCCCTCCTCCTCTTCCTCCTCGGCCGATGAGGGGACCAGTGCGCTGGCGGGGAGCACTGCGTCCGGCCGCTCCTCACGGCGGCGCGCCCGCGGCGGCAGACCGTCGATGGCCTGGCGCAGCGAGGCCAACCGGCCCCAGGCAGCGGCGTCGTGGCCGTCCACCGTCACCCCCGCCACGCCGACGTCGCGCAGGCACTCCAGGTCGCCGGCGCCGATATCGGGCCGAACGGGCACAAGCAGGGGCATGCGGGCCAGAAGGTAGATACGCCGCAGCTCGAGCGCCGAGCGCAGCGTAAGGGGGCCGCGCCAGTCGGCCAGCCAGAGGGCGTCCAGGGTGAAGTCGGCCATGGCCCGCAGGATGGCATCCGACGGCTCGCCAGCCAGGGTGAGGACGTAGCCCATCTCCGTGTCCAGGAGGGCGTCCGCGCTGGCGGACTCGGCCTCAAAGGCCAGGAAGTCGATGCCCGCCTGCTTCAGGTCGGCGACCGTGTCCCTGGCGACGGCGGGGACGTGCAGGCCGCAGGGGATGTCCCCGGCAGCTTTGGCCCAGCGCGCGGCCTCGGCGGTGTCCTTCTCCGGGTTGAGAGAAAGGAGGATGGCGTCCAGGCCGTGGCTGGCCAGGTCGGCGGGCGGCCGGACAGAAGCGGGCCCATGCACCAGCAGGAGGAGCGAGGGGGCACGCGGGCGGGCGGCGGAAACGCCGAAGCCCAGGGGCGCCGGCTCCACGCGGGTGACCTTGCGGATCTTGTCAGCGAGCTTGCTCATGTCATTCTGCCTCGAGTGGAGAAAAACTACCTAGAACATTATCGGCGCCGGCCCGGCCGGCGGCAACGCCTCGTCGAACCGCTCGCCCTTCGGACACGCTCAGGACGAGCGGTGGGGCCGGCCTGTGGCGCACTACGGGCAGCGGCAACGCCCCTTACGGCGCGCGGATCTGGAGGGTGCGGGAGACGCTGAGCTGGCCGCAGTTCTCGTAGTTGGCGTCGCAGTGAGTGCTGGTGGCCGTTGACTGGTAGTTGCCGGGAGGCACGGGCTGACCGTCGTTGCCGAGCTGGTCCCAGTTCTCGTTGAAGGTAAGAGTTTCGCCCGCCGTCAGGGTGACCTGCTCCAGCGTCTGGCCGAAGCTCCTGTCTTTGGACCAACGCCACACCTCGTTGCCCTGCGAATCGGCGACGACGATGTCGTAGCGCTGGGTGGTGCGGTAGTACAAGGTGATAGGCTCGGCGGCGGCGATGGTGATGGTGAAGGATATCGGCTGGCCCTGCTGGAAGAAGATGCCGTAGGTGCTGAGGTCGATGCCCACCGGCCCTTCGAAGGCGAAGGGGGGGCCCGTGGGGGTAGAGGTGGGGCTGGCGGTGGCGGCCGGGCTGGGCTGTCCTTCGTCGCCGCCGCAGGCCGCCGCTAGGAGGACCATCAGCACCGCGGCGCCCAGCAGGCAGGCAAGATAGCGCTTCACGACTCGTCACCTCGCTTCCGCAAGGTCAAACCATCCTCGCGCTACGGGCAGGCCAGATTCTTCGTCACGCTCAGAATGTCAGCGGGGAGGTCCCGCAAGGTCAGGCTAGACTGGCGTCTACAGCGTAGCGCTCCTAGGATTCTATAGCCGCCGTCCGCCTGGCGCAATTGACGCCGGATGCAAGAACCGAGGCGCGGTTCACGCAGGTTCACGCGAGAGATGCTGCCCACGGTTTCCTGGGTGGCGGCGTCGGCCAATCCGGGAGCGGTAGGACAGAGCGGGCGGGGCGTCCAAGAGACGCCCCGCCCTTCTGCATTCGACCTCCGGGGTCTTAGCCCGCCGCTGAGAGAGCGGAGATGATGCGGGCGACCTCTTCGTTGGACTGGTTGAAGGGCTGGGCGCCCTCCAGCTTCTTGATGTCCGCGAGGCGGTCGCGGATCTGCTCGAGAGTGATGCCCTTGGCGGCCGGCAGGGCGATGCCCGGTCCCTCCACCATGACAGCGCGCGAGAAATAGCCAGCGCCGGCTGTGAAGATCACGCCGCTATCGGTGCATTCCTCGGAGCAGGCGTAGACCACCATTGGCGAGACGTATTCCGGCTTGAGCTTCTCGACCATGTCGGGCGGCATGACCGTCGCCGTCATGCGCGTGCCGGCGATGGGCGCGATGGTGTTGACGAGGATGTTGTAGCGGGCGCCTTCCAGCTTGAGGGTGTTCATGAAGCCCACCAGGCCCAGCTTGGCCGCGCCGTAGTTGGCCTGGCCGAAGTTGCCGTACAGCCCAGTGTTGGACGTGGTCATGATGATGCGGCCGTAGTTGTTCTCCCGCATAACGGGGAAGGCGGCCTTGGTGACGTTGTAGGCGCCGTTAAGGTGCACGGCCATGACCTTGTTCCAGTCCTCGTCCTCCATCTTCATGAAGGTCTTGTCGCGGAGGATGCCGGCGTTGTTGATGAGAATGTCGACTTTCCCGAAGGCATCGAGTGCGGTCTTGACGATGGCCTGGCCGCCCGCCGGGGTGTCCACGCCATGGGCGTCGGCGACGGCCTCACCGCCGGCGGCCTTGATCTCGGCCACCACCTTGTTCGCCATCTCGCTGCTCGGCGTCCCGGTGCCGTCCACGGCGCCGCCCAGGTCGTTGACCACTACCTTGGCGCCGCGCGACGCCAGCAACAGGGCATGGCTGCGGCCCAACCCGCCGCCTGCCCCGGTGACGATGGCGACCCTTCCGTCGAATCGAACGTCAGCCATGTTCGCCTCCTTGCGAAACTACTGGGAAATGATTCGAAAGGGCGGTGGACCGGCCTCAGGCAGGGCTCACCGCCCAGGACATATTACCCACCTCGTTAGGCAGACACAAGCCCCTGCGCTAGGTGGCAGTGGCCGGCGCCAGGTAGGTCGGTTTGATTCTCGACCCCCGCCTGAAGGCGGGGGGCATCCGATCCGCCTCCCCGTCCCACTGGGCTGTCGGGGCCTGTGGATGAACTCGCGAGCACAGACCCGGCGGTCAGCACCGGTTGCTAGGCGGAAGTGGCCGGCGCCAGGTAGGTGGCCAGCCCCTGACGCAGCGGCGTCAGCTCGAGCCCCAGCGTCTCCACCAGGGCCGAGCTGTCGGCCAGGGCGTCCATCGTGATGAAGTCGATGGCGTCGGGCGTCAGCGGTGGGCCGGGCAGGAAACGCAGGACGGCGGCCAGGGCCTTCATCAGCCCCTTGGACAGGGAAAGGAGCCAGCGCCGGCGGCCCATCACCTCGAGGGCCGTGCGCACGATCTCGTTCATCGTGAGGACCTCCGGGCCGCCCAGCTCGAAGGACCGCTTGCTCGCCGCCTCGTTTTCGAGCGCCGCCGCCACCGCCCGGCCGACGTCATCGATGAACGCTGGCTGAAGGCGCTGGCGGTCGCCGTCGCCGATGATGGGCACGAAAGGGAGAAGGCGCGACATCGCCAGGAAGCGGTTGAGGGAGCGGTCCTCGGGGCCGTAGATCCAGGAGGGGCGCAGGATGACGTAGGGGATGCCGCTGCCCCGTACCGCCTCCTCAGCGCGCCACTTCGCCCGATCCCAGTGGTACGGCGAGTCGGGGGCGGCGCCAGCGCCGCTGAGGTATACGTAGCGCCGCACGCCCGCGGCCTTGGCCGCCGCCACCAGGCGCTCGGTCCCGGCGGCGTCCGTCTCCTCGAAGGTGTAGCCGCGGCCGCGGTTCTCGATGGGTGAGTTGGGGAACTGGACGGTGCCAACGACCGCCTCCGCGCCCTCGAGAGCCGGCGCCAGGCTCACGGCGTCGAGCACATCCCCCTGGCGATACTCCACGTCCAGGCCTGGAAAGCGGTTCGCTGCCTTGTCCGCACTCCGGGTGAGGACGGCCACCCGCTGCCGGCGGCGGCACAGCTCCAGCACGATGCCGCCGCCCACGAACCCGGTGCCACCTGCCACGAGGATCATCTCGGGCCTCCTTGCAGGCTCTTATCTGCTCCACGCTGCGAAAGGATCGCCAACGCCATTGTACACGCTGGCGGACGGCTCGTCTGCCCCTGGCCCCCGTCTTGACAGGGGAGCGTCGGGGTGGTATTCATTCGCTGAATAGTCAGGGTCTGTCCCATGCCGCGCAGGAAATCTGGTCTGACGCCGGCGGAGCATGCCATCCTGGGGCTGGTCTACCAGCGGCCCGCTCACGGCTACCAGATCGCCCACGAGATGGCCTCGGACAGCGGCCTGGGCCTGATCTGCCCCCTCCAGCGCAGCAACGTCTACTTCCTCCTGGGGAACCTGGAGCGCCGCGGCCTCATCGAGGTGGAGCAGCGCCGCGACGACGCGTACCCCCCGAAGACGGTGCTCAAGGCCACGGCTGCTGGCCGCCGCGCCTTCGAGGCGTGGATCTGGCAGCCCGTCACCCGCCTGCGGGAGGTGCGGCTGGACTTCCTGCTGAAGGCCTACTTCCTCCGCGACGCGGAGCCCGAGTCCGTTCTACGCTTGCTGGAAGGACAGGTGGAGTTCGTCCGCCGCTACCTGGGCGAGTGGCAGGCCCTGGCCGACGCCGCGCCGCAGTCCTTCGACCGGCTGGTGGCCCAGGCCAAGCTGGCAGCAGCGCAGGGCACCCTCGACTGGCTGCTGGACTACCGCCGCCGGCTGGATGAGCAGGCGGCTGCCGCCCGACCGGCGCCGGGGAGGCAGCAATGAAGGGGCCCACCCTGAGCGGGGCGAAGGGATGGCTTGCCTTCTGCGCCCTGGCGAGCATCCTTGCGGCGCCCGCTTGCGGCTCGGCAGGCGGCCCCGGTTCGGCCTCCGGCGAGCTGCTGGTGGCCGCGGCCAGCAACGTGCGGCAGGCCTTCGACGAGATGGGCCCGTTGTTCGAGGAGGAGACCGGGGCCAAGGTCACGTTTTCCTACGGCTCCACGACGGCCCTGGCCCAGCAGATCGACGCGGGCCTCCCGGCCGACCTGTTTGTAGCGGCGGACGTCGAGCAGGTGGACCGCCTGCGGGAGAAGGACCTGGTCATCGAGGACACGGAACAGGTCTACGCCATCGGCCGGCTGGCCCTGGCCAGCTCCACCAAAGCAGGGGTGACGGTCAGTGAGCTCAGAGACCTGCTGCGGCCCGAGGTGGAGAACGTGGCCATCGCTGACCCAGAGGTCGCCCCCTATGGCCGCGCCGCGGAGGAGGCGCTGAAGAGCGCCGGCCTCTGGGATGCGCTCCAGCCCAAGCTGGTCTACGGACAGAATGTGAACGCGACCACAGAGTACATTCGCTCGGGCAACGCCGAGGCGGGGCTGGTGGCGCTGGCCCTGGTCATCGACGAACCCGCGGTGACCTACGTGATAGTGGACGACAGCCTGCATCAGCCCATCCGGCAGGTGCTGGCGGTGGTGAAGGGCACGAAGAACGAAGAGCTGGCCCGGCGCTTCGTGGCCCTGGTCCGCAGCCCGGAGGGACGGACGGTGCTGCAAAAGTACGGCTACAGCGTGCCGGAGGAGGGGTAGCCAGTGTTCGACGTCGACCTGACCCCGCTGCGATTGTCGTTGCAGGTGGCAGCTCTGGCGACGGCCATCTGCCTGGTGGTGGGGGTGGCCCTGGCCTGGCTCCTGGCGCGGCGGCGGTTCTGGGGGCGAGGCGTCCTTTCGGCGCTGGTCACCCTCCCCTTAGTCCTGCCGCCGACCGTCCTGGGCTATTACCTCCTCCAGGCGCTGGGACGGCGGAGCCTGGCGGGCGACTTCCTGGAAGACGCCTTCGGCCTGCATCTCGCCTTCGCCTGGGAGGGGGCGGTGATCGCCTCCACGATCGTGGCCCTGCCCCTGATGGTGCGCTCGGCCCAGGCGGCGTTCGAGGCGGTGGACCCCTCCCTGGAGAACACGGCCCGCACCCTGGGCCGCACTAACCTAGCGGTGTTCTTCACCGTGACCCTACCCCTGGCCTGGCCGGGGGTTGTGGCCGGCACCGCCCTGGCGTTCGCGCGGGCCATCGGCGAGTTCGGCGCCACCCTCATGTTTGCCGGCGACATCCCGGGCAGGACGCGCACGATGCCCATCGCCATCTACGATGCGTGGCAGTCTGGCGACACTGCTCTGGCCAACGCCCTGGTGGCCGTCCTGACCGTTACCTCGGTGCTCAGCCTGCTGGTCATCGGCCGGCTGCTGCGCGTCCCGCACTGGTAGGGCGATGCTTGAGGTAGACATCCGCAAGCGGTTGGGCGCCTTCCACCTGGCGCCGGCCTTCAGCACCGGCGACGAGATCGCCGTGCTGTTCGGGCCGTCGGGCGCGGGCAAGAGCCTGACGCTCCAGGCCATCGCCGGCATCCTGCGGCCGGACCGGGGCCTGGTGCGGGTGAACGGCCTCACCGCGTTCGATAGCGCCGCCGGCCTCAGCCTGCCGCCCCAGAACCGGCGCATCGGCTACGTGCCCCAGGGGTACGCCCTCTTCCCCCACCTGACGGTGGCCCAGAACATCGCCTACGGCCTGAGCGGCCTGGACCGCCGCCAGCGGGCGCGGCGGGTGGAGGAGATGGTCGGTTTGATGGGTCTGGACGGACTGGAGGCCCGCCGCCCGCGGGAACTCTCCGGCGGCCAGCAGCAGCGGGTGGCCCTGGCGCGAGCGTTGGTCTTCCGGCCCCACCTCCTCCTGCTGGACGAACCCTTCGCCGCCCTGGATGAGGCCATCCGGAGCACGCTGCGGCAGGAGCTGCTGGACATCCGACGCAGCATGGCCGTCACCATCGTGCTGGTGACGCATGACCTGGTGGAGGCCTTCGCCCTGGGCGACCGAATCGCCGTGCTCGATGGCGGTCGCGTCCTCCAGCAGGGCGAGCGGGAGGAGGTCTACTACCGGCCGGCCGGCCGCCGCGTGGCCGAGCTGGTGCAGGGGCGGAACATCCTGGCAGGGCGGGTGATGGAGAACGGGCCCGGCGGCCTGCGCATCGATTGGCAGGGCCGCCTGGTGAAGGGGCCGGCCTGTTCGGCGGCGCCGGGCCAGGCGGTGGACTTCTGCATCCGCGCCAGCCAGGTGATGATCGTCCGGCCGGGCCGGCCGGCCAACCCGGGCGAGCGGTTCAACGTGTTCAGCGGGCGGGTGGTGCGCGAGGACCTGGGGGCGGAGAGCTATCTGCTCTACGTGAGGCTAGACGAATCGACGGCGGCGCACGACCTCCAGATCGAGGTGCCGATCCACATCTACTATCGCCTCAACCTGGACACCGACAAGGATGTTGACGTTTCTCTGAACCCGGAGCTGATCCACGTGATGCCGGCGGAGGATGGTTAGCAACTCTGCGGGTTGAAACCCGCAGCTTCAGCCAAGTCAGCCGATCCGTCGCCTCCGTGGAGGCCTGAAGGCCTCCACCACAACTACCGCCGAGCGAGAATCCGCTCAGATCGCCTGGATCTGGCGGATGATCTCCTGCAGGCGTTCCTTGTCGCCGGCTTGTCGGATGGGCATGAAGAAGCCCGTCCGGTTGATGATGCCGCCCCAGCGCTCTTTGATGCGGGCGGCGATCTGATCGTAGGTGCCGGAGACGGCGAACTGGTCGAACATCTCGTCCGTGATCTCGCGGGCCATCTCCGGCCAGCGGCCCTCGTCGGCCAATCGGTGGAGGCGGTCGCAGGTCTCGCCCCAGCCGTGGAGGTCGAGCACCGCCTTGTAGGTGCGGGTCGAGGCGTAGAAGGCGATCTGGTGGCGCGCGGCCGGCTTCTGCCGCTCGACGTCGGCCTCCGTCTCGCCGGTGATGACGAAGCCGCCGCCGGTGAGGTCGATGTCCTTCAGGGAGCGGCCGGCCTTCTTGGCCCCTGCCTCGATACTGGGGATGACGACCTCCTTCAGGTATTTGGGGGTGCAGAAGCCGTGCAGGCGAACGCCGTCACAGAGCTCGCCGGCCAGGCGGCACATGTAGGGGTTGACCGCCGAGATGTACACGGGGATGTGCGGATGCTGGATGGGGCCCGGGTCGAAGAAGGGGGTCATGAGGGTGTAGGTGTAGTGCTTGCCCTGGAAGCTGGGACGGGACTTGTTCTGCCAGGAGTCCCAGATGGCGCGCAGAACCAGGATGTACTCGCGCAGGCGAGGGCCGGGCGGCGAGCCCCAGGAGGTGCTGTAGCGACGCTCGTTGTGGCCTTTCACCTGGGTGCCCAGGCCCAGCAGCAGCCGGCCACGCGAAAAGGCCTGGAGGTCCCAGGCGATCTGGGCGACGGTAAGTGGGCTGCGGGGAAAGGCGATGGCCACCGCCGTGCCCAGGTCGACGCGCTGGGTGACAGTGGCGGCCAAGGCCAGGGGCAGGAAGGGATCGTGGCCGGTCTCAAAGGAGAGCACGCCGTCGTAGCCTAGCTCCTCCGCTTCCCGCGCCGCCTCGCCGACGCCGGTCAGGCCCAGGGGCAAAGCCGCTTCCACCTTCATGTTCCGTCTCCTATCAGCGTGCCGAGGGCTCCCCGACGCCGTCGAGGAGCCCTCTTGCCTGCGATGTGTGGCTCGCGACGGGGCTAGTCGTGCCGCCCGAGGATGGTCACGGAGCACACGGAGCCGGGCCCGCCCAGGTTGTGGGCCATGCCCAGCTTGGCGTCCTTCACCTGCATGCCATCGGCGCGGCCCTGGAGCTGCTTGGTCACCTCGTAGATCATGCGGCAGCCGGTGGCGCCGATGGGGTGGCCGAAGCACTTGAGGCCGCCGCTGGGGTTGACGGGCAGCTCGCCTTCCACGTCGGCGTGGCCGTCCCGCACGAAGGCCGGGGCATCCTTGCCGTCGGCAACGAGGCCCAGGTCGCCGATGTTGAACAGCTCGGTGCTGGTGAAACAGTCGTGCACCTCGGCCAGGTCGATCTCCTTGAGCGGATCCTTGATCCCTGCCTCGTCGTAGGCCGCGCGGGCGGCGTCGCGGGTGGCCGGGAAGCCGAGCCAGTTGTAGGACACCTTGTACATGGGCTGCAAGGTCTCGATGGCCAGGGCGTTGGCCTTGACCAGAACGTAGTCGTCCCTGTGCTTGGTGTCCTTGGCGATCTCCGGCCGGGTGATAACGACGGCAGCGGAACCGTCGGAGACGGCGCAGCAGTCGAAGCGCCCCAGCGGCCAGGAGATCATGGGCGCGTTGACCGCGTCGGCCACGGTGATGGGCCGGCGGAAGTGGGCCTTGGGGTGAGCGGCGCCGTTCTTGTGGTTCTTCACCGCGACCGCGGCCAGGTCCTCCTTGGTCCAGCCCCACTCGTGGAAGGCGCGGCTGGCGGCCAGGGCGAACATGGCCGGCGCGCTGGCGTGGCCCAGCACCGGATGAATGGGGTCTATGGGAATGCCGCTGGCGCCCTGGTCCAGCAACTTCTCCACGCCACAGGCCACGACGACGTCGTAGACGCCGGCGGCCACGGCGAAGCAGGCGTTGCGGAAGGCGTCCATCCCCGAGGCGCAGAAGTTCTCCACCCGCGTGACCGGCTTGCCAAAGAGCTTCAGGGGCTCGGTCATGGTGGCGCCCGAGAAACCGGTAAAGTTGTACATGACGCCGACCCAGCCGGCGTCGACATCGTCGGGGGTGAGGCCGGCGTCGTCCAGGGCCTCGTAGACGGCCTCGACCAGCAGGTCCTCCTGGTCCTTCTCCCAGATCTCACCGAACTTGGTGCAGCCGACGCCGACCACAGCCACTCGATCCTCTGATTCCCGGCATGACTCCTCCTCCTTTGGCTACAGCCAGAGCCTAGGCGGCCACCCGGACCGGCTGGCACTTCCAGTAGTAGTTGTGGAACCCGGTTCCTTCGTTCAGGCAGCGGAAAGTCAGCTCCACCAGCATGCCTATCTGCACGTCCTTGGGGTCGCCGTCGGTCATCTCAAGGAAGATGCGACCGCCCCCCTCCAGGTCGACCACGAGGCGCGGGACGGGCACGTTCACGTAGCCCCCGCCGATCAAGTGGTCCAGCGTGAAGGTGAACACGCTGCCCTTGTGGCCCAGCTTGACGCTTTCCAGGTCGTCCTTGGTGCGGCACTCGCCGCAGACCCGTGGTGGCGGGTACTGGACGACGCCGCACTTGCGGCAGCGAGCGCCGTAGAGACCGAGCTCCAGCTTGGCGTCGCGCCAGTAGGTCACCGGCGAAGACTTGGGAACGAAGCGCTCGCGGTCCATGAGCCGGCGGAAGGCCGCGTAGGCGTCGTAGTTGGGCAGCGCCTTCTTGGCCATCATGTATTGTTGGACGGTCCGCTTGCCCGCCGGCGGCGTGAGCGGCTCGGTCACCTCCAGCACGAGTCCGTCGGCGCCGTCGCCGTGGTTGACCACCAGGAGCTTGTCCCCCGCCTTGGCCGTCTCCAGCACCGCCGTCAACATGACGGGCACCTGGGCCGCGCCCAGGCCACCCAGCATCAGGAAGAGGGTGTCTTGAAGCTGCGGCATCTCCACGCCCAGGGCGCGGGCGGCGGTCTGGTGGCTGCGGGGGTCGCCGGCGGAGATGACGGCCTTGGCCAGGTCCTTGGGGTCGACTCCTGCCTCCTGCAGCGCGGCCTTGCCGGCCTGAGCCACGTAGCGGACGTAGGCGTACTCTGTCTCCAGCTTGGGCTCGAAGGCGCGGACGTAGCGGTCGGTCGAGCGGCGCCACTGGGCCAGCATCTCGCTGCTGACGGACTTGGCGGCGCGGATGGTGACGCTGCCGTCCTTGGACAGGAGCAGGGCACCGGCGCCGTCGCCCAGGAGTTGCTCCCACATCGTCTCCGGCTCGGCGGGGCGGCAGTCAGCCGCCACCACCAGCACGCGGCGGGATGAGCCGCTCTCGATGGCGTCGCAGGCCGCGCGCATGGCCACCGTCGCCGAGCGCAGAGAATCGGTGAAGTCGGCGGTGAAGATATCGCTGCGCAGGTCCAGGGCGGAGGCGATGATGGAGGCGCTCTGCTTCTCGGCGTAGGGCGAGGTCGTAGTGGCGAAGTAGACGGCGTCGATGGTGGCTCGGTCCTGCCCCACGAGGCACTCCAGGCCGGCAGCCACGGCCATGGTGAGGCTATCCTCGTCGGCGTTGGCCACGGATCGCTCGCCAGGCACCGCCGGGATGCCCCAGGCCCGACCCATCTCCTGCCGCCCGAGGCGGTGGAGGGGGACATAGGCCCCGCAAGCTGTTATGCCTACCATTCTGCCCTCCTTAGGCTAGAAGCTATTCTCGGTTCCGCCCGCTCAGGGGGCGGCATCGACCCCGCCTGAAGGCGGGGGCAGGAACGATTCCTGAGACTGGTTGGAGAGGCGCCTCCGGCAGACTATTCCACTAACGATTGCAGCAGGTGCGGAGAGTGGGGTCGTAGTACGAGCAGAAGACATCGTCCCAGTAGGGGTCGAGGAAAAGAAAGCCCTTCTCTTCCGGGCGCTGGTCGCCTGGAGGGGGTTCCTTCTTGGCCTTCTCGCGCCTCGGGGGCGTCTTGGGCCTCGGCGCCTTGGCCTCACGGCCCCGCTGGGCGAGCTTCATGAGATGGGCTCCAGCCTCAGTCTACCGCAGCTAGCGTGGTTCGGACAATGACATGACCATTCCCGATTTGCATTTCCGCATAACAAGGCGTAGGGGCGCCTCGCGAGGCGCCTCTACAAACCACGGTCCGCTCGCCTCCTTCCTTCGTTGCGTCCGGGCTCCCCTTACGCCTATACTGAACGAAACGTATCGTACCGGAACGAGCGGAGGGGCACTTGCGGAGCGTGCTGTTCGTAGGGCAGGCCGGCGAGGAGGCGGAGGCCCTGGCCCGGGAGCTCGAGGCCAGCGGCTACCGCGTCTCGTTCTGTCCGGCCGGCGGCGCCGAGGAGGCTCTGGCCGGTGGCGACCCGCCCGATGTGTTGGTCATCGACCTGACGACTGCGGGCGAGGACCCGGCCATCCGCCGCCTGTGGGACGAGCCGGCCGACCCTGATTCGCCGGTAGCGATTGCTATGGCGAGCCGCCAGGGCGTCCTGCGCTATGACCTGCCGGCCGCCATCGACGACTTTGTGTCGCTGCCGGCCGCGGCGGGCGAGCTGCCGGCCCGCGTGCACCGCGCCCTCCAGCGGCGGCGGCCGGCGGAGTCTGAGAGGGTGCTGCGCTGCGGCGACCTCAGCATCGACTTGGCCAACTACATGGTCTTCGTCGCCGACCGGCGGGTGAGCCTGACCTACAAGGAGTACGAGCTCCTGCGCTTCCTGGCCAGCAACCCGGACCAGGTCTTCACCCGCGAGACCCTGCTGAACAAGGTCTGGGGGTACGACTTCTACGGGGGCGGCCGCACGGTGGACGTCCACATCCGCCGGCTGCGCAGCAAGATCGAGGACCGCCACCACTCCTTCATCGAGACGGTGCGCAACGTGGGCTACCGCTTCCGGTCCTCTTCTCCATAGACCTTCCTTGTCTCTCCCCGCGTAACACAGAGTTAACCCTCGGGTAACGCATCGGTAATGTCCCCTCGCTACATTGAGAACGAAGCGGTTGTCCTTTTCTTCACGAACGGCAGACCAGAGGGGAGAGAAGCATGCCAACAGTCGACACGGGAGACACGGCTTGGATGCTGATCTCCTCGGCTCTGGTCATGCTCATGACGCCGGGCCTGGCGTTCTTCTACGGCGGATTGGTGCGGCACAAGAACGTCCTCAGCACCATCATGCACAGCTTCACGGCCGTCGCCTTGGTCAGCGTCATCTGGGTGCTGTGGGGCTACAGCCTGGCCTTCGGGCCGGATCACGGCGGGTTCATCGGCGGCCTGGATTGGCTGGGCCTGCGCCACGTGGGCCAGGCACCCGGGCCCTACTCGGCGACCATCCCGGCCCAGGCGTACATGCTCTTCCAGCTCATGTTCGCCATCATCACCCCGGCGCTGATTACCGGCGCCTTCGCCGAACGAGCCAAGTTCAGCACCTTCCTGGTATTCGTGGTGCTGTGGTCAACGCTAGTCTACTGCCCCGTAGCCCACTGGGTGTGGGCCAACGGCGGTTGGCTGCGGAACCTGGGCGCTCTGGATTTCGCCGGGGGCACGGTGGTGCACATCAACTCCGGGGTGGCGGCCCTGGTGGCGGCCTGCCTGTTCGGCCGGCGCATCGGCTTCGGGCGCGAACCCATGGAGCCCCACGACGTGACGTACGTCGTTCTGGGGGCCGCTCTCCTCTGGTTCGGCTGGTTTGGCTTCAACGCTGGCAGCGCCATCGCAGCCGGCGGCCTGGCCGCCAACGCCTTTGTGGTGACCAATACAGCCGCGGCCTCCGCCGCCCTCACCTGGATGGCCCTTAGCTGGTGGCTGACGGGGAAGCCCAGCGTGGTGGGCGCCGCTTCTGGCGCCGTGGCCGGGCTGGTGGCTATCACGCCCGCCTCGGGCTTTGTGGACGCGATGCCCGCCGTGCTTATCGGCATGGGGGCCGGCTTCTTCTGCTACATGGCTGTGCGGCTACGGGGCAGGTTCAGGTTCGATGACGCCCTGGACGTCTTCAGCGTCCACGGCGTCGGCGGAACCTGGGGCGCCCTGGCTACCGGCATCTTCGCCACCGCCGCCGTCAGCGGCGGCGTCGGCGGCCTGATCGACGGCAACGTCGGCCAGATCGGCCGCCAGCTGGCGGCCATCGGCGCGACGTGGGGATACTCGTTCGTCATGACCTTCGCCATCCTGAAGGTGCTGGGCTGGGTGATGGGCCTTCGCGTCAGCGAGGAGGAGGAACTCGTCGGCGTAGACGTTTCCCAGCACGGCGAGCGGGCCTACGCAGAGGCTTTCATGTCGTCGGTGGAACCGCTGGCGGCGGCCACTCATACCCTGGCGCCGGTGTCTGACCCCTTCGTCCGCAGGTCGCTGAGAGGGGAGAGCGCGCGCTATGACCCGACGCGGCAAGTGGTCCCTGACAAAGGCGGCGGCCCCTAGAGGCACCTGTCGCGCGGGGCACAGTGGCTTCTAGCGAAGGAAGGGCGAGATATCTAATGGCGACGGGCGAGCTGAGCAAGGTGGAGGCCATCATCAGGCCTGAGAAGCTGGACGAAGTGAAGGACGCCCTGGCGCGGGCCGGCGTCGTTGGGCTCAGCGTCACTCACGTGACCGGTCGCGGCGTGCAGAAGGGCATCGTCCACGCGGGCCGCGGCGGCGAGCTCTACACCGTCGACATGCTGCCCAAAGTGAAGCTGGAGACGGTGGTGCGCAGCGCCGACATCGATCGGGTGGTGCAGGTCATCGTGGACGCCGCCCGCACCGGCAACATTGGCGACGGCAAGATCTTCGTGCTGCCGGTGGTAGACGCCATTCGCGTCCGCACGGGCGAACGAGGCGACGTAGCAGTATGAGGGAGGAATCATTTAACCAGAACGTAACAGGCGCCAGCCCATTCAAGAATTCGCGGATCCTACAATGAGTTTGGCCGGTATTGCGCCGGGGAGGAGGAGCATTGCATGACAGCCCAGGAGGCAGAGAAGGCCTTCGACGTGGTCAAGGCCAACCCTGCCGCGGGACGAGGATTCGATGTTCCGCCGACGCACTTCCCCGACGCTCTCAGGATAGGCGTCCTCGTGGGCGTGGAGGGCGACGAGGTGCACCTCGCGGCCCACGTAATGAACTGCGAATCCTGCCGGGGGCCTGCCCTTCGCCTGCTGAAGCAGGTGGGCCTTGGTCCCCGGGCAGAGACACCAACGCTGCGGGTCTCCTGCGCACAGGCACGCAACGCCCTATTTCGCTACTTCGAGCAGGGGCGGGAGCTGACCCAAGCCGAGCTTGACCATCTCGGCGCCTGCGCAACCTGCCCGCAGCATTTCTTGGGCCCCGCTCACTCCGCCACCACCCACCAGCAGCTTGCGGAAAGCGCCCCATAGGCATCCAGGAGGAGGTTCAGGGTATGACACCGGAACAGGCGCAACAGGTCTTCAACCTCATCAAGGCCAACAACATCCAGATCGTCGACCTCAAGTTCAACGACCTGCCGGGGCTCTGGCAGCACTTCTCGATGCCCGTGTCGGAGCTGACGGAGATGGACGACTTGACCAAGAGCATCTGGGTAGAAGGGGTAGGCTTCGACGGCTCCAGCATCCGCGGCTTTCAGAAGATCCAGGAGAGCGACATGATCCTCATCCCGGATCCGGCCACGGCTCGCGTCGACCCGGCCTGCGAGATCCCCACCCTGAGCGTGATCTGTGACATCTTCGACCCGCTGACCCGCGAGCCGTACAGCCGCGACCCGCGGTTCATCGCCAAGAAGGCGGAAGAATACCTCAGCTCCACCGGCATCGCCGATACCAGCTTCTGGGGACCGGAGCTGGAGTTCTTCATCTTCGACGACATACGCTTCGACCAGACCGAGCAGTACGGCTTCTACTACATCGACTCCATCGAAGGGCGAGTGGAACAGCGGCCGCGACGAGAAGCCGAACCTGGGCTACAAGCCGCGCTTCAAGGAAGGCTACTTCCCGGCGCCCCCTAACGACTCCCTGCAGGACCTCCGTTCGGAGATGATCCTGACGATGATCGAGGTGGGCATCCCCATCGAGGTGCACCACCACGAGGTGGCCACCGCCGGCCAGGCCGAGATCGACATGAAGTTCGACACCCTGGTGAGCATGGGCGACAAGATCATGTGGTACAAGTACATCGTCAAGAACGTCGCCCATAAGCGCGGCAAAGTGGCCACCTTCATGCCCAAGCCCCTCTTCGAGGACAACGGCTCCGGCATGCACATCCACCTGAGCTTGTGGAAGAAGGGCGAGAACGTCTTCTTCGACCCCAAGGGCTATGCCCTGATCAGCCAGACCGCCAGCTACTACATCGGCGGCCTTTTGAAGCACGCGCGGGCGCTCATGGCCCTCTGCGCCCCCACCACCAACTCCTACAAGCGGCTGGTGCCCGGCTACGAGGCGCCGGTCAACCTGGTCTACTCGGCCCGCAACCGCAGCGCCGCCGTGCGCATCCCGGTCTACACCGACAATCCCAAGACCAAGCGCGTGGAGTTCCGCCCGCCCGACGGCACCTGCAACCCATACCTGGCGTTCGCCGCCATGCTGATGGCCGGCCTCGACGGCATCGAGAACGAGATCGACCCGGGCCCGCCGCTGGACAAGAACACGTATGAGCTCGGCGCCGAGGAGGAGCGCTCCATCCCCACCGTTCCCGGCTCGCTGGAGGAGGCACTGAACGCGCTGGAGGAGGACCACGAGTTCCTGGTCAAGAAGGGGGTGTTCACCAGCGACGTCCTGGAGGTCTGGCTGGAGTACAAGCGCGACCACGAAGTGGACCCGTTGCGCCTGCGCCCCCACCCGTGGGAGTTCTACATGTACTTCGACGTGTAGCGAGCCCCCCCACTGTTGGGTGCAGAAGGCCCGGGAGGGCTTCCCCTCCCGGGCCTTCGCTGCTAGGGACATGAGGCCGGGCCCCAAGGGCCTGGCCTCTGACGGTCTCTTGCGCTAAGATGGTGCCACTTGTATCGGAGGCTGGGGTTATGAACAATCAGGAAGGCAAGGAATACGTCCTTCAGATGGCCAAGGAGCAGGACGTCAAGTTCATCCGCGCTTGGTTCACCGACATCCTGGGCATCCTGAAGAGCGTAGCCATCACCGTCGAGGAGCTGGAGGGGGCGCTGGACGAGGGGATGGGCTTCGACGGCTCCTCCATCGAGGGGTTCGCCCGCATCGACGAAAGCGACATGGTGGCCATGCCCGACCCGAGCACTTTCGTCGTCCTGCCCTGGCGCCCACGCGACAGGAAGCGAGTGGCCCGCATCTTCTGCGACATCTACCTGCCCGGCGGCGAGCCGTTCGAGGGCGACCCCCGCTACATCCTGAAGCGAAACCTGAAACGGGCCTCCGACCTGGGCTACACGTTCTACGTGGCACCCGAGTTGGAGTACTTCTACTTCGCCAACTCCGAGACTACGACAACCCTGGACCGCGGCGGCTACTTCGACCAGACGCCCCTGGACGCCGCCACCGACCTGCGGCGGGAGACCGTCCTCACTCTGGAGGAGATGGGCATCGGCGTGGAGGCGAGCCACCACGAGGTGGCCCCCAGCCAGCACGAGATCGACCTGCGCTACACCGACGCCCTCACCATGGCCGACAACACGATGACCTACCGCCTGGTGGTGAAGGAGGTGGCGCTGGCCCAGGGCGTCTACGCCACCTTCATGCCGAAACCACTGGTCAACGAGAACGGCTCCGGCATGCACGTCCACCAGTCGCTGTTCCGGGGGGAGCGCAACGCCTTCTTCGACCCCAAGGACCCGCAGCACCTCTCGGCGCTGTGCAAGAGCTACGTCGCCGGCCTGCTCCGCCACGCCCGCGAGATAACGTTGGTCACCAACCAGTGGGTCAACTCCTACAAGCGGCTGGTGCCGGGCTACGAGGCGCCCGTCTATCTTTCCTGGGCGCTGCGCAACCGCTCCGACCTCGTCCGTATTCCCGAGTACAAGCCGGGGAAGGAGCAAGAAACGCGCATCGAGTACCGTGCCCCAGACCCCGCCTGCAACCCTTACCTGGTTTTCGCCGTGCTACTGGCGGCCGGCCTGGAGGGAATAGAGAAAGAGTATCCCTGCCCCGAACCGGTGGAGGAGAACGTCTTCATCATGCCCGAGGAGGAGAGGAAGCGTCGGGGCATCGAGCACCTGCCGGGGAGCCTGTACGAAGCGATCGAGGAAGCGCAGAAGAGCGACGTGCTGCGCCGCTGCCTGGGCGAGCACCTTTTCGAGACCCTGATCACTAACAAGCTCATCGAGTGGAGTGACTACCGCCGCCACGTGACCGACTACGAGATCAAACGCTACCTGCCGATCCTCTAGCGGCTCATGGAAACCGACCGTGGGCGGCACCTCGACCCAGCCTGACCTGAGCGTCGTCCGCCGTTCATACGAAGGGTTTCGCGCCCGCCTCTTCGATCTTGTTGTCCGGCCCGTCTCCGCCAGCTATCGGCCCGTAGCCGTCGAACGCCTGGCCCTGCGCCCCGGCGAGACCGTCATCGACCTGGGCTGCGGCACGGGCCTCAGCCTGCCCCTGCTGGCCCCGCTGGTCGGGGAGCAGGGGCGGGTCATCGGCCTGGACGCCAGCCCCGACATGCTGGCGCTGGCCAGCCGCCGGGTCGCGGCCGGCGGCTGGCGGAACGTGGAGCTGGTGGAGGCCTTCGCCCACCAGTACCGCCCTGACGGGCCCGTCGACGCCGTGCTGGCCTGCAACGTCAACCAGCTCATCGCCTCGCGCGAGGTGATGGAGCAGACGCTATCGTGGCTGAGGCCGGGCGGGCGCATCGTCGCCGCCGGCGGGAAGGGCGGGCGCGGCCTGAGCGGCCTGGCGGTGGCCGTGTTCGTCTACAGCAGCGTCTGGCTCTCGCAGCGCGAGCGGACGGCCGCCAAGTGGATCCTGCACCCTCGGCCGTGGTTCATCCTGAAAGAGCTGCTGCCGTCGCTGGAGGTGCAGACGCTGCGCGGCGGCACGACGTTCATCGCGCGCGGGGTTAAGGCTTGAGGTTGAAACCACAACGCCAGCATTGGGGGTCTGAAGACCCGATCTGCATCTACCCGTCCTGTGCGGGGGCGAAGGCCAATCGCCGCCTGGCCGTGCCGTCGGCGGCGAAGAAGTACTTGCGCGCCCACAGCGATGCGTAGACCAGCGTTATCAGCACCGGCACCTCGATGAGCGGCCCCACGACCGCCGCCAGCGCCTGCCCCGACTCGATGCCGAAGACGCCGATACAGACGGCGATGGCCAGCTCGAAGTTGTTGCTCGCCGCCGTGAAGGAGAGTGTCGCCGTCTCCGGGTAGCGGAAGCGCAGCCGCCAGGACATGAGGAACGAGACAGAGAACATGATGAGGAAGTACAGCAGCAGCGGGATCGCAATCCGCAGAACATCCAGGGGCACGTCGACGATGTACTCGCCCTTTAGGGCGAACATCACCACGATCGTGAACAGCAGGCCGATGATCGCCGTCGGGCCCAGCTTCGGCATGAGGACGCCCTCGTACCAGTCGCGGCCCTTGCGCCGGATACCCACATAGCGCGTCACCATCCCGGCCGCCAGGGGGATGCCGAGGAAGATGAGCACACTCCTTGCCACCTCCCAGAAGCTTATGTGGATCTGTTCGCCGCCGCCAAACCAGGAGCTGGCGACGCTGATGAAGAAGTAGGCGTACAGCGAATAGAAGAGCACCTGAAAGACAGAGTTGAGGGCCACCAGCACCGCCGCGTACTCGTTGTCGCCTTCCGCCAGCATGTTCCAGATGAGCACCATGGCGATGCAGCGCGCCAGCCCAACGATGATTAGCCCTGTCCGGTACTCCGGCTGGTCGGGCAGGAGCAGCCAAGCCAGCGCAAACATGATCACGGGTCCGACGAGCCAGTTCTGGACAAGCGACACGCTGAACATCTTCCAGGCGCCTCTCACCTTGCCCAGCTCCTCGTAGCGCACCTTCGCCAGGACGGGGTACATCATCCACAGGAGCCCGATAGCGATGGGGATGGAGGTAGTGCCGACACTGGCGGAGTTGATGCTGTCGGCGACGCCGGGAAGGAGCTTGCCCAGAGCGACGCCGAAGACCATGGTGAGTATGATCCAGAGCGCGAGGAAGCGGTCCAGCACGCCAAGCTGGCCAACGACCGCAGTCCGCTGCGGAAGGCCTACTCTCTCCACTGCCATCTCTCGGCTCTCCTCACGATGCCACCGCAACGTTGCCGTCGGGGTGACAACGCTCTAAGATACCGCCTCCTCTTCGGCAAGCGCCGTCGCCAGCATGCTGACGATCTCGCTAGCCCTCGGCACGCGTCCCTTCGAGACGACCTTGCCGTTGACGGCGAGACCCGGCGTCGCCACGACGCCGCGCGCCATGATCTCCTTGATGTCGGTGACGTGCGCCACTTCCGCCTCGACGCCTAGCTTTGCGACAGCCTCACGCGCCAGCACTTCCAGTCGCTGACAGTTCGCGCAACCTGACCCGAGCACTTCGATCTTGACCATGTTGCCCTCCTAGAAGACCAGATTGAATACAAAGCCGACAGCCATGATCCCGCCAGCAACCACACCGATGAAAACCGCGATCAGTTGCCACCTGAGCACCCGACGCAAAATGATCATCTCCGGGAGTGACAGAGCGACGACGCTCATCATGAAAGCGAGCGCCGTCCCCAGTGCGGCTCCCTTGTCGATAAGCGCCTCAATGACTGGCAGGATGCCCGCGGCGTTCGAGTACATCGGCACACCCAGGATCACCGCAGCGGGTACGCTCCACCAGGCGCTCTTCCCCATGATGCTAGCCATCGCGTCCTGCGGGACGTAGCCGTGGATGACCGCGCCGACAGCTATACCGGCCACGACGAAAGGCCAGACGCGACCGACGATGTCGCGCTCGGCCTGGATGCCCCTCGCCGTTCTGTCGGACCAGCTCAGGCTCTCGGTGGCATCCAATTGCCCGACGGCGATCTCATATACGAACGGCTCCACGTAGCGCTCCACTTTCATCCTTCCGATGACCCAGCCCGCCACGATGGCTATGGCCAGCCCGAGCCCAACATAAAGCGCTGCCGTCTTCCAGCCGAAGAGGCCGAAAAGGAGAACGATGGCGACCTCGTTCACCATAGGCGCCGAGATGAGGAAAGAGAACGTCACCCCAAGGGGCACACCCGCCTCCACAAAGCCGATGAACAGCGGCACCGCCGAGCAGGAGCAGAAGGGCGTGACTATGCCGAGGCCGGCAGCCGCGACGTTGCCGACTCCTTCTCGGCGGCCGCCGAGCAGTTTCCGTGTGCTCTCGGGCGAGAAGAACGTCCGGATGATGCCCATGAGGAAGACGATGCCCGTAAGGAGCAGCAAGACCTTCGGGGTATCGTAGAGGAAGAAGTTGACGGCGCTCGCCAGGTGGCTACCACGCGAGAGATGGAACAGGTCGTAGGTGACGGCATCGACAGCCGGGTGGAGCATGACATAGACCGCTACCCAAATCAGGGCCGCCGCCGCCAGCCCCGCCCAGACCCGGAAGACTGGCTGGCGTCCCGTAATCCCGGCGGCAAGTTGGGGCGGGATCGCGGAGCAAGCGACCGGCTGTGTTGTCATATCATCATGTGCTGATGTGTTCGGCCGAAAAAACATCCCTACCGCCCTCGCAGCCGGCAGACCTCGGCGGCGCGGCGGCGGTCGCCCGCGGCCGCAGTAACCTCCAGCAGGGCTGCGCACTTCTGGCGCAGAACCGCGACGGCCTCCGGATCGGCCCGGTAGAAGATCCAACGGGCATCCTCGTCGTCGCGCCGCGCCCTGACCAGGCCGGCGCGGCGCAACACCGCCAGGTGGTTGGACACCAGGCTCTGCGAGAGCCCGACGGTGTCCTCGATCTCGCAGACGCAGAGCTCGGCCTTGGTCAACAGGGCGAAGATGCGGAGCCGCGTCTCGTCGCCCAGCACGCGCAGGAGGGCCGCCAGGTCGTCGGTGGGCGGTGGCGATGTTCGGGAGAAGACAGGCAGAACGTCGGCATCCGCGGTCATATCAGCATCTGCTAATATAGTAACCTCCCACAGCGGGTCGGTCAACCGACTATGGGAGGAAAGGTGGGGGTGATGGTGAGCGTTAGTGCAGGCGGTCCGTGAGGTTGGGCAGGATGCCACCCGCATATGCGAGCGCGGCTTCGCCCACGTCGCACACGTCGGTGATCACGGGCTCGATGCCGCGCCTCTTCAGGCTCTCGTGCGCTCCCCAGCCCATTCCGCCGGCGATGACTGCGTCGCAGTCGCCGATGGTGTCCGCCATGATCTGGTGCTTCGCTTCGGAGTGCCGTCCCTGGCCGTGCGGCGCTCCAGGCGCGGCATGGCAGTCGCAGGTGCCGGAGGTGTGGTGGCCGGCTTTCGCGCGCGTCTCTCTACCGACGATCTTGCCCTCCTCGACCGTAACCACTACGTAGTAGGGCGCGCGGCCGAAGTGCCGGCTGATCGTGGCTTCGTCGTCCGATACGACTGCGATCCTCATCCCAATCTCCTCCCCAGGCGGCCTCTTCTCCAGCCGAACCGGAACCCGAAGCCTCTGCCTGCGCCGCCTCGCCCAACACGCCTCCCTGGGGCCGTCACGTGGCCCGGTTGGGAGTTGCCGGAGCAGTAGCCCGCGCGGCGACCTGTCCTGGGCCCCTGGCCCTGTGGTCCTTTTCTGTTGCCGAATGGCATTTCAGTAACCTCCATACTTGTCTTTCTGTGCTCGCGCGCCGATTTGGCTTCGCCTCAGCGCAATTGCCTGGTGTATCTTTGAGTTGCTGCCTAGCGGGAGATCATCCGCCTTCTCCTCTCCAACGACCGCTGCCGGGCCCTCTCCCTCGTCGTAAGCCCGGTCGTCCAAAGCTCTCCGCAAGCGGGGTGACCGCCAAGACGCGAGCGCTGCCGCAGGTCGGGCAGGCAAGCGGCTGGGCAGGCGTCGCGGGCCCGAGAGATATCTCCCAGGCGTGACCATAAGGGACGCAGCGGAACTTCTGGCCCGGTGCGGCGAAGTTGCCGCCTTCAATCCGAATCGCTCTGCCGTTTATGAATGCGTCCGCCACCTTTTGCCTGGCTGCCTTGAGGACGCGATGGAAGGTTGGACGGGAGATGCTCATTCTTTGCGCGCATTCCTCCTGCTCCAGTCCCTCCAAGTCCTTCAGGCGGATCGCCTCTACTTCCTCGATTGCCAGTCTGACCTCCGAGAGCAGACGGAGAGGTATGCCCGCCGGTTTGAAGTAAGTCACCGGCGGTAGACCTGCTACAGTTCTCCATCTGGTTGGTCTTGGCATTGGAAGTGCTTTCAACTGGACGTTATGAACATATGACCATAACCATAATACCAGCGGTGATAAGGGATGTCAATGGATCGGGCGGACAAAAGCGCCCGGGGTCGCGCGGCCGGCGCCGGGCAAGGCCGCAATGGGCGGCTGTCTTGGGCGAGGCGCCGAAGGGCTGCCTACGGCCCGGTGCCGGCGGCGGTGGCGGCCTGGCCGGCCTGGAAGACGGCGTGTGTGGCGTTGGCTGCGCCGTCGAACAGGGGCTGGGGGTAGAGCCCCACCAGCATCACGCCGACGATCAGCACCGCCACGACAGCGTACTCCAGCCGCGGGACGGGCAGGCGCACCTTCTCCGGGGGCTCCACCAGGTACATCTGCTTGATGATCATCAGGTAGTAGTAGAGGGAGACGAAGCTCATGAACGCGGCGATGGACGAGAGCCAGAGGAGGTCCTGCTGGGCGGCGGCCTGGAACAGGATGAACTTGGTAGCGAAGCCGGCGAAGAGCGGCATTCCGGCCAGGGAGAACAGGGCGATGGTCAGGGAAAGGGCCAGGAACGGCGCCCGCTCCGCCAGGCCGCCGAAGTCGGCTATCTCGTCCTTGCCCGTCTGGTTGTAGTAGATGATGACGCAGACGAAGGCGGCCAGGTTGGTGATGACGTACCCCGCCAGGTGCAGCACCAGGGCGCTGGCGGAGTCGCTGGGGCCGTGCGGGGTGAGCGCGGCGATGCCCATAAGCATGAACCCCACCTGGCCGATGCTGGAGTAGGCCAGCAGGCGCTTGATGTTGTGCTGCTGGATAGCCACCAGGTTCCCCAGGAGCATGGTGGCGGCCGAGAGGCCGGCGATGATCCAGCGCCAGTCGTCGGCCATGGGCAGCAGGGCCTGGCCGAATACCTTGATGAAAAGGGCGAAGCCCGCCGCCTTGGAGATGGCCGAGATGAAGGCGGTGATGGGCAGCGGCGCCCCTTCGTAGGCATCGGGCGTCCACATGTGGAAGGGCACCGCCGCCACCTTGAACCCCAGCCCGGCGATCATGAGAACGATGCCCAGCATCAGGGCGAAGGCGATGCCGCTCGTGTCGCCGCTGAGGGCGGTGGCGATGGCAGCGAAGCTGGTGGTCTTGGTCACGCCGTACACCAGGCTCATCCCGTAGAGGAAGATGGCCGAAGAAAAGGCCCCCAGCAGCATGTACTTCAGCCCCGCCTCGTTGGACTTGAGGTCGAACTTGGCGTAGGAGGTGAGAACATAGAGGCTGAAGCTGAGCAGCTCCAGCGAGATGTAGGCGGTCAGCAGCTCCTTGGCCGCCGCCATGTAGATGCCGCCGACGGTCGCCAGCAGGATCAGGGCGTAGTACTCGCCGGCGTGGAGCAGGCGGTCCTGCACATATTTCGCCGAGGCCAGGCAGGTGAAGAAGGCGATAAGACCGAAGAAGACGCGGAAGAAGGTGGCGTAGTTATCGATTTGGAGCAGGTTGCCGAAGGAGGAGTCGCCGTTCACCCAGATCAGCGAGACCAGGGTGGCAATCAGCGCGCCGGCGGCGGCGACGTAGGCGAGCTGGTCCTTGCGCAGCCGGCCCCAGAACAGGTCCAGCGAGATCACCATGGCCGCCCAGCCGGCCAGGATGTACTCGGGGACTAGGAGCGACCAGTCCATCTAGCCGATCCCCGGCAAGGACAGGACGCTCTGGGCGATGCGGTCCACGAATGGCGCCGGCCAGATGCCCATGAAGGCGATGAAAAAGATGAGTAACGCCCCGCCCGCTTGCTCCAGCGGGCGCATCTCCTTCAGATGGGCCCACTTCGGGTTCAGGGGGCCAAAGAAGGCGGCTGACAGCAAGCGCAAGATGTAGACGGCGGTGATGGCCGCCGCCAGGATGCCGAGGGCGCCAAACACCGGATACGTCTTGAACAGGCCGACGAAGATATTGAACTCGGCGACGAAGCCGGCCAGCCCCGGCAGGCCCAGCGACGATAGGCCGGCGATGGTGAAGAAGGCCACGAAGCGCGGCATGCGCTGGGCCAGGCCGCCGAAGGTCCAGATCTCGCGGACGTGGGCCTGGTCGTAGACGGCGCCCACCATGGCGAAGAAGAGGGCCGTCATCACGCCGTGGGCGAACATCTGGAGCACGGCCCCGTTAATGCCGATAGGGTTAAGGGTGGCTAAGCCCATGAGCACGTAGCCCATGTGGCTGACGCTGGAGTAGCCCACCACGTACTTCAAGTCGCGCTGGGCCATGGCCGATATGGCGCCATACAGGGCGCCGGTGGTGCCCAGCACCAGGAGAGCCGGCGCCCAGAACTGGGCCCCCTGGGGGAAGAGGCTCATCCCCACGCGGATGATGCCGAAGGCGCCCAGCTTCATCAGCACGCCGGCGTGCAGCATACTCACCGCCGTGGGCGCCGCCACGTGGCCGTCGGGCGACCAAGTGTGGAAGGGCCAGAGGCCGGCCAGGACGCCGAAGCCAATCATGAAGAAGGGGTAGAACGTCTTCTGGAAGGTCTCGCTGTAGGTTACCTGGCCCAGAACCGGCAGCTCGAAGGTGCCCTTGCCCGCTTCGACGAACGTGGCAAAGATGGCGATGAACACCAGCACGCTGCCCGCCACCAGGTACATCGTCAGCTTCATGGCGCCGTACTCTTTGGTGCGGACGTAGCTGCCGAAGGTGGTGCTCGACCCCCAGACGCCGATGAGCAGGTACATGGGGAGCACCGCCAGCTCGTAGAAGAAGAAGAAGAAGAACAGATCCTGCGACTCGAACACGCCGAAGACGCCACTGACCAGGGTCAGGAGGAGGATGAAGAAGTCCTTGTTCCGGTACTCGACGCTCCAGGAGACGAGGGAGCCCGCGAGAATGACGATGCCGGTCAGCAGCACCATCGGCACCGCGATGCCGTCCACGGCCAGGTGAAGGGCGATGCCGTCCTTCCCCAGGAAGGCCACGTTCTCCAGCCAGTGAAGGCGCAGGTCGAACTGAAGGCCGCCCTCCTTGTAGTTGTAGACGATGAAGATGATGACCGCCAGGACGAACATAGTGAAGGCGGCCGCCGTAGCGACCCAGCGGACCTGCTGCTTGTAGACCGAGGGGATGGCCATGATGGTCAGTGCGGCCCCCAGGGGCACCGCTATCTCCGCGAACAGGAGCCAGCCGCTATGCATGTTCCCTCATTCCTCAGACGAAGACGGTCATGGCGATGATGGCCAGGACCACCACCCCCAGGACGATGGCGAAGGCGTAGTTGGGCAGGCGCCCCGTCTGCGAGAACTTCAGTCGGAAGCCCGAGTAGACCGCCAGGGCGGCCGAACCGTCCACGCCGGTGTCGTTAACAACGTTGCGATCCCACCAGGCGATGAAGCCGCCGAAAGCGAGGACGACGCGGTCGATTAGGAACTGGTAGAGGTTGTCCACGTAGTACTTGTTCTTCCAGAGAGCGTAGACGGACGGGAAGCGGGCACCCGCTGCCTGGGCCGGCCTCGCTTCGCCCCACCAGAAGTAGAAGGCGCCCAGCACCCCCGCCAAAGCAGCGATGATGGACACAGCCGCCACGTCGGCGTGGAACTTGAACGCCTCCGGCGCCTCCAAGTAGACGAACTTGCCGATGCCGCCCGGGAAGCCGAGAGCGTCGCCCACCTGGTCGAAAACCACAAAACCAGCCACGACGGCCAGGATCGCCAAGAGGACCAGGGGCACGGTCATGAGCGGCGGGGCGTCGTAGGCGTGCTCGTGGGCGTGGCGGTCACGGGGCTCGCCGGTGAAGGTGAGGATGAAGAGGCGGGCCATGTACAGGCCGGTGATGAAGACGCTGAGGGCCATCAGGCCGTAGACCAGGGCGTTCTGGTGCTGCGCCGAGCTGAGAATGATCTCGTCCTTGGCCCAGAAGCCAGATAGCGGTGGTATGCCGGCCATGGCCAGCACGCCGATACCGAACACCGTGGCGGTGACCGGCATCTTCCGCCAGAGGCCGCCCAGCTCCTGCACGTCGCCCTTCTCGGTGGCGTGCAGGACGGAGCCGGAGCTAAGGAAGAGGAGGGCCTTGAAGAAGCCGTGGGCGAGCAGATAGAGCATGGCCGCCGCCACCTGGCCCGAGCCCAACGCCACCATCATTAGCCCCAGGCTGTTGATGGTCGAGTAGGCGACCACTCGCTTGACGTCGGTCATTACCAGGCCCATGGTCGCCGACATGAGGACGGTGACCAGGCCCAGCGCCACCACAAGGTCGAGGGCGGCCGGGTGGGCAGCCTCGAACAAAGGTAGGGTGCGGGCCACCAGGTAGACGCCGGCCACGACCATGGTGGCGGCGTGGATGAGGGCGGAGACCGGCGTCGGGCCCTCCATGGCGTCGGGGAGCCAGACGTGCAGGGGGAATTGGGCCGACTTGCCGACGGCGCCGGCGAAGATGAGGATAACGGCGGTGGTCAGATAGGGCTCGCTCATCACCCCCGCCTTCGCCGCCTCGAAGGTCGCCCTCATGTCGAAGGTGCCGGTGGCCCGCCAGAGCAAAATGATGCCGATAAGCAGGCCGACGTCGCCGATGCGGGTGGTCACGAAGGCCTTCTTGGCCGCCTCGGCGGCCGACCGCCGCTCGTTCCAGAAGCCGATGAGCAGATAAGAGCAGAAGCCGACGCCCTCCCAGGCGATGTAGAGCAAGAGGAAGTTGTCGGCCAGGACCAGGGTGAGCATGGCGGCGGCGAAGAGTGACATGCAGGTGAAGAACCAGCCGTAGTGGGGGTCGTCCTTCATGTAGCCCACGGAGTAGACCTGCACCATCAGCGCCACGAAGCTGACCACCACCAGCATCACGATGGTGAGCTGATCGACGGCGAAGCCGATGCGTAGATTGAAGCCGGCGTACTCGATCCAGTCGATGCCGGAGAGGCCCGGAATGGCGCCGGCCACGTCGATCTTGTCCAGCAGGTCAGCCAGGACGAAGAAGAAGAGGACGAACGATGCGCCGATGGCGGCGATGGATAGCCAGTCGCCGTGGCGGGGCAGGTAGCGACCGAAGATCAGGAGGACAACGAAGGCCCCCGCCGGCAGGGCCGCCAAGAGCCAGGCCTGATCCATGCCCATCAGGTCTATCCTCCGCCGCCCCGACCGGTGGGGGCGGCACCATCGGATCGGTCAGTTTCTGCGGGCTCTACCCGCAGGCCTGTTCTCGATAACCTACCATCGCATCAAATCCACTTCGTCCACGTTGGCCGTGCCTCGATTGCGGAAGATGCGCAGGATAATAGCCAGCAGGAGCCCCACCTCCGCCGCCGCGACGACAATGACGAACACGGCGAAAACGAGGCCAACGAAAGCCTCGGGCGCCAGGTACACGGCGAAGGCGATGAAGTTGATGGCCACGCCCTGAAGCATGAGCTCCACCGACATCAGGATCAGCACGCCGCTGCGGCGGGCGAGCACCCCGTACACCCCCAGCGAAAAGAGGATGCCGCTCAGCACCAGGAAGTGCTGCATCGGGATCATTCGCCTTCCTCCCCGCGGGCGAGGACGATGGCCCCCACCAGGGACACCATCAGCACCAGAGACGCCACCTCAAAGGGCAGCGCGTAGGTGCGGAACAGGGCATCGCCGAAGCTGTGCAAGGGGATGGCGTTGATCTTCTCGGTCTGCCCGGGCCAGGTAGTGCCCACCGCCGCCAGGATGAAGACGGAGAGGACGCCAGCGGCGGCCAGGAAGGCGAAGGGCTTCTGGGGGCTATCCAGGGCCACGGGCATGTCCTGCACCCGGGTGAGCATCAGGGCGAAGAGCACCAGGATGGTGACGGCGCCGCCGTAGATGAGGATCTGGACCAGGGCCAGGAACTCGGCGGAGAGCAGGAGGAAGATGCCGGCCACGGAGAGCAGGGCGAGGATGAGGAAGAGAGCGGAGTACACGACGTTGCGGGCGAACACGACGCCCATCGCGCCCCCCACGGTGAGGGCAGCGATAACATAAAATACCCCCTCTTCAGCAGACACCGGCCATTGCTCCCCAGACCGCTATTCGGTCTCGGTCTTCTCCTCGCGGGGCTTGGGACTCCAGCCCGAGTGGGCCATGCCCAGGGGCTCCCGGAAGGGATTGGTGAGGCTACCCTCCTTGGATTCTGCGAGAAGGTCCTCCAGGTCCTGGACCAGGTCGCGCCGGTCGTAGCGCGAGACCTCGTGGCCCGACCAACTGTTGTTCAGAACAATGGCATCGAAGTTGCAGACCTCGACGCAGATATCGCAGCGCATGCAGCGGGCATAGTCGATGACGAACTTGTCGACGATCTTGCGCCGCTTGCTCTTCCCCTCGGCGAAGAGGGGGTTGTCCTTCATGGTCACGCTCATGCACTCGGTGGGGCAGTAGCGGGCACAGACCTGGCAGCCAACACAGAAGGGCTCGTCCACCTCGAAGTCCCAGAGGAGGACGGGGAAGCCCCGCGTGCGGTGCGGCAGCTCTTTGTGGACATCCGGGTACTGCACCGTCACCGGCTTGCGCAGGAAGGAGGAGAGGGTAGTGCCCAGCGCTTTGAACAGTCCTAGCATCTCATTCGAGCCCTCTAACGGGCGCGAGCGACCAGGGCTGGCTGGGCACCGCTCGCCGGCTGCCGCGGTAGACGACGGCGCCGGCGATAAGGCCCGCCACGCCGGAGGAGATGCCCAGCACCACGTCCGGCCACCCGTACACCAGTACTAAGCCATTGATGATAATTCCCAAGAATGCGAACGGCAAGAGCACCTGCCAGCAGAAGGACATGAGCTGATCGATGCGCAGGCGGGGCAGCGTCACCCGCAGCCACATGAAGAGCAGCAGCATGGCCGAGGTCTTGACGAAGATGAGCACCAGCTGTAGCGGCCAGCCCACCTCGTTGCCCAGGGGCCAGTTCCAGCCGCCCAGGAAGACCAGCGACCCCAGCACCGAGAGCACGAAGACGCTGATGTACTCGGCGAAGAAAAACATGGCCCAGCGGATGCCGCTGTACTCGATGAACGGCCCGCCCACGATCTCCGACTCCGCCGTCGGGATGTCGAAGGGGTTGCGGTAGAGCTCGGCCAGGGTGGCGATGATGAAGATGCCGAAGCCCAGGGGCTGCCAGGCGATGTAGGGCACCCGGCCCTGCGCATCGACGATCTGCACCAGGTTCAGCGTGCCGGCGACCATGGCCACAGCCAGAATGGCCAGCACCAGCGGGATCTCGTAGCTAATGAGTTGGGCGGCGGCGCGGACGGCGCCCAGGAGGGCGTATTTGTTGGCGGAACCCCAGCCGGCCATGAGCAGGCCGACAATGGACAGCCCCGAGACCGCCACGATGTAGAACAGGCCCAGCTCCAGATTCCGGACGAACAGGTGGGCGGTGAAAGGCAGCGAGATCAGGGTGAGGAGCGAAGGCACGAAGGCCACAAAGGGCGCCAACTCGAAGACCCAGCGATCGGCGGTGGCCGGCCGCAGGTCCTCTTTGGTCAGGAGCTTGATGGCGTCGGCCACCGACTGGAAGACGCCGTAGGGCCCCACCACCATCGGGCCGAGGCGCATCTGGACGCGCCCCGCCACCTTTCGCTCCAGCCAGATGAGGATCAGGGCGGCCACGATGACCAGCAGCACTACCAGCAGCGTCCGCACTATGGCGTCAATCCAGGGATTGCCAGCGATCACCGGTCCACCTCGCAGAGGACGATATCGATGGAGCCGAGGATGATGACGGCGTCGGCCACGTAGTGACCAACGGTCATGTCGCGCAGGGCCGCCAGGTGGCAGAAGCTGGGCGCACGGACCTTCAGGCGGTAGGGCTTGTCGGTTCCCTTGGAGACGAGATAGATGCCGTACTCGCCGCGGGGGTTCTCCGTCCGCATGTACAGCTCGCCGGCCGGCGGCCGCAGGACACGCTTGAGGCCGGGGGCAACGATGGGCCCGTCCTTGGGCATCTGGTCCAGGCACTGCTCGACGATGCGGGCCGACTGGCGCATCTCCTCGAGGCGGACCATGTAGCGGTCGTAGACGTCGCCGTGGTCGCCGACAGGGATGTCGAACTCCAGGCGGTCGTAGATGGAATAGGGCTCGGCCCGGCGGAGGTCGTGGCGGACGCCGCTGGCCCGCAGCATCGGGCCGGAGAAGCCCCAGTCGATTGCCTGCTCGGCGCCCATGACGCCGATGCCGCGCGAGCGGGCCAGGAAGACCTCGTTCTCCGTGAGGAGGCCGTCGAGGTCGGCGATGCCCCGGCGGGCCTGCTTCACCACCCAGTGGGTGCGCTCCACGAAGTCCTCGGGAACGTCCCAGGCCAGACCGCCCACGCGGAAGTAGCTGTACATCATGCGGTCGCCGCTGACCTCCTCGAAGAGGTCCTGGATGTATTCCCGGTCGCGGAAGGCATACATGAAGGGGGTGGCGAAGACACCGAGGTCAGTGCCGAAGGCCCCCATGAACATCATGTGGCTGGCAATACGGTTCAGCTCCGTGAGGATGACGCGAATGTATTCGGCCCGCTCCGGCACCTCCAGGCCCATGAGCTTCTCCACGGCGATGACGTAGCAGAGCTCGGCGTTGAACTGAGACAGGTACTCGGTGCGGTCCTGAAAGCCGATGGCCTGGCGGTAATCGCAGTTCTCGGACAGCTTCTCGGCGCCGCGGTGCAGGTAGCCGATGACGGGCTCCACGTCCACCACCAGCTCGCCGTCGACGCGAAGGATCATGCGGAAGACGCCGTGGGTCGCGGGGTGCTGCGGCCCCACGTTGACGTTGACGTCTATCGTCTCTAGGTGGCGCTCATCGATGGCCATAATTGCTCTCTACGGGTTACGACCCGCAGCTTCCGGGGCGGAGCAAGCGCCGCCCCTACTTCCCCTCCTCGAGGGCTTTGAGGGCCTCCTGGACGTATGCTTTCTCCTCCTCAGGCGAGAGGCCCTTGGCCCGGGCCTCCTCCCGCGCCTTCTTCATGACCTCCGCTTTCTTCTGGGCGAGGGCGATCTTGGCCGCCCGCTCGTCCACGGGCGCCGCCGCCGCTGCGGCCCCGACGGGCGCCTCCTCCTGGATGAACTCCTCCTGCGACTCCTCGATCTCCGCCATAGGGTGGCTCTTCAGCAGCGGATAGTAGCCCAGGCCTTCCTCCAAGAGGAGCGGCCGCAGGTCTGGGTGGCCCTGGAAGACGATGCCGAACATCTCGTGCGCCTCCCGCTCGTGCCAGAGGGCGCCGTTCCAAACGGTGGTCGCCGTCGCCACCTGGGGGTCGTCGGCCGAGAGGAGGGTCTTGATGGTGACGTTGTGCTGGTGCTTGAAGGAGTAGAGGTGGTAGACGACCTCCAGCCCCTGCTCCATCTGGTCGACGCCGCTGAGGCAGCGCAGGTAGTCGAAGGCGAGGCGCGGGTCGTCCTTGGCCGCGCGCATCACCCGCGGGATGTCCTGGCGGCCGACGGTGAGGCTGACGTCCAGCACGCCCTGGTTGGCCACGAACCCCACATCCGGGAGCACTTCCTTGAACGTGTCGGCGATGCTTCCCGGCGGTGGGGCAACGATCGGCGCCTCCTTGGCGCCGGGCTCTCGCCGTTCCTCAGCGCTCATCGACCGATCTTCCCTCGTTCCTCCATGATCTTCTTCTGCAACTGCATGAAGGCGTCGACCAGGGCCTCCGGCCGCGGCGGGCAGCCGGAGACATAGACATCGACCGGGATGATCTTGTCTACCCCCTGGAGGACGCGGTCGTAACGGGTGTAGGGGCCGCCGTTGGTGGCGCAGGCGCCCATGGAGATGACCCACTTGGGGCTGGGCATCTGCTCGTACAGCAGCTTGACAGCAGGGGCCATCTTCTTGGTCACCGTGCCGGATACCACCATGACGTCCGCCTGGCGGGGCGAGGGCCAGGGCAGGATGCCGAATCGGTCCAGGTCGTGCTTGGACATGTGGGCGGAGATCATCTCGATGGCGCAGCAGGCCAGGCCGAAGGTCAGCGGCCAGAGGGACGACTTACGGGCCAGGGCGATGATGGTGTCCGCCGGCACCTGGAGCACGCCGGGCAGGACCTGCCGGTAGAGGGCCTTGCCCTGGCTGGGATCGGCCTCCACCGCGCTCAGCTCTTTGATGCGCCGGCGTAGCTCCGGCGGCACCACGTCGGAGATGGCGCGCGCCGGGTCGTCATGGACTTCGTGGACTTCTTCGACCTTCTTCTCGTCAGCCATTGCCTACCTCCACCGCAACACACCCTTCTTCCAGGCGTACAAGAGGCCGAAGCCCAGGATGAAGATGAACACCACCATCTCGAAGAAGGCGGCCTTGCCTACGTCGAGGAAGGTTACCGCCCAGGGGAAGAGGAAGGCCGTCTCCACGTCGAAGATGAGGAAGAGGATGCCGAACAGATAGTAGCGGAAGTGGACCTGGGTGACGTTGCGCCCAATGGGCAGCATGCCGCACTCGTAGGAGAGGCTCTTGGGCCGCGAGGGCGAACGGGGGGCGAAGAGGAAGTTGGCGAAAAGCGCTCCGCCCACCAGCAGGATGCCCACGATGGCGCCAACAAGGACACCTACGTAGTTATCGTAGAGCGGCTGCAAGGGCGGCTAACCTCCTGTACCTGGCGGGTTGAGATTGTGATAACATGCACTATTCCTGCCGTCAATCCGTAATGTCTACCTATTCCATAATAGAATACAAATAATCCACAGTCCATAATGTGGGAAGTCCTACTCCAGCTCCCGCAGGCGGGCGCGTAGCCCCTCCAGGCGAGCTCGCGCTGCGGCGAGCCTCCCTTCCTCTTTGGCGACCACCTCCTGCGGCGCCCGCGAGCGGAACTGCTCGTTGGCCAGTTTGCCCTCCAGGCGCGCCACCTCCGCCTGGGCGTCTGCCACCTGCGCGCGGAGGCGGGCGCGCTCGGCCTCGAGGTCCAGCAGGCCGGCCAGAGGCAGGATCACCTCGGCGCCGTCGAGAATGGCGGCAACCGTCTCCTCCTGCGGGACACCGCCGGCGCCGTCGACAAAGTGGAGCGGGCGGACACGGGCCAGCGCCTCGATGATGGGAAGACTGGCCTCTGCCGCCGCTCGGCGCCCCGGCGCCACCACCACGTAGGCCTCCACAAAGCGAGCCGGCGCCACGCCCCGCTCGGCGCGGATGTTGCGGACGGCCCGAACAATGTCCAGCACCAGGCCGGCTTGGCCCTCCGCCTGCTCGTCCCGCCACCCCTCGTCTGCCTGCGGCCAGGGGGCGACGATGAGCGCCTCGGCCTCCGGCGAGGGAAGGCGAGGCCTCAGGTTCTGCCAGACCTCCTCCGTCACGAAGGGCATGAAGGGGTGGAGCAGGCGCAGGCTGGCATCCAGCACGTGGGCCAGGACGGGCAGGGGCGAGCGGTCATCCGCCTTCAGGCGCACCTTGGCCATCTCGATGTACCAGTCGCAGAACTCGCCCCAGAGGAAGTCGTAGAGGCGGCGGCCGGCCTCGCCGAACTGGAAGTCGACCAGCAGCTTCTCCACCTCGGCCGCCGTGCGGTTGAGGCGAGACATGATCCAGCGGTCCTCCAGCGGCATTGCCTCTCGCTGGGCGAGCTGCGGCCGCTCGACCACGGCGTCGCCGAGGGAGGAGATGACGAAGCGGGCGGCGTTCCACAGCTTGTTGGCGAAGTTGCGGCCGGCCTCCAGCTTGCTCGTCGGAGATGCTGCATGTCGTTGCCGGGCGCGGTGCCGGTGGCCAGGGCGAAGCGCAGGGCGTCGGTGCCGTAGCTGTCGATGCACCTCGAGCGGGTCGACGACGTTGCCCTTGGTCTTGCTCATCTTGTCGCCCTTCTCGTCGCGGATCAGGCCGTGCAGGTAGACGGTGTGGAAGGGCACCTCGCCCGTGTTCTCGAGGCCCATCATGATCATGCGCGCCACCCAGAAGAAGAGGATGTCGTAGGCCGTCTCCATGACGGAGGTGGGGTAGAAGTAGCGCAGGTCCTCGGTCTCGTCCGGCCAGCCCAGGGTGGAGTGCGGCCACAGGCCGGAGCAGAACCAGGTGTCCAGCACGTCCGGGTCCTGCTCGATGTCTGGTCGAGCCGCAGTGCTGGCAGCGCTGGTCGGCGTCGTCGCATCGGCGACGGTCAGCTCGCCGCAGTCGTCGCAGTACCAGACGGGGATGCGGTGGCCCCACCAGAGCTGGCGGGAGATGCACCAGTCGCGGATGTTCTCCATCCAGTTGCAGGTAGACCTTGGCTGAAGCGCTCGGGGCATGATCCGTGATGCGGCCGTCCTTCACCGCCTCGATGGCCGGCTGCGGCCAGCGGGCTGCATGCTTGCACGAACCACTGCTGGCTGGCGATGCGGCTCGACGACGGTGTCGCAGCGCTGGCAGTGGCCGACGGAGTGAGCCGTAGGGCTCGATCTTCACCAGCAAGCCCTGCGCCTCCAGGTCGCGCACGATGGCCTTGCGGCAGGCGAAGCGGTCCATGGCCGGCGTAGGGGCCGGCCTTCTCGTTCATCGTGCCGTCCGGGTCGATGGACACTGATGATGCGGCAGGTCGTGGCGCTGCGCCATCTCGAAGTCCGTCGGGTCGTGGGCCGGGGGTGATCTTCACCGGCGCCGGTGCCGAAGGCGGGGTCCACGGCCGCGTCGGCGATGATCGGGATCCGCCGCGCCATCACGGGCAGGAGCGCCGTCCGGCCGACGAGGCGGCGATAGCGCGCGTCGTCGGGGTTCACGGCCACGGCCGTGTCGCCGAGGATGGTCTCCGGGCGGGTGGTGGCGACGGTGATGTACTCGCCGCTGGGCTCACCCTGGTCGTCCAGGAGGGGGTAGCGCACGTACCAGAGGTGGCTGGCGTGCTCTTTGTGCTCCACCTCCAGGTCGGAGAGGGCGGTCTGGCAGCGGGGGCACCAGTTGATGATGCGCTCGCCGCGGTAGATGAGGCCCTCGTGGTAGAGCTTGGCGAAGGTGGTGCGCACCGCCCGCTGGGGGCCCTCGTCCAGCGTGAAGCGCTCGCGCGTCCAGTCGCAGGAGGCGCCGAGGCGCTGGTGCTGGTCGGCGATGATGTGGCGGTACTTGCCCACCCACTCCCACACCCGCTCCAGGAACTCCTCGCGGCCCAGGTCGTGGCGGGTGAGGCCCTGCTTCGGCCAGCTCCTTCTCCACGACGTTCTGGGTGGCGATGCCGGCGTGGTCGACGCCGGGCAGCCAGAGGGTGGGCTCGCCCTTCATGCGGTGCCAGCGGATGAGTAGGTCTTCGATGGTGGCGGTGAGGGCGTGGCCGAGGTGCAGCTCGCCGGTGACGTTGGGCGGCGGCATGATGATGACGAAAGGCTGCTGGCCAGGCTGGAGGCGAGGAGCGAAGTAGCCGCCCTCCAGCCAGCGGCGATAGAGACCCTCCTCCACCTGCTGGGGGGCGTAGGCCTTGGCCATGTCCGTGCGCGAGTCGCCAGGGTCGCTCATCGTGAAGTCGCGAGTCAGCGGGCCTGCCAGGGTCGACGACCAGCCGACCGATCGGCCCGGGCGGACGGGTGACATAAAGGCGGCGGATCCTTCCCGACCGCGGCCGGGGGGTTCGCCGCCTTGGTGGAAGCATTCTAGCGCCGTGGCCTGCTTGCGTCAACGCAAATTGGCTGTGCGCGCTAGGCCGTTTCGTCCCAGCGGCGAGGTTTCTTGGTCTAATGGGTTGCGCTAGACGAGAAAACAGTTTATAAAGTCGATGCCATCACTGGCACTCTTACAGGTAACTACAGTGCAAAGCCTTCCTAAGAGCCATGCCCGGACTGCAGGTAAGCAACCTTACTAAGTCCTTCGGCGGCATCGTCGCCCTGGACGGTGTCTCTTTTGAGGCCCAGTCGGGCGAAATTATGGGCCTGATTGGGCCCAACGGTGCCGGCAAGACAACAGTCTTCAACTGCATCACCCGCCTCTACGACGCCGACCGCGGTTCCATCAAGTTTGACGACCACGAGCTGCTGAGGCTGAACGCCCCGGAAGTGGTGAACGTCGGCATCGCGCGCACCTTCCAGAATGTCGAGCTCTTCCGGTCGATGAGCGTGCTGAGCAACCTCCTGGTGGGACAGCACCACCGCTTGGGACCCAAATGGGCTCGTCTGCCGGTGCAAGAGAGACACACAGCTAGCGACCTGATGCGGGCGGGCGTGGACGTCGCGGAGGTCGGGCGGTTCTTCCTCGAGGCGGGAAAGCGCGTTGCGCGGGCCGCCTGGAGCACGGTTCCGTTTGTGGGAGAGGCGCTCGTATACGGGGCCACCCGCAACAGCCTCCACCTGGCGCCACCCTTCTTCGTCAGTGAAGACCGCATCGCCCGCGAGCGGGCGATGGAGATCCTGGACTTCCTGGGGCTGAGCCAGTACGCGCCGATGCCCGCTGGCGGCCTCTCCTTCGGGATTCAGAAGCGGGTGGAGCTGGCACGGGCGCTGGTCGCCGACCCGCGCCTCATCCTGCTGGACGAGCCGGCGGGCGGCCTGAGCCACCAGGAGCTGGAGCAGCTAGGAAACGTCATTCGCCGCATCCGCGACGATCTCCACATGACCGTCCTGGTGGTGGAGCACCACATGGAACTTATCATGTCCATATCCGACCGCGTGTGCGTCCTGAACTTCGGCCGGCGGATCGCCGAGGGAACGCCAGCCGAAGTGCAGAAGGATCCGCAGGTCATCGAGGCCTATCTGGGGGAGTAGCAGGGATGCTGCGTGTCACCGATGTTCACGCCGCCTACGGCCCCATCCTGGCCCTGCACGGCGTTAGCCTGGAGGTGCCGGAAGGGAGCATCGTGACCCTACTGGGGGCGAACGGCGCTGGCAAGTCCACCACGCTGCGGGTGATCTCCGGCCTGATGCATCCCACTAACGGCACCGTCGAGTTCGAAGGGCGGCGCATCGACCGTATGGCGGCGGAGCAGGTCGTCTCTCTGGGCATCTCCCAGGTGCCGGAGAACCGCCAGCTCTTCGCCGAGCTGACGGTTCTGGAGAATTTGCGCCTGGGCGCCTACATCCGCCGCGATCGCAACGGCATCAAGGAGGACATGGAGCGGGTGTTCCAGTATTTCCCTATCCTCCGCGAGCGGCAGAAGCAGGTGGCGGGCACCCTTAGCGGCGGCGAGCAGCAGATGCTGGCCATCGGCCGCGGGCTGATGGCCCGGCCTCGCCTCCTCTTGCTGGACGAACCGTCCCTGGGGCTGGCCCCGCTGGTGACGCGAGAGATCTTCCAGATCATCAAGAGCATCAACGAGACCCAGAAGGTGACCATCCTGCTGGTGGAGCAGAACGCAAACCTAGCACTGGAGATCGCCGAGCACGGCTACGTACTGGAGACAGGTCGTATCGCCCTGGCCGACACTTCCGCAAACCTGCAGCGCAGCGAGGCGGTGCGCCGGAGCTACCTCGGCTACTGATCAGGGGAGGCGACGGTGGAACTATTCCTGCAACAGGTGCTCACGGGCCTGGCCACGGGCTCCGTCTACGGCCTCGTAGCCCTCGCCATCGTCCTCATCTATCGTTCTACGGACGTCATCAACTTCGCCCAGGGCGAGATGGCAATGTTCACGACCTTCTTCGGCTGGATGCTTTTCACTGGCAGCTTCCTGGGCTCCAATATTCACCCGCTGTACTACTGGCTCATGTTCTTCCTGGTCCTGGCCTTCGCAATCATTCTGGGCGCCTTCCTGGAGCGGGTGGTCATCCGCCCGGTGGAGGGGAGGCCGATCCTGACTATTGTCATCGTGACGCTGGGGTTGTTCGCCATATTTGAGAATGTGGCTGCCTGGGCCTGGGGGGGCATCCCCAAGGCCTTCCCCACCCCACCTGAGATCCACGTGACGGGGATCAAGTTCTTCGGCGACAGCCCCCTGGATATCGGGCCTACCGTTATCAGCTACCACGACCTGACGATCATGGTGGTGGCCGTGGGGATCATGGCGGCCCTGTATGTCTTCTTCCAGTACACGCCGGCTGGGCTGGCCATGCGCGGCACCGCCCAGAACTCGGTCGCCGCCCGTTTGATGGGCATTCGGGTGGGCAACATGCTGACCATGGGCTGGGCGTTGTCAGCGGCCGTGGGTGCAGTGGGAGGGATGATGGTCGCGCCGTTGGTCCTGCTCCAGCCGCCAATGATGCTGGGCGTCCTGCTCTACGCCTTCGCTGCCGTTGTGCTGGGCGGAATGGATAGCCCACCGGGTGCGGTGGTCGGCGGGCTGACCCTGGGCATCGTGGAGAACCTGGTCGGCACGTATACAACGCCGGAGTACATCCATGTCAGTTGGTTTGGGCCAGAGATGAAGCTAACGGCAGCCCTCCTCGTTATCGTATTGGTCCTTATGATCAAGCCCACGGGCTTGTTCGGTCGCCAGCACCTGAGGCGAGTGTGATGCTGGGGGTCATTCGGCGACCGCGAATCCTGCTGGCCTGGGCCCTCCTGGCGTTTGTCCTGGTCTATTGGATCCCTTTCAGCAATGAGCTCCCCAGTGGGGTGCCACTGCAGTTGGGCAGCTACCGGATCTTCCAAGCGACGGAAATCGCCATGTGGGCCATTGTGGCTCTGGGGCTCAACCTGCTGACCGGCTACAACGGCCAGATCTCGCTGGGCCACGGCGCCTTCGTGGCGGTGGGAGCATACGCGTCGGCCATCCTGATAGGCGACCACGGCTGGCCCTTCTGGGCGACTATCCCGGTGGCCGGGCTCGTCACGGGAGCCATCGGGTTCCTGGTGGGGGTGCCGGCCCTGCGGCTTACCGGCCCCTACCTGGCGATCGCCACCCTGGCCCTGGCCCTTGCCACGCCCCAGATCCTCCAGAAGTACGGCGGCCTCACGCACGGGAGTCAGGGGATCAACATCCACTCGGCGTCGCCGCCGCCCGGCCTGGGCGGCATCCTGAACGAGACCCAATGGCTGTACTTCCTGGCGCTCATAGTAGCCGCAATCATGGCTCTAGTCGCGTGGAACATTGTCCGCAGTCGATTGGGGCGAGCCTTTGTGGCCATCCGCGACAGCGAGATTGCCGCTCAGTCGATGGGCATCAGCGTGCCGCGCTTCAAGACAATGGCCTTTGCCATCAGCGCCCTTTATGCCGGTGTATGCGGCGGCGTCTACATGCAGGTCATCAGCTTTGTAGGTCCACGCAGCTTCGACGTCACCCAGTCCATCAACTACCTCACCACCATTGTGGTGGGCGGGCTGGCCTCGATTCTGGGCTCCATTCTGGGCGCTGCCGCCTTTGTGCTGATACCGGAGATCAAGACCCTCTCGGCCACCCTTCATCTCCCCACCGCAGATCAGACGCCGGGCGTCGTGTACGGCGCCTGCCTGATCCTGGTGATGATCTTCATGCCCTACGGCTTGGCTGGCTTCATCCAGCGCGTGAGCCGGCTTCAGCCGCCCTTGGTCCTTCACAACCTAACCGACCTTTCCCGCCGGATCGGCTCGCGCCTGCGAACTGGGCTCGCGGGCGGCAGCAATAACGTCCCGACGCCGTCCAAAGAGACGCCCAACCCCAATCCCCCCCAAGGGGATAAGGAGGGCGGCTCCTCCTAGGGCACCGGCGCGCGGATCGCGAGCCCCGAGAGGCCTGCCGGCATGGTGGGGAGGAGCGGCGAGCGGGGGCAGCCCCTAGCGACTGGGAGCTATCTGAAGATATCCGGGGCAGCGCAGCCTTCCAGCGGCAGAAAACCGTTTTCGAGACTGCCCCTAGCTTTCCTGGGCCTGATGACGGCCCTGTCGGCCGCGACCGTGGCCTGCGAGGGCGGTGGGGCGAAGGTGCCGGGAGTGAGCGACTCTACCATTCTCCTGGGGCAGCATACCCCCCTCAGCGGCAGCTACGCTGCCGTCTACGGGCCGATAGCCTTCGCCGAGGAGGCCTACTTCGACTACGTCGACTCGCAGGGTGGCGTTTGCGGTCGTAAGATTGTCCTGAAGGTGGAGGACGACATGTACGACCCGGCGCGGGCCCTGGACGCCACCAAGAAGCTGGTGGAGCAGGACCAGGTGCTGGCCATTGTCGGGGGGCTAGGCACCGCACCCCATTCCGCCGTCTACGAGTACCTCAACCAGAACCGCGTGCCCGACCTCTTCGTGTCGTCCGGAGCCCGCAAGTGGGGGAGCGACCCTGCGCGCTTTCCCTACACCATCGGCTTCATTATCGACTACACGAGCGAGGGAACCATCATCGGGAGGTACATCTCCTCCCACTTCTCCGGCCAAAAGGTGGGAGTGCTGTATCAGAACGACGACTTTGGCAAGGACGGCCTGGCGGGGCTGAAGGCAGCGCTGGACCCGCAGGACAACGACATGGTGTCCGAGCAGAGCTACGAGGCCAGCGATAGCGACATCCGCTCGCAGGTTGTTAATCTGCGGGACGCCGGGGCTCAGGTCGTGGTGGCCTACTCGTTGCCCGGCTTCTCGGCGCAGCTGATCAACGGGGCCAACCGCATGGGCTGGAAGCCCCAGATCATCTTGAGCTACGTGAACACCGACCCGGTGATGTTCCAGTACGTATCGCCGGAGGTGATGGAGGGCGTGTTGGCCACGGGCTACCTAACGCCACCCGACCGCACGGCCGACCCTGCCATCGCCCGGCACCGGCAGATCATGGCCGAACACAACGGCCCTGAGCCCAGCAACTACTCGCTTTACGGCCAGGCCGTGGCGGAGACGGTGGTGAAGGTCCTCGGCGACACCTGCGCCAACCTGGACCGAGAAAGCATCATGCGGGCGACGGAATCATTACGGGGTTTCCACCCGTCGGTACTGCTCGAAGGCATCAACGTCAACCTGAGCCCTAGCGATCATTACGCGGTTCAGGCGCTGCAGATGCACCGGGCAGTGGGCGGCCGCTGGGAGCCCTTCGGGGACATCGTCTCCCTGGACTAGCAGTGCGATAGGGCGGAGCGGAAGGTAGCGGAAAGTAAAGGAAGGAGGCCGACGAGCCATGCTTAGATTCAGTAGGGCAGGGCTACTCTTGGTGGGAACCGTGACGCTGTTAGCGCTGGTGATGGCAGCCTGCGGCGGCGGGGACGAAGAAACAGGGGGCACAGGCACGCCGGCCACCGGCACACCCAAGGCCACGGCGACCGCCGCCGGCACGCCCAAGGCCACGGCGACCGCCGCCGGCACGCCCAAGGCCACGGCCGCGGCGACGGCCAGCGCCACGGCCCAGACCACGCCGACGGCCAGCGCCACGTCGCAATCCACGGTGGTAGCCCCCACTGCCACGGGGGTGGCCGCCACTGCCACGCCGGCGCCCGAGACCTTTGATAACCCAGACATCGGCCTGCCCCCGGGGAAGATCATTCTGGGCTCCCACATGCCCAAGAGTGGGACGTGGGGCGCCGCCTACGCCCCCGTGCGCGAGGGCTTGGTGGCGTACTTCAACTACGTGAATGCCGAGCAAGGTGGCGTCTGCGGCCGCCAGATCGACTTCAGGGCCGAGGACGACCAGTACGACCCCACCCTGGCCGTGTCGGTCATCAAGAAGCTGGTAGAGCAGGATCACGTCTTCGCCATCGTTGGTGGCTTGGGCTCTGCTGCCCACTCGGCCGTGTGGGAGTACTTGAACGAGAAGGGCATTCCCGACCTGTGGGTGATGGCCGGGGAACACAAATTCAACGCCGACCCCAAAGGCCACCCCTGGACGGTGCCCGCCCTGCCCGACTACGTGGTTGAGGGCACCCTGATGGGCAGGTACATCTCCGAGAACTTCCCCGGCCAGAAGGTGGGCATCCTCTACCAGAACGATGACTTCGGTCACAACGTACTGGAAGGCCTCCAGAACGGCCTCGACCCCACCAAGAACGAGCTGGTCTCCCCGCAAAGCTACGAGTCTACCGACATATCCGTCCGCTCCCAGGTAGCCAACGCAAAGAATGCGGGAGCCGAGGTCATGGTCTGCGGCTGCATCCCCCCGCCCGCCGCCCAGGCCATCAAGGGCGCCAACGCAATGAACTGGAGGCCCCAGTGGCTCATCGACTACGTCGACACGGACCCGATGATGTTCTCGTTCGCCTCGCCCCAGGACATGGAGGGCACCCTCAGCATGAACGGCAACAAGCTCATCCAGTGGACGGACGACCCGGCCGTAGCCAAGCACATCGAGATCATGAAAAAGTACGGAGATGGTACCCCTCCCGGAGGCTTCTCCATCGAGGGCCAGGTGGCAGCCACACTCATGGTGGAGTCGCTGAACCGCGCCTGCAACAACCTGACCCGCCGGGGCGTGATGGACGCCGTGGAGTCCCTGCGCGACTTCCAGGGCGATTTGGGCCTGCCCGGTGTCACCATCACCGTCACGCCCGACGACCACATGGCCGTGGAAACGATGCGATTCCTGCGAGCCAAGATCGTTAACGGTCTAGGAGTGTGGGACTACGAAGGAGGACTGGTGTCCTTCGCGCAGTAATGGGACGGCGTCCGCTCAGGGCACCTCGATGACGCTGGGTGGCTCCTGAAGGATCGCACCCGCCGCGCGGGTGCGGCAGGGCTCCAGACGGCGGAGCATGGCCAGGGCGCGACGAGTGTCGCTGGCTACGCGTGCCGGGTCACAGGTGCGCAGGCGGCGTTTGAAGAGCCAGTAGGCAAACTCTCGAGCGTCAGCCAGGAGGAGGTCTTCGCCTTCGGGTAGGTGCCGCTCCTGGCGAAACCCGCTCAGAAGTTCCTGTTGGCTGCGGCCGTAGATGTGCTGGAAGGCCTCGCCCTCCGGCGACGATCTGCTCTCCCAGACGCGCGAGAGCTGGGCCTTGCGCAGGTCTTCTTCCGCCACCAGCTGGAGCACCTCCTCCAGGGTGACGCCGTACATGTAGTTCAAGTGGGCGCGGTACTTGGCGTAGCCAATAAGGCGGCGGAACTCCTCGTCGGTGATGTCCAGGGGCAGGCGGCCGAAGAAGAGAAGAGCCTCCTGCTCGTTGGGCGGCACGAGGTCGTCCAGCGCCTCGCATAGCCGCTCGGCCAGAAGGAGCCAGTCGAAGGCCTCGCCGCCCACCAGGTAGCGGTAGTGCCGGTCGCCCACCGTCTCCTCGGGCAGCGGCCACTGGGCGATGGCCTGCAATAGAGCGATGAACCACGGCCGACCTTCCATCACCGCCTGGCGAAGCTCGGCCAGCACCTCGGCGACGGAGGCCTGATCACTGACGGTGGCTTCTCTCATGGCTGCTCCCGCAGTTCCACGAAGCGAATGCCGTATTCGGCCCAACGGAAGGCTAGCTTACCGGCGAAGTCGTTGGCGGCCATGGCTCAGGCTGCGCGGCCGCAGCACTTCTTGTACTTGCGGCCGCTGCCACAGGGGCAGGGGTCGTTGCGGCCCACCTTGCGCGGGGCCGCGGGTGGCTCCTCGCCGGCAGGGCCGCGCCGCCGGCGGGCCCGCTCGCCCCGACCGGCCGGGGCCGCCGGCCGTGGCGTAGCCACCGCCTGCGGCACGAGGGTTACGTGGTAGATGCGGTGGGAGATCTGCTGGCGAATGTGGTCGCTGAGCTGCTCCCACATGTCGTGGGCCTCCCGCTTGAAGGCCACCAGCGGGTCCTGACCACCGTACCCGGCCAGCCCGACGCCCTGACGCATGTCCTCGAGGGCGGTGAGGTGCTCCACCCACAGCCGGTCGATGGTGCCCACCATGACCAGGCGCTCCAGCATGCGCATCTTGTCGGCGCCCAGCTCCTGCTCCTTGGCCTCGTATTGCGCCTGGGCATGGGCCAGAAGCTCCTGGAGGATCTCGTCGCCGGCGAGAGCGCTGAAATGAGCCTCGGTGAAGTGGGGCGGCAAGGGAACGATGGCCTTGACCTCGGTCAGGAGGCCCTTGAGGTCGCGCTCCTCCTGCTGGCCGTCTGGCACGCAGTTCTGCACCAGGTCGGTAACGTCCTGCTCCACCATGTCCCAGATGTTGGCCTTAAGGTCGGCCCCCTCCAGGAGCTTGCGCCGCTCGGTGTAGATGAGGTCGCGGTGCTTGTTCATCACGTCGTCGTACTCGACGACGTGCTTGCGGATGTCGAAGTTGTGGCCCTCCACCTTGGTCTGGGCGGACTCGATGGCGCGGCTGGCCATGCGGCTCTCGAGGGGCATGTCCTCGTCCATGCCGAGAGCGCCCATCATGTTGCCCACCCACTCGGGGGCGAAGCGGCGCATCACGTCGTCGCCGAAGGAGACGAAGAAGCGAGAGCTGCCGGGGTCGCCCTGGCGGCCCGAGCGGCCGCGGAGCTGGTTATCGATGCGCCGCGCCTCGTGGCGCTCAGTGCCGAGGATATGCAGGCCGCCGACCTGCACCACACGGTCGTGGTCGGCCTGCCAGAGGCGGCGGGCTTCCTTGCGGATGCGGTCCAGCTCCTCGACGGGGGCCGTGTCGGGGTCGATGTCCTGCTTGCGGAAGAGGGCATCGGCGATGTGGCTGGGGTTTCCGCCCAGGATGATGTCGGTGCCGCGGCCGGCCATGTTGGTGGCGATGGTGACGCCGCCGAAGCGCCCGGCCTGGGCGATGATCTGGCCCTCTCGCTCGTGCTGCTTGGCGTTCAGCACCTGCGGCACCTTCAGCGAGCATTCGTGGTGGTACTGAGCGCAGTCGGGCAAGCGGCACTTGCTGGTGCGCTTGAGGAGATCGGCCAGGTACTCGGAGATCTCGATGGAGATAGTGCCGACCAGCACCGGCCGGCCCTGGGCGTGCATCTCCTCGATCTCGCGCACCACCGCCCGAAACTTGCCCTCTGGCCGGCGGTAGATGAAGTCCGGCTGATCGGCGCGGATCATGGGCTGGTGCGTGGGGACGACCACCACGTCGAGGGCGTAGATGGTGTGGAACTCCTCCCGCTCGGTGTAGGCGGTACCGGTCATGCCGCCCAGCTTCTCGTAGAGGCGGAAGTAGTTCTGGAGGGTAATGGTGGCGTAGGTGATGCTCTCCCGCTGGACGCGAACCCCTTCCTTGGCCTCCACCGCCTGATGGAGGCCATCGGACCATCGGCGCCCGAACATCAGGCGGCCGGTGAACTCATCGACGATGATGACCTCGCCGTCCTTGACCACGTAGTCGCGGTCGCGCTGGTAGAGGGCGCTGGCCTTGAGGCCGGCCTCCAGGAAGCGGGTGAGTCGATAGTTCTGGGGGTCGTAGATGTTCTTGATGTTGAGCCACTTTTCCAGCTTGCCGACGCCTTCCTCGGTCAGGGAGGCGGAGCGGGTCCGGTGGTCGATGGTGTAGTCGACCTCGAGCTGGAGGCGGGGGACCAAGCGGGCGAACATCTTGTAGACCTCTTCCGTCTCCTCGGCAGGGCCGCTGATGATGAGGGGGGTGCGGGCCTCGTCGATGAGGATGTTGTCCACCTCGTCCACGATGGCGTAGTGGTGAGGGTGCTGCTCGCGCTGAACCACCTGGGAGAGGTCCACGACCATGTTGTCGCGCAGATAGTCGAAGCCGAACTCGTTGTTCGTACCGTAAGTGATGTCGGCCAGATAGGCCTCGCGGCGGGGCACGGGGCGCAGGTGGCGGAGGCTGGGGTTATCGCTATTGAAGGAAAGGTCGTACAGGTAGGCGGCGTCGTGCTGGAGGCAGGCCACCGATAGACCGAGGGCGTGAAAGATGGGGCCCATCCACTGGGTGTCGCGCTTGGCCAGGTAGTCGTTGACCGTCACAAGGTGGGCGCCCAGGCCAGCAAGGGCGTTCAGGTACAGGGGGAGGGTGGCCACCAGCGTTTTGCCCTCACCGGTCTTCATCTCGGAGATCTTGCCCTGGTGAAGGACGATGCCGCCCAGGAGCTGAACGTCGTAGTGACGCTCCCCCAGGCGGCGATTGGCCATCTCCCGCACCACGGCGAAGGCCCCGGGCAGGACATCGTCCACCTCCTCGCCATCAGCGAGGCGCTGGCGGAACTGGTCGGTGAGGGCGCGCAGCTCGGCGTCGGTGAGGGGCTCAACCTCGCTCTCCTCCGCGTTGATGGCCCTCACCAGCGGCTCGAGCTTCTTGAGCTTGGCCTCGCTGGTGTCGCCGATGATGCCGGTGATCCACTTGAGCATGGCGATCCCTACTGGAACAGCTCCCCCACCGAGTGGCCGGTGTGGATGCGGTGGATGGCCTCGCCAAGAAGCGGCGCCAGGCTGAGGACCGTGATCTTGGGCAAACGCTTGGCCGGCGGCAGGGGGATGGTATCCGTCACCACCAGCTCTTTGATGGGCGAATCCTCGATGTGCTGCACGGCCTGCCCCGAGAGCACGGCGTGGGTGCAGCAGGCGTAGACATCGACGGCCCCGTGCTGGCTGAGCATGTCGACGGTGCTGACCAGGGTGCTGCCGGTATCGACCTCATCGTCGACGATGAGCGTGTTCATCCCTTCAACGTCACCGATGATATTGACGGCCTCGGTGCGCTGTTCGTTGCCAATGCGCCGCTTCTCGACGATGGCCAGGGGCACGTCCAGGCGGCCGGCCATGTTGCGCGCCCGCTTGGCGTCGCCGACGTCCGTGGCCACGATGGTGAGGTTGGGGATGCGCTTCTCCTTGAAGTAGCGGGTCATGATGTAGAGAGCGGTAAGCTCATCCACGGGGATGTTGAAGAAGCCCTGGATCTGGCCGGCGTGGAGGTCCACCGTCAGGAGGCGGTCGGCGCCGGCGGTCTCGGTGAAGTTGGCCATGAGGCGAGCGGTGATGGGCACGCGCGGCTGGTCCTTCTTGTCGCTGCGGCCGTAGGCGTAGTAGGGGACGACGGCGGTGATGCGCCCGGCCGAGGCGCGCTTGGCGGCGTCGATCATGATGAACAGCTCCATCCACCGCTCGTTGACCGGCGATACGATGGGCTGCACCAGGAACACGTCGCGGGCGCGGATGTTCTCGCAGAAGCGGACGAAGATGTTCTCGTTGCTGAACTGGAAGACCTCGCAGCGGCCCAGGGGAGTCTCGAGGTAGTCGGATATGGCCTGGGCGAGATCAGGATGGGCATTGCCGCTGAAAATCCGCAGCTCCTGATACACGGGTAAACTCCTTGTCCTCCAAAGGCAGCTACAATCAATATAGCATAGGGGGCTGCGCTGGGTTAAGGAGCCGACCTCGCGGCGCGCGGCCGTCAGACGCCGGTGGAGACGCCGACGATGCGCCCGATGATGAAGGTTAGCGTGGCGGCGACCGCGCCCAGCGCCAACTGCCGCCCGCCGCTGACCCAGGCGCTGCGCCCCGTGAACAACGATAGCGAGGCGCCGACGCCGAAGAAGGCGACGGCGCTGAGGCCGGCGCTGGCAACGATGAAGGGCACGCTGGCGCTGGCGCCGAAGAAGAACGGAATGACCGGCACGAGCGCTCCGATGGCGAACGTCAGGAACGAGCCGACGGAGGCGCCCCACGGCGAGCCCAGCTCCGACGGGTCGAGGCCCAGCTCCTCGCGGACGAGCGTGTCTAACGCCACCTCGGGGTTCTCCATGAGGCGGGCGGCCATGGCCTCGGCCTCTTCCTTGGGCAGGCCCTTCGCCTGGTAGATGAGCGCCAGCTCTTGCTCCTCCTCCGCGGGCGCTGCCTCGAGCTCGCCCTTTTCTAGCTCGATCTGACGCTCGAACAGCTCCCGCTGGGCGCGCATCGAAACGTACTCGCCGACAGCCATGGAAGAGGCGCCGGCCAAGAGTCCAGCGACGCCGGCGAGGAGGACGAACTTCCCCTGTGTGTGGGCGCCAGCGAAACCCATGATCAGCGAGGTATTGGAGAGGAGGCCGTCGCTGAGGCCAAAGACGCTGGCCCGCAGCGTGCCACCGCCGCCCCTTCGGTGCCAGGTCTCCCGAGTGGCGATGGCCGTGGCTGGCTCGACGTCGCGCCGCTGGAGGCGGGCCAGGGTGCGGCCGTGCTCGCGCTCGTCGGGCGCCAGGGCCTGGCCGGCCTCGCCCTGGGCCATGTAGGCGCCGTAGGCCCCGGCCTCCATCCCGCGGACGATGGAGAGGACGGACCGGACGCCGAAGCGCCGGGCCAGGAAGCCGAGGAGACGCACCCGCAGGCTGGGGCCGTGCTCTTTTGGCTCGACGCCGGCCTGGCGGAGCTTCTCGCGCCAGACATCGGCGTGGCGCTCCTCCACCTGGGCGAGCTGCTCGAAGATGGACCGCCGCTTCGAATCGCGTTCCGCCTGGGCCAGCAGGCGATAGATGGCGATGCCGTCGATCTCGTCGTCCAGGTTGGCCTGGAGGAGGCGGACCTTCTCGGGATCCGGGGGCTTACCTTCTTGCTCAGCCACTCGATGCACCCTTCGCTAGGCAGCGCCAGGCAAGGATTATACCATTGGCCCAACGCGACCCGGGGGCAGCCGCAGGTTTGGGGTTATCTGGCTTGGCGGGTGATGGTAAGATGGGGGCGTCGGGGCCAGCGTGGCTCAGTGGTAGAGCAGCGGTTTCGTAAACCGCGGGTCGGGAGTTCGAATCTCCCCGCTGGCTCCAGACTTATATCTGGAAATCTACCACCTGCGCAAGGGGCGGTAGATTTTGCCTCGGCCACACGGCGCGGCCAGCAAGCAGCCAATGTTCATCCGCCAAATGAGCGGTGGTTCAGGTCACTGCGACAGAGGGCACGCGGGCCTTGTGTCAGCAATCTACTGAACACCACAGTGCATTGCCTTGCCTCGCGGCTAAGAGTAGTATGAAGTCGCCTGACTTGCGTGGCAAAAGCAGTTGGCGAAGCGGATGAACGCCACCTAGCAGGCGCGGTGTGCGACCGGCTCTGGGACATAAACGTGGGCAGAAGGTACGAGAAGTCACCCATCATCGAGGCGTTCTGCGAGTTCCAGTTCACGCCTAGTAACGCCTGGGATTTGGCGATTCCGGGCTTGGTCTACGAAAAGGTCCGGCCCGTGTTTCCGAAGAGGAAGCAGGCTCAGAGTGTGGAGGTGGAACTCCGCACGGGGCAGCATAGACTGGATCAGGATGTCCGAATCAGATCGGACCGCGTCCAATTCTTGCGCGAAGACGAGACAGCGCTGATCCAGGTCGGCCCAAATCTCGTTGCGGTAAACCACCTGAGGCCCTACCCAACGTGGCATGGTTTTCTCCCCATCATCCACCAAGGATACGAAGCATATTGCGACGTGGCCCAGCCGTCTGGTATCCGGCGAATCGGCCTCAGATACATCAACAGCATAGAACTCTCTGGTCCAAAGGTTGACCTCGAATCCTATTTCTCGTTCTATCCATTTCTCGGACCAGACCTGCCGCAAGATCACGGCGCATTCGTGGTCGGGGTCGAGTTCGCTTTCGAGGACTTGAGGGATGGACTAAGGCTCCAGATGGCCAATGCCCAGCCTCCGAGACCGGATGTGATGGCCATTGCTCTCGACTTGGACTACTTTCTCGCGCAGCCGGGCGCCATAGAGCTGAATGCCGCTCTCGAATGGGTGGACGCTGCTCACAACCGTGTCGAAGCTGTTTTTGAAGGATGCATCTCTGACAAGCTGAGGGAGCTGTTTGAAGAGGTGAGGGACTGAATGGGCTGTCTGGTTCTCGACCGCGAGCAGGAAGCAGGCGTGGCAAGGCGCGTATTCACCGTGCCGGACCAAGCACAATGGGCCGTGCGACCTGCGCCAACTCTAGAATCTTGGGAACCTCCACTTGACCTCGCGGAGTCCCAGCCAGATGCCCTCATTCTGTGGCGGAGGTCGCCCGGAAGCTCCATCGTCCGTTCGCTGCAAGCTGAGATCGATCGCCTGGCGCGGCTTTTCGTGTTCCGCATCCCGGAAGCTGTGGCCGGCTTTATCCGCGAACACGGGTTTCTGGCTGATGTCCTCGAGGACGCCTACGTCGTGGCCCAGAGGTTTTTTGGGCCCAACCCGGAGTTGATCCTTGAGGTGGTGGCCGACGTTGAAGCACAAGATGATCGCCAACTCTGGATCTTCATACGCACAGGCCTCTCCGCGGACGAGGCCCTGGCGTCTCTCGAAGGACTTGACCAGGCGTGGTGGCTCGATGCGATGCCACGGACGAGGGGCTACCTCGGCATTCACTTGGAATTCGAATGAGTTTCGGCTGGTCTGACTATCTTGCTTTGGCGAAACAACTTGCGGTCCTCCAGACAGGGACCCCGCTCCAGGATGCTCGCATGCGGACATCGATCAGCCGCGCATATTATTCCGTGTTTCGGACAGCCTACAACCACGTGCGCGACGTGGAGAAAGACCCGCTCATCCCCTCCGGTCCGGATGCGCACAAGTACGTAGTCGGCAAATTCAGAGGGAGCCACGACGACACCCGCAAGGGCATCGGCAATAGACTTGACCGCCTGCGGCTGGACCGAAACAGGGCAGACTACAACGACACGGTGCCAGGACTGGCCAAAATGACTGACGCGTCGCTGAGGATGGCAGACCTCGCAATGCGGGCGCTTTCTGCTCTTTAGGTGAGGGCCGTCTGCGGGCCCACCTCCGACCCACTTCCCGACTCTTGTCCCTCGCATCTCCCGCTGCTGGAATGGCCTTGCCCAAAGGGGCGAGAAGACGGCGCCGCTATGGCCGCAGAGGTGGCAAGTACCAAGAGGCCTCGGGATTTCTCCCGAGGCCTCTCCGTCTTTCGACGGCCGTCTTTCACTCCAACGCTGGCGGATGTCCGCCAATCGGCCGGGCCCACCCTGTCGGCCCTGACACCGAGCTGCAGGCGGTGGTCAAGAAGCTCCCGTCCTCGGGAGCGCCGGCTTGTCCACTTGGAACACCGCGTACAGTGCGTGTAGCCTCAGCACGGGGTGCCACCTCCTCATATCTATACTCCATTGTTGGGCGAGAGCCGCAGCCTGTCAAGACCCCCGCCAGGTACGGACCGAAAAGAAACGATGTCGTAATAATCTCTCGCCGGAACGCGGTGGATCGCGACGATTTTCACAATTGCTGCCACTTTCGGGACAGAATAACGGGCTCCGCTCATGGTTCGACAGGCTCACCACGAGCGGAAGGGGCGGGGCTGACGCCTGGGCTAGAGCTCCGGGCTCTCGCTCATGGCCTTGAGGCGGCGCCAGCGCCTGTCGACCTCGGTCTCGGCCGCCTCGAGCTGGGCCGCGAACTCGGGCTGGAGCAGGTGCTTGGTCTTGCCCATCAGGCCCAGCCAATCGCGCAGGGGGACACGCTTGCGCAGGCGCTCCGGGTCGTAGGTGATCTTGGTGATGCCGCGCTCGACCTCGTACAGCGGGAAGAAGCAGGAGTTCACCGCCGCCTCGAGGACCTCGGGGCCAAGGCGCTCCTCGATGCGCCAGTTCAGGGGACAGGCGGAGAGCACCTTCCCGTAGACGGTGCCGTAGTGCTTGGCGTAGTACTGGGCCTTGGCCCCCTTCTTCACCAGCTCATCGGGGAAGGCCTCGGTGCCGGTGAAAACGTAGGGGATGTGGCAGGCGGCCATGATCTGAGGCGTGTCGCGGTGGTGGAAGGCCTTGCCCGCTTCGCCGGGCCCCACGTGGCTGGTGGTGGTCATGTGCCCCAGGGGCGTGGAGTAGCTGAGCTGGCTGCCGGTGTTCATGTAGCCCTGGTTGTCGTACTCCAGCATGATGAGACCGTGGTTGCGCACGGCGGCGCCCAGGGCCGCCCCCAGACCGATGTCCATGCCGCCATCGCCGGAGAGCATGACGAAGGTGATCTCCTGGTCGGCGGAAAGCTCGCCGCGCCGCTGGCGCTCGTGGAACATCTCCACCAGGCCGGAGAGGGTGGCGGCGCCGTTCTGGAACAGGTTGTGCACGTAGGTCACGCGGTGGTTGCTGAAGGGGTAGCCGCTGGTAACGATCTCGGCGCAGCCCGTCTGGGAGAGGAGGACAATGTCCCCCTCGATGCCCTTGAAGAACTGGTTCACGGCGGGGAAGATGCCGCAGCCGGGGCAGGCGCCGTGTCCGGGCGCGATGCGCTTGGGCTTGGCGGCCAGCAGCCAGCGGGCGGGGCTGTTCACCTTCAGCTCGCCCGTCTCCTCGTTCACCGTGGCCCTTATGAGGCCGGGCGTCACGTCCTCTTCGGTGAGAGCGGGAAGCACCTGCTGCGGTTGCTTCTCGGGGTCGCCGGGCGTCACGCCGTGATAGTCGTAGCGGGCGCCTTCCAGGCGGCCGCTACGGGCTGCCTCCAGGGCCAGGCGGAAGAAGTCCTCGGCGTCCTCAACGTAGAAGTCCTTGCCGCCGAGGCCGTAGACGCGGGTCAGGCAGATGGTGTGGTTATCGGGGTCGTCCTGGAGGGCAGCCTTGACCTCGTGGGTCAGAGGGCCGCCCTCGGCGCCGTAGGAGTCGGCCCGCTCGCCGATGACGACGGCCTTGACGCCGCGGAAGGCGGCGCGGATCTCCTGGGCCGCGAAGGGACGGAGCACGCTCAGGCTCAGGACGCCCACCCGCTGGCCTTTGGCCCGCAGGCGGTCGGCGGCGTCCTTGGCCGTCTCCGCGGCAGAGTTGAGGAGGACCAGCGCGACCTCGGCGTCGTCCATGCGGTACAGGTCGAGGAAGGAGTAGCGCCGGCCGGAGAGCTGGGCATACTCTTCGAAGACCTGGGGGATGACCTCATAGGCAGCGTCCATGGCCAGCTTGAGCTGGTACTTGTTATTGATGAGGTCGGGGTCGTTCATGTAGGCGCCGATGGTGATGGGGCGGCGGGGGTCAAGGGCATCGGGAAGCTCCAGCGGCTTGCCGATGAAGTTCTGCACCACAGCGTCGTCGACGAAGTAGCGGACGCGGCGCTTCTGGTGGCTGGTGAAGAAACCATCGTAGGCCACGATGACCGGCAGGCGCACCTGGGGGTGCTCGCCGATGCGGATGGCCATGATATTCATGTCGTACACGGCCTGCGGCTCGCGGGCCAGCAGGATGATCCAGCCCAGGTTCAGAGCGAAGTAGAGGTCCGAGTGGTCGCAGCGGATGTCCAGCGGCGCGCTGACGGAGCGGTTCACAAGCTCAAGGAGCATAGGGAAGCGAGTTCCGGACTGCACCGGAAGCTGCTCCAGGGAATAGAGGAAGCCCTGGGAGCTCGTGGCGTTGAAGACGCGGCCTCCGCCGGTGCTGGCGCCGTAGCAGATGCCGGCGGCGCCGTGCTCCCCGTCGGCGGGGACCATCCGGATGGGGTTCTCGCCCTCCGCCTTCATCTCGTCCAAGAACTCGGGGATCTCAGTGGAGGGAGTGATGGGGTAGTAGCCCATCAGGTGGAAGTTGATCTGCTTGGCCGCGCGGGCGGCCATCTCGTTGCCAGTGCGGAAGTCGACCTGCTGGGCGACCTTGCCCGCGTCTTCCGTGGGTCGTTCCAGTAGCTGGGCCATCATGTTCTCCTTAGCCGGCTGCTAAGCCGATTGTCCCTGGAGGCGGGGGAGCAAGGCCACGCGATGGGCTTCAGCGTAGCCCTCCGTCTCCCGGATTTCCACCAGGGCGTCTGTGGGACAGGCGTCCACGCACCTGAGACAGCCTTTGCAGTAGCGATAGTCGATGCCGAGGAGGTGCACGACGGGCTTGTCGCTGTCGCCGGGCACGCGCTCCCAGACGAAGCAGTAGTCGGGGCAGACGACATCGCACAAGCCGCAATGCACGCACTTCTCCAGCAGGAGCTCCGGGAGCATTCCCTGACGGGAGGCCGAGAGGTCTTTGAGCATGCTGTTGCCCGGGTTGGGCAGCAGGCCTCCCCAGGGGGCGTTGAGGTAGCCGTAGGCCGGCTGAGGACGGGCCACGCCGGTCTCCCACTCGCCTTCGATAGGGAAGGTCTTCAGCACCAGCTCGTCGTAGCCGCGCTGAAGGGTCCGCAGGTTGGCGTCGACCAGGCGGGGATAGCGGCGCTCGAAGGTTTCGCGCACGGTCTCCCTGACAACCTGAGGGTCGATGAAGGAGGCCACCCGCAGGATCGCCCCGAGCATGGCCATGTTGACGCGGCTCCCTTCGGCCAGGCCGATGCCATGGGCGTCGAGGACGCCGATGGTGCCGCCGGGTAGGCCCAGGCGCTCCTTGATCTCCTCCGGGCTGGCGAGCGTGTTCACGATGACGGTGCCGTCTCGGCGCAGGCCCAGGGCGACCTTCTCCCGCCCGATGAGGGCCTCGTGGAACACGGCGATGAGGTGGGGGCGCTCCACCGGGCTGTTGGTGCGGACGGAGCGGTCTGGATCGCAGAAGCGGATGTAGGACTTGACGGGGGTGCCCTTCTTCTCCGAGCCGTAGGAGGAGAAATGCGAGCCGTTGAGGCCGAGACGCAAGACACCCACCTCGGCCAAGAGCTGGCCCGCCAGGTGGGCACCCAGCCCGCCTATGGACTCCAGGCGGATGCCGTAGAAGCCGTCTTCGTCCAGGTTTTCGGGGAGTTTGACCGACATTAGGGTCTCCTCTGGGCTAGCTTGTGCGCTACTTCACAAGAAATCTTTCCTACTTTATGGTAGTATAAACACCGTCTTAAGTCAAACAATAATAGCGGACGTTGACCCGAATGGCTAGCCAAGGTTACGCCCAACCCCAGGCTGAAGCCTGGGGCATCGGGGGGCTGAAGGCCGGTGGACCCCACGGCGGCCTGGCCCCCGTCGGGGGGCCAGCCATTACGGCGCGTGCGGGCCGGGGGCCATGGCCTCCGCCCATTGGCGGGCGGTGAACTGTTGCAGCGCTAGCTCCAGGGTGTCCCTTGTGAGGACGGGCTCGCAGCTGTCATGGTGCGAATTGTCGACGATGATGGATGCCAGGTCGCGGGCCAGGGAGCCGCTGGGGCAGACGCCGGCCGCCGCGAAGATGAAGGCGACGGCATCGTCCAACTCTTCCGGCGAGTGCCTGACGCCCCAGTGCTGGCACTGGCCGCGCAGGATCTCCTTGAACTGAGCGGGGGCGGGCGATGGGATGTAGACCTTGTACGGGATGCGACGCAAGAGGGCCTCGTCTGTCAGCGACCCCGGCGAGATATTGGTGGAGAGCAAGAGCACCAGGTGGAAGGGCAGGTTGATACTCTCGCCGGTCTGGAGGGTGAGGTTATCGCGGCCGCGCTCCAGGGACATGATCCAGCGGTTCAGCAGCTCCCGTGGCGGCACCTTCTGGCGCCCAAAGTCGTCCACCACCAGAATGCCCCCCTGCGCCTTCAGGTGAGGGGGAGCCTGATAGAAACGGGTGACCGGGTCATAGCCCAGCTCCAGATGCTCCAGCGTCAGCTCGCCGGCGACGATGATCCCCGGGCGGCGGATCTTCACCCAACGCCTGTCGACGGCCCGCACCTGGCTCAGGAGGGCGGCGCCGCTTTCCGCCTCGCCGTTGGACAAGCCGTTCGCTTCATCGTCGGAGACGCGGACGTGGACGAACGAGTCGAAGAACTTGATGATCTGTCCGTAGGCGTAGATGGAATAGGGCACGAGGATGGTGCCATCCAGGTGCTGGAGGAAAGAGGCGAGGAGGTGAGTCTTGCCGTTGCCGGTGGGCCCGAAGATCATCGCACAGCGGCCCGAGTAGAGGGCGCGCTGGGCGAAGTTGGCAATATCGTCGTCGAGGACGAGAGACTTTATGCCTTTGCGGATGGCCTCCTTGGCGGGGCGCCATCGCTGCCGGCCCTGGCGGTCGGCCATCTCCTCGTACTGGTTCAGCGTGACGGGGGCCGGTCCGGCGTAGCGGCAGCGGGCCAGGGCCTCCTCGGCGCGGTGGCGGCCCAATTCGGTCAGCCGGTAGCAGTAGGTCCCCGGCAGGAGGCCGGGCGTGCTCACGTTCTCGCAGAGCTGGCCCTCCTTGAGGGAGGCCAGCAGCCCGTCAAGCAGCCGCGAGGGGAGGGCCACCGTGCGGGCTATGTGCTCCGCCGTGGGTAGCTCGGCGTAGTGCATGATCTTGAGCACGAGCTCGGTTAGGAAAGAGGGGGAGAGGCCGGTGTCCTCGATGGTTCGCGGCGCCGGCGGCTCCAGGGCGGCAGGGCGGCTCCCGCCAGCCGCGTCCGGCTCGTCCTCCGTTTCGGGCGGAGGCTCGACCGAGAAGGTGTCGGGTGCGTCTGGATAGCTCATCGTTGGGGGCGGGCGCGAGGTGCCGGGGCCTCACGCCACTTAATGGGGACGCTCCGCGCTCGGATAGTGTTACAGGCGGCAGCGGCGGGATATCGGCTCAAGGTGTTGACAAGCGCACAGGATTAGGGGTATATTATTCTGTTGATGGCAGGACGCTTTTCCTCAATTTTCACTTTCCCCGGTTCGCAATCACCATAAGGCGTAGTGCACTGTTAGCCACGGCAGAGGCCTCGGGGATCTTTTGCCTTCGGGAGGATTTTTGTACATGACTTTGGCCAGGGAATTTGCCCGAGATGCAGACCGCCTTCCTCAGCTCAAGAAGTTTTACTCCCGCATCCCCGAAGTGATCCAGGTGCCCAACCTCATCCGCATCCAGCTCGATTCCTACGAGTGGTTCAAGAGAGAGGCGCTGCGGGAACTCTTCCACGAGATCTCGCCCATCCTGGACTTCACCGGAAACCGGCTGGAGCTGCGCTTCAGCGACTACGAGTTTCGTGAACCCAAGTACTGCCAGGCCGAGTGCCGCGAGCGGGACATGACCTACGCTGCCCCGCTGCACGTGAACGTCGAGCTCCTGGTGAAGGAGACGGGCGAGATCAAAGAGACCGAGATCTTCATGGGGGACTTCCCCCTGATGACCGAAAACGGCACGTTCATCATCAACGGCGCCGAGCGGGTGGTGGTGTCGCAGCTGGTGCGCTCGCCCGGCGTCTACTTCACCTTGATGCGCGACGCCACCAGCGGGCGCGACCTCTGCTACGCCAAGCTCATCCCTAACCGCGGCGCCTGGCTCGAGTTCGAAACAAGCAGCAAGAACGTGGTCTACGTCAAGGTGGACCGCAAGAAGAAGATCCCCATAACCACCCTCCTGCGGGCCATCGACGAGGACCCCGAGATCACGGACGAGCAGGCCCTAGGGACGGATGACCGCGTCCTGGCCCTGTTCGAGGACGTGGACAATGACCCCAACCGGCACTACATCCGTTCCACGGTTGACCGGGAGCCCTCCAAGAACAAGGAGGAAGCGCTCCTAGAGTTCTACCGCCGCCTGCGCCCGGGCGACCCGCCCACCCTGGAGAACGCGCGCAACCTGCTCACGGCCCTGTTCTTCAACCCTCGCCGCTATGACCTGGGCAAGGTGGGACGCTATAAGCTGAACAAGCGCCTGGCCCACCGGGACGGGGCCACCGTCCGCATCCTGGAGCCGCAGGACCTGCTGGCCATCACGCGCGAGATCATTCGCCTGAACAACGGCCAGGGGCGGCCGGACGACATCGACCACCTGGGCAACCGCCGCGTTCGCACCGTGGGCGAGCTCATCCAGAACCAGTTCCGCATCGGGCTGCTGCGGATGGAGCGGGTGGTGCGCGAGCGCATGACCATCACCGATCCGGAGACCACCTCGCCCAGCGCCCTCATCAACATCAGGCCGGTGGTGGCGGCCATCAAGGAGTTCTTCGGCGGCTCCCAGCTCTCGCAGTTCATGGACCAGACCAACCCCCTGGCCGAGCTGACCCACAAGCGCCGGCTTTCGGCCCTGGGGCCCGGCGGCCTGTCGCGTGACCGCGCCGGCTTTGACGTGCGCGACGTCCACTTCAGCCACTACGGCCGCATCTGCCCCATCGAGACGCCGGAAGGACCGAACATCGGCCTTATCGGCAGCCTGGCCACCTACGCCCGCGTCAACGAGTACGGCTTCATCGAAAGCCCCTACCGGCGCGTGGTGCGCGAGCTGCCCAACGACTCGCCCGGCCTGATGGGCCGTTTCCTGCGGACGGACGTCAAGGACGCCGGAGGCAAGGTGGTGGCCGCCGGCAGCGAGGTGACGGCCAAACTGGCCGCGCGCCTGGCCCAGCTGCCGCCTACCACGATCGCCGTGCGGCCCTTCGTCTCGCAGGAAGTCGTCTACATGTCGGCGGACGAGGAGGACAACTACGTGCTGGCCCAGGCGAACGAGCCCCTGGACGAGCGCAACCACTTCATCGAGAACAAGATCGAGTCTCGCTTCGGCAGTCGCTTTATCACCGCCTCGCCGGATCAGGTGGAGTTCATGGACCTGTCGCCCAAGCAGATCGTCTCCGTGGCGACTTCCCTCATCCCCTTCCTGGAGCACGATGACGCCAACCGCGCCCTCATGGGCTCCAACATGCAGCGCCAGGCGGTGCCGCTGGTGCGACCCGAGGTGGCCCTGGTAGCCACGGGGATGGAACGCCAGACGGCCTTCGATTCCGGCCAAGCGATCTTCGCCGAGGACGACGGCGTGGTGCTGAGCTGCACCGCTCGCCACATCCGCGTCCGCTACGACGACGGCCAAGAGAAGACGTACGAGCTGGCCAAGTTCGTGCGCTCCAACCAGGGCACGTGCGTCAATCAGCGGTGCATCGTGCGGAAGGGGCAGCGGCTGCAGCGGGGCGACCCGCTGGCTGACAGCTCGTCCACCGACCAGGGCGAGCTGGCCCTGGGCGAGACGCTGCTCTGCGCCTTCATGAGCTGGGAGGGGTACAACTTCGAGGACGCCATCATTATCTCCGAGAGGGTGGCCCGCGAGGACAAGTTCACCTCTGTGCACGTAGAGAAGCACGAGCTGGAAGCCCGCGATACGAAGCTCGGGCCGGAGGAGAGCACTCGCGATATCCCCAACGTGGGCGAGGAGAGCCTGCGCAACCTTGATGAAGACGGCATCGTCCGCATTGGCGCCGAGGTGCAGGCCGGCGACATCCTGGTGGGCAAGATCACGCCCAAGGGCGAGACGGAGCTCACCGCCGAGGAGAAGCTGCTGAGGGCCATCTTCGGCGAGAAGGCGCGCGAGGTGAAGGACACCTCGCTCCGTGTGCCTCACGGCGAGCGGGGCAAGGTCATCGACGTGAAGGTTTTCTCGCGCGAGAACCACGACGAGCTGCCGCCCGGCGTCAACAAGATGGTGCGCGTCTGCATCGCCCAGCGGCGCAAGATTGCCGAAGGGGATAAGATGGCCGGGCGCCACGGCAACAAGGGCGTCATCGCCCGCATCCTGCCGGTGGAGGACATGCCCTACCTGGCCGACGGGGCGCCCGTGGACATCATCCTCAACCCGATCGGCGTCCCCAGCCGCATGAACATCGGCCAGGTGCTAGAGACGCATCTGGGCTGGGCGGCCAAGATCCTGGGCTTCCGGGCCTTCTCTCCCGTCTTCGATGGCGGCAACCCGGAGACGGTGGAGGACGCCCTATCCCGCGTCTGGCTGGCTCAAGAGGCCGCCGCCATCGCGCCCGGCGCCAACGGCCAGCACCATTCCGCCGGCGAGAACCTGGACCTGGATAAGGCCACTGGCTGGCTGGCCGAGCGCGGCTACGACGGCGCCGCCGTCTTCGATGAGTCCCGCGTGGGCGAGGCCAAGCGAGTTTGCCTGGAGCTGTGGCTGGAGCAACAGGGCCGGAAAGATGTCCGCGACCGGCCCATCCACGACCTGGAGCAGCAGGCCGATGAGGTGATGCTGGCCGGCGGGCCGGCTGTGCCCACGCTGGGCAAGCAGACCCTCTATGACGGCCGCACCGGCGCCCCCTTCGACCAGCCGGTGACGGTCGGCTACATCTACATGATGAAGCTGGTCCACCTGGTGGAGGACAAGATCCACGCCCGTTCCACCGGGCCTTACTCGCTCATCACGCAGCAGCCCCTGGGCGGCAAGGCCCAGTTCGGCGGCCAGCGCTTCGGCGAGATGGAGGTGTGGGCGCTGGAGGCCTACGGCGCCGCCCACATCCTTCAAGAGCTGCTCACCGTCAAGTCCGACGACGTGGTGGGGCGAGTCAAGACCTACGAGTCGATCGTCAAGGGCGAGGACATCCCCGTGCCGGGCGTGCCTGAGTCCTTCAAGGTGCTGGTAAAGGAGCTCCAGGCCCTATGCCTGGCGGTGGAAGTGTTGAACGAGGAAGAGGAGAGGGTGACCCTGGCCGACACGTCGGCGACGGACATCCCCGAGTTGGGCATCAACCTGTCAGGTTTCGAGGGGGAGGACCTACTTGGTTCTTGAGGTTCGCGATTTCAACGCCATCCGCATAGCCCTGGCTTCGCCGGAGCAGGTGCGCTCCTGGTCCTACGGGGAGGTGACCAAGCCGGAGACCATCAACTACCGCACACTGAAGCCGGAGAAGGACGGGCTCTTCTGCGAGAAGATCTTCGGGCCCACCAAAGACTTCGAGTGCTACTGCGGTAAGTACAAGCGCGTCCGCTACAAGGGCATTATCTGTGACAAGTGCGGTGTGGAAGTGGCCCGCAGCAAGGTTCGCCGCGAGCGCATGGGCCACATCGAGCTAGCCTCACCGGTCGCCCACATCTGGTTCGTCAAGGGCACCCCCAGCCGCATCGGCCTGCTGCTGGACATCTCCCCCCGCAACCTGGAGCGCGTTCTCTACTTCGCCCACTTCATCGTCACCAGCGTCGACGAGGCGGCCCGCCAGCGCGCCATCGATGCCCTGCGCGAGGAGATGGAGCAGCAAGCGACGGAGCGAGAGCGGCAGGCCGCGGAGAAGATCGCCAGCATCGAGACCGGCGGCGAGGCCGCCGCCACCCAGATAGCCGGGCAGCAGGCGGAGCAACTGGCGCGCCTGGAGGACGAAGAGAAGCGGGCGCTGGAGGCACTAGAGAAGAAAGTCGCCGCTGTGGAGAAGGCCCTGGCCAAGGGACAGGGCAAGCCCGTTACCAAGGATTTGGCCCTGGAGGACGAGGTCATCGTCGCGGCAGGCGAGGCGGCGGACCCCGAGGCCCAGCAGCGCCTGCAGGCCCTGGCCGAGAGACGGCGGGGCGAGCTGGGGGCCCTCTTCGACCAGCGGCGGCAGGACGCCGCGCTGCTGGCCGAGAAGAAGGCCCAGGAGCGGCGCGACGCCGCTTGGGCCGAAGCGGAGCCCCTGCGGCAGAAGATGCAGGAGGAACGGCGGAAGGTAGCTGAGGAGTACCGGCTGCGCATCGAGGAGCTGGAAGACCTGAAGGACCCCGTCCGCGACGATGCCGTGACACAGCTGCCCGAGCCGAAGTACCGTGAACTGGCCACCGCTTACCCCGGCGTGTTCGAGGGGGGAATGGGCGCCGAGGCCATCCTGGACATTCTGCGCCGCATAGGCCTGGACGAGCTGGCCCTCAAGATGCGGCTGGAGATCCAGAACTTCAGCGGCCAGCGGCGCAAGAAGGCCACAAAGCGCCTGAAGGTCATGGAGGCCTTCCGCAAAAGCGGCAACCACGCCGAGTGGATGGTCGTCTCCGTGCTGCCGGTGTTGCCGCCCGACCTTCGCCCCATGGTGCAGCTCGATGGCGGCCGCTTCGCCACCAGCGACCTAAATGACCTCTATCGACGGGTGATCAACCGCAACAACCGTCTCAAGCGGCTGCTGGAGCTGGGGGCGCCGGAGATCATCATCCGCAACGAGAAGCGCATGCTCCAGGAGGCGGTGGACTCCCTGATCGACAACGGCCGGCGGGGGCGAGCCGTCTCTACGGCGGGCAACCACAAGCTGAAGAGCCTGTCGGACATGCTCAAGGGGAAGCAGGGGCGCTTCCGTCAGAACCTGCTGGGCAAGCGGGTCGACTACTCCGGCCGCTCCGTCATCGTCGTTGGGCCGGAGCTGAAGCTCAACCAGTGCGGCATTCCCAAGCGCATGGCGTTGGAGCTGTTCAAGCCCTTTGTCATGCAGGCCCTGGTGGCGCGCGGTCTGGCCCACAACATCAAGTCTGCAAAGCGCGTCGTCGAGCGGGCGCGGCCCGAGGTTTGGGACATCCTGGACGAGATCGCGCGGGAGCGGCCGGTGCTGCTCAACCGGGCGCCCACCCTCCACCGGCTGGGCATTCAGGCCTTCGAGCCGGTGCTCATCGATGGAAGCGCCATCCAGATCCATCCCCTGGTATGCGCTGCGTTCAACGCCGACTTCGATGGGGACCAGATGGCGGTGCACATCCCGCTGTCGCGGGCGGCGGTGGCCGAGGCGCGCCAGGTCATGCTCTCGTCTCAGAACCTGCTCCTGCCCAGCAACGGCGAGCCGACGGTGGCCCCCACTCTGGACATCGTGCTGGGCTGCTACTACCTCACCCTGCCCAGGACAGCGGCCAAGGGGGAATACCACGACGGCGCACCGCCGCGGGGCGTCTACAGCAGCTTCCAGGAGGCTAAGCTGGCCTGCGACCTGGGCCTGGTGGACCTCCAGGCCCGCATCCGCGTCCGCGACGCGAAGACCGGAGGCCAGCTCATCGACACCACCGTGGGGCGCATTATCTTCAACGAGGTGCTGCCGGAGGAGCTGGGCTTCCGCAACGAGGTGCTGGACAAGAAGGTCCTCAAGGACCTGGTGGCCGAGTGCTCGCGCAAGTTGGGCGCTGAGCGGACGGCGGAAATGGTGGACCGCGTCAAGGACGTCGGCTTCCACTACGCTACTCAGTCCGGCATGACCATTGCCATGAACGACCTGAAGGTGCCCGAGCGGAAGGCCACCCTTCTGGCCGAGGCCGATGCCCACGTCGCCCAGGTCGAGCAGCAGTTCCAGACGGGCCTGATCACCGAGGACGAACGGTACGACCAGGCGGTGGCGATCTGGCGCCGGACCACGGAGGAGATGCAGACCGTCATCCAGGATGGGCTGGACCACTACGGCGGCGTTTACCTGATGGCGGTCAGCGGCGCCAAGGGAAACATCAGCCAGATCAGCCAGATGGCCGGCATGCGCGGCCTCATGACCGACCCCGCCGGCCGTATCATCGATTTGCCCATCCGCTCGTCCTTCCGCGAGGGGCTGAGCGTGCTGGAGTACTTCATCTCGACGCACGGCGCCCGCAAGGGCCTGGCCGACACTGCGCTCCGCACTGCCGACAGCGGGTATCTGACCCGCCGCCTCATCGACGTGTCCCAGGAGGTCATTATCCTGGAGGACGACTGCGGGACCAGCGCCGGCATCTGGCTGACGGAGCCGAGCGACAAGGGAGTGTTCGAATCCCTGCGCGAGCGGATCATCGGCCGCTGGGCTGCCTCGGACCTCATCGATCCGGAGACCGGCGAGGTCATCGTCCAGCGCAACGAAGAGATCGTGGAGGAGGTTGCCGACCGCGTCCAGGCTCTCGGCATCCAGCGGGTGCACGTGCGCTCGCCGCTGACCTGCCAGACCAAGCGAGGCATGTGCGCTCCGTGCTATGGGCGCAACCTGGCGCGTGGCCAGCTCGTGGGCATGGGTGAGGCGGTGGGCATCGTGGCCGCCCAGAGCATCGGCGAGCCCGGCACCCAGCTCACCATGCGCACCTTCCACACCGGCGGTGTGGCCGGCCTCGACATCACGTCCGGTCTGCCGCGGGTGGAGGAGCTGTTCGAGGCGCGGGTGCCCAAGGGGGCGGCCATTATCTCTGAGATCGCCGGCACGGCGGAGATCCTGCGCGATGGCGATAGCCGGCGCATCAGGGTGGTGAGCAGCGAGCTCTACCGCGACGACTACACGCTGCCCGAAGGGGCGGAGGTGCTGGTGGAACACGACCAGTGGGTGGACCAGGGAACCGTTCTGGCCCTGCCTCCCTCGCCCGAGGCGGCCGCGGAGGGGGCAGAGGCTGCCCTGCCCGTTCCCGCCGGGCAAGTCACCGCCCGCATCGCCGGACGCATCCTGCGGGAGCGTGGCGATCGTCTCTCCGTTCTATACGAGGAGCGAGAGGAGCGGGAGTACCCGGTGCCTCCCACCTCCCGCATTCGGGTGGAGACGGGCCACTACGTCCACGCCGGCCAGCAGCTCACCGACGGCGCCGTTAACCCGCAGGACATCCTGCGGGTGCAGGGGCCGGAGGCCGTGCAGCTGTACCTGGTGGAAGAGGTGCAGAAGGTCTACCGCTCCCAGGGCGTGACCATCAACGACAAGCACATCGAGGTGATCGTTCGCCAGATGCTCCACCGGGTGCGGGTGGATTCGCCCGGCGACACCAGCCTGCTGCCCGGCGAGCTGGTGGACCGCTTCCGCTTTGAAGAGGTGAACGCCAAGGTGCTGGCGGAAGGGGGAGAGCCGGCCACCGCCCAGCCCGTCCTGCTGGGGGTGACCAAGGCCTCGCTGAACACCGATAGCTTCCTGGCCGCCGCCTCTTTCCAGGAGACCACCCGCGTGCTCACCGAGGCCGCGGTGGCCGGCGCCGTCGATCACCTTTTGGGCCTGAAGGAGAACGTCATCATCGGCAAGCTCATCCCGGCCCGCGCCCAGGTCAGTGTGCCCGAGCGCCGGCCGCCGACGGAGCTGCTGGGGCCTGCCTCCTTCTTCCCGGGCGAGGCGGCGGAGCTGGCTGAAGAAGGCGAACGTCCGGCCAGGCTGCCGGAAGGCTTCGCCGAGGAGCTGGAGCGCCAGCTCGCCGGACTGCGTTCCGGGTTTGGCGATCTGGAGGACATAGAGGCCGAAGAGAAGATCGATGAGAACGAGGACGAAGACGAGACGGACCTCGCCGCCAAGGAGGATGAGCCGGCCGAGTAGCTGCCCGGCCCCTGCCGGCTGGAGGACGGAATGGAGAGGGCCCTGGGCCGCCCCGGTCGGGGCGGCCCAGGCCTTTCACTAAGAAAGGTGGACTCCCATGTCGGAACCGGCCAATGCCTGGGCAACGGCGGTTGCTCAGTTCGACTCCGCCGCCGATCGCCTGCGACTGGATGAGAACATTCGCCCGATCCTGCGCTCCTGCAAACGGGAGCTCACCGTGCACTTCCCGATTCGCCTCGACGACGGCTCCACGGCCGTCTTCCGCGGGCACCGCGTGCAGCACAACGTGGTCCTGGGCCCGGCGAAGGGCGGCATCCGCTACCACCCGGCGGTAGACCTGGACGAAGTGAAGGCGCTGGCCATGTGGATGACCTGGAAATGCGCTGTCGCCAGGATCCCCTATGGCGGCGCCAAGGGTGGCGTGGCCGTCGAACCGAAGAAGCTCTCGGCGCGGGAGCTGGAGAACCTGACCCGCCGCTACACCACGGAGATCGCAGTTCTCATCGGCCCCCAGGAAGACATCCCGGCGCCCGATATGGGCACCGATGCCAGGATCATGGCCTGGATCATGGACACGTACAGCATGCACCGTGGCTACTCGGTGGCGGGAGTGGTCACCGGCAAGCCGCTGTCCGTCGGCGGCACGCTGGGGCGTATGGAGGCCACCGGCCGGGGGCTTCTCTACGTCGCCCAAGAGGCGGCCAGCCACGGACTAACAGCTCTGGCCGGGGCCACGGTGGCCATCCAGGGCTTCGGCAACGTGGGCGGTGTGGCCGCCCGCCTGCTGGCGGCCGAAGGCTGTCGCGTCGTCGCGATGAGCGATTCGTCCGGCGCCGTGTACAATGACCGCGGGCTGGACGTGGAAGCGCTCTCTCGCTTCCGGCAGGAGGGCGGAAAGCTGGCCCAGGCCCCGGGCGGCGACCACCCGACCAACGAAGAGCTGCTGGCGCTGCCGGTGGACATCCTGATCCCGGCCGCCATGGAGAGCCAGATCACCGCCGCCAACGCCTCGCGGGTCAGAGCCAAGACCATCCTTGAAGGGGCCAACGGGCCCGTCACCCCGGAAGCGGACGCCATCTTGGCCGAGCGGGGCGTCGTGCTCATACCGGACATCCTGGCCAACGCCGGCGGCGTGATCGTCTCCTACTTCGAGTGGGTGCAGGACATCCAGTCGTTCTTCTGGGAGGAGGAGGAGATCAACGAACGGCTGCGGCGGGTGCTGACCCGCGCCTTCGGCGACGTGAAGAGCCTGGCCGACAAGGAAGGCGTGACGCTGCGGCAGGCAGCGACGATGCTGGGCGTGCAGAGGGTGGCCGAGGCTACCCTGGTGCGGGGGATATATCCCTAGTCAGGAATGATTCGCTCAGGCTGATGATCCAGCTGGCAGTGAAGATAGAGGCCAGAGACACGCAGTAGATGCAGATAGCGTCCAGCACAAACAGCTCCACGTAGGTCAGGTAGGCGGCGAAGGCCACCGACACGGTGGTCAGGCTTAGGGCGGCTAGAGACGCCCACTCCACCGCCAGCGATAGCCCGGCCAGCCGGCCCAGGGCGACGGCCAGCAGCGCCGCTGCGGCCAGGCCGCCCAGGAGGGCCACCGGGATGCCCGCCATAGTCGAATATTCGCTCTGCTGTACCGTCTGGCACTGGCCCAGTCGCGGGCAGGCCACCAGCGTGTCGGTGTAGTGGGTGTAGGTCAGGTAGGCGGCCACGCCCATCCCGGCAAAGGCCAGAGCGCACAGGGCGCCCCACCGGGCCCGACCGCCCAAGGTCAGCGGCGCCTCGTAGGCAGGTGGCGGCGGCACAGCCCGCTTGGCTGCTCTCCTGGATGCGGCGTCTTTGGCCGCCCTGGCGGTCCTAGCCACTAGGGGTGCCTTCTGATTGCGGCGTGCCTTCCGCTGGCGGGGTGGACGTCGCCGGCGGGGGGGTGGGTGTCGCCAGGGCGGCATCGATGGCCTTGGCGATGGCGTCGTAGGTGCTGTTTACCTGGGTCTGGTTCACGAAGAAGGTGGGTGTGCCGTTCACGCCTCGCCGCTCCCCCTCCGAGAGGTCGTCGGCGACAGCACTGGCGTACTTCTGACTGTCAAGGCAGGTGTCGAAGTCAGCCTGGTTCAGGCCGAGTTGCTGGGCGAAGAGCTTCAGGTTGTCAATCTTGAAGGTACCCTTGTTCTCGCCGTCCTGCTCCTCGTAGAGCTTCTTGTAGTACTCCCAGAACTGACCCTGCTCGTTGGCGCACTCGGCAGCCTCCGCCGCGGAGGCGGACTCCTGTCCGATGAAGGCGAAGTTCTTGAATACGAGCTTAGCCTTGCCGGTAGCAAGATAGTTCTTGTCCAGGCTGGGCACTAGGTCGGCGGCGGCGTCGCGACAGACGGGGCACTGAAAGTCCGAGTACTCGTAGACGGTGACCGGCGCGTTGGGGTCACCCAGCGTCATGTCGCTGGCAGCGGCGATGGGGGTGGGGATGACAATGGGGGTAGTGGTGGTGCTGCTGCCTCCGCGCAGGAGATTGGCGATGCCGATGAGGGCAATGGCGGCAATGACGGTGGCCACCAGCGCCGCCACGAACCCCAGGTTGCGGAACCGGCCGACTGCCCGCGTGGGCCGGCCAGGTCGGGTAGGGCGGCCTCCCGGTCGGGCGGGGCGGCCCGGCCGATCCGGGGGGCCCGACCGCGTCGGACGGCCCGACGGGCTGGCGCCGCCGGGCCGGGCCGGCTGGCCCATGGGCTTGCGTCCTCGCTTCTTCGATCCCTTCGGCACAATAGCCCCCTTGCGGCCAAGATAGCAGCGCGGCCATGGCCGTGTCAACGCGACGGGCTCCCCTGTTCGAGGGGCGTGCCCCCTTTCTGCCCGCCCTTCGACAGGCTCGGGGTGAGCGGAGTCAAACCCGCTCGTGGTGAGCTTGTCGAACCATGAGCGGCGTCCACGGAGACCAGCGCGAGCGGGGAATCGCCGGCAGGGGGGTCCCGCACCCCGCCAGATGCTTCGCTTCGCTCAGCATGACAGAGGAGGGGCAGTGCCCGCCCGGCGTGACGGAGGAGGGGCCGCGCTCGGCTCAGCATGACAGAGGAGCGGCCACGCTCCGCTCAGCATGACAGAGGAGCGGCCCCGAGGCCCTTGTAAACGTGATCGCGAAAGGCTAGGATGGCGCCATGAGGAACAAGCAGGTCAACATTATGGTCCTGCTGCTGCTCCTCACCGTCCTGGCGATCGGCCTGTACTGGGCCTGGGACTCCGCCCGGGCGCAACGGGCGGAGGACCGCCAGAACGTGACCGCGGCAGACAGGGGGGCTCACCTCTTCGCCCAGAACTGCCGCGTGTGCCACGGCCGGACGGGCGGAGGGGTGAGCGAGAACGCTGTCTTCCCCGGCATCCCTTTGAACATCGAGCCCAACCGGCCGACCGACCCCACCGAGCTGAAAGCGCTCCAGCTCCGCTTGGGCGATACCATCCGCTGCGGTCGCGCCGGCACGCTCATGCCCGCCTGGTCCCTGAACTACGGCGGCTCCCTGAACGACGAGCAGATCCGCCAGCTGGTGCTGCTCATAACGACGAACGCCGGCAATGCCTGGGAGAAAGAGCTGACCTATAGCGACCAACTGGACGCCCAGTTCGAGCTGCCGGTGCCGCCCTCCGCCAGCGACCCCTCCCAGATCAATACCGGCTACTGTGGCGCCGTCGTGCGCGCCGCGCCGGCGGCCGAGCCCGTGGGCGAGCCGACGGAAGTGCCTGCGGCCTGGGTCGCCCAGGGCGAGAAGCTGGCCACGAGCTTCGCCTGCACCAGCTGCCACACGACGACCGGGGCAGCTGGCGTGGGGCCCACCTGGAGCGGTCTCTTCGGCAGCACCGTCACGCTCGCCGATGGCTCCACCGTCACCGCCGATTGGAGGTACCTGATCGAGTCCATCCGGACGCCGGGGGCGAAGATAACGCAGGGATTCCAGGCGGTGATGCCCACCTACACCAGCCTCACTGACGCCGACATCAACGCCCTCGCCGCCTACATCAAGTCGCTCAAGTAGCCAGCGCGTTGGGCGCCTCGCGCGCCACCCCTGCCCCTACGCCGGCTGGCGACTGCCGGCGGGCGGGCGCCGCTGCTGGGCAAGCTCGTCCACCTTGGCCAGGCAGGCTTCCGCGCCCAGGTGCTCCACCCCGCAGACATTGCACAGCGCGTTGTTGCAGTCGGGGGTGGGCTCGCCCGCCTGGGCTTTGAGCCACTCGCCGCGCAGGAAGGCCTCGCTGACGCCGGCATCGATGTGGGACCAGGGGAGCTTTTGGAAGAGCTCGGGCTCGCGGTGGGCGTAGAAGGCGGGGTCGAGGCCGCGGTCGGTGAGGGCCTGCTGCCACTTCGCCCAGTCGAGGTGCTCGTGCCAGGCGTCGAAGTGGCAACCCAGCTCCCAGGCCCGTAGGATGACCCGCCCCACACGGCGGTCGCCGCGGGAGAGCACGGCCTCCAGCAGGCTGCCTTCGGGTTCTTCCCAGGTAAACTCCAGGCCGGCCCGCCGGCAGGCGCGGCGCAGCAGCTCGTGTTTGGGGGCCAACTCCTCGGCGGTGTTCTGACGGGCCCACTGGAAGGGCGAGTGCGGCTTGGGGATGAAGGTGGAGACGCTGACCCGAACGCGGGTGCGGCCCTTGTGGTAGCCGCGGCCGATCTCTTTGACCTGGGCGGCCAACTGGGCGATGCCCTGCACGTCCTCCAGCGTCTCGGTGGGCAGGCCGACCATGAAGTACAGCTTCAGTCCCGTCCATCCACAGGAGAAGGCCGCCTCCGCCGCCCGCAGTACGTCTTCGTCCGTTATCAGCTTGTTGATGACCAGACGCAGGCGCTGGCTCCCCGCCTCCGGGGCCAAGGTCAGGGCGCGGCGACCCGGCCCGGCCATCGCCTTGGCCACCTCCATCGAGAAAGTGTCCACCCGCAGGCTAGGCAGCGAGATGACAATGTCTTCGCCCAGCTCGCGCTTGAGGGCGCGCACCATCGGCACCATCTGAGAGTGGTCGGTGGTGCTGAGGGAGAGGAGCGAGAGCTCGCGATAGCCGGTGGTGGCCAGCAGCTCGCGGGCCGCGGCCACCACCTCCTCGGCGCTGCGCTCCAGGCGGGGGCGGTAGATCATCCCTGCCTGGCAGAAGCGGCAACCCTGCGTGCAGCCCCGCTGGACCTCGATGCCGGCCCGGTCATGCACCACCTGCACGAAGGGAACGATGGGGCGGGTGGGGGCCGGCGGCAGCTTCGGGACGAGCCGCTTGCGGACGGTAGCGGGCGCGGCGGCGTCGGTGACCTTCGTGGCGGCAACCGTGCCGTCAGCGGCATGGCGGGTGGCATAGAAGCGCGGGACGTACACTCCCTCGACCTGGGCCAGGTGGCGCAGAAGCTCCAGCTTGGAACCGCCGCCGGCCTTGAACCGGCGCAGGCACTCCACGATGTCCAGCACCAACTCCTCGCCGTCGCCGAGGGCGAAGGCGTCGAGGAAGTCGGCCAGAGGCTCGGGGTTGAGGGCGCCGCTGCCGCCGCCGATGACCAGCGGCAGGGCGCGGCGGCGGCGGGCCGCCAGCGGCGGTAGGCCGGCCAGGTCAAGCATGTTGAGGACGTTGGTGTAGCACAGCTCGTAGCCCAGGGAGAAGCCGATGACGTCGAACTCCGCCAGAGGGTGACGCGTCTCCAGACCGAAAAGGGGAATGGCGGCCTGGCGCATGGCCTGCTCCATGTCCGTCCAGGGGGCGAACACGCGCTCGCAGAGCACGTCCGGCTGGCGGTTGAGGATATCGTAGAGGATGGCCAGCCCCAGGTTGGACATGCCGATCTCGTAGACATCGGGGTAGGCCAGGGCGACCCGCAAAGGGGTCGCGTCCCAGTCCTTGACGACGGCGTTCCACTCGCCGCCCGTATAGCGGGCGGGCTTGGACACGCGCGGCAGGATTCTATCGAGGCCAGTGATGATCAATGGGGCCACCTTGCCAGGAATGCGACTAGCCCATCGATCTTACCGAAGGCGGAGGCTTGGTGGCAAATCGTTGCCGCCGCCGGTAGGCTTGCGAGGGCATCGCTTCCTTGCTAGCATACGGCGACACCACTTTGGCAGCGGGGGTAAACATGTTCGAGAAGATATTGGTGCCGTTCGATGGTTCCGCCATAGCGCAAGGGGTCCTGCCTTGCGTCAAGACCCTCGCCCGCGGCTTCGGCAGCACGCTCGTCCTTTTCCATGCCGCCGAGGCCCCGGTCGAGGCGCGAGGCGGCCACAAGCAGTATGCCGAGGAGACTGCGGATCGGATCCGCTCCCTGGCTGAGGAGTACCTGGCGACTGTGGCCAAGCAGTTGCGCCGGCAGCGATTCAAGGTGGAGGTGAAGGTGGGGGTGGGCGGAGTGGTTCGCTCTATCACCGATATCGCCGAGGCGGAGAACGTGGACCTCATCGCCATGTCCACTCACGGCCGAGCGGGGCTGGCCCGCTGGATGCTGGGCAGCGCGCCTGATCGCGTGCTGCGTCACACCCACCTGCCGGTGCTCCTAGTGAGGCCAGCAGGAGAGACGGCGGTGGGGGAGAAGCCGTATCCGCTGAAGAAGGTAATCGTGGCGCTGGACGGGTCGCGGGCGGCCCAGGCAGTCCTTCCCTACGTGGAAGGACTGGCGAAGACGCTGAAGCTGGGGGTGGTGCTGATCCAGGTCGTCAGCGCGGAGACCACCGTCCAGTTCAGCCCCATGGGCCCAGACACCTGGGCGATTCCGGCCGATGTCCTGCAACACCTCGACGTGGTGGCCTCGGGCTACCTGACGGGTGTGGGAAAGGGGCTCCAGCGCGAGGGCATCGCCGTTCAGTGGGACGTGCTGCGCGGGGCGGCGGCGCCTCGCATCGTGGAGTTCGCGAAGGAGACGCCGGGCTCGATGGTGGCCATGACCACGCACGGGCGGTCGGGGCTGGGCCGCTGGGTGCTGGGCAGCGTGGCTGACCAGGTCGTACGGGCCTCGGGCGAGCCGGTGCTGGTGATCCGGCCGGGGCGCGGTGGCTGATTGACAGCAGCCCCAGCCCTTTGCTAGATTGAACGCAAATAGCAGAAATAGAGTGCCGAATCCGCCTGGGGCGGAGCGGGGGAACCAACAGCCTGGGTGCGGCCAGGCTAGCTCCTCGGTACACCGGGGGGCGAGGGGTGAATCTCCCCGATGCGTCGGGGGGTAGGCTAGCTCCTTCAAGCCGAACCCGTCAGCTAACCTCGTAGGCATGCGAAGGAGAGGCTAGCACGGAGGGACGAGAGGCTAGGCCTCCCGTCCCTTGTTCGTATGGAGGGGAGCGAGGATCCGCTGGCGGAGGAAGAGATAGCGCCGACCGGGGGAACACTCCGCAGCGAGAACCTCCCCGAAGAAGAGCCGACGACGGTGAGGCGCAGGCGCTGGATGATCCTGCGCCTGGAGTACATCCTTCTCATGGTGGTGGTGGCCATCATCACCATCTTCGCCTTTGCCTTCTTCTACTTCCAGGTCGAGGTATCCAGCCTTAAGGACTACGGCTACGCGGGCGTCTTCCTCATCAACTTCATCGGCGCCGCCTCGTTTATCCTGCCCACCCCTGCTGCCGCCTCAACGGTCGGCGGCGGGGCCATCCTCAACTCCTACCTAGGCATACCCACTCCGATCCTGGTGGGCGTGGTTGCCGGCTTCGCCGAGGCGCTGGGCGACCTGACCGGGTACGCCGCCGGCTACAGCGGCCGCCTCGTCGTGCAGGAACGCCCCGAGTACCAGCGGCTGCAGCGCTGGATGGAGCGCCACGGCGTCCTCGTGATGTTCCTCATGTCCGCCATCCCCAACCCCTTCTTCGACATCGCCGGGGCCGCCGCCGGGGTGGTGCGCATGCCCCTGGGCCGCTTCTTCCTGGCGGTCCTGGCGGGCAAGATCGTCAAGGACACGTACATGGCGACCTTCGGAGACGTCGGCGCCCGGCTGTTGGAAACCCTCCTTGGGCTGCGCTAGCGTCGGCCGGGGGCGTCCTCACGAAAAGCAAAATGCTCGGCAAAGCTCCGCGAAGCTCTTGACCGTGCTATACTGCAACCGGAATCATAGCCCCATAATTGGGGCGCGGACTGGTTCGGGTCCGCAAAGGTCTGGTGGAGGAATTATCCGATGATGGTCAATGTGTCCATCATTCTCCGCTTTGTCGGCGCGATCTTCTTCGGCTATGTAGGCCTCCGCACTGGCCAGTACCTGGCCGAGGGAGACACCGGGGTCACAGCGATAGTTTTCTGGTCAGCGCCGCCGGTGCTGTTGACCGTCTTCGGAGCGGTAGTGGCCCCCTGGTTCTTCCTGGCGCCGCTGCGCCTGTTCCAGCGCTGGATCAGCCAGATCGAGCCGCTCCAGATCATCCTCGGCACCATCGGGCTGGTGGCCGGCCTGTTGGTGTCGGCCCTGCTGACGCCGGCCCTGCTGTCGCTGCCGGGTGCCGGGGGCGCCATCGCCCCCTTCGTGGTGATGGTCATCCTGAGCCTGCTGGGCGCGGCAGCCCTGCTCAGCCGCGAGGACGATTTCGCTGAGTTCCTTTCCCGCTACCTTCCTCTGCAGGGCAGAGGGGCGGCGCGGCTGGCCCGCCACGTCCTGCTGGACACCAGCGCCATCATCGACGGACGGGTGGCGGACGTCGCCCAGACGGGCTTCATCATGGGGACGCTGGTCATCCCTCGCTTCGTGCTCGAGGAGCTGCGCTACATCGCCGATTCGCCTGACGCCCTGCGCCGCAACCGCGGGCGTCGCGGCCTGGACGTGCTCGGGCGCCTCCAGAAGGAGTCGCTGGCGCCGATCCAGGTCTCGGATGCCGACTTCCCGGATGCACGGGACGTGGACAGCAAGCTTGTCCGACTGGCCAAGAGCCTCAACTGCCCAATCATGACCAACGACTTCAACCTCAACCGCGTGGCTGAGCTGGAAGGGGTACGCATCCTCAACGTCAACTCGCTGGCCAACGCCGTGAAGGTGGTGGTGCTGCCGGGTGAGGACATGGCGGTCCGCATCATCCAGGAGGGGAAGGAGAGCGGCCAGGGCGTCGCCTTCCTGGACGACGGCACAATGGTGGTAGTGGAGGGCGGCCGCCGCCACCTGAACGAGGACCTAGAGGTGACGGTGACCCGCGTCCTCCAGACGGTGGCAGGCCGCATGATCTTCGCCCAGCCCAAGGGCGCCGCCTGAACCCCGGGCCATGCCTGACCAGCGCGAGTCTGTCGGGGCCATCATCGCTGCGGCGGGGCGGGGCCAGCGCTTCGGCGAGGGCGACAAGCTGTTCGCGCCGCTGGCCGGCCGGCCCGTCATCGCCCACGCGCTGATGGCCTTCGAGGTCTGCCGGGCGGTGGATAGGGTGGTGCTGGTGCTGGGGGAGACAAACCTGGAGCGCGGCCGCCGCCTGGTGGCCGCGGCCGGCTTCGACAAGGTGGTGGCCATCTGCCCGGGCGGGCCGCGCCGCCAGGATTCGGTTCGATTAGGGCTGGAGGCCTTGGGCGACTGCCGCTGGGTGGTGGTGCACGACGGTGCCCGGCCGCTGCTCACCGCCGCGCTCATCGAGGCGGGGCTGGCGGCAGCCGCCGAGACGGGCGCGGCCATAGCGGCCGTACCGCTGGCCGACACCGTGAAGGAGGTGGCCGAGGACGGCCTGATACGGAGAACGCTGGACCGCGGCGGCCTGTGGGCCGTCCAGACGCCCCAGGTCTTCGCCCACGACCTCCTGAGCGAAGCCCATCGCCGGGCCGAGGGCGAGGCCACCGACGACGCCGCCCTGGTGGAGGCGCTGGGCCGGCCGGTGAAGGTCTTCCCCGGCTCGCCGCGCAACCTCAAGGTGACGACGGCGGCGGATCTGGCGCTAGCGGAGGCCCTCCTTGTCATTGGGGGGCTGCAATGAGCGAGAACCTGATGACCCTTGCTGTCCTCGTTGCTCAACCCGGCAGCGATGAGCACATCGCGGAGAAAGGGCTGGCCATCGAGGCGCTGGTCGACTCAGGTGCGGACATGTCGACGGTGCCAGCAAGCCTAGCAGAGGCAGCCTACGGCCGTGAGCCACCTAGCTACCTTGCCGCGGAGGTCGCTACGCTGTTAGGCACGAGCATTGTCCGAATCGTGCCTCTGACGATCGGCGTAAGAACCACAAGTGGGGATCTGCTTTCTGCACAGATCGACTGCCTAGTCAGGGAAGAACCGCCAATGGCAATAATCGGGAATGACGTGCTAACCCAGCTAGGCCTGAAGGTCACGCTTGACTATAGGCGGCGAGAAGTCCTGGTGGAATCGTACAACTGGATGAGTTTCGAGGAAGAGGTCGCAGCGATCTACCGCTCCCTTGGTGGTAAAGTCAAACGAAATGTTACGCTTGCAGGATTCCAGATCGACATGGTCGTCGAGGAGACAACCCCTTCGAAGCAGCGTCTTTGCCTCGCGGTGGAGTGCAAGTTCTACAAGGAACGCGTCGGGAACCGAACGGTCAATGATTTTGTTCGGGTTGTCGAAACCCTGAAGCAGGCCGGCCTAGCTGACAAGGGCGTCGTCGTGTCGTCTGCAGGGTTCACCCAGGATGCGACACTTGTTGCTGAGAAGACGGGAATCGACCTGTTAACCATCGATGATCTTAGACAACTTACCTTGGATCGGGGTGTGGCAGCGCCTGCTGTACCCCCAGGAAAACCGCGGAGGCCTTCTGTTCCATCTCCGCGGAAGCCCGCCAAACACCCGCCCCGAATCTTTGTCGTGATGCCCTTCACGTCGGAACTTGACGACGTGTACCACCTGGGCATTAGGGAGGTTGCCGCCACGGTCGGGGGCTCTTGCGAGCGGGCAGATGAGATTCAGTACGTAGGGGGTATCGTCGAGAAGATCTACGATTCCATCAAGGGTGCGGACCTAGTCATAGCAGAAGTGACAACGCCAAACCCAAATGTGTATTACGAGGTTGGCTTCGCCCACGCTCTGGGTCTGCCCGTCGTTCTGCTGACCCGCGATGTCCAAGCCACTCCCTTCGACCTTCGCGGGTACAACCACGTGGTCTACTCCAGCATCGTCGACCTGAGGCAGAGACTTGAACGTATCCTCCGGCAGGTGATGTCTCTCGGCGAGGGCGGGGAAGGTTAGACATGCGCGTAGGCATTGGCTATGATGTGCACCGATTTCAGGAAGGGCGACGCCTCTTCCTGGGCGGCGTGGAGATCGAGGGCGAGACCGGCCTCGGCGGCCACAGCGATGCCGACGTCCTTCTGCACGCCATCACGGACGCCCTGCTGGGGGCCGCCGGCCTAAGCGACATAGGCCATTACTTCCCCCCCGACGATCCGGCCCTGGCCGGGGCCGACAGCCGTGAGCTGCTGGCCCGCACGATGGAGATGATCAGGCCCCTGGGCTATGCGGTGACGAACGTGGACGCCACCGTCATCGCCGAGAGACCGCGCCTGGCGCCCCACATCAAGCTCATGCGCCAGCGCATCGCCGAGACGCTGGGCACGGAGGAGTCGCGGGTGAGCGTGAAGGCCACCACCAACGAGGGCCTGGGCGAGATCGGCCGCGGCGAGGCGATCGCCGCTCTGGCGGTCGCCCTCCTGGAGCAGCGATAAGAGGTAGAGGCTCCTGTCACTCTTGGACAGCATCAGGCGCGATATCAGGGCCGCTCAGCAGCGGGACCCGGCCGCTGTCAGCGCCCTGGAGGTCGTCCTCGCCTACCCCGGCTTCCACGCCCGCCAGGCGCACCGCCTGGCGCACTCCCTCTACCGCAGGAGGCTACGAGTACCGGCGCGCGTCGTGTCCCACATCAGTCGCGCCCTCACCGGCATCGAGATCCACCCCGGCGCCGAGATTGGCGAGGGCTTCTTCATCGACCACGGCATGGGCGTCGTCATCGGCGAGACGGCGGAGATCGGCGACGATTGCCACTTCTACCAGGGCGTGACCCTGGGCGGCACCAGCACGAAGCGGGTCAAGCGCCACCCTACCCTGGGGAACAACGTGGTGGTGGGGGCCGGGGCGAACCTCATCGGCGCCATCAGCGTGGGCAATAACGTGCGCATCGGCGCCGGCTCGGTGGTGGTGACCAACGTGCCGGACAACGCCACGGTGATCGGCGTGCCCGGCCACATCGTGGCCTACCACGACCCCGGCGATGATACTGTGTTGAAGCTGCCTGACCCGGAGTGGGATACTATCCAGCGGCTCGAGCAGATGATGCACGAGCTGGAGGAACGCATCGCCCAGATGGAACGCGAGCTACAAACGAAGGCGCGGCCGGCATCCAGCCCGCCCACGGCGGGCGAGGAGGGCGCTCAGTGAGGCTGCACAACACCCTCAGCGGGAAGAAGGAAGAGTTCGTGGCCGGCCAGGGGCCGGTGAAAATGTATGTCTGCGGCATCACGCCCTACGACAAGAGCCACCTGGGCCATGCCATGAGCTACGTCATCTTCGATGCGCTGCGCCGCTACCTGGAGTATCGCGGCTGTGAGGTGCGCCACGTCCAGAACTACACCGACATCGACGACCGCATCATCGCCCGTGCCAACCACCTGGGCATCTCGGCCAAGGACCTCACGGAAGAGCTCATCGCCGAGTATGCCGCCGAGATGGCGGCCCTGAACGTGCTGCCGGCCCACGTCTACCCGCGCGCCACCGAAGAGGTCCCGACGATAATCGAGATCGTCTCCAGCCTGGTAGACAAAGGTTTCGCCTACGCGGCCGACGGCGATGTCTATTTCCGGGTGACCGCTAAGAAAGACTACGGTAAGCTCTCGCACCGCACTGTGGACTCGATGATGGCCGGCGCGCGCGTCGAACCGGGCGAGCGCAAGGAGCACCCGGCCGACTTCGCCCTTTGGAAGGCGGCGAAGCCCGGCGAGCCTTCGTGGGAGAGCCCCTGGGGCCCGGGCCGGCCCGGCTGGCACATCGAGTGCACGGCCATGTCGACCAAGTACCTGGGCGAGACGCTGGACATCCACGGCGGCGGCATCGACCTCATCTTTCCCCACCACGAGAACGAGATCGCCCAGAGCGAGGCCTATACCGGCCAAGAGCCCTTCGTGCGCTACTGGCTGCACAACGGCTGGCTCTACCTGGGCGAGGAGAAGATGAGCAAGTCGCTGGGCAACATCATCCCCATCGGTGAGGCGTTGCCGAAATACGGCGCCGACGGCTGCCGCCTGTTCATCCTGGACTCGCATTACCGCAGCCCCCTCACCTACAGCGAGGAAGGGCTGGAGGCGTCCAAGCGCGCCGCCGAGCGCCTGCGGCTGGCCGCCGCGCCTGCCCCGGCGGGCAAGGGCACGCCGGTCGACGCGCAGCCCTTCCGCCAGCGGTTCCTCGACGGCATGGAGGACGACTTGAACACCGCCCAGGCGGTGGCCGCCCTCTTCGACCTGGCGCGGGAGGTCAACCGCGGCCGCGACGAGGAGCGACCGGTGGAGGAGGCGCAGGCGACGTTGCGCGAGCTGGCCGGGGTGCTGGGCCTGACCCTGGCCGAGGAAGAGGCAGGGATCGCGGCGCGCCCCTTCATCGACCTGCTGGTGGCGGTGCGGGACGAGCTGCGCGCCGCCAAGCTCTACCAGCTATCGGATAGCATCCGCGGCCGCCTGGGGGAGCTGGGCATCGCGCTGGAGGACGGGGAGGAAGGGACGCGGTGGCGGCGGCGGGACTAGGGGCCCCCTCGCAGGCGATATTTGCCTTGACTTTGGAGTTCGCGATGCTATACTACGGGTGGCGTCGCCTCTTTGGGGGCGATCGGTGTTTCTATGGGCCCTGCCTGCCACTGCCTAAGCTTGTCCAAGGACAGGCGGGCGCAAGCCCGAGTGGCGCAACGGTAGCGCAACCGACTTGTAATCGGTAGGTTGGGGGTTCGACTCCCCCCTTGGGCTCCAGAATGAGAACAGGGAACGAGGAACAGGGCAGGTGGAGGAGGGCTCTTCGCCCCTGGCCCTTGTGCCTTGGCATTCCCGGCGGCGGGGTGCCCGAGTGGCTAAAGGGGGCGGTCTGTAAAATCGCTGGCGATGGCCTACGTAGGTTCGAATCCTACCCCCGCCACCAGATGGGAAATTCGAAGTCAGAGGTTGGAGGTTGGATCCGGGGGATCCCGGAATCGCCTCGAGCATTTGAGACCGTGCCCACATAGCTCAGTCGGTAGAGCACGCCCTTGGTAAGGGCGAGGTCGTCGGTTCGAATCCGACTGTGGGCTCCAGACCTGAAGGAGGTTTAGCCGGCATGGCCCGAAAGAAATTCGAAAGGACGAAGCCTCACGTAAACGTGGGCACCATTGGACACATCGACCACGGCAAGACCACCTTAACCTCGGCCATCACCAAGGCTCTGGCCCTGAAGGGGATGGCCGACTACCGCGACTTCTGGAGCATTGACAACGCCCCGGAGGAGAAGGCGCGCGGCATCACCATCGCCGTGGCCCACGTGGAGTACCAGACCGAGAAGCGCCACTACGCCCACATCGACTGCCCTGGCCACGCCGACTACATCAAGAACATGATCACTGGTGCCGCCCAGATGGATGGCGCTGTCCTGGTGGTCGCCGCCAACGATGGCCCCATGCCCCAGACGCGTGAGCACGTCCTGCTGGCCCGCCAGGTGGAGGTGCCGGCGATGGTGGTCTTCCTGAACAAGGTCGACCTGATGGAGGACCCCGAGCTCCTAGACCTCATCGAGCTGGAGGTGCGGGAGCTCCTCAGCAAGTACGGCTTCCCGGGCGACCAGATCCCGATCGTGCGCGGCAGCGCCCTCCAGGCCATGGAGTCGACCAGCAAGGATGTCGACGCGCCGGAGTTCAAGTGCATCTGGGAGATCCTGGACGCCATCGATTCCTACATCCCGACTCCGCAGCGGCCACGGGACCTGCCCTTCCTGATGCCCATCGAGGACGTCTTCGGCATCAAGGGGCGGGGCACGGTCGTCACGGGCCGCATCGAGCGCGGCGTCATCAAGGTGGGCGAAGAGGTGGAGATCGTGGGCATCCGCGAAACCCGCAAGACGGTCTGCACCGGCGTGGAGATGTTCCGCAAGACCCTGGACTACGGTGAGGCCGGCGACAACGTGGGCTGTCTGCTGCGAGGCATCGAGCGCGAGGACGTGGAGCGGGGCATGGTGCTGGCCAAGCCCGGCTCTATCCGGCCCCACACCAAGTTCGAGGGGGCGGTCTACATTCTTTCCAAGGAAGAGGGCGGCCGCCACACTCCCTTCTTCAACGGCTATCGACCCCAGTTCTACATCCGCACCACCGACGTCACCGGCTCCGTCCAGCTGCCCGAGGGCACAGAGATGGTGATGCCCGGCGACGACGTGCGGCTGAACGTGGAGCTCATCCAGCCGGTGGCCCTGGAGGAGGGGGTGCGCTTCGCCATCCGCGAGGGCGGCCACACGGTGGGTGCAGGCGTCCTCACCAAGGTGCTAGACTAGAGGGGGACACCCACAGATAGCTTATGGCCAAGAAAGAGGACCGAGTGGTAATCCATCTGGCCTGCACGGAGTGCCGGTCGCGCAACTACACGACGGGCAAGAACCGCCGCAACGACTCCGACAGGCTGGAGTTCCGCAAGTTCTGCCCCCGCTGCCGCGGCCATCGCCTGCACCGCGAGGTGCGCTAGCGGCAAGAGGTTGGGAGAGTGAGACGTCATGAATCGTGCGCTTAGACGCCATCCGACGGCGACGAAGCCTCCCAAACGGGGCGGCGGCGTAACGCTGCCCCACGCGCCCCGGGCGGCGCCCGCCAAGGGCAAGCGGGGCATCCTATCCTGGCGGCCGCGCTGGCTCATGGACATCATCTCCGAGCTGCGCAAGGTGGTGTGGCCCACCCGCCAGGACACCATCCACCTTACGGTGGTGGTGCTGATTGTGTCGGTAGTCATCGGGGCTTTCCTGGGGGGCGTCGACCTCGGATTCTCCTGGCTGGTGGAGCACGTCCTGCTGCGATAGGTGGCGGGGTAAGCGATGGCAGCCCGGAGGAAGAAGGCAAGCGCTGTGGCGGAGGCGCCTCCCGCAGAGGAGGCCGCCCCCGCGGCGGTCATAGCGGCTGAGCCCACGGAGAAGGCCGAGCCCCCGCGACCGCCCGATGACGGCCGCCGCTGGTACGTGATTCACACCTACTCCGGCTACGAGGACAAGGTCAAGACCAACTTGGAGCACCGCGTCCAGAACATGGACATGTCCCACAGGGTCTTCCAGGTAGTGGTGCCCCAGGTTGACGAGATCGAGATCCGCGACGGGCAGCGGCGCACTGTGCCCCGCAAGATCTTCCCCGGCTACGTGCTGGTGGAGATGATCATGGACGAGGAGTCGTGGTACGTCGTGCGCAACACGCCCGGCGTGACCGGCTTCGTGGGCTCCGGCCACGAGCCAACGCCTCTGGAGGAGGGGGAGGTCAAATCCATCCTCCGCCAGATGCGGGCCGAGGAGCCCCGCATTAAGGTGGGGTTCGCCATCGGCCAGAGCGTGCGCATCACCGACGGCCCCTTCATCGACTTCATCGGCAGCGTGAGCGAGATCAACCTGGAGAAGGGCAAGGTCAAGGTGCTGGTCTCCTTCTTCGGACGGGAGACGCCGGTGGAACTGGACTTCCTTCAGGTGGAGAGGCTGTAAGTTGGCGAAGAAGATTCGCGCAGTCCTCAAGCTTCAGCTCGAGGCGGGAAAGGCCACGCCGGCGCCGCCAGTAGGCTCGGCTCTGGGCCAGCACGGCGTTAACATCATGGCCTTCTGCAAGGACTACAACGAGCGCACGGGCCCCCAGGCCGGCACGATCGTCCCGGTGGAGATCACTGTCTATGAAGACCGCTCCTTCAGCTTCGTGCTGAAGACGCCGCCCGCCTCGGAGCTCATCAAGCAGGCGGCAGGCCTGGAGAAGGGGAGCCCCGCCCAGAAGCGGGAGAAGGTGGGCCAACTGCCGCGGGAGAAGGTCCGCGAGATCGCCCAAGTCAAGATGAAAGACCTGAACACCGAAGACATCGAGGCGGCCATGCGCATGGTGGAGGGCACCGCCCGCAGCATGGGGATCGAGGTGGTGGAGGCGGCAGGCTAGCCATGGCCAAAGGAGAAACCGTCCACCGGCATGCCGACGAGAGGCAGGATATGGGCACTTTCACTGTGCTTTTGGGCATCGGCTCGCCCGACGGGCAGAGCTTTCGCGAGGTGGAGGCCCTGGTGGATACCGGGTCTACCTTCACCTCGGTGGCCGGGAGCCTGCTGGAAGAGCTGGGGCACCAGGCAGTCGCCAGAAGGCGCTTCGAGCTGGCCGACGGCTGCCTCGTCGAGAGAGAGCTGGCAGAGGTGCCGGTTCGAATCGACGGCGAGGTGCGAATCACGACCTGCGTCTTCGCCGACGAGGGGAGCCCCCCTCTCCTGGGCGCCGTCACCCTGGAGCAGTTCCTCCTGGCTCCGGACCCCGTGCACCAGAAGCTGGTGCCGGTGATCGGGCTGATGATGATGGCCCGGCACGGCAAGAACTACCAGGAGGCGCTGGCGAAGGTCGACCGCGGCCATGCCTACGAGCCGCGTGAGGCGGTGAAACTGGCCAAGGACATGGCTTTCGCCAAGTTCGATGAGACCGTGGAGCTGCACCTGCGCACCGGCCTCGACCCCCGTCACGCCGAGCAGCAGCTGCGCGGGACGGTCGTCTTGCCCCACGGCCTGGGCAAGAAGGTGCGGGTGCTGGTCTTCGCCGAGGGAGAGGCCACCAGGCTGGCGGAGGAAGCCGGCGCCGACTTCGTGGGCAGCGAGGACCTGGTGAAGAAAATCGAGGGAGGCTGGACGGACTTCGACGTGGCCCTGGCCACCAAGGACATCATGAGCAAGGTGAGCCGCCTGGGCCGCATCCTGGGCCCGCGCGGCCTCATGCCCAACCCCCGCTCGGGCACGGTGGTGGAGGGCGAGGACATGGCCAAGGCCGTCCGCGACGCCAAGGCCGGCCGCGTGGAGTTCCGCCTGGACCGCACGGCCCTGGTGCACGTGCCCGTTGGCAAGGTGAGCCTGGGCGAGGAGCAACTGCTGGAGAACATCGCCACGCTGGTGGAGGCCATCGTCAAGTCGCGGCCGTCGGGGGCGAAGGGCCAGTACATCAGGAGCGCGACCCTAACGACGACCATGGGGCCGGGGATCAAGCTGGACCTCCAGCCCACACTATCTCTGACCACCAGCTAGACCAATCGAATAGGAGAGCCGTAGACAGCGGGCGCCCCGGTTAGCCGGGGCTTAATCCGAGAGGGCCCGCCGAGGCAGGGATCCGGGCCGGTTCGCCGGGAGCCCTTGCCGTCTGCGGCAAGGGCTTCGTAGTTCTACGGCGAGGAGCGATTATGCCCACAGCCAAGAAGGAACAGATGGTGGAGGAGCTGCGCGAACGCATCGCCCGCAGCACCATCGCCGTGGGGACCGGCTATCGCGGCCTCACGGTGCTGGAAATGGAGCAGCTCCGGCGGCGGATGCGTGGCGCCGGCATCGAGCTGCGGGTGGTGAAGAATACCCTGGCCCGCCTGGCCGCCGAGCGGGCGGGCAAGCCGACGCTGGCCCAGCTCATCGAAGGCCCCACGGCCCTGGCCTTCGGCTACGGCGACATCATGGCCATGGCCCGCGCCTTCAGCGAGTACCTGCCCACGGCGCCGCCCGCCTTCTCCATCCGCGCCGTCTACCTGGAGGGGCAGGTGCTGCCCGGCCGCGAGCTGGGGGAGCTGGCCCGGCTGCCGTCCAGGGAGGTCCTCCTGGCGCAGGTATTGGGCCAATTGCAGTCGCCGCTGGCCATGCTGGCCGGCTTGCTGCAGGCGCCCGTGGCCGAACTGGCCCGCCTGCTGGAGGCGATGGCCAACCAGCTTCCGGGCCTCCTCGAGGCCCGGGCCCGCCAGTTGGAAAGCGCCTAGGTTCGAGATTGAGAGGAGGAACGGTCAATGGCTAGCAAGGTCGACCAGGTCTTCGACCTGATCAAGGACATGTCCATCCTGGAGCTACGCGACCTGAACAAGCGGCTCCAGGATGAGTTCGGCATCACCGCGGCGCCGGTGGCCCTGGCCGCGCCGGTCGCAGCTGCATCCGGGGCGGCTCCGGCGGCCGTCGAAGAGGAGGAGAAGACCGAGTTCACCGTGGTCCTGAAGGACTTCGGAGCGAACAAGATCAACGTGATCAAGGCCGTCCGTGAGGTGACGAGCCTCGGCCTGAAGGAGGCCAAGGACCTGGTGGAGGGCGTGCCGGCCAAGGTCAAGGAGAGCATCCCCAAGGTCGAGGCCGAGAACATCGTTAAGAAGCTCCAGGAGGCTGGCGCCACCGTCGAGATGCAGTAGAATAGAGCAGCGCACCGGCGGCGCCCCGACCTGGCCCGGGGGCCGCCAGACGGGGGGCAGCCCATGTCGTGCTATGCCTGCGCCCGCGACGCCGTCCATCGCTGTCCGCGCTGCGGCAAGCCGTACTGCGAAGAGCACGGCGGCGAGTTCTGCGCCGCGTGCCAGAACCCAGCCAGCGCCATCCCTTCGGGGGGCCTGTACCGAGGGGCGTTGCTGGGCCTGCTGGTGGCGTCGGTGCTGGCTTTGTGGTTGCTGATCCGGCCGCCCGGCCTGCCGGAAGAGAGTTCGGGGGCGCAGGTAGGCCAGCCGAGCGTGACACCGACGCCGGTAGCCACAGCCACCGCGAGCCCCGCGCCCAGCCCCAGCGTAGCGCCCACCGGCACACCCGAGGGGACGCCAGGAGGAACGCCGGGCGCCTCGCCCACGCCCGCCGCCACGCCGCAAGCCACGCCCACGCCGGCACCCAGCCCCACCACCCAGCCACCTCAGTTCACGGACTACACAGTACAACCCAACGATTCGCTGTCGTCCATCGCCCAGCGCTTCGGCACTACCGCCGATGAGCTCGCGCGCATCAACGGCATCGCGAACCCCAACACCCTCGACATCGGCCAGAAGCTGAAGATACCGACGCCGCCCCAACCCAGCCCCACCACAGCGGGCCCCGCGGCTCACTAGCGACGGCCCCATGACCGGCGCCGTCGAATATCGCCCCACCATCCGCCAGTTGCCGGCGTCGGACCGGCCCCGGGAGCGCCTGCGCGACCGCGGCGCGGGCGCCCTGAGCAACACCGAGCTGCTGGCCATAATCCTGCGCACCGGCACCGCGTCGGAGAACGCCCTGGCGCTGGCCGCGGCCGCCCTGGCCCGCTTCAGCGGCCTGCCCGGCCTGGCGCGGGCCACTTTCGGCGAGCTGTGCGCGCAGCACGGCATGGGCGAGGCGAAGGCGGCCCAGGTCAAGGCGGCCCTCGAGCTGGGGCGCCGCCTGGTCTCCACCCAGCCCGAGGAGCGAACCACCGTCCGGTCGCCGCAGGACATAGCCAACCTCCTCCTGGCAGAGATGGGACTGCTGGAGCAGGAGCACCTGCGCGTTGTCCTGCTGAACAGCAAGAACCAGGTGCTGGCCATGCCCGAGGTCTATAAGGGCAGCGTGAACACCGCCCAGGTGCGTGTGGCGGAGCTTCTGCGCGAGGCGATCCGCGAGGGCTGCCCGGCGCTCGTCGTGGTGCACAACCACCCCTCGGGCGACCCGACGCCCAGCCGCGACGACATCGAGCTCACCAGCCAACTCATCGAGGCCGCCAAGCTGGTGGATGTCGAGGTGCTGGACCATATCATCATCGGCGGCCAGGGCTTCGCCAGCCTGCGCGACCGGGGCCTAGGGTTCGCCAAGCCCTGAAGGAGCCATCCCCATGCCCGACTATCCCATCATCGACTCGCATGTCCACACCTACCCTCGCCCGGAGATCGGCTGGCAGGCCCAGTCGGGGGCGGGCCTGAGCGGCCACGCCGGTACGGTGGACGAGCTGCTGGCCCTCATGCGCGAGGGCAACATCTCCCACGCCGTGATGGTGAACATGACCCCGGTGCTGGAGATGAGGGAGGCGGCAATGGGCAGACTGCCCCCTGACCTCTCGCCCGTGAAGGTGGAGAGGGTCGAGGCGGAGATCATTCGCGACGTCATGAGCCGCCTCCAGCGGCGCAACGCCTGGACCTGCGCCGTCGCCCGCGAGAACCCGGGCCTCGTCCCCTTCATCGGCCTCGACCCGGCCATGGGCGAGGCGGAGATGGTGGCTGAGGTCGAGGAGCGGGCGCGCGAGGGGGCCAGGGGGATCAAGCTGCACCCCGCCAACCAGCTCTTCTTCCCAAACGACCGGCTCCTCTGGCCGGCCTACGCCAAGGCACAGGAGCTGGGCCTGGCCATCATCACCCATTCGGGCTCGGTCGCTCTGCGCGAGGACCCGGCGCAGCACGCCCACCCGCGCAACTTCGTGGACGTGCTGCGGGAGTTCCCGCGCATCAACCTCGTCTTCGCGCACATGTGCCGCGGCTTCGGGGACGAGGTGGCGGAGGTGGTGCGGACTTATCCCAACGCCTATCTGGACACCAGCAGCGCCATCAGCGGCAGCGCCGGGCCGTTCGCCGTCCCCGACGGCGAGGCGGTGGCGATGATCCGCCGCGTGGGCGCCGACCGCGTCCTCTTCGGCTCGGACTGGCCCTGGTTCCACCCCATAACGGACGCCGAACATCTCGACAGCCTGCCGCTGAGCGCGGAGGAGAAGCGGCTGATATTTTACGAGAACGCTCTGCGCGTGCTACATCTCTAGGCCCATGGACGTTTGGCGCTTCCTGGACGGCGGCTGGGCCACGGGTGCCCGCCAGATGGCCGTGGACGACGCTCTGCTGACGCTCTGCGGCTGCGACCGCTGCCCCCCAACGCTGCGGCTCTTCGGCTTCCGGCCGCCCTGCCTGTCGCTGGGGCGGCATCAGCCCGCCGACCAAGTGAGGCGCCCGGCGGGCCTGGACCTGGTGCGGCGGCCCACCGGCGGCGGCGCCGTGGTTCATCGGGGCGATATCTGCTACAGCATCGTCCTGCCCTTGGGCCATCCGCTGGCCGCTGGCGGCATCGGCCGGTCGTACCAACGGCTGGCCCGCGGCCTGGTGGCCGTCCTGGAGGCGCTAGGCCTGCCGCCGCTGGCCGTGGCGGGCGAACCCGGCCCGTGGCGGCGGCGGGCCTGGTGCTTCGACGCTGCCGCTCCGTACGAGCTGACGCTGGGCGGGCGCAAGCTGGTGGGCAACGCCCAGGCCCGCCGCGACGGCGCCCTCCTCCAGCAGGGGAGCATCCGCCTGGCGCCTGAGCCGGAAGAAGCTTCGGGGGCCACGTCCCTCCAGGAGGCGGTCGGCCGCCACGCGAGCTGGGACGAGCTGGCCCAAGCGCTGATCCAGGGCTTCGCTGAGGTGTGGGGGATCGAGACCCGCCCCGGCGAGCTCAGTCCGGAAGAGGAGGAGCTGGCCCGCCGCCTGGAGCGCGAACGCTACGCCGACCCCGGCCCGACGCTTGTCCCGCTGCCGACGGGCTCTACGATGGAGACGTGATGATCCGCCTGGTGGCCCTGGACGTCGATGGCACCCTGCTGGACAGCGCCAACCGCCTTAGCGACGCCAACGCGGCGGCGGTGCGCCAGGCGGTGGCGCAGGGCACGCAGGTGGTGCTGGCCACCTCGCGCTGGTTCCACCTGGCCCGGGTCACGGCGGCCAGCCTGGGCCTGACGACGCCTCTCATCTGTCACAACGGGGCGCTGGTCAAGCGTCCTGACGACGGGCAGGAGCTCGTCCATCTGCGTCTCGACCAGGATTTCGCCCGGCAGGTGGCCGGCCTAGGGGACGAGCGGCAGTGGGTGATGTTCACCACCGTCGACCACGTGACCTACGTGCGGCCCCAGGGGAGCGGCCCGAGGCACCTTCCCCCCGACATGCGGTTCAGCGAGCGCCACGCCGAAGTGGTGGCCCAGGCCGCGCCCACGGCAATCCTTGTCTTCGGGAAGGAGGCGGTGGAGGAGGCCTGGGCCGCCTTTCACGAGCGATTCGGCCAGGCGGTCAACTTCTCGCGCAACCACAGCCTCACCTTCCCCCACTACCTGGTGCTCACCGACGCCCAGGCGGACAAGGGCCGGGCGCTGGAGCTGGTGTGCCGCGAGCTAGGGGTGGACCCGGCCGAGGCGATGGCCATCGGCGACTCAGAGGCGGACGTGGCCATGTTCCGCGTCGTGGGCCGAGGCGTCGCCGTGGGCAACGCGCCCGCAGAGGTGCGCGCGGCGGCAGCAGACGTGGCCCCTCCGAACGACAACGACGGCGTGGCCTGGGCCATCGGCAAGTATGTGCTGGGCGGGGAATGAAGGTGCCTGAGGGTTGAAACCCTCAGCTTTGGCGAAGCTTGGGCTGCCTGCCGGCAGGCCAAGCGAGGCGTCTTGGGAGGGCACCCCAGCGCTTCGGATGTCGTGGGCCATCCCCTCCGCCAGATTCTTCGCTGCGCTCAGAATGACAGGGCTCAGAGATTCTCGCCCTCGGCTCCGAGGTCGGCAGGGCTTCCGCTCGGGCAGGGCAGGGGATTCTGCGACTGCGCCGGCGATCCCGGCTTAGGATTGACAACATTGCTAGAATACAGGTGAGAAGCATTTGCAGGAAGCTACTAGCATGCCCAAGACCGACAAGGACCGCGTCCTCCATCGTGTGCCCCGCCTGGCCGGCCGGCGGCTGACAGGACAGCGCTTGCTCCTGCTGGACCTCATCGAGCAGACAGAGGGGCAGGTGGATGTGTACGAGCTCTACCGCCGCGCCAAGGAGCGCAACCGCAGGCTAAGCCTGTCCACAGTCTACCGGGCCCTGCGCCTGTTCACCGAGCTGGGCATCCTGGACGACCTGCACCACGAGGCCCACCACTACCACACCCTCAAGCTGTCCAGCGAGCACTATCATCTGGTCTGTCTGGGCTGCGGCCAGGTGGTGGAGTTCGAGAGCCCCCTCGTGGAGGCGCTGAAGGAAGCGGTGGGGTCACAGAACCGCTTCGCCGTGACCCGCGGCGACGTGCACCTCTCGGGCTACTGCGAGCGCTGCCGCGAGACAGGGAAGCTTAGGCCCGACGACGGGGAGTAGGGCGGGGGCGGGTGCCCCGCCCGCCGGCGGCGCGGGCGGCCAGATAGGCCTGTCCCTCCGCCTGGACGATGCGATAGACCTCGGCCAGGGGCTTGCCGCTGGTCTCGGCCAGACGGCGGCAGACCTCGTACTCGGGGGCGAGGCGGGGCAGCTCGTCGGGCAGGCGTTTGACCTTCACCTGGGCGAGGCCCAGGCTCGACTGGAACTCCACGACCTCGCGCTCCACCTCCTGGCGCCGCACGGGCTGGAGACGCACGCCCAAGGTCGAGGTCTCGCGGAGCAGGAAAGCGACCACGCGGTCCTCGGCCTCGTGGGGGCAGAGGACGGAGAGCATGACCCCCGGTCGTCCCTTCTTCATCTGCACCGGCGTTAGCCAGACATCGGCCGCGCCGGCAGACAGCAGGCGCTCCTGAACGTAGGCCACGATCTCGGGATTCATGTCGTCGACATTGGTCTCCACCAGGAGCATGGTGTGCTCCCCCTCCGGCTCGGCCATCGCCTCGGGGGTGCCGAGCCAGAGGCGCACGACGTTGGGCCAGCCGGGGATATCACGCGCGCCGGCGCCGCTGCCGACGCTCTCGACCAGCATCAGCGGGCGGCGGAACTGGGCCAGGGTGGTGATTATGGCGGCGCCGGTGGGGGTCAAGAGCTCGCCTTCGTCGGCGGAGCGGGACGGCAGAACAGGCGCGGCGACCCCTTTCACTAGCTCGAGGGTGGCTGGCGCCGGCACGGGCAGGCCGCCGCGGGTGCTGCCGCTGCCCAAGGCCAGCGGGGACGCGTACACCTCCTCGACCCCGAGGAGGCGGAGGCCGACGACGGCCCCCATCACGTCCACGATGGCGTCGACGGCCCCAACCTCATGCAGTTGGGTCTGGGCTGGTGGCTGGCCGTGCGCTTTGGCCTCGGCCTCGACCAGGCGACGGAAGATAGCCTTCCCCTTCTCCCGGTCCGGAACGGGCAAGGAGCTGCCATCGATGAGGGCGGCGATCTCGGACAGGCTGCGAGCGGGCTGGCGACCGCCTGTGGCTACTCGCACCTGGGTAGCGGCGAGGCCGGCGCGGCGCACCCGGCGGGCGTACAGACGATAGCCGTGGAGGGGCAGGCGGGCCAGCTCGCGCCGGAGGGCAGCCAGGGGAAGGCCGGCATCCACCAGGGCGGCGAGAATCATGTCGCCGCTGGCGCCGGAGGAACACTCTAAGTAGGCAACCTTGGCCATGATGAAGAGGTGCCTAGTGCAGGCCTGCCGCCATGTTCGCCACCTGTTTGCGTATCCTATTCCTAGGTTCCAACCACTGTCAACCGATACCAAAACGTACGGGTTCTGTATCTGAAATCGGCCCCGCCTGGGCGATGGCTGACGGCCAGTGACGGGCTATTGCAAACCGTTGGTCTGCAAAATGTTTGCAGTCCACCTAATCGGGCTTCGGGGGCTCCGGCTTCTCCACTTCTATGGCCATGGCCACGTGTTGGGGCTCGTCCGGCTCGCGTTGCTCCACTTTGATGGTCATCTTCTGCGGCTCGCGGTGCTCCAAGGCCTCCATGATGAGGATGCGAACCGCCGCCGACCGGGGGATGGTCAGCTTGTCGGCGAGTTGATCGACCTCGTCCAGATCCTCTTGCCGGAGCGTGACTGTTACGCGGATCATGGTCCTCTTCCTGGGCATCGCCTGTACTTTATAAGCCCCCCACAAACTGCCCGTCAACCCCCTTGACACAAGTATGCACCAGTGCTAGTCTAGCAGCCGCGCTGCATACGTCAAGGGGGTGCGGCCGGCAGCGGGTCGGGGGTGTCAGCAGCGCAAAACCTGGCGCCCCTGGCCCGCTTTTCTGAAGCCCTCTCCCTGTCGGCGGGTCGGGGGAGTCCTCCTGGCGGACAGAACAAGCAGGGCCCCGACGGCCGCCCCCGTCCCCCTGCCCCTCACGCCGCCCGCCGCGTCTTGACGCCTTCGAGACGGTCTGGCATGATGCTGGCGCTGGCCTGGCGAGAGGCGTTACCGACATCTGCACTGCGCACTGGCGGCACCAGGCAATGCGGAGGTGATCCCGTGTTTCCAAGAATCAACATCTGGCTCGTGATTATCGTTGTGTTCATCGTCCTCGTCCTCTTGGGCGTGGTGACTGTCACCCACTGAGCCAGTCCCTTCAGGCCGCCAAGTCGGCCTCGCCCACGAGGCGGAGCCTGGCCGGATCTGGGAGCGTGCCCACGCTCGTAGCCCCGGCCCAGCCACAGGTCAAGCACGTCCAGTCGCCGGGCCCCCACTGCTGATACAAGTCGCCAATTGCAAAATGTTTGCAGTTGCTAGGGCGGGTAAACAGGGGCGGCCGAAAGGCCGCTTTTCGTATCTAAAAGGACGGTTAGTGCAGGCCAGCCGCCATATTCGCCGCCTGTTTGCGTATCAGGCTCTCCACGAACTGGGCAGCGTTCGACCCGCCCTGGTAGCCCACAGAGAGGTTGCCACGGACGCGGCCCAGGCGCAAGATGACGAAATCTTGGACGAAGGACTGCTCGGTGGCCGACTCGCCGATGGCGGCCTTGATGTTGATGCGCAGCCATAGCATCTCGTCGGCGACGTCGAGAGGCGGAACCTCCTCCACCTGCACATCCGTGGCTCCCTGCATGCTGGCCTTCCAGTCGGTGGTGCGGGCGGTGTTCAGGGCGTCGGCGTAGGAGGCGGCAGCGCCGGTGTCGCTCTGATAGACGCTGACGTTGCTCTCCACCATAAGGACACCGCTTTCGGGTGTGGCGGTCCCGCCGGCGGCAAAGGAGACACTGTGCCCCAGGATCCGGCCCCACTGGGTCAGTTTCGCCAGCTCGGCCTCGGCACTACTACCTGAGGCGTCAGCCACCTCCTGGTTGGTGCTGAAGGAGTCGTCCTGCTGGCTGAAACCCGCTGGCAGGTCGCTGAGCTGCACGACCATGCCCTTGAGCAGCGCCTCGGTGGCGGAAGGCGTCGCCGTGGCGCTAGGGCCGGGAGTCGTGGCTCCGCCCTGATCCCCGCCGCCGCAGGCGACGACCGCGACCAACAGAGCCGAGAGCAGCACTATCCCCGCCAGAGCCCCACCCTGTTTCATAACGCCTTCAGTCCTTCCTGTCCCGCCGGGCCAAACGGTTGATCACCGCTGCCAGATAGCCGGCGCCGAAGCCGTTGTCGATGTTGACCACCGCCACCCCGGGGGAGCAGGCGTTGAGCATGGCCAGCAGGGGCGCCAGGCCGCCGAAGCTGGCCCCATACCCCACCGATGTGGGCACGGCGATGACTGGCGCGGCGACCAGGCCGGCCACCACGCTCGGTAGCGCCCCCTCCATGCCTGCCACCACCACAACAACGTTGGCCGCCTGGAGCACGGCCAGCCGGTCGAGAAGGCGATGGAGGCCGGCCACCCCCACGTCGTAGACGCGCTCCGCCTGACTACCCATGAGCTCCACGGTCACCGCTGCCTCGTCCGCCACCGGCAGGTCGGCGGTGCCGGCGCAGACCACCGCCACACCCGGCAGGAGCGCCTCGCGGCGGCGGCTGATGGTGACGGCCCGCGCCGCGGGGTGATACACGGCATCGGGGATGGTCTCCTTGAGAGCAGCGTAGGAGGAGGGAGCGACGCGTGTCACCAGCAGGCGCTCGCTCTGGGCCAGGAGTTTCTGGGCGATCGCCACGATCTGCTCGTCGCTCTTGCCCTCGCCCAGGATCACCTCCGGGAAGCCCTTGCGCAGGGCGCGATGGTGGTCGACCTCAGCGAAGCCCAGGTCCTCGTAGGGAAGACGGCGGAGGCGGTCCAGCGCCTCATCCACCGCCAGCGAGCCCGATTGGATATCGATGAGCAACTGTCGCAGCTTCGCGTAGTCGATCTGCACACCTCCTGCCGTAAGCAGAAGGATCATAGCACCGCGCCTCGCCTTGCGTAAACTTGAGGGCGTGCCGATAATGGCCGAGGGATGAACCCGCGGACGCTGATTACCGCCGTCATCAGGGACCGAGCGCGGACGGCGTTCTGGCTCTCCTGGTCTTTGGCGCTGGTGGCGTTCGTCGTACTGGCGTCCTTCGCCGCCGCCGTCAACTACTTCCCCGGTGACCGCGGCCTGACCGATGCCATCCAGGACGTAGACGGCCGCGTGTGGCATGAGGCGTTGCAGTGGGCCAGCCGACTGTCAGCGTGGCCGGGGGGGCTCATTGTGGGCGTTGCCGCGGCGGCCGTGCTGTGGCTGCTGGCTCATCGCTCCGAGGCGGTCTGGCTCCTGGCGGGCCTGCCGCTAACCCAACTCAATGCGGCTGTGAAGCTGGCGGTGGACCGACCGCGGCCCCCACTGCAGCTGGTGGAGGTACGGGAAGTGCCAGGCGGCTCAAGCTTCCCGAGCGGGCATACGGTGACGGCGGTGCTGCTGTACGGCTTCCTGTTCTACGCCGCCGGGCGAGCCCTCCCGAACCGCGCGTGGCGTTACCCGATCCAGGTCCTGTGCGTGGTCATCGCCGTGCTCACTGGCCTCGAACGGATCGACGTGGGGGCGCACTGGCCCAGCGACGTGCTGGGCGGGGCGCTCTTTGGCGGGCTGATCCTCGCCCTGCTGATCGCCAGTCACCGCCGCTACGGGGCGCGCCGGCCGACGTTGTAGGCAAGGGAACATGAACTGGCTGGACGTCGCCATCTTCATCGCCCTCGCCGGCTTCACCCTGGCCGCCTTCCGGGCGGGCCTGGTGCGCGAGGTGGTCGGCCTGGCCGCGATACTGTTGGGCGTGCTGGTGGCCGGCCACTACTACGCCCGCCTGGCCGAGGATGTGCTGCTGTTCATCAAGAACGACAAGGCGGCCAGGGTCATCGCCTTCCTCGCCCTGTTCGGGTCAGTAGCTTTGGCCGGGCAGCTGGCCGCGTTCCTGATGAAACGCGCCGTGAGCATGCTCCTCCTTGGCTGGCCGGATCACATAGCCGGGGCCGCTTTCGGGCTGGCGAAGGGGCTGGTGCTGGTGGAGCTGTTTCTTATCTTCTTCGCCACCTATCCCTATTTGGGGCTGGACAAGGCCATCGACGGCTCGGGCCTTGCCCACCTGTTCCTGGATAGAGCCCCGGCCGTGGAGAGGCTCCTGCCCGACCAGTTCCACCAGGCGGTGGAGGGATTGTAAACGTAATTGCAGAAGCGGGCGCCTTTTTGATATGATGCCGCCGTGACTGACGCGTCGGTACTGGTGCTCAATCAGAACTACGAGCCCCTGAACGTGTGCAACGCTCGGCGGGCCTTCGTGCTTCTGGACCGAGGCAAAGCCGAGGTGCTGGAGAACGGACAAGGCTACCTGCGTAGCCCCTGTTTCGTGTTCCCCATCCCTTCGGTGATCCGCCTGATTTTTGTCATCCGGCGGCCGCGGCCCCAGGGCCGCCTCTCCCGCCGCGATGTCTTCCTACGCGACCACTTCATGTGCCAGTACTGCGGCCGCCAGACGCGCGACCTGACCCTGGACCACGTGATCCCCCGGAAGCGCGGCGGCCCGCACGATTGGACGAACGTGGTGGCGGCCTGCAAGGGCTGCAATCATCGCAAGGCCGGTCGCACGCCCGAAGAGGCCCACATGCGCCTCATCCGCCTGCCCCACCGTCCGGCCTTCAACCCCTACCGCCCCTTCTACCACTACCTCGGCTCGCAGATGGAGTGGCGGAAGTTCGTGCCGGGCTACGAGGCCGACGAAGGGTTCTCCTAGGCCGCATTCACGGCATCTTCCTGAAAATTTCAGCCCAATGCGCCTTGATCCTATTGATTTTCTCGCCGATATTGATATTCTAATAGCGGCGGCCACGTTTTTCCCCAATGGGACGGAGACCCACCCCCATGGTTGTGCTGCGCGGCTAGAGCGGCCTGGCCCGGTCGGCCGCGCAGCACTCCATTCCCAGCGGTGCTCGGTTTGACAGCCGCCTCCCGGCGATGCACCATCTAGGCGTGTCTTCCGTGGGGCGGTTCGCGAACCGCCCCTACAGATCGGGAGGGGACGATGGACGCCTACCGCTGCATCATCACCAAGCGCGACACCCGGACCTACGCCGACAAGCCGATCCCGCCGGAGACCCTGCAGCGCATTCTGCAGGCCGGGCGCATGGCAGGCAGCGCCAAGAACAGCCAGGCCTGGCGCTTCGTGGTCCTGGAGGAGCGGGCGAAGAAGGAGGAACTGGCCGCCTGCGGTCAGTTCGCCGCCCACATACCGTTTGCGTCGGCCGTGGTGGCCGTTGTCATGCCCAAGGAAGGACGTGACTTCGACGCCGGCCGCTGCGCCCAGAACATGATGCTGGCCGCCTGGGCGGAGGGTATCGCCTCTTGCCCGGTCTCCATGCACGACCAGGAATGCGCGCGCCGGGTGCTGGGCGTGCCGGAGGAGCACCGGATACCCATCGTCCTCGCCTTCGGGTATCCGACGGCCGTGCCGCGCGCGCCGGGGGCACCTCGCACACCCCTGGACGAGCTGGTGCACCGCGGCGGCTGGTAGGCGCACGGCTGCCGAAGGGCTGGCCTTCGCTGGCCGTTACCGGCCGCACCCTCTTCGCTGCCGGCGCCTGATGGCGCTGGCCCCCGCGAGCACGCCGGCAAGGCCAAGCACGCCGGCCAGCCCCATGCCGATCGCGGTCATCAGCCGGAATGGCTGACGATCGGGGCCGTAGTCCGCCGCCGCTGCGGACCCTGTTGGCGGCGGGGCACTCGGGCCGGCGCCAGCCAGGGTAAGCGAGGCCCCCTCGCGAACCATGGCGTCAACCTGCGGGTCGACGAAGCTGCCCAGCCCGTACTGCCGGACACCCTCCAGGAACGAGCGGGCCTCCTCGTCCGCGGGGTTCAGCTTCAGCACCTGCCCTGCCGCGACGATCGCCCTCAACGTGCCGACGGGCTCCCCCGCGCGCTACCGCGCGGGGGAGGCTTGATCTCTCTCGACCGTGAGTAGCGCCAGCCAAGCCGCGCTGCTGTTCGGGTCCACGGCGAGGCCGCGCTCGACCGCGAGCATGCCCTCGCTGAGGAGGCGCTCGTTGCCCGGATTGAACTCATAGACTTGTCCCGCCGGGCCGTTGCTGAGGCTGAAAAGGAGCTCCGCGAGCCGGCCTTGGTCTGCGGCGTCACTTGACGAGGCAGCGATCTGCCTTGCCCGGCGCAGCTCCGCGCTAACCCCGGGCGGGAGGAAGGCGATGCTGAAGTTCTCGTCTGGCTCGAAATCCTTCTCTTGCCAGATGACTGTCTGCCCCTGGCGCGAGATGCCCGCCTGAACGGGCGACCCGACGGCCATCGGACTGACGGCGCAGAAGGCATCGAGGTCGATGTCCTCAGGGAGCTGAACGCTGATCTCGGCGTCGCCGATGGGGCCATCCCAGGCCGCGCCGGTCACGAGGACGTAGTCGAAGCAGATCACGCCCTCGTAGGCTTGGCCGCCGACGAAAACCTTCTGTCCCCGCACCTGCTGCTCGAAGCTCACCGTCACCAGGCGGGTCGCCCCGGCCTCGAAGTCCATGGGCCAGGCGAACCAGGGGCCGCTGGCGTTGTAGGCCTCCCCCGAAGCGTCCTGCTGAACCGACTGCTCGCTGACCGTGACCGGCCGCCCGTCAATCTCGACCGTCAGGCCTTCCACGCTGAGCATCTGGAAGGGCCCCGTCACCTCGGCGGTCGGGGTCGTGACCCATTCCGGGTAGCCGACCACCAGGGATGTGGCGGGGCCGGGGTTGGACAAACGAAACTCGGCGACCACGCGCGCTCGGTAGCCCCCGCCGCCGACGGGTTCGATATCCACCGACACCCTCTCTTCCGCCATCTGAACCTGGGTCTTGCCGGCGGTGGTCAAACTGCCGCCGGCCGGGTACAGCGGGGCGCTATCAGCGTAGGCGCCGCGCACGCTCGGCCGCGCCGACGCCACCGCGCCGACAACGATGACCAGAGCGACGAGCAACGTGACCGGTTTCATGGCTTTGCTCACCTCCTCCACCAACGGCGACTGTACCGCCTCGCGCGGCGGCGGCGCTTGGCGGCACCCCTTCGCTCACCGTGCGCTTGCCTTGCGGTTCGTCTCCAACGGTTCTTCGGGGCGCGCAGCGCCTCGGCCGGCCGCCGCACAGGGCCGTCCCGCGCCGGCAGGCTTGACAGGCTGCGGGGCCGATGCTACAGTAAGGGTGAAATTAGCACTCTCTGGCTTCGAGTGCTAATTTCCGCTAAGAGGGACAACATGCTGACTGAGAGAAGGAGCCGCATCCTCCAGCTCGTCATCCGGGAATACATCGACTCGGCTATGCCGGTGGGCTCCGAGACGCTTGTGCGCAAGTACGGCCTGCGCGCGTCGCCGGCCACCATCCGCCACGAGATGGTGAGCCTGGAGGAGGAAGGCTATCTGGCCCAGCCTCACACCTCGGCCGGACGCGTCCCCTCCGACCAAGGCTACCGCTACTACGTGGAGAGCCTGATGGAAGAGGAGGAACTGCCGGAAGAAATCCAGCGCACGATCCGCCATCAGTTCTACCAGGTGGGCGGTTCGCTGGAGGGGTGGGCCAAGCTGGCCGCGGTCATCATCGCCCGCTGGGCCGGCAACCTGGCCCTGGTCACGGCGCCGCGCTCGCCGCGCGCCCGCCTGCGCTGGCTGGAGCTGGTCGAGATGCGGCCGGGCGTGATCCTGCTGGTGGTCGTGCTCCGCGACGGGCGAGTGCACCAGCAGACCTTCACCGTCACTGGCGAGCTCACCCAGGAGGAGCTGACGATCACCGCCCAGCGCCTCAGCGCTCTGCTGGGCGGGCTTTCGGCGGCACAGGCCCGCCGCTTGGCGACCGAGCTCACACCCTTCGACGAAGAGATCCGCCAGACTGTGGTCCGCATGCTGGAGGCGGAGGATACCTCCGGCTACGAGCCGGCCTACCTGGAGGGCCTGCGCACTATGCTGAGCCAGCCCGAGTTCGCCCGGTCGGAGACCATGCTCGGCTTCCTGGACATCCTGGACGAGCGCAGCCTGCCCCGCCTCATCCCCTTCCAGTGGGTGGCGCCCGACGCCGTGGCGATCATCATCGGTCAGGAGAACCCGCAGGACGTGATGCAGCAGTGCAGCCTGGTGGTGGCCCGCTACGGCGAGCCCGCCGGCGTGACCGGTGCCCTGGGCGTGCTGGGGCCGACTCGCTTGCCGTACGACCGCGCCACGTCCATCGTGCGCTACATGCGGGCGCTGCTGGGCGAGCTGGTGTCCACGTACTACGAGTAGGAGGCGCGTCGACCAACGATGAGCGAGCAAGAGAGACCGGCCGAGGACGCCCCCGCCGAGCCCCCGCCTGAGGCGAGTCCGCCTCCGGCGGACGTCGAAGCCGAGGCGGAGCCGCTGGAGGACCAGCTCGAGAAGGCGCGGGCCGAGGCCCAGCGCTACCTGGCCAACTGGCAGCGGGCCGAGGCCGACTTCTCCAACTACAAACGGCGCATGGAGCAGGAGCGGCACGAGGCCCACCGCATGGCCAGCGCCGCCCTGATCATCAACGTCCTGCCGGTGCTGGACGACCTCGAGCGGGCCCTGGCCAGCCTGGATATCCGCCTGGCCGGCCTCACCTGGTTCGACGGCATCCGCCTGATCTACCGGAAGCTGCTGCTGGTGCTGGAGAACGCCGGCGTGCGCCAGATCGAGGCCGAGGGCCAGCCCTTCGACCCGCGCTTCCACGAGGCGGTGATGCACGGCGAGGGCCCGGAGGGGAAGGTGGTGGCGGAGGTGCAGCGGGGCTACAAGCTGCACGACCGCGTCCTGCGCCCGGCGATGGTGGTGGTGGGGAAGGGAGAGGGGAACGCGGAGGCAGGAGAGGGTTCCCCATCGGCAAAGCGGTAGCTCAGGCATGGGCGTGCATGAGGACTACGGAAAGAGCCTGCTTCGGAAGGTTGCTGGCGTCCGCTTCGTGGATTGGCGAGACGAGGTTGTGGTGCCCTACGAAGGTGGGACCTCGGGCCGGATCGACGGGGTCATCGAGGGCGGGTGCGCGGTCGAGATTGAATCGCGGGTCGACAAGCAGATCCGGGGCGCTCTCCTGGATTTGCTGATGCACCCGTTCAACAAGAAATTATTGGTCATCGTCCCCGTGCACATGCACAATCCTACGAATACCAGGAAGCAGTGCGAAGGGATACTCAGGCAACTCAAGAGGCCAGGACAGGAGGCTAAGGTGGTTCTTCTCAAAGGCACCGGGGACGAACCATGCGAAGCCGAGGATCGCAAGTTGATCGAGGATGCACTCAGAGAACTGCGCTGCATGTGAGCAGGAGGCACAGCCATGCCTAGAGTAATCGGAATAGACCTGGGAACTACGTTTAGCTGTATGGCGGTGATGGAGGGCGGCGAGCCCGTGGTCATCCCCAGCGCCGAGGGCGGCCGCATCACGCCCTCGGTGGTCGCCATCAGCAAGAACGGCGAGCGCCTGGTGGGCCAGGTCGCCAAGCGCCAGGCCATCACCAACCCGGAAAACACCATCTTCAGCATCAAGCGCCTCATGGGGCGCAAGGGCGACGACGCGGAGGTGGTGCGCGACCAGGAGGTGCTGCCCTACAAGATCGACGCCGCCGACAACGGCGATGTGCGCGTCTGGATGGGCGGGCGGGCGTACTCACCGCCGGAGATCTCGGCGATGATCCTCCAGAAGCTGAAGACGGACGCCGAGGCCTACCTGGGCGACAAGGTGCACGGAGGCGGTCATCACCGTCCCCGCCTACTTCAACGATAGCCAGCGCCAGGCCACCAAGGACGCCGGCGAGATCGCCGGCCTCAAGGTGCTGCGCATCATCAACGAGCCCACCGCCGCCTCGCTGGCCTACGGCCTGGACAAGAAGAAGGAGGAGACCATCGCCGTCTACGACCTGGGCGGCGGCACCTTCGACATCTCCATCCTGGAGATCGGCGAAGGCACCTTCCAGGTCAAGTCCACCAACGGCGATACCCACCTGGGCGGCGACGACTTCGACCAGCGCATCATCGACTGGCTGTGCGAGGAGTTCAAGCGCGACCAGGGCATCGACCTCAGGCAGGACCGCATGGCCCTCCAGCGCCTGAAGGAGGCGGCGGAGAAGGCCAAGATCGAGCTTTCCACGGTCATGCAGACGGAGATCAACCTGCCGTTCATCACCGCCGACGCCAGCGGCCCCAAGCACCTGAACATCACCCTCACCCGCGCCAAGCTGGAGCAACTGGTGGGCGAGCTGGTGGAGAAGACCATCGGGCCCTGCCGCCAGGCCCTGGAGGACGCCGGCGTCACCGCCGACAAGATCGACGAGGTGATCCTGGTCGGCGGCCAGACCCGCATGCCGCTGGTGCAGGAGAAGGTGCAGCAGTTCTTCGGCAAGGAGCCCCACAAGAGCGTCAACCCGGACGAGGTGGTGGCCATCGGCGCCGCCATCCAGGCCGGCGTGCTCAAGGGCGAGGTCCAGGACGTCCTCCTGCTGGACGTGACGCCGCTGACCCTGGGCATCGAGACGCTGGGCGGCGTGGCCACGCCGCTCATCCCGCGCAACACCACCATCCCGACCGCCAAGAGCCAGATCTTCAGCACCGCGGCCGACAACCAGCCCAGCGTGGAGATCCACGTCCTCCAGGGCGAGCGGCCCATGGCCGCCGACAACAAGTCGCTGGGCCGCTTCATGCTGGACGGCATCCTGCCGGCGCCGCGCGGCGTCCCGCAGATCGAGGTCACCTTCGACATCGACGCCAACGGCATCCTCAACGTCAGCGCCCGCGACAAGGGCACCGGCCGCGAGCAGAAGATCACCATCATGGCCGGCTCCGGCCTCTCCAAGGAAGAGGTCGAGAAGATGAAGCAGGAGGCGGAGACCTACGCCGAGGAGGACCGCCGCCGCCGCGAGGAGATCGAGCTGCGCAACCAGGCGGACAACCTGGCCTACACCGCGGACAAGACGCTGCGCGACCTGGGGGACAAGATCCCGGCCGACCTGAACAGCGAGGTCGAGGCCAAGGTGAAGGCGGTGCGGGACGCCCTCCAGGGGACGGACTCGGAGGCGGTACGCAGCGCCCTGAACGCCCTGTCCGAGGCGATGCAGCGTATCGGGGCGCACGTGTACGGGCAGCAGGGCGCGCCGCCGCCTGAGGGTGGCGGCGAGGAGGGCCCCGGCCCGGCCGAGGAAGGCACCGTGGAGGGCGAGTTCCGGGAGGTGTAGGGAGCTGGAGGTTAGAGGTTAGGCGTTGGAGGTCGGAGCGCGCTGACGGATGCGCTCGAGGAGGCGATTCTGCTCCAGCCAAGCCCGGCCCAACAACGTGTGGAACCTCCCGTGAACCAGCAGCGGAGTGAACTCGGGGTCGCCCAGAGTGGACACAACCGCTTGGGGTGACACGCTCAGCATCAGTTCGATAGTGGCTTCAAGCCCAGGCAAGTCGCTCCGCTGCTTGTGGATGAGAGCCTGGGCGTATAGGGCGGTCAAATTAGAGGCGTCCGCGACCAGCGCTGATTGAGCAGCCTCCTCCGCTTCCCTTAATCTTCCCACTTCTGCCAGGGCGCAGGCCAGCAGTGCCCGATCCCGCGAGCGTGTGAGGGCCTGTGCCGCGATTAGGTATGCCTTCAACGCGGCGTCAGGCATACAGCGCAGCCTGTATGCTTCGCCCAGATAGAGAGCAGGGTGTCCTAGATTGCCCCAACCCTTCTCGCTCTGGAGGATCCGTATGGCGTCGTCCAATCGCCTCAACTCTATCAGAGCGTGGCCGATGGACCATCTGACGTACCGCACCCTAGGCCTTGGGCAAGCCTCGAATGCCGCGAGCGCTTCATCGCTGGCTCCCGCGGCTAGGAAGACGAATCCTTTCGTCATCAGACCCGCCGCCGTGCCGCCCATCTCGATGGCTCTATCGGCGGCCTGCAGTGCCTCCTCGTAACGATGGATCAGCCGCAGGATAAGGGCCAGTCCCACCCAGGCCCGAAAATCGTCCGGATGCCTCTGGTGATACCTTGAGAACGCCGCGGCGGCTTCGGCCGACCTTCCGTTGCCGGCGTGACGAAAGCCCCGGTGGAGGTCCCTCCTGCCCCCAAATTGGGCGCGGAGTTGCTGAGCCGCGCAAAATACCACCACCAGGAGACACAGCACCCCCGGTGCGGCATACAGGCCCGCCAGCGCCCATCCCCCTGCCACCTTCTTCGGATCGCCCGTCTCAACCAGTGCGCGCGCAGCTGCGATGACAAACCAGGCGAAGACGGCATACAACCCCAAGATGCAGGACAGCGCGTAGCCAACTGGCCCCAGCGGGCTTCTTCTCAGAAGCGCTACTCCAAGGGTTAGGAGCAATGTCGGTGTTAAGGCCGTTGCCGTGACGGCGAAGGCCTGCCGCGGCCACCCACCTCCGATAACGTGCTCAAGGACAAAGAAGAAAACGGTGGCCAGCGGCAACAAGACAACCGCGGCCAGCAGTAGGACCCAGACACCACGCCAGATCAGCCGTCCGGCTCGCGTCATGACATGCAGCTCCGGCACTCCAGCAATGTTTAACGGAAAGATAGCGTCAGCGTTACACGCCTGGAAGGGCTCACGCCTCACGCCCGGCCACCGGCTCGGCGCTGGTGGGCCGTTCTCCACCCACGGTCAGCGCCGTCGGACCGGATTTCTTGCCTCGTGCCCAGACTCTGGGAGGCCAAAGGACGCGCCAACGGGCGGCACGAATTACCGCGCCCTTTCCCCGTGACCGGCCTCCGTTTCCTCTGATACAATAGGCCTGGAGCCATGGCGACGACCAAGCGCGACTACTACGATGTCCTCGGCGTGCCCCGCGACGCCAGCCAGGAGGCAATCAAGAAGGCCTTCCGCAAGCTGGCCATGCAGTACCACCCCGACCGCAACAACAAGCCGGGCGCCGAGGCGCGGTTCAAGGAGATCAACGAGGCCTATGAGGTGCTCTCCGACCCGGAGCGCCGCCAGGCCTACGACCGCTTCGGCCACGACGCCCAGGCGTTCGGCCCGGGCGGCCGCCCGTTCGAGGGCTTCGACATGGGCGGCTTCGGCGACATCTTCGATGCCTTCTTCGGCGGCACCGGCGCTCGCGGCCGCCGCGAGCCGCGTCGCGGCGCCGACCTGCGCGCCGGCCTGACCATCACCTTCGAGGACGCCGCCTTCGGCTGCGAGAAGGAGATCGAGGTCACGCGCAGCGAGCTCTGCCCCCGCTGCGGCGGCCACGGCAACGAGCCCGGCAGCCAGCTGGCCCGCTGCCCGGCCTGCAACGGCAACGGCGAGGTGCGTCGCGTCCAGCGCAGCTTCTTCGGCCAGTTCGTCAACGTCGCCATGTGCCAGCAGTGCGGCGGCGAGGGCCGCATCATCACCGCGCCCTGCAAGGACTGCCGCAGCGCGGGCCGCCAGCGACAGCGGCGCCGCCTGGCGGTGCGCATCCCGGCCGGGGTCAGCGACGAGGCGCAGATGCGCCTGACGGGCGAGGGCGACGCCGGCCTGAACGGCGGCCCGGCCGGGAACATCTACGTGGCGATTCACGTCCAGCCCCACGAGCTGTTCCAGCGGGACAACAGCGACATCATCTACGACCTGGGGGTCAACATCGCCCAGGCGGCCCTGGGCGCCGAGGTGAAGGTGCCCACCCTCGATGGGCCTCACTCTCTGCGCATACCGCCCGGCACCCAGAGCGGCCGCGTCTTCGTCCTGCGGGGCAAGGGCGTGCCCCACCTGCGCGGCCAGGGGCGCGGCGACGAGCTGGTGCGCGTGCACGTCGTCGTCCCCACGAACCTCACCGCCGAGCAGAAGCGCCTGCTCAAGGTGCTGGCCGCCAGCCTGGGCGCCTCCGCCGACGGCGCGGACGACAAGACCATCCTGGGCAAGATCAAGGACGCGCTGGGGTAGGCGGTGACTCCCAGCGGGCCAGGTCTAGATGACGTGTACCGGGCGCGGCGGGTGATCGCGCCGTACCTGCGGCCGACGCCGCTGGTGCGCTCGGAGGCCCTCTCCGAGCTGCTGGGCTGCCAGGCCTACCTGAAGTGCGAGAACGTGCAGCCCATCGGGGTGTTCAAGGTGCGCGGCGGGATCAACCTTGTCTCCTCGCTGAGCGAGGAGGAGCGGCGCCGCGGCGTCATCACCGCCTCGACGGGGAATCACGGCCAGTCGATCGCCTACGCCGCCCGCCTCTTCGGTGTACCCGCCGTCATCGCCGCCCCCGAGAACTGCAACCCTGACAAACGGCGGGCGATGGAACGTATGGGGGCGCGGGTCGCCTTGGTGGGCAAGGACTTCGATGAATCGCGCCTGTGGGCGGAGGAGGAGGCGAAGCGTCAGGGCTACCGCTACGTCCACGCCGCCAACGAACCGCTGCTCATTGCCGGGGTGGGCACCATGAGCCTGGAGATCATGGAGGACCTGCCCGAGGTGGACGTGATAATCAACCCCATCGGCGGCGGCAGCGGCTGCGCCGCCCACTGCATCGTGGCGAAGGGGATCAAGCCCGGCGTCGAGGTCATCGGGGTGCAGGCGGAGCGGGCGCCCGCCGTCTACCTCTCCTGGAAGGCCGGCGAGCTGCGGGAGACCGAGTCTGCGGACACCTTCGCGGAGGGGATCGCCACGCGGGTGGCCTTCGCGCTGCCGTTCTCGATCATCAAGGAGCGCATCGACGAGATCGTGCTGGTGACCGAGGAGGAGATGCGGACGGCCATCGTGACACTCCTGGAGAGGGCGCACATGCTGGCAGAGCCGGCGGGTGCGGCGCCTCTGGCCGCCGCCCTGAAGGTCGGGGCTCGGCTTCAGGGCAAGAGGGTGGTGCTGGTCCTTACGGGCTCAAACATCACCCTGCAGCAGCTGCGGACAGTGCTGGTGGCGGAGGGGGAAGCGCCGCCCCCGCCGTAGGGGCGCCCCCCGCGGGCGCCCGCGGGGCGGGCAGGGGCGAGCCCTGCCCCTACGTCTTGTCAGCCATCGAGTCGTCAATGACCGCGAACCGGCAGGCCGTCTTGTGCAACCGGCCATGAACCGCGAAACCCCTGGCCGCTGGCTGGAGCTCTCGGTGGAGGTCCCGCGCGAGGCCGAGGAGGCCGCCGCGGATATCCTGCGCCGCTTCGCCCCGCGCGGCGTAAGCATCGAGCCGGCGGGCGATGCGGTCGTGGTCAAGGCCTGGCTCCCTGACGACGCCTGCGTCGCGTCGCAGCGGCGGGCGGTGCGCCGCGCCCTGGCCTCGCTCCCGGCGACGGTGCGCAGCCGCTGGCTGCGGGAGGAGGACTGGGCCGAGGCCTGGAAGGCGTTCTTCCCCGTCCTGCGCATCTCGCGCCGACTGGTCATCTGCCCGGCTTGGCGCTCGTATCGGGCGCGGGCGGGCCAGGCGGTCATCCGCCTCGACCCGGGGATGGCCTTCGGCACCGGCCAGCACCCGACGACGCTGATGTGCCTGCGAGCCCTAGAGGAGACGGTGCTGCCGGGGGCGCGCGTGCTCGACCTGGGCACCGGCTCCGGCGTCCTGGCCCTGGCGGCCGCCCGCCTGGGGGCGGCGCGCGTCCTGGCCCTGGACACCGACCCGCAGGCGGTGCGGGCGGCCCGCGAGAACGTGCGCCTGAACGAGCTGGAGGGGGTCGTGCGGGTGGAGGAGGGAACGCTGGAAGGCGCGCTCGGCCCGTTCGACGTCATCGCGGCGAACATCAGCGCCGCCGTCATCGAAGAGCTGGCGGGAGCGCTAGCCGCGGCGCTGAGGCCGGGCGGCGTGCTCATCGCCGGCGGCTTCAGCAGGGAAGGGGCGGAGGCGGTGGCCGGCGCCCTGACGGCGGCCGGCCTCGTGGTGGAGCGCACGCTATCGGAGGGCGACTGGCGGACGCACGTGGCTCGGCGGCGCTGAGGCGGGGGACCCTCGGCGCTGGTGCTTCGCTGCGCTCAACGAGGCACGGACTAGGGCCGTATGTCCCGGCGCGCCGTTAGCCGTGGGCTCCGCCTGCGCTCCCCAGAAATACCACTATGAAGAGCACGAGCAGGCCCCAGAGCCACGCGTCGTCGATGACCACGGGGATGGTGCCGGCGATCATCAACGCGACGATGACAATCCCGGCAATGGCCGCGGACATGCTGAGCCCGTGTGCTTGAGGTCTCTGCCTCATGGGTCACCTCCGCTCAGGGCCCGATCTCGGCCTCCGTCCAGGGCAGCGGGTTGACGCGCACGCCGCGCACGATGACCTCCCAGTGGAGGTGGGCCGCCGTCGCCAGGCCGGTGGCGCCGACCAGGCCGATGGCCTCGCCCTGGCTCACCTCCTGACCTTCCGTCACGTCGATCTGCGACAGGTGGTGATAGCCGGTGAAGACGCCGGCCCCGTGGTCGACGATGATCGTGTTGCCCCGCAGCTGGAGCGTTCCGGTGTAGGCCACCCGGCCGGCGTTGGCGGCCACCACCGGCGTGCCCTCGCCGGCGATGATGTCCACGCCGGTGTGATTGCTGTAGGGGCCGCCGTTGAAGCTGCGGCTCAGGCCAAAGGTGTCGCCGATGGTGCCGGGCACCGGCATGACGAAGGGGCCGGACCAGAGCTGGTCGGGCGTGAGGCCGGCGTAGACCGAATCCAGGATCTCGGTCTCGTCCTCGATGGCGGGGGCGTCGGTCAAGAGCTGCGACGTGTCCGGTGGCAGATCGACGTACTCCTGGGGGAAGCCCGCTTCCGTCACGGTGATGGTGAGGACGGGCAGGCCGTCGGCGCCGGTGCTGACCCGCACCCACTGCTGGCCGGGCGGGAAGTTGGCGGCGACGCCGATGACGGCCCACCAGAGCCGCTCCTGATACAGCATGGCATAGGACAGGCCGGCGAAGGACACGGCCGGCGCGGCCTCGGGCGGGGCGTTGCGGAGGCGGACGACGAAGACGCCGCCCTGCTGCACCGACGCCGGCGATACCTCGACGCTGCGGCCATCGCCCAGCGGGCCAGCCTGCGTGGGCGGGGGAGGCTGCGGCGTGGCAGGCGCCTCGGTGGGCGCCGGCGAGGGGCCGGGCGTAGGGGTGGGCGGCAAGGCGGTAGACGTAGCGGTAGCGGTCGCTACGACGGTGGCTGCTGCGGTGGCCGTGGCTGCGGCCGTCGGCGCGGGCGCCGGCGAGGTCGTGCTGACGGGCAGGGACCGGATCGAGATGTCGGTCCCCCCACCCGCCTGGTCGTCGCCGCCGGAGCAGGCCGCCAGGAGAAGGACGGCTGCCGCCAGCGCCGCGATGGCCCCCGCTCGCAGCATCGCCATGTCGAGGCGATTCTACCGCAAGGGCGAGCCGAACGCACCTCCGGCGGGCGGCTCCTTAGACCGACCAAGGATGAGCGGCTGCGCCAGCGTCTCTGATATAATCGAGGGGACGTGGTGGCGAGCGGGGCTCGCGGAGGCGACCCCGCAAGGAAAGCGCAAGCGTTCTGCAAGCCTCGCGTCAAGCAAGGGCCCACGAGCTCTGTCTATCCTGGGCCTCGGAGCGTCCGCAGCGCCTGCCGGCAGGCAGGGAACCTTCTTACCCAGGCGGGCGTTTGTGAAGCAGGAAGGGTTTCGGGGAAAGGAGTCGGCGGTGGCTGAGGCCAGGGCGGTAGCGGAGAAGATCGTCACCAACGTAGAGCGGGTCATCGTCGGCAAGCGCCAGGAGGTGGAGCTGGCCGTGATGGCCCTCATGTGTCGGGGCCACATCCTCATCGAGGACGTGCCGGGCGTGGGCAAGACCATGCTCGCCCGCAGCATCGCTCGTTCCACCGGCTGCCTCTTCCGGCGTATCCAGTTCACGCCCGACCTGTTGCCCACCGACATCACCGGCGTCTCCGTGTACAACCAGAAGACGGGCGACTTCGAGTATCGTCCCGGGCCGGTCATGGCCCAGATCCTCGTGGCCGACGAGATCAACCGGGCGACGCCCAAGACGCAGTCCGCCCTGCTGGAGGCTATGGAGGAACGGCAGGTGACTATGGACGGGGTGACGCGACCGCTGCCGCAACCGTTCATGGTCATGGCCACCCAGAACCCCATCGAGTACGAGGGCACCTTTCCACTGCCCGAGGCGCAGCTGGACCGCTTCCTGATGCGCATCCACCTGGGCTACCCCTCGGCGGAGGACGAGGTGGTGATCATGGACCGCCAACAGCACGTCCACCCGGTGGAGGAACTGGAGCAGGTGAGCGATGCCCAGGAGATGTTGGCCCTGCAGGAGGCGGTGAAGGACATTTACGTCGACCCGCTGGTCAAGCAGTACGTGGCCAAGCTGGTGGAGGCGACCCGCCAACACGAGGCCGTGTTCCTGGGCGCCTCGCCGCGCGGCTCGCTGGCCCTCTATCGCACGTCTCAGGCACGAGCGCTGCTGGAGGGGCGGGACTACGTGCTGCCCGACGACGCGAAGGCCCTGGCCTATCCCACCCTGGGCCACCGCGTCATCGTGAGCTCGGCGGCCCGGCTGAAGGGCGTCGCCGCCGAGGACGTGGTGGTGCAGTGCCTGGAGAGCGTACCGGTGCCCGGCGTGCGGGCCCGCCGTAGCTCCTGACGACACGCCGAGGCTTGTGCTATGCGGCGCGTCCGCGGCTTGTGGCGGCTCTGGACACGACATCAGAACCTGGCGATCGTCTTCGTCACCCTGGCGGCCGCCTGGCTGTTGGGGCTGGCCTCCGGCTTCTGGTTCTTCTTCCGGCTGGCCTACCTTCTCTCCGCCCTGGTCCCGTTGAGCTTCCTCTGGGCCTGGGCGAACGTGCGCGGGCTGGAGGTGAGCGTGCAACGGCAGGCCCAGCGCGTGCAGGTGGGCGAGTCCGCCGGCGAGCGGGTATCGGTGGCCAACCGCAGCCCCTTTCCTAGGCTCTGGCTGGAGGTGGAAGACCCTTCGGACCTGCCCGGCTACCGGGTGAAGGCTGTCATCTCCCTAGGCGCCCGTGGCCGGCGCTCCTGGCGAATGGCGGCGCCCTGCCTGAAGCGGGGCCTCTATACCGTCGGCCCGCTGACCGTCGCCAGCGGTGATCCCTTCGGACTGTTCCGTTTGAAGCGCAGCTTTGGCGCGGCCCACGCGCTCCTCGTCTACCCCCTGCCCGAGGCGTTGCCCCACTTCTGGGCACCGCCGGCGGAACTGGCCGGCGACGGTCGCCGCCGGCAGCCGACCCACTTCGTGACGCCCAGCGCGGCCAGCGTGCGCGACTACGAGCCGGGCGACAGCTTCGCGCGCATCCACTGGCCGAGCACGGCGCGCCAGGGGCGGCTGATGGTGAAGACGTTCGAGGTGGAACCGGCCAGCGACGTCTGGGTGGTGCTGGACCTCCAGCGCGAGGTCCAGGCCGGTGGCGGCGACGAGAGCACCGAAGAGTACGGGGTGCGGATTGCCTGCTCAGTGGCGAACCACTTCCTGGCCAGCCACCGGCCGGTGGGCTACGTCGGCTGCGGCGCCCAGACGACCATCTTGCCGCCGGACCGCGGCCGCCAGCACCTGGCCCGCATCCTGGAGGCGCTGGCCCTGGCCCGCGGCGTGGGCGACGTGCCTCTGACGGATCTGCTGAACCGGGAGGGCGGCCGCTTCGGGCGCCATTCGACGCTGGTGGTGATCACGCCCTCGGCCGAGGAGGGGTGGGTCGCCGCCCTGGAAGGTCTGGTCGAACGAGGGGTGAAGGTGGCGGTGGTGGCGCTGGAAGCGGCCAGCTTCGGCAGGCGGGGAAGCCCGCTGCTGGCCTTCAGCGCCCTGGCGGCCGGCGGGCTGCCCACCTACTGGGTACGCCGCGGCGATGACCTGGCAGCGGCGCTGGGCCCCCAGGCCCTGGGCCGCAGCCCCACCGGCCCGTCGGTGCGGCGGAGGTAGGGAGATGGCGCAGGCGGATTGGGCCGAGCTCTTTGTGCCGCCGCCCTCGCCCCCGGCGCGGGCGATCGGCCCCGGCGGGCGTGTCCTCCGCTGGTTCTGGCAGCGCCTCACCGGCTGGGAGGACTGGCTCACCTTCCTCATCGCCTACGTGACCTTCCTGGGGGTTGCCCTCTCCATCCAGGCGGCCGACTGGGTGGACGACATGCCGTCCCTGGCCCTGATCGGCTTCCTTGGCCTGCTTTGCGCTCTCCTCCTGGCCCGGTCGGCGATTCCCTCGATCGTTTCCCATCTGCTGTCCATCGTGGTCGGCGGGCTGGCCATCCTGTGGCAGGTGCTTTCCACCGTGGCCGGCGACGGTTGGTTCGCCCGCTGGGACGCCTTCTATGCCCGCATGGAGCACTGGTTTGATATCGCGACGCGCGGTGGCATCAGCAACGACACGCTGCCCTTCGTGGTGCTGGTGGTGGGCCTGACCTGGCTGGCCGCCTACATCTTCGCCTGGAGCGTATTCCGCTGGCAGAACCCGTGGCCGGGCCTGCTGCCCGGAGGCGCCGCGCTGTTCGCCAACTTCACCTTCTCCAGCCAGTTTGGCGCGCTGGCGGTGCTCTACCTGGGCGGCGCCCTGCTTCTGGTGATGCGGGTCAGCCTCGCTCGCCATCTGCGCGACTGGCGGCAGGAGGGCACCCCTTATCCCCGCTTCCTCAGCCTCTCCTCCGCGCATCTGGCCGGCTGGGCGGTAGGCCTGCTCCTGCTTGTCGCCTGGCTGGCGCCGGCGGCCATTGGGGCGCAGCCGCTGTCGGCGGTCTGGGAAGGCCTCCAGCGGCCGTTCGTGAGCATTTCGGACGACACCGTGCGCCTCATCGGGCCGGTCAAGACCACGAAGGTCCTGCCCATCCACGCCTTCGAGTCGGTGCTGCCCTTCCAGGGCAGCATCCAGCTCCGCGAGCGCAACGTGCTCACCCTGACCCTTGACAAGGCCGAGGGCCTGGCGAACTACCCCTTCCTGCGCGGCGCCGTCTACGACGAGTACACCGCGGGCGGCTGGCTGGCCGGCGAGCGGCACGAGGCAGACCTGCCGGCCACGGACATGGAGCTGCTGGCGAACGCCGAGGCTTACGGCAATCAGCATTTCATCACCGCCCACATCCAGGTGGCCAACTCTCGGGTGGCCAAATCGGTGCTGTTTGCCATCGGCCAGCCGGTGGCAGCGGACATCCCCGTAACGGCGGAGACTAGCACCGCGCCGGAGGCGGCACGCAGCATCAGCGGCGACATCACCCTGATGCGGCCGTCGGATACCCTGGCCCCCGGCGCCACCTACTCCACCGTCGGCCTCGTGACCGACGCCACCGCCGACGAGCTGCGCGGCGCAGACGCCCCTCCCGATCCGGCCATCGAGGCGCGCTACACGCAGCTCCCCGACGACCTGCCGGAGCGGGTGCGGGCACTGGCGCGGCAGATCACGGCGAGCCAAACGACGACCTACGACAGGGTGAAGGCGGTGGAGGCGTACATTCGCCAGATCCCGATTGCCTACCAGCTCCTGGAGGTGCCGCCCGGCCAGGACGGCGTGGACTACTTCCTGTTCGAGGCCAAGCAGGGCTTCTTCGACTACCACGCCTCGGCGATGGTGGTGCTGTTGCGGGCGGCGGGCATCCCGGCCCGCCTGGCGGTGGGCTACGCCCTGGACCCGCGCGCCTTCGACGCCGAGCACCGCAGCTACAACATCCGCGAAGAGCATGCCTACGCGTGGCCCGAGGTCTATTTCCAGGGCTACGGCTGGCTAGCCTTCAACCCCTCGCCGGAGCGGCCGATCGTACTGCGCCCGGGCGACGTGAGCGGCGGCGGCGCCGGCTGGTTCGGCGACATCGACCCGTCCATCCTGGGGGCGCTGGGCCTGGGTCTCCAAGACGCGCAGAACGCCAGCCAGCCTCCTCAGAATCCGCCCGCCCAGCCGGTGGCCTCCGACGGCAGCGGCAGCGGCGTGCCGACGGCGCTGTGGCTGGCCCTGGGCCTCGCGGCAGCGGCCATCGTTCTGGCGGGGGCCGGCGGCCGGCTGGCCTGGGAGCGAGGCGTGGCGGGCCTCCCCTATCCCCAGCGCGTGTGGGAGCAGACGCTGCGACTGGCCGGCTGGGCCCGGCTGGGGCCGCGGCCGGACCAGACGCCGGCGGAATACGCCCGCGACCTGCAGGCGCGGCTGCCGGACGTGGAGGGGCTGGGGCAGCTGGCCGCCGCCTACGGCCGTTCCCGCTTCGGGCGCAGGCCGGCGGACGCGCAGGAGAACGAACGGCTGGCGGCCATCTGGCGGCGGTTGCGGGCGAAGCTGCTGCTGCGGAGCTTGTCCTGGCGCTAGGACGGTCCTGCGGGATTCGTCCCGCACCTTCGATTGAAGCTGGCCCTTCAGAGTCAGGTCCTAGGAGAGAAGCCCATGAGATTCCACATCTGCGAGACCGAGCTGGGCTGGATTGGCGTGGTGCTATCGCCGGCGGGCCTGCGGGCGACGACCCTGCCCCGCGCTACGAGGGACTATGCCCTGCGGGAGGTTCTGGCCCTGGGCGCCCATGAGGAGGCCCGCGAGAGCGAGCTGAACGGCCTGGCCGACCGCCTGCAGCGCTACGCCCGCGGCGAGGCCGTCGCTTTCCCCGAATCGCTCGATCTGCGCGGCGTCTCGCCGTTCCTGCGGGCGGTCTGGGAGGCGACGCAGAGCATCCCTCGCGGCCAGACGTGCAGCTATGCCGAGCTGGCGGCGCGCGTCGGCCGGCCCGGCGCTGCCCGAGCGGTGGGGCAGGCAATGGCCCGCAATTCCTGGCCTATCGTCGTGCCTTGCCATCGGGTGGTGACGACCGACGGCGGCCTCGGCGGCTACGGCGGCGGCCTGGAGATGAAGGAGCGCCTGCTCCGCCTGGAGGGAGCGCCCTCGGGGTCGGGCTCTCGCGCTGCCGCGCGCGGGGGCAACTGACCGCCCCAGGCTCCACCCCAGCCGCTACAGGGCCCGAAACAGCAGCACAGCCACGCTGAGAGCAACCACGGATGCGGCCAGCAGCAGCAGGGCGCGCTCGTCGGGGGCGATGAGGGTCCGCCGGTCGATCTCCTCGGTAGAACCGTCGGCGTAGGTTATCGTGCCCTGGACGGCGCGCGCCTTGCGGCGCAGCGTGCGCACGCGGCTGCTGAGGGTGCGCTGGGCCAGGCTGAGGGCGAAGGCGGCGACGGCGCCGGCCAGGGCGGAGAGGCGGAGCGTCTCGCTGCTAGCCCAGTAGGCGGTGAGGAAGGGGAAGGCGCCCCAGGCCAGGGCGAACCATAGGTCGCTGTGAAACCGTCCGCCCAACCACTCGAGGTTGTAGGCGGGGACGATAAAGACCCCGAAGATGATGAACGGCAGAAGCCAGGGGGAGACCAGGGCGACGCCGGCGATGCCGATGGCGATGGCCCCGATGAGGGACAGGGCGGCGAGGGAAGCGAGCACGCGGCCGGGGATGGCCGTCCGGAGAGGGCGGCCGGAGAGCTCATCGAGGGCGTGGGCGGCAATGCCGACGGCAAGGAAGAAGGCCAGGAGGGTCGCGCCCAGCCTGTCGTAGCGGATGGTGGGTGCGAGGGCCGCGCCGAGGACAACGTAGCTGAGGTGCCAAAGGGTGTACGGCGGGTGCAGGAGGGTGACGTAGTCGCGCCAGGCGCCCCACTCGAGGGCGTAGAAGGCGGGACGGACATATTGCGCGGGCGGCGCGCTGGGCTCGCTTCGCCCGCGAGGGCCCTTCATGAGGCCTTGGTCCCCCACATCACAATGGCGCCGCCCAAAGACAGGCGCTTGGCGCGAACGTCGGGGAAGCCAGTGTCGCGCCAGAGCGCGAGGATCCGCTCCTCCGGCCAGCGCCGGTAGAAATCGCGGATGCTGCCGCCCAGGAAGCCGCCGACGCGACCCCAGGCGGGGGAGATGACAGCGCCGCCCAGACGGAGGACGATGTCGGTGTGGAGACGCCACAGGGGATAGAAGACGCCGTGGGGCACCGCGAAGTCCTGGGAGAGCATCATCCCGCCGGGCTGGAGGACGCGCGCCAGCTCGCGCAGGGTGGCGGGCACGTCGGCGACATAGCGCAGCAGGTAGGTGAAGATGACGGCGTCGAAGGCGGCGTCGGGGAAGGGGATGGCCTCCGCCGTGCACTCGACGAGATCGATGGCCGGCGCCTGGCCGTCGCCGCTGGCCCGCGCCCGGGCCTGGAGCAGCATGGGCCGGGTGATATCCGCCCCGATCACCTGGAAGCCGGGGCGCTGGGCGATCCGACGGGCGAGGGCGCCGGTGCCAGTCGCCATGTCGAGGACGCGGGCCGGCGGGGGCACGGTGAGCCGCGCCAGGAGGTACCGGTGCCAGTGGCGGTACTGTCCGTAGCTGAAGAGCTGGGACGGCCATTCATAGGCGGAGGCCACGCCGGAGAACAGCCCGCGGGCCGCGTAGCTCGGGTGCATAGCTGGTAGCCTCCTCCTAGTCGGCGCCGTAGAGGCCGCGGCGGCCGATGTATCGCTCGACGGCGGACGGCACCCAGTACCGGATGGACAGCCCCCGACGAACGCGCTCCCTAACCGCCGAAGCGCTGATCGCGATGAGCGGCATCGGTAGCCAGAGCACCCGCTCTCGCAGAGTCGTCGCCAGCTCCGCGGCGAGGCCTTCCCCCAACACCACATCCTCCAGCTCCGGCCGTTGCGCCACCGCCAGCCGCGCCAGCTCGAGGATGTGCAGCGGCTCGTGCCAGTTGGGAAAGTCGGCCAGGGCATCGGCCCCCATGATGAAAAAGATCTCCGTGCCAGGATCGAACTGCTGGGCCAGCTCCGCCAGGGTCTGCGCTGTATAAGATGGGCCCGGGCGCTCGATCTCGGCCGTAGACACAGCAAAGGCGGGGTTGTCGGCTACGGCCACCTTGACCATGGCGAGGCGATGCTCCCGCGGCGACAGCTCGCGCCCGGCCTTGCGCCAGGGCTCGCCGGCGGGCACGAAGAGCACCTCAGCCAGACCGAGGGCCTGACGAGCCTCCTCGCCGAGGATGAGGTGGCCCAGGTGAGGCGGGTCGAAGGTGCCGCCCAGCACGCCTACTCTCATCCCGGCCACTCTACTTCCACCTGACCGATGCGCACGTGGTCTCCCGGCTTGGCGCCCGCTCGTTTCAGGGCGTTGACCACGCCCCAGCGGCCAAGCCGTCGCCAGAACTCCTGCCGGCCCTCCTCCTGGTCCAGCGGCATCATCGCCGCGAAGGCCTCGAGTCGCTGGCCGCGCAGGGTACGCACCCCGTCGACCACCACCACCTGGAACCGCTCGCTCAGGGGCCGCGGCGCGATCACGGGCAGGTCCGAGGCTGGCGCCGCCGGCACCAGGCGATCCAACTCCGCCGCCACGGCCTCCAGCAGGTCGCCGACGCCGGTGCCAACGGCCGCCGAGATGAAGTGCGCTTCTATTCCCCGCTCGCCCAGCGCACGCCGTAGCTCCGGCTCGCTGCTGGCCGCTTCCGGCTGGTCGAGCTTATTCACCGCTACGACCTGCGGCTTCAGCCCGAGGTCTGCAGCGAACTCTCGGAGCTCGGCGTCGATGACGTCCAGGTCATGAAGGGCGTCGGGCCCCGCCCCGTCCAGAAGGTGGACAAAGACGCGGGCCCGCTCGGCGTGGCGGAGGAACTCCTGGCCCAGGCCCGCGCCGCGGTGGGCGCCCTCGATGAGCCCCGGTATCTCGGCAACGACGAACGTTCGGTAGCCCATCTCGACCACCCCCAGGACAGGCTCGAGGGTGGTGAACGGATAGGCCCCTATCTTCGGGTGGGCCGCCGAGATCAGGCCGAGGAGGGTCGACTTGCCGGCGTTGGGCATGCCGATGATGGCGACATCGCAGAGAAGCTTCAGGTCGAGAACCAGATGTACCTCATCGCCCCTCCCACCCCGCTCAGCGATGCGGGGCGCCTGGTTTGTGGAGCTGGCAAACCTGGCGTTGCCCCAGCCTCCGAGGCCCCCTCTCGCCCCCACAACGCTCGCGCCTGGCTCCGAGAGATCGGCGAGCAGGGTCTTCTCCACCATCATCCTGGCGCCCTCGCACCTGCGTACCGCAGGGCACCCGGATCAGCAGGTTCGACCCGCGGCGCCCATGGCGGTCCGAACCCTGGCCATGCTGTCCATCCTCCGCCCGCCACTGGCGGCGACGCCCCACGTCCAGCAGCGTACTCACGGAGGGATCCGCGATCAGGACTACGCTGCCACCGCCACCCCCATCTCCACCATCAGGCCCACCCCGCGGCACGAACTTCTCGCGGCGAAAGCTAACCACTCCGTTTCCACCAGAGCCACCTCTCACTAGTATCTCAACGTGATCGATCATAGATTCTCGCTCAGGGCCATTATAACGATCTCAGCATGATGTTGGAGGTGTGGGGTTCTTCATCATAGTAGTAGCGTTGGCTGGGTGGGTTGGTATTCGCCAGCGGGTGGAGAGGGGGTGGGGAGGAGTGGGTCGGGGGAGGCAGTCTGGTTGAGGGATGACGATGGGGTACGGGTTGAGAAGGGCGTGCGCGACAGACAGAGGAACTTTTCCACCAGAATGGTGCGATATCCACGCTTAGGGTGGAAAAGCAGCACTGAATCTAGGGCGATAGGAGGGCCCGGATCTCGGCTATCTGGCGGGCGAACTGGCTGTCCATCGTCAGGGCTGACTCGACTTTGCGGAGACCGTGGATGACGGTGGAATGATCGCGGCCTCCGAGGATACGGCCGATGTCGGTGGTACGGAGATGGGCGTCGTCCCGCATGAGGTACATGGCGATGTGGCGGGCGTCGGCGATCTCGCGGGCGCGGCTTTTGCTGGAAAGGGCTTCGGGGGCAACGTTGAAGTACTCTGCGACGGCGCGGATGAGGGCGTCGGCGGTGGGATGGGCGCGCTCGCGGGCGGGCGCGATCGTCGAGAGGGCCTGCAGGGCGATGTCCAGGGTTATGTCGGCGCGGAGCAGGCGGGCGTAGGCCACGACGCGGTTGAAGGAGCCCTCCAGCTGGCGAATGTTATGCTGGGACCGTTCGGCGACGAACTGGAGGACCTCGCCGGGAAGGTGGACGCCCTGCTCGGTGGACCTGGCCTGGAGGATAGCTAGGCGGGTCTCCAGGGCCGGCGGCTGAATGTCGGCGATGAGGCCCCACTCGAAGCGGGAGCGCAGTCGGTCCTCGAGGGGGGAGATCAGGCGCAGCGAGCGGTCGCTGGAGATGACGATCTGGCTGCTGGCGGAATGCAGGTCCTCGAACGTGTAGAAGAACTCCTCCTGGGTACGCTCCTTGCCAGCCAGGAACTGGATGTCGTCGATGAGGAGGACATCCAGGTGGCGATACTTGGCCCGGAGCTCCTCGGTGCGGCCGCGGCTAATGGCCTCGATGAACTCGTTGGTGAACTGCTCCGAGGTGGCGTAGAGGACGCGGTGGTGGCTGGCCCAGGCCCGGTGGCCGATGCCGTGGAGCAAGTGGGTCTTGCCCAGGCCGGTGGCGCCGTAAATGAACAGCGGGTTGTAGACAGCGCCGGGCTTGTCGGCTACAGCCTGACAGGCGGCGTGGGCGAGGCGGTTCTCGTGGCCGACGACAAAGCGGTCGAAGGTGTAGCGAGGGTTGAGGTGTGGCTGGGGCATGGGTCTGATGGGCGTCGGGGTGGGCGGCACTTCGGGCGAGAAGAGGGGCGAGTCGCCGAGGTGGCCGTCGGGCTTGTTGAGCAGACGAAAGGCGACGTCCACGGGGTACCCGAGGATGCCGCTGAGGGTCTTGGCGATGAGAGGCCTGAGCTTGGTGGAGAGCCATTCAGTGGCGAAATCGTTAGGGGCTCCCACGATGAACAGGCCGTCGTCAAAGCCTAGTCCGACGGTGTCTTTGAGCCAGGTCTCGAAATTGGGCCGCGTGACCTGGACCTGGAGCTGGTCCAGCGCGGCCTCCCAGAGATCCTTCACTTGGTCATCTGTCCGGCTCGCGGCCGGCTGAGTCATGATAAGCCTCCAGACGGCAAGAGAAAGGTCAAGCGGAAGGTGTTCAGCGGACGGGCGGAGCCTAGCAGAGAAGAAAGGGGGGAGGCAAGAATTTTATGACAAGCAGGCGACAAAACTTCGAGCTTTTGCAAGCGGAAAACGGGCGGTGGGCGGCTAGAGTTGCTGGCGTCTCTTGGTGGGGAATATAATGGCCCCGCCGCCTAAATTGCAGGGCCTCAAGAGATGCTCCTAGCCATAGACATCGGCAATACGAACATCACCCTTGGACTCTTCCAGGGCGACCAGCTCCGCGCCACGTGGCGCCTCGCTCCCGACGTGAACCGGCTAGCCGACGAGTACGGCGTGCTGATGGTAGGGCTTCTGGCGGAGGAGCGGCTCACCAGGGCCGATGTCGACGCTGCCATCATGAGCACCGTCGTTCCTGACCTGGAGCCCGTGTTCGAGGAGGTGTGCCGTCGCTACTTCGACGTGCGGCCGCTGGTGGTGGGGGCGGGAATTCGCACGGGCCTCCGCATTCTATACGACTCGCCCCGCGACGTGGGGGCGGACCGCGTGGCGGACGCCGTGGCCGCCATTCACCTCTATGGGCCGCCGCTCATCGTAGTGGACCTGGGGACGGGGGCCGTCTTCGATGCCATCTCCAAGGAGGGCGACTACGTGGGCGGGGCGATCGCGCCGGGCCTGGGGATCGCTGCCGAGGCTCTGTACCGCCGGGCGGCCAAGCTGTACACGGTGGAGCTGGCGCGCCCCAAGACCGCCATAGGGCGCAACACCGTATCTGCGGTGCAGTCGGGCCTTATTTTTGGCTACGTGGGCCTAGTCGAGGGAATCATCGCGCGGTTCAAGGAGGAGCTAGGCGGCGAGGCCAAGGTGGTGGCCACCGGAGGCCACGCCGAGCTGCTGGCGCCTGAGACGTCCGTCATCGACGTGGTAGACCTGAACCTGACCCTGACCGGCCTGCACCTCATCTATGAGATGAACCGATGACCACGCCTCTCGAGGGCAAGGCTGTCGTTCTGGCGGTCACGGGCAGCATCGCCGCCTACAAGGCCGCTGACCTGGCCAGCAAGCTGGTGCAGGCTGGCGCCCGGGTTGACGTGGTGCTGACGCCCGCTGCCGCCGAGTTCGTCACGCCGCTGACCTTCCGCGGCGTGACTCAGGGCCGGGTCATCGTGGACATGTGGGCGGCAGCCGAGGAGCACATCGAGCTGGCCCGCCGTGCGGACATCGTGGTGGTGGCGCCGGCCACCGCCACCACCATCGCCCGCCTGGCCCACGGCCTGGCCGAGGACATGGTGAGCCTGACAGTGCTGGCCACCCAGGCGCCGGTGCTGGTCTGTCCGGCCATGGACAACCAGATGTTCGAGAGCGCCGCCACCCAGGCGAGTCTGGAAGCGCTGCGCGGGCGGGGGATGACTATCGTGGGGCCGGAGGAAGGACGGCTGGCTAGCGGCCGCATGGGTCTTGGCCGACTCTCTGACCCGGAGACCATCCTGGGGGCCATGCGGTACGTGCTCGGGCGGACGGGCGACCTGGCCGGGCGCAAGGTGGTGGTGACGGCCGGCGGCACCCGCGAGCCCATAGACCCCGTGCGCTACGTGGGGAACTACTCCTCGGGGAAGATGGGCTACTCCGTAGCCGAGGCTGCCCGCGACCGCGGTGCGGAGGTCGTGCTGGTGAGCGCCCCGGCGGCCCTGCCCACGCCCTACGGCGTGCGGCTGGTGGCGGTGGGGCGGGCGACTGAGATGCAGGACGCCGTAGGGCGCGAGTGCCGGAACGCGCAGGTGCTGGTCATGGCGGCGGCGGTAGCCGACTACCAGCCGGCCGCCACGGCCGGTCAGAAGATCAAGCGCCGCGCCCCTACCCTGAGGCTGGAGCTAGAACGCACGCCGGACATTCTGGCCGAGGCAGGTGAGGGCTTCCTGAAGGTGGGCTTCGCCGCCGAGAGCGAGGATGTGCTGAGCAACGCGCGGCGCAAGCTGGAGGCGAAAGGACTGGACCTCATCGTGGCCAACGACATCACGGCCGCCGGCTCCGGCTTCGGGTCGGACACCAATCGCGTCGTGATCCTCGATCGTCAGGGCAGCGAGGAGCGGCTGCCGCTGCTCACCAAGTACGAGGTCGCTCAACGCCTGTGGGACCGCATCGTGCCGCTGCTGCCCCGGCGTCGGGCAAGGAGATGACGGTGGCGTACGGTACCCTGCGCTACGAGAAGGCGGGGCGCATCGCCCGCATTGTCCTGAACCGGCCGGAACGGCTCAACGCCATCAGTGCCGACATGCCGGGCGAGCTGGAGGCGGCCGTCGCGGCGGCGAACGACGACCCGGAGGTGCGGGTCATCATCCTCAAGGGCGAGGGACGGGCCTTCTGCGCCGGCTTCGACCTGTCGCCAGGGCTTTTCACCGGCCCGCCCATGGGCGAGTGGGACCCGACGCAGGACTACGCCCTGACCACCCGGATCGCCCGTCAGTTCATGAGCCTGTGGTACAGCCGCAAGCCGACCATCGCGCAGGTGCACGGCTGGTGCGTCGCCGGCGGCACCGACCTTGTGCTGTGCACGGACATCATCGTGGCCGCCGAGGACGCCCGGATGGGCTACCCGCCCGCCCGCGTCTGGGGCTCGCCCCTGACCGCCATGTGGGTCTACCGCCTGAGCGCCGAGCGGGCCAAGGCGCTCCTGCTCACCGGCGACCCGGTGGACGGCCGCACCGCCGAGCGGCTGGGCCTGATCTATCGCTCCGTTCCTGTCGAGCGGCTGGAGGTGGAGGTGGAGGCGCTGGCGGCGCGCATGGCCAACATCCCTGTGTCGCAGTTGGCCTCGATGAAGTTGCTGGTGAACCAGGCATACGATAACATGGGGCTGCGATCGACCCAGCTCCTGGGTTCGATCCTTGATGGGCTTATGCGGCACACGCCGGAGGGGCTGGCCTGGCGCCGCCTCATCGACGAGAAGGGGATCAGGGCCGCCATTGAGGCCCGCGACGGGCCCTTCGGGGACTATAGCGCGGGGAGGGGCTGATGAGGGGAGGGCTATCCATGCCCAGGACTCCTGCTGTAGCGGTTTCCCTGCTGTCGTTGGTGCTGCTGGCTGTTGCAGCGGCCTGCGGGGACGGCGGGAGCGGACAAGCGTCGCCCACGCCGGGCGGCACGCCGGCCGCCACGCCGGCCGGCCAAGGCAACGACATGTCTGCCTCCATCGACGTGAGGGATTTCGATACGGCTCACCTAACCATGTCCCAGACGACGACCACGAACGGAGACGTGGCCACGGTTGCCGGGGAAGGGGTCATCGACAACCGCCGGCAAGCCCTAAGCGTGACCCTCCAGGGTGGACAGAACCCCGAGACCATAGCCGTTGGGCCCAAGATCTACGCGTACAACGACAACGAACAGCGCTGGGTGTCCTACACGGAGCCGAGCGGCGGCCAGGTGGGCTTTGGGCGGCCGTACTGGCCCCAGTTCTGGCAGGATGCCATCCAGATACAGAACCTTGGCGGTCAGTCGCTGCCCACGGCGGAGACGACACACTACCTGTTGACCTACGACCTCGCGAAGGTGACGCAGTGGCTGGCGGCCGGCGCGTCGAGCGGAAGCGAGGCGGTCGACGTGACCCAGGCGGAGGTGGAGGTGTGGGTGGACGAGAGTTCGCGGTATGCCGTCAAGCTCGTCTTTCGCCTGGAGCTGACCTACGCCTCCGGGACCACCAAGATCGAGAATCACGTCCAACTTCTCCGATTTCGGGTCGCCTGTGCAGATAGAGGCCCCCGAGGTGGCGACGGCCACGCCGGCGGCGCCGTGATCGGCCACTGCCGCCGGAACTGACGCCCCGCTAGGTCGCCTCGCGCCGGCTGCCGCTGCGGCGGCTCGTTATATACTCTCCCCATGAGCGGCGCCGGTTCCTCCGAGTCTGCGCGTAGCGAGGGGCCCCCCGGTGCGCGGAGGATGCTCGGCGAGGCCCAGCAGCGAGCAGACCGGCTACTGGACGAAGCTCAGGCGCGGGTTTTCCGGCTGCTATGGCACTTCTTGCCGGAGCCGGCCATCGCCAGAAACCTGCGGTTCCAGCACCTGCTTGCCTCTCGCTTCCTTTCGGACGCCGGGCAGCAGTCGGTGGCGTTCGGGGCGTTGGTGGCGGTGACGCGGGGTGGCGCATCGTCCTTTCAGGTGGCCCTGGTGGGAGTGGCCGGGCTGCTGCCACCGGCGGTCTTCGGGCTGTATGGCGGGGCCGTTGCCGACGCTCTGCCGAAGCGGGTGGCGCTGGCGGGGGTATACACTTTGCAGGCCCTGCTCTGCTTCCTCGTGCCGGCGCTGACCCCGAGCCACCTGGTCGACATGCTGTTCCTGCTGCTCGCCGTCGGCACGCTGGGGCAGGTGTCCGGCCCGACGGAGTCGTCGGTGCTGCCCCTTGTCGCGTCGAAGGAGGAGCTGGCGAGCGGCGCGTCGCTGCTGAACCTGGCGTCGGCGGCAGGCTCAGCGTCCGGTACGGCCCTGCTGGCGCCGGTGCTCGTGCGGGCCGTGGGCGTCGAGCCAGTGCTGTACCTGGCGGGCGTGTTCCTGCTGCTCGCCGCGAGCCGCGTCTTCGACCTGAGGGGTGGGGAGGAACCAGCGAAGCGGGAGGGCTTCCTGCCCCGCGCCAGGGTTGGCGACGCCGTGCAGTGGCTGGCTGGCCACCCCGCCGTGGCGACGATGATTGTCGTCTCCGTGCTGTCGGGGATGGCCAATCTCATCATGCAGACGCTGGGGCCGAAGTATGTGCAGTCGGTGCTGGACGTCGATGCGGCCGACGCGGCGTACGTCTTCGCGCCGTCGGCCATCGGGCTTGTCCTCGCACTCGTGCTGGCGCCTTCGCTGATGAAGATCCGGGGCGAGCGTCTGGCGGCGCTGTTCGGATTCTTCGTCACGGCAATGGCCCTGTTCCTGCTGGGGACGGTCGGGAACGTGGCCGTGATCGTCGACCCGATCAACCCGCTACGGGTGCTGGGCGTCGTGGGGATAGACCTGGGCGAGCGCTTGCGGACGGCGGCGTTCATGGCGCTGCCGCTGGCGTTCGGCGTGTCTCTCACGGCCGCCTCAGTGCAGACGTACATCAACCGCCGCGTGCCCTTGTCCTTCCAGGGGCGGACGTTCGCCATGCAGGGCTGGCTGAGGAGCGGCGCGGCGATCATCCCCCTGCTGGCGCTGGGGGCGCTGGCCTCGGAATTCGGCGTCGACCGGGTGTTGCTGGTGCTGCCCTTCGTGCTGCTGGCGGTGGCCTACACGCTGGTATTGGTCAGCATCCGCATCGCCGGAGTAGCGCCGCCTTCGCGTCTGGAGGTGCTGGCGTCGTTCTGGCAGGAGCCCGAGGGAGCTGGGGCCCCAGAGGGCGGCCCGTGATGGGCGGGGGCCTGGCCGTTAGCGGGTCATCTTGCGGGTGAAGGTGACCAGGAAGAGGGCCATCATGAAGACGCCGAGAAGGGCCTCGCCGACGCCCAGGAAGCGGCCCGCCCAGCCCTGGGGTTCACGCGCCCAGCCGTAGCCGAGCGCAGTGAAGGACGCGGCGCTGTAGTAGAGGGCGTCCAGGAAGCCACCGGCGACCGTGCCGAAGAGCCAGTGGACGAGGGCCAACCCGAGGACGATGGCGGCGGCTGAGTAGATGACCCGCTCCGGCCGCTCGCCGTAGCCGTAGAGCAGCCGCAGGGCGTTTAGGCCGAACGCGTGAGACCGACGACGCTGTGCCCAGGCCAGCTTGCGGCGGGCTTCCATCTCCCGGTAGTGGAACTCCCCGGCGATGTCGTACATGCCGGCCTCCGTGTGGTGCTGCTTGAGGGTTCCGTAGACAGAGGAGCCCTCCCGAAATTCGCCTCGGCTCTCCTCGCCGAGCACATAGTCTCCCCACCTGGCGCCATCCAGCTTCGCCTCGCGGAGGCTGGCGTCGGACAAGCTGGCCCCTCGCAGGTCGGCCCGCCGCAGGTCAGCCCCCTGGAGGTTGGCATGGGAGACGTCCGCTCCCACGAGGCCGGCCCACCGGAGGTCAGCTCCCTGGAGGTTGGCATCGGAGACGTGTGCTCCCCGGAGGTTGGCGACGCGCAGGTTGGCTGCCTGCAGGTTGGCGCTGCGGAGGTAGGCTCCCTGGAGCTTGGCGTGAGAGAGGCTGGCCCCCTGGAGGTTGGCCTCGTAGAGGTTGGCTCCCTGGAGGTTGGCCTCATAGAGGTTGGCTCCCTGGGAGTTGGCCCGCCACAGGTGAGCTCCCTCGAGGTTGGCACGCCGAAGGTCGGCTCTCTCCAGCTTGGCCCACGCCAGGTTGGCCCCGCGCAGGTCCAGACCGCTCAGGTCGGCTTGGCGCAGGTTCCGCTCGGAGAGTTCGAGCCCCTCGGGCCCGCCGTGCTCCTCTATCAGGCGCAGCACGTCTTCGCGGGTGAGGCGCTCTTCGGCATGCGGGGGCGGGGCCTCGGGCTCGGCCATGGCCCACCTCTTGCTTAGGCGGCCCTTCGCCTGCGTCGCGGGCCGCGGCGGCGCCGCTCGGAGGGGGCGGGCGCGCGGCGGCGGGTCGTCCGCCGCTCCTCCGCCAGCGATAGCACCAGGTTCACCAGCGTGCGGGTGGGGATGCCGGTGGCCCCCTTCACCCAGACGCCCTTCTCCTTGTCGGCGTCGTCGGTGCCGGCCATGTCCAGGTGAACCCAGGGCGTGTCTCCCACGAACTCGGCCAGGAACTGAGCGGCGGTGAGGGCGCCGGCCTGGCCGGGGGCGCCCACGTTCTTCACGTCGGCCACGTTGCTCCTGATCAGCTCCTTGTACTCTTCGAACAGGGGGAACTGCCAGAACTTCTCGCCCGCGGCCTCGCCGGCGGCGATGACCTTCTGGCATAGCTGCTGGTCGTTGGTCACGCAGCCGGTGGCCACCTTGCCCAGCGCGACGACCATCGCGCCGGTGAGGGTGGCGACGTCGATGATGGGCGATAGGCCCTGGTGGCGGGCGTAGGCGATGGCGTCGGCCAGGACCAGGCGGCCCTCGGCGTCGGTGTTGATGATCTCGATGGTCTTGCCGCTCATGGCCCGTACCACGTCGCCGGGCTTCGTGGCGCTGCCCGAGGGCATGTTCTCGGTGGCCGGGACGATGGCGGTGACGTTGACGGGCGGCTTCAGCCGGCCGATGGCCCACATGGCGGCGATGACGGCGGCGCCGCCGGACATGTCGCCCTTCATCGCCTCCATGCCCGCCGCCGGCTTGATGGAGATGCCGCCGGAGTCGAAGGTGATGCCCTTGCCCAGCAGGCCCACGGCTTCCTTGCGGCGGCGGTCGGCGCGGTAGCGCAGGACGATTAGCTTGGGCGGCTGGGCGCTGCCCTGGGCGACGCTCAGGAGGGCGCCCATGCCCAGCTCCTGCATCTGCTGCCGCTCCAGGACCTCGCACTCCAGGCCGGCCTCGGCGGCGATGGCCTGGGCCTGCTCGCCCATGACGGTGGGGGTGAACAGGTTGGCGGGCTCATTGGCCATATCGCGGGCACGGTTGGCCGCCTCGGCCAGGATGCGACCGGCGGCCACGCCCTGGCGCAGGGCGGCCGTCTTCTTGCGGTCGACCTCCACCAGGACGAGCTGCTCGATCTCCCGCTGCTCCTCTTCCGGCTTCTTGTGGCGGAGGAAGCGATAGAGGCCCATGACGGCGCCCTCGGCCATGGCCTGGGCGCAGAGGCGGGGCTCGAGACCGCCGACGCCGGCGCTGTGGACGATGCTGGCCACGCTGCTGGCGCCCAGCCGCCGCAAGTAGCGGAGGGCGCCGGCAGTGAGGTCGCGCACCTTGTCCAGCCGGAAATCGGACTGCTTGCCAAGGCCCACGACCAGGACCCGGGGCGACGGCAGGCGGCCCAGGGTATGGATGAGGGTGAGCTCGCCGTACTTGCCCTTGATCTCGCCCTCTTCGATGAGCTGGCTGATGGCGCCACCCAGGGCGCGGTCGACGGCGCCGGTGGCGCCGGCCGGTTTCTTGACCCCCTCGAACAGGTTGACGACGATGGCCTTGGTCCGCTGGCGGACGATATCGCCGGTCCTCACGTTAATCTCCATGCTGCACACTCCCGGCCGACTGGCGCTGCGGGGTCAGTCGCAGGGAAGATCATACGCGAAAAACCGACGGGGCGGCAATAAGCGTACTTCATGAGGCGGGGCGTGACGGCAGGGGCGCCCACGAACGTAGTAGGCCGGGGTTTTCAGATCCCGACAGTGATCTTGGGCGAGGGTCTGAAGACCCTCGCCTACATTGGGGTGAGCCCAGGCCTGACAGAGGGGGTCACTCGCCTTGGGGTTGTCGAAGGGCGAGCGGGCGCCCATGGTTCGACGGGCTCACGATGAGCGGGGTAGGAGCGTTGCCAAAACCCTTTGGCCGTGCTTAAATTACAGGGGACGGTCAGCTCCAGGCGGGGGACATAATGGCTGAACACGTCGCTCCGGCCATCGGACGGACATTTCGTTTCGTCAACAAGATCGGCCTGGTCGAAGTCTTCCTGGTAGGCATCGCCACCGTACTGTACTACGTATCGCGCGGCCTGGTAGTGGAGCGCGCGGCGGAGGCGACCTCGCGTGCCCTGCGGGTGGTGGCTGTTGAGCAGCGGCTGGGCATCTTCCTCTGGGAGACGAAGATGCAGGCCTGGGTGGCATCCAGCGAGTTGGTGGCCCAGATTTTCAACAACATCTACGTCTACGCCCACCTCCCCCTGATTGGCGGCGTCGCTCTGTGGCTCTTCTTCTTCCACCGGCGTCGCTATGTGCTCCTGCGCAACGCCTTTCTGATCTCGGGAGGCATCGGCCTCATCATCTTCAATCTGCTGCCAATGGCGCCGCCGCGGCTGCTGCCCTGGCCGCTGAGCGACCAGGTGGTGGACACCATGGTCTCGTTCTCGAAGGTGAACTACGATATCCAGCCGGCGGCCTTCGTCAATCGTTATGCAGCCATGCCCAGCCTGCACTTCGGCTGGAACCTGCTGCTGGGCCTGGGCATCATCTGGAACACGAAGCACATCTGGGCGAGAGCCTTCGGCGTGGTCATGCCCGCCACGATGTTCGTGGCGGTGGTGGCCACCGGCAATCATTTTATCCTCGATGCTTTGGCTGGGACGGTCGTGGCCCTAGGCGGCCTGGGCATCGCCTACCTCATCGAGAGGCTCGGGGCTCGCCCGTGGCGGCTGATCCTGGCGGACCGCATTTTCCGGCGCTGGAGGCGCTGCACCTAGCCTCGGCCGGACGGGTGCGGTAGCATCTCGTTGTAGTGTTGAAGCGACAGTCTTTGACCGAGGGCCTGGCTGCCCTCTGGCGGTGGATCGCCCGGCCCTTCAGCCGGCGTGACCTGCTAGAGGGCGTTCTCGTTGGCGCGGCCTTTTTCCTCTATTTCCTCGTGCGCGGCGCCGTGATCGAACGGCCAGACCTGGCCTACGCCAGGGCGGTGGACATCATCGACCTCGAGCGCCGTCTGGGGATCTTCCGAGAGCCCGCGATGCAGGAATGGATCAAGGGCCGGCTGTTCCTGATCCAGTCCGCCAACGTCGTCTACTTCTACCTCCATTTCCCTCTGATCGTCGTCTTTGGCATTTGGCTCTACTTCCGCGACAGGCGCAAGTACACAGTCATGCGTGACCTGCTACTGGCCTCGGGTGCGCTGGCCCTCATTGTCTATTGGGCCTACCCGGTGGCGCCGCCGCGCGAGCTGCCGAACCTGGCGCTTCGCTTTGACCCCAACGCGCCGTCCTACGTCACCGGTTTCGTCGACACGATGAGGGAGTACCTGGGGTACGCGTATCAGTCGCAGTCCACAGCGGCGTTTGTGAACCCTTACGCCGCGATGCCCAGCCTCCACTTCGGCTGGGACATGCTGTTAGGCGGCGGAATCATCTGGACCTTCTGGCAGACCCCTCTGCGCTGGATAACGGCGCCCATCGGCATCGCGCTGCCGCTCATGCAGATAGGCGCCATCACCGTCACCGCCAACCACTTCTTCCTGGACGCTGCCGCCGGCGGCGCTGTCTGTTTGGCGGCGATACCGGTGGCCTGGGCTCTTCAGCGCTGGGGCTATCCCTTCTTGGGCCGAACCCTGGCCCGCCTGCCGTGGCCATTCGTGGCCAAGCTCCTGGCGCTGCAGCGCCGGGAGGAGGCCGCAGAGTCGGGATCGGCGAAGGCGCGCGTCTGAGCGCCGGGGCGGTCTCAGTTCCAGTGGCGGTAGGCGGGCAAGGCTATGAGGGGCGAGTAGACCTCCACCGACACCTCGCTCACGTAGGGCAGCCAGCGCTCCCAGTCGCTGCGGGCTTTTTCCGCCTCCTTGCTGCCGAAAGCCTCCTGCACTATCGCCTCATCGGCGAACTTGAAGACGACGAGCCAGTTGGGGCCCGACCGCGGCGACTGGAGGCGGAAGGCGGCGACGATGCCGGGGATCTTGAGCATGCTGGGCAGGTGAACCTCGTAGTACCAGCGCTCGAACTCGTCCAGCACGTCCGGGTTCACATGCGCTCGCACGACCAGGAAGGGTCGCTTGCTCACGGAGGGCCCTCCTGCAGGTGGCGCAGGACGGCGGCGACGGCCGGCTCGATGTCGGCTGAGGTGTCCACCACGATGTGGGGTCGGCGGATGGGCTGGGCTGAGGTGCGCAGGCGCTCATAGACCTCGGGCCCGGCCTCGGAATCATCCTCGGCGTCGGGGGGGCGGGTACGGGCGGCCAGCCGCTCTTCGACAACTGCGGCGGGCGCCCGAACCTGCACCAGAACTAGCTTCGCCCGGTGCCTGTCGGCGATGGCGTAGAGCTGGCAGCGGTGCTCCTCGCGGAGGTTCGTCGCGTCCAGCAGGGCGGGAATGCCGGCGGCCAGGAGACGGTCCAGGACGTGGTGGCTGGCGGCGAAGAGGCGGCGGCTCTCCTCGGGCGAGTGGGTGGGCTGGCCGAACAGCACCTTGCGCAGGGCGTCACTCTCCAGGCGAGCGATGGGGTAGCGGGAGGCCAGGCGGCGGCAGAAGTAGGACTTGCCGCTGGCCGGCAGGCCGCTCACCACCACCAGGGCGGGCGTGCCGGGCGGCGGTAGCGGCTGAAGGCGCTCCTCGATGCGCCGGGCATCCTCCAGTAGCTGGCGCTGGTCTTCCACGGGCCTACGGCTCGTTGTAGAAGGCCAAGCCGACCAGGCCCGGCCCGCTGTGGATGGTCATTACCTGGCTGAACTCGGTGACGTACAGCTCCAGCGGCCGGAACTGCTGCTGGACTCGGTCCGCCAGTTGCTCCGCCTCCGGAAGCGAGGCGGCATGGAAGACGGCCACGTGCAGCGGCCTGTCCGCGGCCGTCTGTCGACGCATCAGGTCCAGGAGGCGGCCCAGGGCGCGGCGCTTGGTGCGTACGGCCCCCAGCTGACCTACCTGGCCGTCGTGGAACTCGAAGAGGGGCTTCACCTGGACCAGGGCAGAGAGCCAGGCCGTCACCCGCGGCACGCGGCCGCCGCGGGCCAGGTACTCCAGCGTGTCCAGCATGCCGATCATGTGCAGGCGAGGGACGAGGGCTAGGGCGGCGGCCGCGGTTTCCTCCAGGCCGGCGCCCTCCTCGGCGGCGCGCGCCGCCTCCAGCACCACGAACCCTAACGAGGCGGCGGCGCAGCGCGAGTCCACTACTTGGATGCGGGAGTCGGGCAGTTCCTGCTGGGCCAGCTCGGCGCCCTGGCAGGCGGCGGCGTAGGTGGCGGTGAGCGTGCTGCCGGTAACAATGCATAGCATCTCGCGGGCGCCCCGCTCGTGGGCCCGGCGGAAGGCGTCCAGGAAGGCGCCCGGCGCCGGCGCGGTGGTGGTGGGCAGGCGGCGAGACGCCTTCAGGAGGGCGTAGAACCGCTCGGCGTTCAGGGAGAGGCTGTCTAGGTAGGATGTCTCGCCGAACTGATAGGCGAGGGGCACCGTATCGATCTGGTGCTTCCCCTGCAGCGTCGGCGGGAGACAGGAGGCACTATCCGTTATGATGGCCACTTTGCCCATGCTGAAAGATGATGATAGCAGCGGTTGAGAGTCGCCACCAGTATATCGCAGCCGCCTTGCGTGGGGCCATAGCGCTGTGCTATACTCCGACGGATAGGACAGAGGGAAGAACGCCCCGCGACGAGCTGGAGGGCGATGCTGATCAAAGAGAAGCGAGAGGCGATTATCGCCGCCCACCGCCTCCACCCGCAGGACACAGGTTCCTCCGAGGTGCAGATAGCTCTTCTGACCGAGCGTATCCAGGGGCTGACGGAGCATCTCCGGGCCCACCGCAAGGATCATCACTCCCGACGCGGCCTCCTCATGCTGGTGGGACAGCGGCGAAGACTTCTCCGGTATCTAAGTAGAGTGGATACGGGGCGCTATCGCGCCCTTATCGCTAAGCTGGGCCTTCGCAAGTAGCCGCCCACAGGGCGGGGGTAGGGGTCTCCCCACGGCTGTGGCTTCGCCTAGGCTATCGATCTAGTATTGCGATTTAGTATTGCCGCTGGAAGTCCGCAAAAGGCTCCTGCCAGCGCGGGAGGTTAAGGGTTACATGCCTCAAGTCTACCAACGAGAGATAGGTGGCCGCCCCATGGCCATCGAAGTGGGCCGCCTGGCCGGCCAGGCCAACGGTGCGGTGACCGTCCGCTACGGCGATACGTTGGTCTTGGTGACCGCCTGCGCCAGCCCCAGCCCCCGCGAGGGGGTTGATTTTTTGCCCCTGACTATTGATTACGAGGAGCGGCTCTATGCGGCTGGCAAGATCCCCGGCGGCTGGTTCCGCCGTGAGGGTCGGCCCAGCGCGGAGGCCATCCTGGCCGCCCGCCTGACTGACCGCCCGCTGCGCCCCCTGTTCCCCAAGGGTTACCGCAGGGACATTCAGATCATTGTCACCGTTCTTTCCGCTGACCAGGAAAACGACCCCGATGTGCTGGCCACGGTCGGCGCTTCGACTGCCCTGTGCATGTCGGACATTCCGTTCGACACGCCGGTCAGCTCGGTCCGCGTGGGCTTTGTTGACGGCGAGTACGTGGCGAACCCCACCTTTTCTCAGCTCAAGCAGAGCCTCTTGGAGGTGGTGGTGGCCTCTACCAAGGACGCCGTGCTCATGGTGGAAGCGGGGGCTCGGGTCGCCGCCGAGGAGGTTGTGCTCAAGGCCATCACCTTTGGCCACGAGGTGAACCGACAGGTCATCGCTCTCGAGGAGGAGGTCGTCGCTGCCCAGGGGCGGCCGAAGGCCGAGTTCACGCCGACCCGGACGTCGGAGGACGTGCGGACGGCCGTAAACGAGTTCCTGCGCTCTCGGGACTGGGACTTGCTGGCTTCGGTGAAGGAGGAGCGGGAAGAGGCTCTGGCCGAGAGACGCCAGGAGCTGCTGGAGCGGCTGGGCGACCTCCACAACCCCGAGCAGCTCCTTTTGGCCTTCGATGAGGAGCTGAAGAAGGAGGTTCGCCGCCAGATCGTCGACGAGGGGAGGCGGCCCGACGGCCGCCGCCCGGACGAGATCCGGCCCATCTCCTGCGAGGTGGGGCTGCTGCCGCGGACCCACGGTTCGGGCCTGTTCACTCGCGGCCAGACCCAGGCGCTCACCATCGCCACCCTCGGCTCGCTGGGCCAGGAGCAGCGCCTGGACAACCTCGAGCCGGAGGAGACCAAGCGCTTCCTCCATCACTACAACTTCCCGCCCTTCTCCGTGGGCGAGGTGCGGCGCCTGGGCATCCCCAGCCGCCGCGAGATAGGCCACGGGCTCCTGGCCGAGCGAGCCCTGGAGCCGGTCATCCCCAGCGAGGAGGAGTTCCCCTACACGATTCGCCTAGTCTCCGAGGTGCTCTCCAGCAACGGCAGCACCTCCATGGCCAGCGCCTGCGGCAGCACGCTCTCCCTCATGGATGCAGGCGTGCCTATCAAGGCGCCGGTAGCGGGCGTGGCCATGGGGCTGATCATGGGTGAAGGCGACCGCCATGTGATCCTCACCGATATCGCCGGCCTGGAGGACGCCATGGGGGACATGGACTTCAAGGTGGCCGGCACGGCTGAGGGCGTCACGGCCCTCCAAATGGACATCAAGGTCAAAGGCATCACCTTGGAGATCCTGGAGCGGGCCCTGGCCCAGGCGCGCGAGGCGCGCCTGTTCATCCTGGATCGCATGCTGGAGACCATTCCCGCCAGCCGGCCCGAGCTCTCGCGCTATGCCCCGCGCATGTATCGCATCCAGATCCCCCAGGAGAAGATCGGCATGGTCATCGGCCCGGGGGGCCGCGTGATCCGTTCCATCATCGAAGAGACCAAGTGCAGCATCGATGTGGAGGACGACGGCGCCGTCCTTATCGGCTCCTCCTCGGAGGAGATGGCGCAGCGGGCCATTTCGATCATCGAGGGGCTGACCAAGGAAGTGACGGTGGGCGAAATCTATACCGGCAAGGTGACCCGCCTCACCTCCTTTGGCGCCTTCGTGGAGATCCTGCCCGGCAAGGATGGCCTTGTCCGCCTGCCCGACCTGGCGGAGTATCAGGTCGACCGGCCCGACGAAGTGGTGCGGGTGGGGGACGAGGTCATGGTGATGGTCATCGAAGTGGACCACATGGGACGGATCAACCTTTCTCGCCGAGCGGTCATGGAGGGGGCGCCGCCCCCATCCCCCGAGGGAGCGTCGCGGCCGGTGGCTGCGGGGCGTCCTGGTGACCGTGGCGGCTACGGCGACCGCCAGCGCGGGGGCGGGGGCTACGGCGACCGCCAGCGCGGAGGCGGGGGCTACGGCGACCGCCAGCGCGGTGGCTATGGCGACCGCCAGCGAGGCGGCTACGGCGACCGCCCCCCGCCCGGCCGCGGCCGGCCGCGGGGCGACAGTCCGCCGCCGGGCGGGCGCCGCCCACCGCCGGGGGGTCGTCCGTCGCAGGGCCGCCCTCGCGATGACCGCCGCGGCGGCCGCAGCGAGCCGCCTTCCGGCCCGCCGGGCCCGCCGCCGCCCCCTCGCCCGCCCCTGGGCCGACGCTGGTAGGAGGCTCCAAGCGCGCCTCCGGGAGGCAAGGCTAATGGCCATCAAGGTCGTAGTCTCCGGCACTGGCAGGATGGGGCAGGAGGTGCTACGCGCGGTCTGTCGCGAAGCCGACCTGGAGCCTGTGGGTGTGGTGGAGAAATTCTCCACCGAAGAGTTCCTGTCCCTCCCCGATGGCTCCGGCCTCGTCCCCTACGGCAACGATCCGGCCGCCGTGCTGGCTCGCAGCCGGCCCGACGTGGTGGTGGACTTTACCAACGCCGAATGGGCTCCTATCTTGGCCCGCGCCTGCCTCGACGCGGGCGTTCGCCTGGTGACCGGCACCACGGGCCTGCCCGAGGCCTTTGTGCAGGAGCTGGGCCGGGAGTGCAGCGAGCGCGGGCTGGGCGCAGTAGTGGCCGCCAACTTCGCTATCGGCGCCGTGCTCATGATCTACCTGGCCAAGCTGGCCGCCCGCCACTTCGACTACGCCGAGATCATCGAGCTGCACCACGAGCAGAAGGCGGACGCCCCCTCCGGCACTGCGTTGTCCACGGCACGCGCGATGCTGGCCAGCCGCGGCCAGCCCTTTCAGTACCCCACGACCGCCAAAGAGACGCTGCCCGGCACCCGCGGCGGCGTCCTGGAAGGCATCTCCATCCACAGCGTTCGCCTGCCGGGGCTGGTGGCCCACCAGGAAGTCATCCTGGGGACGCTGGGCCAGACCCTCACCATCCGCCACGATTCCACCTCCCGCGAATCGTTCATGCCCGGCGTGGTGCTAGCCGCGCGGGAGGTCATGAACCGCCAGGAGCTGGTGGTGGGCCTGGACCGGCTCATCGGTCTGGTCTAGGCGCCAGACGTTTCGCTCCTAGGCGGAGGCTGCTGGCCGCAGAGGCCTGAAGGCGTTAAACCATTTAGGTTCACCCTCCGGACTGTTCTCATCTTGTTTAAGACCATAAGGCCTCCGCTACATTGTTGGAGGCGGCGTCGCACGAGTGTGGGGTAGCTCGCACAGGCGGGGTATGCCTCTGCGGCACGTAAACGGTCTTGCGCCTGTGATTGGGATGGGCTAGTATACGGGCACCGTCGGCCTATGGCGGGAACTAGCCCAGGGGGAGCGGTGTCCGATGTCGAAGCAGCTTAACGTAGCCATCGTAGGAGCCACCGGCCTGGTCGGCCAGGAGCTCATTGCCACGCTCCTCCATCGTCGCTTTCCCGTGAAGTCCCTGCGCCTTCTGGCTTCCTCTCGCTCGGTCGGGAAGAAGATACTGGTGGGGGAGCGGGAGGTGGATGTGGAGGAGACGAACCACAACTCTTTCGTGGGCGCCGATGTGGCCTTCTTCGGCGCTACCACCCAGATATCGCGGGACCTGGTGCCCGCGGCGGCGAAGGCGGGAGCCGTCGTCATCGACGACAGCTCGGCCTGGCGCATGGAGCCGGACGTGCCGCTGGTCGTGCCCGAGGTCAACGGCGATGACCTGACGCAGCACAAGGGCATCATCGCCATTCCCAACTGCTCGACCACGCCGGTGGTGCTGGCCCTGTGGCCCGTGCACAAGATGAACCCCATCAAGCGCCTCATCGTCGATACCTACCAGTCGGTGTCTGGCACGGGCGCCCGGGCGGTGCAGGAGCTGCGCGAGCAGGCGAGGCTGGTGCTGGACGGCAAGCCCACGGCGCCCCACGTCTACCCGCATCAGATCGCCTTCAACCTGCTGCCAGAGATCGATGTCTTCCTGGACAACGGCTACACAAAGGAAGAGTGGAAGATGATCCAGGAGACGCGCAAGATCATGCACGAGTCGGAGCTGCCGGTCTCCGCCACCTGCGTGCGGGCGCCGGTGTTCGTGGGACACAGCGCGGCTGTGCACTTCGAGCTGACCCGGTCGACGACGGTGGAGGACATCCGCGCCACCCTCCAGGAGGCGCCGGGCGTGACGGTGCAGGATGAGCCGAGCATTAGCCTCTATCCGCAGCCCTGGACGGCCGCCGGCCACGACGACGTGTTCGTGGGGCGGCTGCGTCAGGACGCCTCCTGCCCCAACGGCTTCGTCATGTGGGTGGTATCTGACAACTTGCGCAAGGGAGCGGCCCTCAACTCGATCCAGATCGCCGAGGAGCTGCTGGTGCGTAACCTGGTATAGGGAGGCGAGTCATGGCGGAGATCGGACGACTACTGACAGCTATGGTGACGCCCTTCGATGACCAGGGGGCGGTCGACTATCCTCAGGCCCGCCGCCTGGCCCAGGCGTTGCTGGATTCGGGCAGCGACGGCGTCGTCGTTGGGGGCACCACCGGTGAGGCTCCCACCCTCTCCCACGAGGAGAAGATGCGCCTCTTCGCCGAGGTGAAGGAGGCGGTCGACGGCCGCGGCGTGGTCATCGCCGGTACCGGCACCTACAGCACCGCCGAGAGCATCGAGCTTTCGAAGGAGGCCGCGCGGACGGGTGTGGACGGCCTCCTGCTGACCGTTCCCTACTACAACCGGCCGACCCAGGAGGGCCTGTATCGCCACTTCGAGGCCATCGCCCGCTCCGGCAACCTGCCCTGCATCCTCTACAACATCCCCGGGCGCACCGGCACCAACATGACGGTAGAGACAACCCTGCGCCTATCGCGGGTGCCGAACATCGTGGGGGTGAAGGAGGCCAGCGGCAACCTGGACCAGATCGCCCGCATCATCGACGGCGCCGGCGAGGGGTTCCGGGTGTGGAGCGGCAACGACGGCGATACGCTGCTCGTCCTGGCCGTCGGCGGCTACGGCGTGATCTGCGTGCTCTCGCACCTGACGGGCCTCCAGATGAAGCAGCTCATCGAGAGCTTCCTGGCGGGCCGGACGGGAGGGGCGGCGAAGATGCACCGGCGGCTGCTGACCCTGAACAACGCCCTGATGACCCTGGCCAGCAATCCCATCCCCATCAAGTACGCCCTGAACCAGATCGGCTTCCGGGTGGGGCCGCCGCGCCTGCCGCTGGTCGAGCCGGACGAGGCTACGGGCGAGAAGATCATGGCGGAGGTACGCCGCCACCACATCGACCTGCCGGTGACGGTGTAGGGGGCCGAAACTCCCGCCCATCCTGAGCGTGTCGAAGGATGAGCGGGGAAGCGAGGCCAGCGGCGGCCGCCGTCTTGACACGTTGCTGATGAACCCGGACCTGCGAGCCGGCGAGCCTCAACGCTTCTATATGCTTCTCGGCCTCTGGCGGCCGCTGCTTCTCCTGTTCGGCGGCACGAGAGGGCGCTCGTATCTGGAGATCGATAGCGAGGCCCTGGCGGCTCGCTTCGGCTGGCTGTTCCGCTATCCCTTCCCCTTGGGCGACATCGAGGATGCGATCCTAATCGAGCGGCCTCCGTGGTACCGCTACTCCGTCGGCTGGCGGAGTGACCTGTCCGGCGGGATCGGTCTGATAGGGTCCTACAAGAACCTGGTGGAGATACGCTTCCGCCGGCGACGCTGGGTCTGGATGCTGCTTCCGTTCCCCTGCAAGCGGCTCGTGGTCTCGCTGGAGGAGCCGCAGGCGTTCCTGGACGCGCTGACGCAGGCCAGGGCACGCGCCTATTCGTGGTGAGGGGAGCTCACCGCGAGCGGCCCCGGCCGACAGGAGGCCCGACTAGGTCGTCCCCCGGGGACCGGTTCCCCGGGCCCGGCGTTGCGACGCCCAGACAGCCAGCAGACCTACTGGGAGCAGCAGAACCGCCGGGTGCACGAGTGGCGGGTAGCTGTAGGCGATCCCCGGCAGCGCGCCTAGGATCACGCCCGCCGCCGCCGCAAGGGGGCGACGGCGGGCCTGGAGCAAGGCCACGCCAGCCAGACAGGCTCCCAGCACCCCGGTTAGGACAATGGCTGTTCCCAGGTGGCTCAGGCGGAAGTCCGTTACGTCGCCGTCGCTCCTGATCTCGCCGACGAACGAGGACAGCGCTAGGTATGTTGCTCCGGTCACCGCCTGGAGCAGCGCAAGGGTGACGGCAAGGGCTATCAGTGTACGGCGCATCTAAGGGCCGCTCCCTCCTATAGGTGCACATGGTAACAGGACCAGGTGGTTGGCGGAGGCCCGGTGAAGTCATGCTGGCAAAAGGTACCATGGGTTCCCATGCCGCTTCCGGACGTGTCTACTCTGGCCCACCCGCCGCAGTTGGGGCAGAACGCCCAGCAACTCCAGTTCACGGAGTAGCTTTGCTGGGAGAGGACGTCGATCTCATAGGGCATATTGCTGGTGTCCCAGTAACAGGACAATGGGCCACTGAGATTCCAACACTTGCCAGCCCACGACCCGCAGACGCCCTCGCCGTAGTCCGTTACGTATACCCCATTGTACCACCACCGCAGCTCGGACTTCACGTCGACCTCTCCCACGCCGAGGTGCTCCGCTCTGTGTACGCCCCTTATCTTGTTTGTCGAGGCGGCGGCCACGATTGAGTCCGCTGAGCCCTCTAGCGGTCATAGTGACAACTGGCTGCTGCGTCTGGGCAGCGACCGGCGCCGCGCAGAGGAACAGAGCCGCGACTGCCGCCAGCAGAACAAAGAGCCTCAAGGGACCACTTCAATCGCACGCGGTGGAGGGCAACGTTCCGCGGATCAACGCGTTGCGGACGAAAGCGGCCTGGCAGGTGGCTGCGAGGTCGACCTCCGAAGAACCTGAAACGTGCGCTCCTCCTGTCGGATACTGGTGGCCGGTAACGACGCTGCCGAGGATTCTTGCAGTTTGGGAGGCCTCGAGGATCGCTGGTGACGACACGAGCACATCATAGACTGTCTGGAGAGTAAGTTGCGCCTCCTCTGACCCGGTCACCCCTGCAACTGCTTCCTCGATGCAGGAGACCGGAGTGCCGATCAGGTCCGCCAGGCGGGAGGTACTTCGAGCGACGAAAGCGGCCTGGTCCGGCGTCAGGTCCGTGCAGGCAACCCCCGTCGTGAGCGTCGTAAGCGCCTCTCTGGCCCGTTGAGCCGTTGTGTCGTCTAGCGCCGCCATGACTTCGAGTGTTTCGACCGTGGATTGGAGACCACCTAGTGAGTTGGGAGACTCCACGTGCTTCATGGCGTATTGCGTCACCTCAGCGCGGCACCCTGCTGCTCTCTCCTGCGAGGGCAGTCTGGCGACGGCCAGCAGCTCCCTTGGCGACATGCGATCCAATCCTGAACAGAACGGGTCGGGATCAGTCGGGGGATTCCGGTCGCCGCCCGTGCCCAGAAGCAGGAGTGTGGTGCGCGACAGCTCGGTCGAGAGGGGCGTCGCCTTGCGCGACCCCAGAGCGCCGTAGGATCCGTCCGGCAGTTGGAGGGGGCGCAGGCACGTCAACGCCGGCGCCTCGCGCGCCTGCAGGCCCGCCAGGTAGATGCCAACTGTGAGGGGCCCCCAACTGACCGGCATCTGCAATTGAGCTTCGATCGAAGTGCAGTCCCTCAGAGCGCTCGCGAACTGTGCGGACAGATCAAGCGGGACGTGGGAGACGTAGTCGGCTCCCAAGACACGCGCCGCATCTTCGTAGATAAGGAGACTGGCTACTCCGGTCGGGCCGTCAATCGAGTCGATGGTGAGACCTCGCTCGAGGTCGTCCAGCGATTCCACGAGCGCGGCTCGCGTCGGCTCTCGATCTGCCCGGGACGCCTGCAGCGCGGCCACCGCCGTGGCCAGAATCGACAGGTTCTCGACGGTGGACGCCGGGCGGGCTTCGTCAGCGTAGGTCAGCACGAAGTCTCTCACGCTTGTGGCGACTGTCTCGTCAACCGGGCTACCGAGCGTCTCCAACGACTCTAGCGCGAATCGAAGGGAGAGCAGCGGGGAGATCACTTGATCTTCCGCGGACCTGCCAGCGACAATCGTCGAGGCGGCGTCGCCGAGGCTCTGAGCCAGCGCAGCGCGGTTGGGCATCCCCACTCCCATCGCCGCCAGGGCCCTTACGGCCAGCCACGTGGCCTCCAGGCTTGGCAGGGCACCGGACGGATCCGCGAAGAGCCCGGTGGATGTGTCCTGATACTGCAAGAGCCACGCCGCTGTAGTGTCTGGCGAATCCAGGGGGGGAAGGCCACCTTCAGCCAGCAGCGCGGCGCTCCGGCCGGTATCCAAGAACGCTCCGCTCGTCGGAAAGGGCGGGTCGCGGTAGAGCCCGTCACTGACCTCCAGGTAGCTCAGATATGCTGCCGTAGTCTGGGGCCAGTTCGGGACAACATCATAGCTGGGCACAGCTTCCCGGCACGCGGACGCAATCAGCGCCGCCGCCAGGAAGCCCACTAGTGCTCGGCTCGCCGCTGGCGTCACTAGCTGTTGTCGCCGTCCGACACCGTGAAGGCGTAGGCGCTGGAGTTCCCGTATAGCCGAATCCAGCCTGTCTGAGCTTGAGTCACACGCCAGATCTCAAGGCCGTAGAAGTGGACGAAGTCCGTCCCAAACACATGCTGTTCATACCACACATTGTACCGGTCCGGCCCTGTGTAGCCGGTCGAGCCACCGCCGCTGGGGACGCCAATGCCCCACACGCTGAGAGAAACTCCAGTCGCAGTGAAGCGACCGTCCAGCCTCATCCAGTAGGCATTGTACGGGTTCACACCCAACCAAGACACCCGGGCGCTGCCGTCCTTCATCTTGGAGTGCTCGGCTGGTGGGAAGGCGGCGGGGTAACCTACCCAGTTCGAGTCGAGGAATACACGGAGCTGGGCTCCACTGAACCAAAAGTAGGTGTCCTTGTGCAGGTTGAAATTGTTGTCGAATATCCCAAGCGGTTGAACGGCCCCTGCTGGGGCCGCTGCCGCGCCTCCGTTCCCGGACGGCAGTTGGCGCTCTATGTCGGCCTTCCCCGGGTCTATCGAGGTCTTCCCTCCATCTGGCCCGCCTGCCGATGCCGCGCCCAAGGCTGACAGGCCTGCTGCCACAGCAAGCACGACGGCCGCGACGACGCCGGCCGTCCTAATCTGGTACCGCATTTTGCTCCTCCTTGCATGTTAGGACTTGCGTCCCGCTTGCGCCACCCTGAACCAGCGCAGGTGGCCTTCCAGAAAGTAGCCCCCCGGAACGCCGCCAATGCTGAGGGACGCCGGCACCGGTTGTCATCACCCCAGGGATGATATGTGAAAATGTTCTCATTCGAGCCTCAAGCGAAGGAAGCCGTAGAGGTCGTCCGTCGTAGCGCCGTCGTCGGCGCGCAGCTGCGCGGCCCTCACGGCGTCCTCGATCTCGTGGCGGCAGTGCGCGCCGAGGGATTGGAGCAGCGCGCGTACCTCCGTCTTGACGGTGTTGACGGAAATGCCATGCCGGCGGGCGATCTCCTCGTAGGTTAGGCCGGCAGTGATCTCCGTTAGTCGCGCCTCCAGGCACGGCGTCAGGCCGGCCTCGTGAACCACACGCCAGAGCGCCTGTCGAAAGTCCTCGCCGGAGCGCGAAGTGTCGTGCTGGGACACCGGCGTCACCTCCCTTGGCCCGCCATCGCGTGGAGCGCCCACGACGCTAGGCTACGTCATACGGCCGTGCCTCTGCTTGGCGCCAGGCTTCCGCTTGCCTTGCGCTTCCCCTTCGATGTGCCGCTCGGGTGGCGCCGGGCGGTTTCCGTGGCGACGCCGCTCTTGCAGATGCGGTGAAGGGCGAAGTGGGGAGTCGCGCGCGCGGCGTAGCTCTAGATATACACGGGCGCGCGTATCTTGTCAAGTGGGGGTGCCAGCCCTATCGCGCTCGCGCACAAACTCCCGCCAGCGCTTGGCCAGCACGCGTTGGCCCCAGCGGTAGCCGATGGCGTCGCCCAGCCAGTTGGCGATGTTGGCGGCCGCCACGTAGCTGGCCGCCAGGACGAGGACAAAGGCGGCGACGTTCCACCAGAAGGGCAGGGCGACCATGAGGAGGAGGGCCAAGGCGAGCCCCAGCGCCAGGCCGCCCCAGGCCAGCGAGCGCACGGGTATGGCCTCGCGCAGGCGCTGGGCGCGGAACATGGCGAGCACCTCGCGCGGCACCTGGCGCACCGGCGGCCGCTGGGTGGTGGCCAGGCCACAGTGGGGGCAGCGGCGGGCGTCGCGGGCGAGCGGGTCGTAGCAGTTGCCGCAGAAGCGGCCGGCGTTGGGCGCCTCGCCGCGGAGGATGTCGACCAGCAGGGCTTGGAGGCGGGCCGAGAACGGGGATCCCCCGGCGCTGGCGGCCGGCGCCTCGGGCATCCGCAGCCCCTCTAGATGATAGGGCTGATGACGATGGCCTGGTCCCGCTCCGGTCCCACCGACACCAGGTCGATGCGGCAGCCGATGAGCTCCTGGATGCGCTGGACGAAGGCCTTGGCCGCCGGCGGCAGGTCCTCGAAGCGGCGGACGCCGCTGGTCTCCTGCTGCCAGCCCGACAGCTCCTCGTAGACCGGCTGGCAACGGGTCAGGGCGCGGGTTGAGGCGGGGAAGACGGTGACGGGCTGGCCATCGAGGCGATAGGCAGTGCACACCTGGATGGTGGGGAAGCCGTCGAGGACGTCCAGACGGGTCAGGGCCACCGACGACAGGCCGTTCAGGCGGACGGTGTAGCGGGCGGCCACGGCGTCGAACCAGCCGCAGCGGCGGGGCCGGCCGGTGGTGGCGCCGTACTCCCAGCCGCGCTCGCGGAGGGTATCGCCCAGCTCGCCCAAGAGCTCGGTGGGCATGGGGCCGTTGCCCACGCGGGTCTGGTAGGCCTTGTAGACGCCCACTACCTTGGCGATGTGGGTCGGGCCAATGCCCATGCCGACGCTGGCGCCGGCGGCAAGCGACGACGGCACGGAGGAGGTGACGAACTCGTAGGTGCCGGCGTCGAGGTCCAGCAGCCCGCCCTGGGCGCCCTCCAGGAGGACGGTCTCGCCCCGGTCGAGGGCCGCCTGGAGCAGCTCGCCGGTATCGGTGACGAAGGGGGCGATCTTGGCGCCGAGCTCGGTGTACTTCGCGTAGACCTCGTCGAAGGCCAGCGGCTCGTGGCCGTACAGCTTCTCGAGGATGGCGTTCTTGTAGGGCAGGATGAAGGACAACCGCTCGCGGAAGGCATCAGGGTCGATGAAGTCGGCCATGCGGATGCCGGCCCGCCACACCTTATCGGCGAAACAGGGCCCGACGCCGCGGCCGGTGGTGCCGATGGCTGCCTTGCCCCGCAGCTCCTCGTCCAGGCGGTCGATGATGACGTGATAGGGCATGATGATGTGGCAGCGGTCGCTGATGCGGAGCTTATCGACGCTGACGCCGCGTTCCTCGAGGTCCTGGATCTCCTCGAGGAGGACGGCGGGATCGATGACGACGCCGTTGCCGATGAGGCAGACCTTGTCGCCGTAGAAGATGCCCGCGGGCACCAGGTGTAGCCGGAACTCGCCTTGCTGGTTGACGACGGTATGGCCGGCGTTGTTGCCGGCCGAGTAGCGGCCGACAACCTGGGCCTTGCGGGCGATGAGGTCCACCACCCGCCCCTTGCCTTCGTCTCCCCACTGACCGCCGACGACGATGATAACTGGCATAACTTAGGGGCCCCCCGACTCCGGTCGGGGCCCCCGTCTCCTTTCGTTTTGTTTCGTGTCCGTGGGGAGTATAGCACAGCGGCGAGGCCAGCGCAAAGGGAGCTGATAGGAGGCCTGTGTGCTTCGACGGCTATCGGCCCTTGTACTCCGGCTTGCGCTTCTGGGCGAAGGCGGTGGGCCCCTCGCGGGCGTCCTCAGTGCGCCACACCTCGGCGTAGAGCTTGGCCTCCAGGGCCAGGCCCTCGTCCAGGCTCATGTCCAGCCCGCGGTAGACCGCCTGCTTGATGGCCCGCACGGCCAGCGGGCCGCACTCCAGGACGTGGGCGGCGATGGCCTCGGCGGTGGGCATCAGCTCGGCGGCGGGGACCACGTGGCTCACCAGGCCGAAGCGCAGCGCTGTCTGGGCGTCGAAGCGGCCGCCGGTGAGGAGGAGCTCCATGGCGAAGGCGGGGGGCACGGCCCGCGGCAGCCGCTGCGTGCCTCCGCCGCCGGGGATGATGGCCCGTGTGGGCTCCGGCAGGCCGAACACGGCGTGCTCCGCGGCCACCCGTATGTCGCAGCAGAGGGCCAGCTCGAGGCCGCCGGCGAGGCAGTAGCCGTTGATGGCGGCGATTATCGGTTTGCCGATGTCGATGCCGCGGGTGATGCCGGCGAAGGCAACGTCAACGGGCGTGCCGCCGGCAGCGAAGCCACGAGACATCTCCACCAGGTCGGCCCCGGCCGAGAAGGCGCGCTCGCCGGCGCCGGTGAGAATAGACACCCAGGCCTGGTCGTCGTCGCGGAAGTCGGTGAAGGCCTGGCGCAGCTCGCGGCTGGTGGCGCCGTCGATGGCGTTCATGCGGTCGGGCCGGTTGAGGGTGACGTAGGCGATGCGCCCTTTCTTCGCGTAGATCAGGTTCGTGAAGTCGGCCATGGCTCCTCCTCGCCTCATAGTGCCGGGGCACAGTATAGCGGGCGGCGGCTTCTCTGACGAGGGGCGTCGTCCGGCCGGGGCGTCGCTTCGGGAAAGTCCGAAATTCGGTCGCCCAACCCCTTGACAACTTATGCTGACTGGTGTATAGCTTGCGTGCACGCAACTCATGCGGATGGTGACTGTCAGGCCGTCCGGCCGGGGTGCGGTGGTGAGTTGGCAAGGCCACACTTCTTGGCCTCGAAGGTGCGGCGGGATCGGCAGCGGTCTGTTGCCGATCCTTTTTTCTTGCGGAGGGTATTTGAGCTAGCGGATAAGCGATAGGGCAGGGGAACAAAGGGCCCCAGACGGCCGGGACCGTCGGGGCCCGGCAAATGGGCGCGCGTCACCACACCCCATGCCGCTTATTATTGTAGACCAACGCCCGTCGCCCGGCAAGCGGGAGCGATTCGTCTCGTTCGCCCGGGCGTATGCCTTGCCTCTATCGCTCGCGGGAGAGGGGGTGATGCTGCGCGCACACGCCACCACAGCGGGCCGACCCGTCGAATCGGGTTGGGACCCGGAGCAAGGCAGCTTCTAAGCGATAGGAGGTAAGGGAAAGTGAAGAAGAAGATTGTGATCGCCTTGGGCACCGTGTTGGTGCTTGCCGGCATCGCCGTGGCGGTCTACGCAGCGTACAACATCGATGGATCGGGGGCCGGAGGCTTTACAGGTGGCACCGCGGCGGATCTGGCGGTGTCGCCGGACTCGGGTGCCCTGAACAGCATCCTGCCGAACCAGACGAAGACCATGGACGTCACGATCACTAACAACAACCCTGTGCAGGTGCAGGTGACCGGTCTGAGCCTCGCCTTCAACGATAGCGGCTTCTGCGGCTTCTCGTACACGCCGCTGGGAAGCTACCCGTTCTACCTTGGGGCCTCGGCGCCCGTCACGGTCCAGGTGGACGTGACCATGGGTAACGCTGACCCGTCCTGTGAGGGGAACGCTGGCCTCGTCGTGACAGCAACTGCATACGGCTGGTTGGGGCCCTAGCGTGGCAGTGCGTGCCGGGGGAAGCTCCCCCGGCACGCACCCATCCGCCCTGATTCGACGGTGGTAGGGGAGCGATGTCGAAGGTTGTGAGCTGGCTGGTGCTGGCAGTGGCGGCAGTCTTGTTTCCACTCGCCGTGCTGGCGGCCTACGATGTCACAGGCTCCTCCCCGCCGGAGCCGTTCAACACTGGCTCCTCGGGGGCCTCCATCCCCGCCACCGTCGACATCTACCCCGAAACGCTGAACCTCAAGAGCCTCGGCCGGTGGGCCACGGCTTACATCGAGCTACCGCAGGGCTACGACGTGGGCGACATCGATATCGTCACCGTCCGCCTGTGTCCAGGGCAGGCGAGTGCTTGCCCCGAGCATGCGTCCGTCCCCGCACAGGCGCATCCCAGCGCTGTCGGTGACCACGACCACGACGGCATCCCCGACCTGAAGGTGCAGTTCGACCGCTGGGAGGTTATCGAACTCCTCGCCGGCCAGACCGGCGACGTGACGCTGACCGTGGCCGGCCTCGTGAGCCCGCCCGGCCAGCCGCTCGCGGGCATCGATGCCATTCGGGTCATCGACCACGGGTGCCGCGACGGAGCCCGCGACGCCCTCTGCGAGGACGAGGAGGCGGAAGAAGAGGCGCTCGAGGCCACTCCCACGCCAGAGGCCACTGCGCCGCCGGTCGGGCCGACGTTCGAGTACCAAGTGCAGCCTGGGGACACGCTGTTCGACATCGCGCTGCGCTTCGGGACCAGCGTCGAGGCCCTGGTGGAGCTAAACGGTCTCCACAGCGCGCAGGTGGTGTGGGTCGGGCAGGTTCTGATAGTGCCCGGGACGGCGCCCGCGGCACCCGCGGTGCCACCCAGGCCGCCCACGCCCGCCGTGGCCACCGCGGAGTACACAGTGCGCCCTGGTGAGAACCTATCGGACGTGGCGTCCTTCTTCGGCACCACGGTGGAGACCATCGTCGCCCTGAACGGCCTGGTCGACCCCAACCTGATCGTGCCGGGCCAGCGTCTCTTGGTGCCAGAGGCAGCCGAAGGGACGGGGGCTGAACCGCCACCGTTTGCCACGGAGTACGTGGTGCAGCCTGGGGAGACCCTGACCGACGTCGCCGCCCGTTTTGGCACCACCGTCGAGGCGCTAGCCGCCGCCAATCGTCTGGCCAACCCCAGCGCCATTCGGTACGGCGATCGTCTCCTCGTCCCGTAGGCCCGGGCCAGGGGGAGGCCTCAGGTGTCCAGCAGGCCCGTCAGGTCGTCGCTGTTCACGTTTGGCCCCACCACCGCCAGGGCGGGCTTGGCCCCTTGGATGATTCGGCGAGCCACCCGCAGGATATCGTCGGGGGTGACGGCGCGCAGCTTCTCCACCACCGACTCGATGGGCTCGATCTCCCCCATGGTCAGCAGCAGCTCGCCGGCCCGCTGGCCGAGGGCCATGGAGGTCTCCAGGCCCAGGCGGAGGTTGCCGACGCTGTAGTCGCGCACCTTGGCCATCTCCTCTCCGGCGACTGGCTCCTCCACCAGCTTCTGCAGCTCCTCGTGGATGACGATCACCGCCTCCCGCAGCTTCTCGGGCGACACGCCGGCGCTGACGACCAGAACGCCCGTATCCAGGAAGCGGCTTACGGAGGAGCCGACCGAGTAGGCCAGGCCCCGCCGCTCGCGCACCTCCTTGAACAGGCGGGAGCTCATGCCCCGGCCCAGGAGGTTGTTGAACACCATGAGGGGATAGCGGTCAGGGTCCTTGCGGGGGAAGGCCATGAGGCCGATGGACACGTTGGTCTGAGCGATGGACCTTGCCTCGGCGGCGATCCGTTGGGCGGGCAGGTGCGAATCTACGGGAACGAAGGAGGGGAAAGTCCTGGCGGGCCGTTCGTCGAAGTAGCGATGCGCCAGGGACAGGACATCGGCGTGGGAGATGTTGCCGGCCATGCTAACCACCAGATTGGCCGGCACGTACCAGGCGTTCAGGTAGTCGAGGAAGTGCTGGCGCTGCAGCGAGCCGACGGTCTCCTCGTCGCCGGCGGTGCTCCAGCCCATCGGCTGATCGCCAAAGATGGCCTGGTTGAGCAGCTCGCCTACCCAGATGCCCGGCTGGTCGCGGTTGCGCCGGATCTCCTGCTGGACCACCGACCGTTCGCGGTCGATCTCGATGCTATCCAGCAGAGGGTGGAGGAGCATATCGGCCAGGACATCCAAGGCCAGCTCGAGTTTCTCGAAGGGGAGGTGGTTCCAGAAGCAGGTGATCTCCTTGGTGGTGTAGGCGTTGAGGACGCCGCCCGCCCCTTCGATGGCCTCGGCGATAGCCATGGCCGAGGGGCGCCGCTCGCTGCCCTTGAACACCATGTGCTCCAGGAAGTGGGCCAGTCCCTGGAGATGGCGATCCTCGGCCCGCGAGCCGGTGCCCACGAACAGACTAGCGCTAACCGACTGAGCGGTGGGCAGGGGCGTAGTCACTACGCGCAGGCCGTTGGCGAGCTCGGAGATCTCCCAGGTGATGGTCATCTACGCCCCCAATTCTAGATAGGGAATCGATTTCTGGAGCAAGCAGCGCCAGTATAGGGGCGGCCGGAAGTTACGGTCAAGGAAGTGGCAGGCCGGTGGCTTGGTCTCGACGGCCGTGGCGCCTTTCGCTAAAGAATCTACGTCCTTGTCTCGTTCTGCTTTGGCTGGGCCTTGACGCGCCCTTGGGCGGTTCGGTATGATTGAGCGTGAATTTAATGCCCAAGTACATCTTCGTTACCGGCGGTGTCGTTAGTTCCGTAGGGAAAGGGATCACCACCGCCGCCCTGGGGCGCCTGCTCAAGGCTCGCAACACCGCCGTCGTCATTCAGAAGCTCGATCCCTACCTCAACGTCGATCCGGGCACCATGTCGCCCTATCAGCACGGCGAGGTGTTCGTTACGACCGATGGCGCGGAGACCGATCTGGACCTGGGCCACTACGAGCGCTTCCTGGACCAGGACCTGGGCGTGGGCAGCTCCGTCACCTCCGGTCAGATCTATCAGGCGGTCATCTCCAAGGAGCGGCGGGGCGTATACCTGGGCCGCACCATCCAGCCGATCCCCCACCTGACCAACGAGATTAAGCAGCGGATCCGCGGCATCGGTGAGGAGAGCGGGGCGAGCGTCGTCATCATCGAGGTGGGGGGCACGGTGGGCGACATCGAGGGCCAGCCGTTCCTGGAGGCCGCTCGCCAGATGCGCAAGGAGGAGGCGCGGGAGGATACCCTATCCATCCACGTAACCCTCCTGCCCTACATCTCTACCACCGGCGAGCTCAAGACCAAGCCCACTCAGCACAGCGTGGCCGAGCTGCGCAGGATGGGCATCCAGCCCGACGTTATCGTCTGTCGCACCGATTACCCCATGACCGATGACCTGCGAGACAAGATCTCGCTCTTCTGCGACGTGGAGTCGCGGGCCGTCATTCCCATGATCACCATGCCGTCCATCTACGAGGTGCCCCTGGTGCTGGAGCGAGCCGGCTTGGGCGACTACATCAGCGAGCGGCTGCACCTGCCGGACGCCCATCGCGACCTGGCTGACTGGGAGAAGTGGGTAGAGCGGCTCAAGAACCCGCGCGGCCGCCTGTCCGTGGCGGTGGTGGGCAAGTACGCTGAGCTGCCCGACGCCTATCTCTCGGTGAAGGAGGCCCTCATTCACGCTGCCGTCCATCACGGCCTGGCGGTGGACATCCGCTGGGTCAAGTCGGGAGAGGTGGAAGGGCCGGCGGGCGCGGCGGCTCTGGAGGACGTGCACGGCATCGTCGTGCCCGGCGGCTTCGGCGACCGGGCCATCGAGGGCAAGGTGCAGGCCGCCCGCTACGCCCGCGAGCAAGGGGTGCCCTACCTGGGCCTCTGCCTGGGTATGCAGATCATGGTCATCGAGTTCGCCCGTCACGTGTTTCAGAGCGATGCCCCCCACTCCACCGAGTTCGACCCCGACACGCCCTATCCCGTGATCAGCCTCCTTTCGGAGCAAGAGGGTATCCAGGAGAAGGGCGGCACGATGCGTCTGGGCGGCTATCCCTGCCGGCTGGTGCCGGGCACCAAGGCCTACGCCGCCTACGGCCAGGACGAGGTGGTGGAGCGCCACCGCCACCGCTATGAGTTCAACAACGCCTATCGCGAGCCCTTGGCCGAAGCGGGGCTCATTCCCAGCGGTCTCTCGCCTGATGGCACGCTGGTGGAGATCAGCGAGCTGTTGGATCACCCCTGGATGGTGGGCACGCAGTTCCATCCGGAGTTCCGCTCGCGGCCCAACCGGCCTCATCCTCTCTTCCGCGACTTCATCGGGGCGGCGGCCCAGCGAGCGGGGCTGGCCTCGGAGGTCGAGGTGGTGGTGGAGGAGGCTTCCCGCCGTCTTTGAGGCCGGATAGGCGATAGGATTCGCGGCACGGGAACGAGATGCGCCTCTTTCTGGACACGGCCAGCGTCGAGGAGTGCCGGGCGGCGGCCAAGCTGGGCGTCATCTCCGGCGTCACCACCAACCCCAGCCTGTGGGCCAAGGCTGGCGGCGGCAGCTACCGCGACGTCGTCCTGGAGATCGCTAGCATCATCGACGGCCCCATATCGGCCGAGTGCCTCTCGCGCGATGTGGAGGGGCTAGTGGAGGAGGCGCGGCGCATCGCGGCCTGGCACCCCAACGTTGTCGTGAAGATACCCATCGACGAGGCGGGGCTGGAGGCGCTCTCCCGCCTGTCCAAGGAAGGCGTGAAGATCAACACGACGCTGGTCTTCTCCACCAACCAGGCGCTGCTGGCCGCCCAAGCCGGCGCAGCCTACGTGAGCCCTTTCGTGGGGCGGCTGGATGACGTAGGCCACCAGGGGATGGACGTGGTGGCGGAAGCGGTGGAGATCTTCGACCGCTACCACTTGCCTACCCAGGTCATCGCCGCCAGCCTGCGCCACCCTCGCCACGTCATCGAGGCCGCCGGCGCCGGCGCTCACATCGCCACCATGCCGTACGCTGTCCTGCGGGGAATGCTCCGCCACCCGCTGACCGACGTGGGCATCGAGCGCTTCCTGGCCGACGCCCAGGGGGCGATGGAGACGGAGCCGGCCTAGCAGGACAACGGGGGCTTGTACTGACGAGGAGGCTGTAGTATCCTGAGGGTGCCTCGAACGTAACGCATATTCCTCCCCGTTGCTGGAACGCTCACCGAACCAAACCACACAGGAGACCACAATGAACCTGGCCGAACTAGAGGCCAAGACCCGTGAAGAGCTTATGGATGTGGCCAAGGAGCTGGGGATCACCGGCCACACTGCCCTCCGCAAGCAAGACCTCATCTTCCGCATTCTGCAGGCGCGCGCTGAGCAGCAGGGCAACCTGCTGGCCGGCGGCATCCTGGAGATCGTGGACGACGGCTACGGCTTCCTGCGCGGCGATGGCCTTCGGCCCGGCGCGGGCGATGTGTACGTATCGCAGTCGCAGATAGGGCGCTTCGGTCTGCGCACCGGCGACTATGTGACCGGGCAGGTGCGGCCCCCGAAGGATAGCGAGAAGTACTACGGCCTGCTGCGCGTCGAAGCGGTCAACAGCGTCGACCCAGAGGTCGCCAAGATGCGCCCCCACTTCGAGCAGCTCACGCCCATCTTCCCCAATGTCCTCATCAACCTGGAGACCAAGCCCCAAGCCCTTTCGACTCGTCTCATGAACCTGGTAGCGCCTATCGGTCGTGGCCAGCGGGGCCTGATAGTCTCCCCGCCCAAGGCGGGCAAGACGATGCTCCTCAAGAACATCGCCAAGGCCATCGTCACCAACTACGATGACATCCACCTCATGGTCCTGCTCATCGGCGAGCGGCCGGAGGAGGTCACAGACTGGCGGCGGTCGGTTGTGGAGGCGGAGGTGATAGCCGCCACCTTCGACGACGCAGTGGAGGATCAGACCCGGGTGGCCGAGATGGGCCTGGAGCGGGCCAAGCGCCTTGTGGAGGCGGGCAAGCACGTGGTCATCCTGCTGGATGGCATCACCCGGCTGACGCGCGCCTACAACCTGGCCCTGCCGCCCAGCGGCCGCACCCTCTCGGGCGGTATCGACCCGGTGGCTCTTCACCCTTCCAAGCGGTTGTTCGGCGCGGCCCGCAACACCGAAGAGGGCGGCAGCCTCAGCATCATAGCCACCTGCCTGGTGGACACAGGCAGCCGCATGGACGAGGTCATCTACGAAGAGTTCAAGGGCACCGGCAATCTGGAGCTGCACCTGGACCGCCGCCTGGCCGAGAAGCGCATCTTCCCGTCCATGGACATCCAGCGCAGCAGCACGCGGCGCGATGATCTGCTCTTCGATAGCGACACGTTCAAGGGGATCGTGCTCTTGCGGCGGATGATCGCCCTCATTGGCTCGAACGTCGGCAGCTCGAGCGAGGCCACAGAGCTGGTGCTGGATCGTCTATCCAAGACCCAGAGCAACGCCGAGTTCCTGACCACGCTCAAGGACGCCATGTAGGCGCCCAAACCTCGACCTAGAGCAAGTCTCCTCAGCAGCCCCAAACCTTCTCAAGATCCCAGGCTTTGGCCCAAAGGGGTTGACAGATCGTGTATAATGGCACAAATTTGTGAGCGCCTTGGCAGGCTTGCTAGGAAAGGGCAGGCATTAGGGGATTAGAGGCGAGGTGGTGGTGATTCGCTAGGGTGCCTTTTATAGACGGAGGTACGCGTTATAAAAGGCGAGCTTACCCCTGACGGGCCGGGCGGGAGCGGGCCGGCAGGCCGAAGCAGAACCAAGACAGAGGCTCGGGCCCTGCAGGGGAGCACATCTCGAAGACACTACCTTCACGGCGTAGTGCTGGTTACCATCATCGCCGCCACGCTATTGGCGGCCTGGCCCGGCTCGCGGGCCTTTCTCCGCGGTGACCTTGCCGCCCAGGCATTCCCCTCCCGAGAGCAGTCTCTCGGTCAGCTCAACCGCGACGGCGACCTGCCCGCCCTGCCTCTAATCACCACCGAGGCGGCCCTACGTCCCATGGAGGCAGTGGCCGCCAGCGTTGCGCCGGAAAAGGCTAAGCCAGCGGTGGAGACCCCGGCGACGCCCACCGCCGAGGCCAAGAGCGACGAGGGCCCATCGGGCCAGCCGCAGCCCAAACCGCAGCCGACGCCCGAACCGGTCTTCGTCACCTACACCGTGCGGACCGGAGATACCGTGGCCTCCATCGCCGCCAGCCAAGGTATCCAGGTGGAGACGCTGCTCTGGAACAACCCGGACTTGAACGCCGATCCCGACCTCATATCCGTCGGTGAACAGATTCTCGTCCCCAGCCGTGACGGCATCCTCTACAAAGTGAGACTTGGCGATACTCTCACCGATGTCGCCGACCTCTACAAGGTGGATGTGAAGAACATCGTCGGTTTCACTTCCAACGAGATCGGCAATGCCGACAGCGTCTCCGAAGGCGCGCTACTGCTGCTGCCCGGCGCGGTGCCGCCGCCGCCACCGCCACCGGCGGCCACGCCTGCCCCCTTCTTCGTGGCTGGGGCGCCTGCCCCGACGACTGCGGCTGGCCCAGCGGCTCAGGCCGCGGTGAGTGGTTTCATCTGGCCAGTCTCCGGGCCCATCAGCGACTACTATGGTTCTCCCCGCGGCGCGGGGACCTATCACACGGGCCTGGACATCGATCAAACGTTCAACTATGGCGGGCCTGTCGCGGCGGCTGCACCCGGCCAGGTAGTGCTGGCCACCAGCGATGGCTCCGGCTACGGTACCTACGTGATCATCAGGCACGACAACGGCTATGAGACCCTGTACGGTCATCTCTCCGCCATCTACGTCAGCCTGGGGCAGTACGTGTCTCAGGGTGAGGTCGTCGGGGCGATAGGGTGCACCGGCTACTGCACCGGCCCCCACCTCCACTTCGAAGTGCGGGTGGGTGGCGCCACCGTCGACCCCCTAGACTACCTGCCATAAGCCCCTAGCACCCCTCGTTCGGCCCTCCCTATAATGCACCCGTGAGACGGTTATCGCTTCTGATCGCGCTGCTCCTGTTGGCCGTCGCCTGGACGGGCGGCGGCGCCGGGGGCGGCGCCAGCCCGGCGGTGCCGGTGTACCTGGCCCTGGGCGATTCGCTGGCGGCGGGTGCCGGCGCATCGCAGCCCAGCCAGACCGCCTACGTGCCCCTGGTGTTCAATGCCCTTCGGACGGAGGCCGCCTCGCCCTATCGGGAGAGCGGCCTCGCGCTGGTGAACCTGGGCGTATCGGGCGAGACCACTACCTCCATGCTGGCCGGCGGCGGCCAACTGGATAAGGCCCTGGCGGAGATCGAGAGCCGGAGGGATGACGGCATCGCCGGGAACGAGGTTGTGGTCATCACCATCGATATCGGCGCCAACGATTTCATTCCCCTGGTTGAGACCCCGTCGCCCTGCCTGCCCAACCCACTGGCCGGCGCCTGCCAGGACGCAGCCCGATCGGCGCTGGACACATTTCGGTCCAACTTCGCCGACATCATGCGCCGGCTGCGCTCCGCCGCCGGGCCGGAGGTCCCGATGGTTGCGGTGGGGCTGTATAACCCTCTTTCGGGGGCGGGCGGTCCTTTCGGTGGGTTGGGGGACACCGTGGTGCAGGTGTTCAACGGCACCATGGCCAGCGTGGCGAGGGAAGCCGACATCCAGGCCAAGGTGGCTGAGATCTTCCCCCTTTTCCAGGGCAAAGGCCCACAGCTCACGCATATCGAGGACCTGCCGCCAGACATCCACCCCAACGACAGCGGCTACTACCAGATGGCCCAGGCCGTGCTGGCGGCGCTGGGCCTGGCGCCTGGCGGCGTGGCCAGCCCCACGGCGGGTCCCTTGGCCAGTCCTTCGGCTGTGCCCCCCGTTGGCGGCGGAGGAGACGACGACAGGCCGTGGGTGCCGTACATAGGGCTGATCGTGGTGGGCGTGGGCGTTGTGGGGGCAGGGGTGCTCGTGCTGGCGCGCCGGCGGGCAGGTCGGAGCAGGTGAACCTACCGCTTGTAGTCCAGCACTGTCACCTGTGTCTCGTGGGGCAGGCTGCCGCGCGTCAGCGATAGCTTGGGCACCGTCTCGGCGGCGGCCAGGCCCATCTCCTTGAGGAAGCGCTGGAGAGAATCCAAGGTCGCGGTGGCCGCCGGCGTCTGGTAGTGCATGGGGATGACCACTCGCGGCTCGAGGATGCTCACCACCTCGGCCGCTTGAGCGCCATCGATGGTGCTGCGGCCACCCACGGGGACCAGCAGCACATCGACTCCGCTCATCTCCTCCAATTGGTCCGGCGTGGGCAGGTGGCCGAGGTCACCCAGGTGGCAGAGGCGCAGGTCGTCCATCTCGATGACGTAGGCGACGTTCTTGCCGCGCACTGCGCCCTTGCTGCCATCGTGGAAGGTGGGGATACCGACGATAAACACGCTGGCGATCTCGTACTCGCCGGGGGCGTTGATGAAGGTGGGGCTGCCGGCCACGGCATTGCGGTGGTTGTGGCCCGGGTGGTCGTGGCTGATGGTCACGATATCGGCGGTGGGCCTGCCGATCGAGTAGCCGCTGGCCGGGCCGCAGGGGTCGGTGAGGACGACGGCCTCGCGGCTACGCAGGCGGAAGCACGAGTGGCCAAGCCAGACGATCTCCATAATGCAGGTGGGCTAGCCGGCCCTCGGGCCGGCGGCGCGGACGAGGGCCAAGCCGGAAGGCAAGGCTATGATGGAGAAGGCTATTCGCCTTCGTCCTCTTTGCCGCCGCGACGGCGCCACCACATGAGGGCTGCGACGGCCGCGCCGATGGCGGCCAGGATCGCGATTTTCTTGCTCTTGCCGCCCTTCTTCTCCTGAGTCTCTGGGCTCTCCTGCTCTGCCATGGCCGCTAGCTCCTTCCACGTTCTTGGGCTGATACGGGCGCGTGCTCTTCGCGGGCCTGCCTTGCGGCAGGCGGGTGCGCGGGGAGTATAGCAAAGGGCCTGCAGCGAGGTCAACACTTGTGGTGTGTCAGGACATGCGAGGGATCGCGTGGCGAATTTCCACTTGTCGGCGCTGATGGCTGCGGTCGCACGTGTTGCGGCCAGCGATTTTCTTCATCTATAATTGGGGAGCCCTGGCCGGGCCGACGGTCGAGCGACTAAGCGGCTGCGGTCCGGCGGTGCCGACAAGCAGAGCTGAAGCCGGCCAAGGAGAGAATACAGTTGAGTACGCCGGTGGAACAGGTTTCCACTCGCCTCAGAGACGTCCTGGTACCGGTCGATGGCTCCCAGGCGAGCATGGAGGCGGTCGCTTTGGCTTGCGCCGCCGCCAAGCGCAACAAGGGCAAGGTCTACGTCGTCTATGTCATCGAGGTCCCTCGGTCGCTCCCCCTGGACGCCGACCTGTCGCCCGAGGCAGCCAAGGGCGAGGAGATCCTGGAGCGGGCCGAACAGCGGGCAGGGGAGCAGGACTTTCAGGTGAAAGGCGAGCTCCTCCAGGCCCGCGACGCCGGCCACGCCATCGTCGATGAGGCCATCGAGAGGAACGTGGACGGCGTGATCCTGGCCGTCTCCGCCCCTAAGCGGCCCGCTGGGGAAGCGGGCTTCGCCTGGCCCCGCGGCGGCAAGCCGTCGCCCTCACGGGCGCCGGGCGAGTTCAGGCTGGGACACATCGCCCAGTACGTGCTGGAGAACGCCCCCTGCCAGGTGTGGCTGATCCGGCTGCCTATGGTGGAATGAGATGAAGATCGTGATCATGGGCTGTGGCCGCGTGGGCGCTGAGCTGGCCGTCATGCTGGACCTGGAGGGTCACGAGGTGACCATCCTGGACATCGACCCCGATTCCTTCAGCCAGCTTCCGCCCGATTTCCACGGCAACGTTGTGGTGGGCAACGGTATCGACCAGGATGTCCTGCGCCGGGTGGGTCTGGGCGAGGCCGACGCCTTCATTGCCGTCACGCCCGGCGACAACCGCAACGTCATGGCCAGCCAGATGGCCAAGCACATCTTCGGCGTGCGCAAGGTGGTGTGCCGCATCTTCGACCCTATCCGAGAGGAGCTGTACCATGGTCTGGGGCTGGAGACCATCAGCCCCACGCGGGTGGTGGCGCGCCTGCTGAGGGAGGCGCTGGAGAAGGAGCCGGCGGAGGCGCCGACAGGCGAGGGGTAGGATGTACATCATCATCGTCGGTGGCGGCAAGGTTGGCTTCTACCTGGCCAAGCAGCTGGTGGAGGACGGACACGAGGTCCTGATCATTGAGAAGAGTGCCGCCCGCTGCGAGCAGATCTCCGGCGAGCTGGGCGACATCGTTCTGCGGGGCGACGGCTGCGAGGGCACCACGCTAGAGGCGGCCGGCACCGGGCGGGCCGATCTGTTCATCGCCGTGACCGGGGAGGACGAGGACAACCTGGTGGCCTGCCAGGTGGCCAAGAACAAGTTCGACGTGCCGCGTGCCGTATCCCGCATTAACAACCCCAAGAACGAAACCATCTTCAAGAACCTAGGCATCGACACCACCATCAGCGCCACGGCCGTCATCCTGGCGCACATTGAGCAGGAGCTCCCGTTCCACCCCCTAATCTCTCTCATGACCCTGCGCGGCGGCGGACTGGAGATCGTCGAGGTGAAGATACCGCGCTACTCCGGTGTCGTGGGCAAGCGCATCAAGGACCTGCTGCTGCCTCAGCAGTCTCTCGTCATCCTGACCATCGATGAAGATGGGACACCCCGCATTCCGACCGCGGATACGGTGATGCGCGCCGGCGACGAGGTGGTGGCCGTCACCCGCCGCGAGAGCGAGGATGCCCTGCGGGCCGTCCTTACCGCGACGGCCCCGAACGCTTCCCAGGAAGGGGAATGACCAAGAAACGCCTCGCCTTCCTGGGGCCGCCGGGCACGTTCACGGAAGAGGCGGCTCTGCTCCACGACCCTGCCGCGCAACTCCTACCCTTCGCCAGCGTGGCCGCCGTGGCCGCTGCCGTCGATTCCGGCATGGCCGACGAGGGCGTGGCGGCCATCGAGAACAGCATCGAAGGCTCCGTCACCGACACCCTGGACATCCTCATCCACGAATCGCGCCTCTCCATCCGGCGGGAGCTGGTGCTGCCGATCGACCACTATCTCCTGGTGCGTCCCGGCACCCCGGTCGCCGAGGCCAGGCTCCTCTTCTCGCACCCCCAGGCCCTGGCTCAGTGCCGCCGGTTCGTGGAGCGCTGCTTCCCCAAGGCGGAGGTGGTGGCCGCCCTCTCTACCACGGCGGCGGTGGAGGAGATGATGGCCCGTGACGGGGCCGCCGCGATCGCCACCCGGCGCGCCGCCGAGCTGTACGGGGCGGAGATAATGGCGCGTGGTATCCAGGACCGGCCCGACAATCTGACCCGCTTCGTGGTGCTGGCCGAGTCTGACCATCCGGCGACCGGCAACGACAAGACATCGTTGGCCTTCTCCTTCGGCGATGACCGGCCGGGCCGGCTGGTGGGCGCCCTCCAGGAGTTCTCCACCCGCGACATTAACCTGACGAAGGTGGAATCGCGCCCCACCAAAGAGCGCCTGGGCGAGTACATCTTCCTGCTCGATCTGGCCGGCCATCGGAGCGACCCCAAGGTGGCCGAGGCGCTGGAGAGGGTGCAGGCGCAGTCGTCCTTGTTCCGCGTCTTCGGCTCCTACCCCCGCTACGTGACACCGGCCTGAGCCTCATGCCCGAGCTGCCGGACCTGGAGGCGTATCGCTCCTATCTCAGCCGGCGCATCGTGGGCGTGCGCATCGAGGAGGCGGCGGTGCTCATCCCGCTGGTGGTGCGCGCCCCCAAGGAGGAGTTCGTCGCTGCTCTGCGTGGCAACGCCTTCGCGCCCATCGGCCGGCGGGGCAAGTTCCTCCTCTTCCCCCTGGAACGGGGCGATTACACCCTGGCCGTCCACCCCATGCTCAGCGGGCGCTTCCAGTACTGCCTGTCGCAGGAGAAGCGCCGGGCCAAGACCTGCTTCGTCCTGGCCCTGGCCGACGGCCACGAGTTGCGCTACTTCGACGACCGGCTGATGGGGAAGGTGTACGTCGTGCGGGGCGGCGACTTCCGGGGCGTGCCTCGCTTCCTGGAGCTGGGCCCCGAGCCCCTGTCGGAGGAGCTGACCGAGGAGGCGTTCCACACCCGCCTGCGGCGATTCCGCGGCCAGATCAAGAGCGTGCTGCTCAATGAGACCTGCGTGGCGGGCATCGGCAACGCCTACGCCGACGAGATCCTCTTCACCGCTGGCATTCACCCCTACCGCAAGCGGACGGAGCTATCTTTCGAGGACGAAGGGCGGCTCTATCGGGCCATCCGTTCGGTGCTCAGCGAGGCGGCCGCCATCGTGACCGAGCGCATGGAGCGCGACGGACTGCCGAGCGACGAGTACCGGGACTTCCTGAAGGTGCACCGTCGCGGCGGCCAGCCCTGCCCCAACTGTAGCGCCTCGATCACCGAGATCACGGCCGGCCAGCGGATCACCGACTTCTGCCGCCACTGCCAGCGCTAGCTGAACGGGGAGCGATTACCCGCGCGGCCGCACGTCTGGCAACGGGCAGGCGGCCGGAGCGCAGCCGCCTCGCCAGGCGTGCTCACAGAAGTACCTCCGCGATGACCTTGTCCGTCTGCTGGCGGTCGGAGAGGTCGAGGTCGTAGGGCGCGGGAACTGGCTTGCCGTCCTTGAAGCAGATCCGCACCACGGGACGGGCGATGTGCTCGGTGTTGGGGTCGGTGACAATGCCTATCTCGCCGCTGTTGAGCTTGACGGGGAGGCCGACGGGATACTGAGGTACGCTGCGGGCAAAGATCCCGGCGAGCTGGGGATCAAAAAGCTCGCCGCCGGAGGCGACGACGAACTCCCCGGCCTTGTGGATCTTGACAGGCTCGCGATGGGCTCTGCGGGAAAGGAGCGAGTGGTAGGTATCCGCCATGGAGATGATGCGCGCGAAGCGGGAGATCTCGTCGCCCTTGCGGCCCTCGGGGTAGCCGGAGCCGTCCGGGCGTTCGTGGTGTTCCTTGATGGCGCGGATGACGTCGGTATGGAGACCGCTCTTGGCCATCATCTCCGCGCCGTAGGAGGGGTGCTTGCGGAGATGAAGCCCCTCCTCAGGAGAGAGAGGGCCGGGCTTGTCCAGGATGCCTGGGGGGAGGGCGAGGTAGCCGATGTTTTGAAGCATGGCCGCCAGGCCTAGGTTGAGGAGGTCTTCGCGGGGGAAGTCGGCTTCACGGCCGATGAATAGAGAGAGGCCGGCGGCCTTGACCGGGTGGACGTAGTCGTAGCCCCGTAGGGAGGAGGTTCCACAGAGGTCGGGTTGGCCCAGGGCGATGGGGAAGAGGCACTGGACCATCTGGTGGACGGCGCCATGGATGGCGTTGAGGTCGGTGGGAGAGATGGGCTCGGTGCTGCCCTGCTTGGCGACCAGTAGGGCGTGAAGGCCCTGAATGGCCTTAGCCTCGAGAGAGGCTGGAAAGAGAGAACCGACGGGGACGTCGGCGACGCGGCTGTCTTTGATCATGATTTCGCCGACACCGGCGGTGGAGAGGAGGGCGACGTGATCGTCGGTCAGCTTAGTGCCTTCCAGCAGGACCTGCTGACCGCGCATGTCGTAGACGGCTCTGGCGAGAACCATGCCTGACCTGGCCCGGTCCGCAGAGACTCGAAGCACGGCCGCATCCTCCTCTAAGCGATCCTGGTGGTGGCCGCGGGCACGGAGAACAAAGCCGCTGCCTTGCGGCGGAAGTTTTGCATTCTCACCTTTCCTATATCTAGGAGACGCGTTTGATGGGGCAATGTTACGTGCCGTTACATGACGCACAGGTCAAATCTTGACGCATACCCAACCGCCACGCGTAGCGAGCTGGGTGAAGACAAGGAGGCGCTCGGTCTAGAAGGACGAAGTTCAGCCCGTGGATGTCAGCATGCAGGCATTTCGAGCGGCGCTCGCCGGTCCGAGACCGTCGGGCGGGGCCGGCCCTGCCCCAACTGTGGCGCCTCGATCACCGAGATCGCGGCCGGCCCGCGGATCAGCGACTTCTGCCGCCACTGCCAGCCCGCCGCCTGAGGCTCAGAACGCCGATCCCCGCCACCGCTGCCAGGCCGCCAGCCAGCGCGAGAGGCCACCAGGGCGCGGAACCCGACGTGGCCTGGCCCGTCCCCGTGGCCGGCCCTGCGGCCGGCGTGGAGGTGGCCGAAGGCGCCGCCGTCTTCGTTGGCGTGGGGCTGGCGGTCACGCTGGGCGTTACGAAGGGCGTTATCCGCGTGGAGGCCGTCGAAATCGGCGTGGGCGTGAGCGTGGCCGCCGCCTGGGCCTCCTGCGGGGCGAGGACAGCGGGACGGGTTGGGGGGGGGACCGGGAGTCGCAGCGCCGGGCGGCAGGCCGTGCACCGTAACCTCGGGGACCTGGACACAGGCCTCGTTGGAGGCGGACGCCCCGTGATCATTGGCAGCGAAGACCCGGAAGCAGTAGTCGCCCGGCGTATAGAAGACCCGAACATCGGTTGAGGTGGCGTTCGCCGACGCATAGATCCGGTCCTGGCACGCTTCGCCATTCGAGTCCCGGACCTGCACGACGTAGCAGGTCTCGTCCCCGGCGTTGTCTTGCCAGGTCAGGAGGACACCGGAGACCTGCGGGTTGTCCGGAAGCGGCCCCCAACGGGCGCTCAGGTCTGTGGGCGCCGAGGGGCCGCCGGGCCCCTCAGCCAGCGGCCCGTTGCAGGCGCCGGGAGTGAGAGGAACAGGCGTTTCCGCCCGCACAGCCACGCCTCCCGCCGCGACGCCCAAGGCCAGGACGGCCGCGACAAGGGGGAGGCGTATCACACCGGGGGCAAAGGTCACGACTTTCATGCTGCAGCGGCCTTCCAGGAAGCGTTTGACGCCTCCATGATACTACTCAGCAAGAGCTTGTCAAGTGCCCGGCCCCTCCGCAATCTGCGTGTGGGCGGGACGAATACACTGGAAACCGGCGAGCCCCTGTAACCGCCGCCCCGGCGGAGCGTCTAGTTATTGCGGATTGCAGATGCGTCATCGGTGAGGGCCAAGAAGATGATAAAGGTCGCGGCAGCGCTCTTTGGTCTGGCCACGGTTGCCGTCGTGACGGTTGCCGTCGTGACGGTCGGCTTCCGTAGCGGCGGCGCGAGCGACGTCTCGTCCGGCGGTGCTCCGCCTACGGCAACGGCAGCCGCGCGATCGCCTACGGCAACCACAGCGCCACCGTCGCCCACTCCGACAGCAGCAGCGCCCTCGCCTACGGCGACCCCGGTCGTGGACCGTGCGCAGGTGGAAGCGCAGCTCAAGGCCGCCGCCCTCAAGCTGGAGGACCTGCCCAAGGGCTTCACCCTCGACGAGGAGAAGTTCACCAGCAACGAAGACGAGGCCCAAGACGAAAGCTACCTGCCTAACGCGCCAACTCTCGACGACCTGAACCGATTCGGCCGCATACTGGGCTATCAGGCGTACTACACTCGGCCCGCGCCGGCGACGCTGACCGGCGCGACGGTCGCCTTCAGGATAGAGACGGACGTGTATCAAGACTCGAAGGGGGCGGCCGAGCACTTTGAGGCAATTCGGCAACAGGCGTCCGAACCGGGGTTCGCGGATGCGTTGGTGAAACAGAGCGACGACGAGGAGTCCCAGGCCCACGACGCGATCATAACGCCGATGTCCTTCGCCAAGGTCGGGGACGACCGCATGGCCTTCGAAATCAAGTTCAAGGTTCACTACACTAAGTCTGATAGAGATCTCGACTTCTACGCTCAGGCCATCGGTGTCCGAAGGGGCCGCGCGGTCGGCTACATTAGCACCATCGCGATCGGTTCGCCCCACCCCCGGAGCGAGCTGGAGGACATGGCCCGCACGCTCGACAAGCGGCTCAAGGACACGTTCAAGTAGCCGCGAACCGGGGCCCACCCCTGCCCTGAGAAGTCACCACCCACACGACTTCCGTCGCCGCTGCCAGCGATGGTTGAACGGCCGCCCTGGGCGGCCCTATCATATCCTGGCAGGTGGTTGCGGAAGGAGCAGTGCGGTGACCAGTGGACTCGAGGCGACGGCGCGGTTCCCCCTCTACGCTCGCTATCCGGAGCTGGAGGCGTCGCTGCCCCGACTGCCGCTCTACCAAGGCCCGACGCCGGTCGCGGAGCTAGCCGGGCTCGGCCGCAAGGGCGTCTGGGTCAAGAACGACGGCGTCTACGGCACCATCTACGGCGGCAACAAGCCGCGCAAGCTGGAGTTCATCCTCGCCGATGCCCGCAAAAAGGGTGCGTCCTCCATACTCACCTTCGGCGGCCTGGGCACGCACCACGGCCTGGCCACCGCCCTCTACGGACGCGAGCACGGTCTCCGCACCATACTGCTTCTCGCGGACCAGCCGGTGGACGACACCGTTCGCAGGCAGCTTTGCTGGTTTCAGCAGGCGGGCGCCATCCTTCACTACGTCGGCACGTTCCGTCGTATGGCGTTTTGGACACGGCTGCTCAGGCTGCGGCATTTCGATTGGCGCCGCCGCAAGCTGCCCTACCTCCTGCCGCCGGGAGGCTCGACTCCCCTCAGCAACCTTGGGTACGTGAACGCGGCGCTGGAGCTGGCCGACCAGGTGGCGGCCAAGGAGCTGCCCGAGCCGGAGACGGTCTTTGTGGCCCTGGGCTCCAGCGGCACGGCGGCCGGTCTGGCCCTGGGCCTGCGGCTCGCGGGCCTGCGCAGCCGGCTGCTGGCGGTGCGGATCAGCGGTTTCTCGAAGCAGACGGCGGACACGGTGGCCGGCTTCGCCAACGCCACCGCTGCCCTGATGCGCCGCGAGGGGGCGAGCGTGCCGGCGGGCGAGCTGGAGCCGGCGGCCATCACCGTGCTCTCCGATTGGGTGGGCCAGGGCTACGGCTACCCAACGCCGGAGGGGGAACGGGCGAAGGCCCTGCTCCAGGACAAATGCGGCCTGGCCCTGGAGCCCACTTACACCGCCAAGACGGTGGCGGCCCTTCTGGCGCTGCTGGAAGACGGCCGCCTGGGCGAGGGGCCGGTCCTGTACTGGCACACGTACAACGCCTTGACGCCGCCACTGCGCCAGCCCGACCCGGACGACTACCGACGGCTGCCCGCCGCCTTCCACCGCTTCTTCCAGGCAACAGCCCAGGACTCTTGAGGCGGGGCCCGAGGGGCCGCGCGGCCGGGGTGAGGCAGGCGCGTCGAGCCTCGAGTCCTAGTCAAGTCGGCCCCACCGCATGCTCTTGCCCTACCCCTCTTCGTTGGAGTAGGATGGGCCTGCGATGGACGGGAGGATGTCTTCAGGACATTCTGAGCCTCTCATCGAAGGCCTCTCCAGACCCTCACCAGCATCCGCCCGGTGCCCGGCACCGGCCAGTCCTCGGGCGGCAACGCTCGCCCATAGCTGAAAGAACACGCTGACATAGAAGGACGGCTTCGCCGGGGATTGCTGAAAGGAGAACCATGAGAAAATCCTCACAAACTGCAGAGCCGGCCGTTCTGGATCGCGATCATCTCCAGACGCTTCTCGACGTCCTTGCTAAGAGAGGCTATCGGGTCGTGGGCCCGACGGTTCGCAACCGTGCCATCCTGTACGACGACCTGACCTCCCTTGCCGACGCACCCGTCGGGTGGACGGATGAGCAGGAGGGCGGCACCTATCGCCTCAAGAAACGCAACGACGGGGCCATCTTCGGCTACGCCCACGGCCCTAGTTCCCCGAAGAGCTTCCTCTACCCGCCGGTGGTGCGCCTGTGGCAGGCGAAGGCCAACGGCAACGGCTTTGGCCTCACGGAGACCGGCGAGAAAGCACCCAAGCTCGCCTTTGTTGGCGTGCGGTCGTGCGAGCTTCACGCCATCGCCGTGCAGGACAAGGTCTTCCTGGAGGGCAAGTACAAGGACCCCATCTATGGCGCACGCCGCCGCGACCTTTTCATCGTCGCCGTCAACTGCGGGCACGCCGGCGGCACCTGCTTCTGCGCGTCGATGAAGACGGGGCCCAAGGCCACCTTCGGGTTTGACCTTGCGCTGACCGAGGTGCTGGAAGCAAACCGCCACTACTTCGTGGCCGAGGTCGGCACAGAGGCGGGAGCAGCGATCCTGGGTGAGGTCCCGCACAAGGCCGCCAACGAGCAGGAGGTGGCGGCCGCCCAGCGGGTTGTGGCGAAGACCGCCACCAAGATGGGCCGGACCATGGACACGGCGGGGATCAAGGAGCTGTTCTACCGGAACTACGAGAATCCGCGCTGGGAGAATGTTGCCAAGCGCTGCCTGACCTGCGGCAACTGCACGATGGTCTGTCCCACCTGCTTCTGCACCACGGTGGAGGACGTCACCGACCTGACCGGCGAGCACGCGGAGCGCTGGCGCCGGATGGACTCCTGCTTCACCATGGACTTCTCGTACATCCACGGCGGGTTCGTGCGGGCCTCGTCGCGGGCGCGCTATCGCCAGTGGATCACCCACAAGCTGGCCACCTGGATCGACCAGTTCGGCACCTCGGGCTGCGTGGGCTGCGGGCGCTGCATCACCTGGTGCCCGGTTGCCATCGACATCACCGAGGAAACGAGCGCAATCCGCCAGAGCGAGCGCAAGAGCTAAAGAAAGGAGCAGGACTGATGGTCCCTGAGAGCCTTGAGAGGATCCTGGCAGAGCACCCCTTCTTCAAGGGCCTGGCAGAGCCCTACCTTCAGCTCCTGGTCGAATGCGCGTCCAATGTGCGTTTCAACGCCGGAGAGCTGATCTTCCGGGAAGGTGAAGAGGCTAACCTGTTCTATCTCATTCGCCACGGCAAGGTGGCCCTGGAGACAGCCGCCCCCCAGCGCGGGCCGATCATCATCCAAACGCTGGGAGAGGGAGAGGTTCTGGGGTGGTCGTGGATGATTGCGCCCTACCGCTGGCGCTTCGATGCCCGGGCGGTGGAGTTGACGCGGGCCATCGCCCTGGATGGCAAGTGCCTTCGCGGCAGGAGCGAAGACGACCACGAGCTCGGCTACGAGCTCATGAAGCGCGCTGCCCAGGTCATGGAGAAGCGCCTTCAGGCGGCGCGACTGCAACTACTGGATGTCTACGGCGGCGCGGCTGAGAAGAGGTAGGCTACAATGGCAAGTATCTCCGATCCGATGGCGCCAACGCCGTATCGCGTTCAAGGGATGAGGAAGGAGACGTACGACACCTTCACCCTCGAGCTCGAGCCGGCAAATGGTGCCCGCGGACTTTCGTTTGCCCCCGGGCAGTTCAACATGGTCTATGTGTCCGGGGTGGGTGAGGTTCCGATCTCCATCAGCGGTGACCCCGCGAAGCCGCAGACCCTCGTGCACACCGTGCGCTCGGTGGGGACCGTGACCCAGAAGATATGCAGGCCAAACCACGGCGATGTGCTGGGAGTGCGTGGCCCCTTCGGCACCAGCTGGCCCGTCGAGGTAGCTGCGGGAAGCGATGTGGTGATCGTAGCCGGCGGCATCGGGCTGGCGCCCCTACGGCCGGCGCTCTACCATCTCATGGCGAACCGGGATAAGTACGGCCGGATCGTCCTCCTCTACGGTGCGCGGACGCCCCAAGACCTGCTCTACAGGTCGGAGCTCGAGAAGTGGCGCGGGCGCTTCGACCTCGAGGTGGATATTACGGTTGATGCCGCCACCGGCGGTTGGCGAGGGAACGTGGGCGTGGTGACAACGCTCATACCACCGGCCCGATTCGACCCCCTGAATGCCGTGGCCATGGTCTGCGGCCCCGAGGTGATGATGCGCTTCACCCTGCAGGAACTGGAGCAGCGGGGAATAGCCGCCGAGAACATCTACGTCTCCATGGAGCGCAACATGAAATGCGGCGATCGGCCTCTGTGGGCACTGCCAGTACGGCCCCACCTTCATCTGTAAGGACGGCCCGGTGTTCCGCTACGACCAGATTCAGGCATTCTTCGCAAAGCGGGAGATTTAGTGATGTCCCGCAACACGGAAGCCGAAGCTCGCTGTCTGGAAATTCGCCTCCTGCGACGGCTGCCAGCTAAGCCTTCTCGACTGTGAAGACGAGCTCCTCGCCGTGGCAGGCGAGGTGGAGATCGCCTACTTCCCTGAGGCGTCGAGGGTCATGGCCAAAGGCCCCTACGACCTTTCGCTGGTCGAGGGGTCGATAACCACTCCCCATGATGTCAAGCTGATCCAGCAGGTGCGCCGGAGCTCCAAGTTCCTGATTACGATCGGCGCCTGCGCCACCGCCGGAGGCATTCAGGGCCTGCGCAACTTCAAGGACGTGCAGGAGTTCGTATCGGTGGTGTACGCCTCGCCGCAGTACATCCAGCACTCTGGAGAAGTCGACCCCCATCTCGGACCACGTCCAGGTTGACTTCGAGCTACGGGGCTGCCCGATCAACAAGCTGCAGCTCCTCGAGGTCGTCAGCGCCCTTCTCTACGGGCGCAAGCCGAACGTCCCGCCGTACAGCGTCTGCATCGAGTGCAAACGAAACGGGAACGTCTGCGTCATGGTGGCCCATGGCACGCCCTGCCTGGGGCCTGTGACCCAGATTGGCTGTGGCGCCATCTGCCCGTCCTATCAACCGCGGCTGCTACGGCTGCTTCGGGCCCATGGAGTCGCCGAACACGGAGTCGTCTGAGCGACTGGTGGAGCCACCTGGGGGTCAAGGACCAGGACATCGTCCGAGCGTTCCGCACGTTCAATGCCTGGGCCGAGCCGTTCCGCAAGGAGAGTGTGTCCCATGAAAAGTAGGGAGCCATGAGCACCAGGACGATAAAGGTGGACTACCTGGCCCGAGTCGAGGGCGATGGCGCTCTCTACGTCAAGATCAGCAACGACAAGGTCGACCGACGTCAAGTTCAAGATCTACGAGCCGCCGCGCTTGTTCGAGGCCTTCCTGCGCGGCCGCAACTACAGCGAAGCGCCCGACATCACCGCCCGCATCTGCGGCATATGCCCCATCGCCTACCAGATGAGCTCGGCCCACGCCATGGAGGCGGCCTTGGGGGTCAAGGTGCATCCTCAGGTCCGGGCCCTTCGGCGGCTCATCTACTGCGGCGAATGGATCGAGAGCCACGCCCTGCATATCTATCTGCTTCATGCCCCCGACTTCCTCGGCTACGAGGACGCTATCCAACTGGCGGGCGACCATCCCGACATCGTCCAGCGGGGCCTGCAGCTGAAGAAGATAGGCAATGAGCTGATGGTCCTTCCTGGGCGGCAGGGAGATCCATCCCATCAACCTCTGCGTGGGCGGCTTCTACAAGGTGCCCACGCAAGAAGGAGCTTGCCCGCTTCGTGGAGAAGCTGAAGTGGGCGCGCGAGGCCGCTCTGGAGACCGTGCGCATGACGGCAACGCTGGATTTCCCGGACTTCGAGCAGGACTACGAATTCGTCGCCCTGCGCCACCCGGACGAATACGCCATCACCGAGGGCCGGCTCGTTTCCAACAAGGGGCTGGACATCGCGATCAGCGAGTACGACGACCACTTTGTGGAAGAGCACGTGCAGCGCGCCAATGCGCTCCACAGTCGCCTGAAGGAGCGCGGCGCCTACTTCGTCGGCCCCCTGGCGCGCTACAACCTGAACTTCGACAAGCTCACTCCGCTGGCCAGGCAGGCCGCCCGCGATGCGGGGCTTGGGCCGACCTGCTTCAACCCGTTCAAGAGCATCATCGTGCGGGCTGTGGAGACGGTGTTCGCCTGCGAGGAGTCCCTGCGGATCATCGATGAATACGAGATGCCGGACAAGCCGCGCGTCGAGATCAAGCCGCGTGCCGGCGTCGGTCACGGCTGCACCGAGGCGCCGCGCGGCAGCTTGTACCACCGCTATACTATCGATGATCAGGGCGTGATCCTGAACGCGAAGATCGTTGCGCCGACGTCCCAGAACCAGAAAAGCATCGAGAGCGACCTGTGGCAGTTCGTGCCGAAGTTCATCGATCTGTCCACCGAGAAGCTCCAGTGGCGGTGCGAGCAAGCGATACGCAACTACGACCCCTGCATCTCGTGCGCCACGCACTTCTTGAGACTGCATATCGAACGGGAGTGAACGCATCGCCCGGTGGATCGGGCACGCTCGTCATCGGCCTCGGCAACGACTACCGGCGCGATGACGCAGTGGGGCTAGCCGTTGCCCGCCGCCTGAAGGACGCGGTGCCCGGGCACGTCCGGGTGCTGGAGCAGAGCGGCGAGGGCACTGCCCTGATCGAATCGTGGAAGGATGCCGACACGGTCATCCTGATCGATGCGGTCTATTCCGGGGCGGCGCCGGGAACGCTCCATCGCTTCGATGCCCACGCCCAACCTATCGCCAGGAAGTTCTTCCGCTACTCCACCCACGCTGTCGGCGTCGCCGAGGCTATCGAGCTGGCGCGGGCGCTGGGCCAGCTTCCGCCGCGGGTAATCGTCTACGGCGTGGAGGGGAAAGCGTTCGAGGCCGGTGTGGGGCTCTCGCCGGAAGTGGAGAAGGCGGCGCAAGAGGTGGTGGAGAGGGTGCTCGTCGAGCTGCGGTAGGGGGCAGGGGGGCGTCCAGGCGAACCTCTGGGAGAGGAGGGCATCGGGCTGGCAGACCCAAGGCGTCGTACATAGTATACTAACGGGGATAGGGTTTCTTTTCGTGCGGCGGCGGGCTACAGCAGTGACCGAAAGGATGGAGCAATGAGGACCTCCCAGGAATACCGAGACGGCCTCCTTAAGATGCGAAACAACATCTACATCGACGGGGAGCTGGTGGGCCGAGATGACCCGCGGCTGGCCCCCGGCATCAATGTCATCAGCCAGACCTACGACCTGGCTCGGGACCCGAAGTACGATGGCGTGATGACGGCCACTTCCCACCTCACCGGCGAGAAGATAAGCCGCTTCTGCAATATCCACCAGAGCGTCGACGACCTGCTGAACAAGCAGAAGATGACCCGCCTCGCCTGCCAGACGACCGGCGGCTGCATCCAACGCTGCATGGGCATCGACGCCATGAATGCCCTCTCTGTGGTCACCTACGCCATGGATCAGGCCCTGGGGACGGAGTATAACCAGAGGTACCTCAAGTATCTGCGCTACTTCCAGGAGAACGACCTCTGCGCCAACTGCGCCCAGACCGACGTCAAGGGGGACAGGAAGAAGCGGCCGCATGAGCAGGTCGACCCCGACCTGTACCTCAGGATCGTCGAGCGGAGGAACGACGGGATCGTCGTCCGCGGGGCGAAGGCTCACAACACCATCGCCCCCTACGCCGATGAGATTGTCGTTCTGCCCACCCGCTTCTTGACCGAAGAGGAGGGCGACTGGGCGGTGTCCTTCGCCCTGCCCGCCGACACGGAGGGGATCCACCTGGTGGCCCGGCCGTCGGCGCCGAGGCCGAGGCGCAGGCTGGAAGCTCCCATCGCCACCTTCGGCGATGTGGAGTCGCTTACCATCTTCGAAGACGTGTTCGTTCCCTGGGATCGGGTGTTCATGTGCGGCGAGACGCGGTTCGGCGGGATGCTGGCCCTGCTCTTCGCCCTCTATCACCGCCACAGCTACACAGGATGCAAGCCGGCGACGTCGGATGTGCTCATGGGGCTGGCCGCCCTGGTGGCGGAGTACAACGGGATCGAGGGGGCGGAGCACGTGAGGCACAAGATCGCCGAGATGATCAGCGTCGCCGAGCTGGTGTATGCGGCGGGCGTCGCCGCGTCGGTCACCGCGACGAGGCAGGATTCGGGGACCTACACCCCGGATGTGATCTACTGCAACGTGGGCCGCAAGCACGCCGGGGAGAACATTTATCACGAGTTCGAGATCGTTGCCGACCTGGCCGGCGGTTTGCCGGCGACCCTGCCCCCGGAGGGCGACTTCTACCACGAGCAGATAGGGCCTCTCCTGGACAAGTACATCATGCGGAACCCCAAGATCTCGGCGGAGAACCAGCACCGCTGCTTCCGCGCCCTGAGCGATGTGATTTGCTCTGCTCAGGCGGGGCTAGTCCAGATAGCGGGGATCCACGGTGGCGGCTCGCCGGTGATGGAGGAGATCGCCATCCTCGGCAACTATGACCTGAAGGCGAAGAAGAACATCGCCAAGCACCTGGCGGGAATCCCCATAGAGTAGGCCGCGAACAGCGACGGGCGGCGGCCAGCCCGCCGGGGCTAGTGCAGGTCTATGACCCTGTCGGTCGCCGGGGGTATGGTGCGGCTGATGGTCAGGACGCCACCGCCCGGCGGCACGATCTCTAGGTTGAACGTCTCGTTGGCATGCAGGGTCGAGCCGGACGGCGGCTGTACGCTGATCTCGAACAGCTCGCCGCTCTCCAGGAGGTTGTCGCCGTCTCCCCTGACCTCGCTGACGGCGTAGGCGATGCCCGGCACGCGCTCGCGGGCGTCGGCGTAGTTGATGACGAGCGAGCCGGCGGGGTCGGTCGGGTCCACCAGCACCGCGATGCCACCGGGCACGTTGGCGACGTCAAACACGATGCGATCGTTCTCGTCGACGGCGCCGTCATCGTTGGCGTCGATGGCGGTAACAGAGCCCCGGACCTGAATCGTGCTCAAGACGCTGTCCAGGCTGCTCATCGTCGTCTGGGCGAGTCGCTGGGAGGCAAAGGTGCCGCCGTTGACGACCGCGAAGGCCAGCGAGAAGGCGACGAGCACGAGGGAGGCGAAGAAGATCGGCAGGCCGGAGGCCACCACGCCCTCTTCCTTGCGGTCCGCGCTGCCGAGGAGATCGAAGATCCTTCCCATCGCCCCTTGCCCACTTGGGTTCCCGCGGTGCGGGAACTCCGAGGAGAGCCCCCTCCCACCTCAAGAGTGCCAGGCAATGGCAGCGATAGCAACACGTTGGCGGTGCTCAAAACCAGCTTTCACCGAACGTTAACGGCGAGAGTTGAAACAGGCCTGGCCGCACCACGTCTGGTCGCCAGCGCCCGCCACCGCGGGCAGGGGCGAGCCCATCGGCCCAGTTTCGGGCCTTCACTAGCTCGCGAGTCCCGAAATGCAGAATCTCTTGCGTGCGGACGCTCGCGAACGGTAGAATGAGAACGCGAGAGGGTGGGATCCATGGCTGTTGAAAAGGGCTCATACACCGTCAAGAAGGGGCTGGCCCAGATGCTCAAGGGCGGCGTCATCATGGACGTGGTGACGCCGGAGCAGGCCAAGATCGCCGAGGAGGCGGGCGCCTGCGCCGTCATGGCCCTGGAGCGCGTCCCGGCCGACATCCGCGCCGCCGGCGGCGTGGCCCGCATGGCTGACCCGGACGTGATTCGGCGGATCATGGACGGCGTCACCATCCCGGTCATGGCCAAGTGCCGCATAGGGCACTTCGCCGAGGCGCAGGTGCTGGAGGCGCTGGGCGTGGACTTCGTCGACGAATCGGAGGTCCTGACTCCCGCCGACGAGGCGCACCACATCGATAAGTGGCCGTTCAAGCTGCCTTTCGTCTGCGGCTGCCGCGACCTGGGCGAGGCGCTACGGCGCATCGGCGAGGGCGCGGCCATGATCCGCACCAAGGGCGAAGCGGGCACCGGCAATATCGTCGAGGCCGTGCGCCACATGCGGGCGGTGATGGACGGCATTCGCCGGCTGCACAGCCTGCCCCCGGACGAGCTGATGGCTGAGGCCAAGGCCCTTGGCGCTCCCTTCGAGCTGGTCAAGGAGGTGCACGACAGCGGCCGCCTGTCCGTGGTGAACTTCGCTGCCGGCGGCGTCGCCACCCCCGCCGACGCGGCGCTGATGATGCACCTGGGGGCCGAGGGGGTGTTCGTGGGCTCAGGCATCTTCAAGTCGGAAGACCCGGCTGTCCGGGCCAGGGCCATTGTCAAAGCCGTTACCCACTACAACGACCCCGCCATCGTCGCCGAGGTATCGCGCGGGCTCGGCGAGCCCATGCGCGGCCTGGATATCCGGACTCTGGCCGAGGAGGAGCTGCTAGCCACCCGCGGGTGGTAAAGGGAATGACCCACATCGGCGTCCTGGCCCTCCAGGGCGACTTCGCAGAGCACGTCTCCATCCTGCGACGGCTGGGCTGTGAGGCGCGAGAGGTGCGCCGGCCGGAGGAGCTATCGGGCCTGGACGGCCTGATCATCCCCGGCGGCGAGAGCACCACCGTCTGCCGCCTCATGGTGGACTACGACCTGGCGGAACCCCTGCGTCGGCTCGTCCAGGATAGCTTCCCGGTATGGGGCACGTGCGCCGGCATGATCGTCCTTGCCCGCCAGGCCAGCGACCTCACCTGGCCGACCCTGGCTGCCCTCGACATCGCCGTGCGCCGCAACGCCTTCGGGCGGCAGGTGGACAGCTTCGAGACCGACTTGCCGGTGCCTGTCCTGGGCGGCGACCCGTTCCACGGCGTCTTCATCCGCGCTCCCACGGTCGAAGAGGTGGGCGACGGCGTGCAGGTGCTGGCCACCCTGGACGGCGGCCGGGTGGTGGCCGTGCGCCAGGGCAACGCCGTGGCGACCGCCTTCCACCCGGAGCTCACCGCCGACGACCGGTTCCATCGCTATTTCTTGGGGCTAGTGCGTGTCCGCCAGTAATCTGATCGTTCGGCCCCTTCGGCCCACCGACCTGCCGGCTCTGGCCTCTCTCTGGGCCCGCGGCAGGTCGTCTTCGGCCGGTGGCGCCGCCGCTTTCGGCAACGAGGCCCGCGTCTGGGAGCGCCTGGGCCTGGACGAGCGTGGCCTCCTCCTGCTGGAGCGCGCCGTCCGGCAGTGGGCACCGATCGGCGGCCGGCGCCTGACCTGGGTCGCCCTGCGCGGTCTGGCCGTGCGCGGCCTGGCGTCGGCGCGGCGCCGCGGCGGCCGTGGGGTCTGGGAGGTGGACCATCTGGTCGTAGCGCCAAGAGAGGAGGGCATCGCCGCCAGCCTGCTCGAGCAACTGGCCGTTGGCCTGGGCCAGGCCAGCGCGGAGAAGGTCTTCCTGCGCCTGGGCGCCGCCAGCAGCCTTCTGGACGCCGCCTGTTCTGCGGGCTTTTTCCCCTACCTCCGCGAGCAGCTCTGGCGGCTGGAGGAAGCGCCGCAGGGAGCGGACAGCCCGCCGCTGCCCATGCGCCTGCGCACGTCGGCCGACCTGCTGCCGCTGTTCCAGCTCTACAATGCGTCGGTGCCCGTGGCTGTGCGCTGCAACGAGGCGCTCACCCTGCGCGAATGGGCGGCTGTGCAGGAGGGGGGCCGCGGCCAGGAGCTGGTGCTGGAGAGAGACGGCCGTGTGGCCGCCTGGTTGCGCCTGGGTTGGCAGGACGGGGCGGGGCGCTTCGCGTTGCTGGTCGCGCGCCGGCAGGACTCTCTCCTGGGCGACCTGGTGGCGACGGCGCTGCATCACCTGCGCGACCGCCGGCCGATCTTCTGTCCGGTGCCCGAGTACCAGGGGGCGCTGGCGGCCCGTTTGGCGGATTGCGGCTTCCAGCCGGTGGCAGGGTACGCGGTGCTGGCCAACCGGCTGACGCGACGTGTGGAGGAGGAGGCGCGGGCGCCGGCGAGCGCCCACCAGCCGTATGCGGTGCGCTGATGTGAGCAACCGCCGACCTGAGGTCAGGCAGGGTTTAGTTGAACTCTGCGGGTTGAAACCCGCAGCTTCGGTCCGAGCCGTGCATGTCGATGTGCGGCTTGGGTTGGGGGTGGAGTCATGCCGCGGGGTTTAGCCCGCGGTGGGGAAGAACGAAACGCTAAATGCTGCGAATAACGGATGACCTGGATGCCCTTCTCGACGTGCTGCCGCCGCACCTGCGCGACCCCCTGCGGCAGCGGCAGGACAGCTTCGAGCTGCTGGAGGTGGTGCTCGACCTGGGCCGCCTGCCGGAGGCCCGCTACCCCGAACGAGAGGTCATTCTGGGCGACCGCGAGGTTACCCAGGAGGACATCGACTACGTCGTCTCCCGCATCGGCGAGTTCACCAGCGACAACCGCGCCGGCATCGAGCGCACCCTCCACCGCATCTCGGCCATCCGCAACCGGCGGGGCCGTATAGTCGGCCTGACCTGCCGTGTGGGGCGGGCGGTGTTCGGCACCATCCGCATCATCGAAGACCTGGTGCGGTCGGGGAAGAGCACCCTCCTGCTGGGGCGGCCCGGCGTCGGCAAGACGACCATGCTCCGCGAGGTGGCCCGTTTCCTGGCCGACGACCTGAACAAGCGGGTGGTGGTGGTCGATACTTCCAACGAGATCGCCGGCGACGGCGACATTCCCCACCCGGGCATAGGCAGCGCCCGCCGCATGCAGGTGCCCACGCCCACCCTGCAGCATGCGGTAATGATCGAGGCGGTGGAGAACCACATGCCGGAGGTCATCATCATTGACGAGATCGGCACCGACCTGGAGGCCGCCGCCGCCCGCACCATCGCCGAGCGTGGCGTGCAGCTGGTGGCCACCGCCCACGGCAACGCCCTCGAGAACCTGATCCTTAACCCGACGCTGGCCGACCTCATCGGCGGGATCCAGTCGGTGACGCTGGGCGACGACGAGGCCCGCCGCCGCGGCACCCAGAAGTCGATCCTGGAGCGCAAGGCGCCGCCCACCTTCGACGTGGTGGTGGAGATCCAGAGCTGGGAGCGGGTGTCCGTCCACCCCGACGTGGCCGACACGGTAGATTCCATCCTGCGCGGCTTCCCGGTGGCGGCCGAGGTGCGGGAGATCGATAAGGAGGGCGAGGTACGCGTGGTGGCTGCGCCGACCGCCGCCGCCGTGGTCGGGCCCTGGGGCGACAGGCGCAGCCTGGAGAGGCGGGGCCCGGGACGGAGTGCCGGCCGGGCGGGTGGCCCCGACCTCGGCCGCGAGCGACGCATCTTCCCGTTCGGCATCTCCCGCCGCCGACTCGAGCAAGCCATCCAGCAGATGGGCCTGCCGGCCACCATCGTCGAGCAGCTCGGGGAGGCCGATTCCCTGGTCACGATGCGCAGCTACTACCGGCGCAAGCCCCAGATCCTGCGCGACGCCGAAGACCGCGGCATCCCCATCTACGTCATCAAGAGCAATACCGTCTTCCAGATGGAGCAGTGTCTCCTGTCGATGCGGAGCGAGCGGGGGCAGGACGCCGTGCTCACCGCCCTCCAGGAGGCGGAGGAGGCCATCGGCGAAGTGATGCGAGGGCAACAGGCGGCGGACCTGAGCCCCCAGAACGCCTACATCCGGCGCCTCCAGCACCTGCTGGCCCAGCGCTACAACCTCACCTCCCGCAGCCTGGGCCAGGAGCCGCAGCGCCGGGTGCGCATTCTGCCTGCCGGCCGCGGCGGGCACGAATAGGGCCGATGACGCCCCAGATCGAGGTCGTCAGGGAGCGCCCGCAGGCGCGCGGTCTGTTCGTCACCCTCGAAGGGGGAGAGGGCTCCGGCAAGTCGAGCCAGGCCGAGGCGCTCAAGGCATTGCTGGAGGAGAGGGGCTACAGCGTGGCCGTCACCGCGGAGCCCGGCGGCTGTGAGCTGGGGCAGCGGCTGCAGGCCATCCTGAACGACGCCTCCATCCACCTAGACCCGCGCGCGGAACTGTTACTCTTCGAGGCAGCGCGGGCCCAGCACCTGGTGGAGGTCATCCTGCCCGCCCTCGCTTCCAACGACGTTGTGATCTGCGATCGGTTCACTGACTCCAGCGTGGCATACCAGGGCCACGGTCGCGGCCTGAGCCTGAACCACGTGCGCGCCGCCAACCATATCGCCAGCCAGGGCCTCGTGCCTGACCTCACTGTCCTGCTGAACGTCTCCGTCGACCTGGGGCTGACCCGCAAGGAAGGCGAGCCGACGCCGGACCGCATCGGCCGCGAGGGCGCCGTCTTCCACGAGCGAGTCCGCCGCGGCTATGTGGTGCTGTCCACGGAGGAGGCGGAGCGGTTCGTGGTGGTGGACGGCACTCTTCCCCCGCAGGAGATCACGGAGCGCATCTGGAGCCGCCTGGAGCCGCTCCTCCCGCCGCGCGCGGCGTGAGGCCGGGTGGCCCCTGGTGGTAGGGGCGCCTCGCGGAGGGCCGAGGGCCGCTACAGGGATGCCACCTGGGGGATGACGTCGCGGCCCATGATCTCGATAGGCTTCAGGGCCTGGACGCCGATGAGCCCGCCGATGACCGTCTGGACTCCCGCTTCCGCGAAGGCCCCGAGCTGCTCGACAACGCGTCCCGCCAGGGAGCCGTCCGCCCCGACATCGATGGCGAGGAGCACGGTCTTCTCGATGTCGTCGTAGCTGCGCCCTTCGGCCTCGCAGTGGCGGCGGAGGACCTCGAGCTTGTGCGGGACGGTGGCCATGTCGCCCCAGAGGTTGCAGGCGTTGGCGTAGCGCGCCACCAGCTTCAGGGTCTTCCGCTCGCCGCTACCGCCGACGAGGATCGGCGGGTGCGGCTTGGTCAGGGCCTGGGGCGAGTTCAGCGTCTCCGCCAGCCTGTAGTGCTTGCCTTCGAAGGGGCCGTTGTTGTCGCTGAACATCTGGTGAGCGATCTGGAGAGCTTCCTCCAGGCGCTCGAAGCGCTCAGCCAGGCGGGGGAAGGGCACGCCCAGCCCGACGTGCTCTCGCTCGAACCAGGCGGCGCCGATGCCCATCCAGGCTCGTCCGCGGGAGAGGACGTCGAGGGCGGTCACCTGCTTGACCAGGATGGCAGGATGGCGGTAGGTCACGCCGGTCACCATCGTGCCGACCCTGACCCGCGAGGTGTGGGCGGCGATAAAACCGAGGGTGGTATAGGCCTCGAGCATCTCGTGCTCCGGCGGGCCGAGCTGCGGGATCTGGAAGAAGTGGTCCATGACCCAGATCGAGCTGTAGCCGGCGTCCTCAGCGGTGCGGGCGATGTCGGCGAGCCGCGGGCCAAGCTGCGGTGGCCCGTCGCGCCAGGTGAAGTTGGGGATCTGAAGGCCGAGCTTCATGATCGCCTCCTTGCGTCTTCGGGGTGGCCGCGTAGGGGGAAGACCCGTCCCGCGGTCTTCCTGCGCTCTGCGGCGACCATAACATGGCCCAGGGCGGCCGGGCTGTCAAGGGGCTCGCGCAAGGTCCAGCGCCCGGGCCGCGTCTACTCCCCGGCGGCCACGGCCACGCGCTCGCGCGCTGCTGCCCTGACGGCAAGCTTGTCGTCCATAAGCAGGGCGACGAAGATCCCCAACACCGCCAGGACGGAGGCGGCGATGAACGCTTCGTGGAAGGCCGAGATGGCTGCACCGCGGGTCAGGGGGCTGCCGAGGACGGCCCCGTAGTGGGTCATGCGGTTGGTGAGCACCGTGGCCAGCAGGGCGACGCCGAAGCTGGCCGCGATCTGTCGCCCGGCGTTGAACACGGCGCTCGCTCGGCCGGTGTCGGCGGGGCTTATGGTGGCGAAGGTTGCCGCTTGGAGAGGAACCAGCGCCAGGGCGAAGGACCAGCCGCGCGCCAGCATGATGAGCTGGATCGACCAGCCGCTGGTCCCCAGGTCGACCCACACGAAAGCGAGCGTGGTCAGGACGGTGCCGACCATGCCGACCATCATCATGCGGCGTGGCCCGACGCGCGGATAGAGGCGCCCGGCGACCTGGGCCATCATGGCCACGCCCACGGCCTGGGGGAAGGTGGTAAGGCCCGACTGCAGCGGGGTCATCCCCTTCTCCGCCTGGAGAAGGAGGGGTAAGAGGAAGAGCACCCCCAGCAAGCCGCCGATAGCCACGAACTGGCTGGCATTGGCCGCCCGGAAGAGCTTATCGCGGAAGAGGCGGACGTCGATCATGGGCTGCTCCGTGCGCAGCTCGACGACAGCGAAGGCGGTCAGGAGCGCGATCCCGGCAACACCCGCCGCCATCACCGTGTCGTTGCCGAAGCCGTGCGAGCCGGCCTCCGCCAGGGCGTAGAGGAGGCTGGCCAGGCCGGCACCGGAAAGGAGGAAACCGGGAACGTCCAGACGGCCGGCGTTGGCCTGCTTCTCCTCGCGGAGGAGTAAGCCGGCGAGCAGCAGGCCGGCCATGGCGATGGGGATGTTGATGAAGAAGATCCAGCGCCAGGTGTGGAACTCCACCAGGTAGCCGCCAAGCACCGGGCCGGTGGCGGGCGCCAGCGCTGCGGGGATTGTCAGCACGGCCGCGGCTTGTGCACGTTCGGCCGGCGGGAACGCGCGGAAGAGCATGGCGGTGCCCACCGGCGTCAGCATGCCGCCGCCGACACCCTGCAGCACCCGGAAGGCGATCAACGATTCGATGCTCCAGGAGAGGCCGGAGAGCGCCGAGCCCAGCGCGAACACGGAGAGGGCGAACATGAAGACGCGCTTCGTCCCAAAGCGGTCGCCGGCCCAGCCGCTCAGGGGGATGAAGATGCCCAGGCTCAGGAGGTAGCCCGTGACCACCCACTCGATGGTCGTCGTGCTGGCAGCGAAATCCGTAGCGAGGGTGGGCAGGGCGACGTTGGTGATTGTCGTGTCGAGCAGGTCCATGAACAGCCCGACCACGAACACGGCAGCGACGATGTGCTTGTACTCAAGGCGCCTCGTCACGGCGATGCCGCGTGTTCGAGCGGGCCAAACCTGAAGCGCTCGTTCCATCAGTGTCATGGGGACCTTCCCTCGGTCGTCGGCTTGAACTGCCCGGCCCGTAGCCAAACGGGTCGGCATTCGGCCGGGCCCGAGCAGGCTATCATCTGCTTACGTCGGCACACCAGCCGCGGATTCGCGGCCAGCACGGTTGCGCCACGACGTGCCCCAGGGCGCCCTTTCCTGGTGTGGGCGGCGGGTGCTAAAATCGGTGCACTTACGTAGCAGCAGGTAGGGAGATGCCTCCGCGTCAGGTCATCGTTCGCGCGCCGGCGACCACGGCCAACCTAGGCCCCGGCTTCGACTGCCTGGGCATGGCCCTCAACGTTTGGGCCGAGGTTGCGATATCGGTCGAAGGGAAGCCGCCCGGTTTCGCGCCCGATCCGGCCGAGCGGATGGCCGCCGATGCCGCGCGCCGCCTCTACTCGCACCTGGGGAAGGCAGCGCCGGATGACCTCTGGGCGCAGTACCGCGCCCGCATCCCGGCCGCGCGCGGCCTGGGGGCCAGCGCCGTAGCGCGGGCGGCGGGCCTGCTCGCCGCCAACGCTTTCCTGGGCGAGCCTCTGGACCGGGAGGCCATCCTGGCCCTGGGGACGGAGCTGGAGGGCCACCCCGACAACATGGCGGCTGTGCTCTTCGGCGGGCTCCAGGTGGTGGTGATCGACGATGGCGCCGTTGTCCATGCGGGGCTGGCGGCGCCGGCCGGCCTGAAGGCGGTGCTATTTGTGCCGGAGGTGGCGATGCCCACGAACGAGAGCCGCCGCGCCCTGCCGACGGCGCTCTCCCGCCAGGACGCCGTCTACAACATCGGGCGGGCGGCCCTCCTGGTCGCGGCCCTGGCCGGCGGCCGGCCGGAGCTCCTCGACGTGGCCACGCGCGACCGCCTGCACCAGCCGGCGCGAGCGAGGATCTTCCCGGCCATGGAGCCCGTGTTCCAGGCGGCACGCCAGGCCGGCGCCCTAGCCGTCTTCCTTTCCGGTGGCGGCTCGACTATCCTGGCCCTAACTTCGGGCGAGGAAGAGAGGATCGGGCGGGCCATGGCGGAGGCAGCGGCGAAAGAGGGCGTCGGCGGCGAAACGATGATCACCGAGCCCAGCGACCGGGGGGCGCAGGTGACCCTGGCGACTTGAGGGGGTAGCAATGGCGCTCATTGTTCAGAAGTACGGTGGGACATCGGTCGGCGATGCCGACAAGATCAAGAACGTGGCGCGGCGCATCGCCGCGCGGCGCAAGAAGGGCGACGATCTGGTCGTAGTGGTGTCGGCGATGGGCCACACCACCGACGACCTTATCGCCCTTGCCCACCAGCTGAGCACTCACCCGGAGGACCGCGAGCTGGACGTGCTGCTTTCCACCGGCGAGACGGTCTCCAGCACGCTGATGGCCATGGCCCTGCACGAGCTGGGCCTGCCGGCCATCAGCCTGTCGGGGGCGCAGGCCGGTATCGGCACCGAGCGGCGCCACGGGCGGGCCCGCATCTTCTCTGTGGACCCCAAGCGCATCCACAAGGAGCTGGGCGAGGGGAAGGTCGTCATCGTCGCCGGATTCCAGGGGATCACTGAGGAGATGGACATCACCACCCTGGGGCGCGGCGGCTCGGACACCACCGCCGTTGCCCTGGCCGCCGCCCTGAAGGCCGGGCAGTGCGAGATCTACACGGATGTGGACGGCGTCTACACCACCGACCCGCGCATCGAGCCCAAGGCCCGCAAACTGACTGAGATCAACTACGAGGAGATGCTAGAGCTAGCCACCTGGGGAGCTCGCGTCATGCACAACCGTGCCGTGGAGCTAGGTGCGGTGTACAATGTGCCCATTCTGGTGGCGTCCAGCTTCCGCGACGTGCCAGGAACGCTCATTCACCGGGGGGAAGAGATGGTCGAACAGCGGAACAAGGTAAGCGGCATCGCCTACGACACCGATGTGGCCAAGGTCACCATGCGGGGCGTGCCCGACCGGCCGGGCATCGCCGCCGCCCTCTTCGGGCCGCTGGCCGAGGCGGGCATCAGCGTCGACACCATCGTCCAGAACGCCAGCGTGGAGCGCCTCGCCGACCTCACTTTCACCGTCTCCCGCAAGGATCTGGAGCGGGCGCTGAAGCTGGCGGAGCCGGTGGCCCACCAGATCAGCGCCGGCGACGTCATCACTGACTCGAAGCTGGCCAAGGTGAGCATCGTTGGGGCGGGGATGCAGAGCGCGCCGGGCTATGCGGCGCGCATGTTCAAGACCCTGTTCGATGAGGGCATCAACATCGACATGATCGGCACCAGCGAGATCCGCATCACCTGCCTCATCGACGAGTCGCGGGTGGCCGACGCGGTGCGCGCCCTGCACAAGGCGTTCGAGCTGGAGAAGGCGGACTAGGCCGCCGGCGGCCAAGAGGGCTGGTCGCCCCGTCAGGGCTCCCAGTCGCCGAAGGCCATCTCCTGGCCCACGGCCTCCACACCGGTGATGCCGGGGACGCGGGCGAAGAGGAGCCGCTCGATGCCGGCTCTGAGGGTGAGCATGCTCATGGGGCAGCCGCCGCAGGCGCCCATCATCTCCAGTCGCACGATGCCGTCGTCGGTGATCTCCACCAACTCCACGTCGCCGCCGTCGAGCTGGATGGCAGGGCGGATCTCATCGAGGGCTGCCTCCACCGCTTCAGCGGAAACCGCGCTCATGCTTCTCCTCTCCGGCCGGGCTCAGGGAGATCATAAGCCTGCACCCAGGCGGCGTCAATTTGAGGCGTTCGTGGCAGCCAGTCATTCTGAGCGCAGCGAAGAACCTGGGGTGGGATGGGGCAGCCCTACGTGCGCATCGCCGCGATGGCGGGCCTTGAAGAAGGCCTGGATCGCCCCACTCCAGACCCTTCGCTCCGCTCAGGGTGACGGGGCTGCGCTCCCTTAGGCTACCGGCCCCGCACGCGGGGCGTGACCTGGCGGGCTAAGGTCTCCAGGTGGGCCGGCAGCTCCGCCGGCGGCGCGATGGGCACCAGGCAGAAGTGGGCCACCCCCGCCTCCACGTACTCGCTCAGCCGTTCGGCGCACTGCTCGGGCGTGCCCAGCACGCAGTAGCGGTCGACAATGCGGTCGAAGGGCTGGTTGTAGCGCAGGCTCAGCTCCTGGTTGGCCCGCTGGCGTGCCTCCTCGTACGTGTCGGCCAGGGCGATAAACTGGTAAACGGCCCTCTGAATGGTCGAGGGGTCGCGGCCCGCCGCCTCGGCGTAGGCGCGCACCTTGGCGAAGCTGTCGCGATAGCGCTCGGGGCTGAAGAGATAGGGGAAGTAGCCGTCGCCGAGGCGGGCGGCCCGTTTCATGGCCGCCTCGGACCGGCCGGCGACCCAGATAGGGGGGCCGGGCTTCTGAACGGGCTTGGGCTCCATGGTCGCATCCTCCAGGCGGAAGAAGCGCCCCTCGTGGTTCACGTGCGACTCGCTCCACAGGCGTCGCATCACCTGGATCGCCTCGTTGGTGCGGGCCCCGCGCTCATTCACGGGCACGCCGCAGGCCACGAACTCGCGGGCGAACTCGCCGCCGACGCCGGCGCCCAGGATGATGCGGCCGTTGGAGATGATGTCCAGGCTGGCCAGTTCCTTGGCGAGGACGGTGGGATGGCGCAAGGGCAGGAGCAGCACCGCCGAGCCCAGGAGAAGGCGCTTGGTGCGGGCAGCGAAGGCAGCGAGGATAGTGACGGCATCGAACACGGGGACGTAGAAGAGCATGTGCTCGCTCGTCCAGAGGGAATCGAACCCCAGTTCTTCCACCCGCTCCGCCTGCTCCAGGGGAAGGGGCCAGAGGTTGACACCGAACTTCACGTCGGGCATGGCTTACTCTCCTGCCCCGACAGGTCGGGGCGGCTCAGGCGACCGTAGGGGAGGTGACCTTCATGGCGGGCCTCCTGTCGGCCCCAGTCTAGACGCCTCTCCACGAGTGTGTCTATAATTGGGGCACTCTGGCGATAGACAGGGGGTATGTCTGATGGCGATCCTGGACAAACTGCGACTGGACGGCAAGGTGGTCATTCTCACCGGCGCCGGGCGCGGCCTGGGACGAGCCATGGCCATGGCCCTGGCCGAGGCGGGCGCCGACATCGTGGCGGCGGCCCGCACCCTCTCCCAGCTCGAGGAGACGGCCCAGCAGGTGAAGGCCACCGGCCGCCGCTGCCTCGTCGTCCCCACCGATGTGACGAACTCCGCCCAGGTGAATGCGATGGTGGAGCAGGCAGTTACCGAGTTCGGGCACGTCGACGTCTTGGCGAACAACGCCGGCGGCGCCACCGCCGGCTACGGCGCCGACCTCCAGACCATCACCGATGAGCAGTGGCGGGTTGGCATCGACACTAACCTCACCAGCGCCTTCTACTGCACCCGCGCCATCATCCCCCATTTCCTCAAGCAGGGGTATGGCAAGATCATCAACACCGCCTCGGGCTTCGGCCTGCGCGGCGGCCGCAACAACTGGATGTACGTGCCCGCCAAGGCCGGCCTCATTAACTTCACTCGCTCGCTGGCTCTCACTTTCGCCGACAACAACATCCAGTCCAACTGCATCGCGCCCGGCCTCTTCCCCCACACTGAGGAGATGGCGCAGGAGTGGCGAGGCGGCAAGTTCATCCCCGTGGGCCGCCTGGGGCGGGCCGAGGAGTTGGGCCCGCTGGTGGTCTTCCTGGCGTCGCCGCTCTCCAACTACATGAACGGCGAAACTGTCCTCATCGATGGCGGCGGCTTGGCCGGCGCGCAGGCGCCTTGCGGCTTGGCCCCCGTTATTCCCATGTAGGGGGCGTCATGGTAACGAGTAAATTCGATCTGTCCGGCAAGGTGGCCTTGGTGCTGGGCGGCGCCACCGCCCTGGGTCGGGCGATAGGCGTGGCTCTGGCCGAGGCCGGGGCCGACGTTGCCTTCACCTCCTGCGCCGCCAATCGTCAGGAGGAGATGGCTGTGAACTCGGCCGTGAACGAGGTCTGGGCCTTGGGGCGCAAGGGCTTCGCCGCAGCCATCGATGTCACCGACGCCGCGCAGGTGGAGGCGATTGTCCGCCGGACGGCAGACGAGCTGGGCCGACTGGACATTCTGGTGAACAACCCCGACCTGCCCTTCGCCAAGCCCCTGGCCGAGACCACGCTCGATGAGTGGCAGCGGGTGCTGACCGCCAACCTGTCGACGGTATTCTACGCCTGCCGAGCGGCGGCCCCTGTCATGCTCGCCCAGGGCAAGGGTCGTGTCATCAACGTCACCTCCATCTTGGGTGACCGGGGCGCCATTAACAGCACTGCCTACTGCGCCGCCAAGGCGGGCGTCATCAACTTCACCCACGCCCTGGCGCTGGAGTGGGCACGCACGGGCGTGACGGTAAACGGCATCGGCGTCGGTTTCCTGGAGGACGTGCCGGGCATCGGCCAGGACGAGTCGCTTAAGGCGGCCCTGGCGAAGTACCTACCGATGCACCGCCTGGGCCGCGCGGAGGAGATCGCGGGCCTAGCCGTCTACCTCGCCTCCGACGCCTCGGAGTTTGCCACCAGCCAGACCATCTTCGTTGAGGGCGGCGCCCTGGCCCACCCGTAGGCTACCGCGCTCCAACGATCCGGCAAACCCCAATCGTGGCGAACCCCACGAACGCGGCGTGTGACCCGGGCCGCTGCCGGTTACGCCCTAGAAGGCTTCCCCAAGCCGTCCGCCCCGTAGCCCGTGAGCGGAGGAAGGAGCAGCAAGGTGCGTTTCCAGGATAAGGTCGTGGTGGTCACTGGCTCCGGCTCGGGGATAGGCAAGGCCGCGGTCCTGGCCTTCGGCCGCGAGGGGGCGACGGTCGTGGTGGCGGACGTAGACGCCCCCGCGGCTCAGGCCACCGCCCAGCAGATCGTGGCCGCTGGTGGCCGGGCGGAGCCGCTTCAGGTCGATGTGTCCATCGCGGCCGACGTAGAACGGATGGTGGCGACGACGGCGGAGCGGTTCGGCCGGCTGGACGTGCTGGTGAACAACGCCGGCATCGCCTTCCTGCTGCCGATCACCCAGGTGCCGGAGGAGGAGTGGGACCGGCTGATGAGCATCAACCTGAAGGGCGTTTACCTGGGCTGCAAGTACGCCATCCCTCAGATGATCCGCCAGGGTGGGGGGGCCATAGTCAACACGGGATCCATCGCCGGTCTGCGCGGCTTCGCCATGTTCGACTCCTACTGCGCCGCGAAGGGTGGCGTCGTGCAGCTCACCAAGGCCCTGGCGGTGGAGTTCGCCAGGATGGGCGTGCGGGTTAACTGCGTTTGCCCGGGCATCATCGACACGGCGATGCTGGATCAGGGCGTGGAGCGGGTTGGCCTGGACAAGGCAGCGTTCATGCAAGAGATCGCTGCCCCGGCCCACCCCATCGGCCGCATTGGCCGGCCGGAGGAGGTGGCGGCGGCCATCCTGTTCCTGGCCTCGGACGAGGCGTCCTTCGTCGTCGGCGCGGCGCTGCCGGTGGACGGCGGCATCTGGGCCGGGCCGCCGCTGATGCTGTTTTAGGGGCGCTCCCCTCAAAAATCCCGGCCAGATTAACATAATTTCGCTCCGCTCTCGGGCCGCCGCGCTATAATGGGTGTCGCCGCTTAAGTGTAAATGTTTACACACCTTCACCTTCACACCGAATACAGCCTTTTGGATGGACTGGCCCGCATCGCCCAGCTCATGGAGCGGGCGCGAGAGCTGGGGCAAGAGGCCATCGGGCTCAGCGACCACGGCGCGCTCTACGGCGTCGTTCCCTTCTACAAGGAGGCCCGCGCCCACGGCGTCAAGCCCATCATCGGCGTCGAGGGGTACCTGGCCCAGGGTTCCCGCCTCTCGCGCGAGCCGGCCGACAAGCACCCCTTCCACATCACCCTCCTGGCCCGCGACCAGGCCGGCTACCGCAACCTGCTGCGCCTGGTGACTAAGGCCCAGCTGGAGGGCTACTACTACAAGCCGCGCATGGACAAAGAGCTGCTCCAGCAGCACCACGAGGGGATCATCGCCTTCTCCGGCTGTCACAGCGGCGAGGTTCCCCGCCTGCTGGCCGCCGATCGCTGGGACGAGGCGGTGCAGGCGGCTCGCTGGTACAAGGAGCTCTTCGGCGACTTCTACATCGAGATCCAGGAGCACAACATCCCGGACGCCGCCAAGCTGACCAAGAAGCTGGTGCGCCTGGCCGGCGAGCTGGACCTGCCACTGGTGGCCACCAACGACGTCCACTTCGTGCGGCGCGAGGACGCCCCCATCCACGACATCCTCCTGTGCATCGGCACCAACACCTCCATCCTGGACGAGAGGCGGATGCGCCTGGCCGGCGACGCCGACTCCTACTACCTGAAGTCCGAGGAGGAAATGCGCCAGCTCTTCCCGGAGCTGCCGCAGGCTATCGATAACACCTGGCGCATCGCCGAGATGTGTGACCTGGAGCTGGAGTTCGGCCGGCCCCATCTCCCCGAGGCCGACGTGCCGGCCGGCCTCTCGGCCGACGACTATCTGGCGCAGCTCTGTCACGAGGGCCTGGCCCGGCTCTATCCTTCGGCCCCGGAGGAGGTGCGCCGCCGCCTGGAGCACGAGCTGTCTGTGGTGCGCCAGACGGGCTTCGCGCATTACATCCTGGTGGTGTACGACTTCGCCCAGTTCGCCCGCCGCCAGGGGATCCTCATGGCGGTGCGCGGCTCGGCGGCCGCCAGCATCATCCTCTATTGCCTGGGCGTCACCGACATCGATCCCCTAGAGTATCGCCTGGTCTTTGAGCGCTTCTTGAACGTGGAGCGGCGGGAGATGCCCGACGTGGACCTCGACTTCGCCGAGGACCGCCGCGACGAGGTGATCCGCTACGCCGCCGAGAAGTACGGCTACGATCATGTGGCCCAGATCATCACCTTCGGCACGATGGGCGCTAAGGCCGCCATCCGCGACGTGGGGCGCGCCCTGGGGATGACCTACGCCGACGTGGACCGAGTGGCTCGGCTGGTGCCCGCCGTTCTTCACATGTCGATCGACCGCGCCCTGAGTGAAAACGCCGAGCTGCGCTCGATCTACGAGGCCGACGACCAGGTGCAGCGCCTGGTAGACACCGCCAAGCAGGTGGAGGGCGTCGCCCGGCACGCCAGCACCCACGCCGCCGGCGTGGTCATTGGCTCCGAGCCCCTGGTTAACTTCCTGCCGCTCCAGCGGCCGCCTCGCGGCGACGATACCGCCATACCAACCACCCAGTACGCAATGGAGGCGGTGGCCGACATCGGCCTGCTGAAGATGGACTTCCTGGGTCTGGCCAATCTCACGATTCTCGGCAAGGCCGTGGAGATCATCCGCGAGACCCGAGGTGTGGAGATCGACCTCAAGGCCCTACCCGAGGGCGACGCAAAGACCTACGGCCTCCTCTCCGTCGGCGAGACCTTCGGCGTCTTCCAGCTGGAGAGCGCGGGGATGCGGCGCTACATCCAGGAGCTGAAGCCGACCGCCATCCACGACCTGGCGGCCATGGTCGCCCTCTATCGGCCGGGCCCGATGCAGCACATCCCCACTTACATCCGCGCCAAGCACGGCCTGGAGGAGATCCGCTATCCGCACCCCGACCTGGCGGATGTCCTCGACGAGACGTACGGCGTCATCGTCTACCAGGACCAGGTGCTCCTCATCGCCCAGCAGTTCGCCGGCTACACCCTGGGCGAGGCCGACGTGATGCGCAAGGCGATGGGCAAGAAGATCGCCGCCGTCATGCGGGCCGAGCGCAAGCGCTTCCTGGCGGGGGCCGCGGCCCGGGGCTACAGCGGGGCCCAGGCCGAGCAGGTCTTCAACCTCATCGAGCCGTTCGCCGGCTACGCCTTCAACAAGGCCCACGCCGTCTCCTACGCCTCTATCGCCTACCAGACCGGCTACCTGAAGGCCAACTTCCCGGCGGAGTACATGACCGCCGTCCTGACGATGGCCGAGCGTCACCCGGCCGGCGCCGCCCAGCGAGTGGCCGAGGCTACGGCCGAGTGCGCCCGCCTGGGCATCCGTGTCCTGCCGCCAGACGTAAACCGCAGCGCCATCGCGTTTGGCCTGGAGCGCCTGGACGACGGCGGCGAGGCCATTCGCTTCGGGCTGGCCAATATCAAGAACGTGGGGGCCGGCATCGTCGAAGGGATCATCGCCGCCCGCGACCAGGGCGGGCCGTTCGCCTCCATCGAGGACTTCTGCCAGCGGGTGAGCTTCCGTCAGCTCAACAAGCGGGCGCTGGAGTGCATGATCAAGGCCGGCGCCCTGGACGGCCTGGGCGACCGTGGCACGCTTCTGGCCAACTTGGACCGCCTGATGAACCTGGCCCAGTCGGCCCAGAAGCTGCGGGAATCGGGCCAGGCCACCCTCTTCGACATCTTCCACGAGGCGGCCCCGACGGCGTCGGGGCTGGCCCTCCCGGAGGCGGAGGTGCCCCGCGCCCAGCAGCTCGCCTGGGAGAAGGAGCTGCTGGGCGTCTACGTGTCGGAGCACCCGTTCACGCGGGCGGCGGCCGCCCTGGGGCCACGAGTCACCGCCCTCTGCTCCGAAGTATCGGAGGAGATGAGCGGCCGCGACGTGATCATTGCCGGCATCGTCACCCACATCCGGCAGATCCTAACCCGCGCCGGCCGGCCTTTCCTGGCGGTGGAGGTGGAGGACCTGTCGGGGAGCGTGGAGGTCACCGTCTGGCCTGACGTCTACGACCAGACTCGCGACCTCTGGGCCGAAGGCAACATCCTCCTGCTAACGGTGCGCGTCCGCTCGCGTAACGACCGTCTCCAGGTGAGCGTGCAGAAGGCCACGGCCTACGAGGAGGGGAGCGATCCCGACCCTGAGCCCGGCGACGGCGTGGGCGCGCCGGACTCACCGCGGCGCACGCCGCGCGCGAGCCGGAGCCACGCGGCGCGCCCCAGGAACGACGGGCCGCGCGAGATGCGCATCACGCTCACCGAGACGGAGGACACGGACAGCGACCACGAGCGCCTGCGGGCGGTGATGGGCACGCTGCAGGAGTTCGAGGGCGAGGACCTGGTGCGGCTGACCATCCGCCAGCAGGACGGCGATGAGGTGGATCTGGAGCTGCCGCGCGCCCGTGCCTGCGACGAGCTGAGCCAGCGCCTCAGCGGCCTGCTAGGGGACGCGGGGAAAGTGGTGCTGTAGGGGGGCGGCTGTGCCTACACGTCCAGGTTGCGGACCTGGGTGGCGTGGGCCTGGATGAAGTGCTTGCGGGGCTCTACCTCTTCGCCCATGAGCTGGGTGAAGATGTGGTCGGCCTGGATGGCGTCCTCGACGGCTACCTGGAGCAGGGTGCGCCGTTCGGGGTCCATGGTGGTCTCCCAGAGCTGCTCCGGGTTCATCTCGCCCAGGCCCTTGTAGCGCTGGATTCCGACGTTCTTGCCGTCGCCGGCGGCGCTCTTCAGCCGCTCCAGGAACGCGTCCTTCTCCTTGTCGCGAGTAGACCCAGTGCGTGCTGCTTGCCCCGCTGGATGCGGTACAGCGGCGGCTGGGCGATGTAGAGGTGGCCGGCGTCGATGAGCTCCGGCATGTGGCGGAAGAAGAAGGTCAGCAGCAGCGTGCGGATGTGGGAGCCGTCCACGTCGGCGTCGGTCATGATGATGACGCGGTGGTAGCGCAGCTTGGACAGGTCGAACTCGTCGCTCGAGCTGGTGCCCAGGGCCGTGATGATGGCAGCGATTTCCTCGTGGCCGAGCATCTTGTCGGCGCGGGCCTTCTCCACGTTGAGGATCTTGCCCCGCAGCGGGCAGGATGGCCTGGAAGCGGCGGTCGCGCCCCTGCTTGGCCGAGCCGCCGGCGGAGTCGCCCTCCACGAGGTACAGCTCGCGAGTCGGCGGGGTCGTGCTCCGAGCAGTCGGCCAGCTTGCCGGGGAGCATGCCGTGTCGTCGAGGGCGCCCTTGCGGATGACCAGGTCGCGGGCCTTGCGCGCGGCCTCGCGAGCGCGGGAGGCGGTGATGCACTTGTCGATGATGCGGCGGCCGTCCTGGGGGTGCTCCTCCAGGTAGACGGCCAGCTCTTCAGCCACGGCCGATCTCCACCTGGCCCTTGACCTCGGCGTTGCCCAGGTTGGTCTTGGTCTGGCCTTCGAACTGGGGCTCGGGCAGCTTGACGCTGACGACGGCCGTCAGGCCCTCGCGCACGTCGTCGCCGGTGAGGTTGGGGTCGTCGTCCTTGAGGATCTTCTTCTTGCGGGCGTAGTCGTTCAGGACGCGGGTGAGGGCGGTGCGGAAGCCGGTGAGATGGCGTGCCGCCGTCGATGGTGTTGATGCAGTTGGCGAAGCTGAAGGTGGACTCGGAGAAGCCGTCGTTGTACTGGATGGCCACCTCGACGATGGTGCCGTTGGCAGTCCGCTCGATGTAGATGGGCGGCGGGTGGACGACATCGCGGTCCTTGTTCAGGTGGCGCACGAAGCTGGCGATGCCGCCCTCGAAGTAGAAGGTTCACCTCGCGGTCGCTGCGCTCGTCGTAGAAGCGGATCCACATGGCCTTGGTCAGGTAGGCCATCTCGCGGAAGCGCTGCGGCCAGGGTGTCGAAGTCGTAGTCGATCTCGGCGAAGACCTGGCGTGTCGGGCAGGAAGCTGGTGGTGGTGCCGGTGCCGTCGCCGGCCGCCTCGCCGATGACCTCCAGCGGGCCCTGGGGCACGCCGCGCTGGTACTCCTGGCGGTAGACTTTGCCGTCGCGGCGCACCTCCACCCACATCTCCTGGGAGAGGGCGTTGACCACGGAGGCGCCCACGCCGTGCAGGCCGCCGGAGACCTTGTAGGCCTGCCGGCCGAACTTGCCGCCGGCGTGGAGCAGGGTCATCACCGTCTCCAGGGCGGACTTGCCGGTACGGAGGTGCTTGTCGACGGGGATGCCGCGCCCGTTGTCGGACGACGGTCACATGGCCGTCGGCGTGGATGGCGATATCCACTGCGGTCGCAGAAGCCGGCCATGGCCTCGTCGACGGAGTTGTCGACGATCTCGTAGACGAGGTGGTGGAGGCCGCGCTGGTCGGTGCTGCCGATGTACATGCTGGGGCGGCGGCGAACCGCCTCCAGCCCTTCCAGCACCTGGATGTCGCGGGCCGTGTAGTCAGTGGAGGGCTGGGCCATTTGTAATAATTATAGCAAATACGGGCCGTATCTGGAAGGGATTTGTTTACGATAAATCACGAGATGTAGGAAAAGGTGCGGCCAGGGTGCCATCCAAGCTCCACAATGCGACGCCCCGGGGGAAACCGGTCTCTACCCCTCCGGCGCCAGCATGTCCAGCACCAGCGTGGACCAGCCGAAGCCGGGGGCACCGTAGGGCTCGCCGGTGAAGGGGTTGTAGAACTCGCGGAAGTCGCTCCGCAGGACCAGCTCCTTCGTCTTCTCCACGATGTGTGCGGCCTCGTCGGCGAAGCCATGCTTGCGCAGCCCGCGCGCCAGGAACCAGTTGGTGCATACCCAGGTGGGACCCCGCCAGAGGCCACTGGCGAGCGGCGAGCGGAAGGTGGCGCTGAAGGCGGGCTCGTCGCGGGCGACGGAGGGCACGGGATAGGGGAGCCAGAACTCGCCGGGGTTCAGGAGGTGGTCGCGCACCAGGCGCTCCACCGTGGGCCGGTCGATGGTATCGAGGATCAGGGGGAAGATGGCGGTGATCGTCTTGGCGCGGGCCATCTTCTCCTGGTGGGAGTAGAGGTCGTAGAAGAGGCCGTCGCCGGCGCGGCACTTCGTGAGCACGGCCTGCTCGACCCGCTCCGCCTGTTGGGCGAAGGCGTCGGCCTTGTCCGCCTCGCCCTGGCGGCGCAGGAGGCGAGAGAGGGCAGCCAGCCCCTGGGCGTAGATGCAGTTGACCAGCACGTCCTCCACGTTGAAGCGGTCCAGGCGGAAGATGAGCTTCAGGTTGTAGTTGCAGGCCCGGTTGACTAGGGCGAGGCTGCGGCAGGCGATGACGACTCCTCGCGGCCAGCCGCCCTTGAGGCCGTAGATGACGTCGTAGGCCGGCTTGTGGTCGATGCCCGATTCGTAAGGGTGGATGATGGAGATGAGGCCGTCGCCGTCGGGGTCGCGGTTCTGCGCCAGCCAGCGGTAGAACTTCTCGACGCCGGGCAGCACCTCGGCCAGGAAGGCGTCGTCGCCGCTGCGGGCGTGCACCTCCTCCACAGCGATGGCCAGTACAGCCGGCTGGACCAGGTCGGAGCGCCAGGGGTGCTGCACCGACCGGCTTTCCAGGTGGAAGCGGTAGGGGTAGGCGGCCGGCCGCTCCCAGGCGATGCGGTGGGGGATGTGCCCGTCGGCGCGTTGGGCGCGCAGGAGCGTGCGCAACTCCTCCTTGGCTTGCTCCATGTCCAGGTGGGTCCAGGCGATGGCGTGGAAGCAGGAGTCCCAGAACCACTGGTAGGGGTAGGTCTGGGTTGAAGGGCAGGCGTAGGAGTAGGGTTGGCCCTTCCAGGGCGAGATGCCCTGCTTGAGGTTGGCCGTAAGCTGGCGGCGGGCCGCCTCGCGCAGGTCGCTCTCCTCCATGGCGCCTCAATGATAGCACGGACGATTGAGTCCGGCGGCGGCAGCGGGTAGATTGATCGAGGAGATGATGCGCCGCCAAGCCAAGCCGTCAATAGAGGGCGAGATGGAGCCCAGGCCGTCCGTCGTGCCGGGGGTGGAGAGGAACGTCTTCGTCCTGGGCATCGTCAGCTTCTTCACCGACATCAGCAGCGAGATGATCTACCCCCTGGTGCCTATCTTCCTCACGACCACCCTGGGCGCGCCCCTGGCGGTGGTGGGCGCCATCGAGGGCGTGGCCGAGAGCACGGCGAGCATCGTGCGCTGGCTATCGGGCTGGGTCTCCGATCGCGTGGGACGGCGCAAGCCGTTCGTGGTGCTGGGGTACGGGCTGGCGGCGGTGGCCAAGCCGCTGCTCGCGCTGGCCTTCCACTGGCCGGTGGTGCTCTTCGCGCGATTCGTGGACCGGTTCGGCAAGGGGGTGCGTTCCGCCCCCCGCGATGCGCTCGTCGCCCAGTGGACGGAGCGGGAGGCGCGCGGCCGTGCCTTCGGCTTCCACCGGGCGGTGGACACGGCCGGGGCCGTGCTGGGGCCGCTGGGCGCCCTGGCCCTGCTGGCGATCCTGGGTCAGAACTTCCGCCTCATCTTCGTCCTGGCCTTCGTGCCGGCGGTCCTCGGCATGGTGCTCCTGCGGCTGGTCGGCGAGCGGGCGTCACGACAGGCCAGCGAAGCCGCTGCGGCCGCGGCGAAGCCGGCGAGCGGCGGCTTCCGGTTCGGCGCCGCCTACTACGCCTTCTTCATCGTGAGCGTGGCCTTCGCCCTAGGCAACTCCAGCGACGCCTTCCTCATCCTGCGCTCCCGCAACCTGGGGCTGAGCGTCAACGAGGCAGTCCTGGCCTACGTGGCCTATAACGCCAGCTACTCGTTGCTGGCCATGCCGGCCGGCATCGTTTCCGACCGCCTGGGCCGCCGCAATGTCATCGGCCTGGGGTTCGCCATCTTCGCCGGCGTGTACGTAGGGTTCGCTGTCATCGGCTCCGGGGCCTACGTGTGGCTGCTCTTCCCCCTCTACGGCGTGTACATGGCGTTGACCGAGGGCGTGGGCCGGGCGCTGGTGGTCGACCTGGTGCCCGGCGACCGGCAGGGCTCGGCGCTGGGCCTGTACCAGGGAGGCGTGGGCCTGATGGCCCTTCTTTCCAGCATCATGGCCGGCTTCCTGTGGGACCGGGTGGGCCCGCCGGCGCCCTTCTTCCTGGGCGGGAGCACGGCGGCCCTGGCTCTCGTCCTGCTGTTCGTCCTGCTGCCGCGTGGTTCGACAAGCTCACCATGAGCCGGCGTCCTTGGCGCGCGGAGGCGCTCGTGCTAAGCTCTGAGCGCCGCGCGCCTGGCCGCTGGTGGGTAGGGCTGTAGGGCCAAGGAGGGCGAGATGATGGAGCGCATATGGAGAAGCGTTCGCGGTCGCGGCGGGGCCGCGCCGGAGGGGATGCCGACCGCCGTCTTCTCGCCCGTGGGAGTGGTGCGCAACTCGGTCAAGGAGCCGCAAATGGGCGGCTGGGAGAACGTGGAGTCGCAAATCGTGTTGCGGCGGGAGCTGGCGGACGCCCTGGACGGCCTCGACGGCTTTTCGCACATTATCGTCCTCTTCTGGATCCACCGCGTGCCGGAGGAGGAACGGGCGGCCACCCGCATTCACCCCATGGGCGACCCGGTGCTGCCCTTGCTGGGCGTCTTCGCTACCCGGACGCAGCTCCGGCCAAACCCCATCGGCGTGAGCGTGGTGCCGCTGCTGGCCCGCCAGGGGAACGAGCTGCGGGTGCGCGGCCTGGACGCCATCGACGGGACGCCGGTGCTGGACGTGAAGCCGTACATCCCCCACTACGATAGCGTGGCCCAGGCGACGATCCCGGCCTGGGCGGGCGAGGTGGCCGAGCGGCGCCTTCACCGGCAATCGGGCGAGTCAACCTAGCGCCGGAAGGCTCATGGCCGAGCCCACCAGCGAAGCCCTCCAGGGCATCTACCGTCGCCTCTACGCGGCCTACGGGCCGCAGGGCTGGTGGCCGGGCGCCTCGCCGTTCGAGGTCGTCGTGGGGGCCATCCTCACCCAGGCCGCCGCCTGGACGAACGTGGAGAAGGCCATCGCCAACCTGAAGGCGGCGGGCGTCCTGTCGCCGCGGGGCATCCTGGAGATGCCCCTGGACGAGCTGGCCCGCCTGGTGTACCCGGCCGGCTACTACAGCGCCAAGGCCCGCAAGCTGAAGGCCTTCGTGGAGATGTTGTTCGAGCGGCACGGCGGCGACCTCGACCGCCTCTTCGCCCTCCCCTTGCCCGACCTTCGCCGCGAGCTCCTGGACACGCACGGCATCGGGCCGGAGACGGCCGACGCCATCATCCTCTACGCCGCCGGCCAGCCACGCTTTGTTATCGACGCCTACACGCGCCGCGTGTTCGCCCGCCTGGGGCTGGCGCCGCCGGGGGACGACTACGCATCCTGGCAGCGGCTCTTCGAAGAGGCGCTGGCGCCGGACGCGCCGCTGTTCAACGAGTACCACGCCCTCATCGACCGGCATGCCAAGACGCTCTGCCGCAAGGATCCCCTCTGCGGCGAGTGCTTCCTGCGGGAAATTTGCCCGGCTAGCAGGAGAGGAGCGTCTTGAAAGTTTGCGCAGGCGTGGTATAATGCGTCCGTTCCGGAGGCGAGAAATGCGCGCTCTGGGGCTGAGGGGCGCCGGGTACAGGATCGCGGTGTGCGTGCTGCTTGCTGTGGCAACCGTGCTGGTCTGGCTGCTCGGTGCGGCGTGCCAACCCGGCCAGGCTGTGGAGTTCGAGAACGCTACCTCACAACCGGTCACAGTATACCAAGGTGGCATCCTGGCCCTAAGACTGGACCCGCGAGAGGTCGAGCAACCGGTGGGGTTTTTCCCCGAGGACTGGCGGCCGGAGATCGAGGTCGTGGCGGAAGATGGCCGCGTCCTACTTCGAGACAAGATCACCTGGGACGAGGTGGCGCAGATGAAGTACAGGATCGTGATAACCGATCCAGCCACCGCGGCATCCTCGGAGGCTGTTCTCACCGAGCAGCCGGCACCCACGTCTGCCGAGCCCACCCCAATCTGGCCGACGCCGCCTCCGGCCTCCTGTTGGGGCAAAGCGCCGCAATCGCCTCTCGCTCCGGACGCTCCCACCAACCTGAGCGCTGAGCTGGTGTCCAGCCTCTGGGCGCTGGAGGGGCAGCTTGTTAGGCTCCAGTGGGACGAGAGCGCCGATGAGGTACGTTGCTACGTGATCGAGCGGAAGGTGAACGGGGGCGACTGGTCGGTCTATGAGGGCGGCTGGGCTCCCGGCCTGGGTCCCGTTGCGGTGGACGACGCTCCTGGAGAAGTGGGCGTCCACTGTTACCGCGTCTCGAACGGGAACGAGGAGGGTCGCTCCGCCTACTCCAACGAGGCCTGTGTCGACGTGGAGGTCGTGCCTGTTGTGGCGACGCCGACTCCGCCGGTCACGCCAGAGCCGCCGCCTGGGTGGACCCCTCCGCCTTCTCCCACGCCGTTCCCCTGGCCCTGTAACCCTACCGACGATCCGCCCTATTCGGAGCTGGCGCCAAGCGCGCCGACGGACCTGGCTGCCATCGCGGTGCAGTATCCGGGGATGCAACTGGGATATTGGGTAGAGCTCCTCTGGCGGCTCGACGCCACCGATCCCCTATGCTACATAGTGCAGCGCCTCGGGAACGACGGCGCGTGGCGCACGTACGGCGGCTACACGGGGCTGGGGTTCATCTGGGCCGATGGTGAGCCCTGGTTGGGCGTGCGCTGCTATCGCGTGGCGGTGGCCAATGAGCACGGGCGGTCCGCCTGGTCCAACGAGGCCTGCGCCACCGGCCCGGCGGTCGTTCCCACGCCTGTGCCGCAACCGCCACCGCCCACCCCGACTCTGACGCCGACTCCGGAGGAGCAGCCTCAGCTCCCCGGGCCGGACCGGTTCTCCGCCCCGGAGGCGACTCAGACACCGCTGCCCTGAGCTGGTGGCGGCCGGGCCGCCGCTCCCGCGGCTCTCCGGCGCGGCGCCGCCTCTCGCGTTGACACCCTTCGTCCGGCGGGCCTATGCTGGTGGCGAGCGATCGCCTGCTCGCCCTTCGACAGGCTGAGGTCCTTCGACAAGCTCAGGGTGAGCGGACGAGAATTTCCGCTCGTGGTGAGCCTGTCGAATCACGAGCGGGGTTCTGAACTCTGAGGGTTAGCGCTTGGACCTGGGCATCGTTGGGCTTCCCCTTTCCGGCAAAACCACCGTCTTCAACGCGCTGATCCACGGCCACGCGGAGACGGGCCTCCACGGCGCCGGCGTGGAGACGCACATCGGCGTGGTCAAGGTGCACGATGAGCGGCTGGAGAAGCTGGCCGCCCACTTCCAGTCTAAGAAGGTCACCCCCGCCGAGGTTCGCTACTGGGACTTTCCGGGCATGGGCGCCGCCTTCGGCCGGAGCGGGCCCTCGGGGCAGCTCCTTTCCACGCTGGCCGGCACCGACGGCCTGCTCCACGTGGTGCGCCTCTTCCAGCGCGAGGACGTCCCTCACCCCGAGGGCAGCGTCGACCCTCACCGCGATATCGCCGCCCTGAACATGGAGCTGGCCTTTGCTGACCTGGCGGTCGCCGAGCGGCGGCTGGAGCGGCTGGACCCGATGGTGCGCTCGGCCAAGCCGGGCGAGCGCGAGGCCGGCGAGCGGGAGATGGAGCTGCTGCGGCGGGTGAAGGCCGCCCTGGAAGGCGAGTCGGGCCTGCGGGGGCATCACTTCGCTCCCGAAGAGGAGAAGGCCCTGCGCGACTACTCGCTCCTCACCTTGAAGCCGATCCTCCTGGTTTTGAACGCCGGCGAGGAGGATTGCTCGCGCCTGGCCGCGTTGGAGGAGGAGTTTCGCAGCCGCTACGCCGGGCCGGGCCTGCGGGTGGCCGGCATCTGCGGTCAGGTGGAGATGGAGCTGGCTGAGCTATCCGAGGAGGAAGAGCAGGAGTTCCGCCAGAGCATGGGTGTCCTGGAGTCGGGCGTGCAGCGGGTGCTGGCCCAGACCTTCGACCTGCTGGGCCTGGCCACCTTCTACACCGTGGTCGGCGAGGAGTGCCGCGCCTGGACGGTGCCCCAGGGCACGCCGGCCGTGAAGGCGGCGGGCAGGATCCACACCGACATGGAGCACGGCTTCATTCGGGCGGAGGTCATCGGCTGGGAGGAGATGCTGCGCCAGGGCACCCTGGCCGAGGCCCGCAAGCACGGCGTCCTGCGCACTGAGGGCAAGAGCTACGTGGTGCAGGACGGCGACGTGCTGCACATCCTGTTCAACGTTTGAGCCCCGCTGCGGCGGCGCGTGCTATCATTCCCCTGTTTCCTATTGGTGGAGGCGTCCCAATGACGGATTCTGCCGACCAAGAATGGCCTGACGCCGTGACACGCCAGCGGCTGCCGGGGCTGCGGGTCGAGGAGGTGGCCGCCGGCGTCTACTGGGCTCAGTCGTTTGCCAACGCCGGCTGGGTGGTGACGGACGACGGCATCGTCCTGATCGATACGGCCGGTGGCATCGGCTCCGTGGCGCTGCGCCAGGAGCTGCGCCGGCGGACGGACCTCCCGGTCCGCTATCTCATATACACCCACGGCCACGAGGACCACGTGGTGGGCGCCCATCTGTTGGTGGACGAAGGCACGCGGGTCATCGCCCACGAGATGGTGCCCGAACGGTTGCGGAAGTACGAACTGCTGCGCGAGCACACCAACCGCATCAACAGCCTCCAGTTTCACATCGACCTCTCCGGCTTGCGGCCGGAGTATCGCTACCCGGACATCACCTACCACGATGGCTATGCGTTCGAACTGGGCGGCCGGCGCTTCGAGCTCTTCCACGGGCGCGGGGAGACGGACGATGCCACCGTCATCCACGTCCCCGACGTCGGGGTGGTCTTCAGTGGCGACTTCGTCATCAACGTCTTCCCCAACGTCGGTAACCCGTTCAAGGTGGTGCGCTTCGAGCGGGAGTGGTTCGAAACGCTGGAGCGCATCCTCAGTCTTGGGCCAACGGCGCTGGTGCCCGGCCACGGCCTCAGCCTGCTGCAGGGCGCCCAGGTGCGGGAGGCCCTCGAGCACAACGTCGAGGCTCTTCGTTTCCTCCATCAGGAAGTGGCCCGCCGCCTGAACGAAGGCCAGACGCTGGACCAGATGGTGGCTGAGGTGCGCCTGCCTCCCCATCTGGCAGAGAGCCCCCACTTACGCCAGCTCTACTCGCGGGTGGAGTTCGCCGTCATGACCATCCACCGGCGCTACGCCGGTTGGTACGATGGCGACCCGGCCGATCTCATCCCGGCGCCGCGGCTGGAGACGGCCCGCATCCTGCGCGAGCTCGTCGGCGACGATGAGCGGATCGTCGCCCGCGCCCGCGTTCTGTGGCAGAGCGGCCACCCCCTCCAGGCCATCGCCATCCTCCAGACGCTGCTCCGGGCCGAGGAGGAGCACGTCCAGGGGCGGAAGCTGCGTCTGGCGATCATGGAGGCCCTGGCCGCCGGCGACCGCTGCCTCATGTCTCGCAACGTCTGGCTCCACTTCGCCCAGCTGGACCGGGCCTTCCTGGCTGGCAGGGCCTAGTGCTGGGCCCAATCATGGTTTCAGGAGGGATGCATGCCACCCAAAGCTCTATATGAGAAGAGGAACCACGTTTTCTACGTGACCATCAACAGGCCGGAGGTGCTGAACTGCGTCGACTCGGAGACGGCGGCGCTCTTGACCGAGGCCTGGAAGGCCTTCCGCGATGACGATGACGCCTACGTGGCGGTCATGACCGGCGCCGGCGCCAAGTCCTTCTGCTCCGGCGCCGACCTGAAGCAGGCGTCGCAGGGATGGTTCGTCGGTGAGGTGTCGGAGGACCAGTTTCGGGTGGAGCTCCAGAACCTGGAGGGCTACATGGGCTACACCCTGGGTCGCGACATCTACAAGCCGATGATCGCCGCCATCAACGGCTATTGCTTTGCAGGCGGCGTGGAGATCGCTTGCATGTGCGACATCCGCATCGCTGACCGGCGGGCGGAGTTCGGCATCCTGAACCGGCGCTGGAACATCGGCTTGGGCGACGGCGGCACGCAGCGGCTGTGGCGCATCGTCGGGCTGGGGCGGGCGCTGGAGCTGATCATCACCGGACGCCGCATCGACGTCGAGGAGGCGCTGCGCATCGGCCTGGTGAACGAGATCGTGGCGGACGGTCAGGCCGTGGTTCGGGCCACGGAGCTGGCCGAGCAAATCTGCCAACTGCCGCAGGGGGCCATTCGCAGCGATAAGGAGGCGCTCCTGCGCGGCATCGGCCGACCGCTGGAGGAAGGCTTCAGGATCGAGGCGGAGGCGTTCCGGACGCTAGCCTTCCGCGGCGACTCGCCGGCGGAGGGGGCGCGCGCCTTCATCGAGAAGCGGCGCCCGCAGTGGCGCAAGCAGGGGCTGTAGATGTAGGGCAGGGCTGAAGCCCTGCAGCTACTTCCCGATCATTACCGCCGTGGCCTTGATGAGGACGGTCACGGCGTCGCCGGCCCTCAGGCCCATGGCCTCCGCCGAGCGGCGGGTGATGGCGGCGGCTATGTCCTGGCCGCCGACGTCGACCACAACCTCGGCCATGACGGTGCCCAGCACCACTTCCTTCACGCGGCCCTTAAGCTGGTTACGAGCGCTGATCTGCATCGGCTGCTCCTCCTGATCCTTGTCCAGGACGCTGCGAGCCCTGGGCGGAAGGCGCGGCGGCGGGCGGCGCCTCCGCCTTCTCGTCGAAACGGAAGCTGATGTTCCAGGCCTGCTCCTCGTACGTGCTGCGGATGAGGTAGCCGGTCGCCTGGAAGAGCCGGAGCATGCGGCTGTTGTCGGCCATGACCAGGGCGGTGAAGCCTTCGATGCCGTTCATCATGGCAATGCGGATCAGGTACTGGAGAAGGAAGCTGCCCAGGCCACGCCCCTGCCACTGGTCCTGGACGGCAAAAGCGCACTCGGCCAGGTTGCTGTGCGGGTCGCGCTCGTAGCGGCCCACGGCGATGATCTGGTCGCGCTCCTCCTGCCGCAGCACCGCCACCAGCGCCATGCGGTCCCGGTAGTCGACGACGGCGAAGTGCTGGGCATCGCGCCGGGTCATGCGTTTCACCGGCCGGAAGAAGCGGTGGTAGAGGGTGTCCTCGGAGAGCGAGTAGATGAACTCGAGCCAGTTGTCGTCATCCGTGGGCTTGATGGGGCGCACCAGGACCGTCTCGCCGCTGGCGGGGGCAAATGTGGTCTCCAGGTCCAGCGGGTAGACGCCGCCGCCCAGCGGCGGGATCTCCTGGTCGGCCAGGACGTAGCGACGCTCCTTGGCGAAGGCCAGCAGGTCGTGGCGGTAGTCGGGGTGGGCGATGCCGATGAGGGCCATCGCTCGCTGGCGGGCGTTGCGGCCGTAGAGGTCGGCCACACCGTACTCGGTGACAACGTAGTGCACATCGCCGCGGCTGGTGACGACGCCGGCGCCCTCCTTCAGGTGGGAGACGATGCGGGAGACCTTCCCGTCCTGGGCCGTCGACGGCAGGGCGATGATAGGCCGGCCGCGCTTGGAGCGGGAGGCGCCCCGGATGAAGTCCACCTGCCCGCCGATGCCGCTATAGAACAGGTGCCCCAGGGAATCGGAGCAGACCTGGCCCGTGAGGTCGACCTCGATGGCGGCGTTGATGGCGACCATCCGCTCGTGCTGGGCGACGACGAAGGGGTCGTTCACGTAGTCATTGGGGTGCAGCTCCACCAGCGGGTTATCGTCCACGAAGTCGTACAGGCGCTGGGTGCCCATGACGAAGCTGGCGATGACCTTGCCCGGGTTCAGGGTCTTGCGGGCGTTGGTGACGACGCCGGACTCGATGAGGGCCAGGGCGCCGTCGGACAGCATCTCGGTGTGGAGGCCGAGGTCGTGCTTATCGGTGAGGCACTCAACAATGGCATCGGGGATGGAGCCGATGCCGACCTGGAGGGTGGCGCCGTCCTCCACCAGAGTGCTGACCCAGTGGCCGATGGCCCGCGAGAGATCATCGGGCGGCGGGTTGGTGACCTCCGGCAGGGGCGACTCGTGCTCCACCATGGCGTCGATGGCGTCGGCGGCGATAAAGCTGTTGCCCAGGGTGCGCGGCATGAGGGGGTTGACCTCGGCGATGATCAGTTGGGCGCAGTCGACCGCCGGCTTCACGATGTCGACGGAGACGCCGAAGCTGCAGAAGCCGTGCTGGTCGGGAGGGGTCACCTGGACGAGGGCCACGTCGATGGGGACGCGTCCGCTGCGGAACAGGCGCCCTACCTCCGAGAGGAAGATGGGGGTATAGTCGGCCTCGCCGACGGTGACGGCCTCGCGCACGTTGGGCCCGACGAAGAAGGCGTTATGGCGGAACGACTCTTTGACCGGGGACAAAGCGTAGGGAGCGAGGCCCAGGGTCATGATGTGGATGATCTCGGCGGCGTGCAGGTAGTCGGCGCGGGCCGTGAGCCGCTCCAGCAGGAACTGGGGTGAGGCGGCGCCAGAGCCAACGAAGATGTGCTGGCCGCTGCGCACGACGCTGATGGCCTGGTCGGCGGAGCGCAGCTTGTGGGCGTAGCGGTCGCGCCAGTCTGGGTCGTAGGACGGTCTAGTCATGGTGAATCCCCCGTCTGCCAATTATAGCGTGCTGGTTCGAAAAGTGGAGGCGACGAGGCGGTTAATCTGTCGCCGGGCTAGGGAAACGGACAAGTGAATGCCACTTGCTCTGATCCGTCTATTCGTTCCGCAAGAGAGCGCGACCGTGGCTTGTGCGTTTAGGCCGTCCGTTGATAGCGCCACACAGCCAGCGGCACGAACACCAGCAGGATGCCCGCGCTCCACGCCAGCATTTGCATGATGTCTGACGTTGCGGATCCGCCGAGCACGAGGGCCCGCACCGCCGAAGTGGTGACAGAGACCGGCTGATGCTCGGCAAACACCTGTAGCCAACTGGGCATGCTGCTGACCGGCACGAAGGCCGAAGAGGCGAACACCAGAGGAGCGATTACGGGGAAGGCCGCCGCCTGCGCCGCCTCAGGATCGCGGACGACGAGGCCGACGGTTGCGAAGACCCACGAGAACACGTAGCCGAAGAGCAGCACCAAGCCGAGGCCGGCCACGAACTGCAGGGCGCCCGTGTGCACGCGAAAGCCGACAGCGAAGCCGACCGCCGCCATGAGCGCGATGACGAAGACGTTACGGGTTAGGTCCGCGGTGGTGCGACCGGCGAGAACCGCCGACCGGGCCATCGGCAGCGACCGAAACCGTTCGAGGAACCCTGTGTTGAGGTCGGTGGCCAGCCCGACAGCGGTGCCCATGGCGCCGAAGATGACCGTCTGGGTGAAGATGCCAGGCATGAGGAAATCGACGTACCTCACACCGGTCACTTTGATGGCGCCGCCGAAGACGTAGCGGAAGAGGAGAACGAAGACCACGGGCTGGATCGTCGAGAACACGAGCAACTGGGGGACGCGGCGGTACGCCAGGAGGTTGCGCCCGGTGACGGCGAGTATGTCGGATGCTGCGGCCGCGAGGCGGCCCAGGCCCTGGTGCTCGATGGGGGCGGGCGCCGCGATGACGCTGACAGTCATCCGGCACCTCGGGCGCCGACGGTCTGCGGCTCGGGCGCAGGGACAGACTCGGCGTGCCGGCCGGTCAGCGTAAGGAAGGCATCGTCGAGGCTGGGTTCCCTCACCGCGAGCGAAAGGGGAACCACGTGACCAGCATCGAGGGCGCGGAGCACATCGATGAGGACGCGGGGCCCATCTTCGATCTTCAGGCAGATCGTGCCGTGATCGCGTCCGCAGCCGGCGCCGAAGGGCGCAAGCAGGGCCTCCGCCCGCTGGGCTTCCGCCTCGTCTGCCAGCTCGACCTCGATTACCGTGCTGCCGACGCGCGCCTTGAGCTCGGCGGGGCTGCCTTCGGCGATGATTCGACCTCGGTCCACGACCACGATGTGATGCGCCAGGCGGTCGGCCTCGTCGAGGTACTGGGTCGTGAGCAAGACGGTGGTGCCGTCGGCGACCAGCTCCCGGATGATGTCCCACAGCTCCAGCCGGCCCTGCGGGTCGAGGCCGGTGGTCGGCTCGTCGAGAAAGAGCACAGGCGGCTGATGAACGAGGGCGGCGGCCAGGTCGAGGCGCCGGCGCATCCCGCCGGAGTAGGTCCGCACGATCCGATCGGCAGCGTCTGCGAGCCCGAAGCGCTCCAGGAGGATGTCGGCGCGGCCTGCGATCCGCCGGCGCGGGAGCTGGGTGAGGCGGCCGATCAGGCGCAGGTTCTCGCGGCCGGTGAGGTTGCCGTCGACGGCGGCGTACTGGCCGGCGAGCCCGATCCGGTAGCGGACGGCGGCGGCTTCCCGGACGACGTCGTGGCCGAGGACCCAGGCCCGGCCGCCGTCGGGACGGATGATCGTGGTCAGCACCCGGACGGCGGTGGTCTTACCGGCCCCGTTAGGGCCGAGCAGGCCCAACACGGTGCCGGCTGGTACCCGGAAGCTGATTCCGTCCAGGGCCACCACGTCGCCGTAGCGCTTGGTGAGACCCTCAACAACGATAGCTGTATCGTTCATGGCTACAACGTCACCTCCACTGTACGCACGGGGGCTGCGGGTCGGATCTCCCGCCACCGGGGGGGAGTGGCCGAGCAAATCCGAAACCCTGACCACAGGACCTGGACGGCGCGGCCATGAAGAAGTCACAGTGCTGCAGTGAGTCGTGCAGAACAGGCCGGGGTCTTAGCAGCCGGTCGGCGAGTCTGATGATGTGCGGCTAGTCGAGGCGGGTGAGGTAAACGTAGTCGAGCCCTTGCTCGTCCAGCAGGTTTGAAATAGGACCGGGGAACGAGGATTGGAGCGTAGGCCGGTTCACGGGGTTGACCCAAAGGCCATGAGTGAAGAGCCGCTGTGCGACGGCGTCGAAACGGGTCTTGATATCATCGCTGAACGGACGCCTGTAGCAAAGGGCTCCTCTCACCGCCTTGTTCTGCATGTTCCCGAGAGCGTGTTTCAGAGCCTCATCAAGGGTTTTTACCCAGTTGGCGAAGGCGTGAACGTAGTAGAACAGCTGGATGCGAGCTTGTGCTCCTCGGCCTCGGGGTTGTTGGGCTGCCACTTGCCGTTCAGAGAGTGCTTGTAGAGGCAGCTGAGGAGGAAGGCCAGGTTTTCCAGCTCGGGTGCCCGGAAGTTTTCGGGGTCGCCAGACACCTTGTCGACGGCCTCCAAGTTGGCGAACGTCTGGATGAAGAGCCGCAGGCTTTGGTAGGACATGGGCTTTTGCCGCTGCTCGCGCCTGTCCCTCCACACAAACTTGGTGATGAAATCGGTCTTCTCCTCGAGCCCATCAATGATGCTACCCTGCAGGAATTGTCTCACTCGCGCTTTCGGCTCATGTCTCAGGATGTCTCGCTCCGAGTACGCCCGGTTGGGGTCGTCGCCTTGGAACTCCCTGACACGCTCCTTGTAGATCTGTGCGAGTTTATCATCGATGTGACTTGGCGCGTAACGCTGCTGGAGGAATGTCGTGTGGGCCTCGGTCACGGTGACGCGCAGCCGGTTCACGTCCGGGTCTACAAAGACTAGGCAGGGTATCGCCTTCTTGTTGTTTCCCACTATTTGGGCAACGGCCTTATGCTGGCCATCGAATATCCTGATCTTTCTCGTGTCCGTATCCAGGCGACCAAGGGAAGGAAGCAGCTGCAATGACGCCTTCAGGTGGAACACCAGGCCAATAATCCTGGAATCAAGAGGGCGAAGCTGGATCTCCGTATCACTTTCAAGGAATTCCGTAGGGTCCCCTGGAAGAAGTACCAGTGGTCAGTGTTGCCTATTCTCTGACTGTACAGGGGCAGCGTGGTTCCGTTGAGGTCAATGGTTCGGCGTTCAGGGTCAATCTCGAACGATGACTGTTTGGCCCTAGGGCATAGGTCCTTGAGGCCCGAAACGCTGTCGAGCTTTCGGGTAATCCTGAGATACTCCTTGTAGTCGTAGGGGCTTCTTCGGCCTTTCCCCTTGTGGCAGTTCTTTTTTGACGGGTCGGTGGATGCGTGAACCGGGGCGAAATTCGACAAGTCCTGCGAGTAGCCGCCAGCAAAGTCGTAGATGTGGTCGTACTCTATTTCCTGGTCGCCGTAGCCGTCGAGCGTCTCCTCGCAAATGTAGCACTGCGGCCATTTCGCCCTGAGTTGTTGCTTCTCGGCGCTTGTGAGGGTTCTCCGCTGGGTAGTGGTCATGGGCGTTCTCCGGCAACGTCTGAGGGTCGATCTTGACAAGAGCCTACACCTGCTGCTACACTTCGTCTAGACCCCTACCCCCTGGGTGTGGGTACAGAGCATGGACAGCGCAGAGCAGCACAGCCGGAATCGGAGGTGAGTAGGGTGCAGGACTCTACACGGCAAGACGTCCTGAAACGCATCAGCTACGTCGAGGGGCACCTGGCGGGGATCCGGCGGATGATCGAGGAGGACAAGTACTGCCCGGAGATCCTCAAGCAGACCTTCGCCGTCCGGCGCGCCATCGAGAAGATGGAGGCGATGATCCTGGAGGGCCACCTCCACACCTGCGTGGCCACCGGCATCCGCGACGGGCGCGAGGACGAGGTGATCGTCGAGTTGATGGAGCTGTACAACCTGGCCGGCCGCGCCTAGCGAGCGGTGGAGGAGGTCGAGATGATGGACTGGACTTGGGGGCTGCCGCTAGCGCTTCTTGTCCTGGCGTGCCCCCTGATGATGGTGGGCATGATGGCCTTCGGGTGGCTGTTTATGCGCGGACATTCGGAGAGCCATAGCGGGCACAGCATGATGATGTGCCACGGCGGCCACGGGGCCGACGGCCACGAGGGCCACGAGCACGGCCCCACGGCGGCGGAGTCGCCGGACCTGCTGGCCGAGCTGAAGGCCGAGCGCGAGCGTCTGGACCAGCTCATCGCCCGGGCGGAGGAGAACAAGGGGGATTAGGGCCCTAGAAGGAAGCACTGGGTAATGGCGGAGGGTAAGGTCAGGGAAATAGTCCTGCCGGTGGCAGGCATGAGTTGCGCCGCCTGCGTCAGCAAGGTGGAAAAGGTCCTGAAAGGGCTGCCCGGCGTGGCCGACGCGAAAGTGAACCTGGCGGCGGCGAAGGCGGGCGTGGAGTACGACCCCGCCGCCTGCAGCCTGGCGGACATGGCCGACGCCATCGGTGACATTGGCTACGAGGTGCCCTGGGACCGCATCGAGCTGCTCGTGCTGGGCATGATGGGCACTCACTGCCAGCAGAGCATCGAGCGGGCGCTGGGCGCCCTGGACGGCGTCGCCAGCGTGGAAGTGAACCTGGGCGCCGATACCGTCGCCGTCGAGTACGCCGCCGGAATCGTATCGCCCGCCCAGATCAGGAAGGCCATCCGCGACCTGGGGTACGAGGTGTCGGACAAGGCGGAGGGCGAGGCGGCCCTGGACCGCGAGCGGCAGGCCCGCCAGCGGGAGGTGCGCCGCCAGCTGGTGAACCTGCTGGTCACCCTGCCCCTGGGCCTGTTGGTGATGCTGGGCACCTTCCGCGACTACTGGATCCTGGACAAGGTCGTCCCCGCCTTTCTGGCCAACAAGTATGTGCTATGGGGGCTGGCGACGCCGGTGGTGGTGGGCCCCGGCCGCCAGTTCTTCGTCAACAGCTTCAACGGGCTGCGCCGCGGCGTCACCGATATGAACCTTCTCTACGCCACGGGTATCGGCGCGGCGTACTTCATCGCCGTCATCAACACCTTCTGGCCGAACGCCGGTTTCGGCGGCGACAAGGCCGTCTTCTACGAGTCGGCGGCCCTGCTGACCTTCTTCATCGTCCTGGGCCGCTACCTTGAGGCGGTGACCCGCGGCCGCACCTCGGAGGCCATCCGCAAGCTGATGAAGCTGCAGCCCAAGCGGGCGCGGGTACTGCGGGATGGCCAAGAGGTGGAGATCGGTGCCGACGAGGTGGTGGCCGGTGACATCTGCCTGGTGCGCCCCGGCGAGAGCATTCCGGTGGACGGCGTGGTGCTGGACGGCTACTCGGCAGTGGACGAATCGATGATCACCGGCGAGAGCATGCCGGTGGAAAAGAAGGCCGGCGACGAAGTCATCGGCGGCACCATCAACAAGACCGGCGCCTTCCGGTTCCGCACCACGAAGGTGGGGAAGGAGACGGCCCTGGCCCAGATCGTCAAGCTGGTGGAGGACGCGCAGGCCACCAAGGCCCCCATCCAGCGCGTCGCCGACACGGTGGCCGGCCACTTCATCCTGGGCGTGCACCTGCTGGCGCTGGGCGTGTTCCTGTTCTGGTTCTTCGGCGGCTTCAACTGGTGGTTCGACCCCAACAGCCACTTCATCCTATCGCCGGCGGAGCTGAGCGGGCTGGAGGTGTTCGGGTTCTCGCTGCTGCTCTCGGTGACGGTGCTGGTCATCTCCTGCCCGTGCGCCGTGGGCCTGGCGACGCCCAGCGCCATCATGGCTGGCTCCGGCCTGGGTGCCCAGAACGGCATCCTGTTCAAGGGTGCCGACGCGATGGAGGCGACCGCCAACCTCCAGACCATCGTCTTCGACAAGACCGGCACCCTCACCCTGGGCGAACCCTCCGTGACGGACGTCATCTCGCCTGACGGACGGCGGAAGGAAGTGCTGCGGTTGGCGGCCATCGCCGAACGCAGCTCGGAGCACCCCCTGGGCGAGGCCATCGTGCGGGCGGCGCAGGAGATGGGCCTGGACGTGCCGCAGGCGGAGGAGTTCGCGGCCATGCCCGGCCAGGGCGTGGAGGCCCGCCACAACGGCGCCGCCATCCTCCTGGGCAACCGCCAGCTCATGGAGCAGAGGGAGGTCGCTCTGGATGGCCTCCTGCCCGAAGCCGAGCGGCTGGAGGCTGAGGGTAAGACGGCCATGTTCGTGGCCGGCGACGGGCAGGCGCTGGGCGTCATCGCTGTGGCCGATACGCTGAAGCCGACCTCGGCGCGGGCGGTGCAGGAGTTGCACCGCCTGGGCCTGGAGGTGGCGATGATCACCGGCGACAACCGTCGCACGGCGGAGGCCATCGCCCGTCAGGTAGGCATCGACCGGGTGCTGGCGGAGGTGCTGCCACAGGACAAGGCGGCGGAGGTGCGCAAGCTCCAGGAGCAGGGCCGGCGGGTGGCCATGGTGGGCGACGGCATCAACGATGCGCCGGCCTTGGCCCAGGCCGACGTGGGCATCGCCATCGGCTCTGGCACCGACGTGGCCAAAGAGACGGGCCACGTCATCCTGGTCAAGGACGACCCGCTGGACGTGGTGGCGGCCATCCAGGTGGCCCGCTTCACCATGCGCAAGGTCAAGCAGAACCTGGGCTGGGCGTTCGGCTACAACACCCTGGCCATCCCCCTGGGCGCCGGCGTCCTCTATCCCTTCTTCGCTCGGATCGTGAGTCCGGAGCTGGCGGCCTTCCTGATGGCCGTGAGCTCGCTTTCGGTGACGTTGAACGCCATGTCGATGCGCGGCTACCGGCCGCCCATCCGGCGCGGCGGGCAGCCCGCCGTCGACCGGCCCGAGCCGCAGCCACGCCGCGAGGCAGTGAAGCAACAGGTGTGAGGAGACGGGAGGTACGCGAGGTGAAGGCTTCAGTGCAAACGCAGTCTTGGATCGGCCTCTTTGGCCGCTACGTCCCGGTGGTGATTCTGGCCGTCGTTTTCGGCTGGTTGGTGGGGGTGAGCAACCTGATCAGCGAGGACCATATGCTGGTGTCCATTGTCGCTCCAGCGGTCGCCGGGATATCGGTGCTCGGCACTGTGACGCTGGTCGTCCTGTTGGGCTTCGTGAGCAGCCCCGCTCCCTCTCTTCGGGTCGGGGTGGAAGCCGACCACCGGCGGCGCCTGGAGCGGTTCGCTGTCGCACCCGACGAGCCGAGCCACATCCACATCCCGCGGCGCTCGAAAGGAGACGCATGAAGCCGGGAATCATCAGCGCTATCATCTACACGGGGATCGCCGTGCTGGGCGCCGGGTCCTTCCTGGCGGTTACCACGCTCAGCGGTGACTACAACTGGGTGGCGCGTCTTGGCGGAGCCGGCTGGGTCTTCCTGCTGAGCATGATCATTCTCATGCCCACGGTCACGCCGTGGGTCAAACGGCGCCTGACGGGCGTCCAGGCTCGAGAGCACACCGCACATCACATGTAGGAGGTGAACCGTGCCCCACGAGTCGCAACCTTCCGCTGGGGCGCCCGTGGAGACCAAGGGGGTGGTGATCCACTGGGCCCGTTTCTACGATCTCGCCGCCTGGCTGATGACCTTCGGCCGGGAGCCGGGTATCCGCAGGATGACCCTCGAGCTCGCCGGCATCAAGGAAGGCGAGCAGGTGCTGGACGTGGGCTCCGGTACGGGCACTCTGGCCATTGCGGCGAAGCGAGAAGTGGGGCCGGCGGGCGGGGTGCAGGGGATCGACCCCTCGGCGGAGATGATCGAGGTGGCTCGCAAGAAGGCAGCGAAGGCGCGCGTCGACGCACAGTTCCAGAGGGCGGTCATCGAGAAGCTGCCATTTCCGGACGGGCACTTCGACCTGGTACTGAGCAGCTTGATGCTGCATCATCTTCCCCCCGACGTGAAGCGGGCCGGTTTCGCCGAGGTGTGCCGCGTCCTCAAACCCGGCGGGCGCTTTCTGGCGGTCGACCTTGGAGGGTCCAGCGGCTTGCTCGGACACGTCGCCCAGTTGCTCGGGCTGCACAAGTCGGAGGGCAAACTTGGGGAAGCGCTCCCGATGCTGCGAGAGGCGGGCTTCGAGGACGTCGAGTCCGGCAGGACGAGGTACAAGCCTCTATGGGTCGTGCGGGCCACGAAGGGTGCATGACCCAATGAACAGCTAGCGCGCGCCATGGCTGAGAACAGGGACACCGACTGGCGGGCGACCAGGGTGGCCCAGCGTCGCTACGACCGCCAGGCGCCCTGGTACGACCTGAACAACGTTCCCATGGAGCTTGTCGCGCGGCGTCTCCGGCGCCGCCTCTGGGAGAGGGTTGACGGCAAGCGCGTCCTGGAGGTAGGCATCGGCACCGGCCGCAACCTGCCTTACCACCCGTCGCGAGGCGAGGTAACCGCCATCGATATCAGCCCCAGGCTACTGGGCCGAGCGGTGCGGAAGGCGCGCAAGCGGGGCCAGCGGGTAGAGCTGGGCCTCATGGATGCTCAGCACCTCGCCTTTGCCGACGGTTCCTTCGATTTCGCTGCCACCACTTTCGTCTTCTGCTCTGTGCCCGACCCGCTGGCCGGCCTGGCTGAGGTGCGGCGCGTGCTCAAGCCCGGCGGCCGCTTTCTCCTGCTGGAGCACGTCCGCCTGAAGAACCGCTTCCTGGGCTGGCTCATGGACCGGCTGAATCCGCTGGCCGTCCGCTTGTCAGGGGCCAACATCAACCGCGATACTGTGGCTAACGTGGTCAAGGCGGGGTTCGAAGTCGTGGCCGTAGATAGCCACGTGGGCGGCCTGGTCAAGGTCATCGAAGCGCGCAAAGCGGCGTGACGAATGGCGGACGTGCGCACGGCGGCAGCGGTGGGCACGGCCAAGCTGGCGGCGGCCATTAGCCGCCGCCTGGGCTTGGGCGGCGGCACCGCCTTGCCCGGGCTCGTGGCGGGGGCCGTGGCCCCCGGCCTGGCCGCCCGCCTGGCCGCCGAGCTGGGCCACGGCTGCCTGCTGGTGACCGGCACCAACGGTAAGACCACCACCGCCCGGCTGGTCCGGAACATTGCGCGGGCGGCGGGCTACTGGCCGGTGCACAATGCCGCCGGGTCGAACATGATGCGGGGCATCACCGCCGCCCTGAGCGAGGCCGCGGACCACCAGGGGCGCATCCGGCGGGCGGAGCGCTGCCTGGGGGTGTTCGAGGTGGATGAGGCGACGGTGCCCGAGGCGGCCACCGCCCTGGCTCCGCGCGTTATCGCCTTCACCAACCTCTTCCGCGACCAGCTCGACCGCTACGGCGAGGTGGACAGCGTGGCCGCCCTGTGGTGGGGGACCCTGGCCGCCCTGCCGCCGTCGGCGACCGTGGTGCTCAACGCCGACGACCCGGGGGTGGCCGGGCTGGCCGACGCCTGGCGGGGCCCCACCGTCTTCTACGGCGTCGCCGATACCGCCTGCGCCGTTGGCGGGCTGGAGCACGCCGCTGATGCCCGTTGGTGCCCCACCTGTGGCCACGAGTACGTCTACTCAGCGGTGTTCTACGGCCACGTCGGCCACTGGGCCTGCCCCGCCTGCGGCCGGTCCCGGCCGGCCGCTCAGGTGGAGGCGATGCGCGTGGAGCAGCCGGACGCCGGGCCGCTGGCCGTCGTGGTCACCACGCCGGCGGGCCGGCTGGAGCTGTCCCTGCCGCTCATTGGGCTGTACAACGTCTACAACGCCCTGGCGGCGGCGGCCACCGCCGTGGCCTTGGGCATCGGCGGTGAGGCCATCCAGAGAGGCGTCGCCTCCTTCACGGCAGCCTTCGGTCGCCAGGAGCAGTTCGGCGTGCGCGGGCGGGAGGTGCGGACGATCCTGGCCAAGAACCCGGCCGGCCTGAACCAGGTGCTGCGTGCTCTAGTGTCCGCTACGTCCGAAGCGGGGCCCAAGAACCTCCTCTTCTTTCTGAACGACGACATCGCCGACGGCCGCGACGTGTCCTGGATCTGGGACGTAGACTTCGAGATGCTGGCCGGCCAGACAGGCCTCCTCCTGGCCTCGGGCCGGCGCGCCGCCGACATGGCCCTGCGCCTGAAGTACGCCGGCCTCGAGCCCAATCCGGTGCTAGAAGGCAACGCCGAGCGGGCACTGGCCCGCGCCCTGGCCCTGACGCCGGCGGGCGGTATCCTGTGGGTCATCCCCACCTACACGGCTATGCTCCAGGTGCGGCGCATCCTGGCCCGCTGGGGGCACCGCCCTCAGTTCTGGCAGGAGACCTAGCCGTGGCGCTGAGCCTTCGTCTGGCCCATCTCTACCCCAAGCAGATGAACCTCTACGGCGACCGGGGCAATATCCTCTGCCTGCGCCGCCGCTGCGCGGCGCGCGGCATCGACCTGACGGTGGACGAGCTGGAGGTGGGCGAGCCGCTGGAGCCGGCGGGCTACGACCTGATTTTCATGGGCGGGGCGCAGGACCGCGAGCAGCGGCGGGTGGCCGCCGACCTGCTGGCGGTCAAGGGCGCTGCCCTGCGCCAGGCCGTTGACGGGGGGGTGGTGGTGCTGGCGGTCTGCGGCGGCTACCAGCTGCTGGGGCGCTTCTACCGCCCGGCCGTCGGCGAGGATCTGCCCGGCCTCGGCGTCTTCGACGCTTGGACCGTACATCCGGGCCCGACGGCCAGGCGGTTCATCGGCAATGTGGTGGTGCGCTGGCAGGGGACTACCCTCGTGGGCTTCGAGAACCACGGGGGCCGCACGTTCGTCGGGCCGACGGCGCGGCCTCTGGCGCGGGTCATCGCCGGCTACGGCAACAACGGACGCGACCGCACGGAGGGGGCGGTGCAGGCCAACGCCTTCGGCACGTACCTGCATGGGTCGCTGCTGCCCAAGAACCCGCGATTCGCTGACCACCTGATCGCTCTGGCGCTGTCTCGCAGGTACGGGCAGGTCGAGCTTGCTCCCCTGGACGATGCGCTGGAAGCGCGAGCCCACGCCGAGGCCGTGCGCCTGGCGGTAAAGAAGCCTATATTTGGCTAGGGGCCATTTCAGAACCGTGGGGAACGACATTCGAAGCGGCTATAGTGAGGTCATCCAATGCAGGACGTTACTTTGACAGCACCGGATATCTCGTGTGACCATTGCATCGCCAGCATCCGGAAGGCGATAAGCAGGCTGGCGGGAGTGGAGTTCCTGGGAGGCGATCCGGCCAGGAAGCAGGTGCGCCTGCGCTTCGACGAGTCGCGGGTGCGACTGGCGGCTATCGAGAGGGCGATGGAGGAGGAAGGCTATCCGGTGGTCAAGTAGCTCCACGGTGGCGGTTATGGTGGCGGTGGTGGCGGCAGGGGCCGTGGCCCTGGTGGTGGGCGTGCTGGGCGCTCCTTCCGAGGAGAAGCACAGCCCCGTAGTGGTGGAGACCCTTAGCTACTCTCCGACGGCCGCGGCCAGCGTCGTGGTCAGCCCCACCGCGTCGCCAACGCCAACGCCGCCGCCCGTCATTCGCGGCTTCCGGTTCCCGATCGAGGGAGCCTGCCTTCCCGCAGACGACGACCTGCTACCTAACGCGCCGCGGGAGTACCGCTTTGGCATCCACGAGGGGGTGGATTTCTACAGCGGCCGCGCCTGCACACAGGTCGAGCGGGGCATGCCGGTGCTGGCGGCCAAGACGGGCATCGTGGTTCGGGCGGACGTGGACTACAAGGATATCACGCAGGAGGAGATGGACGGTCTCCTAAATAGCTCGGCCCAGCAGGGTTCCACCGCTCCGGCAGTCTTGGATCGCCTGCGGGGGCGCCAGGTGTGGGTGGACCACGGCAGCGGCGTGGTAACCCGCTACTGCCACCTCCTGTCCATCGAGCCGGGGATAGCCGATGGGGTGGCGGTGGCGGCCGGGCAGGTGGTGGGCCACGTGGGGAACTCCGGCACGCCGGAAGGCGTCAGCGATGCCACCCTGGAGAACCATCTGCACTTCGAGATCCGCGTCGGCAATAGCTATCTGGGCCAGGGCCTATCGGCGGCCGAGACGCGTCGCCTGTGGGAGGAAGCGTTCTCGCCCTAGGCCCGTTAGAGAGCCCTACCTCGCCGTGCGTGCCGCCAACTTCCCCAGCCTCCTCATTGATTGTAGCGGCGTGGTGCGTAGCATGTGTTTGGGGCTCTTTGGGTGAGGACAGTGGCCAAGGCAGAAGCGGCAAAGGCCCTGGTGCGAACCGCCCGCTGGCTTGACCCCGTGCGCGCGGTGTGGCGGCTGTTCGCCAGCGTGCGCTGGGCGATCATCCTGCTGGCCTTCCTGGCGCTGGCCGGCCTGCTGGGGGTGCTGGTGCCGCAGATGCCGGAAACCGTCCGCGGCGACGGCACGGCGGTGGCCAACTGGCTGGATGTGCAGCGGGGCAAGTTCGGGGTTCTCACCGATCCGTTGTACCACCTGGGCATCTTCGATGTATTCCATGCCCCCTGGTTCGCTGCCGGTCTGGGCCTGCTCGTGGTGTCGGTGGCGCTCTGCACGGCCAACCGCTTCCTGCCCGTCTGGCGCGCCATCCGTCGGCCGCGGCGCCGCGTGCCCGATACATACTTCCAGCGGGCCCATCATCGGGCGGAGTTCGCAACGCCGGCGGAGCCGCTGGCCCTGGAGGGCGTGCTTCGCCGCCAGCACTACCGGGTGGAGCGCCTCCAGGAAGGCGAGGAGACCTACCTTTTCGCCGACCGCTATAGCTGGGCGCAGTTGGGCACCTTCGCCAGCCATCTTGCCCTTGTCCTGTTCATCGGGGGCGCCCTCGTCAGCAAGTTCACCGGCTTCTCCGAGGACATGTTCATCGGCGAAGGGACCACCGCCCCGGTCTTCGCTGGGAGTCATCCCGATCAGATGCAGGTGCAGCTAGTGGACGCCGTGGCCCGCTTCGACCCGCAGGGCCAGCCCCTGGACTACCGGTCGGAGTTGGCCATCTACCAGGGTGGCAACGAGGTCAAGCGCTGCACGGTCACCGTCAACGGCCCCTGCGCCTACAACGGCTACCGCTTCCACCAGGCAGCCTACTTCGGGTTCGGGGCGGCGCTCCAGGTGCGCGACCTGCGTTCGGGGGATGTGATCTACAATGAGGTGCTGCCCCTGGCCGATTCCGTGCCGGCGCCCCGCGTCATCGTGCGGGACGGCGAGGGCCAGACGCTCATGGACGCAACACTGGTGCTAACGGAGTCTGTGGAAACGGCGTACGGCACGACGGTGATGATCCCGGGCACCGACCGCACGATGTGGATCGGGGTGAAGCCCGACGCATCGAACCGCGGGCTGGACCTGCTGGCCTTTGAGCCTGGGGAGCGGCCGGACGCCGTGCGCCTGGTCGTCCCCATAGGGCAGCGGGCCAGCGCTGGCGGGCTGGACTTCGAGTTCGCCTCCCTGCAGCGGTTGCCGGCCAGCTTCGAGCCTGGCGTCCCGCTGCCGCCGGGGTCAGCGGACGGGAGCGCTGAGGGCCGGGTGCTGTTGGAGATGAGCGATGCCGCCTACGGTGGGGAGGAGACGTCATCCGGGGAGGCGGTGGCCATGCTTGGCCAGGACGGCCCGCCCGTGCTGTCGGTTCTTGGCATCAGCCCGACAGTGCTGAGCCTGGAGACCGACAAGGCGGTGAGCGTGGGAGACTACGAGTACACGTTCCTCGGTCAGCGGGAGTTCGCCGGCATCAAGGTTAAGCGAGACCGCAGCGACAACCTGATCTGGCTGGCGACGGGCCTGCTCCTGGCGGGCTTGGCAGTAACCTTCTACGTGCCTAGGCGTCGGCTATGGGCTAAGATAACGCCCGACCGCACTTACCTGGCGGGGGTGGCCGGCCATCTGGTGAACTTCCGGCGGGAGATGCGCAGGCTGGGCGCCGAGGCCGGCTCGTCCGACGTGGCACAGGAAGAGGAGAAGGATGGAAGCTCTTAGCGCCTTCGTTCCGCTGGTGATCAAGATCGGGATCGACCCCCAGATCGCCAAGTTCGGCGGCCTGGAGATCGCCTGGCACGGGGTGTTCACGGCCGTGGGGGTGATCTGTGGCGTGGCGGTGGCCGCCTACTTCGGGCGGCGGGCCGGCCTCGGCGAAGACACCATCTACAATGCGGCGCTGGCCCTGGTTATCGGCGGCATAATCGGCGCCCGCGCGCTCTACGTGCTGGAGAACCACAGCCAGTTCGAGGACGATCTCCTGGACGTGTTCGCCATCAATGCGGGCGGTATCTCCATCTACGGCGCCCTTATCGGTGGGACGCTGGGCGCGGCGGCCTACGCCGCCTGGCGGCGGTTACCCCGCTGGGGCACCATGGCCGATGTCGCCGCATTGGGGGCGATCATCGGCATGGCCGTCGGCCGCATTGGCGACATCATCAACGGGGAGCACTTCGCCAAGACCACCGACTGGCCTATCGGCGTCCTGTACACGAACCCCAACAGCCCAAGCTATCCGCGTTTCACCGCCGTCACGCCCCCGCTTGCCCAGCACCCGGCAGTGGCCTACGAGATGGTGGGCGACCTGCTGATCTTCGTGGCCCTGTTCGTCCTATACCGCGTGCTGAAGCGCGACGGCATCGTCTTCTGGTCGTGGGTCTTCCTCTACGGCGCCATGCGCTTCGGCATCAGCTTCCTGCGGGACGACAACATCATTTTCGCCGGCCTACGCATGGCCCAGGTCATAGCCCTGGGCGCGATGATCATCGCGCCGCTGGGGATAGCGTACATCTTGCGGCCGGGGCGGCGGATGCGCGCCCGTGCCGAGCGGCGGCGGCTGGCGCGGCAGAGCGAGGCCCAGCAATAGGCGTCCGGCCTATCGTCCTCCGCTACAGAAGGTGCGACTGTCTCCGTGATCCAGCCATGCCGCCCTTTGCGGGCGCCATCGCTCGGCGGCGCGTTCAGACCTCAAGCGGACAGGGAAGGGGAAAGCAGGCGCTGGCCCGCCGCCGGCAGGCCAGCGTCACCTCGGAGTGAGCTTCTCGGGGATAAACTCACCCTCGCCCCAGGCCGAGCGGCGCTACGTCCGCCGCGAGGTGATAGCAGCCAGGCTGTGGTGTTCTGTCCTAGGCGTCCAGCGCTAGGGTGTGGCCGTCGGCTTGGGCGTGCCGGTCGCGGCCTTGGTGGCCGTGGCCGTAGCCGCGGCCTTGGTGGCCGTAGCCGTGGTCGCGGCCTTGGTGGCCGTAGCCGTGGCCTTGGGCGTGCCCGTGGCGGCCTTGGTAGCCGTAGTCGCGGCCTTGGTGGCCGTGGCGGTCGTGCTTTCGTTGTTGTCTCCGCACGCTGCGGCCACCACGCCGGCCGCCGAGGCCACCAGAAGCAGCGCCAGCACCGGCCGGATCAGGTAGTGCAAGCGGGCCATACGAGACACTCCTTTCCCTGGCAGCGAGGGCGAGGAAACGGTACCGCAGTGGCGGGCAACCGCTCCAAACCAGGAACCAGCCTCTTGGCGTGCCCCCGTTGCCAATTCCCAGAAATTATGCACTGTCGGCGCTTACGGTCAAGGCCCTGGGCGGGTTTTTCGGGGGATCTTATCGTGCAGGCACGGCTCTCAGGCGTATCGCCTTCGGGCCCGGATGCCGTTGACAACAGCGCCTCCCCTCTGATAGCATCGGTGGCAAATCAAATACGGCCCTCTTATCCAGAGCGGTGGAGGGAACGGCCCTGGGAAGCCCGGCAACCGGGCCGAGGGAGGGGATCAAGGAGCAGGGGCTGCTGGTTCCTGGTCTTTGTCCCGACGGCCCTTTCGGCTACGGTGCCAATGCCGGCCCCGTCAAGTCGGGGCGCGATAAGAGGTCGGCTAGTCCGAACAAAACCTCTTCGAATCGGGCCGAAGAGGTTTTCCTTTTACAGGATGAACAGTCGAGAGGTCTGGCGAGCAGCCGTGATGGCGATGCCCGGCCCCGACGCCCCCGACACGTCGGGGTGGGTCGGGGCGATGGGGAGATGACATCGCGCTTAGGAGGGGATAGCCATCATGTCCTACGCCAGCCACTTACGTTGTCGAGAATGCGGGCGCCACTACCCGCTGGAGCCGCTGCACGTCTGCGAATTCTGCTTCGGCCCCCTGGAGGTCGCTTACGACTATCGGGCGCTGGCCGGCCACCTAACGCGAGGGCGCATCGAAAAGGGCCCCCTCACTGTGTGGAGGTATGGCGATCTCTTGCCGGCCGATGGCGAGCAGGCGGTGGACATCGGCGCCGGCTTTACGCCCCTGTTGCGCTGCCATAACCTGGGCGAGGCGCTGGGCCTTCGCCAGCTCTACATCAAGAACGACTGCGTCAACCCCACCTGGTCGTTCAAGGACCGCGTGGTGACGGTGGCCAGCACCAAGGCCCGCGAGTTCGGCTTCGACACGCTGGCCTGCGCCTCCACCGGCAATCTGGCCAACAGCGTCGCCGCCCACGCCGCCCGCGGCGGCATGCGGGCGCTGGTGTTCATTCCGGCCGACCTGGAGCAAGGGAAGGTGGTGGGCGCCGCCATCTATGGCTCCACCCTGGTGGCCGTGGACGGCAGCTACGACGAGGTCAACCGGCTGTGCAGCGAGCTGGCCGATAAGTACCCGTGGGCCTTCGTGAACATCAACGTGCGACCCTACTACGCCGAGGGGAGCAAGACCCTGGCCTACGAGGTGATCGAGCAGTTGGGCTGGCGGGCGCCGCAGCACTGCATTGTCCCGCTGGCCAGCGGCTCGCTGTTCACCAAGATCTGGAAAGGGATCAAGGAGATGGCCTGGCTGGGCTTGGCGGAGTGGGGCCACACTCGCATGTCCGGCGCGCAGCCCGAGGGCTGCTCGCCCATTATCGCCGCCTGGGAGAGCCAGAGCTTCGACATCCGGCCGGTGCGGCCCAACACCATCGCCAAGTCCCTGGCCATCGGCAACCCGGCGGACGGCTACTACGCCCTGAGGGTCCTGGAGCACTCCGGCGGCTTCGGCGTGGCGGTGACAGACGCGGAAGTCGTGGACGGGATGAAGCTCCTGGCCGAGGCGGAGGGCATCTTCGCGGAGACCGCCGGCGGGGTGGTGATCGCCGCGCTGCGGCGGCTGGCGGCCCAGGGGCGCATCGAGCGCGACGAAGTGGTCGTTGTCTTCATCACAGGGGCCGGCCTGAAGACGCAGGAGGCGGTGCTGGACGCGCTGACGCCGCCCCTGCGAATCGGGCCGCACGTCTCCTCCTTCGAGGAGGCGATGGCTCGCCGACAGCAGGCAATGGCCGGCGCGGCTGAGGTTCGTCCGCCCGGTCGCCCCGGCTAGAGCCGCAGCGTTGAGGGAGGGATGCAGCGTGGCCAAGCAAAGGGTAAAGTTCACCTTCCCCACGGAGCTCATCAAGGAGCCCGTCATCTGGCGCCTGAGCAAGGAGTTCGTCGTGGTGACCAACATCCGCCGCGCCGACGTGACCGAGGACCGCGGCTGGGTGGTGCTGGAGCTGGAGGGGGAGATGGAGGAGATTGAACGAGGGGTTCAGTGGGTGGTGGAACAGGGGGTGCGGGTGGACCCCGTGCCGGGCGACATCGTGGAGGGATGAACGTGGAAGGCTGAAGCCTTCCGCTACATCCGGGACTAACGGAGGTAAGAGTTGAGCGTCACTGTTAGGATACCGACGCCCCTACGGAAAATGACCGGTGATCTAGACACTGTCTCCACCGAAGGTGGCAGCCTGGCTCAGTGCATCGACGCCCTGGAGGCGTCTTACCCGGGCCTGAAGGAGCGGCTGTGCGACGAGGCGGGGGAGATCCGGCGGTTCGTCAACATCTACGTCAACGGCGAGGATGTGCGCTTTCTGCGGGGCCTGGCTACTGACCTGAAGGACGGCGACGAAGTGAGCATCGTGCCGGCGGTGGCCGGAGGCTAGGGGATCGCCGGGGCAACAAATCGGTGCCCCCGCCAACAGGGAGGGCCGTCCAACTGCCTCGGGGCTTGTCGTGAAGCGGAGCGCATGGTAAGATTGTTGACGGAAATACTCCACTTTAGGCTTCCTTTGGGGCAGGACAGACATGAGGGTTTCGACGAAAGGCGACTACGGGATTCGGGCTCTGATAGAGCTGGCCCATCACTTCGGCCAATCCGGGCAGGTCCAGAGCAGCGAGATCGCCGCCCGCCAGGGCATCCCCGAGGCTTACCTGGAGCAGCTTCTCACTATCCTGCGGCGGGCGGGCTTCATTCGCAGCCTGCGCGGGCCTCAGGGCGGCCACGCTCTGATCCGCGACCCCGATGACATCAAGGTGAGCGAGGTGATCACCGTCCTAGAGGGGCCCATCGTGCCCGTGGACTGTCTGGACGAGACCAGCCAGTGCTCGCGGTCCGGCGGCTGCGCCCAGCGGGAGATGTGGGAAGAGGTGCGGGACGCCATCCTCGCCATCCTGGAGGGCACCAGCATCGGCCAGCTGGCGGCGAAGGACCGACAGGTCGCCGTCGCCGGCGGCCGCTACGTGATCTGAAGCCGTGGCCACGACAAAGAACGGCATCGCTGACAGCGTCCTCGACCTGGTGGGCAACACGCCGCTGGTGCGCCTGCGGCGGCTGGCCGCCGACGGCTGGGCCGAGGTGCTGGCTAAGCTGGAGTCGAGGAACCCGGCTGGCAGCATCAAGGACCGCATAGCCCTGAGCATGATCGAAGACGCGGAAGGGCGGGGGCGCATTCGGCCGGGCGACACGATCGTTGAGCCCACCAGCGGCAACACCGGCATCGGCCTGGCCATGGTGGCGGCCGTGAAGGGCTATCACCTCATAGTCACCATGCCCGAGCACATGAGCCTGGCCCGACGCGAGTTGCTGGCCCGCTACGGGGCAGAGGTCATCCTCACCCCGGCCATCGAGGGCATGACTGGGGCGGTGTTCGCCGCGGAGGAGCTGGTGCGCAACAACCCGCATTACTTCATGCCCCAGCAGTTTGAGAACCCGGCCAACCCGGAGATCCACCGCTGCACAACCGCCCAGGAGATACTGGCGGCCACCGAGGGCCGCCTGGACGCTTTCGTGGCCGGTGTGGGCACGGGCGGAACGATCACCGGCGTGGGCGAGGTGCTGAAGAAGGCCCTACCGGCGGTGCGGATTGTGGCGGTGGAGCCCGCCCGCTCGCCGGTGTTACAGGGAGGCCGGCCTGGCGCCCATCGCATCCAGGGCATCGGCGCCAGCTTCGTACCGGCGGTGCTGAACCGCGAAATCATCGATGAGATCATCGCCGTGGGTGACGAGGATGCGTTCGCCACCGCCAAGCGCCTAGCTTGCGAGGAGGGGCTGATGGTGGGCATCTCGGCCGGCGCCAACGTCTTCGCTGCCCTGAAGGTGGCCAAGCGGCTGGGCGCCGGCAAGCGGGTGGTCACCATCCTGCCCGACACCGGCGAGCGCTATCTTGACGTGGACATTTAGGACATTCAGGGGGAAAGAGATGCCGGTTACCGTTTACATTCCCACGCCGTTTCGCAGGCTAACGGGCAACCGCTCCTACGTGGAGGCTCAGGGGAGCACAGTGGGCGAGGTGCTCGAAGACCTGGGGACGCGCTACCCGGCGCTGCGTGACATGCTCTGGGACGAGAGGGAGGAGATCCTTGCCCACGTCGGCATCTACGTGAACAGCCACGAGATCCACACGCTGCAGGGCGAGGCCACGCCGCTGAAGGACGGTGATGAGGTGGCGGTGATCCCCGCCATCGCCGGCGGCCAGGTGCTCACGCCGGAGCAAATGCAGCGCTATTCGCGCCAGATCATGATCCCCGAGGTGGGGCCGGCTGGGCAGCGCAAGCTTCTGGAGGCCAAGGTGCTGGTGGTGGGGGCCGGTGGCCTGGGCTCGCCTGCGGCCATCTATTTGGCTGCCGCTGGCGTGGGCACCCTGGGCATCGTCGACAACGACGAGTTGGAGCTCTCCAATCTCCACCGCCAGATCCTGCACCACACCCCCGCCGTGGGGCGGCCGAAAGTGCTCTCAGCTCAGCAGACGATCGCCCTTCACAATCCAGATGTGCGGGTCATCCCGCACAAGGTGCGTTTGGCCCCGGCCAATGCCATGCAGATCATCAGCGGGTACGACGTGGTGGTGGGGGGAGTGGACAACTTCGCTACTCGCTACCTGGTGAACGACGCCTGCTACCTGGCTGGCAAGCCTTTCATAGACGGGGCGGTCTTCCTGTTCGAAGGGCAGGCGGCAGTGTTCATCCCCAGCCGGGGATGCTATCGCTGCCTCTTTCCGGTGCCGCCGCCCGCGACGGTGGTAGCTCGCCCCTCGCAGGTTGGCCTCCTGGGGGCCCTGCCGGGCGTCATCGGCGTGATCGAGGCCTTCGAGGCCCTGAAGCTCGTGCTGGGCCTCGGCGAATCGCTGGCCGGGCGGCTCCTCATCTTTGACGCTCTCGCGATGGACTTCCGCAAGGTGAGGACTCGCCGCGACCCTCACTGCCCCCTGTGCGGCGATGCGCCGACGATCCACGAGCTCATTGACTACGAGGAGTTCTGCGCCGCGCCCCTCGCGGCGAGCAGCCAGGCCCCGGAGGAAGCATGACGGTCGAGGTACGGGTGACGGCGGGGCTTCAGGGCCTGGTTGGCGGCGAGCGGGCAGTGGCGGCCCAGGGCAGCACGGTGGGCGAGGCCCTGGACGAACTGGCGACGCGCTATCCGGCGCTACGCGACGTGCTGTGGGTCAACGGGGACGAAATCCCTGCCCACATCGGCGTCTACGTGAACAGTCAAGAGATCCGTACTCTCCAGGGCAAGGCCACACCGCTGAAAGACGGTGACGAGGTGGCGGTGATCCCTGCCATCGCCGGTGGCCAGGTGCTCACGCCCGAGCAGGTGCTGCGCTATTCGCGCCACATCGTCATGCCCCAGGTGGGGCCCATCGGGCAGCGCAAGCTCATGGCGGCGAAGGTACTGATAATAGGGGCCGGTGGCCTGGGCTCGCCGGCGGCCCTCTACCTGGCCCTGGCCGGGGTGGGCACCTTGGGCATCGTGGACTTCGACGATGTGGACCTATCCAACCTCCAGCGCCAGCTCCTGCACCACACGCACGACGTGGGGCGGCCCAAGGTGGACTCGGCCAGAGAGACCATCGCCGAGCACAACCCCGACGTGCAGGTCGTCCCTTACCGCGAGCCGCTGACCTCCGCCAACGCCATCGAGATCATCTCGCAGTACGACATCGTGGTGAACGGCGCGGACAACTTCGCGACCCGCTATCTGGTGAACGACGCCTGCTACCTGGCGGGCAAGCCGCTGGTGGACGGGGCCATCTTCCTGTTCGAAGGGCAGGCCATGGTGTTCATCCCCGGACAGGGGTGCTACCGTTGCCTCTTCCCGGCGCCGCCGCCGCCGGGCCTGGTGCCTAGCTGCGCCGAGGCGGGTGTGCTGGGGATGCTGCCGGGAGTGGTGGGCGCGATCGAGGCCATCGAGGCGGCGAAGCTGATCCTGGGCCTCGGCGAGCCGCTAGCCGGTCGCCTTCTCATCTTCGATGCGCTGGAGATGGAGTTTCGCCAGGTGAAGCTGCGCCGGGACCCCAATTGCCCCCTGTGCGGCGACAACCCCACGATCCACGAGCTCATTGACTACGAAGAGTTCTGCGGGGTTCCCTTTCCGGCGCATAGCGAGACGTAGGAGGAAGGATGATTCTGCCGGCCCTGGCGGGCGGCGCTCGATAGGCAGGCCCGGTGGTCTATCCGGACATACTGGAGACGATCGGCAACACGCCCCTGGTGGAGCTGAGGTACGTAAACCCCAACCCCGACGTGCGGGTGTTCGCCAAGCTGGAGGGCATGAACCCCGGCGGCAGCGTCAAGGACCGCATCGCCTACTACATGATCAAGGCAGCCGAGGAGAGCCGCGAGCTCACGCCGGAGCGCATCATCCTGGAGGCCACGAGCGGCAACACCGGAATCAGCCTGGCCATGGTGGGCGTGGTCAAAGGGTACAAGGTGCGGGTGGTGATGCCCGATAACATGAGCGAGGAGCGCACAGGGCTCCTGCGGGCCTTCGGCGCCGACGTCATCTATTCGGAGGGGAGCAAGGGCACCAACGGCGCCATCGAGGTGGCGAAGAAGATGCTGACAGAGGAGCCGGTTCACTACATGCCCTGGCAGTTCGGCAACCCCAACAATCCTCGCGCCCACTACGAGACCACCGGCCCCGAGATCATCCGCGACCTGCCGGACCTGGATCTGTTCGTGGCTGGGCTGGGGACTGGCGGCACCCTCACCGGGGTGGGCCGCCGGCTCAAGGAGCACAACCCCGACATCAAGATCATCGCCGCCGCGCCCCATCCCGGCGACCTGGTGCAGGGACTGCGCAGCCTGGAGGACGGCTTCGTGCCGGAGGTGCTGGACGAATCCGTGCTGGACGCCCGCATCCTCATCGACTCGCGGACTTCCTTCGCGGGCTGCAAGGAGCTGCTGGATCGCGAGGGCATCTTCGCCGGCGTCTCGTCAGGGGCCGTGCTGCGTGTCGCCCAGCGAGTAGCGCGACAGATGAAGAAGGGGAAGATGGTCATCCTCCTGGCGGACGGCGGCTGGAAGTACCTGTCGACCGGCCTCTGGAGCAAGAGCTACGAAGAGCTGCCCGAGGACATCGAGGCCAAGGTCTGGTGGTAGGGGTTTCGCGTCGTCCATGTTCCGCATCGAGAAGCGCTACATCGATGAGATGATCGCCCACGCCCGCGAGGAGGCGCCGAACGAGTGTTGCGGCATCCTTGGGGGCAAGGACGGTCGCGTCCTCCAGCTCTACCGCGCCATCAACGCCGAGCAGAGCCCTTACCGCTACAACGTCGAACCCCACGACCTGTTTCGCATCTACAGGGAGTGCGACGAGCGAGGCTGGGACTTCGTGGGCATCTATCACTCCCACACCGGCAGCGAGGCTTATCCTTCGCTCACCGACGTCCGCCTCGCCGCCTGGCGGCCGGAGGCCCTCTACTTCCTGGTCTCTCTGCTGGACAGCGAGAACCCAGACGTGCGGGCGTATCGCATCGTGGACGGTCAGGTGTCCGAGGAAGAGCTGGAGATCATCTAGCCCGATGAGCGCGCAGATATCGGCTCCGGCGCCCATGACCATCCGCGGCCGCGAGTTCCGCTGGGGTAGCCGCACCTACGTGATGGGCGTCGTCAACATGACGCCCGATTCCTTCTCCGGCGACGGCCTGGGTCTGGACCTGGAGGCGGCGGTGGCCCAGGGCCGGCGCTTCGAAGAGGAAGGGGCGGACATCCTGGACGTGGGCGGCGAGTCCACCCGCCCGGGCTTCGAGGGCATTACGGCCGAGGAGGAGCTGCGACGGGTGGTGCCGGTGGTCCGTCTCCTGGCGGCGGAGACGACCCTGCCGGTGAGCATCGACACCTGCAAGCCGGAGGTGGCCGAGGCCGCTATTGCGGCCGGCGCTCACCTGCTGAACGACATCTGGGGCTTCAGCCACGAGGGCGACGGCCATCGCCTGGCCCGCCTGGCGGCGGCCAGCGGCCTGCCGGTGGTGCTCATGCACAACCAGCGCGGCCGGGCCTTCCGCGACGTCATCGGCGACCTGATGGCGGGTCTCCGCGAGAGCCTGCGCATCGCCCTGGAGGCGGGCGTCGCCGAGGAGCGGCTCATCGTCGACCCCGGCTTCGGCTTCGGCTGGGACGAGCAGCAGAACCTGGAGATGCTGCGCCGCCTGGCTGAGCTGCGGGTGCTGGGGCGGCCCATCCTCATCGGCACCTCACGCAAGTCCACTATCGGCAAGGTGCTTGGTTTGCCGGTGGAGGAGCGGCTGGAGGGCACGGCGGCCACGGTGGCCATCGCCATCGCCCACGGCGCCGACATCGTGCGGGTGCACGACGTGAAGGCGATGGTTCGCGTGGCGCGGATGGCGGATGCCGTGGTGCGGGGGGAAGTTGTCTGACCTAACGGCGGCGGTCTACCTGGGACTGGGGGCCAACGTGGGCAACCGCCTGGCCAACCTGCGCCTGGCCCTGGCCCGAATGCGCACCTTCGCTCGCCTGGAGGCGGTCTCGCGCCTGTACGAGACGGAGCCGGCGGGCCCGGGTGAGCAGCCGCGCTTTCTGAACGCTGCCTGTCGCGTCGCGACGGGGCTGGAGCCGGCGGCCCTGCTGCGCTTCCTCAAGAGCCTGGAGGCGGAGATCGGGCGGCGGCCGGGCGGCCCGTTGTGGGGGCCGCGACCCATCGATCTGGACATCCTGCTCTACGGCGAGCGGGTCGTGGAGACGGACGACCTGCGCATCCCGCACCCGCGCCTAGCGGAGCGGGCGTTTGTGCTGGTACCCCTGTGCGATTTGGCGCCGGATCTGAGCCATCCGCTGCTGGGCAAGACGATGCGCGAGCTGCTGGACGCGGTGGATCAAGCGGGCGTCGAGGCGATCGGCGACAACGGCTGGGAGGCGGCGACGGCGGAACGGGCAAGCCGGCAGGCTAGGGGGTAGTTTCCTCCTTCTCTAGCTCCTCCTCGTCCAGCTCGCTCTCGGTCGTGAACATCGTCCAGCCGATCCAGAAGGCGAGGGCGGAGACGGCAGCCACAGCAGCCATCACCGGCAGGGCTACGGCCATGTAGCTACGCTTGGCGGTGGCCCAGAGGAAGATGATCATCTGGAGGACGGTGGCCGCCATGATCAGGACGCCTGTGAGCTGTGTCCTCTCCATCCTTCAATACCTCCCGAGATCGGATTCAGCGGGCCGAAGCCTGGTCCTGCTCCCGCAGCTCCGGGGGCAGGAGATTGGGGATCGAGTCCTCGATGGGGTAGCGCTGGGAGCACTTGGGGCAGAACAGCGAGCCAGTAATGACCTCTGTTCCCTTCTCCTCCTCCACGGTCAGCTCCAGAGGCCCCTTGCACAGAGGGCAGGCCAGGATCTCCATCAGGTCCTTGCGCATCGATTGCCCCTCTCCTCTAACCGGACAGCGGCCATTGTAATGCGCGGGCGAGGGGGCTGTCAACGAAGGTGCGAGGCTTTAGGGTCGGGCGTCCTGTCCGCTCATCCTGAGTTCGTTGACGCGGGGTGCCAGGCGGCGGCCGTCGAACCGTGAGCGGTTGGGGCACGAGGGGTTCGCGTCGCCAGCCTCGACGGTGGTGCGGGCCCAATCCTATAATGGGCTGCGGGCTCGTTGGCCGACCGCAATGACCGTCTCGACTGGCGTCCGCACCATCGCCCTCGACCGGCGCATCTGCTTCCTGAGGGAGGACAGGATCGATATCCGCCCGTCGCCGGGCGCGGTTGTCCTGCCCCTGGCGGCGCTGCTGATGAGCATCGTCTGTTTTGTGGTCATCGCGCTCGCACACGGCGTGCTGCCGCTGTGGGCGCTGGCCCTTCTCCTCATCCCCAACCTGCTCATCTTCCCGCTGGCGGCTATGGGCCTTGTCTACTCGCTGGTCGGGGCGCACGTCATCATCGACCGGCGCAAGGGCTCGGTGACCTTCCAGCAGGGATGGGTCGGCCTGGGCCTGGGCACGCGGGAGCTGGTTCCTTTCGGGAAGATCGACCACATCGCCCTGGAGGAGGCGGCTCTGGGCGAAGCGGAGACGCCTTGGCTGGCGCCGCTAGACCTGCGGGTGTGGGACATCGTCTTGGTGAAGACCGGCGAGAAGCGTCTGTCCATCGGCATGGTGGCCATCGCCGCTGAGCCAGGGCTGGCGCAGGAGGGGCTGGGCCGCGCCCGCCAGGCCGCGCGGGCTATCGCCGCGATGGTGGAGAGGCCCCTTCGGGACGAGGCCAGTGCCTAGGGCCGGCGGGGGCTGGCGGTGGCGATGGAGAAATGCATGATGAAGGAGCACCGCCGTATAATGGAGAAGGGCGAATAGCAGCCAATGGCACCTTTACCAACTACCGCTCCGGCTGATCGTCGGCCGGGGGTGCGGGAGCCCCTGCGCTGGGCGATCCTGCTGACGGCGCTGATTCTGGTGGCGGAGGTGGTGGGTGGCGTCTTTGCCAATAGCCTGGCCCTGCTGTCTGACGCCGGCCACCTGTTCACCGACCTTGTCGCTTTGACCCTCAGCCTCGTCGCTGTGCGCCAGGTGCAGCGCCCGTCCAACTGGCGGATGACCTTTGGCTACCACCGGGTGGGCATTCTGGTGGCGCTGTTCAACGCCGCCACCCTCGTGGGCATCACCGGCGCCATCTTCTGGGGCGCAGCGGAGCGTTTCCGCGATCCGCCGGAAGTACAAGGCGGCCTGACCTTGGGCGTGGCGGTGCTGGGACTGGTGGTGAACGGCGCGGTGATGAGGCTTCTCTGGGCGCAGCGGAGCGTCAGCCTGACGGTGCGCAGCGCATTCCTTCACGTGGTCGGCGATGCCCTGGGCTCGCTGGCCGTCATCGTCAGCGGCGCGATCATCCTGGCGACGGCCTGGTTCTGGGCAGACCCGGCGATAAGCGTGTTCATTGGCCTGATCATTGCCGTGGGGGCCTGGCGCATCCTTCGCGAGGGGCTGAGCGTCCTGGTGGAGGCCGCCCCTGCTGGGCTGAACGTCGAGGAGCTCGCAGCGGCCCTGGGCCGCGTGCCCGGCGTTTGCGATGTCCACGACCTCCACGTCTGGTCGATCGCGCCCGGCATCCGCGCCCTGAGCTGCCACATGCGGCTGGACGACCGGCCCATCAGCGAGGGCGACCTCATCCTGGGGCGGGTGAACGAGCTCCTGACGGGCCGCTATGCCATTGCCCACAGCACCATCCAGATGGAGACGGGCGAGTGCGACCCCAACGCTCTCTACTGCACCCTGCCGCCGCGCGAGGGGCTGGAGCAGCCCGGGAAAGGGCCGTTTCTGCCGTGAGCACAGCCTTTGACCACCGCCAGGGGGGATGCTACAATGAGAGCGCCTTTGGGGCAGGCGCTCTGAATGAGCAAGCGCACGCTAGCATTCGCAGTGGTGGCACCTTTGGTTTCGGCCATGGCGGGGCTAGCTTATTTGTTGTGGTGGGAGACCACCCACTGTCTTTTCTGCGGCAAGAAGCTGGGCCCCGAAGGCAGATGCACCAATCCTCAGTGCAGCCTGGGTCGTTTGACCGATTGACTATGTGTTCCTGCCAGACCACCGCTAGCGAGCCGGGGCCCTAGGCAGGATATGGCAGTGCATTCCGACGAGCCGCATGAGTCCTGTGGCGTTTTCGGTGTCTTCGCGCCCGGCGAGGACGTTGCCCGCTTAACCTTCTACGGCCTCTACGCGCTCCAGCACCGCGGCCAGGAGAGCGCTGGCATTGCCACCGGCGACGGCTACCAGATCCACCTCCATGCGGGCATGGGCCTTATCGCTCAGGTCTTCGATGAGGCCGATCTCTCGTATCTGCCGGGCCACGTCGCCGCCGGCCACACCCGCTACTCCACCACCGGCTCCAACCGTGTCGAGAATGCCCAGCCCATCTATGCTGAGGGGCCGCGCGGTCCGCTCGCTCTGGGCCACAACGGCAACCTGGTGAACGCGGCGGTGCTGCGCCACGACCTGGAGCAGCAGGGCTACCTGTTCAAGACCTCCACCGACAGCGAGATCCTGGCCCAACTCCTGGCGACGGCGCCCGGCACCACCTGGGAGCGGCGCATCGGCCACGTGATGCAGCGCGTCCAGGGCGCCTACTGCGTCGTGGGCGTTACGCCGCAGGGCCTGTTCGCCATGCGCGATCCCTACGGCGTCCGCCCGCTCTGCCTGGGCTCCTTCAACCACGGCTGGGTGGTCGCCTCCGAGACCTGCGCCCTCGACCACCTGGGCGCCACCTTCGTCCGTGAGGTGGAGCCGGGCGAAGCCCTGTACATCGACGAAAACGGCGTCAGTTCCTACAAGCCGGTGAGCCGCCAGCGTGATGGCCTCTGCATCTTCGAGTACATCTACTTCGCGCGGCCGGATTCGGTCCTGCGGGGGAAGCTGCTCTACCCGGTGCGGATGGCCATGGGGGCGGAGCTGGCGCGAGAGCACCCGGTGGAGGCCGATCTGGTCATCGGCGTGCCGGACTCGGCCATCGCCGCCGCCACCGGCTACGCTCGCGAGTCCGGCATCCCGTATGCCGAGGGGCTGGTGAAGAACCGCTACGTGGGCCGAACCTTCATCCAGCCCGACCAGCGCCTCCGGGACGTGGGCGTCTACCTCAAGTTCAACCCGCTGCGCGAGGTGCTGGCCGGCAAGCGACTGGTGGTGGTCGACGACTCCATCGTGCGCGGCACCACCACCCCGCGGGTGGTGGAGATGCTGCGCAAAGCCGGCGCCCGCGAGGTGCACATGCGGATCACCGCTCCGCCCATCCGCCACCCCTGCTTCTTTGGCATCGACATGGCCAGCAAGTGGGAGCTTATCGCTGGCCACAAGTCGGTCGAGGAGATCCGGCGCCACATCGGCGCCGACAGTCTGGGCTATCTGAGCATCGAGGGCCTGCTGCGGGCGGTGGGCCAGTCCCGCGATAGCTTCTGCACTGCCTGTTTCACCGGCGAATACCCCATGGCCGTCCAGCTCCAGATGGATAAGCTGGTGTTCGAGCGGCGGCCGGCGCGCCCCGGCGAGAAGCCGGAGCCGGTGGGGGTCGCCTGGACCTGGGAAGAAGACCGCCACTAGGCCACACATTCCCGCTCATCCTGAGTCTGTCGAAGGATGAGCGGTGGGCAACCGGCAGGCCGCTCATGGTGAGCTTGTCGAACCATAAGCGGCCAAGAAGTGTATGAGCCACGATCAACCTTCACCGATGACCTATGCCCAGGCGGGCGTGGACGTGGGCGCCGCCGCCCGTCTGGTGAAACGCATCGCCGCGCTGGCCCGCACGACGCGCCGGCCGGAGGTGCTGGCCGACGTGGGCCCCTTTGGCGGCCTTTTCCGCCTGTCCGGCTACCGTGACCCGGTGCTGGTGGCCAGCGCCGACGGCGTGGGCTCGAAGCTCAAGCTGGCTGCCCTCCTCGGCCGCTTCCAGGGAGTGGGCATGGACCTGCTGAACCACTGCGTGAACGACATCCTCTGCGCCGGCGCTGCGCCCCTTTTCATGCTGGACTACATCGCCAGCGGCTCCCTGTCCGACGACGAACGGGCGGCCGTCGTGGAAGGCGTGGCGGAGGCTTGCCGGGCGGTGGGCTGCGCCCTCCTCGGCGGCGAGACGGCCGACCTGCCCGACGTCTACGGGCCCGGCGACTTCGACCTGGCGGGGTTCATCGTGGGGGCGGTCGAACGGGACGCTATCATCGACGGGGCGTCCATCCGCGCCGGCGATGCGCTGCTGGGGCTGCCCTCCAGCGGGCTGCACACGAACGGCTATTCGCTGGCGCGCAAGGTGCTGGGCGTGGGCCTAGGCACTGACCCGCAGGAGGAGCTGGCCCGCCTGGAGCGCGCCTACCCCGAGCTGGGCGCCAGCCTGGGCGAGGCGCTCCTGGCCGTCCACCGCTGCTACTACAACGAGGTGAAGGGTGTGCTGGGCCGGATGAAGGGCATCGCCCACATCACCGGCGGCGGCCTGCCGGGCAACCTGCCGCGCATCCTGCCAGAGGGACTGGCCGCGCGCCTGCACGAAGGGTCGTGGCCGGTGCCAACGATCTTCCGCCTCATCCAGGAGCGCGGAAACGTGGCGGAGGACGAGATGTACCGCACGTTCAACATGGGCCTGGGGATGGTGCTGGTCTGCGACCCCTCGGACGTGGAGGCGGTGCGGGAGGAGGTGGGGGCGGCGGCGGTGGTCGGGGAGGTAGTGCGGGGGGAGGGCCAGGGGCGGGTGATCATCGAGTAGGGATGCTGCCATGGCCAACTTTCGGGTGTACTACGTGGAGAGGACGGTGCGCGATCCCGGCCTGTTGCGCAGCCTGGGCGGGTCCGGCGACGAGGAGACGCGCGTCCCCACGGGCGACGAGACGGAGTGGGAGGAGGACATCGAGGCCGAGAACGCGCGCGAGGCCCTGCGCCAGTTCTTCCAGGACCATCTGGCCGGCACCGGCGACCTTGGCTACATCGATGAGGAGGGCCGCACGCAGCGCCCCTTCCGCATCGACGATTACGACCCCGACCGCACCTATGTCTGGACGGAGGGCGGCAAGTTCATGGAGTTCCAGGGCATCGAGCAGATCGACGCCGATCTGGTGACCTGCCCGCTCTGCGGCGGCAGCGGCCAGGTGGTGCGCGAGGTGGCGGAGCAGTTCGAAGAGGAGGACGAGGAGTCCGAGCCGTGAGGGCGATCGTCAGCGTTTCCGATAAGGCGGGCGTGGTGGAGCTGGCCCGCGGCCTCGCCGAGCTGGGCTTCGAAGTCTACAGCACGGGCGGCACCCACAAGGCGCTGGCCGAGGCGGGGGTGGCGGTGGCCAGCGTTTCGGAGCTCACCGGCTTCCCGGAGATCCTGGACGGCCGGGTGAAGACGCTCCACCCGGCGGTGCACGGCGGCATCCTGGCTCGCCGCGACCGGCCGTCGCACATGGAGGAGCTGGCGCGCAGCGGCATCGGCGCCATCGACCTGGTGGCGGTGAACCTCTACCCCTTCGTCCAAACGGTTGCCCGTGGGGACGTTAGCCTCGAGGAGGCGCTGGAGAACATCGACATCGGCGGGCCGACGCTGATCCGCGCCGCCGCCAAGAACTTCCTCCACGTGCTGGTGCTGGTCGACCCCGCCGATTACCCGGGGGCGCTGGAGCTGCTGCGCTCGGGCCAGGTGCCGTTGGACGAGCGGCGCCGCCTGGCGCTGAAGGCCTTCCAGCACGTCGCCTCCTACGATACGGCCATCGCCGAGTACCTGCGGGCCGGCGAGTCGGGCTTCCCCGAGGAGCTGACCCTGCCCCTGCGCAAGCTCTATGACCTGCGCTACGGCGAGAACCCTCACCAGCGGGCGGCGGCCTATCAGCAGGAGAGCGTGCTCTGGGGCGGGCAGGCGTGGGGCATCGTCGCCGCGGAGCAGCTTCACGGGAAGGCCCTCTCCTACAACAACTTCCTCGACGCCGACGCCGCCTGGCGGACGGCGTTGGATTTCGCCCCGCCGACGGCGGCGATCGTGAAGCACACCAACCCCTGCGGCCTGGCCTGCCACGACGACCTGGCCGAGGCCTATCGCCGCGCCCTCTCCGGCGACCCGGTCTCCGCCTACGGCGGCATCGTCGCGGTCAACCGTGAGCTGACGGAGGCGGTGGCACAGGAGATCGCCAAGACCTTCTACGAGATCGTCGTGGCGCCGTCCTTCGCCGAGGAGGCGCTGGCTATCTTGCGCAAGAAGCGCGACCTGCGCATCCTGCGCGTCGACCCGCGGGCGGCCGCCGGGTGCGACACAGCCCCGGAGTACCGTCGCATCTCCGGCGGCTTCCTGGTGCAGGAGCCCGACATTATCGCCGACGATTCCATCGAGCTGAAGGTGGTGACCAAGCGCCCCCCCAGCGAAGAGGAGGTGGCCGACCTGCGCTTCGCCTGGTGGGTCGTCAGGCATGTCAAGTCCAACGCCATTGTCCTGGCCAGGGATCGCACACTGCTGGGCATGGGTGCCGGCCAGCCCAACCGGGTGACCAGCGTCCACCTGGCATTGCGCCGCGCCGAGGAGCGGGCGCGAGGGGCAGTCCTGGCCTCGGACGCCTTCTTCCCCTTCGCCGACGGCGTGGAGATGGCAGCGGAAGGCGGCGTCACGGCCATCATCCAGCCCGGCGGCTCGATCCGCGACGCAGAGGTAATCGGGGCGGCCGACGCCCACGGCGTCGCGATGGTATTCACCGGCATCCGGCACTTCAGGCACTAATGGGCAGGGCTGAAGCCCTGCAGCTACGGGAATGGGGGACATGGCTTCCGTCGACATCGTGATCCCCGTTTACAATGAGGAGCACGTCCTGACCGACAGCGTGGCCACGCTGCGCAAGTTCCTGGCCCAGGGCTTCGCTCACCAGTACCGCATCGTAGTGGCCGACAACGCCTCCACCGACAGCACGCTCGAGGTCGCCCAGAGGCTGGCCGACGAGCACGCCGACGTGGCCTCGCTCCACGTCCCCCAGAAGGGGCGGGGGCGGGCCCTGCGAGCGGCCTGGCTCACCAGTCAGGCCGACATCCTCTGCTACATGGATGTGGACCTTTCGACCGACCTGGCGGCGTTCCCGCCGCTCATCGAGGCCATAGCCAGCCAGGGCTGCGACATCGCCATTGGCAGTCGCCTGGCGCGGGGGGCCCGCATCCGCCGCTCCCTGCGGCGGGAGGTGACCTCCCGCGGCTACAACGTGATGATCAAGGCGTTGTTCTTCACCCGCTTCTCCGATGCGCAGTGCGGGTTCAAGGCGGCCAGCCGACGAGCGGTGCAGGAGTTGGTGCCCCTCATCGAGAACAATGAGTGGTTCTTCGACACCGAGCTCCTGATCCTGGCGGAAAAGGCGGGCTACCGCATCAAGGAGATACCGGTGCGCTGGCTGGAGGACCCGGATAGCCGGGTGCACGTGGCCAAGACGGTGGCGGAGGACGTGCGCGGTTTGCTGCGCCTGCGCCTGCGGCGGCCTTGGCGCCGCCTGACGGCTTCGTAGGGCCCCGGGCGCTCACCACCCTCTAGGCGACGGCGGCCGCTGGTCGTTGACACTGATCTTAGCGCGTGCTAAACTAACGCCCTCAGTCAGGATCGTTCACCCTTATCCTTGAGCGGTTCCGAGCAGTTGCGGGACCGACGGTGGAATGAACGAGCTGGTCTTCCTGGACATCCTCTTTCGTCACGTGCCGGAGGGCATGGAGTTCCTGGCCGTGCTCCTGACCGTCCTCGGCTCTCTAGGGATCATGGTGGCTCTTGGTCGCTGGTGGGCTCGCTAGGCGCTTGGGAGGCGGCAGATGGCGGTCACGGAGGAGCCCGGCAAGCCACGGAACTGGCAGGAGCGCCTCGCTGCCATCCTAGACCGGATCCACGACCGGCTGTTCCACAACTACATCTGGCAATCCGTCTTCCGATCGGGCTATCCGAATACGCCTCGCAACCGGATGCTGGTCATCGCCACCAACGTCTTCTTGCACCTCCATCCCACCCGTCTCCACCGGACCCACGTCAAGATCACCCACACCTACTGCCTGGGTGGCCTGACGTTCTTCATGTTCATCGTGCTGACCGTCACCGGCGTGCTGCTGATGTTCTACTACGTGCCCTCCACCGACCGGGCCTACGGCGACGTCGCGGCGCTGGAGACGAACGTGGCCTTCGGCATGCTCATTCGCAACCTGCACCGCTGGACGGCGCACGGCATGGTGATCCTGGTGTTCCTGCACATGATGCGGGTGTTCTATACCGGGGCATACAAGCCACCGCGCGAGTTCAACTGGGTGGTGGGCGTGGTGCTCCTGGTCCTGACCCTGCTCCTCTCCTTCACCGGCTACCTGCTGCCCTGGGACCAGCTCGCTCTGCCGGCCATCACCATCGGCCACGGCATCGCCGGCTCCACGCCCTACTTCGGCGGCGACGTGCAGCGCGTGCTGTTCGGCGGCGTCGAGATCGGCCAGAGTGCCCTGATCCGCTTCTACACCTTGCACGTCCTGGCCTTGCCGCTGCTGGCGGCAATCATGATGGCCGTGCACTTCTGGCGCATTCGTCGCGACGGCGGCATGGCGCGGCCGCTGTAGAATTCGCAGCAAATGGCGATGGAAGAGGTTGTCGGCCGACCGGTGGCGGCGGAGAAGCCTCGCCCGAAGCGAGAGCGGGAGGAGGAGGTCCTGGTCTGGCCGGACCTCGTCTTCATCGAGTTCATCGCGGCCGTCCTCTTCACGCTCACCTTCATCATCCTGTCCGTCTTCATCGACGCGCCGCTGCTCAACCGGGCCAACCCGGACGTCACTCCCAATCCGTCCAAGGCGCCCTGGTACTTCTTGAACCTGCAGGAGCTGCTGCTGCACATGGACAAGGCCTGGGCGGGGGTCTTGCTTCCCACCATCGCCCTCATCTTCTTCGCGGTCATCCCCTACATCGACCGCAGAAGCGAGGGTCAGGGCGCCTGGTTCGGCACCAAGCACTCCGGGCGGATGGCCGCATTCACCGTCGGCTACTCCGCGGTCGTCACCTGGATCCTGGTATTGTTCGACGCCGGCAAGTTCGAGCGCATCACTCGCTGGTTCCCGGGTCTGACCGCCATCAAGGAGGACCGCGCGGTGGAGGTATCGCCCGGGGTTTTCGAGACGGCGACCTATGAGGTGCAGAAAGGCTTCTTGAGCACCAAGGACCTCGCCAACCGTTGGGTGTGGCACATCGGCAAGCTGGACTGGCCCAAGGACTTTTCCCACATCCCGCTGCCATTGAACAACGTGGGCTGGATACCCTGGGAAGGCATGAACCTCAACCTGCCGGCCACGTTGGCCAACCAGATCGTGCCTCTGACCGTCATCTTCCTGCTGGCGGTGCTGGCTATCGCTATCCAGTGGCGGTTCGGCTGGGTGAGGAGCCGCCACGACGTCTTCATCGTGATGTTCACGGGGGTGATGGCAGGCTACCTGACCCTGACGATAGTCGGGAGCTTCTTCCGCGGCCCGGGGCAGGCCCTCATCTGGCCCTGGCAGGTGAAGGTGGACCCCGGCTAGGTGAGGGAGGAAGGCCTCATGGCTGACGCGGAGGAGATAGGCACGTCCGTCCCGATGGAGGGCGCGCTCGGGGAGCCGGAGGCGCCGGACCCGGCGGCGCCGGCGGCCACTGACGTGGCACAGCCGGCGCCGCGGCCGCCGTCGGTGGTGAACCGTCGCACGTTTGTGCTGGCTAGCTTCTGGGGAGCCATGGTTGCCCTTGGCGCCGCCATCGTCGGCGGCTGGGGGCTGGACTTCCTTTGGCCGAAGAAGGAGGCCGGCTTTGGCGCGCCGGTGGATGTGAGCGCTTCGAAGATCCCGGCGGCGGGCGCCGATCCGGTACACATCGTCGAGGGGCGTGCCTGGCTGGTGAACATCCCGGCTGGCGAGGCCGACTCGCCGGGTGGCCTGCTGGCGCTCTACCAGAAGTGTCCCCACCTGGGCTGCACCGTTCCCTGGCGGCCCGAGTTCGAGTTTGGGGGCAAGAAGGGGTGGTTTCGCTGTCCCTGTCACGGCTCCACCTTCACGAAGGAGGGCGGAATCCTGGTATCGGGCCCGGCGCCGCGCCCCATGGACACCATGGCTATTACCTTCAAGCCGACCGGCGACCTGACGGTCGAGCCGGGGCAGGTCAGGCAAGGCAGTCAGGACAACCCCCAGCGGGTCGTCCCCCCTCCGGGTCAGGGTGGGGATTTGCGCTCGACCTCAGGCTGAAGCCTGGGGCACCGGAGGGAATGGGGCACCGGCCGTTAGGCCGGGGTTGGGGATGGCCACCGGCCCACGAAGCGGCCGAGGGCAGATCGCGGGATTGACTGCTATTCTGGATCGCGCTAGACTTGGGCGGCCGGTGCGGGGCTACACATCGGGGGCCCGGGTGCCCGACGGAGGGTGAGGAGAGTGGCCAACCAGACAGGCAAGCGCTATCTGTGCACCAAGTGTGGCACGGAGATGATAGTCACCAAGGGCGGACAAGGAAACCTCTCCTGCTGCGATCAGCCCATGCAACTGAAGCAGTGACGGAGGTGGAGCATGCCAAACCAGCTGGGAAAGCGATTCCAGTGTGAGGTCTGCGGCACCGAGGTGCTGTGCATCAAGCCGGGCGAGGGCAGTGTGAACTGTTGCGGCACCCCTATGAAGCTGCTCCAGCCCAAGGTTCTGCCCTCGGCTGACTAAGGCCGGCCCTGCGACAACGGAGAAGGCCGCTGAGAGGCCCTCAGCGGCCTTTGTTTGTGTTTGGGGCGGCCCAACGGGGCGCTGCTCGCTGCGCCCCTACCAGTTGCTCAGCGGGGCCCGCGTTTGCTCTTGGGCAGGCGCTCGGCCTCCGCGCCGGCGGGGAAGAGGCTCTCGCCGAGGGGGGCGACCTCGCCCAGGGTGCTGGGGGTGACCTCCCCCGTCTCCTCGTAGCGGCGAAGAAACTCTTCGCTCACAAAGAACATTCAGATGCAGTAGCCGTCACGGGCGATGTCCTCGTGATGGCGCTCGCAGGGGCAGATCTTCTTGCGATCCTCCACGGGATCGCCGCTGAGGGTCATTCAGGGGCAGAACAGGTGGCCGTGGGCGACCAGGTTCTTGGCCAGCCCCCCCTGCACCTCATCGACGATCTCCGGCTGGGGGAAGAAGCGGTAGGGCCCCCGCTCCACGTAGCGCTCGGACATGCGCTTGGCCCGCTGGAGGGCCTCTTCGAAGGTGATGGTCTTATCGGGCATGGTGTTCCTCTCTAGCCAAGTAGATCGTAGTATATCCTTTCTTGACAGGTCAAAGCCTTTCCCCCATCCTATGGGTGTTTCACCGCCGGCAGGCAGGATTCCCATGAGGGGAGGGCGGCGCTGATGATAAACAAGATCGTGGGCAGCTTCGACGAAGCCGTGGGCGACATGGCCGACGGTTCGACCGTCCTTATCGGCGGCTTCGGCGGGCCCGGCGAGTGTCCCAGCTACCTGGTCGCCGCCGTGGCCCGCAAGGGGGTCAAGGCGCTGACCATCGTGGGCAACACCGGCGGCTGGGGCGAGCAGCTCCTGGAGGTCCTGCGCACCCGCATGGCCGTGATCCTGAAGATGCCTCCCGATTGGTACGACCCGGGTCTGCTGGTCGAGCGCGGCCAGGTGAGGAAGGGCATCCTGTCGTTCCCGGCGGCGCCGGCCCGCATCCTGACCCCCTTCGAGCGGGGGGTGCTGGCCGGCGACGTAGAGCTGGAGCTCCTGGGCCAGGGCACCCTCTGCGAGCGCATCCGCGCGGCGAAGAGCGGCATCGCCGCCTTCTACACGCCGGTGGGCGCGGGCACTGTCGTGGAGAAGGGGAAAGAGGTGCGCGAGTTCAACGGGCGAAAGCACCTGCTGGAACACGCCCTCCCCAGCGACTTCGCCCTCATCCGCGCCCATAAGGCCGACCGCTATGGCAACCTGGTCTACTGCGGCACCTCGCGCACCTTCAACCCGGTCATGGCCGGCGCCGCGCGGGTAACGGTGGCCGAGGTGGACGAGGTGGTGGAGCTGGGCGAGCTGGACCCCGAAGCCATCATCACGCCGGGGGTTTACGTGCAGCGGGTCGTGGTGCGGCCCGCGGAACCGCGGCCCTGGAACGAGCCGATGTGAGGAACGGAGGAGCAGGACGATGCCGGGAGAGAGGCTGGACGAGCAAACCATGGCCATTCGGGCCGCCAAGGAGTTCCAGGACGGCATGGTCATCAACCTGGGGGTGGGCATGCCCACCTTGTGCAGCAACTTCGTGCCGCCGGACATCGAGATCCTCTTCCATTCGGAGAACGGGGTGCTGGGCTTCGGGCCGATCATCGACAACCCGGACGAGGCCGACGTCAACCTGATCAACGCCGGCGTGCAGCCCGTGTCGCCTAAGCCGGGCATGGTGTTCATGGATCACGGCGAAAGCCTGTGCATCATCCGCGGCGGCCACATCGATATCACCATCCTGGGGGGACTCCAGGTCTCGGAGAAGGGGGACCTGGCCAACTACACCATCCCTGGCAAGCAGATCGGCAGCCTTGGCGGGGGCCAGGACCTGGCCTTCTGCGCCAAGAAGGTCATCGCCCTCATGACCATCAGCACCAAGGAGGGCGAGCCGAAGATCCTCAAGGAGTGCACGTCGCCGATCACGGCGCCGGCCTGCCTCGACCGGATCATCACCGACGTCGGGGTCATGGACGTGACGCCCGAGGGGCTGGTGCTGCGGGAGATCGTGCCCGGCTGGACGCCGGAGGAGGTGCAGGCGCTGACGCCGGCGCGGCTCATCGTGCCGCCGGACCTCCAGGAGATGACGCTGCTGTAAGGGCCGGCGGCCCCTCGCGAGCCACGGCGCGCCCGATTGGGGGAGGTCGGGGTGACAAGGGTCGACGTACAACGGCTGTACACCCGGGTGGGAGGGCGCTGGTGGGGCCCGTTCCGGGCCGTGTGGGAGCTGCTCGTTGCGCGACGGGCGGTGGAGGACTTGCATGCGCTGCTCCGGCGCTACGTCACCGCCGAAAGCAGGGTCCTTGATCTGGGCTGCGGCGCAGGGGCTAACCTGGATCGCCTGCTCCGCCAGGGCCTGCCGTTCGGACACTACACAGGGGTGGATTTCTCAGCGACGATGCTGGCCCTCGCCCGGAAGAGGTTCGGCGATTTGCCCGATGTCACGTTCTCTCAAGCCGACGCCACCGCCATGGAGGACACCGGCGCGCGCTACGACGTGATTGTCGCCACGTGGCTTCTGGACCACATAGGAGGCGAACCCGCGGCCCTCGTCAACGACGTTCAGCGTTTCCTTGAAGCCGACGGGCACTTCCTACTGCTCTTCTATTCGCGGGCGCGCTGGTTCTTCCGCTTCTGGCTCTCACCGCTGGGCAGGATGGCCGTGCTTGCCGATCCCATGCCAGAGCGGGAGGTACTTCGATTCTCCGGCGTTGTGGCCAAGAAGAGCTATTGCGCCGGCGTGGTAACCCTGGTCGACATTGCGGCCTCGGGCGGCGCCGGCGAGGGCGCCCGCACCGCGCCCCCAACTGCTGCGGGATGACTCGACTGTAGGGGCAGCCTTGGCCGCCACCCTTCTCCTCCGCAATGCCCGCGTCATCACAATGGACGCCGCCCGCCCGCGGGCGGAAGCGGTCGCCGTCGAGGGCGAGAGGATCCTGGGAGTCGGTTCGGAGGCAGACGTCCGGCCCTATGCGGACCCACGGACGGAGGTGATCGACTGCGTCGGCGGCGCCGTCCTGCCCGGTTTCATCGACGCCCATTGCCACCTGCTGGCCTACGCCGCCAGCCTCCTCTCGGTGGATTGCAGCCCGGCGGCCGTCTCCTCCATCGCCGACATCCAGGCGGCCATTCGCCGTCGCGCCGAGAGCGCGCCGTCGGGCCGGTGGATCCGCGCCGTCGGCTACAGTGAGGTCGACCTGGCGGAAGGACGCCACCCGACCCGCTGGGACCTGGACGCCGCCGCGCTCGGTCACCCGGTGCGCCTTATCCACCGCAGCGGCCATGCGTGCGTGCTGAACAGCCTGGCGCTCCGCCTTTGCGGCATCGACGTGGCCACCGAGGAGCCGGCGGGCGGCTATCTGGACCGCGATGTCTCCAGCGGCGAGCCCAGCGGCCTGCTGCTGGAGATGAACGAGGTCGTCGAGCGGGCGGTGCCGCCGCTGGCCTACGAGGAGCTGGCCGAGGGCGTTCGCCTAGCCAGCCAGCGCTTCCTGGCGGCGGGCGTGACGACGCTGGTGGACGCCACCCACACCAACGGCCCGGCCGAGTGGGAGCTGATGCGCCGCCTGAGCCAGGAAGGGCACCTTGCGCCGCGGCTCACGGCCATGGTGGGAGTCGACTACCTGGAGGACGGCCGGCGGTGGCGCGAGGTGGGGGAGGACGGCTCGATAAGTGTGGGCGCGGCCAAGATCCTGATCAGGGAGCTAGGCGAGGAGATCTATCCCGAGGAGGCGGCGCTGGCGGCCCTGGTGGCCGAGGCCCACGACCAGGGCTGGCAGGTCGCCGTCCACGCGGTGGAGGAGCGGGCGGTGGCCGCGGCCGTGGCCGCCTACGAGGCGGCTTTGGGCCGGCGGCCACGCGCCGACCACCGCCATCGCATCGAGCACTGCGGCCTCTGCCCGCCAGAGCTCGCGCGGCGGATAGCCGCGGCAGGCGTGGTGGTGGTGACCCAGCCATCCTTCCTCTACTACAACGGGGAGCGCTACCTGCGCCAGGTCCCGCCGGAGAAGCAGGCGTGCCTGTACCCATTGCGCTCCCTGGGGCGAGCCGGCGTGCGCCTGGCGGCCGGATCTGACTGTCCGGTGGTGACTCCGGACGTCATCGCTGGGCTGTACGGCGCCGTCGCCCGCCGCAGCGCCGGCGGCCGGCCGCTGCCCGGCGCCGAGGCCGTGGCTATCGAGGAGGCGCTGGCCATGTACACTACGGGCGCCGCCTTCTCGTCGTTCGCCGAGGGGGGGCGCGGCAGCGTCGCCGCCGGTCGGCTGGCCGACCTGGTCATCCTGTCGGGCGACCCGACCGTTTGCCCGCCGGCGGAGCTCCTGGGCCTGCGGCCGGAGATGACGATCGTTGGCGGTCGAATCGTTTGGCCGTAGGTCGAGACGCGGGTTGGCGCGGCCAGTGGTTGTCCGCCGTCTTCTGCCCGCTCATGGTTCGAAAGGCTCACCATGAGCGGGCAGCGGAGGGCTCGCGTTGAGTGGCCCATCGGGGGCGCTGCCCGGGGAGTGCAACGGCTTGACAGTAGCCTAGGACACAAATACAATTTCGCCTAGTGCCGCTCGATTTCCTGGCCACGGGAGGGGGAGAACTGTTTGCCGGAAGTAGTCATCGGTCCGAATGAGACCTTCGAGCAAGCCCTGAAGCGGTTCAACAAGATGGTGCAGCAGGCGGGCGTCCTGGCCGAGGCCCGCCGGCGTGAGCACTACGAGCCGCCCAGTGTCAGGGCCAAGAAGAAGCGCGCTGCGAAACTGCGCAAGAGCCGCAAGACCAGCCGAAATAACAGCCGATACTAGGCGCTTCGCTCTTTCTGGATGTCCCTCAAAGATAGGCTTGCTGAAGACCTGAAAGACGCCATCCGCGGCGGCGAGGAACGCCGCAAGATTGCCATTCGCCTGGTGATGGCGGCCGTCAAGAATGCGGAGGTAGCCCAGGGCGCCCCACTCGATGATTCCGGCGTGCTGAAGGTTGTCAGCAAAGAGGCAAGCCGCCGGCGCGAGAGCATCGAGCAGTTCGGCAAGGGCGGCCGCCAGGACCTGGTGGCCCAGGAGGAGGCCGAGCTGGCCATCCTCCAAGCCTATCTCCCTCCGGCCGTGTCCCGCGACGAGATCGTGGCGGCGGCCCGTGCCGTCATCGCCGAGGTGGGGGCTCGTGGCCCGGCCGACAAGGGCAAGGTGATGCCCGTCCTCATCGCTCAGCTCGCGGGCCGCGCCGAGGGCCGCGAGATCAACGAGGTGGTGACTCAGCTTCTGGCCGAGCTCTAGGGGCGGTTCGCGAACCGCCCCTGCGGATTCTTTCCTCCGTCATCCCCTTCTGATATGATCGACAAGCGCGGATAGAGCTTTATGGTTGCCATACCGCTGGTCGATCGGAGGGTCTCGGCACTGCGCGCCGGGGCGTTTGCGCTCGTGGTGGGGGTAGCCCTCATCTTCATCCTCTTCCCCATGTTCCCCAGCCGCCTGCATGTCCAGGAAGGGCAGGTGGCCGCCGAGACCATCAGCGCGCAGGGGCGGGTCATCGTCAGCGAGGGCGAGGTCATCACCGCCCCCATGATGCAGGACCTGCGCGACGCCGGCCTGGTCGGCGCCGGTCTGGGCGGCGACGACGTGGCGGCTGCTGTCCTGGCCGCCCTGCTGGGGACGGTGGCCCTGGCGGGCTATCTCTACCTCTTCCAGCCCAAGGAGGCGTCCAGCCCGCCACGGCTGCTTCTGCTGGCCCTGCTGGTCGTGCTCTGGGTGTTGGCGGCCCGGCTCTTTCTGGCCCAGGTTCTGCCAGACAGCGACCGTCTCTATCTGGCGTACATCCTGCCGGTGGCGGCCGCCCCGATGGTGGTGGCCTCGCTCCTGGATACCTCCCTGGCGATCACGGTGGCGGCGGCTCTCGCCTTCCTGGCCACCTTTGCCGGCTTCTACCAGCCGGACGCACGGGCGGCGCTCGATGGCAGCCCGCTGGGTGCATTCCAGATGGCCTCGGTCTACACCCTGGGGAGCCTTGCGGGCATCTACACCATCCATCGCGCCGAGCGGGTGAACCGCTACCTGGTGGGGGGCGCGGCGGTGGCCTTCGTGTCTTTCGCGGTCCTGCTGATGTTCTGGCTCCTCGATGCCCAGCGCGATCTGGTGGACCTGCCGTGGATGCTCATGACGACCGCCCTGGGCGGGCTGATGTCAGCGGTGATCACGGTTGGCGCCTTCGTCGTGCTGGGGATGCTGTTCGGCATCACTACGCGCATCCAGCTCATGGAGCTGGCGCAGCTCAACCACCCGCTCCTGCGCCGCCTGCAGGCGGAGGCGCCGGGTACGTTCCACCACAGCGTGGTGGTGGGTAATCTGGCCGAACGGGCGGCGGACATCGTGGGGGCCGATGCGCTGCTGGTGCGGGTGGGCTGCTACTTCCACGACATCGGTAAGCTGATCCGGCCCGGCTTCTACATCGAGAACCAGCTCGACGGGCGCAACCCCCACGAGCGGCTGGATCCCTACACGAGCGCGAAGGTGGTGTCGGCCCACGTCAACGCCGGGCTCGAGCTGGCCCGCAAGCACCGGCTGCCGGCCAAGGTGCGGTCGATCATCGCCGAGCATCACGGGACGCGGCTGGTGACCTACTTCTACCGCAAGGCCAGTCAGGAGAACCCGGAGGTCGACTCGAAGCTGTTCGGGTATCCGGGGCCGCGGCCGCAGAGCAAGGAGGCGGCCATCGTTATGCTGGCCGACTCGGTGGAGGCGGTGGTGCGCAGCAGCCGCGACCGCTCGCCAGAGCGGATCGACGCGCTGGTGGAGGCGGTGATCAACGAGCGCCTGGCCGAGCACCAGTTGGACGACTGCGACCTGACGCTGCGCGAGCTGCGGGCCATCGGCGAGGCGTTCCGGGCTGCCCTGCGCGGGGTCTACCATCCGCGTCTGGAGTACCCGCCGCCGACGGAGAAGGAGCAGGAGGCGCTGGCGGCGCAGTTCCTGCAGCAGGTGCCGTCGTCGCCGGTGGACGGGACGGCGCCCCCCATCGAGATCGAGCGCCCGGCTTAGAAGGTGCCTACCGGACCCACCGCCTTCTGGCGTACGATCCGCCAGCCGCGAAGGCGACGGACTGCGTGGACCAGTTGGTTTGGCGAGCGCCTCGCCCGGACCTAGCGCGGTCTCGCGTGCGCCGCCGATACTACTGCTTGATGTCCAGCTTCCAGGAAGTGAGATTTGCTGCCAGCACCACAGCGTAGTACTCCCCAGGTCCCGCGTAGCAGGTGGTGCTGTCGCTGCCAACGCCGTCGAAGTTGGCCTCGCATATATAGCCCACCGTCTCGCCCTCAGGATAGACGAAAAACCCGAAGCTTGCGTACTCCGGGCTGTCGGAGGCGGTCGTCCACCTGACCGTGAAGCTCGATCCGGTAACGCGGAACGCGGGAGTGTCCTTGTCCCCCCGACCGGCAAACGTGGCGGGGAGGCTGGCGACGTCCGGCGGTCCGGTGATCTCGATCCGCCAGGAACTCAGGTTGGCTGCCAGCACCGTGATGTACAACTTGCCGGGCCCGCCACGGCAGACCGTGCTGTCGCTGCCAACGCCGTCAAAACCGGCCTCGCATATATAGCCCGCCGTCTCACCCTCAGGATAGACGAAAAACCCGAAAACCGCGTACTCCGGGTCGTGGGAGGCGGTCGTCCACTTGACTGTGAAGCTCCAAGTGCCCACCGAGAAGACGGGGGTGTTTTTGTCCCCTTGACCCGTAAACACGATTGGAGCAGGCGTGGGCGTCGCAGTCGCCGTGGGAGTCGCCGTCGGAGTCGCCGTCGGGGTCGCTGGCGGCCCGGTGGCCGAGCCCAACGCCAGAACGCCCTGCATGTCGTTCAACGGCGGCAGGTTGCTCACGTCCGGCTCGCCGGGAAACCAGCGCGACCACGCGCCCGTCTCCGGGTCGAGGGCGTAGGCGGCGTCCACCGCTCCCGCCCCGCACGTCGTCAGCGCATCGCCGGCCGCCGTGCCGCTCGCGCCGTCCCACACTGCTATCGACCACTTCCCCGCCGGCGGGCAGTTGTGGACCTGACCCGCCGCCTGGGCTGCGCCCACACGCTCTACCCCCGCCGCTTCCATCGCCGCCGTTCCGCCGAGCGCCAGAACGCCCTGCTTATCGCCCAAGGGGGGCAGGTTGCTCACGTCCGGCTCGCCGGGAAACCAGCGCGACCACGCGCCCGTCTCCGGGTCGAGGGCGTAGGCGGCGTCCACCGCTCCCGCCCCGCACGTCGTCAGCGCATCGCCGGCCGCCGTGCCGCTCGCGCCGTCCCACACTGCTATCGACTACTTCCCCGCCGGCGGGCAGGTGTGCATCGAGCCGGACTCCGCCTCCGACGGCCCCGCGGCCAGGGGCCACGCCAGCAGGCCGACGGCTACCAGTAAAGCGCAGGCCACACCAGAAAGAACGAGGCGTTGCGGAAATCGTAACATGGGTGCACCTCCCTGGAGCGCGAAGAACAGGCCAGCGCCCGCAGCATGGCAGAACGTCGCTAAGGCGTCAAGGCGATGGGGCCTACCTGATCCCCCGCCTCCTGGCGTACCACCCGCCCGCCGTTAGGGCGACGGCAGCTGCCGCCAGCCCGCCGGCGAGCGGGGCATAGGCCCCGGTGGACGAACCGGAGTCGCCGGCCACCTGCGGGAGCTCCGCCAGGCCGCCGACGCTGGTGGCGCAGGGGACGCCCACCGCGATGAGGCCGTACGCGGGGGTGAAGTTGGCGTCCAAGATGCCCTTGTTGGGCACCAGCGCGCCGGGCGGGATGTCACGTATATGCGCGACGTTTTCTAGCGTAAGCTCATAAAGGCCCGCCGCGGCGCCGTGAGTGTCAAACGTGTAGCGCCCGATGAGACCCTGGTGGAAGCTGTTGAGGGGGTACTCCGCAGCGCCCAGGTCAACAATGCTCACCAAGTGCGGGTCGGTGCCGTCGGGCACAGTGTCGCTGAAATCGACGACTATGCTAGCGGGCGCCGCGTCAAGAAACAGCCTGTTGTTCTGAGCGGTGATGCGCGGTGCCGCAGCGTCGTTTCCGCTGGCGGGCCAGCCCATCAGGTCGTACCGGGAGCTTGAGATGCTCTCGCAGAAGGGCGTGCCACCCACCGTACACCCGGGGGGATCCTCCAGATCTGACACGAACACGTCGATTTGGATGACGTCGCCGGGGGACACCGCGCGGCATCTGTCGATGGTGCCGAGCGTGGTAGCGGTGTTGCCGGTGGGGTCCATGTCGATCCCGGTGATCACTCCGTCGGGGTCTTGGCCGTGGGCTCTCTCCAGGCCGCCCGACAGCCCTAAGGCCACGATTGTCAGCGCTACGACGAGTCCGGCCCCCAGGACAGAAAGGGGCGCGGCCTTCCTGATAGCCTTCATGGCATTCACCCTCTCTGGGCAGTCCCCCTCACACGATCCGTGCGAGCACGTCGATGTTAAACCTTACGAGAGTTTTGTCAACAGCCGCGCGGCCGAAACTTCCGATAGGCTTTCCACCGATCACAGCATCTTCGTCCGGGCAGGTGCCAGCGAGGCCGCGTTCGGGTATAATCGGCGCGGGCAGAGATCGAATGCGGTTCGCGGTTATCGTCTTTCCCGGCACCTGGAGCGACGGCGACTGCCACTACGCTCTGAGCGATATCCTCGGCCAGCCAACCGACTACGTCTGGCATCGCGAGGTCGACCTCTCCCGCTACGACTGCATCGTCCTGCCGGGCGGCTTCTCCTACGGCGACTACCTGCGGACCGGGGCAATCGCCCGCTTCTCGCCGGTGATGGAGGCGGTGGTCCGCCATGCCGAGGCCGGGAAGCCGGTCATCGGCATCTGCAACGGCTTCCAGATCCTGTGCGAGGCTGGCCTCCTGCCAGGCGCCCTGATCCGCAACGACAGCCTGCAGTACCGCTGCCAGTGGGTGAACCTGCGGGTGGAGAACGCCGATACGCTGTTCAGCGCGGGCTGTCGGCTGGGGCAGGTGCTGGCCGTCCCCATCTCGCACGGTGAGGGGCGCTACTACGCCGACGCCGAGACGCTGGCCCGCCTGGAGGCGGAGCGCCGGGTGGCGTTCCGCTACTGCGACGCCGCCGGCGAGGCGACGGCCGCGGCCAACCCCAACGGCAGCGCCAACAACATCGCCGGTATCATCAACGAGCGGGGCAACGTCCTGGGGATGATGCCGCACCCGGAGCGAGCCTGCGAGGCGCTGCTGGGGGGCGAGGACGGGCTCTACATCTGGCGGTCGATCCTGGAGAGAGCGGGGGTGACCCATGGCTGAAGCAGCTCCCTATCCGGTGGTCTTCACCGCCGCCTACCCTGAGCGGCTCGTCCGCTGGAAGACGCTGCTGCGCATCTTCCTGGTCATTCCGGTTCTCGTTTTCTGGGAGGTGGTATCCGGGGCTGCGGCAGGTGTAGTAGTAGGGTCATGGCTGGCCATCCTGGTGCGGGGCCGCATACCGCGCTGGCTCTTCGACTTCCAGGTAGCCCTCTATCGCTGGCAGAGCCGGGCCCTCGGCTATCTTCTTCTGCTGGCGGAGGCCTACCCGGCCTTCGAGGGCGACTGGGCGATCAACTACGACGTGCGCTACCCAGAGCGGCTGGCCCGCTGGAAGCTGCTCTTCTGGAAGATCATCACCGCCATACCGCACTTCATAATCCTGTCGATCCTCATGCTGACGGTGGCCATCGTCACTATCATCGTCTGGTTATTCATTCTGTTCACCGGCCGCTACCCGCGCGGCCTGTACGACTATGTGGTAGGCGTGCTGCGCTGGGGTGCACGGGTGGAGGCTTACGTTCTCTCCCTTACGGACGAGTATCCGCCCTTCAATCTTTCGGCCGAGGCCGGGCCGGCGGGCGGCGACGCCTATCTCATCTCGTCCATCCTGGGCTTCCTGCTGACGGGCGGCGCCATCGCCGGCATCGTGGTGGCGGCCCTATTGTTGGGCGAGGAGCTGAAGGTGGACGTGAACTATCAGGGCTTGCAGCAGGGGAGGTCGGCCGACGTGGTGGGCATCGGCAATGTGAGGGTCGCTCTGCTTTCGGTCACGGACTCGTTGTCGGCGGAGGAGGAGACGCTGCTGCAGGCCGCTCCCGGCAAGCGCCTGGTGATGTTCCAGTTCTCGGTGGCGAATGATGGCCGGCGGGATGTGAAGATCAGGGCGTCGGACTTCGAGCTGAAGGACGCTGGGGGCAAGGACCACGACCCGGAGCTGGTGACGGTGGAGGGCGAAGCGGCGCCACAGGACGTCGAGGATCACGAGACGGACACGGTCAAAGTGGTCTTCGAAGTGGCAGAAGGGGTGGCGCCGACCGAACTTGACTACTCGCCGAGCTTCGGCTTTCGGAAGAGCATCGAGTACGTGTTCGAGTAGCGCCTCGAGGTTGACAGCCTGTCTGCCTCTGTGTAGCCTTGCGCCAGCAAGAGCGAGTCAGGAGGAGAGACGATGACCTATACGGCGGCTTCCTATCCTCTACGCTATGATGTGGAGTACCCTGAGCGCCTCTCGCGCTGGAAGATCTTCGTCAAGTGGCTGCTGGCCATTCCTCACTTTGTCATCTTGTACGTCCTGGGTGCCGTTGCCGGCGTCGTCACGTTCATCGCCTGGTTCGCCATACTGTTCACGGGCCGCTATCCGAAGGGGCTATTCAACCTGGTGGTGGGGTATTACCGCTGGGACGCTAACGTCACCGCCTACGTCTTGCTGATGCGAGACGAGTATCCGCCGTTCACGATGGAGGCGGGCCGGTATCCGGTGACCCTTGAGATGGACTACCCGGAGCGCCTTTCGCGCTGGCTGATCTTCGTGAAGTGGCTGTTCGTTATTCCCAGCATCATCGTGTTCATGCTGCTCTGGATAGTGTACGGTGTAACCCTGATCATCGCCTGGTTCGCCATACTGTTCACGGGCCGCTATCCGAAGGGTCTGTTCGGTTTTGGCGTCGGGGTGATCCGCTGGAGCTTTCGCGTCAACGCGTACTCGTACCTGATGACGGACAAGTACCCACCCTTCTCGCTTCGATAGGCGGGGCGAGGCCGGAGGAGCACAACGGTGGCTGACTACCCGGTGACCTTCGACGTACAGCGGCAGACCACGGGGCGCAACCGCCTGACGACGGCCTTCCGGGCCATCCTCGCAATCCCGCAGGTCCTTCTGGTGGGGTCCGCGGGATCGGTGGGCGTGGGCGCCAACTCGGGTGACGGCGCATTCGGTGCGGTCGCCTCCGTGTGCGCGTTCATCGCCTGGTTCGCCATCCTGTTCACCGGCAAGTATCCGCGCGGCTTGTGGAACCTGGCCCGGATGTACATGGGCTGGCGCGCCAACGTCGTCGCCTACACGGCGCTGCTCCGGGACGAGTACCCACCCTTCGTTGAGGGCTCGTACCCGGTGACCTTCGAGGTTGACTATCCGGAGCGAAGCAACCGCTGGTCGGTCGCCTTTCGCCTCATCCTCATCATCCCCCAGCTCGTCGTGCTGCTCTTCCTGTTGCTGGCCTGGCTGGTGACAGTGGTTATCGGCTGGTTCGCCATTCTGTTCACCGGCCGGTATCCGGAAGGGCTATACACGTTCGGGGTCGGCGTGCAGCGTTGGACTCTGCGGGTGCAGGCCTACCTGTTGTTGATGCGGGACGAGTATCCGCCCTTCTCGCTGGAGTAGGCCTGCTGGCGTTCTTGGCTGCTCATGGTGAGCCGTTTTTCCCGCTTATGGTGAGCCTACCGACGCACGAGCGGGGTCACGGCCCTCTTCGCTCAGAATGACAGGCTGCCCTCGCGCTCATCCTCAGCATGTCGAAGGATCAGCTACCAAAGACGATTCGTTCCTTCATCTCTCGCCGGGCGCGGCGCGCTACTCTCGTTGCCGCAGCGATCCTCGTCCGGTATGCTTAGCCTGATCCTATGCCTGTGGACCAGCGGATCCTCGACCAGATCGCCCTCAGCCGCGAGGAGTACGGCCTCATTGTCGCCCGCCTGGGCCGCGAGCCCACCGAGGTGGAGCTGGGGATGTTCGGGGCGCTGTGGAGCGAGCACTGCGGCTACAAGAACTCGCGCCCCCTGCTGCGCCTGCTCCCCGCCGGAGGGCCGTACGTCCTGACCGAGCGCGGTGCGGAGAACGCCGGCGCGGTGGACATCGGTGATGGGCTGTGCGTGGTGATGAAGATCGAGTCCCACAATCACCCCTCGGCGATCGAGCCGTACCAGGGGGCGGCCACCGGCATCGGCGGCATAGTGCGCGACATCTTCGCGATGGGGGCGCGGCCCATCGCCCTGCTGGACTCCCTGCGCTTTGGCCCGCTGGACGAGCCGCGCAACCGCTATCTGTTCACGGGCGTGGTGGCGGGCATCGCCGGCTACGGCAACTGCCTGGGCATCCCCACCGTGGGCGGCGAGGTGTACTTCCAGGAGGCCTACTCCCACAACCCGCTGGTGAACGTCATGTGCGTGGGCGTGGTGCCAAAGGAGTGGCTGACCAGCGCGGCGGCTCGCGGTGTGGGAAACCGCCTGCTCCTAGTGGGGGCGGCCACCGGCCGCGATGGCCTGCACGGCGCCTCCGGCCTGGCCTCGCGCACCGACCCCCACGCTCGCTACGATGAGCTGCGGCCGGCGGTGCAGATCGGCGACCCGTTCCTGGAGAAGATGCTCATGGAGGCCTGCCTGGACCTGGCCCATAACCATCCCGAGTGGGCGGCCGGCATCCAGGACCTGGGCGCGGCCGGCCTCACCGCCTCGGCGCTGGAGTCGGCGGCTCGCGCCGGCAACGGCCTGGAGATAGACGTGGCGAAGGTGCCCCGCCGCGAGCAGGGCATGACGCCCTACGAGGCGATGCTGGCCGAATCGCAGGAGCGGATGCTGATCATCGTCAAGCAGGGCTACGAGGAGCAGGTGACCGGCCTCTTCGACCGCTGGGAGGTGCCCTGGGCGTTCATCGGCAGGGTGACCGACGACGGCCTGGCCCGCATCTGGGACGGCGAGGTCGAGGTGGCTTGCCTGCCCGTCGGCCTGGTGACGGAGGCGCCCCAGTACACCCGCGAGGGCGTGCCGCCGCCGGCGCTGGCCAAGCTCCAGTCCTTTGCCCTGGGCTCCCTGCCCGACGTGGACGACGCCAATGCGGCGCTCCTGCGCCTCCTGGCGGCGCCCACCATCGCCAGCAAGCGCTGGGTCTACCGCCAGTACGACCAGAGCGTCCTCACCAACACCGTGGCCGAGGCCGGCGACGCCGCCGCGGTGATGCGAGTGCGCGGCAGCCGCAAGGGCATCGCGCTCTGCACCGATGGCAACGGCCGCTACTGCTACCTCGATCCCTACGCCGGCGGGGCGATGGCTGTGGCCGAAGCCGCCCGCAACCTGGTTTGCGTGGGCGCCCGGCCGATCGCCATCACGGATTGCCTGAACTTCGGCCACCCGGAGCGGCCGGAGGTCTACTACCAGATGCAGCAGGTCATCGGCGGGATGGCCGCCGCCTGCGAGAAGCTGGGCACCCCCGTCATATCCGGCAACGTCAGCCTGTACAACGAGACGGGCGGCGAGGCCGTCTACCCGACGCCGGTCATCGGAATGATGGGCTTGCTGGAGGACGTCACCCGCCGCTGCTCGCTGAGCTTCGCCCGCGAGGGGCAGGAGCTGTTCCTCCTGGGCGCAACCCTGGCGGCCGACGCCAACACGCTGGCGGGGAGCGAATACTTGAAGCAGATGCACGACCTAGTGGCCGGCCGCCCCCGCATCGACCTCGACCTGGAGGCATGGGTGCAGCAGGCAGCCCTCGCCGCCATGGACGAGGGCCTGGTGGCCGCCGCCCACGACTGCGCCGAGGGCGGCCTGGCGGTGGCCCTGGCGGAGATGTGCCTGGCGGTAGCCACAGGCCTCGACGCGTCGGACGCTGAGTTCGCCGGCCGTGTGGATGCCGCCCTCTTCGGCGAGGCGCCGTCGCGGATCGTGGTCGCGGTGGCGCCGTCGGCCGGACAGAGGCTGGCGGCCATCGCCGCCGCTCAGGACGTGCCCGTCGTTCGCGTGGGGCGGCTGGGCGGCCAGCGCTTCGTGATGGGAGGCCGTATCGATCTGCCCCTGGCGGAGCTGGCCCAGGCCTACGCTGGCGGGCTGGAGCGGGCGCTGGCGGGTTAGCCTCTCTTGACAGCATCAAACACTTGTTCTAATATCCTCATATGGGTAAGGTTTTCTATCTGGCGTGGATTGTGGAAAGCGCTGGATAAGTTTGGGATTACTTGGTCGAAAAAGGTCTTGTGCTGCTGACGACGAGCCGTGGCATCATGGCGACGGTGTCAGCGGTCTGTGAGGGAGGCATTCGGTGAAGGTTGTGTTTCTCCAGGAGGTGGAGGGCTCCGGGCGTACCGGCGAGGTGAAGAACGTCGCCGACGGCTTTGCTCGGAACTTCCTGCTGCCGCGTAACCTGGCGGCGCCCGCTACCGACCACAACATCCGCATCGCGCAGGCCCGGGCGGGCACCGAAGCCAAGGAGCAGGCGAAGCTGGACGCGGACGCGACGGCGCTGGCCGAGAGGCTCGCTGGGCATAGCGTGAGCCTCACGGTGAAGGCGGGCCCCCAGGGCCGGCTGTACGGCTCGGTGACCGCCCGCGACATCGCCGAGGCTCTCGAGGGACCTCTGGGTTTCGTCCTGGAGCATCGCCAGGTGGAGCTGGGCGAGCCGATCCGCCAGGTGGGCACGTTCGATGTGCCATTGCGGCTGAGCCGGAACGTCCGCGCCACTGTCCAGGTAGAGGTGCTGGGCGAGGGCATGCCGCCGCCGGCGCCCGCCCCTGAGGGCGAGGAGCCGGCAGCCGCCGCGGCGGGAGAGCCGGAGCCGGTGGCCGAGGAGCCGGAGCCGGTAACGGAAGAGGCCCTGGCCGAGGAGGCGGAGGAGGCTGGCGAGGAAGGCTAGTGAGAGCCGTCGGGCCCCACTCGTGGTTCGACAGGCTCACCACGAGCGGAGATACGAGGCTCGCCACGAGCGGAGGCACAAGGCTTGCCAGAGACACAGGGCTCACCACGAGCGGAGATACGAAGCTCACCACGAGGGGAAACGCGTAGAGTAGAAGGAGCGCGCTCATGACGATGGCCGACGACGAGGCCGAGGCCCAGCTGACGGACGCCGAGCGAGAGCTGGACGCGGCCAAGACCGCCGACGAGATCCGTCAGGTCTGGCGGAAGTACTACCTGAAGGTCGGGCACCGCAATCTGGGCCGGCTGCTCATCGGGCGGTCTGCCGACGAGATAATAGCCCGCCGCCGCTCGAGGGAGCAAGAGTAGGCCTAGAGGTAGCGCTTGGGGGGCTATGATGGCTGTTGCCGTTGAGAAGCTCCCGCCCCACGATATCGACGCCGAAGAGGCGGTTATCGCCTCCCTCCTCGTAGACGGCGAGGCGATCTTCAAGGTAGCGCCCATCCTGCGGCCCGAGGACTTCTTCCGGGAGAAGAACGTCTGGGCCTACGACGCTTGCCTGGCTCTTTGGGACCGGGGCGAGACCATCAACCAGATCACCCTCGCCCACGAGCTGGCCCGCCGCGGCCGCCTGGAGGAGCTGGGCGGCGTAACCTACCTGAGCCGGCTGGTCACCGACCTGCCCACGCCCCTGGGTGTGGAGTACTACGCTCAGATCGTGCAGCGGGACGCTGTCTACCGGCGCCTCATCGATGCCGCTGGCAAGATCACGCAGCTGGGATACCAGGGCGGCCACGACCTGGGCACCGCCCTATCGCGGGCGGAGGGGCTACTGGCCGCTGTGCGGGGCGACAAGCTGGTCAGCGATTTCGTCCACATCCGCGAGCTTCTGGAGCGCCACGTGGAGGCGGCCGAGGGCGAGGAGGCAGGGCCAGCGGCCGGCCACATTCGCACCGGCTTCATGGACCTGGACACGCTGCTGGGCGGCCTCAAGCGCAACGACCTGGTCATCCTGGCGGCGCGGCCCAGCCTGGGCAAGACCTCGCTGGCTCTGAATATCGCCCGCAACGCGGCGGCGGGGCAGGAGGCCACCGTGGCGGTGTTCAGTCTGGAGACGGCCGGCGAGCAGCTGGCCCAGCGCCTGCTGGCGGCGGAGTCCAACGTCGACTCCACCCGCCTGCGCCTGGGCACCCACAGCGAGGTTGAAGAGCGGCGCATCATGCAGGCGATGGGCGTGCTGGCCAACGCCAGCATCTACGTGGACGACAGCGCCGTCCTGCGCATGGCGGAGATGCGAGGCAAGGCCTGGCGCCTGTCGCGGGAGCACCGGCTGGACCTGGTCATCATCGACTATCTCCAGCTCATGCACGGCGGCGTGTTCGCCGAGAACCGGGTTCAGGAGATCAGCTACATCTCGCGCTCCCTCAAGGAGCTGGCCCGCGAGCTGAACGTGCCGGTCATCGCTGTGTCGCAGCTCTCGCGGGCGGTGGAGGCGCGGACCACCCACATCCCGATGCTGAGCGACCTGCGCGAGTCGGGCAGCATCGAGCAGGACGCGGACGTGGTGCTGTTCATCTACCGCGAGGACGCCTACATGCGCAAGGACGAGTGGCAGCGCCTGCACCCCGACCGGCCGGGCGACAGCTATCCAGCAGGCATCGTCCAGGTGATCGTGGCCAAGCACCGCAACGGCCCCACGGGCACCATCCACCTCCGCTTTCGGGAGAAGGTGGCGCGTTTCGAGGACCTGCTGGTGCAGGAGCCGGAAGATTGGCCGTAAGGGAGAGACCGTTCCCGGGCTTTCCCGCCGGGGCGCGGGCCACTGCCGTGCCCAGTCTCTTCTTCACGGCCCTCCTGCCCCAGTTGGAGGACCCGGCCGAGCTGGTGGTGACGGTCTACTTCTTCTTCGCTCACGCCCGCAAGAAGGGGCAGCCGCGCTTCCTGACCTACGGCGAGCTGGCGGCCGACGGCACGCTGGCCGCCGCCCTGCGCTCGCTGGCGGAGGGCGCCCTGCGCCGCGGCCTGAACGCGGCCGTCGAGCGGGGCACGCTCCTGCGCCTGGCGGTGGAGCAGGACGGGCGCGGCGAGGAGCTGTTCTTCTTGAACACGGCGGCCGGGCGGCGGGCGCTGGCGGTGGCCCGTAGGGGCGAGCTGGGCCTGGCCCCTCAGCCGGCGGACGCTGGCGAAGGCAGGGCGCCTCTGCCCGTCATCTTCGCCCTGTACGAGGAGAACGTCGGCACCATCGGGCCGCTCATCGCCGAGGAGCTCAAGGATGCGGAGGCGCGCTACCCGCCGGAGTGGATCGAGGCGGCGTTCCGGGAGGCGGTGAGCCTCAACAAGCGTAGCTGGCGGTACATTCAGGCCATACTCAAACGGTACGAAGCTGAGGGCCCCGACTATGAGAAGGCTGGACGAGATACTGAAAGAGATCGCGGGCAGCGCTCCCCCTTCGACCGGTACCGACATCTCATCCAGCGCTGAGCCTGCCGGACAGGCAGGCAGGCCGGCCGAGGAGAGCGCCAAGGAGGAGCGCTGCCCCGTCTGCGGCGGGGCGGGCTTCGTGCGTCGCGACGTCGCCCTCGATCACCCCGACTTTGGCCGCGCCTTCCCCTGCCGCTGCGTCCTGGACGAGCGGGAGGATGAACGGCTGGTCCGCCTCCAGCGCTACAGCAACCTGGGGCCCCTGGCCCGCCTGACCTTCGCCAACCTGATGACCCGCGGCCGCAGCACCGACCCTCATGATCAGGAGCGGTTCGCTTCGGCGGTGGCGGCGGCGCAGGAGTTCGCGCGCCAGCCCAGCGGCTGGCTGGTCTTCGGCGGGCCCAGCGGCTGCGGCAAGACCCACCTGGCGGCGGCCATCGCCAACGGCGCCATCGAGATGGGCCATGCCACCTTCTTCGTGGTCGTGCCCGACCTGCTGGACCACCTGCGGGCCGCCTACAGCCCCGGCAGCGATCTCCCCTACGATGAGCTCTTCGAGCAGGTGCGCAACGCGCCGCTGGTGGTCCTGGACGACCTGGGCGCCCAGAGCGCCACGGCTTGGGCCCAGGAGAAACTGTTCCAGCTCATCAACCATCGCTACAACTACCGCCTACCTACGGTGTTCACCACCAACCGGCCGCTGGAAGAGATGGACGACCGGCTGCGCACCCGCCTGACAGACGTCGGGCTGGCGCGCGTCTTCGAGCTGGAGTGCCCCGACCAGGCGGGACGAACGGGCGCCTTCGGCGGGCTGGCGCTGCCTCTGGTGCGCGAGATGACGTTCGAGGGCTTCTTGTACAGCGGGCCGGCCCTTCAGCAAATGGTCACCGATGGCTACCGGAACCAGGATGCGGGAGAGGTCTACGGAAGGGATCTCCAGGAGCGGGTGGAGCGCGCTCTTCACAGCATCCGGAACGCCTACAAGACGGCGAGGGCCTATGCCGAAGACCCCGATGGCTGGCTGGTTTTGCTGGGCCCATCGGGGTGCGGCAAGACGCACCTTGCGGCAGCCATCGGTCACTACCTGGGGGGGCGGGGGACGGCGGCGGAGTTCTGCGTCGTGCCGGACCTGCTCGACCTGCTCCGGTCGGCCTTCCGCGAGGATGCTGGCGCCGGCCACTTCGAGGAGGTGTTCGAGGCGGTACGCACGGCTCCGCTCCTGATCCTGGACGACCTGGGGGTGCACAGCGCGACGGCCTGGGCCCAGGAGAAGCTGTTCCAGATCCTGAACTACCGCTACAACGCGAAGCTAGCCACCGTGATCACGGTGGGGAAGGAGCAGGAGACCAGCCTCCCTCGGACCTGGGTGTCCCGCATGTTCGACCCCAAGGTCTGCATCACCCTGGAGATCGACGCGCCGGACTACCGGGGGGTTCGCCCGAGGGGGCAGCAGCAGCGGCCGGCTCAGGCGCCGCCGCGGCGGGGCGGGCGGCGGCGCGCCCCTTGACCCTCGCGGCTCCGTAGCCAGTCGCGCAGGGCCCAGTGGGTGGTGTCGAAGGCGAGTTCGCCCCAGGGGATGTCGTCGGGGAGGAACCAGCGGGCCTCTAGCGCTTCGCGGCCGACGCGTAAGCGGCCCGTCGGGCGGCCGCTGCGAAAGACCAGCACCAGGACGCCCGGGCCAGCGGGCACTGGCCGCGAGTAGACTCCCAGCAGCAGCCCGAGCTTGACCTGCAGGCCGGCCTCCTCTTGCACCTCTCGCTGGCCGGCCTCCTCGGCCGTCTCGTCCACCTCCATGTAGCCGCCGGGGAAGGTCCAGGTGCCGTAGCGGGGCTCGATGGCGCGACGCAGGAGCAGGATGCGGCCGCCGCGCTCGATAATGACGCTCACTACCACCTTCGGGTCGAGATAATGGATGTGCTGGCAGCGGTCGCAGACGAGGCGGGGTCGCTCCTCGGTGTCCAGGAGGCGTTCGCTGAGGGGGCCGCCGCAGTGGGTGCAGAAGCGAGGCGGCGCAGCGATGGGGGAGTAGGTGGTCATTCAGTAGCCAGCCTCCAGACAATCCAGCCTTGTGATCGTCCTTGACCCCCGCCTGAAGGCGGGGGCATGGATGCCGCCCCGTTCGCGGGGCGGTGCCGTCGCAGTGCTGAAATGTCCGTCGTGCTCAACGCGGCCCTACTTCTCCGCGGCCGGCTCCCCTTCGATCCAGGTCTCACCGCCCTCCCAGACCTCCTTCTTCCAGATGGGGACGACCTTTTTGATGCGGTTCACGATGTGCCGGCAGGCGGCGAAGGCCTCGTGGCGGTGGGGTGAGGAGACGGCGACGACGAGGCTCGTCTCGCCGATCTCCAGGCGGCCGCTGCGGTGGGCGATGGCGACGTCGGTGATGGGCCAGCGGGCCTGCGCCTCGTCCGCCACCTCTCGCAGCTTCTTCTCGGCCATCTCGGGATAGGCGTCGTACTCCAGATGGAGGACGCGGCGGCCCCCGCTGTTGTCGCGCACCACGCCCAGGAAGAGCGCGACGGCGCCGCTATCGTCCCGGCGGACGTGCTCGACGAGGCGCTCCGGCGACAGCGGGTCGGGGGTAATCTCAACTAGCACGTCAGCCCCCACTCACCGGCGGGATGAACGCCACCTCATCGCCGTCCCGCAGAATGTGGTCGGCGGGAACGTACTCGGCGTTCACGCTGTAGAGAAAGATCGACTCGTAGTCGGCCAGGCGCGGGAAGCGGGCGCACAGCTCGTGGTAGAGGCCGCCCACCGTCTGGCCGTCAGCGACCTCCAGGCTCAGCTCGCGGGCGCCCACCATCTCGCGCAGTGCGGCGAAGAACTTGACCCTGGCCTGCATGGATCTCACCCGTTCCCTAGTGTAAGCCACGCCTCTCGAAGGCGGCAAGGCGACGAGATCCGGGGATTGGGTCGGGAGGGCAGTAGGGACTGTTCGCGGACCGCCCCTACCGCTGCGCGGGGCTTGTCTTGAGCACCCTTGATGGAGGCAGGCTATAATGCTGGAAGCATGGACCGAACGAAGGCGCGGCCGCTGGCCCGGGTGGCCCAGGCGGTCCTGGACGCCGTGTTCCCGCCTCGCTGCGTCGCCTGCGGGGCGCACGGTTCCTTCCTGTGCCAGGCCTGCCGCGAGGCGCTGCCGCGCGCGCTGCCGCCGCGCTGCCCACTCTGCTGGCAGCCCGAGCGCCAGGGCGCGATGTGCGGCCGCTGCGCTGCGGCTCGGCCCACCTTCGTCGGGGCCCGCACGGTCTGTTTGTACGAAGGGCCGGCACGGGAGGCCGTCCGCGCTCTCAAGTACCATCACCTCGCGGCCCTGGCCCGGCCAATGGCCGAGGTGATGGCCGTCTATCTGGAGTCGGAGGCGCTGCCGGCGGATGTGGTGGTGCCGGTGCCCCTTTTCGGGCGGCGGCAGCGGCTGCGCGGCTACAACCAGTCGGCGCTGCTGGCCCGGGAGCTGGCGCGGCTGAGCGGCCTGCCGCTGGTCGAGCGCGGCCTGGCCCGCCGTCGCGACACGCCGCCCCAGGCGCGCAGCGTCGACGCAGAGGCGCGCCGGCGCAACGTGTCCGATGCCTTCGCCGCCGACAGGCGCCGGGTGGAGGGACGCTGCGTCCTCGTCATCGACGACGTGATGACCACCGGCGCCACCCTGGACGCCTGCGCCCAGGCGCTGGGCCAGGCGGGCGCCGCCTCCGTCTGGGCGCTGACCTTCGCCCGCGAGGACTGATGGAGCAGCCTTGAAGGGGGTGGCGTTCCGGGTTACAGTAGAACTGCCTCTGAAGGCGCGTCCGGCAGAAGAGCATCGGGAAAGGATAAGACTGCATGGATCTCACCTTCCGCGCCCGCCACGTCCCTGTCACGGAGGAGCTGCGGGAATACACCGCCCGCAAGCTGAGCCGCCTGGGACGGTACCTCCCGCTGGTGGACGAGGCGGTGGTTGAACTGGAGCTGGAGGGCGGCGAGAGCGCCCACCGCTATGTCGTTCAACTTACCGTGAACTGCAACGGCACCTATCTGCGCGCCGAAGAGAGGGGCCCGCGTTTGATGGCCGCTATCGATGCCGCCGCCGATGTCCTATCGCGGCAGGTGCGGCGCTTCAAGGAGAGGTCGTACCGCAGCGGACGGCGGCAGGGCGCCAAGGAGGCCGCCCAGATCGAGCAGGCCGCAGTCGAGGAGGAGGCGGAGGTCGAGGAAGAGATCATCCTGGGGAAGGTGGTGCGCATCAAGCAGTTCCCCATGAAGCCGATGAGCGAGGAGGAGGCCATCGAGCAGATGGAGCTTCTGGGCCACGACTTCTTCCTCTTCTTCGACACAAAGGCCAACACCTACGCTCTCCTCTATCGCCGCCGCCGGGGCGACTACGGCATGATCATTCCCCAGATGCCCTAGGGGACGGCCGGCCCGAGTTGCTGGAACCTCCCGTCCTGGTTAGCTTCGTTGGCGGTCTGGGCGGCAGCCCGGTCGAGGAGATGACCGCTGCCGGCCGGCGCGCTGCCACGCTAGACAGCCTGGAGCGCGCCCTCTCCACCGGCGCCTTCGCCTACGCCGTGCTAGTGGCCGATGCCGCCGACGGACTGGAGGCGCTGCCCGCGGGCGTCCGGCTGGACGTAGACCACGGCCCCTTCCACTTCGGGCGCCGTCTGGCCGGGGTCATCGAGCGGCTGGGCTTGCGGTCGGTGGTCTACTTCAGCGGCGGCAGCGTGCCGCTGCTGCCGGCTCAGGAGTTCGTTGAGGTCGCCCAGGAGCTGGGCCGCGGCGAGGGACAGGTCGTGGCCAACAACTACTACTCGGCGGACCTGGTGGCCTTCTCGCCCGCTGCCGCCCTCGCCCGCATCGAGCTGCCGGCCATCGACAACCCTCTGGCCCGGCTGCTGGCGGAGCAGGCCGGCCTTGCCGTCCGCACCCTTCCCCGCGGAATCGCCAGCCAGTTCGACATCGATTCTCCGGCGGACCTTGCCATCCTCACCCTGGTCGGCGGCGCCGGGCCCCGCCTGCAGGCGCTGCTGGACGGCTGGCGGCTGGACGTTTCCCTCTACCGGCGCATCCTGCCCCTGTTCATCGTCTCGACCGCGCAGGTACTGGTGGCCGGCCGAAGCAGCAGCCGTGTCTGGCAATACCTGGAGCGGGAGACGGCCTGCCGGGTGCGCTTCTTGGCCGAGGAGCGGGGCATGCAGGCGGAAGGGCGCGTGGAGGGCGGGCAGGCGCGCTCGCTGGTCGGGTTCTACCTGGCGGCGGTGGGCGTGGAGCGCTTCTTCGCCACGCTGGCGGAGCTAGCCGACGCCGCCTTCCTGGACAGCCGCGTCATCCTGGCCCACCGGGGCCTCGAGCCCAGCCGGGCCGACCGCTTCCTCTCCGACCTGGGTCGCTGGCAGGAGATCCATGATCCCTTCCTGCGCCAGTTCAGCGAGGGCGCGGCCCGGGCAGCCATTCCCGTGGCCCTGGGCGGCCATTCGCTGGTGTCGGGCGGGCTCATGGCGCTGATCGAGCACGCTTGGCGGGAGCACGACCAAAGCCGCGGAGCTGGTGGCCGCTCATCCTGACGCGACACTTAAGGGAGCGCTGGCCGAGCCTCAGATGTCCTTGCGCCTATCTGCGCCCCCGTGATACACTCCAAGCGCCGGCGAGGGGCGCACGTCGGCAGGTTGGCGGCCAGCCGCCCGTTTCTCCGGCATATCCTCTGTGGTGGGCGTAGCCGAGTGGTTTAAGGCGCCAGGTTGTGGCCCTGGAGATCGAGGGTTCGAATCCCTCCGTCCACCCCATACCCTGCTCCTTGTCGTGGTACTGCCGCTGCTGCTGGCCGGCTGCGGGGGCGGAGGTGGCTCTTCCGGGGCGACTGCTAGCGCAACGGCCGCGGCCAGCGGAACGCCCCAGGCTACGCCCCAGGGAACAGCCACGCCGCAGCTTCCGGAGGGTTTTCCCAGTGACTTTCCTTTCTACGGGGGCGGCACTATCACGGCGGCAGGTCGGGCCAGCCTCCCCCAGGGCGACATCTACGCCATCGGCATGGAGACCGGCGATGCGCTCGACGGTGTCCGGAGCTTCTACGAAGACGCGCTGAATGTCGGCTCCTGGGAGGTAACCAGCGTGGTAGAGATCGCTGAGGAGGGGACGGTAGTCATCAGATTCGCGCGGCGAGAGGGGGGTGGCCTGGCCGGGACCGTCGCCGTCAGCCAGGAGCAAACTGACGGCCAGAAAACGATTATCGCCATCCAGTTGCCGGCAGCCGGCGCTACCGCGACAGCGGCGGCCACAGCCAGCCCGGGCCCGTAGCCAGGCAGGCGGGTTGATCATTGGGCCGGGCCGGGCTTGCACTGCGCGGGGTTGACGCGTCGCCGCCAGAGACGTACTCTCAGGGATGGACGGACCTGTGGGGCTTAGTGCCGCTCAGGCGTCAGCGAAGGAAGATGGACAGCGACGAAGACGGCTGCCATAGCCGTCAAACAGACGAGAGCGGGGGAGGTGCTTCGCTTCCGGTGAGTCCCCGCTAGCGCGGAGCCCCCGCGCGGCCGCGGCTAGCCCGCGGCGGACCACCTCCCGCACGACCGCAAGTTGGGAGGTGGTTTTCTATGCCATTCCTCAGCCAACTATTGGGCCGTCCTGTCCTTGACCCAGATGGCACCAGCGTCGGCACCCTTCGCGACGTGCTCGTCCCGGCGGAGGGTCCCTACCCTCCGGTTCGCGCCGTGGTTGTCCGCAGCGGGCGGCGGCTCCATGCTGTTCCCTGGAATGAGGTCAGCTCGGCGACGCCGCGAGGCACCGTGCTCCGGCGCTCCTTCGATCTAGGAGCGTACGGCGAGCCTGGCGAGGACCTGATCTGGCTGGGTCGGGACGTGCTGGACAAGCAGATCGTGGACACAGCCGGCGTCAAGCTGGTGCGCGTGAATGATCTCGCGCTGGTCCCCATCAACGACGAGCTGCGATTGGGCGGTGTGGACAGCTCCACCGCCGGCCTGTTGCGGCGGCTCGGTCTGACCTGGCCCGCCGGCCTTCTCGGTCGCGGCCGCACGCGCGTCATCGATTGGGAACAGGTCGACGTGGGGCCGGCCATCGACGAGGTGCGCCTGAACGTTCCCTTTGACCGGCTGCACCGCATGCGCTCCGCCGACATCGCGTCCGTCATCAGCCAGATGTCGGCCGGCGAGGCCGCCGACGTGCTGGAAGCCCTGCAGGACAAGACGGCCGCCCGCGCCCTGGCCGAGCTGTCTGAGGATCACGGCGCCGCCGTGCTATCGGCGATGGAGCCTGAGGAGGCGGCCGACGTTCTGGAGGAGATGCCGCCCGACGACGCGGCCGATGTACTGGGCGATGTCGAGAAAGAGCGGGCGGAGGAGCTCATGAACCTGATGGAGCCGGAGGCCGCGCAGGCGGTGCGCTCCCTCCTCGCCTACCCGGAGGACACGGCCGGCGGCTTGATGAACAGCCGTGTGATCTCGGTCCAGGAGACGGACACGGGCGATGAGGTTATCGCGAAACTGCGCAGCATCGCCCCTCCGGAAGACGAAATCTACTATCTCTACGTCGTCGATGATGAGAGCCGGCTCACCGGCGTTCTCTCCCTCCGCGACCTGGTCGTCGCGCGGCCGGACCAGCGAATGGCGGAGATCATGCGCCGCGACGTCAGGTATGTGCACCTGGACGACCCCCAGGAGGAGGTGGCGCGGATGCTGATCCGGTATGACTTCCTCGGTGTCCCCGTGGTCGATGAGCACGGCCATCTGAGGGGGGTCGTGACGGTCAACGACGTGCTCGATCTGGTGACGCCGCGCGCCTGGCAGAACCGCCCGCGCCGGATGACGGGATAGACGAGCGGAGGCGAATATGATGAACCGGGTGTTCCGGCCACCTCGCCTTCACAAGCCTCTGATCGGCGGGCTGGCGCTGCTCCAGCGCTGGGGACCGTGGCGCCGGCTTGCGCTCTTCCTGGTCGTCATGGGGCCCGGCCTGATCACCGGTATCGTGGACGACGATGCGACAGGGATCGGCGGGTACTCCATCGCCGGTTCGCGCTTCGGCTACAACCTCCTTTTTACCCTCACGCTCGCCTCTATTGCCCTGGGGATATGCGGCGAGATGTCGGCGCGCATCGGGGGGGTGACGGGCAAAGGGCTCGGCGAGGTGATCCGCGAGCGCTTCGGAGTGCGCATCACGTCGTTCGCCTTGCTGGTCCTCCTGATCGCGAACCTGGTGACGACAATCGCAGAGTTCAGCGGCATCGCCAGTGGCTCCGAGATCTTCGGCGTCTCGCGCTACATCGCCGTTCCGATCGCGGCGCTGTTCATGTTTTGTGTCGTGGTCTACGGGACCTATTTTCGTGTGGAGAAACTGCTAATTGCCGGCTCTCTGGTCATGGTCTGCTACATCATCGCCGGCTTTCTTGCGAGGCCCGATTGGGCCGCCGTTGGCGTTCACTCGGTTGTGCCGCACATACAGCCCGACGTCGCGTACCTGTCCGTCATGATTGGCGTCGTCGGCACGACCATAACGCCGTGGCAGCAGTTCTACCTTCAGTCGTCAGTGGCGGACAAGGGCCTGGGGGAGCGCGAGCTGAACCTCGAGCGGGTGGATGTACTCGTCGGCGCGATCGCCTCGGCCGCAATCGCCTTCTTTATCATGGTGACTACCGCTGCCACACTTCACGCGCACGGCGAGCCGTCCAGCAACGTCCAGGAGGTCGCGCAGTCGCTGCGACCCCTGGCCGGCGACTTCGCGGCGAACCTGTTCGCCATCGGCTTGATCGATGTCTCGCTCCTCGCGATCGCGGTACTGCCACTCACGACCGCCTACGCGGTTTGCGGCGCCTTAGGTTGGGAGCGGAGCATCAATCTGCCGCTGAGCAAGGCGCCCGCTTTCTTCGGAATCTTCGGCGGCCTGATAGCTATCGGCGCGGCGGCAGTCCTGGTGCCGGGCGTGCCGTTGCTGCTCCTGCTTCTCATCCCGAACGTCGTAGGCGCCATCCTCCTGCCGGTTATCCTCATCCTGATGCTGATCGTGCTGAACGACCGCAGGGTCATGGGTCGCTGGACAAACTCCGGCGGCTGGAACGCGGCGGGGTGGGGTGTGACGGGCGGACTGATCGTGCTGACCGTGGTGTACGCGCTCATCGCCGTCCTACAAGCTACGGGTGTGATTGGCGGGTGAAAGCGGTCGCTATCGATCTGGGCGGAGCGGCCCCTTCGGCTATGGCCGTCGCCCGGCCTGTGACAATCTCAGTTTGGTTGTGGCTCTCGACTGGCCTATGGTAAACTCGGCTTCGGCGCGTCGCTGTTAGTGGCGCCCCCGTAGCTCAATGGATAGAGCACCTGGCTTCGGACCAGGTGGTTGTGGGTTCGAGTCCTGCCGGGGGCGCCAGTTCCTGGATAACAGCGGCTCAACGACCTCTGAACGACGGCGGCCGCTTCTCCATGAAGGCGCGCACTCCTTCCTGAAAGTCCTCTGACCTGAGGAGAGGCAAGAGCGCCAGGTAGGCGTGGTGGACATTCGCCTCGAAGCTCTCCGCCAGCCCAAGCCGCATTAGCCGCTTGGCAGCCTGCACGGCCATGGGCGCATTTGAAGCAATCTCCGTGGCCCAGGTGCGCACTTCGGCAGCCAGTTGCTCATGCGGCACAACCGCATTCACGAGGCCAAGCGCAAGCGCCTCCTGCGCGTCGAGCATGCGGCCGCGGAAGACCAGCTCTGTCGCCTTTGCCCAGCCGACGAGCCGAGGCAAGAGCCAGGTGCCGCCACTCTCAGGCAGGATACCGCGGCGCGTGAAGACGGCGCCCAAACGTGCCTCTTCCGAGGCAATCCGGATGTCACAGCCGAGCGCCAGGTCTAGGCCGTAACCGACTGCTGCGCCGTTAAGGGCGCAGATGACAGGCTTGTCCGTGGTGTGGAGGACTACCGGCGGGCTGCTCGGTAGGTCGAAGGCACCACTGAGAGCTTCGGTTGCCGCCCCGAACATCTCCTTCAGGTCGAGGCCGGCGCAGAAGCCGCGGCCGGCGCCGGTGAGGACGATGACGCGAACCGAAGAATCCGTGTCGGCATCTCGCAGCGCGGCAGAGAGACTTGCTAGCATCGGCATGGAAATTGCGTTCAACGCGTGCGGGCGGTTCAAGGTTATGGTCGCAACGCCGTCGGCCTTTTCGTGGATTAGGTCCTTGTAGTTCATAGAGCCTCCTTCAATGCATGCAGCACGTTCGGACAAACGCGATGGCCACCCAGTACCTCGTGGTACACGGCCTCGGTCTCCAGCGCCGCCTTCCGCCAACTGAACTTCTCCAGTACCCTCTCGCGGCCCGCCTGCCCCATGCGACGGCACAGCTCGGGGTCGCCCATCAGGGTTCGTATCGCCTGGGCCAGGGCGGGGGCGTCGCCCGGCGGCACGAGGATGCCGGTGACGCCGTCCTCCACCACCTCCGGCAGGGCGCCGCCGCTGGTGGCCGCCACCGGCAGGCAGCAGGCCATGGCCTCGCCCGCTGGGAGTCCGAATCCCTCGTACAGCGATGGGCAGGCCAACATCTGCGCCCGGTTGTAGTGCCGTACGAGCTGGGCGGTTCTGACCCGCCCGGTGAAGCGCACCCGCGCGCTCAGGCCGTATCGGCGAACCAGGCGAGGGGCCAGCTTCAGCTCCTGGCGCGGCCGGTCCACGAAGGTCAGGCGGTAGTCGGTGGTATCGCGCAGCAGGCGGAAGGCGTGGAGCAGGTAAGCGGCGCCCTTGGTGCGGTCCTCGGAGTTGCCCACGTAGATGACGTTGTTGGGCTCCTTCGAGATGGGCAGCGGCCGGAAGATCTCCGCATCGATACCATTGTGGATGACCCGCATCTGCTGGCGGGGCACGCCGAAGGCGAGCTCCACCATGCCCGCCGAGGCTTCGGAGACGGTGATGATGCGGTCCAGGTGGCGGGACACCAGCTCCTGCATGAAGATTGGGTAGTAGACGAGGCGGCGCGCCTTCTCGATCGGCCCCCGTGCCTGGGCTACGGCGTGGCGGGCGTCGATGGACAGGGGGTGGTGGATGGTGGCCACGAGGGGCGTGCCGGCGCTCTTCATCAGAAGGAGGCCCGGGCCCAGGCCCTGGTTGTCGTGCACGATGTCGAAGCGTTGCTGGCGCGATAGCTCCAAGAACTTGGCTGCCGCCCGCAGGCTGAAAATGAGCATCAGGGCGAAGATGCTCACGCGGGTGGTAGCGAGCTCGAGCAGATTCAGGGGGTAGAGGAACTGCCAGGGATTGGGCCGAAGGAGGAAATCGCGGCGGCTCTCTACGTAATGGAGCCAGCTGAAGCTTTCCAGGCCGTGGATCTGGACCCCTGGCGCCATGCTGGGATAGGGCGGCCCAGCAATGACGTGCACCTCGTGGCCCAGGCGGGTGAGCTCGCGGGTAAGGTAGTAGAGATAGACGCCCTGCCCGCCCGAGTACATGCTACCGTGGTACATCAAGAAGCAGATTCTCATAGGTTCTCTTGCCCTAGCTTCGTTGGCAGGGGTTCGCCTTGTGGCCGCCTTCTTGGCCCGGCGGCAGCCACTGCTTGAGGGCCGGCAGGATGATCAACGCCTCGTCGAAGCCAGTGAGGAGCCCCTGCCAGCCCTTTCTCAGCGCGGCAAACGGTGGGACAATGGCCAGCTCTGAGACAGAACATCAGCGGGCAGTATGCTTCGACTGCGCAGCTTCCCGGCGGCAAACTCCCTTTCCGTAGCCAGGTGGACTAACGACGGGAGCTTGGCCGACCAGCGCTCCAAGAAGATGCGCTGATTTCTGGCCTCAGCCCGATCTGTAGCCTTCTGATTCCTGCCCATGGACACCGCATGATGATGCACAATAACACTTCCGCGATGCAGGACCAGGCCGTAGCCACGCTCCTTGATGCGAAGACACATGTCCGTGTCCTCGTAGTACCCGCGCCGGTAGTCCTCGTCGAACCCGACCAGCTCGCGCCGTCCAATAAGGCAAGCCCCAGTCAGAGTATCTACCTCCACCGGCCTTTCGTCCTCCCCAGGGCGTCCACCGACGTTGACGTGGTACGGCAGGAGGTCCTTCTTGAGAAAGATCTTCCCATCATGCTGAATGCGACCGTCTGGATAGAGAAGTCGTGACCCCACTGCACCGACTTTGGGATGGAGGTCTAGCATCTCAATCAACGGCTCCAGCCACCCAGGCGCAAGCTCCACATCGTCATTGAGGAAGAGGACGTATGGCCTTGTGGCGAGGTGTAGACCCTGATTGTTAAATGCGGCAAAGCCACGATTTGCCCGGTTGTTGACTATCTTCAAGTCGGGATAGTCAAGAGATCGCAGAAGGGTGTCCGTGCCGTCCTCGCTAGCGTTGTTCACCACGATGAGCTCGAATCCTGGCGGGGTATGGCAGAGGAGCGTCTCCAGCGCCCGCCTTAAGTACGGGAGATTGTTGTGGGTTCCAATGATGATGGACACCTTTTCCGTCTTGGCGACGGCAGATAGCAGCTTCTGCCCCGTCACCTCATCGCTCGGAAGCTCGATCTCCGGCGGTATGTTGAAGCTCTTCGGCGTCTTGGCAAACAACATGCGCTCATTGGCCGCCGATAGCCAGATATCGTAGCTGTCCTCGGCACCTTTGCTGTAGCTCTTGACCTCAATATCCTCGATGTCAATGTTCAGGTTCTCCTGGTACCATCGCTTGTCTCGTACCGGTGAGCCGGGAGGCAGCAGCAGCTCCACGTCGTAGAAATCGGAGAGGGCCAGCAGGAACCTCAGGACGTGCACCGCCTCTTCTCCCGCTGACCAAGAGTGCTCACCGTAGCAGCCTGCCCGCAGCCTCTGCACCGGGGGTCCGGGCGAGCCCGCTGCCTCGCGCCGAGGCTTCGGACGACGGCGTATTGTCTGCACTGCCCAACGTAGTGGGCGCGTTACCACCCTGCTGGGCCGAGCATCAAGAGCCGAGTACGTCCACTCCAGTATGCGCAGCGTCAGCCGGTAGCGAAGGCTCCCGCGAGGGGCGAGACGCCGGGCCAACGGCCGAAGGCGCCGCATCAGCCGCCAGTCCAGCGAGCTCTCCATGTCACTCAGGCGGCGGCGCAAGCTTTCGACCTCTTCTTCCTTGGCCCGCAACGCCCGCCGAAGGCGGAGCTCTGTGCGGGTTCCATTACGGGAATCTGCCGCCGGTCGGGTTGTAGAGGCCTGGACACCCTCCGCCTCATCCGGGTGCCCTCGTTCGCTGCGGCCGGGCCGGGCCCCTTCTCCCGCCTCCGTGTACACCTATGCGGGTTCCTCACCCGCCTTGATAGTGAAAGGCAGGCGGGCGCTAAGGTTTGGATTGTAGTACGGGTCGCAGTATTTTCCGGGCTCACCCCAGCGGCGGCGGTAGTAGAGTTCATCCTCCGGAGGATGCAGGCTTCCCCGCGAGGCAGCCTCGTAGTGGTAGAGAACGGCGTAGGGCGTATAGACGATCAGGTATCCTCGCTCCCGCGCCCGGAGACAGTAGTCGACATCGTTGAAGGCTACCCTGAGATTCTCGTCAAATCCTCCCAGGCGTTCGAAAAGGTCGCGCCGGGTCATCAAGCAAGCCCCAGTTACCGCGCTAACGTTACGCACCATCTGGCCCAAACCAAAGTAGCCTCTGTGGTCCACGTTTACTGCGGAGCCTCCCCCCAGCCCAATGATGATGCCCTCATGCTGTACGCGACCGTCGGGATAGAGAAGCCGCGCTCCAACGGCGGCCACCTCTGGCCTCTGGCTGTGCTCCAGCATCGCCTCGATCCATTCGGGGGCGATCACCTCCGTGTCGTTGTTGAGCAAGATCACGTGCTCGCCGGCGGCCTGGCGCACGGCGAAATTCATCATGCCTGCAAAGTGGAAACGGCCCGGGTAGGACAGACAGCGGTGACGTGACTTCTTGAGATAGTCGAGGGTCTTCTCATCCCTGCTCTCGTTGTCCACGATGAGGATCTCGTAGTTGCGATACCGGCTCTTCTCATCGATCTTGGCGATACACGACCGCAACAGCTCCACCCGATCCCTGGTCGGGATAATGATACTGACCAACGGTTGACCCCGGATCCGGTAACGCACCCGATAAGTGTTTGCGAACGGGCCAGCAACGATCTCTGCCTCGCTGCCACGCCTCTGCATAGCGTCCGCTAAGGCTCTCGTGGCCGCCTCAATCGACTTTGGCTTAGCTTCAGCTTCCAAAGCTGCCGAACCGGGAACCATACGCCAGGTATACAACGGCAACGCCACGTGACCGATCCGGTCCGTGCGCTCCGTCACCCTTAGGACCAAATCGTGGTCCTGGCTGAAATCGCATTCGCTCCGCAAGCCGCCCACCTCATCTACGATCCGCTTACGATACACGGCGAAGTGGGGCACATAGTTTGTCGAAAGCAGAAGATCCGGCGACCAGTCCGGCTTGAAGAAGGGCTGCACCAAACGCCCGTCCGGACTGCGCTTGTCCTCATCAGAGTAGATGAAATCCAGATCAGGCTGCTCGTTCAAGCGCTTGACCACGTGATACAGAGCATCGGGCTTGAGCTCGTCATCGTTGTCCAGGAAGCCCACGAACTCTCCCCCGGCCAACGCCAAGGCCGCATTCGAGGCCCCAGATATGCCCTGGTTCTCCTCCAGGTACGTGACCTTGATCCGCTCGTCGCCCTGATACTCCCGCAGCAGCGCCGGCACCGCCGGCTTGGTGGAGGCGTCGTCGGCGATGCACAGCTCCCAGTTGTCGTACAACTGCCCCCGCACCGACTCGATGGCGTCGCGGAGCCAGGCGGGATCAGTGTTGTAGACGGGTGTGATGATACTTATCTGTGGTCGGTAGGAGAGCCGGGCCGCCTCTTGTCTAATGCGCCGGATTTTCGCCGACGTCAGAGCATGGGCCTGCAGCCAAAGCTGGTACTGCTCGTCCAGAGAGCCCGGCGGCGAGGCGAACCTGGCCCCCCGGATCATCCGGGGCCACCTCCACACTGAAAGCACCCGCCGGAGAAGCGCCCCCCACCCCTCCGTGAGGACGATATCGAAGGCGCGGCTCCAGGCGACGAAGAGGACGCGGCGCCGCGCCCCCGGCGGGGCCAGCCCGTTCACCGCCCGCCGCATCCGCTCCAGGATGCGGTAGCCAACGGATCGCCGAATGGTTTCGATTTGCTGGTGGAGGTTCTGGTGGGCTTCGCCCAGCTCCCTCTGGGCGGCGTCCTTCTTTGCCAGTGAGGCATGAAGCTCTGCTAGGGCCCGCTCCTTCTCCTCCAGGAGCACGTCGCGCTGGGCTAGCGTGGCCACCTGCTCAGATAGATCGGTCGTCAGCCGTACAATCTCCGCATCGCGCCGAGCTATCTCCTCGAGATAGTAGCGCACTTCGTAGAGACTGGTCAGTACGACTTCTTGGACTGCCTCGGGTAGAGGTACTTCCGAACACAGACTCACCATGTATAGCGTCTGTGATGGGGACTTGCCCACGGCCTTGAAGAGGCTCGGTTGACCTCCCACCGGTCGATCGGATGATTCCATCTCCTCAGGAGAGAAGACGGCGCTCGCTATCCAGTCGTCTTGCGAGAGGGTCTTCACGTATCGAAAATGGCCTGCCAGGGCTTCCCCAAACTCGTCGAACGTGAACTCCTTGGTGTGAAACGGGTTCCCATCCGCGTAGACGCCCTTGTTGGGGGTGGAAACGATGAACAGGCCGTCTTGGCGCAAAGCGCGCTTCACTTCGGCCAAGAAGCGCTGATAGTCAGGGACATGCTCAACCGTTTCAAAGGACACGACAACGTCAAATTGGGCGCTCTGGAGAGGTAGACATTGGGCATCGCCCAACACGTAGGCCGGTCCGAACTTGGAATGATGCTCGTTTCCGTATCTCAGCGCTTCGGGGGACCGGTCCAGGGCCACAACCACAGCGGCTCCAGCCGACCTCAGAAGGTCGGCTCCGTAGCCAACCCCGCTGGCCACATCCAGGACTCGCTTGCCTTCGACGAACCGAGTTGCGAACAGATAACGAACAATATGTTCGGCGTAGATCACTGCCTCGTGGTGAAAACGAGGAACCATCCGCTCGCCACGATCGACTATTTCTGTTTTTTCGGACATCCTTGACTCTCCGCAGTGCTTGGCGCCACAGGTTGTCGGAATCGCCCCTTCGTCTGGATCAGTTTAGCGAGGGTGAGTCCAGCTTAACCACTGCTCGCTAGGAATTGCCCCGGCTGGCCGGAGCCGCTGAGAACTCGAAGTGGCTGGACAGGTACTCGTCCACAACCTGCTGCGGCTTCCCCTCGGCGGCGATGACGCCGTGGTTGAGGAGGAGGGCCCGCTCGCAGAAACGCTTCACGTTCTCCAGGTCGTGGGTCACCAGGACAATAGTAACCTTATTCTGGCGCAGCTTCTCGATGTGGGCGAAGCACTTCTGCTGGAATTCGGCGTCGCCCACTGCCAGCACTTCGTCGACGAGCAGGATCTCCGGCCTGACGTGGACGGCCACAGCGAAGCCGAGGCGCACATACATTCCTGTCGAGTAGGTGCGCATGGGCTGGTCGAAGAACTCCCCCAGCTCTGAGAAGTCGGCAATCTCCGCCACCTTCTCCTTGGCCTCCTTGCGGGACAGGCCCAGGAGGACAGCGTTTAACAGGGCGTTCTCCCGCCCGCTGATCTGGGGGTGAAAGCCCGCCCCCAGCTCCAGTAGCGGGGAGACCCGGCCTCGCACGGTGAGTCTTCCTGTAGTCAGAGGCGCCAGGCGGGAGACGATGCGCAGCAGGGTGCTCTTGCCGGCGCCGTTGGGCCCGATGATGCCCACGCTCTCGCCGCGGCGGATGGTAGCAGACACATCCTTGAGGGCCCAGAACGGCTGCCTGGCCCGACCGGCCTTCAAGAAGGTGGGCAAATGCAGAAGGGTTGTCTTCACCTCTGACACACGCTGCGGGTAGAGGAAGTAGCGCTTGGAGACGTTCTCCAGGACGATGACCGCTGGTTCGCTATAGAGCGACCTCAAACTGTCCCTCGAGCGTCTTGAATGCGATGGCGCCGGCCAATAGAGCAAGGGCGGCGAATACGAGGGCCGGCCAGATGTCGGCCCCGGGAAGTTGGTCGTACAGAAACAGGTCCCGCCAGGCCTCGATGAGGGAGGACATAGGGTTGACGAGCAGCATTGGCTTCACTTTCTCCGGCACGCGGCTCAGGGGGTAGAGGATGGGCGTCAGGTAGAACCAGAGGTTGAGCAAGACCTCCACCAAGTGCTCCAGATCGCGCAGGAAGACGTTGAGGGAGGCCACCACCAGGACGGTCCCCGCTAGCATCAGAAACTGGATGGCGATGAGCAGGGGGACGCCGACCAGCCACGCAGGGCCAGGATAGTAACCCGCGACCACCAGAAACAGCACCAGTATCGGAATCGATAGGACGAAGTGAAAGAGCTGGCTGGTGACGGTCGATAGAGGCAGGACAAAGCGGGGGAAGTAGACCTTCTTAAGCAGGGGGGCGTTATTGGAGAAGGAGCCGGCGGAGAACTGGATCGAGGACTGAAACCAAGTCCAGGGGAACAAAGCTGTCAGCAGGAACAAGACATACGGAGGGCCTCCTACTGTCACGTGCAGCACGTAGCTCAGGGCGAAGGAGAAAACCAGGGCCAGGAGTAGGGGCTTGGCGAGGGTCCACAAGAAGCCCAGGACGGTGCCCTGATAGCGCAGCTTCACCTCCCGCGCTGTCAGGAGCAACAACAGATCCCAGGTGCGGGCGGCCTGCGCCAGGTTCAGCCGTCCCGACCAGTCGCGGTAGCTAGCGATCAATGCCGCTACCACAGCACTTTCCCAAAACCCTCACAACCTCAGTCGGTAGACTAGCAGGCCAGAAGTAGTAAATCAAGGGAGGATCGGCCGCCACCGGGGTCGGTTGCTTTCGCTACTTGGGGGGAGGTAAAATGCCGGTAGCCTGGCTCGGCGGAGGTCTATGGCCAAGGATAAGCTTAAGGGCCTCATCCTCAGCGGTGGCAAGGGCGAGCGCCTGCGCCCCTTCACCTATTCCGGCGCCAAACAGCTGGTGCCCATCGCCAACAAACCCGTCCTCTTCTACGCCATCGAGGACCTGGTGGGCTGCGGCGTCCGCGATATCGGCATCGTCGTAGGTGATACGCGCGAGCAGGTTATGACGGCGGTGGGAGACGGTAGCCGCTGGGGGGCCTGCATAACCTACATCCAGCAGGAGGCGCCTCTGGGCATCGCCCACGCGGTCAAGGTCGGCGCCGACTTCCTGGGGAAGGATCCCTTTGTCCTCTACCTGGGCGACAACTTGGTGCTGGGTGGGGTGGCCCACTACGCAGAGCGCTTCCGTGGCGACTCCAGCAACTGTCAGCTTCTTCTCAGGCGGGTGGATAGCCCCCAGAGCTTCGGCGTGGCCGAGCTCGTGGATGGCCGGGTGGCGCGAGTCGTGGAGAAGCCACCGCAGCCCACCAGCGACCTGGCCGTTATCGGTGTCTACATGTTCGACCACCACGTGTTCGAGGCGGTGGAGCAGCTAAGGCCTTCGGCCCGCGGGGAGCTGGAGATCACCGACACCATTCAGTACCTCGTTGACAAAGGGCTCACCGTGGGCGCCGAGCTGCTGGACCGCTACTGGATGGACACGGGCAAGATGGGGGACATACTGCAGGCGAACGCGGTGGTGCTCGACTTCTTGCCGCCCCGCTGCGAGGGTAGCATCGATGCCGCCTCCCGGGTGGAGGGCAAGGTGATGCTGGAGGCGGGCGCGCGAGTGGAGAACAGCGTCCTGCGCGGGCCGCTCATTGTCGGCCGCGAGGCGCGGGTGGTGGACTCAGAGGTCGGCCCTCATACGTCTATCAACCACCACTGTCTGGTGAAGGGCAGCCGCATCGCTGAGAGCGTGGTCATGGAGAACACGGTCATCGAGGATGTGGGCTCGCGCCTCGAGGGGAGCCTCATCGGCCGCTTTGTGGAGCTGCGGGGAGGCGGCGGCTGGAGCGACGGCTGCCTGTCCGTCACCCTGGGCGACCACAGCAAGCTGAGGGGCTCTCCCGAGCGAGGGATGGGGCTTGAGGAAGGGGACGAATGAAGCGCATCCTGGTAACGGGCGGGGCGGGTTTCATCGGCAGCCACTTTGTGCGCCGTCTGCTCCGCCAGCACCCTGAGTATCAGGTCACCAATATCGATAAGCTTACCTACGCCGGCAACCGCCAAAACCTGCGCGACGTCGAGGGTGATCCGCGCTATCGCTTCGTGCAGGGCGATATCTGCGACGCCGCTCTGGTGGACGAGCTGGTCGCCCAGGCCGACGCCGTCGTCAGTCTGGCCGCCGAGACGCACGTCGACCGCTCGCTCCTCGAGGCTGGCACCTTCATTCAGACCGACGTTTACGGCACCTACGTTCTCCTCACCGCTGCCCGCCGCCACGGCGTCCAGCGCTTCCTCCAGGTGTCCACCGATGAGGTCTACGGCGAGATGCCCGAGGGAGAGTTCGCCCGCGAGGTGGACCCCCTGCGGCCGCGCAGCCCCTACGCTGCCAGCAAGGTCGGCGGCGACATGCAGTGTCTAGCTTTCTCCACCTCCTACGGTTTGCCGGTGATCATCAGCCGCGGCGTCAACGCCCTGGGGCCCAACCAGTACCCGGAGAAGTTCGTGCCGCTGTTCATCACCAACGCTCTCCAGGACCAGCCCCTGCCCCTCTACGGCGACGGCCTTCAGGTGCGCGACTGGCTTTTCGTGGAGGACTTCTGCGAGGGGCTGGACCTGCTTCTCCACCAGGGCCAGCCGGGACAGGTCTACAATATCGGTGCCGGCAACCAGCGGCCCAACGTGAAGGTGGCGGAGGCCGTCGTCGACCTGTTGGGCAAGCCGCGCGACCTCATTCGGCCCGTGCCCGATCGCCCCGGCCACGACCGCCGCTATGCCCTCGACTGGTCTAAGCTGCGGGCGCTGGGCTGGTCGCCTCGCCATTCGTTCGAGGAGGCGCTGGGCAGGACTGTCGCCTGGTACCGCGAGAACGAGGAGTGGTGGCGGCAAGCGCGGGCCGGCGCCTACCAGGAGTACTACCAGCGCCAGTACGGCTGGCGGCTGGAGGCCGGGACCACGGTCGCGCGAGAGGAGGGGCCGCGGTGATCGAAGGTGTCGAGGTCAAGCAACTGGTGAAGCATGCGGACGAGCGGGGCTTCCTGATGGAGATCCTCCGCTCGGATGAGCCCATGTTCCGCAAGTTCGGCCAGGCCTACGTGGCCCTCAACTACCCGGGCGTGGTGCGGGCCTGGCATTGGCATCGCAAGCAGGACGATCACTTCGTGGTGGTGAAGGGAATGGTCAAGGTGGGCCTCTACGACGCCCGCGACGGCTCGCCCACGCACGGCCAAGTGGACGAGCTCTTCCTGGGCGAAGACAACAACGTCCTGCTGAAGATCCCCATCGGCGTAGTCCACGGCTACAAGACGGTGGGCGTGGAGCCCTCCCTCCTCATCAACTTTCCCACTGAGCCCTTTAACCCCCAGGAGCCGGACGAGTACCGCCTGCCCTGGGACACTTCGGAGATCCCGTACGACTGGCAGATCAAGATGGGCTGAGGGGGCGGATGCGTATCCTGATCACCGGCGGGCGGGGCCAGCTCGGCCGCGAGCTTCAGGTGGCCCTCGCCCGGCATACGGTCTCGGCGCTCGACCTCCCCGAGCTGGACGTGACGGACGCCGCCGCCGTCGGGCGGGCGGTGGAAGCGTTCCGGCCGGAGTTGGTCATCCATGCCGCCGCCTATACCGACACCCGCGGCTGCGAGGCCGACTCCGCCCGGGCGATGGGCGTCAACGGCGACGGTACGCGGAACGTGGCCCTGGCCTGCCGCCAGGCCGGCGCCCTCCTCCTCTACGTGAGCACCAACGAGGTGTTCGACGGCTCGAAGGGCGAGCCCTACCTGGAGTCGGACGAGCCGCGGCCCATCAACGCCTACGGTCGCTCCAAGCTGGCGGGCGAGGAGCACGTCCGCTCCCTGCTCCAGAGGTTCTATGTCGTGCGGACGGCGTGGCTGTACGGCGGCGGCCGGGACTTCCCGGCGAAGGTTCTCCAGGCAACGTCCGCCGAGCTGTCCATGGTGACGGACGAGGTGGCCTCGCCGACCTGGGCCCGCGACCTGGCCCGAGCGATCGCTCGCCTCGTCGAGCAGGACGAGCGGCCGGGCATCTATCACCTTACCAACGAAGGCTGCTGCTCCCGTTTCCAGTGGGCGGAGCAGGTGCTGGCCCTCGCCGGCCGGCAGGACGTTGTGCTGCGGCCGGTGACGCAGGATGAGTTCGGCGCGCCCTATCGCAAGCCGGCCTTCTCGGAGCTGGCGAACACGGCCGCCGCCGGCCTCGGCGTCGGCCTGCGGCTGTGGCCGGAGGCGCTGGCCGAGTACTTCGCCACTGCGCCGGTTGGCCGGTCAGCGCGGGCAGCGCGCTAGGGGCCGCCGGTGAGTCCAGGGCAAGAGGCCCCCTCGGTGGCGGTCCTCACCGTCAACTACAACGGCGGTGGCCACATCGCCGACTTCCTGGCCTCGCTGCGGGCGGTGACGTATCCCGCCTGGACGCTGGTGGTAGTGGACAACGCCTCCTCCGACGGCTCGCCTGATGAGATAGCGGGCCTCTTCCCAGCGGCTGTGCTTATCCGCAACGACGACAACCTGGGCATCACCGGCGGCCACAATGTGGGTATTCGCTGCTGCCTGGAGGGCGGCTTCGACTACGTCCTCTTCCTAAACAACGATACGGTGGTGGAGCCTGACTTCCTCGGCCGCCTGATCGAGGCCGCCGACGGTCGGACGATGGTGGCGCCAAAGGCCTACCTCTACGGGCAGCGCCTCCTAGACGACACGGTGGGCGACTTCGATTGGTGGCGCGGCGTCTGGCGGGGCTGGCTCTACGGCAAGCCGGAGCCCCCGGACTTCGAGCAATGGCAGCCGAACATGGCTAGCCTCTGCTGCCTGCTGGTGCCGACCGGGGTCTTTCGCGACGCAGGGCTCATGGATGAGCGCTTCTTCATGTACTATGATGATTTCGATTTCGTGCGGCGCGCCAAGGCGGCCGGCTATCGCCTTTGCCTGAAGGCGGACGCTGTCATCTACCATCGCAAGGCGGCCTCCAGCGGCGGCACCGATTCGCCGTTCAAACTATACTATGCCACGCGCAACCGGCTCTACCTGATGCGTAAGCACTTGCCCTTCTGGCGGTTCGGCCTGTTTCTTGCCTATTTCCTGGCCACGCGGTCGGCCTATCTCCTGGCCCTGGCCGCCCGCGGCCGCTGGCGGCAGTGGCGGGCAACGGTGGGCGGCACGGCGGATTACTTTCGCGGTCGCCTGGGGCGCACCTACCAGGTGGCGGACTTTCGCTAGGGGGAGCGCGTGCGCATCGCCATCGACGCCACCTCCGTGCCGCACCAACGGCTGGGCGCCGGCACCTACATCTACAACCTGGTGGAGGCCCTGGCCCAGGCGGACCGCGAGAACCGCTACTTCGTTTTTGCCAAGCCGGAGACCTTCGCGGGCAGCCCTGAGCTTGCCGCCGGGCCACGCTTTCACCTGGTGCCGGTGCGCCTGCCCTGGCGATTGACCCGCATGGCCTGGGAGCAGGTGGTGCTCCCCCTGCACCTGCGCCGGCTGGGAGTGGACGTTCTGCACTCGCCCCACTACACCACCACCGCCGTCGGCGGCGGCTGGCGGCGGGTGGTCACCTTCCACGACGTGACTTTCTTCCTCCTGCCGGAGCGCTACCCGCCCCTGCGGCGCGCCTACTTTCGCGCCGCCAGCCGGGCCGGCGCCCGCCTGGCCGACCTGGCCGTCGCCGTGTCGAAGACGGTGAAGGCGGACCTGGAGCGCCACCTGCGGCTGCCGCCGGAGCGGGTGCGGGTGGTGCCGCTGGCAGCGGCGCCCTCCTTCCGGCCCCTGAACGATCCGCCGGCGATGGCGGCGGTGCGCGCCAGGTATGGGCTGCCGGAGAGGTTCATCCTGAACGTGGGGGCGCTGGAGCCGGGCAAGAACCAGGCCACACTGGTCCGGGCCTACCATCGCCTCCACGCTCCGGAGCAGACGCTGGTCATCGCCGGGCCGCGGGCCTGGCGCTACGAGAGCCTGCTGCGTCTGGTGGACAGGCTGGGCCTGGCTGGCCGGGTGCGCTTCCTCGACTACGTGCCGGTGGAGGACCTGGCGGCCCTCTACAACCTGGCGGACCTGTTCGTCTTCCCGTCGCTGTACGAGGGCTTCGGCCTGCCGCCGCTGGAGGCCATGGCCTGCGGCCTGCCGGTGGTGGCCTCCACCGCCCCCGCCCTGCGCGAGGTGCTGAACGACGCGGCTCTGTTGGTGCATCCGGAGGACGTCGCGGCCATGGCCGAGGCCATGGCCGCCGCCCTGCGCGACGAGACGCTGCGCTCTCGCCTGCGGGAGGCGGGTCTGCGGCGAGCCGCCCAGTTCTCCTGGGAGCGCACGGCCCACGAGACCGTCGCCGTTTACAGCGAGGCCGTCGCGGGGCGGGAGACGTAGGCATGGACCTGTCGGTGGTCGTGGTCAGCTTCAACGCCCGCGAGTATCTGCGCCGCTGCCTGGCCACCGTCCGGGAGCACACCAAGGGCGTCTCCTGCGAGCTCATCGTGGTGGACAACGCCTCCTGGGACGGCAGCGCTCAGATGGTGGAGGCCGATTTTCCCCAAGCGGCGCTCATTCGCCTGCCCGCGAACCAGGGCTTCGCCGCTGCCTGCAATCGAGGCATGGAGCGGGCGGCGGGCGAGTTCATCCTTCTCCTGAACCCCGATACGGAGCTATCCGACGACGCCTTCTCGCCCATGGTGGCCTACTGCCGGCAGAACTCGTCGGTGGGAGTCCTGGGGCCCAGGCTCCTGAACAGCGATGGGTCCCTCCAGCTCTCCTGCCGTCACTTCCCCAGCCACTTGACCAGCCTGTTCAACCGCCAGTCCGTCCTGACGCGCCTCTTCCCGGGCAACCCCTTCTCCCGCCGCTACCTGATGACCGATTGGGGCCACGACCGCGTCGCGCCTGTGGACTGGCTCTCGGGGGCCTGCCTGCTGCTCCGCCGCGAGATGGTGGAGCGCATCGGCGGCATGGACGAGGGCTTCTTCATGTACATTGAGGACGTGGACCTCTGCTATCGGGCCCACCAGGCGGGCTATCAGGTCGTCTACTTCCCTGAGGTGGCGGTCACCCACCACATCGGCAAGAGCACGGGGACTATGCCTAACCGCAGCATCGTCCAGTGGCACCGCAGCATGTGGCGCTACTACCGGAAGCACATGCGGGGCAACCCTGTGCTGGACGTGCTCACGCTCGCGGGCATCGCCGGGCGCTGCCTCTACCAGCTCGCCCTTCAGAACGGGCGGCGCCTGCTGGCGCGGGCCAGAGCCTAGGGGCTCTTCTCCGGCGGGTCCGCGCGGCGGTTGTCTCCGACGCTGGCAAGGATGCTCCGCATCGATCGCATGGCCGCGGCCCGCCACATGGAGCGGGCGTACCCCAGGCCGAAGATGACTAGGACGATGGCCGCACCGTAGGCGAAGAAGGCCAGGAACTCCGCCCACACTGCCCCGACGAAGTGGATGGTCAGCGCTGCCGCCGCGAACAGGAGGCAGAGGCTGTACAGGGCGAAGAGCACACCCACATCGGAAAGGCCGGCTCCCTCCAGGCGGTGCTGAATGTGGTCGACGTCACGCAGGAAGGGGTGACGCAGGTCGATGCTGCGACGGGTGAAGGCCAGGAGGGTGTCCAGGATCGGGAAGCCGAGGGCCACGATAGGCACGCCGATGAACACGCTGTTGGTCACGCCGGTGGAGCCCTCGATGGCCAAGGCGGCCAGGAGGAAGCCGATCAGCAACGCCCCCGAGTCGCCCAGCAAACGGGAGGCCGTGGGTAGATTCAGGGGGAGGAAGCCGGCGCAGGCGCCCGCCAGGGCCACGAATTCCACCGCCACCAGGGGCCGGCCGACGTCGTGGGCGATGAGGGCCAGGGGCAGAGCGGCGATGATCGCCGCGCCCGCCGCCAGGCCGTCCTTGCCGTCGATGAGGTTGATGGCGTTGCTCAGGAACACCAGCCAGAGGATGGTGACGATGGGTGCGGCCCACTCCAGCGTGAGCGAGGCATCCCAGGGCATTGACACATCTTCGATGCGATAGCCTGCTAGGTAGGCCAGGCCGGCGGCGGCCGCCTGTCCGGCGAACTTGACCTTGAAGTCCACCTCGCGGAAGTCGTCCAACAGGCCCACCAGCAGGATCATCAGTCCGGCGCCCAGGAGGCCGGCCGTCTCCTTGCGGCTGGCGTCCAAGAGGTCGGCCAGGTCAGAGGAGAAAAGGGAGACCAGGAGCAGCGCGGCGAGCAGGCCGCAGAACACGGCCAGGCCGCCAACGCGGCGGCGGCCGATGCGGGCTTCGGCGGGTCGGGCCAGGGCGTGCACGGGAAGGAAGGCGGAGATGGCCCAGGCCACAGCCACGGCCAGAGCGAATACGAGAACGTAGACGTCGGGCCCTAGGGACATGGCGGTTCAATTCACTTTAGCAGGTCGGCAGGAATCATGCCACACGATGGGCTGGGCCTGGCGGCGGGTCAGGAGACGAGCAGGAGGCCCGAGGACATGAAGTACGCCCCCAGGGCCAGCAGGAACACGGCGCAGAAGACCAGCACGGCCCGATAAGCGAAGCCGCTCATCAAGTGGCGGCCGCTGGCCAGGACAAGGGCCAAGAAGCTGAGCCAGAGAGTGTCCGCCATGAAATTGCCGGCGGAGATGGAGGCGACGCCCGCCGGGCCGTGGACCAGTCCCTGTTGCACCAGAAGCGCGCCGACGGCGACCCACCAGGCGATGACCCCCGGGCTCGAGAGGCTGGCCAGGCCGGCGGATAGTCCAAGCATCAGGGCGGTGGAGGGCAGCAGCCGGTCGCCGGTGGAGAGGGAACCCATCCAGCGCTGGCGCCAGGAGCCGCTGTAGGTAGCGGCGCCGGGCCCGTTGCCCTGGGCTGGCGCCGGGAGCGGCGCCTCGTTCGGGAGAGTGCCGATGGTGTGCACGCCCATCCACAGCAGGAACAACCCGCCAGCAATGCCGATGCCTCCCTTCACGGCGTCGTTGTCCAAGACAGCGCTAAGGCCCAGCGCCAGGCCGATGACGATTACCAGATCAACGAGACCGTGGCCGACGGCCAGCAGCGGGCCGGCCCAGAAGCCCCGCCGCATGCTCTCCCGCACGGCAAGCGTCATCAGCGGGCCGGGCATCAGGGCGCTGGTGAAGGCTATCCCGAACGAGGTGACGAACAGAGCGGCGAGTGCGGTATCAGGCACGTCACCAGTGTCGCACCGGGCGCGAGCCTCCGTCAACGCGAGGTGGTGGCCCTTGGCACCCGCCGGGTCGCCCGCTATTATCGTAGGGATGCAGCCCGGGGAACGTCGCGTGAGCCGTCGAGCCTTCCTGCGCGGAATGGGGGGCATCGCCCTCTTGGCCGGCGTTGGCGGCACCGCCGTCGGGGCGGCGGTCTGGCAAGCGCTGGCGCGACTGGGGTCGGGCAAGGCCAGCGAGCCGATCGGCCTCAGCTTTGCCACTCCCTCGCCTGTGCCGTCGCCCTCTGCCACGGCGTCTGCGGCAGCCTCGCCGTCTGCCACCCTACCGCCGGTGGCCGCTGGTGGCCTGGCGCCGGTGATCAGCCGGGGCGATGAGAGCAAGGCCCGCATCGCCCTCACCTTCGACGACGGGTTCTACCCCGACGCCATCGAGTCCGTGCTGGACGTCTGCGCCCGCGAGAGCATCCAGCTCACCTTCTTCCCCAAGGGGGCTCTGCTGGAGCGGCGGCCGGACCTGTGGCGGCGGGCTGTGGACGAAGGCCACGAGCTCGGCAACCACACGTTCGACCACACGCCGCTGACCTACTTCGCGCCGGACGATCCCGCGACCGAGGGCAAGATCCTGGACCAGATCGACCGGTGGCAGGAGACCGTGGACAGGCTGCTGGGCTCGCCTCATCCGGCTCGCTACCTACGGCCGCCGGGCGGCATGGTCAGCGACGTGGTGCGGACGGTCGTGGCCAAGCGAAGCCTGGAGATCGTGCTCTGGACGCTGGACAGCGGCTCGGTCGGCGGCGCCGACGCCGATCAGATCGTGGCCAACGTGGCAGGCGGCGCGACGAACGGGGCCATAGTCCTGATGCACTTCATCCCTAGCGACGCCGCCGCCCTGCCGGCGGTCGTCAGCCGGCTGAAGGCGGCCGGCTTCGCCCTCACTACTGTCAGCGGCGTGCGGTAGGGGACGCGCTGGGCCCGCTCGTGGCGAGCCTGTCGAACCACGAGCGGACGGGCTCACCGGCGCGTGGGCTCACCATGGGTGGCTGAAGAGGTTCAGCCTCAGGGGAGACTGAGAAAGCGCTCGCCCTGAGCCTGTCGAAGGGCGAGCGGTCTTAGGGGCCTCGCCTCCCGGTCCTCTCAGACCGCCGGTGGTGTTCGTTCCGGCCGCTGGCGCTCGGTGGCGATGATGCGCTCCACCCGGTCGGCCGCCTCCTCCAGGCGGCCCTCGGCATTCACGACGACGTGGTCGAAGTGGCCGGCGGCGTCCATCTCCCGGCGGGCGACGCCCAGGCGCAGGCGGAGCGTGTCCTCGGAGTCGGTGGCGCGCCGGCGCAAGCGCTCTTCGAGCTCGGACAGGGAGGCGGGCGCCAGGAAGATGGTGACGGCCTGGGGGACGGCGCCCTTGATGGTCGCTGCCCCCTGGACGTCGGTGCGCAGCAGCACGTCGCGGCCGCTGGCCAGGGCCTCACGCACGGGGGCCTTGGGGACGCCGTAGCGATGGCCGTAGACCAGCGCGTGCTCCAGCAGCTCGCCGCCGGCGGCCATCTCCTCGAATCGGTCAGGCGTCACGAAGTAGTAGTCGCGGCCGTCCATCTCGTCGCCCCGTCTGGGGCGGGTGGTAGCGGTAATCGCGAAGTGATAAGGCCGCCCACGTGCCTTGAGGGCGGCCAGCAACGCGTCCTTGCCCACGCCAGAGGGGCCCGATATGACGACCAGCAGGGGACGGGTGGCGGTAGAAGGCCTTCTAGGCCTCGCCCTCGGTGGCGAGCCGGGCATAGTTGCCTTCCTGGAGTGCGGCAGCCACGCGCCCGCTGATTGTCTCCGGGGTGATGGCGGCCAGGATGATGGAGCCGTCATCCATGAAGATGGCTGCCTTGGTGCGTCGCCCGTTGGTGATATCGATGATGCTGCCCTTCTTCTTGCCCTCGCGAATGAGGCGCTGGATGGGAGCCGAGCCCGTGGAGACGATAGCGACCACCCGATTGAGGGCTATGAAGTTCTTGAAGCCAACGGCTACTAGTTCCGTAGCCATTTTCGCCCTTCCTTTCTCGTTTCCTCCATTTCTATAGTTATTTTACTACAAACCGATGCGAAGGAGATCGTCCCAGAAGGCTGGGTAGGAAACGGCTGCCGCCTCGGCGCCGCGTACGGTGGTCTCGCCGGCGGCCAGCAGGCCAGCCACCGCCAGGGCCATGGCCAGGCGGTGGTCGCCGTGGCTGCCGCAGGCGGCGCCCCGCAGCGCGCCGACGCCGCGGATAACCATCCCGTCCGGCAGCTCCTGGATCTGAGCGCCGAGCCGTCGCAGCTCGGCGACGGTGCTGCGAATGCGGTCCGACTCCTTGACCCGCAGCTCGCCGGCGTCGCGGATAACGGTCTCGCCTTCGGCCAGGCAGGCGGCTACGGCCAGCGCCGGCACCTCGTCGATGAGGCGGGGGATTAGGGCGCCTTCGATGACCGTGCCCCGGAGGCGTGAAGAGCGGACGACAACGTCGGCCACGGGCTCGCAGCCCGACATTCGCTCCTTTTCGATGGCGATATCGGCCCCCATGGAGCGCAAGGCGTCGATGATGCCGCTGCGGCTGGGGTTGAGGCCGACGCCGGTGAGGCGGAGCTCGGCGTCGGGGTGGGCGGCGGCGGCCACCATCCAGAAGGCGGCGGCGCTGATGTCGCCCGGCACCCGCAGGCTGAGAGGCGCCAGATCGCCGGTCAGCGGCGAGACGCGCAGGCCACGCTCGCCGACAACCATCGGCGCACCCATGGCCTGGAGCATGCGCTCGGTGTGGTCGCGGGAGGGGGAGGGCTCTTCGAGCAGCGTCTCGCCTTCAGCGTAGAGGCCGGCCAGGGTGAGGGCCGACTTCACCTGAGCGCTGGCCACCGGCAGGAGATGGCGGATGCCCTGCAGACGGCCGCCGTCGATGGCCAGGGGCGGACGGGTGCCGCCGGCGCGCCCCTGGACGCGCGCTCCCATGGCCCGCAACGGCTCAACGATCCGGCCCATGGGCCGCGAGCGCAGGGAGGCGTCGCCGCTGAGGACGGAGAAGAAGGGCTGAGCGGCGAGCAGGCCAGCCAGGAGGCGCAGCGTGGTGCCAGAGTTGGCGGCGTTCAGGACGGCCGCAGCCTCGCGCAGGCCGAAGCGGCCTGAACCGCAGACACGCAGGACCGCCGGTGCGGGGCTGTCGATCCGGACGCCGAGGGCGCGCAGGCAGCGGACGGTCGCCAGGCAATTGGCGCCGGTCTGGAAGTTCTCGACAGTGGCCTCGCCCTGGGCGATGGCGTTGAGAATGGCCGCCCGGTGGCTGATGGACTTGTCGCCGGGCGGCTCGATGGTCCCGCGCAAGCGCCGGGCCGCTCGAACCGTCCTCATCATTGGCGGCCGTGGTCCTTGGGCGTCCGCCTCCCCGCGTGAGGCTGGCCCTCCTCAGGTCGCTCGGGCCGCAGCTTGCTCAGCTCGCGGACGCGGCGCGCCAGCCGCTCTCCCACGAGCAGGGCGACGAGCTGCTGGCTGGCGTCGGGCACATCGGCGGCAGCCGGCTCGCGGGCGGGCGGTCCGACGGTCAGGTAGGCGTCGCGGTCGACCTGGGCCTGGGCGAAGCGCTTGAACAGATCGTCCTCGCGGCCCTCCTGCAACAGGTCGCGGTAGCGGGAGAGCTCCTCCGTCAGGCGGTCCAGCCAGTGGAGAATGGCCTCGCGATTGGTGAGGCAAATGTCGTGGCTCAGATCCGGGTCGCTGGAGGCCAGGCGGGTCACGTCGCGAAAGCCGCTGCTGGCCAGGGCGGCCAGCTCCGGCCAGGCGGGGCTGCCGCGGGCCAGGGTGAAGAGCGCGGTGGATAGGACGAGGGGCAGGTGGCTCACGGCAGCCACGTAGCGATCGTGCTCGTGAGCATCGATGAACAGCGGCCGCGCGCCGATCGAGTGGACGAGGCCCACCACCAGGCGTACCGCCCCCTCGCTGGCTTCGGGCGTTGGGATGATGCAGTAGGGCTTGCCAGCGAAGAGGCTGGCGTCGGCGTTGGCGACGCCAGCCGTCTCCTTGCCGGCCATGGGGTGGCCGCCCACAAAGCTCACGTTGGCGGGCAGGCACTCCCCGGCCCACTCCATGACCAGCGCCTTGGTGCTGGCGGTGTCGGTGACCACGCAGTTCTCCGGCAGCGCGTCCGCCATTTCCGCCATGACGTCCCGCACGGCGGCGATGGGCGTCGCGATGATCACCAGCCCGGCGTCGGCCACAGCGCGTTGGAGGGTGGGCTCCATCCTGTCCACGGCGCCCCGCCGGCGGGCGTCCGCGGCGGCCACGGCGTTGTTGTCGTAGCCCACGATTTCGACGTCCTGGATCTTGGCCGCCTTCAGGGCCAGCCCCAGTGAGCCGCCGATGAGACCCAAGCCGACGATCGCCATTCGTTCCATGGGCCGGCTCCTAGGTGGACTCCTCGGCCCGGAGCAGGAGCGCGGCCCGGCGGTCGCTGTCATCGGCCTGCTGGTGGTGACGGATCAACTCCACCACCGCTGGGGGGGTTCCGGCTTGTTCGGCCAGGGCCGCGCCGCGGCGGCCGTGGTCTCTGAGCGAAGCCATGGCCTGTCGCCAAGCCCCAGCGTCCGGCCGGGCCAGGCGGTCCAGCAAGTGAGGCGAGGCATTCTGGAGGAGGACGAAGGCTACTCGTTGCCACAGCCCGACATGGCCCTTGCCAACGTCGTGCAGGAGGGCAGCCAGCAGGATGTCGCCGTCGTCGCAGCCGCGCCTCCGGAGCGTGTAGAAGACATCGAGGGAGTGGCGCTGATCCTGCACCATCATGGCCCAGAACAGGCGCTGCTGCGCCGGTCTGAGATAGGTCTCGATGGTCTCCCGTTCGGCCGGGTTCACGCGGGCGGTGAGAGCGCGCAGGAAGCGGCGCACGAGGTGGGCGGCCCTAGCCCCAGACATTGGTGTCGATCCCCGTAAACAGGCGCGTGAGAGCGTTCACCGGCGGCTGCAAGATCTGGAAAAGGAGGCCAAAGTGGCTGCCGGCGATGAAAGGCAAGGCGATGAGCAGAAAGAGGATGCCCGGCCCCCAGGCGCGCAGCTCCTCGAACGATCGCGAGAGGTCGCCGGGGAGGATGCCCACGGCCACCGAGAAGCCGTCCAGCGGGAAGAGAGGGATGAGGTTGAACACGGCCAGAATGATCCCGAAGAGGACGATGGAGCTAACGTAGAGACCCAGGTAGTCGCCGGCGCTCCAGTAGGCCAGGTTGGGCACGTTGAAGGGCGACCGCCAGGGCACCAGGTCGAGCTTGATGGCGAACCCGGCCAGCGCGGCCACCAGCAGGTTGGAAAGGGGGCCCGCGGCCGCCGTGAGGGCCATGCAGGTCTTGGGGTCGCCGCGCATGTAGTTGGGGTTCACCGGGACCGGCTTGCCCCAGCCGAAGCCGGCTAGGAACAGGAGGGCAGTCCCCGCTGGATCGAGGTGGGCCCGAGGGTTGAGGGTGAGCCGCCCGCGAGAGCGGGGCGTTGGATCCCCCAACTGGTCGGCTGCGAAGGCGTGACTGAACTCGTGGAAGGTGATACCGACGAGCAAGGCGGTGACCACTGCACCGACGAGAACGAAGAAAGCCTGGACGTTGGTCCTTAGCAGCTCTGAATAGGCAAAGATCAAAGCCTAGCTCCCCCCACTGCAATTCATGATAGCATAGCCCGCCTTGGCGGCGGAAGGAAACGCGCCCCTGCTGCGCGGCGGGCACTGGCCTGGGGTCGCTGCCTCTTGTTAGAATAGAATTGCCCTGGCAAAGGCTGGGGCCTGCTTCTCTGGATTGGGGGCCAACCCTATGGGTGTGAAGAACCCGCAGGAGCCCTTCACCCGCATCACGGTGGAAGAGGCCAAGGAGATGATGGCGCGGGGCGAGGCTCAGGTCATCGACGTGCGCGAGCCCGCCGAGTACCGCCGCGGCCACGTACCCGGCGCCAAGCTCATCCCTGTAGCCACGGTGCTGTCGCGCCGCGAGGAGTTGAACCACGATAAGGACCTGATCTTCGTCTGCGCGGTGGGGCAGCGCAGCGCCCTCGCCTGCGAGATGGCGGCGGCTGTGGGCTTGACCCGCCTGTATAATCTGGATGGCGGGACCGAGGCTTGGGCCAAGGCCGGCTACGATCTGGAGGTGTGAGCCAGATGGAAGAGACGCGCGGCGCGGAGCAGCCCTTCGCCCTGGTGACCGACAGCGGCCACAACCTGCCGCCGCAGATGATGCGCGACCTGCACGTGGCCCAGGTGCCCCTGACCATCAACTTCGGCGTGGAGGGAAGCCTGGACGACGGGGTGTTGGAGATCGAGGAGTTTGTCGAGCTCCTGGACCGCTACGAGAACGGGAAGGGCTACCCTACCACCGCCGCGCCGCCTCCGGCCCGTTTCGTCGGGGCGTTCACAAGCCACATTAGGGCGGGGATCTCCCGCATCCTTACCGTCACCCTGTCTCACAAGCTCAGCAAAACCTACGACTCCGCCGTGCAGGCGGCGAAGACGGTAGAGGAAGAGTACCCCGAGTCCGAGATCGAGGTGGTGGACTCCCTGGGCGGCTCCATGCTAGAGGGGATGCTCATCCTGGAGGCGGCCCACGCCCGCGACCAGGGGCGGCCGCTTGGGGAGGTCAGGCGCCGCCTGGAGGAGATGCGTGAGCGCCTGCGCATCCTCGCCACCTTCGAGACCACCAAGTACCTGGTGCGCAGCGGCCGCGCCCGCTCCTTTCAGCACCTCCTGGCCAGCGCCCTCAACATCCGGCCCATCATCACCGTGCGCGATGGCGCCGTCAGCCTCTATGGCCGCATGCGGGGCCGCATGGACAACGCCCTGGATCGCATCGTCGAGGAGGTGCAGCGAACCTACAAGGCGGGGCCGATCTCGGTCGTCGAAGGTGTCGCGCCCGACCTCAAGGAGAAGCTGGTCGACAAGCTCTGCCAGCGGTTGAACCTGACCCGCGAGCAGATCCTGGAGACCAAGGCCGGCCCCACGATCTTGGTGCACACGGGCAAGCGAGCGGTCGGCGTCGTATGGGAGCAGGCCAGGCTACCCCGCCAGCCGCGGAAGGCCTGAATTGGCGCGGCTCTTCCTCTTCGACATCGACAACACGCTCCTGAACTCCGGCGGCGCCGGCGTCAAGGCGATGACCCTGGCCTTCCAGGAGGCGTTCGGTGTGGCCGACGGGTTGGCCGGCATCGACTTTACCGGCCGCTCGGACATCGCCATCTTCCGCGAGGCCGCCCTGGCGCACGGCCTGGACGTGGACGGCGAGTTCCCGGCGCTGCTGGCCCCCTTCCGCGAGGCCTACCTTCGCCTCCTGCCCGAGACGCTCCGCCAGACGCAGGGGCGGGTCATGCCGGGCATGCCGGAGGTGCTGGCCGCCCTGGAGTCGACGCCGGGCGCTCACCTGGGGCTGGCCACGGGCAACTTCTCGCGCTCCTCGCGACTCAAGCTACAGCACTACGGCCTCGACCGGTTCTTCCGCACCGGCGGCTTCGGGGAGGATTCGGAGGAGCGGGCGGAGATCGTGGCGCGCGCTATCCAGCGGCTAGTGGCGCTGGCCGGCGACGACGGCCCCCACCGCGCCTTCGTCATCGGGGACACGCCCCTCGACGTGGCCGCCGCCCTGGCCAACGGGGCCAACGCGGTCGGTGTGGCGACGGGCACCTCCAGCGTTCAGGCGCTCAAGGACGCCGGCGCGGCGCTGGTCTTCGCCGACTTCTCCCGCTGGCAGGATGTGGTGAACGCCCTTCTGGGGTGACCTCTCCCCGGTAAGAGAGCACCGCTTCTTGCACGGCCCGCAGGTCGCTCACGCCCTCGCTCTGAAGGCGCTGGAGGAACTCCTCCCGCCGGGCCAGCTCGCTCAGGAGTGCCTCGGCGGACATGCCCGCCCAGGTGGCTAGTGCCGCCGCCTGCTCCGGCGACTCCAGCACGTGGAAGCTATCGTCTCGGCGATCCCAGGTGGCGATAGTGGACTGGCGCAGGCCGTCGCCGGCGGCGCCGTTGGGCTGAAGGAAGGCTACCTCGTTCAGGCGCCGCAGGGTGCGGCCGTTGCGGTGGCCCAGGTGGATGGTGGCCACGAAGGTAAGATGGGCGATGTGTTCGCGCGGGATGCTCAGGTCGCTCTCCAGGATGTCCAGCACGCCAGCCACCGAATTGGCGTGGGTTGTGGTGCCCAAAGAGTAGCCCTGAGCCAGCAGCTCGAAGGCGCGGCGGGCGTAGCGGCCCCAGGTGTAGACCGGCAGGTGGTCGGTCATCTCGTTCACCAGGATGTAGACCCGACGCGAGCCGCTCTGCGGTGGCACGTCGAAGGTCTCGCCCAGGCCGCGCGTGAAGTAGGCCAGCGCTTCGGTGGGGGCGAACGCCAGCAGCGCGGTGAGGGTTGTCGTCTTGCCCGCTGTGGGCGGGTCGGCGGCCACCATGATCGAGGCGCCCCGCTCCAGGCCCAGCCAGAACAGCGCGGCTAGGCGCGGCGATAGGCTCCCCCGCTCGATGAGCTCGATGATGGACAGAGGCACCGGCGGCGACCAGTGATAGCCCCACCAGGCCACCGGCTGGTTGACGGCCCGCATCGTCATCCCCCTTCCAGCCGACCCCCTATACTAAGATCATAACCCAGGTGCCGCTGCGGAGGCCACTGGCCCCCACCCATCTGGGTGGTTCGTTGGCGGGTCGATACTCGACCCCCGCCTAAAGGCGGGGGCATCGGATTGCCGTCCCCATGCCCTAGCCTCCAGGCTGGGGTTGCGCACGAACCTGGGCGCTCAGAACCCACCAATCATGAACCAGTTACCCGCCCGTCCTGAGCCTGTCGAAGCACCAGGCGAAGGCTCATGGCTCGACGGGCTCACCATGAGCGGCACAGGCACGCCCTTTGTGGCCCCGCCGCGTGGCCCCGCTCATCCTGAGCCTGTCGAAGGACGAGCGGGGTCTCAGGCCTGGCCCCGCCCCGCCGCCTTGCGCTATGATCGAAGGGCTCATGCCGTACGATCTCGCCGCCAGCGACTTCCCCTCCACTACTGAAAACGAGGCGCTGAAGGACGCCATCCGCCAGCGCATCGCCGAAGCCGGCGCCATCACCTTCCGCGAGTTCATGGCCCTGGCCCTCTACCACCCCCGCCTCGGCTACTACTGCTCGCCGCGGGAGAAGATGGGGCGCCAGGGCGACTACCTGACCAGCCCGGAGGTGCACCCCATCTTCGGCTGGCTGGTGGGCAAGCAGCTCGGCCAGATGTGGGAGGTTATGGGCCGGCCGCAGCCCTTCACCGTCGTCGAGATGGGTGCGGGCAGCGGCGCCCTGGCCCGCGACATCCTCGATTGGGCCCGCCGCCACGCGCCCGAGTTCTTCGCCGCCCTTGAGTACCGTCTCGTGGAGGTGAGCGACGAGCTCGCCGCCCGCCAGCGGCGGACGGTCCGGGAGGTGGACGACGGGCTGGAGAAGGCGGCCTGGCTGCCCTCCCTCGACGCCATCCCCGAGGAGAGCGTCGTCGGCTGCGTCCTGAGCAACGAGCTGGCGGACGCCTTCCCCGTGCACCGCGTGACCGTGCGCCGGGGCCGCCTGCGCGAGGTCTACGTGACCTGGCGCGATGGGCGATTCCAGGAGAGACTGGGGCCGCCGTCCACGCCGGCCTTGGACGAGTACTTCCGCCGGCTGAGCCTCCTGCCGGGCGACGGCTGCCTGGCCGAAGTGAACCTGGCCGCCCTCGACTGGATGCGGACGGTGGCCAGGGCCCTGGGCCGCGGCTTCGTCATGACCTTCGACTACGGCTACCCCGCGGACCAGCTCTACGCCGCCTGGCGCCGCCAGGGCACACTCCTCTGCTTCTACCGCCACAACGCTAGTCCCGACCCCTATCTGCGCGTAGGCCGGCAGGACATGACCAGCCACATCGACTTCACCAGCCTGATCCAGGCAGGGCGACACGCCGGCCTGGACACGCTTGGCCTCACCAGCCAGGCGCGATTCCTGGCCGCCTTGGGCATCGGCGGCGCCCTGCAGGGCGCCGCTCAGGGTGAGCTGCCGCTGGAGGAGTACTACGCCCGCCGCCGCGCCGTCACCGATCTGCTGGACCCCGCCGGCCTCGGCCGCATCCAGCTGCTCATTCAGGGCAAGCGCGTCGGCGCCCTCAGCCTCCTGGGTCTGAGCACGACTTGACGAAGGGAGGTTATTATGGTAACTTGTCTTTGCCGGCCTAAGCGGAGACACGTCGCACGTGGCCGGAATCCCACGCCCCTGGTATGTGACTCTCGCCCTCAAAGGAGGGTTGTTCGCCATTGCCACGCAGGCAGCGGTGGCAGGCGGCCTCCTGGCAAACCCCTTCGCGCTGCCCATCATCGCCCTCGGCGTCTTCGCCATGCTGGAGCTCTCCCTCTGGGCCGACTTCCACTGGCCCGCATCGTCCGGCGACTAGCAGCACGATCTGTCCGCGCGGGAGGCGCAGCGTGAGCGGCCCCCAGCCAGGCCAGCCCGCCCCCGACTTCACCCTTCCCAGCACCCAGGGCCAGATCTCCCTGCACGACCTCACGGCGGAGAAGAAGGTGGTGCTGGCCTTCTACTTCGAGGATGCCACGCCTCTCTGCTCCAGCGAGGTGGCCACCCTCAAGGCGGACCACGACCTCATCCGCGGTCTGGGCGCCGAGGTGGTAGCCATCAGCGCCGACTCTCTGGCCTCCCACGAGGCCTTCGCTCAGCGGCTGGGCGGCTTCCCCTTCCCCTTGGCCAGCGACAGCGACCTCGTGGCGACCCGCCTCTACGATGTGCTGGACGACACCGGCAAGCGCTCGCGCCGGGCCATCTTCGTCATCGACCGGGGAGGAACCCTCCTCCACGCCATCGCCTGGTACCAGCCGGGCAACGTCGCGCAATACGAAGAGATGTTCCGCGCCCTGGGCTTCGAGGGCTAGTAGGGGCGCAGCGAGCAGCGCCCCTACACTTGTTGTCTGGCGTGCCGGTCGGCGGTAGAATGGGCGACTGGCCCTCAAGTTGGACAAGTTGTTCGCCATCAGCTAGGCGGGAGCCGCTGCTCCCGTCACCCACGAGGGGAGACCAGCCATGCAGAAGATGGGGGACTACGAGGTTCTGTCGAACCTAGAGATGCCGGAGTGCAGCCTGCGCATCCTCTCCCTCAAGCCAGCCCAGTCGGTAGCGCCTCACTACCACAACGATTCCACTCAGGTCTACACCGTCCTGGAGCGCCACGTCGAAGCCCGCGTTGGCGACCGCACCTTCAGCCTGCGACCGTACGAGACCGTGCGCATCGAGAAGGGAGTCGTCCACTCCGTGCACGCCCTCGGCGAATCGGCCCTGGTGCTTAGCCTCTCCGTCCCGCCCCTGAAACGCGACGACCAGCACGTGGTCGAGGAGTGAGACCATCCGGCACCGGGTCAAGGGCGGCAAAAGGTCCCCTTATCGTCAAGCTCCATAGCTTGACTCCCGGCCTGCCTCGTGCTAAAACCTACCTGCTTGGCGTCGAAAGGAGGGCGTGCTTTGACAACGCAGCAGCAGCCAGCGACCGAGGCCGAGACGAAGCCGCGGCCCATCCTGCCATTCCTGCACCTCCCCGAGTCTCCCGGCGAGGCGCCTTACCTGTGGGGGAGCAAGTGCCGGTCCTGCGGCGCCGTGTACATGGGCAAGCGCATTGCCTGCTCCCGCTGCATGGGCCGCGAACTCGAGGAGATCCGCTTCAGCAACCACGGAGAGATATACACCTTCACCGTCATCCACCAGGCGCTGCCCGGCATGCCGACGCCCTACGTCGCGGCCACCATCGACCTGCCTGAGGGGGTATCGGTGCGGGCCACCGTCACGGGTCTCGACGCCAACAACCCCAGCCTGGAATGGCTGGGCAAAAAGGTGGAAATGTACACGGAGAAGGTCTACAGCGATAAGCAGGGGAATGACGTCATCGCTTATAGGTTCCGCCCGGTGGACGGCGGCTAGTACCATTCGGGAAAGGAGCAGGGTCCGTGAGAGACGTCGCCATCATCGGCGTGGGTCTGATCAAGTTCGGGCGTTACCCGGACAAGTTCGTCGACGACCTGGCCGCTGAGGCTGTACTGGAGGCCTGCAAGGACGCCGGCATTTCCTTCAAAGACGTGCAGTTTCTGGCCAGCGGTAACGTCTATCAGGCCAACGGCATGGTCGGCCAGCGCACCCTCCACAAGGTCGGGCAGGCGGGCATTCCGGTCGTGAACGTGGCCAACGCCTGTGCCACCGGATCCACCGCCGTGCGCGAGGCGTATCTGGCCGTGGCCTCGGGCGCCTGCGACATCGCCGTCGGCGTTGGCAGCGAGCAGATGGGCAAGATGGGCGTCCTGGGCGGTCGCACCGGGGACGACCCCTACGGGCGCGGCCTCCCGACCGAGGGGTTCGTGGGCTCCGGCACCATGCCCGCCGTGTTCGCCCAGATGGGCGTTGAGCACATGCGCAAGTACGGCACCACGTTCGAGCAGTTCGCCAAGGTGGCCTACAAGAACCACAAGCACTCCGTTAACAACCCCAACGCCCAGTACCAGCAGGAGTTCAGCCTGGAAGAGATCATGAACGCCCGCATGATCGCCTGGCCCAATACCCTCTACATGTGCTGCCCCACCGGCGACGGCGCCGGCGCGGTGGTGCTCGCGTCGGCTGACAAGGCGCGCCAGTATACCAGCAAGCCGGTCCTCGTGGCCGCCGCCATCCTCACCTCCGACCCCTGGCAGCAGCGCGACCTGGCGATGTTCGACGTCAATACCCTGACCCGCCTGGCCGCTCAGCAGGCCTACGAGCAGGCGGGCATCGGGCCCGAGGACCTCGACCTCGTGGAGCTGCACGACTGCTTCGCCACCGCCGAGCTGCTCCACTACGAGAACCTGAGGCTGTGCGGAGAGGGCGAGGGTGGGCGCATGATCGATGAACGGCTCGTGTACCACGGCGGCAAGATCCCTGTGAACGTGAGCGGCGGTCTCCTTTCGCGAGGCCATCCCCTGGGCGCCACCGGTCCTTGCGGCATCACCGAGGTGGTCTGGCACCTGCGCGGCGAGGCCGGGGCCCGCCAGGTGGAAGGGGCCAAGGTCGGCCTTGCTCACGTTATCGGCCTCGGCTCCGCCTGCACGGTCCACATCCTGAAGCGCTAGTCAAGCGTAGACACGACATCCCGTGGGGCTGAGCCCGCGCAGGCCGGGGCTCAGTCCTTCCCTAGAGAGGAGCGAAGATCGAAGGTGGTCGGCCTCCTTCGCGGCGGGAGAGGAAAGGCAGCGCTCATCGCCTTGGCCATCGGTCTCTTCACTTTGAGTCCGGCTCCCTCGGTAGCGCCGCGGCCGGCCGCTCCACCCCTGGCCGGCTACGCCGGCCTCCGGCCGGACTGGGTGCGCCTGCCGATACCGACTCCTGCACCCGCGCCCGCTGTCAGCCAGGCGCCTGTTACGGCGACGGCGCGGCCGGAGCCACCCCCATCGCCACCTTCGCCGACCGTCGAGGCGCCGTCCCCTGCCGAGCCACCCGCGACGGCGGAATCCATCGTCATAGCGGCCGTCTCGCCTTCAGCCGAAGCGCCGCCATCTGCCACCGTCGTGGAGTCGCCCAGCGCCAGCCCCGAAGCGCCGCCTACGCCCAGTGTGACGGAAGGACCAGACCCTGCCTTCGCCCAGGCGATCCTGGACCTGACCAACCAGGCGCGGGCGGCCAACGGCCTGGCCCCCCTGGCCCCCAACCCGGCGCTGGTCGCCGCCGCGGAAGGCTACGCCGACTTGCACTCCCACCTCAGCCCCGACCGGCTCGACCACCACCTCAACGGCTCCACCCTGGACTCGCGGGCGGAGGCGCAGGGTTACACCGGCTGGACGTTCCTGGCCGAGAACCTGGTGTGGAGCGGCTTCGACCCCGGCCTTTCGCCGGAGGAGGTCGTCCAGGACTGGCTGGATAGCCCCGGGCATCACGACAACATGCTGAGCCCATCCGTCAACGAGACCGGCGTAGGTTGCTATGTGCGGGCCGGCGAAAAGCCGTTTCGCATCTGCGTCCAGGATTTCGGCGCGAGACCCTAGGAGGGACCGAGGACCAATGCTGCGGCTATCGTTCCTGGGGTCGGCCAACGCCTTCGCCCCCGGCGGCCGCTACTGGAGCTCGTTCGTGGTGAACGGCCGCTACGTCTTCGAGGCCCCGCCTACGCTGCTTCCCCATCTCAAGCGCCTGGGCGTCCCTCTGGTCGACATTCGCGCCCTGTTCGTCACCCATTTCCACGGCGACCACTTCTTCGGCCTCCCCTTCCTCCTCCTGGAGTACGTTTACCTCACGCCCCGCCGGGACGACCTGTTCATCGTTGGGCCGCCGGGCGTCGAGGCTAGATGCGAGGCCCTGACGGAGATGGCCTTCGCCGGCCTGAGCAAGGCCGAGGCCGGCTACCGGCGCGTCTACGTCGAGGCACAGCCCGGCCGCGAACAGTCGCTGGCCGGCGTGCGATTCCAGGCGCTGCCCATGCTTCACGCCGACCAGAAGCTCACCTGCTTCGGCTACAAGCTCCACCTCGACGGCAAGACGGTGGCCTACACCGGCGACACCCAGATGTGCGAGGAGATCTTCCTTCTGGCCGAAGGGGCGGACGTGCTGGTGCTGGACTGCAGCTACAGCGAGGGCGAAGGGCCCGAGCACCTGGGCCTGCTGGGCGCGCTGGAGGTGCGGAAGCGGGTCTCGCCCCAGACCGCCATCATCCTCACCCACCTGGACGCCGAGCCGAATGTCGCCAGCGAAGGGCTGCTCGTGGCCCAGGACTTCGCCACCTTCGGCTTCCCGTAGAGTCTACTATCACCGAGTCGTAGCGACATTCACAAGCCAACTGGTCTCGGGCGACCCAGGTCCGAGCAGCCCAACCTAATCCCTGCGCTCCCTCCAGCCGAACTTCAAGATACCCTTACTTCCGAACAGCGATGGACAGCGAAAGAACCTTGTGAAAATGCTCCGATCGGTCTTGACAGGCCATCGTTGGGATGGGGTAGAATAGCGCTGACGCGGAAGGAGTGAGCGGGGATGACGAAGCGGCTCATCTTGGGGATGCTGGGACGGGCCCCCGTGGGCGTTGGCGTGCTTCTCGTGCTTGCAGCGGTGACAGTCCTGTTCCTCGCGGCCTGTGAGGTTGAGGAAGAGGTCGACGTCACAGACGCCCCCACGCGGGAGGCGAGCCCTACGGCCACGCCGGTGAACTTGGATCCGGGGAAGGCCCAGAAGGCGATGGAAGCGGACAGGGCCAAGCCCCGCTTCAGGGGCGAGGTGGGCGATTTCGTCGTCGTGGAGCCTAAGACTGCCTATCCCTGTCCAGGGCCCGATCAGCCCCTCCTCAACCTAGAGCAGTCGGAGCTCCCCTTCGAGTTTCCCGGTGCCGTGGCCGACAAGGCGGGAACTGAATCCTGCCAGGGGGCGGTCATGAGCATTAGCGACGATGGAGGCACGACTCTCGTGGGTCGTAGCTACTTCCTGGGGCCGAAGCTAAACATATCATTCGACGCTCCGGCGGAGCGGCTGAAGCTGCTCACCACGGTGACACGCACCTTGTATGGTTCCGGCAATGCGCCTTGGGCAACGCCGGTCCCCGCCATCGCCATGCTTCCCATTCCGGACTGCATCTCCTGTGTCAGCGAGGTCGTCGCCACCTATGACGGAATTGCAGTGTGGGCTCAGTCCGACAGTCTGGATAAGGCAAAAGCTCTGGTCCAGCAGATCATTGACGCGCAGCCGTATCCACGCACCCATCCGCCTCTCGATATCAACGGCGTGTGGCTGCCCCTACCCCCTGGAGCCGACCGCACAGTTCTTATCGTCGATCCTGGCCCTGACCCAGAAGGCCCGAACCTGGGAACCTCCAGGGGGAGATCGCAGATTTGGTGGAACAAGAGCGGCGTAACAGACGTGCGGATCGCCCCGGAGGACGAGGCGGATTTTCAGCCCTTTCTGGAGGGGTTGAAAAAGGCGTTCAGCATGACCCGTGGGGGGTAGGATGACACTCTCTCTCCGCAATGCAGCCCTCGGCTTGGCGGTTGGGCTTGGCGGCGAGGCCGAAAACTGGTGGGGAAAACGCTTGCGCGGGGTCTTGACAGGCCGTCCTTGGTGGGGGGTAGAATGGCGCTGGCGCGGAAGGAGTGAGCGGAGATGACGAAATGGCTGGCCCTGGCAGCGCTCCTGGCGGTGGCGGCTGTAGTCCTCACGGCTTGTCAGGTTGAGGAAGAGGTCGAGGGCACAGACGTCACTGCCACGCAGGTGGGTCCTACGGCCACGCCGGTGACTTTCGCCGCCACTCCCGCGCAGGTGGCTCCTACGGCCACGCCGGTGAATTCCGATCCGGCGAAGGCCCAGAAGGCGATGGAAGCGGACAGAGCCAAGCCCCGCTTCAGGGGCGAGGTGGGCGATTTCGTGGTCGTGGAGCCTAAGACTGCCTATCCCTGTCCAGGGCCCGATCAGCCCCTCCTCAACCTAGAGCAGTCGGAGCTCCCCTTCGAGTTTCCCGGTGCCGTGACCGACAAAGCGGCAAGTGAGTCCTGCCAGGGGGCGGTCATGAGCATTAGCGACGATGGAGGCACGACTCTCGTCGGTCGTAGCTACTTCCTGGGGCCGAAGCTAGACATGTCATTTGACGCTCCGGCGGAGCGGGTGAAGCTGCTCAGCACGGTGACACATACCTTGTATAGTTCCGGCAATGCGCCCTGGGCAACGCCGGTCCCCGCCATCGCCATGCTTGCCATTCCGGACTGCATCTCCTGTGTCAGCGAGGTCGTCGCAACTTATGACGGAATTGCAGTGTGGGCTCAGTCCAACAGCCTGGACAAGGCAACAGCTCTGGTCCAGCAGATCATTGACGCGTATCCGTATCCACGCACCCATCCACCCCTCGACATCAACGGCGTCTGGCTGCCTCTGCCTCCTGGAGCCGCCCGCGGGGGCCCACCTACCGGCGACAATTGGGGCCCAGAAGGCCCGACTCTGGGAGCCTCCAGGGGTAGGTCGGAGATCTTGTGGAACAAGGAGGGCGTGATATACGAGCAGATCGCCCCGGAGGACCAGGCGGACTTTCAGCCCTTCCTGGATGGGCTGAAAAAGGCGTTGAGCATAACCGGAGGGAGCTAGGATGACATCCCTCCTCCGCAACGCAGTCGCGGGCTTGGCGGTGGGAGTCGGCATCGTCCTGCTGGTGTCTCCGAATACAGGCGAAGCATACCCTCAGAGGTTCATGGTGGTGGACCCCGCTTTCAACCCGAACGGCGGCGGGAGCGGCGATAGCCAGGACACGTGGCCGTATCTGTGGGGAATGAACCGTGACTGGGTGATCAACGGCACGTCCAAGCTGGTCTGCTCGGATTACGGGCCAAACTACACAGACATACCACTTCCAATCAGACAGGCCCTCAGCGCCTGGGAGGCGGTCCTCCCGGGCACGCAGTTCAACCAGGGTTGCGGCTCGGGGAGGTCGGCCGTCCGGTTCCTCCGTCGTAGTGTCACACCTGGGTGGCCCTGCCCCAGCGGCGCCTGGGGGTGCACGTATCCATGGTGGGACGACCCCGCGGACCCCCACCGTCGGGCCTTCTATCTGGGCAGCACCGATATCTGGATCGACGATAACCTATCCTATACTGACGGAGGCCTGGAGTCTGTCGCCTCCCACGAGCTGGGGCATGTGTTCGGCCTGGATGAGTGGTATCTACCAGGGTACATCTGTAACTCCGCCTCTCCCTCCACTGCCATGGACATGGGTGTAGTAAATGAGTATGGCCAAATCTGCCGTGGCTGCGATGCGAACCTGCCTACCGCCTCGGACAAGACCGACACCAATTCGCTCAACCAGTTAAATGCTATGACCCAGGTCACCTCCTCTGTGCCTAGCCCGGGCGTCATGCTCGTGACCTTTTGGGACCCAACGTGGGCAGATACCGGCTACAGGTTCTACGCTCAACGCTGGACAGGTAGCAGCTGGGTGGACACCGGCCAAACCTGGCTACACACCGACTACGTGGGATGGGCGGGCCACTACGACACGACGGCATACATCAAGGCTCCACAGCCGTCCGGCACGTATAGACTATACGGCTATACCTGGAATGCCATCCTTGGGAACAAATACAAAGTCTACTCCCCTTCCCAGTACATACCCTGAACGCGCGCCGCGCCTACCGCAGAGACAAACAAACCGCCCCCGCCGTTAAGGCAGGGGCGCGGATTCCAGGCCTCGGCGGCCTATGCCTCGGCCTTGCGGTATTTGTCCAGGGCCTCCTGGAGGACGTTCCAGGCCAGGGTGGCGCACTTGACCCGCACCGGGAACTTGCGCACCCCCTGTAGCGCCTCGAGATCGCCAAGGCTCTCGGCGTCGACCTGGTCCGACCCGTACATCATGCCTTTGAAGGATTCGAAGAGGGACTCCGCCTCGTCCAGGCTGAGCCCAATGACAGCCTGGGTCAGCATGGAAGCCGATGCCTGACTGATGGAACAACCCCGGCCCAGGAAGCGCACGGCAACGATGCGGTCGCCCTGGATGGCCACCTCCAGCTTCACCTCATCGCCGCAGAGCGGGTTGTCGCCCTCGCCGCTGAGGCTGGGCCCCTCCAGGGAGCCGCGGTTGCGCGGGTTGCGATAGTGATCGAGGATGATCTCGCGGTAGAGCTCATCTAGATCGACGTCTCTATCGACGGGCATCGCCGAAGAAGGCTCTCACTTTCTCAATACTCTCCAGGAGGGCGTCCACCTCCTGCAGGGTATTGTAGATGTAGAAGCTGGCCCGCACCGTGCCCGCCACGCCGAAACGGCTCATCAGCGGCTGGGCGCAGTGGTGACCGGCCCGGATGGCCACACCCTCCCGGTCGAGGATGGTCCCCACGTCGTGGGGGTGGACGTCCGGGTAGTTAAAGGATACCACACCGCCGCGACGGGAGGCATCCAGCGGCCCGTAGACGATGAGCTCCTCACGCTGCCGCAGGCGCCGGAGAGCGTAGGCGGTGAGCTCCTCCTCGTGGGCGCGCACGTTGGCCATGCCCAGGGCGGTCAGGTAATCGAGCGCCGCGCTGAAGGCGACAACGTCGGCGATGTTGGGGGTGCCGGCTTCGAACTTCCAGGGCAGGTCGTTGAAGGTGGCGCCGTCCAGGCGCACGCGGCGGATCATCTCGCCGCCGGTGAGGAAGGGCTGCATCGCGTCCAGCAGCTCGTAGCGGCCGAAGAGGACGCCCACGCCCGTGGGGCCCAGCATCTTGTGGGCGGAGAAGGCGTAGAAGTCGCAGTCCAGGGCCTGCACGTCCACCGGCATGTGGGGTGCGCTCTGAGCGCCGTCTACCAGGGCCACGGCGCCGTGGCGATGGGCCGCCCCCACGATCTCTTCCACCGGGTTGATGGTCCCCAGGGCGTTCGACACGTGGGCTACCGCCACCAGCTTCGTCCGCTCGCCGATAAGGCTGTGCAGGTCGTCCAGGGCCAGGGTGCCCTCGTCGGTGACGCCGATGTACTTGACGGTGGCCCCCGTCTCCTGAGCCAGGCGCTGCCAGGGCACGAGGTTGCTGTGGTGCTCCATCTCCGTCAGGAGGATCTCGTCGCCCGAATGGAGGTTCTCGCGCCCCCAGGCGTAGGCCACCAGGTTGATGGCCTCGGTGGTGTTGCGCGTGAAGATGATGCACTCCGGTCCTGGGGCGTTGATGAAGCGGGACACCTTGGCCCGGGTCTCCTCGTAGGCGGCGGTGGCCTCCTCGCCCAGGGCGTGGATGGCGCGATGGATGTTGGCGTTGTGGTGCTCGTAGAAGTGGACCAGCGCCTCGATGACCGCCCGCGGCTTCTGCGTGGTGGCGGCGTTGTCCAGGTATACCAGCGGCTTGCCGTGCACCTGCCGCTGGAGGATGGGGAAGTCCTCGCGGATGGAGGCCACGTTGAACATGCTTCGCACCTTGAGGGGCTTCATCACGGCAAGCCCACCTCGATCTGCGCGCCCTCCACGCGGAGGGGATAGCTATTCAGCGACTTCACCGCCGGCAGGGCCAGCACCCTGCCCGTCCTGACGTCGAAGCGCGCACCGTGGCGGGGGCACTCGATGACGTTATCATACAGCTCACCCTGGTCCAGGGAGCCGCCATCGTGGGTGCACACGTCATCGATGGCGTAGAGCTCGCCGGCCACGTTGCATAGAGCGATGCGCCGGCCGTCCACCTCCACCACCTTTACCCGGCCCGGCGCCACCTCGCCCGTCTCCGCTACCGGGACAAACTCGGTCATTGCCTCACGAAGCCTCATCAGGAATTATCCGGCAGCAGGGAGCTTGGCGTCCACCGCCCGCCGCAGCCGCTCCTGGACGATAGGCAGAGGGATGGACTCCAGCACCGGCTCGAAGAAACCGTCCACGATGAGCTTCTCTGCTTCGCGGGGTGACAGGCCGCGGCTCATCAGATAGAAGAGCTGGTTCTCGTCGATCTGGCCGACGGTGGCGGCATGGCTGCAGCGGCGGATGTCGCTGGCTTCGATCTCCAGCGGCAGGATGGGGTGGGCCTTGGCTCCCGGGCTGAGGATCAGGTTCCGCACCGTCTGGCCGGCGTTAGTGCCGCGAGCGTCTTTCCGCACCTTCACCCTCCCCAGGTGGACGGACATCGCCTTGTCCTTCACTACCACCTTGAAGAACAGGTCCGAGGAGGTCTCCGGGGCGATGTGCTCCTGCAGCGTCTCGTGGTCGAAGTGCTGCTCGCCGTCGGCGAAGATGACGCCGCGCATATTGGCGACGGAGCCGGCGCCCACCATCATGCTCTCGATGAAGGACTTGGTCAGCTTGCCGCCGAGGCCGATGGTCAGCGACTCCAGGCGGCTGTCTCGCTCCAGCAGGTGGCGTCGAGCGGCCAGCACGTAGGCCTGCCGCCCCAGCTGCTGGATGGTGGCGTGGAAGAGCTGCGCCTCCTGGCCCAGGTAGACCTCCGTGGCGGGGCAAACCAGAGAAACCCCGTCCAGCTCCGGCGAGAACTGCTCGGTGACGAAACTGAGCCTGCTCCCGGCCTCCATGACGATGAGCGTGTGGGGGAAGACGGCCACGCCGGGCCTGGACAGCCACCAGAGCGCGCGCAGGGGCAAGGCCACATCCACGCCCGCCGGCACATAGACGAAGGTGCTGCCGCTCCAGAGGGCGCAGTGGAGGGCGGTGAACTTGCCGTACTGGGGAGGCAGAGCGCGGGTCATCAGGTACGGCTCCACCAGCTTGGCGTTCTCGACAACCGCCCGCTCCAGGCTGGTGAAGATGACCCCCTGCTGGGCGGCCTCCTCCGCCAGCGAGTCGTAGACCACCTGCGAATCGTGCTGTACCAGGAGGCCGCCGTCGGCCTGGCCCCCGCCCAGCAGGGCACGAAGCTCCTCCGGCAGGCCCTCGGGCGTTGCCAGGGGCCCGTAGGGCGCCTCGGCGTACGGCGAGAGCTCCTCCAGAGGGAGAGCACTGAGATCGGTGCGGCGCCAGGACTCGTCCTCCAGCGTGGGCATGGGAGTCGCTTCGTAGACCTGCCACGCCTCCAGGCGCCGCTGGCGTACCCAGGCCGGCTCTTTGCGCGCGGCGGAGAGCTCTTCCACCGCCCGTCGCGAGAACCCTTTCGCCTTCTCTTTCAGGACTGCGGTCACAGATCGCCCCTCATTGAAGAGCGGGCACCCGTGTCGCCCGCCGGGCGGGAAGGGATGCCCGCTCTGCCCGTCTCTTCGCTAGGCTCGAGCCGCCCCGGCCCTAGCCAACGGCTCCCTCCATCTGGAGCTGGATCAGGCGGTTCATCTCCACCGCGTACTCCATGGGCAGCTCCTTGACGATGGGCTCGATGAAACCGCTCACGATCATGGTGGCCGCCTCCGCCTCCGTGAGGCCGCGGCTCATCAGGTAGAAGAGCTGCTCATCGGCGATCTTGCTCACCGTGGCCTCGTGGCCGATGGTCACCCGCTCCTCTTCGATCTCCATGTAAGGATAGGTGTCGGAGCGGGAGGCCTCGTCCAGGATCAGGGCATCGCAGCGCACGGTGGACTTGACGCCGACGGCGCCGGGATAGGCCCTCACCAGGCCGCGATAGCTGGTGCGACCGCCGTCCTTGCTGATGGACTTCGAGGTGATGACCGAGGAGGTGTAGGGAGCGACGTGGATCATCTTGGCGCCGGCGTCCTGGTGCTGGCCCTCGCCGGCAAACGCCACCGAGAGCACCTCGCCGTGGGCGCCGGGCTCCATCAGGTAGACGCTGGGGTACTTCATGGTGAGTTTGCTGCCCAGGTTGGCGTCCACCCACTCCATGACCGCCCCTTCGTAGGCCATCGACCGCTTGGTCACCAGGTTGTAGACGTTGGGGGACCAGTTCTGAATCGTGGTGTAGCGCACCCGCGCCCCCGGCTTGATGATGATCTCCACCACCGCCGCGTGCAGCGAGTCGGTGGTATAGATGGGGGCGGTGCACCCCTCGACGTAGTGGCAGTAGCTGCCCGGCTCGGCTATGATCAGCGTCCGCTCGAACTGGCCCATTTTCTCGGCGTTGATGCGGAAGTAGGCCTGGAGGGGAACGTCCACGTGGACGCCCTCCGGCAGGTAGATGAAGCTGCCGCCGCTCCAGGTGGCGGTGTTCAGGGCAGCGAACTTGTTGTCGTTGGCCGGGATCACGGTGCCGAAGTACTGGCGCACCAGCTCGGGGTACTCGCGGAGGGCGGTGTCGGTGTCCACGAAGACGACGCCCTGCTTGGACAGCTCCTCGCGGATGTTGTGGTAGACCACCTCCGAGTCGTACTGAGCGCCCACGCCGGCCAGGAACTCCCGTTCGGCCTGAGGGATGCCCAGCTTGTCGAACGTCCGCTTGATGTAGGGGGGCACGTCGTCCCAATTCCTGGCCTGTTTCTCCGTGGGCTTGATGTAGTAGTAGATCTGGTCGAAGTTGATGTGGGAGAGGTCGCCGCCCCAGGTGGGCATGGGCCGCCTCGAGAAGTGGTCCAGCGCCTTGAGGCGGATGTTGCGCATCCACTCCGGCTCCTGCTTCATCCAGGAGATCTCTTCCACCACCGCCGCCGAGAGGCCGGCCTTGGCCTTGAACACGTACTTCTCGGGGTCGTGGAAGCCGAACTTCTCGGCGTAGTTGGTCTGGGGACTTTCGATCATCTGCTTTGGCAAAGCTTCCTCCACCTAGGCGGCTGTCTCCTCCACTATCCAGTCGTAGCCCTTGGCCTCCAGCTCGTGGGCCAGCTCCTTGCCGCCGGACCGGACGACCCGCCCATCCACCAGGACGTGGACGAAGTCGGGCTCCACGTAGTTGAGGATGCGCTGGTAGTGGGTGATGAGCAACATGCCCATGCTGGGGCCCGACAGCTTGTTGATGCCGCCGGCCACGATGCGCAAGGCATCGATGTCCAGGCCGGAGTCCGTCTCGTCCAGGATGGCCATGGTCGGCTCCAGCATGGCCAGTTGGAGGATCTCGTTGCGCTTCTTCTCGCCGCCGGAGAAGCCCTCGTTCAGGTAGCGCTCCGCGAAGGAACGGTCCATCTCCAGCGCCGCCATCCTGTCGAAGAGCTGCTTGCGAAACTCCGTGACCGACGGCTCCTGGCCCTTGGTGGCCTTCACGGCCATGCGCAGAAAGTGGCGCACCTTCACCCCCGGGATCTCCATGGGATACTGGAAGGCCAAAAACATGCCTCGCCGCGCTCGCTGGTCGGAGGGTAGGGCCCGGATGTCCTCGCCGTTGAGGAGGATGCGCCCCTGGGTGACCTGGTACCGCGGGTGGCCCATGAGAGTGTTGGCCAGCGTGCTCTTCCCCGAGCCGTTGGGCCCCATGAGCGCGTGCACCTCGCCGCGGTCGACGGTCAGGTTGACCCCTTTGAGGATCTCCTTACCCTCGATGGTTACGTGCAGGTCTTCGATCACGAATAGAGGTGTAGCCATCCCTGTTCCATATTCGAATATTTTACTGTATAAACCTCCGACCGTCGCCATTGTATCATAGCCTCCCCTCTCCTGCAACCGTTTTAGCGCCAGGACAGCGAAATTGGGGGCCGCCAGGCTTTCCGCGCTGCCACCGCCTGCGATATCATCCCTTCAGGTACGAACGCTTGACTGGCAAGCCCACCGTCTACGTCACCCGTCAGCTACCCGGCGACGCCGTTGAACGAATACGACAGGCGGCGACCGTGGGCGTCTGGCGGGAGGAGCTGCCGCCGCCCCGCGACGTCCTTCTGCGCGAGGCAGCGGCCGCCGACGGCCTGCTCGCCCTCCTCACCGAACGCATCGACGCCGAGCTTATGGATGCGGCGCCCCGCCTGCGGGTGGTCAGTAACCTGGCGGTAGGCTACGACAACATCGACGTGGCCGCCGCTACCGAGCGCGCCATCCTGATTACAAATACGCCCGGCATCCTGACCGAGACCACCGCCGACTTCGCCTTCGCCCTGCTCATGGCCGCTGCCCGGCGCGTGGTGGAGGCCGACCGCTATACCCGCCAGGGACGCTGGAAGACGTGGGAGCCGCAGGTGCTGCTGGGCCAGGACGTACACGGCGCTTGCCTGGGCATCGTCGGCCTGGGCGGCGTCGGCCTGGAGGTGGCCAAACGGGCGCGCGGCTTCGGCATGCGCCTCCTCTATCACGATCACCGTCGCCGGCCGCGCGAGGAGCGGCGCTTCGGCCTGATCTACAGCGAGCTAGACCAGCTTCTGCGCGAGGCGGATTTCGTCAGCCTGCACGTGCCCCTCAGCGGCGAGACCCGCCACCTCATCGGCGAGCGAGAGCTCGCCCTCATGAAGCCCACGGCCATCCTGGTGAACACCTCCCGCGGGCCGGTGGTCGACCAGCAGGCCCTTTATCGCTTCCTGAAGGAGAGACGCATCGCCGCCGCCGCCCTGGACGTGACGGAGGTGGAGCCCATCGCTCTGGACGACCCCCTGCTGACGCTGGACAACGTCATCGTCGCGCCCCACATCGCCAGCGCCAGCGTGGCCACCCGCTCCCGTATGGCCTCCGTGGCGGCGGACAACCTGCTGGCCGCCCTGCGCGGCGAAGAGCCGCCCCACTGCGTCAACCGCCAGGCCCTGCGCCGCTGGCGCCGCAAGTGGGCCACCCCATAGCTTGACAGCCTTCGGGGCGGATGGTATCGTTTTGCCGCTGCTGGGGGGCCTCTGATCCGATGGGCCTGTGTCCTCTCCGACGAGGCCCTTTATTCGTAGGGCAGGGACATGCGCCAACCCGCTCGCGCCGGTAACCTTTGGCTGGCCAGGACCCTCTGGGATCTGGGAGCGGTGCAGTTTGGCGACTTCACCCTCGGCCGCACCACCTTCCATTCGCCCATCTACATCAACCTCCGCCTGCTCATCAGCCGGCCCCGCGCCCTCCGCCGCGCCGCTCGCCTCATGCACGACGAGGTGCGCAACCTCCAAAGCATGCGCCGCCCGCACGTAGCGCCCTTCGACCGGGTGGCCGGGATCCCCTTCGGTGGCCTCCACCTGGCTACCGCCTTCTCTCTCTCTTCCAACGTGCCGATGGTCTACATCCACCCGGCCAAGGAGCGAGACACTTCCGCGCCTTTCCTGGAAGGCATCTACAACCGCGGCGAGACGGTGCTCCTGCTGGACGACCTGGTCGCCAGCGGCGGCAACGTGATCGAGACAGCGGGTTCCCTGGGCCTGTCCGGTCTGAAGGTGCGAAACATCGTCGTGCTGCTGGACCGGCAAGAGGGGGCCAGAGAGCGGCTGAAGGCAAATGGCTACAACCTGATATCCATCCTCGGCCTGGAGTCGCTGCTCAACTACCTCATGGCCAGCGGCAAGATCGACGAAGACTGGTACCGCAAGAGCATCGACTACATGAACTCCCGCCGCGCCGGTTAGCTCCAACTGCAGCGATTCTCGACGACACGATCCATCTGTGAAGACATCTTTCCCCTTTGGGCGCTTCGGCTTGCCCCCGTCAGGCAGCCGGCCCCTGTAACGCCGGCGGGGCGGGGGCGTCTCCCCTCTTGGAGCGCCCGTCGACGCAAGAATCAGCTTTGACGCTGTCCAACTGAGATGCTAGGCTGAACGAAGCCGCGCCGTGGCCGGAGGCGCCCGCTTCCGGCTGCGGATAGCGAGGAAGGAGCTCGATATGAGGATCATGCCCGTGGTCCTGGCCTTCGCCCTATGCGTGGCCCTTCTCGCCGCCTGCGGCGGCGGCAGTAACGAGGAGGACAATGGCGCCGCGAGCGCAACCGCTACCGCCGCCGGGTCCGACAGCGCCGCCGCCGCGACCGTCCGCGCATCTGCCACGCCCGGCACGACAGCGACCGCCAAGACGACGGCCACCCCCAAGGCGCAGGCATCGTCTACCGCCGTTGCCGAGGCCATCGGCTGCCAGTTCCCTTCGGACATCAAGAGCTTCCGCTTCACCATGACTCTGAAGGCCAACCTGCCCAGCACACCGGAGACCGGCACCGGCGGAGAAGGGGGCCTGGGCGACCTCCTGGGCGGGCTAAGCGGTCTCATGGGCGACATGAAGGTGGAGGGCGCCGTCATTACCCCCGACCGCAGCTCGGCTGTCATGACGGTCGGTGGGCATGAGTTCGGCTCCTTCATCCAGATCGGCTCCGAGTCGTGGACGAAGGTGGCGGGGCTGACGGACTGGACGCAACAGTCGGCCTCCGAGGGGTCAGCGTTCTTCCTCTCCCCAGAGGACGTCTGCCAGAGCACGGAGGAGGACCTGTCCACTGCTCTGTCTCAGATAGAGGGCAAGAACGAGACCGTCAACGGCATTGAGGCCGTCCACTACCATCTCGACAAGGCCGACCTGTCGCTGCTCCAGGAAGTCCTGGGCGGGACAGAGGACCTGAGCCAGCTGCCGGAGGAGCTCACCGTCGACGTCTGGCTGGCTCAGGACGGCAACTGGCCCGTGCGCATGGCCTTCAGTGGCAGCGGCCAGGACGCGCAGGGCCAACCCACCTCTTTTGATGTATCCGTCGAGTTTAAGGACTTCAACGACAGCAGCATCAAGATTGAGCCGCCCATATAGGGACGGACCGTCGCCAGTCAGGAGGCCGCCCCCGGCGCCGAGGGCGGCCTCCGCTTTTGGGCGAGCGGTAGGGCTACAGAAGGCGCCGGAGCGGCTTGCGGCCGGGACGCGGGTCGTAGTTGGCCTTGAACATCTCCAGCTTGTCCCGCTCGATGAGGTACTTCCCGGCGAAGAGGATGGCGGGGACCTTCTTCTGCTTGATCAGGCGGCGCAGGCTCTGCGGATGGATATTCAGGGTTCGCGCCGCTTCCACCAAGTCCAGGTAGTCGTCAAAGGGAGTATTCACCATCGCATCCCAACTAACACCCGCTGGTGTGGCAAAGGGCTAACACACGTGAATAATTCTACCACGCCTGTCAAGCCCACGGCTACCGGCGCGCATCACGTCCGGCATGGCGCTACTCCTTCCAGAAGGCGTGGAAGTGGTGCACCGGCCCATGGCCGCCGCCGATGGGTTGAGCGCTGCGCAGGGCCGCCGTGACGTAGTCCTTGGCCTGGGCCACCGCCTCCTCGACCGTGAGCCCCCGTGCCAGCCCGGCGGCAATGGCCGAGGCGAAGGTGCAGCCGGTGCCATGGGTGCTGGTGGTGTCGATACGAGGGGCAGCATACTCGCGGAAGCTGACGCCGTCGAACAGGATATCGACGGCCAGGTCGCCGCCGGCGTGGCCTCCCTTTACGACCACCGTCCGCGGGCCCAGGCTCACGATCTCGCGGGCGGCGCGGCGCACGTCGTCCTCATCCCGAAGGGAGCGCCCGACGAGGATCTCGGCTTCGGGCAGGTTGGGCGTGACGACCGTGGCCAGCGGCAGCAACCGCTCACGCAGGACGGCCACAGCGTCCGGGCGCAGGAGGCGGTCGCCGCTTTTCGCCACCATGACCGGGTCGACCACCAGGTTCGCGAGGCGGTGCTCGCGCACCTTGGCGGCGACCACCTCGATGATGGGGGCGCTGGCCAGCATGCCGGTCTTGACGGCGTCGGCGCCGATGTCCGTCACGATGGCGTCGATCTGGGCGGCCACCACTTCCGGCGGGACCTCGTGCACCGCCGTCACGCCCAGCGTGTTCTGGGCGGTGATGGCGGTGATCGCGCTCGTGCCGTACACGCCCAGGGCGGCGAAGGTCTTGAGGTCGGCCTGGATGCCGGCGCCGCCGCCGGAATCAGAGCCGGCGATGGTCATGACCGTCTTCACGATCCCAACGTAGCAAAGGGCCATAGGGGGGTCAAGGAAGGCGACACCTGGGCTCCACTGTAACCCTGGCCCCCGACTCAGCGTCTAATGAAACGGGCTCGTACACGTAGGATGCCCTCGGGGGGCAGCAAGAGCGGAACGCTGTGCAGCATTCGGTGATCATCTCATGTTCAGAGAACCGACAACGACCGATCCGAAGGGGGCCAGGCGACTGTTTGTGTGGCTGGTTCCAACCACCTTGGTGATGCTTCCCCTGGTCGCTTGGACCATCATCCTACGAGACTGGGTGCTCTTAGCTATCTGTGTGGTTGTACAGGCAGATATGGTTGCGATGGTAACGAAGCACTACTCTGTGGGTTGGCCCGGGTCGCGGCTTGACTCATTTCGCACGTTTGCGCGCGATCGGTTTACCCAAGTGCAACGGCTCCTCGCCGGTCTGGTGCTACTCACTGCGATGCCCGTTGCGCTAATAGTCTTCGACCAGGCCCACAATAAGGTCCTCCTGGCCATTTTCGGGCTGCTGCCTGCCGTTTGGCTGTTCAGGCTCCTCCGGGCAATACGCAGGGAAGGCTGGCGTGGGAAGAGGGACGGCACGCGCTAGGGGGTCCGCTTGACTTTGCTCATGATAGGGAACTCCAACCGGCCTCTGGCCCGGCCGAGCGGCGCCGGATGTCCATGAACGGCCCCCAGACCACGAACCAGCGCCGGCACATTCGCCGGGCCCCCCGTCGTTCCCCCTCCTTCCCTCGAGCGCGTCGCACGCTATAATTGGGGCGAGCGACCGGAAAGGAGCGTGGCCCATGATCTCCCGCGTCAGCGTCTTCACTCGCAGCAGGGAGGCCCTGGAGGAGATCACCCATCGCGTGAGCGAGGCCGTGCGCCGCAGCGGCGTGGAGGACGGCATGTGCTACCTCTTCGTCCCCCATACCACCGCCGGCGTCATCATCAACGAGAACGCCGACCCATCCGTGGCGCGGGACATCCTCTCTCAGTTCGAGGCGCTGGCGCCAAGCAAGGGTCACTATCAGCACCTGGAAGGCAACGCTCCCGCCCACATCAAGGCCAGTATCGTGGGCACTTCGGCGGCGGTGCCGGTGGAGAAGGGCCGTCTCGCCCTCGGGCGCTGGCAGGGCATCTTCTTGGCCGAATTCGACGGGCCGCGCGAGCGGGACGTCGTCGTGCAGGTCATGGGCACGCCCGCCGCCAAGCGCGGCGAGGCGCTGGAGCGAGAGGCCGGCCAGCCCTAGGGAGCGAACCATGACCAGCGACCCGCAACTGGAACAAGCGGTGGATGAGGCGGCCCGCGCCATCGTCGCTGCGCGCCACGTGGTGGCCCTGGTGGGTGCCGGCATCTCGGTAGAGAGCGGCGTCCCGCCCTTCCGCGGGCCGGGCGGCCTCTGGACGAAGTACGGCGAGCCGGACATGCTGGACTACGACCGCTTCCGGGAAGACCCGAAGAAGTGGTGGGAGGAGCGCATCGCGCGCGCAGGCGCCATTCAGGAGCTCATCGACGCCCTGGCCCAGGCCAGACCCAACCAGGCGCACCATGCCCTGGCCGAGCTGGAGCGCCTGGGTCAGCTTCAGCACATCATCACCCAGAACATCGACAACCTGCACCAGGAGGCTGGCAGCACCGCCATCACCGAGATCCACGGCAACCGCCTCAAGCTGCGCTGCGTTGCCTGCAACAGCCGCTGGCTCCTGGACCAGTTCCCCATCGAGGAGCTGCCGCCCAAGTGCCCGAAGTGCGGCGGCCTGATCAAGAGCGACACCGTGATGTTCGGCGAGCCCATCCCCCGCGACGCCCTGGATGAGTGCATCAACCAGACGCAGATGTGCGACTGCATGCTGCTCGTGGGCACGTCGGCGGTTATCTATCCAGCGGCAGGCTTCCCCGTGGACGCCAAGACGAGCGGCGCCTGCCTCATCGAGGTCAACCCCCACGAAACGGCCCTCACGCCGCTGTGCGACATCATCCTGCGGGCGCCGGCGGGCAGCGCGCTGCCGCCGCTGGTAGACCGCGTGCGGGCGCTTACCGCCGCCTAGCGACCGGCGAATTGGCAAGCGTAAGGGCGGGGGGCGCCCCTACCGTAGAGGAGAGCACCCTGGGGGCTGCGAAAGGCCGGGCTACGCCTCGTGCTCGAAGTTCTTGCGTAGCTTCTGCAAAGTGCGGCACAGGATGACCCGCACGTTGCTCTCGGTCAGGCCCATGACCTCGCCGATCTGGGCGTTGGTCAGCTCAGCGTCGAACTTCAACGCCACGATGTCCTGTTCGCGCTGAGGAAAGCGGCGGAGATGCCCCATAATCTTCGCCAGCTCCTCGCGCTCCAGGAGTTCTTCCTCCGGGGCGCTGTTGCTGGACAGGGAGTTGACCAGATCGTAGTCCACCCGGCTACCGAAGCGGCTCTGCCTGCGGCAATGGGAGATGACGATGTTCCTGGCGATAGTGAAAAGCCAGGTGCCGAAGGCCTCCTCGTTGCGGAGGGTGTGGGCCTTTACGAAAGCCCGCTCGAAAACTTCTGATACTAGGTCTTCAGCCGCTTGGACGTTCCGGATGCGTCCGTAGACGTAGGCGAACACGCGGGGGAAGTACTGTCGGTAGCGCTCTGCGAAATCCTGGAAATCGCGGTCACCGACCCCCACGAGCCCCGGCCGACTGGAAGGCCCGTGTACTTCCAGGGTCCTCAAGAATCCCTCCTTGCTACCTTCTCATCCCCAATCCCGATCCTCTTACCTAGAACTCCCCGTATAGAACCTCACCACTGGACATCGCTCCGCCGACGATCCATAATGTCGAGGGAGCGAAAGGTTCTCCCAAGCCCGAAATTGCTCCGCTAATATCTGAGTTTTGAACCATCAATATAGAATTAGGATTCTATATTGACCATGCCAAGGCTACCAAGTATCAGCGGATTTGTCAACAGCTATGACGGGGAAAATTCGGTCAAAGAATGGCGGCGTGGGGGAGTTCAGCTTCCTTACTAACCACGCCTTCGTCCTCTTTCACATCGCCCGCAATCCTCGGGCCACCTTGCGGGAGGTGGCCGGCAAGACAAAGCTCACCCAGAGGACGGTCTACAAGATTGTGCGCGACCTGGAGGCGACAGGCTACATCGTCAAGCACCGAGAGGGTCGGCGCAACTCCTACTCTATGAACGAGGACGTGGTCCTGGGACACCGCCTCTTTGGCACGCTGACCGTCGCCGAGTTGGTCGATGCCCTGAGCAGCCTGGCGGCAGGCCCGCAGCAACAGTGAGCGTCACGGGAGGCGCACGGAGGGTTCGCCTCCAAGAAGGGGTGGTGTTTCAAGCTTGACCAGGCAATGGAACTTCCTCAGCAACCACGGTCTGATCATTCTCCATCTCGTCCAGAACCCACGGGCGACCCTCCGCGAGATCGCCTTGTCCACCCACCTGACCGAGCGAGCTGTCTACCAGATCGTGCGGGAGCTGGAGGAAGGGAAGTTCATCCTCAAGCGCAAGGTGGGGCGTCGCAACGTTTACACCATCAACCGCGGCACCGTCCTCGAGCATCCGGCCTACGGCAGCATGACGATCGGCGAGGTAGGCAAGATCATCATGGGCCTCTCTTAGCCCGGTTGCTCTTCCTCCCCGAAGCTGATGCGCAGCTGATTCCCCTCGAACTTGGCCCCCAGGGCGACCAGCCCCTGGAGGAGGTGAGGCAGGACGATGTTCCGCTTGAAGTTGCCGGCGTGCACCACCAGCTCGTCGGCGTTGCGCACCAGCGACAGCTCCTCCTTGGTCACGAAGGGCAGGGCAATGGTCAGGACGTAGCGGCCGTCCTCGGCCACCACCTCCTGTACCGGCCCCCGCACAAACAAGCGGACGGGATCCTCGTCGCCGTAAAGGGCGGCGCTCACCTTCCCCAGCATGCGGATGCCCACCACCTCCTGGTCCATGAGCGGCACGGCGAAGATAGGCAGCGGCGAGAAGCTGTCCTGGATAAAGCGGAAGTACTCCTGCTGAGTGGTCTTCCAGGTCCGGAAGTAGCCGTCCTGCACCTCTGGCGGCAGGAGGCGATTGCAGACCACGGCATCGGTGACGTAGCCATAGAGGTTGAGGTAGGTAAAAGTGCGCTGCGCCTCCTTGATGACCATCTTCTCGGCGTTGACCACCAGCCGCACGGAGGAAACATCGGGGTCGGCCAACAGCGCGCGAAGCTCCTCCAGGCGCCGGAAGAGGTCCTCGCCGGCGGCGTAGACGTCGTCACCGGGCAGGGGCAGGTCGGTGAAGGGGCGGATGACCGGCCGCAGCACACCTACGACCCGTCGGTGGATGGGAAGCATCTTCTCCGCCCACCAGCCGGCCACTTCGGGGAAGCTCAGCAGCTTCAGGGTCTCGCCGGTGGGGGCGCAGTCGACGATGACGACATCGTAGTCGCCGCTGCCGCAGTGCTGGTTGATCCAGAGGAGGGCGGCGAGCTCGTCCATGCCGGGCAGGATCGCGATCTCGTCGGCCACGAGCTCGTCCAGGCCGCGCCACTGGAGGAGAGCGCGCAACCAAGCTTCTACCGTTCCCCAGTGCTTCTTGAGGTTGTACTCGACGTCCGTCTCCTGGGCCCAGAGGTTCTCGGCGATGGCTCGGGGCTCGGGGCCCAGGGGAATGTCGAAGGAGTCGCCCAAGCTGTGGGCGGCATCGGTGCTGAGGACAACGGTACGATAGCCCCGTTGGGCCGCCCGGAAGGCGGTGGCGGCTGCCACCGTCGTCTTGCCTACGCCGCCCTTGCCGGTGAAGAGGATAACTCGCATATCAAATCCATGATATCACGCCCAGACGAAGCGTCGAAAGACGGGGCGATGGCCGCACGAGTTTCCCCCCGGCGCCACCGGCGATATACTTAGGCGATGGCAACAGCAGCAGAGCCCACAGAGTAGGCGTCGGGCCTCCCTGTTCATCGAGAGGAAAGAAGAATGGTGAACCAGTTCCCTTCCCTGGCCTTGCCCTGGCAGCTGCCCCGCATCGGCGTGGTGGAGGTCTTCGGCGTGCTGGGCACCACCGTCCGCAGCGCCGACTACGGCCGCGTATTCACCGCCCTCCGCGACGACGCCCGCATCCGGGCAGTGGTGGTGGACGTGGACTCGCCGGGCGGCTCCGCCGCCGCCGCCGAGCACGTCCACCGGGCGGTGGCCAAGGTGGCGGCCCGCAAGCCGGTTATCGCCTTCGTGCGGGGGTCCGGCCTCTCCGGTGGCTATCTGGTGAGCTGCGCCGCCACCAAAGTCGTGGCCATCCCCACCGCCCTCGTCGGCTCCATCGGCGTCATCTCAATCCGGCCGGTGGTGGCCGAGCTGCTCCAGCGGGTGGGGGTGAAGGTGTTTGTCACCAAAGCCGGCGCCTTCAAGGACATGTTCCAGCCCTTCCGCGACCCCACGGACGAAGAGCAGAAGATGGTGCAGAGCCTGATGGACGAGTACTACGACTGGTTTGTGGAGACGGTGGCCCGCACCCGCGGTCTCGATAAGGAGCGGGTGCGCTCGATGGCGACGGGCGAGATGTTCACCGCCCGCAAGGCCAAGGAGTTGGGCCTGGTGGATGAGCTGGGCGACCTCGACATGGCGGTGGACATGGCTACCGAGCTGGGCAAGGTGCCGCGCCGGCTGGCCTACGTGCGACCCCGACGCGCTATCCTGGAGCGGCTGCTGGGCCGCACTGCCCAGACCCTGGTCCAGGAGGCCGCGAACGAGGTGGAGGCCCGCCTGTTCACCCGCATCGAGTTCCGGGGGCCCTAGCCTGGGGCCCGGGAGGCGGCGATGTGACGGAGGCCATCGAGGTCTGGGCGGAGCCCACCCCCAACCCCAACGCCCTCAAGTTCACCCTCAACCGCAGCGTGACCGAGGGCCGCAGCAAGACCTACGCCAGCCCCGAGGCCGCCGAGGCCTCTCCCCTGGCGAAGAGCCTGTTCGAGATCGCCGGGGTGAAGAGCGTCTTCTTCCTGGGCAACTTCATCACCGTGACCCGCCAGCCGGACGCCGACTGGGTCGCCCTCGCGCGCCAGGTGGAGGTGCGGATCAAGGCGCACTACGGGTCAGGCCCGTAGGACGCCGCTCTACCAGGTGAAGCGGCCCACGGGGCGCGTGCGCCGGCGGCGGAACACCCAGACCAGCAGCACTCCCGCCAGGAAGCCGCCGACGTGCGCCCACCAGGCCACCCCCTCGCTGGCGCCCACCGCCGTCCCCACGGCAGCCGCCCCGCTGAGAAGCTGAATCAGGAACCACATGCCGATGAGGATGAAGGCTGGGATGGGGATCGCCCAGAAGAACAGAGGAAAGATGATGGTGGCGATCGTGGCCCGCGGGTACAGAACCAGGTAGGCCCCCAGCACGCCCGCGATGGCGCCGCTCGCCCCCACCATGGGCAACACTGAGCTGGTGTCGGCCCAGATCTGGGCCGTGGCGGCAGCGATGCCGGCCAGCATGTAGAACAGCAGGTAGCCCACGTGGCCCATCGCGTCCTCCACGTTGTCGCCAAAGACCCAGAGGAAGATCATGTTGCCCAGAATGTGGAGCCAGCCGCCGTGGATGAACATGGCGGTGATAGGGGTGAAGAGGACCCGCAGGGGATAATCGCCCGGGTGGCCGAAGTAGTTCGTGACGAGGTGAGGGACCGCGCCCCAGTCATTCAGGAAGGCGTCCACCTGGTTCCCCAGGCTCAGCTCGTAGAAGAAGACGAGGAAGTTAGCGCTGATGATGGCCAGGTTGACGTAGGGGAAGGTACGGGAGCGGACGCTATCGCCGATGGGGATCATGGCGTCCTCCCACTTTATCAGCGGGCGGAGATGGCGTCTAGAACTCGATGCCCGGCTGGGCCTTCAGCCCCTTCTGGTAGGGGTGCTTGATCTCCCGCATCTCCGTCACCAGGTCGGCGTAGTCGATCAGCTCCTGGGGCGCGTCGCGGCCGGTGATGACGACGTGCAGGCCCGCCGGCCGCTGCCGCAGCGCATCGATGACCTCCTGCACAGGGATCCAGCCGTAGGTCAGGGGATAGGTGATCTCGTCCAGAACCACGATGTCGTACTCGCCGGAGCCGATCTTCTGGCGGGCCAGCTCCCAGGCCTTGCGGGCGGTGGCCTTGTCCTTCTCGATATCCTTCGAAAGCCAGGTGAAGCCCTCGCCCATGGGGATCATCTCGATCCCCAGCTTCCGGGCCGCCCGGTTCTCGCCGTAGTTGCTGGTGCGCGTCTTGACGAACTGGATGACGACCACCCGCATGCCGCGTCCCCAGGCGCGCAGGACGACGCCCAGCGCCGCCGTGGTCTTGCCCTTGCCGTGGCCCGTATTGACCACCACCAGCCCCTGGCGCGCGCGCGGTGACATGTGCTACCTGCCTTCCCCAATGAGCCCCGCCGGGCCATGGGCGAACTGTCCGCCCGCACCCATCCCGTCCGCCGCCGGCGTCACCACCGGGCGGCCGGTGACGGGATGAGGGAAGACCCACACCTGTGTGCCGTAGACACAAGCCAGCATCTCCGGCGACAGCACCTCCTGTGGCGGGCCTTGGGCGACCAGCCGCCCCTCGCTCAGCACCGCGAGGCGGTCGCAGTACTGGCCGGCCAGGGTCAGGTCGTGAACCACCGCCAGCACAACCTTGCCCTCGCTGCGGCAGAGCCGCTGCATCAGCTCCAGGACGGCCGCCTGGTGGCCGACGTCTAGGTGGGCGGTGGGCTCGTCCAGCAGCAGCAGCGGCGTCTCCTGGGCCAGAGCACGCGCCACCACCACTCGCTGCCGCTCGCCGCCGGAGAGCTCGCCGATCCGCCGGTCGGCCAGCTCCAGAGCGTCTGCCTGCTCGAGGGCCCGGCGGACGGCGGCCCAGTCCGCTCGCCCCTCCGATTGTAGCAGGCCCAGGTGCGGCGTTCGCCCCATGAGCACCACTTCCAGAGCGGTAAAGGCCTCCGGCAAATAGGGGTTCTGGGGCACCACTGCTGCTCGCAGGGCCACCTCCCGCTGCGACAGCTCCCGCACAGGCGACCCGTCCAGCCAGATCTCGCCGCGCTGCGGGCGGACGACGCCGGTGATGGCTCGGATGAGGCTGGATTTGCCTGAGGCATTCGGCCCGACGACGCCCAGCAGCTCGCCCCGGGCCAGGGACAGGCTCACGTCCCGCAGAGCCACGCGCTCGCCGTAGGACAGCGTCAGGCCGTGTATCTCCAGCATCGTCGCCTCAGAACACCGCCCGCTGGCGCAGGCGCAGGAGGTACAGGAAGAACGGCGTGCCGCAGACGGCGGTGATAATGCCCACCGGTATCTCGCTGGGAGCGTCGATGGTGCGGGCGGGCACGTCGGCCAGGATAAGGAAGGCGGCGCCCAGCACCATAGACAGCGGCAGGAGCTGGCGATGGTCGGGCCCCCACAGCAGGCGGACCACGTGCGGCACGATGAGCCCCACGAAGCCGATGACGCCCGCCACCGACACGGCAGCGGCCGTGGCCAGGGTGGCGACGCCGATGAGCAGCAGCTTGACCCGCTCTACGTTCACGCCCAGCTGCTGGGCCTGCTCCTCATCGAGCTGCATGACGTTGAGGATGCGGCCGTGCGCCAGCACCAGGATGGCAGCAGGCAGCAGATAGGGCACCAGCAGCCACATCCGCGGCCAGCTGCTGTCGTTGAACCCGCCCAGGATCCAGGAGTAGATGGTCAGGCCCTTGTCGCCGCTGCTGATGATGAGGTACGACGTGACCGAGCTGGCCAGCGAGCCGATGGCCACCCCGGCCAGGAGGAGGGTGGTGACGGGGACCGTTCGGCCTACCCGCGCCATCAGGTAGGAGACGCCGGCCGCCGCCAGGGCGCCGGCGAAGGTCATGATGGTCAGCGGGCTCATCTGGTGGAACGTGAAGTTCCACCCCGCGACGACGGCGACGGCCGCGCCCAGGCCGGCCCCGGCGGCCACGCCGATGAGGTAGGGGTCGGCGAGCGGGTTGCGGAAGATGGCCTGATAGGTGGCCCCCGCCAGGGCCAGGCTGGCCCCCACCAGGCCGGCCAGGATCACCCGCGGCAGGCGGATCTCCCAGACGATGTCCTGCCACTGGCGGGGGAGGCCGCTGGCGAGATCGGCGCCGCTGATCCGGGAGAGGACGATGCGCACGACGGCATCCAGGGGGATGCCCGCCGGGCCCACGGCCACCCCCAGGAGCGCTGCCGCCAGCAGAAGCGCGACGGCCAGGGCCAGCGGCCAGGCACGTCGCCGCGGCAGGTTGGCGCCCGGCGCCGTCGCCTCCGGGACCGCGCTGTCGAAAAGCTTCACGGGAACGTCTCGGGGTAGAGCAGCTTGGCCAGCGTCTCCAGGGCGTCCACCAGGCGCGGGCCCGGCCGGCTCACGATATCTGGGTCGATGGTAAAGATCCGGTCGTTCTTCACCGCCGATATGCCGCCCCAGCCCGGACGCGCCTTCACCGTCTCCGGCGACTCGCCGGCCGCCACATCGGCCAGGACGATCACCTCGGGGTCCTGCTGGACAATGGCCTCCTGGGAGAGCTGCGGGAAGGCCTGGCCGGCACCGGCGGCGATGTTCTGCGCCTTGAGGATGGTATACAGGTTCCCTAGAAAGGAGTCAGGAGCCACCGTGTAGAGCTGGTTGTCCACCTCGTGGAACACACGCGGCCCCTGGGCCACGCTCGCCAACCGCCCCTGGATGGCTGCGATGCGCTGTTGCATCGTCGCCACCAGCTCCTCCGCCCGTTGCGGATGACCGGTCGCTTTGCCCAGCAGCCGGATCTGCTCGAGCACGCCGTCCACCGAGTTCGGCGTATCCAGGAAAAACACCGTGACGCCGGCGTTCGCCAGCCCGTCCACCAGGTTGCCGGGGTCGTAGAAGACAAGGACCAGGTCCGGCTGCGCGCCAACGATAGCCTCCACGCTGGGCTGGAAGGCATCCAGCTGCTGGCGGCTCTTCGCCTCCGGCGGGTAGTCCGAGAACTTGTCCACCGCCGCCACCTGCTCCCCGGCGCCGATGGCGAACAGGATCTCCGTGGCGGCGGGTGAAAGCGAGGCGATGCGCTCGGGCGGCGCGGGCAGGCTGACCGCGCGGCCCTTGCCGTCGGTCAGCGTTAGCGGGAACTGGACGCCGGCAGCCGCCGTCGCCGTGGGCGTGCCGGGGCGAGCGGCTCCCCCTTCTTGGCCGTCGCCACAGGCGGCGGCTAGGGCCAGAAGCAAAGCCAGCGCCAGGGCCAGCGCCCCAGCGCGCATGAAGCCGACCACGTCTCCTCCTATCTGAGGGGAAAGAAAAGCCCCCTACCATCCTGCGCAGGGGGCCTCGGAAGCTTCGCAGCGAGGGGAAAGAGAAGCCCTTGCCTTCCGACCGGCAAGGGCTCACGTTTCACTGCTGCACGTGCCCACGCCTCTCCCTCGAAGGCTGGTGCATCGGGCAAGGGCAGGCGGCCTGGCTTTCCGCCAGAGGCGGACCACAGTTGCGGGACAGCGCCGGCCTTCCACCGGCTTCGCTTTTAACCCCACCAGTCCGCAAGCGGAAGGTGGGGCACCCTTGCCAAAGCTATTCGCCTGTAAAGGTGCGATACGACGAACGGACTATAGCAGGCGCCAAGGCGACCGTCAAGGAGATTTGACATTACCGCCAGAACCCCTACCATACGGGCAGAATCTGACTTTGCGATCCTGAGGTGCAACATGGACCTGGGACTGGCGGGAAAGGTAGCCATCGTCGGCGGCTCCAGCCGCGGCATCGGCCGGGCCATCGCGCTGGCGCTGGCCCAGGAGGGGTGCAGCGTAGCCATCTGTGCCCGCGGGCAGGACGAGTTGGAGGCGGCGGCGGCCGAGATCCGCGCCCAGACGAGCGCCCAGGTGCTGGCGGTGGTCTGCGACATGGCCAACCACGATGACATCCGGCGGCTGGTGCGCCAGACAGCCGAGGCGTTCGGGCGCATCGACATCGTGGTGAACAATGCCGGCGGGCCGCCCCTCGGCACCTTCGACGACTTCGCCGAAGACGAGTGGCAGAAGGCCCTCGATCAGAACTTCCTCAGCGCCGTGCGCACCATCCGCGAGGCCCTACCCTTCCTGCGCCAGCACGGCGGCCGCATCATCAACATCACCTCGGTGGCCGTAAAGCAGCCCATCGACCGCCTGATCCTGTCCAACAGCGCTCGCCTGGCGGTGGTGGGAATGGCCAAGACACTATCGCGGGAGGTGGCCCGCGACGGCATCACGGTGAACAACATCTGCCCCGGCAACATCGCCACCCAGCGCCTCCTCTCTTTGTTCGAGGCGCGGGCCCAGCGCGAGGGTCGCTCGTTCCAGGAGGTGCTGGCGGAGGAGGAGGGCCGCACGCCCACGGGCTTCCTGGGCGAGCCAGCGGACGTGGCCGCCCTGGTGATCTTCCTCGCCTCGGAGAGGGCGCGCTACATCAGCGGCGCCACCATCCAGGTGGACGGGGCCAGCACCAGCGCGGTGTTCTGAACGCTACGGGCTGCTCCCCACCGTCGCAGAGCCAGGCAAGGGCCTTTCGCCGCTCACGGCGCGGGCGACAATGTACTGCCGCCCGGCTGCCGTGATGACGACGACAGACAACGCGTAATATCGGACGGGGTTCAAATAGCACGCCGCTGGACCCCTGCCAACGCGCGGGCGCGGCTCTGGTTGACAATAAGAGTTGCTTGACAGCCTATAGATGAAGGCGGTATGATGTTATGAGAGTCACAATCGCCTGGCGCCGAAGCCGCCGATGGCGACGCGGGGGACCAAGGTTCTGGGGTGAATCTTCCCGGCCAAGGGGAGTAGGGTTAGCCTTTCAACCCGAACCCGTCAACTAACCTCGTAGGCGCACGAAAGGCCTTGCCGGTGGTTGCTGGCATTGGGCCTTTTTGTATCGCCCGCGGGCGCGCGCCCCGTGGTCGGCGCTGCCTCATGGGCGACCCGGTCAAGGAGAGGGGGACACAATAGCCATGCAGGCGGCTCCGCCCCGAGTCTGTCCGCGCTGCCGCGGCTCGATGATACTGGAGGAGGACTGGTACGGATCGTACAGTTCCTGTCTTTCCTGTGGCTACGTCTACGAATTCGGCGCCATCGCCGAAGACCTCCAGAATGAGGAAGGCTCCGAGCCTCACCGCCAGCGGCGTCGGCAACCATCTCACGGCAAGCTCCGACTCTAAGAGCAAACTGCCGTCGACGGAAAGCGCCCAGATGGGCGCTTTCCTTTTGCCCGCCAGACGCCAAGCTGCGGGAATACCCGTCGTAGGGTTTCTACCGGGGAGTGGCCAGTGACTAGCGAGCCCCAAGACAGGTTCATCGTTTTGAATGACCTGCGTTTCCACTACCTCGACTGGGGCAACGAGGGCGCCGCCCCGGCCGTCCTCCTTCACGGCCTCTCCAGCCACGCTCACGTCTGGGAACCTCTGGCCCCCGTCCTGAAGACGCGCTACCACGTCCTGGCCCTCGACCAGCGAGGCCACGGCGATAGCCAGTGGGCACCGCCCTATACCACCGAGAGCTACGTAGCCGACCTGGAGGCCTTCGCCGACACCCTGGACCTGGCCCCCATGCTCCTCGTCGGCCACTCGATGGGCGCCCGCAATGCGTGGGTCTACGCCGCCCGCCACCCGCAGCGGGTGGGGCGGCTGGTCATCGTGGACATTGGGCCGGAGGTGATGTCGGTCGGTGTCGACCGCGTGCGTCTCAGCGCCTCCGCCCCGGACGAGTTCGACCGGCCCGAGGACGCCCTCGAGATGATGCGCCAGACCAACCCTCGCCCCAGCGACGAGCTGCTGCGACTGCGTGTCTACAACAATCTTCGGGGGCTCCCCGGCGGCCGCTGGACCTGGAAGCACGACAAGGCCCTGCGAGACCCCCAGCGGGCCGCGACGGCCGCCCTGCCTACCCCGGCGATGTGGAGCCTGCTGGGCCAGATCCGCTGCCCCACGCTCATCATCCGCGGCGCCGAGAGCAACATACTGGCGGCCGACGTCGCCGAGCGGATGGCGCAGGCGATCCGGCAGGCCACCCTGGTCACCATCGCGGACGCCGGCCACACCGTCACTGCGGATCAACCCGCCGCGTTCGAGCAGGCCATCCGCCGCTTCCTCGGCCGCCAAGTAGGAACGTTTTCCCCCTAGACCAACCGCCTGTCGACCGTTTTTTCACCGTCAGTCCGCCTCTTGGCTCTTGCCTGTCCCAATGGCGGGGGATATGCTATTAGTGAAGGTTTTCGCTGGCGGGGAGGGGGTAAATCATGGAGTACCTGGGCACGCCTCCAGAGGTCAAGGCAGAACTGGCGACCATCCTGGAAGGGAGCGAAGACCGCTATTCCAAGCTCCAGCTCCACTTCCTGCGACGGCTCAGCTACCTCCTGCGCGTGCGCCAGCAGCGCGGCCACGAACTCGACGCCGCCAGCCTGCGCCTTCTCGACCGGGCCATCTTCTCGTCCTACCGCGACTGCGCCTCGACCGGCGTGACCGCCGCCGCCCAGAAGGTGATCCAGAGCATCGCCGCGCCGTCCTCCCCCGAGCGCAGCCACACGAACTAGAAGCTATCCAGCACAGAAGCGAGACGCCCCGGCAGACCCGGGGCGTCATTCTTTGCGCAGGGCGCGCACCCGAAAGCGTCGTCCTTAGCGGCGGTGGCCCCTCACGACCCTAGCGCACCGGGTTGCGCAAAACGCCGATGCCCTCGATCTCCACCTCCACCACATCCCCCTTCTGGAGGGGCGCCGTCGAGCCGGGTGTCCCCGTGAACAGCAGGTCGCCGGGCAGCAGGGTCACCACCTGGCTGGCAAAGCTCACCAGCCGGGCGACATCGTGGATCAGGCTGGCGGTGCTGGTGTGTTGCACTTCGCGACCGTTGACGCGGGTGCGCAGCTCGAGGCCCGCCGGGTCGAGGTCGGTCACGAGCCAAGGGCCCAGGGGCGCGAAGGTGTCGCAGCCTTTGGCCCGCCACCACTGGAGGTCGCCCTGTTGCCAGTCGCGGGCGCTGACATCGTTCCCGCAGGTATAGCCCAGCACATAATCCAGGGCCTTCGCCGGCGCCACCCTGCGGGCTCGCCGACCGATGACCGCCACCAACTCCCCTTCGTAGTCCACCCGCCCGCTATCGGGCGGCAGGCGGATGGCCTCCTCCGGCCCGATGATGGCCGAAGGCGGCTTGAAGAAGAACTCGGGGGCCTTCGGCTCCTCGTGATAGTCGGGGAGCGGCGAGCGCTCCACGTGGCTGCGATAGTTCAACGCCACCGCCAGCACCTTCGAAGGCCGCACCGGCGCCAGCAGCTTCGCCTCCGATAGGGGGATGGCCTCGTCGCTCGCCCGCCAGCGCCCCAAGGGGCTGCCGGCAATCGGCCGCAGCAGGTCGCCATCCACCAGCGCGTAGCCCCGGCGGCGGCCGTGGCGGTAGCGGGCGAACTTCATCGACGCCTCATGAGCCTAGAACGGCAGCACGATATGACGGAACTGCTCCTTGAACCGCCCCTCCTCGTCGGCCCAGCGCTGCCGCCAGGCCTTCATCCTCCCCTCGATGTCCACGAACTGGCTGCGATGGCGCATCAGCGCCTGGAACTTCACGTCCACCACGTCGGTAATGTCGACGCTGAAGTTTGGGTCATTGGAGGTCCACAGATAGAGCTCCTTCACCCGGTGGGGTTCCAATCCCTCCGTCGCCTGCTCGGGGAAGCTGGGCCGGTTGCGCGCGATGGGATAGACGGCGTCCAGGGCCAGGGTGCCCACGGTGCGATGGTCGGGGTGGTTCAGGAACGTGTTGCGCACGATGTGGACCGGCTCGTGGGTGAAGACGGCGTAGGGCCGCACCCGGCGGATGAAGCGCACGATGTCGCCCAGCAGCTCGCGCTGGTAGATGATCTCGCCGTCCTGGTAGTTCAGGAAGGAGACGTCCTTCACCCCCAGCACCGCCGCCGCTGCCCGCTGCTCCTCTTGCCGGATGGCCGCCAGCCGCTCGCGGCTGATCTGAAGGTCGTCGGTCCCCTTGGAGCCGTCGCTGCAGATCAGGTAGTGGAAGTCCCAGCCGTCGCGGACCCAGAGTGCCGCCGTTCCGGCGCAGCCGAACTCGGCGTCGTCCGGATGGGCGGCGATGACCAGCGCCCGCTTTCGGCCTTCGGCCGATTCCTCCTCCACCGACTCGTCCCCTTTCCAGGACAGGAGGTGTTCTAGCCCCGTGCCCAAGCTTCCACCTCCTGCCACCTGTCGCCAATCGACAGGAATGCCTCTATTTCCCATTCTACGGGCGGTTCACAGGGGTTGACAACCTGACCGCGTGCTAGTATGCTTGTTCGGCAGAACACCCGTTCCATGACATAAGCATACCCCTGAGCCTGCCGGAGGGCCGGGCCTGTCGAAGGAGGGGCGCATGGCAAAAGAGCTCTCGCCCAAACAGCAGAACATCCTGCGTTTCATCCGCGCTTTTCTCGGGCAGCACGACTATCCTCCCAGCATCCGCCAGATCCAGGAGGGCTGCCGAATCAGTTCGACCTCGGTCGTGGACTACAACCTGAAGGCCCTGGAGCGGCAGGGCTTCATCCGGCGCGACCGCGAGGTGTCGCGCGCCATCGAGCTGCTGGAGCGCGGCGGCCGCCGGCCGCGAACGGTGCCCATCCCCATCATCGGCCGCATCGCCGCCGGCCAACCCATCCCGGTGCCTGCCCCTGACACCTGGAGCAGCGCCAACTACGACGAGGTCATCGAGGTCACCCGCGACATGATCGGCGGCCGCGACAACGTGTACGGCGTGCGAGTCCAGGGATCGTCCATGATCGACGCCCTGGTGAACGACGGCGACATCGTCCTCATGGAGGCGACCAATACGGCGGAGAACGGCGACATGGTGGCCGCCTGGCTGAAGCGCGAGCAAGAAGCCACCCTCAAGCACTTCTACCGCGAGGGAGAGCGCGTCCGCCTCCAGCCGGCCAACGAGGCCATGGCTCCCATCTACACCGACGCCCCCAACGTGGAGATCCAGGGGAAGGTGGTGTTGACCCTCCGCTCCCCGCGCTAGGCCCGTCGCTTCCGCGGCCGCGGCCAGCCGCTGCTATAATGTGTCTAGCCGTCCCGGCCCGCTCGGCATAAGAGTTGTCTGCCCTCCAGGAGCGCTCCGTGTCCGATGCCGTTCTTCGTGTCGAAGGGCTTTCCGCCCATTTCCTCACCCCCGAAGGGGTGGTCAAGGCCGTCAACGACGTCAGCTTCGAGCTGCCCCGGGGTTCCACCCTGGCCATCTTGGGCGAAAGCGGTGCCGGCAAGACCAGCCTGGGGCTGGCGATCCTCAACCTCCTGCCCCATCCCGGGCGCGTCGTGGCCGGGCGCGTCTTCCTGGACGACAGAGACATCTCCGCCGTCAACAACGAGCAGATGCGGCGCCTGCGCGGCCGCCAGATAGCCATGATCTTCCAGGACCCAGTAGCCGGCCTGAACCCGGTGCTGCCTATCGGCGTGCAGGTGGAGGAAACCATCACCACCCACCTCGCCATCCCCCGACGGGAGGCCAGGCGCCGCAGCCTGGAGACGTTGTCCCAGATGGGCCTGCCGCACCCGGAGCAGGTGGCCGCCAGCTACCCCTTCCACCTGTCGGGCGGGATGTGCCAGCGGGTGATGATCGCCATCGCCACGGCTCTCAATCCGAAGGTCCTCATCGCGGACGAGCCCACGTCGGCCCTCGATGTCACCGTCCAGGCGGCAATCCTGCACGAGTTGGACGAGCTGCGGCAGCGCCACGGCACGGCCATCCTCCTCATCACCCACGACCTGGGAGTAGTGGCCCAGATGGCCCAGCGCGTGGCGGTGATGTACGCCGGCTCCATCGTGGAGAGCGGCGAGGCGGCGCCGCTCTTCCAGCGGCCGCGCCACCCCTACACCTGGGCCCTTCTGTCCAGCCGGCCCCGCCTGGACCGCGACCACCACCGCCAGCCTCTGCCGTCCATCCCGGGCGCGCCGCCCAACCTGGCGGAGCTGGGCGAGGAGTGCTCGTTCCTTCCCCGCTGCCCCAAGGCCCTGAGCCGCTGTCGCCGCGAGCACGCGCCGCCGCTGGCCCCGCTGGCGCCGGGCCACCTGGTGGCCTGCTACAACCCGGTCGTGCACGAAGACGACGGGCCGTAGGCGGGCTTGCTGGCCGGGCGGGCTGGACAAAACCATAAGAAGACAAGACCGCAGCCTAAGGGCTGCGGCATCGGTGCCCCCGCCTTCAGGCTGGGGTCTGAGGCCGTTCTCCGAGGGGGGGCCCGCCCGTCACACCCTGGCCAGGTCGTGCACCAGCAGCTCCAGCGCCACCTCCTCGCCGTAGCGCCCCCGCTTCACCGCGATGTCCGCCTCCAGCAGCCGCCGATAGGCCGTCTTTAACCGCGATAGCGAGTAGCGGTCGGCCTGGTCCAGCACCCGCTGGAGCACGAACTCAGAGCTGATGCCCAGCCGCTGGCCGATCTCCTGAGCGGTTAGGCCGCTGAGGCTCAGGTCTTTGGCCTGGATTATGAGCCGATACTGGCGCACCACCATCGCCAGCAGATAGCCCGCATCGCGGCCCTCCCTGATGATCTGTCGACGCAGCAGATGCAGGGCCACGGCCGGCCGCTTCTCGACGATAGCGTCCACCATAGCGAAGACGTTGACATCCCGCGCCTCGCTGACCAGCGCCTTCACGTCAGCGCCCTCGATGCGGCGGCTCTGGGCGAAGGCGGCCAGCTTGTCCAGCTCGCTGGCCAGCACCCAGAGGTTGTCGCCCACCAGGTCGGCCAGCAGGCGAGCGGCCGCCGGGGAGATGTCGGCCTCTTGCCTCTGCGCTCGTTCGAGGATCCACTGGAGCACAGCGCCCGACCTCAGGGGGCGGAACTCCAAGACCCTGGCCTGCGCCCGCAGCGCTTGGAGCAGGGGGTTGTCCGCCGAAAGCTCGTCGTCGAGCAGGACGAGGGTGGTGCTGGCCGGCAGCCGCTGGACGTACTCCGCCAGCCCCAGCCAGCGCTCGAGCTCGGGCGGCGGCCCCCGCCTGGGGCGCGAGGCGCCCCGTCGCGGCCGGTCCGCCGGCTCGAAGCGCCCCAGCAGCCCTTCGACGACCACCAGACGGTGGCCGGCCAGGAAGGGAACGGTATCGCAGATGGCGGTGAGCTGCTCGAACGCAACCTCGCGGCCGCCCAGCACGTCGGTATTGCTGGCCAGCATGCCGTCGCTGTCCAGCGAGGCCTTGATGCGGCCCAACTCTTCCCGCCGGGAGAAGTCGTCGCGCCCGTAGAGGATATGCAGCATGCCGCTGCGAGCATATACCAGGCGTCGCCCGGCTCTCAACGGGGGAAGCCCCGAAATCGCCCCAAAAAAGTGGTCGCCAAGCCGTTAACATAAGCGCGCCCTCATGCGTCTTACTACACGGGAAGATATAGCTGGGCGCCACCAGGGATGGGAGGAGTGGGAGTGGATCATCGGAGTAACCACGAAGAAGCTGTGGACGAGCAGGACCTGACGGATCAGATGCTCCAGTGGGCCCGCGAGCGGATGGCCGCCGAGCGGAGCGCTCCCTCCCCCACCCCCACCGGTGAAGTTGTAGCTTCCGCCGACCCGGTCCCTCACGGCCGACCGTGCATCATCGTGATCGCCGCCCACGAAGGAATGCAGGACTGGGGCGAGGCCCACCTGTTCAATGACCCGCAATCGGCCTCCTCCTTCGTAGCCAGCCTTGTGGAGGGTGGCGTCGACCAGGAACGTATCACCGTGTTTAACGGCCGCCCGATGGGTGTGAGTGTGACCTACCGCCCGGTGGTGGAGATCAAGAGGGAGGAAGAGGAGGTGGCAGGTTAGCGCCCCAGTACCCACATCCTCGTCGTCCAAGTGTCGTCACAGGCCGGGTCTCGACCCGGCCTGCGCTTTTGTGGCGACGCCTGAACCACGGCAGCCGGGGAGAGACCCTTCGCCTCGCCTGCCTGCCTCCCGGCATCAGCCGGAGACCGATCCGCCTCCGCTGGAGGCACGCCCAGCGTGACAGGCTTGGCCCACCGTCATTCTCAGCGAAGCGAAGAATCTCGGCGCCAGCGCTGGGAGACGCCGCCGGCTAGGGCGGGGACGCGGATCCTCCGCCCAGCGCCAGGATCGCCTGGAGATTGTTCAGCGTCGCCAGGCTGCTGAGCTCGGGGTGCGCGGGGAAGTAACGTAGCCAGGCCTGTGTGTCCGGGTCCAGCCAGTAGGCCGCCTCCACCGGCGCCAGGGTACAAGTGGCCAAAGCCTCGCCGGTGGGGGTGCCGCTGGCGCCGCTCCACGCCGCCAGCGACCACTTGCCGGCCGCTGGGCATCCCACCAGGCTTCCCGGCGTGGGCGAAGCGGTTGGCGTCGGTGAAGGGGTCGGAGATGGAGTGGCCGTGGGCGAAGGCGTGGATGTCGGCCAGTCGGCGTTCGAATCGTCGTAGTCACCGAAGTCCACCGTCCAGTAATAGCCGTACTGCGTGCCGGGATTGTAGGCCTTGCCCACGCCCGCCACCCCAAAGCCGCCCATGAGCATAACCTCGTTGTGCTCGTACGAGGTGCGCCAGGCGTCGAAGGCTTCCTGCGGGGTGCGGCCTCCACACTGGATGATCTCCCCCCACATCATGGCGTGCGTGTAGCCGAAGGCTCTGATGCGCGCCAGCGGGTCGCGGCCCAGGGAGTCGGTGTGCCCCGTGCAGCCGTGCTCAGCCCTATCCTCGCTCATCCAGCGGGCGGCGGCGCTCAGCGTGGGCGAGACTTTGAGGGTGGATAGGCCGTGCTGCGAGCGGTAGTTGTTGATCAGGGACAGGACGGCAGCCTCGTCCGGGCTCAGGTCCGACTCCTGGCCCCGAACCTGCGGTTGCCTTCCCACCAGTAGCGCCAGGGCCCCCATCGCCAGCGCCGCCAGGAAGGCGAAGCGCAATACCGCCCCCCGCCCACAGGTCATCGTCATGGCGCAATCTTGCCCAGGGTAGCGCTTTCCGGCCGCCTGTTCAAGCGCTAGGTAAAGAGATGGCGTGCGTTCGCCGCCAGCGGGCCACTCGATCCGTCCTTTCGACCTCCCCCTGTAGAACATATCGACGTATAATGGGGGTACATGTCCTCCTCGATTGAGGTTGTCAATCTCACCAAGCGGTTCGGCCCCCTCACCGCCGTCGACAGCGTCAGCTTCCAGGTAGAAGAGGGCGAGGTGTTCGGCTTCCTGGGGCCGAACGGCGCCGGCAAGACCACTACCATCAACGTCCTCTGCACGCTGATGCGGCCGACCGCCGGCAGCGCGAAGGTCGCCGGCTACGACGTGGTGTCCCAGAGAAACGCCGTCCGGCAGTGCATCGGCCTGGTGTTCCAGGACCCCAGCCTGGATGACCGCCTCACCGCCTACGAGAACCTCCGCTTTCACGCCCACGTCTACAACGTCCCCGCCAGCGAGCGGCGGCGCCGCATCGAGGAGGTGCTGCGCTTGGTGGAGCTGTGGGACCGCCGCAATGCCGTCGTCCGCACCTTCTCCGGGGGCATGAGGCGGCGCCTGGAGATCGCCCGCGGGATCCTGCATCAGCCCCGCGTCCTCTTCCTGGACGAGCCGACCATCGGCCTGGACCCCCAGACGCGCGAGCATGTCTGGGATTACATACTTGAGCTGCAGCGGGCGCAGCACATCACCATCTTCATGACGACCCACTACATGGAGGAGGCGGAGCACTGCCAGCGTATCGCTATCATCGACCAGGGGAAGATCGTGGCCCTCGATACGCCCGACGCCCTCAAGCGGATGGTAGGCGTCGACATCGTTACCCTGCGGACCGAGGACAACGAGCAGGCCGCCCAGGAGATCCGGGAGCGGTACGGCTTGAACCCGCAGCCAGACGACACCCGCATCCGCCTGGAGGTCGAGGCCGGGGCCGAGTTCATTCCCAGGCTTGTCGGCGAGCTGGGGGTCGTCGTTACGTCGGTGGACCTGCACCGGCCGACCCTGGACGACGTGTTCCTGAAGCTGACGGGGCGCGCAATCCGGGAAGGAGACGCTGACCCACTGGCTGTGATGCGGCTCCATGGCCGCTTGTGGGGAAGAGGAGGGCGACGCTAGATGACGACAACTGTCTACGGACCAGCTGCCGGCCTGCCCACTCGGAGCCGATGGGCGGGCCTCACCGCCAACGCCAGCGGCGTCTACATCATCTGGTTTCGCGATGTGCTGCGCTTCTGGCGCGACCGCGTTCGGCTGGTCTCCTCTCTCGGCCAGCCGCTCCTGTTCCTCGTCGTGTTCGGCAGCGGCCTCTCGGCCTCCCTCGGCGCCGGCCTGACGGCACAGCTACACAACGTCTCTTACGTTCGCTTTCTCTTCCCGGGCATTGTTGCCATGGCAGTGCTGTTCACAGCCGTCTTCAGCGCCATCTCCATCGTCTGGGACCGCGAGTTCGGCTTCCTGCGTGAAGTGCTGGTGGCTCCTCTGAGCCGAGCGGCAGTCGTATCGGGCAAGGCTCTCGGCGGCAGCACCGTGGCCATGTGCCAGGGAGCGATCCTGCTTATCCTGGCGCCGATCCTCGGCGTATCGCTGGACCCACTGCTTGTGCTCGAGCTCCTGGGGCTCATGTTCCTGACAGCGTTCGCCCTCACCTCCATGGGCATCCTCATAGCGGCCCGCCTTCAGTCCATGGAAGCGTTCCAGATGATCATGAACTTCCTCATCATGCCCATGTTCTTCCTGAGCGGCGCGTTCTTCCCCCTGAGAGGACTGCCGGCCTGGATGAGCGTTGTCACCCGCCTCGACCCCGTGGCCTATGGCGTCGATCCTATGCGGCGCCTCCTTCTGGGCGCCGACCTGGCGCCGGGCATAAGGATCGCCAACCACCACCTGGGAACGCTTGAGGACTGCCTTATCCTCGGCACCTTTGCGGCCCTGATGATGGTGCTGGCCGTCCGAGCGTTCGAGGTTCAGGAATAGGCCCGTAGGCCGTCCATCGCCCACTGAGCCGGCGCCGCAGGCTCCCACCGGTCGCGTCTCCGAGCTCACGCCTTGAAATCCAGGCCAACGTCCCCCGTCGTAGGATCGTTTTGGGGCAAGGGTTCGCCCCCGACCAGCCAACCATCCATCTGCCAAGAAAGGGGACAGCCATGTCGCAGGTTTACCAGGCACCGCTCGTGAAGGCGCTGCTCAGCATACACTCAGTCATCACCAGGGGCCTGGGAGTAGCCAAGAGTCGCAGCCAACTGTTTGCGCAGCACGGCCTCGCCGATGTGTCACTTCGGTCAGGGTTCGTCAGCTACGTGGCTAGCTTCGTCTCCGTCACTCATGCCCACCACCTGACGGAAGATGAACTAATCTTCCCCCACTTCCGAGGACTGATTCGCGAGGCGCCCTATGACCTGTGGGCGGCCCAGCACCAGGAGATATCGTCTCTGCTTGATGAGACGAAAGGGGCGATAGGCGAGGCGGAAAGTAACTCTCAAGCGGTGGAACCATTCGCCCGCATCGGCCGCATAGCCAGCGGTCTAGCCGACATCTGGCACCCTCACATCGCCGACGAAGAAAGCATCTTCAGTTCGGAACGGGTCGACGCCACAGTCACCCTGGATGAGTAACTCGGGCTGGTCAAGCAGGCAAGCGAACACGCCATGAAGCACTCCGGCCCCGATTACCTGGTGGTGCCCTTCCTCCTCTACAACCTCTCGCCCGAAGACAGGGCGACGATGTCGGCAGAGATGCCTCCCGTTGTTACCCAGCAGCTCGTGCCGGTCGTCTGGAAGGAGAAATGGCAGCCCATGTCACCGTTCCTCCTAGGCTGACGGTAGGTTCCTCAAGCTCCAACGGCACACCCTAATGCGGTCTTTGTGGTCACGGCCGCTGACCGAGACGGCCGCTGTTCTCCACGTCCGCCTGCCGGCGGCGAATCCGCAGGCTGCCGTACAGCGTATCTTGGTGATGGTTACTGGAAGACTGCGTCTGCACGTCGTGCTGGTCGACGTTCCCCCGGAGCACCGAAGAGCGCTGCGCCAGGCCTGCGTGGACGTTGGCTATCAGCCCATCAGCAGGACCGTCCCCCACACGTCGACCGACGAGTTGGGCCAATGGGCTGATCTTGTCGTCGTGGGCGCCGACCTTGGCTTGCGCGCCCTGCACACGGCCGAAAGGGCGCGGCAGGCCGGCGTGCTGGCCGTTGGGCTCTTGATTAACTGGTGGTCCGACCTCGAGTGGGATGCGCGTGAGGTCGCCGACTTCGTCCTCCACGTCCCCCTTGCGTCAGACGAGCTGCACGACGTGCTTTCCTCCGTCCCCGCACTCGCTTCGCCGTGGGCTTCGGGGCAGCCGCTCGGGTCAGAATCGGAGCCCGAAGAAGCAGTCTCTGCTTCGTACAGCCACCCGTCGCGCCAGGGTGAGCGCCGGCACGCCGCACGGCGCCGCTGGGCCGCTGATGGGGTTGCGATGCGCGGCGGCACCCGAACCGGCGAACCGCCTCGGTAACGCCACGGCTTAGTCAGGCGCGAAGCCGCGCCGCATGGCGTTCTCAGTTACCACCCGCGCTTCCATGAACTGCGCCAGGTAGTCAGGCCCGCCCGCCTTGTCGCCGGTGCCCGACATCGCCAGACCCCCAAACGGCTGCCGGCCGACGATGGCACCGGTGATCCCGCGGTTGATGTACAAGTTGCCGACTCGGAACCTGCGCCTGGCCACGTCGATGTGGCGGGGGCTGCGCGAGAAGACCCCACCGGTAAGGGCAAACGAAGAGCTCATAGCGATCTGGATCGCGTCATCGAAGTCGGCAGCCTGAAACACGGCCAGCACCGGCCCGAATATCTCTTCGCGGGCGATCGGGTCGTCCAGAGCGACGTCAGTGAAGACGGTCGGGCGCACGTAGTACCCCGGGCCAGCAGGGATCGCCCCCTCCACGAGCACCCGCGCCGTGCGCTTCCCGGCCTCTACGTACCTCATGATCTTGTCCCGCGCGGCGGCGCTGATGACCGGGGGAACGATGGTGGCCGGGTCGTGCGGCGGCCCGACGATGAGGCTGGCGACGGCATGCCTCAGGCGCTCCAGCACCTCGCCGTAGGCCGACCCCACCACTACCAGCCGGCTGCAGGCGCTGCACTTCTGTCCGGCGTAGCCGAAGGCGGATGCCACCGTGTCGGCGATGGCTTCGTCAAGGTCGGCGTCATCATCGATTATGATGGCGTTCTTGCCACCCAGTTCGGCGATGACGCGCTTGACGTTGCGCTGCCCCGGCCGGACCTGGGCCGCCGCTGCCACGATGGACAAGCCTACGGCGGTGCTCCCGGTGAAGGCGATAATGTCGATTCCCGCGTGCTCGACCAGCGCCCGCCCCACCTCGTCGCCCCTCCCCGGCAGATAGTGGACAACCTCCGACGGCACGCCCGCGGCCCGCAAGATCTCCACGAGATGATAGGCGATGATGGGAGACGGCGCCGCGGGCTTTAGGATGGCAGCGTTCCCCGCTGCCAGTGCCGCGGCGCTCATGCCGGTGATGATGGCGAGGGGAAAGTTCCAGGGGGCGATGATGCCCACGATGCCCCGGCCCTGGTACACGTACTCGTTGTCCTCACCCAGCACGGCGCCCATAGCCCTCGGCTGGCCGTAGCGCTCGGCCTCCTGCGCACAGTAGCGCAGGTGGTCGATGGCCTCGGCCACGTCCGAGTCGGCCTCCCGCCAGGGCTTGGCGCTCTCGTAGACCATGATCGCCGCCAGCTCGCAGCGCCGCTCCTCGAGGATATCTGCCGCCTGGCGCAGGATGGCGGCCCGTTCGGAGGCTGGCCGGTCGCGCCAGGCGGGAAAGGCCCGGCGGGCAAGGGCAACTGCGGCGTCCACATCGGCCGCGGTGGCCTGCGCCACCTGGCCCACCATCGTTTCGGGTTCGGCCGGGTAGTAGACCGGCGCCCGCGGTCGGTCTGACACCCGCCGTTCGCCGACCAGCAGCGGGTAGGAGCCGCCGAGCTCGGCCCGCACCCTGGCGAGGTCCGAGAGCATGTCCTGGCGGACGCCGGGGTCGAAGAAGCGGGCGGGGCTCGCGTTCCTGAATCCCGGGCCCGCGTGCGGCGACCGCTCTTCGGTCTTCGGTTTGGGCGCGGCACTGGGCGCGGCGTGACCGAGGCCAACGTGGAACCAGGCCTGGTTCGAGCTGTTCTCCAGGAGGCGTCGCACCAGATACGCCATCCCCGGGATGATCTCCCCCACAGGAACGTAGACCCGCGTCCGGTACCCTTCCGCCGCCGCGGCCGTCCGGACGCCTTCGGCCATGCCGTAGAGCATCTGGAACTCGACGTCCGAATCCGGAAGGCCGGCGGCCCGAGCCTTGGCGACGGCCTGCGCGATCGACCGCGGGTTGTGCGTGCCGAAGGCGGGTCGCAGGTGCGGCCACGCCGCCAGCAAGGCATCCGTACAGCGCTCGAAGGAAAGGTCGGTCTCGGCTTTCTCCTCGAACACGGGGACCGGCCAGGAGTTCTGGCTGGCCACTATCCGCTCTTCGTCCCAGTAGGCGCCCTTCACCAGCCGCACAGTGAAGGGGGCGCCGCGACGCTTGGCCAGCGCCTCCAGTCGGGCCAGGTCGCCCAGCGCATCTTTCAGGTAGGCCTGCACGACGATGCCCACATCGCCAACGTCGGCGAGATCGGGCTCCAGGATCAGGTCGGCGAAGATTCGCTGCACCAGGTCCTTGTACCGGTACTGCTCCATGTCGAAGTTGATGAAGGCGCCGGCCTGGCGGGCCAGACGCAGGAGCGGCCGCAACCGCCCACGGACGACGGCGCTGACGTGCTCCGGGGCCGCCGGCTCGAAGTGGGCGCAGAGGGCGGAGCACTTGACGGAGATGTTGATGGGCGGGACGCCAAGCCAGCGCTCGCCGCGCGGCGCAATCCTCTCGATGTCGGCAGCGAGAGTCTGGAGAAGGGCGAGATAGCGCGCCTGGTAGACATTCGCTTCGACATCGGAGAGGGTTGCCTCGCCCAGCAGGTCGAGGCTGTGGCCCGTGCCGTCCCTCGCCAGGTGACGCAGCACAGGCAGCGCCGCCGCCGGCGTGGCGCCGGCGATGAAGCGATGAGCCATGGCCAAGACGCCCTGACGGGCGGCTTGCGCCAGGATGGGCTGAAAGACGGCCTGGGAGGCGACGACGGAGGCCGCCCGCACCGGTTCCGGCCCGAAGCCCTGGAAGTACTGGCGAAAGTGGTCGGCGACTGCCGCGGGCGTGCGCAGGGTGGGGAGAACGTCCACGAAGCGGAGCAGCCTTACCCGGAACTCGGGGTCCTGGCTGGCGCGGTCGAGAAGGCGTTGCTGCCACGAGGCGGGGCTCAGCGCCAGCCGCCGGGAGCCATCGGCGCCGCCAGTGAGCTTTCGTTCGACTTCACTGATGGAGGCTTCCAGTCCGGACGCCACCGGCTATCACCCTCATCTATTGTACCGCATTTCCAGATTCGGAGGCTCCGCTCTGGGCCGTCCTCGGCTGACCAGGGCAGCTCTCCACCGGCCAGGGCGCCGGGGCGCCGGATCACATGGTGATCTGCACTTCTCCCAGCGCCTCGGTCAGCCGGTGGTTCTCGCTGTAGTCGACCGGAACGGGAATGATGGACGGCCGCTCCAGACGCAGCGCTTGCTCCAGAGCCTCCGCGAAGTCGTCGGCCCGGGCGATGGGGAAGCAGGCGAGGCCGAACGCGTCCGCCAGCCGGGCGAAGTCCGGATTGCCGAAGCTGACACCGAAGGTCCTTCCGAACCGGCCTTCCTGCTTCCAGCGGATCGAGCCGTAGCCATCATCCACCCACACCACGGTGACAAATGCCGTGCCCAGCCGGTGCGCCGTCTCCAACTCCTGGACGTTCATCAAGAAACCACCGTCGCCGGTGACGACGACCACCCGACGCTCGGGCTCGGCCAGCTTGGCAGCGATTCCCCCCGGCACGCCGATACCCATCGTCGCCAGGCCGTTGGAGATGATGACGGTGCCAGGTTGCTCGGCGGGGAACAGGCGGGCGATCCAGAGCTTGTGGACGCCGACATCGCTGATGAGGATGTCGTCGTCCGCCAGCACCCTGCGCATGTCGCTCAAGATGCGTTGCGGCTTGAGGGGCACGGCGTCGGCGTGGGCGTAGGCGTCTAGCTCCGCCAACACCGTGCTCCTCAGACGGGCCTCCTGGATACCCGGCTTGCGGGCGCCGCAGGCCGCCGTCAGCGCCCGCAGCGCTTCGCCGATCTCGGAGACGATCTCTACCGCCGGTAGGTAGTGCTCGTCGACCTCCGCCGGCAGCGTATCGATGTGGATGATCTCCTTGTCGCCGCCCGGGTTCCACAGGCGAGGAGCGAACTCGACCAGGTCGTATCCCACGGTGATCACCAGGTCCGCCTCGGCCAGCCCGCACATCTCGTAGTCGCGGTTCTGGAGACCGACGGTGAGGCAGGCCAGCGGGTTCTTGTACCCCATGACGCCCTTGCTCATGAAGGTGTTGGCCACCGGCATGCCCACCTTGTCTGCGAACCTGCGCAGCTCCGGTGCCGCCCGCCGGCGGATGACGCCGTTACCCGCCAGGGCCATCGGCCTCTGGGCCTGAGCGATGAGCTCCGCCGCCCTGACCACGGCGTGCTGGGCGGGACGCGGGTACTCCACCGGCGTGACCGTCAGCGGCCTGCCCTCCACCTGCTGCGAAGCGACCTCCTCCGGCAACTCGATATGGGTTGGCCCCGGCTTCTCCGTCTCCGCGATCTTGAAGGCCTTGCGCGCCACCTCCGGCAGCACCTCGGGGTAGGTAACTAGGGCCTGCCACTTGGTGATGGGCTGGAAGAGCTCCTGCGTATTGACGTACTGGTGGGCCTCCTTGTGGACCATGGCCAGATTGATCTGGCCCGTGATGGCCACCAAGGGAGCGTGGTCCAGGAAGGCGTCGGCCACGCCAGTCACGAGGTTGGTGGCGCCGGGGCCCAGTGTGGCCAGACACACGCCAGGCCGGCCCGTCAGCCGGCCGTAGACGTCTGCCATCAGGGCCGCCGCCTGCTCGTGCCGCGTGGGCACGAACGTGATGCTGCTCTCGGCCAGGGCATCCAGAAGCGAGAGTACCTCCTCGCCGGGCACCCCGAACACGTAAGAGACTCCCTCGTTCTCAAGGCACCTCACCAGCAAGTCCGCTGCCCTCATCGCTTTTCCTCCTGACCAAATGGGTGAGAGATGGTTGCGCAATATGAGTATCACGCCGGCCGAAGAATAACAAGCAGCGGTTGGCCACGGCTGAACGCCGCTGTGTTGGGAGAGGCGCGGGAGCCACTCATCCTGAGCGTGTCGAAATGAGCGGCCGCTCGTGGTTCGACAGGCTCAGCATGAGCGGCCTCGGTTGCCAGACGTGAAACACTACGTCGGTTGCCGGACGGCGCCTGCTGTGAGTACAGTGGATCATGGGGGCTGGAAAGCCGTCGCCCTCGGCAGCGCGAGAGCGAGACGCCCCGTGCCGACGAGAGGAGGCCCGGCCATGACGATGCAGTCCATCAATCCAGCGACGGAGGAACTGCTTGCCAGCTTCGAGGAGCTCACGGCCCGACAGCTGGATGCGGCCCTCGATGACGCGGCGGCCATCTTCGAACGCTGGCGCCGGACCTCGTTTGCCGAGCGGTCCCGCCTTATGCGCGACGCCGCCTCATACCTGCGGAAGCACAAGGCGCGACTCGCCGCTCTGATCACTGCCGAGATGGGGAAGCCGATCGTGGAGGCCGAGGCGGAGATCGAGAAGTGCGCCTGGGGCTGCGATTTCTACGCCGAGAACGCGGCGAAGTTCCTGGCTGCCGAGCCCGCGCTGACCAATGCCCGCGAGAGCTACATAGCCTTCGAGCCGCTGGGGCCGGTCCTGGCCATCATGCCCTGGAACTTTCCTTTCTGGCAGGTCTTCCGCTTCGCCGCGCCGGCGCTGATGGCCGGCAACACCGCTCTCCTCAAGCACGCCTCCAACGTGCCCCAGTGCGCGCTCGCCATCGAGGAGGTCTTCCGCGGCGCCGGCTTGCTGGCGGGCGCCTTCCAGGTCCTCCTGGTCGCCGGCTCCCAAGTTGAGGCGATCATCCAGGACCAGCGCGTCCGCGCCGTAACGCTCACCGGCAGCGACCAGACGGGAGCCACCGTGGGGGCAACCAGCGGCGGCGCTCTCAAGAAGACGGTCCTGGAGCTCGGCGGCTCCGATCCCTTCATCGTCCTGGCCGACGCCGACCTCGAGGCCGCGGTTGAGACGGGCGCCCGAGCCCGCAACCAGAACACCGGCCAGAGCTGCATCGCCGCTAAGCGGTTCATCGTGGTCGAAGAGGTGGCCGACGAGTTCGAGCGGCTCTTCGTCGACAGCGTGGCGAGGCTCCACGTCGGCGACCCCATGCAGCGCGAGACGCAGGTCGGGCCCCTTGCTCGCGCTGACCTGCGCGACGCCTTGGACAGCCAGGTACGCCGCTCGCTGGAGCAGGGTGCCAGCCTCGCCTTGGGTGGGCATCGGCTGGAGCGCAAAGGGTACTTCTATGCGCCGACCGTCCTGACCGGCGTAACGCCAGAGATGCCGGCCGCCCGCGAAGAGACCTTCGGGCCGGTGGCCGCCGTCATCCGGGCCAGAGACACGGAGGAGGCCATCGCCATCGCCAACGATTCCCAGTTCGGCCTCGGGGCCAGCCTCTGGACGCGCGACATCGACCGCGCCCGCGCCCTGGCCCGCGAGATCGAGGCGGGATCCGTCTTCGTCAACGGCATGGTGGCCTCGGACCCGCGCCTGCCCTTTGGTGGGGTCAAGCGCAGCGGCTACGGCCGCGAGCTCTCCCAGTTCGGCATCCGGGAGTTCGTCAACATCCAGACGGTCTGGATCGGCCCGGCGACCGGGGTCACCGCGCCCGCTGTTCCGGCGGAGTAGGCGACCGCCGGCGCTCTCCCCTCATCCAGGGCCCTCTGCCAGGCTGCACCCCGCGGTCAACACTGTCCGGAAACCGGCCCCAGCGGGCTGAACCGCAGCTTCGCCGCCAAGTGTGGCCAACCTGAAAACCTCTTGCGCCGTCACCAACGTAATTATTGAGACGCGGGGTGCGCAGCCGTTCCCGGATGGGGCGGCACCCAGCGTCTGCAGGAGGGGAAGAAGGGGTCATGTCATCCAAACAGGAGCTGATGCGTCAGCTTGACGCCGCCTACCGGGAGTTCCGGTCGACCTTCGAGGACTTGAGCGAGCACGAATTCGAGGTGAAATGGCTGGACCACCGCTGGGGCGTGCGCGAGATCGCCGCCCATCACGCCGGCTGGCTTGGACAGTTCGCGGGCGGCCTGGAGCGCATGAGCAGGGGCGAGAGGCCTTCGCCGCCCGGCGTCGACTGGACCGATGTCCAGCACTGGAATGACATCTTCGCCGAGCATGCCAGGGGCAAGCACAAGGATGAGGTCCTCAATGAGCTGGAGCATGCCCTTCAGGCTTTCAAAGAGGCGGCGGAGAAGGTGCCGGATGACCGGTTTGGCGAGGGCAAGACGGTCCACACGATGTTCAACAACGCTGGCATCTCGCACTTCAAAGAGCACGTGGCCATGATTCGAGCCTGGCGTTCGGGTAAGCGGGACGGCGTGCCGCTGGCGGCGCGGCAATCGTAGGGGTTGAGGCGAGGCCGAATTGCGCCTCTTCGGCAGCCAATTCCTGGAGTTGTGACGTATAAATAAGTGGAAAGCTGTTTAGGGAGGTTACTAATGTACCGACACATTCTGGTAGTCCTTGACGGTGCGCAGAGGGAGACCTGGAAGGACTTGGTCGCCGAGGTCGATCGCCTGGCCAGCGGGACAGACACGAAGGTTACGCTACTGGCAGTGGAGACGGTCTCGGAGGCCGTTGCGGAGGAAGCCGTCGAAAGCGGCGACATCGTGAGCGTCGCCACACTGGTGTTCGCGGCGCCGGCCGCCGCCTTCGTTTCAGGCCACCAGCCGAGTCATCGCGCCTTCGATTCCGTGCGCGAAGAGCTCCAGTGGCGCCTGGAGGACGTCGCCCGTCCGCTTCAGGACCACGGCCTCCAGACGGAGTATGCCGTCCGCTTTGGCGACGTGGGCGACGTGACGCGGGAGTACTGGCGAACCCATGACGCCGACCTCATGGTCGTGCCCATTCCTTGGCGGCGAGGGCTGGGACGGCTCGTCTCCGGCAGCCTTGCCAACGACTTGCTGAAGGCCGGAATTGACCGCCTCCTCCTGGTGCAGGTCAAGAGAAGCGCGGCTCACGGGCCGTCACCGGAGGGTCAGCGGGGCACTCATTCCCAGTTCTCGCCCTCGAACTGATGGGGTAGGAGGCATGTCCGTCAAGCTCAAGAGGGTCTACGAGCCGCCCGCCGCCGGTGACGGCGAGCGTTTCCTTGGGGAGCGCCTGTGGCCACGAGGCTTGACGAAGGAGGGGTCGGCAGCACGTCCCAGCGGCGGCGCTAGAGTACGTCGCTGGCAGGAGACAGGCGCTGTGAAGCAGCGTTGGGGGGAAAGGAGTGGGTCATGATCACCGCGGTTGTACAGGCACCGCCCTGGGCTCGAGTCCCGCCCCGCTTGACCAACTGTCCGCGCCCCGGATGCAAAGGCCAGGTTCTCTACGACTCGTTGTTGGCTGACGAGGAGAAGCCATGGTCGTGCCTTCTGTGCGGCAGGGCGTGGAGTGCGGCGGAGGTCGCCTCCTGGCAGGCAGGCTAGTGGCTCGGGCTCCGTTGGGGAAAAGGCAACGGTTGGCGGCAGGCAGACCGAGTCGGGCGACGCGTGAGAACCGGGGTTCGGTCGGCTATTTCCTCATGTTCCAGACGACCAGCCAGGCGGCGCAATCCTCGCCGTCGAGGTGGCGAAGCTGATCCAGCACCGCCGCATCTGGGCCATCCCCCCGGCTCAGGTCGACAATGAGCGCATCGGCGGGGCTGTCCTCCAGCGCCCGCAGCGCTTCCGCAGCGGTCGGGGCCTCAACGACATCGAGCCCCGCCATATGGAGAGCGAACCGCAGCATCGTGGTGACGCTCTTGTCCTCTTCGACTACCAGGACCTGTGGCACTCTGCTTGTCATGGCTCTCCTCTCCTGCGGTCAGGCGCTCTGGTGACTTACCACCTGCTCTTCGGGCACTAGCAGAAGACGGAGCTTCTGCATTCCGAGGCGAATTCGTGTCTTGATTGTCCCCAGAGGCTCGCGCAGCAGGTCAGCTATCTCCTGCTGGGTATAGCCCCCGAAGTAGGCCATACTGATCGCCCGTCTCTGATCCGCCGGCAGGCAGGCCAGCGCTCGGCGTACCTTTTGCCTTTCGTCTACCAGCTCCGCCATCAGGGCCGGGTCGTCGCGGCCACCATCGCTGGGCAGATCCCGCTCCGGCTCCTCGGCGTCTATCTCGTGGCGGCGCCGGCGGCCCCGCGAGCGCACGGCGTCCACCGCCCCGTTGCGGGCGACGCTCAGGATCCAGGGAACGAAGTGACCCCGCTGAGGCGCGTAGCGGTCGGGGTGCCGCCAGATGCGCAGGAATACCTCCTGAGTAACGTCTTCCGCCGCGTGGGCGTCTCCCAGCACCCGCAGGGCCGTGGAGAAGACGAGCGTACCGTAGCGATTGTAGAGGGACTCGAAGGCCTCAATGTCCTGTCTTGCCAGGCGGGCCATCAACACTTCGTCTGTCACCGTCGCAGTGCTCTCATCGGACATGGCAACAACCATAATGAGGCGGTGGCGTGCAACGGCCATGAAAAGCCCGCTTCGTTCTGTGAAAGAGCCGTGAAAACCCAGGGCTACCGAAAAACGGGAGGAGATGGACAGATCGCGTGGGACAGCCGCCGCTGGTCAAGCGCTGAGAGTCTGGATGGGAGGCCGCCGAACAGTGAGCGCCGTTCGGGGGCGAACCGCGAGGCGTCTTGGTGGGAGAATGAACCGGCACCGGCGGGCTACGGCCCGATCACTGCTGTGATTCTGCGGAGCCGCCCCTTGCCGATAGAAGGTTCTGTATGAGAGCCACGAGCTCCCAGGGGTCGAACGGCTTGGCCAGGAAGTGGCTCCCCAGCGGGCCGAATCGCCTGATGGCCTCCTGGCGCTCCAGAGCGGAGATAACGACCCAGACGGGGGAGCTGCATGGTGCCTGGTTCGCCCCTCGAAGCCAATCCAGGACCGCTCCGCCTCGACCATCGGGGAGCTGAAGGTCCAGGACCGCGGCGTCGGGGGGTTGCTGTTCGAGGATGCTCAAGGCCTCACCGCCGGTAGTCACCTCAGCAGTGTCGAAACCGGCCCTCCGCAGGGCAAACCGGAGCATCCTGGCCACCCCATCGTCGTCTTCGACGACAAGGATCCGGGCAGGCACACCTTCACTCATCGCCCTCATTCTAGGTGGCCTCTGTGCAGAAGGCATGAACTACCCAAGGAGTCGCGTGAAGACCGCGTGAACGTTGAAGGCCCGCGGGAAAGGGATAGGACGTACGATTCATGATTTGTGGCGAAAAGCGTAGCATATCAGCCGATGAGAGCGTCAGGGGTGGTCTAGGTCGCAACGACTGGCCCCAGCGGACCGCGGAAGGCGTCGCACGTCTTGGAGGCAGTGTACACTAGGGAGCTGGCATGCGGTATCCGACGTGCCGCTCAGTCAGGACAAACCGCGGGTGCTGAGCGTCATCTCCCAGCCGGCGACGGAGGTTGCGGACGAAGGAGCGGACCAGCTCGGTCTCCCCCGAGTACTCCGGACCCCACACCTGGCGGAGGAGTTGGTCGTGTGTCAGCACCCGGCCGGCATGGGTTGCCAGCTCGTACAGGATCTTGTACTCGGTGGGCGAGAGGGACAGCTCCCGGCCGCCTACCGTGACCCGCCGCTCGGTGAAGTTGATGGTGAGGTCATCCAGCACAAAAAGCGGCCGCACCTCCGCCACATCGGGCAGGAGCCGTCGCCGCAGTGCGGCGCCGATGCGCGCCAGGAGCTCCGAGGGCGAGAAGGGCTTGGTGATGTAGTCGTCCGCCCCCATTTCTAGGGCCTGGACCGTGTCCTCATCGCGGTCGCTGGCCGTCAGGAAGATAATCGGCACCCCGGAGAACTCGCGGATACGCTGTAGCAGCTCGAAACCGCTGATCGCCGGCAGCCGGAGGTCCAGAAGGAGCAGGTCCGGCTCCTCCAGCTCCACCAGCTTGGTGACCTGCGAAGGGTCGCTGGTGACGATGGCTTCGTAGCCCGCGTCGTCCAGGGAGCGCTGAAGATAGCGCAGGATCTCGGGCTCGTCGTCCACGGCCAGCACTCGTGTCCTCTTGCCCTTCCTTCGGACCTTCGCCAGCTGCACCGCCTCCCGGGGTCCATCCGTTGGCGTCTTGACCGTGGCCTCGCCGGCGACCGGCAGTGTGAAACTGAAGGTAGCGCCCTGGCCCTCTCCACCACTCTCGGCCCAGATGCGGCCGCCGTGGGCCTCCACGATCCCTTTGCAGACGGCCAGCCCCAGCCCGGTGCCGCCGAGCCTCCGGCCGGCGCCCTCGTGGATCTGGGAGAACTTCTTGAACAGAAGGGGCAGCTTCTCGCGGGGAATCCCCCGCCCCCGGTCCTGCACCCGCACCGTGACGTGCATGGCGTCGTGCTTCGCGGCGATGGTGATGGGCTCCGACGGCGCCGACGACTGGGACGCATTGCTGAGGAGGTTCGCGAGCACCTGAACCACCCGGTGACGATCGGCGTTGACGGTGGGGAGGTCATCGGGCGCCTCCACCTCCACCGGCTGGCAGCCGCCGCCGTGGACGAAGGTGGCCCGTGCTTCCTCCAGGAGCGCCCGCAGCTCAACGGGCTCCGGGGCCACCGAAAGGGTGCCGGCCTCGATGCGAGTCATGTCGAGGAGGTCATCCACCAGGTCCCGCAGGCGGTCCGCCTGCTCGTCGATGATCTGGAACAGCTCCTGGCCTTCGTCAGCACTGAGGGGCCGGCTACCGCCCAGCGCCGTCGCTGCCGACCCCTTGATGGCAGTGAGAGGCGTCTTCAGCTCGTGGGCGACGATGCCGGTGAACTCGGTGCGGAGCCTCTCCACTTCTTCCTCCGCCCGCTTGCGCTCGGTAATGTCCTGGACCGTCCCGAATCCACCTAGCAGCGTCCCGTGCTCGTCCGACTCCAGTTCGGCCTGTTCGCGCACCCAGCGGACGCTGTCGCCGACGATGATGCGGTGCTCGATGTCGTAGGGTTCGCCGCGCAGGGCCGCCGCCCACTTCTCGTCCACATACTCGCGGTCGTCTGGGTGAACAGCCGCGAGAAACGTCTCGTAGGTCAGGGGCGTGCCTTCGGGAATGCCGAATATCCGGTAGGCCTCATCGGACCAAAGCAGCTCGTTGCGGCGCACGTCCAGATGCCAGTTGCCGATGTGCGCCACCGCTTGAGCCCGCTTCAGGTCCTCGCGGCTCTCGCGCAACGACTCCTCCGCCTGCTTGCGTTCGGAGATGTCGGTGCCCTGGGCGATGGTGGCGACGACCGTGCGGCCGTCGGCGCCGGTGATGTTTGCCGAGTTCCATAAGACGTACCGCACCTCGCCGCTCCGGTGCAGGATGGGAATCTCCATCAGCTCCCAGAACTCGCCCAGCACCGTCCGGGCGATCTGCTCCATCGAAGCGGCGCGCTCGTGCTCGGGAAAGAGCACCTCGAGCCGCTGGCCAATGACCTCACTGGCCGGCCGCCCCGTCAGCCGTTCAAAGGCATGGTTGAAACGGGTGATTGTGAAGCTGGGGTCCCAAACGATGATGGGCGCATTGGCATAATCGATGAGCTTCTCGAGGTAGTCCCGCGTTTGCCGCAGCGCCTCCTCGGCCAGCTTGCGTTCGGTGATGTCGGTGCCTTGGGCGATGGTGGCGACGGCCGTCCGGCCGTCGGCGCCGGTAATGTTGGCCGAGTTCCATAAGACGTACCGTATCTCGCCGCTCCGGTGCAGGATGGGAATCTCGATCAGCTCCCAGAACTCGCCCCGCACCGTCCGGGCGATCTGCTCCATCGAAGCGGCGCGCTCGTCCTCGGGGAAGAGCACCTCGAGCCGCTGGCCAATGACCTCGCTGGCCGGCCGCCCCGTCAGCCATTCAAACGCATGGTTGAAACGGCTGATTGTGAAGCTGGGGTCCCAAACGATGATGGGCGCATTGGCATAATCGATGAGCTTCTCCAGGTAGTCTCGCGTCTCCCGCAGCCCCTCCTCGGCCCGCTTGCGTTCGCTGATATCCGTGACCGTCGAGACGGCGGCCATGATTTCTCCGTTGGCGGCTCTAACCGGGGCCGCGCTGACCAGAACGTCGTAGGAGTTGCCGTCGGGCCGCACCACGTGCCTCTCCAGGCCGACGGTCACCTCCCCGCGGAGGGCCTGGATGAGGGCCACGTCTCCGAGGGCAACGGGTTGCCCTTCGGGGTCGTACAACGTCCCCCAGCGGGCCGCGTCGATCGGTCCGCCGGGGCTCTGCCCTGTCATCCGTCTGGCCGCCGCGTTGACAAGCAGGAGCTTCCCTTCAGCATCGCAGACCATAATGGCATCAACTGCCCGGTCCAGGATCGCATCCAGCAGCCACCTTTGCTCGGCCAGTTGCTGCTGCGCCCGGTTCCGCTCGGTAATGTCCCGAAAGATGCAGTGGAAGAGATGGCGCCCGGACAACTTGGCGGTTTGCACCGTAACTAAAACATCTCTTGTCTCGCCGTTCTTGGCACGGTGCTGTGTCTCGAAATCATCCCTCCCTACGCGCAGCACCTCCTGAACGTGCGCGGCTGTTGCGGCGGGCTCCTCGGCCGCTTCGATGTCGGAAAGCCGCAGGCTGGCGAACTCCTCGCGTGAATATCCCAGCTGCCTGTGTGCGGCGCCATTGAACTCGACAACCCGTGTGGTCTCAGGGTCGATGATAACGACGCCGTCAGGAGCCTGCTCGAACAAGGTCTGGTAGCGAGTCCTCTCCTCCAGCAGTGCCTGTCTCACTTCCTGCAGGCCCGAGGATGCTATGAGCTCCCACTCACCTTCCCGCTTGACGAGGGCAAGCTGATGGTTGCGAACCACGTCCATGAACTCGTGCGGGCCGCATTTGTTCACCGCGTACGAGCATAGGGCGATCATGCGGTACTGCCCGATGACGCTGTTTACTGTCGCCTCGTACTCGGTGAAGCTGCCCCAGTCTTGCTGCTCCAGCCAGAAGGTGTTCCCCGTGAGGCGCAGGCCCTCGAACCCCCTCTCGATGGCCCACCGCTCTTTTTCTATCCACCCCTCCAGCACTCTATCGGCGTCAAACTTGTCCCCCTTGGTGTACCACTCACTGTAGTCCAGGATCTCGATCTGCTGTTTCTTGATGTAGTCGTCCAGATCCGGTAGCTCCCTGCGCAATGCCCTTTCGGCGTCCGCGACCTCTAGAGGCGCCGAAGTAACCCACATGCAGAATTCGTTGTTCTGCAACCCTGCCTTGAAGTAGGGCACCAGGAGATCAATCAGATCTTCCTGCGTGTCATAGAAGTGACAGAAGTGGGTGCCCCAGGGGGCATCCCCGACCGGATCGATTCCGGTCTTTCTCAGTTTCGCTGCCGTTGGTTTCATTGCAGCCTCCACGAAGCGACGGACGCGAGTGCGCTGACTTTGCGCCGCACGATGATCCTGTCGATGGACCCGCGCAAGTAGCTTGCCGCCGGCCGGGGCTTACGCCAATGATCGTGCGCGCTCACCTCGCCCCCTTCCTCCACCGGGTGCGTGTCGGGGTAAGTTGCAGATGGGGATGGTACAACACATGACGTATCGCATCTGGCCACTCACTGTCAAGTCGGACGGGTGGCTGCGGCGAACCTGTCCCGGCCGCCCTCAGCCACCCACAGAGGCTGGACCCGGAGCGGGGCGCTCGTCCAGGATTAGCGGCGCCCGCGGCGGCTGCGAGAAATCGAAGTCTTGCAGCACGTCGCCAAGCTGGGGGGCATTCTCGCGCACGGTTGGTCGCGGGTCGGGGCGGCCATCCGTCGCGGGGTCAAGGCGCTGGCTGCCGAGAAAGACGTCCTCAACGAACTTCAGGTAGGCGTCGTAGCTCAGCGTCTGATGGTCGATGTAGCCCGGCTTGGCGTAGGGGCTGATCACGAGACCCGGCACCCGCAGGCCATAGCCGTTCTCGTCGACCTTCGGCGGGACAACGTGGTCGTAGAAACCACCCCAATCGTCCCAGGTGAGGAAGATGGCTGTGCTGTCCCAGTCCGGCCCCTGCATAATCGAGTTGATGAGCCCTGTCACGTAGGCCTGTCCGTCGCTGATTAACGCTGGCGGGTGCTCGCTGTCCTTCTCACTTGGCAATATCCAGGAGACGGCCGGCAAGGTGCCATTCTTGGCGGCGTCGTAGAAGTGGGAGAGCGTCTGGATGTTGTCGAGCTGGCCGTTGTCGCGCACCGTGTCGAACCAGGGCAGCGGGTTCCAGATGCCTGGGGTGCCCGGGTTCGAGCCCGCGGGGAGGCAAGTCTCGGTGGGGTCCTCGCAGTCGATCACTGTCCCTTCGGCAACATAAGATGCCCAGCTCACGTTGGCCTTGTGCAGCAGGTAGGTGATGTCGGTCCAGGCGTAGTCAGGGCGCTTGATTACGCGATCGCCGTAGTAAGCCTGGAAGTCCGGGGGCGACCCCGGCGACTGGAGCGCGTTGACGCAGCTTGATGGGTCACCCAGCGTGCTGCACAACGCCGACCAGGCCGAGACGACGAACAGGTGGGCGGGCAGGCTCCAGGAGGCGTTTGACTCGAACATGCGGTCTTGGAGGACGAACTGCTGGGCGTAGGTCCAGTAGTTGGGGATCTCCCGGGCGTCGTGGTACCCCATTACGTCGGGAGCGCCAGGCTGAGCGCAGGCGGGGTCCAGCGGGTTGACGCACGCCTCTCGCCCTTCCAAGGTTCTGATGAACCCGTCCATCTTTCCGTTGTCGGTGTCGGCAATGGCGGCCTTGTCTCCGTGCGGTCCTCCGCGATTGAGGTCGTTCGCATCGTGGAACGGCTTCACGCACTGGCCGGTCACCGGGTCATCGACGCAGACGGTCGGCACCCCGTTCTCCATAGGGATGCCATCGGCGCCAGGGTAGGTACCGAAGTACGAGTCGAAGGAGCGGTTCTCCTGCACGATGATGACCACGTGCTTGATCTTCTGTTTCGCCAGCTCAAGCGCGGAAGCGGCAGGGGTGCTGCTGGTTGCGGCAGTCGCCGTGCTAGCGGGTGCTTGTGTGGCGGTGGGAGTGCTCGGGCCTCCGCCGCCGCACGCCGCCATCAGGGCCAGGGCCAGCAGCGGCGGGATAGCCAGGCGAACGCTTGCCTTGCCGTAAGCTCGCATGTCACGCACTCGAAATCGCCGGGCCGTCAGCCACCCACAGAGGCCGGGCCAGCGGTGGGGTACTGGTCCAAGATTAGCGGTGGGCGCGGCGACTGGGAGAAATCGAAATCCTGCACCAAGTCGCCGAGTTGGGGCGAGGCCTCGCGCACGTCCGGCCGTGGGTCAGGGCGGCCATCCGTGCTGGGGTCAATGCGCTGGCCGCCCACGAACAGATCCTCGATGAACTTCAGGTAGGCATCGAAGCTCAGTGCCTGGTGGTCAATGTACCCCTGCTTGGCGTAGGGGCTGATCACCATGGCCGGCACTCGGAGGCCGTAGCCAGCGTCGTCCACGTTAGGCGGCTGGACATGGTCGTAGAAGCCCCCCAGTCGTCCCAGGCCAGGAAGATGGCGGTGCTGTCCCAATTGGGCCCCTGCATGATGGCATTGATGAGCCCCGTCACGTAGGACTCCCCCATGCTGATGGCGCCCTGCCAATATGGGTGCTCACTAGTAGCTCCGCTTGGCGCGATCCACGAGACCGCCGGCAAGGTTCCACTCTTAGCGGCATCGTAGAAGTGCGAGAGCGTCTGGATGTTGTCGAGCTGGTTGTTCTCTCGGACGGTGTCGAACCAGGCCAGTGGGTTCCAGAGGCCCGGCGTGCCGGGGTTCTGGGCCGATGGGAAGCAAGTCTCGCCGGGGTCTTCGCACTCGATCTCCGTGCCTTCAGCAACGTAGTAAGCCCAACTCACATTCGCCTTCTCGAGTAGGTAGGTGATGTCGGTCCAGGCGTAGTCGGGCCGCATCACCGAGCCGTCGGCATTGCGAGGGGCGTAGACCGGACTCCGATCGACATTGTCGGTCTCGCTCGTGCAGCTCATGGGGTCACCGAACATGGTGCAAATGGCCGACCAGGCGGACACCATGAACATGTGGACGGGCAAGCTGTAGGACGTAGTTGGCGAGAACATCCGGTCCTGCAAGACGAACTGCTGAGCGTAGGTCCAGTAGTTGGGGATCTCACGCGCGTCGTGATAGCCCATCACATCGGGGTCGTCGGTAGCTTTGCCGCACTCCGGGTTGGGCGCGTTCTGGCAGGCGCTGCGCTGTTGGACGATGAAGCCGTCCATCTGGCCGCCGTCGATGTCGGCCGCGGCGGCCGCAGCGTTATGGGGGCCGCCGGCGTTCTGCTGGTTTGGGTCGTGGTAGGGTGCGACGCACTGGCCTGTCTTGGGATCGGGCAGGCACACCGTGGGGACGGCGTTCTCCATCGGAATCCCGTCGGCGCCCGGGAAGGTGCCAAAGTAGGAGTCGAAGGAGCGGTTCTCCTGCATGATGATGACGACGTGGTTGATCTTCTGCCTCGCCTGGTCAATGGTCGATACAGCAGCGCTGCCGTCGGCAGCAGGCGTCTGTGTGCCCGTGGGGCTGCTCCCGCCTCCCCCACCGCAGGCCGCCAACAGGGCGGCCGGCGTCAGGCAGAGCAGGGCAATCAGGAGAATTCCGGCTTTGCCGTAAGGTCGCATAGCACAGATCCTCCTCGCCGAACGAGCCGACAGAATGACCACGGCGGTCAGCGGAAAGCGGCCCCAAACAGTCTATCACCGTGGTCGCCTCGCTCACAGACACGCGCCGGCGTTGGCGACCAGACCCAGCGGGTCTACGACACGCTCGTGTCGCGCAGGTCGGCCTCTGTCATGCCGAAGTGGTGGGCGACCTCGTGCCGGACGACGCGCCCAACGCGGTCCCTGACCTCGTCGTCGCTGCGGCAGACCCTCTCGATGGAGCCCTGGTAGATGAATATGCGATCCGGCAGGGCGGCGTGATAGGCGCCCGACCGCCGGGTGTGAGGGATGCCGACGTAGAGACCCAACAGCAGCGCTCCCGGAGGAACCCGCGTCGAACGCAGCTCCTCGGGGCTGGGCCAGTCTCTCACTTCGATGTCTACGTTGGCTAGCCTTTCGAGGAAGCGTTCAGGCAGGGCCTGAACCGCTTCCATGACCAGCTCCTCGAAGCGCTCCCTCTCCAGCCGGCGTGTGACATCCATCTCGAAATGTCCTTTGTTCTACGCGTATCGATCTTAGCACGCCGGGCCGCGCGGCGACGCCCGCGGCGCGGCCGGCGAGCCGATTTCAGCGCCAGAGCCTCGGGGTGACCGGGAGCGCCTGCCTTACGACGGCGGCGTCCCCAGAGTCACGTCGACACTTTGTTGACTGTTGCCCCGATAGAACTCCACGGGCACCTTGTCCCCCGACTTGTCGTTCGCCAGCAGCTGGAACAGGTCCCCCGACGAGTTGATGTCAGTCCCGTCCACCTTCACGATGATGTCGCCAACCTGGAGGCCCGCCTTGGCCGCCGGGCTTCCGGGCGCCACTTGCTGGATGCCCACGCCGTGGTCGACGGGCAGGTTATTGGTGATGGCCAGGGAAGACGTGATGGTCACAACACTGACGCCCAGGTAGGCCCGTGTTACCTTGCCGCTGGAGATGAGCTCCTGGATGATGGGCTTGGCGGTATTGCTGGATATGGCGAAGCCCACCCCTTCGACGCCGCCGGTAATGGCGGCGGTGGTGATGCCGATGATCTGGCCGGCCGTGTCGGCCAGCGGCCCGCCGGAGTTACCCGGGTTAATGGCGGCATCGGTCTGGATGGCGCCCGGGATGGTCACGCCGCAGTCCGTCTCCTCAATGAGCCTGTTCTGGGCGCTGACCACGCCCCTGGTGACTGTGGGCCCGCCAGGGAGATCGAGCGCATCGCCGATGGCCACGACGGTGTCGCCTATCGGCACCGATGCCGAATCGCCCAGGACGGCCGGCGTGAGGCCACTGGCGTCGATCTGAAGGACGGCCAGGTCGGTGGCCACGTCCCGGCCCACGATGCGGGCAGTGAAGCTCCGGTCGTCGTTCAGAGTCACGACGATGGTCTGGACCGGCGTGTCGCACGAGTTAGGCTGCACCACCACGTGGTTGTTGGTGAGGATATGCCCCTGATTGTCGAGGACGATGCCGGTGCCGACGCCCTCGCTGGGGACGGCCTGCCCGAACACGTCGATGCTGGCCGCCTCGCTCAGAACGTGCACGACCGACGGCCTCACGACATCGACGATGTCAGGCACGGCCAAAGTGCCAACGCTCGAGACGACCGTGCCTTGTGGCGTGGCTGTGGGTTGGGTCGTGGCCTGTGATATTCCGGTCGGCCCCGTGGTCGGCGTCGCTGCAGAGGAAGAGCCTCCACCCCCGCAAGCCACCGCCACTAGGGCAACAGGCAGTAGGCCCACGGACATAAGGAGAAAGATGCGTCTCATCGACCTGCACCCCTTTCTGCCGAGCGCAGCCAGGCTTGAGAGAGGCGAGAGAGCCTAGTTGCCCGGCCTCATCCCGGCGCCAGCGGTCACGCCGCCGCGCCAGGACTTCCGTCCGGTCTCTTGTTTCCCGGAAGCTGTGCGGTGCGATTCCTTACGCCCTGCGAGAGAATTCAGGGCGCGCTTTCACTTCCCTATTCCCAGAGGCCTCTGCGTCCTCTGGGTCGGCGCTGATCGACCCGTTTCGCTCCGGATCTGGACCAGATTGACGATGTCCGACCGCGTCACGAAACCGAAAAAGTGCCCGTCATCCATCACCGGCAGCTGACGGATGTCCTTCGAAGCCATGAGTTCCGCCGCCGTCGCCAGGTCATCTGAGGTCCGCACTACGTCTAGCCGCTCCCGCGGCGTCATGGCCTCGGCAACCCGCCGCACAGGCCATTGATCGCGAGGGTATCTCTCCAGGTCGCCCAGGCAAACCATTCCCAGCAGGCTGTCATCGGACAGGACCGGGTAGCAGCGCTGGTTGTGGGCCAGCACGTAATCGGAGACGCCGGACAGACTGAGCTCCGGTGGCACGGCGTAGACGTTGCGCCGGACGATCTGGGTGACGGGTACGCCTTGCAGCACGTCCCGCGTCACCATCTGGCGGTAGCTTCCCTCGGACTGGGAGCGAAGGAACCAGCCGATGACGACGAACCAGATGCCTGTTACGAAGGAGCCCAACAGAATGGCCCCGACTCCGCCGGCCATTAGCAGGAAGGCGAGGCCGGTCCCCACTAAGGAAGCGATGCGGGTAGCCTTCAACAGACTGCCGCTACGCGCCCACGCGATCGAGCGGAGGACGCGGCCGCCATCCAGCGGAAAGCCCGGCAGCATGTTGAACACGGCGAGCAGGCCATTGATGGAAGCGAGGTAGATGGCGGCGGTGCCGACTCCTGTCCCCCGTAGCGCCACCGCTGCGACCCCAAACAGACCCCCAAGAACCAGGCTGGTGAGCGGCCCGACGACGGCAATACGGAACTCCTGCCCGGGGCGCCGGGGCTCCTCCGTCAGGGCGGATACCCCACCGAATATGAACAGCGTTATGCTGCTCACCGCTATCCCTTCGCGGCGCGCAACCACCGAGTGAGCGAACTCATGTAGCAGCACCGAACCGAAGAACAGCAGGCTGGTGATGGCCCCTGCGAACCAGACCTCGCCGGTCGTCCAGCTAGGGTACTCTTGGTGGAATAATCCTTCTGCCAGCGACCACGTCAAGAAGACGAATATGAAGAACCAGCTCCAGTGTACCACGATGTCGATGCCGGCTAGACGCCCAAGGCGGAAGCCTCCCATCCAAAACGGCTTGGCGTCCTCTGTCCCCGCGCTCATTGTCAACCCCTCTTTTCGTTCCCGCACATCCCCCGGGCTCTTCTGGCTGGGGCACATCGGCCCTCATTCAGTGGCCCTACAGACATACGATCACTAACGTCGTTCAGGATCGCCCCGCCGCTTCGGCGCAATCGCGGCAGCAGCCGTAGAACTCTACCCGTTCGCTCGCCACTTCGGCGAAGGTCGCAGCGCGGGCCGCCCTTTCCCGCAGCGCCGCCAGGTCGCCAACCTCAACGTCAACGACACGCCCGCACTGGCGGCAAACCGCGTGCTGGTGGGCCTCGACGTTGCCGTCGTAGCGGGCGGAGGCGCCGTGCTGGGGCAACTCCTGGATCAGCCCGGCATCCCGCAGGACAGCCAGGGAGCGGTAGACAGTGCCCAGGCTGATGTTCGGCAGGCGCCGCCGCACCTGGTCGTAGACCCAGCAGGCGTCAGGGTGAAAGGACACCCGTTGGACGGCCTCGAGCACGGCCTGTCGCTGGGGGGTGAGCCGCCACTTGGCCACTCCGTCGGCTTCGTCAGCTGCCATCGTCCGCCCCCAGCATCGCCTAGCGGACGGCCTTGGCCAGGCTTTCCATTGCCAGCAGGTTGTCCAACTGATGGACCAGCTCCTCCTGGCCGAGAAGCGTCTCCCGCAGCAGGTGCCCCGTGCCGTAGTCGCCCAGCCGGTTCGCCAGGTCGATGTGCTCCCGCAGCTTGACGACGATGGCCCGACCGCTGCGCATGTCGTTCTCCAGCATCTCCCGCAGGTCATACCGCCCTTCCGGCTCGTGCTGGATGTACGCCGTCTTCTCCTGCTCAGTCGGGCCGGAGATGGGCACGCCGGCAAGAGCGGTGATGCGCTCAGCGAACATATCGGCGTACTTGAGGGTCTGGCCGGCATGCTCGTCCAGCAGCTTGTCGATCTGCCAGTACTCCGTGCCCTCAACCAGCCAGTGATGCTTCTTGTACTGGTGATAGAGCACGTACTCGCTGCCCAGGTCGGTGTTCAGGGCCTCCACGACCTGGCGCGCCTTGTCTACCGCCAGGCCCAAGGGGTTCTCGACCACCTGGTCGACGGCCTGCCTCAGCTCTCTGACCCGATTCTTCGTATCTAGCATTTCGACGTCCTCCCGTAATGATATTAGTAACTATTACTATTATCTCTCGGCTCTGCTGGCCTTGTCAAGCTCTAAGTGCGGCTGGCGCGAATTAGCCGTTCGGCTGGCAGATCAGTAGCGGGGGGTCGCTTCGCTGCTATAATGGGATGGAGAAAGCGATCGTGTCCGTTCCCGCAATCGAGCTTCGCGGCCTCGTGAAGGACTACGGGGAAGTACGCGCGCTGAACAGCATCGACCTCAACGTGGAAGCGGGACAGATCTTCGGCTTCCTCGGACCAAACGGCGCCGGCAAGACGACGACGATACGTATCCTCCTGGACCTGATCCGCCCCACGGCCGGAAGGGCGCGGGTACTCGGCCTCGATGCGCAGCGACAGTCGCTGGAAGTGAGGCGACGTGTCGGCTACCTGCCCGGCGACCTCCGACTGTACGAAGGGATGCGCGGGCATGACTTCCTCGACTTGGTCGACTCCTTCCGGCCGGAGAAGCGCGACCAGGTCTATCGGCGAAAACTACTGGAACGCCTGGATCTCGACCCCTCCGTGACGATCAGGACGCTCTCCAAAGGAAACAAGCAGAAGATGGGGCTGGCGCAGGCGCTCATGCACCGCCCGGAACTGCTCGTTCTAGACGAGCCAACGAGCGGCCTTGACCCGCTCGTGCAGTTGGAGGTGGCGCAACTGCTGGAGGAGGCGGTCGCTGACGGGCGAAGTGTCTTCTTCTCGTCCCACATCCTCTCAGAGGTCGAACGGCTGAGCCACGCCGTCGCTATTGTTAGGGGCGGCTCGATAGTGGTGGTGGAAGATATCGCGAGGTTAAAGGGGCGAAGTGTGCACATCCTGGAGGTGACCTTCGCAGAGCCGCCCCCTGCCGACCTGTTCGCGCTGCCCGGAGTGCGCGAGCTGCGGCGAGACGGCAACACCGTGCACGTTCAGTCGCGCGACAGCCTGGACGCCGTTGTCAAGGCGATCGGGCGCCACCAGGTGGTCGACCTGCGCACTGAGCAGCCGAGTTTGGAGGAGATCTTCCTCGCCTACTACTCGAATACGGAAACGGAAAAGAAAGCCGATGCGGAAGATCTTCAACGTAGCTAACAAGTCGCTGCGGGACCAGAGGTGGCAAATAGTCGGGTACGGGCTGGGGCTCCTGGCGATGGCGGCACTGGTCGTCTTCATCTGGCCGTCGTACCGCACCACGGTCGAGAGCATCAAGTTGCCGCAAGCCCTACAGGCCTTCCTGGGCAGCGATCTCAGCTACGCATCCGCGCCGGGTTTCGTCAGCGCCGAGTTCTTTAGCTGGGTCCCGGTGTTGCTCATAGTCTACGCGGTGATCCAGGGGACGGGAGCCATCGCCGGTGAGGAGGCCAGCGGCACAATCGACCTGCTGATGGCGCAGCCGGTCGCCCGCTCGACGATGGTGGTGCAGAAGTGCCTGGCGTTCTGCGCCGGCGCCGTGCTCGTGGTCGCCCTCGGGTTTGTCGGCTTCGTCGTGTCGATACCTTTTGTCTCCATCGACATCACGCTGCCTGATGCCGCCGTGGCATGCGCGAACCTGCTGCCCATCACACTGCTTTTCTTCACCTTCTCGCTGTGGCTCGGCGCGGTGGCGGCCAACCGCGGCGTTGCTGCCGGCGCTGCTGTCGCTGTCGCCACCGGTACTTACTTCGCGAGCAGCCTGGCGAGCGGCGTTCACGGGGTCTCAGGGTTGCGATACGCCTCACCGTTCTACTACTACGGCGCGGGCCTACCACTGGTGAAGGGGATCGACTGGCCGCACGTGACGCTGCTGTTTGGTGTCGCGGTCCTCTTCCTGGTGCTGGCGCTGCGAGCATTCGAACGGCGAGACATAGCCATTGGCGGCGTCGCTTCCCTGAAGCCGCGTGACCTCCTGAGACGCGCGGTGGGATGACTTCAACGAGTGGCCCCTCCGCCACGGAAACAGATTGGCAAGGCGGGTCGGAAACCGTTGATACACCATGGAGGCAGAGTGTGCGAATCCCACCGCCGCTGCCAAAGACTGAAATCGAATCTACTCGGTGGCAGAGGGCCGCCTTCGCGCGACCTTTTCGCGTATTCGCGACGGCGGGGAGGCGAGAGCTCAGGCGACGCCGATGAAGCCGAGGACAAGCACCACGAGGACAATGCTGGTGATCAGCACGAAGGCTCCGTCTCGCTGGGCGGAGAAGAGGGCGATGCTCATCGCCACGCGCACGATGGGCGTGAGGATGAGGGCGAGGACGCCGAGCTGGATGAGGGCGGTGGAATTGCCGTCGGCCACGCCGCGGAGGATCCCGCCTGGCCTCACTGAGATCTCCCCGCTGTGAACAAGCTGGTGCACCGACGTCGGGCCTCCGGCATCAGGCCCCATCACCACGAAGACCACAAGCCCCAAGAGGATGATCGCCCCGGCGAGGACGACCCCGAACCGGAGCACGTGGCTGATCCACATCTCCATCGGATGGCCGCCGCCCGGTGCTGCTGGCGCCTTCTGGTGAGCCAGGGCGTCGACAGGCTGACGGCCTCGGCGCGGCATCTACGCTACCCCCAGCCCGCGTAGCAGCATCTCGACGGAGACGGCGACCACCACTGGCAGGAAGATCAATCGCACGGTGGTGTTGTTGAACCGCACCAGCATCCGTGCACCCAGGGTGGCGCCCACCAGCACGCCAAGGGCGACCGGGGCGGCGATGAGCGGGACGACATCGCCGCGCCAGAAGTAGACGCCGGCGCTGGCCGCCGCAGTGACCCCGATCATGAAGTTGCTGGTCGCCGTCGACACCTTCATCGGCAGGCGCATGGCGGTGTCCATTGCCAGCACTTTCAGGGCGCCGGAGCCGATGCCCAGCAGGCCGGAGACCAGGCCCGCGACATACATCATGCCCAGGCCCGGTGGCACGCCGGTCACCTTGTAGGACACCTGGCGGCCAAGCGATTGGTCGGGGTAGGCGCTGGCCAGGCGCAGGCGGGCGGCGATGGCATCGTTCTCGACGCCGCGCGGCAGCTCTTCACCGAGCTTCCTCACCAGCGACAGGACCGAGAGAAGCAGGATGACGCCGAACAGGTAGAACAGAGCGCGTGCGTTGACGTAGGCGGCTACGTAGGCGCCGGTCACCGCGCCGGTCGTCGTGGCGAGCTCAAGCAGCATCCCGACCCGGATGTTGGTCAGGTGGTCGCGTACGTAGGCCGCCGCTGCCCCGCTGGAGGTGGCGATGACCGAGACGATGCTGGCGCCGATGGCCAGCCGGATATCGACTCCGAAGCCAATGCTCAGCAGCGGCACGATGAAGATGCCGCCGCCCAGACCGACCAGGGAGCCGACTAGACCGGCCGCGACGGCCGCTGCGAAGACTCCCAGGATGAACAGCTCCAGACCCAGCAATGTGGCCTTGCTCCCGATTCGACACAGAGCGTAAACGGGCGTTGGGCCAGTATCGGTGGCCCTGTGATGATACGAGCGCTAACGTCGTTCAGGTTTCGGTCGCGCTGTCCCTCACTCCCGCTGACGGCGGGCGTACCAGTCGCGCCAGATGACCCGGTGGACCAGCAGCCGGCGCGGCAACCAGCTAACGATGGGAATAAAGGGCATCAGGAGCAGGATCAGGAACACGCCGACCATGATCGCCCCTACCTCGAGGTCGGCGTCGCCCGAGGAGGACATGGGCTCGATCTGGTAGAAGAAGCTGTACGGCCAGAGCCACCACGCCCCCGGATAGCGGCCGGTTTCGTTGCCGATTCCCCACTGATCACCCAGCAGGTTCAGCTTCTCGGCCACGCTAGCATACACGTCGTCCTGGAAGAAGAGGAGGGATCGGGTGGAGTCGAGGGCGTACGGCAGCTTGCTGTTGCTCTCGAGAGCGCCTTCCAGTAGGCCGGCCCGTCCCAGATCCAGCATTCCGTTCATCAGGGCCGGGGCCGGCCCGTAGTCGCCGGGCGCCACCTGGACCTGCCCGTCGGCGACCGTCGCGTCGTCCAGCGCCGAGAGGTAGGCAGTGAGCCAGGCCTGCTGCTGGTCCGCGCTGGCGGCCTGGTACGCATCGAGCGCGGTAGCCACGTCGGCGTTCAAGACGGCGGCCCGCGCCAGCGGAGTGAGGATGAAGTCCTGCGCAGCGTCGATCCGGTCTCTCACCCCGAACCAGTTGGCGGGCGCGATGCCGAAGAGGCTCTGAGCGTTGTCCGTGTCGGACGTGTACGGCGGGCCGTAGTCCTGGATGCTGCTGTTGCCGGCCAGGATGTTGGCGGCAGTCTCCACAAAGGCAAGGGGCTGACGGTTGGCCACGTCTTCGCCGCGCACGGTTGGGTAGTCCGGCGAACTGAAGACCGAGGCCAGCACGACGACTGCGACCACGACCACCAACAGGACGACAAGCCCTTCGGTCAGCAGGTCATAGGGTTTCGTCGGGACGTTCCGGAAGTAGGCGTCAGTTCGCTTCGTCATGGCGCCCCTCCGTCCCGAACGGCTTCACCGGGCCCTCGCGGCGGATGAAGAAGAGGTGAACCCCCACCAGGAGCGAGAGCAGCAGCGGCATGACGACGACGTGCAGGGTGAGGACCTGCCCCGTGTTCATGGTGTTGAAGAAGGCGCCCACGCCCAGGGCGTTCATCGCGTCCTTGGCCTGCACCGCGATCCACTGGGAGTCCCAGTTGGTCTGCAAAAGAAAGCCGGTGAGGCCGGTGAAGATCGCTATCCCAAAGGCCAGGATACCCACCATCCAGGTCTTCCAGCGCCCGTCTCGCCAGGCGGCCATCAGGTACTTGCTGACCATGTGGAGCACGAGCGCTCCGAAGAAGACGTGGACGGCCCAGAAGTGGAGCGAGTTCACGAAGTGGCCCTCGTTTGTGCCGTGGTACCAGCCCGGGCCAAACAGGGCCATTGTCACCCCGCTGACGACGAGCGCACCGAGGGCCGAGAGCGTGGTCACGCCGAACAGGTAGACGACCGAGTTGACGTAGACCGGCATTCGCGTCGGTAGGGCGTCCTCAAGGGTCAGGTTGTCGACCAGCAGACGTTGGGCTCGTTGGGTCAGGTTCATCGCGCACCCTCAATCGCGGTCACGGCTTGGGCTCGAAGATCTTGGGCAGGCGCAGCCAGGCCGCGACAATGAAGATGAATATCACCACGGCCCAGACGATGATATTGGGGATGGCCAGGTCGAAGACGCTGAAGACGATGTGGGGTACGGCCCGGAGCGCCTCCGGCGGTAGCGCTTCCATGGCATGCCTCCTCTCTCGGGGGAAAGCCTGCGGATCGGCGGACACACGATACGAGGGGTAGGAGCTCCCTCATTGTACATTGCCTCGTAAAGGGCGCAACGGAGCCAAGGCCGGCCAACCGTGCCCGGCCCCCGGGACCGTGAGATGCTACACTAGCGCCCAGGCAAGGCCAAGCAAGGAGGTCGAGGAGAATGTTCAGGTTCAGCAAGGCGTGGCCCAAGCCCTGGCAGGCCATCTCTCGCGCGTTGCTTGTCGTGCTGGCCCTTGTCATCGCTGCATTTGCCCTCGGCGTCTCGCTGGAGCGCTCCGGCGTTCTACCCGGTGCCAGCCAGGCACCGGCCGCCGACCACGAGTTCGACACGTTCCTCCAGGCCTGGAACCTGGTGCAGGATGACTACGTCGACCGCTCGGCTGTCGACTCTACCCGAATGGCCTACGCCGCCATCTCGGCGATGCTCGACACCCTCGGCGACGTGGGCCACACTCGCTTCCTTTCGCCGGCCGCGCTGAAGGAGGAGCAGGATCTGCTGGCCGGCAACCTGGAAGGGATCGGAGCAGAGGTTACCATCGAAAATGGGCAACCGACGATCGTTGCGCCCATCCCCGGGGCGCCGGCCCAAAAGGCCGGCCTGCGACCCGCCGACGTCATCCAGAAAGTCAACGGCCAGAGCGTCGCCGGTTCCACCCTCGACCAGGTCCTCAGCCTAATCCGCGGGCCGGCCGGCACCACGGTGACACTGACCGTCCTGCACAAGGGCGACACAACGCCGGCAGATATCTCGATTGTTCGCGCCAAGATCACGGTGCCCAGTGTCTCCTGGGCCCTCCTGCCGGGCACTTCAGTGGCCCACGTGCTCGTGCAACAGCTTGCCGAGCACGCCACCGATGAGCTTGTGGCCGCCCTCAACGACGCCCGCGAGAAGGGCGGAACCGCCATCGTCCTCGACCTCAGAAACGATCCGGGCGGGTTGCGTGACGAGTCCGTCGGGGTAGCGAGCCAGTTCCTCAAGGAAGGCAACGTCCTTCTGGAGCAAGATGCCACAGGTCAGCGCACCGCCTTCCCGGTGAGACCGGATGGCGTCGCTGTGGACATCCCGCTGGTTGTCCTGGTAAACGCAGGAACGGCCAGCGCCGCCGAGATTGTGGCCGGCGCGGTCCAGGATCAGCAGCGCGCTCCGCTGGTGGGCGAGACCACTTTCGGCACAGGGACAGTCCTCTCCACCTTCCAGCTCAGCGATGGCTCGGCAATCCTGCTGGGAACGTCCGAATGGTTCACCCCCAACGGCCGTCAGATCTGGCACCATGGCATCGTACCCGACGTGCCGATAGCCCTGCCGGCGGGTGCAGTTCCCCTGACGCCCGACGACGAGGCCCAGCTAACGCCTGTTGACCTGCAGGCCAGTCAAGATACCCAGCTCTTGCGCGCCCTTGCCGAACTGGCGGCCCGCGGCCAGGGGGCGCCCCAGCCAACGCCCGAGCCAACGCCTGAGCCGACGCTCCAGCCAACGCCTGAGCCGACGCTTCAGCCAACGCCTGAGCCGACACCCGAGCCCACGTTTGAGCCGACACCCGAGCCCACGTTTGAGCCGACACCCGAGCCCACGTTTGAGCCGACACCCGAGCCGACGCTCCAGCCCACGCCTGAGCCCACGCTCCAGCCAACCCCCGAGCCGACGCTGCAGCCGACGCCCAGGCCAACGCCCCGACCCACGCCGAAGTCGACGCCCCAACCGTGAAGCCACGTCATCTGGCTAGGCCAGACGCAACGGCATCGTTTCCTGGGACCAAGGCGGCACCGCTCCTGTCCGCCCGGCTTCTCTCAGAATGCGGCGCTACGCCACAGTAACTACGACGTTGCGACCTTTGGCCGATCTGCTGGCCGGATGCAGGGAGCGCCCGGGTCCCTCGATCGCCTCCGGAGTCCCCTATGCCTAGAATCCCGGCGTGGTTCTCCCCTTGACCAACACCCCAGATTGCGGTAATCATATTGACGTTTGAAGGCCCACTCGGCTTGGGAAAGGAAGCTCCGGTGGAATACGCACTGTTCGCGCTTATGTGGCTCGGCGTAGCCCTTCTCGCCACGTTGGGCGCGCGAATCGCCCTTGGCGTTCTCACGGATCTAAGGGAAAAGCTGGGCAAGCGCTAGGCAAGCGCTAGGCAGCCCATCGCCACTTAGTTCTTACACTCCTCTCCAGCGCCGTTCGGCCCACGGCCGAAGATCACCGTCGGAAGTTCTCCCAACCCTCCCCGCTAGGCCGCCATCCCAGAACCTTCCTCAGGGGCTTGAACATAAGGTCGAGGTGAAGTACTCTCCGGAGCGATAGTGATAGGATTCACGATGTTCGCCACGTCCAGCCGAGAGATCATCCCGCCTGCAAGACGAGACAAACTCGTTACCACCCCTCTTCTCGATTCGCTCCCCAGAACGATTGCCCAGGAGGTTGTTGATCCATGCAGAAGCTGACCAGAAGGCATTTCCTCACGCTGTCAGCGGTTGGTGCGGCTGGCGCAGGCCTGATGGCGAGCGGTCTAGTTCCTGCCGACGCAGCGCCTGCTATGCAGCTCCGCAAGAAGATCGGTGAGAGCCACACGATCTGTCCTTACTGCTCCTGCGGATGCGGCCTTGTCATCGCCACAGATGAGGAAGGCCATATAACCAACTCCGAGGGCGACCCAGACCACATCATCAACCGCGGCGCCCTCGACCCGAAGTCCGTCGCCATACGGCAGCTCTCCAATAGCCCCCTGCGCCTCCACACGGTGAAGTATCGGGCCCCGGGCTCCAGCGCCTGGGAAGAGAAGTCGTGGGACTGGGCAGTCAACGAGATCGCCCAACGGATCAAGAAGACGCGCGACGAGAGCTGGGTAGCGAGCGCCAAGGTTGGCGACAAGGACGTTCCTGTCAACCGCACAGAGGGGATAGCTTGGCTGGGCGGCGCCGCGAACAGCAATGAGGAGTGCTACCTCTCGGCCAAGCTGGCGCGCTCGCTGGGGATCGTCTACCTGGAGCACCAGGCCCGCATATGACACTCCCCCTCGGTGGCCGGTCTCGGCCCCACGGGCGGTCGCGGTGCTATGACCAATGACTGGGTCGACATCAAGAACTCCGACTGCGTCCTCGTCATTGGCGCCAACCCGGCGGAGAATCACCCCATCTCGATGGGCTTGGTCAACGAAGCGCGGGAGAAGAACGGCGCCAAGCTGATCGTCGTCGACCCACGTTCCACCCGCACTGCTGCCACCGCCGATCTCTACGCCCGCTTGCGTTCCGGAACGGACATCGTCTTCCTGGGCGGGCTCATCAACTACACGCTCCAGAACAAGCTCTACAACGAGGATTACATCAAGTACTACACCAACGCCCTGACCCTGATTAACCCCGACTTCAAAGGCCCCGCGGACCTGGACGGCCTCTTCTCTGGCTACGACCCCGATAAGAAAGCCTACGACACGAAGAGCTGGCAGTATCAGACGGAGAAGGTTGGGGAGGTCTCGGTGCCCAAGCAGGCGGCGAGCCTGGACGACCCAAACTGTGTCTTCGCGCACCTCAAGGAGCACTACGCTCGCTATACGCCGGAGGTGGTGGAGAAGATATGCGGCACGCCTCAGGCGGACTTCCTGAAGGCAGCGGAGATGTACTGCGGTACCTGCTCCGCGATCGACAAGACGGGCAGCATCTTCTACGCCATGGGACAGACGCAGCACACCGTAGGCACTCAAAACGTGCGGTCGATAGCCATCCTCCAGCTTCTGTTGGGCAACATCGGTATGCCGGGCGGCGGCATCATGGCCCTCCGCGGCGAGTCCAACGTCCAGGGCTCCACCGATATGGGCCTGCTGTTCGACAAGCTCCCCGGCTACCTGGCCGCCCCCACTGACAAGGACGCCGACTTCGAGACGTATTTGAAGCGCTTCAGCAACACCAGCTACTGGTCAAACGGGCCGGCGTTCTTCAAGTCCCTGATGAGGGCGTGGTACGGCGACGCAGCGAATGCTGACAACGGCTATGCCTATCACTACCTTCCCAAGAGCAGCGGCGACTGCTCCTGGATCAGCCTCTTCGAGGCTATGTATGCCGGCAAGATAAAGGGGCTCGTATGCATGGGCCAGAACCCAGCCGTGGGTGGACCTAACGCCCGCTTCGAACGAAAGGCGCTGGAGAACCTCGACTGGCTGGTGGCCATGGACCTGTTCGAAACTGAGACCGCCAGCTTCTGGCGCGGCCCGGACGCCGACACGGCCACCATCAACACGGAGGTCTTTGTGCTCCCTGCCGTCGATGCCGTGGAGAAGGCCGGCAGCGTGGCCACGAGCGGCCGCCGAATCCAGTGGCGCCCGGCGGTAGCCACAACGCCCGGCGAGGCCAAGTCCGACATGAGCATGCTCACGCTGTTCGTGGATGCCCTCAAGGACGCGTACAAGACCTCAACCGACGCCAAAGACCGCCCTGTACTGGACCTTGTGTGGAGCTACGGCGACCCGCCCGACGTGGAGTTGGTGGCGCGCGAGGTCAACGGCTACGCCATCGACGATGTGAAGGACGCCACCGGCAAGGTGCTGGTGAAGAAGGGCGACACCCTGGACGCCTTCGCCAAGATCGCCAGCGCCGCCGACCCGACGACCATCGCCTGCGGCTGCTGGATATACACCGGCTACTTCTATCCCACAGATGACGGCACAGGCACTCAGATGCCGGCCGTAAAGCGACGCGGCCAGAAAGACCCCGGCGAGATGGGGTTCTACCCCTACTGGGGGTGGACCTGGCCCGCCAACCGGCGCATCCTCTACAACCGCGCATCGGCGAGACCGGACGGCACCCCCTGGGCGGAGAACAAGAAGGCCATTTGGTGGGACGCCACTGCCGACTCAGGAAGCAAGGACGCTCAGGGCAACCCGATCCTCGGCAAGTGGGTCGGGTATGATGTACCCGACTTCCCGGCGACGAAGGCGCCGACGGCAAAGGCCGACCCAACGAAGACCGGCCTGAGCGCTCAGTCGGGCACGGACGCGTTCATCATGCAATCCGACGGCAAGGGCTGGCTCTTCGCCATCTCCGGCTGCAAAGAAGGGCCATTCCCGGAGCACTACGAGCCTGTCGAATCACCGGTCACGAACCCGATGTCCGGCGTCCAGAACAACCCGGTCGTCAAGCTCTGGAACACCGATGCCGACCAGGATGTCGGCGACGGGACCGGTACGGCGGACAGGTTCCCCATAATCTGCACGACCTACCGCGTGACCGAGATGTGGCAGACCGGCACGATGTCCCGCACCATTCCCTGGCTGGCCGAATGCGAGCCCAACATGTTCATTGAGATCGGCAAGGAGTTGGCGAACGAGAAAGGGATCGAGAACGGCGACCAGGTCGTCGTCTCATCGGCGCGGGGCGAGATCCAGATGGTGGCCATGGTGACTGGCCGCTGGAAGCCTTTCGTGATCAACGGCCAGAAGGTCCACGAGGTTGGGATGCCCTGGCACTACGGCTGGCAGGGGCTCGCCACCGGCGCCATCGCCAACGACCTGACGCCCCATGTGGGAGACGGCAATTCGATGATCCCAGAGTACAAAGCGTTCCTAGTCGACATCAGGAAGGCGTAGCGATATGAGCCACTCGATACTCTTCGATGCGCACTTGTGCACGGGCTGCCGTGGCTGCCAGGTCGCCTGCAAACAGTGGAATGATCTCGAGGCAACCCAAACGACGAACACAGGCAGCCATCAAAACCCCCCACGGCTCTCTGACAAGACCTGGCTGATGATGAAGTACAACGAGGTGGAGCGGGGGGACAATGTACAGTTTGTATTTGGCAGGCGTGCCTGCATGCACTGCCAGCACCCCGCCTGCGCCACGGCGTGTCCCCTAGAAGCGCTGCACAAGACAGAGGAAGGGCCTGTTCTGTACCGAGCTGAGCGCTGCTTCGGCTGTCGCTACTGTATGCTAGCCTGCCCCTTCGAAATCCCGACCTTTGAGTGGGATCAGGGGGTGTTTGCCGGCCCCTGGATCAGGAAATGCACCATGTGCGCTGATCGTCTGAGTGTCGGCAGGGAGCCTGCCTGCGTACAGACGTGCCCGACAGGGGCGCTGAGGCACGGGCAGCGCGACGAACTCCTGGCCTACGCACACCAGCGAATCCAGAAGTACCCGGACACGTACATTCAGCACGTCTACGGCGAGACGGAAGTGGGCGGAACGTCTGTCCTCTACATCTCACACGTGCCCTTTGAGGACTTGGGGCTGCCGGCGAACCTACAAGAGGAGCCGATCTCCCACTACGCAGAGAACGCCATGTTCTCCACACCGATTGCGGCGGTTGGGCTGACTGTGGCACTTACCAGCTTCTTCTGGGTAGTGAGACGCCGGCAGATGATGGCACAGAAGAGCGGGACAGATTCCAAGAAGTAGAGCCGCCCAAGGAGGCGTTTCGTGTCGACAAGCGCGAGTACCCGAGGAGGAAAACCCATCCGGGAGCCCGGCCACCAACGTGCCTGGCTGGACTTCACCGAACTGCCGCCTATCTCTCCGGTCTTAGTCATCCTTGCGCTTCTGGCTGCCCTCGCGGTGGCCATATTCATCGTCCGCATCTTCACCGGCTGGGGGCTGGTCACGAACCTGAACGACAACTACGGATGGGGACTCTGGAAGGGCTTCAACACGTTGGTCGGCATTGCGCTGGGGGCCAGTGGCTTCACGACGGCCTTCGCCGTGTACATGCTAGGCAAAGAGAAGTTCCATCCCGTCGCGCGGATAGCAGTGCTTGTGGGCATACTTGGGTACCTCTCGTCCGTGTTCTCCCTTCTCATCGACCTGGGTCACCCCGAGCGAATCGTCTTCCCTGTCGTGTTCTGGAACCCTGAATCGCCCCTGTTCGAGGTCGCCTGGTGCGTTATGCTCTACCTCACCGTGATGATCCTTGAATTCAGCCCGGCCGTGTTGAACCGCTTGGGGCTAAGGCGTGCTGAAGGCATCGCTCACGACGCCGTGATCCCTCTTGTCATAGGCGGCACAGTTCTGTCGTGCCTCCATCAATCATCGCTGGGATCGCTTTTCCTCAACGTCCCTGACCAGCTCGACCGATTGTGGTACACGCCCATGCTCCCGCTGTTCTTTCTGATGTCGGCGATCTACGTGGGACCGGCCGTCGTCATCGTTGCGTCCACTCTCGCTTCCCGCGCTCTTGGCCGGGGGCTGGCGCCGGACATCCTCAGCAGCCTGGCCAAAGTGATCCCCTACCTTCTCGGCGCCTACCTCTTCGCCAAGGTCCTGGAGCTGCTCATCGCAGGCGACTTTCACTTGCTCTTCGACGGTACCCGCGCCAGCGGCCTCTTCTTTACCGAAATCTCGATCGGCGTCATCTTCCCGATGCTGATGCTTCTTTTCGCACGGGCCCGGGAGAACGCCAGTTGGCGGTTCCTCGCTGCCCTCATGGTCATCGCCGGCCTCATGCTCAATCGCGTGGACGTGAGCATAATCTCCTGGGCCAGGCCTGCCGACGCCCTCCCCTACACGGTACACCCACTGGAATACGCCTTCACCATAGGTCTCTGGGCTGGACTGGCGCTCGTCTTCTATCTAGTCGCGCTCTACTTCCCTGTCTTCGGCGAGCACGGCCACAGCCCCGCCTTGGACCGAGAGTAACGTCATGCTTCAGTCCTTCAGCGTGACCGACGAGAGCTCATGATCAGCTACGGAGAGATCGTCGAAGCCTTGAAACAGGGCGGCAAGAAGTATCCCGAGCTCGCTGATACCATTGACCTCTATTGCGCCCTGCTCGAGATACAGGCGCAAGCTCAAGTGTCGCCTCGCCGGTTGACGCTCACCGTCGCCGAAGCCCGCGCCCGCCTTGACCGGGGGGATCCGCTTATGGCTCCCGACGAGCTGGAAGCTGACTCCGCAGCCCTTACCGAACTGTGCTTGCGGATCGCCTTCGCCATCGCTGAGCGCCGCCGAGATCGAGTGAACGTTCTAGCCCGCATCCACGCCTGGCTCTACAAGAGACAGAGAGAGGCAGGCGCACTGGCAGCCGACTATCTGCGGAACGGGCAGCTGCCCGTCGTTGACCAGGGCATCGACCGCGGCCTTCTCGCCTTCGTCTTCAGCATGGGCTTACGTCCTTTCCTACGCGCGCAGGCCAAAGATCTGGCGCCCTTCGTGAACGGTAGTGGCTGGTATCGCCGTCATTGCCCTATCTGTGGCGGAGAACCAGACATGGCAGCGCTGGAAAAGCGCAACGGCCGCCGACGACTCCTCTGTTCGCGGTGCGATAGCGAATGGACATTTCGCCGGCTGGGCTGTCCCTTTTGCGCAAACGAGGACCCGGCCCAACTGGCCTTCTACCCTACCGACGAGAGCATCTATCGCCTCACAGTGTGCGAGGAATGTCGGCGCTACCTCAAGACCGTAGACCTGCGCGAGGCGACAGGAGAGCGCTACCTGCCTGTTGAACGCATCCTTACGGTAGGCATGGACGCTGCGGCAGAGAAGGCGGGATATCGGGGAGAAGCGTGATGGAGTATCCGTCGGGCCCCGAGTTTACCTATCTGTCCTGCCTGGGCGATAGCGTCATGCCGAGCCGGAAACGGATGACCGGCGAGGCCCCCTGCACCATCGAAGTGAACGGACAGAGTTGGGTGACCGTGCTCTGTTCGCCCGACGATCTCGATTACCTAGCGATCGGTTTTCTTTTCGATGCCGGCGTCATCGAGAGCGCCGCTGACGTGCTGGACGTCCGCGTTATCGGCGCCTCCAAGGAGCTCGAGACGCTCGTGCAAGTGGACCTGCGATGCCAGAAGGCGCCTCTGCCGTCCAACCCAACCCTGACCAGCGGTTGCAGTGGCGGCATCACATTCTACGACATCGCGGCCAAGCGTTCACCGCTCGTCTCCAATGTGAAGATCAAACCTGGGCAAATCTACGACGCCATGGACCAGCTCATGCTGGCGCAAGCCCAACTTCACCACGAGGTGGGCGGCTTCCACAGCTCCGCTCTTAGCGACGGGCACTCCCTGATCATCGTGGCGCACGACGTCGGACGTCACAACACCCTGGATAAGATCGCCGGCGCTGCGCTATGCCGTGGCATCTCCACCCGAGACCGGCTCTTGGTGGCCACCGGTCGCATCTCGACCGAGATGCTGGCGAAAGCGGCGCGCATGAAGGTGCCGGTCGTCATCTCCCGCAACTCTCCGACTGGGTTGGCAACTCACCTGGCACGAGAGTGGCGGATAATGATCGCAGGCTACGTACGCGGCCAAAAGATGCATGTCTACTCCACTGAAGACCGCCTGGCCCTTCCCCTACCGCAGGCGTCCGGCATAGGCAGGAGTTATCCTCAGCGGGCGCTGCCTTAACTCGCAAGGGCCCACTCGTCCGCGGGAGAGGCCAGAGGATTATTGGACGTCACAGGCATAATCCTCGCTGGCGGCGCGAGCCGTCGTTTCGGGCGTGATAAGGCTTCGGAGCCACTCAACGGACGCCCCCTGCTTCAGTGGGCGGAATACCGCCTGGAGCAAGCGGCCGGAGAGATCATCGTGGTGAAAGCAGCGGGCCAAGAGCTGCCCGCCCTGGAAGCGCGCAAACCGCTGACGGTAATCGAGGATCTCGTGCCGGGAATGGGGGCGCTTGGAGGCATTTACAGCGGACTGCAAGCCGCCTCGCACGAACTCTCAATCGCAGTTGCCTGTGACATGCCGCTCCTGTGCGTTCCCCTGCTGCGACGGCTATGTCTGCTGGCCGACGGCTACGATGTCGTTATCCCCGTGCGACAGGGACGTTTACAGCCTCTCCACGCCGTCTACCGGCGAGACTGTGATCGGGCGATCCGCGAGGAGATGCAGGGGGGGAGGCTCAAGATCATAAGCTTTTTGCACGCAGTCCGCGTACGCTATGTGAACGAAGCGGAATGGACTCCCTACAACAAAGAAGGCCTCTCGTTCTTCAACGTGAATGCTGAGGAGGACCTTGAGCAGGCTTCCCGGCTATTGAAGCACAACGTTGGGGACACCAATGCCGAAACCACGGCTTAAACGCGCGACCTTATCGAGACGGCTGTGACACCAACCATACAGACTGCGAAGGCGACACCAGCGATTGGCGTCAGCGTGTTTCACGATGTTGTCCCAAGGGCCGTACCGCTTGCCATGCATGCTGCTACAAGGGCTGCCATGAGCTCGGGGTGCGCGATAACGAGCGCCGTCGTGGCGGCAGCGCCAGGCATGTGTCCGCTGGGGTCGACCCACGTGGCGGGGTTGTCGGCCACGTAGGCGTAGGGGTTGTAGCCCTGCGTGCCCGGCGCGTTGGGTTGGACGCGGTGCCGCGCGCAGGAACGTGAAGCCGGTCTCACCGTCGAACTGCTCGACGGTGGGGCCGAAGACGCTGGCCGCCCCGACGGCAATCCCCCTCCCCGTGGCGCCCGTCAGCCAGCTGGCGCAGCCGCGGGTCAAGGTGTCAGCGTAATCCCGGGCGAGGGCGTCGGCGTTGGCGACGGCGGTGACAGCATGTCCTGGGTGATTACAAAGCGGAACCCCTGCGCTTTGAACTCGTCCCAAGTAAGCTTCTGACGGAACAGTACGTTGCCCTGCTCGTCTCGCACCACGACCATGTCTTTCCAGAGTCCATTTTCCAGGAACTCGGTCTTGGAAGACTGAGGCGGGAGGTGAGTGCCAAGGTCGCTGGCGACCTCGTCACTCAGGTAGATGACAATGGCCTCATCGGTCTGGTTAACCCACGTGACGTCGGGCCCGTACTCGCACGCAGGTGTACAGCCGACTATGGCTATCCAGACCGCAAGGATGCAGAGCAGGGATAGACTGTCAGGGACGTGCCAGGATTTCCAGAATATTCGAGTCATGCAAGCAACGCCCGTAGTCGCCACCAGATGCGAGGCACCCTATCGCCGAAGCCACCCCGCTTGCGCCATAGATCATCCAGAACCCGTCGCCAAGCAACTCGTATTGGGTGACATGATTCTTCTCCTCCCGGAGGGTGTCTGGGTTGATGTCGGGTCCGGTGGTGAAGATCGTGTGCCCGACGGTAAAGGCGGGAGCTGGAACAAGCTCGCAGAGACCGCGGCAGTTCTTGATCAGGGTGATCCCTCCGCCAAGGTCAACAACGTCACCAGTCGAGTGCTCCCGGAACAGGCGCTCCAGCTCAATGGTCAGCGGTGCCCGTTGGGCATAGGTGCAGGCAAGCGGGTCTCCTAAGCATTCCACCACGTCACGGGCGCACTCAGCCGGGTCTCCGAGACATTCGGCCACCCGTCTCGCGGTTTGTACCGGCGGGTACCGGTTGGCCGCCTGAGGGTCCAACGTCACGTCTCAACCGGACAAGCTGCTACTCGGGCAACTCGCGAGGCGAGACCTCCCGGCCGTCCCGAAGGTAGTAGAATCTTGAGTAGACCTCCAACCCGTCTGCCAGCTCACCGTTTTCGATTTCGACAGGGTCAAAGACGCGATCGAGCTGCCAGGTAACCAGCTCGCCGTACACGTTCTCATAAGTGGTCTCCTGAGCGAGCTCGAGCTCACGAGCTCGCTCAGCGGCCCTGTCTTCATCGTCCGCTATCACTAGGATGACGCTCTCCTCATAGAGGTCTTCGCTACGGGGCGAGTTGCCGTGAGTCGCTCGCCGTACCACCTTGACACCGAACCAGGGCATATTCTCACCACCCCCCTCGTACATCGTGATGTGTAGCCGCAACCTGCTGCTTCACTTATCATAATCCTTCCGGTCGAGCAATTTCTTGGCCTTTTTCGCCCTCGCATTTCCGGCGTCAGCCGCGCGCTTTATCTCATCGTAAGTCTTTCCCAACCACTCACTGGGGAATTCGCGATAGATCGAGCCCTGTTTCTCTTGAGCGATGATTTCTTCTGCCGTGCGAGGGTCACCACCGTATCGTCCCCCATCAGCTTTCGACTGCCAGACGTTAGGAAAGTTATCGGCCGCGTCGCGGACCTTCTCCCACGTCCATTCTATCGCGCCTTGCGCCGTGGTCACACCGCGGCGGAGTATCTCGTTCCTCTGCTCCCACGCTTGTTCCAGACAGCCCGGCGTCAGCGCACACACGAGTACAGGTATTGTGGCGCCGATCGTAACCCCGGCCATGCAAGCCGCGAACGTGAGGCCGCCGACAACTTGCCCACCGGGGGTTACCATTGGCGCTTCTGTTGCAAGTAGGCATCCCATTACGAGCGACAGCATTATCTCGGGATACGCCATGACGTATGCTGTCATCGCTTCATTGCCGCTGAACTGTCCGCTGGGATCCACCCAGGTCGTCGGGTTGTTGGCCGCGTAGGCGTAGGGGTCGTAGCCTTGGGTGCCCGGCGCGTTGGGCTGGACGCTGTCCATCGACATGAAGCGGCCCAGCCTGGGGTCCAGATAGCGGGCGCGCAGACGCACTGAACCGTCTCCTGCAGCCGAGGAGGTTAGGCAAGTCGACGAGCCACACGAGGGGTTAGGGACGCAGCGACTTCTCCATGTCAGTGGCAGGCCCTAGGACGTTGAACTTCAGATCGCGGCAGACGATGTGTATCCAATCCCGGCTCCAGCCAATTCTGCTGTCGTCTACCCTTACAGCGTAGAATCGCAGCCCATCCTCGGCGAAGTCCTCTCTGTCCGGCCATCGCATCTCATCCTCGACGATCCCGACGATTGTCCACGATGCGCTGCCCCATTCTTCGATATCTGAGTCAACGTACTCAAGGCTCCTGTCGAAGCAGACACGGGCACAAGAAACGAAGGTTAACTCTCCGTTGACCGCATAGTCATACCCGAGAGGATCATCCAGATGCGACTCCCGATCTCGCACCCCGTGAACCTGAAGCACCAAATCCCTGTACTGACGGTGCCAATCTATGTGGCGAATCTCCGCTTCTCCTACCTCCCAAGCACTCTGAAGCTCGGCAAGATCCATCGCTACGTCTCTCCTCACGGAGTGAGCTGGATGTGGGTTTGCTTGCCAACATCCAGACGCTGATTTGGAGCACTGCCATCGCATCTCACGTACACATTGCCCGGGTTCTGGATTCTGACCTCGTTCCCTCCACTTGTGATGCGGACCCTCCAACCGCTTGGGTGCGTGAAATAGGGAAGGCCGCCGGGGTCTGACAACGTCTCTGTCCAGCCGGGAGCATTCCTCAGTGCCCGGAGCAACTCCTCGCTCGACGTGTTCCACCCAATCTTGATCGGCCCGAGGCTAGGGTCAAGGTTGTGCACTCCTGGCGGCAACTCCTCGCATCCAGGAGGCGGGGGCGAAGGTGGTTTGTTCGGTGGTGGCCCAGTGGAATCGGGTGGGACACCAGGAGGAACAGTTTTTGGATCGGCCGGATTTGTATTCGGTTGCTGCGCCTCCGGGTGCAACTTGCGATCTAATTGATTCTTGATTTGCCCCAATTCGGCCTCGGTAACCAAAGCGAGAATCAGGATCCCGGCCGCCGCTACACAGACAAGGCCCAACGTGAGGACAGGTCCCGAGTACAAGACCCCATATCCCTCAGCGAAGACCACGACCTCCTCAGCGAAGTGTCCGCTAGGGTCCACCCATAGCGTGGGGTTGTTGGCTACATAGGCGTAGGAGATGTACCCTGGGTGCCCGGCGCGTTGGGCTGGACGCTGTCCATCGACATGAAGCGACCCAGCCTGGGGTCCAGATAGCGGGCCCCCAGGAAGGTGAAGCCGGTTTCACTGTCGAACTGCTCGCCGGTGAAGCCGAAGACGCTGCCCGCGCCGGAGCTGGCCCGCACCTGGCCGAACACGTCGTAGTCGGCCGTTCTCGTCAGGCTGCCATCCGAGTCGGCGAGGCCGCGAACGGAGCCCAGGGCGTCGTCCAGCATGTAGGTGGGCTCGCCGTCGCCGTCGATCCGGGCCAGGACGCCGTTGGCGTGCAGGTAAGCGTTCGTGCCGTCGTCCACCATCTGCGGCAGGCAGCACTCACTGTCCCAGAGATAGCTGGTCGGCACGTCGTCCACCATCTTGCTCACCCGCGTGCCGTCTCCGTTGTAGGTGTAGTCGGTCGTCGTCCCGTCCACCGTGGCTCCGGTCAGGCGGTCGGCGTAGTCCCAGGCGAAGGTGTCGTCGCCGGCAGCGACGAGATTGCCGTTCTCGTCGTAGGTGTAGTTGGTCGAGCCGTCCGAGAGCAGCTGATCAGCGTCGTCGTAGGTGTAGGTGGTGGTCACGCCGTTCACGGTCTTGGTGAGGCGGTTGCCGTTGGCGTCGTAGGTGTAGGAGACGGTGTCGTCGTTGGGGTAGACGGCGCCGGTGATGCGGTTGAGCTCGTCCAGGGTGTAGCTCTCCGTGCCGCCGCCGGAGGTGACGGCGGTGCGGTTGCCGTTGGCGTCGAGGCTGTAGGAGAAGCTCTGGAGGGTGCCGCCCGGCCCGGTGTGGATGACGGAGGTCAGCCGGCCGGCGTCGTCGTAGCCATAGGAGGTAGTTACGTCGTTGGGCCGCACTGCGCTGGTGCGGTTCCCGTCCACGTCGTAGCCGAAGGTGGTGGCGCGGGACTCCCAGTCGGTGAGGGAGCTCAGGCGGCCGGCGTCGTCGTACTCATAGGTTGCCGTGCGGTCGTCGGGCAGGGTCATGCCGGTCCGCTGGCCGGCGTCGTCGTAAGCATATCCCACGGTCCCCCCGGGCGATGCCACGGAGGTGACCCGGGAGACAGCGTCGTAGGCCCAGGTCGTGGTGCCGGTGGAGTCGGTCATGGAGATGCGACGGTTGGCGGCGTCGTAGCCGTAGGCGACGCTACCGCCGGGGTAGGTGACGGACGTCAGCCGGTCGGCGTCGTCGTAGGTGTATTCGACGATAACGTCGCGGGCGTCGGTGGTGCTGGTGAGCCGGCCGGCGATGTCGTACGCGTTGGAGTGGACTCGCTCCAGGGGATCGGTCTCCGTCAGGAGGTTGCCCAGAGCGTCGCAGGTGTAGGTCGTGGTGTTGCCGTTGGCGTTGGTGACGGCGGTTTGCTGGCCGGCGGCGTCGTAGGTGAAGGTAACCACGCCGTCCAGGGCGTCGGTGATGGTAGTGAGGCGGCCGGCGTCATCGTAGCCGTAGGAGGTGACGCTGTCGCGGGGGTCGGTCATCGATATGCGGCGGCCGGCGTCGTCGTAGCCGTAGGAGGTGACGCTGTCGCGAGGGTCGGTCATCGAGATGCGGCGGCCGGCGTCGTCGTAGGCGTAGGAGGTCGGCAATTGCGGGCAACCTTGGCAGAAACAGACCCAGCGCCTGCGTGCCAAGAGCCATTCTCAGATTGAAGATCGTGGCGGGAGTGCATGGGAGTCGAACCCACCCAGGACGGGACCACCGCCCCGCATCGGTTTTGAAGACCGAGAGGCCCACCGGGGCCCATCCACTCCCGCGGCCTGCGGAGCTATTCTACCGGAAAATGCCTGCTGATGTAGCGGTCGGCGGCAACGGCGGCGGTCGCTCCGTCGCCGGCGGCCGTCACCACCTGACGGGCCGAGCTCTGACGAGCATCGCCGGCCGCGAACAGGCCCGGCGCATCCGTCTTCATCCACTCGCTCACCGCGATGTGGCCACCTTCGTCCATCGTCACCAGGTCGCGCAGGTAGGCCGTGTTGGGGTGATGGCCGATGAACACGAATACCCCGGCCACCGGCAGCACCCGCTCGTGGCCGCCTACCACGTTGCGCAGCCGCACCCCGGTCACCTGATCCTTGCCCAGGACCTCCGTGACCACCGTGTTCCACACAAGCTCGAACTTTGGATTCGCGAAGACGCGCTCCTGGAGGATGCGACTGGCTCGCAGCTCGGCCCGACGGTGAACCAGGTAGATCTTGGCCACGTGACGGGCAGCGAACATGCCCTCGTCCAGAGCAGCGTCGCCGCCGCCAACCACCGCCACCTCTTGCCCCGCGAAGAAGGGGGCGTCGCAGGTTGCGCAGTAGGAGACGCCCCGGCCCGTGAGGCGCTCCTCGCCGGGCACCTCCAGCCGATTGTAGTCGGCGCCGGTGGTGATGATCACCGCTTTCGTACGATAGTCGCCGTCGCTGGTCCTCACCCGCCAGAGGGTATCCAGTCGCTCCAGGCCCAGCACCTCCGCCGAGCGCGTCTCCAGGCCGTAGCTCTCCGCCTGGCGGAGCATGGTCTGGGCCAGATCGAAGCCAGCGATGGCCTCGACGCCTGGGTAGTTCTCCACGCGCTCAGTGAGGGAGATCTGGCCGCCGATGACGCCCTTCTCCAACAGCACCGTCCGCCGGCGGGCGCGGGCCGCGTAGAGGCCGGCGGCCAGGCCGGCCGGGCCGCCGCCCAGAATCACAATGTCATAGTCCTCGTTCACTCGAACCTTCGCTTCTTGGCTTTCGGGAGCCGATACGAAAGGGCCGCCCCCATTGTTGACAGCCCTTCCCTGACGCACCCTGGACGCTCGCCCCGCTACGAGGCGAGGGCCTGGTCGATGACGCGCTTCAGGTCACCCTTGGGCCGAAAGCCGATGATCTGCCCCACCGGCTTGCCTCCCCGGAAGACGATGAGCGTGGGGATGCTGCGGATGCCGTAGCTGGCGGCGGTGTTGAAGTTGTCGTCAGTGTTGACCTTGACGAACTTGACCTTGGGGCCGTACTCGTCGGCCAACTCCTCCACGATGGGCGCCACCATGCGGCAGGGCCCGCACCAGGGGGCCCAGAAGTCCACCAGCACCGGCGTCTCCGCCTTTAAGACCTCGCCCTCGAACTGGGCGTCGGTCACTTCTTTCGGCTTTGCCATGGTCGATCCTTTCCACCTCTGCCTGTCTTGACTACCTTTCGCCCTCATGATACCATACCCCATGGGGGTATGTCAATGATCCGGGAGCAGCGGCCATGGTAGAGAGCATCGCTACAGAGGAGCTTATCACCCGCCTGCGGCGCATCGAGGGGCAGGTGCGCGGCCTCCAGCGCATGCTGGACCAGGGCCGCGAGTGCGAGGACGTGCTGACCCAGATCATGGCAGTGCGTAGCAGCATCGATCAGGTGGGGCTGCTCCTGATGGATCACCACATCGATACCTGCCTTCTGGGCACTACCGACGCTGAGGCCGGCCTCCGCAACCTTCAGCGGGCGCTGCGCATGTGGCTGCGCTTCGGCGTCGCGCCTAGCCCTGAGGAAGAGACCCGCCCTCCCAGCGACTAGGCGCCGGCTGTGTTCGCCGCCGGCGCTTCCTCCTGGCCCGGCTTGGGACGGAGAGCTTCCAGCATGCCTGACAGGGCGGCCTCGCGGGCTACCCGCAGCGAGCTCCTGATGGCCAGGGCATCGCTGCGGCCGTGGGCCACGAACACCAGTCCGTTCACCCCCAGCAGCGGTCCAGCTCCGTACTCGCGGTAGTCGGTCCGCTTCTGCAGTCCGCGAAAGGCCCCGCGCAGGGCCAGCCCCGGCAGCCAGTAGAGCGGGTTGCCCTTGATGGCCCCCTCGATCTGGCCGCGGATGAAGCCGGCGACGCCCTCCATGGTCTTGACCACTACATTGCCCGTGAAACCATCGGTGACGATGACGTCGGCGACGCCGGCGGGAATGTCTCTCCCTTCCACGTTGCCGATGAAGTTCAGGTGGCTGGCCTGCTTCAGGAGAGCGTAGGTCTCCTGGGCCAGCTGGTTGCCCTTGGTCTCCTCCTCGCCGATGCTCAGCAGGGCCACCCGCGGCCGCTCGACCTTCCACACCCGCTCCATGTAGACGCTGCCCATCTCGGCGAACTGGAGTAGGTACTTGGGCTTGCAGTCGGCGTTGGCGCCCACGTCCAGGAAGACGGTGAGGCGGCCGGACAGGGGCAGGAGGGCCACCAGGGACGGCCGCTCGATGCCACGCAGGCGGCCCAGGTACATGATGGACGCCGCCAGCACCGCCCCGGTATTCCCGGCCGAGACGAAGGCGTCGGCCTCACCCTGTTTCAGCAGCCTCAGCCCCACCACGACGGACGAGTCCTTCTTATGGCGGGCTGCCTGCGCCGGGTGCTCGTCCATGGCGATGACCTCGCTGGCCGGCACCAGCGTCATGCCTTCCGGGCGCGGCGGGTGCTTGGCCAGCTCCGCCTCCACCAGGGCGGGCGGGCCCACCAGGGCCACCCGTATCCCCAGCTCGCGGGCGGCCAGAACCGCGCCCCGCACGATCTCCTGCGGGGCGTGGTCGCCGCCCATGGCGTCAACGGCGATAACTGGCTCACTGGTCGCCACGGAACTCGCTCCGCATGCGCTGGCGCAGGCCGGCGTCCGCCAGCACATCGACCAGCGTCATGGCCATGGCCTTGGCAGCGTCGAGCATGCCGCGCAGCCCCTCCTCTGAGGCCGCTATCTCCCGGAACTGGGGTGTGTGGATGGGGACGTCCGGCGGGGCAATGGCTATCGTAGGATGAATGGCCGGCACCAAGGCGCTGACGTTCCCCATGTCGGTGCTGCCCATCGAGTGTCGCTCCTCGGGGTCGTGGATTTGGCGGCCCAGAGCCTCCATATTGCGGGCATAGGCTTTGGCCAGGGCACGGTTGTTGCGGACGGCCCGATATCGCGTCTCCTCGCCCCAGTGGTACTCCAAGCGAGCACCGGTGGCCTCGGCGCCCGCCTCGAAACAGGCCAGCACGCGTGGCCTTAGCTGGTCCAAGTACTCGTCGTCCTCCGCTCGCACCAGGAAGGAGGCGGCGGTATGCTCGGGCACGACGTTCGCCGCCTGGCCGCCATCGGTGATGATGCCGTGGATGCGCGCCGAATCGCGGATGTGCTGGCGCAGCACGCTGATGCTGTTGTAGGCGATGACCATGGCGTCGAGGGCATTGATCCCCGCCTCCGGACGGGCGGCGGCGTGCGCCGCCTTGCCGAAGTACTCCACCGTCAGCTCGATAAGGGCCAGGCCGTGGGTCAAGGAAGCGTTGCGGTTGCCGGGATGGGTGAGCATGGCGGCGTCCAGATCGTCGAAGGCGGCGCGAGCAGCCATGAGCACCTTCCCCCCGGCCGCCTCCTCCGCCGGCGTGCCGATGACCAGCACCGAGCCGCCCGTTTCCTCCAGCACCGCCTTGACGGCGACTCCTGCCCCGACCGAGGCCAGGGCGATGAGGTTGTGGCCGCAACCGTGGCCAATGCCCGGCAGGGCATCGTACTCGGCCAGGAGGGCCACGCGGGGCGCACCGCCGCCGCTGGTGGCGCGGAAGGCGGTCTCCAGACGGCAGATGCCGCGCTCCACGGCGAAGCCCTTGCCCTCAAGATAGTCCGTCAGCCAGCCGGCGGCATTGGTCTCGTGGAAGGCCGTCTCCGGGTGGGCGTGGATCTTCAGGCTCAGATCCATGAGCTCGCGGCGATGGGCCTCCACCTCCGCAATGACCTGCTCCTTGAGCGCATCGAGGTGACGCATCCTTGGGGGTCCTTTGCCGGCTACGGCTGGAATGCGGGGCGGTCTCATTGTATTCGCCGCCGGCGAGGCCGGTCAAGGAAGGTGAGGCGCGGATGGGCGGTTCGCCGTCGGCGGGATTCTGGACCTCGGTCTCAAGGCGAGGGTACTGAATTCGCCTCGACGTGCCCCGGCCTTCTCCGCCATCCGCAGAGGCGGAGTCCGCATGGCGGACAGGCCGGGGTGGCTCGAACCCGAGCGCATGCGCCCTCTCGCCCAGCCCGCCCGCGTGGACTATACTGATGGCGATGGCCAATGCGCCGGCTGCCGCTCGCTCTCGTTGCCCTTGTGCTCCTGGCTCTCTCCGGAGGCCTGGCCACCGCCTGTGGCGGCGGCCAAGAGGTGGCGCCCACCACCGGTACGCCCACCGACGCTGAGCTCCGCCAGCGCCTGGCCGAACTCTCGCCCGAAGACGTCTTGGCCCTGGCCTTCCCCGGCACCGCCTTCCAGCCTCTGCCCGGCGAGGCTGCTGCCACCTTCCTTGCTCCCGCGCATCCAGGCCTACAGGTCGATGTCCTGGGACACCTGGTAGGGCACCTCACCCGCTCAGACCAGGCTCAACTGGCCACCTTCCTCTACCTGAAAGGGAGCACCGGCGGCCAGGGGGCGACGCCGCCACAGGGCTTGCCGGAAGGCCTGTACATGGTCCTCGCGGGCATTGACAGCGGCCGCCCGGCCCTGGAGGGCCTGAGCGTGCTGGAGGCGTCCGCCGGCGAGTTCGTGGATGTCCCCCTCGCCCAGGAGGAGGGAAGTCTCCCCTTCCGCCAGGACACGGAGGGCGCCGCCAACGCTGCCATCCAGCCGGCGGTCGCTTCGGACGTGGACAATGACGGCATCGACGAGCTGGTACTGCTCCAGGCCGGCGTCAGCCAGGACGTCAAGTCCGTCGCCTATCTGATTTTCCACTGGAGCGGCGCCGGCCTGCGCTGGGACCGCATCGACGCCGACGGCGCCGACCCACACCTCCCTAGCGAGGCGGCGCTGGACTATCTGGCGGCGGTAGAGGCCGCCGACGGCACCGCCCAGGGTTGGGAGGGGCAACCGCGGGTCGTGGCCTGGGAGTGGCTGACCACCACCCCGGCCAATCCCATCTCGGCCAACCTGCTGGCCCAGCTGGCCGCCGACAGCAGCGCCGAGGCGCAGGCCGCCGCCCGCCGCAAGCTGGAGGCAACCCGCAGCCTGCTGGAAACGGCCTACGGCCTGTTCTCCACCGGCTGGCAGGCACAGAAGCCCTGGACCGCCTTCGTTTACGGCTTTCGCAACGCCACCGGCGTGCGGGTGGAGCAACTGCTGCCGCCTCGCCAGGAGGGGGAGCAAACGCTTGTGGAGGTCGACATAATCGCCACCAGCCGCGAGGGCCCGACCCCAGTGGACCGGCGGTTCCGGGTGACATACACCGCGGTGGAGGAGGGGGCCGGCTGGCGTCTCGACAGCGCTGACGCTCACGAGGAAAGCCTCCCTTAGCTGGCTTGACACTGCTCAGACGCCTGGGCTACCATCTAGACACAATCGAATAAGGATCTGGATACGCTCTTATCCAGAGTGGTGGAGGGAACGGCCCAAAGAAGCCCGGCAACCGATCCGCCCTGACGGATACGGTGCCAACTCCGACCCCGATTCGTCGGGGACAGATGAGAGCGGCTGACGTCGCGAAAACTTCTCACACCACGAGAAGTTTTTTGCTAGTCTGGAGATGGAAGCTACCTTGGACGAGATCAAGCCCCTCGAGTGGCTGGACGGCAGCGTTCGCCTGCTGGATCAGACCCGCCTCCCGCACGAGGAGGTCTATCTCACGCTGAGCGACCACCTCCAGGTGGCGACGGCGATCAGCGAGATGCGGGTGCGGGGCGCCCCTCTCATCGGCATTGCCGCCGCCTATGGCCTGGCCCTCGCCAGCCAGGCCGCCGCGGCCACCGACCGGCAGGGCTTCCTGGCCGAGCTGCGGGCCGCAGCCGATGACCTGGCGGCGACGCGCCCCACCGCCGTCAATCTCGCCTGGGCCCTGAGCCGTCTCCTTGCGGCCGCCGCCGCCGCACCCAATGTCGCCGCCGCCCGCCAGGCGCTGGTGGCGGAGGCGCTGCGCATCCACGCCGAAGACGCCGCAGCCCAGGAGCGGCTCTCTCAGCACGGCGCCGCCATTTTCGCCGCCGGCTCCACCGTCCTCACTATCTGCAACACCGGCGCCCTGGCCACCGGCGGCCGCGGCACAGCCCTGGGCGTTGTCCGCACGGGCTGGCAGGAAGGCCGGGTGACCCGCATCTACGTCTGCGAGACACGCCCCTTGCTCCAGGGCGCTCGCCTCACCGCCTGGGAGCTCCAGCGCCTGAACATCCCCTACACCCTCATTGTCGACAGCGCCGCCGGCCCACTGATGCGGCGCGGCGTCGTGAGCTGCGTCATCGTCGGCGCCGACCGTATCGCCGCCAACGGCGATGTCGCCAACAAGATCGGCACCTATACTCTGGCTGTCCTCGCCCGCGAGCACGATGTCCCCTTCTACGTGGCGGCCCCCACCAGCACTGTCGACTTGGCCACCGCCAGCGGCGACGACATCCCTATCGAGGAGCGTTCGCCGGAGGAGGTGACATCCTTCGCCGGGATAGCGGTGGCGCCGGAGGGGACAGCCGTTCTCAACCCCGCCTTCGACATCACGCCGCACCAGTACATCGCCGCCATCATCACCGAGCGGGGCGTCGCCCGCGCGCCCTACACCGAATCGCTCTCAGCGCTTTGCGGGGTGGCCGCCCGATGACCCAAGCGCGGGTAGCGGTCATCGGCGGCAGCGGCTTCTACGCCCTGGACGACCTGACAGACGTAGAGGAGGTGCGGCCGGATACCCCCTTCGGTCAGCCCAGCGATACCATCGTCGTCGGCACCCTGGATGGCACCCGCGTGGCCTTCCTCCCCCGCCACGGTCGCGGCCATCGCCTCCTGCCGTCGGAGCTGCCGGCGCGGGCCAACATCTTCGCCCTCAAGACCCTGGGAGTGGAGTTCATCATCAGCGTCAGCGCCGTGGGCAGCCTGCGGGAAGAGATCGCGCCCCTTCACCTGGCCGTGCCCGATCAGCTCATCGATCGCACGGCCGGCCGGCCGAGCACCTTCTTCGGCGACGGGCTGGCCGCCCACGTGCCCTTTGCCGAGCCGTTCTGCCCCGTCCTCCGCCGGGCCCTCTTCGAAGCGTCCGGCCAGGCCGGGGCCACCGTCCACGACGGCGGTGCTCTGGTGGTGATGGAGGGACCCGCCTTCTCCACCCGCGCTGAGTCGGCCCTCTACCGCTCCTGGGGGGCCAGCCTCATCGCCATGACGGCCCTGCCCGAAGCCAAGCTCGCGCGCGAGGCCGAGATGTGCTACGCCGTCCTCGCCTGCACCACCGACTACGATTGCTGGCACGAAGGCTACGCCTCGGTGACGGCGGAGATGATCGTTCGCAACCTCATGGAGTCGCTGACGGTGGCCCGGCAGGCGGTCCTCCTCGCCCTCGGCCGCCTGCCGGCGCAGCGCGACTGCCCCTGCGCCAGCGCCCTGCGCGACGCCGTGGCCACGCCCTGGCACCTGGTGCCGGATGCCACCAAGCGCAAGCTGGCCCCGATCATCGGGAAGTACCTGGAGCAGGTGGAATGATCAAGGATCGAGTGAAGGGGTCAGGCACCGGAGAAGGGGCCGTCGCCGGCCACTCCCGCTACCTTGTGGAGCCGCTCTCGGACCCGGAGGCCATCCGCCCATTCCTGGAGTGGCAGCGGCCCTACGCGGCCTACGCCCTGGCCCACCTGGCGCCGCGCCTCTTCCCCCGCAGCCGCTGGTGGCGGGCTGTCGGCGTTACCCCCACCACCGGCGGCGCCCCCGGCGGAGGTCAGGCGCTGCTAATGCACGCCCGCACCGGCCTGGGCCCCTCGCTCGTGGCGCTGGGCGCGCCCCAGGCCCTGGACGCGATCCTGCGGCTGCACCCGGGGCCCTTCTACGCCTTCGCCACTTTCCGGGTCGAGCACGCGGCCGTGGCCTGCCGCCACTTCGCGCTGACGCGGCGCGGCGCCTCCCTGCGGCTGTCCGTATCGCCGGACAGCTTCCGGCCCGTGGGGGGAACCGCTCGGCGCCTACGCGGCCGCGACCTGGCGGAGGTGGACGCCCTTCAGCGCAGCGAGGGCTTCGGTTTCCATTCCGCCGCCGCCCTAGACGAGGGCGTGTACTACGGCGTCTACCACGCCGGCCGGCTGGTGGCCATGGCCGGCACCCACGTGGTGGCGCCGGAGATGGGCGTGGCCATCGTCGGGAACGTTATCACCCATCCTCAATACCGTCGCCGTGGCTGTGGCACAGTCGCTACCGGTGCCGTCACCGCCGCCCTGCTCGAGACCTGCCCCTTCGTCCTCCTGACGGTGGAGGAAGCGAACGAGGCCGCCCTGCGGGTCTACCGGCGGCTCGGCTACCAGGAGGAGTGCAGCCTCATCGAGTCGGGGGCGCGGCGGAAGGACCTGGTTGGCCTGGCGTCGCTGGTGCGGCGCTGGCGAGCGCGCCAGCGCGGCTCGCCCGGCCAGGAAGTGGTGGTGTGCTGATGGCCCACCACCGGCCCGCCTGCCGCACCATCGACGAGACCATCGCCGCCGAGATCAAGCGTCTGCACCAGCGCTACCCCAAGCTGGGCCATCACGCCCTGGCCGAAGTCCTGCGTCAGGACGGCGTTCACGTCGAGCCCGGTGAGCTGAAGCGCTTCCTGAAGGAGGAAGGCCTCCAGCCCCAGCGGGACTGGCGGCCCTGGCGCTGGCGCGGCCTCCCGTCGTGGATGGGCGGCCCGCCCGAGTCCCCAGATATGAAGGAGCGATAATGGTCAAGCCCACCATCGACTACGACGTCAAAGACCTGTCGCTGGTCCCCGAGGGCATCTTGCGCATCGAGTGGGCGGCCCGCGAGATGCCGGTCATCGCCCTGATCCGCGAGCGCTTCCGCCACGACCGGCCGCTGGCCGGCGTGCGCATCTCCGGCTGCCTGCACATCACGACCGAGACGGCCAACCTGGCCCTGACCCTCGCCGAAGGCGGCGCCCAGGTGGCCCTCTGCGCCAGCAATCCCCTTTCCACCCAGGACGACGTGGCCGCCGCCCTCGTCGGCGAGTACGGCATCCCCGTCTTCGCCGTCCGCGGCGAGGACCACGAGACGTACTATCGTCACATTCACGCTGCCCTGGCCCACCGTCCCCAGATCACCCTCGACGACGGCGCCGATCTCGTGAGCACGCTGCACAAGGACCTGCGCCATCTCCTGCCCGAGGTCCTGGCCGGCACCGAAGAGACGACCACCGGCGTCGTGCGGCTGCGCAGCATGGCCCGTCAGGGCGCCCTGACCTACCCCATCATCGCCGTCAACGACGCGGACACCAAGCACCTGTTCGACAACCGGTACGGCACCGGCCAGAGCACCATTGACGGCATCACCCGCGCCACCAACGTGCTCTGGGCGGGCAAGACGGTGGTAGTGGCTGGCTACGGCTGGTGCGGCCGCGGCGTGGCCATGCGCGCTCACGGTCACGGCTCTCAGGTGGTGGTGACGGAGGTACAGCCGGTGCGCGCCCTGGAGGCGGCCATGGACGGCTTCCGCGTGATGCCCATGGCCGAGGCCGCCCGCCTGGGCGATATCTTCATCACCGTCACGGGCGACATCAACGTCGTCGACGAGGCCCACCTCCGGGTCATGAAGAACGGCGCCATCCTGGCCAACTCCGGCCACTTCAACGTGGAGCTGAACATCGCCGCGCTGGAGACGCTGGCCGAAGGCAAGCGCCAGATCCGGCCCTCCGTGGAGGAATACCGCCTCATGGATGGCCGCCGCCTCTTCCTCCTGGGCGAGGGTCGCCTGATCAACCTGGCCGCCGCCGAAGGCCATCCCGCCAGCGTCATGGACATGAGCTTCGCCGACCAGGCCCTCTGCGCCGAGTACGTCGCCCGCCGGCCGGAGCGCCTGCCCGTGGCCGTTCACACCGTCCCCAGCGAGATCGATCAGGAGGTGGCGCGCCTGAAGCTGCGCTCCATGGATATCGCCATCGATGAGCTATCGGACGAACAGCGCAAGTACCTGGAGAGCTGGGAAGAAGGAACGTGATTGGAGGACAGACCATGAAGATGACCCTCATGAGCGCGCCGTCAATGCTGATGACCTCGGAGTCCGTGACCGAGGGCCACCCGGACAAGGTCTGCGACCAGATCGCCGACGCTATCTTGGACGAGATCCTGGCCTACGACCCGGTTGCCCACGTCGCCTGCGAGGTGACGGCCACCACCGGCCTGGTGGTCATCATCGGCGAGATCACCACCAAGCACCATGTGGACTACACCAAGATCGCCCGCGAGACCATCCGCCGGTGCGGCTACACCGACCCTCGCTACGGCTTCGACGCCGATAGCTGCGGTATCGTCACATCCATCAAGGAGCAGTCGCGCGAGATCGCCAACGCGGTGGGCGAAGACCAGGGGGCAGGCGACCAGGGGATCATGATCGGCTTCGCCTGCAACGAGACGCCGGAGCTCATGCCCCTGCCCATCACCCTGGCCCATCAGCTCTGCCGCCGCCTGGCCCAGGTGCGCAAGGAGCGGGTCCTCCCCTACCTGCGCCCGGACGGCAAGTCCCAGGTGACGGTCGAGTACTCCTACGGCCTGCCGAAGCAACTCAAGGAGGTGGTGATCGCCGCCCAGCACGACGATGGCGTCGATAGCAAGACGCTGTGGGACGACGTGGAGCTGCACGTCGTCCGCCCCGTCCTCGGCCGCTGGATGGAGGGCCTCACCGAGCAGACCATCCACGTAAACACGAGCGGCAGCTTCATCCTGGGCGGGCCGGCCGGCGACTCGGGCCTCTCCGGTCGCAAGAACATCGTCGACTGCTACGGCAGCTCCGCTCGCCACGGCGGCGGCTCCTTCTCCGGCAAGGACCCCAGCAAGGTCGACCGTTCGGCCACCTACGCCGCCCGCTACGTGGCCAAGAACGTCGTCGCCGCCGGCCTGGCCAACCGAGTCGAGATCGAGCTATCCTACGCCATCGGTCACCCCCAGCCGCTGGGCATCTCCGTGGAGACCTTCGGCACCCAGAACGTGGACCACGAAGTCATCGACAGGCTCGTGAGGAAGCATTTCGACCTGCGGCCGGGCGCCATCATCAGCGGCCTTGACCTGCGGCGCCCCATCTACCGGGCCACCGCCGCCTATGGCCACTTCGGCCGCGACGACATCGACGCCCCCTGGGAGCGGACGGATAAAGCCGAACTGCTGCGTCAAGAGGCCGGCCTGGCGGAGGCCGAGCAGGTGCGCCCTTAGGCCATGTACGCCCTGGTGCTGGCTGGTGGCAAAGGCGAGCGGTTACGGCCGCTCACCGAGGATCGCCCCAAGCCCATGATCCTTCTCGCCGGCAAGCCCATTCTGGCGTACCACCTTGCCTGGCTGCGGGAAAACGGCGTCACCGACGCCGTCCTCCTCTGCGGCTATCGGGCGGACGTTATCCAGGACCACTTCGGCGACGGCAGTCGCTGGGGGATACGCATCCAGTACTCCCTCGAGGACCAGCCCCTGGGGCGCGGCGGCGCTTTCAAACGGGCCTTTGTCCGCGTCCCCGCCCGCGAGGAGATCGTCATCGGCACCAACGGCGACACGATCAGCAACCAGCCCCTGGTGCCTGTTCTCAGGGCCCATCGCTCTTCGGGAGCCGTGGCCACCGTCATGCTGGCCCCGCTGGTCAGCCCCTTCGGCATCGCCCAGGTGGCCCGCAATGGCCGCATCCGCCGGTTCGAGGAGAAGCCGCGCCTGCCGTATTGGGTGAACGCCGGCGTCTACGTCCTGTCCCGCCCCTTCTTCGACCTCCTGCCCGACGTCGGCGACCACGAGGACACAGCCTTCCCCCTGCTCGCCGAGCGGGGCGAGCTCCACGCCTATCGCAGCCGCGCCTACTGGCGCGCCATCGATACGGTCAAGGACCTGACGGAGGCCACCAAGGAGCTTCCCGCCCTGGCCGCCGCCGTGGAGGCCAGACACCGGTGACAGTCCCAATCAAGTTCGGCACGGACGGCTGGCGGGGCATCATCGCCGAAGATTTCACCTTCGCCAACGTGCGGGCCGTGGCCCAGGCCGTCGCTCTCTACTTGAAGGAGGTGGGGCTGACCCAGCGTGGCCTGGTCGTCGGCTACGATACCCGCTTCGCCTCCGAGGACTTCGCCGCTGCCGTGGCCGAGGTGGTGGCCGCCAACGGCATTCGCGTCTACCTAGTCGACCGGCCGGCGCCGACGCCGGTGATCGGCTACGCCATCCTCCACCGCAAGGCGGCGGGCTCCGTCGTCATCACGGCCAGCCACAACCCCGGCCAGTGGTCGGGGTTCAAGTTCCGGCCCGAGTACGCCGGCAGCGCCCCGCCCGAGGTGCTGGCCCAGGTGGAGGCGCACATCCCAAGGGTCATCGCCTCAGGGGACGTGGCGGTCCTTCCCCTGGCAGAGGCCAAGGCCCGCGGGCTGGTGGAGACCTTCGACGCGCGGCCAGCCTATCGGGAACAGGTCGCCAGACTGGCGGACCTGGAGTACCTTCGGGCTGCCGGCCTGAGGGTGGTCGTCGACTCCATGTACGGGGCTGCCGCCGGCTACATTCGGGAGCTACTGTCGGACGGCAAGACGCAGGTCTGGGAGATCCGCGCCGAACGTAATCCCCTGTTCCCGGGGATGCACAACCCGGAGCCCATCGCGCGAAACCTCGAGCCGCTGATGGAGGACGTCCGCCAGCGCCAGGCCGGCGTGGGCCTGGCCACCGACGGCGATGGCGACCGCCTGGGAGTCGTCGACGAGCGGGGCCAGTTCCTGAACCAGCACCAGGTGTTCGCCCTGCTGGCCTACTACCTGCTCGAGGTGCGCGGCCAGCGGGGCCCGATGGTCAAATCCATCACCAGCACCCGCATGATCCAGAGCCTGGGCAAGCTCTACGGCGTGCCCGTCTTCGAGACGCCGGTGGGGTTCAAGTTCCTGGGCCCGAAGATGATCGCCGAGGACGCCATCGTTGCCGGCGAGGAGAGCGGCGGCTACGCCTTCCGCGGCCACCTGCCAGAGCGCGACGGCGTCGTCTCCGCCCTCTACTTCCTGGACCTGATGGCCCGCCGCGGCCGCCGCCCTTCGGAGCTGCTGGCCGAGCTCTACCAGAAGGTTGGCCCCCACTTCTACGACCGCGTCGACATCCACCTGGCGCCGGAGCAGGCGCCGCTCCTGCGCGAGCGCCTGGCGGCGGCGCGGCCCGAGCGCATCGCCGGCCTGGCGGTCACCGGCAGCGACACCATGGACGGCTTCCGCTTCCACCTGGAGGACGGAAGCTGGCTCCTCATCCGTTTCTCCGGCACCGAGCCGCTGATGCGCATCTACACGGAGGTGCAGGACGAGGCGCTGGTGGCGAAGGTGCTGGCGGCCGGGCGCGAGCTAGCCGGGGTTGGGGCGTAGGCGGGCGGGAGAGCGTGGCGGCCGTCGGCTAGCCGGTCGGCGTGGTCGCGGGTGAGGGCGAGGGCACCGGCGAAAGCATGTCCTCGGTGACTACGAAACGGAACCCTCGTGCTTTGAACTCGTCCCAAGTGAGCTCTTGACGGAACAGCACATTGCCCCGTTCGTCTCGGATGACGACCATCCCTTTCCACAGATCGTCTCCCAGAAACTCGGTCTTGGTGGACTGGGGTGGAAGGTGAGTGCCAAGGTCGCTACTGACCTCGTCACTCAAGTAGATGACGATGTTTTCATCGGTCTGGTTCACCCACGTGAGATCAGGCCCATACTCACACGCGGTTGCCATCGCCACGAATAATGCAAGCAATCCAGCGATCAGAGCTCCCGAGCGCCACACGTCCTGAACGAACCCCCTACGACCCGCCAGCGGCCCGGCGGTAGGTTCTCGGTTCTGGGTCTAGCGCTTGGTGTACTGCGGCGCCTTGCGGGCGCGCTTCAGACCGTACTTCTTGCGCTCCTTGATGCGGGCGTCGCGGGTCAGGAGGCCCGACTTGCGGAGGATGGGCTTGTAGGGGTTCTCGTCGGCGATGGCGATGGTCTCGCCGGCCGCCACCAGCGCCCGCGCGATCCCGTGGCCGATGGCGTCGGCCCAACCGGTGACGCCACCGCCCGCCGCCTTCACCTGCACATTGAACTTGTCCAGCGTCTCGGTCAGGAGCAGCGGCCGGCGCACTGCGGCCTGATGCACCGGGCGGGTGAACACGTCCTGGAAGGGCCGCCCATTGACGTCGATGGTCCCCGTGCCCGGGTAGAGACGCACGCGCGCCACCGCCGTCTTGCGCCGACCGGTGCCGTAGAAGTAATGCTGCTCCAGAACCCGTTCCTCAACCACTCTCGCGTCCTCCTATGGCGTCCCGGCGGCCTGGTCGGGCCGTTCCTGCGCCGCCGCTTCCTTCTGCGAGCCCTTGACCTGGGCCTCGTGGGGGTGATCCGGGCCGGCGTAGACCTTCAGGTTCTTGAAGAGCTTGCGCCCCAGCCGGTTGTGAGGCAGCATCCCTCGCACGGCCATCTCCACCACGCGGGTGGGCCGCTTGGCCATCAGCTCGCCCAGCGTCACGCTCTTCAGCCCGCCGTGGTACCCCGAATGGTGATAGTAGACCTTGTCCTGCAGCTTCCTGCCGGTGACCCGTACGCGGGCGGCATTGACCACGATGACGTAGTCACCCATCTCCAGGTGCGGCGAGAACGTGGGCTTGTGCTTGCCCCGCAGCAGCGCGGCGACGCGGGTCGCCAGCCGCCCCAGCGTCTGGTCGGCAGCATCCAGCACCAGCCACTGGCGAGTGATCTCGCCGGCCTTCAGGCTATATGTCGGGGTCCTCTTCAGTGTTGCCAAGGTCTACATCCTCATACTTGACCGCCATCAGGCAGAGGCCGGCCGCCGGCGCCGCGAACGTCGCCGCGCCCGGCTGGGCGCCGGCCAGCAGCCGCCGGAAGCCCTCGGCGCTCTCCTTGCGCTGACCAACGCGCACCAGCGCCCCCACCGTCCGTCGCACCTGCTGCGGCAAGAAGGCATCCGCTTCGATATCGAACAGCACCCAGCAGCGGCAGCGACGCACTTCAGCCCAGTGCACCGTCCGGACCGTGCTGCGACCGCCCGCTGGCGCGGCCAGGGCCGCGAAGTCCTGCCGTCCCAGCAGGTGGTGGGCGGCCTCGCGCATGGCCTCCACGTCCAGAGGCTCCGGCACATGCCAGCACTGGTTGCGGAACAGGGGCCGCCGCGACTGGCCATTGTAGATGCGATAGCGATACCAGCGCCGGCGGGCGTGGCGGCGCACATCGAAGCTGAGGGCCACATCCCACGCCGAGCGGACGGCAATGTCCTGAGGCAGGTGGCTATTCAGCGCCCGCCGGAACACGCCGGCCTCATAGGGCACGGTGGTGAGAAAGGCGGCCACCTGGCCCTTGGCGTGCACACCGGCGTCGGTGCGGCCCGCCAGGGCCATGCGAATCGCCTTACCTGTCAGCCTCTTCAACGCCTTCTCCAGCTCTCCTTGCACGGTGCGGGCATCCTTCTGATATTGGGAGCCCGCGTAGGCCGTCCCCTCGTACTCTACCACCAGGGCGATCCGCCGTAGGGGTGCCCCGTCGTCTCTCTCGGCAGCCACGGCCGGACGGCAGCTTACTCCTGTTCCTCGCCCACCAGCTCGAGCTGCGCCATACGGGCGGCATCGCCCTGGCGCTGGCCCAACCTGACGATGCGTGTGTAGCCGCCGGGCCGGTCAGCGAAGCGGGGCCCCAGGTCCTCGAACAGCTTCTTCACCGTCTCCTTGTCGCTGACGATGCGCAGGGCCTGACGGCGGGCGTGCAGGCTGCCTTGCTTTCCCCACGTGATGACTCTCTCGGCGATGCCGCGCACCTCCCGCGCCTTGGCCTCGGTTGTGACGATCTTCTCGTGGCGAAGCAGGTCCGTCACCTGGTTGCGCAACATCGCCAGGCGATGGTCCGTAGGTCGACTCAGCTTGTGTCCCGCGATGCGATGGGCCACGGCGGCTTAGCCTCCCTCCCCTTCCTCACCGACCTCTTTCTTGAGCGCCAGGAGCTTGCGCTGCCACTCAGGCATCTCCTCTTCCTCGCCCGCCTTCGCGGCGGCTGCTGGCTCCCCCGCCTTGACCCGCTTGCGTTCCCGTTTGGGCGGAGCGGCGGCCACGGCCTCGGGCTCGGGCGGCGCAGCCTCCGCCTCGGCCGGTGCCATCACCTCCTCCACCACGACCTTTTCCGGCGCCGGCTCCTTCGCCACCGCCGACGGCTCTTCCGCCACGGCAGCCGGCTCTTCGGCCACGATCGGCGGTTCCGGCGCGGCCATCTCCTCCACAGCGGGTGCCTCGGCGCCACGGGCCGCCGCCGGCGGCACCTCCTCCTCAATGACGGACGGAGCCTCGCCAGCCACCTCCTCCTCGGCCTGTTCGGCGAGGAAGCCCAGCTCGATGAGGCGCTCGCGCAGCTCGTCGTAGGACTTGCGACCGAAGTTGCGCAGCGACAGGAGCTCCTCCTCGCTCTTCTCCAGCACCTGACCCACGGTCATCAGACCGCTGCGCTTCAGGCAATTGTAGGCGCGCACCGAAAGCTGCAGATCCTCGATGGGCGTGCCGTAGCGGGCGGGCGTCAGAATGGTGCCCGCCCCCAGGCCACGCTCCACCACCGGCGGCGACGGCTTCCCTAGCTGGCTGAAGAGCGAGAGCTGCTCCAAGAGGATATCGGCGCTCTGGCTGATGGCCTCCACCGCGCTGATCGTGTCGTCGGTCCACACCTCCAGGACAAGCCGGTCGTAGTTGCTGGCCTGGCCCACCCGCGTGTGCTCGATCTTGTAGTTGACCCGGTGCACCGGCGTGAAGATGGCGTCGACGGGGATCACCCCAATAGGCAGGCCATCGCTCTGGCCAGCGGGTACGTAGCCGCGCCCTTGCTCAACGTTGAACTCCACCCGCAGCTCGGCGTCGGGCGAGTCCAGGGTCGCCAGATGCAGCTCCGGGTTGACGATCTCGTAGTCGGGCGGCGACTGGATGTCGGCCGCGGTCACGCCGCCCTCGCGGCCGGCCACCTCCAGGTAGAGCTTGGCGGGCCGGTCGGAGAGGGCACGCAGGCGCAGTTCCTTCACGTTCAGGAGGAACTCGATGGTGTCCTCCTTCATGTGGGGAATCGTGGAGAACTCGTGCTGCACGCCGTCGATGCGGACGGACACCACCGCCGCGCCCGGCAACGAACTAAGGAGGACCCGCCGGAGGGCATTGCCCACGGTAATCCCGAAGCCGGGCTCCAGGGGCTCGGCCACTATGCGAGCGTAGTTGTTGCTACTCTCCACAATCTCAATCTCGGGAACGGCCAACGGGGTCACAGAGACCCACCTCCTCGCTTTCGCGTCGGTTGCTTGCTATCGGGAGTAGAACTCAACAATGGTAGCCGGGTCGAACTTGGCGCCGACTTCCGCGGGTACCGGTACCGCCAGCACCCGTCCCGCCATGTTCTCGGCGTCCAGGGCCAGCCAGGAGGGGAGGGTTCTCCCCTTGGCCTGCTCCTGGGCCACGGCATAGAACTCGCTCTTGGCCCCCCGGGCCGTCCAGGTTATCGTGTCGTTCAGCTTGACCACGTGCGACGGGATGTCCGCCTTGTGCCCGTTGAGGCTGATGTGGCCGTGCCGCACAAACTGGCGGGCCTGAGCCCGCGAATCGGCGAATCCCAGCCGGTACACAACGCTATCCAAGCGCAGCTCCAGGATGCGCAGCAGATTGTCGCCGGTTATGCCCGTCCTGCGCACCGCCTCTTCATAGTAACGACGGAACTGGCGCTCGAGGATGCCATAGCTGGCCCGCGCCTTCTGCTTCTCTCGAAGCTGAAGGCCGCGGTCCGACACCTTGCGACGCCGCATCGAGCGCTGGCCGGGGGCAAAGGGCCGCCGCTCGAAGGAACAGCGCGGCGTGGAGCACTTCTCTCCCTTCAGATACAGCTTCTCCCCCAACCGCCGACAGATTCGACAGACTGCTCCTCGATAGCGTGCCAATTAGGGCTCCTCTCCCTGGAGATTCGCCGGCGCTAGACTCGACGCCGCTTAGGTGGGCGACAACCGTTGTGGGGGATCGGCGTTACATCACGGATGCTGGATACCTGAAGGCCCGCCCCCTGGAGCGAACGAATGGCCGCCTCGCGGCCGCTGCCCGGCCCCCGCACGAACACCTCTACCTGGCGCAGCCCGTTCTCTATGGCCCGCCGCGCAGCGTTGTCCGCCGCCACCTGGGCGGCGTAAGGCGTGCTCTTCCGCGAGCCTTTGAAGCCAACGGTGCCGGCGCTGGCCCAGGAGATGACGTTGCCGTTGGGATCGGTCAGAGTGATCACCGTGTTGTTGAAGGTGGACTGGACGTATGCCTTGCCCACCGGAATGTTCTTGCGCTCCCGTCGTCGTGTCTTGCCTCGCGCTTTCTTCTCCGCCATGCCTCTCCTTGCGCTGCCGTCCTACTTCTTAGCTACCGCGCGCCTCTTGCCGGCCACCGTCTTGCGGGCGCCGCGCTTGGTGCGGGCATTGGTGCGGGTCCGTTGGCCCCTCACCGGCAGGCCCCGGCGGTGCCGGACCCCGCGATAGCAGTTGATCTCCACCAGGCGCTGGACGCTGGTGCGCATGCTCTTGCGCAGCTCGCCTTCCACGACGAAGTTGCGGTCAATAAACTCGCGGATGCGCGAAGTCTCGTCGTCCGTCAGGTCGCGCACCTTGGTGGCAGGATCCAGTCGCGTGCCCTGGCAGATGGTCGCCGCCAGAGCAGGCCCAATACCGTAGATGTAGCGGAGGGAGATGTCCACCCGCTTATCCCTGGGTATGTCCACACCGGCGATACGCGCCATGATGCCTCCTCTACCCCTGACGTTGCTTGTGGCGGGGGTTCTCACAGATGACCCTCACCACACCCTTCCGGCGCACAATCTTGCACTTCTCGCATCGCCGTTTCACTGAAGCTCGTACCTTCATCTATCGATCCGTTCTGGTGCCTATCGAAACCGATACGTTATCCTACCACGAGTCAGGTCGTAAGGGGAGAGCTCCACGAGCACCCGGTCGCCGGGCAGGATTCGGATGAAGTGGAGGCGGATCTTGCCCGAGGCGTGGGCCAGCACCTGGTGCCCGTTGGGCAGGTCAACTCGAAACATAGCGTTCGGCAATGCCTCTTTCACCACCCCTTCGACCTCGATCGCCTCTTTCTTAGCCATATGGGCCCCTCAGGGCCAGATCTCCCCTGGCGAGTCCGGCAGTGACCCTACGGTAGGGTCAGCACCTCGGCCTCGCCGTCTGTGATAGCTACCGTGTGCTCGAAGTGGGCCGCCAGGCTACCGTCCAGCGTGCGCACCGTCCAGTTATCGGGGTCGCGTTTGGTGTGCCAGTCGCCCGCAGTGACCATCGGCTCGATGGCCAGCACCACCCCCGTCTGAAGGACCGGCCCCTGCTCGGGCCGGCCAAAGTTGGGCACTTGCGGGTCTTCATGCATGTCGCGGCCGATACCATGCCCCACATACTCCCGCACCACCGCAAAGCCGTTCCGCTCGGCATGCGCCTGCACCGCCGCCGACACCTGTCCCAGATGGATACCGGCTCGCGTGGCCCGGATGCCCGCCCAGAGCGCCTCCTCGGTGACCCGCACTAGGCGCTTCGCCTCAGGGCTCACCTTGCCCACGCATACCGTGATGGCGGCATCGCCCACGAAGCCTTTGTACGTGGCCCCCAGGTCGATGCTCACCACGTCGCCCTCCTGGAGGACGCGGCTGTTGGGGATACCGTGAACCACCTCATCGTTGACCGAGACACAGACCCGCGCCGGGTACCCCTGGTAGCCCAGGAACGTGGGGATCGCTCCCCGCCGTGCGAACTCCCGTCGCACGATGTCGTCCAGGTCCTTGACCACCAGTCCCGGCTTGATCTCCTCCTTCAATATCTCCAGCACCTGCGCGACGATCCGGCCGGCCCCGCGCATCAGGGCTATCTCTTCCTTCGATTTGAGGATGATGGGCATTGAATGCGCGCGGTCTCTCTCCTAGGCGGCCTTCAGCGCTGCCTGCAGCTCGCCGCTGACCTCCTCCACAGAGCGATGACCGTCCACCTCAACCAGCTTGCCCTGCCCGCGATAGTAATCGATAAGCGGCGCCGTCTGGCGCGAATAGACCCCCAGGCGGTGGCGGACCGCCCCCGGCTGATCATCGTCCCGCTGGTAGAGCTCGCCCCCGCAGCGGTCACAGACGCCCTCCACCTTGGGCCATTGCGACTGGCGGTGGTAGACAGCGCCGCACTTGCGGCACGTCCACCGTCCGGCGAGGCGGCTCAGCAGCGCGTCCTCGGGCACCTGAATGCACAACACCCTGTCGATGCTCTGGCTCTGCCCGGCCAAGGCCTCATCCAGAGCCTTCGCCTGCTCCAGGGTGCGCGGGAAGCCGTCCAGCAGACAGCCGCGGACGCAATCCGGCTCGCCCAGGCGCTCCAGCAACATCCCAATGGTGAGCGCATCGGGCACCAGGTCGCCTCGGTCGTAGTAGGGCTTCGCCTGTTTGCCCAGCTCCGTTTCTTTCCTTATCGCCTCCCGAAACAGCTCCCCCGTGGTGATGTGCACCAGTCCCGTCTTCTCGGCTAGGATAACCGCCTGGGTCCCTTTGCCGGCCCCCGGCGGGCCGAAGAGGATCACATACAAGGCTCCCCCAATCTCCTCAGCGGATGAAGCCCTCGTACTGACGCATCAACAACTGGGCTTCCAGCTGGCGCATGGTATCCAGCACCACGCCCACCACGATGATCAGCCCGCTGCTGGTGATGCCTAAGCCCAGCGACCGAGAGCCGAGGTTCAGGCTCGCGTTCCCCGTGATGCCCGAAGCCACGAACGGCACGACGGCGACGACTCCCAGGAAGAGCGCCCCCGCCCACGTAATGCGGATCAGCACCCGCGTGATGTACTCCGCCGTCGGCCGCCCGGGCCGAATGCCCGGGATGAAGCCCCCTTGCCGCTGCAGGTTCTCCGCCAGGTTCTGCTGCTGGAAGATGACGAGGGTATAGAAGAATGTGAAAATTGTCACAAGGACGAACACAAACGCCCAGTATCCCCAATTGGAGGGGCTGAAGATCGTGTTGACCGTCGAGGCCAGGTTCGCCACCCAGGGAGTGCTCGAGGTCGCGAAGATGTTGGCCACGTATGCCGGGAAGATGACCACCGAGAAGGCGAAGATGAGGGGGATCATTCCAGCCGAGTTCACCCGCAGCGGAATGTGCGTTTGTCCCGACTGCCGGTACATCCGTCCACCCCGGAACAGGCTGCGCGAGTACTGCACCGGCACGCGCCGCGCTGCCTCTTGCACGAACACAATCGCCGCCACCATCACCACGATCAGCGTGATGACCATGACGATGCCGGTAACGGCGGTCTGGCCCCAGACCTCGTCGGCCAGGAACGTCGGTATGCCGGCCACAATCCCAGCGAAAATGATTACCGAGATGCCGTTGCCAATGCCGTTCTCGCTGATCAGCTCCCCCATCCACACCAGGAACATCGTGCCCGCGGTCATGGCGCTCACCATCGACAGGGTGGGCAGCAGGTCACTGCCGGTCAGACCGATGCCGGAGATGCCATGTTGACTCTGGATGAGCACCAGCTGCCCGTAGCCCTGGACGATGGCCATGGGGACCGTGAGCCAGTGAGTGTAGATCTGGATCTGGCGGCGCCCCTGCTCCCCCTCCTTGGTGAGGGCCTGTAGGGACGGCACGATCGGCACCAGCAGCTGCATGATGATGGAGGCGGTCACGTAAGGATACACACCCATGGCCGCCACGCTCATGTTCTTCAGGGCGTTGCCGCTGAAGATGTTCAGGAACCCCAGCACTGCGCTGCTGTTGAAGATGGTCTTCAGCTGCGCGGTGTCGACACCCGGCACCGGCAGGTGGGCCGTAAAGCGAAACACCACCAGCAGAGCCAGGGTGAACAGGATCTTCTGCCTGACATCCGGCTGCCGGAAGGCATCGATGGCCGCCTGAAGAAGTCGTGGCCTAGCGGCGGTGGCTGCCCGCATGGGCCACCTCCTCCACACTACCGCCGGCGGCCTCGATCTTCTCTTTGGCCACCGCCGAGAACCCCTGGACGCGGACCGTCAGCGCCTTGCTGATCTGACCCTCGCCTAGCACTTTCACTGGCTGTCTCAAACTCTTGATGATCCCCACCTCACGCAGCAACGCGGCCGTCACCTCCGTGCCAGCCTCGAAACGCTCCAACTGAGCGACGTTCACGGGAGCATACTCTACCCGGAAGGCGTTTCTGAACCCCCTCCGATGAGGCAATCGCTTGATGAGGGGCGTCTGGCCGCCCTCGAAGCCGAGGCGAACCCCCTTACCCGAGCGCGCCTTCTGGCCCTTCATCCCCCGGCCGGAATAGGTGCCGTGGCCGCTGCCATCGCCCCGACCCACTCGCTTGCGCTTGTGGCGGGAACCTGGGGGCGGCTTCAGTTCGTGCGCTTCCATCTTACTCCGCCACCTCTTCCACCTCGACCAGATGGCGCACCTTCTGTATCATACCACGCACAACTCGCGAATCGCCATGTTCCACCGTTTGGCCCAGGCGCCGCAAGCCCAAGGCGCGGATCGTACGCCGCTGGTCGGCAGGATAGCCGATGCCGCTCTTCTTCCAGACGACTTTCAGCTTGGCCATGGCCTAGCGCGCCACCAGCGCGTGGCGGCGTCGCACCGCCTCATCTACGTTCCGCATTCGCGATAGGGCGAGCATCGTGGACTTGACCACGTTCACCGGGTTGTTGCTGCCCAGCGACTTGGCCACCACATCCTTGACGCCCGCCATCTCCAGCACCGCCCGCACGCCGCCGCCAGCGATGAGACCGGTGCCGGCTGGTGCCGGCTTGATCAGCACCTGCGCGGCGCGAAACTGCACCAGCATCTCGTGGGGCAGTGTGGTGCCCTGCATCGGCACCCGGATCAGATTCTTGCGGGCGGTGGTGGACGCCTTGCGAATGGCCTCGGGCACCTCGGTGGCCTTGCCCATGGCCGCTCCCACATGCCCCTGGCCATCGCCCACCACCACCACCGCCGTGAAGTGAAAGCGGCGGCCACCCTTGACCACCTTGGCCACGCGGTTGATGAACACCACCTTCTCGGCCAATTCCAACTCCAAGGCGTCTATCTGGTGGGATATCGGGATGTACTTCCTGGGATTAGACATCGTTTCGCCGCCCCTAGAACTGGAGGCCCGCCTCGCGAGCGGCCTCAGCCAGGGCCTTCACCCGGCCGTGAAACCGGTAGCCGCCGCGGTCGAACACCACCATCTTGATTCCCTTTTCCAGCGCCCGCCTCGCCACGAGGCCGCCGACGGCGCCAGCCACGTCCCTCTTGGTCTTGCCCTGAGCGTCAGGGCCCGTCTCCGGGCCAGAGGCGCTCTTCTTCGAGCGGGCCGGTTTCCTGCCGTCCGCCGGCACACTGAAATCCGCCTCCAGGTCCGAGGCGGCCACGAGCGTGCGCCCCGCGCGGTCGTCGATCACCTGGGCGTAGATATGGTTCAGGCTGCGGAACACGCACAGGCGAGGCCGCTGGTCCGTCCCCACCACTCGCTCCCGCACCCGTTCGTGGCGCCGCTGGCGGGCGGCGCGGGCCGTTTTCTTCCCTTTCATGGCTTGGCTGCTCTGATCCCCATCTCTACCGCTTGGCCGCCTTGCCGGCCTTGCCCGCCTTCCGGCGGACCCTCTCGCCCAGATAGCGGATGCCCTTGCCCTTGTAGGGCTCCGGCGGTCGCACCGCACGGATGTCAGCCGCCATCTGGCCCACCAGCTCGCGGTTGACTCCCTGCACCAGCACCCGGTTGGTGCCCTCCACCGCCAGGCTGATGCCCGCCGGCGGGTCGATCTCCACCGGCCGCGAGTAGCCGACCTGGAGGACCAGCTTTGTTCCCTGCATCTGGCCACGATAGCCGACGCCCTGGAGCTCCAGCACCTTGGTGAAGCCCGCACTGACGCCGGTAACCATGTTGGCCAGCAGGCTGCGCGTCAGGCCGTGCATGGAGCGCTGCTGCGGCCGGTCGCCGGGGCGGCTCACCGTGAGCTGGCCGTCGCCCAAGCTGATGGTCATATCGGGCGAGAACTCACGGCTCAGCTCGCCGCGGGGCCCCTTCACCGTGACCCGCACCCCCTCGATGCGCACCTCGACCTGGGGCGGCAGCGGGATCGGCATGCGACCTATGCGCGACACTTTCCGTCCCTACCAAACATAGCAGAGAATCTCGCCGCCCACGTGGTGACGCCAGGCCTCCTGGCCGGTCATCACTCCCTGTGGCGTCGAGAGGATGGCTATACCGAGGCCACCGTAAACGCGCGGGATCTCACGCTTCTGCACGTAGACCCGCAGGCCGGGCTTGCTGACCCGGCGCAGGCCGCTGATGGCGGGTTCTTTCCTGGTACCGTAGGCCAGGCGGACACGGATCGTCCGCTTGGCGCCATCGCTCACCACCTCGAAGTCCTTGATGAAGCCCTCTCGCTTCAGCACCTCGGCGATGGCGGCCTTGGTCTTCGAGGCCGGCATAGGCACGATCTCGTGCTTGGCCACTATCCCGTTGCGGATGCGGTTGAGCATATCGGCAATGGGGTCCGTCAGCATCTCCTTACCCCGTTATCACCAACTGGACTTCTTGACCCCGGGCAGCTTGCCCTCCAGCGCCAGCTCGCGGAAGCAGATGCGGCACAAGCCGAACAGCCGTATGTAAGCCCGCGGCCGGCCGCACAGCCGGCATCGGTTCTTCTGGCGCACCTTGTACTTTGGCTCTTTGAAGAACGCTTTGTTGTAGAGGGCCTTTCGGGTCAAACGTCCCTCCTGCTTCAACGACGGGCGAAGGGCATGCCCATCAACTCCAGCAGCCGCTTCCCCTCCTCGTCGGTTCCGGCGCTGGTGACCATTGTGAACTGAAAACCGCGAATGCGCTCGATCTTATCGTAGTCCAGCTCGGGGAAGATGACTTGCTCCTTGATCCCCAGGCTATAGTTCCCCCGGCCATCGAAGGAGTAGGGCGACACCCCCTGAAAGTCGCGGATGCGGGGCAGAGCGGCATTGACCATGCGGTCCAGCAGCTCGTACATGCGATCGCCCCGCACCGTTACCGCCACGCCAATGGGCATGCCGGCCCGCAGCTTGAAGTTGGCGATGGAGCGCTTGGCGCGGGTGATGACCGGCTTCTGGCCGGTGATGGCCGCTACGTCCTCGCCGGCGGAGTCCAGGGCCTTCGGGTTCTGGATGGCCTCCCCCAGGCCTATGTTCACCACGATCTTCTCCAAGCGCGGCACCTGCATAACGTTCTTATAGCCGAACTCCTTCATTAGGGCCGGCACTACCTCGCCCCGATATTGTTCCTTCAACCTGGGCGGCATAGCCTTCGCTCCTAGTCCATCGGCTGGTCGCAACGGCGACAGTAGCGCACCTTCTGCCCGTTGTCCCGGAAGCGGAAGCCCACCCGGCTCGGCTTGCCACAGCTCTTACAGACAACCATCACGTTAGACACGTGCAGCGGCGCCTCCCGCTCGATGATGCCGCCCGGGCGGTCAGCACGAGGCTTCATGTGGCGCTTCACCACGTTTACGCCGGCGATGACGATACGCCCTTCGCCGCGGAACACCTGGCGCACGACGCCCGTCTTGCCCCGCTCCCTGCCGGTGATGACCATGACCGTGTCCTCGCGTCTCACCTTAGCCATGGCTACACCACTTCCGGCGCCAAAGAAACGATCTTCATGAAGTTGCGCTCCCGCAGCTCGCGGGCCACCGGCCCGAAGATGCGGGTGCCCTTGGGATTATTCCACTGGTCGGCCAGGATCACCGCTGCGTTGTCATCGAAGCGGATGTGGCTGCCGTCGGGGCGCCCGTAGGTCTTGGCCACCCGCACCACCACCGCCCGCACCACCTCGCCCTTCTTCACCGACCCGCCGGGCACCGCCTGCTTGACGGTGCCGACGATGACGTCACCCACGCGGGCGTAGCGGCGCCCCGACCCGCCCACCACCTGGATGCACATGAGCTGGCGGGCACCGGTGTTGTCGGCCACCTTAAGGCGCGAGTACTGCTGGATCACGACCCTTCGGCCTCTCCCGCTTCCTTTGTCCCTGGTTCTTCGGCCGCCGGCTCTTCGGCTGCTGGCTCTTCGCCGGCCGCCGCTGGCGGCGCTTCCTCCGCCACCGCGGCGGGCGCCTCCTCGACAGTCGCCGCCGGTTCCGGCTTCGGTTCGGCCTTAGCCGCCGCCTCCGGCTCTTCCGCCGCTATCTCCTCGGCCGGCGCTTCCTCCGCCGCCGCCGTGGGCGCCTCCTCGGCAGTCGCCGCCGGTTCCGGCTTCGGTTCGGCCTTAGCCGCCGCCTCCGGCTCTTCCGCCGCTATCTCCTCGGGCGGGGCGACCTCCTCGACGGCCAGCGGTGCGACTTCCTCGACGGCGGCCGGCGCCGCTTCCACCGCTGCCGGCTCGGCTGCAGCCGCGACGGGAGCCGGCGCGGCCACGGGCGCCGCCTCCTCCACCACCTCTTCCTCCAGCTCCCGCAGCTCCTCTACCGTCTCTCCCTTGGGGATGGCGGCGGCGGCCAGCACCTCCACCACCCGCCAGCGCTTCTCCCGCGATAGCGGCCGCGTCTCGACGATGAGCACCTTATCACCCACGCGGCAGGTGTTCTCGGCGTCGTGGGCCTTGTACCGCTTCACCCGCCGTATAGACTTCCTGTACAGCCGGTGGCGCTTGAACGACTCCACCGCCACGACCACCGTCGCCTGCATCTTGTCGCTGACCACCACACCCACGCGGGTCTTCCTGCCGCCGTAGCGCGTCTCGGCCATCCTACTCCTTCGTGGCAGCCGCCTGCCTGAGCTGCCGCTGCCTCTGGACAGTGTTCAGACGGGCGATGCGGCGCCGGGTGTTGGCGATCTCTCGATAGTTGGTGATCTGGCGGGTGGCCCACTGCAGGCGCAGCGAGAACAGCCGGCGCCGCGTCTCCTCCAGCTCCTTGGCCAGATCGCCGTCGGAGAGCTTGCGGACTTCGTCGGCGCGACGGTTGACCCTCGCCATGCTTCCCTAGACCTCGCGGGCCACCACCCGCGTGGGGATGGGTAGTTTCTGGGAGGCGAGTCGCATGGCCTCCTTCGCTACGTCCTCCCTCACCCCCGCTATCTCAAACAGCATGCGGCCCGGCCTGACCACGGCCACCCAGTGGTCCACAGGGCCCTTGCCGCTGCCCTGCCGCGTTTCCGCCGGCTTCTTAGAGACAGGCTTATCGGGGAAGATGCGGATCCACACCTTGCCCCCACGGCGGATGTGGTGGGTAATGGCGCGGCGGGCCGCCTCGATCTGGCGGGCGGTCATCCAGCTGTTGCCCATGGCCTGAAGGCCAAACTCGCCGAATGACACCATGCTGCCGGCGTTGGCCTGGCCGCGCCGCCGCCCCCGATGGGCCTTGCGATACTTGATCCGCTTGGGTTGAAGCATGCCCCACTACTCCGCTGGCGCTGGTGCCGCTGCCGGCGCCGTGCCGGTCGCCGGGCCGGGAGCCGAATGCTCCTCTTCCTCGACCCGCTCCCGCTCTTCCGGCTCGAACCGAATGTCGCCCTTGTACACCCACACCTTTACGCCGATGCGGCCCAGGGTCGTGCGCGCTTCGGCGGTGCCGTAGTCGATGTCGGCCCGCAGCGTATGCAGGGGCACTCGGCCCACCATCTCCTTGTCCTTGCGCGACATCTCGCCGCCGCCCAAGCGACCGGATACCTTGATCTTCATCCCCAGCGCGCCGCGCTGCACAGCCCGCTGCACCGCCTGCTTCATGGCCCGCCGATGCGATACGCGCCTCTCCAACTGGTCGGCCACAGAGCGAGCCACGAGGGCCGCCTCAACCTCCGGCATGCGGATCTCCACGATGTTCACCCGCATCCGGCGGCCGGCCAGCTTCTCCAGCGTCGACCGCAGCTCGTCCACCCGCTGGCCGCCACGGCCGATGACGATCCCCGGCCGCGCCGTGTGGATGGTGACCGTGACCTGGTTGGCGTTGCGGTCGATCTCCACCTTCGCCACGCCGGCGTCCGGCAGCATGCGTTCGATGGTGCGGCGCACCAGCAGGTCCTCGTGCAGCAGACTGGTGTAGTGCTTCTGGGCATACCAGTGGCTCTCCCAGCCGTACAGGTAGCCGATGCGGAAGCCATGCGGGTGAACCTTCTGGCCCATACTAGCCCTCCATCTCCTCCACCACCACGGTGATGTGAGCGTGCCGTCGCACGCGACGAGAAATGCGGCCGCGGGCGCGGGCGCGCCAGCGCTTCAGGCGCTGCGCGTCGCCGGCGTAGGCGGCCACCACTTTCAGCATGTGTGGGTCCATCTGGTAGTTGTTCTCGGCGTTGGCCGCCGCCGACTGCACAGCCTTGGCCACCGCTCGCGCGTGCGACGATGGGAGGAAGCGCAGGCGAGCCAGCACCTCGTCAACCCGCCGGCCGGGCAGGTGCTCCAAGATAAGGCGCACCTTTCTCGGCGATATGGGTACGTTTCTGGCGACGGCCTTGACCTCCATCCCGTCCTACCTATCGCCGGCGCACCTGCGTCGCCCGCTCCGAGCGCCCAGCGTGGCCGCGGAACGTCCGGGTCAGCGCGAACTCGCCCAGGCGGTGACCGACCATGTTCTCAGTGACGAAGATGGGCACGTGACGCCGCCCATCGTAGACGGCGATTGTCATCCCCACCATCTGGGGCATGATGGTGGACGCCCGCGACCAGGTGCGGACGATGGCCTTCTGGCCGGAGCGCTGGATCGCCTCCACCCTCTGGAGCAGCTTGGCGTCCACGAAGGGGCCCTTCTTGGTCGAGCGCGACAAGACCTACCCCCTACTTCTGTCCGCGCCGGCGCACAATGTACTTGTCCGTGTCCTTGCGCCGACGAGTGCGATACCCCAAGGCCGGTTTCCCCCAAGGCGTCTTGGGCCCCGGCATCCCGATGCCTGCCTTGCCCTCGCCGCCGCCGTGGGGGTGATCGCGCGGCGTCATGGCCGACCCGCGCACCTGCGGGCGCCGTCCCAGCAGGCGCGACCGGCCGGCGCGCCCGAGCTTCATCTGGCCGTGTTCTACGTTGCCCACCTGGCCGATGGTGGCGATGCAGCCGGCTAGCACCTTTCGTACTTCGCCCGAGGGCAAGCGCAGGAGAACATAGTCCCCCTCCTTGGCCAGCAACTGGGCCGAGGAGCCGGCGCTGCGCACCATCTGGCCGCCGCGCTTCAGGTACAGCTCCACGTTGTGCACCGCCGTCCCCAGGGGGATGTTCTTCATAGGCAGCGCGTTGCCCGGGCGGATCTCCGCCTCCGGGCCCGACATGACGGTGTCGCCCACCTTCAGGCCCACCGGCCACAGGATGTAGCGCTTGTCGCCATTGGCGTAGTGAATCAGCGCGATGCGGGCCGAGCGGTTGGGGTCATACTCGATGGCCGCCACCTTGCCCGGCACGCCGAAGTTGTCCCGCTTGAAGTCGATAATGCGGAGCTGGCGCTTGGCACCGCCGCCGCGATGGCGCACGGTCACGCGACCCTGGGCGTTGCGCCCGGCCTTTCTCTTCAGGGGCACCGTCAGGGCCTTCTCCGGCTTGTGTTTGGTGATCTCCTCGAAGGTCTGGCCGGTGGCGCCCCGCCGGCCGGGGGAGGTGGGCTTGTACTGCTTGATACCCATCCCTACACGCCCTCGAACAGCTCGATCTTGTCGCCTGGGGCCAAGGTCACAACGGCCTTCTTCCAGGCCGGCCGCAGCCGCGTCCGCCGTCCCCAGCGGCGTTGCTTACCCCGCACATTCATCACATTGACCGCCACCACATGCACGTTGAAGGTCCTCTGCACCGCGTCCTTGATCTGTGTCTTGTTGGCCAGCGGGTCCACCCGAAAGGCGTGCTTGTTCTCCGCCGCCAGGTAGGTGCCCTTCTCCGTCACCAGCGGCTGACGGATCACCTCGAAGGGGTGAAGTGACCGAGGCATCTTACCTCGCCTCCTCTTCAGCGGCGGGCTCGCTGGGCGCCGCCTCTGCCTCCGGGGCGGTGTCTTCGACGGCCTTCGCCTTCCTTGTGCGGCGCGGGGCCTTCGCCTCTGGCGCCGCCTCTGCCTCCGGGGCGGCGTCTTCGACGGCCTTCGCTTTCCTTGTGCGGCGCGGGGCCTTCGCCTCCGGCGCCCTCTCCGCCTCCGGCACCGCCTCCGCCTTCGGGGCGGCGTCTTCGACGGCCTTCGCCTTCCTTGTGCGGCGCGGGGCCTTCGCCTCCGGCGCCCTCTCCGCCTCCGGCACCGCCTCCGCCTTCGGGGCGGCGTCTTCGACGGCCTTCGCTTTCCTTGTGCGGCGCGGGGCCTTCGCCTCCGGCGCCGCCTCCTCCGGGACGACCTCTTCGACGGTCTTCGCTTTCCTTGTGCGGCGCGCCGCCGGTGCCGCCACGGCGGCCAGCTGGGCCGCCAGCGGGCGCCGCTGGTGCGCGTGGTCTCCGCCCCACAGCTCCTCGCAGCGGCGCACCGCCGCCACCGTCATCACCACGTCGCGATGGGTGAGCATGTCCACGACGTTGAGGTACGCAGCGGGCAAGACCTTGGTCCGCGTCAAGTTGCGGACGCTGGCATGCACGTTCCGGTCGGGATCACCGGTGACGATCAGGGCCGAGCGTTCGATGCCCAGGCCTTCTAGCAAGCCGGTGATCTCCTTGGTGCGCGGCTTCTCCAGCAAGAGCTCGTTCACCACCGATAGCTGACCGTCGGCCACCTTCCCCGATATCACCGAGCGTATTGCCAGGCGCCTCATGCGCTTGGGCAGGGCCTGGTGATAGCTTCGGGGCTTCGGGCCGAAGGCGACGCCGCCGCCCCGCCGGTGCGGGGCGCGAGCGCTGCCCTGACGGGCGTGGCCGCTCCCCTTCTGGGTGCGCACCTTGGCCGTGCTGCCACGCACCTCCCCACGGCTCTTGGTGCTGGCGCTGCCCGCCCGCCGATTGGCCATCTGGGCCAGGAAGGCCTGGTGGATCACCGCCATGTTCGGCTTGATGCCGAACACCTGGTCATCCACCTCGATGGGCTTCTGCTTCCCGCCCGTGGCGTCGCGTACCGGCAGCTTCATTGCTTCTCGGTCTCCTCGGCCGGAGCCCCCGCCTTCTTCCCCTCGACCACCCGTCGTTTCACCGCGTGCTTGCGACCCAGCCGGACGCGCAGGAGGGTATTGTTGGGTCCGGGCACGGAGCCCTTGACCATGATGACGCCCCGCGCCGCGTTGGACTCCACCACTTCCAGGTTGCGCACCGTCACCTGACGGTTGCCCATATGGCCGGCCATGCGCATTCCCTTGAGCACCCGCCCCGGGCTGGCGCTGGCACCGATGGAGCCGGGGGCGCGATGGCGGTCCGACTGGCCGTGGGTCTTGGGGCCGCCGTGGAAGCCGTGGCGCTTTACCACCCCGGCGAAGCCGCGCCCCTTGGACACACCGCTTACGTGCACCAGGTCACCGGGCTCGAACTGCTCCGCCCCCACCTTCTGGCCCACCTGCCACTGGCTGATGTCGTCCACCGCGAACTCCCGCAGGTAGCGGAAGGCGCCCAGCCCCTTGAAGTGCCCCTTCAGCGGCTGGTTGACCCGCTTGCGCACTCCGAAGCCGAGCTGAACGGCCTGATAGCCGTCGCTCTCCTGGGTCTTCACCTGGAGGACAGTGCAGGGGCCGGCCTCGATCACCGTCACCGGCACCACCGTCCCGTCCCGGTCGAAGACCTGGAGCATGCCCAGCTTGCGGCCAAGTATTCCTTCGATCATCACAGCTTGATCTCGATGTCCACGCCCGAAGGCAGCTGTAGCCGCATCAGGGCGTCCACCGTCTTGGACGTGGGGTCCAGGATATCGATGAGTCGCTTATGCGTCCGGATCTCGAACTGCTCCCGCGAGTCCTTATCGATGTGGGGCGAGCGGATAACGCAGAACTTCTTGATCTCCGTGGGCAGCGGCACCGGGCCGGCTACCGCCGCCCCCGTGCGCTCCGCCGCCTCGGCGATGAGGGCGGCCGACTGGTCCAGGATGCGATGGTCGTAGGCCTTGAGCCGAATGCGTACCCTCTGGCGCGGCATACCCTCCCGCCTATCTCCTTACAAACCCGCGAACCTTGCCCAGGATGGCCTCCGCCACTGTCGGCGGCACCTCCTGGTAGTGGTCGAACTCCATGGTGTAGGTGGCGCGCCCCTGAGTGAGGGAGCGCAACTCCGTAGCATACCCGAAAGTTTCCGCTAAGGGAACCAGGGCCCGCACCATTCTCATGTGGCCCCGCTGATCTACCATCGTCACCTGGCCGCGACGCGAGTTGATGTCCGCCAGCACGTCGCTGAAGAACTGCTCCGGCGTGGCCACCTCAATCTCCATGATCGGCTCGAGCAGCACCGGCTTGCCGTGACGCAGCGCCTGGCGGGTGCCAAGCGACCCCGCCATCCGGAAGGCCAGGTCGGAGGAGTCCACCGGGTGGTAGCTGCCGTCCAGCAGCGTCACCTCGACGTCCACCACCGGGTAGCCGGCCAGCACACCCGTCTCCAGCGCCTCCTTCACCCCCTGCTGCACCGGCCCGATGTACTCGCGGGGGAGGGCCCCACCCGCGGTCTTGTCCACGAACCGAAAGCCGCCGGCCCGCTCGCGGGGAGCCACCTCCAGGGTGACCACACCGTATTGGCCATGGCCGCCGCTTTGGCGGATGAACCGCCCCTCCGCCTTTGCCGCGCGGGTGATGGTCTCCTTGTAGGCCACCTCGGGTTTGCCCACATGCGCCCCCACCCGGTACTCCCGCAGCATGCGGTCGACGATGATCTCCAGGTGGAGCTCGCCCATGCCGGAGATGATGGTCTGGCCCGTCTCCGAGTCGTACCGCGTGCGGAACGTCGGGTCCTCTTCCGCCAGGCGGCCTAGCGCCTCGCCCATGCGATCCTGGTCCTCCTTGGTGCGAGGCTCGATGGCCACGGCGATGACCGGCTCAGGGAACTTGATCGCCTCCAAGACGATCGGGTGGCTCGGGTCGCAGAGGGTGTCACCGGTAAACGTGTTCTTTAGTCCCACAGCGGCGACGATGGAGCCGGCGTTGGCCGAGTCGATGTCCTCCCGGTGCTGGGCGTGCATCCGCAGGAGCCGGCCGATGCGCTCGCGCTCGCCGCGCGTGCTGTTGTACACCATGTTCCCCTGGCTCGCCTTGCCCGAGTAGACACGGAAATAAGCAAGCCGACCCACGTAGGGGTCGGCGACGATCTTGAACGCCAGGGCAGAGAAGGGCTCCTCGTCGGAGGCCCGACGGGTGAGCGCCTCGCCGTTCTTCGGGTGCGTGCCTCGCACCGGCGGCACGTCCACCGGCGAAGGCAGGTAATCCGCCACCGCATCCAGCAGGGGACGGACGCCGCGGTTGCGCAAGGCGCTGCCGCAGAGAACGGGCGTGGCCACGTTCGCCAGGGTGACGCGCCGAATGGCTTTGCTGAGCTCGCCCTCGGAGATGGCGTGACCCTCTACGTAGCTGATTAGGAGCTGGTCGTCCAGCTCAGCCACGGCCTCGATGAGCTGGTCTCGGCGGCTGGGGACCTCCCGCAGGGCGGCCTCGCAGGTCTTGAGAGCCTCCTCATCGAGCTTCGCCGCCAGCTCTACTGCCGTCACGGCCTCCTTCAGCCAGCGCTCAGGCTCCTGCGGCCGTAGCTTGGGCAGCGGCACGGTGACCGGCGGCTCGTCCTTCTCGCCCGAAAAGACCCAGACCACCCTGCCCACCAGGTCGACGGGTCCCAGGTACTTGTCCTCCACCCCCAGGGGGACCTGGATGGCCAGAGTCCGGGCGCCCAGCCGGTCGTGGATCATCCGCACCGTCCGCCAGAAGTCGGCGCCCACGCGGTCCATCTTGTTGACGAAACATATGCGGGGGATGTGATAGCGGTCTGCCTGGCGCCACACCGTCTCCGACTGCGGCTGGACGCCGGCAACGGCATCGAAGACGACGACGCCGCCGTCCAGCACCCGCAGGCTGCGCTCTACCTCCACCGTGAAGTCGACATGGCCGGGTGTATCGACGATGTTGATGGTCTGATCTTCCCACTCGCAGGTGGTAGCGGCGGCGGTAATGGTGATGCCCCGCTCGCGCTCCTGGGCCATCCAGTCCATCACGGCCGTGCCCTCATCCACCTCGCCGATCTTGTAGGTGCGGCCGCTGTAGAAGAGGATGCGCTCAGTCACGGTGGTCTTGCCCGCGTCGATGTGGGCAATGATCCCGATGTTGCGCACTTTCTCGATAGGCACGGAACTAGTCATGGTTCATCACGATTCCGAAGGGCGAGGGGGCAGGCTTAAGCGAACATGGGCGGCCGGCTACACGTGGCTACCAGCGGTAGTGGGCGAAGGCCCGGTTGGCCTCGGCCATGCGATGAGTGTCGTCCCGCTTCTTGATGGTGACGCCCTGGCCGGTGGCGGCGTCCATGAACTCCGCGGCTAGGCGCTCGGCCATGGGCCGCCCCTTGCGGGCGCGGGCGGCGGCCAGAAGCCAGCGCATGGCCAGCGAGAGCTGTCGCTCGGGGCGCACCTCCAGCGGGATCTGGTACGTCGCCCCGCCGACGCGCCGAGGTCGCACCTCGAGCACCGGCATGGCGTTACGCACCGCCTGCTCGAACGTCTCCACGGGGTTACGCCGCGTCCGCTGCTCCATAAGGACCAGCGTGTCGCGCATGAGCCCCTCGGCGGTGCTCTTCTTACCGCTGTACATCAGCTTATGGGTAAACATCTCTAGCCAGATGCTGTTGTACCTTGCATCGGGCCTCGCTCGTCGGCGGATAACCTTGCCACGTCTGGGCATCGCCTACCGGAGCTCCTCTGTTCGTCGCGTGCCGTACTTGCTGCGACCCCGCTTTCGCCCCTGCACCCCCTGCGAGTCCAGCGCCCCCCGGATGATGTGGTAGCGCACGCCGGGCAGGTCCTTGACGCGCCCGCCGCGGATGAGCACCACCGAGTGCTCCTGGAGGGTGTGCCCTTCGCCGGGGATGTAGGCGGTGACCTCCATCCCGTTGGTCAGGCGCACACGCGCCACCTTACGCAGTGCGGAGTTGGGCTTCTTGGGCGTGACCGTCCGCACCTGAACGCAGACCCCTCGCTTCTGCGGGGCGCCCTCGCCGCGCGTCAATCTGTTCCTCAGGGAGTTGAAAAGGAAACGCAGGGCTGGCGCCTTGGTCTTGCGCACCAGCTTCTTGCGGCCCTTCCGCACCAACTGGTTGATGGTCGGCAAATCGCTCCCCCTCGCACAACGAAAACGGTCGAAAGCCTTATTCCTGAGCCAGTCCGCCGGAGGCGAACCGTCGTCACTTTAGGGTCTTTCGACCTGTACGTACGCTTATACGTATAGGAACGCTAGACGCCAAATAGGAAAGATATCAGAAATGGGGACCTCTGTCAACCTGATCGCTGGGGCGCTGTCGATGGTCTGGGACTTTGTCACGGCGTAGCTGTTGGGCCTCCGCCATCTCGCCTCCTACTCCTCCCCTTCCCCGGCACCCCGGCCCGCCGGCGAAGGAGCCACGACCTCATCCACCACCTGCCCGTCCAGCATGCGCACGATGCGCTGGGCGGCACCAGCGATCTGGAGGTCGTGGCTCACCAGCACCAGGGTCACGCCTCGCTCCTGCTGGATGCTTCGCAGCAGCTCCAGCACCATCTGGCCGGCCTTCGAGTCGAGGTTGCCGGTCGGCTCGTCCGCCAAAAGGATGGGCGGATCGTTGGCCAGGGCGCGAGCGATGGCCACCCGCTGACGCTCGCCGCCGGAGAGCTTGGTGGGCGGCGTGTTCGCGCGACGGCCAAGCCCCACTGCCTCCAGCAGGCGCTGGGCCTTGGCTCGCCGCCCCCAGAAGGAGAGCTCTGACTCGTACATGGGGAGCTGGACGTTGGCTGAGGCGGAAAGGGTGGGCAGCAGGTTGTGCAGCTGGAAGACCAGGCCCACCTGGTGCGCCCGGTAGAGGCCCAAGTCGCGCATCTGCGCCAGGTCCACGCCGTTGACGACGATCCGCCCCATGTCCGGGCGATCCAGCGCGGCGAGGAGGTGAAGAAGCGTGGACTTGCCACAGCCGGAAGGGCCGGTGATGGCCACGAACTCGCCCTCGCGGATCTGGAGGGTGGCGCCGTTCAGGGCGTGGATGCGCCCATCCTCGTAGGTCTTGACCAGGTCCTGGACATCGATGGCGATACGGTTCCTACTCATAGCGGATGGCCTGAATCGGTGAGAGCCGCACGGCGCGGATGACCGGATAGAGAGCCCCCAGCAGGGCCACTGCCACCCCAACCACGAGCCCGCGGATGAACACGTCGGCCGTGTACTCGGGCTCCAAGAAGCTGCGCACCACCGGAAAGATCAGGATCAGCCGGGTGAAGAGCACCGCTAGGATCGATCCTATCAGAGCGCCGATGAGGCACAAGAGGATCGATTCGCCCAGCACCATCTGGATTACCCGGCGAGTGCGCCAGCCTACCGCCCGCAGGATGCCGAACTCGCGGGTGCGCTCCATGACCGACATCACCATCGTGTTCATGACGCCGATGCCGCCGATGAACACGGCTAGGAAGGAGATGGCCAGGTTGGCGGCGTCCAGGATCTGGATCCCCTGGTCGACCTGGCCGTAGTCAGAGACGGTGCGCAGGGTGGCCAGCTCCGGGTGGTCGTTCTCGATGCTGGCGGTCAGCGCCCCCAGGTCGGTGCCCGGCTCGGCCTTGACGTAGATCAAGGTCATCAGCCCCGCCTTGCGCTCGTAATCCTGCACGGTAGCCAGGGGCAGCATGCCGCCGCCGTCCTCATAGGTGGTGCCGGTGCGATAGATGCCCACCACCGTGAAGGTGCGGTCCTTCACTTCGACGGTATCGCCGACCTTCTTGCCCAGCTGGCTGGCGGCCTCCTGGCCCAGGAGGATCTCGTCGGTGCTGTTGGGGGCCAGGCGGCGCCCGGCCAACTGCGGCAGCTCGAAGAACTGCAGGTCGGCGGGCTTGATGCCGAACTGGATGAAGTACGGGTTCGACCCCAGGCGCGACACCGCCATCAGAATGCCGGTGGCGTGCTCCACACCCGGGTAGGCGGCGACGGCGTTGAGCTGGTCTTCGGTGAGAGTGCTGAAGGTGAGGTCGGCGGAACCGGCCTGGCCGACGGCGAAGTCGGAGCCGCCCGCGTGGAGGATATCCTGTGCCGCGGCCTTGAGGCTATGGGTGACTACCCCCAGGGCCACCACGGTCGTGATGCCCAGGCTGATGCCGAGCGCCGTCAGCAGCGTGCGGATGCGCTGGCGTAGGAGGTTGCGGAATATGAGTATGAAGAACGGCATGTCACACCTCCCGCCATCGAAACCGAGGAGGCGTCAACTTCTTGTCGGTCTCTGCGGGCCAGTCTTGCGAGATGCTTCACTTTGTTCAGCATGGCGGCGAGTGGAGAGCTTGCGGGAACCTACTCCATCCCCGCCCGGAAGCGATGGTGGCCGATGACCTTGGCCAGGGCGTTGGCCCCTCGCTCGAAACTGCCGAACGTAGCGATACCCCGCTCGATGAACTGGCTGCGGATCCCGGCCATCTTCCCCTCCATGTGGCCGGCCTGGAGGATCAGCAGGAACGGCTTCCGCGAGCGCTCCTTGTGTTCGGCCAGCAGATTGAGCAGATTCTCCAGCAGGCTGGGGTGCAGAGCCCGCCGGCGGGCCAGATAGCCTACCATGGTCTCGATGGCGATAGCGTCCACGTTGGGGTCGTTCTCCAGGATGTCGAGCATCTGCTGGAGGTTGGGCAGGCGGAAGCCCATGGCCAGCGTCCCGCCGGCGTCCAGCGGGTTGCGGTAGCTGCCGCCGATGATGTCGAAGAAGGAGGCCAGCTTCTCGTAGGAGGCGGCGGAGAGCAGCGGCACCTCCAGGCCCGCCCCCTCGAAGGCGTCCGCGATGACCACCGACTGGCCGCCGGTCATGGCGATGAGCCCGACCCGCTTGCCGGTGCCCGGCTTGATGTAGAGCAGGCCCTTCAGCACGTCCACCATCTCTTCGACGCTGTCGACGCTGAGGGCGCCGGCCTGGCGCATCGCGGCATCCCAGATGGGGCCGGCGGCGGCCAGGGCGGCTGTGTGGGAGAAGATGGCGCGGTCGCCGGCCTCGGTCCGGCCGCCCTTCCAGACCACTACTGGCTTCAGGCGGCAGGCCCGGCGCAGGGCGGTGAAGAAACGGCGGCCGTCCTTCGGCCCTTCGATGTAGATGCCGATGACCTGCGTCTCGGGGTCGTCGGTCAGGTAGTCCAGGTAGTCGGCGACATCCAGCACCTCGGCGTTGCCGTAGCTTACGGCCTTGCTGCAGCGGACGCCGTGGGCGTGGCCCAGGAGGCTGAAGTTGACGCAGTGGGTGCCGCTCTGGGAGATAAGGCCCACGTTGCCGGCCTCGCCGGCCGGCTGCTCGGGGGTCTGGCACAGGCCCAGGCGGGGGTTATAGGCGCCCATGCAGTTCGGCCCGATGAGCAGGAGGCCGTTCTGGCGGGCCAGCTCGCCCAGCTCGTGCTGGAGGCGAATGCCTTCCGCCTCCTCCGTCTCGGCGAAGCCGGAGGTGAACAAACTGACCGCGGTCGCCCCCTTGCGGGCGCAGTCGGCGACGATGCGCGGGCTGATGGCGCGGCCGACGGCGCAGACCACGTAGTCGAGTTCATCGGGGATGTCCAGCAGGCTGGGGTAGTTGGGCACGTTCATAGCCTCGATGCCCGGGATCTCGTCCTTGCTGATCTGGACTGAGTAGAGCTTCCCCTGGAAGTTCGCCAGGGCGCTGAGCCACAGGTAGCCCGTGGCCCGTTTGTCGCCGACGACTGCCACCGTCCGCGGGTTGAAAGCCCGTTCCAGCTTGTCGTGGAGGTCGGTCACGGGGCAGCGATCCTAAGAGAGCACGATGCGGGCGTCCACGGCCAGGGCGCCCTCCTTGTAGGCGAACACAGGGTTCAGGTCCAGCTCGGCGATCTCCGGGTGCTCCTCGACGAAGGCCGATAGGCGGAGGAGCATCGCCTCCAGGGCGGCCAGGTCGGCAGGCGGCTGGCTGCGAAAGCCCTGAAGGACGGGGAAGCCCCGGATCTCGCGGATCATCTGGCGGGCGTCGCGTGGCTCCAGGGGCACGATGCGGAAGGCCACGTCCTTCAGCACCTCCACGAAGACGCCGCCCAGGCCAAACATGAGCACCGGCCCGAACTGGGCGTCCTTGGTCATGCCCATGATCACCTCGACGCCGGGGGACGCCATCTTCTGCACCGAGACGCCCTCGATCTTCGCCTTCGGCTCGGCCTTGCGGGCTGCCGCCGTGATCTCGTCGAAGGCGGCGCCCACCTCCTCGGCGGAACGCAGGTTGAGCCTGACGCCGCCCACGTCGCTCTTGTGGCTGATGTCGGGCGAGACGATCTTCAGCACCACCGGGAAGCCCAACTCTTTGGCGGCGGCGACGGCCTGGTCGCGGCCGGCGGCGAGCTGAGCGCGCGCAGTAGGGATGCCCGCCTCCTCGAGGATCAGCTTCGATTCCACCTCGGTGAGGATGGTGCGCCCCGCGCTCTTGGCCCGGTCGATGATGTCCACGCTGCTCATGGGGAACCTTTCGCTGGGTCCAGGCGTTCTAATGACGGCTGAGCGGCCTTCACCATAGTAGGGAAGCGTTTCTGGCGTGTCAACAAAGATGGAAGCAATGCGCTGGCTCCTGGCGGGTTGTGCCCTTGCGGCCGTAGCAGCGTTGGCCATGGCATGTGGCGACTCGGGCGACAGTGCGGACGAGCCCGGTGTCTCCGGCTTCGTGTTCAACGATCGCAACGGCAACGGCGTACGCGACTCCGGCGAGCCGGGGGTGAAGGGGTGGCAATTGCACCTCTGCATGAGCGACATGTGCTCATCGTCAGCCACTACCGACGGTGGGGGTCGCTTCGACTTCGACGTGGTCGTGCCAGGTCAATACCAGGTGGTCGTGTTTGACGCTCACCGCGGCTGGCAACGAGTGCGGACGGACTGCAGCTCGGACGTGCTCAGCCTGGGCCAAGAAGAGCACAAGACGGCCGACATGCCGGTGCGCTTCGTCGGCGAGCACGTCTCCGGCTTCCGTGGGTCGGTGTGGAAAGACGGAGCGCCCGTCCCCGAGGGTACCCGCGTTCAGGCCCTGGTGGGCGAGAAGGTGTGTGGGGAGACCACGACCTGCGGGCTGCGGGAGGCGGGCTACTTCATCTGGACACCCTCGGCCGACGAGGAGGAGGGCTGTGGCCAAGATGGCAGCGAGGTGAGTTTCCGCGTCGACGGCGCCGCGGCCAACCAGACAGCCCAATGGCACGATCAGGACTCGGCGACCGTGGACCTTTTCGTGGGCCCGGACCTGGCAGTGTTCGAGGGCCCGGTGTTCGTCTATCGGCCCGACACGCAGAATATCTTAGCGCCGCCGGGCACGCTAGTCCGGGCCTACGTGAGCAACCGGTTGTGCGGCGAGACGACCGTGTTCTCCACGCACCCGGCCCCGAATAGCTATGAAGTGGCCGTCCTGCCAGAAGCTCTTCGGGCCGGTTGCGGCACGGAAGGCGCCCCGATCAGCTTCACCATAGGTGGCGACGCGGCCAACGAGCGAGCGGTGTGGCAGTCCGGCGTTCACGACCTCGGGCTCACCGTCGGTGAGCCGCCGCCCACGCCCACTCCAACGCCCCGCGCCACTCCTCCACCCACACAGCGGCCCGGCAAGATCACACCCACGCCCACGGCCAGCGCGAGGCCGTCGGCCTCGCCCACCCCTCCCCCCTAGATGATCGACGGCTCCTGGTATTCCCCAAACGCCTGGCGCATGACGCCGCAGATCTCGCCCAGGGTGCAGTAGGCGCTCACAGCCTCGAGGATGTAAGGCATCAGGTTCTCTTTCCCGCCGCAGGCGTCGCGCAGCGCGGCCAGCGAGCGGCCGGCGCGGTCGTTGTCGCGCTCGGCGCGGAGGCTGGCCAGGCGCTGGCGCTGGCGTCGCTCGCCCTCGGGGTCCATCGCCAGGATCGGTATCTCCAGGGGCTCGTCCATCACGTAGTCGTTGACGCCGACGAACACCCGCTCCTTGGTGTCGATCTCCCGCTGGTAGCGATAGGCGGCCTCGGCGATCTCCCGCTGGAGGAAGCCGGCCTCGATGGCGGGGATGACGCCGCCCAGGTCCTCGATCTGGCGGAAGTAGGCGTAGCACTCCTCCTCCATCTGGTCGGTGAGCGTCTCCACGAAGAAGCTGCCGCCCAGCGGGTCGATCGTGTTCGCCACCCCTGACTCGTGGGCGATGACCTGCTGCGTGCGCAGGGCCAGGCGGGCCGCCTTCTCGCTGGGCAGGGCCAGGGCCTCGTCCCAGGAGTTGGTGTGCAGCGACTGCGTCCCGCCCAGGACGGCGGCCAGGGCCTGGATGGTGGTGCGCACCAGGTTCAGCTCCGGCTGCTGGGCCGTGAGGGAGCAGCCGGCCGTCTGGGTGTGGAAGCGCATCCACCACGAGCGCGGGCTCTTCGCCCCGAAGTGCTCCCGCATCTCGCGCGCCCAGATGCGACGGGCGGCGCGGAACTTGGCCACCTCTTCGAAGAAGTCGTTGTGGCAGTTGAAGAAGAAGGACAGGCGCGGCGCGAACTCATCGATGTCCAGCCCGCGCTCCAGGGCCCAGCGCACGTACTCCAGGCCGTCGGCCAGGGTGAAGGCCAGCTCCTGAACGGCAGTGGCCCCCGCCTCGCGGATGTGGTAGCCGGAGATGCTGATCGTGTTCCAGAGGGGCAGCTCGCGGCTGCCGAACTCGATGGTGTCCACCACCAGGCGCATGGAGGGCGCTGGCGGGAAGATGAACTCCTTCTGGGCGATGTACTCCTTGAGGATGTCGTTCTGGATGGTGCCGGCGAGCCGGCTGCGGGGGATGCCCCGCTTCTCCGCGGCGGCGATGTACATGGCCCAGACGACCGCCGCCGGCGAGTTGATGGTCATGGAGGTCGTGATCTCGCTCAGGGGGAGGCCGTCCAGCAGGATCTCCATGTCCGCCAGCGAGGAGACGCAGACGCCGCACTTCCCGAACTCGCCCAGCGCCTGGGGGGCGTCGGCGTCGTAGCCGTAGAGGGTCGGCATGTCGAAGGCGATGGAGAGGCCGGTCTGGCCGTGCTCGAGCAGGTACTTGAAGCGGGCGTTGGTCTCCTCCGCGCTGCCGAAGCCGGCGAACATGCGCATCGTCCACATCCGGCCGCGATAGCCGGTGGGGTGAACGCCGCGGGTGAAGGGGTATTCGCCCGGCCAGCCGATATCGCTCTCGTAGTCCAGGTCGGCGGTGTCGACGGGGTCGTACAGGCGGCGGATGGGGCGGCCGGAGGTGGTGATAAAGGCCTGACGCCGCTCCTGATGGCCGTCGTTGGTGCGCTTCTCCCAGGCCGCGCGCTTCTGGGCCAGACGCTTCAGCTTGGCGGGGTCGTACATCGCTTGTTCCCTTTCTGACGCTATGGCCAGCATAGCACAGCAGCTATGCTTTGGTAACGGCCGCCCGGCTGGGCGAATGGTGCGGCGGCGGCCGCCGGCAGGCTCTGGAATGGCGCATGCCGCAGCACTCAGGTATACTGGCCCTATCTACGCTCTGCAAGGGGGGAGAGTGCGGTGGCGGCGCTCCTCGAGATACAGGAGATCGTCAAGAGCTTCGAAGGTGTGCGGGCCCTAAACGGATGCACGCTCCAGGTATCCGAGCGCACCATCACCGGCCTCGTGGGCCCCAACGGCGCTGGCAAGACTACGCTTTTCAACCTGGTGACCGGTTTTCTCAAGCCCACCTCGGGCCGGATCTTCTTTCGGGGCGAGCGCATCGATGGCTTGCCGCCTCACATCGTCTTCCGCAAGGGCATCGTCCGCACGTTCCAGGTCCCCCGCGAGCTGAAGGGGATGACCGTCCTGGAGAACCTGATGCTGGTGCCGAACGGGCAGGTGGGCGAGAGCGTGTGGGCGCCCTGGTTCGTCCCCTACCTTGTTCGCCGGCAGGAGCGGCGCATCCGCGACCGGGCGCTGGAGGTGCTGGACTTCGTTGACCTCTACCGCCTCCGCAACGACGTGGCGGGCAACCTCTCCTCTGGTCAGAAGAAGCTCCTGGAACTGGCCCGCACCCTCATGTGCGACCCTCAACTGATCCTGCTGGATGAGCCCGGGGCCGGCGTCAACCCCAGCCTCATGAAGCGCCTGGTCGGCGCCATCGAGGAGCTGTGCTACGAGAAGGGCATCACCTTCTTCATCATCGAGCATGACATGGACCTGGTGACGCGCCTCTGCAACCCCGTGATCGTGTGCTGCCAGGGGGAGAAGATCGCCGAGGGCCTGCCCGACGAAATCAAGGCCGACGAGCGAGTGCTGGAGGCCTATCTCGGAGGGCAGTACCGGTGAAGGTGCTGGAGGCCCGCGACGTGGTTTCGGGCTACGGCGAGGTGGAGATCCTGCACGGCGTCTCCATCGCTGTGGACGAAGAGGAGATTGTCACCATCATCGGGCCCAACGGGGCGGGCAAATCCACCCTCATGAAGAGCATGTTCGGGCTGCTGCCTGTGCGGCGGGGCAAAGTGTTCTTTCTCGGTCAGGATGTCACCGGCCTGCCACCCCAGGCGATGGTGGGCAAGGGGATGTGCTATGTCCCCCAGTCGGACAACGTCTTCCCGACACTGACCATCCAGGAGAACCTGGAGATGGGTGCCTTCATTCGCCGCGACGACTACCGTGGGCGCATGCAAGAGATCTTTGAGCTCTTCCCCGATCTGGCGGAGAGGCGGGGGGTGCGGGCGGGCAAGCTGTCGGGCGGACAGCGGCAGATGCTCGCCCTGGCCCGCGCCCTGATGCTGGAGCCGCGCGTCCTCCTGCTCGATGAGCCGTCGGCGAGCCTGGCGCCGAACATGGTGGAGCTGGTCTTCGCCAAGATCCAGGAGATCAACCAATCGGGCGTGGCAATGGTGATGGTAGAGCAGAATGCGCGGCACGCCCTGGCCCTCTCCCACCGGGGATACGTTCTGGCCATGGGCCAGAACCGGCTGGAGGGGAGCGGCCAAGGTCTGTTGAACAACGAAGAGGTTGGCAAGCTCTACCTGGGGGGGTGAGGGGTTTCATGGTGCGCTCCCTGGCGCGAACAGCAGAACTGGTTGGCCGGGCCCGCCGCGAGTACGGCGCCCTGGTGGAGCGGGCGGGGACCGTCGGCCTGTGGCTGCTGGTCGGCCTCTTGCTGGTGGTGGGCGTCGTCGACGCCCGCCAGTACCTGGTAAACGGCATCATCGTCGGCAGCATCATCGCCCTGGGCGCCCTGGGCATCACCCTGATCTACGGTATCCTCAAGTTCGCCCACTTCGCCCACGGCGACATGATGATGTTCGGGGCGTACGTCGCCTTCGCCGCCCTGGTGGGGGGCGGCACCATCGGGCCTCTATCCTTCGGCTGGGGGATGATCTTCGCCATATTCGTATCGCTGGCGGCGCTGGGCGCCGGCTCCGTGGCGATCGACCGGGTGGTATACCGGCCGCTGCGCCGGCGGGGCAGTAGCAGCGTGGTCCTGGCCATCGCCTCGCTGGGGGTGGCCATCGTCCTCCGGGCGGTAATGCTGCTGTGGTGGGGCCCCGATCAGCGGCTCTACGTCTCGGGCATTCATCCGGCGCGGGAGCTCCCGTTCGGCATCATGCTCAAGCCGGACCAGATATTCATCGTGGCGACCGCGCTCCTATTGATGGCCCTGGTCTATGTGTTGCTGTTCCGGACGAAGATGGGGAAGGCCATGCGCGCCGTGTCCGACAACGCGGACCTGGCGCGGGTGGCTGGCATCAACACCGAGCAGGTGGTGATGTGGACGTGGATCATCGGCGGGGCGCTGGCGGGAGTGGCTGGGATTCTGTTGGGCATTCAGTCCAACCTGAAGCCGGAGCTGGGCTTCACCCTCCTGTTGCCACTGTTCGCGGGCGCTGTCCTGGGCGGTCTCGGCAGTCCCCAGGGCGCCCTTGTGGGGGCGATGATCGTGGGCATCTCGCAGGAGGTGTTCGTCGGGATCGACCTGCCCTTCCCGCCGTTCGGGGTGCCGGGCTACAAGCCGGCGGTGGCCTTCGGAATCCTCATTCTCATTCTGCTAGTGCGGCCGCGGGGCCTGTTCGGGAAAACGTGATGGACCGGGGACGGCTGGTCGCGTTTCTGGCGGTGGCGGCCATCACGGCCGGCATCGTGGGCATCGCCGGCAACGACGCGGAGAGCCTGAGCGGGCTCATCTCGTTCCTCACGGTATTCATCACCACCGTCGCTATCTTCGCCGTGTTCGCCGTGGGTCTGAACGTGCAGTGGGGGTACACCGGCATCTTCAACTTCGGCATCGTTGCCTTTTTCATGGTCGGCGCCTACACCAGCGCCCTTGTGACCAAAGAGCCGTCTAGCAGCGAGTTCGTGAAGTATGTGGGGGGTCTGAACCTGGCCGAGGGCCTGGGGCCGCTGAACCTGCACGGGCTGACTGGCTTCGTTCTGGGGGCGCTGGCCGCGGCCGCGGTATCGGGGATCGTGGCTTTCCTCATCGCCATCCCCGCTTTGCGCCTGCGCGAGGACTACCTGGCCATCGCCACCATCGGCGTGGCGGAGGTCTTTCGGCGCATCGCCATCGAGGAGGAAGGGCTGGTGAACGGGACGCGCGGGCTGACGGGAATACCGCGGCCCCTGCACGATCTGGTATCGCCGCCGGACTACAAGTACATCTACCTGGCGATCGCCGTCGTGGTGTTGGTCATCATCTTTCTGGCCATCGAGCGAGCGGCACGCTCGCCCTGGGGGCGCGTCCTCAAAGCCATCCGTGAGGACGAGCTGGCGACCGCCGCCAGCGGCAAGAACATCCTGGCCTTCCGGATGCAGGCCTTCGTGCTGGGGGCGATGATCATGGGCATCGGCGGCGCGGTCTACGCGGCCAACCAGGGGAGCATCGTGCCCGATACCTTCAGCCACTTCTTCGGGACGTTCATCATCTGGGCCATGCTCATGGTAGGGGGCAGCGGCAGCAACCGTGGGGCCATCCTGGGCGCCTACGTGGTGTGGGGCTTCTGGACCCTCACCGGCCTAGTACAGCCCCATCTCCCGGCGGCGCTGGAGGCGCGCACCTCCTATATCCGCGACCTGCTCATCGGCCTCCTCATCATCGTCGTGCTCCTCCTGCGGCCTCACGGGTTGATGGGGGAGGAAAGAAGGGTCTCGCTGTTCGCGGGAGAGGAAAAGGAACACAGGGCAACGCCGCGGGCGGGTGCCCTGGCTGCTGAGCCAACGGAAGAGTGAGAGCCCGGCGGGCCAGGCCCGCCGGGCTCTCAGCCCCCCTACTTGCCTCCAACGATCTTGAAGATCTCGATGGCGCCGGTGAGGACGTCGCCGTTCGCGTCGAAGTTGTCGGAGTTGGCTGCACCCTCGAAGTCGATGTCGGTGCCGGCGCGGATGGCCGTCAAGGCCTGCCCGACGCCGGCGGCGCCGGCACCGATCTTCTCGCCCGGAGGGCCGTCCACCTTGCGGAGCTGGTCACGGATCTTGGTCGGGTCGGTGGACTGGGCCGCCTCTGCCGCCAAGGCGATGGCGACAACGGCGTCGTAGGACTCGCGGACGTAGGGCAGTGCCGGCACGTCCTTGCCGTACTCCGCCTTGTAGTCGGCGTCGAACTTGACAGTAGCTGCCGCGTTCTCCACCGCGCTGGGGGAGGTGCCGGTTGTCCCCTTGAGGGCTTCTAGGCCAACGGCGTCGATGATGTCCTGGGACTTGGTGCCATCGACGAACAGGAACTTCTTGATCAGGTTGTTCTCGATGGCCTCCTTGATGTAGATACTGCCCTCGGCCGGGTAGCTGATGGCCACCAGGACCTCGGGACTCCCCTCCACCGCCTTCTGGAGCTCCGACAGGTAGGTGGTCTGCTGCTGCTCGTGGGAGACGGCGGCGGTGACCGTGCCGCCCTTGGCCTGGAAGGACTTCACAAACTGGTCGGAAAGCCCCTTGCCGTAGGCGTTGTTGGTATAGAAGGTGGCTACCTTCTTGTAGCCCTGTTCCACGGCCCAGTCGGCCAGGACCACGCCCTGGGCGGCATCGGAGAGGACGGTCCGGAACAGGAAGTCGTTATCGTTGACGGCGGTCAGGCCGGGGGAGGTGGAGGCCGGCGAGATCATGACGATCTTGTTGGGCACCGCCACACCTTCGGCCACCGCTATGGTCACGCCGCTGGACAGACAGCCGACGATAGCCTGCACCCCCTCGACGTTCACTAGGCGGGTGGCCGCGTCGACGCCCACCTGGGGGCTTGTTGCCGCGTCGGCCTTGATGAGTTGAACGGGCTTGCCCAGGACGCCGCCGGCGGCGTTGATCTGTTTGACCGCCAGTTGGGCGCCCGTCTCCATGTTCGGCCCGAACTCACCCAGTGAGCCCGTGTAGTCGAAAAGCATGCCGATCTTCAGCGGGCCCCCCGCCGGTGGTGTAGCCGCCGGTGTTCCCGCGGGTGTAGCCGCGGCTGTGGCCGCGGGTGTGGCGGCGGGTGTGCCCGACGGGGTAGCCCCCTCTAGGGAGACGGGAACGACCTTGATGGTCTTGAAATTCGTTCCTCCGGTCCCCTTCTCCTCTCCCCCTCCGCAAGCGGCGAGGAGGCCGGTTAAGGTCACCGCTACAAGAAGCATGGCCAGGGTAAATGGCCAGGGTCTCATTCTTCGTATGAACCGCACGATCGCCTCCTTTTCCTAGACGGGCCCGATCCTTTGCCCATGGCCACACCCCGCCCGGGAGGTCGTTCCTGGCCGGGAGTCAACCTTGTTTAGTCGCGCGGATTCTACATCCTCGTTCAGATGGCGTCAAGCAAAGCATCAAACGCTGTCGGCGGTACACCCGCGCCTCCACACCCAGAAAAGCCCCGCTACGTCTCTGATCGCTCGTTTGACAATGCACCAGCGACGGGCCATTATGTATCTGCCGTATCTACTACTGGGCCGCCGGCCATTCCGGCGGTCTTGGTCGGAAGGGTGCACCATGGAATCGCCGGTAGCAATCCAGGCCGAGCTGTCACGCCGGCTCCTTCTGGGGGAAGCGGTCGCCCGGAACGCGCGCAAGTTCCCCGACAAGGAGGCCGTGGTTTTTGGAGACACGCGTCTCACCTATCGCCAGTTCAACGCCCGCATCAACCGCCTGGCCCACGCCTTGATGGACATCGGGATCGAGACGGGTGAGCACGTGGCCATCCTATCTTTCAACTGTCACCAGTACCTGGAGGCGTACTACGCTCTGGCCAAGATGGGCGCTGTGGCTGTGCCTTTGAACTTTCGCCTCCACGCCGACGAGCTGAAGTACATTGTCAATAACTCCGACTCGGTGGCCCTGATAGTGGGCGCCCCCTTCCTGCAGACCGTTCAGAACATGCAGGCTGAGCTCCCCCAGGTGCGAAAGTACATCTCCATAACGCCCGAGCCCGTGGAAGGAATGCTGCATTACGAGACCCTAGTCGAGCAGCACCCGGACCACGAGCCGCTAGTTCTGGTGGGCGAGAAAGCGCCGGCGTTCGTCATGTACACGGCCGGGACCACCGGCCGCCCTAAGGGGGCTGTCATTGCCCATCGGAGCGAGATCATCATGTGGACGGTGGTGGGCGCGGAAGTGGCTTCGGAGCGGGGGGTCGGTGGTCTGGACGAGCTGCGGGCCTTGGCGGCGCCCCCCGTCTTCCACCTGGCGTCCTTCGGCTACTGCCAGGCCCACCTTCTGGCGGGCGCGACGGTGGTGATGGCCACGCAAGTCTTCGATCCGACGGAGATCCTGCGCCTCATCGAGGAAGAACGCGTCAGTTCTGTCCTTTTCATCCCGGCCATGGCCAGCTTCCTCCTCCAATCGCCGGACCTGGGCAAGTACGACACCAGCTCCCTGGAGATCTGGGTGTCGAGCGGGGCCATCTTGCCCACGCAGACCCGCAAGGACATCGCCAAGCGCTTCCCCAACGCGAGGATCTACGACATCTTCGGCCAGACGGAGATGTGCCCGGTGGTGACGATCCTCAGGCCTTCTGATGGTGAGCGGAAGGAGGCCTCGGTGGGCAAAGCGGTCGCCTGTCTGGAGATCCGGGTGGTGGATGGCGACGATCGCGACGTGCCCGCGGGCGGCGTCGGCGAGGCGATCTACCGTGGGCCTACTGTGATGGAAGAGTACTACAACAACCCTCACGCGACAGCCGAGGCCTTCCGCGGCGGCTGGTTTCACTCCGGCGATCAGGTGCGCCAGGACGACGAGGGCTTCTTGTACGTCGTCGGGCGCAAGCAGGACATGATCGTCAGCGGCGGCGAGAACATCTACCCGGCGGAGATCGAGGACGTGCTCCAGAGCCACCCCAAGATCCTGGAGGCGGCCGTCATCGGCGTCTACGACGGGGAGTGGGGTGAGTCGGTCAAGGCCATCGTGGTGCTCAGGGCGGGGGAGACGCTGACCGAGGACGACGTCATCGAGTACTGCAAGCAGCACCTGGCCAGCTACAAGAAGCCCAAGTCGGTGGAGTTCGTGGTCGCCCTGCCGCACAGCTCGACCATGAAGGTACTCAAGACCGTCCTGCGCGAGAAGTACGGCCAGTCGGTAAGATACCAATAGGTATCGGCGCTGGCCTCTCATGCCCCAGCCTTCAGGCTGGGGTCGCGAGTGTATCTGGCCCTTACTGCTCCTCGATCGTCACCTTGATGATGCGGTCGCCCGGCGGCGCGTTGGGGTTCTGCTGCGGGTCACGCGGCGTTAGCTTCTCCGCCACGTCCATCCCCTCGGTCACCTGGCCGAAAATCGTGTACTTGCCGTCCAGGTCCGACCGGCGGCTGTAGGTGATGAAGAACTGGCTGCCGCTGCTGTTGGGCCGGCCGGTGTTGGCCATGGCCACGACGCCCTTGTCGAAGGGGCGGTTGCTGAACTCGTCCGGCAGGGTGTAGCCGGGGCCGCCAGTGCTGGTGCCGGTGGGGTCGCCGCTCTGGGCCACGAAGCCCGGCAGCACGCGGTGGAAGGTGATGCCATCGAAGTAGCCCTGCCGCGCCAGGAAAACGAAGCTGTTCACCGTCTGCGGCGCAATGTCGGGCAGGAGCTGAATGCGAATGGTGCCCTTGTCCGTGTCCAATACGGCGGTGTAGCTCTTGCTGGGGTCGACGGCCATGGCAGGCGGCGTCGCGTATCGGTGGGCAGATGGAGTGGGCATCACTTCCTCCTCGCCGCCGCAGGCGGCGGCGACCACTGCTAGCGCCAGCACGGCGGCGGCGCCCAGCAAGGCGATAAGTGGAATTCCGCGCCTCATCGTTGGCTCCTTACTGTCAGTACCACATCGGAGGTGTAGGCTGCTCATCGGTCCTCAAGGTGCCGGCGCCGCCAGGGCCTCGGAGAAGGGCGAGGTGTTCCCCTCGGCGTCGGTGGCCGTGGCCGTGACGAACGGCCCGGCGGTCTCCTTCTCAAACGTGAAGTGGCCGGTGGCGTCAGCCGTGGTGGTTCCTTCGTAGACCTTGCCCTGGTCGCCGGCATCGGAGTAGACGTCGATGATGCAGTTGGCGCAGGCGGTGCCGCTCACGGGGCTGGCGGCGGTCAGTTGGGGCGCCGCCAGGCCGGCGTTGCCCCCGTCCTCGCTGGAGATGCCCGTGCGGGCGTTGGAGTGGATGGAGTTGCCGCGGATGGTGTTGCCGACGGTGGTGTCTCCCTCCACGCGCACGCCGAAGATGCCGCTGAATGCGATGACATTGGCCTGCCCCGGCTCGGTGCCGCCGATGACCTGGCCATGAGCGCCCTCCAGCAGCCAGATGGCGGAGCCGCTGCCAAGCTCCATCTGGCCGGTGCGGTCGGTGCCGACGAAGTTGCCGATGATGACGTTGTCGGCGGTGTCGGCGCCGCGGATGAGGATGCCGCCGCTCTGGTTGCCGGAGATGACGTTGGCGTCGCCGGGCTCCGTGCCGCCGATGGTGTTGCGCTGGGCGCTGGCGCTCAGCACCAGCCCGTAGAGGTTCCTGAGCTTCTTCTGCCCGGTGACATCGACGCCGATGAGGTTGCCCTTCACCACGTTGCCCGTGGCGTTGGCGCCGCCGATGTTCAGGCCGTAGAGGGAATTGCCGGAGATGAGATTGCCTTCGCCCGGCACGCTGCCCCCGATGATGTTGTCGCGGCCGCCGGGGGCGATCCAGATGCCCTCCATGGCGTTGGGGCGAGACTCCGTGCCCGTGGGCTCCGTGCCCAGGTAGTTCCCCTGGACAATGTTGGCGGTGCCGTCGATTTCGATTGCCACCTTGCAGTCAGAGATGACGTTGCGCTGGCTTGCCTCCGGCCCGCCGATGACGTTGGCGGTGGCGTTTTGGGCGAGGAGAAGGCCGTTGGAGCAGTGCTGGACCTGTAGGCCGCGGACTGCGTTGCCGGCAGAGTCAATGACGAGACAGTCGAAGTCTTCGCCGGCGCCGGCGATGATCACCCCGGCGCCGGCGCCGGCGATGGCGTCGTTGCCCGACATAAGGGAGGGGAGGGCCGCAGTGAGGGTGATGGTGGCGGGCTGGCCCGGCGGGAAGACCCTGGGGTCGAAGCCGATGACATCGGCCGATTGGGCGCCGGGCTTGCCGTGGATGCTCTTGGCCTCCGCAGCCGAAAGGCCGGTCGGCGTCAGCTCGCCCGTGGCGATGCGGATGGCCTCGCGCAGGGTGAGGCCGTCGTCGCGGGCATCGGAGTCGGCGGTACTGTTCACCACGATGGTGAAGCCGCCGCCCTCGCCGCCGCCGCAGGCAGCGGCAAACAGCAGCAAGGCCATCAGGGTCAGGAAGATCTTCGCCGCGTTGGTCATGGCCACCACCACCCTTTCATCAGCACCCTGCTATCAGATACACGGATTGGGTGCAGATTGTCAACTTTGGGATTGGGGCGGCATGCGTTGGCGTTGGGTTGGCTTCGCGTGTTGGAAGAAGCAGCCATCGGCTGCGCCCGTGGCTTGACGCCCTATCGGGGCCGAGGATACGATGAATCCCGCTGACACCCACCCCCGTATGCACAAATGATGAAGGACAAACGCTCGGTCTACCTGGACCACGCGGCCACCACGCCCCTGCGAGCGGAGGCGCGACAGGCGATGCTGCCCTACCTGGGCGACCGCTTCGGCAATCCCTCCGCCGCCTACGCCGCCGCTCGCCAGGCCCAGCGGGCGGTGGAGAACGCCCGCCGGACGGTGGCCGAAGTGCTGGGCTGCCGTCCGAGCGAGGTCGTCTTCACCAGCGGCGGCACGGAGTCCGTGAACGCGGCCATCAAGGGGGTGGCCTTCGCCCAGCAGCTGGCCCACCTGGGCAACCACATCGTTACCTCCGCCATCGAGCACCACGCCGTTCTTCACAGTAGCCAGTACCTGGAGAAGTTCGGCTTCGAGGTGACCTATCTGCCGGTGGACGGCGATGGTCTGGTGGACCCTGCCGCCGTGGGCGAGGCCGTGAGCCCGCGCACGGTCCTGGTTAGCATCATGCTGGCCAACAACGAGGTGGGCACCATCCAGCCCATGGCCGCGATCGCCCAGGCGGTGCGGGCGCGCGCCCGCAGCCTGGGTCGCCGCGTCCCCCTGCACACCGACGCCGTCCAGGCTGCCTGCTCGCTGGAGCTGGACGTCGACCGGCTGGGTGTGGACCTGCTGAGCCTGTCGTCTCACAAGTTTGGCGGGCCCAAAGGCGCCGGCGTCCTCTATCTGCGGCGGGCCACTCCGTTTCTCAGCCAGCAGTCCGGCGGCGGCCAGGAGCGGCAGCGACGCGCCGGCACCGAGAATGTGGCCGGCATCGTGGGCACGGCCGTGGCCCTGCGCCTGGCGGCGGTCGAGCGCGAGGACTACGTGCGCCATTGCCGGCGCCTGCGCGACCGGCTAGTAGACGGTATTCGGTCGGCGGTCTCCAGAGCGGAGCTCAGCGGCCACCCGGAGATGCGCCTGGCCAACAACGCCCACATCATCTTCGAGGGCGTGGAGGCGGACGCGCTGCTGGCCGCTCTCGACGGGGCGGGTATCGCCGCCAGCTCGGGCAGCGCCTGCACGTCGTCGGTGTGGGAGCCGTCGCACGTGCTGGTGGCCATGGGTGTGCCGCTGGCCAGAGCCATCGGCAGCCTGCGCCTGACGGTGGGGCCGGAGAACACGGACGAAGACGTGGACTACACTTTGTCCGTGCTACGGGGCGTCATCGAACGTTTGAGGGCGGGCCCTTCGGCAGTACGCAGGAGAGACGCGGCGCCCGCGGCCACCACATCATAGCCTCGTTCCTCTTTGTTCAGGACCCAGATTCCTGGGGAGATCACACCCGTTTCTTACAGAAGGTCTTCTTCTTCCTTGAGGGCCTTCTGTTCTAGAATGGCTTGACTCAATAACCTGTGACTCGAACATGTCCCAATTGGCTTGCCCGGAATTCACCCTGAGCGAGGGGGCTCCCAGCCCGCCCGAAGCCGAATGACGGCGCCCGCTTCCTCCATTCGCCTGATCCTGGGGCTGGGGAATCCCGGTGAGGAATACGCTGGGCATCGCCACAACGTCGGCTCCCGCTGCGTCCAGCGGCTGGCACGGCAGTGGGGCATCTCCCTCAGGGGGGCTCGCCGCGCCCGGCTGGGGGAAGGGCACATCGCCGGTGTGCCCGTCATCCTCGCCAAGTCGCACGTCTACATGAACCGCTCCGGCGACGCGGCAGCCAGCCTCCTCCAGCGCTACAGGCTGCAACCGGAGGAGATTCTGGTGATCTGCGACGACCTGGAATTGCCCGTGGGCAGCATCCGCCTGCGGCTGCGGGGCAGCCACGGCGGCCACAACGGCCTGCGCGACATCATCTTCGCCCTGGAGAGCGAGGAGTTCCCCCGCCTGCGCATCGGCATCGGCCGGCCGTGGACGGTGGCGGGAGAGCCGCTCACGGACCCCGACGTGGTGGCGGCCTACGTCCTGCACGAGCCGGCGCCGGAGGAGCGCGAGGCGCTGGAGGGGGCAGTGGAGCAAGCGGCGGAGGCGGTGGAGTGCCTCGTGAGCGAGGGCCTGGCGGCGGCGATGAACCGCTACAACCGCTAGCCAGCGGCTTGCTGTGCGCTCTTGCGCTGGAGCATAGCAAGACGCTTGAACAGCTCGTCGACGTAGCCCAGCGTGTCATTTAGCGACGGGTAGTACTCTTCGGGGTGTGCGCATTCGTTGCGCTTGTTGAGCAGCCCCTGCAAGGCCTTTCTCATCGTTTTTCGGTAGAGCCCACAGCCCTCACCTGCCTCAATGATCTGATAGTCGCCGTAGTTTCTCAAGTCCTCCACGTGCGTGACCTTCCAGGCTGGCTTGACCTGGCGGAGACGCTTGAGCCCATCCTCGGCCAGCCTCTCGTGCAGAAAGTCGACGAACGCCGCCCAGGCCATCACGTGGGCGGCGCGGTATAGTTGGGCCTCCACGCAGCGGAGTGCCTGCCGAAACAGGTCGTCCTGCTTTAGGGACAACCTTCCGAGCGCTTGGTAGGACGTATCGAGCGTAAACCGCCGCGCCGTGGCTGATTCGACGGTGGACAGTGTCCTTCGAGCGTCCGCTTCCAGCAGGCGGACTCGCTGGACGATGGCCTGAATCGGCATCTATTCTTCCCCTAGTTTCGGGAAGTGCCGAGCCATTGAGGCGAACAACGCGTCGTAGACCTCTGCGTCTGTGCTGGGGGGCAGGTCTAGGTGGATGTTCACATTGATGATCAGGCCCCCTCGCGTGGCCAGAGCCTCCTTCTTCTGCTCTCCAGCGCCCTTTGGACGCTCGACGTGCTGTGCCTCCGTAGGAGCGGCCTCGGGCCCCTCGAAAGCAGCTAGGCCACATAGGGCCTGAAAGGTCGCGGCCACTGCACCTACGGCGCGCTCCCCGAGGTTCGTACGGGCACTGAAGAAGTTGCGCAGCGCCTCCGTGTCTTTCCGGTCGGCGTCCGGGTAGATGTTGAACAGGTCGGCGTAGGCTTCCTTGATGTACGAGCCCAGCTTTCTGCGGCCCTCGTCCCCCTCCCTAAGCGCCTTGTACTTTTCTGTGGGGCGCCCACCGCTGTCAATCAGGCCGACGAACTGTAGGATGCCCGGGAACTTCCGGTGGTTCTTTGACTTGAAGCCCAGCGTGGCCAGCCAGGGCTGGTTCATCTTGTCGGGGATGCCCACGGTGCTCAGTTTCGTGACGAACCGCCTGAACGCGTCCAGGGTTAGGGTGTACGGGTACTCTCTAGCCATTGCGCACCTCCGACAGCCTCGCCAACTCAAACCACGCCCAAGAGGTGGATGACAGAATTGGCGAGAACGGTTGTTTCGCCCATCTTAGCGCAGGCGACCCGAAAAGGCAAGGGGAGGCTTCGCCGTTGAGCCCGGGGCGGCGTTCCGCTAGAATGGTCTTGGAAGGGGCCTCGACGCCGTCGGGGCCCCTAGAGGCGTTATGGTTGGAGTAGAACGCAGAAGCCACAACCTACCCTGATGGATCTGTCCGGTCTCTTGCCGCTCATCGAGTCCGCGCCGGGCGTGGCGCCGACCCTGGCCCGCCTGCGTCGCGCGGAGCCGATTCGTCTGGTGCTGGGCCTGCCTGACACGGCCAAAGCGGCGACGTTCGCCGCCCTGACCTGCGACCTCCCTGTGCCGCTGCTGGTCCTGGTTGCGCGGTCCGACCGGGCCCGCGCCCTGGCCGAGGAGCTGGCCGTGTGGCTGGGCCCCGACAGATCGGGGCGAGTAGCGCTGTTTTCCGAGCGCGACGCCCTGCCCTACGAGCGTTTGGCGCCCGACCGCGAGGCGGTCTCCCTGCGCCTGCGGGTGGTGAGCCTCTTGGTGGAATCCGGGGCAGGCACCGCGGCAGGGCCCATCGTCGTGGCCTCGGCGCAGGCGGCGGCCCAGCGCACCGTGGCGCCGGCGGAGCTGGCCCGGGCCAGGGAGACCGTGGCCGTCGCCGCCCCGATAGCATCGGGGCCCGAAGGCTTCCTGCGCCGGCTGTCCCTCATGGGCTATCGCTTTCTGCCGCTGGTGGAGGAGGCGGGCCAGGCCAGCCGCCGCGGCGGCATCATCGATGTCTTCCCGCCGACCGCCGAATCGCCGCTGCGCATCGAGCTGGTGGGCGACCGGGTGGAGAGCCTGCGCTACTTCGACCCCGCCAGTCAGCGCTCGGTGGCGAAAGCGGAGTCCGCGGTCGTCGGGCCGGCGCGAGAGGTCATCCTTCCGCCGGTCGGCCTCGACGGGCTGCGGCGGAGGCTGGACTTCGCCCGCTGCTCACCCGACGTGGCGGGGCGCTTTCAGGAGGAGCTCTCGACGCTGGAGGCGGGCGGCGCCTTTGCCGGCGACTCGTTCTACGTCCCCCTCCTGGCCCAGGGCACCCTGTTCGACTTCCTGACGCCGGAGGCGGTGCTGGTCTGTGACGAGCCGTCGGAGGTGGCCGCCGCCCTGGAGGAGCTGGAAGCGCAGGCGCTGGAAGTGCGGGCCGAGCTGGAGGAGAAGGGTGAGCTGCCCAGCGGCTTGCCGCTGGCCCACCTGACGTGGCGCGAGGTGGCGCCTCGACTCGACGGAGCGGCGCGGCGCATCGACCTCTCCCGCTGGGCGACCGGTGACGAAGCCGGTTCCGCCCGCCTGCCCTTTGAGCCGGCGCCGGCCTACGGCGGCCGTCTGCGAAACGTCGTGGCGGAGGCGGGCGAGGGGCGCCGGAGCGGCCGACGCTTCGTCATCGTCTCGCAGCAGGCGGGGCGGCTGGCCGACTTGTTCGCCGAGGAAGACATCTCGGCCGGCCCCCTCGCCGCCGTCGAGGTGCCGCCGCCACCGGGCAGCGTGACCGTCGTCCAGGGCTCGCTGCCGGGCGGCTGGGTGCTTCAGGGTACTGAGGCGGCGCCTGAACCGGACGGGGATGTACGTCGACCCCAGCCTAAAGGCTGGGGCATCGATCAGGGCTCCCAGCTCGCCCTCCTTACCGATACCGAGATCTTCGGCTTCACCAAGCAGCGGCGCGCGGTGCCCCGCCGCGGCATCGACCGCGGGGTCTTCTTGGCCGAGCTCAAGCCGGGCGACTTCGTGGTGCACGTGGAGCACGGCATCGCCCGCTTCGCCGGCATGGCCCACAAGTCGATTGAGGGTCACGAGCGGGAGTACCTGGAGCTGCACTACGCCGAGGGCGACAGGCTGTTCGTCCCCGTCGACCAGCTCCAGCGGGTGAGCCGCTACGTGGGCCCGGGCGACCACGTGCCCACCCTCACGCGGCTGGGGAGCCAGGAGTGGGCCCGCACCAAGGAGCGGGTGCGCCGCGCCGTCGCCGACCTGGCCCGCGAGCTGCTGGCCCTCTACGCCGCCCGCGAGGTGGTGCCCGGCCACGTCTTCCCCCCCGACTCGCCCTGGCAGCTCGAGCTGGAGGCCTCCTTCCCCTACGTGGAGACTCCGGACCAGCTCCTGGCCATCCGCCAGGTGAAGCAGGACATGGAGCGCTCCCGCCCGATGGACCGTCTGGTCTGCGGCGACGTGGGCTACGGCAAGACGGAGGTGGCCATGCGGGCGGCGTTCAAGGCGGTACTGGACGGCAAGCAGGTGGCGATGCTGGTGCCCACCACCGTCCTGGCCCAGCAGCACTTCCAGACCTTCAGCGAGCGGCTGGCCGCCTTCCCGCTGCGGGTGGAGATGCTCTCGCGGTTCCGGTCGGAGGCGGAGCAGCGCCGCGTCCTGGCAGACGTGGCCGACGGCGCCGTCGACATCGTCATCGGCACCCACCGCCTCATCCAGAAGGACGTGCGGTTCAAGAACCTGGGGCTGGTCGTCATCGACGAAGAGCAGCGCTTCGGCGTGGGCCACAAGGAGCACCTGAAGCAGATGCGGCGCGAGGTGGACGTGCTCACGCTGTCGGCAACGCCCATTCCGCGCACCCTGCACATGTCGCTGAGCGGCATCCGCGACATGTCGACGATGGACACGCCGCCCGAGGAGCGCCTGCCCATCAAGACCTACGTGGCTGAGTTCGACGAACGCCTGATCCGCGAGGCCATCCTGCGAGAGGTGGACCGCGGCGGCCAGGTCTACTTCGTGCACAACCGCGTGCAGAGCATCGACTCCGTGGCCCGCCGCCTGCGCGAGGTGGTGCCCGAGGCGGAGATCGCCGTGGGCCACGGCCAGATGCCGGAGCACGAGCTGGAACGGGTGATGGTGGACTTCGTGCGCGGCCGGGTGGACGTTCTCGTCTGCACGACGATCATCGAGTCGGGCCTGGACATCCCCAACGTCAACACGATCATCATCAACCAGGCGGACAAGCTGGGGCTGGCCCAGCTCTACCAGCTGCGCGGCCGCGTGGGGCGTGGCGCCCAGATGGCCTACGCTTACCTGCTCTACGACCGCAAGGGGCGATTGACGGACACGGCCCAGCGCCGCCTCCAGACCATCTTCGAGGCGACCGAGCTGGGGGCGGGCTTCCAGATCGCCCTGCGCGACCTGGAGATCCGCGGCGCCGGCAACCTGCTCGGGGCGGAGCAGAGCGGCCAGATGGCCGCCGTGGGCTTCGAGCTGTACTGCCAGATGCTGGCCGAGGCGGTGGAAAGCCTGCGGGCGGCGAAGGAGGGCCTACCCCCGCCGCCGCGCGAGGGGCCGGAGGTGACCATCGACCTGCCGCTATCGGCCCACCTGCCGGAGAGCTACGTGCCCGACCTGAACCTGCGCCTGGCCCTCTACCAGCGCATGGCCCAGATGGAGAGCGTGGAGCAGGTGGAGGAGCTGGCCCGGGAGCTGCGCGACCGCTTTCAGGCGCCGCCGCCGCTGGCCCGCAACCTGCTCTACGTCGTGCGACTGCGGGTGCTGGCGATGCAGGCGGGGGTGGAGTCGATCAACAGCGAGGACGGGCAGATCGTGGTGCGGCTGAAGGAGGGGCGGCTGCTCCCGGCCGACGCGCTACGCGGCCGCCTGCCCGATGGCGCGCACGTGGGCCGGACGCAGCTCCGGCTGGAGCGGCGGCGCTTGGGCCCGGCCCCCGCCCAAGGCGGGTCGGCCTCCGGCGGATGGCCGCAGGCCCTCCAGCGCGTGCTGGAGGAGCTGGCGGGGGCGGGGGACTAGAGCGGACGATTGGTGCTTACTTCTTGGCGAACAGGATCCTGTTGTTGCTGCCGTTCGTTTCCTCGTGAAATGCCACGTCAAACAATGAGAAGAACGGGATTCTCCCCACCAGATAGAGACGGCTATCCATCAGCAATACCTTACACTCTGCCTCAACGTCGACGGCTCTCACCATCATCGTGGTGTACGGAACGTTGGTCGACCCCGCGATCCCTTCCATAGTCTCGACTGGGCATGAGCCGATATCAACGCCAAAATAGTCGTGAGCCACATCCTTGGGCATAGCACACCAGGGGGACCCGCTGTCAACGAGTGCTCTTCCCCTGCGTGATTTGCCTGTCTTGCTACGAAATGTCGCGTTGATCTGGGGCTGCCAAATAACGCCGGTGCTTGTTACCAGGCGTTGATATTCATACTCTTTCGGGAACTCGATGGTGCGCGACATCTCGCTTCATGCAGCGACAACGACTACGGCTGGCTCCGACTCGGTGGGTACGTAGAAGGTAAAAACATCCTCGTAGCCGCCCTCGTCTGCCTCCTTGAGCACCTCGACTTCGCTTCCGGCAACGGCGACCATAGCGTTCTCTCTTACCGCAATCCAGAGACCCGCGTACTTCTCGCGAAGCCACGCCTCGTTTGCCTGGATCCAATCCCACTCGGGGTACTCATCCTCTGAAGCCAGCGTCAGTTCCGGAAATTCGCAATAGAACCACACGGAGGGGTCGGTGCGGAACACCTGGTTTCTGTGGCCAGCCGAAAGAAGGTCATCCCAATAAAGAATCCCAGGGATAGAGACTTGCTGCGTAATGCCCCCACACTTGAGCTCCAGGGTGTCAAGCCCGCGAATTTGTGTGTCGCCCCAGGTGTCGGGTCGGATGGCGCGAAACATGGAGGAGCAGATTTCCCTGTGCGCGCGCAAGTACGGGTGATGCTTCTCGAGGTAGGCATGAAGAAGATCATTCGCTTCCCTAACAAGTTCGGGCCAGTTCGATGGCACTTCGGTTCCCAGGGCCTCGCTCAAGACGGTACCCTGCTCTTCCGAACCCTCGCACAGTTGGCGACTAGTGCTGCCTTGGACCACCAGAGTCACCTTTCGAGTTGTTTTGAGAGGCGCTCACCGAGGCCAATGAAGTAGCTGAACCACTCCCCCAAGCGGGCGACGTGAGAGCGAGCCTCTTGGCGCTTGCCGACATCCTCATGCACGTTCAGATCGAGCGCCACTCCTCTATTATCCTTCACCACCGCATCGGACCGCAACGTGAGAGCACAACGATCACGTTTGGCTTGATAGACTGCAACCACCGCACCGCTGCCTACGTCTGAATCGACGAGTTCTCTCAGAGCATCAAGGACGACGAAGGTCCTCAAGAACCGAGATTCACCGTTTCGGTCCGGTGGCTCCTGACCGCCGGGATGGGCGGCGTAGCCCATAAACCCCTCGAAGTTCAGGCCAACGGCCGTCACCTTAACGAGCGGGTTCTTCTTCATAAACTCTAACGCTATGGTGCCCAGGTCCCCAAGCTTCGCAGCATCTGGTTCCTGCTTTGATACCTGGAATCTCTTCTCCTCGAGGAGCAGACGGTATCCAGATAGGGGGTATTCAAGGAGAGAAACCATAGTCGTTTTCAGTCCACGCGGGAGTTCGTCCCTGAAGAACTGGCGGAGAAGGTCGGGAGTTAGCAGCGAAGGGGTGAAGACGTCACCTACCACGACTATGGATGTGCTCAGGACCTGCAACGTGCCTGTCTCCCTCCCCCAGCGCTGCTCGCGTCGCGGAGCAGTATTCTATCGGCCCCCAAGTGTGAAGTCAATACGCTGCGGTCACTGGCGCCGATAGCAGGCGGAGCTGCGGCCCTGATTTGACACACCCCCGCCCGTTCGCTACAGTGCCCTCGTGCTGCCGGTGCTGGTTCAGACGCTGCCCCGCTCCGACCGGGCCAACCTGCTGGCCGTCGCCCTGGGCGTGGGCATGGCCTTCTACCTGGCCATCGAGCCCACCCAGCAGTGGCTCCTTTTGGTGCTGGCCGGCCTGGCCGCCTTGGGCATGGACGGCGTCCTCCGCTCGCACCCCAGCAGCCCCTTCGCCCGCCTCGACGACACCGCCTCTTTCCTCTTCCTGCCGGCGCTGCTCACCCTGGGCGGCGGCCTCTTCCTCGAGGACGTGGTCAGCGGCTACTGGTCGGTGCCGGTCGGCGTGCTGACCACCATCGGCTTCGCGGCGCTGCTGAACGGGCAGTACCTGTCGGTGGACGCCCGCTGGCCGGTCTACACGGCCGCTCGCCTGGTGGTGAACATCTGCGTCTACGTAGCCGCCTTCGCCCTCTACTCCGTCGTGTACGAGTTCGACGTGGGCCTGCTGGGCGCCGCGTTCAGCGTGGGGCTGATCAGCCTCGTCCTCTCGCTGGAGCTGCTGCGCGAGGCCACGCCGCAGCCCCGCACCGCCGTCATCTACGCCGGCGCCATCGGCCTGTTCCTGGCGCAGCTGGCCTGGACCCTCCACTTCCTACCCCTGGAGGGCTTCCTGGCCGCCGCCTTCCTCCTGCTGGCATTCTACGTGGCCACCGGCGCCGTCCAGAACTACCTGCTGCGCCAGCTCGACCTGCCGACGGCGGGCGAGTTCGCAGCCGTGGGCGCCGTGGGCCTGGTGATCGTGGTCGTCGCCCACGTCATGGGGTAGGGCCTGCACCCCGGTGGTGGTGCACGCCCCCAGCCTAAAGGCTGGGGCATCGGCTTGATTCTCGATGCCGCACCCTTTAGGGTGCGGTCGTGGTCTACCTGGGGATCGACCTCACGTCCTCGGCGCGACGGCCCTCGGCGTACGCCGTGCTGCGCGACGACGGCGGCCTGGCGGACGTCCGGCTGGCTAGCGAGGACGCGGAGCTCCTGGCCCTGGCCGATCGCTGGCGGCCGTGCTTCGTCGCCATCGACGCGCCGCTGAGCCTGCCGCGCGGCCTCTGCTGCCTGGAGGAGGCCTGCCCCTGCCGGGCGGCCGCGCCCAACGGGCTCAAGGCCGCCGAACGCGAGCTCTTCCGGCAGGGCATCAGCCTCTACGCCACCACCAAGCGCTCAATAATCAAGGCGATGGTCTATCGGGCGATTGGCCTGCGGCGGGCGCTGGAGGAGGGGGGCCACGTGGTGCTGGAGGTCTATCCCTACGCTGCCAAGGTTCGCCTGTGGGGGAAGGGCATCCCCAGGAAGCAGACCTCCGCCGGCCGCCGCTGGCTGCGCGAGAGGCTGGCCGAGCTGGTCCCCGGCCTGGCGCAGCACCCCGGGCGGCTCGGCCACGACGAGCTGGACGCCATCGTCGCCGCGTACACGGCGTATCTGGTCGGCCGCGGCCAGGCGGAAGGCATCGGCGACCCCGAGGAGGGGCTGATCTACCTACCTAGCGCGGCCCTGGGTCAGCCCTCGGTCAGGGGCGGGATGCGGCGAGGCCAGTAGTCCCAGGGCCGCTCCTGCTCATAGGCATAGGAGGCCTGGAGGACGAGGTCGTCGCGGTGGCGAGGGCCGACGATCTGGAGGCCCGCCGGCAGGCCCGCATCGGTGAAGCCGGCCCGCACCGTCGCCGCTGGGTGGCCCGACAGGTTGAAGGGGAAGGTGAAGGCGGCGAACATCATCGGGTTGGCCACCGGCTCGCCGTCGATGTCGACAGGCATCCGGCCGTGGGCGTCGTAGGCCTCGGTGGGAAGGGTCGGCGTAAGCAAGAGGTCGTAGCGCTCGAAGAGCCTCCAGAGGAGGTCGACCAAACCGGCGCGCGCCTGCTGCGCCTGGCCGTACTTCTCCGGCGTCAGGTCTCGCACGCGTTCGACGCCCGCCAGGAAGCCGCGCCCGAACTCGGCGCGGTGCTTGTCGATCAGGTGGGCGATCTCGGCGTAGATCTCCGCCGCATCCACCGCCGCCCAGGCCAGGCTCAGGTCGGGGAAGGGCTCCGTCACCTCCTCGACCTCGTGCCCTAGCTTTTCGAAGACGCCCACGGCCTGCCGCACCTCGCGCATCACGTCGGGCTGCACCCGCGCATAGCCGAGGGTTGGGCTCCAGGCGATGCGGAGGCGCTGGGGGAGGCGCTCCAGCGTCTCGACATAAGACACGCCGGGATGGGGCAGGGAATCGGGGTCCGCCGGGTGCGCCCCAACCACGGCATCGAGGTAGAGGGCGGCGTCCCGCACAGTGCGGGTGATGGGCCCCACGGCGAGGGTGTCGCTCCAGCGGAGCATCGGGAACGGGCCGAGGGGCACCCGGCCGAACGACGGCTTGATACCGTAGCAGCCGGTGTAGCCGGCGGGGATGCGGATGGAGCCGCCGCCATCGGAGCCGGTGGCCAGCGGCACCATGCCGGCGGCCACGGCGGCGGCGGACCCGCCGCTGGAGCCTCCGGGCGTGCGGGCGGGATTCCAGGGGTTCCGCGTCACGCCGAAGAGCAGGTTCCTGGTAAACGTCGCGGCGCCGAACTCGGGGGCATTCGTCTTGCCCAGGACGATGGCCCCGGCGTGCCGGAGCCGCTCCACCTGCACGGAATCGCGCTGCGGCCAGTTGTCCTTTAAGGGGACGGAGGCGTGGGTGGAAGGGAAGCCCTCCGCGTCCTCGAGCTCTTTGACGCCCAGGGGCAGGCCGGCCAGCGGGCCCGGGTCCTCGCCCCGCGCGATGCGGTCGGCCATGGCTCGCGCCTCGGCCAGGGCCTGCTCCGGGCGCATGGCGATGAAGGCGTTCAGCACCGGATTCGTCCCGTCGATGCGAGCCAAGCAGGCCTCCATCAGCTCGACCGGGGAGAGCGCGCCCGACCGGACCTGGCGGGCGAGGTCGTGGGCGGCCATGAACCAGAGCTCGGACATGGGGCACCTCCCTGAGGGGTGACATGCGCCGGTCGCGCCGTCGCATCATACCCCGCTCGAACGTTGCCGGGGAACCCCGGCCGTGCGCGGCGGCGGGCGCCCAAGGCTCTCGACCGGGAATGCGGCATGCGGTATCGTGGGACATCGTGGACGGCAGCACAGACCGATTGAGCGAGCTGCGCCCCATCTTCTACCCGCGGGCGCTGGCGGTGGTGGGCGTGTCCCGCGACGAGGTGAAGTTCGGCGGTCTCTTCCTGCGGGCGCTGCTGGAGTTTGGGTTCAAGGGCAGGATCTACCCCGTCAATCCGGCGGCGACGGAGATAGCGGGCCTGAAGGCGTATCCCAGCGTGGGCTCTATCCCGGAGCCGGTGGATCTGGCCGCGATCATGGTGCCGGCGCCGCTCGTGCCGGCGGTGCTGGAAGACTGCCTGGCCAGCGGCGTGAAAGGGGCCGAGGTCTTCACCTCGGGCTTCGCCGAGACCGGGGACGAGCGGGGGAAGGCCCTGGAGCGCGAGCTGACTCTCATCGCTCGCCGCGGCATCCGCATCGTCGGGCCCAACTGTTTTGGCATCTACTGTCCGGCCAGCGGTCTCACCCTCCTCCCCGGCGGCAGCTTCCCCAGCGAGAGCGGCCCCGTGGGGTTCATCTCGCAGAGCGGCGGCCACGCCGTCGAGTTTGCCCGCGAAGCGAGGGGACGAGGGCTGCGGTTCAGCAAGGTCATAAGCTATGGCAACGGCTGCGACCTGAACGAGGCGGACCTCCTGGAGTACATGGCGCAGGATGACGAGACGAGGATCGTGACCATGTACGTCGAAGGGCCTCGCGACGGAAGGCGGTTCCTGGAGCTGGTCAAGGGCCTGGCCCCGCGGAAGCCGGTCGTGATTTGGAAGGCGGGCCTCACTCGCGCCGGGGAGAAGGCCGTGCACTCGCATACCGGGTCGTTGGCCGGCGAGGAGGCCGTCTGGCGCGCCGTCTTCGCCCAGACCGCCGCCGTGCCCGTCCACAATCTGGAGGAAATGGCCGATACGGTCCTCGCCCTGCGCCATCTGCCCTCGTCCACCGGCCGGCGGGTGGGGGTGGTTGGGGGAGGAGGCGGCATCAGCGTCGCTGCCGCCGACGACTGCGACCGCGCGGCCCTGGACATCCCCGCTTTCGATGACGCCGTCCAGCAGAAGCTGCGGGACATCATCCCCGCCGCGGGCACGAGCTTCCGGAACCCGGTGGATATCGGGGTGCCGCTGGTGCCGCCCCCGATGTTTGAGCGCGTGCTGGATGCCGTCGCCTCCGCGGACGGCATCGACACCGTCATCGCCACCCAGGCGTTGTTCCACGTCCTGGGGGGCACGTGGAGGTTTCGCCCTGGGTTCGCGGAGCGTTTCGTGGAGGAGCTAGTGGCGGTTGCGCCCAGGGTGAGAGACCGATGGGGGAAGCCCATCGTCCTCGTGATCCAGTTGGGCGGTGATGAAGTGGAGATGATCGAAGCCGAGAAGGGGCGGCGGGAGATAAGGGATCAGTATCTGAGCATGGGCATTCCCTCGTACCCCACGTTGGAGCGGGCGGTCAGGGCGGTGGCCAACGTGGCCGCCTACTACGAGAAGGTGGCCCGGGCGTAGCACACGGATTGCCGCGCAGGCCGATGAAGGTTCTCGCTGTCAACTGCGGAAGCTCGACCCTAAAGTTCGAGCTCATCGAGGTGGAGGCGGACGCTGGCCCCGGCCAGCAGCGGCGGCTGGCCCGCGGCATCGTCGACAGGATCGGCGGCCGCGGCTCCATCGAGTTCGCTGTAGAGGGCGCCGAACCTGTCCGGCGCCGGGCCGCAGTGGCCGACCACGGCGCGGCGACCCGCCGCATGCTCGACTGGCTGGACTCCAGCGGCCTCGCGAAGCCCGGCGGCCTGGAGGCGGTGGGCCACCGGGTCGTGCATGGCGGCGACCGCTTCGTGGAGCCGACGCTGATCGACGACGAGGTGGTCGAGGCCATCGAGGCGCTCACGGCGCTGGCGCCTCTCCACAACGCCCCCTCGCTGAGCGCCATCCGGGAGGCGCGGGCGCTGCTAGGCGCCGCCGTTCCTATGGTGGCGACCTTCGACACCGCCTTCCATCGCACGATGCCGGAGGCAGCCTCGCACTACGCCATTCCGCAGGAGCTGGCGGAGAAGCACCACATTCGACGCTACGGCTTTCACGGGCTGGCCCACCGGTACATGACCGAGCGCTACGCCGCCATCAGCGCCACGCCTCTGGACCAGGTGAAGCTGGTCACTTTGCAGCTGGGCAACGGCTGCTCGGCCACCGCCGTGGCGGGCGGACGCTCCGTCGACACGTCCATGGGGTTCACACCCCTGGAAGGGCTGATGATGGGGACGCGGTCGGGAGACGTTGACCCTTCCCTGGCGGGCTTCCTCGCCCGCCACGAGGGCGTGGATATCGAAGAGGCCGACGCCTGGCTGAACACGCGGTCGGGCCTGCTGGGCGTCTCCGGGCGCTCGGCCGACATGCGGGTGCTGCTGGAGTCAAAGGAGCGGGGGGGCGCGCGCGCCGCCCTGGCGGTGGAGATGTTTAGCTACCGGGTGCGCAAGTACGTGGGGGCCTACCTGGCCGCCCTGGGCGGCGCCGAGGCGGTGGTCTTCGGAGGCGGGATCGGCGAGAACGCGCCGGAGGTGCGGGCCCGCATCTGCGCGGGCATGGGCTGGTGCGGGCTGATGCTGGACCAGGAGCGCAACGCGCGGACAATCGGTTCCGAGGGGCGGATCAGCACGGACGGTTCTACGGTTCATGCCTACGTGATTCCGGTGGACGAGGCGCTGATTATCGCCCGCGATACCGTGCGCTGCCTGCGCCAGACGCGCTAGGAGGCCCAGGCGGCAGGTGGGCAAGGTTTCCCCTAAACGGGTGATCGTGTAGTGTTTGTCTGTGCGCTTTCGGATACGGCCGTGTTGGCGGAAGAGCCTTGAGGCTCAGCGGCGTAGACTGCCCCCCAAGACGTTCCCGAGGACTGTAACAGACTGCGGCCATTGCTACTCTATAAGGGTAGAGAGGCCGCCCCATTGGCGAGAGAATCTCGTGCCTGTTGACGCGTGCCGCGTCTTCTCTGAACCTTGCAGGAAAAAGAACAAAGCCGGTAGGAGACCCAACAGGGAGCACTCATGAACGCGCCCGATCCCAACGCGACAGCTCAGCCATCGGCGATTGCCTATTTCTCGATGGAGGTCGGCCTGGACCCGGCCATGCCTACCTACAGCGGCGGCCTCGGCGTGCTGGCCGGGGACACCCTGCGCGCCGCCGCTGATTTGAACCTGCCGGTGGTGGGCGTGACGCTCCTCTACCGGAAGGGGTTCTTCCGCCAGCACCTGGACGCTGGCGGAAACCAGACCGAGACCCCATGCGTCTGGTATCCGGAAGAATTCCTGGATCCGCTAGAGCCCTGTGTGTCTGTGAGCATCGAGGGGCGACAGGTCCAGGTGCGGGCATGGCGCTACCTTGTGACCGGCGTGTCCGGCCACAGCGTCCCCGTCTACTTTCTGGACACGGGCCTCCCGGCGAACAGCCCCTGGGATCAGACGCTGACCGATTACCTCTACGGTGGGGACGACCACTATCGTCTGTGCCAGGAGGTTGTGTTGGGCTTGGGCGGTGTCGCCATGCTGCGTGCCCTAGGGCACGAGAGGGTGCAGCTCTACCACATGAACGAAGGGCACTCTGCCCTTCTCACCCTGGCCCTGCTGGAGGAACAGACCCAGGGGCGCCGTCTCCCTGCGGTGAGCAAGGAGGACGCGGAGGCGGTCCGGCAGCGATGCGTGTTCACCACGCACACGCCTGTGCCGGCGGGCCATGACCAGTTCCCCCTGGACGTGGTGCGGAGGGTGCTGGGCGAGGACCGGATCGCCGCCCTGGAGTCGGAGGTCAGCCTGGACGGCACCCTGAACATGACCTACCTGGCGCTCTTCTTCTCGCGTTACATCAACGGGGTCTCGCAGCGCCACCACGACATCTCTCGCGGAATGTTCCCGCGCTATCCGATCAACTCCATCACCAATGGCGTGCACGCCGTCACCTGGACGGCGGCGGCGTTTCAGGACCTCTACGACCGCCACATCCCTGAGTGGCGCGCCGACAACCTCTACCTGCGCTACGCCATAAGCATCCCTGTCGACGAGATCCAGCAGGCCCACGCGGACGCCAAACGGGAGCTTCTGGCAGAGGTGAAGAGACGGGCCGGCGTTCGCCTGGACCCGGCCGCGATGACGATCGGTTTTGCCCGACGCGCCGCCACCTACAAACGAGCCGACCTATTGCTCTCTGACCTGGAGCGCCTGAAGAGGATAGCGCGCCAGGTCGGCCCCCTGCAGGTCATCTACGCCGGCAAGAGCCACGCCCGAGATGAGGGTGGCAAGGCCATAATCCGTCGTATCTTTGGGGCCGCAGCGGCTCTGGGGGACAAGGTGCCCATCATCTACCTGGAGGACTACGACATGGCGCTGGGCAAGTACCTCTGCGCCGGCGTCGACCTGTGGCTGAACAGTCCGCAGAAACCGCACGAGGCCTCGGGAACCAGCGGCATGAAGGGCGCTCTCAACGGGGTGCCAAGCCTAAGCGTTCTGGACGGCTGGTGGATCGAGGGCCACGTCGAAGGCGTGACGGGCTGGTCTATCGGCGACGATTGGGAGGCGGAGAGCAACCCCGCCGAAGAGATGGTCTCCCTGTACGACAAACTGGAGTACGTGATCCTTCCCCTCTTCTACGGACGGCCGACCGCTTTCGCGGGGGTCATGCGGTCGGCCATCGCCCTCAACGCCTCGTTCTTCAACGCTCAGCGCATGGTCCTTCAGTATCTGGACAACGCCTACCGGCTCTACGGGTAGACTGGCGCCCCGACACTATCAGGGCGATTGGGGTTGGCTGGGAGAAAGGCCGGCGTCCTCTGGGCGTTCCGGCGCAAGCCGGCCGAGGACGGTGATGGTGTCGTCCGGCTGCACGCGGTAGATGATGCCGGCGACGCTGGGGATCAGGAGCTTGTCGCCTGTCACCAAGAGGTTCGGGTCACTGATGACGCTGGGGTTGCTCCAGGTAACTGAGTCCAGGTTGATGCCGACGGCCGCGGCGATAGAGAAGACGGTGTCCTCCGGCTGGACGGTATAGGCGACGTAGGCGGGCTGTAGCCCGGGTGTGGGGTTGGAGCTGGGCTGGCCAGCGCTATCGGCCTGGCGGTCGTGTCGCACTACGACGACACCGGGGACGGTGGCGGTGGCGGTCGCGGCGGGCGTGGCGTCCTGGCGGGCTTTTCCGGTGGCGATCCGCTCGGCGCCGGTGAGGCCGCTGGCGATGGCCACGGCCAGGGTCAGGCCGAGCAGGAGGCCATGTAGGGCATAGCGCCGGTATCCCGCTGAGGGCGGGAGCGCGACCGCAGCGCGGCGGGAAGCGGGCGGCGGCGCGGAGTCGCTTACTGCGGCGGGCGCAGTGTCGGGCAGCCGCTTTATCCCCAGACCCCGGCCGACGCTCACTAGGTCGTCCAGGAGGTCCTGGATCGGGATGTCTGGCAACTCCGAGGCCAGGGCCCTTTCCTGGGCCTCGTTTCTGGCCTCGCGGAAGAGTTCCAGGAGACGGGGGTCTAGGGAGTCGTCGTCCTCGGGCGGGCCAGCGTCGGCCGCCGGCGCTTCCTCTGGGGCCTCGACGCCATTGCCCGGCTCGGCGTGCACCCGGGTCACGAGGGCGCTTCCCGGCGCCGGGGGCTGCCCCGGGGCGGCGGCCTCGCCCTCAGCGTCTGTGTCGGGTAGCAGCTTTCTCTCCTCTCCTCTGCTCGCGGGCCTCTGTCTCAGTCGGAAGCGTTTCGCGGGCGGGGCTTATCGCGCTCGGGCTGGTCGACCGTGGGTCTGGGGCCTGCTCGCGGCGTTATGCCCAGGCCCCGGCTGACGCTGGTTAAGTCGCTCAGAAGGTCCTCGATGGGGATGTCCTCCAGCTCCGAGGCTAGGGTGCTCTCCACGACCTCATTCTTGGCCTCGCGAAAGAGCTCCAGAAGATTGGGGTCCAGCAGATCGTCTCCCTGAGGTGGGCCGGCACCGCTCTCGGGCGCCTTCTCGGCGGCCTCCATCTCCCTCGTGGTCTCGGCGTCTATCTGGGCAAGCAGGTCGGTGCTGGACGCCGGGGCCGCGGCCTGGGCGTCGGCCGCAGCCGGCGCCTCGGGGGTGGGAGCGTCGGTGGAGGCTTCGGCCTCTGTGGCTCCTTGATCGAGAGGCGGCTCCTCGGCGCCTATGTCCAGTGCCAGCTCCTTCTCGTCTTCTCCTTCTCCGCCTTCCGGTTTTCGTCTCCGAAACAGTTTCATGGGTGCGCCTCCCGTCACTTAATGGGCTGTGCGAGGGTGTCCGAGAACATGCTGGCGGCCATCGGCGGGACCAAGAGCAGGATTGCGCCGGTGGCGCACAGAGTCAGGGCGCCAAACAGGGCCAACTTGAGGTTGTGGCCGCCGGCCGCCGCCCTGGGAGCGAAGGCGTTCACTCCCGTCAGCACCAGCACGACGGTCAGGACCATGAGCCGGATAAAGTTAGTGTCGAACTGCTGGAAGGCGAGGCTCCCGGGGATGCCTATCTGCTCGGGGTTGATGGTCGTGGCGTTCTCGCCGCCGACCATGGCCTGGGCCTGCACGAGCTTGGTGTTGAAAGCGGTGACGACCTCGCTGATAAACACCAGCGTCCCGACCAGAGCGATGTGCATGGGAATGACCACGTAGTTGAAGGTGGAGGAGACGGCCGTACGCTTGGACCGGAGGAGGGAGACCTTAAGGGCCATGTCCGCGGAGAAGCGGCCCACCTTCTCCGGGTCGCCGCCCAGACTGATAGCGTCCCAGAAGGCGCGGACGACCCGGTGCACCAACTCGCTGCCCGTCTCCGCCATGAAGCGACCCCAGGCGCGGGTGGTGTCGATGCCGGCGGCAACGCGGGCCAGCAGCCGCTTCAGCTCCGGCTCCAGGGAGCCGATGGCGCGGCGGTCGATGTGGCCAAGGCTGTTGATGACGGTGCTGCCCCGGGCGGCGGTAACCCCGCCCAGGGAGCGCAGGAAGTCGGCGATGTCGCGGTCGCGGTATTCTACCTTGCGCTCCAGCAAGTGGGTGACGACGCCCACCGGCAGAACCAGGAGGCCGGCGATAACAAAGACGAGGCCGATGCTGTGGAAGAGGAAGTAGACCGTGATGGCCATCAGGAGGGCACCCGGGAAAAGGATGCGGGCCAGGAGGGACATGAGCTTCTGCTCCGGGGACTTCTCTCTGAGCTTGTGGATCATCGGATCGAAGGGGGCGATGCGGTAGAGGAGCCAGGCGCCCAGGCCAGCGGTGACCATGACCACCACCTCCACCACAACCATGAGCAGGCGTCCCAAGTCGTAGATCATGTTGGAGATGAGAGCGACGAGGACCACCAGGTTGGTGGATACCATGAGGGCGATGAAGGCGTCTGTCCACTTGCGCAGCGACTCGACATCCCTTTCGTAGTCGTTGGTGTAGTCCGCCATCTGGACGTGGGCCTCGCGCTCCAGGAAGACGCTCTCGGCCTCGCCCGAGGCGAGGGAGTTGCCGAAGCGCAAGAGGAACTGGCGCATCACCGGGTCCGCCGCGGTTTGGGAGACCAGGTGGCAGGAGTGGGCGAAGTCGTGGCCGAGAGTCTGGACCAGGTTGGCCACTTGGGCGAAGTAGGGGGACGGGCCGTAGTTAAGCTTGGCGGCGGCCTCGAAGAGCTGCATACGGTTGACATTGGCGGTGGAGACGCAGGCCAGGTAGTTGAGGACGGTGAGAAGGTCGTACCGGCTGGCGTCGGGATCGAACAGCCAGCCGCTTTTGATGCGGGCCAGGGCCGGGTCTCGGCCGGGAGAGCCGTCCTCGCTAGAAGAGGCCTTGTCGTTTGGCTTTTGCCAGAACTTGATAAAGCTCATAGAAGTCCTTGATTCCGGATCGGTGGAGTTTCTCCAGCACCTTGGCCCGCCGCTCCAGATCAACGTACATGACGCGACGCTGATTAGGGGGTATACCCCGCCTAACGGCGATCTTGTTCTCCAGCAGGTAGCTATTCATGTAGCCGGGGAACTCGAAGGAGTCGGTCACCGGGTCCCAGTGGAAGACTTCGGCGAAAGCGAAGGAGTCGCTAGCGTTGTCGTAGCCAAAGAGCTCGTTGACGGAGATGATGCGCCGCGCGCTCTTGCCGTTGGCCAGTTTGACGGCGCTAATGATGACGACCACGTTGAGGTTGTCCATGTAGGTCTTGGGCACGTTGATCGGGTTGCCTGTAATCCTCTGGATGAGCTTCTCTACAGAGGCCGCGTGGAAGGTGGCCATAACCATGTGGCCGGTCTGCATGGCCTGGAAGGCAATATTCCCCTCTTCGCCGCGGATCTCGCCCACCAGGATGGCGTTGGGCCGCTGCCGCAGGGCGGCTCTGAGCAGGTCGAACATGCTCACGCCGGCCCCGTCCTCGGAAGTGCCCCGCACTACCTCGCGGGTCCAGTTGGGGTGGGGGATCTGGAGCTCAGGGGTGTCCTCGATAGTGACGATCTTGGCGTCCGCGGTGAGGAAGCCAGTGATGGCGTTGAGGAGGGTGGTCTTCCCGGAAGCCGTCTCCCCGGAGACGAAGAGGTTCATCCCCTCCTCGATGACGATGGAGAAGTAGGCGGCCATCTGGTAGTTGAGGCCACCTCCCTCCGAGATGTCCAGGATGCTCAGAGGCGTGGTGGCGAACTTGCGGATGGTGAAGTTGCTGCCCCGCTTGGAGACCTCGTTGCCGAAGACAATGTTGATACGGGAGCCATCCGGCAGGGTGGCATCGACGATGGGCCGGCGGTAGGTGACGGGCTTGTTTATGCGCTCCGAGGTGCGGCGCAGGAAAGCGTCCAGGTCCTCCAACTGGTCGAAGATGATGGCCGCCTTGAGGGCCTTGAAGACCTTGTGCTCGACGAAGATGGGACCCAGGCCGCTGCAGCTTATGTCCTCGATGTTTGTGTCCAGGATGAGAGGCTGCAGGATCCCCATCCCGACCTTGTCCCGCACCAGGAGGTAGCGGACGGCCTCCAGTTCGACCTCGGAGAGCTTGACCTTGTGGTTGCCCGGGAGCTTACGGGTGCGGCGACCGCCAGGCCCGGCGTTGCCCCCCTTGGCGGCTTTGGCGGCCTCGGTGGAGGCGGCATTGCCGTCGCCGCGGCCCACGACGACGACCCGCTTTACCGCCTCCAAGAGGATATCCTTTTGCTCCTCCGGTGAGGAGGGCTGCGGCAGCTTGTGCACCACATCCACCAGGCGATCCTCCACCATGCCCATCAGGGTGTCGCAATCCTGGCCGATGACGGGCTCTACCGGGATGTAGTAGTTTCGGGAGTCCTCGGGGTCGGGGAAGATGTGGGCGAAGGTGGTGTCGCCCACGGGGTAGATGATGTTAGGGCGCTCTATGTCCCCCATCTTGCGCGCCAGCTTCTCGTGGTACTCGGGCACGCCGAACTCCTGCACGGCCAGCATGTGCAAATATCGAAAGAGGTGGCGATGCTGCTGGGCCTGCTCCTTGAGCTCCGGCGACAAGGCGGAACATGTGGGGCATTGGGCCTCGCTGTGGACCTGGTTCGCCTGGTCCGTCTGCGCGAAGGGGATGCGGATGTACGGCATCGCGCGGCATCACGCTTTGGTCTTGGAGATAGGCACGCTCTTCAGGCCCAGTCCGGGCTGCACGGTGAAGCTCACGGTGTTCTTGGCTGTCTTGGCCGCTCCCCTTATCTTGGCCACCTCTAGGGTGCGCACCAGTTGCTCCCCTAGCTCCTCGATGCGCAGGCGGAGGTGGGCGTCAACGATGGAGTTGGCCCTGAGGCGGAGAGGCTCGGTCATGGCATAGGAGTCAAGGGTGACGATGATCGTCCGGCCCAGGTTGGCCAGCTCGCGGCAGTGCGCCAGGAAGGAGAGTACGTAGTGCTCATCAGACTGGAACAGGAGGGGCGTGATGGGGTCGACGATGTAGATGTCGCGGCGCTCACACTCCTCCATGTGGCGGAGCAGCCGCTGCAGGATCCTCCCCGCTCTCTCCGGGTCGACCCGCAGGTCCGCCTGGTACAGGGATAGCCGCCCCATGAGGTAGTAGTCCGTGGAGGACATGCCGAGGCTATCCATCTGGTTCAGGAAGTTTCGGGGAGTGGAATCGGCGAGGAAGATCGCCGCCTTGTACCCTTCCTTGAGGGCGCCGAAGCTGAGCTGCTGAATGACAACGCTCTTGCCAGAGTCCGGGTCCCCCTCGACGAGGGTGACGCTGCCCGGGGGCAAGCCGCCTCCCAGGCGCTTGTCGAAGTCCATCGCCCCTACGGCGATGAGCCGGGCCTTCTCCTCCTCTTCCGGCTCTTCGACGGAATCGGGTGGTAGCTCGTCTTGCAGCCCGCCTGGCAACGTTCCGGTGATGTCCACTTCCTCTGCCATCTCTCTCACCCCTTAGAAGTCGATACCGTGGGCGATGTCTGTCTTGGTGGCGAGTCCCAGCCGGCGCTTGGGGCTGTCTTGGGCGGGTCGGCTCGAGCCCGCGGGCAACGTGCTACTAGCGGGGCGCGCTGGCGGAGACCAGCCAGGGCGGCCAGGAAGCGCTCTCGGGTGGCCTGGACGTAGACCGGCGAGGGCTCGACGTTGTATGCGTGCTGAAGCCGCCGGCTCGTCTGGAGCAGGGGCTCAAGGTCAGCGGCGAGGTCTGGGTAGCGGGCCAGGGCCTCGACCAGGTCAGGTTGGCCTGCCGCGAGCGCGACCAGGCAGTCCTGCAACGCATCCACAAGCCTTGTTGTCACGCCGGTCGCCATGTCCATCCACCAGCAGCGCTCGCCGTCTCCGTCACCTTTCAGAAGTAGATACTGTAGGCAATGCCCGTTTCGGTGGCGAGCACGAGCCACCGGTTGGGGCCCTCTTTGGTGGCGGGATCGATGTGGATCTCGATGGTCATTTCCTCGCCGGTGTCGAAAATGCCGGGGTTGCGGTAGTCGTTGGAGATACTGTCCACAGTCCACTGGTTGTCGCCGGGCGGGTTGTCGTCGGTGTACGGCAGCCAGACCACGTGGCGGTCCTCGTCGGTGCCGTCGTAGTTGATGATCAGGTCCATGAGCGACGGCTCCCTAATGGAGGTCCGGCCTTGGTTCCGCAGCACGATGGTCACGGTGGCGCCGCCGTCGGTCACATTCGAGGACACCACCGTCAGTTCGGTGCCCAACCGCTCCTCGGATAGCGCCTCCATGTCGCGCCAGGACTGGTCGACCGTTTGCAGAGAGCCGCGGGTGGCATCGGCCAGGACGACACCGCCGACGAGGATGACAGCGGCGATGACCAGGGCCGGGATGGCGTGCTCCATAGCTCTGCACCTACAGTTTGAATACAGCGCTGGCGGTGAGGCCGTTGGGGAGGACGATGGTGGTTACGTAGTCCTTCCCGGCCTCGAGGTCATAGGTTAGATAGATGGTGATGCGCAGCGTGGCAAAGGGGGCCCACTCGGTGTCGTTCTCCAGGGCGTACTGCCAGCAGTTCTGGGTGCGGGGTGGCGGCGAGGGGTTGGGGCAGGTAGGTTCGGCGTCGTAGGCGATGCGTTCGAAGTTGGTCGTCTCGCCGAAAAACACGTCGATCTTGTTGAGGGAGGGGATTTCCAGGGCGCCGACGTTCTTGGCCCATACCTGCACGACATCCTCTCCCACGACACCAGAGGTCTCGACGATCTTGACGTCGCTGCGCAGTCGGCGGCCGAGGACGTCGCTGGCGGCGACGATGTCGCTGCTGGTGCGCTGGATGCTGGGGAGGATCGAGTTGATCACAACCACCGTGGCCACGACGGCCGCGATGATTAGCAGCATGGAGGTGATGACCTTGTCCACGGTTTACGTCCAGGTCGATAAACCCGACGCCACCCTAGGAAGAGGACAATCTCTCCATGTCTTGCATGATCTTGAGCCAGGGCGGGTCCACTTCCTGGGAAGAGCGGACAAGCTCCTGAAGGTGGGCCAGCGCCTGGCTGACGTTCGGAGGGAGAGACCCCCAGAGACGGTACACGGTGATCACCCGCTCGAGGCGCTGGGGCCCGATGGCGGCCATCGCCTCGGCCACCCAAGCGGCCAGGCTGCCGGTGCCGCTGGTAAGGAGTGGGTAGGCGCGAAAGATCGGCGGGATGGCCGCCGCATCGAGGGTGGCGTCCAGAGGCCACTCCGGCGGGCGGGAGGTCTTGCCCGTGGGCACGGAAGAGCCGCCGTTCTCGGGCCCTTGGGGCTCCATCGCCATCAGCTCTTCGCCGCTTGCCTGCTCTAGCGCCTCGGCCTCCGGAGGGGGGCTAGCAGGCTCAGCGTTCTCCGGCTCTTCGGGCTCGTCCTCTGCCTGCGGCTCGGGTTCGGCCTCCTCCGCCAGTTCGGCCTCTGCCTGTTGCTCTGGTTCGGCCTCCTCCACCAGGTCCTTTTGGCGTGGGTGCTCCGGAGGCTTCGACTGCTCGATCGCCTCGGCTGCCGCGTCGGCCGCCGCCCCGGCCGCCGCCCCGGCCGCCGCCCGAGCGGCCTCTTCAGCGGCGACCGCCTGGGCGGTCGTCCTCAGGTCCATGCGCAGGTAGGCGGACTCGGTCTCGGCCCCCAGGGGGTTGCCTCTCTCCAGGATGACCTCGCGAACGTCCAGAAGGACGTTGCGGATCTCCGTCTTCAGGACTTTGAGCTCGTCCTCCAGTTCCTTGACCTTTGTGTTGACGTCCATATGACGTCGCCCCCCCCTCTGGCGGGGCTCCGGAGAGCGTCAGATGCCGGGTTGCCCGCTGAAAAGGCCTAGTGCAGGTCCATCACCTTGTCGACGACCGGAGGCATGGTGCGTTCGATGAGCATGGTACCGCCCTGGGGAGGGACCACCTCCAGGGTGAAGATCTCGTTCGGGGAGAGGGTGGAGCCGCCGGGCGGGTTCACGGTGATCTGCGCCAGCTCGCCGTTCTCCAGCAGGGTGTCGCCGTCGTCGAGCATCCAGGTGACGATGTAGGTGGTGTCGGGCACGCGAGCCTCAGCGTCGATGTAGTTGACGACGACGGAATTGGTGTAGGCCGCTGGGTCCAGGTTAATGGGGGAACCGCCGGCGGCGAGGGCCAGGTTGAACACGATCTCGTCCGAGCTATCGATGGCCCCGTCGTCGTTGGCGTCCATGACGGTAAGGGCACCGCGGACCTCCATGTTGCCGCGGGCCTTTTCCAGGCCGGCGAAGACGGTCTCCTTGCCCCGCTCGGCGCTGAAGAGACCGGTGCTGAGGACGACGAAGGCAAACACCGAGGCCACGATTACGAAAGCGATGAGGATGATGGCCGTCTCCAGGCCGGTGATGCCTTCCTCTCTCTTGTGTAGGCTGCCGAACAGCCTTGTTAGCTTACGCATTCAGCGTTCCTCCTTGATAGATCACCCATGCGGGCGCTGGGCCGCTGCCGAAGGCGTCAATTGTTGTGACCCTGTGCTAGCGGCTGGAGCCCCTGGTTGGCTGGGGCGTCTGACGTGGTGCAGCCACCTCCCTTCACGTATCCTTCACGTTCTTCACATCAAATAGACGCCATTGCTGTGGGCATGGTTACATGCGATCGCTAGCAATTTTGGGGAAAGAGGCTCGGTTCAGGCTCTAGGCCAGGAAGGCGGGCTGGCGGCAGCGGGCGGACCCGCTCTGGCACGCGTCGCGACAGCCTGTATAATCCTTGGGAGAAGCCATCTTTCGACACGTTTCGCCGGCGCCCGTGCCGCCCTGTTCGGCGCGGAGCAACTAGAGGGATGGGAGAACATGACCGACGAGCGCCCTTCGTGGGACGAGTATTTCATGAAGATAGCCGACGACGCGTCAACGCGCTCCAACTGTCTGCGCAGGAAGGTTGGAGCGCTGATTGTGAAGCAGAGGAACATCATCAGCACGGGCTACAACGGCACACCCATCGGAGTGAAGAACTGCTTCGAAGGCGGGTGCCCTCGCTGCCAGTCAGACGTTGAGCCCGGCCAGGGCTACGACACGTGCGTCTGCGTCCACGCCGAAGCCAATGCCATACTCCTCGCTGCCCGGCACGGGAACGTGACCGAGAGCGGGGTCTTGTACACGACGGTTCGTCCCTGCTTCTCGTGCCTGAAGGAGGCGGTGCAGGCAGGGATCACAGAGATCGTTTTTGAGCAGGACGCCGCGTATCAGGGGCCGCTGGAAGATGCCTATCAGGCCCTGGTGCGCGATTCCCACCTGAGGCTGCGCCAGTTCGTCCGCCAGGCAGGCTAGACGTAGCCGGCCCGACCGCGTCGCCGATCTTGCCCCAGGGCCACTGGCAGACAAAGACCGGGCTGGCAACGCAATCGCTGTAACATCGGCGTATCAATGGCGTCATATAGGCTGAGGCGCGGCCTTGGAAGGCTTCCTTGTCTCTTTACGAGTCGCCGCAGGCGTCTCGCTAGTCTTTCTTGTCCCCGGCTTGCCCTGGAGCTACGCGCTCTTGGCCCGGGACAGGCTCTCCATATCGGAGACGCTAGGCGTTAGCGCGGCCCTGAGCATCGCGCTGGTGCCGTTTGGCCTATTCCTGCTGAACATCCTCTTCGGCGTCCCCGTCAATGTCGAAACCACGCTGCTGCTGGTGTTGGTCGTGACCCTGATGGGGACGCTGGCCGCCCTCCGGCGGACGTCGCTTCGGGCCCGCGCCCTGTCCATGGGGCACGCTGGCGGCGCATGGCATCTCCGGAGACCGAACCTGGCCGCGAGCGCCCGCAGTGCGGTCAGGCCCCTGGCCCTGGCGATCATCATGGGGTTGGCCTTCTTCACCACCATGATCCCGCGTCTGGACTACGAGTACCCGCTGCACCAAGACGAGTGGACACACCTGGCGGAGGCCCGCACGATCGTGGCCTCGGGAACCATTCCCTTCGACGACGCAGTGACCGGGGAGGCCCGCTCGACTCCCTATCACGAGGTGGGCTACCATCTGTTCCTCGCCGAATTCTATCTTCTGACTGGCCTGTCCTGGCTGACGATCTTCCGGTTCATTCCCGGGGGCATCTTCGCGCTGACCGTGCTGTGTGCCTACGTATTCGGAACGAGACGGGGTTTTGGCCTCGAGGCTGCCCTGTTCGCCTCCCTCTTGCCCACGACACTGCGCTTTCTGGGCCCGGGGTTCGCGGTGCCGATGGCGGTGGCGTTGCTCTTTGTGCCGCTGATCCTCTTCCTGGTGAGCAACGTCTGGACCTCCAGGGGGCTGCCGGTGCTCTTGCTGCCGCTTCTGTGCTTCTTGTTCATCGCTCATCCCCCCACGGCCTTGTTCGCGAGCGCCATCGTCGTCGTTCATGGCCTGTTTCAATCGGTGCGTCCGGTCTCGGCTCGGCGCCCCGAGGCACGGCGGCCGTTGGTTCAGCTCGCCGCGGTGGTTGGGGTGATAGCGTTGTCGTCGCTGCCCTTCTTCGTGTACAACCACGGAATCATCGGGACCGCGGCCGGCCAGGCAGCGCTTCCGAACGAGGTGCTTACAGCCCCCGGGGGAATGATCCCGCGGCTCGGCTACATTCCGTACGCTCTCTTCGTCATCGGGCTGGGGGTTCTGGCCATGACCGGGCGACGCACCGACCGGGCGCTGCTGGTGGTGACGGTTCTGGTAGCCACCATCGTGTTTCTGTACTACTCGTTTCGGGTTGGGCCCGAGGTCGTGTACAGTAGGAGCGTCCTCTATCTCTCGCTGCTGCTGTTGCTGATCGCCGCCTTGGCGACATCGCGCATTCGGGGATGGCTTGCGGCTTCCCTCCGCACCCGATGGGCTGGCGGAGCATCTGCCGTCGCGGCCGGGCTGGTCGTTGTCCTGCTGGCGCTGCCATCGCTCGGGCTCAGCCTGCAGAGCAGGTACGACGAGGACTACTACCACCTCATCGACGACAAGAAGTACCGGGACTTCGTGTGGGTAGGCGACAACCTCGGCCAGGAGTACGAGCGGGCCCTCATCCTTCCTAAGCTTGCCCGACCGTTTGCCGCCATCACCGGCAAGCAGGCGTACGTGGCTGTTCCTTTGACGGTGCTCCCCCTGAGGTCGCCCCGGGTGGAGGAGGCCAGTCAGGTGCTACAGGACGGCGTGCCGGACGCCGACTGGCTCCGCGAGCGTGGCGTGACCATCGTCTACAGCGAGAAGCCGGCCCGAAACCGGGAGCTGGTAGAGGTCCACGACCGGGTGTACGTGCTGCCGCCAGCCGAAGTGTGCACGGCGGGAGGCTGAGGGACCCCGAGCTCCTCACGACTGCCCAGACCCCACCTGGCCCCCGCTAGACGGATTGCGGTCGCGGCGTGCGTCAGGTTGGTACAATAGAGGGCGAGGGTTGCGCGTCGAAAGGGCTAGGATTGGCCGCGCGGCGATGATACATATCGGCACCTCCGGGTATAGCTATCCCGAATGGCGAGGCAGCTTCTATCCCACGGAGCTGCCCACCTCCCAGATGCTTGCCTACTACGCCGCTCGCTTCTCAACCGTCGAGATCAACAATACGTTCTACCGCTTGCCCAGCGAAAAAGTCCTGGCGGACTGGGGGAGCCAGACGCCTCCCGGCTTCGTCTTCACCCTCAAGACCCCTCGCCGCATCACCCACGAGGCGCGGCTCCGAGATTGCGACGAGTTGATGGCACTGTTCTGGACCAGGGCGCAGACCCTTGGCCCGAAGCTCGGAGCGCTGCTGTTCCAGCTGCCTCCCTGGTTCAGGAAGGATGTCAAGGTCCTGGACGCGTTCTTGGACCAGATCCCGTCCGACATGCGGGCAGCCTTCGAATTTCGTCACGATTCCTGGTTCTCGGACGACGTCTACGCTCGACTCAAGGCGAAGAACCTTGCCCTTTGTGTCGCTGATACCGGCGACGCCACGACGCCCCTCGTGGCGACCGCGGACTACGGCTACTTTCGGCTGCGGGACGAGGGTTACCAGGAGTCAGACATCAGAGAATGGGCCCAGGCCATCGCCCAGCATGCGAACGACTGGAAGGACGTCTTCGTCTACTTCAAGCACGAGGAGGAGGGTAAGGGCGCCGAGTTCGCCCAGTTGCTCGCGGAGATGATCTCTGTTAGGCCTTGACCCCTCACACGCCGCCGCCCGAGGTCTGCACGTCCGGCGGTTGAGGGCTTCGAGTTCCTGAAGCCGGCCCAGACCCCACCTAGACCCCGCTAGACCGATTACGGTCGCTGGCCCGCGCCCTGCGGGCCAAAGTATGCTCCTCGCTCGAAGATTCTCGCAATCGCGCGTAACATCCGTATACCAATGGCGTCACTATAGAGACGAAAAACGCAACAGGCGTCCCAAGGAGGGGGCATGGAGACGACCGGAGCCCTCGCCGGACGCTGGGGCAGGTAGCGCGAGGCAACGGCGTGGCTAGCATATCCTACCTGCAAGAGGTCTCCGCTTCCGGGTGCACGAGCCGGGGGACGGAGAGCGCCCGCGAGGGGCCCTCGTTGGCCGTAGCGGCGTCAGTCATCATCAACGTCCGCAACCAGCAGGCCAACATCGCGAAGTGCCTGGAAGCGGTGCTTAGTCAAAGGTTCCCCGAAGCGTTCGAAGTTATTGTCATCGACTCCGGCTCCACCGATGGCACTCTGGACATCGTCAGGCGGTATCCGGTCCGCCTTTTCCAGACGCCGCCCGAGCAGTTCTCCTGGGGCCGCAACCGCAACGTCGGGGCCAGGGCCGCCCAGGGCCGCTATTTGGTCTACCTGGGAGCGGACGCTTTGCCAGCCAATGAGCACTGGTTGGGCAACCTGCTGAAGGGCTTCGATGGTGATAACGTGGCAGGGGTCTACGGTCGTCAGGTCCCCAGCGACGGGACGTACCCGATGGAGAAGTTCTATCTCTGCTATATGTACGGCCCCAAACGGCGCACGCAGGCCTGGAACGGCGGGGCCTTCACCATGGCCATCACCTGGTTCTCCAACGTGTGCTCGGCTCTGCGCCGGGACCTGTGGGAGGCGCAACCGTTCTCGGAGACGGTGCTCTTCGGCGAGGATCAGGAGTGGAGCCACCGAGCGCTGAGAGCGGGCTACAAGATTGTCTACGAGCCCGATGCGGCAGTCATCCACTCGCATGAGTACGCGCTGGCGCAGGCTTTCAGGCGCTGGTTCAACTCCGGGGTCAGCTCCTACGAAAGCTACCTGCCGACGAGGAAGGAAGAGCCGCTCTATTTCCTGAGCCGCGGGTCCAGATACCTCCTGGCCGAGGTGGGCTTTCTGGCTACGCACGGCCACCTTCCGTGGGTGCCCTACGCCCTGGCATACGAGGCCGCCAAGTTCGCCGGCCTGATGTTGGGCCGCTACCATGGGCGGCTCCCGAAGCGGCTGGTCGAGAGGCTGATCCTGGAGTACTGACGTCGCTCTGTCGGGGCCCGTTCGCACCGGCCGGTGTTTGACCGGTTACCGTCGTCTTTACGCCTTATGACGCGAAATCGGGACCCTTCCCGAAGATGGCCTCGAGCCTCTGTAACATCGGCCGATCTATCGCGTCCATTCGGTCTGGAAAAGGTATCGCGAGACTCGAGCGGAGAGACTGGATTTGGACCAACGAGTGGTAGCCCCGGGAGGTGAAAAGGGCCGATGAAAGTGGTGATCCTCTGCGGCGGGCAGGGCACGAGGCTGCGCGAGTTCACTGAGGTGATCCCCAAACCGATGGTGGAGGTGGGCGGCCGTCCCATCCTGTGGCACGTCATGAAGATCTACTCCCACTGTGGTTTCGATGACTTCGCGCTTTGCCTGGGGTACAAGGGCGATGTCATTCGCCAGTACTTTCTCCAGTACGACATCCTGAACAGCGACTTCACCATCGACCTGGGCACCAAGGAGGTGGTCCGCCACTCTACCTCGCATTGCGAGCACAACTGGCACGTGACCCTGGCCGAGACTGGTTTCGAGACGATGACCGGCGGTCGTGTCCGGCGCATCGCCAAGCACATCGACGAGGAGACGTTCATGCTCACCTACGGCGACGGCGTCGCCGACATAGACATCGACGCCCTCCTGGCTTTTCACAGGGAAATGGGCCGCGTTGCCACCGTGACCGCCGTTCGACCGGTGGCCCGCTTCGGAGAGCTCCAGCTGGCTGGAGACCTGGCGGTGAGCTTCCAGGAGAAGCCTCAGGTGGAGGAAGGGTGGATCAACGGTGGGTTCTTCGTGCTGGACCGCGCGGTCTTCGACTACCTCGACGGCGACGACTGCATCCTGGAGCGCGAGCCGCTGGCGCGTCTGGCAAGCGAGGGGCAACTGGCCGTCTACCGCCACTACGGCTACTGGCGCTGCATGGATACGTTGCGCGACGTGGAGTTCCTGAATCAGGAGTGGGCCAGCGGGCATCCGCCGTGGGCCGTGTGGGCTAAGGCGACAGCTGGAAGTCGAGCGCGGCAGGGGGTGGTGCCATGAAGGTGCTGGTAACCGGCCACGACGGCTATGTGGGCACGGTCTTGGTGGAGAAGCTGCTTGCCCGCGGCTACGAGGTGCGCGGCCTGGATGCCGGGTACCTGCGCGGCTGCTCCCTCGGCGAGAACGGCGGCCCGACGGAGGCGCTGAACAAGGACATCCGTGACGTGGAGCCCCAGGACCTGCGTGGTGTGGGCGCTATCGTCCACCTGGCGGCTCTGTCCAACGATGCCATGGGCGAGCTGGACCCCAATCTTACTCTGGAGATCAACTTCGAAGCGTCCGTGCGGCTGGCGCGGCTGGCCAAGGCGGCGGGAATCCGGCGCTTCATCTTCGCGTCCTCGTGCAGCATGTACGGCGCCAGCTCAGGGGCGCCTGCCAGCGAAGAAGCGTCCCTGAACCCGCTTACCGCCTACGCCCTCTCGAAGACAAGGAGCGAGGAAGCCCTGTTGGAGCTGGCCGACGACTCCTTCTCGCCGACCTTCCTCCGGGCGGCCACGGTGTACGGCTTCTCCCCGAAGCTGCGGTTCGACCTGGTGCTGAATAACCTGATGGGGTGCGCAATCGCCACTGGGCAGGTGAAGATCATGAGCGATGGCACGCCCTGGCGTCCTCTCATCCACGTCGAGGACATGGCGGATGCCTACGTCGCCGCCCTGGAGGCGCCCGTCGGAACCGTCCATGGTCAGGCCTTCAACATCGGCCACGACATGGAGAACTACCAGGTGCGGGACATCGCCGAGACCGTCCGGCGGGTGGTCCCCAAGTGCCAGGTGGTCTATGCGGGCACCGGCGACCCCGACGCCCGCTCCTACCGGATCGACTTCTCCAAGGTGCGGCGGGACCTGCCCGCTTTCCAGCCTCGCTGGCACATGCAGCAGGGGGCGCAACACCTCTACAACGCTTTGACGGCGCATGGCATGACGCCGGAGCACTTTGAGAGCCGCCGCTTCTTCCGCGTGAAGCAGCTCCAGTACCTGCTCTCGGCCGGATTGGTGGACGCTGGCCTGCGCTGGAACCACACGTTCGACCAGGAGGAAGTCGGCTTGAGGGCTGGGCGATGATTGAGGGAGTGCAGGTTCGCCCGCTGAAGCAGATCCCCGACGAGCGGGGCAAGGTGATGCACATGCTCCGCTGCGACGCCACCTGGTTCGACAAGTTCGGCGAGATCTACTTCTCGGTGGTGTACCCGGGCGTCGTCAAGGGGTGGCACCTGCACCAGCGGATGACCCTCAACTACGCCGTCGTGACCGGCATGATCAAGCTGGCCCTGTTCGACGACCGGGAGGGGTCGCCCACAAGAGGGGAAGTGGCGGAGATCTTCACCGGAGAGGACAACTACGCTCTCATAACCATCCCTCCAGGAGTGTGGAACGGGTTCAGGGGTATGGGGGCGAAGCCGGCCATCGTCGCCAACTGCGCCACCGAGCCCCACGACCCCGAGGAGATCATACGGCTGGACCCGTCTAGCGCAGCGATTCCCTATAACTGGCAACTAAGGCACGGCTGATTCGGCTTGAAGGGAGGACGCGTCGCATGAGGGCGCTGGTCATCGGCGCTTCTGGCCTGGTGGGCGGGGCTCTTATGCGGGCCCTGGAGCAGAACGGGTTCGAGGCGGTGGGTAGCTGCCGGTCTCGCGCCAACAACGGCACGCTGAAGCTGGATGTGACCGATCGGGATGCGGTCGACAAGTGCCTGGGGGACGTGAAGCCAGACGTGGTGTTCTTGGCGGTGAACCCAGCCGGCGGCGTGGATCACTGCGAGGGGCAGCCGGACGAAGCACAAGGCACAAACGTAACGGGAACTAGAAACGTCGCCGCCGCGGCGGCTCGCTCCGGCGCGAAGGTCGTCTACTACTCCACCGACTACATCTTCGACGGGAAGGCTGGGCCCTACACGGAGGAGGACCAGCCTTCGCCCATCAATGTGTACGGGCAGACGAAGTGGGAGGCCGAGCAGGCGGTCCGGGCGCTAAGCCCCGATCACCTGATCGTCCGCACCACGGCCGTCTTTGGCTGGGACCGGGCCTCCAAGAACTTCGCCATGCAGCTATGGGACGCTCTCCAGGCGGGAAACGCGATGCCGGTGGCCGAAGATCAGCTCGGCAACCCTACCTTGGCTGACTACCTGGCTGAGGTGAGCGTGCGGCTTGTCCAGATGGGGGCCACGGGCGTGTTCAACGTGGTGGGGAAGGACCGGGTGCCCCGCTCTGAGCTAGCCAGGGCCCTCGCGAAGGCGATGGCGCTGGACGCGAACCTCGTCGCCTCTGTGCCGACCTCGGAACTGGCGCAGAAGGCTCCGCGGCCCCTCCAGGGGGGCCTCAGGACCGAGAAGCTGGCGCAGGCCCTGGGCACAGAGCCCCTGGATCTGAACGAGTCCCTCAAACGCTTCCGCCGGCACTGGCGGGCGGACTCGTACGTAGCCCACGGCCCCAGACCGATCGCCGGCGAAGCGGAAGCGCTGAAGCAGGAGATCCTCGACAAGGTGAGGCGGTACCACCAGGTCGCCCATGGGCCACGGGAGTTCGTCCCGTTTCGGACCAGGATCAACTACGCCGGCAGGGTGTTCGGCGAGCAGGAGATGGTCAATCTGGTGGACAGCGCCCTCGACTTCTGGTTGACCATGGGGCCCTACGGCGAGCTGTTCGAGCAGAAGCTCAGGCGGTTCTTCGGGGCCAAGGACTTCCTCGCCGTCAACTCGGGTTCATCGGCCAACCTGGTCGCGGTGCTGGCTCTGATGTCGGAGCAATTGGAGCGCCCACTGAGGCCCGGGGACGAGGTCATCACGCCCGCGGTGACCTTCCCAACGACCCTGGCCCCGATCGTCCACAGCGGCCTCATCCCTGTCTTCGTCGACTGCGAGGTGGGCACCTACAACGTCAATCCCGCCCTGCTGGAGGGCGCCATCTCGGAGAAGACGCGGGCGATCATGGTGCCTCACACCCTGGGGAACCCCTGCGACATGGATGTCATCGGCGATCTCGTCACCCGGCATGGTCTGTACTTGGTGGAAGACTGCTGCGACGCCCTGGGGAGCACATTTCGAGGGAAGCTGGTGGGCACGTTCGGCGACCTGGCCACCCTGAGCTTCTTCCCGGCCCATCACATCACCACCGGCGAGGGCGGCGGCGTCGTCGTAAACAAGGCGAACCTTGGCCGGATCGCCCGCTCGGTGCGGGACTGGGGCAGAGACTGCTGGTGCGCACCCGGCGAGTCGAACACCTGCGGCAGACGCTTCGGCTGGCGGCTGGGCGGGCTGCCCGGGGGCTACGATCACAAGTTCACCTACTCCAACCTCGGCTACAACTTTAAGCCCACAGATATGCAGGCGGCCATCGGTGTGGCGCAGCTAGATCGTCTGGCCGGTTTCACAGAGAAGCGCCGCCAGAACTTCAAGCGGCTATTCGAGGGGCTGGAGCCCTACCAGGGGTACCTGGTGCTGCCTACCTGGGATTCGCGCGCGGACCCGTCCTGGTTTGGCTTCCCGATTACGGTGAAGAACGGCTTGTCCCGCCTGGAGCTCGTGCAGTGGTTGGAGAACGCCAATATCGAGACCCGCGAGGTGTTCGGCGGGAACATCCTGAGGCAGCCGGCGTATGCCGACATCCGGCACCGGGTGCACGGCACGCTGGAAGAGAGCGACCGGGTCATGCGTGACACCTTCTTCCTCGGGGTCTATCCGGGGCTCACCGGCGAGATGATAGAGTTCATCCTGGCGCGGTTTAGGGAGTTCTTCGACCGCAAGACAGCGAGAAGCCTCTAGGCTGGCCGGATGGTCTCTCTGGCCGGAAGAGGGCAACCTCGGTTCAGCCTTGGCGGGCTGCTTGGCGGCCTCGCTCGCTTTGTCGCCGAGAGGCCGCTCCTGGTTCTAGCGCCGATATTGGTGCTGGCGTCCTGCCTGCGCCTGCTGGAGTTTACGCGGCCCTTCTACGGTCACCACGACTTTCATGCGGCGTTCTATACGTTGGGCGGCGCCGGCCGGCGCCTGGGCGAATACACCAACTGGCCCCCTCTCACGGACGTCCTCTATGGCGTCTCTCTGTTCCTCTTCGGCCAGGACGAGTGGTCGGTGCGGGTCCTGCCGGTTGTGCTGTCGCTGGGAACCATCGTCATCATCTACCTGCTCGGCAAGGACCTGTTCGGCGTGGGAACGGGCCTGCTGGCAGCGCTTCTCCTAACGATTGTGCCGGCCGACATCTACTTTGCCCGCATCGCCACCTACCACTTCTTCATCCCCTTAACCATCTGGGGCTACTACCGGTGGGTCGTCACGCGGCGGGGCTGGTATCTGGGTGTCGCCATCGGCTCAAACCTGGTAGGGCTGGGCTTCAACTACTCGGCGATCCCGCTGGCGGGGCTCCCCAACATGTTCCTGGCCGTCAAGTACCGTGACTGGCGCGGCCAGGGGGCGCTGATCGCCTCTACGGTCTTGGCCCTGGCCGCCTGGTTCGGCTACCTGGGGGCCACGGATTCCTTCACCGGGCCTCGAAATGCGGCGCAGAGCGACAACGTGACCCATCTCCTGTCGGGGGGCGAGCTGAGGGCGTGGCTGGACACCGCCGGGTCGATTACCAGGCAGCTATTCACGCCTGTCCTCCTGGCGCTATCGGGGCTATGGCTCCTCGGCCTGCTCCTTAGAAGAAGCACGGGAGACGTGCTCGTTCTTCTGTGGGGGCTGGCCGCGTTCGGGTGGCTGCTTCTGGCGCCGGAGCACTCGGCCAGCCACGACATGTGGTGGCTCATACTGGCCGCTCCGATAGCCCTGGTGGGAGCCAGGGCGTTGCTCGGCGCCACGAATCGCTGGCCCGCCAGGTGGCTCCCCGTCATAGCGGTGCTGGCGGTCACCGGTTGGCTCTCGGTGGGAGGCACGTCAGACCTGTTGCAGCCCCGCAGCAGCACGGCAACCGTCCTGGGCCAAGAGATCAGCCGATACGTCGGCAAGGACGACGTGATCGTGGCTGACACGCCGGTGGAGATCTGGTACTCGGGCGCCAAGGGCTACCTGTGGGGCTTCGTCGGCAGCGTAGCCGGTGAGGAGGGCTACCGTCGGCTCCTGGCCGAGGATCGCCCGGCCCTGGTCGTGCCCCTGAAGCGGGACTTTCCCCAGTGGCAGGTCCAGGACGCCTGGGACGCGGGCTACGTTCCGCTTTTCAGCTTTGCCGACCGATTGGTCTATTTCCGGCGTGACAGGGCGGAGGCCGTGGCCGCCGCCGAACCAGCGCGCGCCCGTCAGCTCAGCGCGGTCGACACTCTGCCCGACGGCTCGTTTGTTCGGGGCCGTGACGCCTCCCGGGTCTACTACCTGAAATGGGGGCTCAAGCTGCTGGCCCCCGATTCCCTCACCGTCCAAGTACTCGGCTTCTCCGACGAGGATATGGTGGTTCTCAGCGGCGATACCCTGGCGGCCATTCCGGACGGTCCGGCAATTCCGCATCTGGGGGAGGGAACGCTGGTGAAGGGGGCCGAGCCCGAGGTGTACCTGGTGGCCGGCGGCGAGAGACGGTTGATTCCAGATACAGCTACCTTCGAGGCCCTAGGGTTCTCTGAATCCGCGATCAAGACCATCCCCGATGACCTGCTGGAACGGATATCGCTGGGCGCACCCTTCCCGCTGGGCGCCGAAAAGCGTCCGGCCAAGAAGGCCGTCGGGCCGGAGTTCGAGGGCTTGGCGGCGGCCGCCGCGTCTGTTGCGGATTAGGGACGGTTGGCGGTCTGAGGTGCAGAGCGTAGCTATGATCCGAAGGCTCGGGAGCAGCCACCTGACGGGTCTTGCCGTGATGGCCTCTATCCTGGGGCTGGCGGCCTTCCTGCGTTTCTTCCACATCTCCGACAACTACTTCCATGCCCTGGACACGACCGCACCCATAGCCGGCTTGAAAGAGCTGCTCAGCGGGGGCACGTATCCATATACCAGCTACGGCCCTCCCGGCAACAGCCTCAGCGCGGCGCTATTCATCGTTCCGGGCGGGTACAGCTTCTGGGCCGCCCAAATAGGCATCGCCCTGTACGGCGTCGCCGGCGTGCTCGCCGTCTTCATGCTGACCAAGAGGTTGGCGCCGGACATGCGCGCGGCTCCTTACCTGGCGGCGTTCCTGGTAGCCGTCAACCCCCTGCTGGTGACGACCTCGCGGGTGCTGTTCTTCGATGCCGCCCAGATCCTGTTCTTCACCGTCTACCTGCTGATGGTCCTAGCCACCGAACGGGGCACACGGCGACCCTGGCTGATACTAGGCTCCTACGTGGTGGGGTTCGTCCTGGTGCTGATGCGCACGCCGTATATACTGGTCGTTGGTCTGGGAACAGCATACATGGCGAGCGGCCTCGGCAATGTCTTCAGCCGATCGAAGGGAAAGGGCCGCGTCTCGCGGGCCGCCTGGCTCAGCGGGGGACTGGCCGGGTTTGCGACCTGTTTCCTGCTCTACCTGGTGGCCGCTCCTGTCGAGACCCAGAAGATAACAACCGCGACCGAAGGTCAGTTCACCCTGCAGCGGGAGGTCCTTTGGGGGAACGCCCAGACTCTCGCATTGTCCTGGGCCAATCCGGTCAAGACCCTGGCCACGTCCAGCATCGCGGCTCAGGAGCCGATATCGGTCTCGGCCGTGTACGCGCTTCTGGGGGTGCTCATATTCGGGCTGGCGGCCCTGGGCCTGGTGGCGATCCTGAGGTCTCGCACCTGGGACGGGCTGCTGGTAGCGGCGGCGGCGCTGGTGCTGGTGCTGTTCTACATTCCTTACGTCCGCTGGCGCGTGAACTACGCCTTGCCGGGCCTGGTGGTGCTGCTGTCGCTGGTCGCGGTAGGAGCAGAGCACGCCCTCAGGACGAGAGCGGCCCTACTCGACAGACGACGCCTCGTGTACTCGTCGGCGCTGGTGGTCTACGTCCTGGCGCTGATGGTATCGGTGGGAGGCTCTCTGGCTGGCGACTCGGAGATGCTTCGTCAATGGAACACATCGGGTTCGCTGGTCGACAATAACATCTTGATGTTCCCGGAGGACCGGGAGGCCGTCACCACGCTCCTTGATGACCGTCCCGACGCCTTCGTCGTTTCGACTATCGCCTCCTTCGTCAGGATCGTCGACGGGTCTCGCGAGCGGAAGATGCTCGACCTCTTCGTCTTCGGCCGGGAGAGGGAGAACTCGCCCGAGTCGCTGGAGGAGCTGAAGAGCGTTCTGGACAGGGAGCTGGCCGAGGGGCAGGAGGTTCTCTATCTTCCCGGGTGGTTTGAGCTCGAGAACGCCCGCGAGGGTTTGGACAACAGCTTCAAGATGTACCTCGACTTCATAATGAGGAACTACGATGTGCGCCTTCTGTACAAGGGCGTCAACGTGTACCGCAACAAGAAGGCGCGCCGAGACTCTGTCCCGACGACCCTGGTCTATGAGGTAGTGGGCTCGCGCCACCTCCCGGAGGTTGACATGCAGCCGGTGCACCTGGGTGAGCGACTCCGCGGCGTCCCCACAGGCCTTGTCCAATCAGAAGACGTGACACCAACAGCGCAGTTCTGCGCAAACTAGGCCTGGCGGCGTCACGTCTGGCCTCCCCGAGCCGCCTTCGGCGAAAAGCCCTGCAGCAACGACCCTATCTGCCTCTCGCTTCGTAGCTGCAGACCCTTAGGTCTGCCATGCGCGGAGCAACCAGCACTGCCGGACTATTTGGTCGATGACCATCAGACCCCGACGATGATCTTGCGCGAGGGTCTTCAGACCCTCGCCTACATTGGGTTTGTCCACTTTGGGTCTGACGAAGGGACTGCGATATGCTCGATGACCACGGGGCCGGGGCATGGGGAGGTGGAGGCGGTGCCCCCCGAGAAGTCGGGGGGCCGAGAATCAACCCGCCGACGGTGAACCACCCACGTGTGAGCCTGCCGATCGACTAGAGCGCCGTGGCGGCGATGCACACAGCCTCGGGCGGCCCGAGGCGCCGACTGGGGTGGGGGTTCGTCTGCCCCGGGGGGGTGCGCCCGGGGCAGACGAACAAGCGGTCTCTAGTGCAGGTCCATCACCTTGTCGATGACCGGAGGCATGGTGCGGTTGATGAGCATGGTACCGCCCTGCGGAGGGACCACCTCCAGGGTGAAGATCTCGTTCGGGGCCATGGTGGAGCCGACGGGCGGGTTCACGGTGATCTGCGCCAGCTCGCCGTTCTCCAGCATGGTATCGTTGTCGCTGAGGATCCAGGTGACGCTGTAGGTGGTGTCAGGCACGCGAGCCTGAGCGTCGATGTAGTTGACGACGACGGAGTTGGTGTAGGCGGCTGGGTCCAGGTTAATGGGGGAACCGCCGGCGGCGAGGGCCAGGTTGAGCACGATGTCGTCTGCGCTGTCGATGGTCCCGTTGCTGTCAACGTCGGTAACGGTAAGGGCGCCGCGGACCTCCATGTTGCCGCGGGCCTTTTCCAGGCCGGCGAAGACGGTCTCCTTGCCCCGCTCGGCGCTGAAGAGACCGGTGCTGAGAACGACGAAGGCAAACACGGAGGCCACGATCACGAAAGCGATGAGGATGATGGCCGTCTCCAGGCCCGTGATGCCTTCTTCTCTCTTGTGCAGGCTGCCGAACAGCCTTATTAGCTTACGCATTCAGCGTTCCTCCTTGGCAGAAGCGGTCTTCGAGCCTGGGCTGTAGCGCCCAGGGAGTTAATTGTCTGGAGCTCGTCAACGCACCTCCCTTCACACCTTCTTCATGTTCTTCACATCAAATTGACGCGATTGCTCTGGCCATCGTTACACGGAAGGACGAGATTATTGGAGAAAGAGGGCCGTTTGAGAGATAAGGCGTAAAGTAGCGGCCGTAAGTGGTCAAGCTGGGAGCTGGGAAGGCCTGAGCGGCTCAGGGCGCTTGCAGAGGGAGGACAGTCCCCAGCCAGCAGTCCTCGCCGCCGCAGTCTTCGAGAGCTTGGCCCTCGATGGCGAAGGGTTGGGGTATCTCCCGCGTGTTGTCGAGACGGGTGAGGCCCATGTGGAGGTGGCCGCAGCCGTCCAGGGGGGCGAGCGTGCCGAGGAAGGTGCCGGCCTCCACCGGGACAGCCGCGTCGTTGGGGCGGAGGTCGTCAGGGATGGTGGTTGGGTCAAGGTGGATGAGGCGGAGCCGTTCGACGGCGCCGAGATCGTCCTGGAAGTCGATGACGACCGCCGTGCCGCCTTCCGGCCCGTGGATCCACTGGCCGCCGCAGAAGAAGGTGGCCTGGCCGCCGACGGCGATGATCTCCCCGTCCACCGGGGCGCGGACCGGGTTTCCCGCCGCTTCCCCCTCCGTCGGAATGATGTCCAGGGCGAAGGTGGCGTTATTGGCGTCGGTATGCAGGCCGCAGCGGTAGCCGCAGGTCACCTGCCACCTTCCCTCCACCGGCATCGGCATGAATGCGGTCGAGGACATCGAGCCGCCAAAGGGCAACGGTTGAGGGAAGGGCGTGAAGGTCGGGTCCGGCTGGGGCTGGAACTGGGTGAAGACGGAGGCCTGGCGATTTGACCCAGACTGGGGCTGAAACTGGGTGAAGACGGAGCCCTGGGGAGAGGGCGCTGGCTGGGACTGGAGCTCGGGGGCGGTGGAGGCCTGGCTGGATGTCCCGCCTGCCAAGTCGGCCACGTACCTGGCCTGGGCGGCCGCGGCGGATGCGATCAGGGCCAGCATCACCGCTGCCACGGCCAGGCCGGCGGTGACTATCGCCAGCGCACATTGAATTGCCGTGGGAGGGCGGCCGCAGGCATGCCCGGCGCCTTCATGTTGCGGGATTATCGACATCGTCATTGCCTGGCTTTATTATCTTTGACGCGGGTGGTAAGCCTTTGTTACGGCGGCTGCGCGGCTCTGGCCCGCGCCGCGCTTCTGGAGGGCGAAGCGGAATGCACGTCCGGACTGCACTGGCGACACTGCTGGCGCTGCTGGCCATTGGCGGGGCCTCGCTGCTGGGAGCATGCGGTGGCGGGTCTGAGACCAGACTGGAGCCGACGGCAATCCCTTCTTCCAGTGGGCTGGTTGCCTCGAAGCTGGCGGCGGCTCTGGGTGTCGATGGCAGTACGCCAATACTGTGGGAGAAGGAAGACACGAGCGCCTGGAAAGACGCCGAGCTCTTCGCCAACAGAATCATGGGGAACATGGAGGTCTCATCTTTGGGGCAGATGCAGGTCAGCGTGCTCAAGGATGAGACGTCTGGCAATGACAGGACGGCGGTCGTCCGGGTGCGGGCGGCCGATGTGACTGCGGACTATCAGGTGACCATGGCGCAGGTCGATGGCCAGTGGAAGGTCACCGGCTACGAAGTCGCCGAGGTCGTGGAGGCCGCGGGACACTGAAAGCTCCTAGCCCCATTGGGGCAGGGGAGGACGTATGACGCTGCCGAACCGTCTGCTCGGCTGGCTGAAGCCAGGTGGACTGGTGGTCATGGCGACCGTCGCTCTCGTCCTCACGCCGGGCTCCGCCGGAGGTGGCGACGCCAGGGCCCAGGCCAATGAGGTGCTACTGGGCCCCATGTACGGCAAGACGTTCAACACTGTCGCCCAGGCGCCGAAGCAGGCCTGCCAGCAGCTCAGCGGCCCGCTGGGACAAATGGAGTGGTGGGAGAGCAGCGCGACGGACCAGGGGCTCTTGTCTTTGGGATTGGTGGCCAAGACAGGAGCCATCCCGTTCACGATCTCGAGGGCGGCGGACTGCAGCTGGGCGGCGGTGGGAAACGATTTCACCGTGCCGTCATCGGCTTCGTACGACGTCAACTTCGTGATGGACGTGTCGGGCGCCGTGGTCCTGAATGGCGTTACCTCGGTGGGGTGCGACGCCGAGCGGGCGGGTGTGCAGCTCTTCGCCTTCCTGTGGGATCAGGGCACGGGGGATGTGGTCGCCTCCAGTCCGGTGGGTCTGCCGGGAATGGAGAAGCCCACGTTGGATCACAATGGGTGTTCGGCCCAGGAAGCCCTGACGAAGCTGTTCGGATCGTCGGCACAGGCGATAGAGAAAGTCACCAAGGCCCTCAAGCTGGGGGGCCACAACCTGCAGCTGACGAACCTGGGCTATTCGGGGCCTGCCATCACGGGCCAAGAGTCCCAGATGCAGCTTTCTAGCTGGCCAGAGGTACAGGAGATCAGCCAGAAAGGCTACGAATTCTCATTCGAAGGCCCAGTTCGACTTCAGAGCGGCAAGAAGTACGGGGTGGCCGTCGGTCTGTTTGGCTTTGCCCTGTCGCTCAGCAGTGCGGCTGCTGGCGCCGGCTATGCCACCGTGCTGTTCGAGGCCGGTAGCTACGAGCTCTACGACTGGCCTTCGAACTTCAAGGTCGAGATCACCCCCACACGGCTGGCGGGCATCCAGATCTCGCGAGAGGGCACCCGACAGCCGACGGCGACGCCATCGCCGAAGCCATCGCCGAAGCCATCGCCAAAGCCGTCGCCGACCCGCACGCCCGCCCCCAAGAGCCCGACAGCGACGGGTACCCCGGCGCCCGGCGCCGACGTCTTCCTGACGAAGCTGGACTCGCCCGACCCCGTCGGGAGCGGCGAGAACATCACCTACACCCTCATCGTCGCCAACATCGGCTCAGCGCCGGCGGCGGATGCCCGGGTGGAGGACGACCTGCCGCCCGGCGCCACCTTTGTCTCAGCCAGCCCCGGTTGCACGAAGGACACCAGGGTTGTCTGCAACATCGGCACGCTGGCGGCGGGGGAAACGGCGTCGTTCAACATCGTCGTGACGGCTCCCACCGTCGCCACGCAGACATCCCTCAAGAACTGCGCCATCGCCCTCGCCAGCGCCGAAACGAACAGCGGCAACAACGACGACTGCGAGTGGACCACCGTGAACCCGCCGGCGACCCAGCAGCCCGCTACTCCCCAGCCTACGCCGCAGCCTACGGCACAGTCGCCTACGCCGGCGCCTCCTACCCCATCATCGACGCCCGGCTGTCTCGAGACTCCCTCGGACCTATCGGCAAATATGCACTGGAGTGCGGGTGCCGCCTGGGCCAGCCTCTCCTGGACAGACAACTCGCCGGACGAGCAGGGGTACAAGGTTGAACGCGCCACAAGTGCGGGAGGCCCCTACACAGTGGTCGCCACTCGGGGCCCGAACGCCACGGTGTGGACCGACTACACACTGACCTTCGGCCCCGACAGCTACTACTATCGAGTCAGAGCCTACAGACAGGGATGCGACTCGGGGCCGTCCAACGTGGCCAGCGTTCCGGGCCGCTGGCCCACGCCCACGCCGCCGCCGGCCTGTTCCGCCATTGAAGCTCCCTCCGGCTTGGTGGTGACAGGGCAATACTTTGGAGAAGGCCTTCTGTTTGTCGATTTGCAGTGGCAGGACAACTCTTCGGGGGAGACAGGCTTCGTCGTTCAGCGAGCGGCAGTCGCCGAAGGGCCGTGGGCCTACGTGACGAGCCTTGGCGCGGACACCACGCAGTTCACCGACCAGCCGCCGTACGGGCCGAGCTTCTGGTACTACCGCGTCGTAGCGGTTGGAGTTGGCTCCTGCTACTCCGAGCCTTCTAACATCGCTGTTGCATCCGCGGGGTAGCCGGCGCCCAGCGGTGCGCCCCAGGATTGGCCGTCGAGCAGGGTCCGGGGGGTGCCTAGGGATGGCGGAGCCGCCGAGCCCTCATACGGCGGAGGAGCAACAGAGCTGCTATTGCCAGGAGGAAGGCAGCCGAGCCGACGCCGTAGGCGGCGTATTGCCCGATTGACAGGCCGCCTTGCTCCTCGGTGGGGGTCAGGGTGGCGACGCCGGGGGTGAGCGTGATGACGGCGGGAGCGAGGCCTGGCTCGGGCGCCCTGCTCTCGTCCTTGGGCTGACACCCGGCTTCCGGTTGACCGTCCTTTACCACCAGGTCCGCTCCCTCCAGGGCGGCGGTCTCTCCCCCGGCGTAGCGAAGAGCCGCGCTGAGCCGGTAGCCGCCGTCGGTGAGGCGGACCGGGTGGGTGACCTGGAAGTGCGTGGAATCCCCCGGCAGGACCGTGTCCATCTCGATGGGGATCGAGGCCAGCTTGGCGCCCTGGCGGTCACCGATGACCAGGGAGCCCTCGCCTCGCACGAAGACGTTGCCCGTGTTGCGCACGGCGATCTCGAAGGTCGCCCCCAGGTCGTCGTCTTGTTGTCTCAGGCATACGCCTGTGATCTCCAGCCCGGCGGCGTGGGGCCCGGGCACGTCTATGAGCACCGCGACGCCCACGCGGCGAACAACGTTCACCACGAACCCCGCGCCGCTTGGGCCGGACGGCTCTGCGCTGTCAGGGAGGGCTTCCACCACCAGGCCGCCTACGTGCTGGCCGGGCGAGGCGCTCGAGGGCACGCTGATGGTGAAGGGCACGACCCTTTGCTCGCCCGGGCCGAGAAGGATTCCGGCGACCGAGAGGGAAAGCCAGTGAGCGACGCCATTCCTCTGCTCACCGGCGTTGGCAAAGCTGGTGCCGCCATTGATGGCGGTGGCAGCATCAGCGGCGTAGAGCCTGAGGCTGACGGGCACGTCGCCCTTGTTCATTACTAGCGCTTCGTCGGTCACGACGGCGCCCGGTGCCAGGGAGTGGCTGAAGTAGCCGGAGGGGCCGAGCTGGCCGTCGTAGGCCTTGGCGGGTATGATGCTGAAGGACAGGTTGCCTTCGGCCTGGGCGCTGCCCGGCCAGGCCAGAAGCCCTAGGGCAAGGGCCATAAGGGCTGCGAGGGTCGCTAGGGCTACCAGAAGGTACTTCGTCACTGCAATCTTTCTCCTTCCAGAGCCTTCCTCATGGCCCGACGCTGATGGCAATGGTCACCGTGGCCGTGTAGCTGCCGGTGTAGGTTTCGGCTGGGACCGTCAGACGAAAGTCAGGAGTCATGTCATAGATGCCGCTGCCGGTGGTGACGGCCGCCGACGCTATCCGGAGGGCGGTTCCACTTAGGGCGGCGAAGGTGGTCTGAGTGGAGGTGGGCCCGTTGAGGTCGCCTGACACCCGAACGATGTTGGCGTCCAGCAACCGGATCTGGAAGTTGGACACGTTGATAGTCTTGCCGCTTCCATTGGTGAAGTCGCTGGAGGCAACTGTGACCCGCCAGCCGCCAGTCTCTCCCAGGGCGTCGGCTCGCCAGGCGCTGGTGCTGCCATCGACCGTCTGCGGAGCGCCGTTCAGGGTGACGCCGGGGAAGGTGATGGAGGCCGTGGTGATAGAAAGCGCGGCGGCCTCCGCCGTGAGCACGGCGGCGGCGATACATGCCACCCCTATAGCGAACCAGCGGATCGAGACTGATCTCAGCTCCGCCACCCCCTCGTTGGCCTAGGGTCTTGGACGCTCCGGTCAAAGCCGCAACCTCCTGGAGCGCCCGGAACGGCTTCCCCTTACGGGCCAGAGTTGATTGCGACTGTTATCGTGGACGTATAGGTTGCCGCCACGGTCTCGGCGCGCACCATCAGCTCGAAGGCTGGCGGGATGTTGTAGCTGCCCATGCCAGTGTTTGTGGCGGCAGAGACGATCTTCAGGGGGGTGCCGCCTGCCGTAGGAATAGCCGTCATGGATGCCACGGAAGAGGTGGGCTTGGTGTTGCCGTAAATGACCGAAATGTTGGCGTCCTCTATCTGGATTCTGAACTCCTGGTCCGGCTGCGAGATGTCGATGGTGTGGCTGCTCCCGTCACTGAAGTCGGTAGCCTCGATTGTGACGTTCCAGCCGGGCCCCGTACCTCTGGCATCCTCAGCCACCCAGGCGTTGGATGTGTAGAGGCTGGTGGATATCTGGTCGGTGCCGTTCAGGACCACAGTGCTGAGAGTGACGTCATCAGGTGTTACCGTGAGGGCGTCGGAGGTAACGATCACCGTGGCGGTCTCCGCATAGACCGTTGCCGCCAGGGCACCGAGAAGGGCGGTCGCCACGAGAAGGGCGATAGTCCGCTTCATGCTTCCTCCTTTCCGCGAGCCGCTGGCAGGACCGGCTTCTCGACAGTTCGCGACCTGCCGATCAGGAGTAGCCCCTGCCACCAGAGGCTCCCGATTAGTCGGGGTCACCGACCCCCTTCGCCGCCATAGCGCAGCGCGCCCGGGGGATGGCCGGTGAGGACGAGCGGGGGTCGTCGGCCTCCGGCCGGGCCCCGCTCTTGCGTTGAGCCTATGTCGTGCGGATGTCACCACCCTTCTTGCGATGCTGTCCAGGCGCCCTACGGGAGCCTCTGACAGCGCGACAATTTCAGCAATGGCTCCGATTCTCTCTGCTAATGTAAGACGAGCGCCCCTTCTCACCGTTACAAAAGATGTGCGCGATAGGCCAAACCTGCTGGGCGTGAGCCATCGTCGGCTATCCCGTCATCAGGCCTCGGCTCTGTGCTTCCGCCGGCCCAGCGTCACGGATGCGCTCGCGCAGCGGCGCCGGGCTCGCTCAGAAACACGGGTGACACGTTAGAGAATGGTGTCAGTGGGCGGGTAATCAGTGGGACAGCGCCTTGAGGGGGCTGAGGGCCTGTGGTAGTATCTGATTTGGTCGGGGCGTAGCGCAGTCTGGTAGCGCACCTGAATGGGGTTCAGGAGGTCGCTGGTTCAAATCCAGTCGCCCCGACCATTTCCCCCCCGAACTCACCTCGGCCAGCGCAACTAGTGGCTTGTACTCAGTTCGGGGGAGCACCACGCGAATTCCGTGCTGGTCGAACTGGATCTCTTCGAATACCTCGTCGATGAATTCCTTTTGGCGCTCTGGTGCCACACCGGGATGCGACCACAGCGCCCCGATGTCCTGCAGTAGTGTGGCTGCGCGGCGGGCATCCGTCAGAATCGCTGGACTCTTCGTCGGCGCGACCGCCGCGATCTGCCGGTCGATCTCCTCTCGCTGGCGGCGATACTGGGCCTCGCCAATGTCGCTCCAGATGAACAGGTTCTTTAGGTTCTCACGCGCCTGCTCCAGGTGCCGGCGCTTCGCCTCATCATCAGGCGAGTCTGTTTCGGGGGTCCTCGCTATCGCGCGCAGGTATCCCAGCGACCAATCCTGGGGAGGCGAAATCGGTTTGTGAGTAGCTGAGCCATCTGTGACTCAAGTTCCTCCATGTCGAAGGAGCGCCTGTTCACACAACTGACTGAGACGGCGTGGCGCAGGCGCCGCTTTCCTCGCCGGCCTCCCGTGTCGCCAGCGAACGATGCGCTGCACTCGAAGCATCGGGCAGGACCTGATAGGGGATAGACGCGGCCCACCGGCCTGCGCCCACGGCGGGTCGTGCGCCGGGCCCGGATGCGCTCGATCGCGTCCCACTCGTCCTGGGTGATGATCGGCTCGTGGCTGCCAGGTCGGATCTCCTCCTCCGGTGTGCCGGGCTGCCAAACGGTGATGCCCGTGTAGACCCGATTTCGGAGCACTTCCTCCACGCTGCCTTTGGTGAGGGGTAGGCCGAGCCGGGTTCGGTGTAACGGTTGCCCGTGTTCGTCCAGATGAACGTTCAGTCGCATCGCGATGGAAGCCGCGGACTGTTGCCCACTGAGGTAGAGTTCCACGATCGCCCTGACGGTCCGCCGCCCCTGATCGTTGATAATGAGGCTGCCGTTCTTGGGGTCGCCGGGTACGCCGTGGTAGCGGCCGTAGCCAAGTGGAGGGACCCCATTGACCCCGCCTTTCTCGAATTTCTGTCGGAGACCGCTTGCGATGAACATTCCCTGAGTGCCGAAGGCGCGCACACCCAGGATGTGGGTGACGGTGTTGGCGTCCCAGCCTTCCGTCAGCATGGAGACGGACACCACACACTTGATGTTCTCACCCAGCTTGCCCAGCTTGCCCAGCTTGCCGACGGTGTTCATCACCTCGCGCAGAATGTCTTCGTTGGTGAGGGCTTCTACGTCTCGTCCCGGAAAGCGTTCGCGGTACTCGGCTTTGAACTCCTCGATCTCGGCGGCGGCGGCCTTCTTGAACTCGGCGCTCATGGCCTCGCCGGACTCCAACTGGGTGCTGTCAACCAGGATGGTGTTCGGCCTACTAGTCCAGTCGCCGTTTTCGTCGTTTCTGAAGATGGGCAGGGCACCAGGAACCACCACGGTGGAGCCGTCCGCCAGCGTCTTCTGCCATCCGGCGATCCAGTCGAAGGCCAGCTTCGACACGCTGGTGTTGTTGCATACCACTATGAAGACGGGCGGGGTCCTGCCAGCAGCGCGGGCCTCCGCGTTCTGTTCCCACTGCCGGTAGTACTTCTCGTAGTTGCCATAGAGGCTGTGCAGGGCGCCCTGAAGCTCCGCGGGCAACTTCGGCTCGCCACCGAGGGAACCCGCCTTGCGGCCTTTCTTGGGGAGGTCGTCGCGTATGCGGAGCCAAAGCTCGCGGTACGTGGGCTGGCTTCCCACCATAGAGTCGTCGGCCACGGGCACGCGCGGCACCTTCACGATGCCGCACTCGATGGCGTCGATGAGAGAGAAGTCTGAGACAACCCAGGAGAAGAGGTTGCCCTCCTTGTAGCCGGAGCCACGAAGGAAGAACGGCGTGGCGGACAGGTCGTAGACCACCTTCACGCCGACCTTGGCCTTCACGGCCTCCAGGCCGGAAATCCAGATCCTCGCCTCCTCCTCGCGTTTCTCCGCTTACTTGCGCTCCTCGCCGGTCAGCTTGACCTCTTCGCCGCCAGCCCTGCGGCGGTAGCAGTGGTGAGCCTCGTCGTTAATGACGACGATGTTTTTCTTGTTCCCCAGCTCTCGGCAGGCGCGGCGCACCATCTGGTCGGGCGTCTCGGTGAACGGGCTAGGGCCGCCAGCGCTGAGGATGCTCTTCGTGAGCTTGCCCGCGTCGCCAAGCTCACGGGATTTGAAGGTGTGGAAGTTGGTGATGACGATCTTTGCCTTGTGGAGTTCGGCCATCCGTTCCGACGGGACGATGTCCATCTGGCGGTAGAAGTTGTGGGGGTCGCTGGGCAGGAGGACGCGTAGCCGGTCGCGGATGGTGATGCCGGGCGTCGCGATGAGGAAGGCATCGGAGAAACGGGCGTCCTGGGGGTTGGCGAGTTTGTTGAACGTGTGCCAGGCGATGAGCATCGCCATGACAACCGTCTTACCCGCGCCGGTCGCCATCTTGAAGGCGATGCGGTACAGAAGAGGGTTGGCGTCCTGGTTGAACGCCCGCAGGTCGTTCTCGATCCAGGCGTCGTACTTGTTGGCCACCTCGGTGATGTAGATCGCCGTCTCCGCCGCCTCGATCTGGCAGAAGAACAGCCTGCGGTCGCGGCCGGGGCGTTTCCAGTATTCGAGAAGCTGCCTCGTGGTCTTGGTGATACCGACGTAGCCGCCTTGCCGCCACTGAGCAACGCGGCCACGAACCCGGTTGATGAACTTGTTCTCCTCGACGCGGTCCTTCGTCCACTCGGTATCGAAGGCCAGTTGCTTGCCCTTCTTCTTGGGGGCCGGAATGGGCATGAAGTAGGAACTGACACGGCGAGCCTCAACGATGTCGTTGGTGATGCCCTCGTCAGAGAAGCGGAAGTGGCGTCGTGGCTCCTCGTACGGGGAGTTGAGGATGGGGTTCTCGATAACGACCTGTGCCATATTCGATCCCTCGAACCTGCGTGGGCTCGTCGAATACGAGTGTGCGGGGAAGGTAGCTTTTGTTAGCTATGATACGCGGTCAGCGCTCGATGTCAAACAGCGGGCGGGGTGAGGTACGACGGGGGCACACGAACCCCACGTAGTGTTCGGTCGGTTTGGGCGACAGGCAGCCTGGACAGGCTCGACTCCCGGATTGTCAAGCAGGAAGTCGTTGCCATGGCAGTCGGGTGGCCACCCAACGGCTCAAGGCTGATCCAAACGGCTCAGGCGTAAACGTCTGGATACGGATGACATTTTGGCACCCCACAGGAGGTGGCTGGGGCCCTGACGCGGAGGGTGGGTACAGCGGGTGAAGGCGCGGCCCCTGGATATCCTGACCCGCTTGGGCTGGGTCCGTCTCGGCCGCTGTCAGGTAGTAGAGCTGAGGCAGGGACCTTCCTACCGACCTGCAGGGACCCCCATGGCCGCCTTGCTCACCCAGGCCAGCGGCGTCAGCTACGTCCACGAGCGGGTGTTCGACAACCGCTTGCTATACGTCAGCGAGCTGCGCAAAATGGGGCCGGAGGTGGTATCGACGGGCACGACCGCCATTATCAGCGGCCCAACGCCCCTCGTCGGCACCAGCGTGCGCGCCCTGGACATCCGGGCCGGCGCCGCGCTGCTGCTGGCGGCGCTGGCCGCCCGCGGCCGGACGGAGATATCCGACATCTATCACCTGAACCGGGGCCATCAGCGCATCGACGAGAAGCTGCGGAGCGTGGGGGAGCATGTTTGGCAAGAGAATAGGGGTGGACCTGGGCACGGCCAACGTGCTGGTCTACGTTCGTGGACGCGGCATCGTCATCAAGGAGCCCTCGGTGGTGGCGGTGGCTCAGCGCGATAACAGTATCGTGGCCGTGGGCAGCGAGGCCCTGGACATGCTGGGCCGCGCGCCAGCGGCCATCAGCGTGATCCGGCCCATGCGCGACGGCGTCATCGCCGACTACCTGATCACCGAGGCCATGCTGCGCTACTTCATTGGCAAGGTGGTGGGCCGCCTCAACTTCATCAAGCCGGAGGTGATGGTCTGCGTGCCGGCGGGTGCGACCAGCGTCGAGCAGCGGGCGGTGCGCGACGCCGCCGAAGCCGCCGGCGCCCGCCGGCCGGCCAGCCTAGTGCCCGAGCCCCTGGCCGCCGCCATCGGCGCCCGCATGCCGGTGGGCTCGCCGCGGGGCCACATGGTGGTCGATATCGGCGGCGGTCGCACCGAGGCCGCCGTCATCTCCATGTACGGCATCGTGGTCAGCGAGTCGGTGCGGGTGGCCGGCGACCGCCTGGATGAGGCCATCGCCAACTACGTCAAGCGCCGCCACAACCTCCTCATCGGCGACCGCACCGCCGAGGAGGTGAAGATCGCCGTGGGCAGCGCGCTGCCACTGGAGGAAGGGCTGAGCACCGATGTCCGCGGCCGTGACCAGATCACCGGCCTGCCTAAGAACATCGTCGTCACCTCGCAAGAGATTACCCAGGCTATCGCCGATCTGCTGGCCGCCATCCTGGGCGCCATCCGCTCGGTGCTGCAGCGCACGCCCCCCGAGCTGTGCTCGGACGTGGTAGACCGCGGCATCGTCCTCACCGGCGGCGGTGCCCTCCTGCGCAACATGGACCGCCTCATCACCCAGGAGATCGGCATCCCCTGCTCGGCGGCGGAAAACCCCATGGAGTGCGTAGCCGTAGGGGCAGGCATTGCCCTGGAGCACCTGGACCTAATCCGGCGGTCCCAACCGCTGGAGGGGGACTTCCTGGGGGGCTATTAGCGCGCTGGCTTGCCCAGCTGCTTAGGCCGAAGGACCGTGAGGTTCCGGTGCGGGATCTCTTCGCAGTCTAGGTGGGAATGCAGCCGACAGCGGGGTCACTGAGCGCCCTCGCGCCGTTCTCGAGGCATATGACCTCTCTCCAGCGGTCACGTAGCCACCAATGCTTGAGCAAGGCGGTTGTGGGCTTTACGACAGCGTTTGATTGCTAAACTGGAGTTTCCGAGTGAGGGGAGAGTAGCTGCACATGGCTGTGGGGCAGCAAAACCCCATCCGTATCTGGAGCACCGACACTCCGAGCTAGTCCGGACCAGCCCTGGGGCACGATGCCCTCACGGACATCCAGCGCTACGATCTCGGGTGGGCGGCTGCTTGAGGCGCGAAGAGACGGATGGAGTATTGGCACACCACACGCTGGAAGATTGTGTCTGGCGCATGGAGCAGTGTAGGCTAGAGATAGAGAAGCTCGCCAGCAGGGTTGCCCTGGCCGAGCACGAGGAGGAAGCGGGACCGGCCCGCCTGGCCAAACTCGCCAGGTCCGTCCAGTAAGGAACACTCCCCGGCAGCCAGGGAGCCGATCTTGCCCTCGAGGCCGCGAAGGCTGGCCTCAGAGTGTATCGCTGTCCCCTGCAGAGAGCCCGCGATAAGATGAGGGAGCAGCCAGACGAGGAGGATGACAGACAGGATGACGGGCGGATCCCAAAGCGGCGAAGATCGGGAGCACGTTGCCCTCCGGCACCAGGTGTTGCGCCGTCCGGGCGCCGACGAGTTCGTTGATACGTCGGACGACGATGACGAGCCTAGGGGGCAGGTCCTGCCACGTTTCGCCGAGGTTAGCCTCCAAGAGGAGGAGGTTGTCCCTGTCCTGGCGCGAGCAGAGCCTCGGCCACCCGGTGAGACCGCTGAACTCTTGGCAGCGCCGGAGGTAAAGGTCGATGCGGAGGAGGAGCCAGAGCGAGAACCGGATGGGGTGACCCTGGAAGACCAGGAGGGCATTGACGATCCGGTCCGCATGTACTTCCGCGAGATCGGGAAGGTGCACCTCCTCTCCGCCAAGGATGAGAAGCGCCTGGCCCGCCAGATGGAGGAGGCCAAGCACATTGAGCGCATCGAGAAGCGGTGGACGGAGGAGCACGGCCACCGTCCCACGGGCGTCTACATCACCCTCGCCGTCCTCGACGAGCTCCACCAGTCCAAGCGTGTATTCGACAGCGTAGTCAAGCACCTGCATCTGGGCAAGGGCACCATCCCACAGCACATCACTGATCCCACGTTCCGGAAGGTCGTGGACGGTGAGATGGATCTGGACCTCGCGCAGCGCGTGGCCGAGAGCCTGCGTCTCGAACCGGCCCAGGCCGAGGAGGCGCTGGTCCGCCTCTCCATCGTCACCCACATCCTCAACCCGGAGCTGCTGGCCGCGGTGGAGCGAGAGGCGGGCGGCGACACAAAGCTCTTGCCTCCACCCTGGCACGTCCGGGATCACCTGGCGCAGCACGAGCCCTTTTTCCGGGCCTACTTCGTCCGCCTGAAGGGTGACGGGCACGACGCAGAGAAACGCCTGACGGAGGCCAACCTCCGCCTGGTGGCCAGCGTGGCCAAGAAGTACTTCGGGCGAGGCATGTCGCTGCTGGACCTCATCCAAGAGGGCAGCATCGGCCTGATCCGGGCCGTGGCGAAGTTCGACTATCGCAAGGGCTACAAGTTCAGCACCTATGCCACGTGGTGGATTCGGCAGGCCGTTACCCGTGCCATCGCCGACCAGGCCCGCACCATCCGCATCCCGGTGCACATGGTGGAGATCACCAACAAGCTGGCGCGCGTCAGTCGCCGCTTGGTCCAGGAGTACGGCCGCGAGCCGACCAGCGAGGAGATCGGGCGCGGGATGGAGATCGCAGCGGAGAAGGTGCGGGAGATCATCAAGGTCTGGCGGGAGCCCGTGTCCTTGGAAACGCCCATCGGCGAGGAGGGGGGCAGCCACCTGGGCGACTTCATCGAGGACCAGGACGCCCTGACACCGGCAGAGGCCGCCTTTCGCCAGCTCCTGAAGGAGCAGGTGATGGACGTGCTGGCCACCCTTACGCCCCGGGAGAGCAGAGTGCTAGAGCTGCGCTTCGGGCTGGAGGACGGCCGCAGTCGTACGCTGGAAGAGGTGGGGCGCGAGTTCCACGTCACCCGCGAACGTATCCGCCAGATCGAGGCCAAGGCCCTCTGCAAGCTGCGCCACCCCTCACGCAGCAAGAAGCTCAAGGGCTGCCTAGAGTAGCTGGGCCAACGACCCAGAAGATCCAGAAGGCCAGCCCTAAGCCTGGCCTTGCTACCGTCAGGCCTGTGGGGTGGCAAGACCTGTGGGGTGGCAAAACCCCATCCGTATCTGGGCACTGCCCTGGTGACCTGTCTGAGCCAGCCTTGAGCCATGGACTCCTCAGGGAGGTCCGGCCTCAAGAGCTAAGGTGGGTGCTTGAGGCGCGAAGACACGGGAAGAGACGGAGGCGAATATTGGCACCCCACAGAATCAAGACCCGAGGCGCGAGATAGACGACAACGCTCGCCTCTACTGTGCACTGGCATGCGTCAAAGAGGCGAACGCCGCACCATGCCGACTTAGTGCCCGCGACGTACGGGCGCGATCTGCCTGACGCGGCTGCGATGTATTAGCGTCTATTATGGTCGCGGGGTTACTCGCCTCGGCCGCGACGGCCTCCGCCGCCCCGCTGAACTCTATCGGTTCCTCGTTCAGCGGTTCTTCTGGGCGGCTCAGGAGTTTGACGTCACCCCTGATGGGCAGGGGATAGGCCGGGTCAAGTTCGGGTTCGAGGGCCTCCTCAACGGCGAGCCCTGCCAGGGCCTCGTGCACACCACCTTCGGCAGGCCAACGCCCATCGTTGACAACGCCTTCACCATAGACGACACCGACTACACCATGACGGGCCGATTCGATTCGGCGACGACGGCCAGCGGCGAGCTTCAAGTGCACAGGCCGGATCTCATCGATGACCCCGGCTGCTTCTCCGAGCCGCTCACCTGGACGGCATCCGTGCAATAGGCCTGCGCGCGCTTCGTTCCGCGCTGACGGCTCGCCGCCCCGTAGGCGTCCCCGCGAACGGTGAAACACCGGCAAGATAATTGCGTCTATACTACCGTGATTAGCGCGCTCTTTGGCTAGCGCGGTAGGAGGTCGGGCGAGGACATGTGGACGAAAGGGGCTGAGACTGCCCACGTTGGCCCTGGCGGCACTGGTGGTGGTGGCCATCGGCCTTGTGGCATGGGCTCTGACGGCCGGCTCTTCGGAGGCGCAGTCGGGCACGATGCAGAACTGCCCGGCGGCGGGGAAGTGGTCGATAGCCGTGTGGAGCGGCGCGAGCGGGACGGCGGCGGCCGACGCGCTGGCCACTTGCGGGTCGGGCGCGGTGGACGCTGCCTACGCCCTCGACGCGCAGACGGGGGGCTGGCTGCGGTGGTTCGCGGGCAAGCCGGACGTGAGCAACCTGCCGCCGTTCAGCGACATGCAGGGGGTGCTGGCGTTGGGCCTGGCGATAGCTGAGACGCCCACGCCGGTGGCTACGGCGACGGCGACGCCGACGACAACACCCAGCGAGGGGGGCCCGGAGCTAGGGACCTACAGAGGGACGACCTCGCAGGGGAAGCCTATCGAGTTCGATGTGGTGGAGGGCAGCCAGGCGATAGGCCGGATCAAGATCGAGGCCGAGGGCGTATTTCCGGGAGGCACGTGTAGCGTAAAGACCGCGCCGACCGGCGTGAGCCTGCCGATCGTCGACAATCACTTCGGGCACAGCTTTCCCGGGAACTACTCGATCTCGGGGACGTTCGATTCGCCCACGACAGCCAGCGGCAAACTCGGAATTTTCGCTGGACCGGCGGCAACCGCCTGCATCTCGGGCTCGGTTTCTTGGACCGCCTCACGGCAGCCGTAGCGTAGCGCCTGCAGCGCACGCCGGGCGGGTGGGTCCGAGAACCGGCAGCCCCGAGTGCTGCCGGTCCCGGCGACGCTTCTACAAGCACCTCACTCCACCCCTCACCGCCGCACCCGGCTTCAGGGCTTAGGAATCATGTGCTGGTACCAACCATACTATACCCGGCTGAGCGAAAATGTCAAGTAGGGTAACTGCGGTCGGGAGATATCGGTGGCCGGAAGCCAGTCCTCACAGGCACCCAGATGCGCAGCCGTGGCGATGGGGGGCGAGGTTCCGTGAGACGCACGATGGGAACATAGTGTTGGCTGACAGCAGGGCGAGCAGGGGCGAGAAGGCACTACCTCCCCCACCGCCTCCTGGCGCACCAGGCGCCGACGGTGAGGGCGAGGACCGCGGCCACCCCACCGGCCAAGGGGATGTAGGAGGGAGTCGATGGGTCGGAGGCATCAGCGACCAAGTCTGCCTGGTTGGCGGAGCGTTGGGCTATGTCGGGGAGTACTGCTATGCCGCCCACTGGGCCTGTGGTCGGCGCAGGATGCGCTCGTAAAGGGCCAGGTAGCCCTCCGTGATGCGCTGAGCTGAGAAGTTCTCTTCCACATGTCGCCGGCAGCGCAGGGGATCGATGCGGTCTACTCGGTGGACGGCTCTCACCATGCCGTCCACATCGTGCACCAGGAAGCCTGTCTCCCCCTCCACCACCAGCTCGGGCGCGGCGCCGCGAGCAAAGGCAATGACGGGCGTGCCGCAGGCCATGGCCTCCGCCATCACCAAGCCAAAAGGCTCCTCCCAGCAGATCGGGACGAGGAGACAGTAGGCCCTAGCGTAGAGCTTTCGCTTCAGGGTACCGTCTACCTCCCCCACGAACTGGATCAGGTCGCCGTCGATAAGGGGCTCCACGATATCGTGGAAGTACTGCCGGTCGGCGCGGTCGACTTTGGCGGCGATGATGAGGCGCTTCCCCAGTCGCCGTGCCACCTCTATGGCCAGGTGCGTGCCCTTCACCGGTGCCATGCAGGCGAGGAAGAGGAGGTAGTCCTCCTTTTGCTCTTCGTAGGGGAAGCTCTCCACGTCGATGCCGTTGTGGACGACTCCGCAGTAGGTGCCTCCTCGCACCGGCGGCATTGTGCGCCGTTCGGCGTGGCTGATGGTGTTGTACCAGCCGCTATAGCGGTCCCAGATGAACTGGGTGTCCGGCGTGATGGGGCAATGCATGGTGGATAGCATCGGCACGTCCACAAGATGACTCATGGCCATGGCCAGCTCGCCGGCGTGGTTGTGAACGATGTCGAAGCCGTCCGCGGCCCTGAGGGAGAGGGCGACATGCGTCCAGTCGTAGGGTTGCCGGTCCTGGAGGTCGTCGGCGGTGCGCAGGCTTCGAGGATAAACAGAGGAGAGCTCAGCGGAGGTGACGGAGTCGCCGGAGGCGCAGAGAGTCACCTCGTGTCCCTGCCGCACCAGTTCCTCGCAGAGGACGCTGACAACGGCCTCCGTGCCGCCGTACCGAGGCGGTGGCACCGTCTCCCAAAGAGGGGCGAGCTGCAATATCCTCAATACAATTCACCTCCCTGCGAGGTGAGCATCACCTCGAGCCTCAGAACTCGTAACGTCTTCGAGCGCCTTCTATCGATATTGTGAGAGCGGTTACGCCAGCAGGTTTACGCGTGTAGCCGCGAATTGAGGTAGGGGACCATGCCAGAGAAATTAAGGACTTGCGTCAAGTGTGGGGCGCCGCTGGCGGCCTACGAGGTCCAGCGCCTCCAGCGCCGCCTACAGGCTCTCGAGGAGCAGGCGTCCCGCTCGGCCCTTTCTTGACCTTGTCCTGCTTAGGCTTCTTGACATTCTTGCGGCCCTTTTCTCCCATTGTGTCCCTCCTTCAGCTTTCGTCAGGATTGTAACACGAGCCGGATCCGCGGTCACAAGGGGCAGACGCGCGACTTCGCGGTCGTTCCTGCAACGATTGCAGAAACGCGGCCCATGTCTGGAGACAGCTCTGTTGCCTGTTTTGGCGAGGGCTAGGGCGACTTTGGGGGGGCTGAGGTGACTCAGGAAAAGCAGAATCCCCCTGTTTTTCAGTTGTTCAGCGTGTCTGAGGCGGCCGATGCCCTGCACCTGTCCAAGGCGCGAGCATCTAGCGGGACCTGCCCGCACCGGCAAGGCAGCCGTGCGCTTTGGCCGCACCTAGGCTATCTCCACGGCCGGCCTGGAGGCCTACCTAGCCACGCCTCGCCGGCGGGGGCTTAAGCCCAGGACAAAGAAGGCAGGATAGGGGTCTATAATAGGGGTGGAAAGGGGGAGCGTCTAGGGAGCATACGCTGGTCTACTGCGCCGTAGAGAGCAGCCTCGTAGAGGGCGGGCCTTTCGTCATCATCCGCGGCCACGGCCTGTCCCCCGAATTCATCCGCCAGTTGGCCCGCCAGGGCAAGGTGAGGGCGCAGCGGTTCGGCCATGTGTGGGCCGTGGCAGGCCCAAAAAGGAGAAGCCGCGATGATGGCTGGAAGCTTGCCGAAAGACCCGCAGCGCGCCTGGCGGAATGTGATAGCAGCCGTAGAGAAGGCCATGGCCGCGATGGGGGCTCATGGCGTTGGCGAACTTCGCTCGGAGCTCGCGGCCTATCAGCGCAACCTAGGTTGCTCCCCCGCCGAGCGGCGCCCGCAAGGTGAAGTTAGCCGGCAAGCGTGTCAGCAGGTGTGGGATGCCCTGCTGGGGATGCGTTGGGAAAACCCTCTCGACGTCTTGGACAAAGTGAAAGAGGAATTCAGTATGGAGCCCGACCTTGAGGATATGAAGCGGGCGGTTGGACGTTACGATCAAGCTCATCCCCCGCCAAGCTAGTTTATCGCGATCACGACGGTCTCAGGCGAAGCTGTTCACCAGCTCTGCGTAGCTGTCTAGCAGGGGCAGGATCTGCTCTGCCGGAGCGGGTGGCAGCCAGAAGATGCAGCGCTCCACCCCCAGTTCGGCGTAGTGCTGGATGACCTCGGCCCGCGAAGGCGTGCCGTAAATGGAGACTGGGATGTGCCCGCGACCGGCCTCGGTCGCCAGGCGATTGAGCTCGGCGATCCTCTCAGACAGGGACCTCTGGCCGCGCCCGGCGATCGGCATCCAGCTATCTCCGTACTCCGCCACCCGCTGAAGGGTATGGAGTCCGTCACCGCCCACAAGGATCGGTGGGTGAGGCTTCTGGACGGGCTTCGGCCAGGACCAGATGGGGTCGAAGTCGACGAAGTGGCCGTGAAACTGAGCCTCGTCCTGAGTCCATATCGCCTTCATGGCCAGGATTCGTTCCCGCAGCAGGCTCCAGCGCTGGGCGGGGTTGGTGCCGTGGTTCTCCATCTCTTCTTGGTTCCAGCCGGCGCCGATGCCGAACAGGAACCGCCCGCGGGAGATGAAGTCGAGGCTGGCCACTTCCTTGGCCAGAGTGATGGGGTCGCGCTCGATCACAAGACAGATCCCGGTGCCGATGAGCAGATGCTGTGTGGCCGCGGCCGCGGCGCTGAGGGCCACAAAGAGGTCGAGAGTGTGGGAGTACTCCTGGGGCAGCTCAGCCCCGCCCGGCCATGGGGTGCGTCGGCTGGTGGGAATATGGGTGTGCTCTGGGAAGAAGAGCGACTCGAAGCCGCGCTCCTCCAGAGCTCTCGCGAGGTCCGCAGGACGAATCGAGTAGTCGGTGGGGAACATCGTGACGCCGAACTTCATTACTCTCTCCTGGTTTCGCGAACGTTGATGCGTAGCCGGGAATGGGTGACGCGAGCTGAGGGCATGCCTTCTTGCAGATTCAGAAGTCAATGCTCACGCTCACGCCATCGGCACTATTGTACATGACCCAGGAAGTCTCGAAGCCGCCAAGGCGCTGGCGGCTCGAGGGAGGCATCCACCATCGGCACATAGTGTCAGTTTCAGTGCCCCGCGGCGACTTCAGAGGCCAGCCGACCTACGTCCAGCCCTGGGCGATGGAGAACCAGACGATGGCGGTCATTTGAGCTCTACTCCTTCAGCGCCCACCGGTGCAGATTCGATAGTGAGGCAGCAAAACGGCAAGGCCAAGACCCGCGGTTTGGGAGACCGCCCTGTGGCGTTCGCAGGCGTCCGTAGACGGTGAAATCCCTATCTGGCTAGGGCTTTTCTGTCCGCCACCGTCCGCCATTTTCGCCTGGGTTGCTGTCAAAATACTTCGCGTGCGGGGCCTACTCCGGCCGTGGCGGCTCCGGCTTCTCCACTTTGATGGCCATGGCCGCGTGTTGGGGCTCGTCCGGCTCGCGTTGCTCCGCTTGGATGGTGATCTTCTGCGGCTCGCGCTGCTCCAAGGCCTGCATGATGAGGATGCGAACCGCCGCCGACCGGGGGATGGCCAGCTTGTCGGCGAGTTGATCGACCTCCTCCAGATCCTCTTGCCGGAGCGTGATTGTTACGCGGATCATGGTCCTCTTCCTGGGCATCTGCTGTACTTTATGAGCCCCCCCACAAACTACCCGTCAACTCCTTGACACAAGTATGCACCAGTGCTAGTCTAGCACCCGCGCTGCATACGTCAAGGGGGGGGGCAGGGCCCGAGGACCTGGAGAGAGTGCACCGCACCTGTGGCGCTGTCTCCTCCCTCGGGTCCATCGACATCATCATGGGGGGCCAGGGGCCCCCCAGGCGGACATTAGAAAGGAGGTTGAGACGTGGTGGGGCTACTACTTCTAGCGATTCTTCTGGTTCTATTGTTCGCGGTCTTGGGAGTCGTGCTCTCTCCGCTGTTCTTCATCCTGCTCGTCGTGCTCGTATTCCTGGCGCTGGGCGGCGGCGTGTACGGACGCGGACGCGGACGCTGGTGATCCGGTGCCACCAGGATAGCGACAAGGGAAGGCCGTAGCGTTACAGTGCAGGAGGGAGCATTCAAAAATGGCTGGCAAGAAAATCGAGGGTAAGATCGAGCAGCTTAAGGGTAGAGCGCGAGTGGCCGTCGGCAAGGTAACGGGGAAAAAGTCTACTGAGCTGAAAGGGAAGGCGCAGCAAGCGAGAGGAAAACTAAAGGAGAAGCTCGGTTAGCGAAGGGGGAGGGCGGTCGGTCCGCGCACGACTGGAACGCCTCCGCCCGCCAGCAGCAGGCGTCCGGCTACAGTCTTACGAGAAGGGGACTGAGTTTAATGAGCAACAACATATGGCTGGTGATTATAGTTGTATTCATCATCCTCGTAGTCTTGGGCGTGGTGGGTGTCACAATCCGATGACGTAGGCACCGAGCCAGTCCCTTCAGGCCAGCGGCGCGGCTGGCTGCTCGTCCTAGCCCTCGTCAACCTCGTCCTGGCCAACGCCATCGTGTGGTTTATCGTGGCGATGGGCTGGATGGCATTCGATCAAAGAGGACTCGGCCGATGAGATCCGGCCAAACTGAAAGAAGCTGGTCAGCGATCGGTCTTAGCAAAGGAGGAAATGATGACTATCCGGAGAGAAGATGAGGAGAACGAAGAAGGGAGCGGACGGCGAACGGCCCTCCCAGACCGGCCGATCACCAGGGATGACAGCGAACAAATCGAAGAGCAGGTTGTGTACTCGTCAGGCGGCGGTTGGAACCTGGCACGCGGCTGGGTTCGTAGCTTGGATGCTGTAATCCTGGTGGCCCTCGCAGTAGTGGAGACGTTGTTGTTTGGTCGGCTAGTTCTTCTACTCGCGGGCGCCAATTCCAACAACGGCTTCGTCAACTTCATTTACGACGTCAGCAAGCCACTCGCCGAGCCGTTTCAAGGGATCGTCGCTAACAGCGGCAATCTCGAATCCGCGTCGGCCATCGCGATGGGAGTGTACTTGGTCGCCGCGCTGCTTCTGATCGCCGTCCTGTATGCGATTACGTCCGGCCCCTTGGCAGCCGGAAAGAAGGTCGTTACCAGCCGCACGGAACACCGCGATCAGTCTGTTCGATAAAGTTGACGCACGGTTGGAGTTCTACAGGGGGGAGAACATGCCCTTTGACAGTGTCGTTTACGGTAGGGAGCTCATGGGGCTCATGGGTAAGGATGTCCGCAACGTGTCCGGAGAGGAACTGGGAAAGCTCGAAGACTTTGCGGTCGAACCGGTCCAGGGTCGGATCATGTATGGGATTATCAGATTTGGAGGCGGTTTTCTGAAGGCAGGCAAGTTGTTTGCGGTCCCGTGGAGCTCATTCCACTTCTCCACCTCTGCGGTCATCCTCGATGTTCAGAAATCAGTCATAGACAATGCCCCCTCATTCGATAAGGACAACTGGCCGGACATGGCTGATCGCCGGTGGGGCACGAGCGTCCACAACTACTTCGAGGCGAAGCCTTATTGGGAAGAGGAGCAGAAGAGTCCGACCGAGCCACCGCAGGCCAGTACAACCAACCCGTCATCCGCCAGCGGCTAAGCGAATGCCTGCGCACCGGCGGCGACGCCTCCGACGCCCGCCCCGAGATCTACGAGGCGCAGGTTCAGGTGTTCGAGCCGGTCACCGAACTGCCGCCCCACGAGCACCTGTCGCTGGACTGCGGCCGGCCGCTGGGCCAGTGTGTAGTGGAGGCGCGCCGCCTGGCGTACCAGGCCCTGAGCGAGCGTGTTCTCTATTGCTGGCCAAGCAAGATGCGGCAGGCTGACGTTTCTACCATGACATCTAGCAACGGTTTCGGCGGCGGCGGATAGTTCCAAGGTAACGCCTTGAGTAATTCCTTTGCCATCAACAACGCGTCTCCTGGGCTATCACCCAGGAATCCGCGACTTATCCGGTCAGCTTGGCCAGCCATGGGCCGAATCTGAGCTAGAACGCTTTCGTGCCAAACCAGCACCTCGCCCTCTGCTTCGGGCAAATGGTCCATCTCCAACTGAAAGGTCGATAAGGCTCTCTCCATCTGCCTGAAATCGACGGCTGACTGCGTGAACGTCCCGAACTCGTAACCCTGAAAAGGATTCAAAGCCTGGGTTAGCGTTATGGCCGCTTTGCAGAAACCATCGGCGTATCTGGCAATCTCCGCCGCCGCCATGGCTGTAGCCACTTCAGTTCCTGAAGTGCTCGATGGCGCCGTTGCCTTTTCGCCATTCTCTCCGCCACCCGCGCTGCAGGCAACGCCCAGAGCCAGCAACACGGCGCCCGCTAGCGCCAGCAATGAGAACGGTCGCATGGCTTGTCCTCCTGTGGGAACACGACGGTGAGCCTCGGCGAGAACGCGCCCAATCCTCCACGCCCGCATCATGGCAGAAAGTCTCGAAGGCGTCAAGACGCGGGGGCGGAAGACGGGGCCTGACGGTGCCGGCTGGGGCGGTAGGCTTCCCCTAAGCCCTCGGCTGCAAACATTCTGCAAACCAACCGTCTGCAGTGAACCGTCAGCGGTTGTCAGCCCGAGCCGTCGTGAGGCCGTTTTCAGATACGAAACTTGCACCCGTTATCAGCATAAACGCAACGCCTCCACGGCGCCGGGATCCCTCAACGCCCCTAGTTCCCTGACCGCAGCTGTGGCGTCACTTGCATCCACGATCTGCGCTACCTCATCCCCGGAGCCGTCAAATGCCGGTTCCCTACGAATCACCAACCGGTCGACCAGGCTACGACTACGACGAGGTGCCTCTTCACTGTCCACCATCGCAACACCTCCGCCCCAGAAGTCCGGGCACAGAATCGCTACGCATGGGAATCGCCTTTCCCCAGGCCAGCGCCCGCATCATGGCAGAACGTCTCTAAGGCGTCAAGGCGCCGACGGTCGCATCACCATCGGAAGATCGTGTCAGTCCCGGCGCCCCGCGGGGACTTCAGCGGCCGGCGAATCTACGGCCACCTCTGGGCGATGACGAACCAGACGATGGCGTTGGCCAGGAGAAGGTTGACCAGCGCGAGGACTAGGACCCAGCCGTGCATCAGGCGAGCCACCGCCTCCTGGCGTACCAGGCGCCCGCGGTGAGGGCGCTCACCAATATCAGCGGGTTCGCGAAGCCTGACGGTCGTAGCCAGAGAACTGGAAGATATTGACGGTCCTCGGAGTAGCACCTTCAGATTCGCAGCTGACCGGAGTGCCCCCAGATTCGCATTGTAGTTCCCCACCAATAACAATCCACCCGTCGGGGTCGCCGCTGAAAATGTCGACGTGAATTCGCCCAGGCACGAACTTTCCCTGCGGCGAGTAGACGTAGAACGGTGTCGAGGTGCTATTGATATTACTGCTAATCCACCGGCACGGTTCTGTCAGGGTGCCACCTGTTCCAGATGGTTGATCATCGTCGGTGTTATAGCAAGGGTCTTTGTGACTCGACCCGAACGTAGCCTGGAGCATCGTTTTTCGCCCCACGGGTTGATATGCCGTCCAGCTCACGTTGAGCAGGATCGTGAGGTCCTTCGGAGGAACGCCGAGACTGCCGCCGAGATCGGTCCAGTCATAGGCACTTACCGCCTCCGCACAGGCCATTGTGCCTGAGACTGTTATTCCACCAGTCTTGTTGACCAAGACTTTATCGGCGATGATCGGGAGTGCGTTCGAATCGGCAATTACTGCCTCAGTAGCTAATAGGACAAGACTCGCGAAGAGGAGAAACCCCAGGATAGCCACCCGCATGACTGCACCTCCTTGATGGCCCGCGTCTCCAAATCGTAGGGCGACTGCGAGAAAGTGTCACTCTGCCGGCTCGCCTGTCCGCGCGTGGTAGCGCCCGTGGTAGAAGCCCAGCCAGAAGTCGCTCTCCTGCTCTGCGGGCATCCCCTTACCGGCGGCCTCTGCCGCGTCCAGGGCGTTGGCTTCGGCGAGGCCGATGTCAGCACTCACGCCAAGCGCCTCTAGTTGGGCCTCCAGGAAGCCCTTGCGAGTTGATAGCCCCGTCCCGGCAGAGTGCGGATAACCTCGTGTCTCCCGTTGACGCTGCCGATCTTTGCCCGCAAATTCCGCATATGGGCGCGCACCAGGTCGCGCCTGCCAGCGCCGCGGTCGAACCCCCACACCTTCTCCAGAAGCTCCTCCGCGCCGACGATCACCCCCGCCCTCTCTGTCAGGTACGCGAGCAGGCGGAATTCGGTTGGGGTCAAAGTGACCGCGCCTTTTTCGCCCGAGACAACAGACCGACTCGGATCCAGTGCTAGACCGCCGGGTGTCACGTCTTCGGACGCCGCGACGCTCGCCGAACCCAGAAGCCTTTCAATCTCCCGCTGGACATCTGAGCAGGCCAATGGCTTTCTCAGCAGGCTGGCCCGCTCAGTATTGGCGAGTGCACGCCCGAGTTCCGCCTCGGTCGAGGGCCCGGAAAGGAAAAGAATGGGAAGATGCTGGAGCCCAAGCTGTCGGCGCATCCAGCCACTGAACCGGCGGCCGGACATATCCCCGGCATCCGTGTCAAAGACGACGCCATGAATGTCAATAGTCTCAAGGGTGCGGAGGCCGTCCCAGGCGGTCGGGGCAACCACGATGTCGTGCCCCACTCTGACGAGGCACGCGCGAGCCCACTGGCTCAAGATGCCATTTCCGGTGACGACCAAAAGTACAGCCAACGCAGTTAAACCAGTCGACACTAGGGGGCCCATCGAGTGGCCGCACCCCCTGCTTGACGTATGCAGCGCGGATGCTATAATAGCACTGGTGCATACTTGTGTCAAGGAGTTGACGGGTAGTTTGTGGGGGGCTTATAGAGTACAGGAGATGCGCAGGAAGAGGACCATGGTCCGCGTAACAATCACGCTCCGGCAAGAGGATCTGGACGAGGTCGATCAACTCGCCGACAAGCTGACCATCCCCCGGTCGGCGGCGGTTCGCATCCTCATCATGGAGGGCTTGGAGCAGCGCGAGCCGCAGAAGATGACCATCAAAGTGGAGAAGCCGGAGCCCCCGAAGCCCGCTTGACGGGCGCCCCAGTCATCCTCTATTCCCTCGGCCGCTGGACAGCAGATGATTGTGCCCCTTTTGATACGGATCGGGCTATTTGGGGCACAGCGTTGAGGCGGGGATGGTTAAGAGTCAGCTGCTCTTCCGATTGAGCTAGCGGCCCTGGGCTGCCACAACTATGGCACGCGTAAGAAATCGGTGGCAATAATTCACCCGGGCCGTGCGGCCCACGGCGCCTCCACCATCAAACGCTCCTATGTGCAAGAGGGGTCAGGCAGCTTTTTGTACAGCTTCGGAGATCTCGGCGGATTGGCACTCCTGCCAAAGGCGCCAGATCGCCCGAGCAACGAAGCGCCTGAGCGCCCGGTGTGCTTCTCGGCGGCTCTTTCCCTCCGTGACACGGCGCTCAATGTATGTCCTAGCTTGGGGTGAGTGGTGTGCCTGGGTCAGCACGATTCGGTAGAAAACGGCATTCAGGCGACGATTGCCACCACGGTTCAGTCGGATGGCGTACTAGCCCTGCCGAGGACGCTTCCAGGGGGGCGACACCGGCGTAGGCGGCCAGCTGTGCGTCAGAGGCAAAGCGGAGCCCGGTCCCGAGGATGCCAGCCAACGTCCCGGCGGTGATTAGATTGATCCCGCACACCCTCGTTAGGGGGGGAAAGCGCCTTGCGGCGAGGTCCTTGATTTGCTCACCCAACTGCTCGGCCTGTGATAACGCGAGGCGCAGCCGCACGGCGAGCCGGCGGACGGCCGCGGCGCGCTGTGCTTGGAGCGGGTTGTCCACGGACGGATCGTAGGCTTCAAGAAGGGCGAGCGCGGCTCGGGACTTGAGCGTGGGCAAGTATCTTCGGTACTCGGGGTCGGTCTGCGTCAATAGGGCATGGATCTGATTGCGGAGGCGGGTAGCTTCTGCGAGGGTTGCCTCGCGCTCACTGGTGAGCAAGTCGAGAATGGCGGTGTCATCTTCGGGGTGAACCTGGGGCAGCGTCGAAGCCTCCTGTCGCACCAGGAGTGCTACGGCCCGGGCGTCCAGACGATCCGTCTTGCCCGGTTTGCGTGCGGCGCGTCGTCCAGCCGCCGTCCATCGGGCGTTGACCTCGTAGACTGTTTCGCCGCACGCGACCAAGTGTTGCGCCAGGTTCCTGCCGTATCCCCAGGCGCCTTCGATGCCCCACCGCCGCGGGCTCCCAAGCGAGGAGGCCCATTGTGCGATGCCGTGCCAGCCTGTGACGTTGTTGGGGCCTCGCCACTCTCCTAGCTCCTGACCAGCCTCGTCAAGCGTGAGTGCGACGTGCACTCCTTTGTGGGCATCCACCCCAATCGTGATCACCTGCGCCTCCTTTAGCCGGGCTGTAGTTGTAGGGCTGACTGGCTTCTCTCAGGTCTGAGACCGGCTCCTATTAGGTCAAGCCCCATGAGCACGGCGGACGGCGACACGTTTGATGAAGGGCATGCTGCCAAGGCATTAGTTGGGTCAGCCGCCTTGCCGTTCTCAGCGAGAGTATGACAGAGAAGGCATAGTGTGCTACGTGTCCTGGCGCAGCCAACGTTGCCTCAGGAACTCCACCCGCTCCTCATCGGGCTCCGGGAGTCCGGCCTCGGCGTCCACGAAGTCCAGCAGGAGGTGGAGGTCGACGAGGTCCTGGCGGGTCTTGTCGAGAACTTCTCGCACCGGGGGCAGGAGGGGGTCCTCGCCAAATTCCTCGGCCACCTCTTCGAGCATCGTCTCCACGGCCCGCACCTCCTGCCAGCACCAGGGGACGCCTTCCCGCAGGCTTTCCCGGAGGGAGGCCATCGCCTCGTCCCAGCGCTCCTGCCGCTCCGTGACACGGTATCCGAGCTTCTCTTCCAGGAGGTCGAGGATCGGGCTGGCGGGCGATCTGGAGATGGCTTCCTGGGCGTCGAGGCGCTCCTTCTTCAGCCGCTCCACCCGTTCCGCCTGGCCATCGGGGAGGATATCGTAGTCCTTACCCCAGTCCGGACAGACCGGCACGAGCTCGCCGAGCCAGTCGTAGAAGGAGCCGCTGTTGATCAGGAGGCCGCGCCCCCTGCGCTTGCCGGCCAGTACCCCCCTGTTAACGAGCCCCGTCAGTTCCGCCTTCTTCTGGGCGAGCAGCCGGTTCCAGGCCTTCTGCCTGACGACCGGCCCGTCGTCGGGCTCTTCCGCGGGCTCGATGTCCGCCGCGCTCCACCCCTCGTAGCTCTCGACCAGTACCTCGGCCAGGTCCGCCACCGGGACCATCTCGGTCCGGGCCTCCTCCACCAGCCGTCTGTGCTCGCTCTCGGTGATGGGCTCGCTGGTGTGGAGGGCGATATACGTCCAGAGGTCCCAGACGCGGATTCCCCACATCTGGAGGGAGGCGAGCCAGGCGCTCTTCAAGCCGAGCTCTTTGGCTATGCCATTGAGCGCCGCGACGTACATCCCGAGGTCGCGGTTGGCGGCGTTCATCAGGTTGATGTAGTGGTTGAAGTCGCGGGCTTGATCCGGAGGCATGGTGCGCCGCACCGCTGCGTCTTCCTGCTGGTCGCTTTTCCACGCACGAAGCACGAGGAGCGCTCTTTCCTTGGCCGTCAAGGCCGGGTAGAGCCGATCCAGACGCTGGTTGCCGCTCATCGTCGTTTCCCTGCCTTCCCCAGCCTGGGTGTCACGAGCCGCTCCAGGGCGTCGATGCGCTCCGCCAGCTCGCCTACCTCCAGCGCCTTCAGTGCGGCCTGGGCCAGGTAGGCCAGGGTGCGGGAACGGGCCACGGAGTTCTCCAGCGAGAGGGTATCGAGGGCGGCGATCTCAAGCAGTCTCCGAACCTGGTCGACGTCCGCCAGGCCCTCAAAGTCGTATGCGCCGGAAACCGCCTTCTCCCGTCGCCGGCGCAGGCCGCCCAGGCGCCTGGCCTCCGCCACCTCGCCTGCGTGCTCGGGGGAGTGCATGAGGCAGAAGTCGCCGTCCAAGAGGGGAGGCGACTGGCAGCGGGCGCCGCCTTCCTTGAGGGCCTTGCAGGCCCGCGCGGCCACTATTTGTCACCTCTGCTGATTGGGGCCGGTTGCCGCTGCGTGATAACGAGGCAGACCCCCGAAGGGGCCTGCCCTGGAGGGGGTGTGACCGGCCGGGCTAGTCGGTGTCGTCCTCCGGTTCCCGTGCGGACTGGAGCTCCTCTTCGACGATGTCCCGGACGAAGGTGCCCAGCCAGCCGCGCTCGCGCCCCTCGAAGTCGGCCAGGCAGTAGGCCTCGATGCGGGGGTCGTGCAGCCGGCGGAGCAGGCTGGCGCACTCGTCCATCTTCTCGAGGACTTCCTCCAGGATCTCGATGCGCTCCGAGGTGGTAGCGGTCATCCCGTGCCTCCCTTAGGCCGCGCTCTCGACGGAGGAGCCGTCCGGCTGGTGTCCCTTCGGGCACGTGGCGGGCTCCTCGTCCGCCGGCGCCTCGAAGGCCTCCATGCAGGTGTCGCAGAAGAACTTGGCCGTCCCCTCGGCGTCGCCCTCCTCGTCCGGGAGCCGGTGGAAGCCCAGGGTCTTGGCGGTGGGCTTCCTCTCCTTGCGCTGCTTCTTGGGCGGCGCTGGTTCGGCCTCCCCGGCCAGGCTCCAGAACCGCCAGCCGTTGCAGGCCACCCCGCCCATGACTGCGCTGCCGGCGGCGGACGGGCTCTTGAACTCGCGGCCGTCCTCGAGCCGGTAGCGGAGGCCGCCCTCCTCGCCCTCCACCACAGTGGCCGTGTACTCCGCCTTCTTGTAGCGCGCCACCAGGCGGGTCCCCGCTTCCAGGTTTCTGTTCTCGAGTGCCATCGGGCACCTCCTTTCGGCGGACATACATCACTCTGAGTCGGAACGAAGTCAACGGGTCTTCGCGCCTTTCTCCACCTTCTCAGCCGTTTCTCCCGAGAAGGCCTCCCAGCGGGCAATCGCTATTCGACAATAGTGTGGGTCCAGCTCCATCCCGTAGCAGATGCGGCCCGTCCGCTCGGCGGCGATGAGCGTCGTCCCCGATCCCAGGAAGAGATCCAGCACCAGGTCGGCAGGCCGGCTGCTGTTCTCGATGGCCCGCTCCACCAGGGCCAGGGGCTTCATGGTGGGGTGGAGCTCCGACTCCGCTGGCCGGGGGATGGTCCACACGTCGCCCTGGTCGCGGGCGCCGCACCAGCGGTGGGCGGCTCCCTCTCGCCAGCCGTACCAGATGGGCTCGTACTGGCGCTGGTAGTCGGCCCGACCCAGGACGAAGCGGTCCTTGGCCCAGATGATGGTGTCCGACCAGTGGGCGCCGAGTTCCTCCAGCACGCGGGAGACGACCGGCCACTCCCGGGTGGACATGCAGACGTAGAGGGCGCCCTCGACATAACTCAACAACTGCTTGGCCCAGGCCCGGCAGAATGCCTCCCACTCGGCGGGCGGCAGGGCGTCGTTGGCGATGGTGCGGCGGCGGCCGGTCCTGGACGCGCCGCCGTGGTCACCGAGGCTGACGTTGTAGGGAGGGTCGGTGAAGGCCATCGCAGCCTTTCTCTCGCCGAGCAACCGCGACACGTCGCCGACATCCGTCGCATCGCCACACTGCAACCTATGGTCGCCTAGCCGCCAGAGATCGCCACGTTTGGCAACGTGTGCCGCCTGTGCGGCTTCCAGCGCGGCATCGAGGTCGAAGGTCTCCACCCGGTCGCGTTTCTCCCGCACATCGAGCGACTTGAGGAGCTTGCCCAGTTCCTCCTCACTGAACCCGGAGAGGCTGAGGTCTATGTCCTCGGCCGGCTTGAGGTCGGCGAGCATCCGGGCCAGGAGTTCCTGGTCCCACTGGCCGGAGATCTTGTTGAGGGCCAGGTTGAGGAGCCGCGCCTGCTCGACGCCGAGGGAGAGGAAGATCACCGGCACCGTCTTCCAGCCCAGCCGCCGGGCAGCGACCAGCCGCTGGTGTCCGCCGATGACTACGTTGTCGCTCTTCCTCGCCAGCACCGGCTGGACGAAGCCGAACTGCTGCAGGCTCCGGGTGAGCGACTCCAGCTCACGCTCCCCGATCCGTCTGGGGTTCGCCGGGTCGGGGCGCAGGGAATCGATGGAGACGTGCTCGATCTTCAGCTCGCTCGTGGTGGCCGTTGCCATCTCTATGCTCCCTTTCGCAGGAATTGCCCTAGCTCGTCCTCTTCATCGGCTTGGGGAGTGGCGTGGACCCGTGTGCGGCTGGAGGGCGACATCCCGAACTCCGCCAGCAGCGCCCTCATCTGCTCCATGGCCTTGTTGGCGACGGCGAGGAAGGGCGACTGCATGGGGAAGCCGTTGGGAGACTTCACCATCACGCCGTACATCTTGAGCGCCTCCTCCGCCTCAACCCAGCGTGCCCAGGCCTGGCAGAAGAGGGCCAGCGCCGCCCGGTCGATCCTGCAGAGAAGGCCCATGCGGGCGAGTTGAGGGGCGAGGCGCCGCCACTCCCGCTTCGCCTCCGGGCCGAGGTGCTCCGGGCAGCGGGGGATCGCCGGCCTTGCCTCGGGCTCATTGGGGTTGAGGCGGTCGGAACGCAGCGTTCCCGCAAGGGCCTTCAGTCTGGTTGGCTTAGGTTTCGCGCCCCGTCGACTCACTCTCGATACCCCCCTGGTCTAATCTGGCAACGCACACGCGGGTCTGCCGCGCGGTCGTCCGAACTCGATCGCCAGAGATTTTTCTTGACCGGTCCCCGACCCGCCATGGAGCACGATTCCCTCGTAGTGTTTGGCCCCTAGGATTGCAGGCCGGCAGAAGCCCTGTGGTGGGTTGGTGGGTTGTGGTGGGTTTTTCTATATTTCCCGCGAGGAGAAAAACACTAGAAGAAAATAGGAATCGGGGTGCCAACCCACCACACAGATACGAAATCGATGGCGAACCCACCACAGACGTGGGCCTAGGAGGCACTGCCGGCCCCCGCTGATCGCAGGGCGACGCCCTGGTAGAAGGTTCCGTCGCGGTCGGAGTCCTTGGGGAAGCGCTGGCCCATGAGCCGGCCGAAGCGCGTGGCGGTGAGCTGCTCGCGCTCCTTGAGGCCCTGCTTCAGGGCCCAGGACTGATAGGCGAGGTACAGCTCCCCCGCCCGGGCGGTAAGTTCGAGATCGGTGGCGCAGCGATCCCTGAGGAAGTCGGCGATGGGGTCGGACTCGGCGCGGTACTGCTCGGTAGCAGCCCTAACCGACGGCGGTGGGTCGAGACCCCGGCGCTGCCACTCCAGGCAGCCGTCCACCATCCAGGCCAGGATGCCTGGGTACTCGGACTTCAGGACATCCTTGAGGTTGCGGTCGGCGCGGCCCTCGAAGCACTGGGTGAAGGGGATGAGGCGGATCTTGCGCCAGAAGCCGGTGCTGTCGTCGTTGACCATGGGCTTGTGGTTGACTGCCAGCCAGAACTTGGCGTTGGGGACGAAGGTGAAGTATTCGCCGTGGAGGAAGCGGGCGGTGACGGGGTCCTGGCCGGCGAGCATCTTCATGCGGGCCTCGTTGAGCCGGACGGCCTCGTTCAGTTCGCTGGCTGTGACCAGGCGTTTGCCGTAGAGGGCGGCCAGGTCGTTGGGGATGCTATTGCGGCTGGACATCTCCAGGGTAGAGAAGGGCGTGTTGGCGGCGTAGTCGCCCAGGATGTCGCGCTGGACGCGGTTGAAGGTTCCCTTGCCGTTGCAGCCAGAGCCAAAGCAGAGGTAGTGGCACTCCTCAATGGTGAGGCCGGTGAGGCTGTAGGCGCAGGCCCGCCAGATGAAGTCGATGAGTTCGTCGTCGTCGCCGAAGACCTCGCGCAGGAACGCCAGCCAGCGAGGGCACCGGGCCTCGGGGTCGTAGGGCACCGGGCTGTGCATCGTCATGCGGTCGTCAGGCCGCCCGGCGCACAGGGCACCTGTGCGTAGATTGACCACCCCGTTGGCGACGGCCAGGAGCCAGGGGTCGGCGTCCCAGCCCTCGCCGCTGTCGGCGATGGGCCGCTCCGCCTGGGCCAGGGCCAGCGCCGCCTCCAGGCGCATCCGCGATTCGCTGGCGATGGCCCACTTGGCCTCGGCCTTAAACTCGTCGGGGTCTTCGAAAAGCTCGGGGGCCGTCTCGTAGCGCCGTCGGGTCGCCTCCTTGGCCAGACGCAGGACTTCTTCGTCGACGTCCGGCTTCCACCAGTGGTCGATCCAGAGGAGCCAGCGGTTCCGGCGGTGGTCGTACCTCAGCCGTTCGCCGTAGAGGCGGGCGAAGAGTTCGGCGTTGCCGCTGTCCGTGCGCGGGAATTTCGCGGGGAGAGGCGGAGGATGGTGCCCGTTTGACGGAGGCGAGCCGGGGCGCCTTATGTCGGTGCCGTAGAATGTCTGGGCCTGAGCGATAGCTTTGTCCACCGTTGCGGCGCCGTATGTGCGCCCATTTGCGAAATGGGACTCATCCCACTTCTGGCGATAGAGCCCTGATTGACGGAACAGGCGGTCGATGCGGTCGCGTTCTCCGCCCGTCCAGAAGGCCAGCTGGGAACAGAGGGCCAGGTCGGCCTCGCTCCGGGAGGGGTAGTCGCTCCAGTCCCCGTTCCAGAGCCGCTCGAACTTGGACCCGTTGGCCGCCGTCCTGGCCTTCTCGATGAGCGCGGCATCGTCCAGGTCCACAGGTGCCGGAGGGAGAGAGGCCGCTCGTGAAACGGGTTCATCGGCTTTCAACCACGCGTAGAGCGCCTTGATCTCGGCGCTTCGCTCCTCGATGGTGGGCGGCGTGCCGGCTACGTGCTGGCCGGTGACGGTGAAATAGCGGCCGAAGCCGTAAGCCTCGACGGCGCCTCTATGCACCCCGGCCGGTAGGGCCCCTCGGAGGAATATCTTGACGCCGGTGCCCGAGGGGGAGGCCTCTGTGTAGCTTCTGAGGTAGTGCACGATGGCCTTGGCCCACGGGGCGATCTCCTCGGTCTGCGGGTCCCTGCAGTTGTCGAGGTCGATGCCTGCATAGGGGTCGCGGTTGGTGAAGACGAAGCCTAATCCTGCAGCCCAGGGGTGCTCCTCGCAGAACCTGACTGCGCCTTGAAGGGTGCCCCAGGTTGCGGGATTGGTAGTGGAGGCGTGTGCTCCAGAATGCGGGTTGAGGGGTGGCTTTGTGAGTTTGCCATCACGGTCTTCCCATCGCCAGGCCACCCACTGCCGCAAGCCCGCAAGTTCGGCAGGGACCGTGTCAGGTAGCGCGAGCCGAGTCTGCGCGCCCTTCGGGGCGCGTGGCGGGGTGGCCTCCAGCAGCGGGTTCATGCTGCGTCACCCGCGCGGAGTCGCTGCACGAACGTCTGGATGCCGAGAATCTCAACGCGGTCGGGGGTCCACTCAGAATCGGAGCTGTTGAGGGGATATCGTTGGGGCGATTCCAGTCGCCCCGACCAGATTCATTTTCTCCCATTTTCCCCACAGCAAGTGCCCAAGAACCTACCAGTTAAGAGTTCTCCTGCCTGGACAGGAGGTCTCTTGAAGACCTCTTCCTCGAACGAATAAGCGCCCGAAGGCGACTTCCTGACTGATATTCAGGAGTTCTGCTCGGCCGAGTCGGGGGTCTGATCCAATTCTCGAATCGAACTCCAGCGAAACCAGAAGGTGTCGTCTCAAGTATCACAGCCGGATCACACTCCGGTTACACGCGCATCACGCGCCCGTCACAGGGCGCCTTGGCTTACCCAGATAGAACGGTTTCCTAGCCCGGTGCGCTTATCGCCGCCAGGAAGAAGTCAGCGACGGCGTCGGCAGCGCCGCTGTAAGTTCGTCTTGATGCCAGCGCGAGCAGCATGCCAGACTCGAAGATCGACGCCAGCGCCGCGATCGCGACGGGAACGTCCAGGTCCGACCGAAAGCAGCCGTCTTCTATCCCTCGCTGCAAGACGGCCGCGATGAGATCTATGAGGTCCGGGAAGGCTTCCGTCTTGTGGTTGGGCAACTCGTTGATCTGCCCCCTGAGCATGACCTCGGTCAGGACGCCAAAACGCTCGAGCGGCCTGGCCGCAGCGTAGATCATCTCCCGCAGGGCAGCCTTTGGTTCATTGTGTTCCGTGGCAAGGCGCAGTTCTTGCGAGAGGCCCTCGGCTGCGGCCTCCATGACTGCTCTGATGAGACCCTCCTTGCTCTCGAAGTGCCGGTACAACGACCCGACGCCGACGCCAGCCCGCTCTGCGATCTCTCGTATCTCTGCAGCCAGCCCTTTCTCCGCGAACAATTCGCGCGCTGCTTCTAGGATCGCCTCGCGGTTGGCTGCAGCGTCCGACCTGAGCGGACGGGTGCGGCTCGGCTCTTCTGCTGAGTTCAAACAATGACTCCCAGCTATTGACAGTAGCGGGGAATCCAGCCCCAATAGGAACCGAAACTCCTCTTCCTATTGACAGAACCAGCAGCTTCAGCCGATAATGGAACCGGAACTCCTGTTCCTAATATAAACTCTTTGTCTCTAGATGTCAACAGAGCCTGTAGAGTATCAAGGTTCCGTGTCTTTCGACAATAGGAAAGACTCTCTCTTCGGCCAGAAACATTCGGAGGATGGCCTATGCGCCGCGTCGTCTCGTGGCTAACGGAATACTCTTATAGGAAGGCACTGCTAGTGCTTCTTGCCGTCGTGCTTGTGGTCGGTTTTGGCGCCTACACGCTGACCCGCGTCCGCGAGGAGCTGCTGCCGGACATCAACTTCCCCGTGATTACGGTGATCGCCCGCAGCCCCGGTGGCCAGCCGCAAGACATCGCCCAGACGGTCATCACGCCGGTCGAGTCCGCCGTCTCAGGCCTCCCGGGGGTGCGGAAGACCTCCTCCACCGCTGTGTCTGGCCTAGGCGTGACGATGCTCAGCTACGACTACGGCACGGATCTCAATAGTGCCGAAACGGCGGTTAAGGAGGCGCTCACCGATGCTCGGCTGGGGTCGAATGTGTCGACATCGATCCTTAAGTTCGACATCTCGATGATCCCCATCGTCACGTTCAGCTTGCAGGGCGACTTCAGCCAGGCCGAACTGTACCAGCTCGCTCAGTCCGAGGTCGTGCCCAATCTGACGGACCTGGACGGAGTCGCCTCTGTGTCCGTGAGCGGTGGCGCGCTCAGCCAGGTCGTCGTAACGCTCGATCGCCAAAAGCTGCTTGATAGCGGTCTGACCTACGACCAGGTGGCGCAGGCGCTGGAGGCCAACAACGTCATCCTCCCCTCCGGCGAGCTAGCCACCGGCGACACCGTCCTGCCGGTCGAGACGGTCGCCGTCTACAAGAGCCTGGACGATATCCGCAACATCGGCATCTTCACGACGCCCGCCGCCGGCACGCCCGCAAGCGTTGTGCGCCTGGGGGACATCGCCACGGTCGCCGAGGCGTCGGCCGCCCCAAACGGCGCCAGCCGCACCGATGGGCAGCCGGCCGTGAGCATCCAGGTGGCCAAGGCGAAGGAAGCCAACACGGTCCAGGTGGCTCATAGGGTGACGGCGGAGTTGGACAAGATCAAGCCTGCGCTCCCCCAGGGCGCCTCGTTCAGCGTCTTCTTCGACCAGTCCACCTTCATTACCAGCTCAATCAACGGTGTCGTCCGAGACGGGCTCATCGGCGGCGTGTTCGCGATCATCATCGTCTTTCTCTTCCTGGCCAACTGGCGCACGACGCTGGTAACGGCCGTCTCGATCCCGCTGTCCGTGATCACGGCCGTGGTGCTGCTGGACCGCATGGGCTATTCGCTGAACATCATGACGCTGGGTGGCCTCACCATCGCCATCGGCCGCGTGATCGACGACTCCATCGTTGTCCTCGAGAATATCTACCGGCACATGGCGAAAGGGGAGAAGACGTTTCACGCAATCGTCAACGGCGCCCGCGAGGTGAGCATCGCCATCACCGGGGCCACGGCGACAACGTGCGCCGTCTTCCTGCCGCTTGGCCTCGTGGGAGGCATCATCGGCCAGCTTTTCTTTTCATTCGCGCTCGCTGTCGTGTTCGCCCTGCTGGCTTCGCTCCTCGTGGCCGTGACCGTCATTCCGGCGCTCACTCGCTTCACCATCGCCGGCCGCGTGAAGGTGCGTGAGAAGATGGGTCCGGGCGATACCCCCCTGGCGAAGGTGTACACACCCGTGCTGCGCTGGGCGCTCGGGCACCGCTGGGTAACGCTCGGCGTTGCCGGTGTGTTGCTCGTCGGCAGTCTGGCGCTCGTCCCGCGACTGCCCGTCCAGTTCTTGCCTGACTCGGGTCTGAAGATCGTGACGGTGTCGGTCAAAGCCCGCCCCGGCGAGACCCAGGACGCCGTCTTGCAGCAGGCCATGGCCGTCGAGAACCTGCTCTCGAACTTCAAGGTCGACCGCGATCAGACTTTGATCAACGGCACCGCCGGCGACTTGGGCGCCCTCGCCAACATCATCTCCGGCAAGGGCGCCAACAGCGCCACGATCACGGTTGAGTTGGCGAAGAGCGGGCCGGACAAGAATACGGTCGCGAGCCAGCTCCGCAACCTGATCACGCAGGAGGTCCCCGACAGCGACAACATGTCCGTCACCGCCTCCGACACGCACAGGGGCTTTTCCGGCATCTCGATAACCGTCTCGGCTGCAAGCGATGCGGCGGCGAGCGCGTTGCCCGACGCAGCGGAGCGGGTGCGGGCGGCAGTGGCGGCCGTGCCCGACACCGCCAACGTCACGAGCGACCTCGCTGCTGCTCAGTCCACGCTGGAGGTGCGGGTCGATTCGGCGAAGGCAGCGGCAGCCGGGCTGACGGCGCAGCAGATCTCCGGCAGTCTCGCCAACCTGTTGCCCAGCCGCACCATCACCACGGCGGACCTCGGCCAGGGGCCCCTCGGCGTGAGCTTGGTGGTATCCGGCGGCGACATCACCAGCGCGGAGACGCTGGGCGCGCTGGAGATCGCCCGCGGCGTGAGGTTGGACTCCGTGGCGAGCATCGTGCCGGTGACAAAGCAAACGACGATCACGCGTGTCGACGGCAAGCCGGCGGCGACCATCACTGGCGATATCACCAGCGAAAACACCGGCAAGGTCTCGCAGGACGCGCAGAAGGCCGTCGACAAGCTGTCATTGCCGGACGGGATCAGCGTGAAGACCGGCGGCATCGCCTCGGACATCAACGAGGGCTTCTCCACGATGTTCGTCGCCATCGTGGTGTCGATCGTGCTGGTCTATGCCGTCATGGCGCTGCTGTTCGGCAGCCTGCTTACGCCGTTCGTCATCCTCTTCAGCCTGCCGCTGGCGCTGATCGGCGCCCTCGTGGCGCTGGCGGTCACCGGCTCGGCGCTAAGCATCAGCTCGCTCATCGGCATCTTGATGCTTGTCGGCATTGTTGTGACGAACGCCATTGTTCTGCTCGAGTTCGTGATCATGCTTCGCAAGGAGCGCGGCTACAGCACGTACGACGCGCTGGTGGAGGGCGGGCAGACGCGTGTGCGACCGATCATGATGACGGCCGTCGCCGCGATGCTTGCTCTCGTCCCGCTGGCGCTGGGCCGCAACGAGGGGGCGATAATAGCGAGCGAGCTGGGCCGGGTGGTGATCGGCGGGCTATTCAGCTCAACCCTGCTCACCCTAGTGGTAGTGCCCGTGGTCTACAGTCTGGTCGAGGGGCTCAAGGTTCGCGCCTCTCGACGGCTACTGCCCGAAAGGGCGCGTGGAGGCAGTGAGGAATAAGCGCAAGTGTGTGGGGCGCCAGGGCGGTACGCTATCCAGCCGCGACGGAAGCGCCGGCGGAATAGTCACTAGAAAGAGTGAGGACCTGACAGGGGATAGACGCGACCCACCGGTCTGCGTCCACGGCGGGTCGTGCGCCGGGCGCGTATGCGCTCGATGGCGTCCCATTCGTCCTGGGTGATAATCGGCTCGTGGTTGCCAGGTCGGATCTCTTCCTCTGGTGTGTCGGGCCGCCAAACGGTGACGCCCGTGTAGACCCGATTTGGGAGCACTGCCCAAATGGCACGCCGCGTTAACCCTCCGGATACGGGGATCCGCATCTTGGCATCCCACGCCCGTTTGCCGCTCCAAGTATTGCCTCCAGATAGTAAATTGGTACTCTTGCCGTTCCTAGCAGCCACCGTCCTTACTTGGATCGCCGGGAACTCTCGACCGCGGCCGACCAGGCTATCGGGGCGGCAGGTTGCTCGCGGGCGGAGGCTCCCCGATGACGGGGCTGCTCTCGTCGGCCCCGCCGATCTCGACCTCGGCCGTGTGCGGCTCGCGGTCGTCGACGAGTCGGATCGACCCCTGATCCTGCTCAACGCCGTCGACGACAATGCGCACTGCGTCACCCGCGCCCGCTCGTCGCACGCTGATCGCGTAGGTCGTCTCCCGGTAGCGGTAGCTGAGGGTGAACGACTGCCAGTCGGGCGGCAGGCAGGGCGTGAAGGACAGCCGGTCCACCTGCAAGCGAAGGCCGAGCAGCGACTCGACGATCAGCCGGTACATCCAGCCGGCGGCACCCGTGTACCAGGTCCAGCCGCCCACGCCCGTATGCGGCGGCAGTGCGTGGACATCGGCCGCCACGACGTACGGCTCGACACGATAAATCGCCGCCTTCTCCGCGCTCGACGCGTGGTTGAGTGGGCTGATCAGCGAGAGCAGCTCCCAGGCGCGGCGTGCGTCGCCCAGCGCCGCGAAGGCCATGACCGCCCAGATCGCGGCGTGCGTGTACTGGCCGCCGTTCTCCCTCACGCCCGGCGGATACCCCTTAATGTAGCCGGGGTTCAGGTCGGACCTGTCAAACGGTGGGTCGAGGAGCTGGATGAGGGCCTGTTCGCGGCGCACGAGCAGCCGGTCGACCGACTCCATCGCGATGCGGCTGCGGCGCGGGTCGCCGGCGCCGGAGAGCACAGACCAGCTCTGGGGTATCGAGTCGATCCGGCACTCCGGGCTGTTGGCAGAACCAAGCGGCTCGCCGCTGTCGAAGTAGGCGCGGCGATACCAGTCGCCGTCCCAGGCGTGCATCTCGGCAGCGTGTCGGAGCGCCGCGGCCTCCGACTCTGAGCGCTCAGCGAGGGCGAGGTCGCCGTGGAGCCGCGCGACCTCGGCGAACTGTGTGAGCACGTGGTGGAGGAAAAACGCCAGCCAGACACTCTCGCCCTCGCCACCCAGGCCGACCATGTTCATAGCGTCGTTCCAATCGCCGGAGCCGATCAGCGGCAGCCCGTGTCGGCCGAGCCGCGTCCCCCGCTCGATCGCCCGGACGCAGTGCTCGTAGAGCGTGCCCGCCTCCTCAGACCACGCGGGCAGGTCGTAGTAGGAGTCCTCGCCGGGGTTGAGCGGCCGCCCCTCGATGTAGGAGACGCGCTCGTCGAGGACGCCGGTGTCGCCTGTGCCGAGGACATAGCGGGCCGTCGCCAGTGGCAGCCAGAGCAGGTCATCGGAGCAGCGAGTCCTCACGCCATGCCCGGTCGGCGGCTGCCACCAGTGCTGGACATCCCCCTCGCGGAACTGGCGGGCCGCGCAGCGCAGCAGGTGCTCGCGGATGAGCAGCGGCTGGGTGTGGAGAAGCGCCATCACGTCCTGGAGTTGGTCGCGGAAGCCGAAGGCGCCGCCCGACTGGTAGAAGCCGGTCCGCGCCCAGAGGCGGCAAGCGATCGCCTGATAGAGGAGCCAGCCATTGGCGAGGATGTTGACAGCCGGCTCCGGCGTCTCGACGCGGACGGCGCCGAGGAGGCGTTCCCAGTGCCCCTTGACCGCGTCCAGCGCCGCGTGCGCGGGGCCGGGGCGGCGGAAGCGCCGCACCAGGTCGCGCGCCTCCTCCTCGTCGTGCCCGACGCCGAGGACGAAGACGATCTCCCGCTCCTCTCCGTCGGCCAGGTCGACCTGGACCTGCAGCGCGGCGCAGGGGTCCAGCCCGGCGCCGACACGGCCCGATAGGCGGGCGCGCGTCATCGCGGCGGGCTGGCCGGGCAGGCCGTTGCGGCCGAGGAACTCGGTGCGGTCGCAGGTAACGGTGCGGATCGCCTCGTCCACGTCGAAGAAGGCGACGCGGCCGGGGAGGTCGCTATTGTAGGGGTTGCGGGCGAAGACGGCGCCGCTCTTCGGGTCGATCTCGGTGACGACGTGGAGGAGCGACTTTTCCCGCTGTTCGCCGAGCACCCACTCGACGTAGCCCGTCGCCGAGAGGCGGCGCGCCCGGCCCGACTCGTTGCGAAGCGTCAGCGCCATCAGTTTCACCGACGCGTCGAGCGCGACGTACTCGGCCAGCTCGGAGATGACGCCGGCCTCCGCGTGCTCGAACAGCGTGTAGCCGAAGCCGTGGCGGCAGGTGTAGGTGGAGGCGCCGCGCGACGGTAACGGCGTTGGCGACCAGTAGCGACCGGTCTCCTCGTCGCGAATGTAGAAGGCCTCGCCGCTGGCGTCGGTCACCGGGTCGTTGTACCAGGGCGTGAGGCGCAGCTCGTGGGCGTTCTCGGCCCAGGTGTAGCCACCGCCGCTCTCCGTGATGACGGCGCCGAACTGCGGGTTTGCCAGCACGTTCGCCCAGGGCGCGGGCGTCGTGTCGCCGGGCCGCAGGGTGACGACGTACTCGCGTCCGTCCGGCGTGAAGCCGCCGAGGCCATTCGAAAGCACGAGGTCGCGGCGAGGGAGCTCGACGGCGCGCTCGTGATCTGGCACGATGTCCTCGGCTGGCGTGAGAGCTGGCACCCCTTGCTCGACCCGGCGGCGCTCGATCTGCTCGGCGAGCGTCCCGGCGCTGTCGATGATCACAACGCGGGCGACGGTCTGCTGAAGGATCCTGTCCTCCTCCGACATCTGGTCGGCGTGCCGGACGAAGATGCCGCCCGGCCGGTCGATGACGTGCGACTCCGTTCCGGCGGCGACGAGCCCCATGATCTCCTCGTGCAGCTCCTGGCGGTAGCCGGACGGCTCCTCGTTCCAGATGACAAGGTCAACTGCGAGCCCGGTGAGGCGCCAGTACGCATGCGCCTGGACGAGCTGCCGCACGAGTTCGATCTTCGGTCGGTCGCCGATGCGCAGGAGGACGATCGGCAAATCGCCCGAGATGCCGAATCCCCAGAGGCCGGACTGCGCGCGCTGGTTGCGGGCGAGGACGTTCGCCGGGGCACGGCGGCGCGGGTTCGCGTAGACGATCGAGCTGGCGAGGCGGCCGTAGAGCTGGGCGTCCGACTCGGTCGCGTTGAGCTGGCGGAGGACCACCTGCCGGTGGGTCGTCGCCAGATCGAAGACGCGGTTGGCCAGACGGCGGTCGTGGTACTTGCCAGCGAGCGCCATCGCCGCCTCGCGTGTCTCGCCGACGCCGGTCACGACGTTCACCCAGATCGTCTCATCCGGACCTACCGTGACCCGGCGGCGGACCGAAACGATAGGATCAAGCACCGGCCCCTGGCTGTCGGAAAGGCCAGCGTCGTCCGCCATCGCTTTCGGGTCGGCGAGCGACCGGCCGCGCCCGATGAAGCGCGACCGGTCCGTTTCGAATGACGCCTCGCCGATGGAGGTCGTCGCGCCCGCGTCCATCAAATGGACCATCCAGGGCGTCGGCTCGCTGGGTGAGCGCGGCCGCCGCGAGCAGAGGATCGCGTCGTGCGAAGAGACGATCTCCGTTTGGACGAAGAGCTTGCTGAAGGCCGGGTGGGCGGCGTCGGCGGGCGGCGGCGCCATCACCACCTCCGCATAGCTCGTCACCTCAATCGTCCGCCGCGTGCCCGAGCGATTCGTTATCCTGATGCGTCTGATCTCGACGTCGTCCTCTGGCGAGACGACGATCTCCGTGTGCGTGTCGATCTCGCCATCGCGGCGCCGGTACTCGGCGCGCGCCTGGGAGAAGATAGCGTTGTAGGTCTTCGGCTGCCTGAGCGTCGGCTGGTAGGCCGTGGACCAGACCTGGCCGCTCGTCAGGTCGCGAAGGTAGCAAAACGTGCCGTAGCAGTCGCGCGTCGCGTCCTCTTGCCAGCGCGTGACCGCGAGGTCGCGCCAACGGCTATAGCCGCCCCCGGCGTTGGTCACCATTATGTTGTAGCTGCCGTTGGAGAGCAGGTGCACCTCGGGCGAGGCGGAGTTGGGGTTGCTGAACACGCGGAGGAGCGCCTGGTACTCGCCGGCGCGCTGCTGCAGGCCGGACATCTCGGCGGCGTTTGGATAGAAGGGCGCGACCTTCGGCACGCGCTCCTGCAGCAGCAGATCCGTCGCCTGGAAGAGCGGCTCAGAGAGGAAGCGGCGCTGCATCGGCCGGCCGAGGAGCGCGTAGGCGAGGGAGAGGAAGGTCATACCCTCGTGGTGTGGCATAAACAACCGCACGAGCGCGAACGCCTCGCCGTGCGGCAGCCGCGAGGGCGTGTAGTCGATCGCCTCGTAGAGGCCGTAGCGGCCCTCCGCGCCGAGGTCGAGGAGCCGCTCAAGGTTCGCGCACGCCTCTTTTGGCGCGACCATTAGCGCCATCGCCGTCGCGTAGGGCGCGACGACCAGATCGTCGGCGAGGCCGCGCTTGAAGCCGAGGCCCGGCACGCCGAAGGCGCGGTACTGGTAGTTGAGACGGGCGTCCGTCGTGTTGTAGCCGGACTCGGAGATGCCCCAGGGGACGCCCCGCTGCGCGCCGTACTCGATCTGGCGCCGGACGACGGCCTTGTAGGTCCGGTCAAGCACGGTGTCGTCGTAAGTCGGCATGACGATGAGCGGCATCAGGTACTCGAACATGGAGCCGCCCCAGGAGAGGAGCACGGGATCGCCGCCGGAGGTCGTCACGAGGCGGCCGAGGGCGAACCAGTGCTCCTGCGGCAGGTGCCGTTGCGCGATGGCGACGAAGCTGGCGAGGCGCGCCTCTGAGGCCAGCAGGTCGTAATAGCTTGAGTCGCGCCGCTGCTCGGCGACGTTGTAGCCGATGACGAGCAGGTTGCGCGACTGGTCCGTCAGGAAGTCCTGATCCATGTCGGCCAGCTTGTAGCAGATCTGGCCGAGCCGTTCGATGGCCTCCAACCGGTCAGCGGCGCGGCCGCTCGCCTCGCTCACGGCGCGGCGGAAACGGGCCAGCCAGTCGCGGGCGGGTCGCGGGCGGTCAGCCGTGAGGCCGGCGAGCGCGTCGTCGAGCGCCGGGATGAGTGTTTCGCCGAAGTCGGCAGTCTCGCGGAGCGTCGGCCCCTCGTCGAGCTCGCGAATCGCCTCGCGCAGCGAGCCGGACGCCGCAGCTTCGCCGGGCCCCTCGCTCTCGACCAGGGCGTCGGGCGGAGGCAACAGCGCGGCCCACGGCGCCAGGTGCTCCAGGTCGCTGAGCAGGTCGTGGCACTGCTCCTCGAATGAGAGGGCCCACCACTCCATCTCAGCGTCGGGCTCGCGGCCTAAGCCGTCGGCGATGCGCCCGGCGGCCGTCGTCAGCTGGTCGAGGAGCGAGCGGGAGGTGCGCAGGCCGGCGGGAGGGCTGGCGAGCGCGTCGAGCAGCCGGGCGATCTCGTCAACCGTCTCGGCGAGGCCGCCGCCGTCACGGCCGGGCGCGTCGCGCGAGGGCGCGGACCGGCCGGCGTCCGCCAGGATACCGAGCGTGTCGCGGAGGCCGCCAAAAGCCTGAGGTGGGAGAACCGGGCTATCAGCCAACTCGTGAAGACCTGGCCGCAGCGTGAGCAGGTGGCCAGCCAAGTTGCCGCTGTCAACGGTGGAAACGTAAAGCGGCGCGAGCGGCCGCAGCGTTATCGTGTCATACCAGTTGTAGAAGTGGCCGCGGATGCGCGCCATCCCCTCCATCGTCTGGAGAGCGCGCGTCGTCCGGTCGATCAGGCGGCGGGCGGAGATGTAACCGAAGTCGTACGCAGCCAGGTTCGCGAGGAGGGAGAGCCCCATGTTCGTGGGCGAGGTCCGGTGGGCAATCACCTCGACGGGCGCCTCCTGATAGCTGTCGGGCGGCAGCCAGTTGTCTTCGGGGCCGACGAATGCCTCGAAGAAGCGCCACGTCTTGCGGGCAAGCCTGCGCAGGAAGGCCGTCTGCACGGACGAGAGGCTGGGCTCACGCCGCGCGACTGGCCGGCTCACCCACCAGGCAACGGCCGGCGAGGCGAACCAGGCAGCGAGCAGCGGCCCAGCGGGGAGGAGCGCCATCGGTCGCTCCAGCGAGAGGTAGACGGTCGCTGCGAGAGCGACGGCCGGCGCTACCCACATCATTCGGAAGAACTCGGCGAGCCGCTTGCTGTCGCTCCGCCTCGCGTCGCTTGACGTGGTCCACTCGAGGAGGCGGCGCCGCGTGACGAGCATCCGCCACCACGTCTTGAGCACGGCGTCCAGGCTGAAGGACGCCTCGTAGAGCAGGAGCGCCAGGCCGAGCGCGCTCCGGGCCATCCGCCTGGCCGCCGATGCGGCGGCCGTGCTGAGGTGCAAACGGAGCGGCAGGTCCGCCGGCTTGCGCGCGATCTCGACAATGGACGTCAGCAACGGGCTGAGGAAGAGGATGCCGGCGACAACGCACGTCCAGAACCAGGCCGGGCTGAGGATTGTCCACCCGAGGAGGAGCAGCAGCACGAGCGCGCTGAACACGAGGCTTCGCCGGAGGTTGTCGAGGATCTTCCAGCGCGAGAGCGCCGAGATTGGGTTGCGCACCGGACGGCCGCTGGCGTCGGGCGCGCGGGGCAGCAGCCACCGTGCGATCTGCCAGTCGCCGCGGGTCCAGCGGTGGCGGCGGCTCACGTCGGCACTGAAACGCGTCGGGTAGTTCTCGTAGAGCTGAACGTCAGTGACAAGCGCCGCCCGGGCGTAGCAGCCTTCCAGGAGGTCGTGGCTGAGGATCACGTTCTCGGGGAAGCGGCCACCAAGCGCCTGCTCGAAGGCGTCCACGTCGTAGATGCCCTTGCCGATGAAAGACCCCTCGTGGAAGATGTCCTGGTAGACGTCGGAGACGGCGTGCGTGTAGGGGTCGATGCCCGGCTCGCCGCCGAAGAGGCGGCTGAACCATGAACGGCTGACATTCGCCATCGTCGCTGAGAGGCGCGGTTGCAGGATGCTGTAGCCCTCGCAGATGCGCCCTTTCGCCTTGTCGTAGTGCGGCCGGTTCAGCGGGTGGCTGAGCGTGCCGACGAGGAGGCGGGCGGCGTCGCGAGGGAGCTGCGTGTCGGTGTCAAGCGTGATCACGTACTTGACGGTTGCCAGCACCGACCGCTCGCCGACGATCAGTGAGAAGCGGCCGTCCTCGGCGCCGCGCAAGAGGGCGTTGAGGTCGCTCAGCTTCCCGCGCTTGCGTTCGTAGCCCATCCAGACGCGCTCTCGGGGGTCCCAGCGGCGTGGCCGGTGGAGGAGGAAGAAGGCGTCGTCGCGGCCGTCCTGGTACTTGTGGTTGAGCGCCTCGATTCCCTCGCGCGCCAGACGGCGCAACTCCTCGTCCTCCGGCATCACCTCGGCCGGCGCGTCGCGGAAGTCCGTGAGCAGTCCGAAGTGGAGGTTGGGGTCGTGGTTTGCCAGGAAGCGTACCTCCAGCGCCTCCAGCAAATCCGCGACGCCCTCCGGGTCGGTGAGGAGGGTAGGCACTACGACGAGCGTGCGCAGGTCGGACGGTATCCCCTGCGAGAAGTCGAGCCGGGGGAGCGTATCGGGCTTGACGAGAAGCGTCGCCAGCCAGTTCACGACCGCGACGCCGAGCGAACTGGCGCAAAGGAGGACGAGCGCGCCAAGTGGCAGCAGCCCCCAGCCTCCGGCGCCGAAGGCCACCGCCTGCACCAGCACGCTGAGCGTCACCGTCGCGGCGATCAGCCAGATCGAGCCAAGGTAGAGGAGAAGCGGCATGCGGCCTGCCGCCCGCCGGAGTCGCTCGAAGGGCGAGAGGCGGACCTGGGCGGCGCGCTCGAAGAGCGGCACGCCCCGGTCGATCAAATAGTAGCCGACGTGGCCCGTCCGGTCCTGGGCGCCGGCCCGCGCCCGTGCGGCCGCGGCCAGGTCCACCGCCTTCTGAGCCACCTCCCGCTCCGGGAGGCCGCCCCGGCGGGCCGTGCGCTCGACGACGTGCCGGTAGCGGTCGCGCGTGGCGAAGTCCATCTGGCTGTAGACGCCAGCCGGGTCGTCGCGGAGCGTGTCCTCGACGACGCTCAACGTCTCGACGAAATCGCGCCAGTCGGTCGCGTCGAGGAAGCGGAGGCTGCCGATGCTGTTGCTGATCGAAACCTGGCCCTCCGCCTGCTCCTGGCCTTCAAGCTGGACTAGCCGCTCGATCGTCAGGCTCATCTCGGCGAGGCGCTGCTCCAGCCAGGTGAGCGGCATCGCCTGCGCGGGCCCCTGGCCCTGAAGCCGGCGCGCGAGTTCGGCTACGAAGGCGCTGGATATCTGCGGGTCCGACCGCGCCATGTCCGCGAGCGTGAGGATCAGGCTCGTCGGCTCCTTCTCCGCCACCTCGATCATCCGGTTGGCCCAGTGGTTCGCCTGGCTGCGCGCGAGCCGGCTGGCAACGATGCGCGACGCGACGCGACGGAGGTTGTTGATCAGCGCCAGGCGCAGCATGATCGGCATCGCCCAAAGCTCGCCCAGCTTGAGCGGCTTGACGGTCTGGTAGGCGGAGACGAAGGCGCTCAAGCTGCCCGCGTCGACGCGGCCGTCGCCGTGGGAGACGAGTTCGATCGCGATGTCGTAAACGACGGGGTAGCCGGCCAAGGGGCCGCCAAGCAGCCGGGGGAGCTCCTGGCTGTAGCCCTTGGGCAGGTCGCGCCGGGCCGTCCGTATTTGCTCCTCGATGAGGTAGAAGTTGTCGCGCAGCCACTCGACGGCGGGAGTGACACGAAGCTCGCCTTCCCCCTCGTCGGTGATGAGGCGGTAGGCATTGAGGAGGACGCACTCGTTCTCGCTGAGCTGCGGGAGGAGAAGGTCCGGCCCCCGCTTCTCATCAACGGCGTGCTTCCCCGCGAGCGCCTTGGCGTGCTCCTTGAGCTGCTCGAGGCTGAGCAGTTCGGCGCGTAGTGGCTGATCGTCGCCGCCCCATGCGGGCTCGACCCCGCGCCCGTAGCGGTGGCGCCAGATGGCGCGGATGGCGCTGCGAAAGCTCCTGCTGCCGGTGTTCAAGCCGGTCCGTCCTCTCTGGCCTTGGCAAACCCCCCACTGCATGATGAGGCGCAGTCCGGCGAGCCGCAAGATGCAGAGGTCCTCCCTCGCTTCTTATCGGCGTCTGGAAGACGCGGTTCGGGTCGCCACCGTACCCACCCCGTGTGACTCGGTACCGTCCTTCAGTACTCGTCCCGTTGCCGCCCCAGCTTGCGGATTCGACGATGCACCCCCCGAGTCCTCACCGTCTTTGCAGCGAGATGCAGAAACTCGGGCCTTCTTCTAGCCCACAACATTCGTAAGGTGATCATTCGGCTGGCCCGAAGATAGCTCAGCGCAGCGAGCCAATTACGGGGCGCCTGGCATAGCACGATGAAGTCATGGTGTGTGTCCCACACCAGCTCTCGAAACCCGGGTTTCGATGGGAAGCGCCTGGAGTCCCTACCTCCCCTACCACCTCCTGGCGTACCAGGTGCCTGCGGTGAGGGTGAGCGGGGCTATGGCCGCGCGCGCAGCCAGCAGGAGGAGGAGCCACCCCCGGGCGAGCTCTTTTGTCAGCCGTTCAATTGGCTGCCCAGTATCCGCTGGCCAGGGTACGAGCGCCCGCGGTCGCTCAAAGGCAGAAACAGGACGGCAGGCGCCTAGACGGTGGCACCGAGGAGGAAGCTGCGCTTGCGCCTGCCGCGTGGAGGAGGTCGCGGCCGATCGGTCCCGTATGATACCGGCTGCAATGCTCTAGCGAGGAGAGGAACGTTCGCGGCAAGTGCAGAGAGGGGAGTCTTGGAGGGCTGGTGAGATTTGACCCACGACTCCCGGGTCAAGAGAAGTCACAAGCTCGACCGCACCTCATCGGCACAGAAAGTGTAGCCCACGCCATACTTAGTGAGGATCCAGCGAGGGTTAGCGGGATCGCCTTCTAGCTTCCGGCGCAGATACCAGATGTACAACTTAACGTTGTTCCGATCTCCAACATAGGCGGGGCCCCACACCTTGGTGAGGATCTCATCGTAGGACACTACCCAGCCCCGCCGCTCTGCCAGCAGGGATAGCAGCCTGAACTCCGTGGGGCTCAGGTGGACGGTCTCGCCGTCCAACTGTACCTCCATCTTCCTCCAGTCGATGGTGAGGTTTTCATATCTGAATACGGAGGAGGGGTCACTGTGATTGCCCCCATTGTTAGAGACCCTCTGAAGAACGGTGGACAGCCGGCTGACGAGTTCCTCGGGTTGCAGGGGCTTGACAAGATAGCCGTCCAGCCCCAGGTCAAAGGCCCGCTGGAGGGCGCCGCGGGTGGTCTGCGAGGTGACAAGGACTATGGGTATGTCGCACAGTTCTCGGATGCGCTCGACGTTGGACCAGTGGCTGGCGTCCATGGCGTCCATGAGCACAACCGCCGCATCGGGATGGCAGCTGTAGAGCTCGCGAAGACCGCTCCTCCAGTCCTCAGCCACGATGCCACCATATCCCGCTTCCTCGATCCATTCTCGCACGCGTTGTGATTCTTTATCTTCGGTGCCAATGACGAGAATCGTCAGCTGATTGCCCATTTGCCTCCTCCCCTTCGGACAGTTGGGCCTCGTCCAGGATATGGCACGGCCAGGCGTCCTGCTTTCTTGCTGGAGTATCCTCTTCCCGTCGCTGAGGTGGGTCGGGAACCCCTCTTGTATTGCAGCCTAGCACCTTGAGACCCCGCTGTTGCTGGCTGATCGGTGAAGAACTGGTATACGGGTGGTTAAGAGGAGCCCGCCGGTCGTCTGTCAAGCGGGAAAAGGGTTTAGGGATATCTTCGCGGTATGAGCGAACGGGCTGCCATCGGAGACCCCCGGTTTGCCTCTGGGCGAGCGCTGGTGACTCGGCCACGACTCGATGACAGGGCAGTTCGGGAGAGCCTGATCTCCCTACCTTCCCCACCGCTCCAGCCTGCGGGTCGGGCAGGCGCGCAGGCTGGAGCGGTGGGTCTAGGTGTTGCCCCGGGTTCCGAGACGAAGGGGGAGTGTCAAGACCTTGGCTATCAGAGCCAAGGCAGGCGCATCCCTACCAGCTGGCCAACTACGGCGAGACCGATCTCCGGCGGTATGACCCAGTTAGCTCGAACCAGAGCAAGACGCATCGCGACCAGCAGCGGTATGCTGGCGTGAATGGCTAGGAACCAGGCTGGGGAGAAGCGGCGCAGGCCGCGTCGCCATATGCCCAGGGGCACGTTAGCCCCCAGCGCCGCGACGAACAGTAACCCGATGAAGGCCCCTTGCACGCCGTTTAGCCTACTGGCCTACGCTTTGGCCTGCTCAACGTCCATAACAAGCAGAGACTGTTTCGGGCTGCAATTCTGACCTCAGGGGATCCAACGACTGGCCACGGCTAGGTACCTGAAGACTTTACTCTGCAGCCCTACCTCCCCCAACGCCTCCGGGCGTACCATGCGCTTGCGGTGAGGGCGACCAGGGCCGCTCTCGTGTCAGCAGAAGACCTGGAGCGGCTGGGGCAAGAGCCCGTGGCCGCCAAGGGCCTGCTGGCCGCTGTGGGCCCCTGGGCCGACTACGAGGAACTGGATGAGGTGGTGAGGGGCATCTACTATCAGCGGAAAGCGGCCAAGGATCGTCCGGTCGCCATCGAGGGCTAGGGTTGTACCTCTTCGACACCGACATCCTCAGCCAAGTGCTGAACCGCGCGCCCTCACCCACCCTTCTGGCCAAGTTGGCCGCCGTACCGGCCGAACAGCAGTTTACCTCGGCTATCACTGTTGGTGAAAGGGTCTACAGGGCATACCGTACTGACAGGCCAGATCACTTCCTTCGCCAGTTGGAGGAGCGCTTGTGGCCCAACATCCGCATCCTGCCTTTCAACCGGGCGGCAGCGGAAACCTATGGACGGCTGCGGGCCCAGTTGGAAGAGGCAGGGACACCCCTGGCCGAGCCGGACCTGCGAGTCGCCGCGATTGCCTTGACCCACGACCTTACGATGATTACGGGTAACGTTCGTTTTTTCTCGAGTGCCTGGCCTGCGAACAGAGAACTGGTCATGAGATGAGGGCCGGCTGAGCGGCTCTGGGCGTCCGCGCAGGCCACGTGCCGGCGATGTTGCAGGATCCCCGCGCTATGTCGGAGTTCTTGCAGGCGCAGACATCAAGCCTAACGCCGTGCGCGTCGGCCGCCTCCTGGAGTCGCGCGAAGATCTCTCTGCGTCGCTCTAGGGCGAGATTCTGGATGGGATGTTGCGCGCCGCGCATGACAGCTTCTTCTCCTTTTCGGTAGGCATTGAGCAGCGGGGCCACCATCTCTCTGGGCACTCTTCTGCTCAGCCAGTACGAAATGCCCGACCGGAGAAACAGCACGCCTGCCGCAGCTCGCTTTACGCCGACCTGCGCCAGAGCTGCGAATTCCCGGTCCAGTGCCTCGGGGTCGTCCGTCAACGTTGGCAGAATCGGGTCCAGGCGGGCAGCCGCAGCTATGCCCCCGGCGATGAGCGAGTGCAGCTGCCATAGCCTCGTCCGCGGGCTTGCGGCGTGAGGCTCGAGGATGCGCGCGATGTCGTCTTCCAGAGTGATCAGGCCGATCTGCGCCTGCACCAGATCAGCGTGGTCGATGAGAAGATCCAAGGTCTCGTCGGGAATCTCACCCTTCGTCAGGAACGCGACACCGATGCCCTCGCTGAACAGGAACTCGACCACGGCGTGGCTCAGCTCCAGGACTTCCGGCGCGGGCTGGAACAGGTCGCTGGAGGGGCTGAAGTAAACGGCGCGCGGTCTTGGCTGTCCCGGGCGCAGTTCATATCGCAGCCTCTCCAGCGTGTCCTCCTACAGAACGATCCTGCTCTCGCCCGGGTAGTTGCGATACCCGCGGATGTAGCAGTAGACGCAATCGTGGAGACAGCCGGCGGTAAGGTTAACCGTCGGGAGCACCGACAGACAGGCTAGACCGGACGGCGTCAATACCGATGATCGTCGCTTGGCCCTGGTCACGGTCACCATATGCGCTCTCCCTCCAACTGCGGATCCGGCTTGTAGCGCTCCCGGTCCAACACCTCAGGACCCTCGACCACAGAGGATAGCACATCCGTGCGAACCTTGGCAATCGCAAAGCGCGATGGGGCTGGGGCGTGGCCCTGGCGGGGAAATCGGATAGGTGGATTCGAGGTGGAACGTACGCGGTCCGTCGTCAGGTCACAGACATCGAGGGCGCGGATCTCGACGCCGCTGTGGGGAAGCTGTCCGCCTCTTTCGCGGGCTGAGGCGAGAACTCGTTCGCGGTGTGCCCGGCGTAGGCGTCGCAGGCGAAGGCGCATACTGCCAGCAGCTCGCTGGAGGCACGAGGTCCCTATGATGCGAGATCTTCGACGAATCGCTTCTGCACTCGCGCCAGTATTTCGCCGGCCTCCCGCATGATCCTTGAGAGAAGTTCTTCGCAGCTCACGATGTCCTGGATCAGGCCGATAGACTGGCCCACGGGCAACGGACTAGAGTCGACGTCGCCGGTCTCCCACGCAGCGCTTTGGCGCTGGCCGGCAATGAGGGGGATGATGTCTTCCAGTCCCCCTTTCCGAGCTTCCACTTCCAGCACCTTCTCCACTTGCGCGTTTCTTAGGGCGCGCATCTGGAGGTTGATGCTCCGGCAAATCATGACGGTGTCATTCTCCTGTCGCTGGACCAGCTCCTCCTTGATGCGGTGGTGCGCAAGACACTCAGTGGTGGCTATGAATCTGGAGGCCATCATCACGCCCTCCGCTCCCAACACTATGGCAGCGGCCATTCCCCTTCCGTCGGCGATACCGCCCGCCGTGACCACTGGGATACTCACCGACTGGCAGATCCGGGGTGTGAGTAGCATCGTCGTCACGTCCTCGTTCAGAGGATGACCTCCCTCTTCGAAGCCGGCGGCGATCACAGCATCGTAGCCTGCCTCTTCGGCGTGCATGGCGTGCTTTGCCGAGCCGACTTTGTGTATCAGTCTCACTCCTGCATCTTTGGCTTGGCGGATCGCGTCGGGTCCCAAGTACCTATCCAAAGGCGCACCTGAGACATCGATGGAACTGATCCCCTCTTCGCAGCAGACCCGAAAGTAGTCCAGATGGAGATCCTTGGCAATGCGGACCGAGGGCAAGAGAGTCAGATTCACGCAAAACGGCTTGTCCGTTAGCCGTTTGGTTCTGGCGATTGCCTGGCGCAGCTCGTCTCCGGAGCCGTAGTTGCCCGCGGTCAGGTTACCCAGTCCGCCAGCATTGGACACCGCGGCGCAGAGCTCGGGTTTGGCCAGCCACATCATCGCGCCGCAGAGAATCGGATATCTTATGCCAAACAGTTCGGTAATCCTGGTCTTCAACGGTCTCCTCCTTGCTGGTGTCCGCTGCTGTGTGGGCCTGACCGTATTGTATGCCTTCAGCAACTTTCGGGCTTCTCGGGCCATCCGCCACAGGCGCTCCGCACGCCCGGACGTGGCCGGAACGCTCTAGGTGGGGCTTCGCTGGGCGGACGGGCGCTTGGCGGTCGCGGCGGCGGAAGGCTGTTAGGGCGCCAGCCCAAAGGACACGTCGTCGATCCAGAGCGATACGTCCCGCTGGGCGCAGGGAAGGTCGACGTGGCCCAGGCGCAGCCTGACGGCGACGGTTCCGGTCGGCCAGGGAACGTGGCCCGGCCGAAGCGGGAGCGAAACGCCGCGCAGGGAAAGCGTCTCTTCCTCCTCAGCGTGACAACAGCGATATAGGTTTTGCGCCTCCAGGCGCGCTTCCGTCAGTCCCACTTCAAGCTGCTGAAGATCTGTCTCCAAACGTCGACGTTGTCCGCACAGTCTCCAAGCGGCGTTGAGCTGCTGGCGTATGCCCACGGCCTCGCCTGACTTGGCCTCGATCCTGCAGGAGATCAGGGATGTCTCGCCGACAAGCGATCTTAGGCTGCGCCGGCTCTATGGAGGGCTGCCGCGAGCTAGAGGAAACGGGCGCGACTGGGTGGGGATGAAGCTTGCGGTAGGACCGAGCGGATTCAAGGAGCGGGCCAGGCCACCTGGGGGCCCAGGGCTAGATCCGGTGCTCCTCGCGCACCACCCTTCGCGCGCCGGCGTGCCAGCTTGTCCGCCAGTCCTTTGGCGGGACAATGCGTTCCAGGTTGCCCAGTTGGCCGATAGCCTTCAGCCGGCGGTAGATGAGCTGCCAGGCGCAGGGTTGATCGGGGTCGACCTCGCACCGCTCTTCGGTCGAGCCGCCGCAGGGGCCGTTGAGCAGGCGCTTGGCACAGCGCGTAATCGGGCAGATGCCGCCGAAATCCGACAGCACACACGACCCGCACCCCAGGCACTTCTCCGTCCAGACCGCCTGCTCTTCGAGGATGCCGAGAAACTGCGTGTCGAGTGCCGCGTAGACCGGCTTTTCCGGGAAGCGCTCGGCGATGGCCTGCACGCCGGCGCCGCACCCGAACGACAGGATCGCCGCGTTGCGTTCCGCGGCGGGAGCCAGCTCCTGGATGAACTCGTTCTCGCATTGCCGCTCGATCGTCACCTGCTCGATCTCGATGGGCCGCCCGTCCAGCCGGCGGGCCATGCGCATAGCGTAGGACATGATGCCTACCTCGCGCTCGCCGCCGGCAAGGCACACGGTCACGCAGGTGCCGCAGCCAACGAACAGCACCTTGTCGTGTGGCGCAAGCACCTGCTTGATCTCCGAGATGGGCTTTCGGCTTGCTACTATCATCTCGTGCTCTTCTCCCTGGCTGCGGATGCGCGCAGCGGGTTGGGGCCAAGGCTGCTGACCGCCTCCACCATCTCCAGTACTCGCGCCACGAACGTCGGCGCTTCCGAAGCCGACAGGTTGACCATTCGTAGGCGCTCCCGCCCGAGACCGATCTCGTCCAGCGTCTGCCGCGCGGCCTCGATCCGACGCTTCGCGCGCAGATTCCCCTCCACGAAGTGGCATCCGCCTTCGAGACAGCCGGCCACCAGGACTCCGTCAATCCCGCGCTCGAGGGCGGCGAGCAGATGCTCCACCTCTACCTTGCCGGTGCAGGGGACATGGACGATCCGCACGTTCACCGGATATTGCATGCGCCTGGCGCCGGCCAGATCAGCCGCGGCATAGGCGCAGAAGTTGCAGCAGAATGCCAGGATTGTGCCGTCAGAGTCGGCGACGGCTTCGGCCGATGCGCTGCGATGGGATTCGATCATGTGGCCACTCCGGGCGTCTCAAACAGCTCGTCGAGCATGGCGACGAGCTGTTGGTCTTCCTGGTGTTGTAGCTGAATCGCTTTCGCCGGGCAGGCGGCAACGCAGCTGCCGCAGCCCATGCACTTCGCCCCCTGGATCTCCACCCTCTGCCGGCCGTTCGTCGTCGGCGCGCCATAGGGGCAGACCTTGACGCAGGTCATGCAAGCCGTGCACTTGAGCGGATCAACGCGGGCAACCTGGCCCCCAATCTCGAGGTGAGGACGCGCCAGGATCGTCGCCGCCCGGCCGGCCGCGGCTCGGGCCTGCGCGATCGTCTCGTCCATAAAGCGCGGCGAATGGGCGAGCCCGCAGACGAACACCCCCTCGCTGGCCAGGTCTACCGGCCGGAGCTTCGGGTGCGCTTCGAGGAAGAAACCGTCGGCCGTCAGGGAGGTCCTGAGGATCGCCGAAAGAGCGGGATTGTCCGGCGCGGGCGCAATCCCGGTGCTCAGCACAAGCAGGTTCGGCCGCAGCAGGACTTGGCGCCGGGCGCCGGCGTCCGTGACCCGCACTACCAGGCCCTGATCCTCGAATGTCTGGGGCTCCTGCTCTTCCGGGTAGCGGATGAACAGCACGCCCTGCTCCCGCGCCTTCTGGAAGTACGTCTCGCGGAAACCGTAGGTGCGAATGTCCTTCGCCAGGACGATCACCTGGGCCTGCGGGCGCTGCGCCTTCACGGCGAGGGCGTTCTTCACAGCCTCCGAGCAGCAGACACGGCTGCAGTAGGGGGTCTCTTTCGTCCGCGAGCCGACGCACTGGATCATCACGATCGTCGGGCATTCGCCCAGGTCGGCGGCCAAGCTGCCAGAGGCCAGTTGCTCTTCCAGCTCGCGCTGGGTCACTACGCGCTCGTGCCTGCCACGGAGGTGCTGATCGGTCGGCCGTTCGACCCCGCCGGTCGCGATGATCGTGACGCCGTGGCGAACGGTCACAGCGCCGCCGGGGCCTTCGATCTCGCTCTTGAAGTTGCCGACGTGGCCAGAGACCTCGACCACCTGTGAGCTCATGTAGGTCGTGATGCGCGGGTGTGCCTCAACGCGGCTGACCAGGTCCGCTGCGAACTCGCGGATGTCACCCCGCTCCAGCGTGTAGCGGATGGAGCGGAGGTTGCCGCCGAGTTCGGCCTCCTTTTCGACGAGATGGACGTCGAAACCCTGGTCGGCCAGCGAGAGAGCGGCGGTCATGCCCGCCAAACCCCCGCCCAGGACCAGCGCGGCGCGGGTGATCGGCACCTGCCTCGTCTCCAGTGCTCGCAGCCAGCGCGCCCGTCCCACCGCCATGCGCATGAGGTCGCACGCCTTCAGGGTCGCGTGGGCCGGATCGTCGCGGTGCACCCACGAGCACTGATCGCGGATGTTGGTCATCGAGAAGAGGTAGGGGTTGAGCCCGGACTCCCGCAGCGTCTCCTGGAACAGCGCCTCGTGCGTGCGCGGCGAGCACGATGCGATGACGACGCGGTTCAAGCGATGCTGCAGGATCAGGTCTCGGATCCGGGCCTGGCTGGTGTCGGAGCAGGTGAAGAGGTGAGTCTCGGCGTAGACGACGTTTGCCAGCGTCGCCGCCTCTCCTGCGACCGCCTCCACGTCCACCACAGAGGCGATGTTGTGCCCGCAGTGGCAGATGAAGACGCCGATTCGCGGCTCTTCGTCGGTGACGTCGCGCTGCTGCGGGTACTCGTGGCGCCGGGTCAACGTGGCGCGGCCGCCGGCAAGCAGCTCCATCGCGCAGGCCGCGGCGCCGCTCGCCTGCGCGACCGATTCCGGTATGTCCTTGGGCTCCTGGAAGGCGCCAGCCACGAAGACACCCGGCCGCGACGACACTACCGGCGCCAGCCGGTCGGTCTCGCAGAACCCGAACCGGTTCCGCCGGATTCCCAGCCGCTCGGCAAGCTCGGCCACGCTGGCGCCGGGCTTGATGCCGACCGAGAGCACGACGAGATCGAATTCCTCCTGGCGCTCCTCGCCGCCCTCGTCGAAATAGCGGACGCGCGGGCTTTTCGTGCCCGGCATCTCGACCACCCGCGAGGGGATGGCCCGGACGTAGCGCACGCCATGCTCGGCACGGGCGCGGTCGACGTAGCGGTCGAACTCTTTGCCGAAAGCGCGGATGTCGATGCAGAAGATGGCGATCTCGGCGTCCGGTACGTGCTCGATGGCGACGAGAGCCTCTTTCGTGGCCGACATGCAGCAGATGGCGGAGCAGTAGTCGTTGCCGCGAGCGCTGTCCCGCGAGCCCACGCACTGGATGAAGGCGATTCGCTTCGCCGGCTCGCCGTCGGACGGTCTCTGGATTCTGCCTTCGGTCGGGCCCGAAGCGCTGAGCATCCGCTCGAACTGGACCGACGAGATGACGTTGGCGTACCGCCCGTGCCCGTACTCGCCCCGCAGCGACGCCTCCAGCTCTTCCGAGCCGGGGGTGAGGATAACGGCGCCGACTCGAACCGTTTCGGTTTGCGGCAGCATGTCGTGGAGGATCGCGCCCGCTGCGCACACTTTCTCGCAGAGCCGGCAGTCGGAGCACAGCCCGCAGTTGAGGCAGCGCCTCGCCTCGGCGATGGCGTCCTCCTCTGAGTAGCCCAGGTCGATCTCCCGCATGTCCTTCGTGCGCTCGTCAACCGGCGACTGCGGCATCGGGTGGCGAGGCTGGCGTGCTGCGGACGGAGAGGGGTTCGGGGCGAGCTTGCCATCGCCTGGCCCCGGCGCAGTTGCCTCCCCAGTTGTTACGTACCGGTGGATGGCCTCGGCAGCCCGATGACCGTGGGCCATCGCTTCTACCAGGGACGCTGGCCCCAAGACGGCGTCCCCCCCGGCGAATACGCCAGGGATGGCCGTGGCCAGGGAGTCGTCACAGGGGATCCCTCCGTCGGAGCCCAGCGGCAGGCCTTCCAGGTCGGCGGTCTGACCGACGGCGATGATGACCGTATCCGCCCCGATCGTGAAGTTCGACCCCTCGATCGGCTCGGGCCGCCGCCGCCCGCTCGCATCAGGTTCGCCCAGCCGCATCCGGAGGCATTCCATGCCGGCCACCGCGCCCCCGTCATCACCGATCATGCGGATCGGGCTGGCCAGAATCTGAAAGCGGATCCCTTCCTCCTCGGCGAGGCGAATCTCCTCGTCGAGCGCCGGCATCTCGGCGCGCGACCTGCGGTATACGACCGTCACCTCATCGGAGCCCAGCCGGAGGGCGGCGCGCGCGGCGTCCATAGCCGCGTTTCCGCCGCCGATGACGGCGGTCCGCTTACCGACGCGCACCGGCTCGCTCAGGTTCACGCTCCTCAGGAAGTCGAGCGCGGAGATCACCCCGTCGCACTCGCTTCCCTCGACATCCAGCCGGAGGTCCTTGTGCGCGCCGCAGGCGATGAAGGTCGCAGCGTAGCCCTGACCGCGGAGGCCGTCCAGGGTGAGGTCGCGCCCGATCCGCTGGGTCAGCCTGACCTCGATGCGGTCGTTGAGCAGCCGGTCGATCTCGAAGTCCAGCACGTCGCGCGGGAGGCGGTACTCGGGAATGCCGACGCGCAGCATGCCGCCCAGGAAGGGCATGGCCTCGAAGATCGTCACTCCGTATCCCATCTGGCTCAGGTCGTGGGCCGCGGTGAGTCCGGCCGGGCCGCCCCCGATGATCGCCACTCGTTCTTCGCGCGCTTCCTCCGGGGCTTGCTGACCGAGCTGATCCCTGTTGGCGTAGACCCAGTCGGCGGCGAAGCGCTTCAGGTCGCGGATGGCCACCGGCTCGTCGATGTCGCCCCGGTTGCATTGCGCCTCGCAGGGGTGTTGACAGATTCGGCCGCAGACCGCGGGCAGCGGGCAGCGCTCGCGGATGACGTCGTAGGCCTCCCGGAACTTGCCCTGGCCGATGAGGGCGACGTAGCCCTGCACGTTGACCCCGGCCGGACACGCCTGCTTGCAGGGCGCGGTGCCTTCTGCTTTCGAGATGCCGTACACGTTAGGGATCGCCTGCGGGTAGGGGTGGAAGATGGCCTTCCTCTGCCCCAGCCCCCGATCGAATTCGCTGGGCAAGGACACCGGACAGACCTCGGCACAGTCGCCGCAGGCGTTGCACTTGCGGAGGTCCACGTAGCGCGGATTCCTCCTGATCCGAATCTCGAAGTCGCCCGCCTCGCCCGTTACGCTCTCGATCTCGGCCAGCGTGATGATCTCGATGTTCTTGTTGCGCCCACACTCGACAAGCTTCGGCGACAGGATACACATCGCGCAGTCGCCGGTGGGGAAAGTCTTGTCCAGCTGCGACATCCGGCCACCGATGGCGGCCGAACGCTCGACGAGGTAGACCTTGAACCCGGATTCAGCCAGGTCGAGCGAGGCCTGGATGCCGGCTATGCCTGCCCCGTAGACGAGCACTGCGCCGGTTGGCAGCTCCTGGTACATGGCCTATTCCCGCCCTCTGACGGAGACTGCCGCCCCGAGGCCGGGGCGCGCCCCCATGCCCTTCTTGGCAAGCATGGGCAAGGGATCGACGATCAGGCTGCCCAGCCCGAGCTCCTTCGGCGGGAGGCCCAGAGCCAGGCCGAGCAACTGGGTGAAGAAGAGCACCGGCAGGTCCAACCGCTCTCCGAAGCGAGCCTCAATGTCTCTCTGCCGCAGGTCGAGGTTGAGCTGGCAGAGCGGGCAGGCCGTCACAATGCAGTCCGCCTCCGAGGCGCGAGCCATCGCCAGAATGTCGTGCGACAGCCGCTCCGCGATCTCGACTTTCGTGATGGAGTGGTTGGCGCCGCAGCACTCCGTCTTGTGAGACCATTCCAGAGGCTCCGCGCCAACGGCCGCCACGACCTGATCCAGCAACGTCGGGTTCTCCGGATCGTCAAACTGCATGATGTCCGGCGGCCGCACCAGCAGGCAGCCGTAGTAGCAGGCTACCCGCAGGCCCGTTAGCGGCATTCGCACGCGCCTGGCGATCTCGTCCAGCCCTACGTCGTCCCTGATGATCTCCAGGACGTGTTTGACCGGGGTCGAGCCGTCGTAGTCGGCGCCAAGGACGGTGGCAACCTGGCCGCGGCTTTCGGGGGCGTTGGCGATCCAGTGGTTCGCCACCTTGAGACGGCTGTAGCAGGCGGCGCAGCACACGGCCATCGTCTTGCCCGAGGCCGCGAGCAGGTTCTTGGCCGGCAGTGCGAGCGATAGCAGTGAATTCGACTGGTGGGCGGCCGTCGAGCCGCAGCAGGTCCAGTCGGGCAGCTCGGGCAGGTCGAGCCCGAGGGCGCGGGTGACGGCTTCTGTGGAGAGGCGATACTCCTTGGCCGTCGAGACGAGGGAGCAGCCGGGATAGAAAACGTAGCTCATCGTTTCTCGCTTCCCAACCCTTGTGCGCGGCGGAATGCGCTTGCGCGCTCCGAACGACCGCGCACCGACGCCGGCCACAGCGCGAGCTTCCCTTTGCGTAGCATCGCCGGCAGCTTCCCGAAATCCCGGAAGACGCTCCCCGTGCGGAGCTTGAACGCCGCCATCAGCCCCAGTTCGTGCACCCGGCCTAGCCGCTGAACTGCGCTGAGGAAGATGTCGTTGAAAACCGGGACGGTGGTGTCGGCCGTGACCTTCCTGCTGCCGCGCGACAGCCTGCGCAGGGCGTCGATCACCGCCGGGAGCTCCACGCCTTGCGGACAGCGCGTCCTGCAGGTTTGGCATGACGTGCATTCCCAGATCATCCGGCTTGAAAGCACCTCGTCCCGCTCGCCCAGTTGAACGAGCCGGACTAGTTCGTGCGGCCTAATGTCGGCATGCGCCGCTACGGGACAGCCGGAGGTGCACTTCTGGCACTGGAAACAGAGCGACAAGCGGGCGCCAGCGGTCGCTTCCACTTCGTGCACGAAAGGGGCCAACCCTAGCGCTGCTGAGGTCATTCCGCTCCTCCCGTTTGCGCAGCGAGAACGTTCAGCTTGACAGCGCTCACCTTCCGATAGACCTCCTCGGGCCGCCGGATCTCGCCCTGAACCGTGAGCAGCTCGCCGACCGAGACGCCGAACAGCCGCTCGTTCTCCTCGAGGAACGGGCGGATGAGCAGCCAGTCCTCCAACGTAAGGGCCGCGAAGGTGCCGCCGTTGAGCTGATCCTCGACGACCTGCTGATGCGGATCGCGGATGTAGATCGCGCCGCCCGAGGCGAGGGAGAACAGGTTGCTGCCGGGATACGGCGTGGCCTGCGGAATTACACGGCCGTGCTCGTCGAACTCGATGCCGTTGAGGATGGCGAAGCCGCCGCCGTCAAGTGGGTCTCCCGCCATGAACGACTCGGCGAGGAAGTCGAGGCAGGTGCCGTTGATGACGACGCGCGGGCGGCCTACGGCGTTGATCAGCGGTCGGCCCGCCGCGTTGCCCAGAACGTACACCTCGCCGCCTTTCGCACCGTAGAGGAATGTCTGGCCCACGTCGCCGTAGACCACGAGCTTGCCCCGATTCATGATCTGGCCGAGCTGGTCCTGGCCGTTGCCGTGCACAAAGATCGACAGACCGTCTATGCCGGAGCCGAGGTAGTCGCCGGAGCTCCCGTACACGTCGATCCGGACGTCGTCGGTGGCCGGCCCCAGCCCGCAGCCCGTGAAGCGCTGGCCGCGGTAGCCGTGGCAGACGAAGCGCCGCCAGCCCAAGTCATAGGCCCGGCGCACAAGGACGGCATCGCAGTCTTCGCCCTCCGGTGGGAAACGCTCGGTGTTGACAATAAGCACGTCTTCCGCCGGCTGTGGCGCTGCCAGGAGTCCTCGGGTGTCCCAATCCACCCGTCGGTAGAGGCCCGCCGGGCCGCAGCCAAAGAGGGGAGCGCTCTCAAACAGATGGGTCAGCGCGTCATCCAAGACCCGCAGAACAGAGCTCCTCTGCTTGTCTCCCGTGTCGCACCGGCGGTCGCGGAGCAGGGTCAGTGCCTCGATGGCCACTGTCTTCGCCGGCCCGTTGTCCGCCTCGTCCCCAACGGCAGTGCAGAAGGCGCGAAGCTCGCCCGGCTCCCACGTTGGCAGGTTCTGCGTGACGTGGCGATACAGGCCGAGGGCATCGCCCTGGTGAAGCGAGCTCCGAACGAGCTCCCGCATCGAGCGGGGCCGTTCGCTGGAGATGTTGGGCGATTCGACATCGCAGCGTACACGGCCGCCGCCGACTGAGACGGCGCGGCCGAACTTGTCGCTGCAGGTGAGAGTCTTTGCACCGTCTTTTTCACCGACGGTGAAGACGAATGCTCCGCCGTCGGTGTGGCTGCCGCCGCGGGCGTTCCAGTAGCGGTCCGCGATGGGGCAGAAGCGCTCGTCCTCTTGCGCCAGGCTGCGGAGCGTGGCGTCGATGGCCTGCTTCTCGGAGCAGATGAGCCCGATCTGCACGTCCCCCTCGGACAGGGCGAAGACCTGCGGCCGCAGCATCGCGGTGTCGGTGATGCCCAGCAGTTGAAACTGCTTCTGGTCAGGCAAGCTCCGCGCGATGATGAAGAACCAGGGCCCATCCGGAGAGCCGTGGATGTGCGCCGCCTGGATCTGACGGTAGATACGCTGCTTGTCCTCGGGGAGCCGATCGAAGTCGAGCTCCGTCGTCGGCGCGAGCGCTTCGATGACGTACTCCAGCGGGTATTTGTACACCCTCGACCACAGGTCGAAGAGCAGGACCGAGACCTCGGTATCGGTGAGGAATTGCGGGCGGATGTTGCGCTGCAGGAGGTACTCGGTCACCGAGTGGTAGTTGGCGAAGTCGCCGTTGTGGACGAGCGCCTCGTTGAGGCCGACGAAGGGGTGGGCGCCGCCGGGGTGCCATACCCGGCCCTTCGTAGGGTAGCGCTGGTGAGCGATCCAGACGTGGGCGCGCAGGTCTTCGAGCCGGTAGTACTCGACGATCTGCTCGGCGTAGCCCACGATCTTGAACACGAGCAGGTTCCGCCCGTGCGAGAGCACGAACGCCTTCTTCTCGCCGAGCGAGGAGTAGAAGGTCTCGTTGAGACGTATGGAGTTGCGGAAAACGAACTCGTCTTCGATATCGCGCGGCGGCAGATCGCCGAGGCCGTTCTTCTCGGCGAAGGCCTGCAGGACATTGGGCTTGACGCGCACCAGGTAACGGTGGACATCCGGCGGGCGGGCCTCCAGGCCCGGCACATCGCGGTGGTCGGCCACAGTCGGCATGCGCACGGAGAGGGCGACGTCGAAGACGGGCTCGATGCATTCGCGCTCGAGGTCGGCGTGAGCCGATGGGTCGAGGAGGGCGATCTGCACCAGGTAGTGGGAGTCGAGGACCTCCTGCGATACGCCGATATCCTCGGGCACAAGGCCGACGGCAGCGATCCCGCCACCCTTGCCGTTGCCCCGGTTGTGCATCTGCAAGGAGGGTGCATAGATGTGGCGGCCGCGCACGGGGATAGAGCAGGCGAAACCGGTGACGCCGCATCCGCCCTCGTCGGCGGCGCGCGGTGCGACAACCGGCAGGCGTCCCTCGAACATCTCCGCCCGTGATCGAACCAGCCGGTCAGCCGCATCAAGCACCGGCCGCCTCGCCTTCCTTCGCATGGTCCAGGTGGTAAAGACAGTCCGTGCGACCCCGCAGCTCGCCGATGCTCCCCATGCCGAATTGCCGGAGAACGCCGACGATTTGCTCGCGCCAGGCCGCGAACAGGTTGATCAGCCTTTGTGTCCCCCAGTCGATGTCCACCTGCAGCATGAGCTCTGGGTCCGTGGTTGCGATGCCCCGCGCGCATCCGCGGCCGCTCTCGCAGCCGCCGCAGCGGATGCAGCCCAGTGCGACCAGCTCCGCGGTGCCGATGACCGCCCCGTCGGCGCCGAGCGCGATCGACTTCAGAACGTCGTGGGCTGTCCGTATCCCTCCGCTCGCGATGAGCACGACTTCATTGCGGATGCCTTCTGCCACCAGGAACTTGTGCACTCTCGGAATGGCGTACTCGATCGGCATGGCGATGTTCTTCTTGGCGATGTCGGGTGCCGCCCCGGTGCCGCCGTAGCTGCCGTCGAGGTGGATGATGTGCGCCCCGGCGCAGTAGCTGCCGACCGCCACCATGTCCACGTCCGTCGGCGTCGAGACCTTGACGGAGACGAGGGCCGTCTGGTTCGTCATCTTGATCCAGTCCAGGTGCTTCTTGTGATCCTCGACCGAGTACACGCTGTGAAACGGGAAAGGCGAGAAGAGGGCATTGCCCGCGACCGCCTGACGCATGCGGGCCACGTCCGGGGTGTTCTTGTCGCCCAGGAGGTGGCCCCCGAGACCGGGCTTCGCCCCCTGGGCGTACTTGAACTCGACGACACGCACCCGTTGAATGGTCTCTTCACGCACACCGAAGAGCCCAGTGGCGACCTGGGTAATCACATGGTCGTCGTAAGGCTCGAGACGCTCCGGGTATCCGCCCTCGCCGGTACAGGTAAAGGTGTTCCAGGCAACTGCTGCCCGTGCTCTGGCTAGCATTACGTGGATGCTCACGGAGCCGAATGACATGCCGCCGCCGTAGATCGGCAGGTCAATGTGCAGGCGCGGCCGGCCGTCGTTGCGGCGGTTCAACTCAAGCCTCGTGTCGATCTCGCCCGCGTCCAGCGCCACTGGAGGCTGCTTCGGGAAGCGAAACCGCAGCTTGTCGAACCCTCCGCCCGAGGCCCCGTGCTGGAACTCAACGCCGCCCGTGGGAGCGTGGCCGGTCTCTGCCTGGTGCCAGGTCGAGAGGATCAGGTCGGATGTCCAGCGCGGGTCACCGATGGCGTCGGCCGTCGGGTTCCGCGCCAGGGAAAGGGCGTGGTTCGGGCAGCGGTCGATGCAGTAGTGCTCGGTCTCGGCGCAGCTAGGCCCGATGCACAGGTAGTCGCGCGGGCGCAGCGTCAGGCTGTACCCCTGCGGCTTCTGGTGAACGCCGTACGGGCAGAGCTCCACGCACAGCCCGCAGGAGCGACAGTCAGCGCTCCGCCGGATCTTGTACCTGCCGACGGGGTTCCGATAGCGGTCGGGTGCCGGGCGCACCTCGCGCTCCACGGCGCGCTGCGGCGCCCGGGGCATCCGCCCGTTGTTGGCCTTTGCCACGGTGGGCTCAGTTGCCGAGATCACCGAATGCCTCTCGCTCCAGATCTTCCTGGAACATCGCGCGACCTACCTCGCCACGAAGGCGCCGGACCTCCCGAATTCCCATCGCGCCGAGCACCTCGATCAGCTGCGCGTGCCAGGCGCCCATCAGGTTCACCATTCGCTGGGCAGCGTAGGCGGCGTCGACGCTCTGAATGTCCGCTGGGCACGAGCCGTTGTGCCCGGCGGAGCAGACACGGCATCCCAATGCGACCATCAACGGAAGCCCGACTGCCACGAGGTCAGCTCCGCAGATGACCGACTTGGCCACATGCTCGGCGAGGGCGATGCCGCCGCTGACTATCAGCGTCACCTCATCGCGCACGCCATGTTGAACCAGCCGGCCGTGGATGTCCCTCAGCACGTCCGTCACAAACCGCGGGCTCTCGGCACCGAATTCCCTCCCGTGCATGTCGGCGCAGAGGTGGATCACCCTGATGCCGCCCCCATACAGAGCCCAGACCCGGTCGGCCGCCGTCGGCTCAAGCCGCATTCGGGCGCACACCACCAGGCCGGCGTTGATCGTGCGCAGCTGGTCGTTCTGGGAGAGCATATCGGGCCCGTCCGCGATCTCGACCATGCGGACCCGCTGCAGCAGCGATTCACACCGCGCGAAGTCGGGCCCTTCGAACAGCGGAACGAGGAAGGAGAAGTCGTTCGGTGCCGCGACGGCGGCATCGTCCGGCCACACGATGCTCAGCGTTCCTAGGGCCGTCGCCGCCGCGATCCTGGCGCTGAGGAGCGCCTCGTTAGGCGGATCCCAGGGAGGGACGTCCAGGATCACCGGGATCGGCACCTCCAGGAGTGGCGGCGCGTCCGTCACTCCCCCACCGGGGCCGAACGCGAGGCGCGTGGGCTTGGCTCCGATGTCCACCGACGTGTTGATGTACTCGCGGCCGTGGATACCGTCCCGCGTGGGACGGACGATCTCCGACATGTCTGTCCAGATCGAGTCGAATCCGGGCCCGCAGAACGGCCCCCGGTATCCAGCGCCCGAGACCGGGATGCGGCCGGTCTCGGCCTGGTCCCAGGTGGTGGCGATTATGTCCGGGCGCCAGTAATCGTCGCCGAGCGCGAGGTACTCGGCGTTGACGGACAGCGACAGCAGGCCCTTTGTGCAACCCTGGACGCACGAGAGACACGCATGGCAGCCGAACAGCGGCTCGATCGGCGATGATGGATCGCTGTTGTAGGCCTGCTCCGTGCGGTACACGCCGTAGACGCACTGGGTTTTCACACAGTTCTTGCAGCGCGCGCACTCCTCGCGCCAGTCGACGGTCCCGTACTTGCCCACGGGACGGAAGTGGCCGGGCACCGGCACGATCGGGACGCGATAGCGCTTGGGCAAGACCCCCTCCTGCCGCCTACGAGCGCGAAAGGCCTGCCTGCTGGATAACGTCGGCCAGAACGCCATCCGAGCCGGCGGAAAGGACGTGAATCCCCCGCACTCCCTCGACGCCTTTCAGTTGTACTGCGATCTCGGCGCAGATCCTTATCCCCTCCCGCGCCGGGTCGCTGGACTCACGCAGCCGGGCAACCAGATCGTCAGGAATCGCGGTGGGCCCAGGCCGCGCCTGCAGACGCTCCGCTTCCTCGGCGCTGGCCAGGGGGCGGACGCCCGCGATGATGTGAGTGTGCTCGTGAAGGCCGGCGTCGAGCACAGAACTCATCCACTCCGTAAAGCCTTCAACGTCGAACACGGCGTCCGTGACCAGGAACTCCGCGCCCGCCTCCACCTTCTTTCGCAACCCGATGATGGCGAGCTCCAGCGGGCGAAGGTAGGGATGCGCCGCCGCGCCGATGAAGAGGGATGGGCTCGACTGCAAAGGCTTGCCGCCGAGGAAGACGCCCTCGTCGCGCATCATCGTAAGCGCCTGGATCAGCTGAACAGAGTCGATGTCAAAGGCGCCCGCAGCCTCCGGGCACACGCCCAGCGACTGGTGATCTCCCGACAGGCAGAGAACGTTCGCGATGCCGAGCATCGCCCCGCCCAGCACGTCGGATTGGAGAGCGATCCTGTTGCGGTCGCGCGTTGAGAGCGTGAGGATCGGCTCGATGCCCTCCGCCGCCAACATGGAGGAGCAGGCGAGAGCGGACGCGCTGATCCTTTCGTGATTGTCCGCGACGACCACAGCGTCCAAGGCTGCCGCTAGAGAAGCCGCCTGCTCCCTGATCACCTGGCGGTCCACCCCGGGTGGCGGGACGAACTCGGCGGTGAGGGCCAGCCTCCCGGACCGGAGCGTGTCAGCCAGCCTTGTTCGCGCTTCCATCTCCGTTGTCCTGCCGCGCTCCATTACGCGGCCAGCCGTTGGGCCCGCCCTGGCCCAGCGGGTTCGGTTGCAGTGCGTCGAGCCGAGCGATGAGCATGTCGCACAGCGCCGCCCGCGAGCCGGCCTCGTCCCCATTCAGCTGCGCGCGACGCGACGAGCCCTCTTGGACGCCTCCGAGCGTCCCGTCCGCTGGCGCCGAGTCGGCGAGGGGGAAAACCATCAGTCGTTCGCCGCCCAGGCCGATCTCGTCCAGTAGTTGCCTGACGTACTCTACCCGCCGCTCAGCGCGCCGGCTTCCCTCAAGGTAGTGGCAGTTGTCTCCGGCGCAGGCGATGATGCACACGGCATCTGCCCCGGCCTCGAATGCCTTGAGGAGATGCTCCGGCTGCAGCCTGCCGGTGCAGGGGAGCGCAATCTCGTGCACCGGCAGCGGCCACTCGGGCTCGGGCGGTGAAAGACGCTGCCCATTACCGGGAGCGGATGCGGTGCCCGAGCGCGAGCCGTTGACGCATCGGAAGACCGCGAAGTGGGGGTGGGCAGGTTCCCCCGCTCCGGGCGCCGCGTCGCCAGGGTCTTGTTCAGCGCTTTGGCTGTGGTTCGGGTGGTTGTTGCACATGCGCCAAGCCCCTTCCTCCCTGCTCGGCTCCGACCGTCTGACGTTTGCGGTCACTCAGGCGGCAAGCGGTTACCGCCCCCCGAGCACATGTCAACGTCATTCTAAGGCCGGACGAATCCCAGAAGGTACCGGCGCATGTTACGTTCTGGTTAAATGATTCCTCCAGACCGTTCGCCCAGCTCCCCGCTCCGCCCGCGGAGGCGCCGGCCACCGGCGGCACGGACGTCTCGGCGTGGGCCGATGTTGCCGGTACGGACGGCTGCCACGCCCGTGTCGATCACCGATTCCTCGAGGGGAACAACCCGGCGATCCCCCAAGACGAACATGTCTTCGCCCACCTAGATGTCACCGCTGGCGTACCGGACGAAGGCCCCCTACAGCTTCCCCGCAAGTTGTGCAGCCGGATCCAGACGGCTCTCGCGCCACAGACAGAAGGCCCTCCGTCAGTCCGGCGGAGGGCCTTGTCGGTTGGACTCGAAGAGGGCGCTATGGATCAAGAACCCACTGCGCTCCACCCGCCTGGGTGACCAGAACGAGCACCAGCTCGTACGGCTGAAGCTTGGTCAAACATGACGTACGCGTCTGGCAGGCAATCGCTGGACAGGTTGGGCACGATCCGGACGGGGCCGAGCTCTCAAGAGGAGCGGCGAGCCGGCAGACAGACGGTTGGCTGTTGCGGTAGTGAAAGGCTGCTAGGGCGCCAGCCCAAAGGACACGTCGTCGATCCAGAGCGATACGTCCCGCTCGGCGCAGGGAAGGTCGACATGGCCCAGGCGCAGCCTGACGGCGACGGTTCCGGTCGGCCAGGGAACGTGGCCCGGCTGAACGATGGCGGAGCGCCGGTGCCAGCTCCCGTCGGTGGCTTCATCTTGCCCCATGTCCAGAGTCATGGTGGGAATGAGGTTCCGACCGTCCGCGGCTACCGGAATGAGGCTGAGGCCGGGGTCTATCAGGTCGGAGTCGCGCCGGTACCAGAGGGTGAGGCTGTAGGGGACCGACAGATCGATTGGGATCGCGGCATCCGTTATCCACCAGGTCGTGGTGGCGTGGCTGGTGCAGGTGCGGTTGGGAGGGAATGTCATTCGGAGGGAGGAGGAGCTGGCGTGGCCCGTCTGCCGATCCCACACGGCGTCGTTGCGGTACTGGTACTGGGGATTGATGACGACGGTCTCCCACCCGTCGGGCTGGGCACCTCCGGATTCGAAGGACGGATTGGGCACCAGGTTCCCGTTCGGTAGCGGCGTGGGCGACGGCGTTGGCGATGGCGAGGCCGACGGTGTCCGCTTCGGTGTGGGTGATCGCGTGGGCGTAGGGGACGGAGTAGGTGTCGGCGTGGGAGTGGGCGTTGGGGTAGGCGTCGGCGTCGCCGGGCGAGCCGGAGCGCCGCCGTACCAGGCCGGGTAGCGGCCATCCGGGATCTTGATGGTCTCCCCGGTTCCGTCTGCGTTGACCTGCCAGACGGAGTCGTTGTCCTCGAGAAGCACCTGATCTCCGGCCGCCGACCAGGTCAGGGTCGGGCATGGCTGCTCGGGGCTGACACAGGAGTGAGGCGAGGCGCTGATCAGCGGAACCGGTTCGGCAACGGCGGCATCGGCATTGACCGGCACCTCCATGACGGACCCCGTAGCATCGCCCTCGTATCCGTAGAGAGCCACCCGCAGGCCGTCGGGGGACCAGGTTGGCGGCCCGAAGGACCTGTTGCTCTGCATTTCGGCGAGGCGGTACCCTGCGTCGGGCGGGTCCCGTTCTGCCTTCACCGCGAGGCCGCAACCGGCCCGACAGGCCTGGTATACTATCCGCCCGTCGCCGTAATAGACGTCGAAGTAGGTGGCGACGGCTCCTGCGCCGAAGAGGCCAGTCGGATCGATCACCTGCTGGTCAGACAAGGTCGTGCCGGAATCCAGCCGGTGGCTGCGGATGACCGACGTCTTGGGCTCTCCGCCGTACTCCACATAAAGGATGGCCGCTCCGTCGCGGGACCACTTGGGGCTAAGGAAGACTGCGTGGTCTTCCGGGCCCCGGTAGGCATAGCTCTTCGGGCCGATCGCCAGGCACTCCCTGCCGTTCTCCAGGTCGAACACACGTATCTCGGCGGCCGCAGATCCACCGGCTTGTTGGGGTTGGTAGACGAAGGCGAGGCGGTAGCCGTCGGGTGACCAGGCGGGCTGCCAGGCGCGACCGGTGAACGTGAGCTGGCGCTTGCCGTTGCCATCCGGGCTCATCACCCACAGGGCGCCGGCGATGTCGACGTAGGCGATTCTCTCCGGGGCAAAGTCAGAGGATAGTTTCACCGGCTGGCAGGCGGGCAGGAGCACGGACGTGGGGCTGGCGGTCGCCGCTGGCGAAGGGGTGGATGGGGGTGTTGGCGTTGGCGTCCCGCTGCCGCCTTGCCCCCGGCCAACGAAGATCAGCGCCGCCGCGGCGACGGCGCCCAGCAGCAGGAAGGATCCGCCGGCCATGGCGGCAGAGCGAAAAAGGGGCTGGCGCCGGGCCGGCTCTGCCGGCGGAGGCGCTGGTATCCCAGCGATGGGTGGGGCAGGCTTCGTCTCTGCCGGCGCCTGGGCGGCTGCCATGAGCTCCTCGAGCGCCCGCCGAAGCTCTCGAGGAGTCTGAAAGCGGTCCTGGGGATCCTTCTGGAGGCAGCGATGGATCACTTCTTGAAGGCGTTCCGAGGTTTCGGGCGCCAGGTCGACCAACGGGGTTGGGGCATCGTAGATATGCCTGTGGATGATGCTGGGAGTGTCTCCTTCGAAGGGCGGTCGACCCGCGAGCATCTCGTACAGCACTACGCCCAGGGAGTAGACGTCTGAGCGAGCGTCGACCTTCTCCTTCTGGCCACGACACTGCTCGGGGGACATGTAAGGAGGTGTCCCCAGACTGGCATCGCCGGGCCGGAGGGAGGGGAAGTCCACCGCCCCGGCGACACCGAAGTCGCCGACCTTCACCGTGTCGTCGTCGGCGATGAAGATGTTCTTGGGCTTTATGTCCCGGTGGACGACGCCCTTATCTTGGGCCTCCTCGAGGGCTCGTGCCACCTGGATGCCGATGCTCAGGGCTTCGGGGACGGTGAGCCGGCCCCTGTTCTCCAGCAGTTGTTGGAGGGTGGGCCCGCTCACGTACTCCATGACCTGGAAGTGGACGTCTTGGTTGCGCAGACGGACGTGCTCCGCACGAAGCGCTCTCACAACATGGCGGGAGTCGAGGAGGGCAGCGATGTCGGCCTCGCGGTGGAAGCGGCGGACGTAGCCCGCATCCTCCGCCAGCTCTGGCCTCAGGATCTTGAGGGCGACGATGCGGCCTGCGATCTTGTCGCGGGCGCGAAAGGCCGTGGCGTAGCTGCCGGAGCCTATCGCCTCCCGCACTATGTAGCGGCCCTTGAGAACATCACCCTTCTGGAGCATGGGCACGGCCTGGCCGAGGGGGGTTTTTCTCTGCGGAAGGATTATACACGCGCTGTGACTGGGGCCACAAGCCGAGGTGAGGGGCCGGGGCCTGACAGCGGCTGAGTTGCCCTGCTAGGGAGTAGGGCGATATGCTAATAGTAGGCATTAGTTGTAAGACGCCGCGGACGTTGGCAGACGGCACCACGGCAACAAGAAAGGAGCGCGGGAGTTGGCAATCGAGACCTCCATAGCGAAGAAGTACTCTCTCCTGGTCAACGGCGAGTGGCGGGAATCGAGCAGTGGCGAGACCTGGGAGCGATTGAACCCGGCCGACCAGACACCCGTGGCCCTCCTGCCGATGGCCAGCGAGGCCGACCTCGATCTGGCCGTCGCCGCAGCGCGCAGGGCTTTCGACAGCGGCGCCTGGACCGCGAGCGCGGCGAGAAGGGCACGCGTTCTCCGCGAGGCGGCTGGCCGGATCAGGGCGGAATCTCAGACGCTGGTCCCTCTCCTCAGCCGGGAGGTGGGGAAGCCGGTGGCGGAGGCGACGATCGAGGTGCTGGCTGCGGCCGGTGTCTATGACGCGTACGCCAGCATGGCCGGGAACGTCCAGGGTCGGGTGATAACGAACGCCACCCCCAACGCCATGGGCATGGTTCTCAAGGAGCCCGTCGGCGTGGCTGGCCTCATCACCCCCTGGAACTGGCCCCTCATCTTGCTGGCCTGGAAGCTGGGCGCCGCCCTGGCGGTCGGTTGCACCACGGTGGTCAAGCCCTCGATCTTCACCGGCGCGACCACCTATGAGGTGGCCCGCATCTTCGGGGAGGCGGGAGCACCGCCAGGCGTCATCAACGTGATCACCGGGAAGTCGAGCGTGGTTGGCGAGAGGCTCGTCGCCCACGAAGGGGTCGACAAGATCTGTTTCACCGGTTCCACCGACACGGGGCGCCACATCATGGAGATGGCGGCCGGCAATGTGAAGAAGATTTCGCTGGAGCTGGGAGGCAAGTCGCCGAACGTCGTGTTCGCCGACGCGGACATCGAAGCGGCGGTGTCGGGGGCGCTCTCGGGAGCGTTCCTGAACTGCGGCCAGACATGCCAGGCGGGAACAAGGCTGCTGCTACAGCGGCAGATCCACGATGAGTTCATGGATAAGTTCCTGAAGTCGGTGGACACCATGAAGGTAGGCGATCCGCTGAGCCCCACCACAAATATGGGGCCGCTGGTCTCGGAAGACCAGCTAAGGACCGTCCAGTCCTACATTGAGCTGGGAAAGAAGGAAGGCGCCAAGCTGGTCAAGGGAGGGAAGCGCCTGACCGGCGAGCCATACGACAGAGGCTACTTCCTGGAGCCGACGGTTTTCGATGAGGTAGACAATCGAATGCGCATCGCCCAGGAGGAGATCTTCGGCCCGGTTCTCACGGTAATCACATTCGATGACGCCGACGAAGCGCTGAGGATCGCCAACGACACCATCTACGGACTGGCGGCTGCGGTCTGGTCGCGTGATCTGAGCACAGTCATGAAGTTCGTCAGGGGCTTGAGGGCCGGCACGGTGTGGGTCAACTGCTACCACACCTGCGGCATCTCAAATGTGCCGTTCGGGGGTTACAAGCAGAGCGGGATCGGCCGCGAGCAGGGTCTCGAGGGGCTCGATATCTTCCTGGAGACCAAGAGCGTCCACATCAACCACATGTAGCCGCTGGGGTGCGCGAACTAGCAATTGGGGTGGAGAGAGCCGGCCTGGGCAACCATCTCTCCACCCCGAGCACGAAGGGAGTTCTGAGACCGCACCCCCAACGTTCAAGCCGATTCTGGGCCCGTCCGCCGCTTCGATCAAGGCCTGAAACCAATCATTGTGCCCTGACGGATCGCCACCAGCGTTGTCCCCCAAACAAAGAGAGAGCCTTCGGGGGTGCGGCCACAAAAGCTCTCTCAGCCGGGAGACTCCCGGCTCCACTCCAGGATAGAAGGACTCCGAGCAACTTGTCAAGCCTTTACGGTCAAGTTGGGCAAGAGTGTTCTTATTACGCGCCTCACCTACTGCCGGCGAAGCCAGGCCTTCGCGCCCGATGAGCGAGCAGGGGCTAGAAGGAGACGGTCCTGTCGCTGCGGACCACCCAGTCCACCAGGTCGGCCATGGAGGCGATCTCCACGCCCTCCACCATTTCCTCGGCGCGCAGGCCTCGTTCGGCGGAGCAAACGCGGCAGGCCTTGACCGTCAGTCCTTCCAGGATGGCGGCTCGCAGAAGCTCCTCGCAGTTGGGCATGCCCGCCTCGCCGACAGGCATTTCCGGCGGCTTCTGTCCGCTCTTGGCAGCGAAGACGGCGTCCTCCAGGAAGAAGAGGTTCACCTGGTGCCCTTCGTGGAGGGCGACGAGCGAGAACCGGAGAGCGGTGTAAACCCGTTCTTTGCCGTAGGGCGGATCGCCCGCTATCACCGTAAGAGTCGCCATAGAAACCTCCTCAGGCTGGTGTAACGGATGCCGACCGAGCCGCGGACTGGGACGGGCTGAGCTGGCTCGGTTGGAGAGCGTAGGCTACCCCTCGTCGCGCCGAGCCCTAGCGTAGACCTGGCGCAGCCCCCAGTCGATAAAGCGAGGCGACACGACCTTGAGCCCAACGGCCAGCCGGTCGAAGAGGGTCACGTAGACCTCGCGCTGGGGCCGGCGCGCCGCTCCGACGATGGCCTCTGCTACGCGCTCCGGCGGTGTGCGGCGCACGACCCAGGGCCGGGGAGGCACCTTGACCTCCTTGAGGGCCCGCGCGACGAACGCCGTTTCGATGGGGCCCGGGTAGACGGCGATGACGGTAATACCGTGGTCGGCCAGTTCCACCCTCAGGGCATCGGAGACGGCGGTGAGGGCGAACTTCGTGGCGGCGTAGGCGCCCTCGAAGGGTGCCGCGATCTTCCCCGCTATCGAGGATACGTTGATGATCTGGCCGCGGCGCCGCTGCTTCATGTAGGGCACCACCGCCTGGATGCAGTTGAGGGCGCCGAAGACGTTGACCTCGAATACGAGGCGGACGTTCTCCATGCGCCCTTCGGCCAGGAGGGCGTGGAGGCCGATGCCGGCGTTGTTCACCAGGATGTCGATGCGGCCGCACTCCTGCGCAGCCGTCCGCGCCATCGTCTCCACCGCCTGGCGATCCGTCACGTCGGTGGGGACGACCAGGAGGCGGCTGCCGTGCTCCTGGAGCTGCTGGGCGAGCTGCTGGAGCTGCTCCTCGTTGCGTGCCGCCAGCACCACGTTGGAGCCAGCGCGGGCGAACAGCCGCGCCGTCTCGCGGCCGATGCCGCTGGACGCCCCCGTCACGATGACCGTTGCGCCGCTGAGTCTCATGATTCTCCCTGCCTAGCCGCCCCGTAGGAATGCCCTGTATCTGCCCAGGGCTATGAGGGGGAAGTAGTCCCGATAGAGATGGTAGTTGATGAGGAAGTCGCCGGGGAAGCCGGTGCCGGTGTAGTAGGGCTCATCCCAGGAGCCGTCTGGCTGCTGGGTCTGGGCCAGGTAGGCGATACCCCGGCAGACGGTCTCGCTGGCGCCCTGGCCGCCGGCCAGCAGGCCGAGGAGGACCCAGGCGGTCTGGGAGGCGGTGCTGGGCCCCCGGCCGGCCAGCGTCGGGTCGGCGTAGGAGGCGCAGGTTTCGCCCCAGCCGCCGTCCCCGTTCTGGTGTGACGCCAGCCAGCGGAGAGCTCGGCGTACGTAACCCTGACCCATATCCTCACCCACGGCGCGCAGGGCGGGCAGGACGGCGCCGGTGCCGTAGACGTAGTTCACCCCCCAGCGGCCGAACCAGGAGCCATCGGGCCGCTGTTCCCGGCGCAGGTAGGCCAGGGCGCGGCGCACGGCGGAAGAGCTCTTGTCGTAGCCCAACAGGCCCAGCAGCTCGAGGACGTGGGCGGTGACGTCTTCGGTGGGCGGGTCGATGACCTCCCCGAAGTCGCAGAAGGGGATGCGGGTCATGAGGCGGCGGGTGTTATCGATGTCGAAGGAGCCCCAGCCGCCGTTCTTGCTCTGCATGCTCAGCAGCCAGTCCAGGCCGCGCTTCAGGGCCTGGCCCTTCGCCTCCTGTTCTGGGACGGCGGTGCGGGCCAGGGCCATCATCACCTCGGCGGTGTCGTCGGTGTCGGGGTAGAGATCGTTGGCGAACTCGAAGGCCCAGCCACCGGCCGGGCCGCTGCGGTTCTTCACCTGCCAATCACCGCCGGTCAGGACCTGCTCCTTGAGCAGCCAGCGGGCGGCTTCCACCAGAGCGGGATGATCGGGCGGGAGGCCGGAGTCCAGGAGGGCGTTGGCGGCCAGGCAGGTGTCCCACACCGGCGACAGGCAGGCCTGGGGGCTGAACGTCTCCTCGTCCTCAAGGGCGAAGCCCTCGAACCCCTGGAGGCCGCGGACCATCACGGGGTGATCCAGCTCATAGCCCAGCAGCTTGAGGGCGATGAGGGAGTAGACCCAGGGCGGCTGGATGCCGCCCCAGCTCCCGTCCTCTTCCTGGTGATCCACGATCCACTGCTCGGTAGCGCGGGCGGCGCGGCGGCGCAGGGGCTTCCAGCCCAGCCGCTCGTAGAGGCGGAGGAGGTTGTCGAGCCCCAGGAAGAAGGTCCTCCAGCTCAGGGGGCCGCCGCCCTTGGGCAGCGAGTAGTCTATCTGGTCGCGCGGCGCCGGGTACAGCTCGTCGATGCAGGCGCTGGGAGGGACGGGGCACAGCGGCCGGCGGGTGAGGATGATGAGCATGGCGACGACGGTGGCCCGCGCCCACGAGGCGAACTCATAGATGTTGATGGGGAACCAGGACGGCAAGAGCATGAGCTCCGGCGGCAGCACCGGCACCCCTCGCCAGTCCCACTGACCGAAAAGGGCCAGCCAGATCTTGGTGAAGATGCGCACCTTGGGCACGCCGCCCTTCGAGAGGACGAACCGGCAGGCCTTCTCCATGGCCGGCGCGTCGGCTGGGACTCCGGCCAGCTTGAGGGCGAAGTAGGCCTCCACCGTGGCGTTGAGGTCGCCGGGGCCGCCGTAGTAGATGCTCCAGGTGCCGTCCGGGAGCTGCTGGCGGCGTAAATAGTTGACGATCTTGTCCCAGCGACGGCGGTCGGCGACGCCGAGGAAGTGGGTGAGAAGCAGGTATTCGGCGGCCATGCAGACGTTGGTCTCCAGCTCGCCCCACCAGTAGCCGTCGGGGTGCTGAATGCTCAGGAGGTACTCCTGGGCCCGCTGGATGGCGATACCCGCCTCGCCCGCTGCGTCGGAGGCCGGCGCCGACAGGCCTTCGGAGCGAATCTCCGTCATGGCGGTCCTCCTTGGGCGGCGGGAAGCAACGGCAGGAAGCCTTCGACGAAGATGGCCAGGTTGCGAGCGGCCAGGCGGGCGCCCGCTGCCAGGCGCAAGACGGCTGGGAGCTGCTGGGGGCGTCGTGCCAGCCGGCCGAGGGCGCGCAGGGCGTGGACGTTTCCCGTTTCGTCGAAGACGCCGCGAAGGTCGGGCAGCCGGTCGCCCAGCGCGTCGCTGACCGCGCGGACGGTCAGGAAGGGAATCCGCTGCCGGGCGGCGACGCGGACGATCCAGTAGCTCTCCATCTCCACCACGGCCGCCAGCGAGCGGTGCGCGAGGCGTTCCTTCAGCCGGGGGTCATCCACTACCTGCGGGACGGTGAGCGAGCTGCCGACCTGAAAGGGCAGCCCCCGCTGGCGCGCGGCGGCGACCGCCAGGTCCACCAGCGCGGGGTCACAGGCCAGGCCGTCGGACGCGGCCGGCGACGCTTCTCCAGGTTCTTCCGGCAGAGCGTACACCTGCGATGCGATGAGCAAGTCGCCCGGCCCGAGGCCGGCGACCACCGCCCCGGCAAAGCCGATCGAGAGGATCGCCTCCAGGTCGTACCGCTCGACCAGGGCGGCCACAGCCTCTTGGGCACGGGCAGGGCCGATACCGGTCCGCACCAGGAGGAGCGGCTGGCCGCAGAGCTCGCCGTGGCAGACGCTGAGCCCAGCCTCGCTTGCAGTGACGGAGCCGTCCAGCCGCTTCCGCAGCGGCGCCAGCTCCTCGGCCAGGGCGGCCACGATGGCTAGCAATCTCGATCCCCTCAGCGACGGGCGAAAACCGCCCGCTTGGCCATTTCCCAGGCGACAGCCGGCTTCTTCATCGCCTCCATGATGGCCGACCCCTCGTAGCCGCAGTGCATCATGCAGGTGGCGCAGCGGGGGTCGCGGCCGAAGCCGTACTTGTCCCAGGGCGTCTCCATGAGCTGGGCGAAGGTGGGAACGTGCTGGTCGGCGATGAGGTAGCAGGGCTGGCGCCAGCCGAGGGGGGTACGGGTGGGCATGGCCCACTGGGTGCACTCATAGTCGCGTTTGCCCTGAAGGAAGTCGAGGTACAGCGGGTTGTTGTAGAATCGCTCACCGTTGTGGCAGCCTTCGAAGATGGAGCGGAAGAAGCGGACGGCCTCCTGACGGGCAAGGAAGACGCCCTTGTCCGCCACCTCCGGGTACTGGAAGGCGGGCGAGACCATGATCCCCTCCACGCCCATCCTGGTGAGCATGGCGAAGAGCTTGTGGAACTCCTGGGGGCTGGTGCCGGTGTAAAGGGTAGTGTTGGTGCAGACGCGGAAGCCGGCCCGGCGGGCCATCTCGATGCCTTTGACGGCCACATCGTAGACGCCCGGACGCCCCACCGACCGGTCGTGGGTCTCGCGCAGGCCGTCGAGGTGGACGACGAAGGCGAAGTAGGGCGAGGGGCTCAGCACCTTGAAGGCGCGCTTCATGAGCAGGCCGTTGGTGCACAGGTAGACGAACCGCTTCCGGCGGACGAGGCCCCGGACGATCGCGTCGAACTGGGGATGCATCAAGGGCTCGCCGCCGGCGATGGAGACGACCGGCGCGCCGCACTCCTCCACCGCCGCCAGGCACTCGTCCACCGTCATCATGCGGTCGAGCGCCGGCGCATACTCGCGGATGCGGCCGCACCCTTCGCAGGCCAGGTTGCACTTCTCCAGCGGCTCCAAGATCATGGTCAAGGGAACCTTCTCGTCGCCGCGCACCTTATTCTTGACGAGATACCAGGCCAGGCTCGCGGTTAGCCTCAACGGTTGTCCGGCCATGACGCTCCTTTCTGGGCGATAGCCGGCGGGCTCAGAAATCGCGCTCCAGCAGGAACGTGGTGAGCTCCTGGAAGCTGCGGTAGGCAGTGGGCGAGATGGGGGCGCCCTCCAGCTCGGCCAGGGCCTCAGCGATGCGCTCCTCCGCCATGCCCTGGCAGTAGTCACGGGCGGCCAAGGCCTCGAGGATGTCCACGACGCGGGCCACGTCGCCATCGCTGAGGGAGTCCTGAGCGTAGAGGCGCAGGAGGTCCTCGCGGGGCTTGCCCTGGGCGATGGCAAGGGCGTGGACCGCCGGCAGGCACTTCTTGCGACGGCGGATATCGGCGGCGCTCGGCTTGCCGGTGACCGCTGGCGCTCCCCACACGCCGAGGATGTCGTCGCGGATCTGGAAGGCCAGGCCCAGGAGGCGGCCGCAGCGGGCCAAGCGCCTCGCCAGGGCCTCGTCGTCGCAGCCGGCCAGCGCGCCGAGATGGAGCGAGGCCTCGAGCAGGGCGCCCGTCTTCTTGGCGATCATCTCCAGGTAGGCATCCGGCGAGACGTCCGGGATCGCCTCGAAGCTCAGATCAAGGCACTGCCCCTCGATTAGCTCCTGGCATGCCTCGTCCAGGACGCGGCAGGCCGCCAGGGCCCTGGGCGCCGGCAGGCCCTCATCGCCGAGTCTCAAGAGGGCGCTGTGCGCCAGGACAAGCAGGCTGTCGCCGGCGTTGATCGCCTGGGCCTGACCCCACAAGCTCCACACGGTGGATCGATGGCGCCGCTCCGTGTCGCCGTCCTGAATGTCGTCGTGGACCAGCGAGAAGTTGTGCACCAACTCCAGGGCCACGGCGGCCGGTAGGGCCTGCCGCCAGCAACCGCCTACAGCTTCGCAGGCCCAAAGGCAAAGGGCGGGCCGAACGCCTTTGCCGGCGGCGTCGGCCAAAGGGCGGCCCTGCTCGTCCTCCCAGCCCAGGTGGTAGCGCATCATGTGATAGAGGAGGTCTGGGCTGCCGCGGGGCAGGGCGGCTCGCAGGGCCTCCTCCAGCTCGGCCCGGTGGCGCGCGAGAAGGGATGGGACCGGCAACCTACTCCCCCACGAGCTGAACGACCACCTCGCGCTCTCGGGCCCGGTCCAGCTCTACCAGGAACAGGCGCTGCCATTGGCCCAGCACGAGCCGGCCGTCGACGATGGGCACCGCTTCGCTGGCCCCCAGGAGGAGCTGCTGGCAGTGGGAGTGGCCGTTGGGCTCGTCGCCGTTGCCGCCGTTGGCCGGGTTGTGGGCCAGGTCGTTGTGGTTGTAGCGGGCGTGGGCCGGGGCCACCCTCTGCAGGAACTCTTCCATGTCGCTGATGAGCATGGGCTCGTTCTCGTTGATGCGGACGGCGGCCGTGGTGTGGCGGGCGAAGACGATGGCGAAGCCGTTCTGGATAGCTAGATCGCGGGCCGCCTGGACAACGTGGTCGGTAATGTCGACGAACTGAGGGCCCTTGTTGGTCTGGACGCTAAAGGTGCGAGTAAGGCACTTCATGACCCGTTACTCCTAGAGTTGCTCGTGCCCCGACGCGTCGGGGCCTGCCGGTGATGGTTGCTCAGCTCTCGCAGGCGCTGGACGACGGCGTCTATGGACTCGTCAGGCGTAGAGGCGCCGGCAGTCACACCGACCGCCTTCTTGCCGGTCAGCCAGGCGGGGTCGATCTCTTCGGCGGTCTCGATGTGGTGGGTCGTCACGCCGCTGGCGGCGCAGGTCTCGGCCAGCTTGCGCGTGTTGGCGCTGTTCCTTCCTCCGATCACGATGAGCAGGTCAGACTGGGCGGCCAGCTCGCGGGCGGCCTGATAGCGCTCGTCGGTCTCCGGGCAGGTGGTGTTGATGACCCGCAGCTCGCTGATGCGGCCGATATGCTGGCCCACGAACCTGGCCACGAAGGCGGCGAAGGACGGCTCGCTCTTAGTGGTTTGGGCGAGGAGGGCGACCTTGTGGCGGCGTATCTCCAGCGGCGCCTCCGGGTCCTGCATGGCCAGCCCGCTGCCGTTGCTCCAGGACAGGACGCCTCGCACCTCGGGGTGGGCCTCGTCGCCGTAGACGATGACTTGGAAGCCGGCCTCTTGCAGCCGCTGAACCACCTTCTGGGATCGGCGGACTATTGGGCAGGTGGCATCGACTATGCGCAGCCCGCGCGCGGCGGCCGCCTCCACCACCTGGGGGCCCGCCCCGTGAGCAGTGATGGCGACGGTGCCGTTGCGCGCCTCTTCCAGACCTTGCACCACCTGGATGCTCTTGGCGGCCAAGCGGTCCACCACCTGGGGGTTGTGCACCACCGACCCCAGGCTGTCGATGGGCCCGTGCTCCTCCGCCGCCCGCTCCACGACCTCGATGGCCCGCCGGACGCCAAAGCAGAAGCCCAGGGCTTTAGCCTTCTTGATCCTCATGCCTCGCTCCTAGCACCCCGACATGTCGGAGTCGCGATGAGGGATGATGATTCCCGCTGGGATGGGCTTTGACTGCAACAGAAGAAGAAACTGTCTCCGCACCTCCTTTCCTCGCGGCGGCATCAGAAAGAATCCCGCGGGCGCAGGCCAGGCCGCCGCGGACGGCGCTTTCCATGGTCGCCGGCCAGCCAGTGGCCGTCCAATCGCCGGCCAGGAAGAGATTGGCCACCGGTGTGCGCGCAGGCAGACGGCGCCTGGCCGAGCCGGGCGCGGCGGCGAAGGTGGCGTGGCGCTGCTTGACCACCAGCCAGCCCTCGAGGCGAGCGCCGGCAGCGCGAGGGAGCACCCGCTCCAGCTCGCGGGCGAACCTGCGGGCCAGAGCTTCGTTTGGCTGGTCGATGTACTGGTGGGCGCCGCTGAGGGAAATGTCCAGGTACTGACCTGGGCCGTGCAGGCCCCACATTTCGCTCTTGTTGAAGACCCACTGGATCTCGCTTCCCACGAAGGCGGCGAAGGGGAGGTCCATCACCGGCCGGTCGTACCACAGATGGATGTTGACGATGGGCGAGGTGACCAGGCCGGCTGCCGGCTGGAAGAAGGGGTGCTCGCGCAGGTCGGGCGGCAGGAGAGCCAGCGTCTGGTTGGGCGGCAGGGCGCAGACGTAGAAGCGGCCGCGGAGGATGTCGCCAGACGAAAGGCGGACGCCGGTGAGGTTCTCTCCGTCGTACAGAAGCTCCCGGGCGGCCTGTCCCAGCAGGATGCGCCCAACCCGCGCCTCGATGTAGCGGCGCGCTGCCTCAGCGAGGACGGCTGTGAGCCCTACGGTAGCGTAGCCCACGTTGGCTCCGTCGGCCCGCCTGAGGAAGCCCTCCTGGAAGACCATCAGGGCCAGGTCGGCGCTGACCCGGCGCACGTCGTCGTTCAGGGTGGCCAGAACCACAAGGTTCCAGAACCGCTCGATGGCCCGCTCGCTCTGGCCGTGGGTTTTGAGCCAGCGGTAGAAGCTGATGGAGTCGAGCTTTCTGTTTTTGCTGCGATCGGTGAGGTAGATGGCAAGCATGGCGCGAGCGGCACGCGCCTTGTCGGCGAGCGATAGGTGGCGATAGCGCAGGAAGGACGGCAGCAGGTGCAGGGGCGCCGGCAGGGCCGAGCTCTCCAGGACACTGATCCCTCGTTCGGGGTCGACGATGGGCACCCGCAGGCGCGGCTGGAGGAAGACGTTGGCGGAAACGCCCAGCCGGCCGAGGAAGCGGATGTACTCGGTGCAGCACCCCAGGAAGACGTGCTGACCGTTGTCCACCTCGCGCTCGGTCGGCTGGTGCCAGAAGGAGAAGGCGCGGCCGCCGAGATAGGGCCGCCGCTCCACGACGGCGACCTCCAGGGCGCGGTCGGCCAGCTCACAGGCAGCGGCCAGGCCGGCCAGGCCGCCGCCGATGATCACCACCCTCGGCCCGTTGTCCCTCATCCGGCCAGGCTCCGAACAAGCTCCCTGCCAGCCAGAGCCAGCTTCTCGCCGCTGCTCAGGGTGACGCGCTGCCGCAGGACGCGGGATGGGTCGGCGGCGATGCGCTCGAGGATGCGGCGGTAGATCGCTTGAAGGGCGGCGGTGCAGGCCCGCGAGCGGTAGGGGAGAAGAGCCAGCAACTGCCGGCCGCGCTCGAAGTGGCCCCGCGCTCGCTGCACCTGGAAGCGCATGAGCGCCCGGAAGGGCTCGCTGGCGACGCCGCCCAGGATGTCGGCCTCCGAATAGCCGAAACGCTCGAGCTCGTCCTGGGGGATGTAGATGCGGTCTCTCTGGGCATCCTCGCGGATGTCGCGCAGGATGTTGGTAAGCTGGAGGGCGATGCCCAGGTCTTCGGCGTGCTGGCGGGCCTGCTGGCCGTCGCGGTAGCCGAAGATCTCGATGCAGGTCAGGCCGACGGTGGACGCGACGCCGTAGCAGTAGCGACGCAGCTCCTCGAAGGTGCGGTAGCGGCGGACGGTGAGGTCCATCTCTACCCCTTCGAGGAGCTGGTAGAAATACTTGGGGGGTATGCGGTAGCGGCGGATCGCGTCCTGGAGGGCCAGGAAGACCGGCCCAGCGGGGATGCCGTTCAAGGATTGCTCCAGTTTGCGGCGATACTCCTCCAGACGGCACACCTTCTCCTCCGGCTCCAGATCGTTGTCCACGATGTCGTCGCAGCCGCGGGCGAAGGCGTAGGCGGCATGGATGGCTCGCCGCTTGTCTGGCGGCAAGAGGGTGAAGCCGTAGTAGAAGTTCTTGGCCTCCCGTTTGGCCAGCTCCTGGCAGTAGCGATAGGCTTGCTCTAATGCGTCGCCCATCTCTCACCTCGAGCGGGAACCCCGGGGGAGCCCGGCAGGCAGGCCCGGAGAAAGAGGCCGGCCTTCTGCCAGCGGGAGACCCGGGGCCGCCGGCGGAAGACATCGTAGCCGTTGCGCTCGATGGCCGAGAGGACGGTCAGGCCGCCCAGGCTGAACAGCTTCAGGCCGATGGCCAGCCGCCGGCCGTCCACCAGTCGGAGCAGGTTGAGCCCTTCGGCGAACAGCTCTCGGGTTCGCGCGATCTCGAAGGCCATGAGGGAACGGAAGCTGGGGTTCACCATGGCCTGGTTCAGCTCGCGTTCGCTGTAGCCGAAGCGCTCCATGTCTTCCCTGGGAATGTATACGCGTCCCTTGCCCAGATCGATCGCAACGTCCTGCCAGAAGTTGGCGAGCTGAAGGGCGGTGCAGGTGGCATCGGCCAGGCGCTGCCGCTCCTGATCCGAATAGCCGAACAGGTAGAGGAACAGATGGCCTACGGGGTTGGCCGAGTGGTCACAGTAGAGGAGAAGGTCTTCGAATGTGGCGTGCCCCTGCGCCCGCTGGTCCATGCGGTTGGCCTCGATGAGCTTGAGGAACGGTTCGGGCGGGATGCGGAAGCGGCGGACGGTATCCTGGAGGGCCAGGAGGATCGGGTGGCTCGGCGCCGAATCGTAGCAGCGGTGCAGGTCGGCCTCCCACTCGTCCAGCAACGCCAGGCGGTCGCCGGTTGCCTCGTCGCCCAGGTCGTCGGTGTGGCGGCAGAAGGCGTAGACGGCGTAGATGTCGCGGCGGGACTCCCTGGGCAAGAGCCAGGAGGCCACCGTGAAGTTCTCGTAGTGGCTGAGGGCGATTCGCTGGCAATAAGCGAAGGCCTCAGCAGGCGCATCTGATCCCGCGCAAGCCTGTCGAAGCAAAGACCCCCTCCCTGGGCCATGACAGGTAGCTTTGCCGGCGAGAGCGCTCCCGGGGGCGACAGCCAGAACACCAGCCGCAGGAGACGACGTGTCTACGCCTGGGTGAGCGGGGCACGCTTTGGCGAAGGGCCTTGGGGGATACTTCAGGGGCTGGATAGATTACAGGACGATGGCACCGGAATGCGTTAGCCTTCGTGGTCCCCGGGCGCGACCGCAGCACTCTCCGCCGTTCAGCCCCGACGCCCTGCTACCTGCGTATCAACTGTTTCAGTGGCCGATACGATCCCTCCCCTCCTAGCTCTTGCGAGTCATTCTAGCCGGGCCAGGAGGGTTGTCAATAGAAGCCCGTTACAAGAAACAGTACGCCAGCCCAGCCGAAAAGGATCTAGGCGCCATCAACATCTGCTGGGCTGGGGTTGGCTGGGCGAGGCCTGAGCGAGGACGGTTGAAAAAGGAAGGCGGCGCATCTGGGGGCGCGACTCATCACCCCATCAGGTGACCTGAGATTACCCGCGGCTCCAGCTACGCCGTCCAACGATATAGACGCCGGTGATGGGCCGGGCGTTACGTGCCCGCCCGACAGGATCGCGGGCAGCAGATCGGCGAGGCGCTGGCTCGGAGCCCGATTCCGGGCCTGATCCGAGGCTGAGGGCTCATTTTCGCCGCAAATTGCGCGATCCAGTGTAACGATCGGTCCTTTGGCGCGTCTCATAAATCGGGTCAACGATGGAGGCTCGATTGAACTGTCCATGCCTCGGCGGTTCAGTAGGATGATGAGCAAACCGACTCTGCGGGTGGCTTTGGTCGATGTCGACCGAGAGCACGAAAGCGTGCTTCGGCAGGCCTGCCTCGCCGCCGGGTACTCGCCTGTCTTCAAGACCCTGCGCGACGGGTCCAGCGGCGGGCTGGGACGCTGGGCTGACCTGGTCCTGGTGGAGTCCGACCTGGGGTTCCGTGCCCTACACGCGGCGGAGGAGGCGAGGCGGGCTGGGAGCTCGGCGGTAGGAGTCCTGGTCAACTGGTGGTCTGACCTGGAGTGGGACGCGCGTCAGACCGCTGATTTCGTGCTCCATGTCCCCCTGACCTCAAGCGAGATCCGTGACGTGCTGACCTCCACCATCCCGGAGCGGGCTAACGCCACGCCTGCCTCGGTCATTCCGCAGGCCGTAGCCGTTGCGCCGGCCAAGGCTGCGCCTGCTCATCCTGTCCCTGCCATCGGTTTTCGGTAGGGCCTGCCAGCGTCGCCTCTTCAGTCCACCAGCATCTCCCGCGGGTGTATACTATCTACACGCGCAGGCTAGCGCGCCCCGCGACATCAAAGGAGGAGGGACGTCTTGGCTGCCCAATTGTCTGAAGCGGCTCAGAAGCTCCTTCGGGAGCCTAATTTCGCCCACCTGGCGACCCTCATGCCCGACGGGTCGCCTCAAGTGACGCCTGTCTGGGTGGACTTCGACGGGAAGTATGTCTTGGTGAACACCGCCGAGGGGCGGCGCAAACCCAAGAACGTGCGCCGCGACCCACGCGTGGCCCTGGATGTGACCAGCAGCGAAGATCCGTATCGCTGGGTGATGGTGCGTGGCCGGGTGGTGGAAGTCACCCATGAGGGCGCCGACGAGCACATCGACAAGATGGCCAAGAAGTACCTGGGCCGGGACAAGTACCCATTCCGCCAGGCCGGCGAGCGGCGCGTTATGTTTAAGATCGAGCCCGAGCACGTGGCCGCGATGGTGCCCAGCTAGACGGCCTGCCGGAGGACACCGTGCGCGAGCGAGGCGAGGAGCCCACTCCCGACACCGGCTTCGTGGACGAGGAGGGGGTCACTTGGGAACTGGACCCCAACGATCCCGGCCATCCTGACTATGACCTGTCCGAGGCCGCCGGCTACGGCCGCTGGGAGCCGCTGGAAGAGGGCCAGTCGCGGCGGCAGCGGATCATCGTCGGCGTCGCGATCCTGGTGCTGGTGGCGCTGCTGGCGCCGGTGCTGATCCACTTCCTCTTCTTCTAGGCAGACCGGATAGGGATGGCCAAACCGTTGGCCAAGTGGTGAACGTAGGAGGGGCGGTTCGCGAACCGCCCCTTTGCGTTGCGGCCCGCAGCTGCATATGGGGAGGCCGCCCGGGCGGGTCGGGCGGCCTCCTGTGGGGTTTGGGCCGCACCCCCTGAGAGAATGTCGATAATCGCTAGGCCACCATCCCCACGAGCTGGGCGAAAGGCCGTATCAGGTAAACCAGCAGCGACGGGTTGTATTCAGCGTGGAGGGAAGCAACCTCGTCCGCGTTTGGGTAGTAGAGCATCATAGGGTACATAGAGCCCTGGTACCCGTCGTCCTCGCGGTGGGGCAGGCCGGTGCAATGGCCGAACTCGTGGAGAAGCGTCTTCTCCGGCACATCGGGCAGCGAGTTAGAGGTGCCGGGCCAGACGTAGGCGTCGCGCTGGTAGAAGGTCTGGGCGTTGATGGTGACCTCGCAGTGTTGGTAGAAGCGCCAGACGAACCACCCCCACTCGTTCGTGGGGTGGTCGGCGCGACTCCAGCCGGCGGGCTGAGGCGCCTGCAGGTCCTCGACGATGACGCGCAGGTCGGGCTCGAAACCCGGTCGGCACAGGGGGAGGGCGTTTACGCCCCAGTACTGCGAGAGGTTGCTCTGTACCCAGGCATCGTCGACGCCGACGCCGGCGCGGTCCTCGAGGCAGAAGGTGATTTGATTGTCGTAGAGGGGGAACCAGCGGGAGACAGCAGAGTATGGCTCTTGCTCCCAGTGGGAGGCCACACCGCCCTGCGACAGGACGGTCCTGGCTGTCCACAGGAGAGCCAGAACGAGGCAGCACGCCAGGCCGGCCCGTGCCGCCAGCTGGGTTGCCCAGGTAACCCTTGCTGTCGGCATCGGATCTCACGGAAGTCGGCATTCCGCGTTTCCAGCGTAGTCGATAGGCTGACATAATGTCAGTTAACCGGCGGTGAACGCTGGCCATTTCAACCAAGCGTTCACTGGCTGTTCACCGCGTTTTCACCGAGAAGAGCGTCGGGGGGAGGTGAGTTGGGGGTGGTGTGCGAGGGAGCCGGCTCGGACGCGAGCCGGCGTGCGGGTTGAAACCGCAGCTTGCCTCGAAGGCGCGCCTGGCTGCGGGGAGGCAGGGATTCCAGATGGGTGGGGTGATCGTTGCGGCGACCTGGACAAGGACGGTCTTGCAAGTTGGCGTGGGCGCTCTATAATTGGATGATGATTGCTGAGTAAAGACAAGGACGGAGGCAAGGATGGCGACGATCCCCGAGGCGTTTCTCAAGCCGGCGGAGATCAGCGGCTGGGGGATGCAGGTCCCCAGCCGGGTTCGCACCAATAAGGACTTCCTCCCATTTACGCCGTACAAGCGGGTGGCCGACATCTTTCGCCGCTCCGGCATCCGAGAGCGGCGAATTGTGGACAGCGAGGAGTGGTGCGCCGACCTGGCCACCGAGGCGGCGGCGCAGGCGCTGGAACGGGCAGGCGTATCGCCTCAGGCGGTAGGGCACATCATCTGCGCCAACACCTTCCCCGACAACCTGGCCTACCCCACGGCGTCCATCGTCCAAAAGAACCTGGGAGCCAAGCGGGCGGCGGTATTCGACCTGCGGGCGGCCTGCACCGGCTTTCTAAAGGGCCTGGAAGTGGCCACCTGCCTCATCGAGAGCGGCAGCTACGACAACATCCTCGTCATCGGCGTCGAGACGCCGAGCCGCATGTACGGAGAGGCGCCTCACCTCGCCATGCTCTTCGGCGATGGCGCCGGGGCGGTGCTGGTCTCGCGCTCCGAGAGGCGCAAGCCCTGGGTGTTCAGCATGGGCGACGATGGCGACCTTTCGGAGCTGATGACGATGCCTTTTTTCGAGCGGCGGGTCGGCTTCCAGGGGCCGCGCGTCTTCAAGGAGGCGGTGCAGACGATGGTGAAGTGCACGGCCGAGGTGCTGACCAAGGCCCGCGTCTCCCTGAAGGACATCAAGTTGTTCGTGCCGCACCAGGCCAACAGCCGCATCATTCAGGCGGTGGCCTCGCACTTCAACCTGACGGATCGGCTGGGGCGGCTGAAGCGGCGCGTGTTCATGAACATCGAGAAGTATGGCAACACCTCGGCGGCCAGCATCCCCATCGCTCTGACGGAGGCCGCCGAGTGCGGTCGGCTCCAGAAGGGCTCGCTGATCGCCCTCGCCGCCTTCGGGGCGGGCATGACCTCAGGGGCCGCCATCCTCGAGTGGTAGTACCACCAAATCCGCTGTGAGCCTGCTGGCCACCGGGCGCAGCAAGCGGCGCCCCTACTCGTCGAGGAGGGAGGCCGGCGGACAGTAGGCCTCCACGCGGGCGGCGTTCACGATGAGGACGGGCGCCTTCCAGGTTGTCGCCGGCTCAGGCAGAAAGACTGCCTCGGCTTCGGTCAGAGGCACAAAACCGGAGTTCCAGAAGAGAGAGGCGTTGGCAGGATCGGCGGCCGGCGCCAGGTGAAAGCAGCCGGTCACCAAGAAGCGCGCCAGCAAAACCGATACTCGCCACCGACGCTTCTCCACGTACTCGAGCGTGCGCCTGGTGACAGCGGCCGCGGGGGGCGCCACCTCATGCGGAATAACGAAGGCGATGGCCTGTTTGCGCACGGCGGCCTGGGGCCAGGTAACGGGCGCTCCTCCCTGGGTCTCCAGGGGTGTCACCTCCACGTCGGCCAGAGCCAGCGACAGTTCCTCATTCCAGTTCAGCAAGTCCACTAGCCGGGCAACCCCCGCGTGCTGAGCGACGCCGACGACGCGACGGGTGTCCGTCACGACCTCTAGCCGCAGCAGGCGACCGAGCGATGCCGGCTCGATCTGGCTAGCGTCCTGGGCAGGGGTGGGGGCGTGCGACCACTGCGAGAGGCCGGGCTGCGCCATGGCGTGCTTACCTCGCTAGTCTATCAAAGCGCGGGAACATGGGGCTTTGGCTCTAGCGACGGTGCCCCGTGGTCGCCGTCATTAGACCCGAATCGGGCATCGCGGCCGCCGGTCAACACGGTGGGGCGATGCGTCTCTGATTCCAGGGAAGGTGCCGGGCGGTGGCCGTCGCCGGAGTCTGGGACGGCCGGCCCGATAATCCCCTGTCTCACGGCGGCGAAGAAAGCGGCGGCTACGTGGGGGTCGAACTGGGTGCCGGCGTGGCGCCGGATCTCCTCCAGGGCTTGCCTGTGGGAGCAGGCCAGCCGATAGGGCCGGTCGGAGGTCATGGCGTCGTAGGTGTCGACCACGGCGAAGATGCGCGCCCCGAGGGGGATCCCATCGCCCTTCAGGCCGCGGGGGTAGCCGGCCCCGTCGAAGCGCTCGTGGTGGGAACGGACGATTTCGGCGGCGCGGCGCAAGAAGGGGACGTCGCACACCAGGTGATAGCCCACGTCGGGGTGGCGCCGTATGGCCAGCCACTCGTCGGGGTCAAGCGGGCCGGGCTTGGAGAGGACGGCGTCTAGCACAACGATCTTGCCGATGTCGTGGAGAATGGCCGCGCGTTCGATGTCTAGGAGGTCCTCGCCTTTGATGCCGAGTTGGCGCGCCACGATGAGGGAGAGGTCGGCGACGCGGCGGGAATGGCCTTCCGTCACCTGGTCGCGTTGGTCCAGAGCCGAGGTGAGGATCTGGAGCATGCCCTGGTACTCGTGGGCGTAGAGGCGGACGTTGTCCAGCGTGAGGCCCAGCACCCGCGCGAGACCGGTCAGGAGCGTTCGGTCGCGCAGGTCGGGGTGTCTGCGCGGCCCAATGATGGTGAGCACACCGATGACCTTGTCCATGGAGGCGATGGGGACATAGAAGCGGCAGCGACCCGGGCCAAAGACCGGGAAAAGAGGATGGGATGGGTGCACCGGCTCGACAAGGAAGCTGCGGCTTTCGATGCACCTGCGATACGGCTCAAGGCCAGCCGCCGTCTTGGCGTTGAACTTTATGGTCCCCGGTGGACCGCCGTGCTCGACCAGGATCTCCGGGGCCGGACTGTCGCGGTGGAGGAGGGCCAGGAGGGCGGAATCGGCGCCCAGGAGCTCCACCACCGTGCGAACAGCCGTCTGGCAGGCCTCGCGCAGGTCTGTCGGCGACCCCAGTTGCGTGGCCAGGATGATGGGATACTCGGTCTGCTTGCGCACGCGGAACGCGAAGGCAAAACCGAACTCGATGCCGATCGTGGCTACTGCGTAGCCCCCCAGGTGGCTCAAGATCGACTGCACCAACGGGAAGTGGAGGAGAAAGATGTCGATGGGGATGAGGAGGCTTACGCCTGGATAAACGATGAGGCGAGTCCACCACTTGATGACCAGAAGGTTGCGCAGGGTCTCGCTGGCAAGGGAGCGGTTGTTGTGAGGCCTAGACATGGCTCTCCTCGGCCTCGGCCGGACCGGCGGCGACAGGCTGCATCTCCGCTTCGCCGTTGTCCTTGCCGGCGGGGTGGTCGCGGATGAGGCCCTTGCGGTTGGCCTCCAGGAAGGCCTCAACCGCGCGCGGGTCGAACTGGGTGCCCGAGTTGCGCTTGATCTCCCGGACAGCGAAGGCGTGGGAGCCACCACGGCGGTAGGGGCGGTCGGAGGTCATGGCGTCGTAGGCGTCGACGACGGCGAAGATGCGGGCCCCCAGGGGGATCTCCTCGCCCACCAGGCCATGCGGATAGCCGCCGCCGTCATACCGTTCGTGATGATGGAGGACGATCTCGCCCGCTTCCTGGAGGAAGGGGATATCGCGCACGATCTGGTAGGCCATCTCCGGATGCCTCTGTATCTCGTCCCACTCATGCTCGTTCAAGGGACCGGGCTTGCCCAGGATCGCGTCGGGGAGGGCCACTTTGGTCAGGTCGTGAAGCATGGCCGCTTGTTCGAGCTGGGTCAGCGTGCTGTCGCTGGGATCCATCTGCTCGGCCACGGCGACTGCCAGGCGCGCCACCCGCAGGGAGTGGCCCTTGGTGGCCTGGTCGCGAAGGTCGAGAGCGGCGCAAAGCATCTGGAGCATGGAATCGTGGCTGCGCTTGAGTTCCTGGGTGTGAAGCACCAGCTGTCGCCGCTGCCTGCTGACCGTGCGTGAGCCGCGCATGACGAGGGTAGACAGGGCAGCGTAGAGAAAGCCCATGGCCGCGGCCACGCCGATGTAGATGGCGGTCTCCGCTTGCTGGATGCGGTCGTGCACGGGCAGGTAGGGTTGCTCCACCTCCAGCACCGCCTGGGCGGTTGACGAACTGTCGAGGGCGAGCGGGATGTAGGCGTGGAAGAATGATTGCGTTCCAATGGCGGTCGTTCCCACCAGGTCGCGGGCGTCGTCAACCCGGGAGACGGCTTGGCCCTGGCGGGCGGCCTGCAGTTCGCCGGTTACGGGGAATCCCTGGCCTATCTGGGCCGAGGAATCGGAGGAGTAGAGTAGCACGCCATCCCAGCGCCAGAGACGCAGGCGAGAGCGGCCGGTGGGGATGATGTTCTCCTGGACAAAGGCGTTGAACTGGACGTACTGGTCGCCGGTCATGGGCGCCAGCGACTCCTGTCCGCCCAGGCGAGCGGCCACCGGCGCGGCCACGTGGTCACGCACCTCGGTGACGGCGTTGTCGATCTCTCCGTCTTCGATGGAGTGAGCCAGAAAGCGGCTGAGACCGAAGCCGGTGAGGGCGACCACGACCAGGCTGACCGCAGCGAAGACGACAGCGAACTGCCAGATATAGGTGTAGCCAGCCAGCCGCCGCCAGAGCGAGAGGAGGGCAGCCCGTGGGTGTAGGCGCGACCGCTCCGGCCGGTACGTGATCCTTGAGGAGTCCTTCACGGACTCTCCCCTGGGGCGAGAGATGGGCTGCCCGCTGATCTAGCCCCTCTTGCGCGGGCGCTCGGCGGAAGCGGACGGCACATGGTCAGCGTCCTTCTTCTTGGATGTCTTGGCCGCGTACATGTGGGTGTCAGCCCACTGCACTACTTCGTCCACGTTGTCGCCGCCCCACGGGAAACCCGAAACCCCCAAAGAGATGTTCAGCCTAAGGGAAGCGCCGTTGTCCTCGTACATGGGGGTGACTTCCAGGGCTCGCTGAAGCCGCTTGGCCACGGAAAAGGCCCCGTCCTTGTCCGTTTCTGGCATGATTACGCCGAACTCGTCGCCGCCTAGACGGGCGGGTATATCGCTGGTGCGTACGCACTTCAGGACCAGCCTGGCCAGATTGGCCAGCGCTATGTCGCCGGCCTTGTGGCCATAGGTGTCGTTTATGCCCTTAAGCTTGTCGACATCCAAGACCAGGATGGCCAGGGGACTCTGGAGGCTGCGCGCCCGGTCCACCTCTCGCCGCAATCGCTCGAAAAAGTAGCGGCGGTTGAAGAGTTGGGTGAGGTCGTCGCGCATGGCCATGTCCTGCAGCTCTAGGTTTCGAATGAACAGGCGGGCGCGGTAGCGGCGCTCAACCTCCACGTGCGCTTTGCGGGACACGCCGGCCAAGGTGGTGGTCAAGAAGAGAAGGACGACGAAGGCGGCCACAGTGGCGATGTAGAATACCGCCCCGCCCAAATAGATACTGGCGGCGATGACGGCAGCGGCGCCGCCGAGCGCGCAGGCCCCCGCGCCGATGCGCAGAAGCCAGCGCAAACGCCCCAGATCCGGCGGGGGCCGTCTCTCCCCATCAACCCGTCGCCCGATGCGGCCGGTGGACTCCGCCGCAGCCTCCTCCCCGTTGCTTGCCATAATCAGCCGCTCCTTGCTCGTTATTCTCCTAGAATCTTAGACGCAATCGCCCTGCCTCCGGTTACAGATGCTGCCCGGTGGCCCTAAACCTCGTGCCTGGCTCGGGACGCTAGACCCGCGGCGTGCAGCACTGCCGCGGGCCGCCGTTGCCGCGATGAGTGGCCTTGGCGGCGTACATGTGCGTGTCGGCCCACTGCACCATGGCGTCCACGTCGTCGCCACCCCACGGGAAGCCGGAGATGCCCATCGAGATGTTCAGCCGGAGGCGCGAGCCGCCGGTCTCGACGATGGTGGTGTTGTTCACCGCCTCCTCCAACCGTCGAGCCACGGCAAAGGCGCCGGACTTGTCCGTCTCGGGCATGATGACCGCGAACTCGTCGCCGCCGATGCGGGCCGGCACGTCGCAGGTGCGGGTATGCTCCACCAACAGCCGGCCCACGGCCGCCAGGATCAGGTCGCCGGCCTGGTGGCCGTAGGAATCGTTCATCGTCTTCAGGCCGTCAACGTCCAGCACCGCCACCGCCAAGGGACGCTGCAGGGTACGCGCGTGCTCCAGCTCCCGCTGGAGGCGATCGTAGAAGTAGCGGCGGTTGAAGAGCTGGGTGAGGTCGTCGCGCATGGCCATGTCCTGCAGCTCTAAGTTGCGGATGAACAGGCGGGCCTGGAGCCTGGCCTGCGATTCGGCCAGACGCTTTTTCGAGACGGAGGCGCTCACGATCCCCAGGACGGTCAGGACGGCAAAGGACGCTCCGGTGAGCAGGAAGCCCTGGGCATACTCTTCCCGCAGATAGGAGAAGGCGATGGCGGTAAGGGCCGCCACCCCCATCACGACGTTGGCTAGCCGCAAGACAAACGGCAGATGTCCGGCCTTCATGCCCTGCTCCGCCGTGCGGTCGCGCACGGCCTGGGTGCGAACTGCCTCCTGAATGGGTGTGCCGGTAGCCATCTTGGCCTCCAAGGAAGAGACACCTGGAGCGACGCGACGTTACAGATCGGGCCTATCTAGATAGCTTTGCGGTCGGGCAGTTCTACCGGAGTTTTACGGTCTACTTGGCGATGCCCGGGGGTGGCGAGCAGGGGTTTCAGCGCGGCCGCCGGTATACCGGGCGGCCGCCTACGAAAGTCATGGCCACCTGGAGGTCTTCGTCCAGGGCCACCAGGTCCGCCGCCAGACCCCGGGCGAGGCGCCCCAGGCGCTGGCCGAGGCCGAGGGCGACGGCAGGGTTGGTGGAGGCCATTCGCACGGCGTCGGCGACGGGGGCCAGGCCCAGGCGGACGACGTTTCGCACGAGCTGGTCCATGGTGGCCACGCTGCCGGTAAGCGTGCCATCCGCCAGGGACGCGACGCCGCCTCGCACCTGGACGGCCTGGCCCGCCAGAGAGTAGGCGCCGTCCCCGAGGCCGGCGGCGGCCATGCCGTCGCTCACGAGGATGGTGCCGTGCGGCCCCTTGGCGGCGATGAGCAGGGCCATGGCTCCGGCATGGACGTGCACGCCATCGGCGATGAGCTCGGCGCCAACCTGGGGTGAGGAGAGGATCGCCCCCAGGCAGCCGGGGTCGCGATGGTGGAAGGGGCGCATGGCATTGAAGCAGTGGGTGGCCTGACTCACACCCCACTGGATGGCCTCCATGGCCTGCTGGTAAGTGGCGTCGGTGTGGCCCATGCTGACGACGACGCCCCGCTGGCGGGCTGCATCGATAACGTCGCGGGCGCCGGGCAGCTCGGGCGCCAGGGTGATGACCTTCACGCGTCCCTGGGCGGCCTCGGCCAGGGCCAGGAACTCCGCCACGTCCGGCGGGCGCAGGCCGTGGGCGGGCAGGGCGCCCCGCCGGGCGGGATTCAGGAAGGGCCCCTCCAGGTGGACGCCCAGCGGCCGGGCGCCGCTGCCCACGCTCTCGCCTGCGGCCACGGCGGCTGCCAGCCAGCGCTTCATTTGCGGCGCTGGCGCCCCCACGAGGGTCACCACGAAACCGGTGACGCCTCGGCTTACCACCCAGCGGGCGTAGGAGCGGATCTCGTCGGGGTCTTCGCTGATGAGGGAGAAGCCGCCGCCGCCGTGCACATGGATGTCGATGAAGCCCGGCGCCAGGGCCAGGCCGCGCAGGTCGATGTTCTCGGCGCCGGCGGGCGGCGTCAGGCCGACGCCGACCGCCTCGATGCGGCCATCGCGAACGACCACCGTCGCCCCGTCGAGCTCATCGTCGGGGGTGATGGCGTGCGCGTTGACGAGGGCAGTGAGCAGGGGTACACTCTCCGTGCGGCCGCAGATATGCCTGTGCTATGATACTACGGTTCCCATGACCGGCGGCCAGAAGCGCACCATCATCGTCGTGCCCGAGACCCACTGGGACCGCGAGTGGTACCAGCCCTTCGAGGTCTTCCGCGCCCGCCTGGTGCGCATGATGGACCGCCTCCTCCACCTCCTGGATACGAACCCAGAGTACAAGTACTTCACGCTGGACGGCCAGAGCATCCTCCTGGAGGACTACCTGGAGGTGCGCCCCGACCGACGCGAAGACATCGCCCGCCCGGTGCAGGCCGGCCGCCTGCTCATCGGGCCGTGGTACGTCCTGCCGGACGAGTTCCTGGCCGGCGGCGAGTCGCACATCCGCAACCTGCAGACGGGCATAGCCGTGGCCCACCGATTCGGGCCGGTGATGATGGTGGGCTATGTGCCCGACATGTTCGGCCACATCGCCCATCTGCCGACCCTGCTGGCCGGCTTCGGCATATCCGCCGCCGTCATCTGGCGCGGCGCCGATAGGTCCCTCACCTCGTCCGAATTCTTCTGGCGCGCCCCCGACGGCTCCGAGGTGCTGACCGTCCACCTGCCGCTGGGCTACGGCGCCGCCGCCGCCCCCTCGTCGGACCGCGAGCAGCTGCTGGTGCAGCTCAGGACGCTTCGCCAGCTGCTGGAGCCCTGGGCCAGCACCCCCTATCTCCTCCTGACCAGCGGCAGCGACCACACGGAGCCCCAGCCCGAGCTCCCGGCCATCATCGCTACCGCCAACGAGGCGCTGGACGACGCCGAGCTGGTGCACGGCACGCTGCCCATGTACATCGAGGCTGTTCGCCGGGAGATGGGAGAGCGGAGCGGCGCCCGGCCCCGCTGGCAGGGCGAGTTCCGCTCCGGCCAGCGGGCGCACGTACTGCCGGGCGTGCTCTCGAGCCGCATGTGGATCAAGCAGGAGAACCAGGCCTGCGAGGACCTTCTCCTGCGCTGGGCCGAGCCGTTCTCCGCCTGGGCTCACCTCCTGCGGCGGCGCCACGGCGACGAGCCGGAGCGGGCGGCGTCGAACGCCGGCGCGCTGCGTCTGGCCTGGCGCCTGCTGCTACAGAACCAGCCCCACGATTCCATCTGCGGCTGCAGCATCGACGAGGTACACGATGAGATGAAGGTGCGCTTCCGGCGCTGCTGGCGCTTGGCCGAGGCGGTGCGGGATGACGCCCTCGCCTACCTGGCCGAAGCGGCCGCGCCGGCGGGCGGCCCGTACGTCGTGGCGTTCAACCCGCTGGGCGTCGCCCGGAGCGACTTCTGCACCGCCCGCGTGCCCGTCGAGGCCGGGCTCGAGCCGGTGGGCCTGGAGGATGGGAGCGGCGGGACAATCCCCGTCCAGTTCCTGCGGCGGGGGCGGCTGTCGCCGCTGGACCCCGCCGGCGAGCGGGTCGAGGTGGGCTTCCTGGCGCCGGAGGTGCCGGCCGTCGGCTACCGTGCCCTGCGCGTCGTCTACGGGCGGGCGCGGCGCCCGCGACCACCGTGGCCACCAGTCCGAGCGATCGACAACGAATACTTCCGGGTGGAGGCCGACCCGGCGAACGGCACCCTGACCCTGACCGATAAGGCGGCGGGCGCCACGCTGCGCGGGCTGAATCGCCTCGTGGACGGCGGCGACGCTGGCGACGAGTACAACTACTGCCCGCCCGCCGAGGACGAGCTGGTCGATCGGCCCAGCCGGCCGCCGGGCATCCACGTGGTGGAGGCCGGGCCCGCCCGCTGGACGCTTGGGGTCGCCCTGGAGTACAGCCTACCGCAGGCCCTCGGCCGCGACGGCCAGGGCCGCTGGCGGGCAAGGCGGCGCTGCCGCATCCTGAGCCGCGCCAGCCTGTATCCCGGCGTGCCTCGCCTCGACATCGAGACGGAGGTGGACAACCAGGCGCGGGACCACCGCCTGTGCGTCCACTTCCCGACCGGCCTCCGGACCGACGCCTCGCACGCCGAGCAGCACTTCGGCGTGGTCAGGCGGCCCATTGCCCTGCCGGAGCACGACTTCACCTGGGCGGAGGCGCCTCAGGGAACGTATCCGCAGAAGTCCTTCGTGGACGTAAGCGACGGCCGGCGGGGCCTGATGCTGGCCAACCGCGGTCTGCCGGAGTACGAGGCGCTGGACGGGCCGGACGGCGTCACGATTGCCTTGACGCTGCTGCGCTGCGTGGGCTGGCTGTCGCGCTCGTGGCTGGCGACTCGGCCGGCGCCGGCGGGGCCGCTGATGCCGACGCCGGGCGCCCAGGAACCGGGGCGGCACCTGTTCCACTACTCGCTGATACCGCACAGCGGCGGCTGGGAGACAGCCTTTCTCCAGGCCCATCGTTTCGCTGTGCCGATGCAGGCGGCCTTCGTGGCCGAGGGGAAGGGTCAGCTCGCGCCGGTGGGGAGCCTGCTCTCGCTGCGGCCCGACTCTCTTGTTCTTTCGGCTCTGAAGGACGCTGAGGACGGGCAGGGCATCATAGCACGGCTGTACAACATCGCCGACCGAGCGACGGAGGGTGGGGTGCGGCTCGAGGGGCAGTGGCAGGCGGTGGAGCGGGTCAACCTGAACGAGGAGCCGCTGGGCCCGGCAGAGGTGCGTGACGGCTGGGTGCGCCTGTCGCTTCAGCCCAACGAGATCGCGACGCTGCGGTTCAGGACGTGAGCCCGCCCTAATCCGGGCCGGGATCGCGGCCCGAAGGCCACGCGGGTGGAGGGAGGTTCTGCTGTTCCTTGGCCAGGGCCTCAAACCATCCAAGTGAGCTGCGGGCGTCTCTCAGGTCGGGGTAGTGCTGGAGGGTGCGCCGGTAGGCCGCAACTCTCTCATCCCAGGTGCGGGCAAGCGCCGCCTCGAGATCGAGCACCTGGAGGTCGCTCGGCGCCAAGGCGAAGGCCTTCTCGTAGCAGGCACGTGCCTTGGCGTTGTCGCCGGCTCCGAGGTAGAGCTGCCCGAGGCGGGCAAGGGCGTCGACACTTCTGGGCTGCCGCTCTGCGGCCCGGCGCCATTTCGAGATGCCAGCCGATATCTTGCGCCTGCTCTCGGCCGCGCGCCCGAAGCGGGCGTGTTGCAGGCGCCACTCCTTGACGGCCTCGGAAGAAGTCAGTATCTCGTGGCTCACCTGCCCGCAGTACAAGAACTCGATATAGGAACCCCAGGTGGAAAGCCACACCAAGCGCGGGGGCTTGGAGGCGGCGATGAGGGGCAGCGCCTTCTCGTGTTCAGGCGGCCTTCTCCAGAGATCCCTGAAGACCACGTTCTTTAGGCGATAGAACCGGCCGTCATCGAGACGTTCGACCTCGCCGGCGCTCGCGGCGTCGACTTCCCCAGCTCTTATGACCCCTTCCGCCTGGTAAGATGCGTCGCCCTTCCAGACGTCTTCCTGTTCCGGAGCGATGGGGGCCCTGCACCCGCGGAACTCGATCACCTCGTCAAAGCTAATCCGGAATAGCTTGGGCTTCTCCCAGCTGTGAGGCCACGCCGCCTCCCCCGCAACGAGCTCGACATGGGCCAGCCAAGGGTCCACCAGCAGCCCTTCCAGGATCGCTTCCCTGAACTCGATGCCGCCGATCGGAGTGTAGTTCGTCGTGTTGATGGTCATTTCAACGTCTCCATAGAGCGCCGCTACGGCGAGACGCAGGCGCGGGTGACGGCGGTGTGCCGCCCGGACCACTCGGCCTGCTCAAAGGCCTCGTTGATCTGCTCCAGCGGGAAGCAATGGGAGACCATCTCGTGCACCGGGTACCTGCCGACCATTCGCCGCAGCAAGTCCACGGCCACCGGCAGCACCCAGGGGTCGTACATGTTCACCGCCACGATGCGCTTGTTGAACCAGACCCACTGCGAGGGGTCGACGGTTACCGTCTGGCCGAAGCTGATATTGCCCATCTCCAGGTAGGTGCCGCCGCCGCGAACCATGGCCAGCCCCTCGCTGATGGCTGCTGGGACGCCCACGACCTCGACGACCAGGTCGGCGCCGCGGCCCTGGGTCAGCTCCTTGACCCGACTGATGCGCTCGGAGGGTTGCTGGAGCTCGTTCAGGTCGACGACGTGGTCGGCGCCGCAGTCCTTCGCCAGCTGGAGGCGCTTGGGCACGCCGTCGATCACGATGATCTGGTCGGCGCCCATCTCGCGGGCCACCACAGTCGCGTTGATGCCCACGCCGCCCGCTCCCTGGATGACCACGCTGTCGCCGAACTGAAGGCCCGCCTTGCGCAGCCCGAAGATCACCTGGGAAAGGGCGCAGTTGACGGGGGCGATCATGTTGTCCGGCAGGTCTTCGGGCGCCTTGAAGATGAAGTGCCCGGGCGGTAGGTAGAAGTATTCGGCGTAGGCGCCGGTGAAGTGGGGGAAGCGGTCCACGAGCGGCGGCGCCGGGTAGCGCGTGGGGCAGGCGTGGTACTCGCCCCGCACGCACTGGTAGCAGCGACGGCAAGGGAAGAAATAGGGGTAGACCACCCGGTCGCCCTCCTTCAGGGGCTGGCCCAGGGAATCGCTCTTGATGTTCGCTCCCAGGCGGTAGACTCGGCCGGCCATCTCGTGGCCCAGGATGCGGCCGCCGGGGCCGCCGGCCAGGCGGATGTCGCCCCGCCAGACGTGGAGATCGGAGCCGCATATGCCGGCGGTGGTCACCCGCACCAGGACCGCGTCGGGCTCCACCTCCGGCAGGGGGATCTCGCGGATCTCGAAGGGTTGGCCGTAGTCCGTGTAGACGGCAGCGCGCCCGGTCTCAGCCATGATGGGCACTCCTCTCGGGAATGGGGGCTATATTCTCCTCCCCAGTATACGAGCAGATGTCCAGGGCTGGGTTTTCGTCGTGGCGCTGGGCTGAGCGAAGGGCGTCGGCTGCCAGATCGGTCTTGGACGTGGCCGGCCGGATACGGATCATAAGGGGGCGATGTTGGAAGGGAAATGGGTCTGGGTCTGGAACTGGCGCTCTTGCGACGGCGGCGACGCGGCTCGCGTGGCCGACCGGCTGAAGGCCGCCGGCTGTGTCGGGGCTATCGTCAAGGCCCACGATGGCGCCCGCTGGTTTGACCAGGGGCAGCCCTGGCGGGAGATCGGCCGGGCGCTCAAGGCCCATGGCCTGCGGGTGGCCGCCTGGGCCTACCTCTACGGCGAGGATTGGCCCGGCGAGGCCCAACTGGCCATCGAGACCGTCCAGTACGGCGAAGCCGACGCCTGCGTACTGGACGTGGAGAGCGAGCTCAAGAACCGCCCCGACGTGGCGGAGGCCCTGGCCAGCCGCATCCGCGAGGCCGTGGGCCCGGACTATCCCCTGTTCTACTCGACCTTCGCCATTGCCCGCTATCACCGGGAGTTCCCCTACGCCGCCTTCCAGCGCCACTGCTCGGGCGCCCTGCCGCTCGTCTACTGGAACGCCTTTCGCTGGCCCGTCGAGCAGGCGCTGGGCTGGACGTACGACGACTACGCTGCTCTGGGCGAGCCGCCGCAGCGCCTGTTTCCGGTGGGCGGCCTCTACCGCGAGGGCTGGGTGTCGTATCCCAGCCGCGACGAGGTGCTGCGCTTCGCCGCGCTGGCCGCCTCGGGCGGCTCGCCGGGGGTCAGCTTCTGGTCGTACGAGCACATGGACGAGGCCATGTGGCAGGCGGTGCGGGACATCCCCTGGCCGGCGGTGCCGGACGAGACGGCGGCTCTGCGGGCGCAGATCGCCGCGTTGCGCCAGCAGCTCGAGGACGTGGGGCGGCAGAACGCGGAGTTCGCCGGCCGCATCTGGCGCGGCGCCGGCCTGGCCGACGAACTGCAGAAGGTGCTCCGGGGCGGGGCGTAGCGGCGGGAGCGGTGCCGGCGTGTGGTGGCGACCTTATGGTCATTGACGAATTGGTGGCCCAGGAGACGTAGGGGCAGGGCTCGCCCCTGCCCGCCCCGTCGGCGGGCGCCCGCGAGGGGCGCCCCTACGAACGGGGAAGACGTCTTGCGCTGCTATTCGCGAAGCTGCGCGTTTCAACAGGCAGGGGGGCGCCAAACCACCACCGTTTCGCATCGCCTGTGCTATACTTGAGCCGCTGAGGAAAGGCGGCGGCCCATGCCTGTGGTCACCGTGTCTGGCGCAATGGGCAGCGGCGCTCGCGAGGTGGCCCGACTAGTCGGGGACGTTCTGGGCGTCGACTACATCGACCAGGAGATCCTGGTCGATGCGGCCCAGCGGTTGGGGGTCAGTGCCCGCACTGTGGCCCAGCGCGACGAACGCTGCCAGACCTTCGGCGAGCGGCTGGCCTCGTTGCTGCGTATCTTCCTCGAGCGGTCAGCGGCGGCCGGCGTCGGCGACCCGCTGATGGGTGCCGGCGGCCTCGAGGTGCTGCTGGCCCGCTCCTACGGCGACCTCACCAAGAGCGCCGAACAGGAAGTGAACGACACTCTCTACATGAAGACGGTGGCGGCCATCATCCGCGAGTTGGGCCAGCGGGGAAATATCGTCATCCTGGGACGTGGCAGCCACCTGATCCTGCGGGACCACCCCACTGCCCTCCACGTCCTCACTCTCGCCCCGCTGGAGATCCGCCTGCAGCGAACCGCCGAGCGCGAGGGCCTATCGCCCCAAGAGGCGGCCAGGCGGGTTCACGATCTGGACAGAGCGAGGACGGCCTTCTATCACAAGTTCTTCAAGGTGGAGGCCGATAACCCCGCTGGCTTCGACCTCGCCATCGCGACCGGCCGGCTACCCTTTTCGCTGGCGGCGGAACTGGTGGCCGAAGCAGCGCGGGCCCGGGAGGCAGCGTTGCCCTAGGGGCTGGGGCCCTTCGACATCCGCCGGAGGGGGACCCGCCTCAGGCGGGAGCTCAGGCTGAGCGGTTTGGCGGTCTGCATATCCGCTCATGGTGAGCCCGTCGAACCAGGAGCGGAGCAAGGGGGTTTGTTAGCGGCCCTCCAGGCGCTCCAGGATCTGCCGCAGGACAGCCTCGCCGCGCTCCAGGCGCGCCCAGATACCCCAGGGGCCGTGCAAGGGCAGGCCAAAGCCCGAAGCCTTCTCGCCCACCGCCCGGAAGAAGTCGATCGCTTCGCCGGAGCCCTCGCCGAAGGTGGAGAGCAGCATCTGGCGTGTCTGATCGATCCAGCGGGCGTAGCAGTCGGGCACGGGGCCCAGGCCGCGGATGTGGGCCAGCCGATCAAGCTGGCGGTGGATGCGCTCGGCGGGAGATGCCGATGTCGTTACCATCGTCGCCATTGTATCCGCGAGCTTAGAAGAAGTCGAACTGGTAGTTGCCGAAGCTTTGGCGGTGCTCCGCCTTGAGCTGGCGGAAGCGGGCCTGATAAGGCGGCAGGTCGATGCGCTCGGCGGTCATGATGACCGCGTCCTCGCGGTTGTCGGAGTAGTAGCGGGGGCGGATGCCCAGCCGCTGGAAGCCGTACTTCTCGTAGAGCGCGATGGCGGGGTCGTTGGAAACGCGGCACTCCAGGCTCACGGCACCGCGCTGGTTCATGAGGGCCAACTCGATGGCGGCGATGAGCAGCAGCTCGCCGATGCCGCGGCGGCGGTAGCTGTCGCGCACGGCGATGGTGACGATGTGAGTCTCGTCTACCATCAGCCAGACGCCCACGAAGCCGATTACGGGCTCCTGGTGCGTCGCCGGCTCCGCTGTCTGCTCCTCGGTGCCAAACAGATGGATCAGTTCGGTCAGCCAGCGCCCGAGGCGGGACGGCGCTATAGGCACACCTGGGAGGCCAGGCTCACCCTCGGGGAGAGCGCCCTCCTCGACGGTCTCCTCCACCGCCACCAGGTAGCGGGCCAGGTGGTTGTGCTGGATCTCCCGCTTGAAGGCGGTGGAAGGCCACATGGCGGGGAAGGAGCCCCGCTCGATTTCCATGACCTGGGAGATGTCCCCCAGGTCCATGGGTCGCACCAGATAGCGTGTCGCCGTTGTCAGCATAGTCTGCTCCCGCCAGGCTACCGCCATCCTAGCATAGGACTGGCGCCGTCTACAGGTCAACCGTTGCCGCCCGGCGACCGTCCTTGACAATGCGCGCGGCCGTGCTAGGATGGGCGCGCAGTCGGCGGGAGGTGGGGCCATGCGGACATGCGCAAGGTTGGGCGTGCTGCTGGCAGTCGCAGCCGTTCTTCTTCTGAACAGCGCCGAGACTGGCGCGTCGCCCGGGACCACCACGCGGGTGAGCGTGAGCAGTGCCGGTGTCCAGGGGAACAACGAGAGTCACGACGCCAACATTAGTCCCGACGGCCGCTATGTCGCCTTCGATTCCCGCGCGTCGACTCTGGTGACGGACGACACCGCTCTCTGTGGCACCGTCAGTTGCAGCGATGTCTTCGTCCGCGACCGGCAGACGGGCGTGACGGAGCGGGTGAGCCTGAGCAGCGGCGGCGAACAGGGAACCGGCGACAGTCAGTCGCCAGCCATCAATGAGAGCGGCCGCTACGTCGTGTTCCAGTCCTTCGCCCCCAACCTGGTGCCAGACGATACCCCCGCCTGCCCACTGCCCGTACCGCCTTATCACCGCAACTGCGCGGACATCTTCGTCCGTGACCGCCAGACGAGCACCACCACCAGGATCAACCTGAGCAGCGGCGGCGCGGAGGCGAACGGCGACAGCTGGGCGCCGGCAATCAGCGCCAGCGGCCGCTACGTCGCCTTCACCTCCGATGCCTCGACCCTGGTGACCGGGGACACCAACGGCTACGGGGACGTCTTCGTTCGCGACCGCGATACGGACGCGGATGGCATCTTCGACGAGGCGGGGGCGGTGTCCACCATCAGGGTCTCGCTGTCCACCGGCGGCGCGGAGGCCAACGGCGACAGCTGGGCGCCGGCAATCAGCGCCAGCGGCCGCTATGTCGCCTTCGTCTCCGATGCTTCGAACCTGGTCTCGCAGGACAACAACAACGCCGCGGATGTCTTCGTTCGCGACCGCGACACCGATGCGGACGGCGTCTTCGATGAGCCGGGGGCGGTGTCCACTGCCAGGGTCAGTCTGAGCAGCGGCGGCGCTGAGGCCAACAGCAGCAGCTACGAAGTTTCCATCAGCGGCGACGGCCGCTACGTTGCCTTCTCTTCCGATGCTTCGACCCTGGTGACCGGGGATACGAACGCCTGCAGGGACATCTTTGTGCGCGACCGCCAGGCGCCGGGGACGACCACGAGAATGAGCGTAAACAGCAGCGGGGGTCAGGCGAATGCCGCCAGCTATTCTCCTGCTATCAGCGGTGACGGCACCTATGTGGCCTTCGAGTCCCCAGCCACCAATCTCGTGCCCGGCGACACAAACGGCGTCGCCGACGTTTTCGTGCGTACCCGCGCGACGGGGGGAATGGCGCTGGTGAGCGTCGATAGCTGGGAAGGCCAGGGCAACGGTGAGAGCAGTCTTCCGGCGATCAACGGCGACGGCCGCTACGTGGCCTTCGAGTCGGTCGCCACGAACCTCGTGATCAACGACAGCAACGGCGTCGCCGACGTCTTCGTGCACAACTTCTGGCCCGCCGGCGGCATCGCCGAGCTGCCGGATGTGGCTTTGGCGCCGGCCAGCCAGGCCGGCGCCTCGGGCCAGACGTACGCGGCTCTTGCTGGGGCGGCAGCGGCGGCCGTGGCCCTTGCCGTCGGCGCCTGGTGCGTGAGGAGACGCTTTCGCCGGCTCTAGCGGAGCTGAAGCGCTGCGGCTACGGCGTCTCCGAGACGACGGCCACCGCCTCGATCTCCACCAGCATTTCGGGCGAGGCGAGGCCCTTGATCTCCAGCAGGCTGGAGGCCGGCCGGATGTCGCCGAAGGCCTCGCGATGGGCGCGAGCCACCTCCTCCCAGCGGCCCATGTCTGTCAGGTAGATGCGCGTGCGCACGACATCGCGGAGGCTGGCGCCGGCCTGGCGCAGGTAGCCCTCGATGTTGACGATGATCTGCTTGGCCTGCGCGTGCACGTCGCCGGGACCCACCAGCTTGCCATCGGCGTCCCAAGCCACGGTGCCGGACACGAATACCAGGTCGCCGACGCGGACGGCGCGCGAGAAGCCGATGACGTCCTCGTAGGGGCTGACGGAGGAGATGCGCTGGCGGTCAGTCATGGTTCCTTCCTCCGCTATGGCATGCGCCGAGATCGGCCGAACCATACGTATTCACCGCCTCCAACCAATCCCACTCATCCGCGTACCGGCTGTTGGCGACTCGGAGCGGGTTCTCTCGGTCGAATTCCCATTTCAACGGGTTGAGAAGAATGTACTCGCGAACCCGGTTGAGTTCCTCTTCGTCACGGATGACCCGTTCGTAGTAGTTGCGCTGCCAGACGCGCGCGTAACGGTAGGGAGCATTCTTCTCGCGCCACTTGGTTGCGACAACGGACTTGAACGCGCCTACCACCTCACCCAATGTAGGGGCAGGGCTTGCCCCTGCCCGCCCTGGGCGGAAGGCTCGGGCGCCCGCAAGGGGCGCCCCTACGGCGTTCAACCAGACGATGAAGTGAACGTGAATAGGCATCACGACCAAGACATCCTGGGAGGTCGTGACCCTTCAAACGGATCGAGCGGCGCCGGGATTCGTAATCCATCTGACTAAGGCAGCGGTCTTACTCCCAGAGCTTGCCCTGGGGCGGCTCGGGCTTCTCCTTGGGCGGCAGGCCGAGGTGCTGGTAGGCGCGGGCGGTGGCCACCCGGCCGCGCGGCGTCCGCTGGAGGAAGCCTAGCTGCATCAGATACGGCTCGTAGACGTCCATGATGGTGTCCGGGTCTTCGGAGATGGAGGCGGCGATGGTCTCGATGCCCACCGGCCCACCGTCGAACTTGTCGATGATGGTGCGCAGGACCTTGTGGTCCACCTCGTCGAGGCCCAGCTCGTCGATCTCCAGACGGGCCAGGGCCTCGCGGGCTACGTCGCGGGTGATGACGCCGTCGGCCATCACCTGGGCGTAGTCGCGCACCCGCCTCAGCAGGCGGTTGGCCACGCGGGGCGTGCCGCGGGCGCGGCAGGCGATCTCCTGCGCTCCGTCCTCTTCGATGGGTACCTGGAGGAGGGCGGCGTTGCGGCGAACCAGGGTGGTCATGTCCTCCTGCTGGTAGAAGTCCAGGCGATAGACGGCGCCGAAGCGGTCGCGCAGGGGCGGGCTGAGCATGGCGTAGCGGGTGGTGGCCCCGACCAGCGTGAAGGGCGGAATCGATAGGCGGATGCTGCGGGCGCCCGGGCCGCGGCCGAGGATGATGTCTAGAGCGAACTCCTCCATCACCGGGTAGAGGATCTCCTCGGCGGGTCGGGGCAGGCGGTGGATCTCGTCGATGAAGAGCACGTCCTCCCGTTGGAGGTTGCTGAGGATGGCCGCGAGGTCGCCGGGCCGCTCGATGGCGGGGCCGGAGGTGAGGCGGATGTTCACCCCCATCTCGTGGGCGATGATGTGGGCGAGGGTGGTCTTGCCCAGGCCCGGCGGGCCGTAGAGGAGGTGGTGGTCCAGGGGCTCACCGCGCTGCTTGGCGGCGGCGACGGAGATGCTGAGGTTGTCCTTGACCCTGGCCTGCCCCACGAAGTCGGCCAGGCGCTTGGGGCGCAGGGCGGTATCGAGGGTAGCATCCTCGTCCTGGGGCTGGCCGGAGACGACGCGTTGGGTCATTGGGCTCCTTGTGCGGTAATTATAGGGCGGCCCTGGTAGGTCGTCCATGTCGCGGGGGCGTGTTGACGGCCCCCGCCTCAAGCCTGCCTCCGCCGCAGGCGGAATCTAATAGAACTCTGCGGGATGAATCCCGCAGCTTCGGCGGAAGGTGCGGACCCGCCTGCCGGCAGGCAGGTTTCGATTCGCAGGGCTCTGTCTGGGAGCTTCAGGCTGGGGTAATAGAGCTCTACTGCCCCTGCTCGATGCTCTTGCTCAGGATCAGATACGCTTCGCCGGCGTCGGGGCGGGCGTTGTCGGGGCCGTCGGCCAGGAGGGGCGCCGGCCATGACATCGGCCTTGCCGTCGCCATCGAAGTCGCCGCTGGCTACGGAGAAGCCCAGCTCGTCGCCGGCCTCGGCGCCCGAGATCACCACGCCTGGGTGCTGGGAGGCGGCATCGAGGACGGCTGGCCAGGCGGACCTGCCAGCGAAGATCCCTACCTCGCCCGCCTCGGCGCGGCTATTGTTGAGGGCGGCGGCCGTGGGAGCGCCGGCGACCACGTCGGCGATGCCGTCGCCGTCGATGTCGGCTGCGGCCAGGGCGTGGCCCAGGAGATCGTTGGGGCCGGCGCCGACAATGGTGACGTCCTGCTGGCCGCGGGCAATGTCGATGCCCTTCGGCAGGTTCTTTCGCCCGAAGATGAGGTAGACCTCGCCGCAGTTGTTGCGGCGGTTGTCGGGGCCGTCGGCGTTGCGGGCACCGACGATGGCGTCGGCGATGCCGTCGCCGTTCACGTCGGCGGCGGTTAGGTAGAAGCCCAGCCAGTCCTGAGCGTCGGCGCCGTAGATGGTGACGAAGCCGTCGCCGGAAGCCAGGTCAAGGGTGCCCTGAAGGCTCGACCTGCCGAAGATGACATACGCCTCGCCGGCGTCGGGACGGGCATTGTCGGGGCCGTCGGCCTTGTGGGTGCCCAGGAGGATGTCGGTGATGCCGTCGCCGTTGACATCCCCGGTAGCGGCGTAGTTGGCCAGCAGGTCCTGAGCCTCGGCGCCTAGGATCGTGAAGTCCTGCTGGCCCTGGGCCACGTCGATGCGGCCGCTGAGGCCGGACGAGCCGAAAATCACATAGGCCTCGCCGGCGTTGGGGCGAGCGGCGTCGGGGCTGGCGGCGGAAGCGGCGGTGATGATGTCGGCGATGCCGTCGCCGTTGACGTCGCCGGCGGTCAGGGCGTAGCCCAGGAAGTCCCCCGCGTTGGCCCCGGCGATGGTCACATCCTGCTGGCCCTGGCCGATGTCCACCGTGCCTCTAGGGGAAGGCGAGCCGAAGATGACGTAGACCTCGCCGGCGCTGGCGGCGCCCCCGGCCGGTGTCGCGAAGCGGGCGCCCACCAGGATGTCGTCGATGCCGTCGCCGTTGACGTCGCCGGCGGCTACGGTGAAGCCCAGATTGTCGCTGGCGTTGGCGCCGACGACGGTCAGGTCGGGCTGGCTCGTGGCTAGGTCGACCTTCGCCTCGTCCCCGGTCCTACCAAAGATGACATAAGTCTCGCCGGCGTCCGGGCGGGCGTTGTCGGGCCCGTCGGACAGCGGGGCGCCCACCAGAATGTCGTCCTTGCCGTCGCCGTTGAAGTCACCGCAGGCAAGGGAGAAACGATCGGCCAGGTAGTCGCCGGCGTGGGCGCCGAAGACCGTTAGGTCAGGGGCGCTGGTGGCCAGGTCGAGGGTGTACTGCGGCCCTCCCGCTGGGCCCGCGGCGGGTGTGGCTGTCGGGGCCTTCGGTGCGGAGCCGCTGCCGCAGGCCGCGGCCAGCAAGAGTACGGTCAGGAAGACAAGCAGGCTTGTCCGCAGGTGGCGCATCGCCTACAGGATAGCGCGAGGTTGCCGGGGCCGCTAGCTGACGCGCCGCAGCTCGATGGTGACGGCGTTGTAGCGGTCCATGCACTCGAGCTGTACGGCTTCCGGCCCGCCCCAGTCCGGAGGGAAGCCGCCGCCGAACTGGAGCATCACGATGTAGGGGAAGATGTCGTGGTAGAAGAGGCCGCAGAGCCCAGCGGTATCATGAGCGCTGATCTCGAAGCTATCGCCCGGCTTGTGGCCCCAGTGGCAGACACCCTTGACGGCCCTGATCGTGGCCATGACGCGGTGGCCGACGTGGTACTTCACCTCTTGCTGAGCCACGGCTGACCCTCCTCCCCCGCTGTTTGGCTGAACTGCGGATGGCTTAGAAGGAGTGTAGCGACGGGGCGAGAGCGCGGTCAAGGCGGGTGTGTGCCCGACCCCCGCCTGAAGGCGGGGGCATCGATTCATGACCTCTCACTCCTCCCAGAGCGCCGCCATCACCATCGCGCCGGTGCGGACGGGCTGCGCCCGGCGCAGGGCCTCGTTCTGGGGGACATCCTTGCCCAGGGACGGCGGCTCGCGGGCGGCGGGAGGCGTCGGGCGGGGCGTCGGCGTCGGGTCGGCCATGGGCCTAGGTGTAGACGCCCACCAGCAGGGCGTCGCGAGGGTCGGACTCGGAGAAGAAGATGAGGGCGCAGCGCCGCCCGGCCACCATCTCGCCGGAGGCGATGTTGCGGGCCACCGGCACGTCCTCCAGCCACACCGATAGGCTGCCGGCCACCTGCACCGTCGCCCGGTAGGTACCGGAGTTGAAGCTCTTGACCACGCCCCTGCGCACGTCCATCCTAGACCGCTCCCAGGGTGAGCCGTTGCTCGTAGGCGGGCGCCGAGCCGCCGCGGACGTAGCGCAGGCTCAGGCCCATCACCCGCCGTTTGGCGGCCGACAGGCCGGCCGGCGCATCGGTGACGGCGATCACGTCGTACAGCTCCTGGCCGCAGTTGGGGGGCACTACCAGCGAGCCGCCCAGCGCGGCCATTGCCAGGCGGCGCAGCTCGGCGTTCGCCCGCTCCTGCGCGAGCGCGACCGTGTCCAGGTTCAGGTCGTGGGCCTGACGCACGCGGTCGTGGGCGTCCTCGATCTCCGGCCAGTCGAAGCCCTCGACGAAGGGCCCATCGCCGAACACCTGCGCCCGGTTGGCCGGCGGGCGCAGCGTGCCGTAGCGGCCGCGGACGATGGCGTGGTCGGTGCCGTAGGCGTAGTCGGCGGCGTCGGTTGCCTGCGGATTCTTCAGATAGGCGTGGTGGCCGTCGAAGAAGAGCACGTCGGGCGCCATGGCCAGCAGGCGGCGAACGGCCGTCGCGCCGCTCTCGCCCGGCTGGATGGTGAAGCTGGGAAAGAGATCGGTGATGGTGGGGCTCGAACTGAGGGCGGACAGCTCCAGGCCGGCGCGTCCCAGCAGGAAGGCCAGGAGCTGATAGACGTTGCGCTCGCCTTTGGCCCAGGCGTACTGGCGGCGCGCTCGCCAGCCTTCCAGGAGCTGCCAGGCGTCGTGGGCGTGGAGCACGAAGGTGGCGCTGCCGCCGCCGGAGGTGTGCTCCCAGCCGTCGAGCCAGTAGGCGGGCCCGGCGGAGGCCAGCGGGCCGCTGGTGGTGACGTAACCCGGGCTCACCCGCACCTCGGCGCCGCGCTGGATGACCGCTTTCGCGCCCGACAGGTCCAGGTAGCGGCCGTCGTCGTTGCGCAGGACGACCCGGACGCTGCCGCCGCCGGACTCTTCCTCGCTGGTTAGTTCCAGGACGTCGGCGGTCACGTCGAGCGTCGACGCTGCTACGGGCGCCTGCCAGACGCCCCAGGGCGCGGCAAGCCAGACGGCGCTGGCGCTGGAGGTCAGGGCCAGGCCGTACTGGCCGGAGAGGTTCAGGGGCACCGGCTCGCGCCAGAGGTTGTCGACGTAGTCGGCGGCGACAGGCGAGTAGGAGAAGCAGGGCCGGTTGTAGCTCTCGCTGCCCGTGTACCTTTCGATGAAGGTGGCGCGGACGGTGTCGCGGTAGTGGAGGAAAGGGGCGCGGAACTCGACGTTCGAGCCGGCGCTGGCGCCCGTGACCTCGTCCAGGGGCGACCAGGCATCCGGCGCCTCGGAGTAGCCGTCGCCGTAGATGGTGGACCAGACCTTGTTGCGGCCCTGGCTGTCGACGCCGGCCACCAGCACGTCGAAGTCGCGCCAGTAGTGGCAGGCGAGGCCGCTTACCGAGGCGAGGCTGTTGCTCCAGGCGGCGGGGCTGCCCCAGGTGCCGCCGCTGCGCTTGACGCGATAGACCGCGCCGCCGACCGAGTAGATGAGGAGGGCGGTGCCATCGGCCTTGAGGGCGGCGGCGAGCCAGCCGACGGCGCTGGCGGGGGTGGTGATGGTGGTGGGCGAGCCGAAGGTGGCGCCGTAGTCGCCGCTCTCCCGCAGGTAGATGGTGCGACCGTTAGTGCCCACGTAGAAGAGAAGGACGGCGGCGCCGTAGCTGGCCAGGGCCACGCCGGCGCTGGCGCAGGGGTCGACCAGCGTCCAGGTGGCGAAGTTGCTGCCCGGCCCGGGGTTGGCCACCCGCTGGCGGTAGAGGCTGCCGGCGTCCACGCGGCAGCGGTTGAGGGAGCCATCGGCGGGCATGGTGGCGGCGTGGTAGGAGTCGGGCTCGCTGCCGGTGTAGAGGCGCTGCCAGTCCAGGCGTTTGACGCCGCCGATTCTATCGACGATCTCGACCTTGACGTAGGGGACGGCGCTGGCCTTCTTCTGGGCGGCCAGAAGGGCGGAAAGCAGCGTGCGCATGGCTCGAGCATAGGACATGCGTTCGCCAGCGCCAAGGCGGAGCTGTCACCGAGGGAGGAGCCGGGGCTAGTTGGGAGCGACGCCGGGCGGGCTGAGGAAGATGGCCGCCGACCACTGGTCAACGCCGGTGACCGAGATGCCGACGTGGAAAGCCCCCGCCCCGGTGCCAAAGCCGGCGCTGCTGGCGGTGCCTGTTCCGGCGGCAGGGAGGGCGCTCGTCCCCGGTGCGTTGCGGGCAGCCCACGCCTCGGTGGTGTCAGCCTCGGGCGTGACCCGCCGGTCAACGTAGGCCACCGCCTCACCGGTCTGGTCGGAGTAGACGGTGACGCGCCAGTTGGCGCTGGCGTCCCAGTCGGAGCCGGTCTGCTGGAACTGGATGCCGATGCTCCAGCCATCTGCCGGTATGTCGAACGATGGGCTTATTATCTCGCCTGTTCCGCCGGAAAGGACGGCCGTGGGCTGCTGCTGCTCCTTCGGCTCACCGCCGCCGCAGGAGGAAGAAGCGAGAAGGGTGGCCAGGCAGAGCGCCAGGCCGACCGACAGCGGCGGCAGGAGCGAGCGTGTCCGGCGGTCCGTCAGGCCCCTCTGGCAGCGCCTCACGGTTCGATCACACTCCCCAAGCGGACCACGGCGCATGCGGTTAGAACCCAAAGCGCCCGGGCGGGTCCTCTGTGACGAAAGCACTCCACTGGTCGAAGCCGGCAAGCGAGATCCCGACCGTGAAGTGGCCCGGGCCGGTGCGGAACCTGGCGTAGCTGTACTGTGCCCGCGCGGCTGCGACTGCACCCGTATCAGGCACGCTGCGGGTGGCCCACGTCGCGATAGTCTCGTCCCCCGGTGTGGCGGTGCGTTCCACAGAGGCCACGGGTTGGCCTGGATAGACCGAATAGATGACGATGCGCCAGTTCGCCTTGGCGTCCCACTCCTCGCCCCCGCCCGAAAAGTTTATCCGGAGGGTGGTGCCGTCATCGGGTACCTGGACGTCGACCAGCACCTCGCCGGGCCCACTGGCGCCGACGTACACGGGTTGCTGGCGCTCCGACCCGCCGCAGGCGGAGAGCACAAGGACGGCTGCGAGACACAGCGCGAGCGTGGCATAGCGGAACGCCCAGCGACTCTTCCGTATCGGCGTGAAATCGTCGTCGTCTTCCGGCTGCACGCTCGCCTCCACGGTCTCACCAGTATTGACGCTCGCCGCCGCCGCGAAGTTCCCGCGCGGGGCGCCACGGGCGCGAATTGGCTGGCGAACCTCCCCCAGCACGCACTCAACTTATACGCTGCTCGCGGCGAGAAGCTGGACTTCTCGCCGCGAGCGGGAGGGGGCTTTGGTTTGCTGTGGTGGGCCGGCTAGTCGCCTAGCAGCCCGGCCAGCGTGGGCGGCAGGTCGCGGCCGGCGGCGCGATAGTGCGCGGCCAGGTGGCGGGCCGCCGCCTGCATCTGCTCGGGCGAGGCCTCCAACCGGCGGCCACGGTAGCCAGCGGGCGAGAGCGCTGCGGCGGCGGCGGCCATCCGGCCCCAGTCGACCGTGCGCTCGATGTCGAGGCGGCCCTTGAGGGCGCGGAAGATGGCCCGCGTGTGATGGGGCAGCTTCCAGGTGGAGGGGTCGCCCGCCTCGCCGACGACGGCGAAGGCGGCGGCTGGCAGCCCCTCCTTTCTCGGCGCCAGGCCGGAACGGATCTTGGCTGGCGATGTTGTCGTGGCTAACCTCCTACGGCTGCCAGGGCCTGCCCTGAGCTAGTCGAAGAGCGTGCCCTCTTCGGCGGCCGGCCGGGCCGGCGTGTAGAGGCGGCGCACCCGCACGGCGTTGCTGCGGCCGTGCTTGGCCAGGGCGCGGGCGAAGTCGGCCAAACGCTCCTGGCCCCAGGTCAGGTAGTGGCGCCAGACATCGTCGCCGCCCACGTTGAGGCGATTGGTCGCGAAGGTGGCCCACTCGATGGCGGCGTAGGCGGCGGCGCCGGTAGCCACGACCTCCTCGAGCTGAGGGGGGATGGTGGAGGTGGAGGCGTCGAGCGTATGCAGGCAGCCGTAGTAGACGTTCACCGGCTGGGCGCTCAGGGGCGTCTCGTCCACCAGGAGAGTGAGGGTGCCCGCCCACAGGGAGAACGGCACGTAGCTGGGCGGGTACTCGGCCAGCGGGTACTCGACGGCTTCCACCGCCACCAGGTCTGTCAGAGTGCTGAGCGACAGGTCGCGGCTCTCGGCGGTAGTGGTGAGGGTGGCTTTGGCCTCGCGCGGGGCGGCCAGGCTCAGCTCGCGCACCGCCCGCTCGATGTGGCGGTCAAGCTCGCTGTCCGTCCAGCGGTAGTTGGCGCCGTCCTCGTCGTGCAGGTCGCGCCTCAGGCGGGTCCGCATCTCCGATAGGTTCATAGGCCACCTCCCGGCGACCGAGGAGCGACCGCCAGCATCGCCCGGGCGGAGGCGATGAGCACCTCCGATTCGTCCAGATAGGCTTTCACGAAGGCTGTTAGCTCCGCCTGCTGGGCGTCGGTGAGGGCGACAGCGAGCTGGCCGTCGGGGGAGCGCCAGACGCTGGGGTTGGCGAGCTGGGCGGCAAGCTGGCGAACGGTCTCCTGGCGCTGGGCGAGGGCGGTCAGGAGGTTGAGGAGGGTGTCGATGTTGGCGATGGGCATGGTGGTGTCTCCCTTCGTTATACGAGGATCATGACGCGTTGTCCGGCGACCAGGTTCGCTCCGCCGTTGCCGGGGTCTACCCACTGGACTCGGCGGAGCGTCGGGGTGACGCCCTCGGCGAGGTAGAGCATGGTCTGGCCGGCCCCGGGTGTGCCGGCGTCCAGGCGGAGCCTGGGCGTGGCGGTGATGGGGGCGCCGAGCCAGGCGGTGTAGTTGTTGGTGGCGCCGGAGGGGGCCTCGACGAGGATGCCGACGGCGTCGGTGATGCCGCTGACGCCCATGTTCTCGACGTAGAGGCCGTAGTTGCGGGTGGGCTTGGCGGCGTTCCAGGCTCCTGCGCGGGCGTAGAGAGCGGCGGCCTTGTCGATGGTGCAGGTGGAGCCGAAGACGCTGCCCAGGCGGGCCCAGATGCCCTCCATCTCGGAGACGGCGCCGGCGCCGGCGACGAGGCCGGTGAAGAGGAGGCCCTGGAGGATGGCGGTGGCGCCGGACTGCACGGTTAGGGAGGCTTGGCCGGTGAGGGCGATCATGGCGCCGGAGCTGGGGGCGGGGATGGTCATGAGGGGCGACAGGTTGATGCCCTTGATGGTGCCGGTTCGGCTGCCGAGGTTGGCGTTGAGGTTGAGCCAGGTGCTGGCGTCGATGGCGGCAGGGGCGATGGCGGCGTGGGCCCAGGTCTCGCCGGCGGGCGCGGCGACCAGGAGGTCGCCGGTGATGGTGGCGTGGGGGCTGGCGGCCGCCAGGGCAATGCGAGGGTTGCCTGCGGCATCCTGAATAGGGCCGCTGACCAGCCGCAAAGCGTCGATGACCCGCACCGCTCCCCGCGTGGCGTGGGCGGTGCTCTGCAGCGATAGGTGCTCGCCGGGGGCGGCGCCGCCGATGACCGTCTGGCCGCCGGCCAGGCCGGCCGTCGCCACGAACCCCGTGTGGCCGGACTGGGGGAAGGCCAGGTTGGTCAGTGCGGCGTGATCGTCGCTGGCCGCCGGTTCGCCCAGGAGTCGCAGTTGGCCCATGCTCTCCTCCTAGCTCAAGCTCGCGTAGACGGACAGGGAGAGGCTGGCGGCCGTGGCCTCCACCACCTTCAGGAAGACGATGGCGCCCCGTGCCTCAACCTCGAGGCTGGGGATGGGGTTGACCGCCAGGTCGTCCTCGTCGAAGCGACGCTCGGCGCCCCGGAAGTACTTCCCCGCCGTGGCATTCCACACCAGGAGCTGTACCGCCAGGGCGGTGAGCCCCGCCGAGCCGCTGGTATCCAGATCGAAGCGCACGTTGCGGTAGCCGATGCAGTCCAGGCCGGCAGCGGCGCTGGCCGGGTCGGCAGCGTCGGCTCCGATCAGGTTCGCGCGATGGACGACAGGGGTTGTCCCCTCGTAGACCGGGGCTTTGGGCACTCCCTGAGCGTCGATGCGTACGTTAGCCATGGCTCTCTCCAGGGGCCATTGGGTCAAAGGGTCAAGGAGTACCTCCCCTCTGGCCCTTGACCCTTCTTGTTCTTAGGGCCGCACGCCGATGAGCTTGGCCAGCTTCAGGCCGTTGAACAGCGCCATGGACGCGTACCACTTGATGCGAGTGCGGGTGGCGTCTTTTTGCTCCAGGCTGCCCACGCGCTCCACCTGGAGGCCGCCGGGCCCGCTGAGCCCCGCCACGGCGCCCTCGCCGAGCTGCATGGCGTAGATGGTGGAGCAGTCGGTGCTGGTGCCCACCGTCTGGGCGTCTGAAATGTAGTCCGACGCGCCGACGGGGATGGTGTCGTAGTACTGGATCATCTGGCCGAACTGGTCGCGGTCCGTTTCTAGGAAGGTGCCGGCGGTGCGGGCGAGCTTGTTGATGCTGCGCCGGCTGCGGCGGCTCATGAGCAGCATGTCCGGCTTGCCGCCCAGCACCTTGTCCACCAGCTCGTCCAGCTTGTCCAGCGTTAGCGAGCCGCCGTTGACGCCCATGCTCAGCGTCTGGCCCGACTCGCACAGCTTGTCGATGCCGTCGAACGCCTTGGGGTTGCTGGAGGAGTCGCCGGTGATGAAGGTCTGCTCGAAGAGCTGTTGCACCGCCTTGGCCTTGAGCTGGATGACGGCCACCTCCAGGTCCTGAACGTTGGAGCGGGTGGCCAGGAGGTAGTTGTCGATGTCGGCATCGCCGCCCATGATCTTGAGGGTGGCGGTGATCTGGGCGAAGGTGGGCGTCGACTCCGTCCAGGTGTCGCCCACGTCGAAGAAGGAGGCGGTGGCGGCAGCGCTCTCGCGGTTGTAGGTCAAGCCGTTGCCAACGATCTCGATGAAGGGCAGCGTCTGGAGGATGGGGCTATCCTTGATGATGGTCTCGATGACGCCCACCAGGAGGACGTCGTTGGAAAGCTTGCTGGCTTCCGCCAGGGTCAGGGCCATTTGCGCTCACTCCTTTCGTTTGGTCGTAGCTGCAGGCCTATAGGCCTGCTCCTGATCGCAGGGCTGAAGCTTTGCAGCTACTTTCTCTGGGCTAGCCCGTAGGTGATCTTCTCCGTTGGGCTGAGGGACGCCAGGTCGGGTGCCCGCCGAGCGGGGGCGCCGGTGGGCACGCGTTGGGCCTGGGCCTGCGACTCCAGGTGGCTCTTGAGCTGGGCCACCGTGCGCAGTGCCGCCTCCAGCTGGCGGTCCACCTCCTCGACCGTCTCGCCGCCGACGAGTTCCGGCGGCACCTCCGTTCGGCTGGCCAGCGCAGCCTGGCGATACTTCTCGGCCGCCGACCGCAGGCTGGCCCGCAGCTCTTGTGCCTCCGAGCGGGCGGCCGCCAGCTCCTCGCGTAGGGCGGCCTGCTCCTCGTCGCGGGAGGTCAGCTCGGCCTTGGCCTGGGCCAGCGCCTCCGCCTGAGCAGCGGAGACGCCCTCCAGGTGGGTCGCCCGCGCCTGGCGGTCGGCCGTCATGGTCTCCAGACGCTCCACCTCGGCCTGGGCCTCGGCCAGGCGCTCTTCGAGTGCCTCTGCTTCTTCGTCCGTCACCGTCCACCTCCAGAGTGAAGTACTCACGGGACAAGACTAGAACACGCGTTCTCTTCTGGTCAATGGCTGTGTGGCACAGGGACGGGACCGTGCGTAACGAATCTGGATCTGGAGCTTCTAACTATCGTGGGTGCGAGCGCAGTGGACGCGCGAAGCCGAGGAGGAGAGATGAAGACGATCCTTTGGCTGATGTTGGCCGTCGGCGCGGTGTTGGTGGCCGGCTGCGGGTCTGGAGCCGACGAGGAGTCGAGCGAGGGGGCGAGCGATGGCATGGCCGGGCGGGCGCCGCCCGTGGCCACGGCCACGGCGCCGGCGCCTACTCCCACGCCGGCCGTCGCCGAGCTGGCCGACCGGCTGGACGAGCTAGCTCTGGACGAAGGCGACGTGCCTGCCGGCCTTTCGAAGCTGGGCGAGATGAACTTCGACTACGACCTGAAGACGCTGGGGCTGGCCGGGGCGCAGGGCGGCAAAGCCCACATGACGATGTTTGCCGAACCGGACCAGCGAAACATGGTGGTGTCGGTGGTCATCCTGCTGGACGATGCGGCGACCATGGAGCAGGCGCTAGCCCAGATGGACAACCTGACCGCCGACCAGATGGAGAGCGCCTTTGACATGGCCGGCAACTTCGGTGGCATGCGGCTGATCGACTCGCGCGACCTGGACGTGTCGGGGCTGGGCGAGCACGCCTTCGGCGTTGGGCTGACGATGGAGCTGCCGCAGGTGGGCGTGAGCGATGCCCAGATGACCTTCTTCGGTCGCGACTCGCTGCTGGCGATGGTGATGACGATGGCCATGGGCGGCGGCGCGCCGGCGGACGCGGTGTCGCTGGCCAAGGTGATGGACGCCAAGATCACGGGCGCGCTGGACTAGGCGGCCCGCGCCTCGCGGTTGGCACGACAAGGCGTCCCGGCGCCGCGACGCTACCCCTTTTCTTGCCCTCTGTGGTAAACTTAAAGATCGTGCATCGTTGACCGTTCCGGTCGGAGCCACCAGGAGGGAGTCACATGGTCGTCGAGCGTCTCGTTTTCCAGGTTAAGTACGGCAAGGATCTGGTCTCCGTTGCCAAGAAGGGCGAGAAGATGTTCGCCGAGCACGGGTATCGTCCCGGGCGCGTCCTCACCGATCTCACCGGCGACATGTTCACCGTCGTCTTTGAGAATGAGTGGGAGAACCTCGCCGAGTTCGAAAAGATGCGCCAGCGTCTCTTTAACCTGCCCGAGTTCCACTCCTGGTTCGCGGAGATGGAGGCCGTGACCGAGCACGGCCACCGCGAGTTCTGGAACGTGGAGTAACGCCCGGTCTAGCCATACCCGGCGCCGGACAAGCGAGAACCGGCCCAGCTTCACCCGCTCCGGAGGGGCCTGCCGTAACGAGTCGCGTGCTCCAGCGTCTTTCCTAGCGCAGGAGGTATCGATCGATGCGTCCGGAGAGCGCTGTGATACGCGTGTTCGCGCTCGCTCTGGCGGGCGGGCTGGCCCTGCTGGCGGCCTGCGGCGGCTCAGGTGGCGACGAACTCGCCGACACCACGCAGCAGCCGACTGCACAGTCGACGCCGCCCTGGGCGGACCGTCAGGGCGAGCTGACGGGCAAGCTCGGCGAGATGGTGCTGGCCAAGGAGGACCTGCCGACTTCCCTGAGCTGGCTGGAGCCGGCGCAAGACCCGCCGGAGGCGCTTCAGCCCATCATCGCGCCGCAGCGGGAGCCACTCACCATGCAGGGGCTGCCGTGGCGACCCGGCTCGGCGGGGGCTCTGGCGGATAGCCCTTCAGAAGCCTCGGCCTTCGTGGGGCGCGAGGGCGACGTCTGGGTGTGGTCGTTCGCTAGCCTGCCGGCCGACCTGGATACCCTGAGCGCCGCCCGGCGAGCGATGATAGCGGCCGCCGCGGTCGACGTGGCCAAGCTTCGCCTGGACATTTGGGACTCGCTCCTGAGGGAAGACCTTGGCCTTAAGCCCGAGGACGTGCACACGGGCGGTGCGCGCGGGCTGGGCGACGCCCGGTTCTCCTTCGGGCTCTCGCTGCAAGACCTGAAGGGCGAGGAGCAGTACCAGATTGAGGAGTACGCCTTCACCCGCGGGCCGGTGTTCGCCGTGGTGACGGTGGTAGCTCGGCCCGGCACGCTGGCCAAGGACGACGGCTTCTACCTGGCCCTAACGCTGGACGGCAAGATACAGCAGGTGCTCACGGCCGCCGGCCTTCTCGAGGCCTAGGGCCCTCCCCCGCCTGGCGCTCCTCCTCCAGCCAGCGGGCGAACTCCGTCTCCGGGTCGGCCACCCCCAGCTCGTCGGCGGCGCGCCGGCGCGAGTGGATGCCCGCCGCCACCAGCCGCGCCTCGTCTTCGGCCAGGCGGCTGCGGTCCTGCGGCAGCAGCGACCCCCAGACGATCCGAGAGCGATACGGCGCGTAGGCCACGCCTGTCTGCTGCTCCAGGATGCGCAGGATCATCTCGTTGCGCCGCTTGTAGGCCGCCGAGCGGATGAGCCGCTTGCGCTGCGCCTTCTTCAGCAGCGGGTCCAGCTCCACCTGGAGGGCCACGCCCGATAGCCCCTGCCGGTTCTCGCCGAAGGCCGTCCGCGGCGACTCGCCCAGGTCGTGCAGGGTGCGATACACCAGGTCGATGTAGTCGGCGTGGAGGCGGACGCCGCCGCCCTGGAGGAGGTCCAGCAAGTAGGCCCGCGCCTTCTCCGGCAGCTCCCAGACCGCCCCCGGCTGGACGGCGATGTCCTCGGCGTCGGTCACGTTCTCCAGCACGGCGATGGGGTTGCCCGACAGCTCGAGGATCATCGAAAGCTGGGACATGGCGCGGTTCAGCTCCTGCACCGACTCGCGGATGGTCGGAATATCCGACACGCCCCAGAACTTCTTCGGCTCGCGCAGGTTGGGGACGATGACGAAGGGGATGAAGCCGTAGGGGTTGGGCCGCGCCTCCAGGAGGCTGTTGTCCAGCCACAGCTCGAGCTCGGCGTCTGTCCACACCTCCACCACCGTCGACTCGCGGCGGCGGTCCGCCTGAGGCGGATGGATGCCGTAGAGCATCTCCACCTCCTCCGCCGATAGCTGGTAGCGGCTGACCACCCGCCAGATGCGGGTCACGTCGTCGCCCAGCCACCAGACGTAGAGGCCCTGAACATCGGGCGCGGAGACGCGCACGCGGCGCTCCAGAGGGTCCCAGGTGACCTTGAAGGCGGCGTCGCCCAGGACCGAGCAGTCGATTTCCGTATCGAAGTCCAGTTGCTCCAGGTTGTTCGCGTCGTAGACGTCTCGCAGGGTAGCCTCCGCCCGGCGGGCCGCCTCAGCGGCCTCCGGCGAGCCGTCCGCCGGGTCGACGGCGAAGCTGAGGCCGCCCATCACGTACGAGGCCGACTTGTCGATGAGGGTCTTGGCGTAGTTGAAGGTGAGGCGGCGCTCGCGGCGGCGCTGGGGCTCCAGCCACTGGTTGCCCTGGTAGAAGTCCAGGTTGTCGCGATAGGCCTTGAGCCGCGCCAGGTCCATGCGGACGAGCTGCTGCGGGAAGGCAACTGTCTGAGGGTTGGTCGATTGTCGAGCAATCATGGATTCCCCCTTTGCAGGATGCGGAAAACGGTGCGGCGGGAGATGCCGTAGCGCTGGGCGAGGGTGTCCACCGTCAGGCCCTGGCGCCGCCGCAGGTGGAGGATCTCCCGGTCGCGGCCCAGGTTCAGGAGGGCACGCACGCCTCCCGGCTCGTCGTAGCGGCAGCGGGGCAAAGGGCAGGTCAGGCAAGAGCGATGGAAGTCGCAGCCCTCGTCCCGATAGCGGGTGAACTCGGGCAGGGCGTCCGCTCGCACCGGTTGGACGGCTGCCTGTGCCTGCCCGACAGGCATCGGGTGGCCGTTTCCGTTGTCGTTCATGGCCACGCCTCCTCCCGGGTGCGGCCTCGCGCCGTCCGCGGCCGTCCGCCTAGAGCGGACGCCGCCTCCACCAGTAGGGCCAGGCTCATCAGGTAGTCGTCGTGCCCTTGCGACGGCTCCACGTAGAAGTTCATCTGGCGATTGGGCCGGTACGCCGCCCGCGCCTGCTCCGTTTCCCGCCAGAAGTCGCGACACTCGGGCGAGCCGTCCGGCGCGTACATCTTGAGGCGGCCGCCGTTCACCGCCGCCAGCAGGCGGTAGCCCAGCCGCGACTTGCTCTCGGCCGAGAAGCGCACCGCCTGCACTACCTCCGAGCGCAGGGCCGTGGCCAGGAAGCGGGCGATGGCTTCGCCCAGGCCGGTGGCGTCCACCGCCACCCGGCGGACCGGCCAGACGTGGCCCAGCAGGTCCACAAGGCGGGCGTGGAGGGCATCGTGAAGCTGGCCGCGGAAGGCGCAGTGCTCCACCACCTCGACGCGCGGCTCCTGGATCAGAGCATCGTTGGGCGGGAAGACCAGCCGGCCGATGGTGAGGACGGTGGCATCGTGCAGGTGGCCGGCTTGTCCTTCGGCGGCTTCGCCGCCCAGGTCCAGGCCGGCCACGTACGTCTCGCCCTCGGCCGGGGCGCTGCGGCGGCTATGCTCGCCCTGGAGCTGCGCCCGCTGCGACGGGCTGAACAGGCGGCCGCCGCCGGAGATCGGCTTCAGGCAGTACTGCGTGAGGAACAAGGGGTGGCTCTCGCCCAGGCGCTGCCGCTCGCTTTCCACGTAGCGGCCGTAAGCCGGATTGCACTCGGCCACCGCCTGCCAGTCGTACTGGAAATGGCGGCGGACGCCGTCGCGGCGCTTCAGCTCCAGGTGCCGCTCGCGCGCCTCCTCGAGCAGGCTCGCATCGTCCCAGGGGGTGCCGTAGTAGACGGTGGTGGCGTTGGCGACGGCCGCCATGGGGCGGAACTCCTTGTCGAACTTCTCTTTGTCCACGTGCTGCGCCTCGTCCACCTCCAGCAGGAGCTGGGCCGTGTGGCCGACGACGTTGCTCTGGGGCTCGGCCGAGAGGAAGACCTGGCGCGCCTGCCCGACGCGGATGACGTGGCCCTCCTCGCGGAGACAGAGGGGCGCCAGGCCGGCCTCGGTTAGGCGCGACCAGAGCCGTCGCAGGCTGATGCGCGCCTGCGGCCGGAAGGTGGGGGCGCACTTGATGGCATCCACGCCCCAGGCCATGTGGGTGGCGAGCAGGAGGAGCTCGAGCTGGGCCGAGAGCTCGTTCTTGCCCGCCTGGCGGGCCATCATCACTGATATGCTGTCGCCGCGGCGCTGAAAGACGCTGCGGGCGATGGTTCGGCCGGCCTCCACCTGATACGGCCGCAGGCGCTGGCGGAGGCCGTGGCTGGGCGGCCCGCTAGACCCCAGCCTGAAGGCTGGGGCATCCTTCCGTTCCCTTGTCCCGCGCCCTTTAAGGCGAGGGCGATCGTCTCTCCTCATTGCAGCAGCTTCATGATCACTTGGGTCAGGGCCGTGCCCGCTACCAGGAAAATGAGGCCGTTGATGCGCCCCTTGATCTCGTTCACCTGCTGCTCCAGGTTGCGCAGGCGCTCCTCGACTCGAGCGCGAAAGGCATCACCACGTCCCTTCGGCGGGCTGGCCACTTCCTGGGCCGCCTGCTGGCGGCGGCGGAAGCGCGCCAGCGCCTGCTCCAATCGGCTAGCCATCGGGCGCGAATCCCTCGGGATAGAGGACGGCGCCGATGCTCTCCACCACCCCGGCGATGCTGTCCGAGAGGTCCTTGCGGGCCTTGGCCGAAAGGCGGTACTTGGCCGCCACCGCCTTGACCAGGAGGCCCAGGCCCTTGCCGATGAGTTGCACGTCCTCGGGACGTTCCTCCAGCGCCCGCTTCAGGCGGACGCGCATGACGGCGATCTCCTCGTCCAGGCCCTCCATCTGGCGGGCCTCCGGCAGATCCCGGCGCTCGGGTTCGCTTAGCGCCTTCTCGTAGAAGCCCGCGACCTCCGGCACCTCCAGGCGTTCGGCCTCGCTCAGGGCCTCCTGGCAGAATCTGCGGGCCTCGCCCCGGCGAGACTTAGCCTGCGCGCTCACGGCGCGACCTTCCCTTCCGGCTGGACGGCTCGTTGTCGGCGGCCAGCACCTCCAGCAGGCCCTCGATGGCGTCGGGTGGCAGCTTGGCCGCGGCCTCGGTCAGGCCGAGCAATAGGCAGAGGGCGGCCAGCTCCCACTGCTTGCGCTGGATCGCGTCGGCCAGGGCTCGCATCGCCTCACTCCTCTCCGTCGCGCTTATGGTTCAGGGATCGCAGGATCAAGAGGGCCACGAATGCCGTGCCCAGACAGGGCAAGGCGCGGGCCAGGAGCCAGGGGCCGGGGGCGAGCAGGTTGGCCTGGTCGCGCCACTCCAGCCGCAGCGAGAGATACAGGATGAGGAGATAGCCGCTTTCCACCAGGGCGCCGCCGTTCACCAGGGCCAGGGCGACGGCGCCAACCCGCCGGCGCACGGTCTCGGACGGCCGCAGGGCGTAGAGGAAGAAGTACAGGGAGTTGAAGCCCCCGCAGAGGGCAGTGGTCAGGTCCTGGCCCACCGCCAGCGCGTCCCCAAGACCGAACAACGACGCCTCCCATGAAGTGGTTCCTGGGCACAACAATAGAACGGTTGTTCTTATCCGTCAAGGGGGAGGCGACGCGAGCGGTGAAGAGAAGGGAAAGACAGGTTAATGGATGGTGAATTGGCAGAGCGAAGATGGTGGCCGACGTAACGTTTTGCACCGCCCGCGTGTCTTAAGCGTTAAAGCTCACCCGGAACCGGTCTCCTGATCACGCGCCGCGGCTGCTCGCTACGGGGCAGGCCAGCGGCTGTGGAGAGACAAAGGGGCAGAAGGAGGGCAGGTCGGAATGTTAGCGAGAATCGTGGCGACGTTGCTGGTGGTCAGCGTGGTCGCATCCTTTGCGGTCTTCGGGACCCTTGGCATCTTTACGGACACGCAGAACGTGCCCGCCAACACCTTCAGTACTGGCACCGTGGACATATCGACGAACCCGGCGACGGCGCTGGTCACCTTCAGTGGGATGGCCCCGAACGACCAGGTGACGAACCCCATCACGGTCACCAACGCTGGGTCGCTGGAGCTGCGCTACGCCGTGACCAGCACGACAACAGAGAACGTCCTGGCTGCACAGCTCGACCTCACTATCAAGACCGGTGTGACGACCTGCACCAACGCTGGCTTTGGTGCCAGCGGCACGGTAGTCTACGGCCCTGCGGACTTGGGCAGCACCGCGGGCACCAACATCATCGGCAACCCGGCCCAGGGGGCGCAAGCGGGTGACCGGACGCTGGCGGCCAGCGCCAACGAGACCCTGTGTTTCAACGTCAAGCTGCCATCGTCTTCAGACAATAGCTACCAGGGCCTCAACACGACCGCAACATTCGCCTTCCAGGCCGAGCAAACCTCGAGCAACCCGTAAGCCGGGCCCGACCGGCCGAAGGGGGAGAGCCGTGGGCACTGCAGCGGCATCAGAAAGCACGGCGCGCCTGCCGGCGCACCGCGCTTTCCGGTACGTCCGCCGCGCCATCTACTGGCTGGGCGTAGCCCTAACCTCTGCAGCTCTGGCCGCTGTCCTGGCGACCATGGGCGCTCGGCTGCTGGGGTATCAGCCCTACGTCATGTACGGCGGTAGCATGGGGTCGACCGCGCCCGTCGGCAGCGTTGCCTTGATCGAGAAGGTTCCCGCCGGGTCTCTGAAGGTCGGCGACGTCGTGGTCTTCGAGCCGCCGTCCTCAGAAGCACCGCGCCAGCCGCTCATGCACCGCATCATCTCCACCGAGGAGATCGACGGCCAGCCGGTGTTTGGGACCAAAGGTGACGCCAATGAAAGTCCGGATCCCTGGAAGCTGACGATCAGCGGCGAAGGCGGCAAAGTGGCCTACGTTGTGCCCTATCTGGGCTATCTCCTCTGGTTCTTTCAGACGCGGATAGGATGGTCGGTCGTGGTGCTGCCGATGGCGTTGTATCTGGGCCTTCTGGTCCTGCGGCGGATATGGGCGCCGGCCCGAAGCCGAGACGCCGCAAGCACACAGGCCTCGTGAAAGCCGGATTCCTGGCGGCGGCCCTGCTGCCGGTCTTGACAGGGGTGGTTGCCCTCGTTCCGGAGGCTGACGCCGCCTTCACCCACCAGGCCACAGTGGCCGCCAACACCTTCAGCACCGACACCCTGGCTCCTCCGACCGGCCTCACGGCCAGCGTTGTGGGCAGCACCATTCGGCTGAACTGGACGGCCACGGTCGATGCGTACGCCAGCGGCTACAGGGTGCTGCGGGGCACCGCCGCTGGCGGTCCGTATGGCCAGATCGATTCTGTCACCCCGCGCACGGCCACCACCTACACTGACAATACCGCCGCCGCAGGCACTCGCTACTACTACGTGCTCCGAAGCTACTATCAGAGCTGGCTGAGCGTCTACAGCAATGAGGCCAACGCCGCCGTCTCCACCAATACCGGCTGGCGCAGCCCCACGGCACAAGCCGCCGTCACCAGCTACGCGGGCGACAACAACGGCTTCGAGAGCAACCCCACCAACGCCTACGCTGACGGCGGCGGCTACGCTCAGGACGCCAACAGCGGCACCGGTAGCAGCCAGGACTGCGCCAGCATTTTCAGGGACCGCCACCGGTTCTACAACTACAGTTTCACCATCCCCAGCGGACAGACTATCAACGGCATTGAAGTCCGCGTCGATGGGTGGGCCGACTCCACGAGCGGAAACCCGAAGATGTGCGTGGAGCTTTCCTGGGATGGCGGCACAACCTGGACGGCCGCCAAGACCACCACGAACCTGACGACTGGTGAGCAGACCTATATTCTCGGCTCCGCCAGCGACACGTGGGGCCGGACCTGGAACGCCACTCAGTTCTCCAATGCGAACTTCCGCCTGCGGATCACCAACGTCGCCAGCAATACGTCGACAGCGTTCCGCCTGGACTGGGTGCCGGTGCGGGTGACCTACACGCCGCCCTAGGCGCGGCGGTCGGCTCCAGCAGAGGGAGGCTCATGTAACGTGGCGAGCATCGGCCCGTCTATAGGCTGTAACGGGCATGCCGTACCCAAGCCCGCATCCTAGCTCACACGCCGCGCCGGTGCCCGCAAGTGAAAGCAGGGGAAACGCAAGGCGTGAAAACCGCGCGTCCACAGGGGGGATTCTCCATCACTGCCCCTTCGTGGCATTGTGTCTGGCCGGTCCGGATGTTCGGTTCGGCCTGGCAGAGCGCTGTTGGTGTGGCGGGGGATGGGGCGTGATGAACCGCCTGACGCAGGTTCTGCTGCTGGTCACGGCTTTCCTCCTGTTGGGGGGTCTGGGGGGAGTCGTCAGCTTCGCTTTCTTCACATCGGTCGCGACAAACCAGTCCAACGACTTCGTAGCGGGCACGGTGGTCATCAGCAATACGCCGGTCATGACGTTCATCACTAACACCAATATGGCTCCCGGCGACTCGGTGATCGCGCAGTTGACGGTGACCAACAGCGGCACGTTGGCGCTGCGCTACGCAATGATCACCACCGTCGAGGAGAGCGATGGACTGTCAGATCAGCTCGTCCTCACCATCAAGACGAAGACGGCGAACCCTTGCTCGTCCTTCGACGGCACGCAGCTCTACACGGGCGCTGCTCGCAGCGGGGCTATCGGTAGTCCGGCGCCGGGTGGGCAAACCGGTGACCGGACGCTGGCGGCCAGCGCCAGCGACCTGCTCTGCTTCAAGGTGCAACTGCCGTTGAACACGGCCAACTCCTATCAGGGCGCCACCACTAGGTTGAACTTTGAGTTCGACGCTGAGCAGACGGCGAACAATCCGTAGGCGGTCCCGTCTTGGAAGCGGTTGGCTGCGCTGGCGCCGGGCCGCCAGCGCACTAGCGCCATCGAGGGTGGTTCCGAAAGCGGTCAGCATCCTCTCCTGCGCGGTGATGGCCGCGCTGATCGGCGTTCTCGTCGCGGCAGCGGTGGCCATAGTACCCACCCTCTTCGGGTACCATGACTACATCGTGTATGGCGGCAGCATGGGCTCCTCCCTGAGACTGGGCAGCGTGGCCGTGGGCAAGCCCGTGGCCCCGGCCGAGTTCAAGGTCGGCGACGTGGTCGCCAGGCACTGGTCCACACGCAGCTCGCCCGTCCTCCATCGCATCGTTGGCATCACGGTCGATGGGGGCCAGTACCTCTTTGTCACGCAAGGGGATCGAAATAGCCGGCCCGATCCGGTTCCCGCGTCTTTCGAGGGCAAGGGCGACAAGATCATCTATAGCGTGCCCTACGTTGGTTTCCTGTTTCATTTCGCCCGCACCACCGCGGGCCTGCTGTGCCTCGTCGCCTTGCCGATGGCGTTGTTGCTGGGCCAAACGATCTGGAAGATCCGGGTCCTGTTTCGTCAGCGGTTGGTTGGAACGTGACGTCCCTGAGTAGAGTTGCACCGCTTCTCCTTCTCGTCGGGCTGACGCTCGTGCTGGGTGCAGAGGCAGCCCGGTGTGGCCTGACTCTCTTCACAGGACAAGCGGTCAACAGTGCCAACACCTTCACCGCCGATACCCTGGCTCCTCCCACCAGCCTGACGGCCAGCGTCGTGGGCAGCAGCATCCAACTGAACTGGACGGCCACCGTCGACACATACGCCAGCGGCTACGTCATTGCCCGCGGCACTACCCCCGGCGGTTCGTACGTCACAATCGGCGGCGCGAGCCCCCGCACGGTCACCACCTTCACTGACACTACCCCCACCCCGGGCACTCGCTACTACTACGTGGTTCTGAGCATCTACCAGCTTTGGTCGAGCGTCTACAGCAACGAGGCGAACGCCGCAGTGCCGGCAAACACCGGCTGGCTCAGCCCCACGGCTCAGGCCGCGGTCACGAGCAACGCCGGCGACAACAACGGCTTCGAGAGCAACCCCACCAACGCCTTCGCCGACGGCGGCGGCTACGCTGAGGACGTCGACAGCGGCACCGGCAGCAGCCAAGGCTGCACCAGTATTCTCAGGGACAGCCACCTGTTCTACAACTACGGATTCACCATCCCCAGCGGCCAGACCATCAACGGCATCGAGGTTCGCCTCGATGCCTGGGCCGACACCGCGAGCTTCAGCCCGAAGACGTGCGTGCAGCTTTCCTGGGACGGCGGCACAACCTGGACGACCGCCAAGATCACCACGAACCTGACGACCAGCGAACAGACCTACACTCTCGGCTCCACCACCGATGCCTGGGGCCACACTTGGAGCTCTACCGATTTCTCCAATGCCAACTTCCGCGTGCGCATCACGAACGTCGCCAGCGACACGCTGACGGACTTCCGCCTGGATTGGGTGCCGGTGCGGGTGACCTACACGCCGCCCTAGGTGCGGCGCCCGAGCAGGAGGTCGTTGCGCGCGCCCACTGTCTGCGGGTGGAGGGGCCAGCCGCGGCGGTCGGCCTCCAGGAGGTGCTGGTTCAGGTACGCCAGGACGGCGGCGTCTAGATCGCTGTCCGCGAGCTGCCTGATCCTGGCCAGGGCTCGTTGAGCCCGCACCTTATCGGGCTCGATCTTGTCGGCGACGAAGAGCACCTTCTCCAACGTGGACATTCCGGCGCGACCGGTGGTGTGGTAGCGGGCCGCTGCTAGGACTTCGGGGTCGTCGATGGCGAAGTCGCGGGCCAGGATGGCGGCCCCCACAGCGCCGTGCAGGAGGATGGGCGCCTCTTCCTCCACCGGGTCGACCGTCAGATTCAGGCGGCGGGCCTCGGCCAGGAGTTCCGCCGGCGTGAGGGCGCGGGCGATATCGTGGCCCCAGGCCGCCAGCGCGGCCCTCTCCTGGTCGGCGCCGTGAAGGAGGGCCAGGCGGCGCGCCTCGGCCACGACGCGCTCGATGTGCTGAGCCAGGCCGCGAGGCAATCGGGCGCTGGCGGCGCGCAGGGCCTCGATCTGGGGATGCATGGCTAGAAGGATACCATGGCTCGAAGGCGGCTAGGAGAACAGGTTCCCCCGCGGATGCGAGTGGGCGGCTTGGATGAAAGCCGCGGGTTTCAACCCGCGGGCATCAGACCGCGCAAGTGGGGCACAGGGCTGGCTCAGCCCTCCGGACCCAGACGGCGGCCACCCAGGACGTGCATGTGCAGGTGCATGATGAGCTGCCCGCCGCCCCGGCCCACGTTGACGGCGAGGCGATAGCCCCTCTCGGCGATGCCCTCGCGCTGGGCGATGTCGTTGGCCACCGCCAGCATGTGGGCGAGCAGCGGCCCGTGTCTTTCCTCGACGTCCGCAGCGGTGGGGATGTGCTCCTTGGGGATGACCATGAAGTGCACCGGCGCCCGCGGGTGGATATCGCGGACCGCGAATAGCTGGGGGTCGTCGTGGAGCTTGTCGACCGCCATTCTCCCCGAGGCCATTTCGCAGAAGAGGCACTCCTCCATCGTCGTACGACCTACGCTTGATGTCGGAACGAGAAGGCGATGAGGCTGGCGGTGCCCGCCAGCAAACCCGCCGCCAGGAGCAAGGCTAGAGCCAGGCCGAGGCCGCCGAAGCCGCCACCACCACTGGCGCCGGTGGGTGGTGGCGCCTTGGGCGTGGCCGTGGCTGGTGCCGCCGTGGCCTTGGGTGTCGGGTTGAGCTGGGGGGTGGCGGGGGGCGTTGGGGTAGGCGATGGCGTTGGAGTGGGCGACGGGGTAGGTGTAACCGTGGGTGCAGGTGTCGGGGTCGGAGTCGGCGTCTCGGTAGGCGTCTCTGTGGCGGTCGCCGTCGCCGTCGCTGTGGCAGTGGGGGTCGCCGTCGGCGTGCCGGTTGGAGTTGGGGTCGGAGTGGCAGTGGCGGTGGCCGTCGCGGTGGCCGTGGCGGTCGCAGTGGGCGTAGGGGTGGGGGTGGCCGCGCTGGCCTGCCAGGAGAGGAGCGCGGACTGGCAATCGGCCTGCCCGGTCCCATCTCCAGGGAGGAACATCTGAAACGTCCCCGCTGCTTGCCCTGGCCCAGGAAACGAGCCGGAAACCGTACTGCCCAAAGATGTTCCTGAGAAGCTATACTCTCCGCTGCTCTCGACGATGGGAAGGGCGACCGAGGTCACCGGCCAATCGAAGCTCGAACGGCAGGTGTCCCCTTGGATGTCGGTCAACGTGAAATGCTGCACCTCGCCACCGCCAACCGACACTACCAGATTGACGTTCCCTCCGCCGGAGTGGGTGCCTGTGTAGGTAGCCCCCGCCACCGGCTGAGCGGAGGCAGACGCCATCACGAGAAGAGCTGCCAGGGCCGCCATCGGCGGCAACAGGACCGACCTGTTCATAGCACCCCTCCTCCTGCTCCTCTCCCGGCTACCGGCCGCATCGTAGTCGATGGCCGTATCCAGGGTCAAGCGCCCCCAAAGCGGGGCGCTTGAGTCGCGTGTGGGCTCGCGGGTTCTAGACTTGCAGCTTTTGGGCCACGAGCTCGCGGTGGTAGTCGGCGTCGCCCCACATCAGCTCCATCCACTTCTGGCGGCGGAAGTAGAGCTGGATCTTGTAGTCCTTGGTGAAGCCGATGCCGCCGTGGATCTGCTGGCCGTGGGCCACCACCCGACGCGTAGCCTCGCTGCACCAGGCCTTGGCCATGCTGGCCAGCATCTCGCTCTCGGGATCGTTCTCCTGGAGAGACCAGGCCGCCTTGTAGGTGATAAACCGCGAGCCGTCCACGTCGATGATCATGTCGGCGCACTTGTGCTGGATGGCCTGGAAGCTGCCGATGGGCCGCCCGAACTGGATGCGCTCCTTGGCATAGTTGACGCTGATGTCGAAGTCCATGTGGGCCAGGCCCACAAGGTAGGCGCAGGCGGCAACCGTGGCCCTGGGCTTCACGCTCTGGACGATGGGCCAGCCCTTGTCCACCTCGCCCAGGACGTTGGCCTTGGGCACCCGTACGTCATTGAAGACCACCTCGCACTGCTTGTCCGAGCCGATGGTCTTGAGCAGCGTGTACTCGATGCCCGCGCTCTTGCTGTCCACCAACAACAGGGTGATGCCGTCCTCTGGGTTGGTGCCGGCCTTCGTGCGTGCGGCTACCAGCATGTAGTCGCTGACGTGGGCGTCGGGCACGAAGAGCTTGGTGCCGCTGAGGACGAACGAATCGCCCTCCTCCCTGGCGGCGAGCTGCACGCCCTCGGCGTCCCAGCGAGCCGAAGGTTCGGTGAGGGCCAGGGTCATGATCAGGCCGCCGGCGGCGATCTTGGGCAGGAGATCCTGCTTCTGGGCCTCCGTGCCCGCCTCCAGGATAGGCATCGCCCCCAGGACGACGGTGGAGACGAAGGGGCCGGGCACGAGCGCCCGCCCGAACTCCTCCAGCAGCACGATGAGGTCGCTGAAGGTCATGCCGGTGCCGCCGTACTTCTCGGGGACGATGAGGCCTTGCCAGCCCTGCTGCGCCATCTTCTGCCACAGCTCCGGCGAGTAGCCCTTCTCGTCGTCCTCCATGGCCCGCACCAGCGTCTCCGGGCACTCCTTCTCCAGGAAGTCGCGGGCGAAGTTGCGGAGCATCTCTTGCTCTTCGCTCAAGCCTAGGTCCATCTCAGTTACCTCCTTCGGTTCGCCACCCGACGCGTTGGGGCGCCTTCTTGCGACTACCCCCGCGGCAGGCCGAGGCCGCGCATGGCGACGATGTTCTTCTGGATCTCGCTGGTGCCGCCGCCCACCACCATGGCCAGGGCGTACAGGTACGACTTCTCGAACCGGCCCATCATCCGCGCCCACTTAGAGTCGCGGTTGAGCTGCCCAAACAGGCCCAGGATCTGGATCCCGGTGTTGGCCAGCCGCACGTCCATCTCGGTGTTGTACAGCTTGCACACGGCCGCTTCGATGCTGCCGGGCTCCTTGCGCGCCTGCAGAGACACCACCCGGTAGACCATGTATCGCCCCACCTCGATCTCGATGGCCGTCTCCGCCAGCTTGTGGCGCACCAGGGGGTAGTCCAAGAGCCTCTTGCCGTTGACGCGGGTCTCTTTGCAGTAGGCAACGAGCTCGTCCAGGCCACGCCTGGCCATGGCCACACCGGCGGCCACGAGGCTTGACCGCTCGAAGTCGAGGGTCATGGCGGCGATGTACCAGCCCTGGTTCTCCTGGCCCAGGAGCGCGTCCTTGGGCACGCGGACATCGTCGAAGAACACGGCGTTGAAGCTGTGCACATCGGCGGCGTTGACAATGGGCTGGACGCTGATGCCGGGTGTCTGCATGTCCACCAGGAAGAAGCTGATGCCCTTGTGCTTGGGCGCCCCCGGGTCGGTGCGGGCGAGCACGATGCACCAGTCGGAGCGGTGAGCATTGCTCGTCCAGGTCTTGTCCCCGTTGAGCACCCAATCGTCGCCATCCTTGACGGCCCGGCACTGGAGGGAGGCCAGGTCGGAGCCGGCGTTGGGCTCGGAAAAGCCCTGACACCAGACCGTCTCGCCGGAACTTATGGGCGGCAGGTGCTTCTGCTTCTGCTCCTCGGTGCCGAACCCTATGATGGCGGGCCCAATGTAGCCCACCGACTGAACGATGGAGCCGATGGGCGCCCGGTGGTAGCCCATCTCCTCGTGGTACACCAACTGAAGCGAGGGCGAGGCCTCCATGCCGCCGTACTGCTTGGGCCAGCCTGGCGCCACCCAACCCTTCTGGGCCAGCCGCTTGACGAAGGCCCGGCCCTCGCGCCAGGGTTCCTCTTCCTCCTCCAAGAAGACGCCCTCCCAATCGGCGGGAACGTTCTCGCCAAGCCAGGCCCGCAGCTCCTGGCGGAAGGCTTCCTCCTCTGGTGAGAAGCGAAAGTCCATGCCAACCTCCTAGTGCCGTGGCAACCGCGGGCCCGGTGTCGCATCAATGTTTCGCCGGAACCGGCCCGCGCTCGTTCTCATTAGTCCCCCCGGGGCAGGTTCAGGCCACGGGTTGCGATAATGTTCCGCTGGATCTCCGACGTGCCGCCCTCGATGGTGCTGCCGATGGAGCGCAGGTACATGTACTTGATGCGGCCCTTCAGCGGCGCCCACTTGGAGCCGCGTTCGAGCTGGCTGTACATGCCCAGGACCCGCGTCCCTGTGCGGGCAATGCGCTGGTTCAGCTCCATGTTGTACAGCTTCACGATGGAGGCCTCGTAGTTGGGGATGAGGCCCTTGGACTGGAGCGAAACCACCCGGTAGGACAGCATGCGGCCCACTTCCGCCTCCAACAAGCGGTCGGCCAGCTCGTAGCGCAGCATGGCGTTCTGGGCCAGGGTGCTGGTGGCATCGCCGGTATGCTCCCGGGCGTACCGCACCACGTCCTCCACCGCCTGCCGCATGCCGACCGCGGAGCCGATGGCCGAGCGCTCGAAGTCCAGGGTGGTAACGGCCGAATACCAGCCGCGGTTCACTTCGCCGATGATGTTGGAGCTGGGAATGCGCACGTTCTCCAGGAACACCTCGCTGAACTCGCGGCCGCCGGCCATGTTGGTCAGCGGGCGGGTCTCCACGCCGGGCGCCTTCATGTCCATGATGAAGTAGGTGATGCCCTTGTGCTTTGGGGCATCGGGGTCCGTGCGGGCCAGGAGGATCATCCACCTAGCCATGTGGGCTATGCTGGTCCAGATCTTCTGGCCGTTGACCACCCAGTCGTCGCCGTCGCGGGCGGCGCGAGTGCGCAGGGAGGCGAGATCAGAGCCGGCCTCGGGCTCCGAGTAGCCCTGGCACCAGATCTCTTGGCCGGTGAGGATGGTGGGCAGGAAGCGCTTCTTCTGCTCCTCCGTCCCGTGAACGATGATGGTGGGGCCGGCCATGCCTACGCCGATGATGAGGTGCAGGGGCCGCGGCGCCCGGGCGATTGCCATCTCCTCGTTGAAGATGAACTGTTGCATGACGGTCATGTCGGCCCCGCCGTACTCCTTGGGCCATGCGGAAGCGATCCAGCCTCGCTCCCCCAGCTTCCTGAACCATCCCTGGGAGGCAAGGAACTGCTCGGCGAAGTCGCCGGTGAACTCCGACCCGGGCTCCAGCTTGGGCGCCTCTCTGGCGATGAACTCTCGCACCTCTTGACGCCAGGCCGCTTCCTCTGGTGTGTCCCGAAAGTCCATGGCTGATCGCTCCTTTCGCCGCGTCCTTAGCAGGTGCTTAGAATTATAGGCCGCCAGATCTGGGAGTCAACGCAACTTCGCCGGCCTCGGCGCCCCCTGCGGGGCGGCGCCTGCTATCCCTTTTCCTCTCGCTCACGCCGCCGGGCCTCCTCTTCCTCCCGCTGCTCCTTCTCGTCGGCCGTCTCCTCCAGCTCGATGGCCCCTTCCTCCGTGGTGCGCAGCTTGGCCTGCTGGCGCTGGCCCAGGATGGCGTAGAGCTCGCCGCCCAGGTAGTGCAGCGGCTTGAGGTCGTCGTCCGTCAGGAGCCAGGCTTGGTCGAAAGCGTCGCCCTCGGCCTGCGCCGCCAGAACCTTCCCCACAAACAGGTGGTGATCGCCCAGGCGCAGTACCTCCTCCACGGCGCACTCCACCCAGGCGAGGCAGCCCTCCAGCAGCGGCGCGTCCACCCGCTGGGCTTTAAAGGTTGGAAGCTTAGTCACGTCGAGCTTCTGGACGTCGCGGCCGCTCACGATCCCCAGGTACTGGACGTGGTTCAGCAGGCGGCGGCTGGGGAAGTTCAGAGCGAACTCCTCGCTGAAGCGGATCATGTCGTAGCTGTGACGGGAAGGGTGCACGGCGATGCCCACGAGCGGTGGCTCGTGCGAGAGGGGCATGCTCCAGGCCAGGGGCATGACGTTCGCCACCCCGTGCCAGCTGGTGGTTACCAGCACCACCGGGCCGCCCGACAAGAGGCGGCGGGCATCCAGTTCACTTAGGTTGCGGCGCATCGGCGCCCCCTGACGTAGGAGAGTCGCTGGCTGTGCGACTGATCCGGATTCTAGCACGCCTTTCCGCCTGTCTCACCGCCAGGCCACCCGCAGTCTAGATCGTCTGACCGCCGAGAGTGGTGGGTCTGAACGATGGTTCGCGGCCCGCCATCTGATCCATGTGCATCCGGTCGTGCCGGTATATCGTGCGCAGCATCTGGAGGACGCTCATCTCGCCGAAGAGCAGGTGCTTGCCTCGCCTCTTGAGCTCATCCTCGCTCAGGCCTTCGATCGCGGCGAGGGTGTCAGCCCGCGCCGAAGCCAGGTCGCCGAGGAGGTCGGCCAGGGAACGGCTCTCTACCTCCGGATAGCCGGGAGGGTTGGGCGATATCGGGCCGACCTCCGAGCCGGGCTCGTCCCGGACCGTCATGGTCCAGCCCAGCCAGAGTCGCTCATAGGTGGCTAGATGTGCCACCTGCTCCTTCGCCGACCATCCGCCTTCCGATGGACGGCGGCTGGCTTCCTCCTCCGTCATCTGACGAACCTGGCCTACCAGCTCCTGCCGCTGAGACTCCAGCTTCTGCAATAGCTCATCGAGTTCCGCCGGACGCATGCTCTCCTCCTCTTCGGTCATGTCTAGCGGTCAGTCTCCCCTTGCCTGCTTCGGTCCTCCATCCGCACCTCCATGATGATGTGGCCCCAGCCGCCACAGCGGACGCCCACGTCGAAGCACCCCGTCCGGTTGAAGCGCAACGCATTGGGGTCGACGCCGGCGTAGAACAGCTCGTGCGCGCCGAAGATGACGCCGGCCAGTCCGTGCAGGGCGAAGATGCAGATGCGTCGTGGGGAGCTGCTGGTTATTAGGTTACCGGCGCCGTCGAAGATGAAGCGGTCGCCCACCTTATGCTGGCTGTTGCACCCTTGCGACTCCACCACCTCGGCGATGATGGTCTTCTGCATCAGCGCCGGCGCTTTGGCCAGCACGTCGGCGTTCTGGGGGCGGGCGCGGAAGAGCGCCATTTCCTCGTCGCTGTAGCCCAGGTGCTGCTGGAAGAACCGCCAGGTGTTCTCATCGACTGCCATGTCGTCCTCCTCTCGGACGCCCGGGACTAGCCGAGGAGCGGCGCGAGCACCGCCCGGTCGAAGTAGACCTCGTTCCGTTTGACCAGATCGCCGTCCAGCAGCACTAGGTCCATCCCGTCAGCCTCGGCAGTCTGCCCGCCGCCGGGCTTGCTAAAGGACGCATGCCACAATGCGGCAGCGCCATCGGCGTCGGCCAAGGGGAATAGCTCTCGGAGGGCCCAGTGCATCTCCCATCTGCCGAACAGCTTCCGTAGATACCGCCGCATCGCGTCTGCGCCCCGCACCGCTCCGCGGGTGTTAGGGTCACGATACACGAGGTCCTCGGTGTAGCAGGCCACGACGGCCTCAACGTCCTGGTGGTTCCACCCGTCGAAGAGGCGCTCGGCTATCGCCGTCAGCTGCGACTTGGTCATCGGCATGTCTCTTCTCCTTTCGGGCGCACCTATCGGATGGTCAACACGTGGCGACACTCCCGGCCCTCCATCTTGAGGCAGCGCTGGGCTGGCGGTTCCTCGGCCAGGGGCATGCCCAGCCCTCGTGCCAGCCCTGAATGCGATCGATAGCGGCGCAGAGGTAGAAGGGGCCTATCCCTGCCTTCATGACGTTGTCGTGGATGAAGCAGCGCTCTATCCGTCCCTCCCAGGAGCGGTCATCGACCACGCGGATCTCGAACTCCATTAGCGGTGGCGGCACGAAGAAACGAAAGGCCGCGTCGATTACGGGGACCAGCTCCTGCACCGTGGTCGGCTTGGCGATGCCCAACGCCTTGACGAAGCGGCGCATTTCCGCCTCGCCCAGAGCGCGGCACACTCGCTTGTTGAGCCTGTTGGCCGCCTCCATCCCGAACTCCTGCGCTACGCTCGTGAACCAGCGGGCATCGTGGGTGTACCAGCACTTGCGGAGAAGCTCCTTCTCCAGCTCGTCCGATAAGGCAAGCTGGGCGCTCATTGTTGTCCCCGTCCCGGCAGGAAACACGTCGCCCAGGGCTCCCGTCGTCGGGGTTGCCCTGGGCTCTGGATTGGCTACCTCAGGCCTCCCGAGCCTAGCGGTTGGCGACAGCGTGCTCCCTGGGAGCCGCGCCCGCGCTCTCCCGCTCCCCCGACCACGGTATCAGGTGGATGCGCTTGCACCGCCGGCAAAGGATTTCCACCCCCTTGGGGGAGAGCTTGGCCACGAGGCTACCGCAAAGGCAGCGCTCGTCCAATAGCGAAAGCGTCTTAGACCTAGTCTGTTCCAACTGACCCCTCCCCAACAGACTCCAAGTAAAGCTCACGCCAGTTCTCCATCATGCTCCGATCGAACCCTGCCGCCGCGAAACGCCCCTGGGTCTTGTCGCCGCTGGGCCTGGCCTGGATGGAATCCAGATACAGCTTCTGCCACTCGTCCATCGCCGAGCGGTCGATGTCTTCGGCGAAGCCCAGCAACTGGATGAGGTCCAGGGTGAGGCCCATGGCCATGAGCTGCCAGGCGGCGACGATGGTGTCCACGTCCTGGCGGATGAGCCCGCGACGCTTGCCCTCCTCGATGTTCTCGCCGAGGAAGCGAATGAACGAGGCGAAGTTGTCGTGAAGCGCGTGGCGGATGTCGGGGTCTCCGGCCTCGGAGATGGCCTGAAACAGGACCTTCATCACCGATGAGCGGCTGTGCAGGTGGTCGTAGTAGCCCAAGGCGATAGCTCGGAGGACATCCAGCGGGTTCACCATCTCCATGCCTAGCCGCTCCCAGATCTCCAGCAGGCGAGAGCTGCTGTCCTTGATGGTGGCGATGAAGAGGTCTTTCTTGCTGGGGAAGTAGCGGTAGAGGGCAGGCTCGGAGATGCCAGCGGCCTTGGCCAGGTCGGCGGTGCCGACCCTGGCGTAGTTGCTGGCGGCGAAGACGGCTTGGGCGCTCTGGAGGATGAGGCGCCTTCGTTGCTGAGCGGATCGCCTGGGGGCTCGCGTAGCCATCTTAGTGAGCAGCCACTAACGTACACCGGAGGAGGGGCCTTGTCAAGGGGAGGTGGGTCAAGGATCTCCCGCTCACCCTGAGCTTGTCGAAGGGTGAGCGGGGCTGCCCCTCGCCCCCTGTCGCCCTCGAGCCTGCCTACCGGCAGGCGAAGGGTCCCGCCTGCCGCAAATGGTAGAATGACAGGAGGGATCGCCGTGAGCGCTCGTATTCTCGTCGGCACCTGCTCCTGGACCGACCGCAGCCTCATCGAGTCGGGCCGCTTCTACCCGCCGGCGGTCAAGACGCCCGAGGGCCGCCTGCGCTTCTACGCCGAGGCCTTCCCCATCGTCGAGGTGGATAGCACCTACTACAGCCTTCCCTCGGAGCGCAACGCGGCCCTCTGGGTGGAGCGCACGCCGGGCGAGTTTACCTTCGACCTCAAGGCGTTCGCTCTGTTCACCCAGCACCCCACGGCCGTGCGCTCGCTGCCCAAGGAGATGCGCGAGGCCCTGCCCGCGGCGGCCCAGGAGAAGGCCAACGTCTACTACCGCGACCTGCCCCGGGAGCTGCAGGACGAGGTGTGGCAGCGCTTCGCCTCAGCCCTCCTGCCGCTGGACAGCGCTGGTAAGCTGGGCGTCGTACTCCTCCAGTTCCCGCCCTGGTTCATGCCCGGCGGCGAAAACAAGGAGTACATCCTGGAGGTGAAGGAGGAGCGCCTGCCCCAGTACACGGTAGGCGTGGAGTTCCGCAACAATCTCTGGCTATCGGAGCGCAACCGCGAGCGCACGCTGCGCTTCCTGGCCGACCATCGCCTGCCCTTCGTCTGCGTGGACGAGCCGCAGGGCTTTCGCTCCAGCGTGCCGCCAATGGCCGAGGCCACGGCCAGCGACGCCCTGGTGCGCTTCCACGGCCGCAACGCCGACATGTGGGAGCGCAAGGGCATCAGCGCGGCGGAGCGCTTCGCCTACCTGTACTCGGAGGAGGAGCTGCAGGAGTGGGTGGATCCCATCCATCGCCTGGCGGAGAAGGCAGAGCGGGTGCACGTGCTGATGAACAACTGCCACCAGGACTGGGCGGTGCGCAACGCCCGCCAGATGGCCCAGCTTCTGGGCGCGGCGCGCCCCTCGGGGGCCACGCCTCAGGGCGAGCTGTTGTGATGCTATAATGGCCGCCGGAGGGGTGACCGAGAGGTTGATGGTGCCGCTCTCGAAATTCGTTGCCCCTCGTCCCAACGCGTCCCAGCGAGCCCCGTTTCGTATCTAGACTTTACCTCTTACATACCGTTCTGTGGGACCTGGTGCCAGGCTTGCTAACCAAGTCGGTTAGCAAAATGTTAGCAAATGCTGAGACCCTGAGCAGTTTGAGTGGAGTGGGGCAACTGTGCCGTGAGACGACTCTCTTGCCGAAGTTGGCGGCCTACCTCCCCCACCGCCTCCTGGCGCACCAGGCGCCTGCGGTGTCTGCTCTACCACCGCTACATCTAGTCGACTTTGCCCTACGACGACAGAGCATTATCACCATACAGCGCCGGAGGATCGACGCCGCTTGAAGAGGTACCAGTAGGACGGACTTCCCTCCTCTTCGCCGGGACGAATCCAGCAGCGCTCGAAATCGCTGGCCAGAAGGGTCTCCGTCTCCTGCGGGCTGAGCCCTACGGTACGCCCGAGTAGCTTGCGCGGGCCCCAGGCATAGAGGAGATAGTAGCCACCCTCCCGCAGCAGCCGCCGCAGCATCGAGCCGTAGGCTAGGCGGTGGCCGGATTGAATCGCGTGAAGGCAGCCTATGTCGACGGCCAGGTCGAAAGAGCCTCCGACCGGTGGCCCGGCCGGGGTTGCCAGCTTGATGGCCTCGCTGACGTAGAAGGCGACCGACACGCCTGCCTTGCGGGCCTTCTGCCGGGCCCTACGGATAGCCAACCAGGCGATGTCCGTCCCCACCGTCTGGAAGCCACGCTGCGCAAGATAGATGGCGTTGGTGCCTGTTCCGCAGCCGATGTCCAGAGCACGGCCCGGCTGAACCTGGCCGCTTTCGACGAGTTCGATCATCTCTGGCGGCGTAATGCCAGTGTCCCACCGGGGCCGACCGAAGAGATAGGCTAGGTTCCACCAAATCTTCCTCATCGTGAGCCGATTCCAGCCCCTTCGCTCCGTCCCTCACTGCCGCCCAGGACTCTGGCGAGCCAGGCGCCGCCGCTCGGCGCGGGCCGGTGCCCGTCGCCGCAGGAGGAGGATGTAGGCCACTCCCAGCGCTAGTCAGGGTCAAGCAGACAACACGCCGGAGTCGGGAGGTTCAGTGAGGCTAGGTCTTCCAGGAGCGATCTGTACTCGTGTCGCGACGGTCGAGGGCAGTTATGCTGGACGTCCTTCAGTATGGCCAGCTCTTGGGGAACCAGGTCAGTCCAGCGGCGTTCCCCTATTGCGTCTCCCAAGCGAAGCGTGTGCAAGGCGATCTCCGCGTGTTTCGGCCCACCGAAGATCTTGGTCTCCCTCGTCACCGGGTGCCATTCACCGTGGCGCAACGCCTCTTCAACTTCCTGCAGCCTGAGGCCGGTCAATTCCTCAAACGGCTTCATGATCTGAGCGGGATCGGTCTCCGACGCTATCTGGTACCACAGACGAGCAAACGAGCTTCGGTCTAGTTTGAGGATTTCGGAGTACCGGTCGGAGAACTTGTCATACCGTCCGATGCGTGGGTTGCCGAGGAATCTCATCTCGCGGTACTCGCGGTAGACAAAGAAGCGGAAGTAACAGAGCGCCTGGTTGTCGACTTCGGGAGCGCTTAGCTGCTGGCACATCTTAGCCCTCCGTGCAACTGACAGCTTCCTTCAGGTTCTCCAGTACTCGCTCCGGGTTCAGCTCCTGGCTGGAGGCACCTGGCTCCGAGCACTCCTTCACTTAGAACTTGCCTTCTCGCGGGCAAAGCCCAAACCGTGTGAGCGCTCTTCATTCTATTGTAGCACCGGGCCAGCAGGGGCCGCTCCTGCCCCTGCTGGGTAGAGCGGGAAGACGGCGCGGATGATCTCCTCCACGCTCTCGTACCACGAGGACCGGCGCTCCCGTTAGAAGAAGTCGCCGACGGCGGGCTCAATGGTCGTACTTTCCGGCGGCGCGGAGGGGGCACAGGGTTGGCGATGGTTCGGCCTGGACAGCCTCCCTAGAACACCGCCGTCTTGTGGAACAGGTCGATGAGCGCCCGCGCAGCCGAAGACGGCAGGCGACCCTTGGCGGAGATGACGCCCAGCTGCGTTTCCAGTGAGAACTGGGGCACGGCCAACTGGATCAGGTCACCCCGACTCAGTTCCGGCGCCACGCAGATCCTGGGGAGGAACGCTACCCCAAGGCCCGCCGCCGCGGCCCGCTTGATGGCCTCTATGTTGCCTATCTCCAGGATCCTGAAAGGCCGGACCCGCAACCTCTCCAGTTCCTTCTCCACCATCTCGCGGGTGTCGGAGCCTTTCTCCTCTGCGACGATGGTCTCCTGACTTAGCTCCACCAGGTCCACAATGGCGCTTGCCGATAGCTGGCGGCTGGGCGACGCCAGCAGCACGATGGGCACCCTAGCGAAGCGTTCCCATTGCACATCGCGGGGGATCGCCTGGCTGTCGATGACGCCCACATCCACCTGGTGCTCGACCACCTGGCGGATGACCGTCCCCTTGCCGGAAACCTGGAGGGACAGCTGCACCTCCGGATGGCGCCCTTGGAACGCCGCAAGAAGGCGGGGCACTACGTAGGTTGCAGCGATGGAGGTGGCAGCCAGGCGCAAGTAGCCGCGCCCGGGGCCGTGCAGCTCGGCCAGGGTCTGCCGCAGCTGCTCCGACAGCACGAGAGCATGGGCGGCGTAGTCGTACACCACTCGCCCAGCATCGGTTAGCTGCACGCGTCTGCCGTTGCGGTGGAACAGCTCGATGCCGAGCGCCTTCTCCAGATCCTTCACGTGTTTGGAAACGGCCGGCTGGCTGATGTAGAGCTCCTCCGCTGCGCGCGAGAAACTGAGATGGCGGGCGACTGCGTGAAAGACCTCCAGATGATGGAAGTTAAAGGGACGGGAAGGACCTTCCATAAGCATTTCGTTATCCGAGCGATTCCAACTTTGTATTTCCATTTTACACCACACGCGGCTACAGTTGGAGCGAATCAGCCTCTCGGGGAAAACCGTCACAAACTCGTCCACAGAATGGGGGATGTTGGAACAGATGGAAGCGCAGGGAGGCACGCTGGGAAAGGCGTGGACCCCCCAGACGCTTGAACGCGTCTTGGCAAAGCATCCCTTCTTGAAAGGGTGCGAAGCGAATTACCTTCACCTGTTGGCGGACTGTGCCTCCAACGTCCGTTTCATCGCCGGGGAGTTCATCTTCCGACAGGGCGAAGAGGCCAACCTGTTCTACCTGATTCGCCACGGCAATGTGGCGCTGGAGCTGCCGGCCCCCGGACGCGGCTGTATCGTCATCCAGACCGTCCGGGAGGGCGACTTCCTGGGGTGGTCATGGATGATTACGCCGTATCACTGGCATTTCGATGCTCGCGCCATGGAATTGACACGGGCCATCGCCCTTGATGGCAGGTGCCTTCGTGACAAATGCGAGGTTGACCGCAACTTCGGCTACGAAGTCATGCAGCGCGTCACTCGCGTCATGGAGGAACGGCTTCAGGCCACACGACTGCAGCTTCTCGATATCTACGGAATCCGCTCCAAGGTCAGGCAGCGGCGGAGGTAGATCGATCCTGTGTTTCAGTCACGTAACAAGTTGTGCGGTCGGAGTCGTGATGGAAACCGCAAGCGCCCTTCAGCTTCGGATTTGGGGAGAGCGACATGCAAGCACAAGTGCTAACGCCCCGCAAAGAACCAGTCAAGATCCTCAAGGACCCCCTGGGCAACAGCTTTGAGTTCTGTTACCAGTGCGGTCTTTGCACAGCCAGCTGTCGTACCGCGTATGCCATGAAGTACACGCCCCGGCAGGTGATGAACCTGCTCCAACTGGGCTGCGCGGAGGAAGCGGTGGCCGGCGGCAGCGGCCTGCTATGCACCGCCTGCTACTCCTGCACGTTCCGCTGCCCGAGGGGCGTGGCCGTGACCGATGTGATGTCCGCTATCCAACGGCTCAACCTGGCCAGAAAGTATGCCGACCGCGACATCCGCCGCTTCTACCGGGCCTTCATGCGCACAGTCGAGCGTCACGGCCGCTTCCATGAGATAGAGTTCTTGATCCGCTACTTCGCTCCTAACCCCGTCCTCCTCACGGCGGAGGTCGGCTTGGGCCTCAAGCTCTTGACCAAAGGTAAGCTCGCTGTGAACCCTCCGAAGATGAAGGGCCGGAAGGCTATGGCGGCCATGTTCCGCAAGGCGGAGGAAATCGAGGGCAGGCCATGAGGTACGCGTACTATCCCGGCTGTTCCCTGACCGGCACCTCCCGGGAGTGCGAGGAGGCTATCCAGGCCGTGATGCGTGTCCTGGGGGTAAGGTGGACAGAGCTGGAGGACTGGAACTGCTGCGGAGCGGCCAGCGCCACCGGCGTCAGCTATCTCCTCTCCCTTGCCCTCCCTGCCCGCAACCTGGCGCTGGCCGAGCAGGCGGACAGCGACTTGGTGACCGGCTGCACTCGCTGCTATCTCAACCTCATGCGGGCCAAGCACTACATCCAGCACAACGCCAACATCAGGGAAAACGTCAACGCCGTGCTGGCTGAGACCGGCATCCAGTATTCGGGGACGGCGCGCCTGCGACACCTCCTCGACGTCATCATCAACGACGTCGGCCTGGACACAGTGGCGGAGAAGGTCACGCGACCGCTCGACGGTCTGCGGGTGGCCGCCTACTACGGCTGCTGCCAGGGCATGTGGACCTACGCGCAGTTCGATTCGGTGGAGGATCCCAGCTGTTTCGATCGACTCCTGGCAGCTCTTGGGGCGGAGGTTGTGGACTATCCCCTCAAGACGGCCTGTTGCGGCGGCAGCCTCTCCATGAGCAAGCGCGCGGTGGGAGCGAACCTCATCGGCGACCTCCTGGCGGCCGGCGTCGCTGCCGATGCCGACTGCATCGTCACCGCCTGCCCACTCTGTATGTTCAACCTCAATAGCTTCCAGAACGAGGCGGGGAGGATCAAGGGCACCCGGTTCCGCATCCCGGTCCTCTTCCTTGCCCAGTTGATCGGCCTGGCCTTTAGTCTGCCGCCGAAGACGCTGGGCCTGCACCGCAACGTAGTGCCCCCGGACGCCCTGTACAAGAAGATCGCTGCGGGCGCCGCTACATCGAGTGTAGAGGCTGTTGCCTCCGGACCTAAGTAGGAATGCGACCGATGGCAGAAAACAAGAACGACGTCAAGATCGGTGTTTACGTCTGCCATTGCGGCAGCAACATCGCCGGCACGATCGATGTGGAGGACCTGACGGCCTTCGCCCAGCAGCAGGGTGCGGTGACGGTGGCCCGCAACTACAAGTTCATGTGCTCCGAGCCCGGCCAGGCCCTCATCAAGAAGGACATCGAGGAGCTGGGCCTGAACCGCGTCGTAGTGGCCTCCTGTTCGCCCCGCATGCACGAGCTCACCTTCCGCCGCGTCTGCGAGGACGCAAACCTGAATCCTTATCAGTTGGACATGTGCAACATCCGGGAGCAGTGCTCCTGGGTGCACAAGGATGGCGCCACAGAAAAGGCCAAAGCGCTGGTCAGCGCTGCCATCTCGCGGGCCTACTATCTGGAAGCTCTGGAGACGCGCGAGGTGCCAGTAGCGTCGGCTGTCCTAGTGGTGGGAGGTGGCATCGCAGGAATTCAGGCGGCCCTCAAGATCGCCGATGCCGGTCGCACAGTCTACTTGGTGGAGCGGGAGCCCTCCATCGGCGGACACATGATCCAGCTGGACAAGACCTTCCCGACCCTCGACTGCTCGGCCTGCATCTCGACACCCAAGATGGCGGCGGCGAACGCACATCCCAACATCGAGCTCATGACCTACAGCGAAGTGGTCAATGTCCAGGGCTATGTGGGCAACTTCAAGGCCACCATTCGCAGAAAGCCTCGCTACGTCGATGAGAGCCTCTGCACAGGCTGCGGCGTTTGCCAGGAGAAGTGCCCCTGGAAGACCGAGAGCGAGTTCGATTGTGGGTTGGGTCCGCGCAAGGCCATCTACACGCCCTTCCCGCAGGCCGTCCCCAACGTTCCGGTCATCGACCCGGAGCTTTGCGTCTACATCCAGAGGGACGGCAAGTGCGGGGCCTGCCTGAAGTTCTGCGAGCGGGGGGCAGTCGACTTCAGCCAAACGGAGAAGATGGTGGAAGTCGAAGTAGGCGCGATCATCGTGGCCACCGGCTACGACCTGATGGACCCGTCTGCGATCAGCCGCCTCGGGTACAAGCGCTTCCCCAACGTCATCACCAGCATGGAGTTCGAGCGTCTCTGCAACGCCACCGGCCCTACCGGCGGCCACATCACCGTCAATGGCAAGGAGCCGAAGAGCGTGGCCATCATCCACTGCGTCGGCAGCCGTGACCAGAAATACCACACGTACTGCTCCCGCGTCTGCTGCATGTACGCCCTCAAGTTCGCCCACTTGATCAACGAGAAGGTCGAGGACGCCAAGGTGTACCAGTTCTACATTGACATGCGCTGCTACGGCAAGGGCTACGAGGAGTTCTACCAGCGTGCGGCCAGCGAGGGCGTGACCTTCATCCGCGGCAAGCCGTCCCAGGTCACCAATCTCGCCATGAGCGAGGAGGAAAAGGGGAAGCTGGTGGTGGTCTGCGAGAACACGCTCGTGGGCCGGCCGATGCGAGTCCCCGTCGATATGGTCATCCTCTGCCCGGCCATGGAGGCTCGCTCGGACGCCAAGGAGGTGGCGCGACTCTTCAACCTGTCCCAGAGCGCCGACGGCTTCTTGCTGGAGAGGCACGCCAAGCTGGAGCCCGTGGCCACAGCCAACGACGGCGTCTTCATCGTCGGCTGCGCCCAGGGACCCAAGGACATCCCGGACACTGTTGCCCAGGCCCTGGCGGGAGCGGCAGAAGCCCTCGCTCTCATCGACAGAGGGAGCGTGAAGCTGGAGGCGGCCACAGCCGCGGTCGATGAGGCGCTGTGCCACGGATGTGGTCGCTGCGAAGAGATATGTGAGTTTCACGCCCCCACGGTGAGGCTCAACGGGAGGCTGATACCGGTGTCCTCAATAAACGAGGCCCTGTGCAAAGGCTGTGGGGCTTGCGCCGTCGCCTGTCCAACAGGAGCCATTTCCATCAGACACTTCACTCGTCAACAAATACTCGCCGAGGTCGAGGCGTTGTCGGGGGTGCCGGTGTGAACGTGAACGGATTCGAACCAAAGATCGCTGCCTTTACCTGCAACTGGTGTTCCTATGCGGCGGCTGACCTAGCTGGGACCAGTCGCATCCCCTATCCGCCAAACGTGCGCATCATAAGGGTGATGTGCAGCGGCATGGTCGACCCCATCTACGTCCTCAAGGCCTTCGAAGCGGGATTCGACGGGGTCTTGGTTGCCGGCTGCCACATTGGCGATTGCCACTACATCTCGGGGAACGTGAAGGCGCAGGACAGGATAGAGAAGCTGAGAAGGGTGCTGCACACCCTGGGCTTGGAAGATGAGCGCCTGAAGCTGGAGTGGATCTCCGCGGCTGAAGGAGGCGGGTTCGCTGAGACGGTCAAGGAGCATGTCGGTCAGTTGAAGGAACTGGGCCCCTCGCCCTTCAGAAAGGAGACCACGCCTTGACCTTGGAGCACATTGTCCAGGAGACCAGGGCATTCTACTGTCTGGAGTGTGGCAAATGCTCAGGCTCATGCCCAATCTCAAGGCATAACCCAGCTTACTCCCCTCGGGTTATGGTCGAGAAGGCTTTGCTGGGTCTCGAGAATGACCTGGTTCACGACCGCGAGCTCTTCTCCTGTCTGACCTGCTACGTTTGTCATCTCGGCTGCCCCTCAGACGTCGACTATCCCCTCTTCATTCAGCAAACGAGAGCCCTAGCGTCAACTCATGGCGAGCACGGGGACTGCGCCCACTCCGGCACGCTCCAAGCCTTGACGCGCCTCATGGCGAGTCCGGCCATCAAGCAACGGAGACTGGAGTGGCTATCGGACGGACATCGCGTTTCTGATCAAGGCGATGTCCTGTTCTTCGTCGGTTGTGCCCCCTACTTTCAGCCCCTCTTCGAAGATATCGACGTCAGGTCTCTGCAACCCTCAGAAAGCAGCCTGCGGATCCTCAACGCCTTGGGAATAGACCCCATGATACTCGAGGACGAGAAGTGCTGTGGCCACGATCTGCTCTGGACGGGGGATGTAGAGGCATTTCGGAAACTGGCCGAGCACAATGCTGGAATCATCAAGAAGGCCGGCGCAAAGAAGATAGTCTTCTCCTGCCCCGAGTGTTACCGGACCTTCAAAGAGGACTATCCGAAGTACGTGAAGATCGACTGCGAGCTTCAGCACATCAGCGAACTGCTGTCCGACAGGATAGAGAACGACGGACTAGTCCTCAGAGAGGTCAAAGAGAAGAAGGTGACCTACCACGACCCCTGTAGGCTGGGCAGACACCTGGGAGTCTATGATCCGCCGCGGAGGGTGATAGAGGCCATCCCCGGTATCGAATTGGTGGAGATGGACCGGAACGGGGAGGAATCCCTTTGCTGCGGCACCAGCGCCTTCACCAACTGCGACTCGTGCTCCAAGCAGATACGGGTTGAGCGATTGCTCGAGGCTAAGTCCACCGGCGCGGAGGCCCTCATTACTTCTTGCCTCAAGTGCCAGATCCACTTCAAATGCGCCATGGTAAGCAAGGGCAAAGAAAAGGGTCCCGATGTGAAGATCGAGGTGATGGACCTAGCACAATTAGCTGCTAGTGCCCTAGGGGTGCAAGATGAGCAGCGATAATGACTCGGTGCTGGTAATCGGCGGCGGCATAGCCGGCATCCAGGCGTCCGTCGACCTGGCCAACATGGGCTTTCAGGTCTATCTGGTGGAACGGTCTCCCTCCATCGGTGGGAGAATGGCCCAGCTGGACAAGACCTTTCCCACCAACGACTGCGCCATGTGCATCCTCGCTCCCAAGATGATCGAGTGCTACCGGCACAAGAGCATCAAGGTGCTTAGCTATTCCGAAGTCGTGGGAGTAGACGGAGAGCTCGGCAGATTCCAGGTCAAGGTGTCAAGAAAGCCGAGATACGTCGATGAGACGAAGTGCACAGGCTGCGGGGAGTGTGCGGAGAAATGCCCGGTCGAGGTTCTGAGCGAGTTCAACCAGGGCAAGGGCAAGAGAAAGGCCATCTACAAGCCCTTCGCCCAAGCCATCCCCAATCTCTACGTCATCGAGAGGAAAGGCATATCGCCCTGTAGGGATGCCTGCCCCGCAGGCATAAGGGTTCAGGGATACGTTGCTCTGATCTCTCAAGGGAAGTTCGGAGAGGCCCTCGATGTCGTGCGCGACGCCCTTCCCTTCCCGGCGATATGCGGCAGAGCATGCCACCACCCTTGCGAGGATCGATGTAACCGCAAGGACGTCGATGCCCCCGTCTCCATTCGAGCTCTGAAGAGGTTCATCTCGGACTGGGCTAGGGAAAACGGTGAGGAGCCTCCGCAGGCCATAAAGCCCACGAAAGAAGAGAAGGTGGCGGTTGTCGGAGCCGGGCCTTCAGGCCTGACCTGCGCCCTGAGGCTCCTGGAGATGGGCTATCCGGTCACCGTCTTCGAGGCCAGCGACAAGCCCGGTGGCATGGTAACCGGCTGCATCCCCGATTATCGAATCCCCACAGAGATCGCCAACTACGACATAGGCCGCATAGTGGCCCGCGGCGTGGAGCTAAAGACAAATACAAAGATCGGCCGGGACATAGGCCTTGAGGAACTCAGGAAGGAGCACAAGGCGGTCTATGTAGCCATAGGCTGTCAGGACTCCGCGACGCTTCCGCTGGAGGGAGCGGAGGTCAAGGGCGTGCTCTACGGCCTGCCCTTCTTGAGGGAAGCGAAGTCGAAGGAGAAAGTAGAAGGCTTCGGACAGAAGGCCATAGTCATCGGCGGCGGGAACGTCGGCATCGACTGCGCCAAGACCGCCCTGAGGGTGGGGGCGAAGGAAGTCCATCTCGTCTGCCTCGAAACAAAGGACCTCACCTCCAGGGACAGGATGCCTGCGCATGGCTGGGAGATCGACGAGGCCGACGAGGAAGGCATCATCATCCATGCTTCGCTGGGGCCAAAGAAGGTCCTGAGTGAGAATGGGAGGATCACAGCGCTCGAGACGGTTGTCTGCACCTCTGTCTACGACGAAGACGGTAGGTTTGCTCCTAGGTTCTCTGAAGGCTCAGGGCCGACCATAGAGGGCGACACGCTGATTATCGCCATCGGCCAGAGGTCTGACCTCGCGGGTCTCGAGCAGTTGGAGAAGACCCCGCGAGGGACGATCAGGGCAGACGAGGTCACGCTGGAGACGAGCCTTCCCGGAGTCTTTGCCGGCGGTGATATCGTCAGAGGCCCGGCATCCATCGTCGAGGCCGTCGCCCAGGGCAACGAGGCGGCTATTTCCATCGACCGCTTCCTGAGAGGCGCCAGTCTCACTGAACGGCGAACAACAGAGGCTGAGGCGGTTGCGCCTCTACCGGACAGGGAAATCGAGAGAAACGCGAGGGTTGAGATACCAAAGCGAGCCGCCAGCGAGAGGGTGAGAGAGTTCTGCGAAATAGAGCTTGCCCTCACGGAAGAGGCCGCCATCCAGGAGGCGAGCAGGTGTCTCAACTGCGCTGTTTGTTCGGAATGCAGACAGTGCGAGAAGACCTGCCAGGCCAAGGCCATAGCCTATGACATGAAGGAAAGCTACCTGGACGTCACCGTCGGCGCAATCATCGTGGCCACCGGCCTCGATCTCTATGATGCCTCAAAGCTTGGCGAATACGGCTACGGGAGGATAAGCAACGTAATCACCGCCATGGAGTACGAGAGGCTGACGTCGGCCTCTGGCCCCACGGCCGGCGAACTCAGGCGCCCCTCCGATGGCAGAGTGCCCACCAACATCGCATTCATCCAGTGCGTTGGCTCCCGCGACTTCAGGCATAAGCCCTACTGTTCAAGCGTCTGCTGCATGCATGCCACCAAGGAGGCGATTCTAGCCTACGAACACCACCCGGGGACGCAGTCGACGATCTTCTACATGGATCTCAGGGCAGTGGGCAAACGATTCCAGGAGTACATCGCCAGGGCCAGCCAGGAGTACGGCGTAACCTACGTCAGGGGCCGGCCCGCGAACATCGACGTCGCTCAGAATGGCAACCCCATCATCTGGTACGAGGACACCGCCACACGCGAAACGAAGACCTTCGAGACCGAGTTGGTTATCCTCTGCCAGGCGCTGGTGCCGTCCGATGGCATCAACGACCTCGCCAGTAGGCTCGGCATAGCCCTCGACGAGCATGGCTTCGTAGAGATCCCGGACCGGCTATCTCGCCCGCTGGACACCAGCAAACCCGGGGTCTTCGCCTGTGGCTATGCTCACAGCCCACGGGATATCCCCGACTCCGTGGTCCAAGCATCCGGGTCAGCGGCTCGAGCAGCCGAAGTCATAGCAGGGGGTACTGGGAATGCCTGATACCCGGATCGGCGTGTTTGTATGCCATTGTGGCCGGAATATCGGCGGCTATGTAGACGTGCCCGGAGTGGTGGAGTACGCCAAGGGCTTGCCCGACGTGGCGCATGCTGAGCACAACCTCTACACCTGTTCGGAAGAAGGGATCTCTTCCATAAAGAAGCAGATCCAGGACCACAACCTGAACCGCGTCCTCGTGGCGTCCTGTACCCCCAGGACCCATGAGCCACTGTTTCGGTCCGCCTGCGAGGAAGCGGGCCTGAACAAATACCTCTTCGAGTTCGTCAACATCAGGGATCAGTGCTCGTGGGTGCACATGAACCTTCCCAAGGAGGCTACCGAAAAGGCCAAAACCCTTATCAGGATGGGAGTGGCAAAGGCGAGGCTACTGGAGCCGCTCGAGGAGATCGAGATCGAAGTCACCCCAACCTGTTTGGTGATCGGCGGAGGCGCGGCTGGGATGACCGCAGCCCTCAATCTGGCCAACCAGCGTCTCGATGTCCACTTGGTGGAGAAGGAGGCGGAGCTCGGTGGCCTCCTGGCGGACCTCCACAAGCTGTTCACAGCCAACAGGGAGGCGGCGGAAGTAATCGTCCCCCTCATCAACCAGGTGAGAAACCACAAGCACATCACAGTCCATCTCTCCACAAGAGTGAAAGACGTAAAGGGGTTCATCGGCAGTTTCGATGTGACTTTGGACCATGGGGAGGAGGAGAGCGCGGTCAGGGTGGGCACCATCATTGTTGCTGTTGGCGCCGAGGAGTTCAAGCCGGCAGGCCAGTACGGCTATGGGGAAACGGCCGGTGTCCTCACTCAACTCGAACTGGAAGCGCGAATGAAAGAGGGCACGGTAGACGCCAAGAACGTCGTGATGATCAACTGCGTAGGCGCCCGCGTCCCGGAGAGAACCTATTGCAGCCGGTTCTGTTGTCTGACTGCGATCAAGAACGCCGTGCTCATCAAGGAGAATGACCCGGGGGCGAACGTTTGGGTCCTCCACCGCGATCTGATGACTTACGGTGTGGAGTTCGAGGACTACTACCGAAAAGCCATGAGATTGGGCGTCAGGTTCGTGAGATACTCCCTGGAAAGCCCACCAGAGGTCATCGCGGACGGCGAGGTTGAAGGCGTCAGAGTCTACCACCACCTGATGGGCAAGGAGATCGAGCTTCCGTCGGATATGGTTGTGCTGACCACACCGCTTGTTCCCCGAAGTGACAACCCGGCGATCTCCAGGATGCTCAAGGTCCCACTGAGTTCGGAGGGCTTCTTCCTGGAGGCCCACCTAAAGCTGCAGCCGGTGGAATTCGCCACGGATGGCATCTTCATCTGTGGCTCCGCCCGCTGGCCGGTGGAGATGTCCGAAGCCGTCTTCCAGGCATGCGCCGGCGCCGCCAAAGCTGCCGTGCCCATGAAAAGAGGGCACGTAAGACCCGAAGCCATAACCTCCTCCGTTAATGCGGACCTGTGTGGCGGTTGTGGCATCTGTGCCGTTCTTTGTCCCTACAGCGCCATGCTGATGGATACCACGAACGGCAAGAGGGTTGCCCGTTCTATTGAGGCGCTGTGCAAAGGATGCGGCACGTGTGGAGCTGCTTGCCCGTCTGGGGCGATCACGATGAACCACTTCACTGATGGACAGATCCTGGCGCAGATAGATGCCCTGACGGAAGCACGATGAACGCGAGGACCCGACCATGAGCAAGAACGGGTTTGAACCACTGATACTCGGTTTTGCCTGCAACTGGTGCACGTACGCGGGTGCGGACCTTGCCGGCACCTCCAGAATTCAGTACCCGCCCAACATACGGGTGATAAGGGTGATGTGCAGCGGCCGAGTCGATCCGACTTTCATTCTGAAGGCCTTTGCCAGGGGTGTGGACGGCGTGCTCATCGGGGGTTGCCACCCTGGCGATTGCCACTACATTGAAGGCAATCACAAGGCTCGAAGAAGGATTGAGTTGTTGCGCAATATGCTCGGTGATTTCGGGATCGAGCCCGAGAGGCTGCGATTGGAATGGGTTTCGGCATCCGAAGGCGCCAGGTTTGCGGAGGTTGTGGCAGATTTCACCAAGACAATAAAAGAGATGGGACCTTTGAAGACGGGGACTCAGATAGCAGTCGAGGTCGCAAAGTGAGACAAAAGCCTGGGGGACGTCATGGCTCAGAAGCCTAAGCTGGCCCTCTATTGGGCTGCCAGCTGCGGCGGCTGCGAGATCGCTGTCGTCCGGCTGTACGCCAAGATCCTGGACGTAGCCGAGATCTTCGACATCGTCCTCTGGCCCTGCATCATGGACTTCAAGTACAAGGACGTAGAGGCGCTGCCGAACAAGAGCATCGATCTCTGCCTGTTCAACGGGGCCATCAGGAACTCGGAGCAGGAGCACATGGCGCACCTGCTGCGGGAGAAGTCGAAGGTGTTGGTGGCCTTTGGCACGTGCGCCCACCTGGGAGGCATCCCCGGCCTGGCCAACGTCTCCAACAGAGAGGCCATCTTCCAGCGCGTTTACGACGAAACGCCTTCCACGGTCAACGCAGGTGGCGTGCGGCCCCAGCTCAGCTATCGGGTGCCGGAGGGCGAGCTCACGCTGCCCGAGTTCTATGATTCGGTGCGCACGCTGGCCCAGGTAGTGCCCGTGGAGTACTTCGTCCCGGGCTGTCCGCCGGTCAAAGAGCAGGTCGAGGGGGTGTTGCAGGCCGTGGTGGAAGGCCGGCTGCCTGCCCCCGGCTCCGTGGTGGGGGCCTCGGAAAAGACCGTGTGCGATGACTGCACCCGCATCAAGGAGGACAAACGGATCCGGAGCGTCTACCGGCCTTACGAGATCGTCCCAGACGCCTCACGTTGCTTGCTGGAACAGGGCATCATCTGCGCTGGCCCAGCCACGCGAGGCGGCTGTGGCGCGCCCTGCACCTCGGTCAACATGCCTTGTCGGGGCTGCTACGGGCCGCCGCCGAACGTGGTGGACCAGGGCGCGAAGCTACTGAGCGCCGTGGCGTCCATCATCGACATCCAGGACCCGGCCGAGTTCGAACGGGTGACACAAGCCATCCCCGATCTTCTGGGGACCTGCTACCTCTTCGGCTTGCCGGCGTCACTGTTGTACCGCGTCCGCCATCAACGGGAGGCCTGGCCTGCCGGAGAGGCTGTTGAGCCGGCGAAAGCTCTGTGATTCGCTAGACAAGAGACGGGGGCCATCACCATGACCACGAAACCTGTATCCGAAGCGGTAAGCACGGAGCGTCGCATAACCATCGACCCCATCACCCGCCTGGAAGGCCACGGCCGCATCGAAATCTTCCTCAACCCCCAGGGCGATGTGGAGAACGCCTACTTCCAGGTGCCGGAGCTGAGGGGATTCGAGAAGTTTTGCGAGGGGCGAGCGGTCGAGGACTTGGCCATCATCACGCCGCGTATCTGTGGGGTGTGCCCGGAGGCCCACCATATGGCCTCCACCAAGGCCCTGGACGGCGTCTTCAACGTAGACCCTCCTTCTGCGGCCAAGAAGCTGCGCGAGCTCTTGTATAGCGCCTTCTACGTCGCTGACCACGCCACCCACTTCTATGCCCTCAGCGGCCCCGACTTCGTGGTCGGACCCGACGCCAGCCCCGCCGAGCGCAACATCATCGGCGTGGTGCACAAAGTGGGCCTGGAGCTGGGAGGCGAGGTCCTCAAGCACCTGGAGCTCTGCCACGACGTGGTGGCGATGATCGGGGGGAAGTACATTCACCCCGTCTGCGGCCTCCCCGGCGGCGTGAGCAAGCCCATCACCGAAGAGGAGCGGGCCAAGATCGAGGCCATCGCCCGCTCGGCGGTGGAGTTCGGCAAGCTCTCCCTCAAGATCCTCGACGACGTGGTGCTGGCCAACCAGGGCTACGTAGACCTGATCCTTAGCGACACCTTCAGCCACAAGACCTACTACATGGGCCTGGTGGACGCCAACAACAAGGTCAACTTCTACGACGGTAAGTTGCGGGTGGTGGATCCGGAGGGGAAGGAGTTTGCCAAGTTCGCCCCCTCGGAGTACCTCGACCACATCGCCGAGCACGTGGAGCCCTGGACCTACCTCAAGTTCCCCTACCTGAAGGCGCTGGGCTGGCAGGGGCTCATCGACGGCAAGGACAGCGGCATCTACCGCGTGGCGCCCCTGGCCCGCCTCAACGCCGCCGACGGCATGGCCACCCCGCTGGCCCAGGCCGAGTACGAGCGCATGTACTCCACCTTGGGGGGCAAGCCGGTCCACGCCACTCTCGCCATGCACTGGGCCCGCCTCGTCGAGCTCGTCTACGCCGCCGAGCGCATGGTAGAGCTGGCCACGGACCCCGAGATCACCAGCCCCGACGTTCGCATTATCCCTACCGTCACACCCGGCGAGGGCATAGGTGTGGTGGAGGCACCGCGCGGTGTCCTCATTCACCACTACCAGGCGGACGAGAAGGGGATAGCCCGCAAGGTCAACCTCATCGTCGGCACCGCCCACAACTACGGCGGCATCGCCATGTCGGTAAGGAAGGCCGCCCAGGGGCTCATCAAGAAGGGGACGGTGGTCACCGAAGGGCTCCTCAACCGCATAGAGATGGCTTTCCGGGCCTACGACCCCTGCTTGGCCTGCGCCACCCACTCACTGCCCGGCCAGATGCCCCTGATCGTGAGCATCTACGATGCGCAGGGGAAGATAGTCGAGCAGCTACGGAGGGACTAGCGACGAAGACCCTGATCCTGGGCCTCGGCAACCCCATCCTTACCGACGACGCCGCCGGCCTCTGGGTCGCGCGGCGCGTCCACGAGTTGCTGGACGACCCCGAGGCCGATCTGGCCGAGGCGGCCGTGGCCGGCTTCAAGACCGTCCAGCTCCTGACCCCTTACGACCGCGCGGCCATCATCGACAGCATTTGCGACCCGAGCAGGGTCGGCCAGGTGTGGGGACTGCGGGAAGAGGAACTGGGTGTGGGCCCTTCGTTCATAAGTCACGGCGTCAACCTCCGTTCGGCCCTCCAGCTAGCGCGGCGCCTATCCCTCCCTTTGCCACGGGAGCTGCTGATCTACGTCATCGCCGTCGAAGATCCCTATACGTTCGGAGAGCGGTTCACGCCCGAAGTCGAAAAGGCTTTGCCGGCCGCCGCCAGTTGGGTCGCCGCCGAGCTGGCCGCCCTCTCCCCGCTTCGCGCGTAGCCGGCTCTTCTGCGGCGAGGCCACAAGACGGCGCGTCTTCCTCCAGCGTCACCTCACGGGCACCTACCGCGCGAACCGTCTGAGCGGCCGGCTCCAGGACGGTGCCAACGACTCCGGGAAGGCCTGCGTTCTCTGAAGCGAAGACTATCCCATATGGCTAAAGATGGGCCTCCGTCACCATACCGACGATGGACTGCAACTCAGTGAGGGTCTCGCAGTCCTGAGGGTACTACGTGCCGAGGGTCTATCGGCTGTGGAGATCAGTTGGACTCGGGGCCTGTCGCTGTTCGTGGTAATTTGCCAGTCTGGGGGATCACAGGGGGTGTCCGCCTTCTTGCAGAATAACCTCTCAGGGCGGGCTGGGGTGGGAAAGAAAGACGCTGGCAAGCGGCGAGGGTGGGCAGGCGAAGGGGAATCGGGTGAGGGCCGCTACGTCTCTCGTTCGTAGGGCCAGGCGACGACCCCACCCTCCATCACCCGCACGTTCTTCCAGCCATTCGCCTCCAGGATCAACGACGCCTCATACGCTCTGAGAGATATCCGGCAGTAGCAGATGATCTCGGCGTTCTTGTCCTCGGGAAGCTCGTCCAGTCGGTCGCGGAGAGTAGGCAGAGGTATCAGCTTCTCGCCCAGTCCGAGCCGCATCTCCCGGTACTCCTCAGGGCTACGACAATCGATGATGAAGCTGGGAGCGCCGCTGTCGACCCTCCCCTTTACCTCTCGCGTCGAAATGCCCTTCAGCCGCCCTTTTCGCTTGTTCTGCATGATGTGGGCCATCATAATCCCGTGATCGATGGCCAGCGAGAACGGTGGCGCGTAGGGCAGGTCGGCGTTCACCACATCTTCGACGGCGAGATCGCCCCTTATGGCCATCGCCCACTGCGCGATCTGTCTGGAGACGTCGCCGGGGCCGACGCACTGGGCGCCCAGAATTCGGCCGCTCTTCTTCTCGACAACGAGTTTCGAGATAAGCAACTGCCCGCCCATGTACCCGGGCTTGTCCAGGCTTGCGCCTACGACAGTGACGGCGTCAAGGCCGGCGTCGCGGGCACATCCCTCATTGAGGCCGGTTGCGCCGGCGGCATAATCGAATACCTTGCAGATGCCGGTAGCGATAGTGCCGGGGAAAGTCACTGTGTTGCCGAGAACGGCATTCTCTCCCGCGACGCGCCCCTGCAGGTTCGCCAGGTCACCGAACGGCGCGTGAGTCGGTTCTCCAGTCATCAGATGCTTGGTCTCGATGCAGTCCCCGGCCGCGTAGATGTTCTCGTCCGACGTCTGCATGTACTCATTCACGATGACGCCGCCGGTGGCCCCGATAACGAGGCCTGCCTCTCGGGCAAGAGTCGAGTTGGGTTTGACACCGACCGCCAGCACGGCGAGCTGACAAGGAAGCTCCGTCCCATCGCCCAGCCGAACGCCGGTCACCCTGCCGTCGTCCCCCAGGAAGGCCGCGATACCGTTGTCGGTGATCACATCCACGGACTTGCTTCGCAGGTAGTTCTCGACCAGCTTCGCCATCTCCCAATCGAGAAAGCTTAGTGTCTGGGGCTGCAGCTCGACCAGTGTGACCTCGATGCCCGACGCGCGCAGCGCCTCGCACCCCTCCACGCCGATCAGCCCGCCGCCGATCACCACCGCCTTGGCCGTCTTTCTCTCGTCACGAACGCGTCTCAGGTAGTCGGTGTCGCTCATACTGTGCAGCGTCGTGATGCCGTCGAGATTGACACCGGGGACAGGCGGCACGTTGGGAACGGCACCTGTCGCCAGGATCAGGCGGTCGTAAGGTATTTGCTCTGTCTCACCGGAGCGTATGTCTCTGCACAGGACCGTCTTTCCCTCACGGTCGATGCCGACCGCCTCAGTCTCGGTGCGGGCCGTGATGCGCTTGACGCTCCAGAAATAGGCCGGGTTGCGGATGGGCCCCGTCCCGGCCGAGAGCAGCGCGTTCCGGTCGTTGAAGTGGCCGCCGACGTAGTAGGGATAGCCACAGGTGGCCATCGACAGTTCCGGCTCCCTCTGGATGATGGTTATCTCCGCTTGCTGGTCGAGTCGCCTTGCTTTGGCCGCCGCCTTCGGCCCCGCCGCAACGCCGCCCACCACTACGATTCTCTTGTTTCCTGGCATAGGACTTCCTCCCGAGATTATCCTTCTGACTATTGTGGAGGAGGGTGACGTGAGGAAGCAACATGCGTTCAGGGCGTGCTGGGCCTGACTGCCGGCCCTCCTGCGGCGGGCAAAGCAGCGAGGGCGGACGGCGGGAGGCGGCGGCCTCGGCCAGGGGCCGGGCAGCTTCACAATACCCGCAGCGGAGCTGGTGGGGCGCGAGGGCAAGGTCTTTGCCGTGGACATCCATCCCCTCGACATCAAGAGCGTAGGGGAGAAGGCTCGCCGGAAGGGCCTGCAAAACGTGGAAACGATCCTGGTGCGGGGATACGACACCGGCATCGCGGCCTCGAGCGTTGACCGGGTCTTGCTCATTGACACAGTTCACTCGATAGATGATCCCGATGCCCTGTTTCACGAGATTCACCGGATGCTCAAGCCGGATGGCCTGCTGTTCATGGAGAAAGGCCACATGGCAATGTCCGAGCAAAGGACGATTTTGGAGAAAACTCGCCTTTTCGAGATAAGGGAGTCCCAAGACCTGATGATTCTCGCCGCTCCCAGCGATGGAGACACAACGGGCAAAGCAGCAGTCATAGCAGCGGTGGCCATCATCGCTCTGATGCTAGGCGGAACGATTCACTAGTCGTAGAGCGCTCGCCTGGAGCTGCCAATCCTCATACCATCCTGCCGACGCGCAGGCCGTCCAAGGTGGAATCGAGCATCTTGCGCGGGGCCAGCGCCTGCCCGACAAGGTGGAGCTCGGGCACCTTGCCCTTGAGAGCCTCGTACAGGTTGTTGTTGGCCACGCTGCCCAGGGCCAGGACAACGGTGTCCACCCCTTCGATGATGCGCTCCTGGCGAGTGAGGATATTGGTCGCCACCACAGTGCTCTCCCGCACTGCCTTTATCTGCATGCTGTTGGTTAGCACAGCCCCCTTCGTATACAGCCGCGATAGCACAAAGGCAAGGGTCAGCGGCTCTACCTGGAAGCCCGCTATCGCCCCCCACGGCACGAGCATCTCCACCTCACAACCGCGGTCGCACAGGAAGTCCGCCGTCGTTAGGCCCTCCATTCCCCGGTCCTCAGCCAGCAGCACCACCTTCTTGCCCGCCTGGACCTTGCCCACTAGCACGTCCCGGGCCTGCACCACGTTCGGCTGCGTCGCTCCTAGGAAAGACGCTGCGGCCGGCGGTCCACCGGTAGCCACGATGATGGCGTCAGGCCTGACTTCCCCGATGGTCTTCTCATCCACCGTGCGGCCCAGGTGGACATCGACTCCCAGTAGCCTGAACTGGTACTCGTAGTAGCGCACCGGTTCGGCCATGTCCTGCCTGCCGGGTGCCTTGGCTGCGATCTGGAGCTGGCCTCCCAACTGCTCGTCCTTCTCGTACAAGGAGACAGAGTGGCCTCGCAGGGCCGCCACCCGTGCCGCCTCCATGCCGGCTATGCCCGCACCAATGACCATCACCTTCTTCTTCACCGGCGCGGGAACGATCTCCAATTCCTTTTCCCGCCCGGCGCTGGGATTGAGGGCGCAGGTGATAGGCAGGGTATGGTAGATACGGGCCCAGCAGCCCTCGCTGCAGCCGATACAGCGGCGGATCTCGTCTAGCCTTCCCTCTCGCGCCTTGTTAGGCAACTCGGGGTCGCACAGGTTCGCGCGGGTCATCCCCACCATGTCGGCCTGATTGTTAGCCAGGATGCCCTCGGCCACTGCCGGCTCAGTGATCCGCCCCACGCAGAACACCGGCACGTCCACCACCTCCTTGATCCCCGCCGCCAAGTAAACGTAGGGAGCGCCAGGCATGTACATAGGCGGGATGGGGGCGCCGCCGGCGCCGACCGTCACGCTGACATAGTCCAGCTTGCCCGAGGCGGTGAGTCTGGGCATGATTCTCCGCATGTCCTGGAGGCCAAGGCCACCGGCCTGAAACTGGTCACCGCTGATGCGGATGCCCACGGTAAAGTCCAACCCAACGGCGGCCCGCACCGCATCGATGACTTCCAGGATGAACTGAAGGCGGTTCTCCTCCGAGCCCCCGTATGCGTCGCTGCGGTCGTTGGTGCGAGGCGACAGGAACTGCTCAATAAGAAAGCCGTGCGTACCCATAAGCTCTACGCCATCCAGGCCAGCCTCCCGCATGCGCCGTGCCGACTCGGCGAAGCCCTGAATCACCTCCTCGACCTCTTCCACCTCCATGGCATGGGCGATCTCGGCGTGGAACGAGCCGGGGTTAGCCGCACTGGACCACAAAGGCAGGCTACCTTCTCGTGACCCGTAGAAGATGCTGCCCGGATGCCACAACTGGGCTACCAGTTTCGCCCCATGCTCGTGCACAGCAGATACGATCCGGCGGAAGGGCTCGATGCACTCGTCCCTGTAAGCGTGGATAACGAAGGAGTCGGTGGCAGCGGTGGGGTGGACGGCCTGATCCTCGGTGACGATGAGGCCGATGCCCCCCTTCGCCTTCGAAACCCAGTAGTCGAGATGGCGTTCCGATGGAAGGCCATCGTGCGCGTAGCCGGTGAGGTGGGCCGTGCTCAGGATCCGGTTCCGAACGGTAAATGTACCGATCTTGAGCGGCGTGAAGAGGTGCCTGAACTCCACCTGAGCTGCCTCTCGTCTCATGGCCATGGTTTCCGCCCCTTTCCCAGTGGCTCACTCCGCCTGCTCGCTATGGGGGCTGGTCGCGACTGCCACCTACGACGAAGGTTTCGAGAGCAACTTCTGCCAACCCCGGCGGACTCACAAGACGCAATGACGACGCGGCAATCCTCGCCGCGTTCAGTGATCGCGACGGTCAAGCGGGACCCCGCGATTTGACGCCCAGGCCCTCCATCGCCTTCTCCAGCGGCACGTCCAGCGCGACGGCCACCGTGCTGGTGTAGCGCATTAGGGCTACTGACGCCACGATCTCGACGATCTCGGCGTCGGTCCAACCTATGGCTCGGAGGTCGTCGACCATCTGGTCGGTGACCGCTGCCGGCCGCCGCCCGAGGACGCGCGCGAAGTCCACGGCCGCGTTCTCCTTGTCCGAGAGCCGGGGCGAAGGCTTGCCCTCCATCACCTGCACACACTCTTCGCTGCTCCAGCGCTCGCGGCGCAGGGCGATCATGTGGGCCGCGGTGCAATACTCGCACTCGACCTCATAGGCCGTAACGGCGAAAAATACGCGCTTGAGCTCTTCAGGGATGCTGCCCTCTCGCACGGTAGCCTGGCTCAGGCTCCACAGGGCGTCCGTCGTCTCGGGAAGGTAGGCCAGCCCTTTCTGGAGGCCGGGGACCATCCGGTAGTAGCTCTTGACCCTCTCGAACACCTCCCTAGCCTTGCCTGTGGCCTGGTCGGGATCCAACAGCGCTACGCGAGCCATCGGTACCTCCTTAGCTAACCTGAACCGAGAGTCCTGTTGTCCGGACCCGTTTCAAGGGGCAGTTCCTGGTTTGCCCCCCATTCCATCCACGAGCCGTCGTAGAGGCTGACCTTCTCGTAGCCCAGGACGTATAGGACGAAGAGGTCGTAGGCGCCGTAGGCGCCGGCGCCGCAGTACGTGATCACCTTCTGATTCGGGTTGAGGTCCACCTTCCGCCAAAGCCGCGCCAACTCGTTGGGCGGCAACAGGGTCTGGGTGGAGCGGTCGACGTTGGCAGTCGCCGGCAAATTACGAGCCGTTGGGATGTGGCCAGCGCGGTGGGTCGGGTAGAGACGCGCCCTGCCGGTGTAGAAGACCTTCGGCAGCGCATCGACGATGCATATGTCCCGGCGTCCCATGGCCTCAATCACTTCGTCGCGGGTGGCCTTGAGTTCGGGCCGCATCCGCGCCTGGAAGATCGCAGCGGGAAAGGTGGGGGTGCGCCTCTCCAGGGGACGCCCTTCGGCAGTCCACTTGGTCAGGCCCCCGTTCAGAACCTTCGCAGCATCGTGCCCGTAGTATCGCAGGGCCCACCAGAGCCGCGCAGCCCAGGTCCCGCCGCTGTCGTCGTACACGACGACCGTGCTTTCGTTGCCGATCCCCAGACGTCCCATGAGGGCCGCGAAGCGGTCGGGCCACAGGATGTTGAGTGGGACGTCGTCCTCGGGCTCCGTGAGGTCGGCGGCGTAATCCACGAATACCGCCCCTGGGATGTGGCCTTCCTGATAGGCTTCTTTTCCCGAGACGCCCCGGAACGATCCATCCGAGGCCGCCCGGACGTAGTAGCGCATGTCGACAACACGGACCGACGGATCGCCGAGGTGTGCGGCCAACCACTCCGTCGCGGCCAGCACTTCCGGGTGCCTGTACTCCGCCACCGTCACCGCCCGCTCTTTCGCCCGGACCTCGCCCCGCTGACCTCCTCGGCGGCCAAGTAACGCGTAATCATGTCGGCTATGGGACCGAGGAAGTCCTCGGGGTCCACCTTGTCCGGCTGTGTCTGCCACTGTAGGACAAGGCCGTCGTTCACGGCGAGGAAGAGCCGGGCGGCCTCCTGCACATCCACATCGGAGCGAACGAGGCCCGCGCGCTTCGCGCCGGAGAGGAAGCGAGCGAGGGCGGCAGAGCAGTGGTCGAACAAGGCGGCAACCGCCTGGCGTCCCCACTCGTTGCGGCTTGCCAGCGCCCAGCACTCGATCAACAAGGGCGACCAGATGGGGTCCGTCCGGCACGTTGCCCAGGAGGCCTCGATGATGCGGAGGATGTTCTCACGGAGCGGCAGCTCGGGCCCGAGGCGGGCGGCGGCCTCTTCGGACCGGCGGCGGACGTGCTCGAGGAGGACGGTGCGAAAGAGCTCCTCCTTACTGGCGAAGTGGCTATAGAGCGCTCCCTTGGCGATGCCGCACTCAGCCGTGATCTCCTCCACGGTTGCCGCCTCGTAGCCCCGGCGACCGAAAACGCGGTAGGCCGCCTCCAGGATGCGGACTCGCGTCTCCTCCTTGCGTTGCTGCGGCAGCGTCAGCGCTCGTGTCACTGGTCACGCCCTCCTTGGGTACTTGACTGACCGGACGGTCATTGACTGGTTAACCATTCTATTTGGGTCCCGGCGTGCCGTCAAGGGGTGTGGTGTAGCTGCAGCTAGGAGGGCCGCTGCAACGAGGGTCCAACAGACCGTGCCCTCTTGCGATCGTCAGCGTCTGTGGTAATCTGGGAGCGCCTTGGTGATATGGGGTCCTGAGCGAAGGAGGGGCACTATGGCGGACCCACAGCTCCTGGCAAGGATGTATCACGCCGTCATGACCGGTATCGTGCGGGACGGCCGGGCGCCGCACTACACGGAGCTCGCCACCGAGTTGGGGCTTTCCCCGGATGCGGCCCGGGAAGCACTCCACAACCTCGGCGACGGGCGGGTGTCAGGCTTTTGGCTCTACCCGGGCACCGACGTGATCGCGTCCCCTGCGCCCTTTTCCAACATTCCTACCCACTACCTGATTTCCGTAGAGGGCGAGCAGAAATGGTACGGACAGTGAGGATTTGAATCGCTAGCGGTCAGCTGGCTTTTCCCCAACAAGCAGGTTCAGATCGACTGCCCTTGCCTCGACTGCAATCAACCGATACGGGTGCGGATGCGCGATGGCGAGATCCTGGAGGCGTCGCCGCCCACCATCGTCGGCCACGTGAACGTTCCCTTCTCGCGCTGGCGCGATGACATTGCCAGAGCCTGAAGCACCATGAACCTCTTCCGGTCGGAAGAGCACGTCCGCAACTGGTCGCTGTACGAGCCCGAGAGCGCTGACGGCACTATGCCCCTGGCCGACTATGCCACCCTCTTCAGCACGGGCATGTTCCGGGAGCGACTGCAGCCCGACTATCTGCTCCGGCTCCCCCAACTCATGCCGGAGTGGGTCATGACGTTGGCGAAGCTGGGCAAGACGGGGCGCTTCTGGAGCCTGAGCCGAAGCTAGAGGCAAGGTGAGAGAGCGCAGACTGGCGATGGCCCGCACCACCCGGCGGCTCCGGTAGGGGCGCGACCGCGTGGGGCCATGCAAGCAGGGCTCGCGCGCGGCGTTTGGGTTGTCGTCGACCATACCGGCGACCAGGCAGAGAATATCACCCTCGAGCTCCTGGGGCAGGCGCGCGAGCTGGCCGATCGGCTGGGCCTGTCGGCGGCGGCGGTCCTGCTGGGCGATGATGTTCGTAGCCTCGCGCCCCTCCTCGGTCATTGCGGCGCCGATACGGTCTATGTAGTCGAAAGCCCTCTCCTGGCCCACTACAACCCCGACGCCTATACCCCCCTTCTGGCCGACCTCATCCGTCACCAAGCTCCTTCTATCGTCCTCTGGGGTGGCACGGATCAGGGGCGCGATCTGGCCCCGCGTGTGGCGGCATGCCTGGGCGCCGGCCTGGCCTCGAATTGCACCGGCCTCGACCTGAGCGAGGATGGACTCCTGGTGATGACTCGCCCCGTCTATGGCGGCAAGGCGTCCTGCCGGGTCGTCTGCCCCCAGGCTAGGCCTCAGATGGCAACTCTTCAGCCGGGGGCGGTGCGCGCCAACCGGCCGGACCCCAGCCGTCAGGCGGAGGTAGTTGCATTGGACGTAGGCCTATCGCCCCAGTGCCTGCGTCTCCGCCTGGAGGAAGTCACCAAGATTCCTCCCTCAGCCCTAGACATCACCGAGGCGGAGGTCATCGTCGCTGCCGGACGGGGCGTCGGTAGCGAAGAGGGCTTCCATCTAGTCGAAACGCTGGCTCACCTCATGAGCGCCGCCGTGGCCGCCTCCAGGCCAGCGGTGGACGTGGGCTGGGCCCCCTATCAGCGACAGGTGGGGCTGAGCGGCAAGACCGTCGCGCCCCGACTGTATATCGCTTGTGGTATTTCCGGCGCGAATCACCATGTCGTGGGGATGAGGGATTCCAAGGCCGTAGTCGCCATAAACCAGGACCCCCATGCCCCCATCTTCCAGATGGCCGACGTGAAGATAGTGGGCGATGTGCATCAGGTTCTGCCTTTGCTGGTCGAGCGGCTGCGTCGATTGCGGCAGGAGCGAGGGACGGCTGAGGACCAGGAGGTCCTGCGGACGCTGGCCAACGTGCCTGCCGCCAGGCAAGTGTCGTGAGGTGACAAGCTCGATGAAGGTGGTTGTTTGCGTCGCCAGAGTGGTGGATACCAGCGAGCCGCTGCCGCTGATGCCGGGGAAGGCCGCTCTCGAGGAGGACGGTCTGAGGCACATGCTCAATCCAGCCGACGAGCACGCTCTGGAGGAGGGCCTGCGCCTAAAGGATCGTATCCCGGGCAGCGACGTGAAGGCCATTAGCATGGGCCCGCCCCAAAACGAGTCAGTCCTGCGCCGCTGCCTGGCCCTGGGGGCCGACAAGGCCCTTCTCCTCTGGGACGAGGCCTTCCGCGGCTCCGACACGTTGGCCACCGCTCGTATCCTGGGCGTTGCCATCAGGGAACTAGGTGCCGATGTAGTCCTCTGTGGTAGCCGGGCCAGCGACGGCGATACGGGACAGGTCGCCCCTCAGCTAGCCGAAATTCTCGGCCTGCCAGCCGTGACCAGTGTCGTCAAGCTCGAAGTGAGGGACGGCGAAGCACTGGTTCAACGCCGACTGGAGCGAGGCCGGCGAGAGTTGCTTCGCTGTCCTCTGCCCGCCCTGTTCGCGGTCGAGGAGGGGATCAATCGTCCCCGCTATCCGAAGCTACGGCTTCTCTTTGAGTCGCAGAGGACAGACGTCGCCCGCCGGAGTCTGGCCGACCTGGGTCTCCGCCCTGACGAGGTGGGCGAGGCGGGCTCCTTCGCTCGGGTAGTGAGTCTGTCGCCGCCCAAGCCAGTCACCAAAGGCTTGTTCATCCCCGACAGTGGCCTCTCGCCCGAGGAACGCTGGCAACAGAATCATCTCTGGTGGCATGGAGGAGCGTCACGGTGACGTCATTCAGGGGCCGCCAGAAATCGTCGCCGAGCGGCTCCTGCAGTTCCTGACCCAGAACAACTTTCTCTAAGGAGCTTCACGCTCTGAGGGCTGGGCCGCGTTCAGCAATCGTCGCACTGAGTTTCGGCGGCCAGCTTCGGGCGATGGGCTGGTACGCCGCAGAGGCTTCAGCTATGCCCTGAGCCGGATGCCCAGACTCGGCTGACGCACGTCCCCCGGGACTCTGCCGAGAGAATTCGGCCGCCACGGCCGGGCGCAGCTACGAAAAGTGCCCACCTGAAGCGCATTCAGGCGGGCACTTTTCGATTCAGGTGAGCTAGCTCTGCTGTCAGCCAGAGGGCGGTGCGGTGAGGCGCCTCTCTTGCTGAAGTTTGCGTCCCTGTTGCGCCGGATCTACCTCCCCCACCGCCTCCTGGCGACAGTTGGCAATAGTGGAAGCTCCGGTCAGCGCGTACGACTGCGAACCAGTTCATCAAGGCGCCGGGGCTAGTCCCGCACCAGGGCGTCGTGCACGCTGCAGTCGCCGAGGGTCGCGGCGGACAGGTACTTGGAGAACGCCCATCCCTCCTTGGGGCTCGTGAGGTGGTACCAACCGAAGCCAGCCTGCACTCCCGTGGTCGGCGACCTGGTCCCCGGTTCCGTGAGAGCGAAGCGATCGACGCTGATGATGGTATCGTCGTTGAGCAGGGTTAGGGCTTCGCTCTCCACCGCCGGCGAGGCGCGCACGTTCAGCCCGGCGCCGCCGGCGCAGACCCGCATATCGCCGGGCAGTACTGTCAGTTGGTACGTGAGTTTTTGGTGCCGAACCAGAACTCCCACTCGCCTTCGGGCGTCTGTCCCAGGAACTCCATAGCGCCGCCGCCCGGATAATCGCTGGTGGCGAAGGCCGCTGTCCCGTGCTGGGGAGTGCCCAGAGAAAGGTTGGGAATGATGCAGACCGGTGTCTCGGGAGATGGCGTGCAGGCGGCATCGCCGCCGCCGCCGATTATGGCCTTCGCCGCCGCCGCCGCCCGATCGGCCTCCGATGCCGCCGGCGTTCCGGTTGGCCTGGAACTGCTGGCAACGGTCGGCGATGCGGCACTAGTGCGGGCGGGTACAGGCGACGCCGTCCCGGCGTCTTCGTCCCCTGCTCCAGCGCACGCGGCGAGGGCCAGGGCTATCCCTGCCAGCGGGGCGACCAATGCAGGTCTGAACACGGTACCAGCCATGTCAATCACGCCGAGCGATGAGAGACCACCGGCTCCGAACCTGGGCGCTGGTGGCAGCGGAGGGATTCGAACCCCCGACCAAGGGCTTATAAGTTGTGGTGCAAGAGCGGGTACGAACTTGTCTATCCGAACCTGCCCAGGCACCTCAGAGACCCCGCGTCGTGCACGAATCCCCTGGTCGCCTTGCCCAACTGGCTGACGAGGGGATTGTATCGTGCTTGTGGTCGCCCCGCAAGGTGTATCGGGCCAGCCGGCGGGTGGCGTCAGGAACCTTGGCTCAACCACCGCCTCCTGGCGTACCAGGCGCCTGCGGTGAGGGCGAGGAGGGTCACCACGAACCGCCCGTCGGGCGCCACGCCGCAGGGCGAGCTGTCCTAAGCCTCGCCTTGCCAGGCCCCGCGACTGCGAGTAGGATGGGCTCACCGCGCTCGCTTGGGACGAGTGCCGGGAGGGTGGCTCCGCAACTTGCCAGAGATGGAAGCGAGGAATGAAATGGTCGAGGAACAGGGAAGCGGACCGCAAGGAGCGCCAACTGGTGGGCCATATCTCCAGATGGCGTTCTTCTGCGAAAGAATTCTCCGTGAGGCCGACGGTGTGGTTTCCTTTATACGCCAAGTGGACAGGCTGACCGTGACAGCGTCTGGCCCATCCGCTCCCGCCAGGATGCCCACCACAACCCATACCTTGTTCTTGGCCATAACCATCAAGTCGGGAGCAGCCCGCGGAAGTCACGAAATCAGGATCTTTAGAGAGAGCCCGTCGGGCATGCGCGACACCGCGCCGCTTTTCACGATGACATCGTTCTTCGAGGGCGAGGAAAGGGGTGTGGGTCTGTATGGCCCGATTACGATGACGCTCGAAGAAGAAGGGCTCTATTGGTTCGACCTATATGTTGGCGAGACTTTGATGACGCGGATGCCGTTCAGGGTCATCTACCAGCGGACGATGGCTTAGGCGGGTTGATACGTTGATCGCAGCGTGCCAGCGAAAATCGGCTGGATCGACGCCGTGGCATTACTCGTAGTGGTTCGCACCGCACTAGCACTAGCCAGCACTATTGTCTCGTTCGCGCGAAGGAAGTCGCCGATCAAACCCCGCAACTCCTCTTCGTCAGCCTCACCCGCACCGATGTCCGCAAAGCATAGTTCCATGAGCCCTGCGAGTTCCGAAGCCGTGCAATGGGGATCGACTAGAAAGCTTCCAAGGCGGGGTACCAGCCACTCTTGCAGGCCATCTAGGGTGAGGTCACCCTCAAGATAACGATGCGCAATTCCGAAAATGTCTAGCGAAGGGTCCACACCGTCCTCCGTTCCGTGGCCGTCGAGCGTTGCCTGGGTTGAGCCAGACGTCGTCCGCAACTATTTTAACACAGCTGACCTGCCCGGTCAGGTCGCGCGTGGAGAACTGATGGAGGGGCTCTGGAAGGACCGGCACCTGCAGCAACCCCGAAATGAGCCTCCCTGCACTCGGAGTCAGTTGCTCATCTACTGGACTGGGCAGCGAGAGCCCATCGCCCTGGTGCATCGATATCTGCGGCCCGACGGGTCGCTGGGTGCCGGTGGTCAGCCTGACCCCAAACGGGTTGTTGTGGGCGACATCGTGTACGCGACGAAGGGGTAGGCTCATGCCCGAATGCTATAATGGCCGCCGGAGGGGTGACCGAGAGGTTGATGGTGCCGCTCTCGAAAAGCGGTGTGGGCTTTCGCTCACCGTGGGTTCGAATCCCACCCCCTCCGCCAGCGGCAGAACCCAAGAACCGTGTTCTGCGTCCAAAGGCGCCCGCCCGGAGGGGTGCTGGAGTGGCCGATCAGGCACGCCTGGAGAGCGTGTGACCCGCAAGGGTCCGTGGGTTCGAATCCCACCCCCTCCGCCAGCTGGGAAGCTCACCAGAGCGTCGACACACATCTCCGGAAACTTGTGATACGTACCTTCAGGAGCACGAGGGCGATCGAGACCCCTGCGGCCGTCCACCCGCTGTTCCGCACTCCAGAACAAAAAGAACTGAAAGGGGACCAATATGCGAAAGATCACCCCGTTCCTCTGGTTCGATGACAAAGCCGAAGAGGCGATGAATTTCTATGTGTCGATCTTCAAGAACTCCAAGGTCGTAGCCATTACTCGCTATGGAGACGAGGGCCCCGGCTCCAAGGGAGCGGTAATGACCGCTACGTTCCAGCTCGAGGGACAAGAATTCATGGCGTTGAACGGCGGCCCACAGTTCAAGTTCACTGAGGCCATATCGTTCTTCGTGAGCTGCCAGACGCAGGAAGAAGTCGATGAGTTGTGGGAGAAGCTCTCCGAAGGAGGAGAGGAGGGGCAATGCGGCTGGCTTAAGGACAAGTGGGGTCTGTCATGGCAGATCGTTCCCTCTGTCTTGGGCGAGCTGCTAAATGACCCTGATGCCGCAAAAGCGCAAAGAGTTATGAAAGCGATGCTTCAAATGCGCAAAATCGACATAGAAGGTTTGAAGCGAGCATACGAGGAACGTCGGTTGTAGGTTCTTGCTTCTGCGCCCGAAGGGGCGTCTTGTCCTAGGCGTAGCGCCCGCCCCTACTTCCCCCCGCGCTTCATCAGCTCTTTGTGGCGGGCCCGCAGCTCCTCCTCCATCTCGCGAGCCGCCTCGGCGCCCGCCCGCGCCGCCTCGGCCAGGCGCCGGCGGAAGGCCTCCAACGCGGAGCGCATGGTGGGCGGGCCCTGGCCCGCCTCTTCGGCGGCGGGCTGCTCCGCCGCCTCCTTCGCCGGCTGGCGTTCTGCGCCCGGCGCGAGCATGGCACCGGCGACGGCGCCCACCCCCAGGCCGAGGATGAACCCTAATAGGAAGCGGATCATCACTTCTTCCCCTTCGTCGAGCCCTTGCTGCGGCCGCGCTGGCTCAGGCCGCTGAGCACCCCCAGCCCTCGCCGCAGCCCCGCGTAGAATCCGTAGACGCGGACGATGGGCGTCACCGCATTCTCCGAGACGAAGGTGACGGTGCCTCGCACGTTCTCCACTGTGGGCTTTATGCCCTCATCGACAAGCCGGCGGACGGCCCGGAACGCCCCCGTGGCCGCCACGCCGGCCAGTGCCGTCACGACAATGGCCACCAGGAACAGCAGCGTTCCGGTGATGGTGAAGGCGATGATGGTGACATCGCGAACGTCCTGTAGGGTTTCGATTCCCATCGGCGAGACCTCCTGGGGTGATGCCAGGCCGCTACTGGGCAGGCCTGCCTGCCGGTAGGCAGGGCTGGCGGCCCATTATAACACGGGCGAAGGGGCGGCGCTCAGCGCGGGTCGCTGGCGGCGATGATGCCGCCGCCCAGCACGCGCGGGCCCTGGTAGAAGACTACCGCCTGGCCGGGGGTGATGGCCCGCTGCGGCTGCTCGAACCGCACCTGGGCTCGACCGTCCTCGAGCGTCAGGAGGGCGGGCGCCGGCTCGCCGCGATAGCGGATCTTGGCCTCCACCGCCAGCGGCCCGCCAGGCGCCTCGCCCGAGACGAAGGAGATGTCCTCTGCCCAGAGCACGTCGCGCATCAGGTCGGCGCTGCGGCCGACGGTCACCACATTGCTCGTCGGGTCTAGCCCCAGGACGTACAGGGGCTCCTCGCCGCCGCGGGCCGGCAGGCCCCGCCGCTGGCCCACGGTGTAGCCGCCAATGCCCGTATGCCTCCCCAGGATGCGGCCGCCGCCATCGACGATGTCCCCCGGCTGCTGCGGGAAGCGCTGAGCCAGGAACCGGCGATAGTCGGCGTCGGGGATGAAGCAGATCTCGGCGCTGTCGGGCTTGTCAGCCACCGGCAGGCGCAACTCCGCCGCAATGCGGCGTACCTCCGCCTTCGTGCGATCGCCCAGCGGGAACAGGAGGCGGGGTAGCTCCGCCTGGCCCAGCACGTACAGCACGTACGACTGGTCCTTGGTCCCGTCCCTGGCCCGCCACAGCTCGTAGCCGAAGCCGTTCCTCTCGATGCGGCAGTAGTGGCCGGTGGCCAGGTAGTCGGCCCCCAGGGCCAGGGCCTTTGCCAGTAGCGGCCGGAACTTCACGTGCTGGTTGCAGGCCAGGCAGGGGTTGGGCGTGCGGCCGCGCCGGTACTCCTGGCAGAAGTAGTCCACCACCGTCGTGGCGAACTCCTGCTCGAAGTTCAGGACGTAGTGGGGGATCCCCAGCCGGTCGCAGACGGCGCGGGCGTCCTCGCTGTCGTCCACCGAGCAGCAGCGGCGGCGATGCGGCGGCGCCTCGGGGTCGTCCAGCGTCCACAGGCGCATGGTCACGCCGATGACCTCGTACCCGTCGCGCAAGAGGAGGGCGGCGGCGACGGAAGAATCGACGCCGCCGCTCATGGCCACAATGACTCGCTTCCTACCCATCGTCCTATTCATGATATAATGATGGCACCTTTGGCTGAAGGGGGCCATCTGGAAGGGGCAACGCTAGCCCGTCGCATCGTCGACGTTCTGTCCGACAAGCAGGCGGAGGACATCCTCCTGCTGGATATTCGTGGGGTGGCCCTCTTCGCCGACTACTTCGTTGTGGCCAGCGCCGAGACCGCCCGCCACACGCAGGCCCTGTGCGACGCCCTGGACGAGGAGTTGAGCAAGGACGGCGTCTCGGCCTGGGGCCGTGAGGGCGAGGCCGGGTCGGGCTGGGTGCTGCTGGACTACGGCGACGTCATCGTCCACATCTTCGGCCCGGAGCAGCGCTCCTTCTACGACCTAGAGGGCCTCTGGCGCGAAGCCGTGCCCGTCGTGCGCATCCAGTAGTCTGCCAACGGATTCATCAACGGATTACCGGATGGCTAATCATCCGTTAATCCGTTCCTTTATCTGTTGACAGATCCTCCTGCCAGGTCCCTCAGGAACCAGAGCAGCGCTGCGTTGACCTCCGCCGGCTTCTCCTGCTGCGTCCAGTGGCCGCAGTCGGCGATGAGCACCTTGCGGAGATTCGGGACGTGTCGCTCCATGCCGTCGGCCATGTCCGGCTTGAGGATGGGGTCTTTCTCGGCGCAGATCATGAGGGCCGGGCAGAGCACCTGCTTGCCGTCCAGCTGGGCGGTGGTCTCCCAGTTGTGGTCCATGTTGCGGTAGTAGTTCAGGGGGCCGGTCAGCCCGCCGCGACGGAAGGCCTCGCAGTAGACCCGCAGGTCCTCCTCAGACAAGAAATCGGGGTTGGCGGCCGTCTGCCGGATCAAGTCGCCCAAGCGCCCCTCCAGGTCCGCCTCCAGGGCTGCTTCGGCTCGGCCCGGCTCCTGAAAGGCCAGGATGTAGTCGAACCGGTGGTCCGGCGTCTGGCGGAAGATCTGGGTGGGGGGCAGCGGCGTTCGTGGCAGGAAGGGCGTGTTCAGCCCTACGACGCGCTCCACGCGCTCGGGGTGCATGAGCGCCAGCGGCCAGACGATGAGGCCGCCCCAGTCGTGCCCCACCAGCACCGCCTTCTTCAGCCCAAGGCTGTCCAGCAGCCCCACGATGTCGGCCGCCAGGTGGTGGATGTCGTAGGCTTCCCGCTCCGGGGGCTTGTCGGTCTCGCCGTAGCCGCGCAGGTCGGGCGCGATGGCCCGCAGGCCGGCGGCCGCCAGGGCCGGGATCTGGTGGCGCCAGGAGTACCACAGCTCCGGGAAGCCGTGGCAGAGCACGACGGGGAAGCCCTCGCCCTGCTCCACGTAGTGCATGCGGATGTCGTTGGTCTCGGCGAAGCGGTGCGTCCAGGTCTCCATGGCTAGCCCCTCCTAGCGACCGTTTTCGAACACCCAAGGATCGATGCTGCGCTCGTAGCTGAACAGCTGCCCTTGCTCGAAGAACAGGCCGATCTCGCGCTCCGCCGCCTCCAGCGAGTCCGAGCCATGGACCAGGTTGCGGCCAATCTCCACGCCGAGGTCGCCGCGGATGGTGCCCGGCGCGGCGCGAGCCGGGTCGGTAGCGCCGACGCTCTGGCGCACGAGCTCCACCGCCTTCGGCCCCTCGAACACGGCGGCGATGATGGGGCAGGCGGTGATGTAGCGCACAAGCCCCTCCAGGAAGGGCTTGCCCTCGTGCTCGGCGTAGTGGCGGCGGGCCAGCGCCTCGTCCATGTGCAGCATGCGCATGGCGACGATGCGCAGCCCTCGGCGCTCCAGCCGGGTGATGATCTGCCCGGCGAGGCCGCGCTGCATGGCGTCGGGTTTGATGAGGACCAGGGTGCGTTCCATCACTTGGCTCCTCAGGGCTTGGCGGCGGGCGCCCGCACGAATACGGCCTCTCGCAGGTAGATGGGCCTCAGGCTGGCGGCGTCGTCCGCCTGGCCCGTCACAAGTCGGGGCCAGGCGAGCTCGGCGATGGTAGCCGCCCGCCGCAGGGAGAGAGCAGGGCTGGCGAAGCGGGCCTTGACGCCTAGCGCCTCCCTCAGACGGCCGGCGAGCTCGCCGTCGATTTCGCCGCAGAACAAGGTGTGGCGGCGGACCTTGGTCATCAGCTCCTCGGGCGTTGTCAGGCGGGGCGCTGTCACCTGGCGCCAGCCGGAGGGGGCATTTCGATAGACCGCCCAGGCCAGCTCGCCGCGGCCGGCGCGGTGCACGGCGCAGATGGGCCCGGCGAAATCGACGTGCTGGTAGGCGTCGGCCTCCAGCCGGCCCACCCCCACGACGGGCAGGCGCAGGGCGAAGGCCAACCCTTTGGCGCAGGCGATGCCCACCCGCAGGCCGGTGTAGCTGCCCGGCCCGATGCAGACGAAGATGGCCGTGAGCTGCTCCTTGTCCGCGCCCGAGCGCCCCAGCAGGTATCGCGCCGCCGGCAGCAGTTCCTGCGAGTGGTTGCGCGGGCAGCGCCAGGTCAGCTCCACCTCCAGCGCTCCCTCCCGCGATAGCGCCACGCTGGCCATCTCGGAGGCGGTGTCGATCGTGAGCTCCAGGCTCACAGCCGCCGCCTGCCCTTCGCCAGGGCGTCCAGCAGCGCCTCGTAACGGGCCCCTCGCGCCTGGAAGCTGAGCACGCGCTCGCGTTCGCCAGCGATCTTCAACCCGACGAGCAGGTGCTCCGGCGGGAAGACCTCCCAGGCGCGCTCCGCCCACTCCACCACCAGTGCCCCAGGGGCGCAGTACTCCGTCAGGGCCAGCTCCTCGGCCTGGCCCGGCTCCTCCAGGCGATAGAGGTCGGCATGGTAGAGGGGGAGGCGGCCCTCGTACTCGCCCAGGAGGACAAACGACTTGCTGGTCACGGGGCCGCTCACCCCCAGGCCGCGGGCGATGCCCTGTACCAGGCAGGTCTTGCCCGACCCCAGCTCGCCCGACAGGAGGACGATGTCTCCCGGGCGCAGCAGCCGTCCCAGGCGGGCGCCTAGGCGGCGCGTCTCCGCCGGGCTGCCGGTCCTGACGGTCAGCGACTGGCTCACCTTCGCCACGGGGCCTCTCGTAGGTGGTCCCAGCCGGCGGTGGGCAGCGACAGCTCCCGCCCGGCGGCATCGAGGAGGCGAACGCGGTGCTCGGGGTCGGTCACCATCTCGCCGATGATGCTGACGGGCCCCTTGCTGACGCGCTGCACCTGCTGGATGGTGTGTCCCGGCGCCATGAGCAGGAGCTGATAGTCCTCACCGCCGGTGCAGGCCAGGGCCAACGCTTGGCCGGGGAAGGCGCGCACTAGGGCCGGGCTCATGGGTACGCCGGTCGCGCGCAGGACAGCCCCGAGGCCGCTAGCCTGGCAGACGTGGCCCAGGTCCTGGAGGAGGCCGTCGCTCACGTCGATGGCCGCCCGCACGCCCAGGCGGGCCGCCGCCCGCCCCACGGCCAGCGGTGGGCGATGGCGCAGGTGCGCCCGCCTCAGGTACTCGGCGGCCTCGGGGTCGGCCTCGCGCTCGTCCAGCAGGAGGCGGAGGCCACCGGCCGAGTCGCCCAGGTGGCCGGTCACGGCGATGACATCGCCGGCGCGGGCGCCGTCGCGGGTCAGGAGCAGCGGCTCGCCGCCGGCATCCACCGTGGCGGCGCCGGTCAGGGTAACGGTCACCATCAGCGTATCGCAACCCACGATATCGCCGCCCACGATCGCCGTGCCGTACTCGCGGGCGGCCTCAACCAGGCCGGCCGCGAGCTCATCCAGGTCGGCCACGGCCATGTCCGGCGGCAGAGCCAGGGTTAGGAGGGCCTGCTCCGGCGTGCCGCCCATGGCGGCGATGTCGCTCACGTTCACCGCCAGGGCGTTCCAGCCCACATCCCGCCAGCCCCAATAGCTCAGGGAGAAGTGGGTCCCTTCGATGAGGGCGTCGGTGGTGATGAGCTGGACGCCGCTCGCCTTCCAGGCGGCCGCGTCGTCGCCGATGCCGACCAGCAGAGAGCCCGGCCGGCCGGTCTCGGCGAAGGCCCGGGTCAGGCGATCGATCAGGCCGAACTCCCCCAGTTCGGAGATCTTCACGGGGCGATTATACGGTATCGGCGGAGCGGGCTGAAGCCTTCGACAAGCGAGGGACGGTCGCCCCTTCCCGCTCATGGTGAGCCCGTCGAACCATGAGCGGGGGCCCGGGCGTGGCCGCTGCCGGCGGCGGGGTGCTATCCTTTAGGCGCAATGCGTATCGCCATCCTTGCCGATGTCCACTCCAACCTCGAGGCGCTGGAGACCGTCCTGCGCCACGCCGAGCAGCAGAGGGCACTGGAGCAGGTGTGGTGCCTGGGCGACATTGTGGGCTACGGGCCCGACCCCGGCCCCTGCCTGGCCCTCCTCCGCGAACACGCGGCCCTCGGTGTGCCAGGCAACCACGACCTGGCGGCCATCGGCCTCCTGTCCACCGAGGACTTCAACCCCGATGCCGCCGCCGCCAATGTCTGGACGACGCGCCAGCTGGGCGTGGACGAGCGCCTCTACCTGGAGGGCCTGCCGCACGTTCTCCGCCTCGGCGACTTCACCCTGGTGCATGGCTCGCTGCGCTGGCCCATCTGGGAGTACCTCTACTCGGCCGATGTGGCCCTGGCCCACTTCCAGCGGCAGGAGACGCCGTACAGCCTGGTGGGCCATACCCACGTGTCCCTGCTGGTGGTCGAAGACGAGGGCTCGCCGGAGGGCTACCAGATGCGCTACCTGGAGGACGGGGCGACGGTTGAGCTGGGCGAGAGCCGTCTGATCGTCAACCCGGGCGGCGTCGGCCAGCCGCGCGACGGCGACCCCCGTGCTGCCTACGCCGTGTACGACGAGGAGGCTCGCACCGTCGTCTTACACCGCCTGGAGTACGACATCGCCGCCACGCAGCGGAAGATGGAGGCGGCGGGTCTGCCGCCGCGCCTGATCCGGCGGCTCAGCATGGGCAGGTAGCGCCCCCTGGGGGCGGCGGCACCGCTCGTGCGCCCGCTCCCTGCGTTCTGCGCGAGGGATGGCGCAAAAGCTTCCCTTCGATCATAGACGGGGCCCCGTTCCCGCTGATACGATAGCGCTGGTGCTATGGCCGACGTAAACGTCGTCGTCACCCTCGGCCTGCAGCCGGAGCTGGTGGAGCGCGTAAAGGCGGTCGACCCGCGCTTGCGGGTGACGGTGCTTAGCCCCAGCCAGCGACGGCTCTTCCGCGGCGGGCACCAGGCCTGGTCGGGCTATCGCGAGGCGTCGCCGGAGGCCGAGGAGAGCGATGAGGAGGCGCGCCGCTCCCTCCATGCGGCCCTGGCCGAAGCCGAGGTGCTCTTCACCCTTTCCCTCCTGCCCGCCGAGCTCCCCTCTCTGGCCCCCAACCTCCGCTGGATCCAGCTCACCAGCGCCGGCGCCGACCGCCTCCTGAACAGCGAGGTGCTCAAGAGCGGCATCACCGTCACCACCGCCAGCGGGATCCACGCCACGCCTGTGGGCGAGTACGCGGTGGGTGTAATGGTCATGCTGGCCAAGGGCTGGCCGGCCCTCTTCCGGGCCCAGCAGCGCCGCGAGTGGGCGCGCATCGCGCCTCAGGAGCTGAAAGGTAAGACGGTGGCCATCGTCGGTCTTGGCAGCGTGGGCCAGGAGGTCGGCCGTCTGGCCAAGGCCCTCGACATGCGGGTTCTGGGCGTCCGCCGCTCGGGGGCGGTCCTGGAGAGCAGCGACTACGTGGCCGATGAGATCGCCGGGTCTCTGGATCTCCTTAACGTCCTCTCCCGCAGCGACTTCGTGGTGATCTGCCTGCCTTTGACCGAGGAAACGCATCACCTCGTCGGCGAGCTGGCCCTGCGGGCCATGAAGCCCACCGCCTACCTCATCAACGTCTCGCGCGGCGCGGTGGTGGACGAGGCGGCCCTGCTGCGCGCCCTGACGGAGGGCTGGATAGCGGGCGCCGGCCTCGACGTCTTCGAGACGGAGCCCCTGCCCGAGAAGAACTGGCTCTGGCAGCTCAACAACGTGATCATCACCCCTCACCTGGCTGGCGAGAGCCCCATCTACAACGAACGGGCGGTGGACCTCTTCTGCGACAACCTCCGCCGCTACGTGGCCGGCGAGCCCCTGGAGAACGTGGTAGACCCCAGCCGCGGCTACTAGGTCGCGGCCGCCCTCCTCCCCTTTCGTAACGACCACGCGCGTCCAGGGCCGATTCTCGACAACTGACGGCCGCCAACGAAAACCGATAGCTCCTGGCGGCCGTATTTCTCTTGATCGCATGAGCGCACTGAGGCCGCTCGGCTTGATCTGCGCGAACGAACCGCGGGCCAGGTTGCGCCGCAAGGGCGGCAAGAGTTCGGCCGCGGCTCGGAGTCTAGTCGGGAGCGGGTGGTAGACACCCGCTTTGGGGAAGGAGGAGAGGATGGCGAGCATGTTTGTCAGGCACCGCGTGGCGGACTACGCCAAGTGGAAGCCGGTCTTCGACGAGCACGAGACCGCGCGCAGGGCGGCCGGACTGACGGCACATAGCGTCCATCGCGAGGTCGATGACCCCAGCGTCGTCATCATCGCGTTCCGGGCGGCCGACATCGGTCGGGCGAAGGAGTTCGCGGGCTCGGATACCTTGAGAACGGCCATGGCGAAAGCTGGCGTTCAGGGTCAGCCCGAGATCTGGTTCGCCGAGGACGTGGAGGACAAGCGGTACTGATGGGCCTTTCCGTGTCGCCTGCACGTTGGACATCTGTACGCCTCTAGCCGCTGAAAAGGAGGATATACATGGACGCAGTTTCGCTCCTTCGCCAGCAACTCAAAGAGAATCACTGGCTTCTGGAAGAGACCATGAAAGATGTAACGCCCGACCAAGCTCGCTGGACCCCTCCCGGGATAGCTAATCCGCTGGGTGCCAGCTACGCGCATCTCTTGGTGGCAGAAGACGCTGTCATCAATGGCATGCTCAAGGGCAGCGCCCCACTGGCTGCTACCACCTGGGCTGGCAAGCTGGGACTCAGCGAACCTCCGCCTTCACCGACCGAACCCTGGGACAAGTGGGGACGGCGCGTGCGCATCGATTTGCCAGCCTTGCGGCAGTATGCGGAGGCCGTTTACCAGGCCTCGGACGATTACCTGGCTTCCCTCACGGAGGACGGTCTTGCCCGCACCCTCGACCTGTCTGGCATGGGCCTGGGCCAGCAGACCGTGGCCTGGATGCTGAACAACGCCATTCTGGGACACGTCGCGAGCCACTGCGGCGAGATCTCCTGCCTGAAGGGGCTACAGGGGGCGAAAGGATATCCGTTCTGAGCCTGAGCCGCTGCCCGGCCGGTGTGTGGGCAGCTGAAAGGACAAGTGAGATGAGATACCTCGTAACTGCCGAGTTCGTTGATCCAGGCCCGTTGCTTCCGCCTCAGCAACTGGGGCAGCTCATGGAGCAGCTGGTGCTTCCGAGCTTCGAGGCCCTCGCGAAGCTGGAGGAGCAGAAGAAGGTCTTGGGTGGAGGGATCTACGCCGGCGGCAGGGCTGGCGCCTTCATCCTGGACGTCGCATCGCACGACGAGGCAAACCGCCTGCTGATGAGCCTGCCGTTCTGGGGCGTCGTGAAGTGGACGCTTACCCCTCTGCAGGGCTTCCGCGAGCGGGCCGTTGACGAGCGTCAGGCGATGGAGCGGCTGAAAGCTATGATCTAGCCCTGCGCCAGACCCGGTTCGACAGTCCACGACGCCTGCTCTTCGAGCTCGGGGCTTTGTCCCACGCTGGCAACGGGACGGGGCCGAGGCTTGTCTCCGCCGGAGGCGGATCTGCCTCTGGCTGATGCTGGTAGGCCAGGGACGATGCCCTTCAGACCCTCGCGCACCTGGACGGCCCAGTCCAGTAAGCGCGGCGAAGCCGACGCTGCAGTCTTGGGGCAGAGGCCTCAGGCAACCACCTTGGTACTGGCATTCTCCAGTACCTCTTCGGCTTCGGCGATAATCCGGTCGATAACCTCTTTGACCGTAGGCAGATCATTCATGGCACCGGCATCCTGTCCAGCAAACATGACGCCCTCTTCCTCGTTGCCGTCATATATGGCCTTCTGTTGCCTCACGGCGCCGCTTGCCAGACTCGCCAGTTGGTAGACGTTGCGTGCTTCCTCAGCTCTCATCATCTTGAAGGCGCCAACAATGAACTGTCCCCACGACTGCTTGAGTATTCGTTTCACCTTCAGAGCGTTGGGCACGGCTCTGAACAGCCCGAAGGACTCCCCCTTCATCAGCTTTTCCGCCGCCTTGGTTTTCAGGACTCGACCGGGCATTCCATCGAAGACGCTGCCGTAGAGGGTGTCCTGCTCCGTGGCGTTCAGGCAAAGCTGCTTGAAACGCTTGTGGACGATGCTCTCTTGCGTCAGAAGGAACCTGGTGCCCATGGATATGCCTTGGGCTCCCAACGTTAGGGCCGCGGCCAGCCCCCTGCCGCTGTAGAAGCCGCCGGCTGCTATGACGGGTGCTTTCACAAGGCTGGCGACCAGAGGCACCAGCACCAACGAGGTGGCATCAGCCCCATGCGCCGCTGCTTCATGCCCGGTGACAATGACGCAGTCGCTACCCAACTCGACCGCTCGAACGGCATGCCTCGCCACCGCAACGGTGCCGATGACCTTGCCGCCGTAGGCGTGGACCTGATCGACGAACCAAGGTCTGCCCAGCGAATAGTTTACGAAGGGGACCTTCTCTTCTATAGCTACGTCGATGTTCTCCTTGGCCCACACCGTCGAAAGGGTCTGGTTCACCATGAAGGGCTTATCTGTCAACTGCCTGACTTGTCTAATGGCCTCTCTCGTGTCGTCGGGGCCGTACTGGGCGATCGCCAGGGTGCCCAATCCGCCCGCATTGCAGACAGTCGCCACCAGCTTGGGTTCGGCGACCCAGTTCATCCCCGCCAGCATGATCGGGTGCTGTATCCCGAACATCTCGGTCATTCCTGTTTTCAGCATCTCTCTACCTCCCAACTGCTCTGCCGGGAAGGGTTTCATCTCCCGACAACGCCTGTCCCTGTTCTTCCGGACAAGGCCCCCCGTAGGTGGAGGGAGTGCCATGCCGGGCGTAGCGTACCTGGTGCTAGCCCCATCCTAGGTGAACGTACGCGTAGATTCAACGTGTGTATCGAGGGGATCAAGACGTTGAGGGTATGATCGCGTTCAGGCGCTCGCGCACCCGGATGGCCTGCTCGACAATGCGGTCGATGAGCTCTTTCACCGTCGGCACGTCGTGGATCAGGCCCATGCACTGACCGGCGTCGGCGATGCCGGCGTCGATGTTGCCGCTGTCGTACACCTCGCCTCCCATGGCGGAGGCGGCGCGCAGGATCTCCTCCTGAGCCGCATGGCGGTCCTCCAGCTCTATTATTCTCTGCGCCGCGGCGTTCTTGATAAGACGCGCCGGGAAGCCTACGCTGCGCAGGGCCAGGACGGTTTCCGTCTCCGACGCGTTGACCAGGTACTCCTTCCAAGCCGGGTGGCCGCGACACTCCTGGGTGGCCATGAAGCGCGTGCCCATGAGCACCGCCTCCGCGCCCAGGGCCAGTGCCGCCACCATCCCGCGCCCATCGGCGAAGCCGCCGCCGGCCACCACCGGGATCTGCACCGCATCCACCGCCAGGGGCACCATCACCAGGGTGGTCACCTGGTCCAGGCCCGGATACCCGCCGCACTCGTAGCCCACGACACACACGGCGTCGCAGCCCAGCCGTTCCGTGGTGCGGGCGTAGCGCACGCCAGCTACCTTGTGCATGATCTTCACCCCGCCGGCGTGCAGCGGAGCGACGATCGCCTCGGGGCTGCGGCCGGAGGTCTCCACCACCGGCACCTTCTCCTCCACCGCCACACGCACCCACTCCTCCACCGGCTGGGGCCGCAGGCTGGGGAAGAGGTTGATGTTCAGGCCGATGGGCCTATCGGTGAGGTCGCGGGCCTTGCGGATCTCCGCTCGCACAGCCTCCGGGCTGTCGAAAGTGGCGGACGTGATGAAGCCCAGACCGCCGGCGTTGGCCACCGCCGCCACCAGCTCGGCTCGCCCCAGCCAGTACAGCCCTCCCAAGAGAATGGGATACTTGATGCCGAACATGGTGGTGATTCGCGTCTCGAACACGCGGGTCTCCTTTCTCCCGGGTCGTTGGGAGCGGTACGCCTAGGTGAGACTAGGGCAGGGTGGCGAGCTTGCTGACCTCCTGCCGCCGTTCAGCGTGGAGGGCAGCGTTGAGCACGTCGTCCACGTGCTCGGCCAGGACGAACTCCAGTCCCTGGCGGACCTCCGCCGGGATCTCTTCCAGGTCCGGCTGATTGTCCTTGGGGATGATCACCTTCGTGATGCCGCCGCGGTGGGCGGCCAGCACCTTGTCGCGGATGGCCCCCACCGGCAGCACCTTGCCCCGCAGGGTGATCTCGCCGGTCATCGCCACGTCCTTATGCACCGGCCGGCGGGTTATGGCCGAGACCAGAGCCGTGGCCATCGTCACGCCTGCCGAGGGGCCGTCCTTGGGGATGGCCCCCGCTGGCACATGGATGTGGATGTCGTTGCGCTCGAAGAAGGTAGGGGAGATGCTCAGGTCGGCGGCGCGCATGCGGGCGTAGGTCACCGCCGCCTGGGCCGACTCCTGCATCACCTCGCCCAGTTTGCCGGTGAGGATGAGCCGTCCCTTGCCCGGCACGACGCTGGCCTCTACGAACAGAATGTCGCCGCCGGCCATGGTGGCGGCCATGCCCGGCGCTACGCCGATTTCGTCCGCCTCCTCGGCCAGCTCCCAGCGAAAGCGAGCCGGCCCCAGGAGCTCCGCCAGGTTCGCCGGCGTGACGATCACCGGCTCGCCCTCGCCGCGGGCGGCCCGCCGGGCCACGCCGCGACAGATGGCGCCCAGCTCTCGCTCCAGGTTGCGCACCCCCGCCTCGTGGGTGTGGCTGCGGATGATCTCGCGGATAGCGTCTTCGCTGACCTGCAGCATGCCCTCGGGCAGGCCGTTCTCTCGCACCTGGCGGGGCAGGAGATACCGCGTCGCGATCTGGAGCTTCTCGTGCTCGGTATAGCCGGGCAGCTCGATGACCTCCATGCGGTCGTGGAGGGGCGCCGGGATGGGGTCAGCCAGATTGGCGGTGGTGATGAAGAACACGCGGGATAGGTCGAAGGCGACATCGAGGTAGTGGTCGACGAAGGTGTTGTTCTGCTGTGGGTCCAGCACCTCCAGCAGCGCCGAGGCGGGGTCGCCACGGAAGTCCATGCCCAGCTTGTCTACCTCGTCCAGGATCATAAGGGGGTTGTTGGTGCCGGCGCGGCGGATCTCCTGGATGATCCGGCCGGGCAGGGCGCCCACGTAGGTGCGGCGGTGGCCGCGGATCTCCGCCTCATCGCGGATGCCGCCCAGGGACAGGCGCAGGAACTTGCGCCCCAACGCCCGGGCGATGGACTGGCCCAGGGAGGTCTTGCCCGTGCCCGGCGGCCCTACGAAGCAGAGGATGGGCCCCTTGACGTCCCGCCGCAGCTTGCGCACCGCCAGGAAGTCCAGGATGCGCTGCTTCACTTTCTCCAGACCGTAGTGGTCTTCGTTCAGGATCTGCTCGGCACGGTCCAGGTCCAGATTGTCCTCGGTGCTCACGGCCCAGGGCAAGTCGGCCAGCCACTCCAGGTAGGTGCGGATCACCTGGTACTCCGCCGAGGCGGGCGGCGTAGTGGCGAAGCGCTCCAGTTCGCGATCGGCTTCCCGCTGAGCCTCCGGCGGCAGGTGGGCGTCGGCCAGGCGCTGGCGCAGCTCCGCTGTCTCGGGGCTGGGCTCCAGTTCCCCCAGTTCCTTCTGGATGGCCTTGAGCTGCTCCCGCAGGATGAACTCCCGCTGGCGCTTGTCGACCTCGCCCTGCACTTCGGAGCGAATCTTCCTCTCCACCGCGGCCACCTCCGCCTCGCGCTGGAGGAACTCAGTGACCAGGCGCAGACGCTGGTGGATGTCGGTGGTCTCCAGCACAGCCTGGCGCTCCTCGGTCTTGAGGCGCACGTTGGAGGCGATGAAGTCGGCCAGCGCCCCCGGCTCCGGCACGTTGGCGGCGGTCATGGCCAGCTCGGGCGCCGTCTCTGACAGCTCGACGATGCGCTGGAAGAGGGCGACGGCGTTGCGGGCCAGCGCCTCCAGCTCCAGGTCGCGCTCTCCCGTCTCCGGCAGGCGCTCCACCCGCGCCCGCATCCAGGGCTCCGCCTGCTCGATGGACAGTAGCCGAATGCGGGCCACTCCCTGGAGGATGGCGTTGATCGAGCCATCGGGCGCCTTGACCATGCGCGAGACGTTGGCCGCCGTTCCCACGTCGTACAGCTCGCCGTGGTGGTGGCCGTCCTCCGCCGTTTTCTGGGCGAAGATGCCCACCATCTTGGCCGGGCTGGCTGCCGCCTCGTCCACAGCGCGGATGTCCCGCTCCTGGGCGGCCAGGACAGGCACAAGCTGGAAGGGATAGATGACGCTGCCGCCGCTGGGCAGCAGCGGCAGAACTTCGGGCAGGCGAACGGCGGGGCTGACCTTGGGCTCCGTCTCCTGGGCTTGGGTCATGCTGGCATCTCCCGGCCGCGGGTCGGCTCCCGACGGCGGCCCCTGAGGTTAGCGAATGACGATACGTACCTGGCGCGCCACCTGCCGCTGCACCTTGGGCAGAACGATGGCCAGGATGCCATCGCTGTAGGTGGCGCTCGCCCGCTCGGGGTCGACCTCCGCGGGCAAGGCCACGCTCCGCTCGAAGAGGCCGCAGCAGATCTCCATCTGATGGTACAGGCGGCTGAGGTGATGCTGGCGGTCCAGCCGCTCACCCCGAACGGTGAGGCTCTTGCCCTGGACCGAGATCTCGATCTCGTCCGGGTTGACGCCCGCGATCTCCACCACCACCACCACGCTCTCCGCCGTCTCGTACACGTCGGCAGCGGGCTCAATGACGGGCGGACAGAAATGCGGTGAGCCGGGAGGCCCCAGTCCCTGCTGCCAGGCGCGTACAAAGCGCTGGTGGGTCTGCTCGAAGTCGGCGAAAATACCGTCCACGGAAGCCCTCATCGTTGGGCCCTCCTCGTTCTAGAGCCGCCCGTCTTGCGGCTGGTGGTGCGTTTCTCTCTGGTCGCGTCTGCTCGTCCTGCGGGAGCCGGCCCTCGCCCCCGAGCCGGGGCCTTTTTCGCCGGCGCGGCCTTGGACGGGGGCCGCCCTGAACCACCGGCGGCGGTCGCTTTCCCCCTGCCGGAAGCCCGTCCGCTGACGGCGGACGCGGGCCCGGCGTTTCCGCCGGCGGGGGCCGTAATAGGCTGGCTCGATAGGTCGATGCTGGTGATGGAGGCTACGCTGTCGCCGGGGTCCGGGCCCATCAGCGTGACGCCCATGGTGGCTCGCCCCTGGCTGGCAATGCTGTCCACCGGCGTTCGCAGCACTATGCCGTTGCGCGATATGATCATGAGCTCCTGTCGCGGCTCCACCATGCGGATGGCCACCAGCGGCCCGGTCTTGTCGTTGGGATTGAAGGTGCGTACGCCCTGCCCGCCTCGGCTGTGGGTCGGGTACTCCTCCACCGGCGTGCGCTTGCCGAAGCCGCCAGCGGTGACTACCAGGAGTTGCCCGCTGGGAGAGACGATGTCCATGCCCACTACCCGGTCGCCCTTGGCCAGACGGATGCCCCGTACGCCGCCGCTTTGGCGGGAGGCGGCGCGCAGTTGGCTCACCGGGAAGCGCAGAGCCTGGCCGCGAGCGGTGACCAGGATCGCCTGGTCCTGGTCACGGGCCAGCCGGGCCGCCACTAGGGCGTCGTCTGGCTCCAGGTCCATGGTGATGAGGCCGTTGCGTCGCACCGAGGCGTACTCGGTCAACGCGGTCCTCTTGACCTCGCCCTTCTCGGTGGCCAGCACCAGGTACTCCTGCTGGCCACCGCGGGCGACCACCATCGCCGTCACCTGCTCGTTCTGCTCCAGGTAGATGAGGTTGATGATGGGGATGCCGCGCGCCTGGCGCGATTCATCGGGCAGCTCGTGAGTCTTGAGCTGGTAGACCTTGCCCCGGTCGGTGAAGAAGAGGAGGTTGTCGTGGGTGTCAGCGACCCTCACGTGGCGGACGGCGTCGCCCTCCCGGTGGGGTGCGCCGATCTTACCGCGGCCGCCGCGCCGCTGCGCGCGGTAGTTCTCCAAGGGAATTCGCTTGATGTAGCCGCGGGTCGAGATAGTGACCACCGTCTCCTGGTGGGGGATCAGGTCCTCCTCCCGAAAATCATCCACCGCCCGCTCACTGATCTGCGTCCTGCGCTCGTCGCCGTGCTTCTTCTTGAGCTCTAGCGTCTCTTCCGTGATGACGTAGTCGATCTTGCGCGGGTTGGCCAGCAAGTCCTCCAGGTAGGCGATCTGCTTGATGATCTCCGCGTACTCGTCCTGGATCTTCTGGCGTTCCAGGCGGGCCAGGCGGCGGAGCTGCATGTCCAGCACCGCCTGCGCCTGGCGGTCGCTCAGGCGGAAGGGGGCGCGCATCAGGCGCTCCTTCGCGTTCTCCGCCGACTCCGCGCGGCGGATGGTCTGGATCACCTCGTCGAGGTGATCCAGGGCCTTAAGCAGGCCCTGGAGGATGTGCTCGCGCTCCTTGGCCCGCTCCAGGTCGAACTGGGAGCGGCGACGAATGACCTCGCGGCGGTGGCTGATGAAGCTCTCGAGCATCCGCTTGAGGCTGACGGTGCGGGGCTGCCCGTCCACCAGGGCCAGCATGTTCACGGCGAAGGACGACTGCATGGCCGTGTGCTTGTACAGGTCGTTGAGCACCTGCTGGGGCTGGGCCTCGCGCTTCAGCTCGATGACGACGCGCATGCCGTGCCGGTCCGACTCGTCGCGCAGGTCGCTGATGCCGTCGATGCGTTTGTTCCTTGACCAGGTCGGCGATGCGCTCCACCAGCGCCGCCTTGTTCGTCTGGTAGGGCAGCTCGGTGACCACGATCTGGTGAGCGCCCGCCCTTGGTCGTCTCCTCGACGTAGGTGCGGGCCTGCACGATGACCCGCCCCTGCCCGTCGGCGTAGGCGGCCTTGATGGCGTCCTGCAGCTCGTAGCGCTCGCCCTCCGCCCGTTCGCCGTCGCTGGGCTGCCGCTTCACCCGCTCGTGGCGGAAGATGATGCCGCCGGTGGGGAAGTCCGGCCCTTTGACGATGTCCGCCAGCTCGTCGATGGTGGCCTCAGGGTTCTCGATGAGGTAGGCGATGGCGTCGCAGACCTCACCCAGGTTGTGGGGCGGGATGTTGGTGGCCATGCCCACGGCGATGCCGGAGGCTGCCGTTCACCAGCAGGTTGGGCAGGCGCGAGGGCAGGACGGCAGGCTCTTGCAGGCTAGTCGTCGAAGTTGGGGATGAAGTCGACGGTGTCTTTGTCGATGTCCGACCAGCATCTCCTCGGCGATGGCTGGCCAGGCGGGCCTCGGTGTAGCGCATGGCCGCCGGCGGGTCGTTGTCCACGCTGCCGAAGTTGCCCTGCCCGTCCACCAGCGGATAGCGCATGGAGAAGTCCTGGGCCATGCGCACCATCGCCTCGTAGACGGGGGCGTCGCCGTGGGGGTGGTACTTGCCCAGCACCTCGCCGACGATGCGGGCGCTCTTCTTGTAGGCCGAGCCGGGCCGCACGCCCAGCTCCGACATGGCGTAGAGGATGCGCCGCTGCACCGGCTTGAGGCCGTCGCGCACGTCCGGCAGGGCGCGGGAGACGATGACGCTCATGGCGTAGTCCAGGTAGGAGGCCCGCATCTCGTCCTCGATGCGGATGGGGCGGACGTTGCCTGGCGTCGTCTCTATTACCATGGTTTGCTGCGCTCCGCTCAGCTAGCGAAACCTGCTTGCGCTAGCCTCATGATACCGCAGATGGGCCGTTTGTTCACTGGCCCCGACGAGCAGGCCTTCGCTGGTCGTTGGGGCGCGCCCCTCGCGGGCGCCCCTACACCTAATCTTCCGCGCCTAGCGCCTTACTGCACCCGTTCTGTCGCTGCCAGGAGGACCTTCGCGGGACGCCACAGAGCGGGCTCCCCTTCGTAGCGGAGCACGGCCAGCAGCCGACCGTCGGCGCTGTAGGCGCGGGCGAGGGTGCCATCACTTGGCTCATCGGCGGGCGACAGCGCCGCGCCCGAGGCGGCCAGCGCTTGCCCGAAGAGGATGGCCGTCTCCTGTTCCGCGGTCAGGTCGATGCGCGGCCAATGGGCCAGGGCGACATCGGGGGGCAGGAGGAGCTCTTGCCAGCGGCCTTCGTCGAAGGCTTGCTCCAGGCGAGGCAGCGGACAGGCGTCCTCCAAGGAGAAGGGGCCTACGCGCAGGCGCACCAGGGACGCCAGGTGGGCGCCGCAGCCCAGGCGCTGGCCCAGGTCGTGGGCCAGGGAGCGCACGTAAGTCCCTTTGCCGCACTCCAGCTCGATGGTGAGGAGCGGCGGCCGGAAGTCCAGGAGCCGAAGGCGGTAGATGGTCACCCGTCGCGGCCGCGGTTGCACCTCGCGCCCGGCACGGGCGTAGCGATACAGAGGCAGGCCGCCGTGCTTGATGGCGCTGAACACCGGCGGCACCTGCTGGCTTTCCCCCAAGAACGTTGCCAGCGCCGTTTCCACCTGCTCCCGGCTAACGCCCGAAGGATCGGCCGCGCTCAGGGGAAGGCCGGCGGCATCGAAGGTGTCGGTGGTTAGGCCCAGGCGCACGACCGCCCGATAGGTCTTGGGCAGCTCCATCCCGTACTCACTGAGGCGAGTAGCAGCGCCCAGGCACACCAGCAAAACGCCGGTGGCATCGGGGTCAAGGGTGCCGGCGTGGCCGACGCGGCGCACTCCTGACCGGCGCCGCACCAGAGCGACGACGCGAAAGGAGGTCAGGCCGGCCGGCTTATCGACGTTGAGGAAGCCGGATGCGTCCAAGGTCTAGGGCTTCTCTGATTCCTCAGAGATCTTGTCCAGGAGGTCGAGGATGTGCGCGCCCTGCTCCAACGAGTCGTCGCGGCGGAAAGACAGCTCGGGCATGCGGCGCAGGGTGATGCGCTTGTTGAGCTCGCGGCGCAGGTAGTTGGCGGCCGCTGTCAGGCCCTCAAGGGTGGCGACCTTCTCCTCCTCGCTCCCCATGACGCTGACGAAGACTCGGGCGTGACTCAGGTCGGAGCTGATGACCACTCGGGTGATGGAGACGAACTGGGCGAGGCGCGGGTCCTTCACCTGGCGGAGAAGGAGGTCGCTCAGCTCCTCTCGAAAAAGGCCGTTGAGACGTTCCAGGCGTCGGCTCATGGTGATCACCCCTGGCCCGTTGGGGGCCGAAGGACTAGGTTGCAGCGGCGGGGGTTAGCTCTTGCGCTGGCGGCCGAAGGTCTCGATGACGTCACCTTCTTGGAAGTCGGTGAAGCCCTCGATGCTGATGCCGCATTCGTAGCCGGCCTGCACCTCGCGCGCGTCTTCCTTGAACCGGCGCAGGCTGGCCACCCGCGAGGCGTGGAGCACCTGGCCGTCGCGCAGGACGCGGGCGGAGGCGCCGCGGTTGATCGAGCCGTCGCGGACGTGGCAGCCGGCCACGCGGCCGCTGCGTACTCGGAACACCTGCCTGACCTCGGCATGGCCTTCCACCACCTCCACGTAGACCGGCTCCAAGAGGCCCTTGACGGCCTTGGTCACGTCGTCGACCAGGTCGTAGATGATCTCGTAGTAGCGGATGTCCACGCCCTCGGCCTCGGCCAGGCGGCGGGCTTCGGGGTCGGGCCGGGTGTTGAAGCCGACCACGATGCCCTTGGAGGCCAGGGCCAGCACTACGTCGGACACGTTGACGTCGCCTGTGGCCGCATGGATGATGTTGACCTTCACCGTCTCCTCGCTCAGGCGTTCCAGGGCGTTGCGGGCCGCCTCCAGGGTGCCCTGTACGTCTGTCTTGAGGACGATGTTGAGCTCGCGGGTCTTGCCCGCGGCGACCTCGCCGTAGAAGGTCTCCAGGGTTACGGCGTGCGTGGGCCGCAGGGCGGCCGCCTCTCGCTCGCGCTGACGCTCCTCGACTATCGCGCGGGCCGCGTGCTCGTCGCTGACCACCGTGAACAGGTCGCCGCCCTGGGGCACGGAGGTTAGCCCCATGACCTTGGCGGGCGTGGCCGGGCCGGCTGCCTTGCGGCGGTGGCCCCACTCGTCGAACATCGCCTTCACGCGGCCCCAGCTCTCGCCGGCCACCGCGACATCGCCCACGTGCAGAGTACCGGTCTGGACCAACACCGTGGCCATGGGGCCGCGGCTGCTGTCCAGCTCGGCTTCGATGACGACGCCGGCGGCCGGGCGGTGAGGGTTGGCCTTCAGCTCCTGGATCTCCGCCAGGAGCAGGATGTTCTCCAGCAGGTTCGGCAGCCCCTCCTGGGTCTTGGCCGAGACCGGCACGCAGATGACCTCGCCGCCCCACTCCTCGATGAGGAGCGAGTGCTCCGAGAGCTGCTGTTTGACCCGCTCGGGGTTCGCGTCCGGCAGGTCGATCTTGTTGACGGCCACGACGATGGGCACGCCCGCCGCCTTGGCGTGGTCGATGGCCTCCACCGTCTGGGGCATGACGCCGTCGTCGGCGGCCACGACCAGCACGGCGATGTCGGTGACCTTGGCGCCGCGGGCGCGCATGGCGGTGAAGGCCTCGTGGCCGGGGGTATCGATGAAGGTGATGCGCTGGCCGTGCACCTCCACCTGGTAGGCGCCGATGTGCTGGGTGATGCCGCCCACCTCCTCGGCCACCACGTTGGTCTTGCGGATGGCGTCGAGGAGCTTGGTCTTGCCGTGGTCGACGTGGCCCATGATCGTGACCACCGGCGGCCGTGGTTCCAGGAGGCTGGGGTCCTCTTCCGCGAAGGCGGCGCGGTCTGCCACCTCTTCCGGTCGGGTCTCCTCCTGAGGCTCGAATCCCATGTCGCGAGCGACCAGCGAGGCGGTCTCGAAGTCGATGACCTGATTGACGGAGGCCATCACCCCGTTCTTCATGAGCTCCTTGATCACCTCCACCGGAGACGCCCCCGTAAGACTGGCGAGCTGGTTGACGGTGAGGGTGCGGGGGATGGCCAGGCTGCCTTCACCGCGGGTCGGTTCTCGCCTTGCGGCTTCCAGCGTTGGGCCCGCGCGGTGCGATCTACCGCCCCTGCCTCTCCTGCTCCCGCCGGTCCTGCGCCGATATGGCATGGCTGCTGGCTCTCTACCTCTCTGCCCCTGGCGCCAGGGTCTGGGCGTAGCGGACGATGGCCTCTTTGTCTCGGGCGTCAAGCCTGGTCTTCAGGGCGCGGTCCAGGCGGCCCTTCTGGAGGGCGAGCCGCCAGCAGTCCGGCGTGGTGCAGAGGTAGGCGCCGCGGCCGGACCGCTTGCCGGTGGGGTCCACCTCCACGTTGCCCTCAACCGTACGCACGATGCGCACCAACTCCCGCTTGGCGCTCGTCCGGCGACATGCCACGCAGGTGCGCTGCGGGATATGGCGCGGCCTTGCCTTGTGGGTGACGTTGGCCGTTGTGCTCATAATGCCAGGCGGTTGGCCTAGACCTCCTCCAGTTCGTCCAGGAGCTCCTCCTCGAGCTCGGGACGGCGCAGCTTCTTGGTCTTCTTGACCTTGGCGACGGGCGCCGGTTCTTCGCGAGCGGGTTTGCGGGTCTTGCCCTTCTTGCCCTTAGCGGGGCCGGCAGCCTCGCGGAAGACCTCCTCGGCGAAGCGGATCTGGGGCTTCGCGGGGCCTCTCGGCTCGCCGACCGTCGCCGGGACCGGTTCCGGAGCCGCTTCCTCAACCGCCGGCGCAGGCTCTGCCACGGCCGCCTCCACGGCTTCCGCCGCTTCCTCTTTCTCCGCGGCCGGTGCTACCGTCTCCGGGACGGGAGCCTCGGCTGCCTGCGCCTGTTCCACCGGCTCGGGCGCAACCACCTCAGCGGTGGCCTCTTCCGTCACAACCGCTGCCGGGGCCGCCTGCACCGCCGACTCGCTCTTGATGTCGATGCGCCAGCCGGTGAGCTTCGCAGCCAGACGGGCGTTCTGTCCCTCCTTGCCGATGGCCAGCGATAGCTGGCGGTCGGGCACGATGACCGAGGCGGTGTTGTCTTCCTGGCTCACGCTAACGCCGGATACCTGGGCCGGGCTGAGGGCGTTGGCCACAAAGCGGGCCGAGTTGTTGTCCCACTGGACGACGTCGATGCGCTCGCCGCCCAGTTCGTTGACGATGTTCTGGATGCGAATGCCCCGCAGACCCACGCACGAGCCTACGGGGTCCACCCCTTCCTGGCGGGCGGACACGGCCACCTTGCTGCGGTAACCGGGCTCGCGGGCGATGGACTTGATCTCCACCGTGCCCTTGTAGATCTCCGGCACCTCCAGCTCGAACAGGCGCTTCAGCAGGTTCTTGTGAGTGCGGGACAAGACGAGCTGAGGGCCCTTGTTGGACTTGTGCACCTCCAGCAGGTAGAACTTCATGCGCGTGCCCGGGCGGTAGTGCTCGGTTCGTACCTGCTCGGCGGGCGGTAGGACGCCTTCGGTCTTGCCCAGGTCGACGATGACCTGGCGGGCGTCCACCCGCTGGATCACGCCCGAGACGATGTCGCCCTCGCGGTTGGAGAACTCCTCGTAGACCATCTCCCGCTCGGCCTCGCGCAGGCGTTGGAGCACTACCTGTTTGGCGGTCTGGGCGGCGATGCGGCCGGCGTTGGCCGGCGTCGCCTCGAATTCGAGTATGTCGCCCAGTTGCGCGTCGGGCTTGATACGGCGGGCCTCCTTCAGGGAGATGTCCACGCGGTCGTCCTCTACCTCCTCTACCACCGCCTTTTGGGCGAAGACGTGGACGTTGCCGGTGTTCCGGTCAATGCGTACGACGATGTTGCCGGTAACTTCGCTGTCCTTCTTATAGGCGGAGACGAGAGCCGTCTCAACGGCTTGCAGGACCACCTCTTTGGGCAGATTCTTCTCGGCCGCTATCTGCGTTATGGCGATCAAGAAGTCGCTCTTCATCTCTGCTCAGCACCCTCTTCTAGCCGGCTGCTCAGGGTTAGGCCCAACAAAAAAGTGGGGCCACTCACCCACTCTCGCAATGAAACCATAGCACGTCTGCGAAAGGGGTGCAAGGCCTGATGAGGGTTCCCTAAGACGATGTGGCCTCGCGGACGGCGGTGAGCGCGTCCTTCAGGGCCACAAGCTTGCTCTCGGCCTCGGTGCGCCGCTTGAGCTCGACCGAGTCCTTAGCCAGGGTGCGGGCGCTGACGGTGAGGCGGAGGGGCATGCCGAGCAGGTCGGCGTCGTTGAACTTGACGCCGGGCGATTCCTCGCGGTCGTCGTACAGCACGCCGATATCCGCCGCCTCCAGCTCGGCGTACAAGCGCTCCGCCGCCTCGGCCACCTCCGGGCGGTCGGTGCCCAGCGCCACCAGGTGCACCTGGTAGGGCGCCAGCTCGGCCGGCCAGATGATGCCCCGCTCGTCGTAATTGGCCTCTACCACAGCCGCCAGGAGACGCTCGGCGCCGATGCCGTAGCAGCCCATGACGACCGGCTTGAGCTGGCCGTCGCCGTCCAGGAAGGTGGCGCCTAGCTTCTCGCTGTAGACGGTGCCCAGCTTGAAGATCTGACCCATCTCGATGCCCCGGCGTAGATGGAGGGGGGCGCCGCACTGGGGGCAGAGATAGCCGTCCTGAGCCAGGGCGATGTCGGCGACCACGTCGGCCTGCCAGTCGCGGCCGTAGTTGACGTTCAGGATGTGGGCGTCGGGCTTGTTGGCGCCGGCGACCAGGTTCGCTTCGCGGGGCAGCAGGTCGTCGGCCACAATGCGGACGTCGCGCAGGCCGACGGCGGAGGCGGCGCCGGGCACGAAGCCGGCCGCCATCACCTCGGCCTCCGTCATGTAGTGCAGGTCGGCGCTGCCGACGGCCCGGCGCAGCTTGGTCTGGTTCACGTCCATGTCGCCGCGAATGGCCACGAAGAGGGGGCGGCCGTCGGCGGAGTAAAAGACGGCCTTGCAGGTCTTGGCATGGGGGATGCCCAGGTGGCTGGCCAGGGCCTCGATGGTGTAGATGCCGGGGGTAGCTATCTCCTCCACAGGGAGGGGGCGCTCGCCGTCGGGGGTGGCCGGCACCTTCCGGAAGTCGGCGCATTCGGCGTTGGAGGCATAGCCGCAGCGGTCGCAGAGAAGGGAGGAGTCCTCGCCCGATTCGGTGAGGTAGACAAACTCGTGGGTGTCCTTGCCGCCGATGGCGCCGGAATCGGCCAAGACCGGGACGGTCGGCACGCCGCAGCGCTCGAAGATGCGCGAGTAGGCGCGGAACATCTTCTGGTAGGCGACGTCTAGCCCGGCGAAGTCGACGTCGAAGGAGTAGGCGTCCTTCATGATGAACTGGCGCAGGCGCACGAGGCCACCGCGAGGGCGGGGCTCGTCGCGGAACTTGGTCTGGATCTGATAGACGATGACGGGCAGGTCGCGGTAGGAGCGCACCTGGCGCTTGAACAGCTCGACGACTGCCTCCTCGTGGGTGGGGCCGAGGACGAAGTGGCGGTCGCGCTTGTCGATAACGTGGAAGAGGACTTCGGCCATGCTGCGGTCGCGACCGGAGGCCTGCCAGAGCTCCAGCGGCTGGATGGCGGGCATGACCAGCTCCTGGCCGCCAGCGGCGTCCATCTCCTCGCGGATGATCTGCTCGATGCGACGGAGGACGCGCCAGCCCAGGGGCAGGGCGCTGTAGACGCCGGCCGATAGCTGTTGGACGAGGGCGGCGCGCAGCACGAGCTGGTGGCCGACGGTCTCGGCCTCAGCGGGGGCCTGGCGCAGGGTCTTGCCGAAGAGTTGGGAGAGGCGCATGGCGTGCTCCGGTTTCGGGTCTGATTGTGGGTACATAGTAGGGGAAAGGGTGGGCAAAGGCAAAGAGGGGTGGCCCAGCCTCAAGCTGTAATGGGCGCGTTGACATAATCGTCTGTACTATAGGGGACTGCTCGCGTCCCCGGGTGGTTGCGACGATGGAGAGGGTGCGTCCCACGATCAGGTTCGCCCTGTACGCCGCGGCGGCGTCAGGGGCGATGGTATCGGCGCTGCTCCTGCTGGGGGAGGTGCGGAATCTCGATGAACCGGGGGCGCCGGCTCGCGCCGTGTATTTTGCGGTGGAGATGGCCTTCTACGGCGGGCTGGCCATTTTCGCTGGCAGGCTGTGTGAGGCGCAGGCGCGGAGGGCATGGATGGGCGCCTGCGCCTTCGTTTCGCTGGCTGTGGCCCTGCTGGGCGCCTGGCCTGGCACTCTAGCGCTGTCGGCCTTCCCGACCGCCGTGCTCCTGTGGCTGGCGGTACGCGGCAAGCTGGGGTAGAGCCAAGCGCCGGCGGCAGGGCTCGCCCCTTCTGAACCCGGCGTCACAATGTTGACAGGAATGTGTATAATAAAAGATCGGCTCCGGCTCTCTGGGAGGGAGGTCGCTGAACATACCGGCTGTCGACTAAGTGCAGGACCTGTAGGGGGTAGGTTCTAGGGTGGAGGAGGATTAGGATCATGCCAAGGTCAACCGACATAGTCCGCGAGTACATTGAGTGCTGGAACCGCCGCGACTGGGATAGGCAGCGATCGCTGATGCACCCTCGGTACACCTACACCGGCGGCGACGGCGTAGAGCAGCGGGGGCCCGATGCGGGCCTGGCGATGGCCCGCATGTTTGCGAGCGCGTTCCCCGACGGCCGCATCGAGATCGTGAACTGCCGCGCCGATGGCGACTTCGTAACCACGGAGTTCGTCGGCAGGGGCACCCACAAGGGCGATTTGATGGGCGTCGCTCCCACCGGCAAGACGGTCAACATCCCCGTCTGCAACGTCATCGAGCTGCGTGACGGCAAGATCTACCGCGAGCGCGAGTACATGGACATGATGCACGTGATGACGCTGCTCGGCGCCGCGTCGGCGCCTGTGAGCGCGAGAGCGAGGTAGGCCGGACGGCCACAGGTCTCTTCGGCAGGAAGAAGGACGGCACGACAGGCGCTATCTCAGCCCTCAGACTGGGGTAGCGCGTGAACAGGGGCTCGCAACGCGACCGGCGCAATCCGAGCGTCGCCACCTCAGGGGCGCCTCTAGCGTGCGAGTCGAGATGCCAATCCCTCTGTCTGCGGATGGTCGTAAGTAATAAGGGGCTCAAGCAAAGGGCGGGAGCCGAAGTTCTAAGGAGGAGGCGCCATGGCGGTCAAGGCAATCCCCGATGGCTATCACACCGTCACGCCGCACTTGGTCGTGCGGGGAGCGGCGAAGCAGATCGACTTTCTGAAGCAGGCGTTTGGGGGGGAGGAGAAGGGTCGCTCGCCCGGCAGCAATGGCGAGATCATGCACGCCGTGGTGAAGATCGGCGACTCCATGGTCATGATGAGCGACGCCATGGGGGGGATGGACCCGATGCCGATGGTGCTCTTCCTCTACGTCGAAGACGCCGACGCCGTCTACAAGAGGGCGCTACAAGCTGGCGCCACCACCGTCGACGAGCTGAAGGACCAGTTCTGGGGCGACCGCGCTGGCGCGGTGAAGGATCCCTTCGGCAATGTGTGGTGGGTAGCGACCCACATCGAAGACGTGTCGATGGAGGAGCTCCAGCGACGGCTCGAGCAGATGATGGTACGGCAGGCCTAAGGCCCGAACACTGAGGGAACCGACAACCTAGGGGCGCACTCGTGTGCGCCCCTAGGTTGCGTCTTGGGGGTTCGGGCGCGACGGGGGTCTTTTTATAGGATGCCGCTCTGGCGCAGGAAGGGGATGGCTGCTGCCACCAGCTCCTCCGGCGTGCGCTGGTCGATCTCGCACACCCGCAGGGCGGTTGGCGGCAGGTAGCGGGCCACGTGCTCCCAGTAGGCGTTGCCCTGACCGGGGGCTTGGTGATCCTTGAGACCCACCACGTCGTGGAGGTGGGCGCCGACACAGCGCTCGCCCAGCTCTTGGAGCCAGCGGTGCTTGTCGATGAGCATGAGGCGGTCGAGCACCTCGGCGTGGCCCATGTCGTGCCAGTAGCCGGCGACGTCCGGCGGGTAGTCGGCGAGCAGCGCCAGCGCCTCGTCGGGATGGGGGATCTCGTGGAAGTGGTAGCGGTTCTCCAGGCCGACGGCGATGCCCAAGCGAGCGGCGTGGTCGGCCAGCTCGCCCAGGCTGGCCTTGGCGGCGGCTAGGTGGCCGGGCGCGGCCTCGGAACGCTGGCGACGGCAGTCGGCGCGCCCCAGCTCGCCGCCGTAGCTGTTGGCCTGGCCGGCGTCGAAGAGCTGGCGGAGCTGCCTCTCGGCGGGCAGGATCTGGTTGCCAACGCCGCCCAGGTGGACGACCACGCGGCCGGCGCCCGCCTTGGCCGCCCAGTCGAGGGTGGTGACGGCGGCGGCCACCGCCAGACGGCGCTCATCCTCGTCCAGCGACGCCAGGTTCAGCTCTTCGGTCCAGCGGCCGTTGGCGGCCTTCACCCGTGGCACCGGCGAGTGAAAGCTGGGGTAGGCGCCGTCGCTGCTGGCCAGCAGCTCGTCCAGGCCCTGCGCATCGACCGTGTAGTTGACCTCGATGCCGGTGAAGCCCAGCCGCCGCGCCGTGGCCACGAAATCGCCCAGGCGCTGGAAGCGGCCCTGGGCCCACATCGTGGAGAGCGAGACGTCAGCCACCGTTAGTCGTTCTAGGCGGGCTGCTCTCCGTCGCCCGTTCTATGGGGCGGGCCCGTCGTTGGAGTAGCGTCTGGATGCGAATCGCCGCCAGCGACAGGACGAGGCCGCCCAGGAGGGCAGCCCCCAGGCTGAGCAGCAGGCCGGCCTCGTTGTCGGCGCCGGCCGCCGGCACCAGCACGCCGGCGCCGATGCCACCGGCGATCGCCGGGGGCAGGCCGGCCAGGACGCCTCGCCCGCGGCGGACGATGGCGGTGCCCAGCCAGGCCGCGCCGCCCAGCCCCGCCCACACGACGAGCAGCAGCGCCAGGAAGACAGGGTCTATGTCCATGGTCGGATGGTCCTCGCCTTAGGCCATCCGCGGGTCAGAATCGGCAGCGATGTCCAGTGCGCCTCACCCCGCCGCCTTCTCCGCGATGACCTTCTGGCCTTCCTCCACCAGGGCCGACAGGTAGTCCTTCTCGTCCACGACGCGCACTACCTGGCCGTTGCGGAAGATGGCGCCCTTGCCCTTGCCGGCGGCGATGCCGACATCGGCCTCGCGGGCCTCGCCGGGGCCGTTCACGACGCAGCCCATGACGGCCACGGTGATGGGCTGGCCCACCTTCTGGAAGTGCTCCTCCACCTGGTGGGCCAGGGGGATCAGGTCGACCTCGATGCGGCCGCAGGTGGGGCAGGAGACGATGGTGGGGCCGCGCTGGCGCAGGTTCAGCGCCCGCAGGATGTCATAGGCGACGGGTATCTCCTCCTTCGGGTCGGCGGTCAGGGAGACGCGGATGGTATCGCCGATGCCCTCGGCCAGGAGCAGGCCGATGCCCACAGCGTTGCGGATGGAGCCGGAGCGCAGCGTCCCCGCCTCGGTGATGCCGATGTGGAGGGCGTAGGGTGTTCGGCGGGCGATCTCGCGGTAGGCGGTGACGGTGGTGGGCACGTCGAAGGCCTTGAGGGAAACCTTGATCTGGTCGAAGTCCATCTCCTCCAGGATGCGGATCTCCCACAGGGCGGCGTCGACCATGCGCTGCCACTTGGCCGGTGGCGTCTCCCCGTCGGCCAGGGGCGGCAGCGGCGGCAGGCTGCCCTCGTTCACGCCCACGCGGATGGGCACCTCGCGCTCCTTGGCCAGGCGCACCACGGTGCGCACCTTCTCCGGATCGCGGAGGTTGCCGGGGTTGAGGCGCAGGCCGTGGACGCCGGCCTGGAGGGCGGCCAGCGCCAGGCGATAGTCGAAGTGGATGTCGGCGACGACCGGTATGGGCGAGTGGCGGACGATCTCCGGCAGGCCGGCGGCGGCGTGCCGGTCGGGGACGGCCACGCGGACGATCTCGCAGCCGCGGTCGGCCAGCTCGAAGATCTGGCGCACGGTGGCCTGGGCGTCGGCAGTGCTGGTGTTAGCCATCGACTGCACCACGATGGGCGCGTCGCCGCCGACCTGGACGCTGCCCACGTGGACGGGCTTGGAAGGGCGACGCCGAATGTCCATCACTTGAACAGGCTCTCCCCGCGCAAGACGCGGAGGACGTCGAAGTAGGTGATGACGACGGCGAAGGTGATGATCAAGGCGAAGCCGATGAAGTGGACGAGGGCCTCCTTCTCCGGGGCGATGCGCTTGCCCCGTCGGACGATCTCCAGCAGGACAAACACGATGCGGCCGCCGTCCAGCATGGGGAAGGGCAGGATGTTGATTATGGCCAGGTTGATGCTCAGCAGGGCGGCGAAGTCCAGCAGGGGCCGGTAGCCCGATTCCTGCACCACTTCGCCGGTGGCCTGAGCGATGCCGACGGGGCCGGCGACGCCGGGCGAGCCGCCGCCCTTGATCCAGGAGATGATCTGGTTACGGGCTAAGGTGAGGGATTCGGTGGTGGCCTGGATGCTCTTGGGGAAGGCCTCCCAGATGGGGAAGGACTCCGATTGCGTCATGCCGGGATAGAGGGGGGCAATGACGATGCCGGTCGGCCCCTGGCGCACCTCCTTCCCGTCGGCGTCGATGTAGGTCGGGGGCGCCCAGCGAGCCTTCACGTTCACGTCCTCGAGCTGGCCCTCGTGCTTGACCAGCATAGTGAGGGTTTCGCCGAGATGGAGGCGGATCTGGTTACCCACCTCGCCCGTGTTCCGCACCGTGTGGCCGTCGATGGCGAAGATGACATCGCCCGCCGCGAGCCCAGCCTCCGCAGCGGGCGAGCCGGGGATCACCTGGGTGATCTGGGTGAGGCCGGTGGCAACAGCGCGGGGGATCATGAAGCTCGCGGTGAAGAGCACCAGCGGCAAGATGGCGTTCATTCCTGCCCCGGCGGAAAGGACCAACAGGCGCACCCAGTGGGGCTTGGCCGCCAGGCTCTCGGGGTCGCCAGGGTCCTCCTCTCCCAGCATGCGTACGAAGCCGCCCAGAGGCAGCGCGTTGATGGAGTAGATGGTGTCCTTGTACGTGAAGCCCCAGACCCGGGGAGGGTAGCCCAGGCCAGCCTCCAGTACCTTCACGCCCGTGAGCTTGGCGGTGATGAAGTGCCCAAGCTCGTGGACGACGATGAGGAGGATGAGGATGCCAACGAAGGGAAGGATGGAGTTAAGGATCATCTTAGGCTTTGGCCCTCAGCCAGTCCTCCGCCCAGTGGCGGGCCCAGGCGTCGGCGGCGAGCACTTCGTCCAGATTCGGTTCGGACGTCCCCTGGTGGGCGGTGAGGGTTGCCTCGATGACCCGCGGGATGTCCATGAAGCCTATGCGATCGGCCAGGAAGTGTTCCACCGCCACCTCGTCGGCGGCGGCCATGGCGGTAGGGAAGGTTCCTCCGCGACGGCCGGCCTCCAGGGCCAGGCCCAGGCACGGGAAGCGGCGCGGCTCCGGCTGGCAGAAGGTCAGCGTGCCCAGGCGGGCGAGGTCCAGTCGTTGGACTCGCGCCCCGGGGAGGCGGTGGGGGTAGGTGAGGGCGCACTGGATAGGCAGCCGCATATCAGGCATACCTAGCTGGGCCTTCATGGAGCCATCGCGGAACTCCACCAGGGAATGAACGATGCTCTCTCGGTGCAACACTACTTCGATCTTATCAAAGGGGAGGCCGAACAACCAATGCGCCTCGATGGCCTCCAGGCCCTTGTTGAGCAGGGTGGCGCTGTCCACGGTCACCTTGTGGCCCATCTGCCAAGTAGGATGACGCAGCGCCTCCTCGGCCGTTACGCGGGGCAGGTCATCGAGGGGCAGGTCGCGGAAGGGCCCGCCGGAGCCGGTTAGGATGATGCGGGCGATACTGGCCCGGTCTTCGCCCCAGAGGCACTGCCAGATGGCGCTGTGCTCGCTGTCGATCGGGCGCAGCTCGGCGCCGTGCTGGCCCGCTGCGGCCATGATCAGGTGGCCGCCCATGACCAGCACCTCCTTGTTGGCCAGGGCGACCGCCTTGCCGGCGCGCACGGCGGCCAGCGTGGGCAGAAGGCCGGCCTTGCCGGCGGTGGCCACCACCACGACGTCCACGTCGGGGTGGCAGGCCATCTCCTCCATGGGCATCCAGCGGGCGCCGAGGCCTGCTGCCTTCTGCTGGAGGTAGCTGCCCTCGCGGTCGGCCCAGAGGAGGGCGGGGGAGAACTCGCGGGCCTGCTCCTCCAGGAGGGTGACGTTGTGGCCGGCGGCCAGGCCAACGATGCGGAAGCGCCGGCGAAGCTGGCGGACGACCTCCAGCGTCTGGCGGCCGATGGAGCCGGTGGAGCCGAGGATGGCCAGGCCGGTCATGGTGCGGTGGCGCCTAGCCCAGCGCGCCCTTCAGGCGCTCGTCGGACGCGCGGGCCAGGTTCAGCAGGTCCTGCTCGGGCGTGGGCGAGCCAAGAGCCATCGTCAGCACCGTAGCGATTCCGCGTCCCTGGCGTATGGCGAAGAAGCTCGTGTACTCATCGATGGCGGCGCCAATGGTGCCAACATATGCAGTCACCTTAAGCTCGAAGGCCAGCTGACCGTCGGCAATCTCGGGGAAAGACAAGCGTGACAGAGTGACATCGCGGGTATTCGTAGCCTCGCCCTCTTGTGCCTGCTGGAATATCCCCGAGGCTGCCTGAAGAAGCTGGGAGTCAGATGATGCCAACTGACGGAAGGCGTCGAAATACTGGTTTGCCCCGTCCGCATCGCGGTAGACGTGCGTCGCTGTCTGGACGATCAGCGTGCCGGTGCCGCTGAGCGATTCAGCCGTGTAGGTTGCCTCGTAGCCCAGCATTCGCCCCCAGCGGTTCAGGTCGTCGACGGTGGGCGCATTGGGTAGGCCGCTCTGCCTCTGGGCCGCCTGTTCGTTGGTGGTGAACTGCTCGTCCTTGAGAACGAAGCCCTGGGGCAAGTCCCCGACCTGAAGGGTAGCCGCTTTCGCCAACGCCTCCGCCTGGCTTTGGTCTGCCGCCGTCACTGTTGTCATGGGAGCGGCCGTCATGGGCGCGCCCGTCGTGGGAGACGGCGAAGGCTGCGCCTCACCGCCCCCGCAGGCGGCCAGGGTCAGGGCCAGCACACCCAGGCCGGCGAAGAGCAAGACAGGTCTCATCATCTCCCCCAGTCTACGACCCACAGCGCGTAATAGTATACCATCGGCACCACGAACAGGAGGCTGTCCAACCGGTCCAGCACGCCGCCGTGGCCGGGCACCAGCACGCCGGCGTCCTTCACGCCGGCGCCCCGTTTCAGGAGCGATTCCGCCAGGTCGCCCAGTTGGGCGGCCAGCGGCACCAGGACCGCCAGGGGGACCAGGGAGCCGGCGCCCACGTCGAGGTCGAGGACGTAGTTCAGCAGTATCACTCCCGCCACGCCGCAGAGCAGGCCCCCCAGGGAGCCCTCCACCGTCTTGCTTGGGCTGATGCGTGGGGCGAGAGGAGTTCGGCCGACCGCCAGTCCCACGAAGTAGGCGCCCGTGTCGTTGGCGAAGGTGGCGAACAGCGCCAGGAACACCCAGTCCTGGTCGAGCTGGCGAAGGGGGATGAGGTAACTGCCCAGCCAGCCGACGTAGAGCACGCCGCCTACGGTGGCCAGCCACTCGCCGGGGGCTCGTTGGGTCTCACCGCCGGCGACCAGCCAGAGCAGCGGGAGGACGGCACCCAGGGCCAGGGCGCCCGTCCACCAGTCGCCGCCGTTATGGGCGCCGGCCACCAGCAGGGCGACCAGGGCGGCGCCTAGCAGGCACAGCGGGCGCTGGTTCAGGAGGCGGGGGAGAGGGCGTCGGGCCAGGGCCACCAGGGGGTTCTCGGCCGGGGTGGGGCTGGCGGGGGCGGGGGCTACGGCAGCGTAGAACTCCAGGACGGCGGCCACCAGGACGACGCCCACTGCCACCGAGTAGCCGGCGCCCCCCCACCAGATGAGCGCGATGATGATGGGTACGCCGACGATGGCGGTGGCGACCCTCAGTGGGAGCATCAGCGCGGGTGTGAACCCTTGGAGTTGTCGAGGCTGTGCCCTCGGTCGCCGGACGGGTCTTCGTCTTCAGGAAGGAGGCCGCCGAAGCGTCGGCGGCGCTGGTTGTAGGCCAGGAGGGCTTCGTCGATGTTGGCGTAGTCGAAGTCGGGCCAGTAGACGGGGGTGGAGTAGAACTCGGCGTAGGCCCCCTGCCAGATGAGGAAGTTGGACACCCGCATCTCGCCCGCCGTGCGGATAATGAGGTCGGGGTCAGGGATATCGGCCGTGTACAGGTAGCGGGCGAAAGACGCCTCGTCCAGCTTCTGCGGGTCGACGCCGTTGGCCATCAGGCGGCGCACGGCGTCCAGGATCTCCGCCCGGCCGCCGTAGTTGAAGGCGATGCACACGGTCATTCGCCGGTTGTCCTTGGTGAGCTCGAGGGCGTCCAGCACCTGCTGCTGGAGCTTGGGGGAGAGCCCATCCAGGCGGCCCAGGTGAAAGAGGCGGATGCCTTCCTTGTGGAAGTTGTTGGTCTCGCGCTTAATGACACGGCTGAGGATGCCCATGAGGCCGCGGACCTCGGTCTTGGGGCGGCTCCAGTTCTCGGTCGAGAAGGCGTAGAGGGTGAGGCACTGCACCCCGTAGTCGGCGAAGCGTTCGATGACGCTGCGGATGTTCTCGGTGCCCGCCCGATGGCCGGCCAAACGCGGCAGGCCGCGCTGGCGAGCCCAGCGGCCGTTGCCATCCATGATGATGGCTACATGCGTTGGCACCTCGCTCAGGGGCAGAAGTGGCGCCTTCTGGGGGGCAGTTCGGACGGTCAAGGCTCTCACCATGATCCTAACGTCGTCGGCTGGCGTCTGGTTCCAGGGCTGGCCCTAGGCCCCCAGCAGCTCCGCCTCCTTCTCTTCGCCCACACGGTCGATCTGGTGGATGAAGTCGTCTGTTACCTTCTGGAGCTGCTCCTGGCCGCGGTACTGGTCGTCCTCGGAGATGAGCTTCTCGCGCTCCTGGCGGCGGAACTCCTCGTGGGCGTCGCGGCGGATGTTGCGGATCTCAACGCGACCCTCCTCCACCTTCTTGTGCACCACCTTGGCCAGCTCGCGCCGCCGCTCGTCGGTGAGCTGCGGGATGGAGAGGCGGATGACGGTGCCGTCGTTGGTGGGGGTGAGGCTCAGGTCCGATTTGAGGATGGCCTTTTCGATGGCGCCCATGGTCTGGCGGTCCCAGGGCTGGATGACCAGGAGGCGGGGGTCCGGCACGCTGATGGTGGCGATGTGGCTCAGCGGGGTTGGCGCCCCGAAGTAGTCCACCCGCAGATGCTCCACCAGGCCGGGATGGGCGCGGCCGGTGCGGATGGTAGCCAGTTCGCGGCGGAGGGCCTCCACTGCCTTGGCCATGCGCTCCTTGGCGGCGTTGACGACATCGTCGATCATGGTCTAGCCTCCCGTGCCTACGGGCGGGCGCTGCGCCGGAGCCAGGACGGACTGCTCCTCAGTAACGAGGGTGCCGATCTGCTCGCCACAGGCCGCTCGTTCGATGCTGCTGGGGGCGCGCAAGTCGAAGACGACGATGGGCAGGCTGTTCTCCAAGCAGAGGGCGAGGGCGGTGCTGTCCATGACCTCCAGGCGCCGGTTGATAGCCTCGATGTAGTTGAGGATTTCGAAGCGGCGGGCGGTGGGCTGCTTGCTGGGGTCGGCGTCGTAGACGCCATCCACCTTGTTCTTGGCCATGAGGAGCACCTCCGCGTCGATCTCGATGGCGCGCAGGGCGGCGGCGGTGTCGGTGGTCATGTAGGGGTTGCCGGTGCCCGCGGCGAAGATGACCACCCGCCCCTTTTCCAGGTGACGGATGGCGCGGCGCCGGATGTAGGGCTCGGCCACGGCCTGGATGGTGATGGCCGACTGCGTACGCACCGCGAGGCCAACCTTCTCCAGGGCGTCCTGGAGGGCGAGGGCGTTGATGACGGTGGCCAGCATGCCGGCGTAGTCGGCGGTGGCGCGATCCATGCCGGCGGCGCTGGCATCGGTGCCGCGGAAGATGTTGCCGCCCCCGACGACGATCGCCATCTCGATGCCCATGTCCAGCACGTTGCGAATCTGGCTGGCGATGAGGGAGAGGGTGTCGGCGCTGATCCCGAACGGCTGGTCGCCCATCAGGGCTTCGCCGCTGAGCTTCAGGAGGACGCGACTATACGGTCTCGTGGCCACGGGCCACCCGTCCTAGCGCCCCAGCTGAAAGCGCTGAAAGCGGCGCACCCGGATATTCTCGCCGGTCTTGGCGATGAGGTCGTTGATCACGTCCTGGATGGAGCGATTGGCGTCCTTGATGAAGGGCTGGGCCAGCAGGCAGAGGTCGCGGGGGTCGCCGTCGCTGTCGGGAGGCAGCTCCTCCGGCGAGACGTAGCGGGGCTCGGTAGCGGCCACCTGCATGGCGATGTCGTGGGCCAGGGCCTTGAACTCCTCCGTGCGGGCCACGAAGTCGGTCTCGCAGTTCAGCTCCACGAGGGCGCCCAGGCGGCCGTCGGGGTGTAGATACGCGTCGACGAGGCCCTGGGCGGTCTCGCGGCCGGCGCGCTTCTCGGCCACGGCAATGCCGCGGCGGCGCAGGATCTGCTTGGCCTTCTCCAGGTCGCCCTCCGCTTCTTCCAGGGCGTTCTTGCAGTCCAGCATTCCCACGCCGGTGAGTTCGCGCAGTTCTTTGATAGCCTGAACGCTGACAGCCATTTCGCCTCACTATATGGGTTGGGTTATTCGGCAGCGATCTGTTGTTCCTGGGGCGGCACGGCTTCTGCCGTCTCCGCGGGCTCCTTTGCGGGCTCCTCTGGAGGCGGCGCCGTCTCCGGCGGCACCTGGTACGGGGGCGCCTCCTCGTCGGGGGAGGCTACGTAGCCCGTCTCTTGGTAGGCGCCCACCTCCACCTCTTCCAGGGCCTCCTTGGCGGCGTACTCGCGGGTGGCCAGGCCCTCCAGGGCGGCGCCGGCGATCGAGCTGGCCATGAACTTGATGGCTCGGATGGCGTCGTCGTTGGACGGGATAGGGTAGTCGATCTCGTCAGGGTTGCAGTTGGTGTCCACCATCGCCACGATGGCGATATCCATGCGCAGAGCCTCGGCGACGGCGATGCGCTCCTTGGAGGGGTCGACCACGAAAAGCGCGCCGGGGAGCTTGGTCATCTCCTTGATGCCCCCGAGGTAGCGGTTGAGGCGGGAGATCTCCTCCTCGATCTTGAGGGCTTCCTTCTTGGGCAGGCGCTCGAACTCGCCTCGCTCGCGCTGGTCCTCCAGGCGTACCAGGTGGTCGATGCGCGCCTGGATGGTGGCGAAGTTGGTGAGGGTGCCGCCCAGCCAGCGGTTGGTGACGTAGGGCATGAAGCAGCGCTTGGCCTCGGTTTCGATGGCCTCCTGGGCCTGTTTCTTCGTGCCCACGAAGAGGACGGTGTCGCCGTGGGCGACGAGGTCGCCCACGGAGTTGCAGGCCTCTTCCAGGCGCTGCACCGTCTGCTGGAGGTCGATGATGTGGATGCCGTTCCGCTCGGTGAAGATGAAGCGCTTCATCTTGGGGTTCCAGCGGCGGGTTTGGTGGCCGAAGTGGACCCCGGCCTCTAGGAGGGTCTTCATAGAAACGGGACTGGTCAAATAAACTCTCCCCTTCTTTCTATTCTAGAGTCGAGTGAAAGTATAGCATAGGCCTATGGGCTGGGCAACGACGGTGGCGGCGGGTCTAATCGTAGGCGAGACACCGATAGCCGCGGCAGCGGTTCCTTTGTTGGTGTTCTCTAGGGGAGAGGGGACCCACCGCAGCCTGAAGGCTGCGGCATCGATATGAATTGATGCCACACCCTTCAGGGTGTGGTAGTGCAGAGGGGTCGCAGGCGAGACACCGCCTGGCTATTGCATCTAAGTTGACCGTGCCGTAACATTTTTCTTGAATCCACCGCTCACGGGAGGTTTGGCTTGCCGATCTACGAGTACCGCTGCAGGCTGTGCGGCCACCAGTACGAGAAGAAGGAAGGGTTCGACGCCCCCGTCGAGCAGGCATGTCCTGAGTGCGGTGGGACGACGCGCAGGCTGCTCCACGCACCTGGCATCGTCTTCAAAGGGCCCGGCTTCTACGTCACCGACAACCGTAAGAACCACGGGAGCGAAGAGAAGGAGGAGAGGCCGGCGCCGGAGGGGACCGCGGAGGTCTCCGGCAAGACGTAGCGGCCGGTGCGAGCGGTCATCCAGCGAGTCCGTCGGGCCTCAGTGACCGTAGGCGAGGAGCGAATCGCCGACATCGGTCGGGGGCTGATGGTGCTGCTGGGGGTGGCCGCCGGAGACAGCCTCGAAGACGCTGCCAAGCTGGCGCGCAAGACCGCCGACCTGCGCATCTTCGCCGATGAGGCCGGCCGCTTCGATCTGTCGCTGCTGGAGGTATCGGGCCAGGCGCTGGTGGTGAGCCAGTTCACCCTGCTGGCCGACATGCGCAAGGGGCGCCGCCCCAGCTTCACCCAGGCAGCGCCGCCACAGGAGGCAGAACCGCTGGTGGGCGCCTTTTGTGACGCACTGCGGGGGGCAGGCGTGGACGTGCAGACGGGGTCCTTCGGGGCGCGCATGCTGGTGGAGATCGAGAACGACGGCCCCGTCACCATCGTCCTCGACAGCCGCGACCTGGAGCGCCCGCGCCGCAGCTAGACGAGCCCGCCGTCGCTCATCCTGAGCTTGTCGAAAGATGAGCGGGTTCGAAGCCCCGCACCTAGACGGCCCCTCGCGGGTGGGAATATACTGAAGGCGCCGTGGAGCTCCTCAAGCCGCGTCGTCTGCTTCTGCTAAGCGTGGTGGTGCTGGAGATCGGCGCTCTCGCCGCCGTAGGTGTGCCCTGGCTGCGCGGGCTCGGCTCCGACGACGGCGCCGCCTCGGCCAGCCCGCCCGGGCTGCGCATGTCGCCGCTGCCCCCCTGGGCGTCGCTCCCCACCAGCGTCCCCGAAAGCGACCTCGATCCCTTCCAGCGAGCGCTGTTGGAGATGGCGCCCAAGCCTGAGCCAACGACAGCGCCGGAGCCGGCGCCGCCGCCGGGGCCGTCTATCGAGGAGATAGGGCAGCAGGAGCTGGCCACCACCGTGCCACCGCCCGGCGTCACCTTCGGCGAGGACGAGCGCTGGATCCTGGTGAACACGGCCACCCAGCGAGCGGTGGCCTTCATCGGCGCCCAGCCGCAGCGAGTGGCTCTGGTCACGACAGGGGCGCCGGGCTGGGTGACGCCCTGGGGTGAGTACAGCATCTACGCCCGCGTGGAGAACGAGACCATGGACTCCACTACCCTCGGCATCCCGCGGGACAGCCCCGACGGCTGGTACGTGGACAACGTGCTCTTCACCCAGCACTTCAACGGCCCCGTGACGATTCACTACAACTACTGGCGCCCCGAGAGCTACTTCGGGAACGTGGCCTCCAGCCACGGCTGCGTAGGCATGCGCTACAACGACGCGAAGTTCTTCTGGGACTTCGCCACCATCGGCACGCGAGTGGTGGTGGTGCCGTTTGGGAGCTAGAGCAAGGCTTGGGCCGCTGATGGCCTCGGGCCAGACCGCCCGGCCGCCGGGGGCAACCGTCCTGGTGGGCGAGCTAGGCGCCGCCTTGGCGGTGGTGGGCGCGTTCATGCCGTGGGGCGCCGGTGACTGCTACAGCCGCGACCACGGCACGGCCATGCTGCCCCTTGTGCTGCTCGGCGCGGGCCTCCTGGTGGTCGCCTATATCAAGGGCGCCGAGGCGATGCCCTTCCGGCTCGCGGCCCTCGGGGCGCTGCTCTGCGGGGTCTTCGTGGCAATCTTCGTTGCGTACGACATCGCGGATGTCAGCCGCCTTCCCACGCCGAGCTGCATCGTGGACTATCTAGCAGGCGTCAGTCCCGAAGGCAGCCCCGTCTTCGGGTTGTACGTGACCCTGGCCGGCGGCGTGTTGCTGGCCCTTGGCGGCCTCAGCACCGCCCTCGCCAAACCCCGGGCGCGCGCTGTCTTGGCGCTCCTCTCAAGGGGCGCCAGCGCGCCTAGGTGGGCGTCACTTCTAGGCTCAGGTCCAGGGCGGGGGCGGAGTGGGTGATGGCCCCGACCGAGATGTAGTCCACGCCCGTCTCCGCCACCTGGCGCGCGTTGGCCAGCGTGATCCCACCCGAGGCCTCCAGCACGGCCTTCCCCTTCGCCAGTTCCACCACCCGCCGCATCTCCGCCGGCGGCATGTTGTCCAGCAGGAGCTCGTGGGCGCCGGCGGCCAGCGCCTGGCGGGCCTGCTCCACGTCGGTGACTTCGATCTGCACGCGCATGCCCGCTGGCGCCGCCTGGCAGGCCAGGCGGACGGCGTCGGCGATGCCCAGGCCGCGGGCCGCCAGGGCGGCCAGGTGGTTGTCCTTGATGAGGACGGCGTCGGCCAGGCCGAAGCGATGGTTCTCGCCGCCGCCCACGCGCACGGCGTACTTCTCCAGCGCGCGCAGGCCGGGCGTTGTCTTGCGGGTGTCGCGCAGGCGGCAGCGCGTGCCGGCGATTGCCTCCACCAGCCGAGCGGTGGCGGTCGCCACCCCCGATAGGTGGGTCAGGTAGTTGAGGGCCACCCGCTCGGCGCGCAGGATGGCGGCCAGCGACCCTTCGACCTCGGCCACGGCCTGGCCGGGCATGAGGCGCGCTCCCTCTGCGGCCAGCGGCCGCCAGGCCAGCGACGGGTCGACGGCGTGGAAGACGGCTTCGGCCATCGGGAGGCCGGCCAGCACCCCCTCGGCCTTGGCCACGACGACCGCTCGCCCCCTCTGCTCCGGCGGCACCAAGGCGGCGGTAGTGATGTCGTCCCAGGCCTGGTCCTCCAGGAGGGCGTTCTCGGCCAGGCGGCGCAGGTGGGCGGGATGGAGCTGAAGGGCGTCTGGCTCAGGCATGGCGGCGGAAGACGATGTGCTTTTGCCATTCCGGTCGCGGCTCCGGGAAGTCGACGCGGTAGTGGGCGCCGCGGCTCTCCTCACGCAGGAGCGCGGCCTCGGTCATCAGGCGGGCGCCGGTGAGCAGGTTGGACAGCTCGTGGGAGGGGCGATCGGACGGCGCGGGCAGGGTCGCCTGCCAGGCGGCCAGGAGAGCCTGGACGCGGGCCAATGTACTGCCCTGACGGACGATGCCTACCTTCTCCCACATCAGCGTCTGGAGGGCGCCCAGGTCCAGGGGTGGAGCCTCCGCGCGAACGGGCTCGCTGAGAGCGATGGCGTCGGGCGTGGGCGCGGTGGCCGACGGCTCTGATTGGAGCGAGCGCTCCACCACTCGCTGAGCGAAGACGATGGTCTCCAGCAGTGAGTTGCTGGCCAGGCGGTTGGCGCCGTGGACGCCGGTGCAGGCGGTCTCGCCGCAGGCGAAGAGGCGGCGGATGTTGGTCTCGCCCCAGACGTTGGTGCGCACACCGCCCATCATGTAGTGGGCGGCCGGCGAGACGGGGATCGGGTCGCGGGTGATGTCGAGGCCGTGGTCGACGCAGAAGCGGTAGATCTGCGGGAAGCGGGCCATGAGCCGCGCCGGCGGCAGGTGGGTGACGTCCAGGAAGACGTGGTCGGTGCCGGTGGCCTCCATCTGGGCGAGGATGGCCCGCGCGACAACGTCGCGGGGGGCCAGCTCCGCCAGGGGATGGTGTTCGGTCATGAAGCGGGAGCCCTGAGCGTTCCGGAGGATGCCTCCCTCGCCGCGGACGGCCTCGCTGATGAGGAAGGGCTGGACGCCGGGCATGCGCAAAACGGTGGGGTGGAACTGGAAGAACTCCATGTCGGCGATCTCGGCGCCGGCGTGGTAGGCCAGGGCGACGCCGTCGCCGGTGGCCACAGTGGGGTTGGTGCTGATCTTGAACAGCTGGCCGGCGCCGCCCGTGGCCAGCACCAGGAAGCGGCAGGCGAACTGGAGCTTGGTGTTGGTGCGGCAGTCCAGCGCCTCGACGCCTTCGAGGGTGCCATCGTCCAGCAGGAGGCGGGTAGCCAGGCAGTGCTCCAGGATGGTGATGCGGGACATCCTCGCCACGCTGCTCAGGGTGAGCTCGATGTGGGCGCCGGTGGCGTCGCCGCCGGCGTGGAGGATGCGCGGCAGGCTGTGGGCGCCTTCGCGGCCCAGGGTAATCTCGCCGTCCAGGGTGTCGAAGGGCACACCCAGGCTCACGAGGTCGCGGATGCGGTCGGCGGCCTCCTCGGTGAGGACGCGTGCGGCCTCGACGTCAACCAGGCCGGCGCCGGCGGCGATGGTGTCCTCCAGGTGCAGGCGGGGCGAGTCGCCCTGGCCGATGGGCGCGGCGATGCCGCCCTGGGCGTAGCGGGTGTTGCACTCATCGATGGAGCCCTTGGTCAGGATGAGGACGCTGCCGTGCTGGCGCGCCTGGAGCGCGGCGAACAGCCCGGCGATGCCGGAGCCGACGATGGCGTAATCGTACTCGCTCATTGGCGCGCGCCCGCCAGTTCCACGAACGCGCCGCGCTCCACGTCCACCAGCCCCTTATCGGTGAGCTTGAGCTCGGGGATGACCGGCAGCGCCAGGAAGGAGAGCACAGCGAAGGGCGCCGGTACTGTCGCGCCCAACGATTGGGCGGCCGCGTCCAGCGCCTCGAGCTGGGCGGCCACTGTCTCCAGCGGCTCGGGCGACATGAGGCCGGCTACGGGCAGCGCCAGCGAGGCCAGCGGCCGGCCGCCTTCCACTGCCGTCAGCCCGCCCTGCATCCGCTCCACCTCGCGCACGGCGGCGTGCATGTCGGCGTCGCTGGTGCCCACCACCACCACGTTGTGCGAATCGTGGGCGAAGGACGAGGCGAGGGCGCCGCGCCGCAGGCCGAAGCCCTTGACCAGCCCCAGGCCGATGTTACCGGTGGCATGGTGGCGCTCGACCACCGCCAGCTTCAGGATGTCGCGCTGCGTGTCCGCCAGCACCTGTCCGTCCTCCAGCCGCACGTCCTGCTCGACCCTGCGGGTGATGATCTGCCCGGGGACGATCTCGATAACGGGCAGGCGGTCCGCTTGAGGCGGACGCAGGGCGAACGCCTCAGGCCCGAAAGGCGCGATGTGCACCGTGCGCAGGAGCCGCCGTGGCGGCGGGACGGCGGCCGGGAAGAGCGCGCGGCCCTCTTCGGCGACGAGCTGGCCGCGATAGTAGACCTGGCGCGGCTGCAGGTCCGACAGGTCGTCGGCGACGATGAGGTTGGCCAGGTAGCCCGGCGCTACGGCGCCGCGGTCGCGCAGCCCGAAGTAGGTGGCGGCGTTGACGGTGGCGAGCTGGATGGCCCGCACCGGGCTCAGCCCCAGGCGGATGGCCTTGCGCACCACGGCGTCGAGGTCGCCGTCGTGGAGGAGGTCCCTGGCCGAGCGGTCGTCCACCACCAGGAGGCAGCGGGGGTAGGTGTCGTCGGTCACCAGGGGCAGGAGCTCCTCCAGGTTCTTCTCGGTGGTGCCCTCGCGGATCATGAGGTACATGCCGCGGCGCAGCTTGTCGCGCCCCTCCTCCCGGCGGGTCGACTCGTGGTCGGAGCGGGGGCCGGCGGCCAGGTAGGCGTTGAGCGCCTTGCCCGTAAGGCCGGGCGCGTGGCCGTCGATGAGCCTGCCGCCCACGGCGCGGAGCTTGTCCAGGCAGTGAGCGTCGCCGGCGAGGACACCGGGGAAGTTCATGAGCTCGCCCAGGCCCAGGGTCTCGGGCCAGCGCAGCGCTCGCGCGATGTCCTCCGGCCCCAGGGAGGCGCCGGTCGTCTCCAGGCCGGTGGCCGGCACGCAGGAGGGCGCCATGAGAAAAACGTCCAGCGGCAGGCGGGCGGCGTCGCGCAGGAGGCGGCGCAGGGCCCAGAGGCCGGCGACGTTCGCCAGCTCGTGCAGGTCGGTGACCACGGAGGTAGTGCCGCGGGTCACCACGGCCCGCGCGTACTGGCCGATGCTGAGCATCGAGCTCTCGATGTGGGTGTGGCCGTTGATGAAGCCGGGCAGGAGGTAGGCGCCGCCCAGGTCCACGACCTGGCGGGCCCGGTAGCCTCGACCGACGCCGGCGATGCGCCCATCGAATAGGACGACGTCACCCTCTTCGATCTCCGACGTGAAGACGTTGACGATGCGGGCGTTGGCCAGGAGCAGGTCGCCGGGCGCGTCGCCGCGGGCGACGGCGATAAGCTCTTCCAGAGCCACCTATCCCTCCCCTTCCAGGACACAGATGTCGGGAAGCTGGCGATAATCCTCGGCGTGGTCGATGCCGTAGCCGACCACGAAGCCCTCGGGCACGGGGAAGCCCAGGTAGTCGATGAACGTGCCTTCGGCCAGCACGCGCTCGCGGGCCAGGAGGGCGCAGACGCGCAGGCTGGCCGGGCGGCGGCTCAGCAGGTGCTCGCGGACGTGCTGGAGGGTGAGGCCGCTGTCGATGATGTCGTCCACGAAGACGACGTGGCGGCCGGCGAGGTCGGTGGTCACGTGCTTGAGGAAGGTGATCTCCCCTTTGCTGCTCTTCCCCATTCCGTAGCTCGATACCATTATAAAGTCTATCTGGAGGGGTATTCCAACCGCCCGTACGAGGTCGGCCATGAAGACGAAGCCACCCTTGAGGCAGCCGACGAAGACGGGCCGCTGGCCGGCGTAGTCGGCGCGGAGCTGGACGGCCAGCTCCTTGACCCGCTGCCGGATCTGGGTACGAGAGAGGATGCGCCTTGGGGGAGCCATGGCAGGTCTAATTGTAAGGGGCAAGGGGGGAGGGGGCAAAGGGGGAGGAGGAACGCAGGGTGGCAATCACCTATACTGACGCTTTTGGGCCGCTCGGATCATTGCGCGCGCGGGCTCAGGAAGCTCCGCGACTTGAACCTCGATGCCCCTGGCCTTGAGAGCTTGCGCCATCCAGCTGTTGCCCTTGAAGTGACTCGCTGCCTTGACACACGCGAAGAGCAGAATCATGCGGGCACGCTCAGGAACCAGTTGCGCAGCGTAGAGCAACTTGAACGCGTCGGTCATCACCTTGTCCTTTTGAGCGCTCTTTGCAGGCCCCTGGTGTGCCCAGGCCTCACAAAGAATGGGCGGGGAATCGCAAGCGCCGTCAATTTCGAGCCACCCGCGAGTGGGTAGGGGCAAGCGCTTCGGCACTAGCTTCACGCCCAAGCGTGCAGACAGCCAGTCGACTAGGAGCTTCTCGGCCTGTTTTTGCTCGGCGCTGTCGCCAGCGGCTCGATCCATAAGACGCTCTCTCCCTCAGACTTGACTGGCACAGCGATCATCAAATGGGGGGATGGCCAGCGTCAAGAGGGCCGTGTGGCGCGCGGTGCCGCGGACACCCTAGCTCGCGCTGGTCAGGCTGCTCAAGCCGGTCTGGAGCTCTACGCCACCTGTAGCATCCGGTTCAGAGCTATCCGCGCCACGCCCTGACGCTCTACATCCCCTTCGTTTCGAACAGCTCCAGCAGGACGTCGTCGGGGGCCGCGGCCATGACGTACTTCATCGTCCCGAAGTC